>NZ_JBNJNF010000001.1:7352500-9842944 GCF_050936215.1 Microbispora sp. CA-102843
ACTGTTGAGTTCTCAAGAAACGGACGCGACCACCATCACCCGAAACCCTTTGAAGAAGGTCTCACGCTCCGGGGCGTTTCACCGTTTGTTTTTCTTTTGTCTTGCTGGTCTTAATTCTTCCCGACCGGCTCTTCCGTGTCAAATCCGCCCCACCGGGACTTAATTTGACCCGAAACCCACCGACCGACAGGAATTTCGACCCCCCGTTTCCGGGGCAACCCCTCTAACTTACCCGAACCCCCAGCCCGGCGCAAAACCACCGGATCCAGAAGATCGAAAAGCACGAGGAGCCGCCGGCAACCAGCCCGCGCACACGCAAGACAACCACCGAAGTGATCGAAGAGGAGTGCGCCGAACCGCGCCGACACCACAAGATTACCAGGCCGTTCCGACGGTTTGGCCCGGGTAAGCTCCAACGCACTTGCCCGGAGACCTATTCCCGCAGGTCATCCATCGGATGGAAGTTCCGCACGGATCGAACGGCGTGGAGCCCGGATTCATTCCCGTCACGACTCGCCCGCGCGGACAAGGGTAGGGGCCGGAGCGTGCTACGACTGATCCACCTTGCACAGCCTTTTAACAAGGAGAAGGGGTAGGAACGGGACGTGACTCGACAGGGGTTCCCTCGCGCCCTGATCGTGCTGGTTTGCGCCGCGGCTGCGGTGATCACCCTCGCCGGTGTCCAGGCGGTGGGCTCGATCGTCGGCCCGGTCGTCCTGGCGCTGACCCTCGTCATCGCCGTCTCCCCGGTACGCAGCTGGCTGGCCCGCCACAACGCTCCGGTGTGGCTGCAGGTGGCCGTGCCCCTCGCCGTGGTGCTGCTGGTCCTGCTCGGCATGGTCGCGGTGCTCAGCCTCGCCGCCGCGCAGCTCGCCATCCTGGCTCCCACGTACGCGGACCAGTTCAACGCGATGGTGGCCGACCTCCAGCACTGGGCGGCCGGCCTCGGCTACGGGAGCGAACAGCTCAACAAGGCGCTGTCGTCGCTCGATTTCGGCAAGATGATCGGCCTCGCCCAGAGCGTGTTGAGCAGCCTTCTGGGAGTGCTGTCGAGCCTGTTCCTGATCGTCGTACTGCTGCTGGCCATGAGCCTCGACGCCCCCGTGTTCGCCCGGATCGTGGACGCCGCCTCGGCCGAACGGCCCGCCCTCGCCCGCGCGCTCAAGACCTTCACCTACAGGACCCGCCGCTACCTGATCGTCTCGACCGTCTTCGGCCTTATCTGCTCGGTCCTGGACGTCATCGCGTTGTATGTGCTGGACGTGCCGCTCCCGCTGCTGTGGGGGGTGCTCGCCCTCATCACGAACTACATCCCGAACATCGGGTTCATCCTGGGCCTCATCCCGCCGGCGCTGCTCGGGCTGCTGGAGGGCGGGCCCAAGACGATGCTGCTGGTGATCGTGGCGTACATCGCGATCAACGTGGTGATCCAGTCGTTCATCCAGCCGAAGTTCCTGGGTGACGCCGTGGGGTTGTCCACCACGGCCACGTTCCTCTCGCTGATCGTCTGGGCGTGGGTGCTCGGTCCGCTCGGCGCGTTGCTGGCGATCCCGCTCAGCCTGCTCGTCCGTGCCCTGCTCGTCGACAGCGATCCGGACGGCGCCTGGGCCGCCGCGCTCATCTCCGGGCGGTTACCTGAACGCTCTCCGGCTTCCCACCCCGACCCGCAGCCGGAACAGCCCGAACCCCGGTGAGGCCGTCCGGCCATAGGAGATCGGCACCTCGTCCTCGACGCGTTCGGACGGAGGCATGCCCAGGGTCGTCGGACGAACGACACGGAGCGTCTGCGGGCTGCGCCGCCGTGCTCCGGCTTAGGGTCTGATCATGCGGCGATGGGACAACGACGAGCGCCTCACCGGGATCGCGGACGCCTCGGCGATGGAGCCTCAGGTGTCCGCCCTGCTCGACGCGATGGCACGAGGCGGTTGGGTGACGGAGGAACCCGAGGCGCACCTGCTCCCCCACCTGCGCCGGGCGTGCGGGTCGGAGTGGCTGCTGACCGATGAGCGCCTGCTCGACGACGGCGTGTACGAGGTGACGGTCTCTCTGGCCGGCGACAGGGAGGGCGTCCGCGTGCACCGCGACGTGATCCGGCTGCTGTCGGCGATCGCCGAGACCGTCTTCTTCGTACGGCAGGCCGCGCCCGGCGTGTTCGAGTGCGTGACCGGGGTGCTCGACGGGGACTCGCCCAGCTTCGGCAGCCACGGCCACATGGTCCGCCTCATCGTGACCTGAGCGGCCCCTCCCCGCGGGGAAGGGCCGCGCGGATCAGGTGGCGGGAACGGTCTTCTTCTCCCCCGGCACCGGCACCGGTGTGGTCTCCGCGTACCTGCGCCGCCATGGGATGGCCGCGATCAGCATGGGGAAGAGCAGCAGCGAGCTGATCGCCCAGGGCGCGTGCAGCTCGCCCCACTTGGGCCCGGGGAACTGGGTGAGCACGATGTATCCGATCGCGGCCCACAACGCGCTGCCGAGGATCGCCGGCCAGGCCCAGCGGGTGGGCCGGGCGACCAGGAACGGCATGAACCACAGCAGGTACTGCGCGCCGAGGCGCGGCGTGAAGATCATGAAGGACAGCAGGATCGCGATCGTCACGTCGACCGGGTCGGCCTTGCGCCACCAGACGAGGCAGGCGACGATCGCGGCGTAGATGAGGTACTGGCCGATCCTGGCCGGGAGCGGGTCGAGGTTCCAGTTGCCGCCGCTGACCAGGGTGGTCCAGCCCCAGTCCCCCGTGATCGGACGGACGTCGCTGGGCCGCAGCCCGATGGTGTTGAGCACCTCGGGAAGCTGCCGCCACTCCGTCCAGCCGCCGATGGGGAGCGTCAGCAGGAAGAACACCGGCGAGATGCCGGTCGCGACCAGCGAGACCAGGCGGCTGCGCAGCCCGGGCAGGAACATCAGCAGGGCCGGCACGAGGATCACCGGCCAGCTCTTCGCGCAGAGCGCGAGCCCCATGAGCAGCCCCGCCCACACGGCCCGGCCCGTCGCCGCGCGGTCCTCCTGCGACGGGTGGACGATGCGCCGCACGATCTCGCCCGGCGGGATCCAGGGCAGCGGGAGGTCACGGTTCGCGAGCCGCAGGCGGGCCCACGGCAGCGGCGTGGGCCGCCGCCAGTCGCCCGGGCCGCGTGCCACGACGTACGCCGCGGCTCCGAAGACCAGGGACACCGGCTCGACCTGGCCGTGCACGGAGGCGACGAGGATCGCGAGGGGGTTGCAGGCGTACTGGAAGGCGCGCAGCCTCTCGGTCCGCCCCCCGGCCAGCTTGCCGACCAGCGGGATCAGCACGACGTCGGCGACGACGGTGACGATGCGGCCGGCGTACTCCCACGGGATGCCCAGCCACAGCAGCAGGCCGTACATGTAGGGGATCGTCGGGAGGAAGTGCCATCCGCCGTTGCTCTCGAGCACCGGATCGCGGTGGTCGAGGATCGCCACGCCGGCGGGCTGGAAGCTGTTGACGTAGTCGACCGGCTGCCACTGGGTGTCCCTGGCCGACAGGACCATGATCAGCACGCGTACGGCGATGCCGAGCGTGAGCGTGACGGCCAGGGACGGCCGCCAGCCCTTCCACTGGGCGACGAGCGCGAGCACGACGCCGGCGACGAGGACGATGCTGGTGGGGATCGCGTATTCCATGACGATGCCAAGCCTGCCCGACGAATGGCAAAACAGGCGACTCGATCCCGGATTCGGTGACCCGGCCATCGCGATCCGTCACTATTAGGGGTATTGTGACCACGGAGCGTTACATCCAGGAGACTTCGATGAAAATTCGCCTGTGGATCACCCTTGCCGTGGCCGTGATCGTCGGGATGCTGATCGGCCTGCTCGCCCCCACGCATGGGGGCGACCGGCGCGGCGGGTAGGGGGGTCGTCCCCGCCGGACCGGTCGCCTGCTCATGGGCGTCCGACTCTCATCGGCGCGCGCTCACAACGCGTGTGGCGGCGAGGGATCCGGTCCGGCGGGCCGTGCCCGGATCCCTCTGACCGTCGGTACGTCGCGGGTCAGAAGCCCGCGGTGATCCTGGTGAAGTCCCAGTCGTTCTGCGCGATGCCGCTGCAATTCGACACCACGCCGCCGCCCGCGCAGCCGCGGTCGCGGTTGACCGCCCAGTAGGCGAGCCGGCCCAGGCCGTGCGAGTTGGCCCAGTCGCGGATCTGGGTCCAGGTGGCCACGGAGGTCAGCTCCTGCTGGTCGGACAGGCCGTTCATGCCCGAGATGCCCATGTGGGCGTACGCCTGGGCGTCGGTCCAGCCCCAGGCCGACTTGAGGGCGTTCTTCAGCCCCTCGGCCGCGTTGACGGTGTTCTGGTACATGTTGGCGCCGCCGCCGAAGTCGAACGGCATGATCGTGTAGTTGTCGATGTTCACGCCCAGCGCCTTCGACTGGTTGATCAGCCGGGTGCCGTAGTAGGTCGGGCCGGTCGTGCTGGTGCCGAAGGTGACGACGACCTTGACGTTCGGGTTGTTCTGCTTGACGATCTTCAGCCCGCCGAGGATGCGGTCCTGGACGGCCTCGTTCTCGAACTCGTCGGTGTTCTCGATGTCGAAGTCAACGGCCGCCGGGTTGTAGGCGTTGATGACCTGCTGCACGGCCGAGGCGAAGGCGGACGAGCTGGAGCAGTTCGGGCCCAGCTTGTTGCCCTGCCAGCCGCCGAAGGAGATCTGGACGTTGCCGCCGGCCGCCTTGATCTGCGAGATCGCGGTGGCGTCGGCGCTGCCGGACAGCGGGCGGGAGCTGTCCCACGCCGGGGTGCAGCCGCCGCCGGAGAGCATGAAGGCCATCGTGAACGCCTTGACCCCGGTGGCGCTCATGACCGAGGTGGCGCTGGGCGGGTTGCCCCAGCCCATGTAGAGGTACGGCGCGCCGGGGAGCTTGCCGCCGCCGCTGGTGCAGCCCGTGGTGGTGCCGGTCACCGACCCGCTCGCCGCGGACTCGCCGTTCGAGTTGTACGCCTTGACGGTGTACGTGTGGGTGGTGCAGGTGCCGAGGCCGGAGACCGTGGCGCTGGTGCCGCTGCCGGTCGCCTTGACCGAGGTGTCCTCGTAGACGCGGTAGCCGGTCACCGTGCCGCTCGACGCCGACCAGGACAGCGAGATCGACGAGTTCGTGGTGCCGGTGACGGTCGGGTTGCCCGGCTTGCCCGGCGCGCCAGCGGGCGGCGTCGGGCTCGGCGACGGGCTCGGGTTCCCTCCGCCGCTGACCTTCTTCCAGAGAGCGGGGACGTTCGGCGGCTCCCAGCCGGTCAGGGATGTGTGCGCCTGGATGCACTCGTAGTCGACGCCGTTGTAGGTCACCCGGGCGCCGATGGCGTACCAGGTGTTCGGGGCCCATGCCGGATAGGCCAGCATGACCAGGCTGTTCGGGGCCGCCGAGGCGGACGCGGTCGTTCCCGCGACCAGTCCGGCGACGGCCAGGAGGAGGGAGGCGAGCAGGGCGAGGGCCGCCTTGGCGCGCCGGCCCGTTCCTAAGCGAAGCTGCATTCTTCCTCGCAAGGGTGGGGGGTGGGTGGAGGGATTACTTCAGGGCGTCGAGATACGCCCTGTGGGAGCGGGAGAATTCGGAGCCTGCGTATTTGTCCCAGTTGACGGACCAGGCCATGAGGCCGCGCAGGCCGGAGAAGACGCCGTGCGGCCGGTAGGAACCGCAGCCCGTCCCCTTCGCCAGGCAGCCGAAGGCGCTCTGCACCTCGGCCGTCGTGGTGTAGCCGTTGCCGGCGTACGGCGCGGCCGGCAGGCCGATCGCGACCTGGTCGGGACGCAGCGGCGGGAAGGTCGCGCCACCGGCCACGGGGAAGCCGGTGAGCAGCATGTCGGTCATGGCGACGTGGAAGTCGGCCACGCCCATCGTGTGGTACTGGTTGTCGAGGCCCATGATCGGCCCGGAGTTGTAGTCCTGGACGTGCAGCAGCGTGAGGTCGTCACGCAGCGCGTGGATCACGGGCAGGTACGCCCCGGAGCGGGCGTCGGCCGTGCCGTTCTTGCCCGGGCCGTAGAACTGGTAGCCGAGCTGGACGAAGAACGTCTCGGGGGCCATGGTGAGCGTGAACTTCGCGCCATACCTGGCCTTGAGCGTCTTGATCGCGGAGATGAGGTTCACGACCACCGGGGTCGTCGGGTTGCGGAAGTCGGTGTCGCCGGAGTTCAGGGACAGCGAGTGACCCTCGAAGTCGATGTCGAGGCCGTCGAGGCCGTATCTGTCGATGATCGCGGCGACGGACTGGACGAACATGTCCCGGGCGGCGGTGGTGGTGAGCTGGACGATTCCGTTCTGGCCGCCGATCGAGATCAGCACCTTCTTGCCGGCCGCCTGCTTGGCGCGGATGGCCGCGACGAAGTCGGCGTCGCTCTCGACGCTGGGGCACTCCGCGACCGGGCATCGGGTGAACCGGATGTCGCCGGAGGTGGGCGAGGTCGGTTCGCCGAACGCCAGGTCGATGATGTCCCACGCGTCGGGGACGTCGGCCATCCGGACGTAGCCGGAGCCGTTGGCGAACGACGCGTGCAGGTAGCCGACCATCAGCCGCTTTCCGCCCGGTGGCGGCGGGCTCGGCGAGGTCGACGGTGACGGGGACGGCGACGGGCTCGGGGATGGTGACGGGCTGGCCGAGGGAGAGGGGGACGGAGACGGGGACGGCGAGGTGCCGGGGCCGTCGAGGACGACGTCGTCGGCGTAGTAGGCGCCCTGGCCGTACCAGCCGTTGACGTAGATCGTCACACTCGTCGTGGACGACCCCGTGGTGAAGGAGGTCGACAACTGCGACCACGACGACCCCGGCGACCCCCACGTCTGGGCGTTCACGCCCGTGCCGGTCGCCCCCAGGAACACGTAGTTGCCCTGCACCCACGCCGACAGCGCGTACGCCGTGGACGGCTTGACGCTGATCGTCTGCTCACACCGGGCATAGTCACTGCCCGCCGGCGTCGCCGACAGCGCCTTCGACCCGCCGTGCACCGGACTCGACACCACCTGCGCCGTGGGCGCGCACGTCCACCCCGACAGGCCCGACTCGAACCCAGGATTGGCCGCGATGTTGGCGGCACTGGCCGGGCCGGTGAACGTCGCCGTGAGCAGGCCGGCGAAGGCGAGGGACGCGGCCGCGCCCAGGCCGATGAGCTTCTTCATGTGCCTCATCCCGTGTACGAAGCGAAGATCTTGGAGAACTCGTAGGGCGACTGGGGGATGTTGGTGCAGGAGTAGAGCGCGCCGGTGCAGGCGTTGCGGTCGCGGGTCATCTCCCAGAAGGCCAGCAGGCCGAGGTGCTTGTCCTTGGCGAAGGCGACGAGCTGGCGGGCGTCGTCCTGGTTGTAGATCCGGCCGTCGTCGTTCTGGCCGAGCATCGGCGTGACCCCGACCATCCGCCACACCTGGGCGTCGGACAGGCTGGGATACAGGCTCTTGAGCTGCGTGAAGGTGCTGTTCGCCGCCTGGACAGCCGCGTCGCCGTAGTCGACGGACTGGTAGTAGTCCATGGCCATGACGTTGACGGCGTCGAGGCTGACCCCGGCGTCGCGGGCGGACCGCACCACGTTGAGGCCGTCGGCGGTCAGGCCGTTCGGCAGCACGGGCAGCGTGATGGAGATCTTCAGGTCGGGGTGGGCCTGCTGCAGCCGGGCGAGCGCCTGCGACCGGCGGGCGATGGACGCGGGCTCGGCCGCCGCCGACCCCTCGATGTCGAGGTCGATGTATTTCAGGTCGTAGGCGCTGACGACCGCGTCGTACTCGGTGACCAGTGCGTTCACGTCCGTGCAGGCCTGGGCGAGTTCGATGCCGCTCGCGCCGCCGAAGGACACCTTGACGTCCCCGCCGCCGGCCCGGATCGCGTCGATCTGGTCCTTCGCCCACTTCTGCCGTGGGTCGTACGCGTTGAACCACATGGCCTTGCAGCCCGACGCGGTGACGAACGCGAGGGTGAAGCTCTTCAGGCCGGAGGCCGAGGTCATCGCGGTCAGGCTCGGAGTCGGCCAGGCGCCCATGTCCACGTACGGCGCGGTGCGCAGGGCCCCGGGCGCGGGCGGCGGCGGACTGGTGCTCGGCGACGGACTGGGGGACGCGCTGGGGGACGCGCTCGGCGAGGGGGACGGCGAGGTCGTGGCGCCGTCGCACGGGCCGCCGTTCAGGCGGCAGTTCGCCGGCTTGCCGGGCCCGCTGGCCACCCAGCCGAAGGTCGTGGAGGCGCCGGCAGCCAGGCCGCCGTTGTACTCACGGTTCTTGAACGTGTAGTGGTCGCCGGAACGCGTCATCAGCGCGTCCCAGTAGGACCCGGCCGACGAGCCGGCGGGGAGGTCGAACTCGACCGTCCAGCCGGAGATCGTGGCGGTCCCGGTGTTGGTGATGGTGTAACGGCCCTGGTAGCCGGAGCCCCAGTCGGAGTCGGCGGAGAAGACGGCCTTGGCCGTGGCGGCCTCGGCGGGCAGCGCGACGAGAGCGAGCGCGAGCGCGGCCATCGCGGCGAGCGCGCGCCAGACGTACCTGATCTGCATAGACACAACCTCTGTGTGGGGTGAACGGGGAGGTCATGGAAATCCGTACGGCCGGCGCCTGACGGAGGCGGCCGATCGGAACGGCACCGGCCGTACGGCACTCAAGGGCGTCTGGTGACGGGACGCGAGAGGAAGACGCTAGGGGTGAGGAAGGGCCATTTTCGGCTCCCGGTCGTTCTTCTTTTAGGAAAGTTTCCTAAGAGTTGTACGGATCGTAGCTTCGCGGTCGCTGGTTCACAAGACCCAATTCGACAGCGTTCCTAACGAACCCTGTCAGCGCTGGTCGGGGCGCGGGGACGTGTTATGCGCGCGTTAAGGGTCGACTGCTCGTCCGTTAAGTCGGGCACGGTGTGTCCGCCGTTCTCACCACACGGCCCAGGGCGGCGAAGCAGAGGTCAGCGCAGGAACGCGCCCTCGCGGACGGCGTGCCGGCCGTCGCTCTGCACGTTGACGAAGTCGACGAGGCCGACGAGCTTCTCCAGGTCGAACCCGGCCTCGATGCGATCGGCGTCGGCGGGGATGTAGACCGTGAGCAGATAGTGGTGGCCGGTGGCCGCGCCGAGGGCGTCGAGTTGCGCGCGGAACTCGGCCAGCAGTGCCGTCAGGTTCCGCCCGTCGTCGACGCCGGTGTGATTGCCCAGGTGCCCCTCGCCGCCGGGCCACTCCCAGTCGATGTCGATGCCGTCGAAGACCCCCGCCGCGCTGCCCGGCCCGCCCCTGCCGCCGGCGCCCGGCAGGTCGCCTCTGATGTAGGAGTCGAGACACGACTTGACGAACCTCTGCCGGGTGGCGGCGGTCCGCGCGACGTCGGAGAAGTACTTGGAGTAGGTCCAGCCGCCGATCGAGATCAGCGCCTTCAGACCGGGGTGGCGGGCCTTCAGCTTCTTCAGCTGGTTGAAGTTGCCGGCGAGCGGGGCGTCCGGAGGGTCGGCCACGCCGTCCAGCGACTCGGCGGCCGTGAAGCCGCGCTGGTAGTCGGCCCAGGCGTCACCCGCGCCGTCGCCCTGGTCGGGATCGTTCGGGTCGGGCGCGAGCGGCCGGGTGACCCCGGTGAGACAGGTCAGCGAGCCGGGGTCGATGTTCGCGAAGGCGTAGAGGACGTGGGTCAGCCTGCCCGCCAGCCCGCTGGTGTCGAGGTCGCGCACGGTGGACGTGGCGCCGTACGCGCCGCGCTGCGGGACGTACCCGACCCTGATGCGGCCCGGCGAGGGGGACGGCGACGGCGTGACGGTCACGGTGACCGTCACCTCGGGCACGGGAGCGGGAACGGACGCGGCCCGCGCCGGTGCGACGGCCGGTGTGGGAGCGGCTGCCTGTGCGGGAGCGACCGCGGCCCGCGCCGGTGCGACGGCGGCCCTCGGCACCACGATGCGCGACCGCGTCTGGCTGACGGCCGTCGTGCCGGTATCGGTGGCGCGGGCCGGGCCGTACCAGGCGACGAACATCGAGCACAGCACGGCGCTCAGGACCACGACGGCGAAGGCGCCACGCGTGATCGCTCCCATGGTGGGCTCCGAACAAGGACGAGCCTCCGCGACGGGACGCGGAGGAAGGAAGAGGAATGCCGCGGGAGCGTAGTCGCGGCGGCGCAGGGCGGACAAGGAGCGCAGTCTTAAGCCCGGATTATGCGCGGCTCATGCCGCAGGCGGGCACGTTCCAGCGGCGCCACCTGCGGTTATCCATCATGCCCCACTTCTTTGCAAGTTTCACCCCCCGCCGGCGTTCGGCGAGGCGGCCGGTGCCCTGCCGGCGGCCCTGCCAGCACGGTGCCAGGGCGGTGCCAGCTTCGTGCCAGCGCGGGCGGCGACCGTCGGAGCATGACGTACGCGATTGAGGCCCACGGCCTTGTGAAGAGATACGGCGACAAGGCCGCGCTGGCCGGGATCGACCTCGCCGCGCCACCGGGCTCGGTGCTCGGCGTGCTCGGGCCCAACGGCGCGGGCAAGACCACCGCGGTCCGCATCCTCGCCACGCTCGTCTCCCCCGACGGCGGCCGCGCGGCGGTCGGCGGGCACGACGTGGTGAAGGCGCCGGCCGAGGTGCGGAAGCTGATCGGGCTGACCGGTCAGTACGCGTCGGTGGACGAGAAGCTGACCGGGCGGCAGAACCTGGTGATGATCGGGCGGCTGCTCGGCATGGGCCGGTCCGCGGCGCGGGGCAGGGCGGCGGCGTTGCTCGGGGAGTTCGTGCTGGAGGACGCCGCCGACCGGGCGGCAGGGGGATATTCGGGCGGCATGCGGCGGCGGCTCGACCTGGCCGTCAGCCTGGTCGGCCGTCCGTCGATCGTCTTCATGGACGAGCCGACGACCGGGCTCGACCCGCGCGCCAGGGCGGACCTGTGGCGAATCGTGCGCGAGCAGGTGGCGGGCGGGGCGACCGTGCTGCTCACGACGCAGTACCTGGAGGAGGCCGACCAGCTCGCCGACGAGATCGTGCTCATCGACCACGGCCTGGTGGCCGCGCGGGGCACACCACGCGAGCTGAAGGCCAGGGCGGGCGACCGACGGCTGGAGATACGGCCGGAGCACGACGCGGAGAAGGCGGAACTGATCCTCGCCGAGGTCACCGGGCTGACCCCGCACCGCGGGGAGAACGGACTGCTCAGCGTGCCGCTGCTGGACTCGGCGGTGAGCCCCGCCGTGTTCCGGCGGCTGGAGGAGGCCGGTGTCTCCCTCGCCGAGCACGCCGTGCGCAGGCCCACGCTCGACGAGGCGTTCCTCGCCCTCACGGGCACCACGACCACGGGGAGCACGTGATGACCGCCATCCCGTCCATGAGCGGGCACCACGACCACGGGGAGCACGCGATGACCGGCTTCCCGTCCATGAGCGGGCGCCGGGGCGCGCTCGGGCAGGGCATGACCCTCGCCTGGCGGAGCCTGGTGCCGCTGAGGAATGAGCCCGGCAGGCTCGTCCAGTTCCTGCTTCAGCCGATCTTCATGGTCCTGGTCTTCGTCCTGATGTTCGGGGCCATGTCCGGCGACCCCGAGCACGCCGCGCGCTATCTGGTGCCCGGCGTGCTCACGCAGGTGGCCATCATGTCGACGAACACCACGGGCATGAACCTCGCCGAGGACATCGGCAACGGCGTGTTCGACCGGTTCCGGAGCATGCCGATCGCCCGCTCCGCCCCGCTGATCGGGCGGGTGACCGCGGACGCGCTGACGACGGCGGTCACCGTCGTGGTGGCCCTGATCGCCGGGATCGCGGCCGGGTTCCGGATCACGGCTTCGCCCCTGGACGCGCTGGCCGGCCTGGCCCTCCTGCTGCTGTTCACGCTGGCGCTGAGCTGGGTGTCGGCCTGGCTCGGGCTGAAGGCCAAGTCGGTCGCCTCGATGCAGGGCACGGCGACCGCCGTGCTGCTGCCGCTGACATTCGGCAGCAGCGCGTTCATCCCCCCGGCCAACCTGCCTGGCGTGCTGCGCTGGTGGTCGTCGGTCAACCCGGTCTCGCACCTGGCCGACGCCGTCCGCGCCCTGCTCACCGGCGCTCCCGTGGGGGCGCACGTCTGGGTCACGCTGGCATGGTCCGCCGCCGTCGCCGCGTGCTTCGTCCCGCTCGCCGTACGCGCCTACACCCGGAGGATCCGGTGAACGTCCCCCCGCCCGCATGGGCCGCCGAGCTCCCGCCCTGCCGGGACGTGTGGACAGCCATGCGTGACGGCGTACGGCTCGCCGCGACCGTCTGGCTGCCCGAGCCTCGCGGAGGGCACCCCGTCCTGCTGGCCCGGACCCCGTACGGCAGGGGGCCCCACGGCCCGGGCCTGCGGCTCGACGTCGCCCGGCTGCTCGCGGCGGGCTACGCGGTGATGGTGCAGGACGTGCGCGGCACCGGCGAGTCGGAGGGTGACCTGCGGTTCCTCACGGGGGAGGCCGCCGACGGGCACGACACGGTGACCTGGGCCGCGCATCAGCAGTGGTGCGACGGGCAGGTCGGCATGTTCGGCGACTCCTACCTCGGGATCGCCCAGCTTCTCGCCGCCAGCGAGCGGCCGGACGGGCTGCGGGCCATCGCGCCCTCCGTCTCCCCCGCCGGGCTGCACGACGTGGTGTACGCCGGCGGCGTCCCCAGGCTGGGCGTCGTCCTCCCGGTCCTGGCGACCGTCATCGCGCCCCTGCAACGGGCACGCCGCGCACGGCTCGCGCCGGGGGAACACGGTCGCCCGGACGCCCCGCCGGCCCGGCTCGACGAGATGCTCCGGCGCCTTCCCGTCGAGGACCAGCCGGAGATCGCCGACGCCGTCCCCTTCTACGCCGACTGGCTCACGCATCCCGACCCGTCCCACGAGCTCTGGCGGGACGCCGGCCTGGAGGCCCGCTACGGCAAGATCGAGGTGCCGGCGCTGCTGTCCACCGGGTGGTACGACTACTTCCGCGACAGCACCGTCCGCACGTACCACGCTCTGCGTGACAGGGCCCGCCTCGTCGTCGGCCCGTGGACGCACGCCCTCCGCGAGCGGACACTCGCGGGGCGCGACCACGGCGAGCACGCGAGCGGGGAGGCCGTCGACTGGACCGGCCTCCACCTCGACTGGTTCGGCCACTGGATGCGCGGCACGCCGTTGAGGGACGACGCGAAAGTCCGGGTGTTCGTCACCGGCGCCTGCGCGTGGCGGGAGATGGCCGACTGGCCGCCGGAGGGCGAGGCCGTCCGCTACCACCTGGGAGACGGCGGCGCGCTCGGGCCTGAGGCGGCGCTGTGCGCCTCCTTCCTGTCCGATCCCGGCGATCCCGTCCCCACCATGGGCGGCGACGTGCTGGAGTTCCTCCCTCCGGGGCCGGGGCCGGTGGACCAGCGGCCGCTCGCCGGGCGGGCCGACGTGCTCCGCTACACGACCGAACCGTTGCCGGCGCCGCTGCAGGTCATGGGGGCGGCCGAACTGGTGGTGACCGCCGAGTCCGACGCGGCGCGTTCCACGGTGACGGGCAAACTCGTGGACGTGTGTCCGGACGGCCGGGAGGAGATCCTCGTGGACGGCGTCGCCCTGGTCGCGGACTGCGCCGCGCGGCCGGAGAGGGTGCGCGTCCTCCTCGGCAACCTGGCCCACGTCTTCCGGGCGGGACACCGGCTGCGGGTGGAGGTCGCCGGGTCGAACTTCCCCAAGTACGCCCGGCATCCCAGCGCGGCGCGGATCACGATCGGCGCGCCGTCCTACCTGCTGCTTCCGGTGGCAGGAAGGCCGAGGTCCTCGCGCGGCGACGTACGGCCGCGCTCGTAGGCGGCGTGGAAGTCCGGCCCCGCCGCCTCGCGCGCCGACTCCAGCGCCCCGGCGGCCTCGGCGTCCGCCCGCCAGCCCGGGTGAGCGGCCTCGGCCGCGCCGAAGAGCGCCGCGGAACGCTTCGCGTCGCCCCCGGCCAGGGCGATCATGGCCAGCCCGGCCAGCACGGTCGCGAGGACCGGCAGGTCGGGGGTGGCGCCGAGGGCGCGCAGCGCCTCGTGATGACGCGCGAGCGCGCCGTCGAGGTCGCCCCTGGCCAGCAGCGCCCTGCCGTACTCGGCGTACGCCGACGCGAGTTGCTGCGGGATCGCGGGGTGGGCCTCCAGCACGGCCAGGGCCTCCTCGTGCGCCGCCACCGCGCCGTCGAGGTCGCCCCTGCTCCGCGCCACCTTCGCCTCGCCCATGCTCACCTGCACGAGCGCGTACGGCGAGACGCCGGCGGACACATGGGAGCGGGCGGCCGCCACGTCCGCCGCCGCGCCCTCGGCGTCGCCCGCCCGCAGCCGCAGCTCGGCCAGGCGGGTCAGCGTGGAGATCGTGTCGTCCGCGCTGACCCATCCTTCGGTCAGCCCGGCGATCTCGTCGATCAGGTCCGCCGTCGGCGCGCCCCGGCGGGCGCGGAGCGTGGCCAGCGTGAGCAGGGCCTCGCTGAGCCCCCAGCGCTCCCCCAGCGCCCGGAACCCGCGCACCGCCTCCTCGACGTCCCGTTCGCCGTCGCCCGGCAGGCCGAGCGACCCGCCCCTGATCATCAGCGCCGAGCCGGCCAGCCAGGGATCGTCCGAGCCGGCGTACGCGTCGAGCATCTCGGCCGCCTCCTCCCTGCGTCCGGCCATCGCCGTCACGACCGCCCGCAGGATCGGCAGCATCGGATGCACCGGGCCCTCACGCCGGGCCGCCTCGACGAGGTCGCCGAGCTCCCGGCGGATCTCCTCCAGACGGCCGGGCTCCATCCAGATCGTGCCGAGCCGGGTGACCGTGACCGCGAACCGGCACCCGGCGTAGGCGCGAGCCAGCCCGGCGGGCGGGCCCTCGGGGACGAGTTCGAGCACCTGCCCGGCCCAGACGGCCGCCTGGCCGCGATGTCCGCGCAGCCACCAGTACCAGCTCAGCGTGCCGCACAGGCGCAGCGCGATCTCCGCCTCCCCGGAGTCGACGGCCCAGCGCAGGGCGGCGTTCAGGTTGTCCTGCTCGGTGGTCAGCCTGGCCATCCACTCCAGCTGCCCGGCTCCGCGCAGGCGCGGCTCCGCCTCCTCGGCGAGCCGCAGGAAGTGCGCCGCGTGCCGGCGCCGGTAGCGGTCGAGCTCACCCGCGTCCGTCAGCCGCCGCAGCGCGTACACGCGGATCGTCTCCAGCATCCGGAACCGGCCGTCGCCCGGCGTCTCCAGCAGGGACTTGTCGACCAGGGACGGCAGCACCGCCACCACGTCGAGGCCGTCGCCCCCGCAGACCAGCTCCGCGTCGTCCAGCGTGGCGCCGCCGGCGAACACCGCGAGCCGTTCCGCCAGCGTCCTCTCCTCGGGTGTGAGCAGGTCCCAGCTCCACTCGACCACCGCGCTCAGCGTCCGGTGCCGCGGCAGGGCCGTACGGCTCCCGCCGGTCAGCAGGCGGAACCGGTCGTCGAGACGGGCCGCGAGCCGCTCCGGGCCGAGCGCCCTGATCCGCGCCGCGGCCAGTTCGATGGCCAGCGGCATCCCGTCGAGGCGGCGGCAGATTGTGACGACGTGCGGGGTCGTGTGCTCGTCGAGGGCGAAGCCGGGGCTCACCGCGCGGGCGCGGTCCACCAGGAGGCGTACGGCGGGGTACTCACCCGCCTCGCCCGGGGTGACGCCCTCCGGGGGCAGGCCGAGGGGCGGGATCGGGGCGAGCGTCTCCCCCGGCACGCCGAGCGGCTCGCGGCTGGTGGCCAGCACACGCACACGCGGGCAGCGGCGCAGCACGAGCTCGGCCAGGCCCGCCGCGGCGTCGATCACGTGCTCGCAGTTGTCGAGGATGAGCAGCAGCTCGCGCCCGGCGAGGGAGGCGACCAGGCGTTCGGCCGGGTCCGGTGGGTCGCTCCGCCAGTCCCCGCCCACCCGCGGCTCGGCGTCGGCGCCCAGCGCTTCGAGCACGGACCGCACGACGTCCGCGGGGTCCGTCACGGGAGCCAGCTCGGCCAGCCACGCGCCCTCGCCGTACCCGTTCTCGCCGTACCCGCCCGCTTCGGAGCCGCCCTCCCCGGCCGCGCCCTCCCCGCCCATGCCCTGTCCGCCCATGCCCTGTCCGGCGACGCCGTTCCCGGCGGCGCGCAGGGCGGTCTCGACGGCCAGGCGCGTCTTGCCCGCCCCGCCCGGCCCGACGACCGTGACCAGCCGGGAGTCGCGCAGCAGGCCCGACAGGTGCGTGACCTCCTCCTCGCGGCCCACGAACGTCGTCGGCGGCGCCCACACCCTGCCCGCGCGCCGGCCCGTGCCGCCAGCGATCCTGACGGCGCCGTTGACGGCGCCCTCGGCACCGCGCGTTCGCCGGGCGGGCGCCTCGGGGACCTGCCCGCGCAGCACGTCGAGATGGGCGGCCCGCAGCTCCGGGCCCGGATCGACGCCGAGTTCGTCCGCGAGCGCCCGGCGGACCCGCTCGTACAGGGCCAGCGCCGCCGCCTGCCTGCCCGAGCGCGCGAGCGCGCGCATCGCCAGGGCGGACAGCCGCTCGCGCAGCGGATGGGCGGCCACCTCGGCCGACAGGTCCACCTCACGGCCGAGCGCGAGATACGCGGCGGCGCGGGCCTCGACCACGGCCAGCCGCCGCTCCTCCAGCCGGGTCGCCGCGGCCGCCAGGTATGGCACCGCGCGCAGGTCGGCCAGGGCGGGCCCGCGCCACAACGCCAGCGCCTCGTCCAGCTCCACGGACGTCTCGTTCAGCTCCGCGCGCGCCTCGTTCAGCTCCGCATCGGGGGCCTCGGCGTCCGTCACCCGGCCCGGCAGCGTGCCCGTCGCGTACGGCAGGGTCAGCGCGGTGAACACGTGGGCGTCGACCTGCGCCGGCTCGACGCCGAGCACGTACCCCCCGTCGCGCCACACCACCGCGGCGGGGCGCCCGAGCGCCGCGCGCAGGCGTTTCACCAGCGTCTGCAGGGCGTTCGCGGCGTTGGCGGGCGGGCCGTCCTCCCACAGCGCGTCCACGAGCCGGTCGGCCGGGACGAGGCGGCCCGGCTGGAGGGCCAGCACGGCCAGCAACGCGCGCACGCGCGCGCCCGTGACGGCGACCGGAGCCCCGTCGTCGTCCAGGACCTCGAGGGCGCCGAGGAGACGAACCCGCACGTCGGTCAATCCTGCCAGGCGCCCGCGCGGGCAGCGCCCGGCGGCCCGCGACGCCCGCCCGTCGCGCGGTCGCTCAGATGGCGCCGACCAGGGTGACGACGCCAGCCCCCACCAGGGCGAACGCCCACATCCTGTCGAGGTTGAACCAGGCCCGGCGCAGGACGGCGACACCGAGGAACTCGTACACCACGACGGCGACGACGGTCGCCGTGAGGAACATCGCGAGCGTGTGCACACCGGCGACGAGCATGCCGCCCGAAAGGACGTGCCCGTGGTGACTCGCCGGCATGCGGGTCAGCACGGGCAGCAGCATCAGGCCCGCGCCGTGCACCGACGACATCAGGAACGACCAGGCGGCGAGTTGCGGCAGCGACAGCCGCATGCCCACCCAGCGGAAGTGCCGCCGGGCGAGCAGGTGCCACAGGCCGAACCCGACGAGCACGACGCCCGCCCCGATCGCGAGCGCCGTGGCCGTCACGAGCGACCCGGTCACCGACACGGCGGCCACCACGAGGGCCACCGACGCGAGGTGGCCCAGCGCGATGACCGGCAGGGACTGCAGCAGCAGGTCGCGGCTGCGCTCCTGCAACCCCCGGGCGACGGCGAACAGCCAGCCCATCGCCGGGTTGATCCCGTGGAAGGCGCCGAGCAGGACGACCGCGGTCAGCGTCACGGGTAGCAGTAGGAGTCGGAGGACGCGTCGCCGCCCTGGAGCCGGGTCTGGTGCGGGCGCAGGCCGCGGAAGTCGTCGCCGTGCGGGAAGAACCGCTCGTCCAGGGTGAACGACTCGGTGTCGATCTTCGCCATCCAGGCGCCCACGCCGTCGGGATAGAACTGGTCGTCCCAGGCTCCGTACAGGGAGTTGGTGACGTAGACCCGGCGGCCGTCGCGGCTCACCTCGACCATCTGCGGCCCGCCGGCGAGGCGCTCGTCCGGCGCCGCCGGGTGCGCCTCCCGCCGCACGATGCCGCCGAGGCGGACCGAGCCGATCTCGACCGGCTTGAACGGGTCGGACACGTCGTACTGCTTGAGCTCGCCGGTGCCCCAGCACGACACGTACAGGCGCTGGTCGTCCACCGACAGGTCGATGTCGGTCACCAGCGGCGGCACCGCGCCGAACGGCTTGAGCACGTCGGGCAGGTCGTCCGGCGATGCGGGCTCGGCGGGGATGTCGATGACCTTGGTCGCCGCCCAGCGGGAGCCCTCCTTGTGCCACACCCACACGGAGGCGGACAGGTCCTCGACACTGACGACGACCCCGGCGAAGCCGTACGTCTTGGTCGGGTCGTGGGCGGGCCGCAGCTCCAGCGCCATCTGGTGCTGGTCGCCGAGGTCCACCTCCTGGACGTGCCGGCGCTTGCGCAGGTCCCAGAAGTGCAGCCGGTGGCCGTACTTGCGGCCGAGCAGCAGCTCGCCGACGACACCGTCCTCGATCATGGAGGGCGTGCCCCACTCGGAGGTGATCATCACGTCGTGGTTGATGTGCCACCAGAAGTCATACGCCAGGTACTGCGGGCCGCGGTCCACCTCCCACCGGCCGAGCACGTCGAACGAGTTGTGGTCGAGCAGCGCGATACCGCCGGGCCCCTCGTCGCCGTAGCCGCCGAGCGCGCTGACGTACAGCCCCTCGGGGCCGCAGTGCACGGTGTGCGGGCGGGAGTAGCCGGCCCGCTTGCCCAGCTCCTCGGCCTCGATGACCTTCACGAGCTCGGGGCTGACCCGGTCCTTGGTGTCGTACACGTAGATCCGCGACGACCGCAGGCCGGGGACGATCAGGTAGCGCCGCTCGACATGCGGATGCGGCGCGTACGGGCACAGCGCGCTGCTGCACGCGTTCCAGCCGAAGTGGTGCAGCTCGTCCCCGGTGTACGGCAGGTCGGTCCAGCCGACCACCGTCCCGTACGACGGGGAGCCGGGGTCGGTGTCGAGCACGGCGAGCGCGTCGGGCCGCTGGGCCGAGCGGTCGAAGGCGGCCACGTAGGCCAGCTTCTCCGGCGGCGCCTCGGCGGCGTCCCTGGGCGAGGGATAGAAGGTGGGGTCAGGCTTCCACAACGTCATGCATCCCAGAATTCTCCCGAGTTCCCTACCAAGTCAATAGGAATCTACTGTCTGTGAACGATGCCTGGATAGGGCTATAACAGGACATGCGGTTTCTTGACGGGAGCGGGAATGTTCTTCGGCATCACCAACATCTGGACCTACATCGCAGGATCGTTCCTGATCATCCTGCTGCCCGGGCCGAACTCGCTGTTCGTGCTGTCCACCGCCGCCCAGCGCGGCGTGCGGCAGGGCTACCGCGCGGCGGCCGGGGTCTTCGCCGGTGACTCGGTGCTCATGTTCCTGTCGGCCGCGGGGGTCGCGTCGCTGCTGAAGTCCACGCCCGTCCTGTTCTCGATCGTGAAGTACTCGGGCGCGATCTATCTGGCGTGGATCGGCTTCGGCATGCTTCGCGGCGCCTGGCGCTCCCTGCGGGCCTCCCGTGGCGGGACTGCGGCCCAGGTCGCGGAGGCGGTCCAGGAGGCCGTCCCTGCGCCGGTGGGCAACCCGTTCCGCAAGGCGTTCACGATCAGCCTGCTCAACCCCAAGGCGATCCTGTTCTTCGTGGCGTTCTTCGTGCAGTTCGTGGACCCGTCGTACGGCGCGCCGGCGCTGTCTTTCCTGATCCTGGCGCTGATCGTGCAGGTCTTCAGCGTGACCTATCTGACCACGCTCATCTTCGGCGGCACGTTCCTCGCGGCGCATTTCCGGCGCCGCCGCAAGCTGTCCGCCGGGCTCACAACGGGGGTCGGCGCGCTCTTTCTCGGCTTCGGCGCCAAGCTGGCCACCGCGACGCTGAGCTGACGCTCACTCCCCGCGCAGGTCGGCGAGGGCGTCCTCGAAGACGTCCATCGCCTGCTGGATCCGGTCATACCCGGCCGACGGCAGCCAGGCCATGACGCGGGCGACCCCGGCCTTCTCGCACTGCTCGAGGGCGCCGGGGTCGGCCGGCGCCGACAGCATCACGACCTCGACGTGCTTGCCCGCCTCGTCGGCCCGCCGGAACAGTTCGGGGACGCGCTCCAGGATGCCGGGGCCGTAGTTGGGCAGCCACGCGTCCCCGTAGGCGATCACGCGGTCGAAGACCCGCGGCCCGACGCCGCCCACCAGGATCGGCGGGTACGGCTTCTGCGCCGGTTTGGGCCATGACCAGATCGGCTCGAAGGACACGAAGTCACCATGAAACTCGGCCTCGTCACGGGTCCAGATCTCCTGCATCGCCCGCACCCGCTCCCGCATGACGGCGAAGCGGCGGGCCGGGTCGACGCCATGGTGACGCAGCTCCTCGCGGTTCCACCCGGCGCCGATGCCGAACTCGAACCGCCCGCCGGTCAGGTTGTCCACGCTCGCCACCGTCTTCGCCAGGCCGATGGGCTCGTGCTCGGGCACCAGGCAGATGCCCGTGCCCACGCGCAGCCGGGTCGTCGCCGCGCCCGCGGCCATCGAGGCGACGAACGGGTCGTAGCTGTGCCAGTAGCGCCGGGGCAGCTCGCCGCCCCACTCGTCCTTCGGCGTCTGGCCGCCGGGCGGCACCGGGATGTGCGTGTGCTCGGTGAACAGCAGCGCCGTGTGGCCGCGCTGCTCGACGAGCCGGGCCAAGGCATCAGGACGAACCGCATCATCCGTTGCGAAGTAGCCGAAACCTGAGTCCATGCCGTCACCGTAACCCGCGTCCTCCGCGCCCGAGGGAAAGCGCCCAGCGACCCCCGGTAAAGCGCTGATCAGGGGTTTTCCATCCGGCAGGACGCGCGCGAGAGGTATGCCGTACCGTTATGAAGCGCGGGGGCGGTTCGCGCATTCGGCCCCCGCAAGCCTGACGGTCAGGTACGGTAAGCCACCGACGAAGCCGCCCAACCCGGGGTGTTTCCATCCGCTATGTCCGGGTAGGCGCGTTGCCCAACTACAGCGTCGGTCTCCCCCACCGGCCCGTTGGAGTCAGCATGAACCACGCACCCTTCGCACTGCCACGGCTCACCGCGCTGATCAAGCAGGCGGTGCCCCGGCTCCTCGAAGGTGTGGTGGCTCCCCTCGTGGTCTTCTACACGGCCCTCGCGGTGCTCGGCCTGCGCGGCGCGCTGATGGCCGCGGTGTCGTGGGTCTACCTGGGCGTCCTGTGGCGGCTCATCCGGCGTCAGCCCGTGCCGGGGACGATGATCATGGCGACGATCGCGATCACCTTCCGCACCGTGATCGGATTGTGGACCGGCAGCCCCGTCCTCTACTTCATCCAGCCGGAACTCGGCACGATCTGCATCAGCATGGTGCTCCTGGCGTCGGTGCGGATGCGCCGCCCGCTGGTCCAGCGGCTCACACTCGATTACATCCATCTGCCGTCGTTCGTGCTGCGGCACGAGCGCGTCCGCACCTTCTTCGCCCGGATCACTCTGCTGTGGGCGTTCGTGCTCCTGGTCAACTCGGCCATGAGCATCTGGCTGCTGCTGCACGAGTCGATCGGCGACTACCTGATCATCCGCACCGCCGCCGTCGCCGTCGTCACCGGCCTGGCCTTCCTCGGGTCGATCTGGGCCTTCCGCCGGGTCCTGGGGCGGCTGCACACCGAGGCCCCGGCGGTCACCCGTTAGCCCTCCAGCCTGTGCGTGCGCACCGCCTCGTCACCGCGGGTGTGGCTGGCGTGGAACGCCAGCGCCGTGACCTTCCATCCCTCGGCCTGCCGTACGAGCCGGAGGCGGTAGACGCCCCACACCTCGAACATGCCGCCGCCCAGCGTCGCGTCGAGCAGGTTGTAGGCGTACCCCTTGGTCGTCACGTGCGCCTCGGCGCCGTCCACGGTCACGGCGAAGTTGCTCACGGTGTGGAAGCTCTGCTTGCGGGCGTGCAGGCCGGTCCGCCACCCGTCCACGAGCGCCTCGGCGCTCATCCGGGCGGGCTCTCCGCCGTTGACGCTGGTGAAGTCGACGTCCACCTCGTCGTCGAACAGCTCCTGGCACACCGGCCAGTTCTTGGCGTCCACCGTGTCGAAGACGGCGGTGACGACGTCCACGATCTCGACCCGGTCCACCAGTGCGGCGATCTCATCCATGCGCACCATCCTGCCCCAACAGGATCTGTGATAGGCACGGTTCTCATGGGTACCGCACTGGTCACGGGCGCCTCACGAGGGCTGGGCGCCGTCATCGCCGAACGGCTCGCCGCGGACGGCTGGCAGGTCGCCGTCAACTACGCCAACGACACGGCCGGCGCCTCCGCCGTCGTCGACCGCGTCACCGCCGCAGGCGGCTCGGCTCTCCTCGCCCGGTTCGACGTCACCGACGAGGAGTCCGTACGGGAGGGCGTGGCCGCGATCGGGCACGTCGACGTGGTCGTCAACAATGCCACCGGCCCCCAGCCGCTGATGCCGGTGGAGAAGCAGACCTGGGAGGACCACCTCGGCCAGCTCCGCTTCTTCGTCAAGGCCCCGCTGCTGATCCTGCAGGCCGTGCTGCCCGGCATGCGCGAGGCCGGTTCCGGCCGGATCGTCAACGTGGGCAGCGAGGTCGCCGACCTCGGCAACCCGGAGTTCGGGCACTACGTCTCCGCAAAGGCGGCGATGCACGGGCTCACGCGGTCGTGGGCCCGGGAGCTGGGGCCGTACGGGATCACGGTGAACACCGTCGAGCCCGGCTGGATCCCGGTGGAGCGGCACGCGGACGTCCCGCCGGAGGACTACACCGGCTACCTGCGCGACGTCCCGCTGGGACACATGGGCGCGCCGATGGACGTGGCCGAGACGGTGGCGTTCCTCGCCTCCCCCGGCGCCCGGTTCGTCACCGGCCAGCGGCTCGCCGTCAACGGCGGCAAGACAATGAGCTGACCCCGTCTATGCCGCCGAAAGTAAAGAATCATGTGATTCGCGAGCAGTTTCGGAAAAAAATCGGTTAATGTCCGTTCATGTCCGGCGCATATTTTCCCCGAATCCAGACCGTCACGGGCGCCGTCCCCGTCGCCGAGATCGACGGGCCGGTGCTGCCGTACGAGCACCTGCGCACCGACACCCGCTGGGGGATCGGCGTGGACTCCGATCCCCATCGGTGGCTGGACGAAGAGCGATACGTGCTGGCCGAGGTCAAGCAACTCGGCAGGGAGCAGGCGCTGGGCCTCGTCGTGGAGCACAGCTGCATCGGGATGGCGCGCGACCCCGCCGCGCTCGCCCGGATCTCGATGGCCGCGCGGGTCCCGATCGTGGCAGCCACCGGCTTCGCCGCGCAGCCGTTCGCGGGTGAGGCCATCACCCGGTACGGCGTGGAGGACCTGACCGCCGACCTGCTGCACGAGATCGGCGCCGGACTGGACGGGACGGGCGCGCGGCCGGGCGTCATCGTCGCCGCCGCGTGGGACGAGGCGCCCACCCCCGCCGAGGAGCGGGCCGTCACCGCCGCCGCCCGCGCCTCGCTGCGCACCGACCTCCCGGTGGCGACGGGCGGCCTGGAACTGCTGGAACTCCTGCTCTCGCAGAACGTCCCCGCCCGGCGTCTCAGCGCCCGCACCGGTGACCCGCTGGCCCAGCGCAAGATCGCCGAGACCGGGGCGTACGTGAGCGTGGACGACGCCGAGGACGTCCTCATCCTCCTCGACGCCGGGCACGCCGAGCGCATCCTGCTCAGCAGCGGCGTACGCCTGCGGGAGCACCTGGACGGCTACGGCGGGCAGGGCTACGGCCGGTTGTTCTCGTCGGTCCTCCCGGCCCTGCGGAAGGCCGGCGTGGACGACGACACCCTGCGTCTCATCACCCACGAGAACCCGCTCCGCTGGCTCACCGCCTGACGTCACCGCCAGATCTCGACTGCGATATCCCCAGGCGCCGCGGGCAGAGGCATGGCCATGTTCGCCGGATTCGAACTCAGCTACGTCGACGTTGGAAATGTACGGCTCCGAGTGCGGTTCGGAGGCGAGGGACCGGCGGTGCTGCTGGTCCACGGGCACCCGCGGACCCACACCACATGGCACCTGGTCGCGCCCGCTCTCGCGTCCGCCGGATACACCGTCGTCTGCCCCGACCTGCGGGGCTACGGCCGGTCCACGGCGCCTCCCGACGAGCCCGACCATTCCCAGGCCGGCAAGCGCGCCATGGCCGGCGACCTGATCGCGTTGATGCGGGAACTCGGCCACGAGCGGTTCCACGCCGTGGGCCATGACCGAGGCGGCTACGTCGTCCAGCGCCTCGCCTTGGACCATCCGCATGCCGTGGGCCACGTCGTCATCCTCGGTGACGTGCCGATCGGTGAGGCACTGTCCCGCTGTGACGCCAGGTTCGCCCACGCCTGGTATCACTGGTTCTTCATGGGCCAGCCCGCACCGCTGCCCGAGCGGTTGATCGCCGCCGACCTGGACGCCTGGTACAAGCTCGATCCGGCTCGGATGGGCAGGGAGAACCACGCGGACGTGGCCGAGGCGGTGGCCGACCCCCGGGTGCGGCACGCGATGTGCGAGGACTACCGTGCCGGGCTGGGCGTGGACCGCGCCGCCGACGACGCCGACCGGGCGGCCGGACGCCGGATCACGAGCCCTCTGCTGGTCCTGTGGGGAGCCAAGGACGACGTGGCGGAACTGTACGACCACGACGTTCTGGGCGTGTGGCGACCGTGGGCCACCGACCTGTCCGGTCACGCCCTCGACACCGGCCATCACATGATGGAAGAAGCCCCCGATCTCCTCACCGAAGCCCTGCTGGACTTCCTCCCCCGGCCGTGATCCCCGCGGACGCGACCGGGACATCGAGCGCCGACTCGCCGGTCCGGACCCAGGCCGCCAGGTCGGCGAGGTAGATGTTCCCCAGCGCCGCCTCCAGGGCGGCGCCGAGAACCGCCCGGTAGGTCGGGGTGGCCTCCTCATGGCGTCGCCGGCCGGCGGGTGTGATGCTCGCGGCGACCGAACGTCCGTCCCCGGTCGCGGAGGCCCGCTGTGCAAGACCGAGCTGTTCGAGGCGTCCCACCAAACGGGTGACGCTGCTGTCCTTCAGCCCGATCCGGTCCGCCAGTTCCCCCATGCGCAGGCCGGGACCGGCGTCCGGACGGCTCAGCGCGCACATGGCGCGATACTCCGACAGCGGCAGACCGTGGTTGCGCCGCAGGGCGTCGTCCAGCTCCTTCTCCACACGGGCCAGCAGGCGCACGGCCATGCACCAGCGTTCGTCCTGCGCGTCGTCGGCGGGAGCGGGCGTCCCGCCGCTTGTCGTGTCCGTCACGCGAAGAATGTTACTTGCACAAGCAACCTTTGTGGGCATAATGTGCACCGCGCCGCCGAGTCACGGCGACCGACCTCACCCCGCCCCGCACTCCGGTCGGCCCGGTTCCCCGGCACGATCGATCACTTCGAGAGGTTCGATGGACACCGTCTCGCGCCATTACGATCAGCTGCTCGCCCGGCACTACACCTGGATGCTCGGCGGCGACCTGACGGCCCTCGTCGCCGAGCAGACCCGGCTGCTGCGAGACCTCGGCGTCGAACCGCGCGGCCCCGGCGAGACCGCCGTCGACCTCGGTTGCGGGCCGGGGAATCAGACGCTTGCCCTGGCCGCGCTCGGTTACGGCACCGTGTTCGCCGTGGACACCAGCAAGGCGCTGCTCGACGAGCTCGCCTCGCACGCGGAGGGGAACCAGGCGATCCGGCCCGTCCACGCAGACATCCGCGGCGTCCTCCCGGCGATCGCCGAGCCGGCGAGCGCGGCCGCGATCGTCTGCATGGGAGACACGCTGACCCACCTGCCCCGCAAGGCCGACGTGACCGCCCTTCTCGCCGACTGCGCCGCGGCCCTGGCCCAGGACGGCAGGCTCGTCGTCACCTACCGCGACCTGACCAGGCCACTGCACGGGGCCGACCGGTTCGTTCCCGTCCGCAGCACCCCGGATCAGGTCCTCACCTGCTTCCTCGAGTACGTCGACGAGGAAACGGTCATGGTCCATGACGTCCTGCACCGGCGTTCCGGCGCCACCTGGACGCAGCAGGTCGGCAGCTACCCGAAGCTGCGCATCGGCGCGGACTGGCTGGCCGGGCAGTGCGCCGCGGCCGGGCTGACCCTGGAGCGCGACGAGACGGGTCCGCGCGGCATGCGGCTCCTCGCGGCCGTCAAGAAGGGACGGCCGCCGATCGCGACCGACGCGGGCCGCCGGAGATGAGCGGAGCAGCCAGGACTCCGGGCCGACGGCGCGGGCTCGGGCCCGCGCCGTGGGCACGGCTAGGAGTCGAAGCCGACGCCGAAGGCGTCGAGGGTGCGCAGCCAGGCGTTGCGGCGGCCCTCGTGCTCGTCGGCCCGGGCGATGGCCCAGCGGGTGAGCTGGATGACGCCCGACCGCATCGGCTCCGGCGGGAAGGGCACCGGCTTCTGCCGCACCATGCGCAGGTCCGTACGCTCGGTCACCCGGCCCTGCAGCAGGTCGAGCATCACGTTGGCACCGAACCGGGTGGCACCCACGCCGAGGCCGGTGTATCCGGCGGCGTAGGCGAGGCGCGAGCCGTACGCGGTGCCGAAGAAGGCGCTGAACCGGCTACAGGTGTCGATGACCCCGCCCCACCTGTGCGTGAAGCGCAGGCCGTGGAGCTGCGGGAACGTCTCGAAGAAGTGCGTGGCGAGCTTCTCGAAGGTGGCGTCGCGCTGGTCGTACTCCGGCTTGACCAGGCCGCCGTTGTGATAGACGGCGTCGTAGCCGCCCCACAGGATGCGGTTGTCGTCGGTCAGCCGGTAGTAGTGGAACTGGTTGGCCGAGTCGCCGATGCCCTGGCGGTTGCGCCAGCCGATCTCCGCGAGGAGGTCGTCCGGCACCGGCTCGGTCATCAGCGCGTAGTCGTACACCGGCACGAGGAAGTGCCTGAGCCGGCGCAGCAGCGGAGGGAAGGCGCCGGTGCCGAGCGCCACCCGCCCGGCCCTGACCCTCCCCTTCGGCGTGTCCAGCTCGAGCGTGACTCCGTCGTCGTGCAGGGAGCGCACCGGGGTGTGCTCGAAGACGCGCACGCCGAGCCGCACGCAGACGTCGCGCAGCCCCCACGCCAGCCGCGCCGGGTCGACCATGGCGACGCCCTGCCGGTCCCACACGCCGCCGAGGTACATCGGGGAGTCCACCTCGGCCCGCACCTGCTCGCGGTCGAGCCGCTCCAGCCGCAGGCCGAGCGAGGCCGCTTCGCTTACCTCCTCGTCGAGCCCGGCGAGCTGCCACTCCTCGGTGGCCACCCGCAGCTCGCCGGTCCGCTCGAAGGAGCACTCGACGCCGTAGCGGGTGAGGGTGCTCTCGATCTCGTCGAGGTTCTCCTGACCGAGCCGTTCCAGTGTGGCGATCTCCGCGGGCCAGCGGTCCTGGCCGTTGCCGAGCCCGTGGGTCAGGCTCGCCGCGCAGAACCCGCCGTTGCGGCCGGAGGCGGCCCACCCGACCGCGCGGCCCTCCAGGAGGACCACGTCGAGCGAGGGGTCGCGCTCCTTGGCCATCAGGGCGGTCCACAGGCCGGTGAAGCCGCCGCCGACCACGGCCAGGTCCGCCGTGACGTCTCCCGTCAGCGGGGGCAGCGGTTCGGGTGCGATCGGCCGGTCCAGCCAGTACGGTTTGCGCTCCGCGTCAGCGAGAGCTTTCTGCGGACTCACACATTTCACTTCCCCTCGAGATCCGGGGATCTCACAGGTTCTTACAGGGTCCTACATCAGTTCCTGCGGCGGGCCACGAGGGCGTTGGCCACGGCGATCAGCACGCCGGCCGCGAAGATCAGCGTGCCCATGACGTTGACCTGCGGCGGGATGCCCACGCGGGTGGCTCCCCAGATCCACAGCGGGAACGTCACCGTCCCGCCCGCGTTGAAGTTGGTGATCACGAAGTCGTCGATGGACAGGGCGAACGCCAGCATCGACCCGGCCAGCACGCCCGGGAAGATCATCGGAAGGGTGACCAGACGGAACGTGGTCCAGGTCCCGGCTCCGAGGTCCCTGGCGGCCTCCTCGAGCGAGCGGTCCAGCGTCATCACCCGGGCCCGCACGGTCACGGCCACGAACGAGATCGAGAACATGACGTGCGAGATCACGATCGTCCAGAAGCCCAGCGGCACGGCGAGGGTGACGAACAGCGACAGCAGCGACGCGCCCATGACGATCTCGGCGCAGGAGATGGCCGCGAACATGACGACGTTCGTCGTCGCCGACCCGCGGAAGCGGTAGCGGCCGAGCGCCAGGCCGATGAGCGAGCCGAGCACACCCGCGATGATCATCGTCAGCACGGCGATGAGCAGCGAGTTCACCAGCGCCTGGGTGAGGTCGCCGATCTCGAACAGCTTGCCGTACCACTTGAGGGTGAAGCCCTGCCAGGCGGTGTTGTAACGGCCGTGCGTGTCGTTGAACCCGAACAGGATCATGACCGCGATCGGCACGACCAGCCAGGCGATCACCAGCCAGGTGTAGATCTGGAGGCCGCGCCCCCTCAGCAGACCCTGTCTCATCGGGCCGCCACCTCCAGCACGTCCTCGGTGCCCAGCGCCCTGGCGTAGGCGAAGATGCCGACGAGCAGCAGCGCCATCAGCGTGAACGACAGCGCGGAGGCCGTCGGGTAGTCCTGCGTGACCAGGTACTGGTTCTGGATGACGTTGCCGATCATGGTGGTTTTCGTGCCGCCGAGCACGGACGCGTTGACGTAGTCCGACGTCGCCGGCACGAACGTCATCAGCACGCCGGCGAAGACGCCGGGCAGCGACAGCGGGAGCACCACGCGCAGGAACGTCTGGAACCGGCTCGCGTAGAGGTCCTGCGCCGCCTCCAGGACGCGCGGGTCGATCCGCTCCAGCGCCACGTACATCGGCAGCACCATGAACGGCAGGAAGTTGTAGGCGAGGCCGCCGATCACGGCGAACGGCGTGGCGAGGACGCGGAAGCCGTCCGGCAGCAGCCCGATGTTCTTCAGCGGCCCGAGCAGGATGCCGTTGTCCGACAGCAGGAACTGCCAGGAGATCGTCCGCAGCACGAACGACACCAGGAACGGCAGCAGCAGCATGAACAGGTAGACCGACTTGTGCCTGCCGCCCTTGAACGCGATCCAGTACGCCACCGGGAAACCGATGACGATCTGCAGCACGGTCGAGGCCAGGCCGTAGAGCAGCGACCGGATGATCTGGTCGTGGTAGTTCGCCAGCCCGTCGGCGTACGAGTGCCAGTTGAAGGTGAAGGCGTAGCCGTCCTCGACGCTGCCCGACTGCAGCGACAGGGACAGCATGACGATCATCGGGACCACGAAGAAGATCGCGAGCCAGAGACCGCCCGGGAAGATCAGCGCGTACGGCGTGAGCGCCGCCCTGAGCCTGCTCATGACGTGGTGATGGGCTGGAAGACGCTCTCGAACTTCTTGTGCTCCTCGCTGTCGTCGAAGGTCACGTAGCTGCGGAGCTTGGCGTAGTCGTCGTCGCTCGGGAACACCAGCGGGCTGTCGGCGATCATCTCGAGCGTCTTCTTGTCGGCCCCGGACGCCTTCGCCGCGTCGGCGAGGATGGCGTCCTTGGCCGACGGGACCGGGGTGACGTAGTTGATGTACTCCGCCAGGCTGCCCGCGATGGCGGGCTCGTAGAAGAAGTCGATCAGCGTGATCGCGTCGACCGGGTTGGCCGCCGTCTTCGGGATCATGAAGTTGTCGGTCCAGATGGTGGCGCCCTCCTCCGGGATCACGAACTTCAGGTCCGTGCCGTCGGAGAGGTTCTTCTGGAAGATGTCGCCGGACCACGCCTGGCAGATCCAGATGTCGCCCTTGGCCAGCGGGTCGATGTACGACTGGTCGTAATACTTCCGGACGATGCCGGAGTCACGCTGCTCGGTGAGCTTCGCGGCGGCCTTCTCCCAGTCCGCCGGGGTGGACGTGTCCGGGTCGATGCCGAGCGCGAACATCCCGAAGTTCGCGATCTCCTGGGAGTCGGCCATCATGCCGACCTTGCCCTTGTACTTCGGGTCCCACAGCGCCGAGTAGCTCGTCGGCGGCGTGTCGATGTACTTCGGGTTGTACGCGATGCCGGTCATGCCGGACGCCCACGGGACGGTGTAGATGTTGCCCGGGTCGAACTTCTCCTGGGTGTACCGCGCCCCGACGTTCTTGGTGAAGTTCGGCATCCGCTCGTGGTCCAGCGGCACCAGATAACCGAGCTTGATGAGCTGGGAGAGCTGGACGCTGTTGGTGAAGACCATGAGGTCGTAGTCGATCGACTGCCCGGCGGCGAGCTGCGGCTGGATCTTCGCGTACCAGCTCGTGGTCTCCTGGATGACCTCCTTGTAGGTCACCGTGGTCCCCGTGCGCTTGGTGAACTCCTTGAGCTCGGGCTGCTTGGGGTCCATGTAGAGCGGCCAGTTGGCGAAGTTCACGTGGCCGTTCTTCGCCTTGCCCGACCAGTACTTCTCCACCTCGGTCTGCACCTGGGCGGAGGAGGTGGGCGTGCTCTTGCCCTTGCCCTGCACGCCGCAGGCCGCGAGGGCGAGCCCGGCGGCCGACAGACCCGCGAGCCGGAAGGCGTCGCGCCTGCCGAGCCGGCGCTGGGTCATGCCGCGGAGGAAGGTGGCGTCCTGCCTGTATGGGTCGTTCATAGGGGTTCGTGCTCCGGATTCGCTGTACCGGGGTTCGGGGATTCGTCGCGGGGGACTCGACGTGGGGACTCGACGCGGGGATTTACCGCAGCGCGTAGGAGTGCCAGGGCTGCCAGGAGAGCCAGACCGTGTCGCCTCGCTCGGCGGTGATCGTGCTGTCGTGGGCGTTCTGCTCGAACACCGTGATCTCGGCGCCGTCGCCGAGCACCACGACGTAGCTGTTGTAGGTGCCAAGGTAGACGACCTCGGACACCGTCCCGCGCACCACGCTGAGGTCGCCTTCCGGCTGATCCTTCGCGATCTTGATCTTCTCGGGCCGGACCGTGAGGTCGACCGTGGCGCCGGCCGAGAGCTCGCCGTCGGCGGGGACGAGGATCCGGTCGCTCGCGCCGAGCGCGAGCACGGCCGTGTCGCCGGCGACCTGCTGGACGGTGCCGCTCAGCAGGTTGGAGGTGCCGATGAACCCGGCCACGAACTTGCTGGCGGGCCGCTCGTAGATCTCGCGGGGTTCGGCGAGCTGCTCCACGAGGCCGTCGTTCATGACCGCGATGCGGTCGCTCATCGTCAGCGCCTCGCTCTGGTCGTGCGTCACGTAGACGAACGTGATGCCGACCTCGCGCTGGATGCGCTTGAGCTCGATCTGCATGGCCTGGCGGAGCTTGAGGTCGAGCGCGCCGAGCGGCTCGTCGAGCAGGAGCGCGCGGGGCCGGTTGACCAGGGCGCGGGCGAGCGCGACGCGCTGCTGCTGGCCTCCCGACATCTCCTTCGGCCGGCGCTTCTCGCGGCCGACCAGGTCCACGACCTCCAGGATCTCGCCGACGCGGCGCTTGATCTCCGCGTCGGAGATCTTCTTGCGCTTGAGCCCGAACGCGACGTTGTCCCAGACGTTCATGTGCGGGAACAGCGCGTAGGACTGGAACACCATGTTGATGTCCCGCTTGTTCGGCGGGACGTTCGTGACGTCCTCGCCGTGGAGCCTGACGACCCCCTGTGTGGGGTCCTCGAACCCGGCGATCATTCGCATGCTGGTGGTCTTGCCGCAGCCTGAGGGGCCGAGGAGGGAGAAGAACTCCCCCTCCGCGATGGCGAGGCTCACGCCCTTGACCGCCTGTACGACCTCGCCGTGCGAGACGTACTCCTTGACCACGTTGTCGAGTTCGATGGCGGGCACGTCTCCTGATACGGGGGCAGCCGCGACGGCTGCCCCCGGGCCCGCCTGGATCTCTGTCATTCCAGGCTTATCCCTCTTTTTCGATAGGTGTCAGGCCGGAGCCGGACGTACCTATTCGCCGATGTAGTGCATGACGTGCTTGACGCGGGTGTAGTCGTGCAGGCCGAAGACGGACAGGTCCTTGCCGTAGCCCGAGTGCTTGAAGCCGCCGTGCGGCATCTCGGACACGAACGGGATGTGGGTGTTGACCCAGACCACGCCGAAGTCGAGCCGCTTGGACATCCGCATCGCGCGACCGTGGTCGGAGGTCCACACCGAGCCGGACAGGCCGTAGCGGACGCCGTTGGCCTTGGCCAGCGCGTCGGCCTCGTCGGTGAACGTCTGGACGGTCATGACGGGACCGAAGATCTCGTCCTGCACCATCTCGTCGTCCTGCTTCAGCCCGTCCACGACCGTCGGGGCGAAGAAGAAGCCCTTGTCGCCGACACGGGAGCCGCCGGTGAGGACCTTCGCGTGCTCGGGGACCCGATCGAAGAAGCCCTCGACCCGGGCGAGCTGGTTGGCGTTGTTCAGCGGCCCGAAGTAGGCGTCCTCCTCGTCGAGACCGCCCAGCTTGGTGGCGGCGGCGGCCTCGGCCAGCGCCGCGGCGAACTCGTCGTGGATGCTCTCCTGCACCAGCACGCGGCAGGCGGCGGTGCAGTCCTGGCCGGCGTTGTAGAGGCCCGCCCCGGCGATCGCCTCGGCGACGGCCTTGATGTCCTTGACGTCCTCGAAGACCACGACCGGGGCCTTGCCGCCCAGCTCCAGGTGGACGCGCTTGAGGTCGTCGGCGGCGGTCCTGGCGACCGACATGCCCGCGCCGACCGAGCCGGTGATCGCGACCATGCTCGCGGCCGGGTGGCCGACGACCAGCGAGCCGGTCTCCCGGTCGCCGGTGACGACGTTGAAGACGCCGGCAGGCAGGATGTCACCGAGGATCTCGGCCAGCTTCAGCGTGGAGGCCGGGGTGGTGTCCGACGGCTTGAGCACGATCGTGTTACCGGCCGCGAGGGCGGGGGCGATCTTCCACACCGCCATCATCATCGGGTAGTTCCACGGCGTGACCTGGCCGATGACGCCGATCGGCTCGTGCCGGATCACCGAGGTGTGGTCGGCGAGGAACTCCCCGGCGGTGGGGCCCTCCAGGGTGCGGGCCGCACCGGCGAAGAACCGGAAGTGGTCGGCGGCGACAGGGGTCTCGTCCTCGGCCATGCGGGCGCGGGGCTTGCCGGTGTTGCGGCACTCGGCCTCGTTGATCTCGTCAGCGCGGGCCTCGATCGCGTCGGCGACCTTCAGCAGCAGCGTCGCGCGCTCGCCCGGCGTCGTCTGGCCCCACGTCTCGAAGGCGGCCGTCGCGGCGGCGTACGCGGCGTCGACGTCCTCCTGACCCGACACCGGTGCCTGGGCGTAGACCTCACCCGTCGTAGGGTCTACGACGTCGGAGAAACGGCCGCTCGCGGCGTCGATGAACTTCCCGTTCACGAAGTTCTGGAGACGGGTGGTCACCGTTGACCTCCTGTTGGTGGCTGAGTTGTCGCGACTCTGACAGAGGAAGGAGCTTACGACAAGGGATTTCGTCGCTAAGATACCAAATTGCTACGAAATCGCTTGACGCGAGCGATGGAGCTGACAACATGTCAGATCAGGATCGCAACATGTCAAAAACGGTGCTGTAACACCAGGTCGCTACGGCGACCGAAGCCCGCCAAGAGAGGACACCCCCCGAGGATGACGACTCCGCCAAAGGCTCGCGCGGCTGCCGCGAAGGGTGGGCCGGTGGTGCTCGACGAGATCTCCAAGCAGATCATCGAGCAGCTTCAGATGGACGGGCGAAAGCCGTACGCCGCCATCGGCAAGGCGGTGGGGCTGTCGGAGGCCGCGGTGCGCCAGCGCGTGCAGCGCCTGCTCGACCTCGGCGTCATGCAGATCGTCGCCGTCACCGACCCGCTCACCCTTGGCTTCCCCCGCCAGGCCATGATCGGGATCAAGTGCGAGGGCGACCTTGAGCGGGTCGCCGACGAGCTGTCGCAGATCCCCGAGATCGACTATGTGGTGCTCACGGCCGGCTCGGTCGACATCATGGTCGAGGTCGTCTGCGAGGGCGACACCCACCTGCTGGAGATCCTGGGGAAGATCCGGGCGATCTCCAGCGTGCGCGCGACCGAGACGTTCGTCTACCTCAAGCTGCACAAGCAGACCTACTCCTGGGGCACCCACTGACGGAGGCTCCGCCCTGGGTCAGCCGATCCGGGCGACGGCGCGTACGGGAGACCCGTCGGCGGCGTGGAGACGCAGCGGCAGCAGGGAGACCTCGATCGCACGGCCGGCGGCCTGGGCCTCCAGAAGCGGGCCGAGGTCGCGCAGGTTCTCCGCGATGACGGCGTGCGCCCCGCACAACACGCGATGCGCCGGCAGGTCCGCGGGAGCCGGGGTGGGGTCGACGCTGAGCGCGTCGACGCCCACGGTCCGCACGCCCGAGGCGACGATCAGGCGGGCGGTCTCCGCCTCCATGTAGGGGTGGTCCAGATAGGCGGGCGTGCCCCAGTGCTCGTCCCAGCCCGTCGCGACCAGCAGGACGGTCCCCGGGCCCAGCCGCCCGGCCACCGTGCCGAGCATCGCGGGGGTGATCGGCGCGCGCGGGGGCAGGTTCCTGGCGTCGAGGACCACCGCCGGGCCCAGAAATCGCTCCAGCGGCAGGGCGTCGAGCGCGGGCAGCGCGTCGTCGATGTGATAGGGCGCGTCCACGTGCGTGCCGGACTGCGACCCGAGGTGCAGGCCGAGGACGTTCACCCCCTCGGCCGCCACGGTCAGCGCGGGGCTGATCTCCACCTCCGGGTCTCCGGGGTAGACGGGCATGCCGCTCACGACGGGCACCGACAGATCGACGATCATCGCTTCTCCTGGCCTTTCCGGGCGCGAGCAGGCCGATCAGATCGTAGGCCACGGAGGAGGCGGGCCCCAGTCTGTCGAGCAGGGTTCAGCACGTCCGCGCGATCTCGTACAGATCCGTCCGCCGGTCGCGGTGGACGTCGTTGCGCGGGCCGGTGGCCTTGTCCCTGGCCCTGTCCAGGTCGCAGTCGGCCACCAGCACGGCGGGCCCGTCCCTGAGCACGGGCCCCGCCAGCGGGTAACCGTCCGGCCCGACGACCGAGGTGCCGCAGACCCAGCCCACGCCGCGCTCGGCGGCGCAGCGGTCGGCCACGGCGACGAACATGCGGTTGGCGGCGGCGGCTACCTGGGCGTAGGCGACCAGCACCGGGCGCTCCCCGGCCGGGACGGGCGAGGCGGGCCAGTTGGTGGAGACGGCGAGCAGGTCGGCCCCGGCCAGGCCCACCGCCCGCACCCACTCGGGGAACTCCAGGTCGTAGCAGACCATCATGGCGATCCGGCCGAGCGCGGTGTCCACCACGGGAGCGGCGGCGTCGCCCGGCGTGAACACGTCCTGCTCGTCGTGCCACAGGTGGGCCTTGCGGTAGACGGCCCTGATCCCGGTGGGGTCGACCATGACCTGGCTGTTGCGCACGAGGCCGTCCGCCAGTTCGCAGAACCCGCCCACGACGACCAGGTCGTGGTCCCTGGCCAGCCGCTCCCACTGTCTGACGGTCGGGCCGTCGGCCGGCTCGGCCAGGCCCCTGGCCTCCTCGGCGGCGGTGAAGACGTATCCGCTGTTGACCAGCTCGGGCAGCACGACCAGGCGGGCCCCGGCGGCTGCGGCCTCGGCGACGCCCTCCGCGGCGGCGGCCCGGTTGGCCTCCGGCTCGCCCACCCGCAGCGGAAGCTGCGCCACGGCGACCCGCGTCACGGCCGCACCACCCGACATACCACCGTGCGCCGCCCGGCGTTCGGACTCATACGTTCCTCCAGGTCAAGGGGAGACCGCTTGAGTGTGCCCGACCCCCCTGTATTAGGACAATCGGTGCTATCACGGGAAATAGGCTGGCCGTCGTGGACGCGCACAACACCGTGGAGGACCTGCTGCGCTCCCCCGCGCTGCAACTGAGGGTTCTGGCGGGCGAGCGCGGGCTCGGCAGGTCGGTCTCCTGGGCCCACGTGAGCGAGCTGGAGGACCCCTCGCCCTGGCTACTCGGGGCCGAGGTCATCATGACGACCGGCATCGGCGTGCCGAAGAGCGCGGCCGCCCAGCGCGCGTACCTGGAGCGGCTCGACGACGCGGGGGTCGCCGCGCTCGCGCTCAGCGCGGGGCTGCACGTCCCCCCGCTGCGCCGGGCCTTCCTCGACGCCGCCGAGGAGCGGGGGTTCCCCGTGCTGGAGGTGCCGCTGGCCGTGCCGTTCATCGCGATCGCGCAGGAGGTCGCGGCGGCCGTGCAGGAGGACGCCCGCCAGCGGCTGGGAGCGCAGCTTCAGGTGTTCGGCGCGCTGCGCTGGCTTGCGTCCGAGGGCCTTGACACGGCCGGGCTGTTCCGGCGTCTCGAACGCCTGTCGGGCTACGACATCTACCTGAGCACACCGCAGGGCCGCCCGCTGCTGCCGGGCGTGCCGGCGCCCCCGCCGTCCGTACGGCTGCCCGCCTCGACGGACTCGCCGCCGACGATCCCCGGCGGGTTCGCGCTCCCGGTGCCCGCGCCCGGCGGGCCTGCCGGGTTCCTGGTCGCCTTCGAGCGGGAGGGGGCCCGCCCGGCGGGGCTCGCCGTGGTCCAGCACATCGCGACCGTCGCCGCCCTGCGGGTGGCGATGGTGCGCAGCGAGCGCGAGACGCTGCGCCGCCAGGGCGCGGAGACGCTGGCCGAGCTGCTGCAGGACGTGCTCGACCCGGAGACCGCCCGGCGCAGGCTCGCCCTGATGGGCCTGCCGCAGGACCGCGACGTCGTGCTGCTCGTGGTGCGCGACGCCGCCGACGACGCCGTCGTCCAGGCCCTCGTCGAGCACCCGCATCTCATGCTCCGCCGTCACCGGGACCTGTACGTGCTGACGGCGGCGGCGGCCGTCGCCGCCGCGGAGCTGGAGGCGGTGCCCGGCATCGCGGCCGGCGTCAGCCGTCCCCTGCCGCCCGGTTCGTCGCTGCGCGTCGCCCAGCGCGAGGCGTTGTGGGCGGCCTCCCGCGCCGCCGAGGCGGGCAGGCCGCTGGTCGCCTACGGCGAGGACACCACGGGCCGGTGGCTGCCCGACGACGTCGGCGTGCTGGCCGCCCTGGTCGAGCACGTGCTCGGCGACGTCCTGCGATACGACGCCGAGCACGGATCGGACCTGATCGCGTCGGTCCGGACCTGGATGGAGCGCGACCGCCGCGTCGACGACGCCGCGCGGGCCCTGCACGTCCACCCCAACACGCTGTCGTACCGGCTGCGCCGCTTCGGCGCGCTGACCGGGCGCGACCTGTCGGCGACCGGCGACTTCGCCGAGGTGTGGCTGGCCATCCGCGCGGCGGCGCAGCTCGGCGGCCTCTGAACGCCCGGCGGGCTCAGCGGATGCCGACGTAGAAGCGCGTCTGGTCGCTGCGGTGGAGGGCGTGGTAGGCCTCGAACCTGGTGTTGTCCTCCAGCCACGCGACCGACTCGATGCCGAGCAGCGGCGTTGAGGTGGACACCTCCAGCAGGGCCGCGTCCTCCCGGTTGGGGAAGACCGCCTCGATCCAGCGGTCGGCCGCCGCGGGCTCGATGCCGTACCGGCGGCGCAGCACGTCGTACAGCGACTGGTTTTCCAGGATGGCGCGTTCGAGCCCGGGGACGAGCCGGGCGGGCAGGGCGGTGTCGACGAGCAGCCACGGCTGGCCGTCGACCCGGCGGAGCCTGCGCAGCCGGACGACCTGCTCCCCCAGCGGTATCCGCAGGAGCGCGGCCTCCCGCTCGTCGGCCTCGCCGAGCGCCTGGCGCACGGTCTGCGTGGTCACCCGGCGCCCCGACTCCCGCAGGTCGTCGGCAGACCCGGACATCGACCCGACAAACCTCAGCTCGGTCTTGCGGGGCGCGACGAAGGCTCCCTTGCCCTTTACCTTGTAGATCAGGCGTTGCTGGACCAGCTCGCGCAGCGCCTCCCTGACGACCGTGCGGGAGACCCCGAACAGGTCGCTCAGCTCGGCCTCGGACGGCAGCGGCTGGTCAGGCCCGCGCGCACCGCTCTCGATCTCCGCGCGCAACGCCCGCATGAGCTGCATCCACAGCGGTTCCGCCCCGTCGCGGTTGAGGGGCGGATAGGTCATCGTCACGGGAACCTCCTCGGCGGCACCGCAGCAGAATGCCCCACTATGACCTGTAACTACAAGTGGGCCCGGCTGTCATCAAGATTATCCACCGGCGACGGCCTGAACTGACCGAAAACAGCCTCTTGACATGCCCGTAACGCCCGCTTAGTTTGCTTGTCACTACAGGCCTGTAATGACAGGCCGACTCGGGCGAAGCTTCACGCCGACTCTCCCCCCTCGCGAACCCGCTCTGTCTGGAGACACCATGCACATGCGTCCCACCCGCCGGCCCTGGCGCGCCGCCTCCGCCGCGGCGATCTCCGCTCTCGCCGTACTGACCGCGGCCTGCGGCTCCGGCGGTTCCGGCGACTCCGGTGCCACCGCGGACGCCGCGGGCGGGACCGCGGGCGGCGGCGGTGACAAGCCCTTCATCGCGCTGAGCAACGGCTTCATCGGCAACGGCTGGCGGCAGACGATGATCGCCAAGTTCGAGGCCGCCGCCGAGCAGGCCAAGACCGATGGGCTGATCGGCAAGTACAAGGTCGTGAACGCGCCGGGCGAGAACTCGGCGACCGAGCAGGTCGCCCAGATCAAGAGCCTGCTGCTGCAGAAGCCCGACGCGCTGCTCATCGACCCCGCCTCGCCGACCGCGCTGCAGCCGGTGATCCAGCAGGCCTGTACGTCCGGCGTCAAGGTCGTGGTCTTCGACTCCGCCATCGACGCGCCCTGCGCGCACGTGCTGCAGAACAGCTTCGTCGACTGGGCGACGTACGCCGCCAAGCCGCTGCTGGAGGGCATCGGCGGCAAGGGCTCGGTCATCGTGAGCCGCGGCGTGGTCGGCTCCCAGCCCGAGGCCGAGATGCTCGACACCACCAAGAAGATCCTCGCGGACTACCCCGGGGTGAAGACCGTGGCGACGGTCACCGGCATGTGCGACGGCGCCACCGCGCAGAAGGCCGTGCTCGGCGTGCTGTCCAGCGTGCCGAAGGTGGACGGTGTCATCGGCTGCGGCGACGGCTACGGCGTGGCCCAGGCGTTCGCCACGGCGGGCAAGCCCGTGCCGGCGGTCGACTTCGAGACCAACGGCCGCGCGCTGAGCTACTGGCGGGACAACAAGATCGACAACGGCTCGGTCGCGGTCATGTCCGACCCCGGCCAGTCGGTCGCCGCGCTCTGGGAGGCCCTGGACCTGCTCGACGGCAAGGACGTGCCCAAGCAGATGACCTTCCCGATCGTCCTGATCGAGCAGAAGGACCGCGACGCCTGGGCCTCGGTGCTCAAGCCCGACGAGTACGCCGCCTGGCCGTGGACCCAGGAGCTGTTCCGCCAGCAGGTGGAGGCCGTCAAGACCGGAGGCAAGCCGGTCCAGCCGCCGATCCCGTCGGCCGCGAGCTGACCGGGCGGGGATCGGCACACGGACCACGGCACGGAGGAGACGGAGGAGACCGGGGCATGCACGTCGACAATCTCCCGGCCGGCGGCACGGCGCCGCCGGAGACGGACACCGGACCGGCCGCCCGGCCGCCCGTCGTCACCGCCAGGGGCGTGACCAAGACGTACGGGCGCACCCGGGCCCTGACGGGCGTAGACCTGGAGGTCCGCGCGGGCGAGGTGCTCGGGCTGGTCGGTCACAACGGCGCGGGCAAGAGCACGCTCATGCGCGTGCTCGCCGGGCTGGAGGCCTGCGACACGGGCACGGTCCTCGTGCACGGGAGGAAGGCGTCCGCCGGGGATTTCCGGGCGGTGCGGATGGCCTACCAGGAGACGTCGCTGTGCCCCGACCTCACCGTGGCGGAGAACATGTGGGTGTCCTCGCGGCACTGCCTGCCCCGCCTGGGGTGGCGGCGGGCGGCGAGCGACGCGGTGCGCCGCCGCCTCGACGAGATGTTCCCCGGCCACGGCGTCTCCCCCCGCGACCGGGTGGAGGACCTGTCGCTGGCCCGCCGCCAGATGGTGGAGATCGCCCGCGCCTGTCTCGTGGACCGGCTCGATCTGCTGATCCTCGACGAGCCCACCGAGTCGCTCGGCCCGGACGCCGCCCGGTCGCTGTACGCCTACGTGCGCCGGCTGACCGAGACCGGCACCGCCGTGCTGCTCATCTCGCACCGCATCCGCGAGGTCCTCTCGGTGGCCGACCGGGTGGCCGTGCTGCGCGACGGCGCGGTCACCGCCGAACGGCCGGCCGCCGGGCTCAGCGAGCCGGACGTCCTTGAGCTGATGGGCGCGCACGTCGCCGCTCCGGCGGAGCCCGGCACGCGGGCGGCCGCCGGCGGGGCCGCCGCGCGGGAGGCGGTGGCCGAGCTGCGCGGCGCCACCGGGCCCGGCCTGCGGGAGGTCACCCTGCGGGTCGGCAAGGGCGAGGTCGTGGGCCTCGCCGGGCTGGCCGGTCAGGGCCAGCAGGAGGTGCTCGAACGCCTGTGGCGGCCGGTCCGGCGCGACACCACGGTGAAGGTGACGCGGGCGTACGTGCCGGGCGACCGGCAGCGCTCGGGCGTCCTGCCCCTGTGGAGCGTGGGCGACAACCTGATCGTGACCGCGCTGCGCGGCATCGCCCGGCGCGGGCTGCGCCGTCCCGCGGAGGAGCGCGCGGTCGTCGGCGACTGGGTGAAGCGCCTGGCCATCAGGGGCGGCGCGGATGCCGGGATCACCGAGCTGAGCGGCGGCAACCAGCAGAAGGTCATCGTCGCCCGCGCGTTCGCCTCCCCCGCCGGGCTCGTGCTGCTCGACGACCCGTTCCGGGGCGTGGACGTGCACACCAAGACCGATCTGTACCGCCTCATCAGAGAGGAGGCGGCGAAGGGCCGGAGCATCGTCTGGTACTCCAGCGAGAACGCCGAGATGGCCCACTGCGACCGGGTCTACGTCTTCCGGGCCGGCCGGATCGTGGCCGAGCTGGCGGGCGAGGAGATCTCCGAGGAACGCATCATCGGCGTCTCCTTCGCCGAGGACGGAGGGAACGACTGATGGCCCAGCTTCTCGCCCCGGCGCTGCCCGACCGCGCGCGGATGCGCCGCTCGGCCCCGGCCGCGGTCAGCGCCGTCGCCCTGATCGCGATGATCGCCGTCTGCTCGTCGCTGCAGCCGGGCGTGCTGACCGTGGAGGGCCTCACGCTGGTCCTGTCGGCGACCGTGCCGCTGGTGATCGCCGCGCAGGCGCAGATGACGCTCATGTCCGTCGGCGACATCGACCTCGGGATCGGCAACTTCGTCGGCCTGGTCACGGTGGTCTCCGCCACCCTGCTGGTGTCGTCTCCCCTCCTCGGCGTGCTCGTCCTGCTCGGGCTGGTCGCGGCGTACGCCGTGCTCGGCCTGCTCATCCACCTGCGCGAGGTGCCGGCGCTGATCGCGACCCTCGGCGCCTCGTTCGTCTGGCTCGGGCTCGGCCTGTTCCTGCTGCCGACGCCGGGCGGCACGACCCCCGGGTGGCTGGCGTCGTTCGGCGCGTGGCAGCCCGCGGGCTTCCCCGCGCCGCTGCTGCCGATCCTGGTCGTCGCGCTGGTGGTGTATCTGCTCACCGCGCGCAGCGCCGCCGGCGTGCGGATGCGCGGGCTGGGCAGCAACCCGGTGGCGCTGCGGCGGGCCGGGCTGCGCCCGCTCACGTCCCGCGTCATCGCCTACGCGACGGCGGGCGCGCTCGGCGTGCTGTCCGGCCTCGTCCTGGCCTCCCAGACCGGCGGCGGAGACGTGTCGTCGGCCTCCAGCTACACGCTCATGACCGTGGCCGCGGTGATCCTCGGCGGAGGCTCCTTCTCCGGCGGCAACGCCGTGCCGTGGGGCGCCGCGATCGGCGGGGTGACGCTGGGGCTGGTCAGCGTGGTTCTCAGCCTGCTCGACGTGCGGTCCGACATGCAGTCGGCCGTGCAAGGCGTGATCGTCCTGGCCGTGCTCGCCGGCCGCGTCGTCGTGGGGAAGGTGCTGCGATGAACATCCGCGTGACCGGTTCACGCTCCTGGAGTCCGGCTTCCCTGGTCCGGGGCCCCTGGATTTGGGGCTTCGCCGCCGCCGCGCTCGTGTGGCTGGTGATCCTGGCCATCTCGGGCCAGGGCGGCGGGCAGACCGTCTCCCTCGCGCTGTCGCTCGCGCCGTACCTCGTCATCGTCGGGCTCGGGCAGATGCTGGTCATCAGCGCGGGCCCCGGCAACATCGACGTGTCGGTGGGGTCGGTCATCTCGCTCGCCGGGTTCGTCTCGGTGGCGGCGGCCTCCGCGACCGGCTCCGCGGCGGTGGGGATCCTCGCGGGGATCGGCGTCGGCGTCCTGGTCGCGGCGGTCAGCGCCGTGGCCATCCTCGGCCTGTCCGTTCCCCCGATCATCGCCACGCTGGCCGCGGGGCTCATCGCCTCGTCGATCACGCTGTCGATGGCCAACGGCTTCACCGCCGTGCCCGACCCCGGTCTGCGCTCGGCGCTCAACCTGCGCCCGGCCGGCGTGCCGCTCCTCGCGCTGGCGATCGCGGTGCTGACCGTGCTCGTCGTCGTGCTGCTGCGCCGTACGGTCTACGGCCGGTCGCTGATCGCGGTGGGCCAGAGCCGCCGGGCCGCCGAGCGGGCCGGCATCCCGGTCGCCCGGATCATCGGGACGACATACCTGCTGAGCGGGGCGCTGGCCGGGCTGACCGGCGCGCTGCTCGCCGCCTACATCGCGCCCTCGGCCGATCTCGGCACCCGCTACCTGCTCGACTCCGTGGCCGTCGTGGTCATCGGCGGCACGCTCATCTCCGGCGGCCGGGCGGTCCCGGTGGGCGTGTGGGGCGCGGCTCTCTTCTTCATCCTGCTCGACGGACTGGTCAACCTCGTCGGCTGGAGCACCGCGGCGCAGAACCTGCTCAAGGGCGGCCTGGTGCTCTTCGTCCTCTTCCTCGCCGGCGGGGGCGACCGCGCCGGAGGCATGGCCTCTTTGTTTAGACGGCGATCGCGCACCGCGACCGCCACCACCACAACCACAACCACAGGAGACGACACTGATGGCTGACACCGACGGCCTGCTCGACGCCCGCGACTTCGGGACGTCCGGGCCCGCGGCGAGCGGCTTCCACGTCAAGGGCGCGCACGGGCAGGACTGGGGCCTGCGCAACCGCCTGTCGCGCATCTTCCGGCCGGACACCGGGCGCACGGTCATGCTGGCGTTCGACCACGGCTACTTCGTCGGCCCGATGGCCGGCCTGGAGCGCCTCGACACCGGGATCGCCCCGCTCGTCCCGGACGCCGACGCGATCATGATGACCCGCGGCGCGCTGCGCACCAGCATCCCCGCGACCACCGACGCCGGCATCGTGCTGCGCGCCAGCGGCGGCCCGAGCATCCTGCGCGAGCTGTCCGACGAGCACATCGCGCTCGACATGGAGGACGCGCTGCGCCTCAACGCCGCGGCCGTGGCCATCCAGGTGTTCATCGGCGGCGAGCACGAGTCGCGGTCGGTCGCCAACCTGGCCGCGCTCGTGGACGCCGGCCAGCGGCACGGCGTCGCCGTGCTCGGCGTCACCGCGGTCGGCAAGGACATGGTCCGCGACGCCCGCTACTTCCGCCTGGCCACCCGGATCAGCGCCGAGATGGGCGCCCACATCGTCAAGACGTACTACGTCGAGGAGGGCTTCGAGACCGTCACCGCGAGCTGCCCGGTGCCGATCATCGTCGCGGGCGGCAAGAAGCTGCCCGAGATCGACGCCCTGACGATGGCCTACCGGTCGATCCAGGAGGGCGCCGCCGGCGTCGACATGGGCCGCAACATCTTCCAGAGCGACAGCCCCGCCGGCATGCTCGCCGCGGTCCGCGCGGTCGTGCACGACGGGCTCAAGCCCGAGGAGGCGTACGAGATCTACAAGGAGAAGGCGGCCGGCTCCGCAGCCTAGTTCCGATCCTTCTCCGGCGCGGGTCCGCCACCCGCGGACCCGCGCCCGTCACCCTCCGGGAGCCTCCCATGTCGCATCACGTCCCCTTCGGTGAGAACGACGTCGTCGATCTCGCCGTCATCGGAGCCGGTATCAACGGGCTCGCCATCGCCCGGGACGCCGCCGCCCGCGGCCTGCGCGTCGTCGTCGTCGACCGCGCCGACGTGGGCTCGGGCACGTCGAGCACCTCCAGCCGGCTGATCCACGGCGGCCTCAAGTACCTCGAGCGTTACGACTTCACGCTCGTCCACGAATCCATCCGGGAGCGGCACCTGCTGTTCCGCACCGCTCCCCACCTCATCCGCGACTACCCGATGCTGATCCCCTTCTACGAGGGGAACACCCGGCCCGGAGCGCTGATCCGGCTCGGCCTGCTGGCGTTCGACACGATGGCCCTGAACCGGGGACGCGGGCTCAGCCGGGGCGTCACGGTCCGCACGGTGGCCCGCCGCTGGCCCACGCTGTCGCGCGAGGGCCTGCGCGGGGCGGCGCTGTTCCACGACGCGCAGGTGCCGTGGGCGGAGCGGCTCTGCGTCGAACTGCTCCTCGACGCCCGCCGCCTGGGCGCGCGGGTGCTCACCTACACCTCCGTCACCGGCCTGATCGTCGAGGGCGACCGTATCGCCGGCCTCCGCACCGAGGACGTACGGACCGGGGCGCGCGGCGAGATCAGGGCCGCCGTCACCGTCAACGCCGCCGGGCCGTGGATCGACCGGATCCTCGACGGCCAGATCGAGAGCCGGCGGCTCAACGGCGGCACCAAGGGCAGCCACGTCGTCCTCGACCCGTTCCCCGGAGCCCCCGACACCTGCATCTTCTTCGAGGCGGCGGCCGACGGCCGGCCCATCTTCGTCTTTCCCTGGCAGGGCCGCTACGTGCTCGGCAGCACCGACCTCACCTACGAGGGCGACCTGGACGAGGTCGTCGCCAGCGACGCCGAGATCGACTACCTGCTCGCCGAGACCAACCGGATCTTCCCCCAGGCGAACCTCACCCCCGGCGACGTGCTGTGGAGCGTCGCCGGGATCCGGCCCCTGCCGTACACGACCGGGGTGTCGGACAACGCCAAGATCAGCCGTGGGCACACCGTGCTCAACCACGCGCCCGCCTACCGGGGCCTGCTGACGGTCATCGGCGGCAAGCTCACGACCCACCGGGCGCTCGCGGAGGACGTGACCGACGAGGCGCTCCGCGTGCTCGGCAGGCGGCCCCGCCCGTGCGTCACCCGCACCCGGCCGTTCCCCGGCGCGGACACCTCGGACTGGCCGGAGTTCGTGCGCGACTTCCTGCGTGAGTCCCCGCTCGACGGCGCGTCCTCCCGCCGGCTGCTGCAGCTGTACGGCGTGCGCGCCCGCCGGGTGCTCGAGCTCGCCGCCGAGGACCCCTCGCTCGCCGAGGTCGTCGACAAGGAGACCGGCGCCCTGGCCGCCGAGGTCGTCATGGCCGTACGCGAGGAGGGGGCGGTGACGCTGGCCGACGTCATGCTGCGACGTATCCTTGTCGGGCTCAACGGCGACATGGGCCTTTCCAGCGCTGTGACCTGCGCGGACGTCGCCGTACGCCACCTCGGCTGGGACGAGGGGCGGGCCCGCGACGAGGTGGCCGCCTACGAGAACGAGCTGCGGCGCCACCGCCCCCGGGCGCTGGCCGCGGCGGCGGGCGGCGGCGCGGGCGGAGGCAGGGGCAGCGACGGGAGGACAGCATGACGAACCTGGCCACGTGTTACATCGGGGTCGACGTCGGCCTGACCGCGTCGAAGGCCGCCGCGTTCGACGCCGAGGGGCGCGAGGTGGGCGTGGTGCACGCCCGCACCCCGCGGACCAGCGTGACCGCCCACCGGCACGACGTGGACATGATCGGGCTGGCCGACACCGTCGTGTCGCTGCTCGGCGACCTCGCGGGCAAGCTCGCCGCCGACGGGTACGCGCCGGCCGGCATCGGCGTGGCCGCCCACGGCAACGGGCTCTACCCCGTCGACGCGTCGCTGCGGCCGGTCGGGCCGGCCATCGCGTCGTCGGACAGCCGGGCCCAGCACATCGTGGACGCGATCGAGCCCGAGGCGGCCCGCCGCCTGGCCGCCGAGACCGGCTCCATCCCGTGGGCGGCCCAGCCGTCCGTGCTCCTGCGCTGGATGCACGACGCCGAGCCCGAGGCGTACGCCGCGACCCGCTGGGCGCTGTCGTGCAAGGACTGGGTCACCTCGCAGCTCACCGGCGTGCCCAGCGCCGACTACAGCGACGCGAGCGCCTTCGGCATGGTGGCGCTGGACACCCGTGAGTACACCCCGACGGCGCTCGAACTGGTGGGGCTTCCGGCGAGCGACCTCGACCGCTTCCCGCCGCTGCGAGAGTCCGGGCAGGTCGTGGCCGGGCTCAGCGCGCGGGTCGCGGAGTTGACCGGGCTGCCGGAGGGGCTGCCCGTGATCGCGGGCTGCATGGACTGCGTGGCCGCCACCCTCGGCGCGGGAGGCCGGGCGCCGGGCGACGTGACGATCATCGTGGGCACCTGGGCCATCAACGGGGTCGTCGTCCCCGCCGCCACCCCCGCGCCCGAGGTCACGCTCAGCGCGCTGATGCCGGACTCGGGGACGATGCTCGCCATGGAGGTTGCCCCGACGTCGGCCGCCAACCTCGACTGGCTGAGCACGGCGTCGGTGCCGCACCGGGCGACCGCCGGCGTCCCTGCGGCGGACCTGCTGGCCGAGGCGGCGACGGTGGCGCCGGGCGCGGACGGGCTGCTGTTCCTGCCGTTCGTCAACGGCGCCCCCGAGCATCCGGCGGCCTCAGGGACCTTCCTCGGCATCTCCGCCGTACACCGTCGCGGGCATCTCACCCGTGCGGTCATCGAGGGGGTCGCCCAGTATCACCGGGTGCAGCTCGACCGGGTCCTGGCCAGCGGGGCCGACGTGGGCGACCGCCCCTGGCGGCTGGCCGGGGGCGGCGCGCGGTCGGAGGTCTGGGCGCAGATCTTCGCCGACGTGCTCGGCCGCCCGGTCCGCCGGCAGCTCACCAGCGAACTCGGCGCGCGCGGAGTCGCCTCGCTGCTGCCCGCCGCGCTCGGGCACAGCGACGTGCCGTGGTCGGTCAGCGACACCGACGACCTGTGCGTCCGCCCCGGCCCCGCCCGCGAGGCGTACGTCCGGCAGGCGGAGGTGTTCGACCGGTGCCTGGCCGGGATGTCCGCCGCGTGGTCGGAGGTCGAGCGCTACCGCACGGCGGGGTTCGAACCGGCTCCCGCGACAGGCGGCGCCTGAAAGTCCCCGGTGGCGCGCCGCGCCACCGGTCGCGATCGCGCCGGACGCCCTGCTCCGAACCCGGCGCTCCGAACCCGGCGCTCCGGGCCCAGTGCGGTGGGCCCGGCGCGGCGGGCCGGAGGCGGCGGCCCGGGGCGGTCGCGATTCGGGTCGCGGGCGGCCGTGTCATCGGTCGCCCGCGGCCTGGCCGGTTTCAGCCTGGCCGGTTTCAGCCTGGCCGGTCACACCTTCGGCTTGGCCGCCGTGTACAGCCACGCGTCGAACAGGTCGTCCAGGTCCTGACCGGACAGCCGTTCCGCCAGCGCGACGAGGTCCTCGGTGGTGACGGTGGAGTGCCGGTTCTCCTTCGTCCACGTGCGCAGCAGCGTGAAGAACGTCTCGTCGCCGATCTTCTTGCGCAGCGCGTGGACGGTCATGGCGCCGCGGACGTAGATCGCGTTCCAGTCGAACATGCCGTTGCGGCCCGGGTCACCGGTCTTGAGCTTCCAGAAGGCGCTGCCGGTCTTGTGCTTGTAATGCTCGGCGAAGGTCTTCTCGGCGGAAGGGCCGCCGTGCTGCTCCTGGTACAGCCACTCGGCGTACGCCGCGAAGCCCTCGTTCAGCCAGATGTCCTTCCAACTGCGCAGACCGACGCTGTCGCCGAACCACTGGTGGGCCAGTTCGTGCACGATCACCAGCTCGTCCGACATGCCCGTGTCGTACACCGGCCTGCCCTGCGTCTCCAGCGCGTAGTCGACGTTCAGCCGATCGGCGACGCCGCCGGTCGAGGAGAACGGGTAGTCGCCGAAGATCTTCGACTCCCATGTGATCGCCTTGGCGGTGGTGGCGTGCAGGCGCTTGAACTCCTTGGCCAGGGACGGATCGTACGCCGTGATGTTGGGCATGCCGTCGACGGTGCCCCGGCTGACCTTGAACTTCCCGATCGCGATCATGGCGAGGTACGACGCCATGGGCCGGCGCATCTCCCACGTGGAGGTCCTGTAGCCGTTGCGCGGGCCGGCGACGCCGGAGTTCTTCGGCTCGCCGTTGGCCAGGACCGTCAGCCCCTCGGGCGCGGTGACCTCGAAGGTGTAGGTGGCCTTGTCCCGGGGGTTGTCGTTGACCGGGAACCAGCTACGTGCGCCGTCCGGCTCGGCCAGCACGACGGCGCCGTCCTCGGTGTCGATCCAGCCGGTGACGCCGAGCGCCTTGTCCTTGATCGCCTTCGGCCGGCCGGCGTAGGACACCTCGACGGTGAACGTCTTCCCCGACGGCAGCCCGTGCCGGGGCGTGACGACGAGCTCCTGGCCCTTCCGGGCGTACGAGGCCCGCTCGCCGTTCACCTCCACCCTCCTGATCTGCGGCCCGGAGAAGTCGAGGTCGAACCTGGACAGGTTCTCGGTCGCCGTCGCCGTGATCGTCGTCGTGGCGCTGAGGTGACGGGTCTTCGGCGTGTACCGCAGCCGTATCGCGTAGTGGCCGACGTCGTATCCGCCGTTGCCCGCGTGGGGGAAGTAGGGGTCGCCGAGACCGGCCGAGCCGGGGACGTAGGCGCCGGAGCCGGTGGTCGCCTGGGCCGCCGGAACGGCCGGCAGGGAGACGGCTAACGTGAGACCGGCGGCGACGAGCCCCGCCAGGGGGGATGATCTGCGAAGCATGATCCCTATCGTGGTGCATTGCTCCACGAAAGAGGGGATTTATGAGCTTTTAGCGGGTGCGGATCGGATCAGGGGCGGCGCTCCAGCACGCTCGCCATCTCGGCCAGGAAGCCGTCCACCTCGCGGATCGCGTAGCCGGGCCGGAACACGACGGTCGCGAACGTGGCCCTCCTGACCTGCTCCGCGGTCAACGGCTCGGCCGCCGTCTCGCGCAGCGTCGCCACCACCCGGTCGAGGAACGCGTCGACCTCCTCCTCGCGGTAACCCATCCCGAGCCGCCCCGGCCGGAAGGCCACATGCTCCACCCGGGCCGCCTGCGTCTCCCGCCAGGACGGCGTGCCCGGCTCCGGCGGGAGCGTGCCGGTCTTCTCTCCACGGGTGGCCTTCGCGGGGGCCTCGTCCGATCGCGCTCGCTCCTCGGCACGCGTACGGCGGGGCGAAGCCGCCACGGCCCGGGCGGCGGCGGAGCCGGAGGAGGCGGGCTCGGGCTCCTTGGCGGCATGCTCTGAGGCCGCAGGCTTTGGTGCGGCGGGCTCTGAGGCCGCGGGCTGTTCAACGGCGGGCTCGGGCTCTGTGCCGGCGCGCTCCGAGGCCGCGGGCTTTGGGGCGGCGGGCTTTGGGGCGGCGGGCTTTGGAGTTGCGGGCTCTGAGGCCGTGGGCTTTGGGGCGGCGTTTTGGGCGGCGGGCGGCGGAGGCACGGCCGGTGTGGACGGAGCGGGCGTGGTGTCCTTGCCCGCCCTCGCCTCGACCGCCACGATGAACGCGTCGAGCGCGAAGTCCACCGCCGTCTCGTTGTAACCCCCGAGCTTGACGGCGAACTTCGCGTTCCTGATCTCGTCGGCGGTCACCGGCGGCCCGTCGAGCGGGCCGAGCCCGAGCGTCCGCTCGATCCTGCGCACGAAGTCGTCGACCTGTTCGGGGTCATAACCCAGGCGCACCGCTATGACGCGGGGAAAGCGGTTCACACCACACCTCCCTGCCCGTTGCCGACGCCCGTCCATTTTGACGGGAGTCCCAATAGAAAGGCGAGACCCAAAGATCGCCCGATGTTCGTACGCCGGGAGGAACATCCCGATAGGCTCGAAAAACTATGCGGATCGCCAGACTCTCCTTCCGGTACGGACGGCGAGCCCCGTGGGTCCTGTCCGACGCCGGCCTGGTCCTCGATCCGGGGGACGTGGTCGAGGTCACCGGGCCCAACGGCACCGGCAAGTCGACCCTCCTGCGGCTGGTCGCCGGACTGCTCAGGCCCGTACGCGGAAGCGTCGAGGACCGCCCTCAGGTCGTCGGGTACGCCCCCGAGCGATTCCCCTCGGACCAGCCGTTCACTGTGGCGTCCTACCTGCGGCACATGGCGGCGGTCCGGAGGGTGAGCACGGAGTCGATCGGCCGGTGGAGCGAGCGGCTCGGCATGGACCACCTGCTCGGGCAGCGGCTGCCCGATCTGTCCAAGGGCAGCGCGCACAAGGTGGGCCTCGCGCAGGCGCTGCTCGCCGAGCCGGGGCTGCTCGTGCTCGACGAGCCCTTCGCCGGACTCGACGCCGCCACCCGTGCCGAACTTCCCAGGATCATCGAGGAGATCAGCGCGCGCGGCGGGATCGTGGTGGCGAGCGACCACCAGGGTGATCTGCGCGCCTTTCCCGGCCTGCGCCGCTGCGAGGTCCGCGACCGGTCCGTACGGGAACTCGAGCCGGTCGAGGAGGCCGGCGAGACGGCCCTGACCGTGCTGGAGGTGTCGGTGGCCGCGTCGAGGGCGTCGGACCTGGCCGACCGCCTGCGCGCCGAGGGCTGCACGGTGCTTATCACGGGCCGCGTCGCCAGGGAGGCCGCCAGATGACACCCGTGATCGCGCTGGCGAGGTTCCGCCTGACCGGGTATGTCGCCTCGCACCGGGCGCTGCAACCGCTGATCGCGCTGCTGGCACTGCTCGCGGTCCTCTACGCCGGCCCCATCCCCGCCGGTCAGGAGATCGGGGCCACCGCGGACTCGGCGGCCATGCTCGTGCCGGTGCTCGCCTGGGCCGCGCGCGGCCTGCTCGACACCGAACCCGACGAGCAGCGCAGCGTCGCCCTGTCCGCGCTGGGTCCGAGGGAGCTGGTGAGCGGCCTCCTGGCGGCGTTCGCGTCGTTGCTCGCGCTGGCCGCGCTCGCCGAGGCCGCGCTGCTCCTCCGCCTCGCCGCCTCCCCCACCCTCACCGTGCTCCTGGCCGGGGTGTGGCTGCATGTGCTGTCCGCGGCGGCGGGGCTCGCGCTCGGGGCGCTGACGAGCCGCCCGATCCTGCCCTCTCCGGCGGTCTCGACGATCGCCCTGATCCTCGGCTACCTGTCGATGCTGTTCCTCAGCATGGCCGGGGCCCGCTGGCTCACCGTGCCGGTCATGGGCTGGATGCGGGACGCCCACCACGGCGTGCTGCTGTCCGGGCTGCCCCTGCTCACGGTGCAGTCGCTGCTGTGGCCCGCGATCGGCCTGGCGGCCTACACGTGGCTGCGCCGTACGCGCCCCTGAGTCACTGGGGCGCGGGTCACTCAGGCGCGGGTCACTGGGGCACGGGTCACTGGGGCGCGGCGGCGAGCTGCCCGCACGCCCCGTCGATCTCCCGCCCCCGGGTGTCCCGTACGGTGACGGCGACGCCGTGGGACTCCAGGCGGCGCACGAACGCCCGCTCGTCCTCGGGACGGGAGGCGGTCCACTTCGAGCCGGGCGTGGGGTTGAGCGGGATCAGGTTGACGTGCACGAGCTTGCCCTTGAGCAGGCGACCGAGCAGATCGGCCCGCCACTCCTGGTCGTTGATGTCCTTGATCAGGGCGTATTCGATGGACACGCGCCGCTTGGTCTTGGCCGCGTAGCTCCAGGCCGCGTCGAGCACCTCGGCGACCTTCCACCGTGTGTTGATCGGCACGAGCGTGTCCCTGAGCTCGTCGTCCGGCGCGTGCAGGGAGACGGCGAGCGTCACCGGCAGGCCCTCGTCCGCGAGCTTGCCGATCGCCGGCACCAGGCCGACCGTCGAGACCGTGACCCCGCGCGCCGAGATGCCCAGGCCCTCAGGCGCCGGGTCGACCAGGCGGCGTACGGCGCCGATGACGGCCTTGTAGTTGGCCATCGGCTCGCCCATGCCCATGAAGACCACGTTGGTCACCCGGCCGGGCCCGCCCGGGACCTCGCCGCGCGCCAGCGCCCGCGCACCCGCGACGACCTGCTCGACGATCTCGGCCGTGGACATGTTGCGGGTGAGCCCGGCCTGGCCGGTCGCGCAGAACGGGCAGTTCATGCCGCATCCGGCCTGGGAGGAGACGCACATGGTGACGCGGTCGGGGTAGCGCATCAGAACCGACTCGACCAGCGAGCCGTCGAACAGCTTCCACAGCGTCTTGCGCGTCATGCCGTCGTCACAGGTGATCTCACGTACGGACGTCAGCAGCGGGGGCATGAGCTGCTCGACCAGCCGCTCGCGCAGCGCGCCCGGCAGGTCGGTCATCTGCTCGGGAGAGCCGGTCAGCCGGGTGAAGTAGTGGCGGGAGAGCTGGTCGGCGCGGAACGGCTTCTCCCCCAGCTCCGCCACCGCCGCCCTGCGTTCCGCCATGGTCAGGTCGGCGAGGTGACGCTGCGGCTTGGCCCTGCGGGGCGCCACGAAGGTCAGCTGCCCGGTCTTCGGCTGCTCGCTCACGCAAAACCCTTTCCATCTCCCGCGGCCATGGTCTTAACGACTGGCGCACGCGGCTTTACATTCTGTCTGGCGGTCGAATCCCGGAGGCGTACGAGAGGTGAGGTGTGGACACCACTGTCGTGCTCACCAGCACCAACCCCTACGGGAGCCGCACACTGACGATCGAAGCCGACCGGACCTCCTCCGTAGCTTACCTTCGTGACGCGAAGGGGATCGTCCACGGAGCGGTCTGGCTGGCCAACCACGTCCCCGCCCCCGCCGAGGCGGATCTCGGCCGGGCCGACGCCGGACTGCCGCCGGTGATGCCCGAGGCGCACACCGCGCATCCCTCCGGCCGGCCGCCCCTGGCCGCGGAGTCGCTGTCGGTGCTTTGGTTCGAGGAGGGCGACGGCGTCGCCCTGTACGAGAACGACACGCTCCTGGCGGTCATTCCGGGGTGGGCCGACATGGAGCGCGGCATGCCCGGATACGCGCGGGACGCCGTCGGGGAGTCGCCGTTCGCCTGGCCGCTCGGCGAGGCGCTGGAGGGCCTGTCCCCCCGGGTGGCCAAGGCCCGCGCGTACTGGCAGTGGCGGCAGGCGGAGGGCAGCTGGGCCACCTACCAGCAGTTCGTGCTGGGCCACCTCGACAGCAGGCTCGGGCCGCCCGGCCGTTACTGGGACGTCGCCGGCGACCGGTTCCCCCTGGTCGGCGTCAGCGAGCGCCCGCCCACGTTCACGCGGGACTACACGGTGCTGTCCACCGTCGGCATGAGCTGCCAGCGGATGCCCGCCGCGGAGATGTACGACACGGCGTGCCGGGTGGAACTCGCGCTGGCGACCAGGCAGGATCCGAGGGTCGCCGCACGGCTGTTCGCCTGGCTCGGGCAGTATCCCTGGCGGTCGGTGACGTGGCTGGGGCACGGGCACACGGCCCGCTGGTTCCAGAACCCGGTCACGTTCCCGTTGAACGGCGGGCACCAGGGGGTGCTCATGCTGATGGACCCGCCCGGACTACCGGACATGTCGGGATTCATGTTTGGCGGCGACGCCGTACGGTGGCTGTGGTTGCTCCCGCTCACCGAGTCCGAACTCCGCCTCGTGGCCGATCACGGCCATCGGGCGATCACCGAGCGGTTGGCGATGACCAGCCGGATCTGACCCACCGCGGACCCCGGCGCGGGCGTCAGGCGACCGGGACCAGGAGTGTGAGCAGCAGCCACACGGGGACGAGCGTGAACAGCAGCGAGTCGAGGCGGTCCATGGCCCCGCCGTGTCCCGGCAGCAGCGTGCCCATGTCCTTGATGCCGATGTCACGCTTGATCACCGACTCGATCAGGTCGCCGAGCGTCGCGCACACGACTCCCGCCACGCCGACGACGGCGCCTTCCCAGTACTCGCCCTGCAACAGGAAGTGGACCAGTAACGCGCCGCCCACGACGCAGGCGAGGGTCGACCCGGCGAAGCCCTCCCAGGTCTTCTTCGGGCTGATGAGCGGCGACATCCGGTGCCTGCCGAAGAAGATCCCGGCGAAGTATCCCCCGATGTCGCTGCACACGGTGACCACGACGAAGACGATCACGCGGTCCGGCCCGTCCTCGGGAGCCAGCAGCAACGGCACGAACCCCGCGAGCAGCGCCGGGTAGACGGCGACGAACACCGCCGCGGTCGCGTCCCTGACGAAGCCTTCGGCGCCCTGGAACATGCGCCAGACCAGCAGCACCATCACGGTCACGGAGAACGCGCCGACCAGGAACGTCGTGCCGCCCCAGTAGGGCCCGAGCACCATGGCCGCCATGCCGGCCAGCAGGGGCGGCAGCGGCACCCTGATGCCGAATCCGCCGAACGCCTTGACGATCTCGTGTATCCCTACGCCGATGGCCACGAGGACGACGACGAGGAAGGCGACCTTGACAAAGTAGAGTGAGCCGATGACCACCGCGCCCAGCGCGACGCCGACCCCGACCGCGGCCGGGAGGTTTCGGCCCGTACGGCCCGAGGACTTCTTGGGGGCGTCGCCGGACGTGCCGCCCGGGGCGCCGGTGTCCGCCGGGTCGGCGAGGCCGTTCGGCGTGGCGGCACGGCCGGTCCCTGCGGCGGAATCGGTGCCGGAATCGGTGACGCCGCTCTGTCCGGCGCTACGGCCGGCATCGGCACCGGCGAGGCCGTTCGGCACGGAAGCCTGACCGGCGCCGGTGCGACCCGCCTCGGGGCCGTGATCGGCACCGGAGGGACCCGCCGGGCCCCCCGCCGGGTTCCGGTCGCCGGCGGCAGCAGTTCCGTCCACAGCGTCCCACTCTCTATATACGCGTGATCCTTGTGCCGCCCCGCCCTCGCGGTGCGGCACAAGGATCACGGTCATGCCGTACGGCCCATTGTGCCGGGCCGAGACGTCAGACCTCGAGCAGCTCGGCTTCCTTGTGCTTCAGCAGCTCGTCGATCTTCGCGACGTGCTTCTGGGTGAGGTCGTCGAGCTCCTTGACCGCGCGATGGACCTCGTCCTCGCCGGCCTCGCCGTCCTTGACGAGCTTGTCGAGGATCTCCTTGGCGTGTCGGCGGATGTTCCGCACGGACACCCGGCCGTGCTCCGCCTTGTTGCGGGCGACCTTGATGTACTCCTTGCGGCGCTCCTCCGACAGCTCGGGGAACACCACGCGGATCACGGTGCCGTCGTTGCTCGGGTTGACGCCGAGGTCGCTGTCACGGATGGCCCTCTCGACCGCGTTCAGCGAGCCCTTGTCGTACGGCTGCACGAGCACCATGCGCGCCTCGGGGACGTGGAACGACGCGAGCTGCTGGATAGGCGTGGGCGACCCGTAGTAGTCAACATTGATCTTGTTGAACATCGAGGGCGTCACACGGCCGGTGCGGATGCTCGCGAAGTCGTCCTTGGCGACCGTCACCGCCTTGTCCATCTTCTCCTCGGCCTCGAGGAGGGTTTCGTCGATCACTGCGGCTCCCTACTTCCCTGCCGGACTCACCAGCGTGCCGATCTTCTCACCACGGACCGCCCGGAGGATGTTGCCCTCGCCCATGAGGTCGAAGACCACGATGGGCAGGCCGTTGTCCATGCACAGACTGATCGCGGTGGCATCCATGACCCCGAGGCCCCGCGTCAGCACCTCACCGTAATCAAGCTGGTCGAATCGGACCGCGTCGGGGTTCTTGCGCGGGTCCGAGTCGTACACGCCGTCGACCTGGGTGCCCTTGAGCAACGCCTCGGCGCCGATCTCCAGTGCGCGCTGCGCGGCGCAGGTGTCGGTCGAGAAGAACGGCGAGCCGAGCCCCGCGCCGAAGATGACCACGCGCCCCTTCTCCAGGTGGCGAATCGCGCGGCGCGGCAGGAACGGCTCGGCCACCTGCTGCATCGTGATCGCGGTCTGCACGCGGGTGTCGATGCCGCGCTTCTCCAGGAAGTCCTGCAGGGCGAGACAGTTGATGACGGTTCCGAGCATGCCCATGTAGTCGGCCCGGGCGCGGTCCATGCCGCCCTGCGACAGGGCGGCGCCGCGGAACATGTTGCCGCCGCCGACGACGACCGCCACCTGCACGCCCTCACGGACCGCTTCGGCGACCGAGTCCGCCAGCTGGGCGACGACGCGCGGGTCGATCCCGAGGGACTCGCCGCCGGCGAACGCCTCACCCGACAGCTTCAGCATCACCCGCTTCCAGCGCAGCGGCCCGTCGTACGACGAAGCCGCCGGCGTGGCGGGTCTGGTGTTCTCCTGCACGGCGGCGGCCTCCTCGGATGTCAGCGCGGGTCGAAAAGCTCCTGGCAGTAAGCCTAAGCCTGGCCGACCTTGTAGCGGGTGAAGGCCAGGACCTTGACGCCGGCCTCGTCCGCGACCTTCGCGATCGTCTTCTTGTTGTCCTTCACGAACGCCTGCTCCAGCAGGGTGAAGTCCTTGTACCAGCCGTTGACCCGGCCGTCGACGATCTTCGGGATGGCGGCCTCGGGCTTGCCCTCCTCGCGGGTCATCTGCTCGAACAGCGACCGCTCCTTCTCGACGACCTCGGCGGGCACCTCGGCGGGGCTGAGGTACTTCGGCGCCATCGCGGCGGCGTGCTGGGCGATGTCCTTGGCGATCCCGGCGTTCGGCGTGTCGAGCTGCACGAGCACGCCCACGGCCGGCGGGAGCTGCGGGTCGGTCTTGTGCATGTAGGAGGTGATGAAACCACCCTCCAGCAGCGCGAACCGGCGGATCTCGATCTTCTCGCCGAGCGCCGCGTTGGCCTCGTCGAGCAGCTCCTTGACGGTCTTGCCGCTCAGCTCGGACTCGAGCAGCGTCGGCACGTCGGCGGGCTTGGTCGCGACGATGTGGGCGACGATGTCGGCGGCGAGCTCCTGGAAGCGCTCGTTCTTGGCGACGAAGTCGGTCTCGCAGTTGAGCTCAAGCAGCGCCGCGAGGGAGTCGCCCTCGTGCTTGACGGCGACCAGGCCGTTCGACGCGGTGCGGGCCTCGCGCTTGCCGACGTCCTTGGCGCCCTTCAGGCGCAGGATGTCGACGGCCTTGTCGAAGTCGCCCTCGGACTCCTCGAGCGCCTTCTTGCAGTCCATCATGCCGGCGGCGGTCAGCTCACGAAGCCGCTTGACGTCGGCCATGTTTACGGAAGCCATTGTCCAATTTCCTCTTCGGGACCCGGATGCGAATCGTCTGGGGGGTGGGCACCCGTGCCGGGCGCCCACCCGGTGAAGCCCTCGGCGCGGCGGGCGTCGCCCTACCGCACCGGAACCAGGTCGTTCCCTGGGAGATCCCCGCCGTCGCGGCCGGCCGGAGGCGCCGCGCTCGGCAGGGATCCGCAGTCGTTCGTCAGGCCTGCTCGCCCTGCGCGGGCTGCTCGGCGGCCGGAGCCTCAGCGGTCTCGGCAGCCTCGGCAGCCGGAGCCTCAGCGGTCTCAGCGGCCTCGGCAGCCGGAGCCTCGGCGGTCTCAGCGGCCGGAGCCTCGGCGGTCTCGGCTGCCGGAGCCTCGGCGGTCTCGGCTGCCGGAGCGGCCTCGCCGCCCTCGAGGAGCTCGCGCTCCCACTCGGCCAGCGGCTCGGCGGCGGCGACACCCGCGGGCTTCTCGTCACCGCGGCCGGCGCCCGCACGGGTCATGAGGCCGTCGGCGACGGCGTCGGCGATCACGCGAGTGAGGAGGCTGACGGCGCGGATGGCGTCGTCGTTGCCCGGGATCGGGTAGTCGACCTCGTCCGGGTCGCAGTTGGTGTCCAGGATCGCGACGACCGGGATGCCAAGCTTCTTGGCCTCGTTGATCGCGATGTGCTCCTTCTTGGTGTCCACGACCCAGACCGCGCTCGGGACGCGGGCCATGTCACGGATACCGCCGAGGGTGCGCTCCAGCTTCTCCTTCTCGCGGCGGCGCATCAGGAGCTCCTTCTTGGTGAGCCCGGAGCCGGCCACGTTGTCGAAGTCGAGCTCCTCGAGCTCCTTCAGCCGCTGGAGCCGCTTGTGCACGGTGGAGAAGTTGGTGAGCATGCCGCCCAGCCAGCGCTGGTTCACGTACGGCATGCCGACGCGCGACGCCTGCTCGACGATCGACTCCTGCGCCTGCTTCTTCGTGCCGATGAACATGATGGTGCCGCCGTGCGCGACGGTCTCCTTCACGAAGTCGTAGGCACGGTCGATGAACGACAGCGACTTCTGCAGGTCGATGATGTAGATGCCGTTGCGCTCGGTGAAGATGAAGCGCTTCATCTTCGGGTTCCACCGGCGGGTCTGGTGGCCGAAGTGGACGCCGCTCTCCAGCAGCTGCCGCATAGTAACGACAGGGGCCATGGTGATGGTCCTCCATGGTCGTGTGCCCTTGGGCACGGTCTCGGTTGGTCACGCGGGCGTCTTGCCCGCGCCCTGACGCCCCGGGCCGCTTTCACCGGACGCGGTCCGGACCGAGAAGGCGGCTCGTGAGTGGGCGTGCGAATTCGGCCCGCCTAGCAGGCCGTCGAACAGTCTACCCGGATCCGCCCCTTCAGTTGACCCTTGCCGGATCAGCACGCCGCCACACCACACGTCCTGGTGCGCGGCCGGCATGGGCGCACGGGCACGCGCCCGCCGACGGTGAAGCCGGACGCTCGCCGCGGATTGTCGCCGCCGTCCTCTAGCCTCCCGACCAATCGATCAAGCCGGTCTTAACTGGAGAAGGCGGACATGACCTACCTTGAGCTGTCCGAGGACGGCGGCGGAGCGCACAAGTTCTACGAGACCATCGTCTCCGGAACGCGGGTGACCATCACGTATGGGCGCATCGGCGAGGCGGGGCAGACCAAGGTCACCGACTTCCCCACCGAGGACAAGGCGCGGGCCGCGGCGGCCAAGAAGATCAACGAGAAGCTGCGCAAGGGCTACGCCCCGTCGGTTCGTGGCGTGCGCCAGCGCAGGCCGGTCACCCGCAGGACCATCGCGAGCACCCGCTCCACCGCCCGGCAGGCACCGGTCCTGTGGCGCTTCGACAGCGGCGCCTCCGCCTTCGGCATCTTCGTGGACGAGGAACGCTGCTGGGTCGGCAACCAGCGCGGCGACGTGTACACGGTCACCCACTCCGGCACCGTGACCGGCCGTTTCCGCCTGCCGGACGGCGTCAAGTGCATCGTGGCCGACGACTTCTGGATCTACGCGGGCTGCGACGACGGCAAGGTGTACGACCTCAGCGGCAAGGTGCCCAGAGTGGCCTACGAGATCGCCTCCGACGTCGACATCTACTGGCTCGACATCCACGACGGCGTCCTCGGCGTCTCCGACCGTGCCGGGCGGATCACCACGATCGACTACGAGGACGAGTTCCAGTGGGCGCGCACGGGCCAGGGAGACTACGCCTGGATGGTGCGGTGCGACGAGGACGCGGTCTACCACGGCCACTCCGGTGGTGTGGCCCGCTACGACACCTCCGACGGCGCCCTCGTCTGGCACACCTCCTCGGCCGACCAGGTGCTGTTCGGCTGGCAGGAGGAGGACGCCGTCTACGCCGCGACCGCTCGCCGTACCGTCCACCGGTTGGCCAAGAGCGACGGCCGGGTCGAGGCCGTGTACCGGTGCGACGGTCCCGTCTACTCCTGCGCGACCTCGCCGGAGGGCCGTTACGTCTTCGCGGGCGACAGCCACTCGTCGGTGTACTGCTTCGCCGCGTCCGGAGAGCGACTGTGGAAGCTCGGCACCGGCTGCGGATCGGCCTTCTCCATGCAGTTCCTCGACGATCGCCTCTACATCGTCACCACGGACGGATCTTTGGCCTGCATCGACGCGAGCGAGGCCGCGATCGCCGCCGCGCGTGGGGGTTCGGTGCCCGAGCCCGTCGATGTGAAGGCCGCCGCCTCGCTTCCGGTGGTGGAGCCTTCGATCGTGCTGGAGACCGTCAGCCACGCCGGCGACGGAGTGGTCGTGGAGTGCGTGCGCGAAGGTGAGCGGTTGCGCGTGCGCGTGACCAGCCCGGGCTACGAGGCGTGGAACGTGCAGTTCCCCAAGGACATCCGCGAGCCCGGCGCCCGCTACCTGGTGGAGGGCGTACGCTCCTCCGGCCGGGGTGGCTTCTACCGGACCTACGGCGAGATCAGGCGGCTGCTGTAGGCGCGGCGCGGCCGCGATCGTCCCGCGTCTCGGGCCGCCGGCCGTCGTCACGAGGACGGCGCCCATGCCGCGGGGTGCTCCCCCTCGCGGGGCGGCGGGCTCGTCCAGCGCGGCCGGTCCCCGTCGACGGCACCCGGTGGCGTCACGTAGGTGAGCGTGCCGAAGGGGCTGTCCATCGTCGCCAGCAGGTCCTCCACCCTGGGCTGCCGCACCCCCGCCCCGTCGATCCTGCCGAGATCGTCGAGCCACGCCGCGGTCCTCGCCAGCGACACCTCGACGTGCCAGGAGCCGCCCTCGGCCGCCCGCCTGAGCAGCGCGGCGACCGCGCCGAACGCGGCCAGGTAGCCGGTGCCGTGGTCGAGCGCCTGCGCGGGCAGCGGGCTCGGCCGCAGGCCGTCGCCGTTCTCGTGGGCGATCCCGCATGCCATCTGGACGAGGCTGTCGAATCCTCTCCTTGAGCCCCACGGCCCGCGCGCGCCGTACGCGGAGATGTCGACGCAGACGACGCCGGGCCGCAGGGCGGCGAGGTCGTCCGGCCCGAAGCCCCTGGCCCGCAGGGCCCCGGGCCGGTAGGCCTGGATGACCACGTCGGCCTGACGGACCAGCTCTCGCAGCTTGTCCGCCTCGGAACGCAGGTCGATGTGGCACGACCGCTTGCCGAACGCCGTCTCCACCACGAGCCCCGGCACTTCGGGCAGGTGCGCGGCGCCCACACGCAGCACGTCCGCGCCGTACGCCGCGAGCGCCCGCGCGGCCACCGGCCCGGCGATCACGCGGGTCAGGTCGAGCACCCGCACGCCGCCGAGCGGCCGATCCGGCCCGGCCGTGCGCCCCTTGCCGAAGCCGCCGAGTGCATGGCCGGCCCGCGTGCGGCCGGCCTCGCCGCTGCCGGTCCCGTCCCCGCCCGCCTGACCGTCCCCGTCAGGCAGCCGGGACACGCCGACGAGAGGAAGGCCGGCCAGCGCCCGCGCCTGGGGGTGCGCGAGCCACTCGGCCCTGCTCCGCATCGCCGCCGCACAGCCGCCCTGGCGGATCACCGCCTCCTCGATTTCCACCGCCGTGCGGCCGGCGCACACCCTGCCGACGTCCTCCTTGCCCGAGCCGGGCGGCAGCCCGAGCGCGCGTACGGCGGCATCACGGTGGTGGTCGAAGTTGCAGTGGAGCCGGACCCAGCCGTCCGAGGTGCGGTAGTCCCCCGACAGCGCGGCCCAGACGTCCATGGCCTTCCCGTCGGCGCGGAAATGCCGCTCGCTCTGGAAGGCCACGGCGGCGTGGCGGACATCGATCGTCACGTCCGGATCGCCGTGCGCGCCGCGAGACGGTCGCCGGCCGCCGGACCCTTCCTCGTCGCTCTCCCCGGTCATGGCGGCGTACGCCGCGACGGCGGCGGCCAGGGCGCCGGCCGAGGCCGCGGCCATCGCGCCGAGGGGAAAGACGGACGGCAGGACGGGGTCCTCGCCGGTGACCCGGACCTCGGGCAGGGCAATCCCGACGCCCGCGCCCAGCTCGCTGATCAGTTTCGCGGTCACTGCCGACTCCTCACTTCCGACGTGCTGCGGCGCCCGATGCCCGGCGGCGTGCTCCTTCACGGCGGAGCCGCCGCCCGCCTCCCGGGAACCGGGGCAAGTATCCGTGCCGGTCGCAGTCTGCCCGCGGCCGCCCTCCCGCTTCCGCTCCCGGCCTCGGCTGTGGATGACGAGAGCGTTCTCACCGGGCCCACCTGCGGTTTCCTCCGCCCGTCCACAGCGGCCGATTCGTGGCGCGGGCTTTTCCACAGAAAGAGGTTCGGTGGCACGGGCCGGGGGCCGCTTCGGCGAGTGTCTGCGCCGGAGGTGGTCCCATGGCGGCGAAGGATCGGCTGGGCAGGCAGGGTGAACAACTGGCCGTGACCTTTCTGACGGCGAAGGGCATGCGCATACTCGACCGCAACTGGCGCTGCGCGGAGGGCGAGGTCGACATCGTCGCCCGCGACGGCAACGCGCTGGTGATCGTGGAGGTGAAGACCCGCTCCGGGCGCAGCCACGGCACCGCCTTCGAGGCGGTGACCGGTGAGAAACTGCTGCGCCTGCGGACGCTGGCCGTCAGATGGCTGGCCCTGCACACGGAGCGTTTCGACACGATACGGGTCGACGTGATCGCGATCGAGCGGTTCGCCGGCGACTTCTCGCTCAGGCACGAGCGCGGGGTGGTCTGAGATGCCCGTCGCCCGGACCCACTGCGTCGGCCTCGTGGGCGTCACCGGACGCCTCGTGGAGGTCGAGGCCGATGTGGGCCCCGGCATCGCCGGAACGCACTTCATCGGGCTTCTCGACACCGCGATCAGCGAAGCCCGGGGCCGCGTGAGATCAGCGCTGATCAACAGCAGGTTCGCCTGGCCCGACGCACGGGTCACCGTGAGCCTGTTCCCGGCCACGTTGCCCAAGCGGGGATCGATCTTCGACCTCGCCATCGCGATCGCGGTGCTCGGCGCGGCCGGCGCCGTGCCGGCGCAGCGGATCGCGGCGCCGATGTTCCTCGGCGAGCTCGGTCTCGACGGGCGTGTCCGGCCGATCAGAGGCGTGCTGCCGGCCGCGCTCGCCGCCGCGGAGGCGGGGGTGCGCATGGTCGTGGTGCCCGCGCTCAACGCCGCCGAGGCCGCTCTCGTGCCCGATCTCACCGTGGTTCCCGTCGCCACTCTCGGCGAACTGGTGGGGTGGCTGCGCTCGAGCGACCTGCAGCGGCTTCCGGTGGTGGCGGACGCCGCCTCGCTCACGCAGGACGCCGAGCGTATCGGCCACGACGAGCGCACGGAGCACATGAAGCAGAGTGAGCACACCGGACACAGCGGGCACAACGGTCGCGCTGATCACCTCGATCACGCCGGGTACGCGTCGCGTCTGACGGGACCGTACGACGGCGACCGGGGCGTGCCGGGGCCGGACCTGTGCGACGTGGCCGGGCAGCCGATGGGCCGCAAGGCGCTGGAGGTGTGCGCGGCCGGAGGGCACAACCTCTGGATGCTGGGCCCTCCGGGGAGCGGCAAGACCATGCTCGCCGAGCGCCTGCCGACCCTCCTGCCGCCGCTCGACCAGGAGAAGGCCCTGGAGGTGTCGGCCATCCACTCGGTGGCGGGAACGCTGCCGGCGGGGCGTCCGCTGCTCACCCGGCCCCCCTTCATGGCCCCGCATCACAGCGCCACGATGGCGGCCGTCGTGGGCGGTGGGAGCGGAGGCGTCGTGCGGCCCGGAGCGGTGTCGCTCGCGCACCGAGGCGTGCTCTTCCTCGACGAGGCACCGGAGTTCGCGACGACTGTGCTCGACTCCCTGCGGCAACCCCTCGAGTCGGGAACGGTGACCATCGCACGGGCTGTCGGCACGGTCACGTTCCCCGCCCGGTTCATGCTGGTCCTGGCGGCCAATCCGTGTCCGTGCGGCCTGCAGGGAACGGTTGGACATCCCTGCAGGTGCACCCCAGCAGGCCGGCGCCGCTATCTCGACCGGCTCTCCGGGCCACTGCTGGACCGCGTCGACGTGAAGGTGAAGATCGGCCGGGCCACCCGCGCCGAGTTGCTCGCGGACCGGCACTTCGTGGAGACGAGCGCGACCGTGGCCGAGCGGGTGAGGCTGGCGCGCGAGCGGGCCGCGAGGCGGCTGGCCGGCACCCCCTGGCGCACCAACGCGGAGGTGTCGTCATCCGCGTTGCATCGTGACTTCCGCCTGCCCGACGCCGCGATGGCCCCGCTCCATCGAGGTCTCGACGTGGGCACACTCAGCGCACGCGGCCTGGATCGCGTGCTCCGCGTCTCCTGGACGCTCGCGGATCTCGCGGGCGATGACCGTCCGGGCCGGACCGAGACGTCGGCGGCCCTCGCACTGTGGCTCGGAGTGGATTGATGGAAACGACTGAGTTCTCCACCGCCGGCGACGCGCCGACCGGCGAGGCCGTCTCGCAGGCGGCGGGCGCCTCCGGCCCGGCCGAAGACGTTGGTGGCGCGGCCGGGCCCGAGGGGGCGGAACGGCTGGCCCGCGTGGCGATCATGCGGATGGCCGAGGCAGGCGACGCGGTGATGGGCCGGTTGATCGCCCGCTGCGGTCCGGTGGGCGCGATGGAGCAGGCGAGACGCGGCGTGCTGGACCCTGGCTTCGCGCGTGACGAGCGGGACCGCGCCGAGGCTTCCAGACGCCACCTGGATCTCGGTCGGCACGCGGCCGCATGGGCGGCCCGCTACACCGACCCGGCAGGCGACCTGGCGCAGGGCACGCGGCGAGGAGCGCGGCTCGTCGTTCCCGGTGACGTCGAATGGCCCACTCAGCTCGACGACCTCGGGGACGCACGGCCGTTCGGGCTGTGGGTGGACGGACAGGCGAACCTGCGGTTCTCCTGCCTGCGTTCGGTCTCCGTCGTCGGGGCCAGGGCCGCGACCGCGTACGGCACGACCGTGGCGGCCGAGTTCGCCATGAGTCTCGGCGGGCGCGGGTGGACGGTGATCAGCGGCGGCGCCTACGGGATCGACGGCGCCGCCCATCGGGGCGCGCTGGCCTCCGGAACGCCGACCGTCGTCGTGCTCGCCTGTGGGACGGACGTGTGTTATCCCAGCGCGCACGAGGACCTGTTCCGTGCCGTGCGCCGGCAGGGCGTGGTGATCAGCGAGTGGCCGCCGGGCGCGCACCCCACCCGGCTGCGGTTCCTCATCCGCAACCGGGTGATCGCCGCTCTGTCCCGGGGCACCGTTGTGGTGCAGGCAGCCGCGCGCAGCGGTGCGCTCAACACGGCCACTCACGCTTGGGGCCTGAACCGGCAGTTGATGGCCGTGCCCGGTCCCATCACCACCGAGGTCTCCACGGGCTGCCACGTCCTGATCCGTCAGGGCAAGGCCGTCTGCGTCACCTCGGCCGAGGAGATCATCGAGTTGGTCGGCTCCATCGGAGACGACCTCGCACCGGAGCAACGGGGGCCCGTGCGGCCTCGTGACGGCCTGAACGACGAGACCAGACGTGTGCTCGAAGCGATCCCCGCGCGCGGCGCCACGGGTCCCGCCGCGATCGCCGTCGCCGCCGGTGTAGACATCGGGACGGCAGTCGCCTGCCTCGGCGCTCTGGCCGCCGCGGGGTTCGTCGAGAACGTGGACCGAGGGTGGCGGCTGAGGCCTGCCGCGCGCCGATGAACGGGCGGCGCGCGCCAATGCGCGGGCTGCACCGCGCGCCGGTGCGGCCGTCGCTCCGGGATGAGACCGGTCGATAGCATGCGGATCGTGGCCGTGTCTCCTCCCCCACCCGGGGCCCCCTCCCACGCATCGGATGCCGTCCCGGGGAAAAAAGGACGCGGTGAAACAGGACACGGCGAAACAGGACACGGCGAAACAGGACACGGCGAAACAGGACACGGCCGGTCCACGTCGTCGCGGGGCGGCGACTATGAGAGTCACGGGCCCCGGCTCGCCCGCAGGGCGGCGTCGGCCGCACCCGCACCGGGCTGGGCCGGGCCGGGCTGGGCCGGAAGCGAGGGGAAGGACGTCGTGACAGTGGGCGAAGGGCAGGGGCTCGGGGAGTTCGACGCCGTCCTGGAGCAGTTCGAGCGGCATCTGCGTCTCGAACGGGACCTGTCGCCGCACACGCTCAGGGCGTATCTCGGGGACGTCTCCTCGCTGTTCGCGCATATGAGGACCGCCGGGCACGACGACGTGTCCGCTCTTGACGTCGCCCTCCTGCGCGACTGGCTGGGGGACCAGCACCAGGCCGGACGATCGAGGGCAACGCTGGCCCGCCGTTCCGCCTGCGCCCGGGTCTTCACCGCCTTCTGCCACCGGCGGGGATGGCTGGCGAGTGACCCCGGGTTGCTCCTCGGCACGGCGAAGGCCGAACGCCGGCTGCCGAAGGTGCTGGACCAGACCGAGGCCGAGGCCGTCTTCGCCACGCAGGGGCCGGGAGACGCCAGGGACCTGCGCGACCGGGCGATGCTGGAACTGCTGTACGCCACCGGCATGCGGGTGAGCGAGTTGTGCGGCCTCGACGTGGACGACGTGGATCGGGACCGCCGGACGGTCCGCGTGCTGGGCAAGGGGCGCAAGGAGCGGACGGTTCCCTTCGGGCTGCCCGCCCTGCACGCCCTGGACGCGTGGTGCGTACGAGGCAGGCCTTTGTGGGTTCGCGAAGGAAGCGGCCCCGCGCTCTTCCTCGGCGTCCGAGGAGGCCGGATCGACCAGGGCACCGTCCGGCGTGTCGTGCACGCCCGTCTGGCGCAGGTCGAGGGAACCCCAGACATGGGCCCGCACGGACTGCGCCATACCGCCGCCACCCATCTGCTCGAAGGCGGGGCCGACCTGCGATCCGTGCAGGAGATGCTCGGGCACGCCTCCCTGGCCACCACACAGATCTACACCCACGTGTCCATCGAGCGGCTGCGGGCCGCCTACCGCCAGGCCCATCCCCGCGCCTGAGCACTGCGCCTGAGCACCGCGCCTGAGCACTGGGCCTGACCACTACCCGCCTCAGACGGGCCAGCGGGGCAGAAGACGAACCTGCCCCAGGCCGAACAGGAGGAGCGGGTCCAAGTAAAGACGTCCGCGCAAGAGTCCCCAGTGCAGGCACGGGGCGGTGCAGTGGGCGGCGGCGTCCTCCTCGAGGATGCCGATGACCTGACCGGCCGCGACGACGTCACCGGGCCGGACCAGGGCGCGCACCGGCAGATAGGTGGTGCGCAGGCCATCGGAGTGCGAGATCGTCACGACCCCCCGGCCTGCGACCCGCTCCGCCAGACCGACGACTCCTGGTCCTGCGGCCACGACCTTCTCACCGGGCCGCGCGGCCAGGTCCACGCCCCGGTGCCCGGCCAGCCACCGCTGTGGGGGCGGATCGAAGCGCCTGATCGGACGTGTGGGCCCGGAAAGCGGCCACCGCCAGCGGGACGCCTTTCCACGCGGCCCCATCGGGCCCGGCGCTCGCCCGGCGCTGGCGACCGGCCCCACCGGCACGGCTTCCACAGCCCGGTCCGGCCCAGCCGGCACGGCTTCCACAGCCCCGTTCGGCCCGACCGGCGATGCGTCTGTCGGCCCGGCCGTCCTGACGCCCGCGGACCGGGACGCCGCGACCCCCACAGCCGCCGACGCCCTCGCCGTCAGGACGGCCGGCTCCATGGGACCTCTGGTCGCCACGGGCCGGACAGCGCCGGATGGCCGGGTGAGGGCGGCGGTCAGCAGGACCGGTACAAGCACGTACGCGACGAGACGCATGCCACGACGATGCGCCCCGAAGCCTCGCGCCGAGCGGCCGAACGCCGTTCTGGGGACAGACCGCGCACGATCAGCTCGAGAAGCCCTCCTTGGGCATCTCGAGGTCGGGCTTGGCCAGTTCCTCGACGTTGACGTCCTTGAAGGTCACAACCCGCACGTTCTTGACGAAGCGGGCCGGGCGATACATGTCCCAGACCCAGGCGTCCTGCATCTTCACGTCGAAGAAGACATCGCCGTTCTCGGCGGTGCGGACGTCGAGATCGACGGTATTGGTGAGATAGAAGCGCCGCTCGGTCTCGACCACGTAGGTGAACAGGCCGACCACGTCACGGTACTCCCGGTAGAGCTGCAGCTCCATCTCGGTCTCGTACTTTTCGAGATCTTCCGCGCTCATCCCGGTCCTCCTCTTCCGCTCCCCGTCGGGATCCCACTGTCGAGGCCGACCCGTTCAGACGACACCGGTCCCAACCTCATTCTCGCGCATGTCCTCATCCTGCCCCGTCCACAGGCCCCCGGCCGGGATTCTTGTCCCACGAGTCACCCTGGCCACCGTCACGAACGAGAACCGATGGTGGGGGCTCGGCCCGTGCCGGGCCAGGGCCTGCCGATGGCCAGGGGTCACATAACCCTTGTGCAGGGCGAAGCCGTACTGCGGGTAGGCCTCGTCGAGGCCGTGCATCATCCGGTCCCTCGTCACCTTCGCCACGATCGAGGCCGCCGCCACGCACGCGGCGACCTGGTCGCCCTTCCACACGGCCAGCGACGGCGCGGGCAGCCCGGCCACCGGGAAGCCGTCCACGAGGACGTAACCGGGAATGAGCCCCAGCCCGGCGACGGCCCGCCGCATCCCCGCGATGTTGCACTTGTGCAGGCCGCGCGAGTCGATCTCCTCGGGAGGGATCACGACCACGCTCACGGCCCGGGCGGTCGCCATGATCCGCTCGTAGAGGCGCTCGCGCACGGCCTCGGTCAGAAGCTTGGAATCGCTCAGCCCGTCGATCTCCCGCCCCAGCACGACCGCGGCGACGACCAGCGGCCCGGCGCAGGCGCCGCGACCGGCCTCGTCCACCCCGGCGACCGGCGTGAACCCCCGCCGGGCCAGGGCCCGCTCGTAGCCGTAGAGTCCGGAGTCCCGTCGTACGACACTCGGGCGCGGGCGATAGGCAGTTGTCATGACGACAAGCAGATTACGCCCCATTCGGGACCGGCGATACGGCCGGAACCATCGCCGACGGCAAAGCCGCAGGTGAGATCAGCGTACGACGGAGAAAGTGTCGGGCTGCGACAGGAACGAGATCCGGTTCAGCGGCCAGTAGCGCAGGAACGCCCGCCCGATGACGTCGTCCTCGGAGATCGTGCCCTGGTGCCCGTCGTCCGTGTAGAAGCGCGAGTCCGCCGAGTTGTTCCGGTGGTCGCCCATCAGCCACAGGCGCCCCTTGGGGACCTTGACGTCGAACTCCATGCTGGAGGGATGGACCCCCGGGTAGAGGTACTTGCCCTCCTCGTCCAGCGGCGTCCCGTTCACGGTGATGCGGTGCTTGGCGTCGCAGCACTTCACGTGGTCGCCGCCGACGCCGATCACCCGCTTGATCGTGTCCTCGCCGTCCCAGCCCTTGAAGACCACGATGTCGCCGCGCTCCACCGGCCCGAGCTTGTACGCGAGCTTGTTGACCACCACGTAGTCGTTGACCAGGAGCGTGTTCTGCATCGACTCGGACGGGATGTAGAACGACTGCAGCAAGAAGGTGTGGACCAGCAGGGCGACGACGACCCCGCCGAGGGTGTACATGAGGGTCTCCAGAAGGCCGGAGCCCTTCTTCTTCGCGGGCCGGTCCTTCTTCTCGCCGGCGGTCCGCTCGTCCTCGCCCGCCGGCTCCGCCGGTTTCTCCGGTTCCGCCGGAACGTCGTCCGCGGATCCGACCGGCCCGGCGGTGCCTAAGCGACTCTCGTCGGACTCTCCCACGGCTGCCTCCTCCGGCTTTGTCACGTCCTACGTCGCCTCACCAGCCGCCGGCGCAGGGTCACCAGCGGCACGGCCCCCGCGAAGCCCGCGACGAACGGCGCGGCCCCGAGGGCTGCCTGGAGCGCCGGCTGCGCGAACGTCTCCGGAATCGGCAGGATCTTGGCCCGGTTGAACGGCCAGACGATGACGAACGCGCGGCCGATCACCTTGTCGGCGGGAATGGTGCCGCCTCCCGGGTCGCCCATGTGCAGGCGGGAGTCCCAGGACACCGAGCGATGGTCGCCCATCACCCACAGGCGGTCCGGCGGGACGGTGACCTCGAACTCGCGCCCGGACGGCTCGTCGCCGGGATACAGGTACGACTTCTCGCTCAGCGGCACGCCGTTCACCGTGACCCGGCCCTGCTCGTCGCAGCATTTGACCTTGTCGCCCGGCACGCCGATGACCCGCTTGATGTAGTCCTTCTCCCCCGGCACGACCCCGAACGCGGTGCCGAGCCAGCGCAGCCCGGCCGCGATGGGGTTGGACGGCTCCTCGAGCTTCACCTCGGGGTCCCAGGAGTCCACGCCGGAGAACACGACGATGTCGCCGCGCTCGATGTCGCGTACGTGGTAGACCAGCTTGTTCACCAGCACCCGGTCGTTGATGAGAAGCGTGTTCTCCATCGACTCGGACGGAATGTAGAACGCCTGGACCACGAAAGACTTGATCAGCAGGGCCAGAGCGAGGGCGACCACAATCAGGACGGGCAATTCCCGCCAGAACGAGCCTTTCTTCTTCCCGTCCTCGGCGTTCTGCTTGACGTCTTCGGCGACCACGTCCACCCCGTCCTCGGCAGGGCGACGCGTGCCCGGCCCCTGTCCCTCGCTAGCCATCGCTGCTGAGCCTAGATGATGTCCACGACGGCGAGCGCCGAGGACACCGCATCACCGGCAAAAAGAAAGTGGCCCGCGCCTGAGGCACGGACCACGATCCCCACAGCCTTACTTGGCGGCCGGGTGCGCCTCGCGCTTCTCGCGGATGCGGGCGGCCTTCCCGCGCAGGTCGCGCATGTAGTACAGCTTGGCCCGGCGGACGTCGCCGCGGGTCACCACATTGATCTTCTCGATCACGGGGCTGTGAACCGGGAAGGTGCGCTCGACGCCGACGCCGTAGCTGACCTTGCGGACCGTGAACGTCTCACGGATGCCACCGCCCTGGCGGCGCAGGACGAAGCCCTTGAACACCTGGATGCGGGACCGGTTGCCCTCGACGACGCGGACGTGGACCTCCAGCGTGTCACCCGGGCGGAAAGCCGGTACGTCGCTGCGAAGGGCAGCCTTCTCGATCTCCTGGATCTGCGTGTGCATGGCGGCGGTTCCTCATTCACATGGGCACACGGAGGTCCACCCGGCCGGCCCGTGGGCTCGGCGACGAGGGGGACACGCGTGCTTGGCTTGATACGTCTTGTCTGCCACGTGCAGGCCGGGGACACCCGGCCACGCCGAAATAGGCAGCAGCGATTCAGTCTGCCACATCTTCCGGCGCCGCGCGAAACGCGGCGGCGGAACGGCCCTCTTCGGAATGCTCCTCGCGGCGCTCGCCGAACTCCTCGATGACGCGCCGGTCGTGCTTGTCGAGGCCGTCCCGGTCGAGCCGGGCGGCCAGTTCCGGCCTCCTGGCCAGCGTGCGGCGCAGCGCCTCGTCGCGCCGCCAGCGGGCGATCCTGCCGTGATGGCCCGACAGCAGGACCTCCGGCACCTCGTGCCCCCGCCACACGGGCGGCTTGGTGTAGACGGGACCTTCCAGCAGGTTGGCCATGGCCCCGGGCGCGAAGGAGTCGTCGGCGACGGAGCGCGCGTTGCCGAGGACCCCCGGCAGCAGCCTCCCCACGGCCTCGACCATCACCAGGACGGCCGCCTCTCCCCCGGCTAACACGTAGTCGCCGATGCTCACCTCGTCGGCGCGCAGCCGCTCGCCGTACTCGGCGACGACGCGGGAGTCGATGCCCTCGTAGCGCGCCGGGGCGAACAGCAGCCACGGCTCCTTGGCGTACTCCAGCGCCACTTCCTGGGTGAACGGCCGGCCGCTCGGCGTGGGGACGATCAGCCGGGGCAGCGCGTCCTCCCCGGAGGCGGCGCGCCCGTCCTCGATCACCGCGTCGACGGCCTCGCCCCAGACCTCCGGCTTCATCACCATGCCGGGGCCCCCGCCGTACGGCGTGTCGTCCACGGTCTTGTGGACGTCGTGCGTCCAGTCGCGGAGCTGGTGGAGGTGGATGTCGAGGATGCCGCGCTCGCGGGCCTTGCCCATGAGAGAGACGTCGAGCGGGGCGAAGTACTCGGGGAAGATCGAGATGATGTCGACGCGCATGTGCGGCCCCTACTCCGCCTCTGGGGCGTCGAGCAGGCCGGGCGGGGCGTCGACGACGAGGATTCCCTTGCCGAGGTCGACCTCGGGCACGAGCGCCTTGACGAACGGGACGTACGCCTCGTCGCGGGAGGGCCGGGCCACCACGAGCAGGTCCTGTCCGTGGTGCAGGACGTCGCTGACCTCGCCGACCCGCTCTCCCTCGGTGGTGACCACCGTCAGGCCGATCAGTTCGTGGTCGTGGAACTCGTCGGGGTCCTCGATCGGCGGCAGGTCCGCCGAGTCCACGACGAGCAGCGTGTCGCGCAGTGCCTCCGCGGCGTCCCTGCCCTCCACTCCGGCCAGGGTCAGCAGCAGGATCCCCTTGTGCCACCGCGCCCGCTCAACCGTCAGCGGACCTGCCGACGCCGGGTCGGTGACCAGCGTCGCCCCCGCGGCGAAGCGCAGATCGGGCTCGTCGGTGCGCACCTCGACCGTGACCTCGCCCCGCACACCGTGCGGGCGGCCGATCCTGCCCACGACTAGCTGCACTTGTCGCCTACCTCCGCTACCGCTCCAACGCGACTTCTACGCGACGGCCCGAACGCCACCGCCCGAACCGGTATGTCAAACCGCCCGGAAGAGACCGGTCCGAAGCCGAAAACACGCCGGGGGACCCCGGTGCGGGGTCCCCCGGACGCGTCGTTCGGCTCAGCGCGCCTCTTCCAGGTCAACCAGGTCGATCCGCACGTACTTGCCGTTCGACAACGCGTTCACGACGGTGCGCAACGCCTTCGCCGTACGGCCGCCGCGGCCGATGACCTTGCCGAGGTCGTCGGGGTGGACCCGGACCTCGAGAACACGCCCGGTGCGGATGCGCCGCGCGCGGACCCGGACGTCGTCCGGATGCTCGACGATGCCCTTGACCAGGTGCTCGAGGGCCTCCTCGAGCACCTCAGGCCTCGCCTTCCGGCTTCTCCTCCGCGGCCGGGGCCTCGGTGGTCTCTTCGGCCTTCACGGTCTTCTTGGCCTTCTTCGGCGTGGTGGCGGCGGCGGCGGTGTCACCCGAGAGCGACTCCTTGGCCGCGGCCTCGTACGCCGCGTGCCGGTCGGGCTTGGGCTCGGCGACCTGGAGCGGCGTGGCGGGGGCGGGCTCGCCCTTGAACTGCTGCCAGTCGCCGGTCAGCTTGAAGATCTTCAGAACCGGGTCGGTCGGCTGCGCGCCGACGCCCAGCCAGTACTGCACCCGCTCGGAGTTCACCTCGATGCGCGAGGGGTTCTCCTTCGGGTGGTACAGGCCGATCTCCTCGATGGCACGGCCGTCCCGCTTGCTCCGGGCGTCGGCGACGACGATGCGGTACTGCGGGTTGCGGATCATACCGAGCCGCTTGAGCTTGATCTTGACTGCCACGGGTGTGGTCTCTCCTGCATTAGAGCGTGGGTGAGCGGTGTCTCATCGAGTGGGGCACGACGGGAGCCCGCCCGAGGGACAGGCGCGACCGGCGGGGGTGAGAGGGCACCCGCCTAGTCACGATGTTCCAGCCTGACATTCTGCCAGATGATTCCCCATGCTCCGCAAAGGACGGCTCCGCCGCCGCCCCGATTTCGGCACGGATGCGCCCATGGCTCCGGAACGGACATGCGAACTGATCGGGCGGGCGGGCCGTCCAACCAGATATGCGAGTTACGAACAGGACCCTCACGGCAGGAGTTGCGGCCCTCGCCCTGCTGGCCGCCGGCTGCGGCACAAGCACCACGCCCGCCGCGGCCGCCGCTCCCCCGGCCAGGACGACGACCCCGCACACGACCACGACCCCGCGCGCCGCGGACACGGGACGGGCCACCGCCGCGGGCGCGGCGTCCTTCCGGTACGGCGCCACGGCACGAACCACGGGCACCGCCCCCGAGCGGTGCCGTACGACCGGATTGCGGGCCCGCGTGGGCCGGCAGGACGCGGGAGCGGGCAATCGCTACGCGCCGCTCGTGCTGACCAACACGTCGGCGAAGACCTGCTGGGTGTACGGCTTCGTCGGGCTCGTCCTCATCGACGGCCGGGGCGACGTGCTGCGTACGCGCACCCTCCGCGAGAGCGTCACCCCCCACCGGGTAACGCTGCGCCCCGGCGCGAGCGCGCACGCCCGGCTCCACTGGACCGTGGTGCCGAGCGGGCACGAGACCCGGTGCCCCGCCTCGGCCCGGCTGATGATCATCCCGCCGGACGAGGTGGCGCACCTGGAGGTCCCGTTCGGCGCGACGGTGTGCGACGACGGCAGGATCGACGCCACACCGATGGCCCCAGGCGCGAGCATCTGAAAACACAGCCGCGAGCCTCTGACGGCGAGCATCTGACAACACAGCGCGAGCATCTGAGAATCGGGCCTCTGACGGGACCGCGCCGCCGCCCGCCGGGGAACGGCGGGCGGGCGGTCCGGTGCGTCAGTTCTGGCCGGGCAGCTTCAGCTTCGACGGGTCGAAGCCGGGCGGCAGCTCCAGGCCGGGGGGCAGCTGGCCGCCGCCGAGGTTGCCCAGCAGGCCCTTGGGCACCTTCGGGGCGTCGTCCGGCGACGCGTTCGCGCCGGCCTTGCCGAGCGCGGCCTTGCGCGGGTCGCCGCTGACGCGGCGGCCCTTCTTGGGCTTCTGCGCCTTCTGCTTGCGCCCGCCGGGCATGCCGGGGATGCCCATGCCCTGAGTCATCCGCTTCATCATCTTCTGCGCCTCGAAGAAGCGGACCACCAGGTTGTTCACCTCGGTGACCGTCACACCCGACCCGTTGGCGATGCGCGCCCGGCGCGAGCCGTTGATGATCTTCGGGTCCTGGCGCTCGCCGGGCGTCATGGAGCGGATGATCGCCGCGATGCGGTCCAGGTCGCGGTCGTCGACCTGGTTGAGCTGGTCGCGCATCTGTCCCATGCCCGGCATCATGCCGAGCAGGTTCTTGATGGGCCCCATGCGGCGCACCATCATCATCTGCTCGAGGAAGTCCTCCAGCGTGAAGCCGTCCCCGGAGACGAGCTTGCCCGCCATCTTGGCGGCCTCCTGCTCGTCGAACGTCTTCTGCGCCTGCTCGATCAGGGTGAGGATGTCACCCATGTCGAGGATCCGGCCCGCCATGCGGTCGGGGTGGAAGGCGTCGAAGTCCTCGAGCTTCTCACCGGTGCTGGCGAACATGATCGGCCGGCCGGTGACGTGCCGCACCGACAGGGCGGCGCCGCCTCGGGCGTCGCCGTCGAGCTTGGTCAGCACCACGCCGTCGAAGCCGACGCCGTCCATGAACGCGCGGGCCGTGCTCACCGCGTCCTGGCCGATCATGGCGTCGAGCACGAACAGGACCTCGTCGGGGGTGACCGCGTCGCGGATGTCGGCGGCCTGCTTCATCAGCTCCTGGTCGATGCCGAGGCGGCCGGCGGTGTCGACGATGACCACGTCGTGCTGCTGACGGCGCGCGTGGTCCACCGACTGCCGGGCCACCTCGACCGGGTCGCCCACGCCGTTGCCCGGCTCGGGGGCGTACACCGCCACCCCGGCCCGCTCAGCCATGACGGCGAGCTGCTGCACCGCGTTGGGCCGCTGCAGGTCGCAGGCCACGAGCAGCGGAGCGTGCCCCTGGTCGCGCAGCCACCTGGCGAGCTTGCCGGCCAGGGTCGTCTTACCGGAGCCCTGGAGACCGGCCAGCATGATCACGGTCGGCGGGTTCTTGGCGTAGCGCAGCCGCCGCGTCTCGCCGCCCAGCACCTCGATGAGCTCGTCGTTGACGATCTTCACGACCTGCTGCGCGGGGTTGAGCGCCTGGGAGACCTCGGCGCCGCGGGCCCGCTCCTTGACCCGGGCCACGAAGTCCTTCACGACCGGCAGCGCGACGTCCGCCTCGAGCAGCGCGATGCGGATCTCGCGGCAGGTCGCGTCGATGTCGGCGTCGGAAAGCCTGCCTTTGGACCGAAGGGAGGAGAAGACCGAAGTCAGCCGGTCGGAAAGCGTCTCGAACACGTGTTTGGCCAGCCTCGAAGCGAGTGGACGGGTCGGTGAACCATCAGTCTCCCCAGACTATCCGCCCGCACGCCCTTCACGCCCGTGCCGCCGTGGCGAGATCGCCGGTCCGGTCCGTTCCCGCCCTCATCGGACCGCGCCCACGTGGGACGTCAGCGCGTGTTCGACGAGCGTGATCAGGGCGGTCTTGACCGATTCGCGGTCGCGGGCGTCGGTGCGGACGATCGGGACCCGAGGGGACAGCGTCAGGGCCTCGCGGAGTTCGTCCTCCCCGTGGGTGTACTCCCCGTCGAAGCCGTTGACGCCGACGACGAAGGGCAGGCGCGCCTCCTCGAAGTAGTCCACCGCGGGGAAACTGTCGGCCAACCGCCGGGTGTCGACCAGCACCACCGCGCCGATCGCCCCTTTCACCAGGTCGTCCCACATGAACCAGAACCGATGCTGACCCGGCGTACCGAACAGATACAAAATCAGTTCCCGGTCCAGCGACACCCGGCCGAAGTCCATCGCCACCGTCGTGGTCGTCTTGTACGGCACCAACCCCACATCGTCCACACCCGCCGACGCGTCGGTCATCACCGCCTCGGTCGTCAACGGGACGATCTCCGACACCGCCCCCACGAAGGTCGTCTTCCCCACGCCGAAACCCCCGGCAACCACGATCTTCGCCGAGGTCAGACCCGGGCTAGAGCCTGCGTAGTCCACTGAGCACCCTTTCCAGCAAGTTCAGATCCGGCTTACCGGCCTCCAACTGCGGCTGATGCACATGCACCAGCCCCTCCGCCGCCATGTCCGCGATCACCACGCGAACCACACCCAGCGGAATCCGCAGCAACGCCGACACCTCAGCCACCGACCGCACCTGACGGCACAGGGAGGCGATGGCCCGATACTCCGGGGGCCTCGTGGACAGGTCGTAGTGCGTGGTCGTGGCGGAGGAGACCAACGCCTCCAGCGCGAGTTGCATGCGAGGCGTCGTACGCCCGCCGGTGACGGTGAACGGGCGGACCGGGGACGCGGGCTCCTGGGGGATCGGGGCGCCGGGCTGCTGTCCCCACGGGTCCGCACCGGGTTCCTGACCCCACGGTTCCGCGCCCGGCGGCTGTCCCCACGGATCCATCCGTCACCTCCGGGGATACGACATGGCTTGGAGCTCGGCGCGGACCGCGGGGGTCAGCACCTGACCCGCCCGCTCCACCAGCAACGTCATCTGATAGGCCACCAGACCCAGATCGGAATCGGCCGCCGCCAGCACCGCAAGACAGGACCCGTCACTGATCGACATGATCAGCAACAACCCCCGCTGCATCTCCACCACCGTCTGCGTCACCGGGCCACCCTCGAACACCCGCGACGCGCCCTGCGTCAGACTGATCAACCCGGCCGCCACCGCCGCCAGCTGATCCGCCCGGTCCTTGGGAAACCCGTGCGAGTACGCCAGAGGCAACCCGTCGGAGGAGACGACGACGGCGTGCGCCGCGCCGGGCACAGAACTCACGAAATCATCGATTAGCCAGTTCAGGCCGCGTGCGCCCTGGCTCAACTCACTCATGCGCCGTCCCCTTTCGCGGTCGGATAGCCCTCGTCCTCACTCAGTTCGCCCCGAGCCACCGCCCGGCCCTGCCGTACGCCCTGCTGCAGGCTCGCCAGCCGACTGCGGGCCCGGTCGGGCGACAGGAGCGGCGGCGAAGGTGCGGGCGCCGCCGGCGCCGCGGCCGCGTCGGCCGAACCGGGCACCAGGTTGGCCTTCGGCACCCGCTTGGGCAGACCCGAGGCGGTGGTGCCGTCCGAGGCGGGCTTCTCCGCGGCCGCCGCCGCGGCCTGCCACCCGGCGTCCACCGACGGGGTGTGCTGCCAGCCGGATCCGGTGTCGGCGGCGGGAGTGCGCCGGAACCAGGCGGACTCGACGGAGGCGAAGATCGGCAGATACTCCTCGGCGGGCGGCCCGGCCTGTGCCCCGCTCTGAGGGACCGGGGCGCCGTGTATCGGACCGGAGATCGAGACCGGCCCGGTGGTCACCGGCGACGCCCCCGGGCCCAAGGTGACGGGCCCGGTGATCGTGGGCAGCGGACCGGTGGCCGCCTCGTCCGGCACCGAGTCGAACCGGCGTCCGCGCAGCCGCGTGAGCGGGTCCTGCGCGGGAATCGGCGGGGAGATGGACGGAGGAGCCGACGAGGAGATCGACGGGGAGGGCCCGCCCCAGGACGACTGGCCGGACTGGGAGCTCCAGGCAGGGGTGAAGGCGCCCGAGTAGGACTGCTGCGTATGGGCCTGACGGCCCATCAGGGTCTCCGGCATCAGGACCATCGCGGTCAGCCCTCCCCCGTCGTGCGGCCTGAGCTGCACCCGGATGCCGTTGCGCATGGCGAGGCGGCCGACCACGAACAGGCCCATGCGGCGGGACACCGAGACGTCCACGACCGGCGGGTTCGCCAGTCTCCAGTTGGCCTGGGAGATCTCCTCCGCGGTCATCCCGATGCCGGAGTCGGTGACGGAGATCATCACGCCTCCGCCGTCGATCCGGTTGCCCGACACGACCACGCGGGTGTCGCGGGCCGAGAACGACAGCGCGTTCTCCACCAGCTCCGCCATCAGGTGGATGACGTCGTTGACGGCCTGACCGGCGATCGAGACGTCCGAGGGGAAGTTCAGCACCACCCGCTCGTAGCCCTCGACCTCCGAGAGCGAGGCCCGCAGGACGTCGGTGATCTCGACGGGCTGGCTCCAGCGGCGCGCGGGCTCCTGCCCGGCGAGGACCAGGAGGTTCTCACTGTTGCGGCGCATGCGGGTGGCGAGATGGTCGAGCTTGAACAGGTTCCCGAGCCGTTGCTCGTCCTGCTCACCCTGCTCCAGCCCGTCGATCAGGGTGATCTGCCGCTCCACCAGCGTCTGCGTGCGCCGCGACAGGTTCACGAACATCGCGTTGATGTTGCCGCGCAGCTGGGCCTCGTCGCCCGCCAGCCGTACGGCCTCGCGGTGGACCTCGTCGAAGGCCCGCGCGACCTCGCCGATCTCGTCCGCCGACACCACCCCGATCGGCTGCACCTGCTGGGGGCCCGCCGAATCGGACTCGCGCAGACGCTGGACGAGGTCGGGCAGCCGGTGACCGGCGATCTCCAGCGCCTCGCCGCGCAGCCGCCGCAGCGGGCGTACGACCGAGCGGGCCATCACCGAGGTGATGAGCAGGACCACCAGCAGGACGGCGGCGACCAGGATCACGTTGACCGCGGCGACCCTCTGGTCGGACCCCTGGAACTCCACGCTGCGCGTGATCACCGAGCGGGCGAGCGCCAGGTTGACCTTGTGCATCTGGTCGCCGGTCTCGGTGATCGCGTCGAACCAGGTGTCCACCGCCTGGCCGCCGGGCTCGATCCGGCGCAGCGACAGGCCATCGCGGGTGAGGCTCAGGGCGAGGGCGCGCAGATATTCGGCCCGGTCGACCTTCTGGCCGGTGACGGTGTCCGAGAAGAGCTGCCGCTGCCCGGATGTGGCCTGCGCGAGGAACGCGTTGCGCTCGCTGACCTCACGGGCGCGGGCGGCGGTGAAGGCGTCGATCTCCGCGGTCTCGAACCGGTCCCGCACCAGCGCGGCGGCCAGCAGCGCGCGCTGCTTGGAGATCTCCTCCTCGGCCCGCGCGAGCGAGGCCATCGACTTGAGGCCGGCGATGACGCCCTCGTCCACCGCGCCCTGCACTGTCTCGTCGTAGAGCCGCAGCGCGTCGGCGACGAACAGCGAGTACTTGTCGATCGCGGGCAGGGCGGGGAGTTTGCTCTGCAGGATCGTGCCGCGCAGCGCGGTCAGCTCGTCGAGGCGGCCGCGCAGGCGGACGAGGTCGGCGCGGCCGATGTCGCCGAACGTGTCGCCCGCGGTCTCCGCCTTCGACCGCACCCGCTGCGCGGCCGCGTCGACCGCCGCCTGCTGGTCGTGGATCAGAGAGAGCATCGTGCCGCCGTGGCGGTCCAACGCCACATAGCGGGCCGTCAGGTCGCGTTCGAGCTGCAGCTCGTGGACGAAGTCGCCGATGCCGACGATCAGCTCGGCCACGTCCTGCACCCGCTGGTACTCGGCCGCGCTGCCGATCGAGGAGGCCACCCGCAGGCCGCCCAGCGTGACCGCGACGGCGGTCGGCACCAGGATCAACGCCAGCAGCCGGGTGCGCAGCCGCCAGTTCTTCAGCGCCAGCGGGCTGCCGGCGCCCTGCCCGGGCGGCTCGGGCCGCTCCGGGTGTTCCCCCTGCTCCGCCGCGGGCGCCCCGGAGCCGGCCGGCAGCGGGGGCGGCTTCCGTTCACTACGACGACCGCTCTCGACTGTTGCCGTCCTCACAGGTGCAACCTCACGCGGTTCTTCTAGATGGGATTCGGACCTATCAGTCGGGATACCTCCCACAAGACATCGGCAATTGGAGCATAAGGCGACGAGATAGACCAACCTGTCGAATCATTTAGCACGTTCCAAGCGATGAGACTTTCGTGCGACGATGCACAGAGAAGGCCTTTCCCGTGCATCGCCGGGCGCCGAGCAACATTCCCGAATGGGGTTCTGGACATGTAGCGGTCCAAACCGCCACACCCCAGGTTACGGGGCATAGTGGATTTACTGACAAGTTTGGTGACATAGGACTCTTAATCCTGTTATCTCGGTTTAAGTCCCGCTACGCTTCTCGCCCGTCGCCCGGTGCCGCCATCTGCCGCCATCTCCCGCCCGGGCGCCTTCACTTCCCCCACCTGAGGAGAATCCATGAGGCTGACGGGTCGCAGGACCGTCATCGGCGTCATAGCAGCGTTGACACTCACCGCCTGTGGCGGTGCGGGCACGGATACGGATACGGCAGCGGCCGGCAATAACGGACTGGAAAAAACCACCCTTAAAGTCGGCATTCTCCCCATCGCGGACGTCGCGGCGCTGTACATCGCAACGGAACGGGGTTTCTTCAAGGACGAAGGGCTGACCGTAAAGCCCGAAATTGTGCCGAGCACCGTCGTCGCCATCCCGAAGCTGGTGAGCGGCGCGGTGGACATCGCGCTCGGAAACTACTTCTCGGTGCTTTCGGCGCAAGAGGCGAAGATGGCGAACTTCCGCGTCCTCGCCGACACTTTCCAGGCGAAACCGGATGTCTTCGACATCGTGGTCAAGAAGGACTCACCAATCCAGTCCATCAAGGACCTCAAGGGCAAGAAGATCTCGGTCGCCTCGCTGAACAGCATCGGCACGCTCGCCGTCGACCAGACCCTGCGGGCCAACGGGCTGTCCCCCAAGGACGTCGTGTACGCGCCCATGGGCTTCCCCGACGCGCCGGGCAAGCTGGCGTCGGGCCAGACGGACGCCGCCTGGCTCACCGAGCCGTTCCTGACCGGCGTGCAGAAGGACATGGGCGCCCGGAAGATCGCCGACACGATGACCGGCGCGATGGCGGACTTCCCGATCGCCGGCTGGACCACGACCGAGCCCAGCCTGTCGAAGTACCCGAAGACGATGGCCGCCTTCCAGCGGGCGATCGTGAAGGCGCAGCAGATCGCCGACTCCGACCGCAAGGCCGTGGAGAAGGTGCTGCCGACGTACACGAAGATCACTCCTGACGCGGCATCGATCATCACGCTCGGCGCGTACCCGTCCACGCTGAACGCGACGCGCATCCAGCGGGTGGCCGACCTGATGCTGGAGTACGGCTACCTGAAGGCCAAGATGGACGTGAACCCGCTGCTGGTGCCGATGCCGCAATGATCCTCAGCAGAGTGGCCCGCGGCGCCGCCGGCGTCGCGGTCCTGCTCGTCGCCGCGGAGGTCGCCGGACGCACCGGCCTCCTGGACACCCAGATCATGCCCCTCGCGTCCACCGTGCTGGCGGGGACCGCCGGGCTCGCCGTCGATTACGAGTTCCTGCGCGACGTCTCGGCCACCGTCGAGGTGTGGGCCGAGGGCCTCCTCCTCGCCACCCTGCTGGCCGTGCCGGCCGGAGTGCTGCTGGGCAGCCTGCCGAGGGCGGAGACCGCGCTGCGGCCGGTGATCGAGTTTCTCCGGCCGATCCCCTCGGTCGCGCTGATCCCGCTGGTCGCGCTCATCGCGGCCGCCGACGGCGCGATGAAGGTCACGGTCATCGTGTACGCCGCCTGCTGGCCGGTGCTCGTCAACACGATGTACGGCCTGCACGACGTGGACCCCGTCGCCAAGGACACGATGCGGGTCTTCGGCTTCGGCCGCCTGGCCGTCCTGCTGCGGGTGACGCTGCCGAGCGCCGCCCCGTTCGTCCTGACCGGCGTACGGCTGGCGGCCTCGGTCGCGCTGGTGGTGGCGATCAGCGCGGAACTGCTCGCCGGCGGCGAGGGCGGCATCGGCGTCTACATCGTCAACGCCGGGTCCGGCTACCGGATCGACCTCATGCTGGCGGCCACGGTGTGGGCCGGGCTGATCGGCCTGGTCGTGAACGCGCTGCTGGTCCGGGTCGAACACGGCCTGTTCCGCTGGCACGCCGCGCGGGCGGGGGTGGCCCAGTGACGGACACCGCCGCGAACGGCGGCCGGTTGCGCGGGCTCCCCGGGCTGGCCGGGCGGCTGTGGACGGTGCCCGTCGTCGTCGCCGTGTGGGAGGCCGCCGCGCGCGCGGCGGAGTCCGTCTACTTCCCGCCGCCGTCGGCGATCCTGGCCCGGCTGCGCGAGCTGTGGTTCTCCGGGCCCCCGGCCCGCCTGTTTCTCAGCGACGCCGCCCTCGCCGACTTCCTGCCCAGCCTCGGCCGGATGTTCGGCGGCTGGGCGCTCGCCTGCCTGGGCGGGATCGCCCTCGGCGTGGCGATCGGCCGGTCCAGGACGCTGGCGGGCTACGTCGACCCGCTGATCGAGTTCGGGCGGGCGATCCCGCCGCCGACGCTCATCCCGCTGTTCGTCGTGCTGTTCAAGGCGGACACGCGGATGCAGGTCGCCACCATCGTGTACGGCGTGATCTGGCCGGTCCTGGTCAACTCGGTGGACGGCGCCCGCTTCGTGGACCGCCTCCACATCGAGACGGCGCGGGTCTTCGGCCTGTCGCGGACCGAGCGGCTCACCCGGGTGATCCTGCCGGCGGCGGCGCCGAAGATCTTCGCGGGGCTGCGGTTGAGCCTGTCGCTCGCGCTCATCCTGATGGTCGTCGCCGAGCTCGCGGGCAGCGCGACCAGCGGGATCGGCTACGAGCTGCTCTACACGCAGCAGAACTTCGACCTCCCGGGGATGTGGGGGACGATCGCGCTGCTCGGCGTCCTCGGCTTCCTCCTCAACTCGTCGTTCCTCGTCGTGGAACGGCGCACGCTGTCCTGGCACCGGCGTGCCGGGCGGACGAAGTGAGGTGACATCACCGTGCTCGACGTCGTCAACCTGACCCACACCTACGGCAGCGGCCCGGATGCCCACCGGGCGCTCGGCGGAATCGACCTCAGCGTCCCGGAGGGCCAGCTCGTCTGCGTCGTCGGCCCGTCGGGCTGTGGAAAGTCGACGCTGCTGCGGTCGATCGCGGGACTCGTGCGGCCGACCGGTGGCGAGGTGCGCGTCAAGGGCCGGCCGGTCACCGCGACGCCGGACGACCTCGCGGTGGTCTTCCAGGACTACAGCAGGTCGCTGTTCCCCTGGATGTCGGTCCGCGACAACGTGGCGCTGCCGCTGCGGCGGCGCGGCCTCGGCCGGACGGCACGCCGTACGGCGGCGGCCGAGGCGCTGGCGGCGGTGGGGCTGGAAAGCGCCGCGGCCAAGTATCCCTGGCAGCTGTCCGGCGGCATGCAGCAGCGGGTGGCCATCGCCCGTGCTCTCGCCTACCGTCCCTCGCTGCTGCTGATGGACGAGCCGTTCGGCTCCGTCGACGCCCAGACCCGCGAGGACCTGGAGGACCTCGTCCTCGCCGTACGCGGTCACCACCGCATGACGATCGTCCTGATCACCCACGACATCGACGAGAGCGTCTACGTCGGCGACCGGGTGGTGGTGCTGACCCGGGCGCCCGCCGTGGTCGCCGCCGACCTGCGGGTGGACCTGCCCGGCCCCCGCGACCAGATCGGGACCCGGGAGCTGCCCGCCTTCGTACACCTGCGGAGCGAGGTGAGCCGCCTGGTGCGCGGCAGACCCGAGTTCAGCATGACCCCGCCTCACATAATGCCGCCTCACATAATGCCGCCTCACATAATGACCCCCTCACATATGGAAAAGGATTAGTGGACGTGACAGAACCCAGCAACGTCGTGTGGGAGCTCCTGCGCGGGGCCTACCGGGCCGCGGCGCTCGGCGCGATCGTCGACCTCGACTGCGCCGGCCACCTGAAGGACGGGCCGCTCACCGTCGAGGAGCTCGCCGCGCGCTGCGGCGCGCACGCGCCGTCCCTCGCCCGCCTGCTGCGGACGTGCGCCGCCAGCGGGCTGTTCACCTCCGTCTCCCCCGGCACGTACGCCCTGACCGACGCGGGCCGGCTGCTGGTGGACGGCGTCCCCGGCTCTCTGCGCACGGCCGTCCAGACCAATACCACGCCCACGCTCTCGTACGGCATGCACAACCTGGCAACGACGGTGCGCGAGGGACGGTCGGCGTTCGTCGAGAAGTACGGCGTGCTCTACGACCACCTGGGGACCGACCCCGAGCTGAACCGGATCTTCAACGACTTCATGACCCAGCGGTCGCAGCCGATGGCCGACGGGGTGGCCGCGAGCTACGACTTCTCGTCGGTGAAGACGCTGGTGGACGTGGGCGGCGGCCGGGGCCACATCCTGGCGACGGCGCTGCGGGCCAACCCGCACCTGCGCGGAGTGCTGGTGGAGCTGGCGCACGTGCTGCCGGACGCGCGGGCCGCCTTCGACGAGTGGGGGCTGTCGGAGCGGGTGGAGCTCGTCGAGGGCGACTTCTTCGCGTCCGTCCCCGCGGGTCACGACGCCTACCTGCTGGGCAGTGTGATCCACAACTGGGACGACGAGGACGCGGCCCGGATCCTGCGGGTGGTCCGCGAGGCCATGAGCGACGACGGCCGGGTGCTGCTGGTGGAGATTGTCCTGCCGGACGACGACTCACCGCACTTCGGCAAGGACCTCGACATGCGGATGCTCGGCCTGTTCGGGCAGGGAAGGGAGCGCAGCAGGTCGGAGCACGACGCACTGCTGCGGGCCGCCGGGCTGCGACTGTCCGGCACCTATGACCTGCCGTTCCACGCCACCCTCATCGAGGCGGTCCGCGCCTAGACAGGTGACTCCCGAGCCGGGGGCCGCGTCAGGCGCGCCCCCAGCCGGGTACGGCGGCCCGCATGGTCAGCGCGTGTTCGACGAGCGCGATCAGGGCGGTCTTGACCGATTCGCGGTCGCGGGCGTCGGTGCGGACGATCGGGATATGCGGCGACAACGTCATCGCCTCACGCACCTCCTCCTCGGCGTGCGGGTAGTGCCCGTCGAAGCCGTTGACGCCGACGACGAAGGGCAGGCGCGCCTCCTCGAAGTAGTCCACCGCGGGGAAACTGTCGGCCAACCGCCGGGTGTCGACCAGCACCACCGCGCCGATCGCCCCTTTCACCAGGTCGTCCCACATGAACCAGAACCGATGCTGACCCGGCGTACCGAACAGATACAAAATCAGTTCCCGGTCCAGCGACACCCGGCCGAAGTCCATCGCCACCGTCGTGGTCGTCTTGTGCGGCACCAACCCCACATCGTCCACACCCGCCGACGCGTCGGTCATCACCGCCTCGGTCGTCAACGGGACGATCTCCGACACCGCCCCCACGAAGGTCGTCTTCCCCACGCCGAAACCCCCGGCAACCACGATCTTTGCCGAGGTCAGACCCGGGCTAGAGCCTGCGTAGTCCACTGAGCACCCTTTCCAGCAAGTTCAGATCCGGCTTACCGGCCTCCAACTGCGGCTGATGCACATGCACCAGCCCCTCCGCCGCCATGTCCGCGATCACCACGCGAACCACACCCAGCGGAATCCGCAGCAACGCCGACACCTCAGCCACCGACCGCACCTGACGGCACAGCGTGCTGATCGCCTGGCGTTCCGGGGTGAGCGTGGAGAGGTCCTGGTGCATCACCGTGGCGGAGGACACGAGTGCCTCCATGGCGAGCTGGAGCCGCGGTGCCGTACGCCCGCCGGTGACGGCGTACGGCCGCACCAGTGAGCTCTGCTCCGCCGGCGCCGGCGTCGGGACGGGGTTCGTGCCGCCGTACTGCCGGTGGGCGTCGTCCACCGGCGGATAGGCCTCGTTGTTCCAGCCGCCGCCTGCCACAGCGTCCTCCTGACTTCTCGCTCTCGCTCCGGAACCCGGCGGCCGCCCCGGCCGCCCCGCTCAGGGCGTGTTCCCCGATCTGTCCTCCACCGCGTGCCTCACTTCGCGGAGTCTTCCGTCACCGCGGGTGAGATGCCTGGAGCTCGGCGCGGACCGCGGGCGTCAGCACCTGACCCGCCCGCTCCACCAGCAACGTCATCTGATAGGCCACCAGACCCAGATCGGAATCGGCCGCCGCCAGCACCGCAAGACAGGACCCGTCACTGATCGACATGATCAGCAACAACCCCCGCTGCATCTCCACCACCGTCTGCGTCACCGGGCCACCCTCGAACACCCGCGACGCGCCCTGCGTCAGACTGATCAACCCAGCCGCCACCGCCGCCAGCTGATCCGCCCGGTCCTTGGGAAACCCGTCCGAGAACGCCAGAGGCAACCCGTCCGCCGACACCACCACGGTGTGCGCCACACCCGGCACGTTGTTCACGAAGTCCGTGATCAACCAGTTCAGGCCGCGTGCGCCCTGGCTCAACTCACTCATGCGCCGTCCCCTTTCGCGGTCGGATAGCCCTCGTCCTCACTCAGTTCGCCCCGAGCCACCGCCCGGCCCTGCCGTACGCCCTGCTGCAGGCTCGCCAGCCGACTGCGGGCCCGGTCGGGCGACAGGAGCGGCGGCGAAGGTGCGGGCGCCGCCGGCGCCGCGGCCGCGTCGGCCGAACCGGGCACCAGGTTGGCCTTGGGCACCCGCTTCGGCAGACCCGAGGAGGTCACCCCGCCCAGGGCCGGCTCACTGGCCGCCCTGGCCGCCTGCCAACCGGCATCCGCCGGAGACGACCAAGTCGTCTTGATGTCCGCACCGGTCTCGCCGTCGGAGTCGCTCTTGTCCGCCGGGACGTCGACCTTCTTGAACCAGTCCGACTCGACCGCGGCGAAGATCGGCAGGAACTCCTCCCCCGACTCCAGCGGCGAACTCCGCACCACCGGCAACGGGCCCGTGTTGTCGTCACCCTGCAGGGTGCCGGGCCAGGAACCGCCTCCCGGAGGAGGCAGGTGACCGGGCCAGGGCGTGTCCACCGGAGCCTCGCCGACATGACCCGGGCTGACGGGGGTGGTGTCGAAGGGGCTGAAATCGAACGGCCCGGACTCAAACTCGCTACGGGCGAACGGGTCGGGGTCGAAGTCCACGGTCTCCCGCGGGAAGGACTCGAACGGCCCACGCTCGAAGGGATCAGCGCCGGGAGTGCCCACGCCGGGCGCGTCCGCGCCGAACACCGGAGTACGCGGCGGATTCTCAAACGGCGTCGGACTGGCCAAGGCCGGCGCACCACCGAACACCGACGCCCCGAACTGCGGCCCGGTCCCAACCGCCGGCATCGGACTGGTCAGCTCAGGCTGCGGCATCCCCGGCACACCGGGGAACCCCGCACCGGCATTGGCCAGCAGCGCCTCAGGCAACAACACCATCGCCGTCAGGCCACCGGCGTCCTGCTGGCGCAACTGCACACGGATGCCATGACGCAGAGCCAGGCGGCCGACCACGAACAGGCCCATGCGGCGGGACACCGACACATCCACGACCGGCGGGTTGGCCAGCCGATAGTTGGTCTGAGCCAGCTCCTCAGGCGTCATACCGATGCCCTGGTCACTGACCGAAATGATCAAACCGCCGCCATCGATACGATTGCTCGACACCGTGACCTTGGTGTCACGAGGCGAGAAGGAAATGGCATTCTCCACCAGCTCCGCCACGAGGTGGACGACGTCGTTGACCGACTGACCGACCACCGACGCCCCGGCCTGCACCCGGATATCCACACGCTCGTAACTCTCGACCTCCGACAACGACGCGCGCACCACATCGACAATGGGCACCGGCTGACCCCAGCGACGCGCGGGCTCCTGCCCCGCGAGAACCAGAAGGTTCTCACTATTACGACGCATGCGGGTCGCCAGGTGGTCGAGCTTGAACAGGTTGCCGAGCCGCTGCTCGTCCTGCTCACCCTGCTCCAGCCCATCAATCAGCGAAAGCTGCCGCTCCACCAGCGTCTGCGTACGCCGCGACAAGTTCACGAACATCGCGTTCACATTGCTGCGCAACCGGGCCTCGTCACCCGCCAGCCGCACGGCCTCGCGATGCACCTCATCAAACGCCCGCGCCACCTCACCAATCTCGTCGCGGCCCACCACCTGAATCGGGGCGATGGGCGGGACCTCGGCGGCGTCGCCGGCCTCCCGCAGCTTCTGCACCGTGTCGGGGAGGCGGCTGCCGGCGATCTCCAGCGCTTCGCCGCGCAGGCGCCGCAGCGGGCGTACGAGCGAGCGGGCGACGACGGCGGTGACGAGCAGGACCGCGATCAGCAGGAGGGCGACGGCGGCGGCCACGATGATGGCCCGCTGCTGCTCGTCGTCCTTGAGCGACTGGCTCCGCGCCACGATGGAGGAGGTCAGCTTGGCCTCGACGGTGCGCATCCGGTTGATGGGCTGTGACATCGCGTCGTACCAGAGTTGGGTGTCGTCACGTACCGACAGGTCGAAGCCCTTGAGCGGGAAGCCCGCGTTGGCGCGGTCGAGCACCAGCGTGCGGATGAACTCGGCCTGGTCGACCTTGCCGCCTGTGACCGTGCTGTCGTAGTCGGCGCGCTCCTCGGCGGTGGCGCTCTTGCGGAAGGCGCGCAGCTCGCTCTCCTCGGCGGACACGGCGCCGAGGAAGTTCTGCAGCTGGGTCTGTTCGAAGCGGGTGACGGGCAGCACCGTGGTCAGCAGGCCGCGCTGCACGGAGGCGTTCTCCTTCGCGCGGGCGAGCGCGGCCAGCGTGACGGACGAGGCGGCGAGCCGGTCGTCCTGCGTGCTCTTGGCCAGCTCGTCCTGCAGGGCCAGCAGGGTGTCGATGACGAGGGTGTACTGGCCGATCACGGCGCTCGGCTGCAGGTTCCCCTGCATGGCCTGGTTCCCCTGCATGGCCTGGCTCCGCAGAACCTCCACGCCGTCGAGCTTGCCCATGATGTGGTCGATCTCGTCGGAGGTGCGGCTGCTCACCTTCGTCCTGACCTCGTTCGCCAGGTCCCGGACGGCGGTGGCCGCCTTGTCGGTGAGAAGGGTCTGCGCCTTGACTGCGGCGGTCGCCTTCGCCGCGTGGCCGCGCGTCGCGTTCCAGGCGGCCAGGTCGCGTTCCGACTGCAGCTCGTGGGTGAGGCCCGCGACCTTGTCCACGAGCCGCGCCAGGTCGCTGGTCTGCTGGTATTCGGACGCCGTGTTGACCGAGGTGACGACCCGCAGGCCGCCCAGCAGCAGCGCCGCCAGTGTCGGGATGAGGATCAGCGCCACGAGCCTGGAGCGCACACGCCAATTGCGCAGGAGGAATCGGCTTCCTTCTTCAGGCCTCCGCTCGGGAACCCCGGTCCCGGGGCTCTCATCGGGCCTGGGGTCTTGTGTCCTCACGGGCCTCGCAACCTCCACCGTACGTGCGCCCAGGGGGGAGCGCCTCGTCACTCATGTGGTTGCCGTGACATCGGAGACGTCCTGCGGGCAAGGGTAATTGCAGCACGCCGATTGCGTAGAGGCCAAGCAAAAGATCCTGCGCGAATGGCAGGAGAAAGCTCCTGAATGGGGATAATTAGCCAAGAACGGTGCCCGTCTTATTACCAGACTCTGTCCTTACGGCAAGCCGATGAAATACATCTCCTGCCGACCGACGGGCTTCAGGGCGTCCTCTCGTAGGCGGCGCGGAACGTCAGGACGTACTCCACCAGGCTGATGAGAGTGTTCTTCACCGCCTCGCGGGACCGGGCGTCCGTGCGGACGATGGGCACGTTCGGCGACAGGGAGAGGGCTTCGCGAATTTCGTCCTCCGCGTGGATGAATTGCCCCTCCCAGCCGTTCAGGGCGACCACGAACGGCAGCCGGGCCTCCTCAAAATAGTCAATTGCGGGAAAACAGTCCGCCAGTCGCCTGCTATCCACAAGGACGACCGCGCCGATCGCCCCTTTCACCAGGTCGTCCCACATGAACCAGAACCGATGCTGACCCGGCGTACCGAACAGATACAAAATCAGTTCCCGGTCCAGCGACACCCGGCCGAAGTCCATCGCCACCGTCGTGGTCGTCTTGTGCGGCACCAACCCCACATCGTCCACGCCCACCGAGGCGTCGGTCATCACCGCCTCGGTCGTCAACGGGACGATCTCCGACACCGCCCCCACGAAGGTCGTCTTCCCCACACCAAAGCCCCCCGCAACGACGATCTTCGTCGAGGTCAACCCCCGGCTAGAGCCTGCGAAGTCCACTGAGCACCCTTTCCAGCAAGTTCAGATCCGGCTTACCAGCCTCCAACTGCGGCTGATGCACATGCACCAGCCCCTCCGCCGCCATGTCCGCGATCACCACGCGAACCACACCCAGCGGAATCCGCAGCAACGCCGACACCTCAGCCACCGACCGCACCTGACGGCACAGCGTGCTGATCGCCTGGCGCTCCGGGGTGAGCGTGGAGAGGTCCTGGTGCATCACCGTGGCGGAGGACACGAGCGCCTCCATCGCCAACTGCACGCGCGGTGCCGTACGCCCCCCCGTCACCGCGTACGGCCGCACCAGCGAACTCCGCTCCCCCGCCCCTGAAGACGGGGCGGCGTTCGCGTCGCCGTAACGCCGGTGGGAGTCGTCCACCGGCGGATAGGCCTCGTTGTTCCAGCCGCCGCCTGCCACAGCGTCCTCCTGACCTGCTAGCTCTCACTCCGGACCTCGGCGACGCCGTGGCCGCCTCGCCTCAAACCTTCTCGCCCGTCCTGTTTCTCACCGCTCATCATCTCGGGTGGGAGGCCTGGAGTTCGGCGCGGACCGCGGGCGTCAGCACCTGACCCGCCCGCTCCACCAGCAACGTCATCTGATAGGCCACCAGACCCAGATCGGAATCGGCCGCCGCCAACACCGCAAGACAGGACCCGTCACTGATCGACATGATCAGCAACAACCCCCGCTGCATCTCCACCACCGTCTGCGTCACCGGGCCACCCTCGAACACCCGCGACGCACCCTGCGTCAGACTGATCAACCCAGCCGCCACCGCCGCCAGCTGATCCGCCCGGTCCTTGGGAAACCCGTCCGAGAACGCCAGAGGCAACCCGTCCGCCGACACCACCACGGTGTGCGCCACACCCGGCACGTTGTTCACGAAGTCCGTGATCAACCAGTTGATGCCGCGTGCGGCCTGACTCATTTCCCTCATCAGTCCTCCTTCTCACTGTCCTGGGCATCGGGCATGCCCAAAGCCGCCGCCCCGGGGTATCCCTGACCCTCCCCGGCCTCCCCGCGAGCGACCGCCCGGCCCTGCCGTACGCCCTGCTGAAAGCTGGAGAGCCTGCTGCGCACCCGCTCGGGCGAGAGCACGGGCGGGGGCGACGGCGGGGAAGCCGCCGCGGCGGGCTCCGCGGAGGGAGCGGGAGCCGTGGCCGAACCTGGCACCAGGTTGGCCTTGGGCACCCGCTTCGGCAGACCCGAGGAGGTCACCCCGCCCAGGGCCGGCTCACTGGCCGCCCTGGCCGCCTGCCAACCGGCATCCGCCGGAGACGACCAAGTCGTCTTGATGTCCGCACCGGTCTCGCCGTCGGAGTCGCTCTTGTCCGCCGGGACGTCGACCTTCTTGAACCAGTCCGACTCGACCGCGGCGAAGATCGGCAGGAACTCCTCCCCCGACTCCAGCGGCGAACTCCGCACCACCGGCAACGGGCCCGTGTTGTCATCGCCTTCGAAGGCGCCGCGGCCGGTCCGCCCGGGCCAGCCGGCGCCGCCGTCCTGCGGGGTGCCGGGCCAGGAGCCACCCCCCGGAGGAGGCAGGTGACCGGGCCAGGGCGTGTCCACCGGAGCCTCGCCGACATGGCCCCGGCTGAAGGGGTTGGTGTCGAAGGGGCTGGACTCGAACGGTCCCGAGTCGAAGTTCGTGGTCTCGAACGGCGTCTTGTCGAAGGCCGCCCGGTCGAACGGCCCGGACTCGAACGGGCTGCGAGCGAACGGATCGGACTGCCCGCCCTGTCCTGTCGCGCCCTGTCCTGTCGCTCCCTGTCCTGTCGCGCCCAGTCCTGCCGCGCCCTGGCCGAAGCCGCCGGTGTCGAAGGGGTTGCGGGCGAAGGGATCGGACTCGCCCGGCCGTCCCGCACCGCCCGTCTCAAACGGGTCGCGCGCGAACGGGTCGCCGCCGGCGCTCCGGCCCGGCGGCGGCTCGAAGGGGTTGCGGGCGAACGGGTCGGGGTCGAAGTCCACGGTCTCCCGCGGGAAGGACTCGAACGGCCCACGCTCGAAGGGATCAGCGCCGGGAGTGCCCACGCCGGGCGCGTCCGCGCCGAACACCGGAGTACGCGGCGGATTCTCAAACGGCGTCGGACTGGCCAAGGCCGGCGCACCACCGAACACCGACGCCCCGAACTGCGGCCCGGTCCCAACCGCCGGCATCGGACTGGTCAGCTCAGGCTGCGGCATCCCCGGCACACCGGGGAACCCCGCACCGGCATTGGCCAGCAGCGCCTCAGGCAACAACACCATCGCCGTCAGGCCACCGGCGTCCTGCTGGCGCAACTGCACACGGATGCCATGACGCAGAGCCAGGCGGCCGACCACGAACAGGCCCATGCGGCGGGACACCGACACATCCACGACCGGCGGGTTGGCCAGCCGATAGTTGGTCTGAGCCAGCTCCTCAGGCGTCATACCGATGCCCTGGTCACTGACCGAAATGATCAAACCGCCGCCATCGATACGATTGCTCGACACCGTGACCTTGGTGTCACGAGGCGAGAAGGAAATGGCATTCTCCACCAGCTCCGCCACGAGGTGGACGACGTCGTTGACCGACTGACCGACCACCGACGCCCCGGCCTGCACCCGGATATCCACACGCTCGTAACTCTCGACCTCCGACAACGACGCGCGCACCACATCGACAATGGGCACCGGCTGACCCCAGCGACGCGCGGGCTCCTGCCCCGCGAGAACCAAAAGGTTCTCACTATTACGACGCATGCGGGTCGCCAGGTGGTCGAGCTTGAACAGGTTGCCGAGCCGCTGCTCGTCCTGCTCACCCTGCTCCAGCCCATCAATCAGCGAAAGCTGCCGCTCCACCAGCGTCTGCGTACGCCGCGACAAGTTCACGAACATCGCGTTGACATTGCTGCGCAACCGGGCCTCGTCACCCGCCAGCCGCACGGCCTCGCGATGCACCTCATCAAACGCCCGCGCCACCTCACCAATCTCGTCCTTAGACGTGACACCGATGGGCTGGATATTGGTCGTTTCCGACATCTCACCGGAATCGCGCAACCGCTGGACGGTGTCCGGCAGCCGGTGACCGGCGATCTCCAGCGCCTCGCTGCGCAGGCGCCGCAGGGGCCGGGTGAGCGAGCTGGCGACGACGGCGGTGATCAGGAGGACCACGACCAGCAGCGCCAGGATGGCGACACCGGAGACGATGGCCCGTTGCCGCTCGGCTGCCTCCAGTGCCTGGGCCTGGGCGACCACGGAACCGGCGATCCGCTCCTCGACCTTCCGCATCCGGTCGATCTCCGTGCCCGTGGTGTCGAACCACAGGCGGACGTCGTTGCCCGGATTGGTCCGGTCGAGGTCCCGGATCGCCCGGTACTCGCGCAGCTGGGCCAGCGCCCCGGCTCGGAGGGAGTCGGCCTTCTCGACCTGCAGGCCGCGCACGGTCTGCTTGTAGAACTGGGCATCGGAAGCAGACGCCTCGGCCTGGAAGCTGGCGAGCTGGGTGTCCTGGGTCTTCCCGGATCCGAGGAAGTCCGCGAGGTCGTCGTAGTCGAGCTTGCCTTCGACGAGCGCGACCGTGAGGATGCCCTGCTGCCTGGACTGCTCCTCCTTCGCCTTGTTCAGGGCGTCGAGCGCGAGACTGTCGGCGAAGAGTCGTTCGTCGTTGCTGGTGGTCCCCACGTCCTCGTGCAGCGACGAGAGGGCCGCGATCATTCGGGTGTACATGCCGAGCGCGGCTCGCGGCGCCACCTCGCTGTCATCGATCAGCTTCCGCAGACCTTTTAGTCCCTGGAGCCATCTTTTGACCTCGGCCGCCTGGGTGCGAACGCGCAGCGGCTGGGACGCATCGAGGGTGGCCAGCGAGGCCAGCACCTTGCCGCTGGCCGCGTCGACCTGGCTCTGCTGCTCGGTGACCGTGCCGCGCCTGGACGGCCGGCGGTGGTCCGCGATGTACCAGGCCGTGTAGTTCCGCTCACGTGCGACCTTGTGCGTGAGGTCGTCGAGCTCGGCGACGAGGCCGGCCACCTCGGTCAGGCGCCGGTACTCGGACGCCGTACCGATCGCCTGGGTGAGCTGGACACCGGCGAACAGCACGCCGACCACGGTCGGCAGCAGGATCAGGGCGACCAGCCGGGAGCGCACCCGCCAGTTGCCCAGCCGCATAAACGAGGCGCCCGCACTCGGCGAGACCTCCGGAGCCGCGGACTCCGGCTCTCCCTGAACTCGACCATCTTGCTGGTCGTGCGTCCTCACTGCTTTCGCAACCTCTCGGCCTTGTTGCCGTTCTGCCGATCTGTGGCTTCCGTGACCCATGTGCTGTCGGAGATTTCACGAAGCGATGGCAATTGGAGCACACCATTACCAGATCGGCGAATAGTACATTTTGGTGGAATGCGTCCTAAATACGGCCAGCAGCGGCGGTAAAGGACACCTCACTTGGCGGCGATCTTCTCGATGACGTCCGCGGCCAGACGCAGACCGTCCCGTCGGCGGATCTCCCGCCCCGCATCCTCTACCCGGGCCCGCAACTCGTCGTCGCTGAGCAGCCGATCGATCGCTTCGGCCAACTCCTCATCCGCGAACCCGTAGGTGTCCAACCGGACACCGAACCCCATCTCCTGCACCCGCTGCGCGTTGTCGTACTGATCCCAGAACAACGGAAGCACGACCATCGGCCTACCGAAATGCACCGCTTCCGTCGTCGTGTTGTTCCCGCCATGGGTGATCACCAGATCAACCAACGGGATGATCTTCGTCTGCGGCACGAACTCCGCGCCCCACATGTTCGGCGCCAGCTCGATCTCAGCATGCAGCGGGCCCTTCGACACGATGTAGCGATGCGGCGTCCGAGCGAGCACATCGATCACCCGCCGCATCAACTCCACATCCGCGGAGCCCAGCGAGCCGAGGGAGAAGTACACCAGCCGCCCCTCCCCCGGGATGTCGGGCAGGGTGAACTCCCCATCGGTCTCCCGCACCGACGAGTCCAGCCGCGTCCACGACCCGTCCAACGGCCGCTGCTCGGTGTAGTCCAAGGCCTCCGGATACACGTACAGGTTGGCGTCCCCATCGTGGATGAACTCCAACTCCGGCAACGCCGGAGCCCCCTGCTCCACCACCCAGGCGTTGAACGCCTCCCACAGCCCCCGATGTGTCCGGTCGTACTCCGCCCGGAACTCCACCCACCCGGCCCCGTCGGCCGCGAGCCCCGAAAACGGCGGCGCCACCCCCGGCCCCTTGACCTCCAGCGGATTGCACGACACGACCCGCACGAACGGCACTCCCGCCGTCATCAACGCCGGGAACGTGATCACGTTGTCCTCCACGATCACGTCCGGCCGCACCCGCTCGATGATCGCCTTCAACTGCGGCTCGCAGTACCGCGCTCCGTCGATCAACGCCTCCCAGATAGGCTTGATCACCGTCTCGAGCTGCTCGGCCGTGCTCTTGCGATACTCCGGCGCCGTGTCGCGGATGAAGTCCTTCCAGAACTGCCCCGCGTCCTGCTCCTCCTCGGCCGGCGGCGCCAGGTCGACCAGATCCTCCTCGAAGCCCAGCGCCGAAAGCTTGCCCTTCCACGACGCCTCGGCGGCGAACACCACGCGGTGGCCGCGGCGGCGCAGCACGTCGCCGACCCCCACGCAGTTGTTCGTCGGCCCGTACGCGCTCTCCGGCATGAACAAGATCGTCAACCGATGCTCGGTCACGTCCACTCCCTGTAGAGATGTCACCGCTTGCCCGCGACCTCGGTCGCCAGGCGTGTGTACTTCGCCGAGTCCTGGCCGAGGTCGATGATCGACTCACCCTGGAGCAGGTCCGCGGGGGTCATCTTCAACGGCGGGTTCTGGGCGAGCAAGGCGGGGTCGACCTTGTCCATGGCCGCCTTGTTGGGGACCTTGTAGAGGATGTTCGCGGCCATCCAGCCGTGGATCTCCGGGTCCAGGACGTAGTTGATGAAGGCGTGCGCCGCTTCCTTGTTCTTGGAGCTCTTCAGGATCACCATCGTGTCGGCCCAGAGGTCGCTGCCCTCTTTCGGCACCACGAACTTGATGTTCTTCTCCGACGTCGGGCACCAGCCGTCCCATGCCTCGACGATGGCGGCCTCGCCGGACTTCAGCCGGTCGCCGAACGTGGTGTCGTCGTAGGCCAGCAGGTTCTTCTTCGCCTTGATCAGAAGGCTCTTGGCCTTCTTGAGCTGCGAGTCGTCGCTCGTGTTGATGGAGTAGCGGAGGTACTTGAGCGCCGGCAGGGCGAGCCAGCGCTCCGTGGTCATCATCGTGACCTTCCCGCGCAGCGCGGGGGGCGGATTGAGCAGATCGTTCCAGCTCGTCGGCGGGGTCTTCACCAGGTCGTCGCGGTAGCACAGCCCGGTCGTCCCCCACGTGTACGGCACCGAGAACTTGTTGCCCTTGTCGTAGGAGAGGTTGGCCGCCTCGGGGTAGAGGTTGGCCAGGTTCGGGATGAGCTCGGGGTGGAGGGGCTCGAGCAGACCGGCCTCGTTGAGCGCCTGCGCGTACTGCCCCGACACGAAGGCGACGTCGATCTCTTTGGCGGCACTGCTGTGGATCTTGGCCAACGCGTCCTCGTTGGTGTCGTGGAGCGTCACCTTGAGGTCGAAGCCGAGCTTCGTCTTCACCCGCTGCGGCAGGTCCTTCGGGCTGTATCCGTCCCAGATGGTGATGGTCAGGCTCTGCTTGGTGAGGTCGGCGTTGGGGTCGAGCGTGGCCGCCACCGATTCCGGGACCGCCTCGGTCGCCCCTGAGCCGCCAGAGCATCCGGCGAGCGTCAGAGCGAGACCGGCGGCCAAAACTGTGGACAGATGTCGGATATGCCGGTTTTGAGGCATGGCCTCAACTTTCTTCGGATTCATCCCTGAACCTGCGAGCAGCGGTCAAATGGGATAGGGGGCTTTTCGGAGTGGACATCAGCATAGATCATGGGTTGCCCGATATTGGCAGTACACCCAGGCTCGCGTAGATCTCCACAGATCGGCGACGCGGAGGGCGGGGCATCTTCGGCCGGCTCGCCGCGCACCGGGCGCCGTCGTCGAGCCGCCGGCAGCCCGGCCGTCCGCCGAACGGCCGGGATCCCACAGGCCCGGCCCTTAGTAAGCCCGGCCCCCATAGGCGGCGCGCACGGTCAGCACGTACTCGACCAGGCTGACGAGCGTGGACTTGACGGCTTCCCGCGAGCGCGCGTCCGTACGGACGACCGGGACGTGCGGAGGCAGCGACAGCGCCTCACGAACCTCCTCCTCCGCGTGGAGGAAGTGCCCCTCCCAGCCGTTCAACGCGACCAGGAAGGGAAGCTGGGCCTCCTCGAAGTAGTCGATCGCCGGGAAGCAGTCGGCGAGCCTGCGGCTGTCGACGAGCACGACCGCCCCGATGGCACCGCGGACGAGATCGTCCCACATGAACCAGAAGCGGTGCTGACCCGGCGTGCCGAACAGGTAGAGGATGAGGTCCTGGTCGAGCGAGAGCCGGCCGAAGTCCATGGCGACCGTCGTGGTCGTCTTGTTCGGCGTGAGTCCCAGGTCGTCGATGCCCGCGCTGGCGTCGGTCATCACGGCCTCGGTCGTGAGCGGCAGGATCTCGGAGACGGCACCGACGAAGGTCGTCTTCCCGACGCCGAACCCACCCGCCACGACGATCTTCGTCGAGGTAAGACCACGGCTAGAGCCTGCGTAGTCCACTGAGCACCCTTTCGAGCAGGTTGAGGTCTGGCTGTCCCTGGTTCAGCTGCGGCATGTGCAGGCGGACCAGACCCTCGTCGGCCATGTCGGCGATGAGCACACGGGCCACGCCGAGCGGGACTCGGAGCAGTGCCGAGATCTCCGCGACCGATCGTACGGAACGACATAGCATCATGATCGATTCCTGCTCAGGGCTGAGCAGGGAATAGTCATTGCTCTTCAAGGTCACCGATGATACGAGGGTTTCCATCGCCATGTGGTAACGCGGCTCGGATCGGCCACCGGTGACGGTGTACGGACGGAACAGAGGCTCTTCCTCTGTCCCGTCACGATCACGCATGGCCCTCTCCCATGGTCATCGCCGCGACGTCTGCAGCTCGGCGCGCAGCGCCGGGGTGAGCACCTGACCCGCCCGCTCGACGAGCAGGGTCATCTGGTAGGCCACCAGGCCCATGTCGCACGCCGGCGAGGCGAGCACGGCGAGGCAGGAGCCGTCGCTGATCGCCATCACGAGCAGCAGTCCCCGCTGCATCTCGACGACGGTCTGCGTCACCGCGCCTCCCTCGAACACCCGCGCGGCGCCGGCGGTGAGGCTGAGCAGGCCGGCGGCGACCGCCGCGAGCTGGTCGGCGCGGTCAGGCGGAAAGCCGTCCGATTGGGCCAGCCGCAGGCCGTCCGACGACACCACCACCGCGTGCGCCACGCCAGGCGTGCTGCCGACGAACTCGGTGATCAGCCAGTCGAACCTGCGTGCTTCCACGCTCAGCTCATTCACGAGCCCTCCTCCTCCTTACCCGACCCTTCGGCGAGACCTCCGGCCGCCTGGGCCCGGCCTCGCCTTACACCCTGCTGGAAGCTGGACAGGCGGTTGCGCACCGCCTCGGCCGAGACCGGGGGGCGCGGGGCGGCGGCGGGGGCGTCCGCGCCAACCGAGCCGGGCACCAGGTTGGCCTTCGGCGTGCGCTTCGGCAAGCCCGCCGCGGTCACACCGCCCAGCAGGGGGTCCCGGGCGCTCGCCGCGGCCTGGAAGCCGCTGTCGGCCCGGGATCGCCACCCGCCGGGGTTTCCGCCCTGCGCCTGCGGGGCGGGGGCGGAACCGGGCACCCTCGCGATCTCCCCGGTGCTCTCGCCCGGTGCCTCCGCAACCTTCTCCGCGTCCTCCTCCGCGCCGGTCCGCGCCGCGGGCGCGGCCTGCGGGCCGGTGTTGGAGGGGCGCCGGAACCACGCCGACTCGACCGAGGCGAAGATCGGCAGGAACTCCTCGCCCTGCTCCAGCGTCGACTCCTCCACCGACGGCAGCGGCCCGGTCGACGACACCGGCTCCTCGGCCCCGAAGGCCCCGAAGGCCCTGGATCCGCCGACGGACGCCGGCGTGCTCCCCGTCGGGGGTGAGAACGCGGTCGGCCCGGTGCTCGACGGGGAGAACGCCGTCGGCCCCGTGCTCGACGGGGAAGCCGGCTGCGGGAACGCGGTCGGCCCAGTGCTCGACGGGGAGAACGCCGTCGGCCCCGTGCTCGACGGGGAAGCCGGCTGCGGGAACGCGGTCGGCCCAGTGCTCGACGGGGAGAACGCCGTCGGCCCGGTGTCCGACGGCGAGAACGCGGTCGGCCCCGTGCTCGACGGGGAGAACGCCGTGGGGCCGGTGGACGCGCCCCGCTGCGGGAGTTCCGTCGGCCCGGTGGGCAGCGACGGCCACGAGTGCTCCGAGCGGTCGTCGCCGCTCCCGCTCGCGGCTCCGCCCTGTGATCCGCCCTGTGATCCGCCCTGTGATCCGCCCTGTGATCCGCCCTGTGATCCGCCCTGTGATCCGCCCTGTGATCCGCCCTGTGATCCGCCCTGTGATCCGCCCTGTGATCCGCTCTGTGGATACGCCGAGGGCCCGGCGTGCGCCGGTGGCCACGACGACTCGGACTGCTCGCCGAACGCCGGGCGGCGGGTGTCGCCGTCCGGCGCCCTCCTGGGCAGGCCCGGCATCGAATGCGGCCCCGAGTGCTCGGTGAACGTGCTTTCCCCGTACGTGTTCTCCGCGGGCGGCGCGTCCGCCGTCGGCGCGCCGAAGGCGGCGAACCCGCCCGCGCCGTTGCCGCCCGCCCCGATTCCGCTGAGTCCGCTTCCGCCGGGCCCGCTTTCGCCGGTCGCCGGGGTCCTGCGCGATCCGGCGCCGCCGCCCGCCGCGCCGTTGCCGGAGCTCCAGGGTTCGAACGAACCACCCCCCGGTGCGGAGCCGAGCGGGTTCTGCTCGGCGAACGCCTGCCGGGCCGGCAGTCCTGCCGCCGTCTGCCCGGGCGGAACGGAGGGACGCGGCATGACGGGCTGGTCGGCGTTGGAGATGAGCTGGGCGGGGAACAGCACCATCGCGATGACGCCCGCGCCGTCGCCCCGGCGCAGCTGCACCCGGATGCCGTGGCGCAGCGCGAGGCGGCCGACCACGAACAGGCCCATCCGGCGGGACACCGAGACGTCGATCGTGGGCGGCTCTGCGAGACGGCGGTTGATCTCCGCGAGCTCCTCCGGCGACATGCCGATGCCCGCGTCGGTGACGCCGAGCATCACGGCGCCGCCCTCGACGGGGCTGCTGGAGACGACGACCTTGGTGTTGCGCGGCGAGAAGGCGATGGCGTTCTCGACCAGCTCGGCCAGCAGGTGGACGACGTCGTTGGCGGCGTGCCCGGCGATCGCGATCGTACGCGGGATCCGGACGACGACCCGCTCGTAGTCCTCGACCTCCGACAGCGAGGCGCGGACCACGTCGACCAGCCGGGCGGGCTGGCTCCGCTTGCGCGGCGGCTCGTGACCGGCCAGGACCAGGAGGTTCTCACTGTTGCGGCGCATGCGCGTGGCCAGGTGGTCCAGCTTGAACAGGTCGGCCAGGCGCCGGCCGTCCTCCTCGCCCCGCTCCAGGCCGTCGATCAGCGAGATCTGCCGCTCCACCAGCGTCTGCGTGCGCCGTGAAAGGTTCACGAACATCGCGTTGACGTTCGCGCGCAGGCGGGACTCCTCCGCGGCCAGGCGCACGGCCTGCGTGTGGACCTCGTCGAAGGCCTGCGCCACCTCGCCGATCTCGTCGGTGCTGTCGACCGCGATCGGCTGCACGTGGGACTCGCGCCCGGGGTCCTCGGACTCGCGCATCTGCTGCACGATGTCCGGCAGCCTCCGCCCGGCGATGTCGAGCGCCTCCGCCCGCAGGCGGCGCAGCGGCCGGACCATCGACCGCGCGATGAGCACGGTCGTGGCGAGCACGAGCACGAGGAGTGCGAGGATCAGGCCGCCGGCGATGAGGGCGTTGCGCTGCTCGGCCGACTGCAGGTCGCGGGCGCGGTTCTGCACCAGCTCGGACACGCGGCCCTCGACGGCCGCCATCTGCTCGATCGCCTTCGTGCTGTCCTGGAACCACTGTTCCGCCCTGTCCCTGCCCCGGTAGCGGCTGAGGGACTGGTTCTGCAGGCCGAGCGTGAGTGCCCACGACTTGGTCAGCTCGCTGTTGACCACGTCCCTGTCGCCGAGGAGGGTGACCAGGCGGCTCGCCTCGGCCGCCGGGGCCTCGGTGTAGAACGTCGCCAGGTAGTTCTGCTGGCGCGACTGGGAGGCCAGGAAGTCCTGCAGCTCGAACGTGGTGAAGGTCTGGTTGCGCTCCAGCAGCTCACGGGTGAGGGTGGCCCGCTGCAGCGCCGCCTCCTCCTTGGCGTGGGCGAGAGCGCCGAGGGCGCGAAGGTTGCCCACGATCGCAGCGTTGTCGTCGTTGTTGCCCAGTTCGTCCTGCAGGCGCAGGGTGTTGGCGATCACGGCGCTGTAGTCCTCCGCCGCGCCGTTCTCGCGGATCCCCGAGAGGCTCGAGATACGGCTCGCGAGCTGCTGCGCCTGCTCTACGGCACGTATACCGTAGTCCGCGTTGATGTTCTTGAGGTCGGCCTTCACCTGCTGGACAAGGGGGTCGACCGCCGCGCGCTGCTGGGCGCGGGTCACCTCGGTCTCCCCGTCGATGTTGAACTTGCGCTTGCTGTTGCCACCCCAGACGAACAGGTCACGTTCGAGAGCAAGCTGCTCGGCCAGATCCCGCAGGTGCACCGAGTATTCCGCCGCCGACCTGGTCCGCTGGTAGGCCGTCAGGCTGTCGATCGAGCCCACGACGCGGACACCGGCGAGGAGTACGGCGACGATCGTGGGGGCGACGATCAGCGCGGTCAGGCGTGTGGGCACTCGCCAGTTGCGCGGCGAGAGACGACTCCGCCGCCTGCGGTTATCGGTATTCGACTGCTCCATGCTCACCGGCCCCGCCATTGTTCGGCCTGCCTTCACGCGTCTGGACAGCATGAAGTGACACAGCTGTATAAGCGGGGACAATTCGACCACAAGGTCACGACGGCGAGCGGCCCTACCCCTGCCGCAGCACCCCAATTGTTACCAAGAGGTGAGGATCGGTACCCGCCTCATCTGAGGGCGGCGAGCACGTGCTCTCGCACCTGGATTCGCTGCTGCTCATCGAGTATGGGACGGCCTGTGCGATCCGCCACATAGAAGACATCCACCGCTTCTGCGCCCAGAGTCTCCACACGCGCGGCGCGTACGTCAAGACCGCATTCGCCGAACGCACGGCCGATCCGCCACAGCAGGCCGGGTCTGTCGTGCGCCCGCACCTCCACCACGCTCGCGGTGAGCGACGCGTCGTCCACCAGGGTGACCCGGGGCGGCGCGACCGGCACCCTGGACGGGCGCATCGACCTCGCCCGCCGGGCCAGGCGCTGCTCGATGTCGAGCCGTCCCGCCAGGACGAGGCGCAGGTCGGCCTCCAGCGTCGCGGGGTCGGGCGGCGTGCCGTACTCGGGGACGACGACGAACTCGATGACGGCCGTCGATCCTGCGGACGCGGCGGAGGCGGAGCGGACCGCCATGCGGTGCGCCGCGAGCACCCCGGCCGCCCGCCACAGCAGGCCCGGCCGGTCGGGCGCGACCACGGTGACCGCGCTCCCGTTCACGCGCACCGCGCCGCCGCCGTGCCGGGCGAGCGCCGCCTGATCGGGGGAAAGGGCCGGCGCGGGCGCCGGCGGCGTGCCGGACAGCACCGACCGCACCCGCCGGACCAGATCGGAGACCAGGGACGCCTTCCAGGAGTTCCACGCGGCCGGGCCGGTTGCGTTGCCGTCGGCCACCGCCAGCGCGGACAGCAGTTCGAGCACCTCCCTGGACCCGACGGCCTCCGCGACCCGGGAGATGGTGACCGGGTCGTCCAGGTCCCGCCGGGTGGCGGTCTCCGGCAGCAGCAGGTGATGCCGCACCACGGTCGAGAGGATCTCCACGTCCGCCGGGGGCAGGCCCATCCGGGTGCCGATGTCCCTCGCGACGATCTCGCCCGTGGTGGAGTGGTCGCCAGGCCAGCCCTTGCCGACGTCGTGCAGCAGCGCCGAGATCAGCAGCAGGTCGGGGCGGGACACCTCGCGGGTGAAGGCCGCGGCCCCTGCCGCGGTCTCGATGAGGTGCCGGTCCACCGTGTAGCGGTGGACCGGGTTGCGTTGAGGGCGGTGCCGTACGCGCTCCCAGTCGGGGATGAGCTTCACGAGCACGCCGGCCTGGTCGAGCTCCTCCCAGACCGGTACGGCCGCGCGCCCCGCACCGAGCAGGGCGACCAGCGCGCCGCGTGCCTCCGGGGGCCACGGCACGGGCATCTGCGGCGACTGGGCGGCGAGCGCGGAGACCGTCGCGGGCGCGAGCGGCAGCCCGGCCTCGGCGGCGGCCGCGGCCGCGCGCAGCACGAGCGTGGGGTCGGTGCGCGGTTTGGCGCCGCGGGCCAGCACGACCTCGCCGCCGTGCTCCACGACACCGTCGGCGAGCGGCCGGCGTCCCCGGGGCGCGGGACCCGTGAGCAGCCGGTCGACCGTCCGCCAGGTGGCGTCGAACGCGTGGGAGATGGTCCGGCCCGCCTCGGCCAGGCGGCGCATCAGCGCCTCGGCGTCCAGCAGGCCCAGCGTGCCGGCGACCGCGTCCTGCTCCTGGAGCACCAGGCGGTCGGTGCCGCGCGCGGTGACGAGGTGCAACCCGTGCCTGATGTCCAGCAGCAGTTCGTACGCCTCGCGGACCCGCGGGCCGGGGGCCGAGGCGACCCAGGCGGCGGCCACGGCCTGCATCGCCTGCACGTCACGCAGCCCGCCCCTGGCGTCCTTGATGTCGGGTTCGAGCAGGAAGGCCAGCTCGCCGCCGGACTCGGCGCGCTTGTCGGCCGACGCGCGCAGTTCGGCCAGCCTGCGCCGGGAGTCCGACCGCCACTCGGCGAGCACGGTCTCCCGCACAGTTCTAGTCAGCTCGGGGTCCCCCACCACGTGCCGCGCCTGGATCAGGCCCAGCACGGCCTTGAGGTCCTCCCTGGCGACCTTCACCGCCTCGTCCACCGTACGGACCGAGTGGTCGAGGCCGATCCCGGAGTCCCAGATGGGATACCAGATGCGGTCGGCGATCCTCGCCACATCGTCGCGGCCGTCGTGCAGCAGGACCAGGTCGAGGTCGCTGCCCGGGGCGAGCTCGCCCCGCCCCAGGCTGCCGACCGCGACCAGGGCGACCCCGCTGATCCCGTTGGGTCCGGCCCCGCTGTGCCCGATTCCAATGGGGCCGGTCCCTTGGGAGGCGGCGGGGCCGCGCTCGTCGGGGAAACCGCCCTTCCCTCCCGATCCCCCCTCCCGCGCGTACGGCCGCGTGGCCGCCGTGCGGAACAGATCGGTGAGCCATCTGTCGATGTCCGCGGCCCGGTCCTTGCGTACCGCGGCGAACGAGCGCGCCTCCCCTCTCATCATCCGGTTACAGCGCCTCCGGCCCGCGCTCCCCGGTGCGGACCCGGACGACCGTGTCCACGGGGACCGACCAGACCTTGCCGTCGCCGATCTTGCCGGTCTGGGCCGCCTTGACGATGACGTCGATGACGTCCTCGGCGTCGTCCTCCTCGGCGAGGACCTCGACCCGGACCTTGGGCACCAGGTCGACCTGGTACTCGGCGCCGCGGTAGACCTCGGTGTGGCCGCGCTGCCGGCCGTAGCCGCTGGCCTCCGAGACCGTCATGCCCTTGATGCCGAACTGCTCCAGGGCGGCCTTCACGTCGTCCAGCTTGAACGGCTTGATGACTGCGGTGATGAGTTTCATGCGTCGACCTTCTTCGCAGGCGCGGGCACGGGCCCGTTGACGGAGGCCACTCCCGAGGAGTGAACGGTGCCGAGGTCGTACCCGGTCTCGGCGTGGGTGGTGATGTCGATGCCGGTGACCTCGTCCTCCTGGTTGATCCGGAAGCCCATCGTCTTGTCGATGATCTTTCCGATGACGTACGCCATGATGAAGGAGTAGAGGCCGACCGCGACAGGACCGAGGACCTGCACGCCGAGCTGGGAGATCGGGCCGCCGTAGATGAGGCCCTCGTTCTGGCCGTCCGCGAAGGGGTAGCGGGCGATGATGCCGAGCGAGACCGCGCCGATCGCGCCGCCGACCAGGTGCACGCCGACCACGTCGAGCGAGTCGTCGAAGCCGAGGCGGTACTTCAGGCCCACCGCGTACGCGCAGACCGCGCCGGCGATGAGGCCGAGCACGATCGCCGCCCACGGGTCGACGAAACCACAGGCGGGGGTGATGGCGACGAGGCCGGCGACCGCGCCGGAGGCGACGCCGAGGGTGGTGGAGTGGCCGTCGCGCAGCTTCTCCACGAGGATCCAGGCGCCGGCGGCGGCCGCGGTGGCGACCTGGGTGTTCATGAACGCGAGACCGGCGGTGCCGTCGACGGCGAGCTCGGAGCCTGCGTTGAAGCCGAACCAGCCGAACCACAGCAGGCCGACGCCGAGCAGCACCAGGGTCAGGTTGTGCGGCCGCATCGGGTCCTTGCGCCACCCGGTCCGCTTGCCGAGCACCAGCGCGAGCGCGAGGCCGGCGGCGCCCGCGTTCACGTGGACGACCGTGCCTCCGGCGAAGTCCTCGATGCCGAGGCTGGCCAGCCAGCCGCCGCCCCAGACCCAGTGGGCCACGGGGAAGTAGACGAGCGTCGCCCAGGCGATGGCGAAGACGACCCACGCGCCGAACTTCGCCCGGTCGGCGATCGCACCGCTGATGAGGGCCACGGTGATGATGGCGAAGGTGAGCTGGAAGGCCGAGAACACCAGGCTCGGCATACCGGTGCCGTCGTCCTTGGTGGCCGTGTCGATGAGGCTCTGCAGCCCCAGGGCGTCCCCGCCGCCGATGAGCTTGTTGACGAAGTTGTCACCGTCGCCGAAGGCGTCGAAGGCCAGCGAGTGGCCGTACAGGACCCAGGCGATGGTGACGGTGATGATGCTGACGAACGACATCATCATCATGTTCAGGACGCTCTTCGCCCTGGTCATGCCCCCGTAGAAGAACGCGAGCCCGGGGGTCATCAGCAGCACCAGAGCGGTGGCTGTGATCATCCAGGCGGTGGTGCCGGTATCGATCTTCACCGACGCGGCCCTCCTTACATTTGGCGTGTGGCCGGTTATCACTCCCTCAGTGGCTTCGCTCGGGGCACCCTCGGCCGGCTGGCGCACTGACGTTGGCCACAGCGTGTTCTTCCACGGTTTCAGCCCACGACCATGCGTGTTTCACATGTGTGAAACTCGCCGCCGACGTGTTTCGGGCCGGTTTCGGATGTGCTCGGAACGACAAAACGCGCACCCGAAGGGGTGCGCGTCGTCACGGCCGGGGTCACCGGCCACCGTCGGGCGCCGCGGGCTACGCGGCGCTGGCCATCTTGCGCAGCCGCACCAGCGCGTCGCGCTCGAGGCGCCGGGCGCGGTCACGGCCGATGCCGTAGCGCTCCCCCACCTCGGTGAGGGTGTGCTCGCGGCCGTCCACCAGGCCGTACCGCCAGCGCAGCATGTCGCGGATCTGGCCCTCCAGGCCGGTCAGCCACTGCTCCAGGCGCTCCTTCTCCAGCGTGGCCATGGCCTGCTGCTCGGGGTCCGCCCAGGTCTCGTCGGCGATCATGTCGCCGAGCTCGGTCTCGTCCTCGTCGCCCACACCGAGCTGGAGGGAGACCGGGTCGGAGGCCCAGCGGCGCAGCTCCTGCACCCGCTCGATCGGCAGGTCGAGCACCTCGGCGAGGTCGGCGTCGGTCGGCTCGGCGTCGAACTCCGCCAGCATGTCCCTGCGCACCCGCATGAGCCGCGTCATCTGCTCGCCCGCGTGGGTGGGCAGCCGCACCGGCCGCGCCTGCTCGTGGATCGAGCGGCCCACCGACTGCCGGATCCACCAGGTGGCGTAGGTCGAGAACTTGTACCCCCGGCGGTAGTCGAACTTCTCCACCGCGCGGACCAGCCCGAGGTTGCCCTCCTGCACCAGGTCGATCAGCGGCATTCCCCGTCCGGAGTACTTCCTCGCGACCGCGACCACGAGACGCAGGTTGGCCTGGATGAACTCGTCCTTCGCCCGCCGCCCCGAGATCGCGATGCGCTCCAGCTCCTCGTCGGCCGCATCCGCGATCTTCGGCTCGGGCCGCCCGGCGTCGAGCAACTGCTCGGCGAACAACCCCGCCTCGATGCGCTTGGCCAGCTCGACCTCCTGCTCCGCGGTCAGCAGCGGGACACGGCCGATCTCGGCCAGATACGTCCCCAGCAGATCCCGGTCAGAGACGTGCTGTTCCTGCGTCCGATTCCCCGTCGCCATCCGATGGCACCTCGTTCCGCCGCCGCGATATGCAATATGTGAGCCGGCGAACCGGACGTGTCCGCCCCGCTCGGCACGGCCCCCGGCTTCCTGCTCCCTGACCCGCACAACGGCCGGTCCGAGGCAAAGATTCCCCAAATAGATACGACCCAGGAATGGTTTCGTTTTCCTCCCCAAGGAGGATGCGAGGCCAGGAAAAAAGGCGATTACCCAGGTTACGAGGGCTCAAACGAGGCGGCGCCCCATCCGCCACACCTGCGCCACCAGCGGCACTCCCGGCCGGTAGGCGAGGTGGACGTACGACGGCGCCTCCAGGATGACGAGGTCCGCGCGGGAGCCCTCGGACAGGGTGCCCACGTCGGTGCGCCGCAGTGCCCGCGCGCCGCCGCGGGTGGCCGCCCGCACGGCCTCCAGCGGCGTCATGCCCATCTCGCGTACGGCCAGGGCGACGCAGAACGGCATCGAGGTGGTGAACGAGGAGCCCGGGTTGCAGTCGGTCGCGAGGGCCACGGCGACGCCCGCGTCGAGCAGCCGCCGCGCGTCCGGGTAGGGCGACCTGGTGGAGAACTCCGCGCCAGGCAGCAGGGTCGCGACCACTCCGCCGGCCGCGAGCGCGTCCACGTCGGCGTCGGTGAGATGGGTGCAGTGGTCGGCCGAGGCCGCCCCCATCTCGCAGGCCAGCCGCACGCCCGGCCCCGGTCCGAGCTGGTTGGCGTGGACCCTGAGCTGCAACCCGGCCTTGCGGCCCGCCGCGAGCACCTCCCTGCTGTGCTCCTCGCCGAACGCGCCGCGCTCGCAGAACACGTCCACCCACTTGGCGTACGGCGCGCACGCCTCCAGCATCGGGCCGGTCACGAGCTTGACGTAGTCGTCGGCGGTCGTCTCCGGCGGCACGACGTGCGCCCCGAGGAATGTGGTCTCCTCGGTGAACTGCCGGGCGATCTCCAGGCTGCGGCGCTCGTCCTCCACGGTGAGGCCGTAGCCGCTCTTGATCTCGAACGTCGTCGTGCCCTGCAGGGTCATCTCCGAGACCAGCAGCGCGGTCGTGGACACCAGCTCGGGGATGGTGGCCCGGCGGGTGGCGGCGACGGTCGAGCGGATGCCGCCCGCGGTGTAGGGCCGTCCGGCCATCCGCGCGGCGAACTCCTCGGTGCGGTCGCCGGCGAACACCAGGTGCGCGTGGCTGTCCACGAACCCCGGGATGACGGCGCGTCCCTCGACGTCGACCCGCTCGTCGGCGGGCGGGGCGTCGGCGGTGCGCCCGATCCACCGGACCACGCCGTTCTCCGCGACCAGCGCCGCGTCCTCGATCTCCTCCCGCTCGGGGTCCGCCGTGTACAGCAACCCGATCCCCGTGAAAACGACTGATGTCATGCCGCTCGGCCCCACGTCTCCTGATCCTCGCCACCCCGCGAAGGGAGCAAACCTCACCGGTGCAGCGGGGCGAGCGCGTCGCGCAGCAGCGCGCCCACGTCCCCGAGCACGTGCCGCCCGTCCTCCACGATCCGCCGCCCGCCGGCGACCACCGAGTGCACGTCCGCCGAGGTGGCGGCGAACACCACGGACTCCACCGCCGACGCCTTGGTCGCGCCGGCCGTACGGACCGAGTCGAGCCGGACGGAGACGAGGTCGGCCCAGGCGCCGGGCACCAGGCACCCGGCGTCGGGGAAGCCCAGCGACGCCTGCCCGGCGGCGGTCGCGGCGTGCAGGAGCTGGGCGGCGGGCCAGTGCCCGCGCTCGCCGGTGACCAGCCGCTCGTCCAACTCCACCGCCCTGGCCTCCTCGAACAGGTCGATGACCGCCTGGCTGTCGGTGCCGAGCGTGACGGGCGACCCGGCCTCCAGGAGCCTGCGGGCGGGGCCGACGCCGTCGGCGAGGTCGCGTTCGGTGGTGGGGCACATGCACACGTGGGTGGTGGAGCCGCCGAGCAGCGCCACGTCCACGTCGGACAGGTGGGTGGCGTGGACCGCGGTCGAGCGCGGCCCCAGCGCGCCGTGGTCGTGCAGCACCTGGACGGGTGTGGCCGAGTAGACCTCGACGCACGCCTCGTTCTCGGCCGGCTGCTCCGACACGTGCACGTGCAGCGGCCCGGTGTGCCGGTGGGCGAAGTCGACGACGACGTGCATCTGCTCGGGGGGCACCGCGCGCACGGAGTGGATGGCCGCGCCGATCTCCACGTCCTCCTCGCCCTCGTGCGCCCGGGCGAGGTCGTCGGCCCTGGCAGCCCAGCGCTCGGCGTCCCCGTCTCCGAAGCGCAACTGGGGGCCGGCGAGCGCGTCGCCGATGCCGCCGGTGAGATAGCAGGTGTCCAGCAGGGTGATGCGCAGCCCGGCCCGCCTGGCCGCCTCGACCAGCGCGTGGCCCATCGCGTTCGGGTCCGCGTACGGCCTGCCCCCGGGGCCGTGGTGCAGGTAGTGGAACTCGGCCACGGTGGTGATCCCGGCGAGCGCCATCTCGGCGTACGTCGCGGTGGCCAGGGCGAGGTAGCGGTCGGGGTCGAGCGCCTCGGCGACCGTGTACATCCGCTCGCGCCAGGTCCAGAAGCTGCCGCGGCCGGTCTGGGTGTGGCCGCGCAGGGCGCGGTGGAAGGCGTGCGAATGGCAGTTGGCCAGGCCGGGCACGGTGAACCCGGCCAGCCGTACCGCCCCCGGGGGAGGCGGCACCTCGGGCCTGATCTCCACGATGCGGCGGCCCTCGACGCCGACGACCACGCTCTCGACGACCTCGCCGGGCGGCAGCCACGCCATCTCGCACCAGTAAGTCACGTGCACCGGTCCTCCAGGTGGGCGGGGTGGCGGTGTTGCCACTCTAGTGAACGTCCGTCCCCCGCGCCTCGCGCGGCCGTCAGCGGGTGGGCCCCCCAGCCGGCCGTACGGTGATCTCGGTGACGTGGGCGTCGGGCGTGGCCGTCAGCGCGGCCAGCACGGCCCGCGCCACCGATTCCGGCTCCAGGTATCTTCCCGGCTCGTAGGGCCCTCCCTCCTGAGCGCGGATGCCTCTTTGCATATCCGTGCCCACCCGCCCGGGGAAGATCGCGGTGACCCGGACGCCGTTGGCGTGCTCCTCCTCGCGCAGCGCGTCGCCGAACGCGCGCAGCGCGAACTTGCTCGCGGCGTAGGCGCCCCAGTTGGCGTTGGCCCGCTGCCCGGATCCCGAGTTGATCAGCACGACGTGCCCGCGGGCCGCCCGGAGGGCGGGCAGCAGCAGCCGGGTCAGCTCGGCGACCGCGATGACGTTGACCTCCATCATCCGCCGCCACTCGCCGGCCGGGGTGTCGGCGAGCCGCCCGACACTGGCGATTCCCGCGCTGTGGACCAGCAGGTCGAGCCGGTCGATCCCCTCCACGTCTGCCGGGGTGAGCTCGGTGAGCTCCACCGCCCAGGGGCGGGCCGCCGGCAGTTCGGCGCACATCGCGTCGAGCGCCGTGCCGTCCCGCCCGCCGAGGAAGAGCTCGTACTCGGGGGCGAGGGCACGGGCGATCGCCGCCCCCACGCCCCGAGAGGCGCCGGTGATCAGAGCCGTGGGTCGCATGGACCTCACGATAGGCCGTCCGGAGGATCTTGCGCGCACTTCACCGCTGCGGGCGCAGTGTCTCAGGGGTGGGACGCTCCAGGGTCAGGGCGTAGAGGTGATGCGGGTAGCGGTGGTCGGCCGGGCGCACCCGCACCTCGTCTGCGGCGGCCTCCAGGATCACGCAGCGGTACCACTCGCCGTTCTCGAGGAACTCCCACTGCCCGGCGAGCACGTCGAGCCCGGCTCGGCGCACCTCCTCCTCGGCCCGCTCGTACGGCCCGGCCGCGCCGATGGGATAGCCGAAGACGGTCACCGCCTCCCACTCCTCGCCGGCCCGGCGGACGTACCCGAGCAGAGCGCCGTCGTCGTCCCTGCGGATCTCATGCCTGTCTGTGTCGAGGTTCACGGTGGCCACCATACTCAAATTTTTATATAAATTTGAGTATGACATCGACGCGTGTAATGATCCTCGGCGTGCTGCTGGACGGGCCGCTGCACGGATACGAGGTGCGCAAGACGCTCGAACTGTGGGGCACCCAGCACTGGGCCAACATCGCCTTCGGCTCGATCTACCACGCGCTGGGGAAGATGGCCCAGGAAGGCCTGCTTGAGGTGGTCGGCGACGGCGGACCTTCCGACGGCGGGCGCGGGCGCACGGTCTACGCCATCACGCCCGAGGGACGGGCCGAGTTCGACCGGCGGCTGCGCGAGCACTGGTCGGAGATCATGCCGATCGTCGACCCGTTCCAGGTCGCGCTGACGTTCATGGACCGGCTGCCGAAGGCCGACCTGCTGGCGGTCGTACGGGAGAGGACCGAGCGGCTGCGCGTGGGGTTCGCGAGCTTCGAGCGGGCCCGTAACGCCAAGCGGGCGGCGGACGCCCCGCGGCACGTGGACGAGTGCCTGGCGTTGAGCGCGGCCGAATACCGCGCCCAACTGGAGTGGCTGGAACGGGCCGTCGAACGCATCGAGCGTGACGACATCCCCTGACCGGCGAGGAGCCGAAATGATCATTGAAGCGCGAGGATTACGCAAGACCTACCGCCCCCGGGGCCGCCGCGGCGGCCGGGCGGCCGAGCCGGTGGAGGCCGTGCGGGGCGTCGACCTCGACGTCGCCGAGGGCGAGATCTTCGGTGTGCTCGGCCCGAACGGCGCAGGGAAGACCACGACGATCCGCATGCTGGCGACGCTGGTGGCGCCCACCGGCGGCACCGCGACGGTGGCCGGGCACGACCTGCTGACCTCCCCCGAGCAGGTGCGGCGCCGCATCGGCTACGTCGGACAGGCCGGCGGCGTGGACGAGAACAACACGGCCAGGGCCAACCTCCTGCTCGCCGCGCGGGTCAACGGACTGACGGCGGCCGAGGCCGCCGCCCGCACCGGCGAGGTGCTCGCGGCGTTCGACCTGGCGGGCCTGGCCGATCGGCCGGCCCGCACCCTGTCGGGGGGCCAGAAGCGCCGTGTCGCGATCGCGCTCGGCCTGGTCCACCGGCCGCCGCTGCTGTTCCTCGACGAGCCCACGACCGGGCTCGACCCGCAGAACCGGGCCAACCTGTGGGACCAGATCAGGGCGCTGCGCGACGGCGGGACGAGCGTCCTGCTCAGCACCCACTACCTGGACGAGGCCGACGCGCTGTGCGACCGCCTGGTCATCGTCGACCACGGGCTCGTCGTCGCGGCCGGGACACCCGCGGAACTCAAACGCGAGATCGCCGGCGACGTGGTGTCCCTGCGGGTGTCCGACACAAGCGGGGCGGCGGAGGTGCTGGACGGCCTGCCGTACGCGAGAGAGGTCAGGGCCGACGGCGACCTGCTGCGCGTCTACCTGGACGACGGCGAGCGGGCGCTGCCGCACCTGCTGGCCACGCTCACCGAGCACGACCTGGCCCTGGAGTCGGTCGCGCTCGACCGGGCCACGCTCGACGACGTCTTCCTGCACAAGACCGGCCGCTCGCTCCGCGACGCCGCCTGAGCCCTCCCACCCCCCGAAAGGCGGAACCATGCTGAAGCACACCGGCCTGTTCCTGGCCTACGAGTTGCGCAACACCGCCCGCAACCCCGTCTGGCCGCTGTTCGGCCTCCTCCAGCCCGTCCTCTATCTGCTGCTGTTCGCCCCGCTGCTGGCCGGCACCATGCCCGGCGTGCCGGGCGAGCGGACGCTCGCCATGTTCACCCCCGGCGTGATGGTGATGATCGCGCTGTTCGGCTCGTTGTTCGTCGGCTTCGGCATGATCGCCGAGGTCCGGACCGGGGTGCTCGAACGGCTCGCCGCGAGCCCGGCGAGCCGGCCGGCCATCGTCCTGGGCCGGACGCTGCGCGACATGATCGTGCTGGTCGCGCAGGCGGTGCTGATCATCATGGTGGCGCTGCTGATGGGCATGCGGCCCAGCCTGCCGGGCGTCGCCCTGATGCTCCTGCTCATGGCCCTGACCGGCCTGTTCGCCTCCGGCCTGTCGTACGGCCTGGCCCTGGCCGTGCGGGACGAGAACGGCATGTCGCAGATCCTGCAGTTCTTCGCGCTGCCGCTGATCCTGTTCACCGGCATCCTCCTGCCGATGTCCCTCGCCCCTCACTGGATGCGGACCGTGGCTCAGGTCAACCCGCTCTATCACGCGGTCGAGGCCGGGCGGGCGCTGTTCGCCGGCGACCTGGGAGGCGGCCACGTGGCGCTCGCGTTCGCCCTGATGGCGGTGCTCGCGGTGCCCGCCCTGGCGTGGTCGGTCCGCTCCATGCGCCACCTCGCCGGCTAGCTGCTCTTGAGGAAGGCCAGCAGGTCGTCGTTCAGGGCGTCCTTGTGGGTCACGAACAGGCCGTGCCCGGCGGTGGGGTACTCCTTGTAGACCGCCCCGGGGACGAGGGCGGCCGTGCGGCGGCCGGTGACCTCGACCCGCGCCGACATGTCGGCGGCGCCGTGCACGACGAGCGCGGGGACGGTGATCTCGCGCAGCCCGGGCCGGTGGTCGGCGTGGTAGAGCGCCTCGAACAGCCGCGACGTCGCCCACGGCGAGGTCGACAGGCACTGCGCGAGCGTCCAGTCGACGAGCGTCGGGGAGACGTCGTTGCCGAGGTGCGTGGCGAACCACACCTGCGCCTGCCGCGCGAACCACTTCGGCCGGTCGGTCGCGAACTGGGCGAGCGTGGCCCGCAGCGCCTCCTCTGGGGCGCCCTCCGGGTTGTCCGCGGTCCGCTTGAGGAACGGCAGCACGGCGGAGACGAACGCGACCCGGGCGACCCTGTCCTCACCGTGCCTGGCGAGGTAGCGGGCGATCTCGGCGCCGCCCGCCGAGTGCCCCACCAGGGTCACGCGGTGCAGGCCGAGGTGCTCGATCAGGGCCGCGACGTCGTCCGCCAGGGTGTCCAGGTCGTAGCCGGTGGAGGGCCGGTCGGAGCGGCCGTGCCCGCGCCGGTCCAGCGTCACGCACCGGTAGCCGTGCTCGACGAAGAACGGAAGCTGGTACTCCCACATGTCGCTGTGCAGCGCCCAGCTCGCCAGGAAAAGGATCGGCTCACCCTGCCCGTAGTCCTCATAGGCCAGCCGCGTGCCCTCAACGGTCTCGAAGAACATCCGCACTCCTCGGGTCTCGGTCGAACACCCCCGAGCCTGGCGGAACGCGTCAAGAAGATCGATTACGTGAGAGGTAAGCGGCGGGGCGCCCGGCCCACCGGCCGGGCGCCCCGCCTCCGACCCGGGTCACCGGACGCGCCCGCACGCGCGATGGCTCCGGCAACCGGGCGGTGGTGAAGGAGAGGTTACGCACCTGCGACGTTCCCGGTTCCCGGTCGAAAGAAGCTGTGGCCCGGTGTAAGGGCTGCTCACGGCTTCGCCATCGGCGTGTGCGGAGATCGTGGGCCCGCCGGTCAGGACGAGACGAGGAACTGCGTGGCGGCGAGCTCGCGGTAGAGCTCGTCGGCCGCGACCAGCTCGTCGTGCGTACCCCAGGCCCGCACGCGGCCGGCCTCCATCACCACGATCCGGTCGGCGCCGGTCACGGTGGACAGGCGGTGGGCGATCACCAGGACCGTCGTCTCGCGAGCCACCTCCGCCACGACCTCCCGCAGCCGCATCTCGTTGACCGCGTCGAGCTGGGAGGTCGCCTCGTCGAGCAGCAGCAGCCTGGGCCTGCGCAGCAGCGCCCTGGCGATGGCCACCCGCTGCCGCTCTCCGCCCGACAGCAGGATGCCGCGATGGCCGACGGGCGTCTCCAGTCCCTCGGGCAGCCGCTCGACCAGGTCGTCCAGGCGCGTACGGGCGAGGGCGCGGGCGATCTCCTCGTCGGTCGCTCCGGGCGCGCCGAAGACGAGGTTCTCCCGCAATGTCCCGGCGAGCACGGGGGCGTCCTGCTCGACGTACCCGAGCATGGCCCGCAGCTCGCCGAGCGGCCAGTCGCGGATGTCGCGTCCGCCGACGACGATCGTCCCCTCCTGCGGCTCGTAGAACCGCTCGATGAGGCCGAACACCGTCGACTTGCCCGCCCCCGAGGGGCCGACCAGCGCGGTCATGCCGCCGGTCGGCACCTCGAACGTCACGTCGTAGTGGACCACCGGCCGGTCGTCGCCGTACCTGAAGACGACCCCGGAGAAGGTCACCCCGACGGGCTCGCCGTCCGACCGTACGACGGGTGCGGCGGCGGGCTCGGTGCGCAGCGTGGTGATCTCCTGGATGCGGGTCACCGCGGCCAGGCCGTTCTGGATCTGGGTGAGGCTCTGGATGATCTGGCCGATCGGGGAGACCAGGTAGAACAGGTACAGCAGGAAGGCGATCAGGGCGGAGATCTCCATCTCCCCCGACGCGACGCGCGCGCCGCCCACCCCCAGCACCGCGAGGAACGCGAGCTGGACCGACATCCAGGCGCCGATCCCGGCCAGCGAGGTCCACGCGGCGGCGGCCACGCCCCGGTCGCGCGCCTCGACGGCCGCCGCGCCCACCACCGCGGTCTCCCGCGCCTCCGCGCCGCTGGCCTTGACCGTACGGAACGCCTGGAGGGCGCGGTCGAGCATCGAGCTCATCTCGCCGAGCGCCACCTGCGCCTGGAGCGAGGCCCGCCGGATGCGGGGGGCGATGGCCACGCCCATGAGGGCGACCACGCCTACGACGGCGAGCGTCACCCCGAGCAGCAGGCCGTCCATGATCGCCATCATCACGGCGGCGCCGAGGAACATGAAGACCGCCCCGACCAGGGACGCGAGCGCGTCCGTGCACACGGCCCGCAGCAGGGTGGTGTCGGAGCTGACCCGCGAGAGCAGGTCGCCGGGCTTGAGCCGGTCCACGTCGGAGACCGTGAGGCGCAGGATGCGGTCCACCAGGCTCCGGCGCGAGCCGAGCACGATCGTCTCGCCCATCCGCTCCAGCAGGAACCGCCCGGCCGCCGAGATCAGCGCCCCGGCCAGGACCGCGACCGACAGCCCGAGCACCGGGCCTGCCAGCGTGTCGCCCGCGCCGAACGCGTCGATCACCCGCTTGGCCATGACCGGCATGGCGAGCCCGGCGAGGCTGCCGACGAGGCTGAGCAGGCCGCCCAGCAGGAGCGCCCGCCGGTGAGGACGCACCTGGTCGAGCAGCACGCGCCAGGAGGCGCGCTCCCCCAGAGATGCCTTCAGCCCTGGGACGGGTTGACCGCCGTCAAGGCCGTCGCCGTCCGTCGCCAATGAAGCCCCCTTCGCGCGAACCCGGCGTGCGATCTTCCGGAGACCCTAATTCACCGGAAACGCCGGTGCGCGCGGGGTTTCGAGGTGCCTCAATCAGTCCACGACGGGAGACAGGCCGGTGTTCAGGAACTCGGCCGGCGCCGCGACGATCTCCGCCGGCGGGGCTTCACGGGGGCGTCGGGAAGGCGGAAGACGTGGTCACCACCTCAGAATCGCCCGCGCACCCACCGTGATCATCCCTCAACCGGGCACCCCGTAGAACAGGCGGATCTCCCGGATGGTGTGCATGATCTCGTACCACGTCAGGCACAGGTCGGCCTCGGCCTCCTCACCGCGTGCCTCCGCCGCCATCAGCCGGTCCCCCGTCAGCAGCGCAGCCTCCCGTTTGAGCTGTGCCGCCATCCGTTGGAACACGAACCGCTCGCGAGATTCCATTGCCGCCCCTCCCGCCCCCCAACAGCCCTTACATAGCCTTAAATACCCACAGAACCGGCCGAAATGCTCACTGGGCGATCAGCACACGTCCCGGTAGGGCGTCCCTGGCAGGTAGCGCGCCCATTCCTCCCTGGTCAGGGTCCGCCCGGCCCGCGCGCACACCTGACGCGCCACGAGCTCCCCGTCCACGGGCATCTCGAACAGGTCCCCGCTCTGGTCGGCGACGTGCAGACGTGTGCCGTCGGCACTGAAGGCCAAGGTCAGGCCGAGGTCGGAGAGCAGCGGGACGGCCCCGCCCAGCCGCCGCCCGGCGCGCACGTCCCACAACTGCACCGTCCCGGCCTCGCTCACCGTGGCGAGGACGTCGCCCCGGGGGGAGAAGGCCAGCGCGTCGATCCGCTCCATCGTCCCGTGCAGCGTGGGCGGCACGGGGGACGGGCCCCTGGTGTCCCAGAGGAAGATCCGGCCCGTGATGCCACCCACGGCGATCAAATCGCCGGCGGGACTGACCGCGAAGGACTCGGAGGGGATGAACGCCTTGCCCCGCTGCCGGCCCGTGGCCGCGTCCAGGATCCGTCCGTCGGCGCAGACGATCGTCCGCCCGTCGGCACCGAAGGCGATGGTGCCGGTCTGCCGGTCGAGCGGAACGTTCACGACCAGGTGACCGGTGCGCGCGTCCCACTCGAGCAGGCGGCTCCCCCGCATGACGGGGCCGTTGTCCGCCTGCGTGAGCGTGGCCGCGAAGCGCCTGCCGTCCGGGCTGAACGCGTCGCCGTCCACCATCAGGCCGCGCGGCACCCGGTAGTCCCACAGCGGTCTGCGGCCGGCGACGTCCCAGGCACGCAGCCGGTCGAGGGTGTCGTTGCCGACCACCATGGTCCGGCCCGTACGGTCGAAGACCGCGTCTCCCCAGTCGGCCGTTCCCTGCAGTGACCCGGCCGGTCGCCGCCGGGACACGTCCCACAGCCCCAGGGGGCCGGACTCCTCCGGCTCCGTCGCCAGCCAGCGGCCCTCGGCACTCAGCCAGGTGCGGAAGATCCGGCCCGGCGGGCGGACCGGCTCGGCCCGCGGCCGGATGTCCAGGCTGACGACGGCCTCCTCCAGGAGGTAGCGCATGGTGTGCCCGTCGGGGTCGAGGCGGACGTCCGCCACGTCGTCCTCGGCCCGGTAGGCGAACACCTGCCGGTGGTCGCGCACCCGCCAGACCCTGATGGACCGGTCGGCGAACCCCGCAAGGTAGCGCCCGTCGGCGCTGAACCGCAGGCCGGCGTTCATGGCGTTGGCGGGCTCGTTGGCCCCGCTCTCGGTCCAGGGCCAGTCGTCGTCCCCCGCCTCGGTGATGCGCCGGCCCGTCACGGCCGAGACGAGGGTGATCTGCCGGCCCCCGCAGGCCAACAACGCGCCGTCCCGGCTGAAGGCGACGGTCCCCAGCTTCCCGGGGCAGGCTCCCCGGAACCGCGGGTCGCGGTCCTGACCGGGCATCCGCCGCACGTCCAGCCTGCCGGTCAGCGGATCGAGCAGCGCGGCCATCCGTCCCGAGCGCGGCACGACCGGCAGGTCGTCGGGCCAGCCGCCCTCCGCCGCCCGGCCGTACGTCCGCCCGTTCGCGAGGTCCCAGACGAAGCCGTTCGTGTCCTCAAGCACGGCGACCTTCGACTCGTCGTCCGTGAACCTGATCCCCCCCGCCGATCGCGCGCCGGGAACGGCGAGCTCGGCCCGGGCCCGGCCGGCGGCCAGGTCCCACACCCTCGCCTTGGTCGTGGTGAGCATCGCGACGTACCTGCCGCTCGGGCTGAGCGACACGTCGAGCAGGGGGTCGGAGCGCAGGCCCGGCACCGGGATCCGCCGGAGCAGGCGCCGGCCCCGCACGTCGTGAAGGCTGATGCCGTCGTCCGACACCGTGACGGCGGTGCGCCCGTCCCGGCTCAACGCCTGCAGCCCGCCGCCCGGCGGGCGGTAAACCGCGATCTCCGGCTGGTAGAGCGAGGACATCAGGCTCGACCTGGCCTCGGAGCCGCCGTCGAGGCGCCAGGCCGCGACGCTCAGCAGCATGGCCGCGACGGGGTCGGTGGTCCGCAGGGTCCCGGAACGCAGCGCCGCCTCCCGGCCGTTGGCCTGGTCGCGCTGCGCGGTGATCCGGTCACGTTGCTCGGCGATCCGGCTGCCCTGGTAGGCGGCCAGGCCGCCGCCCGCGAGGGACAGCGCGAGCAGCAGGGCCAGGGCGGCCGTGAGCAGGCGGCGGCCACGGGCACGCCGTCGGGTCAGCGCGGCCGACGCGTCGAGGAACTCGCGTTCCAGGGCGTTCAGGGCGAGACGCCGGCGGCCGGTGGCCGCCCAGCCCACGGCCGCGTCCAGGCGGCCGCCCTGCATGAGGTCGGCGGGACGGCGGCCGGCCGCGGCCCACTGCCGGGCCCGCAGGCGGATCTCCGCGTGGACCGGCAGGCCGTCCCACTCGTCGGTGAGCCAGGCCCGCAGCCTCGGCCAGGCGCGCAGCAGCCCCGGGCGGGCGAGGCCCACCTCGCCGTCCCGGCGCGACAGGACGTAGGTGAACACCCGGAGCACCTCGCCCGATCCGGGCGGCAGCTCGTCCTCGCCGGCTCTGCGGGTGGCGAGCTCGCCCTCCGGGCCCACCGCGACCAGCCGGAGGAAGATCTGCGGCACCAGGTCCCGCTCCGCGAGGCCGAGCGCGTCGTACGCGTCCTCGGCGAGCGCGCCCAGGGCGGGATCGGCCTCGCCCTCCGCGTGCACCGTCCGCGCCGCCCGGCTGCCCTCCGCCAGCAGCCGCGCCGTGTCCACCCGGGAACCCCCGCTGATCAAGGCCATCAGCAGGTCGCGGGCGGACGGGCGGGTGGCCGGTTCCTTGACGAGGGCCGCGCCGACCAGCGGGCGGAGCGGCTCGGGCAGCACGGACAGGTCGGGATCGGCCGACAGCACGCGATACATCACCCCGCCCAGGCTCTCCGCCCGGAACGGGTCCTCGCCCGTGGCGGCGAACAGCACGATCCCACCCCAGGCGAAAACGTCGGCGGCGGGGCCCGCGCGCTGCCCGGTGAACACCTCCGGCGCCATGTAGGTCGGCGTTCCGGCCACCAGGCCGGTGCTGGTCAGCGACATCTCCAGCGTGCGCGCGACGCCGAAGTCGATCACGCGGGGGCCGTCCGGGCCGAGCAGTACGTTGTCGGGTTTGAGGTCGCGGTGGACGACCCCCGCCTCGTGGATCGCCGTCAGCGCCGTGGCGATCGCGGTCGCCAGCCGGTGCAGGCCGTCCCCGGCGAAGACGTGCCCCTCCTGCACGGCCCGGCGCAGGCTCCGCCCCTCGACGTACTCGCTGACGATGTACGGCCTGGGCCCGTCCAGCTCGGCGGCGATGACCGGCGCGGTGCAGAACGACGCCACCCGCCGGGCGGCCGCGGCCTCCCGGCCGAACCGCTCCCTGAGCTCAGGATCCCCCGCGGCGTCGCCGTGCAGCACCTTGACCGCCACCCGGCGGCCGTGGCCGTCGTAGGCCTCGTAAACGACGCCCTGGCCTCCGGAGCCGATCCGCCCCGACAGCCAGTAGTCCCCCAGCCGCTCCGGATCCTCGGGCAGCAGCGTCCCCGCCATCGCTCACCTCCCGCCGGGATTGGACGCGGGCGGGGACGCCCAGGTTCTGCCGGGATTATGCCGATGATCCTCAGCGGGCCGGGGGCCGGCCCGACCGCCAGTGGCGCCCGGTGTGGTCCGTCCCCGGCCGGGGCCGCGGGGACGCGACCCGCCGCCGGTGGTGCCGGGCGGGCAGCGCGGGCGCGGGCAGGTCGTGGCGGCCGGAGACGAACTCCTGCACCGCGATCTTCGCCCGGATGACCGGACGGCGCCAGCGCTCCTCCCGGTGGATCGCCTTGGCCATCAGGCGCGGCCGGGGCCGCCTCGCCCGCTCCGAGTAGCACCAGCGGGCCCACGGCGAGCCGGGACGGGCCACCCGCACCGCCCCCACGTACAGCAGCGGCGGCACGAACAGTCCCAGCAGGCCGCTCCAGATCTTTCCTTTGAGCAGGGTGATCATGGCGAAGACGAGGTTGACGAAGAGGAACGCGGGGGCCGTCCAGCGGCCTCCGCCCTCCGCGCCGTTCCAGGCGAGCGGGCGCAGCCCGAGCAGCAGCAGGCCGGTCGCCGCGATCGCCACGAAGACCGCGTCCACGGAGGTGCGGCCCTTCTCCTGCCAGTAGACGTCGCGCAGGTGCAGGATCAGCGCGAACTCGTCGAGCACGAGGGCGGCGCCCACGCCGAACACGGCGGCGGAGAAGGAATACCACCCGGTGGACACGCCGGAAAGGACCAGCCCGGCCACCCCGCCGAGCAGCGTGAGCACCACGCCGAACACCACGTGGTGGATGTGCATCTCGCCCACGCTGACGTTGCCGAGCCACCGCACCCGCGCCCTGATCAGCCGTACGTTCACCCGCGTGAAGACGAACGCCGTGATCAGCGCGACGAAGAAGCAGAACAGCGGCAGGCGGTGCGCCTCGACGATGCGTTCCCGGAACCAGTCGGCCATCAAGCCATCCCCCGGTTCCCGATGCTACGACGCGACGGGAGTGGTCAGGCGAGAAAGCCGCGCAGCAGGGCCGCCGTGCCCTCCAGATGCTCGGCCACCGCCCGTTCCGCCGCCTCGGGGTCGCCGTCCAGGATCGCGGCGGCGATGGCGGCGTGCTGGACCGCCGCGTGCTCGATGTTGGGCCGCAGCACGGGGATCGCGTTGAGCAGGTCGGTGACCCGCAGCCGGGCGTCGGCGCAGGCGGCGGCCAGCAGCGGCGAGCCGGTCAGCTCCGCGATCGCCAGGTGGAACGCGATGTCCATCCGGCGATAGTCGGCCGGCGCCGCGTCGTTCACACCGGCCAGCCGGGCGGCCAGCGTGTCCCGCCGCCGCGGGGTCAGCTCGGTGGTCGCGAGGACCCGGGCCGCCCCGCATTCGACGGCCATCCGGAACGTCAGCGCGTCCTCGAGATCGTCTTCACCCATGCGGGTGACGGCCCTGCGCAGGTCGCCCTTGCGCGGGCTCGGCGGCCGGTAGACGACGAAGGCCCCGCCGTACCGGCCGCGCCGTACGTCGAGATAGCCGGCCTCCTGCAGGGCTCGGATCGCCTCGCGCAGCGTGACCCGGCTGATGCCGAGCCGGGTGGCCAGCTCGCGCTCCGGCGGCAGTTTGCCGCCGTGCGGGACGACGCCGAGCTTGATGGCCTGGAGCAGACGCTCCACGGTCTCCTCGAACGCGTTGCCCGCCCGCACCGGCCGCAGCAGCGACACCGCGCCGGTGATCCCCACGGCCCCGGCGGGCTCGGCGGGAGTCCGGGGGCCGGAGACGGACGCCTCCGCCGGGGTGATCTCCATGCGCATCGTCCCTCCACCCGTCGCCGCGGGCCCCCCGTTCCTGGATCGAGGTTAAACCCCCCGGACATTGTTGACGACGAGGGGAACATGGTGCTTGCATGCCCTCAATGGTCTGATTCCAGACTTTTGGACGGGAGGCACCGTGCTCAGCGTGGAGCGACTCCGCGATGACGTCGAAGCGGGCCGCGTGGACACGGTCCTGCTCGCGGTCACCGACATGCAGGGGCGGCTGCAGGGGAAGCGGCTGTCGGCGCGGTACTTCCTGGAGGAGGTGCTGGACCACGCCGCCGAGGGCTGCAACTACCTGCTCGCCGTGGACGTCGACATGAACACCGTGGACGGCTACGCCATGTCGTCCTGGGAGCGCGGCTACGGCGACTTCGTCATGCGGCCGGACCTGTCGACGCTGCGCCGGGTGCCCTGGCACGAGGGCACCGTGCTGCTGCTGGCCGACCTGGCGTGGGAGGACGGCTCGGACGTCGTGGCCTCCCCCCGGCAGATCCTGCGCCGCCAGCTCGCCCGGCTCGCCGAGCGCGGCTGGACCGCGTACGTCGGCACCGAGCTGGAGTTCGTCGTCTATGACGACAGCTACGAGCAGGCCTGGCAGCGGGGCTACCGCGACCTGACCCCGGCCAACCTCTACAACGTCGACTACTCGCTGCTCGGCACCTCCCGCATCGAGCCGCTGCTGCGGAAGATCAGGCTCGGCATGGAGGGCGCCGGGCTGTACGTCGAGTCCGCCAAGGGCGAGTGCAACCTCGGCCAGCACGAGATCGCCTTCCGGTACGCCGACGCGCTGACCACGTGCGACAACCATGTGTTCTACAAGAACGGCGCCAAGGAGATCGCCGCCCAGGAGGGCAAGTCGATCACGTTCATGGCCAAGCCGAACCAGCGCGAGGGCAACTCCTGCCACATCCACATCTCGCTGCGCGACGCCGACGGCACACCCGTGATGGCGGGCGGCGAGCCGTACGGGCTGTCGGAGACCGGGCGCCGCTTCGTGGCCGGGCAGCTCGCGGCCATGCGGGAGCTGACCCTGCCCTACGCGCCCAACGTCAACTCCTACAAGCGGTTCGTGCCCGGCAGCTTCGCCCCCACCGCCGTCAAGTGGGGCGTGGACAACCGCACCTGCTCGCTGCGGCTGGTCGGCCACGGCCCCTCCCTGCGGGTGGAGAACCGGGTGCCGGGCGGCGACGTCAACCCCTACCTCGCGGTCGCGGCCATGATCGCGGCGGGGCTGCGCGGCATCGACGCCGGGCTGGAGCTGGAGGAGCCGTTCGGCGGGAACGCCTACGACTCCGGGGCGGAGCGGGTGCCCGCCACGCTCCGCGACGCCCTGGCGCTGTGGGAAGGCTCGCCGATCGCGGAGGAGGCGTTCGGCAAGGACGTGGTCGAGCACTACGCCAACAACGCGAAAGTCGAGCTGGCCGCCTTCGACGCGGCGGTCACCGACTGGGAGCTCTATCGGGGGTTCGAACGGCTGTGAAGATAGTCAATCCGGCGACCGAGGAAGTGATCGCCGAGGTCGAGATGGCGGACGCGGCCGAGGTTGACCGCGCGGTCGAGCGGGCCGCCCGGGCCTTCCCCGCCTGGCGCGCGATCGCCCCGGGCGAGCGTGCCCGGCTGCTGCGCCGCTTCGCGCAGGTGGTGGAGGACCACGCGGAGGAGCTGGCGCGGCTGGAGATCACAGGCGCCGGCCACACGGTGGGCAACGCCCGCTGGGAGGCGGGCAACGTCCGCGACGTGCTGAACTTCTACGCGGGCGCGCCCGAGCGCAACCACGGCAAGCAGATCCCGGTGCCCGGCGGGGTGGATGTCACGTTCGCCGAGCCGCTGGGCGTGGTCGGGATCATCGTGCCGTGGAACTTCCCGATGGTCATCATGACCTGGGGAGTCGCCCCGGCCCTCGCCGCCGGTAACACGGTGATCGTCAAGCCGGCCGAGTGGACGCCGCTGACCGCGCTGCGCCTGGCCGAGCTCGCCCTGGAGGCCGGGCTGCCCGAGGGCGTGCTCCAGGTCGTCCCGGGAGAGGGTGAGGTCGCCGGCGCCCGGCTGGTCGAGCACCCCGACGTACGGAAGATCGTGTTCACCGGCTCGACCGAGGTCGGCAGGCTGATCGGCGCCAAGGCCGCCGGGCAGGTCAAGCGGGTGACGCTGGAGCTGGGCGGCAAGAGCGCCAACATCGTCTTCGCCGACTCCGACCTCACCCGGGCGGCGGAGTCCGCCCCGATGGCGGTCTTCGACAACTCCGGCCAGGACTGCTGCGCCCGCTCGCGCATCCTGGTGGAGCGTTCCGTCTACGACGACTTCCTCGCACGGCTGTCGCAGGCCGTCCGCGAGGTCAAGGTCGGCGACCCGAACGACCCGGCGAGCCAGATGGGCCCGCTGATCAGCGCCGAGCACCGGGAGCGCGTCGCGTCGTTCGTCACCCAGGCCGACGTGTACGCCGCCGGGTCGTGCCCGGGCGGGCCCGGCTACTGGTTCCCGCCCACCGTGCTGGCCGGATCGTCCTCGGAGTCCTTCCGCAGGGCGTTCACCGACGAGATCTTCGGGCCCGTGGTGTCCGTCGTGCCGTTCGAGGACGAGGCCGACGCCGTGCGGATCGCCAACGACACGGCGTACGGCCTGTCGGGGTCGATCTGGACCCGCGACGTGGGCCGGGCGCTGCGCGTGGCACGGGCCGTCGAGGCGGGCAACCTGTCGGTCAACTCGCACTCCAGCGTCCGCTACTGGACCCCGTTCGGCGGCTTCAAGCAGTCGGGCCTCGGCCGGGAGCTCGGCCCTGACGCCCTGTCGGCCTTCACCGAGACCAAGAACGTCTTCATCTCCACGGAGTAGATCAATGCAGCGTTTGCAGGACCGCGTCGCCGTCATCACCGGGGCGGGCAGCGGCATCGGGCTGGCCACGGCCCACCGGTTCGCCCAGGAGGGCGCCAAGGTCGTGGTCGCCGACCTCGACGAGGAGGCCGGCGCGAAGGCGGCCGGTGAGGTCGGCGGCCTGTTCGTCAAGGCGGACGTGGCGAACGAGGACGACGTGGCCCGGATGTACCGGACCGCGTTCGAGGAGTTCGGCAGCGTCGACATCGCGTTCAACAACGCGGGCATCTCGCCGCCGGACGACGACTCCATCCTGGAGACCGGCATCGACGCCTGGCGCCGGGTGCAGGAGGTCAACCTCACCAGCGTCTACCTGTGCTGCAAGCACGCGATCCCGTACATGCAGCGGCAGGGCAAGGGCTCGATCATCAACACCGCGTCGTTCGTCGCGGTCATGGGCTCGGCCACCTCGCAGATCTCCTACACCGCCTCCAAGGGCGGCGTGCTCGCGATGAGCCGCGAGCTGGGCGTCCAGTTCGCCCGCGAGGGCATCCGGGTCAACGCGCTGTGCCCCGGACCGGTGGACACCCCGCTGCTGCGGGAACTGTTCGCCAAGGACCCCGAGCGCGCCCAGCGCCGTCTCGTCCACGTGCCGATCGGCCGTTTCGCGCGGGCCGAGGAGATCGCCGCGGCGGTCGCGTTCCTCGCCTCCGACGACGCGTCGTTCATCACCGCCTCGGAGTTCCTGGTCGACGGCGGCATCTCCGGCGCGTACGTCACCCCGCTGTAGGAGTTGCAGATGGCCCGTCCCGTCATCGGCGTCACCTGTTATGTGGAGCCGGCGAAGTTCACCGTCTGGGACATGCCGGCGGCGCTGCTGCCGTACATGTACGTCGACCACATCGCGCGGGCGGGAGGCCAGCCGGTCATCCTGCCGCCCGCCGGGGAGCCCGCCGCGCTGGCCGGGCGGCTGGACGGGCTGATCATCGCGGGCGGGGGCGACATCGACCCCGCCCGCTACGGCGCGCCGCCCGCCGAGCAGACCGGATACGTCCGGGAGTTCCGCGACGAGGCGGAGTTCGGGCTGATGGAGGCCGCCCTGCGCACCGGCCTGCCGTTCCTCGGCATCTGCCGGGGCCTGCAGGTGCTCAACGTGGCGCTGGGCGGCACCCTCCACCAGCACCTGCCCGACGTGGTCGGCCACACCGCCCACTCCCCCGCCCCCGGGACGTTCGGCCGCCTCCCCGTACGGCTCTCGCCCGGGCTGGCCAAGATCTACGACGGCGAGGACCTGACGCCCGCCCACTACCACCACCAGGCGATCGACCGCCTGGCGGACGGGCTGGAGGTCACCGCCCGCTCGGACGACGGCACGATCGAGGCCGTCGAGGTCACGAGCGCGGCGTTCGCCCTGGCCGTCCAGTGGCACCCGGAAGCCGACGAGGACGGCCCGCTGTTCCGCGCTCTCGTCGCCGCCGCCCGCCGCTGACAGCCCAGGATTGAAGCCGGTCACAAGCGATGGACAAGCCTCCTGGCCGACACTTCGTGGACCATGAGGCTCAATCGCGGCAGAGTACCCGTCGTCCACCAGCGCACCCCCACCGAGTGCGGCCCCGCCTGCCTCGCCATGGTCCTGGGCGCGTACGGACACCACGTGGAGGTGCGCGAACTCGGCGAGGAGATGGGCGTCGGCCGTGACGGCACCTCCGCGCTCACCCTGGTCAGGGCGGCCAGGCGGCGGGGGCTGGAGGCGCGGGCCTTCTCCCTGCCTCCCGAGGGGCTGGCGCACGCGCCACTCCCGGCGATCGCGCATTGGAAGGGCGACCACTACGTCGTCGTTGAGGATCGCAGGCCCGGCGCGGTCACGGTCGTCGATCCCGCGACCGGCCGCCGTCGCGTCACCGACGCCGACCTCGCCCGGGACTACAGCGGCGTGCTGCTCGTCTTCACCCCGGGCGCCGAATTCCGGAGGACCGGGCGCCTGCGCCGGGGCCGCTGGTGGCGGTGGCCGGCCGCCGTCGCCTTCGCCGGCCGCCGGCGGCTGCTCGCGCTGCTGGTGGCGCTCAGCGTCGTCATGCAGGCGTTCGGCTTCGCCCTCCCCGCGCTGACCGAGCTGGTCGTGGACCGGGTGCTGCCGGACGGAGACCACGACCTGCTGGCCGTCGCGGGCCTCGGGGTGCTGGGCTTGGTCGCCGCGTACGGACTGGTCCGGGCGCTGCGCGGATACGCCATGGTCGCGCTCAGGGTGAGCGCGGACGGCGAACTGGTCCGCGTCACGGGCGAACGGCTCCTCGCGGCGCCCTACCGGTTCTTCGCGCTGCGCGGCTCCGCCGACCTGGTCAATCGCGTGCTGGCGACCTCCCTGATCCGGGAGGTCCTCACCAACCAGGTGACGCTCGCCTTCCTGGAGGCTCCGCTGGCCCTGGGATACGTGATCGCGATCAGCGCGCGCAGCCCGCTGGTCGGCGGCTGCCTGGTCGCGTTCGCCCTGGCCCAGGTGGGCCTGCTGCTCCTCACCCGCCGCCGCGTCGGCGACCTGACCCACCGCGAGACGGAGGCCCGCAACGACCTGCAGAGCAGGCTGATCGAGGGCCTGCGCGGCATCGAGACGGTCAAGGCCTCCGGCTCCGAGCCGCGGATCGCGGGCAGATGGGCGACGGCCATCGCCGCCGTCGCCGAGCGGTCGGGAGGAAGCGGCCGGGCGCATTCCCTCCAGGACGCCCTGCTCGGGACCCTGCAGTTCGCCGCCCCGCTCGCCCTCGTATGGGTGGGCGCCCGCCAGGTGGCGGACGGAGAGCTGACGCTCGGCGGGATGCTCGCGTTGCAGGCCCTGGCCGGCGCCGCGCTGGCCCCGCTGAGCTCGCTGGTCACCGGTCTGCAGGCCGTGCAGTCGGTCCGGCCGCACGTGGAGCGCCTGGCCGACGTGTGGCACGCCGAGCCGGAGCCCGTTCCCGCCGCCCCGGTCACCCGTACGCTCACGGGGCGGATCGAGCTGGACGGCGTCTGCTTCCGCTACGGCCCCGACAGCCCGTGGATCCTGCGGGACGTCACCGTCGCCATCCATCCCGGGCAGAAGGTCGCGCTGGTCGGCGCCTCCGGATCCGGCAAGACCACCCTGGCCCGGCTGATCCTCGGGCTGCTCGCGCCCGCAGAAGGCGAGATCCGCTACGACGGCGTGCCCGCCGCCGCCTTCGATCCCGGCGCCCTGCGCCGGCAGTTCGGCGTGGTGCCGCAGGAGCCCGTCCTCTTCAACGGGACGATCTTCGACAACATCGCGCTCAACGTCCCCACGGCCACCCGGGAGCAGGTGGAGCGGGCGGCCCGGGCGGCCCGCGTGCACGAGGAGATCGCGGCCATGCCGATGGGCTACCACACGCTGCTCACCGACGGCGGCGGGCTGTCGGGCGGGCAGCGCCAGCGGCTCGCGCTCGCCCGCGCCCTGCTGTCGGAGCCGAGGATGCTGCTGCTGGACGAGGCCACGAGCCACCTCGACACCGCGACCGAGGCCGCGATCGAGGAGAGCCTGCGCGGCTTCGTGGGCACCCGCGTCGTCATCGCCCACCGGCTGAGCACCGTGCGGGACGCCGACCTCATCCTCGTGCTGGACCGGGGCCGGATCGTGGAGGCGGGCGGCCGGGACGAGCTGCTCAGCCGGGACGGGCACTACGCACGCCTCGTCGCCGCGCAGCGGCTCGGCACCTGACCTTCATGAACTGCGGGTAAAGCAGGTCACAAGTCGCTTACCTCCGTCACGCAATCCGGTTCCAAGGCGATCAAGACAGGGTCTGGGACACGGGGGAGCCGCTTCCGGCTCCCGACTCGACCGAAAGGAGAAGGCCATGAGCGGACAGCCCAAGACCGAGCTGCGGGACCTTTCCGAGGTGGGCGCCGAGCTGGACGAGAGCCGGCTGGAGGGCGTCACCGGCGGGATGAGCGACCCCATGGCCGCCCGGACGAGGTCCGGCGCCGGCTACGACGACTACCTGTGCTGAGGGAGCAATCATGAAGGTTCGCACCGTCATCGCCGCCATCGAGGCTGTGGGCGAGGAACTGGACGAGGAGCGCCTGCGCGGCGTGACCGGCGGCCAGGCCCCGGAGTTCGACAGGAGCGGCTGCTACGCCGACAACATGTGCAAGTACGACGACATTTCCCTCTGACGCTTGCCCATGACACCACAGGGTGACCACACCGGGTTGATCACGCTGTGACGCACAGGGTGGGAGCGCCGCTCCGGTGGCGCTCCCACCCGCCATGCCCCGTCGATTCAGGCCGAGCCGATTCAGTCCCCTCCTGGAAGCCGCCGCTTCTGCGTCCCGTCCGAAGCCGCTCCGGCACGACGCGGCAAACGCCGCCGTGAGGGGTCGCGGGGCACGGCGCGGGTGATCGCGCACGACCCGCTCAGGTCTCTTTGGTCACGTCGAAAGGCCCTCCGTTGCGCCCTCCTCACGTTCTCGTCCTCACCAGCGAGGACGACCCGCACGCCGAGCGGGTCTGCGGTCTGCTCGCCCGGCGCGGCGCGCGCGTCAGCGTCTTCGACCCCGGCGACTTCCCCGTCTCGGCGAAGGTGGACCTCGGCTACGGCGCCGGCCTCGGCACCCGCCGCATCCTGCGCGGCGACAAGGAGACGATCGACCTCGACACGGTGTCCGCCGTGTGGTGGCGCCGGCCGACTCCCCCTCGCGCGCACGCCGAGATCGTCGATCCGGCGGTCGCCGCGCACACCGTGCAGGAGTGCAAGAGCCTGCTCAGCGACCTGTGGGAGCACCTGCCGTGCCGTCAGGTGCCCGCCCGCGAGTCGGTCTTCCGCCGGTCCGGCCAGAAGGCCTCCCAGCTCGCCCTGGCGGCGGAGCTCGGATTCGCGATCCCGGAGACGCTGATCAGCACGGACGCCGAGTCGTTCCTCGACTTCCACGACCGGCACGACGGCCGGATCATCACGAAGGCCTTCCACGTCCCGCTCGTCGAGGGCGTCGCGGGCGGCCTCACCGCGACCCGCCTCACCGAGCCGGTGTCGCCCCGCGACCTCGCGTACGCCGACGGCCTGCGGTTCTGCCCGGTGATCGTGCAGGAGATGGTGCCGAAGCGCTTCGAGCTGCGCGTCACCATCGTCGGGCGGCAGATCTTCGCCGCCGAGATCCACTCGCAGGCGTCCAACCGATCGAGCCTCGACTGGCGGTACTACGACACCCGGACCACCCCGCACCGGCCGCACCGCCTCCAGGAGGAGATCGCCGACCGGTGCCTGGCGCTGATGGACCGCCTCGGCCTGCTGTACGGCGCCGTCGACCTGATCGTCACGCCGGACGACCGTCATGTCTTCCTGGAGGTCAACCCCAACGCGCAGTGGCTGTGGGTCGAGAACATGACCGGTCTGCCGATCAGCGAGGCCCTCTGCGACCTCCTGCTCGAACCGGCCTGACGTCCCCGCCGCGAACGAGCCCGACAGATTTCGCTCAGAGGAGCCCGACATGCCGCCGCACAGTGGTGTTCACCGTGTTGTCCTTCCCCCTGCCGGCCTGCTGGCCGGCGTCCTGGCGTACCTCCGCCGGATCAGCGACCTGGAACCCGCCGAGGCCAGGCTCCTGCTGGGCGACCTGCGGGCGGAGCACGAGGGCACGCCGATGCGCCTGGTGTGGCAGCGCGACCATCCCGGCGGCGGCTGTCACTACGACATGCTGATCCCGGTGGGAGACGGCACGGTCTCGGTCGCCTTCGCCCCCGACCGCGCGCTGCCCTGGCCGCTGCGGGGCAGCCGCAACTCCGGCGAGCAGGTCGTCGTCCGGGTCAACGGCATGGAAGTCGCGATGGAGCAGGCCATGGCGGTGCTGGACGAGCTGTGGAGCGACGCCTCTCAGGCGAGCCGGCTGGTCGACGCCGCCCTGGTCGCGCAGGAGCTGGCCGACGACCCCGTGGACCTGTCCGCCGCCGAGTTGCAGGACGCTCTCGACGCCTTCCGGCGGGCCCGGGGGCTGCTCACGGTCGAGGCCACCCGGGCGTGGATGGCCGAACACGGCCTCGACCACGCCGGCCTGGAGCACATCGTGGCCCAGGAGGCCGGGATCGCCCGGCTGCGCCGGCGCGTCGTCGGCGACCGCGCCGGCGGCCTTTTCAGCGCCGGCCCCGGCTCCTATGAGCGGCTGTGCGTGCTGTCCCTCCGCTATCCCCGGCTGGAGGCCGCCCAGGCCGCCGCCGCCCGGCTGCGGGACGGCGGGGCCGATCCCCTCGCCTCGGCCGCCGCCGAGACGCTCGACCACGGCGCGGACGCCCGCCTGCGCCGGCTGTTCCGCGCCGAACTCGGCCCGCGGGCGGCGAACGCCGCACCCGGTGACGTCCTCGGCCCGTACGGACCCGACCCCGTGGTCACCCACGTGGTGGAGGTCAGGCCCGCCGTTCTCGACGACGCCACCCGGCGAGGGATCGAACAGCGGCTTTTCGAGGAATGGCTGGCCGATCGGCGGCGCGAGGCCCACGTGGAGTGGGTGTGGGGCGACGCCCGGCGCACCGACGCCGTCAACCAGGCCATGCGGGCCCCCGCGACCGGAGGCGACGCCGCCGCGGCCCGGTGAGCGCCGGACCCCCGCCCCCCCCAGGTCAGCGGGAACAGCTCAGCGGGAACAGGTCAGCGGGAACAGCTCAGCGGGAAGAGGACGGAAGCGGTGGAGGCGGCGTCATGTCCAGCGCCCGGGCGATCGCGCCCATGATGCGCGTGCCCTCCTCCACCGCGAGCGCTCTCAGTCCCGCGGCGTCGCTATCGCCGAAGTAGGAGCGGCCCATCCTGAACTCGGCCCTGGCGATCGTCCTGCCGCGCTCGACGTTCTCGAGGCCCCTGTCGGCGTTGACGGCGACGCCGACCTTGATTTTGCGCAGCCCAGTCTGGCTCCACCAGGCGCGCCATTCGGCGGAGTCGTTCAGGGCCCGGTCCAGCGCGTGGGCCGCGTTCTCGTACTGTCGCGGCGCGCTCTTCCAGGCCGAGCCCCGGCGTGTGTCGTACCACCGTCCGTCCGCCGGCAGTCCGGACAGCAGAGGGTCGAACTCCTCGTACCAGTCCAGGCCCGCGACACCCCACAGCACGGTCGCGACGACATCGACGAGCAGTTCGGTCTCCCCCGCGTCCCACTCCTCGCCCTCGGCCACCGCCGGATCGGCGAGCACGGCCTCGTACCGCTCCCGCCCGGCGGCGACCACCGCGTACAGCAGGTTCTCGTACGCGTCCCCGACGAGTGGGATCGGCGGCCGGCCCTCGTCGCTGACGTCGGGAACCGGACGCCCCTCAAGAGGGAGTCCGGTGAGCGCACGCACCTTTCCGGCGAGACGCGCGCAGAAGGCCTCCACCTCCTCCGCGCCCAGCGACGACAGGCGTTCGCCCAGCAGATCGGCGCCGTCTTCGTCGACCACCCCGTCGAGCGTGCCGATCAGCTCCCAGAAATCCTCGTCCGTCATAAGCCGTACCTCCCCGGGCCGGCGCCGCCCCGCGCCGATCATCGCGTAATCGGCGTCACACTCTCACATCGCCGGCATGGACAGTCGGCGCGAGCTTGATCTGTAACCGATTTCATTTGGCTTATCGGCGTATCGGAGCGCGCCGGGCCGGCATTGCGGCTCCCAGGGCGGCGTTTATGTGCTCCGTAGCGACGGACATAGAAACGACATATTTTTGACGCAAGCCGTCGGAGAGAGATATGGTCAAATGGCGATCAAAGCCGCGTCGTCGGCGCGTTCACGCTGCTTTCGTGCGAGGGGAACCGTGTTATACGCCGTGCTCGGACCGTTCCTGGCCATGAAACCCTCGGGGGACGTCATCGCCGGGCTCGCCCCGAGGCACCGGCAGCTACTGGCACTGTTCCTGCTCAATCCGAATATCGCGGTTCACCGGGACAGACTCATCGATCTGTTGTGGAATCACTGTCCCACTAAATCGGCGCCGCGGAATCTTACCACCTACATCGCACAGATGCGGCGGCGGCTCTCGCCGCGCGACCCCGACCTTTCTCCGCTGCACACCGTGGAGGGCGGGTACCTTCTTTCCGTCCCGCCCGGATCCGTGGATGCTGCAGTATTCAACCATTTCGCGGCACATGGCAGAATCGCTCGCGACAATGGCGATTACCACAATGCGGCGAGGATGTTCGAGAACGCGCTGAGCCTGTGGCGGGGCGACGCCCTGCTCGGCATGACGCACGTGGACGAGCTCTCCGGGTGGGCCGAACGGCTCGACGAGGACCGGCGTGCGGTGACCGAGGACCTCTTCGACGTACGACTGGCGCTCGGGCACCACCACGAGATCGTCGGCGGCCTCGCCCAGTGGGCGAGGCGCCATCCGCTGCGTGAACGGCCGCATCGGCAGCTCATGCTGGCGCTGCACCGGTCGGGCCGCACCCACGACGCCTCGGCGTCCTACCAGCGACTGCGCCGCACCCTGGTCGACCGCCTCGGCACCGAGCCGTCCCCCGACACCCAGGCCCTCCACCAGCGGATCCTCACCGGCGACGACCCTTCGTCCGCCCTGATGCGTCTCCGTGCGGGGCATCGGCCGCCGCGCGAATCCGATCACGCATTGTGATCCGGCGACCGAGCAGATCCTGGCTCGGCTCACGGCCGATGGAAGATCGGCCACGGATGTGGTGCGGGAAGCCATCAGGCTCGCCGACCGCCTCCGCTGGCCGGAGCAGGCCCGCGCGGACGCGGAAAGACTCGGCAAGGATCCGGACGACTTGGCCGAGGTCCGCGCCATTCGCCGCGAGCTTGGCCATCCCGCCGTAGGTGCATGAAGGGGCTCTCCACCCCGCAGCTTCGAGTCGAAGGACGAGATGCCCGCCGGCCTGGGGACGGATACCCCGATCGGGGGAATCGGGGCGATCCAGCCGGTTACGGGGATGGCGGCGAACCACTAGGCTTGCAGGACACCGGTGATCCCGTGCGGGAGAGCGTCCTGGCATCCGGTCAGGGCCCCTGAAGGAGCAAGCCCTCCCCGCGAACCTCTCAAGGCAAAGGACCGTGCGGGCCAGGTGACCTCTGGAAAGAAGGCCGGAAGGCCTCGCCGAAGGTGAAAGTCCGGCAAAGATCGGACGAAGCTCTCAGGCGCCGATGACAGAGGGGGAGGATGCCCGATAGTCAAACGCAGCATCCGTCCTTCCGAGGTGCGCATGTCCCGATCCACCCCGCTCCGCGGGGTCCACGAACGCCTTGGCGCGACCCTGACCGACTTCGCGGGCTGGCAGATGCCCCTGCGCTACGGCAGTGAGTCGGCCGAGCACAACGCGGTGCGCACGGCCGCGGGGCTGTTCGACCTGTCCCACATGGGGGAGATCTTCGTCGTCGGCGCACAGGCGGGCGAGGCGCTCGACCGCGCTCTCGTGGGGCACCTCAGCGTCCTCGCGCCCCGCCGCGCCCGCTACACGATGATCGTGAACGAGACCGGCGGCATCCTCGACGACCTCATCGTCTACCGCCTGGACGAGGACCAGTACATGGTCGTCGCCAACGCCTCCAACTACGCCCTCGTCGCCCGTGAGCTCGCCGACCGGGTCCGGGGATACGACGCGCGGGTGACCGACCGGTCGGACGAGTACGCGCTGGTCGCGGTGCAGGGCCCGCGCAGCGCCGAGATCCTGACCGCGCTGACCGACGCCGACCTCGACGATCTGAAGTACTACGCCATCCTCCCCGGCGTCGTCGCGGGCACGCCCGTCCTGATCGCACGCACCGGATACACCGGCGAGGACGGCTTCGAGCTGTTCGTGCTGAACGAGCACGCCGTGCCGCTGTGGGACGCCCTCACCGAGGCGGGCAGGGACGCCGGGCTCGTCCCCGCCGGGCTGTCGGCCCGCGACACGCTGCGCCTGGAAGCCGGCATGCCGTTGTACGGCAACGAGCTGAGCGCGGCGATCACACCGTTCGACGCCGGGCTCGGCCGGGTCGTCCGCTTCGACAAGCCCGGTGACTTCGTGGGTAAGGCCGCCCTCGAGCGGGCAGCGGAGAACGGCACCAGGCGGCGCCTGGTCGGGCTGGTGGCGCGCGGCCGCCGGGTGCCCCGGCACGGCTACCCGGTCACCCGGGACGGCGCCGTCGTCGGCGAGGTGACCAGCGGCGCCCCGTCGCAGTCCCTCGGCCGCCCGATCGCCATGGCGTACGTCGACGAGGACGCCCTGGAGAAGGGTGGCCTGGCCGTGGACATCCGGGGCAGCCAAGAACCGGTCGACGTCGTCGATCTGCCTTTCTACAGGAGGAGCAAGTGAGCACCATTCCGGACGACCTGAGCTACACCAAGGAACACGAGTGGGTGGCCGGGATCGAGGACGGCCTCACCGTGACGGTGGGCGTCACGGCGTACGCGGCCGAGCAGCTCGGCGACGTGGTTTACGTGGAGGTGCACCAGGAGGTCGGCGCCACGGTCGCGGCCGGCGACGCGGTCGGCGAGGTGGAGTCCACCAAGTCCGTGAGCGACATCTTCGCCCCGGTCGGCGGCGAGATCGTCGAGATCAACTCGGCCGTCGCGGACAACCCCTCGCTGGTCAACTCCGACCCGTACGGCGAGGGCTGGCTGTTCCGCGTGCGCGTGGAGGAGGAGCCGGAGGACCTGCTGTCGGCCGCGGAGTACACCGCGCTGACCTCCGGCGAGTCCTGACGGCCACCGGAGACGCGTGAAAGGCGACGGTCAATGGCGATCAGCGTCTTCGACCTGTTCAAGGTGGGCATCGGGCCGTCCAGCTCCCACACGGGCGGCCCGATGGCGGCGGCGCACAAGTTCGCCCGCGGGCTGCACCAGGACGGGCTGCTGGAGAAGGTCACCCGGGTCGAGGCCATCCTCTACGGCTCGCTCGGGCTGACCGGCAAGGGCCACGGCAGCGACAAGGCGGTCCTGCTCGGCCTGTCCGGCGACAAGCCCGAGCTGGTCGACGTCGACACCGTCGACGAACGGCTGGCGGCGATGCGGGCGAGCGGCACGGTCTCGTTGTACGGCGTGCACGAGATCCCGTTCGTGGTCGGCGAGGACCTCGTCTTCGAGCGCAAGCTGTCGCTCCCCCACCACCCGAACGGCATGCGGTTCACGGCGTACGCCGACGACGCCGTGCTGCGCGAGAAGGTGTACTACTCGGTCGGCGGCGGCTTCGTGGTGGACGAGAACGCCACCGGCGCCGACCGGATCAAGCCCGACGACACGGCGCTGCCGTACGCCTTCACGACCGCGCACGAGCTGCTCGCGCACTGCGCCGAGACCGGCCTGTCGATCTCCGGCCTGATGATGGAGAACGAGAAGGCCTTCGGCCGTACGGAGGAGGAGATCCGGGCCCGCCTGCTGCACCTGTGGGCCGTCATGGCCGAGTGCGTACGGCGCGGCACCAGCCGCGAAGGCGTCCTGCCGGGCGGCCTCAAGGTGCGCCGCCGGGCCCACCAGCTGTACCGGCGGCTGCAGGGCGAGGCCGACGGGACCGACCCGCTGCGGGCGATGGACTGGGTCACGCTGTTCGCGCTGGCCGTCAACGAGGAGAACGCCGCGGGCGGCCGGATCGTCACCGCGCCGACCAACGGCGCCGCCGGCATCGTCCCGGCCGTTCTGTCCTACTACATGCGTTTCCTTCCGGGCGCCGACGAGGACGGCGTCGTCCGCTTCCTGCTCACCGCGGGCGCGATCGGCGTGCTGTTCAAGGAGAACGCCTCCATCTCCGGCGCGGAGGTGGGCTGCCAGGGCGAGGTCGGCTCGGCCTGCTCGATGGCGGCGGCGGGCCTCACCGAGGCGCTCGGCGGGACGCCGGAGCAGGTCGAGAACGCCGCTGAGATCGGCATCGAGCACAACCTGGGCCTGACCTGCGACCCGATCGGCGGTCTCGTCCAGATCCCCTGCATTGAGCGCAACGCCGTCGCCTCGATCAAGGCGATCGCCGCCGCCCGCATCGCGCTGCGCGGCGACGGCCGACACTTCGTGTCGCTGGACAAAGCGATCAAGACGATGCGCGACACCGGCAGGGACATGCTCGACAAGTACAAGGAGACCTCACGCGGCGGCCTCGCCGTCAACGTCATCGAGTGCTGAGCCTCGCGCCGCCGGCGAGCGCGGCGGCGTCTCGAATGTGACGCATGTGCGGCTCACCAATATCGTGGTGCCTTCCGGCGAGGAGGAGGGCCGTCACGTGAGGTGGCGCGAGGCGCTGCGCCCGCATCGGGCGTTCCTGGTGGTGCTGGCGGCCGGGGTCGCGCTGCGCGCGCTCGCCGTGCTCGGCTACCGGCCCGTGCTGTGGTTCTGGGCCGACTCCTTCGCCTACCTCAGCTCGGCCCTGGATCTGCGGCCGCTGCCCTCGCGGCCGTCCGGCTACTCGCTGTTCCTGGCGGCGCTGAGCCCGCTGGGGAGCATCACCGCCGTCGTGATCGTCCAGCACCTGCTCGGTCTCGGCATGGCCGTCTGCGTGTACGCCGTGCTGCGCCGCCGCACACGGCTGCCTGGCTGGGGAGCGGCGCTGGCGGCGGCGCCGGTGCTGCTCGACGTCCACCAGATCCAGCTCGAACACCTCGCCATGGCGGACCTGCTGTTCACCGCACTGGTCGTGGCCGCCGTGACGATCCTGCTGTGGCGCCCCAGGCCCGGCGCGTGGTCCGTCGTCGCCGCGCTGCTGCTGCTCGGGTGCGCCACGGTCACCCGCACCCTCGGGCTGCCCCTGATCGCGCTGGCGCTGCTGCCGGTGCTGCTCGCCGGACGCTGGAGGACCGCGCTCGCCGGACTCGCCGCCGCGTCAGCCGTGCTCGGCGGGTACGCCGTCTGGTTCCACGACGCCCACGGGTCGTACGGGATGGGCGGCAGCAGCACGTGGCTGTGGTCGCGCACGATGACCTTCGCGGACTGCTCGGTCATGAAGCCGCCGAAGGAACTGGCGGTGTTGTGCCCGTCGGAGCCCCGGCTCGCCGCGCCCGCCTACATCTGGGCCGCCGACTCGCCCATCCAGCGGGTGAAGAAGGACAAGGAGCAGCTGGCCGGGGAGTTCGCCTCGCTGGCGATCCGCAGCCAGCCCCTCGACTTCCTGGCGACCGGTCTGCACGACGCCATGTGGGCGTTCGAATGGGACCGGAAGGTCTACCCCGCCCCGGGCACGCAGAGCGCGTACGTGTTCCCCGCCTCGGTGAAGCCGTTCACCTCCAAGGTGGCCTCCGGCGGCCGTACGGCGACCGAGCTGACCACCGCCTACCAGGGGAGCTCCGGGGACACGAAGGTGGCCGAGCCGTTCGCGGGGTGGCTGCGCGCCTACCAGGAGCAGGGCTTCCTGCGCGGGCCGCTGCTGGCGGCGGTCCTTCTGGCCGGGCTCGCCGGGCTGGTGGCGCGGCGATGGACGGCGCTGCTGCCCTGGGCCGTGGCGGCGGTCCTGCTTCTGCTGCCGCCCCTGATCGCCGCCTTCGACCACCGCTACGTGGTGCCCGTCGTGCCGCTCGCCTGCCTGGCCGCCGGGCTCGCCCTCGGCACGAAGGCGACCCCCGCGCCGTGGCGTCGGGAGGGGCGGTCAGCGGCGGCGGACGTGCAGACGGACGACCGCAAGCGCGTCGTCGCGGCCGACCGCGCGGCGAACGCGTGAGATCGCCGACTCGTCCAGCCGCCTGATCACCTGCCGCAGGTCGGCCGGCTGCCGGAGCGACACCGACACCCGCAGCCTGCCGTCACGCACGAGCCTGACCGAGATGCGGCCGATCCCGTCGATTCCCTTCAGCGCCACGCCGAGCATGGCGATGCCGGCACCGGTACGGCTGCCGACCCGGCCCCAGCCGAGCGCCATGAAGAGCCAGCGGGTCGCGACCAGGGCGAGCACCATGGCCACCCCCGCCAGCAGGGGCAGCGCCCACGGCTTCCCGTCCACCACGCTCGCGTCGGCCACGCTCTCGTCGATCAGGGCCGCGCCGGGCCGCCCGCGCGCGGCGGCCAGCAGGCCGAAACCCCCCGCGACCAGCGTGAGGCCCACCAAACAGAGCCCGAGGCGGTTCCCGCGTCGCGGACCCATGTCAGCCCCCTCTCCTGCGCAGCCGTACGACCACCTCCTGGCGGGACCGGACGCCGAGGCCCGACAGCCGGTCCCCGACCGCCGCGCCGACCTCGCGCAGCAGGGCGCCGGTCGTGTCCGCGTCGGCCACCACGGCGACCTCGATCCGCCTGCGCAGGATGTGGACGTTAGCCCGCCGGACGTGCTCGACCTCGCGGGCCGAGGCGGCGAGCGTCCGGCGCAGTCCGGCGCGGGTCAGGCCCATCGCGAGCAGCGGGTCCTGGCATTCCAGGGGCATGAGCCTGGGACGGCCGGGGACGAGCGCGAGGGCCACCAGTCCCGCCCCGCAGACGATCATTCCGACCGCGGCGACCGGGACGACGGGGTCGGCCGGCGTGAGGTTCAGCAGCCGGGGCGGCAGCCGCCAGGACGGGGACACCCCGAGCATGACGGCGACGACCACAGCGGTGATCGCCCAGCCGAGCAGGGCGATCACGGCGGCGACCACGACGGCGGCCGGAGTCCGGCCCGGCCGGAGGACGCGAACCGCGCTCCGCCGGCCCGCCGCGGCGTCCCTGCCGCTCGTGTCATCCATGCCGTACGTGTCGCTTCCGGCGCCGTCGGCGCCTTCTCCACTGCCTGCGCCCTTGGCGCCCTTGCCGCCTTTGCCGCTTCCGGCGCCCTTGGCGCCCGAGCCGCTGCCTTTGGCGCTCCTAGCCGACGAACCCGCCAGGATTCCCTGCACGACGCTCATCAGCCGTTCACCCTTCCCGCTCACCGCGCCGGGTCCGCTCGGTAGTCACCTCACCATGGGTACACGGAGCGGCGGCGGGACGGGCGGGTCACCCGCCGCCTTGCGCGATCATGGCGGCTGCACGGCGGAGATTTTGCCCGGGCACGGTTAACGTGAACAGCGCTCATGTATTTCCCGGCGCTGCCGTACTAGGCTGCGCCCATGGACGACCGACAGCGCCTCGACCAGGCGACGGCCCACCTGGAGCCGCCCTTCGCCGTCCTCGACATGGACGCGCTCCGGTCGAACGCGACCGCCATGGTGCGCCGGGCCAGGGGCAAGCCGATCCGGGTGGCCAGCAAGTCGATCCGCTGCCGGGCCGTGCTAGAACGGGTCCTGGCCATGGACGGCGTCTCGGGCGTCATGGCCTTCACGCTGCCCGAGGCGCTGTGGCTGGTGTCCACCGGCCTGCGGGACGTGCTCGTGGCCTACCCCACGACCGACAGGACCGCGCTGCGCGCCCTGGGATCGGACGAGGTCGCGGCACGCGAGATCACCGTCATGGTGGACTCGCCCGAGCATCTCGGCCTGATCGAGAGCCTGCGCCTCCCCCACCGGATCCGGGTGTGCCTGGACATCGACGCGGCGTTCGTGGCCTTCGGCGGCGTGTTCCGGGCGGGCGCGCTGCGGTCGCCGATCCGCGAGCCGGAGCAGGCCGCCGAGATCGCCGCGTACATCGCCAAGCGCCCCGGGCTGCGGCTGACGGGACTCATGGCGTACGAGGCCCAGATCGCCGGAGTGGGAGACGACGTTCCGGGACCGTACGGCCGCGCGGTGCGCTGGATGCAGGAGCGGTCGCGCCGCGAGCTGGTCGTGCGGCGCGGCCGGATCGTGCAGGCCGTACGTCAGGTCGCCGACCTGGAGTTCGTCAACGGCGGCGGCACGGGAAGCATCGAGAAGACCGTCGCCGAGCGGGCGATCACCGAGGTCGCGGCGGGCTCGGGGTTCTTCCATCCCCGGCTGTTCGACTTCTATCGGGGCTTCACCGGCCGTCCGGCGGCGCTGTTCGCCCTGCCGGTCGTGCGCAAGCCGGCTGCGGACGTCGTGACCGTGCTCGGCGGGGGCTACCCCGCCTCCGGGGCCCCCGGGCCCACGCGGCTGCCCCAGCCGTACCTGCCGGCGGGGCTCAGATATCACCCGGACGAGGGGGCGGGTGAGGTGCAGACGCCCCTCCTGGGCGAGGCGGCGGCCGACCTCCGTCTCGGCGACCGCGTCTGGTTCCGCCACGCGAAGGCCGGGGAGCTGTGCGAGCGCTTCGCCGGTCTGCACCTCCTCGAGGGCGACCGGGTGACCGAGGAGGTCCCGACCTACCGCGGCGAGGGCAGGACCTTCCTCTGATCGCCGGCCCGGCCTTGTGATCGTCCCTTTGGAAACGTGGACGCCGCCGTGAATCGCGTCACGGCGGCGTCGTCCCGCGGCGGGTCAGCGGCGGATCAGCGGGAGCGGCGGCGCAGCAGCACGATGGCCGCCCCCACGACGACGACCACGCCGATCCCGATCAGCACCGGAGCGATGTTGGGCGCCGGGTACTCCGCGGGCTGCTCGCCCTCGCCGTCGGCCGGGGCGTACGTGCGCGGCCCCAGGACCATGTCCTCCATGGACGCGACGAAGTCGCGCGCGTTGGCCTTCGCCTTCTCGACGCCGCGCTCCGCGACCCGCTTCGGGCTCACCCGGTCCGCGATGGCGTCGACCGTGCGAGCGAGCTCCGCCCGCGTGCGCTCGATCTTCCGTTCCAGCGCATCGGGATCGGTGTCCGCCATGCGATCCCCCTCCTGTGGTATCCGTGTGCGATCAGTCTGCCAGGTCCGGCGGTCGCCCCGCACAGCGGCTGAGCCGGTAGTTTGGACGCTTGCCCGCCGATCGCCGCGGGTCACCTTTTCCGGAGGACGTGATGAGCAAGCTCCAGCCCGGCGACGCCGCGCCGGACTTCACCCTGACCGACGCCGACGACAACGAGGTCTCGCTGGAGTCGTTCCGCGGCAAGCGGGTCATTCTGTACTTCTACCCGGCGGCCATGACTCCCGGGTGCACCAAGCAGGCCTGTGACTTCCGCGACAACCTCGGCTCGCTGACCGAGCAGGGCTTCGTGGTGCTGGGCGTGTCCAAGGACAAGCCCGCCAAGCTGCGGCAGTTCCGCGAGCGCGACGCGCTCACCTTCCCGCTGCTGTCCGACACCGGTCTGGACGTGCACAAGGCTTACGGCGCGTACGGCGAGAAGACGAACTACGGCAAGACCGTGATGGGCGTCATCCGCTCCACGTTCGTCATCGACCCCGACGGCAAAATCGAGAAGGCCCTCTACAACGTGAAGGCCACCGGTCACGTCGCCCGGCTCACGAAAGAGCTGGGGATTTCCTGACATACCCCTTTCGCCACGCTCCCGGAATTGTCGGCGCCGGCCGATAAATTCCGGGGCATGGCGAAGTACAAGTACACCGCGGAGCTGCTGGCCGAGGCCGCAGCGAAGGCGGCGAGCATCGCTGACGTGTTGCGCTATCTCGGCATCCCGTGGTCGGGAGGCACCCACGCCCACATCAGCCGCCGCCTCAAGCACTTCGGCATCGACACCTCCCACTTCCTCGGTCAGGCCCACAGACGGGGACAGACGTCGCCGCGACGGAGGCTTCCGGCGGACGTGCTGGTCCTGAACCCTTCGGGCGCCGCCCGCGAGAAGCCGACCAAGCTACGACGCGCGCTGCGCGAAGTGGGAGTCCCCTACCGCTGCGCAGACTGTAAGATAGGCGGCACTTGGCACGGCCGGCCGTTGACATTGCACATCGACCACATCAACGGAAACTGGCTGGACAACAGAAAAGAGAATCTAAGATTTCTCTGCCCGAACTGCCATTCTCAGACGGAGAATTTCGCAGGGAAGGGAAGAGGAAAAGGGGTCGTAGTCCAACGGCAGGAGACCGCGGCTTTAGGTGCCGTACAGTGCGGGTTCGAATCCCGCCGGCCCCACAGAAATTCAAGTGAAAATAACGGCGCACCGAATTCAGCGGAAGAGAGCGATTCTCGCGGCAGGAAGAGTGCGCCCGTGAAGATGGCCGTGATGGTCGCGGCGGACGACCTCGCCTTCCTGGAGCGTCTCATGGCCACACAGGGCACCCCGTCGCGGTCGTCCGCCATCCGCACGGCCATCGCTCTGCTCCGCGCCCAGAGCGAGCGGGAGTGACCGTCGCAGGGAGTTCCCGCGCGCTCGGGGCGGCTCAGTTGTTCGCCCGTGGCCGCCTGGTGTTGGGGCTTTTGTCACTCGATGTCCCTACCGTGCCCGCCATGAGACGCTTTTCGATCACCTTGGGCGCCGCGGCTCTGGCCGTGGGGTTGACCTCGTCCGCGCTGTCCTCCCCCGCGCTGGCCACTCCTCGGCCTGCGGACTTCGGCCAGGCGACACTCACGGGTTTCGCCGTCCTGCCTGCCCAGACCTTCGTCCCCGGCAGCGAGCCCTCGGGTTCGGCCATCGGGGCCGGGCCGTTCAACGGCATCGCCGCACCCTTCCCGGGGCAGCCCGTCCAGGGCTTCAGCGGAGTCGTCAAAAGAGCTGACGGCACCTACGACGTGCTGTCCGACAACGGCTATGGGAACAAGGCCAACAGCGCCGACTTCCTGCTGCGCGTCCACCGCGTCAAGCCCGATCTCAGGACCGGGAAGCTGGAGGTGCTCGGCGGGTTCAACCTGAGTGATCCGGACAGGCGCGTGCCGTTCGCCCTGACCCGGACGGACCGGGTGCTCACCGGCTCCGATTTCGACGTTGAGTCGATCGTGCGGTCGTCCGACGGCACCTACTGGATCGGCGACGAGTTCGGCCCGTTCCTGCTGCACTTCTCGTCCTCCGGGCGGCTCCTCCAGGCCCCGATCCCGCTGCCCGGCGTGATGGCGCCGGAGAACCCGAACCTGAACGGCGGGCAGCCCAACATCCGCAGCAGCAAGGGGTTCGAGGGCATGGCCCGGTCGGTCGACGGCCGCCGCCTCCACCCGCTGCTGGAGGGGACGGTGGACGGCGACACGCCCGGCGACCTGCGCATGTACGACTTCGACCTGCGCACGGGCAGGTACGGCGCGACCTGGTGGACCTACCGGCTGGAGTCGCCCTCGAACGCCATCGGAGACGCGATCGCGGTGGACGACCACCGCTTCCTGGTCATCGAGCGGGACAACGAGCAGGGTGACGCCGCCGCGTTCAAGCGCATCTACCTGGCCGACGCCGCGGACCGGGACCACGACGGCCACATGGACAAGACCCTCGTCGCCGACCTGCTGAACCTCGCCAACCCGAAGGGCATCGGCGGCTTCGGCCGGACGTTCCGCTTCCCTTTCCAGACGATCGAGGACGTGGCCCTGCTCGACGACCGCACTCTCGCCGTGCTGAACGACAACAACTTCCCGTTCTCGTCCGGCCGCACGGCGGGCAAGGCCGACGACGACGAGTTCATCACCGTACGGCTCGCGCGGCACCTGCACGCCGACCGGCGCGCGCTCCAGTGATCGGCCGGGCGACGAACCCGGGCACTGTCATCGCCCAACCGCACGGATTGCTAACCGCAGCGATCCCGTAGGCCGTGAAAAGGCACAGGAAAACCCGTAGGCGCGCGCCGGCCCCTCCGCCGGCGCGCGCCTACCGGGAAGCGAAGCCTCAGCCGGGCCCCTGGCAACGCACTCCGGCATCGGTTTGCCTGCACCAGGGGGGCAGAACCCCGTCCTGGGACTGCGGCGCGTCCTGACCGTAGCCGCGGGGGAAGAAACGCTGCCGGTCGGCTCCGGCGTCCCAGCTCGTCGCCGCGTCCACCCGGTCCCAGACCATGCCGGTGACGGCCACGATGCCACCGCCGAGGAGCGCCCCGACGAGCGCGGACGCGACGCCGACGGCGACGAGTTGCCCGGTGTGTCCGCGGGGCAGCCGAGCCGCCAGACGCGTGGGGAAGCCGGGCCGTGGGGCCGACGCGAACCGCGGCCTCGGGTCCTGCCAGCCCGGGGCGTTCCATCCCGCGCCGCCGGGGCCGAAGGCATAGCCGCCGCCGGTCGGAGGCGCGCTCCCGGGTCCCGGTCCGGGCCGGCCCGGGCCCACGGGGCCTGCCCACGTCGATTGCGGCCCTGCCGCGCCATGCATGTTCCCCGGGCCGGTCCAGGGCGAACCCGGTCCTGCGGCCCCAGGCGTGCTCCCCGGGCCGGTCCAAGTCGAATGCGGCCCTGCGGCCCCGGGCATGTTCCCCGGGCTGGTCCAGGCCGATGTGGGATTCCTCGGAGGCGGCGGTGGCGCGGGCGGCCCGCTCGGCCCGGCCGGCGCAGGTGACACGACCAGCTCGGTCCCGGCCGGCCCGGTCTTCGCGGCCGGCCCTGCGGGCTCCGCCGATCCGTTAGTCGCGGTCGGTTCACTCGACCCGGCCGGCCCGGTTTCCGGCTCCGGGCGCGGGCCGCGCGGCTCGTCCCCTGCGCCGCGCGACGCCGCGTCCTGATCCGCCATCCCAATCTCCCTTTACCCGCTTCACAGAAGCGTTCCCGGGGACAAGGATGCGCCGTGATCCGTAAGAACGGCGTAAGCGCGGCGTCCGGCTGCGACCTGAGTCGTACCGCCGTATCCGTCGCAAGGGTGAGACCTTCCTGAGCAGCCGATACATATGGTTGGGTACGTGTTCGGCAGACTGCGCGCCTGGACCCGGCGCCACAGCAAGCTCGTCGACGCGCTCACGGTCTCCCCGCTGGCGCTGTTGAGCCTGATCACCGTCGAGGCGTTCAGCCGGGCCGGCTCGCTCGGGGCGCGGCAGGCGGGGGTGCCCGGGCTGCTGCTGCTGTCGGCCGCGCTCATCGTTCCGCTGACCTGGCGCCGCGACCACCCTCGCGAGGTGTTCGCGGTGGTCGCCGCCGTCAGCTTCGTCCAGTGGCTGCTCGACATCGTCGTCCTGCCCGCCAACATCGCGGTGCTCGTCGCGCTGTACGGCGTCGCCTCGCGCTGCACGCTGCGGTGGGCGCTGGCCGCCGGAGCGGTCGCCGAGTTCGGGCTGCTTCTGGCGATACTGCGCGAGTCACCCGACACCGGGGGGCGGGCGTGGCTGTCGTCGTCGGCCTTCATCGTCGCCGTCTGGATCGCCGGGATCTACGCCAACACCCGCCGCCGCTACGTGGAGGGCCTGGTCGAACGCGCAGAGCGGGCCGAGTGGGAACGCGACCAGCAGGCGCGCATCGCGGCGGCGGCCGAGCGCGCCCGCATCGCCCGCGAGCTGCACGACGTGGTGGCGCACAACGTCAGCGTGATGGTCGTCCAGGCCGACGGCGCGGGATACGCCCTCGACGGCGACCCCGAGCAGGCGCGGCGCGCGCTGCAGGCGATCTCGGCGACCGGGCGGCAAGCGCTGGCCGAGATGCGCAGGCTGGTGGGCGTGCTGCGGCAGGACGCCGGCAGCCCCGCGGAGGAGTACGCGCCGCAGCCCGGCGTCGCCCAGCTCGGCGACCTGATCAGGCAGGTCAGGGACTCCGGGCTGCCGACCGAGTTCACCGTGTCCGGCACCGCGCAGACCCTGCCCGAGGGCGAGCAGCTCGCCGTCTACCGGATCGTGCAGGAGGCGCTGACGAACACGCTCAAGCACGGCGGTCCGGGCACGCGAGCGTGGGTGGAGATGACGTACGGCAGGGGCGAGATCGAGCTGAGGATCAGCGACGACGGCAGGGGCGCCTCGGCGCCGCGCATGGTCGGCGGGCACGGGCTGATCGGCATGCGGGAGAGGGCGGCGATGTACGGCGGAAGCGTCGAGGCGGCCCCCCGGGCGGGCGGCGGGTTCCGGGTGGTCGTCCGGATTCCTGTCGGGGTGGCCGCGTGACGTGGCCCTCCCCCGAGCACGGTGTCCGGCCGTACCCGGACCACGGTGACCGGCTTTCTCCCGACCGCGTACGGTTACGGGGATCACGGGGATCGCAGCGATGACGAGCGGAGCGGAGCGGCAGTGATACGCGTCATGCTGGTCGACGACCAGGAACTGGTGCGGACCGGGTTCCGGATGGTCCTCGGGGCGCAGCCGGACATCGAGGTCGTGGGCGAGGCGGCGGACGGGCTTGCGGCCGTCGAGACGCTGCGTGCGCTCGAGGCGGACGTGGTCCTCATGGACGTCCGCATGCCGCGGATGGACGGCGTGGAGGCGGCCCGGGTCATCTGCGCCGCGCCGGACGGCCCCAAGGTGCTGATCCTTACGACGTTCGACCTCGACGAGTACGCGTTCGCCGCGATCAAGGCGGGCGCGGCGGGGTTCCTGCTGAAGGACGTGCCACCGGCCGAGCTGATCAGCGCGATCCGGTCGGTCCACTCGGGGGACGCGGTGGTCGCGCCGAGCACGACCCGCCGCCTGCTCGACCGCTTCGCCGTGCTCCTGCCGGAGGGGGACGCCCGGCGGCAGGACACGGGCGTGCTGACGGCGCGGGAGCGGGAGGTGATGGTCCAGGTGGCCCGCGGCCTGTCGAACTCCGAGATCGCGGCGCGGCTGCATCTCGCGGAGGCGACCGTGAAGACCCACCTCGGCCGCATCCTGGCCAAGCTACGGCTTCGCGACCGGGCCCAGGTGGTCGTCTACGCGTACGAGACCGGCGTGGTCTCCCCCGATCATCCGCGGGGCTGAGACCGGACTACCTCAGAAGTCGCACACGTCCCGGCGGGACCGTCCCGGGGCCGCACGCCGAGAACGTCCGCGAGGCCGAGGAAACGCCCTGATCACGGCCATAGCGTGGGGTCATGACCACAACAACCCAGGTTCGCACCGCGGTCGTCGCGCGGGGACTGACGAAGGTGTACGGAGAGGGCGACGCGACGGTGCACGCGCTGCGCGGCATCGACGTCGGTTTCGCCGCGGAGGAGTTCACCGCGATCATGGGGCCCTCGGGCTCCGGCAAGTCCACACTGATGCATTGTCTGGCCGGATTGGACACCGTGACGGACGGGCGGGTGAGCATCGGCGGCGTCGAGATCACCGGTTTGAACGACAAGCAGCTCACGCTCCTGCGGCGCGAGCGCGTCGGTTTCATCTTCCAGGCGTTCAACCTGCTGCCGACGCTGACGGCCGAGCAGAACATCCGGCTTCCGTTGGAGATCGCGGGCCGCCAGGCCGACCAGGCGTTGTTCGACCGCGTGATCGAGACGGTCGGCCTGCGGGACCGGCTCAGGCACAAGCCGAGCGAGCTGTCGGGCGGCCAGCAGCAGCGTGTCGCCGTGGCGCGGGCGCTCATCAGCAAGCCCGAGGTGATCTTCGCCGACGAGCCGACCGGCAACCTCGACTCGCGCAGCGGCGCCGAGGTGCTGGCGTTCCTGCGCAGGTCCGTACGCGAGCTGGGGCAGACGATCGTGATGGTGACCCACGACCCCGTGGCGGCGTCGTACGCCGACCGGGTGGTCTTCCTCAGGGACGGGCTGCTGGTGAGCGAGGTCCAGCGGCCGACGCCGCAGACCGTGCTCGACACGCTGATGGCGCTGGAGGCCTGAGCCGTGTTCAAGACCACCCTCACCGGGCTCCTGGCGCACCGCCTGCGCCTGGTGCTCACGTCCCTGGCGATCGTGCTCGGGGTCGGCTTCATCGCGGGCACGTTCGTGCTCACCGACACCATAGACGCCGGGTTCTCCCAGTCGTTCGCCGCGGACGCCGACAAGGTGGACGTGGTGGTGTCGCCCAAGGACGACGCCGAGCGCGACGTCAACCTGCCGGAGAGCGCGCTCGCCGCGGTCAGGGCGGTGCAGGGCGTCAAGGACGCCCAGCCGGTGGTTTCCGGGGACGCGCCGCTGATCGGCAAGGACGGCAAGGTCGTGGGGGACTACCCCACCGCCGGGGTGTCCATCCCGGCCAGCCGCATCAAGATCACCTCCGGTAGGGCCCCCACGGCCGCCGGCGAGGCGGTGCTCGACAAGAACACCGCCAAGGCCCAGGGGTTCGCGCCCGGAGCCACCGTCACGGTGCTCGACCGGGCCGGCAAGCAACAGAAGTTCCAGCTCGTCGGGATCTTCGACGTGGGCCTCGACCAGAACCTCGCCTACCGGGGAGCGGTCGCCTTCACCCCCGACACGGCGCGGCGCGTCACCGGGACCAAGGGCTTCACCGAGATCGACGTCGTCTCCTCCGGCCCCTCGCCGGAGAGCCTGCGTACGGCCGTCGCGGCGGCCGTGGGCGACGCGAAGGTCGTGACCGGGCGGGAACGCGCCGACGAGGTGGCCAAGCGCAACCACATGGACACGTCCTTCATCCGGCTGGGCCTGCTGCTGTTCGGCGCGGTCGCGCTGCTCGTCGCGGCGCTCGTGATCTACAACACCTTCAACATCCTGGTCGCCCAGCGGATGCGCGAGATGGCGCTGCTGCGTTGCATCGGCGCCACCAAGCGGCAGGTCTTCGGCTCGATCGTGCTGGAGTCCGCCGTGGTCGGCCTGCTGTCGTCGGTGCTCGGCCTGCTGACGGGCCTCGGCCTCGGGGCCGCCGCGGTCGCCGTGCTGAGGGCCGTCGGAACGGACATCCCCACGGGCACGGTGAGCCTGTCCCCGCTGACGATCGCCGTCGGCATGTGCACCGGCGTCGTCGTGACGATGGCCGCCGCCCTGCTCCCGGCGCGGCAGGCCACCCGTGTGCCGCCCGTCGCGGCGCTGCGCACGCAGGTCGAGGAGCACACGTCCCGCACCGGGGTCGTACGGGTGGTCGTCGCCGCCCTGATCACGGTCGCGGGGGCCGGCCTCACCGTGGCGGGCGTGCTGCAGAAGCCGGGCCAGGCGGCGCTGCTGACGGTCATGGCGGGCGGCGTTCTCGTGTTCTTCGCGGTGCTCATCCTCGGCCCGGTGATCGTACGGCCGCTGAGCGGGCTGGCCGGCTGGGTGCCGGCGCGGCTGTTCGGCGTGCCGGGACGGCTCGCCGTGGACAACTCGCGCCGCAACCCCAAGCGGGCGGCGACCACGACGGTGGCCCTGACCGTCGGCGTGACGCTGATGACGTTCATGGCGGTCCTGACCTCCACGGTGCGGACCACCGTGAGCGGCCAGCTCGACCAGCAGTTCCCCGCCGACTACATCCTGTCCGCACAGACGGGCACGATCCCCCGCTCGGTCGCCGACACGCTGCGCGCGAGCCGCGACCTGGCCGCGGTGACCGAGTTCCGCGGGAAGAAGGCCAAGGTGAACGGCCGCGAGTTCGAGGTGGGCACGGTCACCCAGTCGGCCATCGGCACCGCCATCAAGCCGGAGGCGTCGTCCGGCACCATGGACGGCTTCGGCGCGGGCGAGGTCGCGGTGGCCGACTACGTGGCTCAGGACCTCGGCGTCAAGGTGGGCGACGCCGTGACCGTCGCGTCAGGCGGGCAGAGGACCTCCCTCAAGGTGGTGGCGGTGCTGAAGGCCGACGTGTCCCTGCTGCCGCCGTTCACCATGGCGGAGCAGGCGTTCGAGCGGCACTTCGGCAGGGTGGACGACGCGCAGGTCCTGGTGAACGCCGCCGACGGCGTGGCCCCCGAGCGGGCACGCAAGGTCGTGGACGAGGCCACGGCGGCCTTTCCGGCGGTCAAGGTCGGCAGCACCACCGAGATCCGCGGCCAGTTCGACGAGGCGATCGACTCGATCCTCATGATCGTCACCGGGCTGCTGGCCCTCGCGATCGTGATCTCACTGCTCGGCATCGCGAACACGCTGTCGCTGTCGGTCCACGAGCGCACCCGCGAGTCCGCGCTGTTGCGCGCCCTGGGCCTGACCCGGCCGCAACTGCGGGGCATGCTCTCGGTCGAGGCGCTGGTCCTCGGCCTGGTGGGGGCGATCGTCGGCGTGGTCCTCGGCACCGTGTACGGCTGGGCGGCGACGGCGACGCTGACGGAGAAGGTCTCGTTCCAGCTTCCGATCGGGCAGATCCTGATCTTCATCGCCGCCTCGGGCCTGGCCGGAGTGCTCGCCGCGGTGCTGCCCGCCCGCCGTGCGGCCAGGGCCTCGGTCGTCGGGGCGCTGGCCGCCTCCTGACCGCCGCTCCCCCGGCCTCGTCCGGGCCGGTACGGCGGTCGCCCGGGCCGCCCGCACGAGCGGGCGCCCCGGGCGGCGGTCCGGAGCACGCGGAATCTTCCGCCGCCCCGCCCGCACGGCGCCTGAGGATCGTCACCCGGAGACCTGCGGCGAGGAGGGAGAGTCGGAGCCGGTCGGGGCAGGCAGGATCCGGCGGAGGTGGTGATCGACGATCGCGGCCGCGTCGTCGACGCCGAGTTCACCGAGCAGCACCCCGTCGGCGAGGCCACGCGCGAGACCGAGCAGTGCGTGCGCCTCCGCGCCGGGATCGACGTCCGGGGCAGGGCCGGAGGCCGCGAGCAACGCGGCGATCTCGCGATGGACGGCGTCGCCGCCGGCACGATAGAGGTCGCGGATCTCCGGATCGGCGACGGCCCTGCTCAAGAACGCGTGCCCGGCGAGCAGCGGGACCACAGCGGTCGCGCCCAGTCCGACGACCGCAAGCAGCACGCGCCGCAGCGTGTCCGCCGGGCCGCGGGCGTCCCGGACGGCCTCGCGAACCTGGCGCTCGATTTCTCCCCTCAGGACGTGGGCACTGGCGCGCAGCAGATCGGCCTTCCCGGCGAAGTAGTGCTGCACGAGTCCCTTGGAGACGCCGGCCTCCTGTGCGACCTGCCCTATGGTCACTCCGGCCAGGCCGTCTCGCGCGCACAGCCTCAGCGCCGCCTGCGCGATCTCCTCCCGCCGAGCCGCGTGGTCGACCTGCTTGGGCATGACTCGCCCCCTCTTTCGCGATACGAACGTATCGTGATATCAGTACAATATGATCGTACTGCCAAGGGCGAACGGAGGACCCGTACGTGAACGACCTCGTGCGGCCCAACATCGGAGCCGAGTTCCGCCGACGGCGCCTCGGGCACTTCCGGGACGCGCCGGCCTACGCGCGCTACCGGCGGATCTACGACGGGGCCATGGCCGACCTCCCGGCGCCCGACGGGTTCCAGGACGTGCCGACCGGCTTCGGGACCGTGCGCGTCTACCGCTTCGGCGCGGACGGCGCCGATGCCGGAACGCCGCTCCTCCTGCTACCGGGACGCACCGCGTCCACCCCGATGTGGGCGCCGAACCTCGCCGGCCTCTCCGCCTCTCGCCGCGCCGTCTACGCGATCGACCTACTCGGCGAGCCCGGCCTTTCGGTGCAGAGCAGGCCGTTCGCGAGCGCGGCCGACCACGGCGTGTGGCTCGCGGAACTCCTGACCGCGCTCGGCCTCGACCGGACCCACCTACTCGGCGTGTCGATCGGCGGGTGGACCGCCTTCCGGCTCGCCATGCACGCCCCGGAGAAAGTCGCCTCCTTGAGCTTGCTCGATCCCGCCTGCCTGTTCGGCCGGATCACCTGGAAGGCGGTCGCCGTCTCGCTGGGAACGTTGGGGCCGCTCCCTGAGCCGTGGCGCCTGCGCTTGCTGCGCTGGATCTCCGGCGGAGCCGACGTCTCCGGCGATGAGCCGGCCGCCGCCCTGATCTCCGCCGGGATGCGGGACTTCGCCGCCTTCCTGCCCCCGCCGACGTACCCCTCGGACGAAGAGGTCGCCGCCGTCGACATCCCGACCCTCGCGGTGATCGCCGGGCGCAGCATCATCCACCATCCAGGCAGGGCCGCGGAACGCGCCCGCCGACTGCTCGCCCGAGGGGTCGTCGAGCTGTGGCCGGACGCCTCCCACGCCGTCAACGGTGAGTTCCCTGAGCGGGTCGCCGCCCGTGTCCTCGCCTTCATCGATCGGCTCGACGCGGACGACGTCCTCCACGGCCGCCACTGACCGTCGCCGTCGGCGGGCCCGTGCTCAGCCGGGCCGGGGGATCCGCACGACGCGGGCCGGGGCGGCGAGTGGAGCGGACGCGGCGCCGCTCACCGGCGCCGCTTGGGAGCCCTCATTCGCGGGCCGTCACAGGCGGCGGCCCTGGCGGTCGATCACCACCGCGAAGACCCCCGTGACGTCCTCGTACGGCGGTTCCACGGCCATGTGACCCCGCTGGGCGTCGATCCACAGGACCTCGCCGCGGCAGTTGACGGCGTTCCACGCGTGGCTGCCTCCCCCGGCCCAGCGGGTGATGAGGACCGCGGCGGCACCGTGGCCGCCGAAGATCAGCCGCTGCGCGATGGCCACGTACGCCCGGCGGCCGTGGCCCACGTATTCGAAGCGGTGCCCGAGCCACTCCTCGGCGCGGGCGACGCCTCCGGTCTCCCCGGTCAGCAGCGGGCGGCCCGACCCGTCGTACTCCGGCTGCCTGCGCGCCGCCACGACGGCCTCGCCGTGCCAGGTGGACATCACCGACAGCGCGCAGTCGACGGCGTTGTTGGACCTGAACGCGTCCTCCGTCGGGCCCTCGGCGTTGATCAGGCGGATCCAGGTGCCGCGCGGGTCCGGGAAGCGCCCGCTCACCGCCTGCACGAGGCTCACCTGGCCGTCCGGGTCCGCCTCGGCCAGGCCGCCGGGCCTGCCGTATGGGCGGGTCTCCTCCAGCCGTCGCGGGCGGCCCGGGCCGTCCAGCCAGTCGCGCTCGGTCTCGTCGTGCAGCACGGCCGACCAGAAATCGTCGGCGTCCGCGAGGTCGCCCACCTCCGGACCGTCGTCCACGGTCCCGCCGGACGCCTCCTCGTGCCACTCGTCCCGGCCCGTCCCTGCCGCCCCGAACCCAGCCCCGAACGCCTCCACAGGCGCCGTGTCGCAGGGCGGCCGGCCCTGTCCGACCCCGGCGACGGTCCCGTTCGGGTGTCCGGAACGCCCTGCCTCGGCCGCGGCCCTGTCCGGCGGCGCGGGGATTCTCGGCGCGGGCGCGGTCTCGGCGAGCCACTCGTTCTGCCCGGTCCGGTAAACGACGTCGTGTCCCGCCTCGGACAGCGGCTCACCCGGCCGATCGCCTTCAACGGTCGCCACGGCCGTCATGGACTCGTCCTCCGCCGCGTCGTCCCGCGTCCCGACGGCGGCGATGTCCTGGTGATCCTCGGGCTCGGCCGGGTCCTCGACGTCGTCCTCGTGCTCGGCGTCGTCGGCCCCGACCTCGGCGTCGTCCGCCTCGATCCCGGCGGCCCGGCGCTCCTCCACGGGCGCGAGGTCGCCCGAGTCACGCGAGCCGGACTCCCCCGAGCCCAAGTCACGCGAGCCCAAGTCACGCGAGCCGGAGTCAGGCGAGCCCAAGTCAAGCGAGCCCAAGTCACGCGAGCCGGAGTCAGGCGAGCCCGAGTCGGGCAAGTCCGAATCGGGCAAGCCGGACTCCCCTGAGGCGCACTCTTGTAAGGGCGACGGCGGGCCGTCGAGTGCGGCGTCGGCGGCGGTCCCCGCGGCGGTTTCTCCGGCGGTCTCCCCGGCCGCCGCCTCTTCCGCCGTCTCCCGAGCCTCTCCCGCCTCCTCAGCGTCCTCGAAGTCCCCGAACTCCTCGAACTCCCCGAACTCCCCGGAATCCTCGGTGCCTTCCGGGTCCCCGGTGTTCCGGGTGTCCCCGGCGTCGCCGGGCATCGCGGCGGGAACGGCTTCCCGAGGGTCTGGCGACTCTGCTCCCCGGGAGTCTGACGACTCTGCTTCCCGGGGGTCTGGCGACCCGGCGCGGCGTCCGGCCGGCGCCCCCAGGCCGTGGCCCCCGCGTCTCCCGTTCTCGCCGTTCCTGGCGGCCGGCACCACCGGCATGGTCACGGTGTCCACGCCCAGCGGCAGCGCCGCGAGCCGCACTTCCAGGCGGCGGTCCTCCAGCGAGGGAGCAGGCGCCTCGGCGGCCTGCTCGTAGTCCCGCCATCGCCGGCCGTCGGTCGTCACGACCGGGTTGTACACGCCGGTCGGCAACCGCCACCTCGCATGCCGGCGTGCCCGTTCCTGGTTCACGCGCTTGGCCCCCCTCCTCGCGCACATCAGGGTGCCGATGGTAGAGGCGGGCCGTCCGAGGCACGGCCGGTTTTCCCAACTCCAGACCCGGCTCTCCACCGGGAGACCGGGCGGGGCCGGTCAGCGGGCCGTGACGGTGACGGTGTGGAGGCCGGTGGCGCCGTCGGGAGCGGGCGGGGCCTCGTCCGCGGTCTGGGTGTAACCGGTCGCGTCGGTGGCCCGCACGGAGATCGTGTGCCGGCCCGGCGTCAGGTCCAGGTCGAGCGACCACTGCCGCCAGGTGTCCGGGCCGGGGACGTCGGCGAGCCTCGCCTGCCGCCACGCGCCGCCGTCCACCCGCACCTCGACCGCGTCGACGCCGCGGTGCTGGGCCCACGCGACGCCCGCCACGGTCGTACGGCCCGCCGTGACCTCGTCGCCGTCACGTGGCAGATCGATCCTGGACTGGGTCTTGATCGGGCCCCGGGGGGCCCAGCCGCGCGGCGTCCAGTAGGCCTCGTCCCGGTCGAACCGGCTGACCCTGATCTCGGTGACCCATTTCGTCGCCGACACGTATCCGTACAGTCCGGGCACGACCTGGCGGACCGGGAAGCCGTGGGCCTCCGGGAGCACCTCGCCGTTCATGGCGACGGCGAGCAGCGCGTCGCGGCCGTCCATGACCACGTCGACCGGTGTGCCGCAGGTCCAGCCGTCCTCGGAGACGCTGAGCAGCATGTCGGCCTCGCGGCGGATCCCGGCCTCGCGCAGCACGTCGGCGAGCCGGGCGCCGAGCCAGCGGGCGTTGCCGGCGTAGGGACCGCCGACCTCGTTGGACACACAGGTCAGCGTGACGTCCGCCTCCATCAGGGGGCGTTTGAGCAGGTCGGCGAAGGTCAGCTCGACCGGCCTGTCCACCAGCCCATGGATCTTCAGGGTCCAGCGGGCCGGGTCCACCGACGGCACGACGAGCGCGGTGTCCACGCGGTAGAACTCCGCGTTGGGCGTGACGAACGGCGCGAGGCCGGGAATCCGCAGGTCCGCTCCGGCGGGGATCGGCGCGGCCGGACGCGCCGCGCGCGGCAGCATCCTGGCCACGCCGCGCCGGGCCAGCTCGGCGTCCTTGCTGCTCGACAGCAGCCATCCGCCGAGGCCGGCGACGCCCGCCACCGCGACGCCCGCGGCCGCCCCGGTCAGGAGCCTGCGCCGGTCGAAGGCGTACGGCGCGGAGCCTGGTCCCGGGCCCGGCCTCGCTCCCGCTCGCATGACGGGCGGCACGGCCGGGCCGGGCTCCGCCGCGTGGCTCTCCGCCAGCACGCTCGCGTGCCGATTCCCAAGCCCGCTCTCCCCCGTGCTTTTCCCCGTGCTTTTCCCCGTGCTTTTCCCCGTGCTCTTCCCGGTGTTCTCCGCCGGCACGGGCGCCGCCAGGGGCGTTTCGCTCACGCCCTGGTCGGCGGCCCGGCTGGCGGCCACGTAGTCCTCCTCGCCGCTGCCCATGGCGCGGCGCGTCAGGCGCGACAGGGTCCAGGCGCCGGCCGCGGCGCCCGCGATCGAGGGCAGGACGTGCGCCGCCCCCGCGTCCGGGCGGGACAGCACAGCGGCGGCGCCGACGAGGCCGAACAGGGCCAGTCCCAGCGTGCCGTACGCCGTCCGGCGGCGGGCGAGCAGGCCGAGACCGGCGGCGACGAGCGCGAGCACGACGACGATGCCGCCGAGCAGGACCGGCTTGTCGTTGGAGCCGAAGGTGCGGATCGCCCATTCCTTGAGGCCGGCGGGCGTGGCGTCGACCGCCGCGCCGCCCACGGCCACGACCGGAGCGGCTCCGGGGTCGATCAGGCCGGCGACGATCTGGGCCGCTCCGAGCGCCACCGCGCCGGCGACGAGGCCGGTCAGCGCGGCCGCCCAGGCGGGCATGCGGGTGCCTGCAGCGTTCACGTTCCGAACGCTACGCCCGCCCACCCACTGGGGGTCTTACGGCGGTATTACGAGACGACCTCGGCGATCACGGGGGCGAGCGCGCGGAACGCCTTCCCCCGGTGGCTGATCGCGTCCTTCTCCTCGGCCGACATCTCGGACGTGGTCCGGGTGTCGCCGTCCGGCACGAAGATCGGGTCGTAGCCGAAGCCGCCCGTGCCGCGCCGTTCGCGGATGAGGTAGCCGTGCACGGCCCCCTCCACCACGTGCTCCTCTCCCGTCGGCAGCGCGAGCGCGGCCGTGCAGGCGAAGTGGGCCTGGCGACGGCCGTCCGGCACGTCGCCGATCTGCGCGAGCAGCAGGTCGAGGTTGGCGTCGTCGTCGCCGTGACGGCCCGACCAGCGGGCGGAGAAGATGCCCGGCATGCCGTTCAGCGCCTCAACGCACAGGCCGGAGTCGTCGGCCACGGCGGGCAGGCCGCTCTGCGAGGCGACGGCGTGCGCCTTGAGCAGCGCGTTCTCCGCGAACGTGAGGCCGGTCTCGGCCACGTCGCCGATGTGCGGGAACGCCTCAAGGCCGACGAGCTCGACCGGCACACCGGCGTCGGCGAGGATCCGGCGCAGTTCGACGATCTTCCCGGCGTTCCGGGTGGCCAGGACCACCTTGTTCATGCTGTCGTCCTCGCTAGTGTCCACAGTGTTCAGGAGAGGGCTTCCATCTGGAGACGGGTGAGCTCGGCGCACCCGGCGGCGGCCAGGTCGAGCAGGCCGTTGAGCGCCGTCCGGTCGAACGGCGTGCCCTCGGCGGTGCCCTGCACCTCGACGTAGTCGCCCCTGCCGGTCATCACCACGTTCATGTCGGTCTCGGCCTTGACGTCCTCGCTGTAGTCGAGGTCGAGCATCGGCTCGGTGCCGACGACGCCGACGGAGACGGCGGCGACCGAGTTCACCAGGGGGTCGCCGGGGCACATCCGGCGCTGCCGCATCCAGGCGATCGCGTCGGCGAGGGCGACGTACGCGCCGGTGATGGCGGCGGTGCGGGTGCCGCCGTCGGCCTGCAGCACGTCGCAGTCGAGCAGGACGGAGTTCTCCCCCAGGGCCTTGTAGTCGACGCAGGCCCGCAGGGACCTGCCGATCAGCCGGGAGATCTCGTGGGTGCGCCCGCCGATCTTGCCGCGGACCGACTCGCGGTCGGTGCGGGTGTTGGTCGACCGGGGCAGCATGGCGTACTCGGCCGTCACCCAGCCAAGACCGCTGCCCTTGCGCCAGCGGGGCACGCCGCTTTCCACCGTCGCGGCGCACAGCACCCTGGTGCCCCCGAACTCCACCAGCACGGAGCCCTCCGCATGGGCGAGCCAGTTCCGGGTGATGGTCACGGGGCGAAGCTGGTCGGAACTACGACCGTGTGAACGAGCCATACGGGTCACCCTAGGTCATACACCGCCCCGCTCCGCGCCAACTCCATCGGGCCGGCGAAGCCGCCGCGCGAGGCGTCCTCCAGGATGCGGGACTTGTCATACCACGGGACGAGATGAGTGAGGACGAGCGCGCCGGCCTCGGCGCGGGCGGCGTGCTCGGCCGCCTGCCTGCCGCTCAGGTGCAGGCCGGGAGTCAGGCCCGGCTCGTCGAGGAAGGACGCCTCGCACAGGAGCACATCGGCCTCGTGGGCCAGCTTGATCAGTTCGGCCGACTCGCCGGTGTCCGCCGAGTACGCGACGGAACGGCCCTGGTGGGTGACGCGGAAGCCGTAGGTCTCCACCGGGTGGTTCATCGGGGCGGCCGTCACCTCGAACGGGCCGACGTGCCGGGTGCCTGGCGACAGCCGTACGAAGTCGAAGGAGTTCTCCAGCACGGGCTCGTCCGGCATCGCGTACGCCGCGTTGAGCCGCTTGGAGGCGCCGGCGGGGGCGTGGACGGGCAGCTTCGGCAGCGGGCCGTCCGGGGTGTAGGTGCGCACCACGTGGTAGGCGCACAGGTCGAGGCAGTGGTCCGCGTGCAGGTGGGACAGGAGGATGGCGTCGACGTCGTAGAGCCCGGCGTGCCGCTGGAGCGCGCCCAGCGACCCGTTGCCGAAGTCGAGCAGCAGCCGGAAGCCCTCGGCCTCCAGCAGGTAGCAGGAGGACGGGCTGTCGGGGCCGGGGAAGCTGCCCGAGCACCCGATGATCGTCAGCTTCATCGCGAACTCCCTACGCCGGTGACGTCGCCGAGGCCGGAGGCGGTCCGCTCCACCGACTGGAGCTCCGGGCCGAGGAAGCGCTGCCCGAGCCGTTCGAACAGCGCGGTGTCGCCGGTCGCCCGGAAGCGGTGCCCCGGCTCGCCCGCGCCGTTGGACAGCCCCCGGTCGTGCAGGATGCGGTAGACGTCCTTGGCCGTCTCCTCCGCGCTGGACACCAGTGTGACCCCGTCCCCGGTGACGTACGAGAGGGCTCCGGTGAGCAGGGGATAGTGCGTGCACCCGAGGATGAGCGTGTCGCAGCCCGCGTCCTGGATCGGCTTGAGGTAGCCCCTGACCACCTCGATGAGCTCCTCGCTCATCGTCTCGCCCCGCTCGACGAACTCCACGAGCAGGGGGGCGGCCACCGCGACCAGTTCGACGTCGGGGGCGGCGGCGAAGGCGTCGTGGTAGGCCATCGACTCGATGGTGGCCCGCGTGGCGATCACGCCGACCCTGCCGTTCCTCGTGGCCCGCACGGCCCGCCGGGTCGCGGGCTGGATCACCTCGACGACCGGGACGTCGTAGCGCTCCCTGGCGTCCCTGAGCACGGCCGAGCTCGCGCTGTTGCACGCGATGACCAGCATCTTCACGTCGTGCTCGACCAGGTGGTCCATGACCTCCAGCGCGTATGCGCGGAGCTCGGCGATGCTCTTGGGCCCGTACGGCTGGTGGGCCGTGTCGGCCACGTAGAAGATCGATTCGTGGGGCAGCTGGTCGATGATCGCCCGAGCGACCGTCAGGCCGCCCACACCGCTGTCAAAGATCCCGATCGCCCTGGTGTTGTCCTCCGGCACGCTTCCCAAGGTTAGGGGACTGATCCCCGCCGCTGACGGTAAGAATGCTCACACCGCGCGCCGGGCGGCGGGGAATGCGACGCGGTTCAGCCGCGGCCGAGCCGCGCGAGCTGGCGCGACTGGGCGACCAGCCGGCCCGCCGAGTCCCACACCTCGACCTCCTCGTCGAACCAGCCGTCGCTGATCAGCCGTCCGCCGCCGATCAGGGTCAGCCACCCCGGCGCGGGCAGGGCCCGCAGGTGCCAGGTCAGCTCCACCGTCGGGGCCCATCCCCGCGCCCCCGCCGAGAAGACGACCGGCGGCAGCGCGTCCACCGCCAGCGCCAGCACGTACGGGTCGGGGTCCTGCGGCTCGGCCAGCCGGAAGTACGCCCGCGACTCGGGTCGTCCGGTCGGCGCGCCGGTGAGCCAGCCGATCGTGGGCGGGTCGAACGCGAGCTCCATCTGGGCGCTGAAGTTCATGTTCGACTCGGGCTTGGGTACGGGCAGGCGCACGCAGTCCGCCAGGTCCGGCATCGCGGCCGACGGGCCGTCCGCCCAGTCGGGGGCCGCCTCCCCGTCCAGCGTCGCGGTCGTGACGAGCAACTCGATGAACGACTCGCCGTCCTGGACGAGCCGCGCCCGGGTCATCGCCGCCGTACGGCCCGTCTTGAGCGGCTCCAGCAGCACCCTGGCCGGGCCCGGCCGGGCCACCCGCAGGAACTGGGCACTCGTGGAGACCGGGTGCGCGTGCGGCGAGGCGTCCACCACGGCCCGCAGGATCGTGGCCATGAGGTAACCGCCGTTCAAAGGCCCTCCGATGGAGTACCCGTCGTCGAGACACACGTCGTAGGTGATGTCGTCGACCCGGATGGCCTGCGTCGCCTCGTCGAACTTGGTCATGCGCCCCTCGCCGCTCTACCGAATATTGTTCTGCTCATTACTCTAGCGTGGCACTCTGGCGGACCGCACGGTGGACTCGCCGCGGTGGGCCGGCACTGCGCTCGCGGTCAAGCGGGCTGCAAGCGCGCCGCTACCGGCCGGGCCTAGCTTCGTGAGGTAACCGACGACGACGCCTGTGAGTGAGCCCCCATGTCCTCCGACACGCCTCCCAAGGATCCCTGGCACCCCCGCGACGAGCAGGATCTCGACCGCACCATCGCCTATCGCGTTCCCCGCGCCGCCGCGAACGAGGCGCACACCGTGCGGCTGCCGTCCTGGACGGAGCCGGAGGAGATGGGCTTCGGCACCGTGCCCGGCCCGCCGTCGCCTCCGGACCGGGGACGGCGGGGGCGCGGCTGGATCCTCGCGCTGGTGGCCGCCGTGCTCGTCGGCGTGGTCGGCGGCGGCGGCGTGTGGGCCGCCTCGAAGCTCAGCGGCGGCGGCACGCAACCGCAGGACGTGCTGCCCGCGAACGCGATGGCCTACGTCCGGCTCGACCTCGACCCGTCGGCCGGGCAGAAGCTCGCGTTGTTCGGCATCGCCCGCAAGTTCTCGGCCACTCGCGACTCCTTCGGCGGGGACGACCCGCGCAAGGCCCTCGTCAGCTCGTTGCAGAAGGACGACCCGGATCTCTCGAAGGTCGACTACGCCAGGGACGTCGAGCCCTGGCTCGGCGACCGCGTCGGCCTCGCCGTGCTCCCCTCGGACAAGGGCGGCGACCCCGTCGGGGCGCTCGCCGTACAGGTTAAGGACGAGGCGGCGGCCCGGACCGGCATCGCCAAGATGGGCCTCGGCGACGGCAAGGGCGGCCTGGCGTTCCGCGACGGGTACGCCATCATCGCCACGAGCCAGAAGCTGGCCGACGAGTACGCCAAGGCCGCGCCGCTGTCCGGCGAGCCCCGCTTCGCCGGCGACCTCGACGCGCTGGGCGAGCAGGGCGTGCTGTCGTTCTGGATGGACGTGGAGAAGGTCGCGGACGCCGGCTGGAGCGAGATCGCCGACACGCCCGTGCTGCGGCAGATCAGGGGCATGCGGTTCGCCGGCGCCCTCCGGTTCTCCGGCGACTACGCCGAGATGGCCGGGATCACCCGCGGCGGAACGGCCGCGCCGGTCGGAGCCGAGCCGGTGAAGATCGGCGAGCTGCCCGCCTCCACGGTCGCGGCGGCCTCGATCTCCGGCCTGGGCGACCTGCTGCGCGAGCAGTGGCCGTCCATCGAGCAGGCGGCGATCAGCTCCGGCAGCACGAGTGGCTCGGGCGGCTCGGGCGGCGACACGGTCAGGCAGGTCCTCGACGAGGCGCGGACCCAGTACGGCCTGTCCCTGCCGGACGACCTCGCGACGCTGCTGGGCCGCACCCTCACGCTCGCCCTGGACGAGCGGGACCTCGACGGCGCGCAGCCCCGGGTCGGCGCCGTGATCACGACGGACAGCGCCAAGGCCCGCGACGTGGTGGACCGGGTCAAGGGCTACCTGAACGGCCTGGAGAGGTCCGCCGACATCGCCACCGCCGGGGGCGACGGGCGGTTCGTGATCGCGAGCACCCAGGAGTACGCCGACGCGCTGAACGGCGGCGGCACGCTCGGCGAGAGCGAGACGTTCCGCCTGGCCGTCCCGGACGCCGCGAACGCCACCTACGCCGTGTACGCCGACCTCGACCGGCTGGAGAAGCTCTACCTGGACGGCCTGAACGGCCAGGAGCGCGCCGACGCCGAGAAGCTGCGGGCCGTCGGCCTGAGCGGCACCCACGGCAAGGACGGCTCGACCTTCACACTCCGGGTCGTGTTCAACTGACTTCAGACTCCGGCTCATCCCGCCCGAAACGGAACTCCGGCCCACCCATGCCGGAGCGGGCGGGGTGAGCCGGTCGGCCTTCCGGCCGGTGCGGTGTCAGGCCCAGAGCTGACCTTCGAGCCGGTCCTCCGCCTCGTCGAGGGTGCCCTCGTACGCGCCGGTGGACAGGTACTTCCAGCCGCCGTCGGCCACGATGAACACGATGTCGGCCCGCTCGCCCGCCTGGACGGCCTTGCGGGCCATGCCGATGGCCGCGTGCAGGGCGCAGCCCGTCGAGATGCCCGCGAAGATGCCTTCCGCGGCCAGCAGCTCGCGGGTCCGGCGCAGCGCGTCGGCCGACGTCACCGAGTAGCGGGTGGTCAGCACGGACGCGTCGTACAGCTCGGGCACGAACCCCTCGTCCACGTTGCGCAGGCCGTAGACCAGCTCGCCGTAACGCGGCTCGGCGGCCACGATCTTCACGTCCGGCACGTGCTCGCGCAGGTAGCGGCCGACACCCATGAGCGTGCCGGTCGTGCCGAGCCCGGCGACGAAGTGGGTCACGGTCGGCAGGTCCGCGAGGATCTCCGGCCCGGTCGACTCGTAGTGGGAGCGCCAGTTGGCGGGGTTGCCGTACTGGTAGAGCATCACCCAGTCGGGATGCTCGGCCGCGAGGCCCTTGGCCACCCGCACCGCCTCGTTGGAGCCGCCCGCGGCCGGCGAGGAGATGATCTCGGCGCCCCACATGCGCAGCAGCTGGCGGCGCTCCTCGGAGGTGTTCTCCGGCATGACGCAGATCAGCCGGTAGCCCTTGAGCCGGGCCGACATCGCCAGCGAGATGCCGGTGTTGCCGGAGGTCGGCTCCAGGATCGTGCAGCCCGGCGTGAGCAGCCCGTCCTTCTCGGCCTGCTCGATCATCCACAGCGCCGGCCGGTCCTTGACCGACCCGGTCGGGTTGCGGTCCTCCAGCTTCGCCCAGATCCGGACGTCGGGGGACGGCGAGAGCCGGGGCAGACCCACCAGCGGGGTGCGCCCGACCGAGTCGATCAACGAGTCGAAGCGCATCTAGCGCGCTCCGCCCGCGACGGCCGGGAGCACGGTCACGGTGTCGCCGTCGGCGACGGGGGTGCCGAGCCCGCCGAGGAAGCGTACGTCCTCGTCGTTGAGGTAGACGTTGACGAAGCGGCGCAGCCCTGACTCGTCCATCAGCCGGTCCTTCAGGCCGGGGTGGCGCGACTCCAGGTCGCCGATCAGCTCTTCGAGGGTCGATCCCTTGGCGTTGACCGCCTTGGCGCCATCGGTGTAGCTGCGGAGGATGGTAGGAATACGGACCTCGATAGCCATGTCGGCTCAATCTCCTTGATCAGTGGTCGTCGTTATGGTGGGCGTCCACCTGCTCTGAACAGGGGCAGGCGGGCGGCGATTCCAGCGGTCTTCTTCCCTGGCGCGCCGGCAGGCGGCCAGGTTCAGCGACAGTCGTAGACGACGACAGACGGCGTGTGCGCGAAAAGGAACGCCTGAACAGGAGATTCCGGGCGTACCCGGCGCGATAGGACAGCCGGTGACGACACGGGACGAGCGTCATCGTTAGCCATGGTTCAAGTTTAACCGTACGCCTCTACGATCTTGACTTCCTCCTCCGTCACGACGCCGTCCACGATCCGGTAGGACCGGAAGGGCGCCTCGTCCTCGGAGGCGGTCGACACCAGCACGTAGTGGGCGTCGGGCTCGGAGGCGTAACTGATGTCCGTACGGGAGGGGTACGCCTCGGTGGCGGTGTGGGAGTGGTAGATCACGACCGGAACCTCGTCGCGGTCGTCCATCTCCCGCCACACGCGGAACTGCTCCATCGAGTCGAAGCGGTAGAACGTCGGGGAGCGCTCGGCGTTCTCCATGGGGACGAACCGCTCGGGACGGTCGGACCCGGCGGGCCCGGCCACGATGCCGCACGCCTCGTCGGGGTGGTCGGCCCGGGCGTGGGCCACGATCTTGTCGACCAGTTCGCGTGAGATCGTCAGCATGCGGGCAACCTACCAAAGCGCCCTGACGAGGGTGTCCTGCAGGTAGGTCAGCCAGTCGTAGGTCACGAACGCGGGATAGCGGGGGTCGTCCTCGGACATCGAGGCGATCTCCTCGTGGACCTCCTCGGTGACCTCCAGCCGCACGCCGAGCGCGAGGCGGACGTCGTTGATCGCCCGCAGCCACGCCTGCCCCTGCTCGGCCGTCAGCGTCAGCCGGCCCGGCTCCGCCGTCTCCAGCAGCGTCGTCGCGTCGGCCCGCTTGCCGTCGCGCAGCGTCGCCTCCGTGTAGCGCCGGAACTCCTGCGCCGCGTCCTCGTCGTCCGCGTACGCCGAGGGGAACAGCCGCGCGAGCACGGGGTCGGCCGGCGGGGCCGCCGAGCCGATGCCCAGGGCGCGCTCCAACGGGTCGTCGCCGGTGGTCCCCGGCTCGACCAGGCCGAGCACCTGCGACACCAGCGAGCGCAGGATCGACACCTCGCCCGCGTCGAGCTGGACGGTCACCCCGTCGCGCGTCGCCCTGAATCCCGTGCTCATCACTTGTCCTGCTGGACGGTCGCCCACAGGCCGTAGGAGTGGAGGATCTGCACGTCCCGCTCCATCTCCTCCCGGGCGCCGCTGGCGACGACGGCCTTGCCCTTGTGGTGGACGTCCATCATCAGCTTCTCGGCCTTCTGCTTGGGATAGCCGAACACGGTCTGGAAGACGTACGTGACGTACGACATCAGGTTGACCGGGTCGTTCCACACGATCGTGAGCCACGGCAGATCGGGGCGCACGTCCGACGACGGACGCTCGACCTCGGTTGGAGCTGTGCTACCCACGTACCCATCCTGCACCACGACCGTCGTAGTCTTCGACACGTGCGCATGACCACGGGCACGGCCCTGCTGACCGACCAGTACGAACTGACGATGCTCCAGGCCGCGCTCGCGAGCGGCGCGGCCCATCGGAGGGCGGTCTTCGAGGTGTTCGCCCGGCGGCTGCCCGGAGGACGGCGCTACGGGGTGGTGGCCGGCACCGGGCGGTTCCTCGACACGCTGGAGGACTTCCGCTTCGAGGAGCAGGACATCGAGTTCCTGTGCTCCTCCGGGATCGTGGACGAGCCCACGGGCGAGTTCCTCGCCGGCTTCCGCTTCTCCGGCAACGTGTACGGCTACCGCGAGGGCGAGGCGTTCTTCCCCGGCTCACCGATCATGGTGGTGGAGGGGACGTTCGCCGAGGCCGTGCTGCTGGAGACCGTAGCCCTGTCGATACTCAACCACGACTGCGCGATCGCGGCGGCCGCCTCCCGGATGGCCCAGGCGGCCGGCGCCCGGCCGCTCATCGAGATGGGCTCGCGCCGCACCCACGAGTACGCCGCGGTCGCCGCCGCCAGGGCCGCCTACCTGTGCGGCTTCGCCTCCACCTCCAACCTCATGGCCGGCCACCTGTACGGCGTGCCGACCGCGGGCACCGCCGCCCACGCGTTCACCCTGCTGCACGACTCGGAGGAGGAGGCCTTCCGGGCCCAGATCGAGTCCCTCGGGCTCGGCACCACCCTGCTCGTGGACACCTACGACGTGGCGAAGGCCGTACGGACCGCGGTGGAGCTGGCCGGGCCGGACCTCGGCGCGGTGCGCATCGACTCCGGCGACCTCGCGGTGGTGGCGGTGGAGGTGCGCCGCCTGCTCGACGAGCTGGGCGCGAGCCGTACGCGGATCGTCGTCACCAGCGACCTGGACGAGTTCGCGATCGCGGCGCTGGCCGCGGCGCCGGTGGACGCCTACGGCGTCGGCACCGCCCTGGCCACGGGCTCGGGCCATCCGACGGCCAGCCTCGTCTACAAGCTCGTCGCCAGGGAGGACCGCACGGGACGGCTCCAGCCGGTCGCCAAGGCGTCCGTCGGCAAGCCGAGCGTCGGCGGGCGCAAGTGGGCCTACCGCAGGACCAGCGGCGGCACCGCGACCGCCGAGGTGATCACCCGCGAGCCGGTGGAGACGGAGGACCGCCCGCTGCTGGCCGAACTCGTGCGGGACGGCAAGGTCGTCGGCCGCGAGACCCTGGAGGCCGCCCGCGACCGTCACCGGGCGACTTTGGCCGAGTTGCCACTGGAGGCCTGCAGCCTCTCCCCCGGAGACCCCGCAGTCCCTACTATCTTCAAGTGATCGCGGGGGACCGGCGCATGAGGACGACGCCGGTCCTCCGCGATCGCCACTGTGAGGTGACCCGTTGAAGACCGCACTCATCGTCGTGGACGTGCAGAACGACTTCTGCGAGGGCGGCAGCCTGCCGGTCGGCGGCGGCGCCGAGGTGGCCGCCGCGATCAGCCGCCACGTCCACGAGCACGCGTACGACCACGTGGTCGCCACCCGCGACTACCACGTCGATCCCGGGGCCCATTTCGCGGCCCAGCCCGACTTCGTGGACTCCTGGCCGGCGCACTGCGTGGTCGGCACCCCCGGTGCCGGCTTCCATCCGGCCTTCGACACCGCGAAGGTCGAGGAGGTCTTCAGCAAGGGCGCGCGGCAGGCGGCCTACAGCGGGTTCGAGGGCGCCACCGCGGACGGCGTCGGCCTGGCCGCGTGGCTGCGTGAGCGCGGTGTGGAGTCCGTGGACGTCGTCGGCATCGCCACCGACCACTGCGTCCGGGCCACCGCCCTCGACGCGGCGGCGAACGGCTTCGCCGTACGGGTCCTGCTGGACCTGACGGCCGGCGTGGCCCGCGAGACGACGGAGTTGGCGCTCGCCCGCCTCACCGAGGCCGGGGTGGAGCTCGCCGGGGAGCCCGTCCTCCGCTCCTGATCCGCGGGCCGGCCACTCGGGCACCGGGCCGCCGGGGACACGCGCGGGATCGGACGTCAATGACTTCACCACGAAGCGTCACGGGTGTATTACCTAGAGCGACGACCCCTTCGTGGATTGGCGGCCCCGATGTTCGCGTTCCTGCTCGGCCTCAGCTGGCTCGTCCTGACCCCGGTCTGCGTCTGGCTGCTCTTCGGCCGCGGCCACCGGGGCGCGCTCCGCGCCACGGGCGCGCTGACGCTCGCGGCCCTGCAGGCGATCACGATGGTCGTGGGATTCACCCAGAGGTCCGCCCGGGTCCCCGCCCAGACGGTCGCCGTACGCGACCCGCGCGCCGATGCCGACCGGCCGGCAGGCGTCCAGGCCGTGCAGACCCCCCGAGGGGCGGCGGCCGCGACACCGTCTCCGGCACCGACACCGACACCGACACTGGGCGGCCCTCCCGCCTGCGATTCCCGCATCCCCAACCCCGAGGCCGTACGGCTGTCGTTCCAGGGCAGGGCCCTGCACGGCCTCACGGTGTACTGGCCCGCGGCGCCCGCGCAGTGCGACACGGCGACGGTGGCCGTTCACCAGGCCGGGCACCGGCTGCGCATCTGGGTGCACGAGGGCGCCGAGGCGAGGCAGCGCGAGGGAGCGCACAACGTTCCCGTACGCGTGGAGCAGGGCGTGGCCTCCCTCAGCCTCCAGCTCGCCCCGGCCACCCGGCATCACCGGCGTTACGTGGCGATCAACGGCCACACGGGCGACAAGATCCCGTTGCGCTCCCGCATCTCGTGAGGCCGTTCATCGACTACGAGTGGACGGATCGGGTCGACGCCATGGCCGACCACATGGGCAGGATGGCGAGTTGAAGAAGACGATGTTCAACTCGGTCCTGACCCGGTTGGAGGACCTGTACGCCCACGTCCGGATGAGCAACCTCGTCAATCCCCCGGAGCGCCACCGGGCGGAGCCTGCCGAGGACGGACCGGTGGAGCGGTCCGCCTGATCGACGCGCTCCCCGGTCCGAACCGAACTCCGGAGCACCGCGGGCGAGCCGGTAGCCGCCCGTCAGGCCGGGGACGCGGGGCGTGTCTCCGCGGCTCCTCCTGATCTCCTGCTTTCACCAGGGCGAAAACCCAGGGCGGCACGCCGCCCTGGGTCTCGCCAGACCACGCGGAGGACCTACGACGGCGGCGTCACCTGCGCTGGGTGGCCCACTTGCGGATCATCGCGATGCGTTCGCGGACCTGCTCGGCGGTGGCCTGGGCGATGGCGGGGCCGCCGCAGGCGCGGCGCAGCTCGGCGTGGATGACGCCGTGCGGCTGACCGGTGCGGTGGTTCCACGCGCCGACGAGGCCGTTCAGCTCCTTGCGGAGTTCGGCGAGCTGCTCGTGCGGCGCGAGGGCGGGGGCGCTGTCCTCGCTCCCCTTCTTGGTCCTGCGCTTGGCCGCCTGCTGGTCGGCCTGGCGCTTGCGCAGCAGTGAGGCCACCTGGTCGGGCTCCAGCAGGCCGGGAAGGCCGATGAAGTCCTCCTCCTCGGGCGAGCCGGGCGCGGCGGCGGTGCCGAACTCGCCGCCGTCGAACAGCACCCGGTCGAAGGTGGCCGACGCCTCCAGCGTCTGGAAGGGCAGCTCGTCGCCGAGCGCGTCGGGCTGCTTCTTCTCCTGCTGGGCCTGTTCGAGCAGCAGGTCGTCGAGGCCGTCCTCGTCTCGGCGGCGGCCCAGCACGTGGTCACGCTCGGCCTCCATCTCGCCCGCGAGGCCCATCAGGACGGGCACCGAGGGCAGGAACACCGACGCGGTCTCACCCCGCTTGCGGGCGCGGACGAAACGCCCGACGGCCTGGGCGAAGAACAGCGGGGTCGAGGTGCTCGTGGCGTAGACGCCGACACACAGCCGGGGAATGTCCACGCCCTCGGAGACCATCCGGACCGCGACCAGCCAGCGCCGGTCGGAGGCGCCGAAATCCTTGATTTTCTTGGACGCGCCCGGGTCGTCGGAGAGCACGACCTCGGCCCCTTCCCCGGTCACCGTGCGGATGTGCCGGGCGTAGGCGCGCGCCGACTCGTGATCGGAGGCGATGACCAGCCCGCCCGCGTCGGGAACGCCCCGCCGCACCTCGGTGAGACGCCGGTCGGCCGCGTGGATGACCTGGCGAATCCAGTCGCCCTTCGGGTCGAGGGCGGCTCGCCACGCCTGCGAGAGCTGGTCCTTGGTCAGCGGCGTGCCGAGGGTGGCGGCGATCTCGTCGCCCGCCCGCGTGCGCCACTTCATCTCCCCCGAGTACGCCAGGAAGATGACCGGCCGGACGACGCCGTCGCCCAGGGCCGGGCCGTAGCCGTAGGAGTAGTCGGAGACGCTCCGCATCGCCCCCTCGCCGTCCTCGACGTAGGTGACGAACGGGATCGGGCTGTCGTCGGACCGGAACGGCGTGCCGGTCAGCGCGAGTCGTCTGGTCGCGGGCTCGAACGCCTCGCGGACGCCGTCGCCCCACGACTTCGCGTCGCCGGCGTGGTGGATCTCGTCGAAGATCACCAGAGTCTTGCGCGCCTCGGTGCGGGCCCGGTGCAGCGCCGGATGCATCGCGATCTGCGCGTACGTGACCGCGACCCCGACGTAGTCGCGCGAGGTGGCGCCCTGGCTGTTCTTGAACTCGGGGTCGATGCTGATCCCGACCCGGGCCGCGGCGTCGGCCCACTGCCGCTTGAGGTGCTCGGTGGGGGTGACGATCGTCAGCGCGCGCACGACTCCGCGGCTGAGCAGCTCACTGGCGATCCGCAGCGCGTACGTCGTCTTGCCGGCGCCGGGGGTGGCGACGGTCAGGAAGTCGCGCGGCTCACGATCGAAATAGAGGTCGAAGGCCTGCTGCTGCCAGGCGCGCAGCTTGGGGGCGGTGCCCCAGGCGGCTCTGTCGGGGTAGGACGGGGAGAGGTGGGACGCGGCCGAAACGCTCAACGACGCCTCCCCGAACTCGTCAGCACACTGGTGTCTCTATCGGTTCGCTCCCTCACAGTGCCCTCAGAGTAGCCCGCCCGACCGACAAGACGTGCCGCCCACACGCAGGGTGGTCCGAAATAGCCGGGTGTGGCACTGGCCACATCGTCCGCCGCGGTCCCGCTCCGCCCCTGGGGAATCGGCGTCGCCCTCCCCCGGCACCGGCAGCACGACGACGAGGGCGGACGCCCTCGGGAGCCGATGAGCCCCGAGGATCGCCCGCCCTGTTCGTCACCCGGCAGGACCGGCCGTCACCCGGCGGGCAGCCGTGTGGGGGCGGTGCAGTTGACGGTGCTCAGCGGGATCTCGCCGTACGCCAGGGAACTGGCGTCGGTGGCCCGCGAGACCGTGCAGTCGCTGCGGTGGATCGAGCCGTCCGCCTTCCGGACGATGACCCTCAGCAGGCCCGCGGGGTCGCCGGTGTTCGGGAGCAGGATCGGCTGGAGGCTGCTCCCGGTGAGCGCGAGCGGCGCGCTGGGCGGCGCGGTCAGGGCGATGTCGTACACGAAGCCCTTGCCGAACACCGAGGAGAGGTTGACCCAGCGGTTGTTGTTGGCGTCGTAGACCCACGGAATGCCCCGCCGCGCGGACCCCGTGTACTCGTTGCTCCGCGTCGGGAGAAGCTCGCCGACGACGGTGTTGAAGTCAGGGGCCGTGAACTCGGTGCGGCTGTTGAAGGCCGTGACGATGTTCGTCGCGTCCAGGCGCGGGTACGGGATCTTCTGGTCCTTCTGCCCCGCCGGGTTGGTCGCCGCCTGGGTGGCGGGGGTGCTCTTCGCCGAGGCCGCGCTCGCCGCGACGGCGCCCGACAGCGCCACGGACGCGCAAGTCACCGCCACCGCGGCGGACCGCAGCATCAGGCGCCCGGCGCCACGCGAACCAGAGGCCGAGTCGCTCCTACGAGTAATCAACTGACTTTCCCCCATGGTGAGAATTCGTCTTTCAGGTCACCGCGTCTCCGGGCGAAGGAGCCCGGAGCTGCCTCTCGCGAAGAAGAGGGCTCGCGGCAGATATCAGGCGGGCACTGTCAGGCGGCGCCGGACGATCGCCGCGGCCGCCTTTGAGGTCTTTCTTCGGGCCTTTTCCTGACGGGCGGCTATCGCCCGCCCTGGAATCGGCGGTGGGCTCGCCGCGTCCACCGTCACAGACGGGTCGGGGCGGTGCAGTGGCTGGCGACCAGCGGAAGGGTGGAGGCCCCGCTCGTGTTGGAGACGCTGCAGTCGGAGTAGTAGAGGCTGCCGTCCGCCTTGCGCACCGTGACCCTGAGCAGCCCCACGGGAATCCCGCTGGTGCCGAGCCGGGTCAGCACACCGCCGGTGAGCGAGAAGGCGGTGTTCGGTGAGGGGGCCAGCGTCACGTCGTACAGGTAGCCCGGGGAGAACACCGAGGTGAGGTCGGCCCAGTCCGTGCCGTCCTGGACGAAGACGCGGCCCCTGCGCGCCGAGCCCGTGAACGTCGTCGAGCTCGTGGGTGCCACGGAGCTCGCGCCGATCGTGAACGTGGTGATGACGTTCGCGCTGTCGAGACGCGGGTAGGGGATGGGCTTCTTGTCCTTCTCCCCCGCCGGGTTGGTCGCCGCCTGCGTGGCGGGGGTGGTCTTCGCCGGGGTGGCATTTGCCGCGATCGAGCCCGACAGCCCCACGGTCGCACAGGTCACCGCCGCCGCGGCGGACCACATCAGCAGGCGACCGGCGCCACGCGAACCAGAGGCGGAGCCGCTCTTATGAGAAACCAATTTGATTTCCCCCCAAGGTGAGAATTGGTCTTTCGGGTCACCGCGTTTTCGTGCGATGCGACCTCGAAGATACCTGTCCGGGGAAACGCGGGCAGCGCGCCACTTATCGGATGGCGGCAAACAGATGTCACGCCTATCTCAAAGCCGTTCCGGCGATACCGGAATCTCCCGCTATATCGGTGCCGAAGGGCCGAGACATGGCCGACGCGCCTTTATGGGCATTCGACGGCACGGGGGCGGCGAAGCGCCGGGTCGAAATGCCCGCACCTATCCTGCTTCGACGGCTAATACGCCGTTGAAGCTTTCACAAGGCCGGCGGGCGCCGTCGCCGAATGGCGTACGGGAGGAACGGACCACGCGCGGACTCAGCGGGCGCCCCACATCAGGCCCTCGATCTCGGCGCGCGACTGGGGACGGTCGGGATGGGCCAGCCCGAGCAGGACCGTGCTGCCGCCGTCCGGCCGGGTCAGCAGGGTCACCCGCATGAAAGCGGGCTCGTTCACCACGTCGGTGTACTCGGCCCGGACGGCCCGCGTGTGCCCGGGCCGCCCGCCGACGGTCACCGCGCGGTCGTCCAGCACCTCGACCTTGTCTCCGTGCAGCAGCAGCCGCGTGTAGAGATCGCTCAGGTCGATGACGGCCGAACGCAGGTTGGGCGGGTCCACCGGGTCGCCGGGGCGGGCCATGACCGTGGCGCTGTCCCCGTGCGCGGCGACGGAGGTGAAGCCGGTCACGGGCGCGACCACGCCCTCGCGCCACTCCGGCGGCAACGTGTAGGCGACCCCGGCGATCTGGTCGTGGATCACCGTGGGAGGCGCGCTCTCGGCCCGGTGCAGGACCGTGACCACCACCGCGCCGATGACGGCGGCCGAGCAGACCAGCGCGAGCCCGCCGACGAGAAGGCGCTTCAGCCACCGCGGCATCGGGCGGGGAGGCGTGTCCGGCGCCCGGTAGCGGCGAGCCGAGGGGGGCAGGTCGTCCTCGGGCTCCGGCGACTCCAGGCCCAGTGAGGGCCAGGCCGGGCGGTCCGCCTGGCTCCGCTCCGCGACCGGCGCGCCGTACGGACGGGTGAAACCCCCTTCGGCGCCCCCCGTCGCCTCGGGCCGCTCCGATGAGCGCGCGGCTCCCCGCCCCGCCTCGTCCGTCCCCGGCATCCGGTAGGGGCGGGTGGTGAAGCCGCCCCCGGCGCCCCGCGGCGTCTCGGAAGGCGCCGGCCCCTCCTCCGTCACGTCGCCTGGCAGGCGATACGCACGGGTGAAGCTCTCCTCACCGAAGTCCCGGTCGGCTTCAGGGCCGCCGTACGGCCGTGTGGGCCACTGGGGGGACGCTGACGGCGTGGAGGACGACCGCGGCGACCCGCCCGGGGCGCCGTACGGGCGGGTGGGACCCTCCTTGGACGGCGGGGACTCCTCCTCGGCGGGGGGCCAGACCCGGCGCATCCACTGGTCATCCACAAAGCCTCCCCGGGCGGCCTGGCCGGGCGCATGGGACGTAACCGGCGAGCGTCTCGGCGCTCAGGGCCGGGCGCGAGGCTTCGTGACCATGAACGCTGCTGTGGAGTTACTCACACCCGCGCCGCCACGTCAACGGCTCCGGCCGATTCGTCATCGCCCTGTTCCTCCTGGGGATTCCTCATCGCCCTGTATGTCGTCGGCCGGCTTCTCAGGGCCCTGTGCGGCGAGGCTCGGCACGGGGCCCTCCCCGCCGCCGTCCGCGGCGGCCCCCTGAAGCCCCGCGGCGGCCTTCTGCAGTCCCGCGTCGGCTCCCTGCGGCGCCGGGCGGCGATAGGCGTCCCACATCTGGTGGACGCGTACGCCCTGGCCCGCGGTGAACTCGCGCATGCAGCGGTCCTGGGCGTAGTCCATGAAGTTGTGTATCGGGTCGCCGCCGGGGGCGGGGCAGGTGTCCTTCTTCGGGGGGCAGCCGGTCGTCGGGTACGCCTCGGCGGGGGTGTCGTCCACCGAGTCGCCCGGGGCCTTGCAGCCGTTCTCGAAGGTGTGCAGCAGGCCGAGCCAGTGGCCGATCTCGTGCACGGCCGTGAAGCCTCTGGCGAAGTCGCGCAGCGGGCCGCCGGGGACGCTCCGCCAGTCGATCACCACGCCGTCCAGCACGGGCTCGTCGTCGTACCAGTACGGGTAGGTGGAGTAGCCGAGCACGAGCCGGCTCAGCTGCGCGATGTACAGGTTGAGCGTCTCGGGACCCCCGACCCGCAGCTTCTTCTTCATCGGCTCCTCGTAGCCGAGGGGGTCGCGGAACCAGCTCCGGTTGTCGGTGTGCGTGATGCCCTTGAGCTCGAAGCGCACACCGGTGTCGGCCCCGCCGTACCCGCCGGAGTAGGCGGTGTTCAGCACGGCGATCTGCCGGGAGACGGCGGCGTCGGGCAGGCCGAGCGCGTGGTCCCTGATGATGTGCACCCACACCGGAACGGTGATCCGCTCGACGGTCCCGGGAGCGCTCGGCCGGCCGTTCGCGGCGCTCCCCGGTCGCGCTGTGACCGCCGGTGGCGCCGTCTCTCGCCGCTGCGCCGTGCCCCCCGGCTGCGCTGGGCTTCCGGGCTGCGCCGGGTCTCTGGGCTGCGCCGGGTCTCCCAGCGGCGCCGTGCCGAGCCTGCGTGCCAGGTCGGCCGACATCCGGGCGACCTCGTCCGGCCCCGGCTCACGCGGCTCCAGGGCGTGCGTGAGCGCGCCCACGCCGTGCCGGCGCTGCGGAGCGGCGTGGCGGGCGAGGCAGGCGTCCGGCCGGGAGGCCGGCGATCCGCGCAGCCCGATGCCGGTGAGACCACCGGTCGCCCGGGAGGCGGCGGACGCCGGGGCGGCGCAGGCGCCGCCCAGCGCGTAAAGGCATGCAAGGAAGACGGCGATGGGTCGCCGAACCATTCGTTCCCCCGATACGGCTGGTCAGAAGGCAGACCCTAGCCGTCGGGGAGGCGATGATCCCGTATCGACACTCACTCGCCGGACGGCTCGCCCTTGGGCAACCCCTCGTAGATCTCCTTGCACTCCGGGCAGACCGGGTACTTCTTCGGGTCGCGGCTGGGCACCCAGACCTTGCCGCACAGGGCCCGCACCGGCGCACCGGTCACGTAGCTCTCGGTGATCTTGTTCTTGTCGGCGAAGTGCGAGAAGCGCTCGTGGTCACCGTCGCCGTGCGAGAGCCGGGGTGTTACGTCGCTCTCGGGAAGAATCTTCGTGCCGCTCACGGATACCAAGTCTACTGAGCGAGCAGACACCCCCCGGCCCGGACGCGCGTACGGCCCCCGCCGGGGTGGCGGGAGCCGTACGGAACGGGCCTGGCGTCAGCCCATGTGGACCGGGGCGCCCTCGGTCTTGCGCCCGGCCTTGACGAACAGGGCCAGGGCCGCCGCGACGAGGGCGACCGCCGTGCTCACGACGAAGCCGAGGTGCAGGCCGTCCATGAAGGACAGGTGCGCCGCGTCGGCCAGCGTCTTGGCCACGGGGCCGGTCAGGCCGGGCGGGGCCTGCCCCACCGAGGCCAGGGCCTTCAGGCCCTCCATCTGGGCGGGCGGGACGGCGGCCGCCGCCGGGCCGATGTACCCGGGCAGCACGTCGGCCACCTTGGCGGACACGATCGCGCCCAGGATGGCGGTGCCGAGCGCGCCGCCGACCTGCATCGCGGAGTTCTGCACGCCTCCCGCGACGCCGCTCAGCTCCTCCGGCGCGTTGCCCACGATGATCTCCGTGGCGCCGACGAACACCGGCGACAGGCCGAACGCGAGCAGCACGAACGGGATCGCGCTGTCGGCGAAGGCGGCCTCGACGCTGAGCCGCGACATGAGGAACATCGCGAAGGCGCTGATCACCATGCCGCCCGCGATGGTGATCCTCGGACCGAGCTTGCCGATGAGGATGCCCGCGATGGGCGAGGCGACGATCATGCCGGCGCTCATGGGCAGCATCCGCAGGCCGGAGTCGAGCGGTGTGAGCCCGTGCACGCCCTGGAAGAAGAACGTGAGGAAGAACATCGCGCCGAACATCGCGAACGACATGAGGATCATGAGGACGGTCCCGATCGAGACCGAGGCGTTGCGGAACAGGCTCAGCGGCAGCAGCGGCTCGCTCGCCTTCGACTGCCAGAACAGGAACACGGCCCCGACCACCACGGCGGCGGCGAGGAAGCCGAGCGTCTTGGCGTCGCCCCAGCCCCACTCGGGGGCCTTGATGATGGACCACACCAGCGCGAACATCGCGCCGGACAGCAGCACGACACCGAGCCAGTCGACTCTGGACAGCATCTTGGCCTTGCTCTCCCGCAACGCCCACAGCCCGAACGCCAGGGCCGCCACGCCGACCGGCACGTTGATGAAGAACACCGACTGCCAGCTCACGTTCTCCACCAGGAGACCGCCGACGATCGGGCCGGCCGCACTCGACAGGCCGATGATCGCACCCCACGCGCCCATGGCCATGTTCAGCTTCTCACCGGGGAACGCCGATCGGAGCAACGCGAGCGCGGCGGGCTGGAGCAGCGCGCCGAACAGTCCCTGCAGCACGCGCAGCGCGATCAGCATGCCGATCGAGGACGACAGACCGATGGCGAGCGAGGTCAGCGCGAAGCCGACGACGCCGATCAGGAAGACGAGCTTGTGCCCGAACAGGTCGCCCAACTTGCCGGCCGTGATCAGGAAGACCGCCAGCGCGAGCAGGTAACCGCTGGTCACCCACTGCAGGTCCGCCAGCGTCGCCTTCAGCTCGACCTGGATGACCGGGTTCGCGATCGCCACGACCGTGCCGTCGAGCATGACCATGATGACGCCGAGCGAGACGGCGAGCAGCGTGAGCCATGGATGCCCCTGGCCTCGTCCTGGAGGCGCGTCGGCATCCACCGATACGGCTTGAGTCATGGAGATTCCCCCTTAGCACCACTGTGTCAACCTGCAGCAATTTATGTCAGTCGATGACAGATGACAAATCCTTTTATCCGACATACGGTGACATCTGAGAGTTTGTGAACCGGCAGTTTCGAGGAGGTGACCGCCGTGGGTCTACGCGAGCGCAAGAAGCAGCGGACGCGGGACGCTCTGATCGACGCGGCCCTCGATCTCTTCCTCACCAGGGGCTACGAGGCGACGACGATCGACCAGATCGCCGCCGAGGTGGAGGTCTCGCCCAGGACCTTCTTCCGGTACTTCGCTTCCAAGGAGGACGTGGCGCTCTCGCTGACCGCCGACGAGCAGCGGATGCTCCTCGCCGAGCTGGCCGCACGCCCCGAGTCGGAGTCCCCGTTCACGGCGCTGTGCCAGGCGATGCGCTCGTTACTGCAGATCCTACGAGAGGCGGATGGGACGGAAGCAGGCAGGTACCTGCGTTGCCAGAAGGTCGTGCACTGCACGCCCGCCCTGCTGGCCGGGACCATGCGGCTGGTCAAGGAGAACGAGCGCAAACTGGTCGCGGAGGTGGCCCGCAGGCTCGGAGCGGACCCGTGCGACCTGCAGCCGCAGTTCATCGTGTCGGTCTTCGTCAGCGTGGCCCTCGCCTGCTTCGACGAGCGCACGCAGGACCCCGCCGCACTGGCACGGCGGCTGGAGGACCTGCTCGCGCTGGCCGAGCGTTCCCTGTGTCCCGGCTGGGACCTGCCCGTACGCACCGGGGCGGCCGAGCCCGCCTCGACCGCGGGCTGACGCCGCGGCACGTCCTCACAGGAGCACGACGCACCCGCGCTCGCGCAGCGGGCGGACGCAGGCGGGGACCTCGTCGAACTTGATCCAGCGCAGGTCGAGCTTCTCCAGCCGCGGCAGCTCCGCCAGCCCGCCGGGCAGCGCGGTGAGGCGGGTCGCCCGCAGGTCGAGGTGGGTCAGCTCCGTCAGGCGTACGACGGAGTCGGGCAGCCGTTCCAGGGGGTTGCCGCGCAGGTCCAGGTGACGCAGCGCGCGCAGCCCTCCGATCGCCTCGGGCAGCGCGGCGAGGCGGTTGTTCCTGAGGTGCAGCTCGCGCAGCCCGCTCAGGCGACCGATCGTCTCCGGCAGCGCGGCCAGCCGGTTGTCGTGGACGCGCAACTCGTGCAGGCCGGTCATGCCGCCGATCGTCTCCGGCAGCGCGGCCAGCCGGTTCTCCGCGAGGTTGAGATAGCCGAGCCGGTCGAGCCGTCCCAGCGAGGCGGGCACCGACGTGAACCCGTTGTCGCTCAGGTAGAGGTAGTCCGTGAGGCCGGGCAGGTCGCCGATCTCCGCGGGCACCTCGCGCAGCCGGTTGTGCCCCAGGTCGAGCATGCGCAGCTCGCGGAGGCGGCCGAGGCCGGGAGGAAGGTCCGCGATCTCGTTCTCCGCCAGGTTGAGCGACCGCAGCCGGCTCAGCCGCCACAGCGCGTCCGGCACCGCGGTCAGCGCGTTGCGCCCGGCACTGAGGTGTTCGAGCGTGGCGAGACGGCCCAGTTCGGGCGGGAGGGCCCCGATCCGGTTGCCGTAGAGCAGCAGGACCAGCAGCCGCTCCAGGCGCCCGATCCAGCCGGGCAAGGTCGTGAGCGCGTTCCCGTCGAGGTCGATGTGGCGCAGCGTCGCCATGTCGCCCACGGCCGCGGGCAGCGACGGCAGCCCCGCATCGGGCGCCACCAAGGCGACGGGCACACCACCGGCGAACCGGACGGCGCCCGGAGGCGCCCAGCCGGGTTCGGACACGCGGAGATCGGGCACGCGAGGATCGGGCACGGCAGCCGACTGTACAGATCACCCGTCCGCCCCGGCACATCCCGCGGCCGCGACCGGGGCCGGAGGAACGGTGTGGCGACTGAATGTTTCATCGGGATGACGCGGCCCAGGTGAGGGCCCGCGGCGGGAGATCGCGCTGGTCCGGTGGCACGCCCTGCCGAACCGGTTCAGTGAAGGCAGGCCCGTCGATGACCACGCGAGAGCCGTCTCCTGTACGCCCCCGGCTCCCCCTGCCTATCGTGCGTGAGGCGCTCCCCAAGGCGTCGTCTCCCCCCACCCGAGGTACAGAATGAGAACACGTTTCATCGCCGCGGGCGCGGCCCTCCTCGCCCTCCTGATGTCGGTGATCGCGATGACCCAGACCGCGCAGGCCGCGACCGGACTCCACGTCAGCGGCACGAAGATTCTCGAAGCCAACGGGAACCAGTTCGTCATGCGGGGCACCAGCCACGCCCACACCTGGTACGCGAGCCAGACGAGCTCGTTCGCGAACATCAAGTCCCTGGGCGCGAACACCGTCCGCGTCGTGCTGAGCGGCGGCCGCTGGACGGCCAACTCGGCGAGCGACGTCGCCAACGTCATCTCACTGTGCAAGCAGAACCGGTTAATCTGCGTGCTCGAGAACCACGACACCACCGGCTACGGCGAGCAGAGCGGCGCGTACACGCTCGACCAGGCGGTCGACTACTGGGTCGGCCTCAAGAGCGTGCTGACCGGCCAGGAGAACTACGTCGTCATCAACATCGGCAACGAGCCGTACGGCAACAACAGCCCGTCCGCCTGGACCAGCGCGACCAAGAGCGCGATCAGCAGGATGCGGGCGGCCGGATTCCAGCACCTGCTGATGGTCGACGCGCCGAACTGGGGGCAGGACTGGCAGTTCGTCATGCGCGACAACGCCGCCTCGGTCTTCGACAGCGACCCCCAGAAGAACACCGTCTTCTCGATCCACATGTACGGCGTCTTCGACACGGCGGCCGAGATCACCGGCTACCTCCAGGCGTTCCAGACCGCCGGCCTGCCCCTGGTGATCGGCGAGTTCGGCAACATGCACTCGGACGGCGACCCCGACGAGGACACGATCATGTCGCAGGCCCAGTCGCGGGGCGTCGGCTACCTCGGCTGGTCCTGGAGCGGCAACGGCGGCGGCGTCGAATACCTGGACCAGGTGACGAACTTCAACGTCAACCAGCTCACCTCGTGGGGCCAGCGGCTCTTCAACGGCGCCAACGGCATCAAGTCGACCGCCAAGGAGGCGACGATCTACAGCGGCCAGCCGCCGGTGAGCCCGTCCCCCAGCCCGTCCGCCTCCCCCAGCGCCTCCCCCAGCGCCTCCCCCAGCGCCTCGCCGAGCGCGTCCCGGAGCCCGAGCCCCAGCCCGTCCCCGAGCGGCGGCGCCAAGGGCTGCTCGGCGACGTACACGGTCACCAACCAGTGGGACGGCGGCTTCCAGGGTGAGGTGACCGTCAAGGCCGGCTCCAGCGCCGTCTCCGGCTGGACCGTGACCTGGACGTACGCCAACGGCCAGACGATCACGCAGGTGTGGAACGCCACGGTGACGTCGAGCGGATCGTCGATCAGCGCCAAGAACGTGAGCTACAACGGCGGCCTCGGCGCCGGAGCGTCCACCTCGTTCGGGTTCCTCGGCTCCTGGAAGGGCACCAACTCGGTGCCGGCGGTGAGCTGCACCGCGAGCTGAGACGCGGCGTGTCACTCATGGCCGGGCGCGCTCGCCGCGCCCGGCCTCCGCGTGTCGCCGCGTGGCCCGGCGGGGCGTGCCGGGGAATCAGTTGAGCAGGGGATCGTCGGGGAAGGTGGCGACCAGTGAGAGGTCCCCCTTCTGCCTGCGCAGCACCGTGCGCCACAGCGTGGCCGGGTTCGGGTGGAAGGTGTCCCCCGGCTCGGAGTCCACGACGTACCAGGCGCCCTCTTGGAGCTCGTTCTCGAGCTGCCCCGCGGTCCAGCCCGCGTAGCCCGCGAAGATCCGCATCTGGGAGATCTCCCCTGCCAGGATCTCCGGAGGCGCGTCGAGGTCCACCGTGCCGAGGCGCGAGACCGCTGCCCTGCCCTGCAGCCGGCGCCAGCCCAGCGGCTCCTCGCCGCTGAGCACGACGGCCAAGGCGAGCGCGCTGTCCGTCTGCACCGGGCCCCCCTCGAACAGCACCGGAGGACCCGTGACCAGAGCGTCCCAGGAAGGTAAGACCTGGGTCACGGCGATCTCGCTGGGCCGGTTGAGCACCACACCCAAGGTGCCGCCGTCCTCGTCGTGCTCCAGGACGAGCACCACGCTACGCCGGAAGTTGGGGTCGTCGAGCAGTGGCGTCGCTACAAGCAACCCGCCGACGTAGATCGCCTCCGCCATACATCCCATCATGAGGGAGGATTGCGGATTCGTGTACGCCGACCCCGGTTTGCCGCGTCATATTACTTAACGTGATGGCGACGTCACCGCCCGAGAATCGACCTAGGCCTCGGTGAAGCCGCGCGCCTTGCCGCCCGCCGACTCCCGTACGGCCGCCGCCACCGCGTTGGCCACGTCGGGGTGGAAGACGCTGGGAATGATGTAGTTGGGACCGAGCTCCTCGCTCGTCACGACCGCGGCCAGCGCGCGGGCCGCCGCGAGGAGCATCTCCGGCGTGACGCCGTCCGCCTGGGCGTCGAGCAGGCCGCGGAACACGCCCGGGAACGCCAGCACGTTGTTGATCTGGTTGGGGTAGTCCGACCTACCCGTGGCCACGACCGCCGCGTGCTCGCGGGCGTCGTCCGGGGAGACCTCCGGCTCGGGGTTGGCCAGCGCGAACACCACCGCGTCCTTCGCCATGGCGGCGACGTCGTCCCCGGTGAGGATCCCCGGCGCGGAGACGCCGATGAAGACGTCGGCGCCCTTGACCGCGCCGCGCAGGTCGCCGCCGTACCCCTCGCTGTTGGTGTGCTCGGCGATCCAGCGCAGCGAGTCGTCGAGGTCGTCGCGGCCGAGGTGGACCGCCCCGCGGAAGTCGCAGACGACGACGTTCCTCGCTCCGGCCGCCAGCAGCAGGCGCAGGACGGCGGTGCCGGCCGCGCCGGCGCCGGCCATCGCGATCCGCACCTCGGAAATCTCCTTGCCGACGACCTTCAGCGCGTTGGTCAGCGCAGCGAGCACGCAGATGGCGGTGCCGTGCTGGTCGTCGTGGAAGACCGGGATGTCGAGCAGCTCACGCAGCCGCCGCTCCACCTCGAAGCAGCGCGGCGCCGAGATGTCCTCCAGGTTGATGCCGCCGAAGCCCGGAGCGATGGCCCGCACGGTCGCGACGATCTCGTCCACGTCCTGGGTGTCGAGGCAGATGGGCCAGGCGTCGATGCCGGCGAACCGCTTGAACAGGGCGGCCTTGCCCTCCATCACCGGCAGCGCGGCGGCGGGGCCGATGTTGCCGAGGCCGAGGACGGCCGAACCGTCGGTGACGACGGCGACCGAGTTCCGCTTGATCGTGAGGCGGCGGGCGTCCTCGGGGTTGCGCGCGATCGCCAGGCTGACCCGCGCCACGCCCGGGGTGTACGCCATCGACAGCTCGTCACGGTTGCGCAGGGGGACCTTCGACTGCATCTCGATCTTGCCGCCGAGGTGCATGAGGAAGGTCCGGTCGGAGACCTTGTGGATCGCGACGCCCTCGACCGCGCCGAGACTGTCCACGATCGCCTGCACATGGTCGGCGTCCTTGGCCGCGCACGTCACGTCGATGCGGAGCTTCTCGTGACCGGCGTTGGTCACGTCGAGGGCGGTCACCACGCCGCCCGCGTTCTCCACCGCGTGGGTGAGCAGGCTGACCGCCTTACCCCCTGCGGGCACCTCGAGGCGCACGGTGATCGAGTAGGACACGCTGGGCACGGTGGCCACGTCTATCCGCTCCTTTGCGGGGTGTTGCCTGGCCGTGCTCGCCCGGCTGCTCCAGTGGGGCGCGGCCTCCGCGTGGCGGCCGCGCTCGCGCATCCGGCTGGACGGCTCATGGGTGCTATCCATCGTGCCATCCCCAGCGGGGTGTTTCAGCCCGTGCCCGTGCTCTTTCGTCACGCGCCGCGCCCGGCCCGCGCGCCGCCGTGCCGTCGGGGCCGGGCGAGCGCGGGCGGGAACCGGTCAGAAAAGCGCGCTCGCCAGCGCTCTGCGCGCCCGCGACACCGACGGGTCGTCGGCGGGCAGCGCGTCGAACAGCCCCAGCAGGTGGACCCGCACCTTGTCCCTGTCGGCGCCCCGGCTGCGCCGCACGAGCGCGACGAGCCGATCGAACGCCTCGTCCACCTGGCCGTTCACCATCTCCAGGTCGGCGACCTGGGTCTGCGCGTCCACGTCGTCCGGGCTCTCGGCCGCCCGGCGCAGCACGTCGGCCGGGTCGAGGTCCTGCGTGCGCCGCAGCAGCCCGACCCCCGCGAGGCCGATCTTCGCGCCCTCGTCCGACGGCGACCTCGCCAGCAGGCGCTCGTACGCCACGGCCGCGGCGTCCAGGTCGCCCTTCTCCACGGCCTGCTCGGCCGCCAGGAGCTCGGGGTCGACCGGCGGCTCGTCGGGCTGGCCCTCGCCCGGCGCGGCCGGCTCCACGCCGAGCTGCTCGAACACCTGCGCCAGTGCCTGCCGGAGCTGCGCCTCCGGCAGGGGGCCCTCGAACAGGGGCATGAGCTGCCCCTGGAAGGCCAGGTAGACCGTGGGCACCGCGCGCATCCGCAGTGCCTGGGCGAGCTGCGGGTCGGCCTCCACATCCACCCTGGCCAGCACCCACGCGCCCGCCGCCTCCGCGGCCAGCTTCTCCATCACGCCGCTGAACTGCTGGACCTGCTCGGCCCTGCGCACCGTCGCCTCGACGATCACGGGAACGCTCAGGGAGCGCTCCACCACGTCGGCGTTGAAGGTGGCCGAGGTCACCTCGATGACGTCCGCAGAGGCGGCTCCGGACGGCCCGGCGGCCTCACGCCGCGCCTGCGCCTCGAATGCCTGCTTGCGCGCGCCGAGGTCCACGGCGCCGTAGAGCGATCCAGGTCGAGAGAACTCCGCTGCCATACCCCCAATCCTGCCGTACTCGCCCGCGTGATCTGTGCCATCCCCGCTGTCTTCCTCCGCGATCGGGGCGGATCGGCGCCCGCCATAGGGTGAACGGCGCACGATCGCCACATTGGAGGGAGCAGGACATGGCAGTGGAACGCATCGGTCCGCCGAGCATCGCCGGTGAGCGCGAGATGCTGCGCGCGTTCCTCGACTACCACCGGGCCACGCTCGCGCTGAAATGCGACGGCCTGTCGGACGAGGAGCTGCGGCGCAGGTCGATGCCGCCTTCGACGCTCTCGCTGCTCGGCCTGGTCAGGCACATGGCCGAGGTCGAGCGCACGTGGTTCCGCCGTGTGATCGACAAGGAGGACGTGCCGCTCGTCTGGTCGGAGGAGGGCGACTACCAGGCGGCGTACGACGCGAGCGGGTCCACCGGCGCGGAGGCGTTCGCCGCCTGGCAGGCGGAGGTCGAGCACTCCCGCAGGATCGAGCGGGCGGCCGAGTCGCTCGACGTCACCGCCTACCAGCCCCGGTGGGACGAGGAGGTGTCGCTGCGGCTGGTGATGCTGCACATGATCCACGAGTACGCCCGGCACAACGGCCACGCCGACTTCCTGCGCGAGGGCGTCGACGGGACCGTGGGCGTCTGAGACCGGGCCCCGGCTCTTCAGTTCACCGGACCCTGGACGGTCCGGCGCTCGGTACGGAAGATCAGCGTCGTCTCCAGGTGCACGATCTCCGGCCGGACCAGGATGCGCTCGAGGATCAGACGGTGCAGGTGATCGGCGTCGGGCACCGCGACGTGCACCAGGAAGTCCTGCGGGCCGGCCACGTGGAACAACGCGATCGTCTCCGGGAGCCCGAGCACGAACGCCCGCAGCGGGTCGACCAGCTGGCTCGTGTGGGGCCGCACGCGCAGCGCCAGCAGCGCCTCCAGCGGCCGTCCGAGCGCCTGGGTGTCGACCTCCGCGCGGAAGGCCGTGATCAGGCCGCGCCGACGTAGCGACCGCACGCGTTCGAGAGCGGTGGACGGGGCGACGCCGACCCGCTCGGCGAGATCCTTGTTGGGCAGCCGCGCGTCCTTCTGCAACAGCTCCAGGATCTTCCTGTCGGTCGAATCAAGTTCGGCGCTCACGGCCTCTTTCCTTCGTCGATTCGGCTTCTGTGGCGGACAGACGTCCGACAGAGCCATCATCCCGGCATGACCCCGAATCACGCCTGGGACATCGACGACTTCGTCCACGCCGCCGAGGTGACCGTGCGCGGGCTCGCCGCGTACGTGCGGGAGAGCCAGGACGGGGCGGCGCCGGTGATCCGCCGCAGGCCGCCCGGGGAGCTGGCCGGACGGCTCGGGCTCACCCGCTGGATCCGGGAGGGCGGCATGACCCCGGAGACCTACCGGGAGTGGCTCGACGCCTATCTCGCGGAGGGCACGCGGCTGCACCATCCGGCCTACCTCGGCCATCAGACGGCCGCGCCCGACTTCCCGGCCGCGCTGGCCGACTTCGTCCACGGCGCGATCAACAACCCCATGGCGATCTACGAGATGGGGGCCGCGGCGGCGACGGTCGAGTTCGAGGTGCTGCGCTGGATGCTCGGCAAGGTCGGCTTTCCCGAGGGCGGCGGCGTGCTCACCCACGGCGGGTCGCTGGCCAACCTGACCGCGCTGCTCGCCGCGCGGGCCGCCGCCGCGCCGGACGCGTGGACCGAGGGCGTGCCCGGCGATCTCGCCCTGCTCGCGCCGCCGTCGGCGCACTACTCGGTCACCCGGGCGGCGGCGATCCTCGGCCTCGGCGAGCGCGCGGTCGTGCCGCTCGACGTGGACGACCTGGGCAGGATCGACGTGGCCAGGCTGCCCGAGGGGCTCGACCGGGCGCGGCGGGCCGGCCGCCGGCCGATGGCCCTGGTCGCGGCCGCCTGCGCCACCGGCACCGGCCTGTACGACGACCTGCGGCCCATCGGCGAGTTCTGCGCCGAGCAGGGCCTGTGGTTCCACGTGGACGGCGCGCACGGAGCGTCGGCGCTGCTCAGTGAGGAGCACCGCCACCTGCTCGACGGCGTCGAGCTGGCCGATTCTGTCATCTGGGACGCGCACAAGATGCTGCGCACCTCCGGCCTCGCGGCGGCCGTGCTCGTCCGGCGCGAGGGCGACCTGGACGCCGCGTTCCGGCAGCGGGCCAGCTACCTGTTCTACGGCGACCAGGGGTTCGACCTGATCGGCAGGGCCGTGGAGTGCACCAAGGCCGCGCTCGGGCTGAAGGTCTTCCTCAATTTGGCCTGGCGGGGTGAGCGCGGCCTCGGCGAGCACGTGGCGCGGCGGTACGCCACCGCGCACCGCTTCTGGGAACTGGCCCGCGAGCGGCCCGGCTTCCACTGCCCGTACGAGCCGGAGAGCAATATCGTCTGCTTCCGGTACGGCGACGGCGACCAGGCCGCCATTCGCGAGACCCTGCTGGAGGAGGGCTCCTTCCACCTGACCTCGGCCGAGCTCGGCGGCGTACGCCACCTGAGGGTGACGGTCATGGCCCCGGCCACCGACGACAAGACCCTCGAAGCCCTCCTCGACCGCGTCGCCGCACTCGGGCGTGTCTAGAAGCCTTGGATCACACGAGCGTGGTCGTCAGCGGGAGAAAAGGTCGATGATCTCGTGGCCACGGCGGGTGCGCCGGATCCACACCTCGCGCCCTCTGCGCTCCCTGCAGACCAGCCCGGCCGCCTCCAGACGGTCGCAGTGGTAGGTGATGGCGCTCGGGACCGTACCGGCCAGCGTGGCGAGTTGACCCATGGTCGTAGGCCGGGCCAGCGACGACAGCAGGCCGGCGCGCGCCGGCCCGAGCATGGAGGCCAGCTCGTCGGCCGCTCGGCGCGCGGGATCGGCCCCGAGCCACAGGGCGTCCGCCCGCGGGAGCGGGTAGGCGATCCAGACGTAGCCGGGCAGGTCGAGGTTGAGGATCGTGGCGTCGGGCCCGGAGAGCATGGGCACGAGCACCAGCCTGCGACGGCCGAGGTCGTACCGCGCGGGCTCCTGGTCGCTCATCTGCAGGCTGCCGTCGGCGAACCTGATGCGCTCGCTGAGCGTGCCGAGGAGCGCGTCAAGCGCGCCGCGCACCACCGCCGTACCGACCCGCTCGACCTCCCGGTCGAGCAGCGGCTGCGCTCGCTCCCACAGAGGCCTGATCGCGGACCAGACGTCGGAGACGGCGCTCGCGTACCCGTTCAGCCACCGGCGCGGCCGCTCGGCGGCCCACCTCCAGTGCTCGGGCACGCGCTCCGGCCCGTACGCCTGCTCCATGTCGTCGAGCAGCGCGTCCGGCCGCATGTCGAGCAGCCAGGCGATCTGGGACTCCACGGAGGCGTCCGCGACCGGCGGCAGCGGGACGATCGTGTCCGGCGCCACGGAGTGGCCGGGCGCGCCGAGCGGGCGACACGCCTGCCGGCCCTCGGCGCCGACGGACTCCCGGATCCTGCGCCGCCACCCCTCCGGCAGTCCCCGCCGCCGCGCGGCCACCGCGTCCACCAACAGCGACAGCACCGACACCTGCGGCGAGACCGCGACAGAAACCCCCGGGCTGGGGCAGAGCCGCAATTCGCTCCACGTCTCCGCGCGTCGCACCTTTCCCCCGAGGCACTTCTTCCACTACGTAAAGGCACACCCTAGCCAAGCCGACCGGAACCCTTCTGAAGTTTCAAAGATTCGCGAAACCACCGGGGACGTCGCTTCCACGTTCGTTGAAATGGCCGGGAACCCGGCCGCACACAGCCCAAGCTGACCGAACGTTGAAATCTTGGGAAAGGACAGCACATGTCTATTCGGCTCGGCGGGCGCACTGCCACCTTCGGTCTCGCGCTGGCCCTCGCCGCCTCGGCGTCGGCCGCGGTCGCCGTCCCTGCCTCAGCCGCCCCGTCGTCGGCGACGGCGGCCGCATCGAGCACGTCTATCCAGAAGGTCCGGCTCTACGAACTGACGACCAAGGGCGACCAGGGCTTCTTCTACACGGCCAACCAGGCGGAGATGGAGCAGGCCGTCACCAAGCACGGCATGCGGGTGACCCAGACGCCGCTGTACTACATCTCCCGTACGGCCTTCCCCGGCGGCAAGCCCATGTGGCGGCTCCGCTACACGATCAAGTCGTCCTACCTGGTCACTGGCTCCCCCCAGGAGCGCGACCGGCTGGTCGGATCAGGCAAGTTCGTGAACGACGGCATACTCGGATACGCGGCCGAAGACGGCTGCGCCGCCGGCACGACCAAGGTCTGGCGTCTGAGCGACAACGGCAAGTGGCGTCTGGCCGTAGAGTCGCACATGATCAGCATCGTCAACAACGAGCCCGGCTGGAAGCTCGACGGCCGGGCCCTCAACCACTTCATGTCGTGATCGCTTTCCGGCCGCCGGCTGAGCCCCGGCAGCGCGCCGGGGATGCGGCGGCGGTCCGGCCGGAGCCTGTTCCCGGGACGTCAGGGCGCAGGCCGTCCCGGGAACGTCCGCGTCAGAAGGCGGCGGGCTCGGAGTAGGTGCCCCACTCCTCGCGCAGGACGTCGCAGATCTCGCCCAGCGTGGCCTCGGCCCGTACGGCCTCCAGCATGGGCGGGATCATGTTGTCGTCGCCCTTGGACGCGGCCCGCAGTGCGGCCAGCGCCGCGTCCACGGCCGCCTGGTCCCGCGCGGCGCGCCGCTCGCCCAGCACCCTGCGCTGCTCGACCTCGACCTCGTGGCTGATCCGCAGGATCTCCAGCGGCTGCTCCACGGTCGCGGTGTGGCAGTTCACGCCGACGATCCGCTTGTCACCCTTCTCCAGCTTGCGCTGGTAGTCGAAGGCCGACTCGGCGATCTCCGACATGAACCAGCCGTCCTCGATGCCCCGCAGGATGCCGGCGGTCATCGTGCCGTCGCCGCCCATCTCCCGGATCCTCGCGAAGGCCTTCTCCGCCTCGGCCTCCAGCCGGTCGGTCAGCGCCTCGACGTACCAGGAGCCGCCCAGCGGGTCGACGACGTTGACGACCTCCGTCTCCTCCATGATCACCTGCTGGGTCCGCAGCGCGATCTCGGCGGCCTTCTCCGACGGCAGCGCGAGCACCTCGTCCAGCGCGTTGGTGTGCAGCGAGTTGGTGCCGCCGAGCACGGCCGCCAGCCCCTCGATCGCGGTGCGGACGATGTTGTTGTCCGGCTGCTGCGCGGTCAGCGACACCCCCGCCGTCTGGGTGTGGAAGCGCAGCCACTGCGCCTTCTCGGTGCGCGCGCCGTACACGTCGCGCATCCAGCGGGCCCAGATGCGCCGCGCGGCGCGGAACTTCGCGATCTCCTCGAAGAAGTCGATGTGCGCGTCGAAGAAGAACGACAGACCCGGCGCGAACACGTCCACGTCGAGTCCGCGCGACAGGCCCAGCTCGACGTAGCCGAAGCCGTCGGCGAGCGTGAAGGCCAGCTCCTGCGCGGCCGTGGCCCCGGCCTCGCGGATGTGGTATCCCGATACCGACAGCGGCTTGTACGCGGGGATCTCGGCGGCGCAGAACTCCATCAGGTCGCCGATCAGCCGCAGGTGCGGCTCGGGCGCGAACAGCCACTCCTTCTGCGCGATGTACTCCTTGAAGATGTCCGTCTGGAGGGTGCCGTTCAGCTTCCCCACCGGCACGCCCTGCCGCTCGGCCGCGACCACGTACATGCAGAAGATCGGTACGGCGGGCCCGCTGATGGTCATCGACGTGGTGACCTCGCCGAGCGGGATGCCGTCGAACAGCAGGTCCATGTCGAGGGCCGAGTCGATCGCCACGCCGCAGTGGCCCACCTCGCCGAGCGAGCGGGGGTCGTCGGAGTCGCGGCCCATCAGCGTCGGCATGTCGAACGCCACCGACAGGCCGCCGCCCCCGGCGCCGAGGATCATCTTGTAGCGCTCGTTGGTCTGCGTGGCGTTGCCGAACCCGGCGAACTGCCGGATGGTCCAGGGGCGGCCGCGGTAGCCGGTGGCGTACAGGCCGCGCGTGAAGGGGAACTCCCCCGGCCAGCCGATGCGCTCCAACCTGGGGTCGTCCCCGGGCGGCCCGTAGACGGGGTCCACCTCCAGCCCCGACAGGGTCCGGAACTCACGGTCCCGCTTGAAGGCGGCGTCGTACCGCGCCTGCCAGCGGGCCCTGCCCGCCTCGATGGCCGCCGCGCTCACCTGCGCACTCGTCGGATCCGGCTCCATGCACCCCTCCCCGGGTCTCACTCTTCGAGAAAATACTAGGACGTCCTAGTAAATTCGGCTACCGCCGCCCCCGGATGTCACGGAACTGACCAGCCGCATTCCCGGCAGTCATGTCACACGTTGGTCGCGAATTGTCACGGACCTTTGACAGAGCCAGGAAATCTTCAAACATGGTCAGCGCCCTTGAAGTCCACACGGAGGTGGATGTGAAGCGCTTGACAGTCGTCGCCGCGACCGCGGCGATGGTGGCGGCAACCCTCGCCACACCAGCGCAGGCCGTACCGGCGGCCGCCGGGTCGGCGGCCCAGACCGAATACGTGGTTCTGTACAAGGAAGGCGCGGCCGCCGCGGACGCCCAAAAGGCGATCGAAGCGGCGGGCGGCAGCGTGCTCAAGGCGAACGCCGAGGTCGGGGTGGCCACGGTCAGCAGCACCAACCCCGACTTCGCGGCCGCCCTGCAGGGCGCGGCGGCCATCGAAGGGGTCGCCCGCAACCAGGTGATCGGCAGCGTGCCCGACGACGCCAAGGCGTCCGCCGCCGCGAAGAAGGCCCTGGCGCGGGCCGCCAAGAACAACGCCGTGGAGAAGGAGGGCCGGGGCGGCAAACCCTTCAAGTGGGGGCGCAACGTCAAGGACGAGCCGCTGGCCGACCTGCAGTGGGACATGAAGCAGATCCACGCGGACCAGGCCCACAGGTTCGAGCAGGGGGACAAGGGCGTCCTCGTCGGCATCCTCGACACCGGCGTCGACGGCTCGCACCCCGACATCGCGCCGAACTTCGACCGGAGGCTGAGCCGGAACTTCACCGTCGACCTGCCGGCGGACGCCAACGGCACCGAGATCGACGGTCCCTGTGAGAGCGACCCCGACGGCTCCTGCAACGACCCGAACGACGTGGACGAGAACGGCCACGGCACCCACGTCGCCTCGTCGATCGCCGCGCCCATCAACAAGCTGGGCATCTCGGGCGTCGCTCCGAAGGTGACGATCGTGAACCTGCGGGCCGGCCAGGACTCGGGCTACTTCTTCCTCCAGCCCACCGTCGACGCCCTCACCTACGCGGGCGACGTCGGCGTCGACGTGGTCAACATGAGCTACTACATCGACCCGTGGCTGTTCAACTGCGCCGACAACCCGGCCGACAGCCCGGAGGAGCAGGCCCAGCAGCGGCTGTACATCGCCGCCACCCAGCGGGCGATCAACTACGCCCACGCGCACGGCGTTACGGTCGTCAGCGCGGCCGGCAACGAGGCGATCGACTACACCAAGACGAACGTCGACAGCGGCAGCCCCGACTACGCCGGTTTCCCCGGCCAGGCCGTCAGGACCCGGACCATCCCCCCGTCCTGCGTCTCACTGCCGGCTGAGGCCGAACACGTGATCTCGGTCTCCTCGACCGGCATCAGCAAGCGGAAGGCGTACTACTCCAGCTACGGCAACGGCTACATCGACGTGGCCTCGCCCGGTGGCGACGTCTACGACACCCCCGGCAACACCAGGGACGTCACCAAGGCCACGCTCTCGGCCTACCCCAAGGCGCTCGCCGTCGCCAACGGCGAGATCGACGAGAACGGCGACCCGACCGTCGACTACGTCGTGAAGGACTGCAAGGGCTCCGTCTGCGGCTACTACCAGTACCTTCAGGGCACCTCGATGGCCTCGCCCCGCGCGGCCGGCGTCGCGGCGCTGATCGTCAGCCGGTACGGCAAGCACGACCGCGCCCACGGCGGCCTGACGATGGACCCCGACAAGGTGGAGGCGATCCTCAAGGGCACGGCCACCAGGACGGCCTGCCCGAACCCGCCCGCGTTCACCTACACCCGCATCCTGCCGAGCGGCTCCACCGTGACCGCCACGCACACCTGTGAGGGCGGACCGTCCGGCAACGGCTTCTTCGGCACGGGCATCGTCGACGCCCTGCGCGCCGTCGGCCGCTGAGCTGAGTTGACCGGTGGCGCACCCGTGCGCCTACCCCGGGCCGGTGACGCACCCGTGCGGTGTGCGTCACCGGCCCACCCAGGCGGCGCGGATCAGGAACCGCCGAGATAGGCGAGGACCGCGGCGACCCGGCGGTGGATGTCCGGGCTGGCCTCCAGCCCCAGCTTCAGGAAGATCGAGTTCACGTTCTTCTCCACGGCGGAGATCGACAGGGACAGCGCCCGCGCGATGCCGCCGTTGGACCTGCCGCGCGCCATCTCGCGCAGCACGTCACGCTCCCGGGGCGTGAACGCCTCCTGCTCTCCTCGTACGGCGCGGCGCGCCAACAGCCCCTCCACCACCTTGGGGTCGATGACCGAGCCGCCTGCGGCGACCGAGCGGATCGCACCGAGCAGCTCGTCGAGGTCCCCCACCCGGTCCTTCAGCAGGTACGCGAGGCCCTCGGTGCCGCCCCTGAACAGTTCGAAGGCGTAGATCGAGTCGGCGAACTGCGACAGCACGACGACGCCGACGCGGGGTGCGGCCGCGCGGATCCGGTGGGCGGCGTCGATCCCCTCGAACCCCGGCCGCCAGCCCTCACCCGGCATGCGGATGTCGGTCACGACCACGTCGGGACCGAGCCGCCTGGCCGCGTCGACCAGCTCCGCCGCGCTCCCCAGCGCCCCGACGACCGCGACCTCCCCCGAGCTCTCCAGCAGCTGCCGGGTGCCCTCCCGTACGAGGTAGTGGTCGTCGGCGACCAGGGCGCGCAGCCTGCGCGGCTCCCTCCCGGCGGCGGGGCGTTCAGACATTGGCGGTCACCCAGGCGCGCACCCGCGCTCCCTCTCCGGGCCCGGCCGTCGTCTCCAGCCCTCCGCCGAGCGCCGCCATGCGGTCGGCCAGCGTGGCCAGTCCGCGGCGTGCCACGGCCCGTGGGTCGAACCCCGTCCCGTCGTCGGTCACGGACGCCTGGAGCCTGCCGGCGTCGTGCCAGAGCCGCACCTCGATCCGCGACGCCCCCGCGTGCTTGAGCGCGTTGGCGATCGCCTCGCTGACCACGAAATACATCGCTCCCTCGATCTCGTCCGGGAACCTGCGGGTGCGCAGGGCCGGGTCGGCCGTCACGGTGGTCGCGACCGGCAAGGCCGAGCACCGCCCCTCGACGGCCTCGACCAGCCCGCCCTGGCTCAGCACGGAGGGATGAATGCCGGCCGCGAGGTCCCGCAGGTCCGCCAGCGCCTGGCGCGCCTGTTCCCGCAGCAGGGCCAGGGACTCCGCCCCGCCGCCCGTCGCGCGGGCCAGCTCCAGCCCCGCGATCAGTGCCACGAGCTGCTGCTGCACGCCGTCGTGGATGTTGCGCTCGATCCGCCGCCGCTCGGCCTCCTGGGCGTTGACCAGCCGGGCGGCGAGCGCCGCGCTGCGGATCGCGAGCCCGACCGGCACGGCCAGGGCCGCGAGCAGCCGCCGGTCGTCGCGGGTCAGCCGCCCCGCCGCCTTGGGCCCGCAGGTGATGCGCCCCAGCCCGGCCGGGACCGTGAGCACGGCGTCGCCCCGCTCCTCCCCCGCCACGACGCGGGTGCCGTCCGCCAGCTCGACGGCGGCCCACCGGGCGTCCAGGCCCGCCCGCACCGCCTGTGCCAGCCTGCCGAGCTGCTCGACCGGCTCGGCTTCCTCCAGGTCCGGGCCCAGGCGGGACAGCAGTTCGTCGACCGTCGGCCGGACGTCGAACACGAGGTAGAGACGCGAGCCCCTGACGCCGACCCGGATGTCGAGCAGGTCGTGCCGCAGCACGGCGGCGCCGATGGCGGCCGGCAGCGCCCCCACCACGCCCAGCACCCCGACGACGTCGGCGGCGTCGTACGTTTCCGATACTCCCGCGACCGTGATCACGATGAAGGCGCCCAGGTTGGCCAGCAGGCCCGCCACCATCCAGCCGAGCCGGCCCCGCTCCGCCGGATCTCCCCGCCACAGGCGGGTGAGGAGGCCGCCCAGCACGACCAGCGCCAGCAGGAAGGCGACCAGCTGGCCGACCGACGCCAGCAGGACGGTGACGAGGCCGAGCGGTCCCCGTAACCCCAGGGGGTTGGCGTGCTCGACCTCGTCCGGATAGCCGACGGGCATGAACAGCACGCCCAGCCAGTACGCGGCGATCGCCGCGGCCGCCGTGACCGCGACGACGCGCCAGCGCCGTGACGGCAGCCTCCCGTCGGGGAACAGGAGCGGCACGAACACCCACGACAGGCCGTAGAAGACCGGGAACCCCGAGCTCAGCACGGCGGCGACGACGATCGGCCAGTACGGATCCGGACCGAGCCGGGTCAGCAGGCCGATACCGAGTCCGCCGAGCCCGAAACAGTCGGCGGTCGCCAGCAGCAGCCAGCCGTAGGCATTGTCCGGCCGCCGGGCCGCGATCAACCAGCCGAGGGCGGGCGGGAGCAGGGCGATCACCATGAACGCCCACTGCGACGCGGGGGCCGGCAGCCCCGTCTCCAGCAACGCGCCGGCGACGATCCCGGCGGCGGCGACGGCGGCCATGCCCGCCGCGAGCGGCCGGACCGCTGCCGTGGACTTCATGGCAGGCATCCTGACGGGCGCGCGCGTCCACCGTCTATGAGGTTGTCCTCACATTCGGTGCGGCTCCCCGCATCCCGAAGGCCGGGGGCTCGCCACCTATCGGGACGGGAGCCGTGATCGTTAGCGTGAGATCACGTGGACGCCCACCGCCGCGGCGAACCGCCGACGGCCCCGCACCCGGGCGCCGCATTCCCTACCGCGAAGGAGCTTTCTCGTGCCGATCGCGCCGAGATCGATGCGCACCAGGACGATTCCCCTCATGAGCGCGGCACTGGCGGTCACCGTGACGACCACCGCCGTGCCCGCCGCCGCGGCTCCCGCTGCCGTCAGCGCCGGTGCGGCGCTCGCCACGTCGGCGCCCACCTCCGCCCCCACACCGGACATTCCGAACTCACCGGTGGGCGAGCAGCTTCGCTGGCTCCTGGCCGCGGTCGCCACCCTCCCGGTCCCGGAGGACCAGATCAAGGCGCACTTCAGCGCCGGTTTCCTCGCGCAGGTTCCCCCGGCCCAGCTCAACGAGGTCCTGAAGGGCCTGGGCGGCCTGCGGCTCGACTCGCTGGCCGACGTCACGCCCAGCTCCCTGTCCGGGGTGGTCACAACGGGCCAGGGACGTCTACAGCTCTCCATGTCCGTCGACGGCGACGGGAGGATCGCCGGGCTCCTGTTCGGCCCGGAGCAGCGCGAGGCGCCGCGGAGCTGGGCCGAACTGGACAAGCGCCTGCGTACGCTCGCGCCCCACGTGGGGTTCCTGGCCGCCGAGGTCCGCGCGGACGGCAGGTGCCGTCCCGTGCACACCGTCGCGCCGGGCGCCCCCCGGCCGCTCGGATCGATGTTCAAGCTGTACGTGCTGGGCGCGACGGCCGAGCAGGTCAAGAAGGGCCGGCTCTCCTGGGACACGCCCCTGACCATCCGGCCCGAGCTGAAGAGCCTGCCGAGCGGCACCCTCCAGGACCGCCCGGACAACAGCACGGTCTCCGTACGGGAGGCGGCCAAGCTGATGATCTCGATCAGCGACAACACGGGCGCCGACCTGCTGATCGACAAGGCCGGCCGCGCCCGGGTGGAGGCCCAGGTGCGCGAGTGGTCCGGTCACGCGGCGCTGAACCTGCCGTTCCTCACGACCAGGGAGCTCTTCCTCCTCAAGGGCGCGGACTACCCCCGCCTCGCGAAGAAGTACCTGTCGCTCGACCGTTCCCGGCGGTATCGCTATCTGACCACGACCGTGGGCCGCACGCCCCTGACCGAGGTCAGGCCGTGGGACAAGCCGAGGGAAATCGACAGGGTGGAGTGGTTCGCCTCACCGCAGGACGTCTGCCGCGCCTTCGCGGGCCTGTCGGCGCTGAACACGCCGCCCCTCGACGAGGCCATGTCGGCCAACGACGCCGGGCTGGGGCTCGACGCCAAGGCCTGGCCCACCGTCTGGTACAAGGGCGGCTCCGAACCCGGCGTGCTCTCCATGGGCTTCCTCGCCCGTGACGCCGGGGGCAGGACGTATGTGGTGACCGCGCTCACGAGCGACCCCCGCACCGCGCTGGACGAGAACGCCGCCGCACCCGAACTGCTGGCCCTCGTCCGGGGCTCGTTCGCGATGCTGGCGCAGGGCCGCGTCAGGAGCTGAAGTCACCCGCGGCGACGCGCAGGGTCCTGAGCAGGCCGAACATCTCGCCCAGCTCGGCGTCGTCGTACATGCCCATGCAGAAACCCGCGTTCATCAGGTCGGCCGTGGCCCGCCGCACGATGTCCCGGCCCTCGTCGGTGATCTCGGCGAGCACGCCGCGGCCGTCCCGCGGGTTACGCATGCGGCGGACCAGGCCGGCCCGTTCGAGGCGGTCCACGGTGTTGGTCACGCTCGTCGGGTGCACCATCAGCCGCTCGCCAATCTTCGACAGCGGCAGCGACCCGGCCCGGCTGAACGTGAGCAGCACCAGCGCCTCATACCTGGCGAAGGTCAGGTCGTACGGCTTGAGCAGCGTGTCCAGTTGCGCCAGCAGGATCTGATGGGCTCTCATGATCGAAGTGACGGCGGCCATGGCGGACGACGGCCCGAACGTCGAACGCCAGGTCTCTGCCGCCCGCTCGATCGGGTCGAACGGGAGCTTGAGCGGCCGGGGGCCACCCGTGGGCGGCGGCTCTGAGCTGGGCGGAACGGACACAGCGATATACGGTAGCGCGACGCTGTTGATGATCGACCAGCGCACTGAGCGTAACCGGATTCATTCCTTGACCCCAGAACTCCCCCCGTGCGGGTCACGCTCCGTTATGGTTGCCACGTCGAAAGGTGAGGCGGCGGCAAACCCGGCGGCACGGGGAACCCCGTCTGCTAGAGGACGTCTCGCGGACGGGGGTCCGCGGGGGACGCGTCCGACGGCGGACGAGGCGAGGCCGGCCGGTGAACCAGCGCCACGGGGAACGGCGTGGGTTCGCGCACCGCTCACACAGACACGGGGGAGATTCTCAATGGACAGCATCGCTGTCCCGGCGCCGCATGCGCGCCGGACTTCGGTGGCGTGGCCGGGGGCCGCGCCCTGCTGTGGGTGAGCATAGGGGCGGTTCACGCGGTGAGCTGAGACACGGCGCGCTGGTCGCGGCGACCGTGCTGTTCGTGCTCGCGCTCGTCGCCGCGTGGAGCGTCCTCATTCCCGGTTTCATGGACTGGGACGACATAGTGGCGGCCGTCATCGGCTCGCTGCGCCTGACGGGGCCGCTCGGAGCCGCGTTCGCGGCCTGGGTCGCGTTCCGCAGGCGCCGCGCGGAAAAGGGCCGTGTCCTGACGCCGTGGCGGGCCGCCAGGGCGCCGCTGTCGATCATCGCGGTCGTCACCGGCTCCTTCGGGGCCACCGTGCTGCTGCTCGGGCTGCGCGCCGCGCTGACCGGGCAGGGCGGGCCGCTGCTGCCCGGCGGCCTCGCGATGTCCGTCGCCGGGCTGGGGCTGTACGTCGTGGTCGGCTGGATCCTGGGCTGGCTCGTGCCGGTCGTCGTCGTCCCGCTGATCGCGGGAGCCGGCACGTTCGGGCTGTTCACCTGGCTGGCCACCGGGCCCAACTGGGCCGACCGGCTCGCGCCCGCCACCGGGGAGGCGTACGACCTGCTCTCCGGCGTCAGCGAGACCGCCTACGCGGACCAGACGCTCTGGCTGCTGGGCCTCAGCACCGCGCTGCTCCTCGGGTGGGTGGCCCTGGTGACCCGGCGGACGCTGGCGCTGGCCGCCGCGGTGATCGCCGTGCTGGCCGCGGGAACCGGCGCGGCCCGGCTCGTCACCGTGCCGCGGACGATGCCCGTGAGCGAACGCTTCGTCTGCCAGGAATGGCCGATCAGCGTTTGCGTGCATCCGGCGCTGCGCGGGGGCCTGGCCGAGCTCGCCACCGTGTTCACCGCGCTCGCGATAAAGCTGGACGGGACGCCGGCCGCCTTCAAGAGGGTCGAGCAACGGGCGTACGGCGAGGAGGACCCGGCCGGGCCGGGAGTGGTCGTCGTCCACATCGACGACCTCGGGTCGGGGTACGCCCAACGGGCGGCCGCCGAGTTCCTCGACCGCCTGGCCCGCCCCTGCCCGGGAACCGTGGCCGCGGGTTACCGGGCCATCGTCGTCGCCTGGCTGCGGAGTGTCTCGCTGCCCAGCGGACCGCTGCGCGAGCACCACCAGGCGGCCATCTGGTTCTCCGAACTGACCGACGGACAGCGGCACGACTGGCTGCGCATGTTCTACTCCGACTTCGTCTCCTGCGGCCTGCAGGCCAAGCACTTCGGCGGCGGCACCCGGCCCGCCGACCCCGTCGCGTCGAGCTATCCGGTGAACCCCACCCCCGCGTACGCGCCGGACTACCCGGTCGAGCCGACGCCTCCGGGCACGGCCGTCGCCACCGGCCTGCCGACCGGCCCCGACCCCGGCTGGGAACGGGACACGGACCCGCGTGGCGGCGAGACCGGCCCGGGATGGACCGGCCCGAGTCCGGCCGCCCCGGTGTGGCCGTCTCCCGCCGCGAGCCCCGCGGGCCAGGACCCGGCGGGGCAGGGTTCGATAGGCCAGGGTCCGATGGGCCGCCCGGGTTATCCGGATTCGTGGGACACGCCGAGCGGCGAAGCCGCCCGGAGAGGCGGTCCCTGGGCCACCGGCCCGGGACGGTCGCCGCACCCCTGGCGGCCCGGAAGGACCGGCAGGCCCGGTGACACCGCGTCCCCGGACCGGCAGGGTGAGCCCGGCGGCGTCGGCGCGAGCCCGGCACCGATGCAGAACCGGCCCGGCCGCCCGCAGCCCGGCGTGCAGGAACGGCCCGGCGGCCTGGGCGCGAGCCCGTCACCCGTCCAGAACCGGCCCGGCCGCCCGCAGTCCGGGGCCTCACAACCCGGCCGTCTCAAGCCCGGCGGCCAGGTCCCCGCCCGCGACGTGCGCTCGACACGCCCCGCACGCCCGGGACATCCCGGACGCCCCGGGGGACGTGACGGCGGTCGTGACAGTGATCGTGACGGCGGTCGCACGGACCGCGCCCGGCCTGCCACGGGCGACACCGACGTCCCCGACACGAGCCCCCAGGACGACCCCGGCGTGGCGGGCGTACCCGGCGCGCTCCTGGCCCCCGCCGCATAGTCCGCGTACCGCGAGGGGCGGAACCGGGCGCGGCAGGCCGCCGGACGCGCTGCGGCGAGCCGCGTCCGGCCACCGGGCCGGGGCGGAAGCCCGGCGACGGAGGCCCGTCCGGCCAACGGGCCGGACGAAAGGCAGGTTTGGGAGGGCCGAAGCCCGGCCTCCAGGCAGAAATGATCTTGCCGAACGTGAGATCCCGGGAATACCGGGAAGATTCCCTCTCGTGGACCGTCAGACCCGTCCCTCGTTCGCGCCGGCCGACTCCGGCGCCGCCGCCACCGACGCCACGACGAGCGCCGGGGCCCCCGCACGCCGCTCCCGGCGCGGCTGGCGGGTGCTCGCCGGCCTGCTGTTCGTGGTCCTGCTGCTCGTGGTCGGCGCCCGGCTGACCTGGTCCTGGCTCAACCCGCTGGGCGAGCAGACCATCGACCGCAGCGGCCCCGCGCTGCTCAGGTCCGTGCAGAACCTGAGCCGCTTCGAGGCCGCGACCGGCGAATTCCAGGTCATCGTCGACCTGGAGAAGGACGCGAAGTTCCTGCCCGACGCGATCAAGGGCAGCCGCACGCTCTTCGTGGGCGCCGGCAACGTGGACGCCTACGTGGACTTCTCCACGCTGCCCAAGGACGCCTTCACGGTCTCCCCCGACCGGACGACCGTCACGGTGCGGCTGCCGCACGCCGAGCTGGAAAAACCCAACCTCGACAACAAGCGGTCGTACGTCTTCGCGCAGGAGCGGGGCATCTTCGACCGGATCTCCGACTTCCTGTCGTCGTCGCCGCAGAACCAGCAGGAGCTCTACGTGCTGGCCGAACGGAAGATCGCCGACGCGGCCGCCGCCAGTGACCTGCGCTCCCGTGCCGACCAGAACGCCAAGGCCATGCTGGAGGGCATGCTGAAGTCCCTCGGCTTCACGACGATCACGGTCAAGTACGCCGGGGAGCCCTGACCCGTCGGCCGCCGCGATGCGAGAGCCGTACGGGCCGGGCTCGGCTCAGCCCAGCGCGGCGATGAGGTCGTCGGCGGCGGCGTAGGGGTCGGTCTCCGCGCCGAGCAGCCGCTCGGCGAGCGCGTCGAGGCGGTCACCGTGGAGCACGGCGAAGCGTGACCGGAGCGTGGCCAGCGCGATGGCCTCGATCTCGTCACGGGCCCGGGCCAGCCGCCGCCTGCGGGCCTCGCCGGACTCCTCCAGGTATGCCTGGTGCTTGTCCAGCGCGGCCAGCAGGTCGTCGGCGCCCTCGCCCTTGGAGGCGACGGTCGTGACGATCGGGGGCCGCCACGGCGCCTCGATGAGGCCCGTCATGTTCCGCAGCTCCCGCACGGTCGTCTGGACGCCGTCGCGGTCGGCCTTGTTCACCATCAGGACGTCGGCGACCTCGAGGATGCCCGCCTTGGCGGCCTGCACGCCGTCGCCCATGCCCGGGGCGAGGATGACGACGGTCGTGTCGGCCAGGCGGGCGATCTCCACCTCGGCCTGCCCGACACCGACCGTCTCGACGAGGATCACGTCACACCCGGCGGCCTCCAGCACGCGCAGCGCCTGCGGCGTGGCCCACGCGAGCCCGCCCAGGTGCCCCCGGCTCGACATGCTGCGGATGAAGACGTCGGGGTCGGTCGCGTGGTCCTGCATGCGTACGCGGTCGCCGAGCAGGGCGCCGCCGGTGAACGGGCTGGACGGGTCGACCGCCAGTACCCCCACCCGGCTGCCGCGCCTGCGGAACGCCCGGATGAGCATGCCGGTCGAGGTCGACTTGCCGACGCCGGGAGAGCCGGTCAGGCCGATGACCCTGGCGGTGTACGGCCGGGCGGTGCCGGTGGCGAGCTCGGCCATCGCCTCGCGCAGCGCACGGCTCGCCCCCACGGGCGCCGCCTGGTCTCCCCCGGCGGAGCCGGTGGCCTGCGCGGCGTTCTCGGCGTTCTCGACCGCGTTCTCCACCAGCGAGATCAGCCGCGCCACCGCGCGCGGCCGTCCCATTCGCGCCTGTCCGACAAGCTCACGGACGTCCACCTGCGGCTCCGATCAGGCGCCGGCCGCGGGAACCCGGATGATCAGCGCGTCGCCCTGGCCGCCGCCGCCGCACAGGCCGGCCGCGCCGAGGCCGCCGCCGCGCCGCTTCAGCTCGTGGGCCAGGGTCAGCACGATCCGGGCGCCGGACGCGCCGATCGGGTGGCCGAGCGCGATGCCGCCGCCGTTGACGTTGATCCTGTCGAGCGGGACGCCGAGCTCCTTCGCCGACTGCAGCACGACCTGGGCGAACGCCTCGTTGATCTCCAGCAGGTCGAGGTCGTCGACGGTCAGGCCCTGCTTGGCCAGCGCCTGCTTGATGGCGTTGGCGGGCTGGGACTGCAGCGAGTTGTCCGGCCCGGCCACGTTGCCGTGCGCGCCGATCTCGGCCAGCCATTCGAGGCCCAGCTCCTCGGCCTTGGCCTTCGACATGACGACCACGGCGACGGCGCCGTCGGAGATCTGCGAGGCCGATCCGGCCGTGATGGTGCCGTCCTTGGTGAACGCCGGGCGCAGCTTCGCCAGGGCGTCGACCGTGGTGTCCTTGCGGATGCCCTCGTCGGCGGAGAACAGGACGGGGTCACCCTTGCGCTGCGGCAACGGCACCGGGACGATCTCGTCGTCGAGCAGGCCCTTCTCCGTGGCCTCGGCGGCGCGCTGGTGCGACCGCGCCGAGAACTCGTCCTGCTCCTCCCGGGTCAGGCCGAGCCTGGCGTTGTGGTGCTCGGTGGACTCCCCCATCGCGATCTGGTCGAACGCGTCGGTGAGCCCGTCGTAGGCCATCGCGTCGAGGATCCCGGCGCTGCCGTACTTCACGCCCTTGCGCAGGCCCGGCAGCAGGTGCGGCGCGTTGGTCATCGACTCCATGCCACCCGCGACGACGATGTCGAACTCGCCCGCGCGGATGAGCTGGTCGGCCAGCGCGATCGCGTCGAGGCCCGAGAGGCAGACCTTGTTGATGGTGAGGGAGGGCACGGTCATGGGGATGCCGGCCTTCACCGCCGCCTGGCGCGAGGGGATCTGACCGGCCCCGGCCTGGAGCACCTGCCCCATGATCACGTACTGGACCCGGTCCGGGGAGACGCCCGCCCGCTCCAGCGCCGCTTTGATCGCGATCCCGCCCAGCTCGACGGCGGACAGGTCGGAGAGCGAGCCGAGAAGCCGTCCGATCGGTGTACGTGCTCCGGCGACGATGACGGAACCAGACATTGGGACCCTCCACTGCGAGATCGGGGCGACGGTGCCACCATACCCAGGAGTAGTACGGCCGCCCGGAGGCGGGCGGCGGGACGGGAACGGCGAGGGGAGACGGCGATGCTGCTGCGAATCGACCATGTGGGCGTGGCCTGCCACAACCTGGAAGAGAAGATCGAGTTCTACGAGTCCGTCTTCGGTCTGACCGTCGTCAGCCGGGAGGTGAACGAGGAGCAGGGCGTCCGCGAGGCCATGCTGCACGTGGCCGACGGCGACCAGGGCGCGTCGTACGTCCAGCTCCTCGAACCGCTGCACCCCGACACCGCCGTGGGCAAGTTCCTCGCCAAGCGGGGCGAGGGCGTGCATCATATCGGGTATGGCGTGGCGGACGTCACCAAGGCCCTGGAAGAGATCGGGGCGAAGGGCGTGCGCCTGATCGACGAGCGGCCCAGGCACGGGTCGATGGGAGCCTCGATCGCGTTCCTGCATCCCAAGGACGTGGGAGGGGTTCTCACCGAGCTTGTTGAGACGTCCAGGCGCTAAGTAAACGCAAGAAACGTTCATACGTAACAAGTCGCGCAGAAAGTCGGAGGGGACCTCCAACGCGGCAGTACCGGAGTACGCTGGCGTACCACCGGACGTGGACGCCATACCGGCTTCCCCGCCTCGGAACCGACCCCCCGTCCGGCCCCTGTAGCCGTCTCGACAACCAGGATCGAGCCTCATGCAGTCCGACATCGACGCCCAGCTCAACAACTTCTTCGAGGACGCCCCATCTCGCGAATTCGACGTGGTGCTCCGGGGTTATGACCGGCACCAGGTCCACGACCACCTGAAGACTCTCGACACCGAACTGCGTCAGGCCAAGGAACAGGTCGGCGCCCTCCAGCGGGAGCTGTCCGACTCGCAGCGCCAGCTGCAGGAGCAGGAGCGGCCGACCTACTCGGGTCTCGGCGCCCGCATCGAGCAGTTGCTCAGGCTCGCGGAGGAGCAGGCCACCGAGCTCGTCCAGGCGGCCAGGTCGGAGGCGAACGAGATCCGCGCCGCCGCCAAGGTGGACGCCGCCGACCTGCGGGCGGCGGCGGAGAACGAGGCGGCGGAGAAGCGGGCGCTGGCGACGCGCGAGGCCGAGGAGATGCGCAGCACCGCCGAGCGCGACGCCGAGGAGATCCGGTCGACGGCCAGGCGTGAGGCGGACGAGCTGACCGCCACCACCGAGCGCGAGGTCGCCAAGATCCGCGCCACCGCCGACCACGAGGTCGCGGAGAAGCGGGCGGACGCCGAGCGCGAGATCGCCAAGCTGCGCACCACGACCGAGCGCGAGGTGGCCCAGCTGCGGGCCTCGACCAAGCGCGAGCGCGACGAGGTGCTCACCACGGCCAAGCGTCAGGCGGACGAGATGCGGGCCCAGGCGCAGCGGATCCTGGAGGAGTCGGAGGCCAAGCGCGCCCAGGACGAGGCGGAGTTCGAGATCCAGCTCGCCGCCCGCCGCGAGGAGGCCGAGCGCCAGGAGGCCGAGCGGCACGCCACCGCCCAGGCCAACACCCAGAAGCTGGTCGCCGAGGCCGAGCAGCGCGCCGCCACCGCCGAGCAGCGGGCCGCCAAGGCCACGCAGCAGGCCGAGCAGACCCGCCGTGAGGCCGACACCCACGCCAAGCAGCTGCTGGCCAACGCACGCAAGAACGCCGACCAGCTCGTGTCCGACGCCAAGTCCAGCGCCGACACGATCGTGACCGAGGCCAAGAACGAGGCCGAGCGCACCCGCACGGCGATGCAGCGCCAGGTGGACGAGCTCACCCGCCAGCGCGACAGCATCACCAGCCACCTCGCCCAGCTCCGTCAGCTGCTCGGCGGCGCCCCGCTGCCGGGCATGGACTCGGAGCCGGCGCCCGTCACCGCGGCCCCGCCGAAGCCGGCCCTGTCGGCTCCGCCGGTCGCGGAGAAGCCGGCCGTGCCCGCCACGCCGGCCGTCGAGCCGATCAGCTCCACCAAGAGCGACGACGACGCGGAGTGGTGGCAGGAGTAGCCGCTGGCACACATTCGGGGAGTCTGTGACGGCTGAAGGAACGGGGCCCGGCACCGCCGGGCCCCGTTCTCGTGTCGGCGTTCCCGCCCCGGCTCAGTCGAGGGACTTGACGAACTCCGCGACGACGCGGTTGAACGCCTCGGGCTGCTCGATGGCGGACAGGTGGCCCGCCTTCTCGATGACGGCGAGCCGGGCCTGCGGGATGGCCTCCACCATCGCCTGGGCGTCCGGGAGCGGCGACAGCTCGTCCTCGTCGCCCACGACGACGAGCGCGGGAACGGTCAGGGACCGCAACGTGCCGAACGCGTCGGGCCGCGCGGCCATCGCCCGCTGGGCCCACGCGACGGCCGCGGGAGGCGCCGCCTGGACGAGCCCGCGGACGCGCCCGAGAACCATCCCCCTGCGCTCCCTGCTGGTCGCGCCGAGCATCGGAGGAAGCGACTCGGTCACGAGGATGCCCGTGCCGCCTTCCAGGACCGCGGCGGCGATCCGCTCCCTGTTCGCCCGGGCAGGCTCGGGGTCGGCCTGGGCCTTGGTGCCGGCGAGGATCAGGCCGCGTACGCGGTCCGGGTGGCGGCGGCACAGCGCCATCGCCACGTAGCCGCCCATGGACAGGCCGCCGATCACGGCCCGGTCGACACCCTCCTGGTCGAGCAGGTGCGCCACGTCGTCGGCCATGAGGTCGATCGAGGGCTCGTCGTCGCCGAGCACCGTGCCGCCGAAGCCGCGCAGGTCCGGAGTGATCACCCGGCAGACGGGCGCGAGGCCCTCGCGCTGGGCGAGCCACATCGCGGAGGACAGGGGGAACGCGTGGAGCAGGACGACTGGCAGGCCGCTCCCGGCGGAACGCGAGTAGAGCTGCATCAGGTCACGGTAACGCGCCGCGGGCCCGCCGCCGCCGTTCGTCACCGATTCGCGACCCCAGCCGGCCCGCCCGTCCCGCTCAGGCCGTGGTCGGCAGCGGCGCGGCGGCGGGGTTCACGCGCTTGACGATCTCGTCGAGCACGATCCGCACGTACGGCTCGCCGACCCACAGATGCTTGGCCCCCTCCACGCCGACGACCTCCGCCTGCGGCGCCGCAGCGAACCGGCGTACGGCCTCCTCCGGCCGCAGGTAGTCGTCGTGCTCCGGCACCAGGGCCACCAGCGGGCGGCCGAACTCGCCCCAGGCGGCGAGGTCCTTCTCACCGGCCCGCTTCAGCGGCGGCGACAGCAGGATCGCGCCCCGCACGATCGGGTCGCGGCCCCACTTCAGCGCCAGCTCGGTGCCGAACGACCAGCCGAGCAGCCAGGGATTCGGCAGATCGTGGAAGTCGGCGTACTCCAGGGCGGCGGCGACGTCCCACCGCTCTCCCTCGCCGCCGTCGAAGGACCCCTGGGAGGTGCCCCGGTCGGAGGTCGTGCCCCTGGTGTTGAAGCGCAGCACCGCGATGTCGGCGAGCGCGGGCAGCCGGTAGGACGCCTTGCGCAGCACGTGGCTGTCCATCATCCCGCCGTGGGTGGGCAGAGGATGCAGGCAGACCAGCGTCGCCACCGGCGGCCGGCTCTGCGTCGATGAGCCGCCCTCCGGGCTCTCCGGGAGCGCCAGTTCGCCGACGAGGGTCAGCCCGTCGGCCGTCTGCAGCTCGATGTCCTCGCGCCGGGCAGGCAGCACCGTGGACGCCCTGATGTCCATTCCCACTCCGAAAGCTCGTGTCAGTATCGGCTGCGGCCCGGACCCCGGTTGGCCCGGTTGCGCCAGCACGCGGTGTGCCAGTGCCGCCGCTCGTCCTCTCCCCCGGACCAGGCCGGCCAACTCACCACGTGCGGCAGCCCGGGCCTGATCTCCTGCTCGCACCCCGGGCACCGGTACGCCTTGCCCTGGGCGGCGCCGGAGACGTTGCGGACGACCCACTCGCCGTCGTGCGCGCTCTCCACGCGGTCCACCCCGGCCACCTGAGGGCCCACCGGCCGTACGGCACGGCCGTCCTGGCGTTCGAACGGGCCGCGGCGGCGGGCACGGCGGGGACTCACGGCGGGCATCCTTCCGGGGGACTCATGTCAGGCAGAACGGGAGATGACGGCCCATTCTTCCAGCATCGGCTCAGCCGGCGTACGCGCGGATGCCCCGGACCCCGGCCGTGCCGAGCCGCCGGGCGACTCCGGGCGCCTTCGGCGTCCGCGCCATGCCGGACAGTGTCCCAGAACGCCTCCGGACCTCCGTAACCCCGGTAGGGTTGGCCCACATGCGGCTGGTCATCGCGCGGTGCAGCGTGGATTACGTGGGACGGCTCACCGCCCATCTCCCCATGGCTCCCCGGCTCGTCCTGATGAAGGCGGACGGCTCGGTCTCCATTCATGCGGACGACCGGGCGTTCAAACCCCTGAACTGGATGAACCCTCCCTGCAAGGTCCGCGAGGAGACGATCGACGGCGTGCTCACCTGGTCTGTCGTGCACGGCAAGACCGGCGAGAAGCTCGTACTGACGATCGAGGAGGTCCTGCACGACTCCAGCCACGAGCTGGGCGTCGATCCGGGCCTGCGCAAGGACGGCGTCGAGGCGCACCTGCAGGAACTGCTCGCCGAGCACATCACCACGCTCGGCGACGGCTGGACGCTGGTGCGCAGGGAGTACATGACCGCCATCGGCCCCGTGGACATCCTGTGCCGCGACCACCTCGGCGGCGCCGTCGCGGTGGAGATCAAGCGGCGCGGCGACATCGACGGCGTGGAGCAGCTCACCCGCTACCTCGAACTGCTCAACCGCGACCCGCGCCTGGCCCCGGTCAAGGGGATCTTCGCGGCCCAGGAGATCAAGCCGCAGGCCCGCGTGCTCGCCGCCGACCGCGGCATCGAGTGCGTGACGCTCGATTATGACGCCCTGCGCGGCATCGAGCCGGAGAACCCCACGCTCTTCTGAGCCCGGCGGCGTGGTCGCGAGCGAGGCGTTGTCCTCCGAACGGAGGACAACCGGTTCCTTCGGCCGTTGGTGTCCCACGAGCCGTGCGGACGCGAGTCTTGAGCCATGACGACAGCGGTGAGAGTACGCGGGCTGACCAAGCGCTATGGCGACGTGCAGGCGGTCGGAGGCATCGACCTCGACATCCGGACGGGCGAGGTGTTCGCGATCCTCGGCCCCAACGGGGCCGGAAAGTCCACCACGGTGGAGATCCTGGAGGGCTACCGGCACCGGGACGCCGGTGAGGTGAGCGTCCTGGGCACCGACCCGGGCCGGCCGACGCGCGAGTGGCGGTCCCGGGTCGGCGTGGTGCTCCAGACGGCCAACGACGTGGCCGAGGCGACCGTGCGGGAGACGGTCCGGCACTTCGCGGGCTACTACCCGAACCCGGCGGACCCGGACGAGGTGATCGAGCGGGTCGGCCTGACCGACAAGGCCGGCAAGCGGATCAGGCAGTTGTCCGGCGGCCAGCGCCGCCGGGTGGACGTGGCGCTGGGCGTGATCGGCAACCCCGAGTTGCTGTTCCTGGACGAGCCGACCACCGGCTTCGACCCTGAGGCGCGCCGCCGGTTCTGGGAGCTGATCCAGGACCTGGCCCACCGAGGGACCACGATCGTGCTGACCACTCACTATTTGGACGAGGCCGAGGCCCTGGCCCACCGGGTGGCGGTGGTCGCCCGGGGCCGGATCGTCGCCGAGGGCACCCCCTCGACCCTTGGCGGGCGGGCCACCGCCAAGGCCACGGTCCGCTGGGCGGGCGGTTCGGTGGAGACGGACACCCCGACGCGGACGGTACTCGAGCTGACCCGCCGGTTCGACGGCGAGATCCCCGAACTGACCGTGACCCGGCCCACCCTGGAGGAGACCTACCTCCGCCTGATCGAGGACTGACCCCTCCCCGGAACCCCGGCGCCCCGCCGCTCCGACCTCATCCCAATCAGTAGAGGACTCATCCCCCATGACCGAGATCGCCGCACCCCCGGCCGCCGCGGCCGCCCCCGTCCGGCTGCCCTCCACTGTCCGCGTGGGACTGTCCCGCGCGGCCCTGGAGACCCGGATGTTCTTCAGGGAGAAGGACGCGGTCCTGTTCACCTTCTCGTTCCCGATCATCCTGCTGGTGATCTTCGGGTCGATCTTCTCCGATCAGGTGGAGGGGACCGGCCTGAGCGTCTCCCAGCTCTACGTCGCCGGGTTGATCGGCTCGGCCACCATGACGGGCTTTCAGAACCTCGGCATCGGCATCGCCATGGACCGGGAGGACGGCACGCTGAAGCGGCTGGCCGGGACGCCGATGCCGCCCGCGGCCTACTTCATCGGCAAGGCGCTGAACACCCTGCTGGTGTCCTTCCTTCAGGTGGCCATTCTGCTGGCCATCGGGGTGGCGATGTTCGACCTGGAACTGCCTTCGGCGGCCTCGAGCTGGCTGACCTTCGCCTGGGTGTTCGTGCTCGGGGTGCTCGGGTCGTCGCTGCTCGGCATCGCGATCAGCAGCCTGCCCCGGTCGGGCAAGAGCGCGGCCGCGGTGATCACGATGCCGTTCGTGGTGCTGCAGTTCGTCTCGGGGGTGTTCATCCCGATCAGCCAGCTTCCCGAGACGCTGACGCGGATCGCCTCGATCTTCCCGCTCAAGTGGATGTGCCAGGGTTTCCGCTCGGTCTTCCTGGGTGACGCGGGTGCCACACTGGAGCTCGCCAAATCGTACGAACTGGGCCGCATCGCCCTAATCCTGGGCGCCTGGGTCATCGGAGGGCTGGTGCTGTGCCTGACGACCTTCCGCTGGAAGGGACGGCGCGACGGATGAGCGGAACGGTGGACGGGCCGCCCGGGTACGCGCGGCCTCTCCGCTTGTTCACCCCCCGGTCCCCGGACCCCGCCGGACCCCATGTATGGCGGCGGCTGATCGGCTGGGAGGTGCTGCTCGTCATCTCGGCCCTGCTCCCGGCCGCGTTCATCGCGATGGAGGGGCACCTCCCCTTGTGGCAGCGGGTCCTCGCCACCGGATTGCTGGCGGCGATCCCCCTCCTCTACCTGCTGCTCGGCCGGGCCGCGATCAGGAACGACGACAGGCGCCGGGGCGTCGTCTACCTCGTCCTGCTCTTCGCTTTCTTCACCCCGGCCGCGTTCATCGAGCCCTCGGCGTCGTTCTCGCTCTTCGGACTCTGCCCGCAGTGCTTCATGGTGCTGCCGGCGCGCCGGGCGATTCTCGGGGTGATCGCGTTCAACCTGCCGCTGACCGTTCGCTACCTGATCGGGGGCGGCGAGTGGACCTCGGCGTTCAACTTCCTGACCATCACCACCATCGTGATCTTCTTCTCCGCCGTCTTCGGCATCTGGATGGAACGGATCATGGAGCAGAGCGAGGAGCGGGCCGCGCTCATCCAGGAGCTGGAGGCCCAGCGGGCCGAAGTGGCCCGGCTCTCGGCCGAGCACGGGGCCATGGCAGAGCGGGAACGCCTGGCCGGGGAGATCCACGACACCTTGGCCCAGGGATTCACCAGCATCATCATGCTGCTCCAGGCGGCCGAGGCACAGCCGGACCCGGCCCGCCATCTGGCGCTGGCCGTACGGACCGCACGGGAGAACCTGGCCGAGGCCCGAGCGCTGATCAGCGCGCTCAGCCCGGCGCCACTGGACGGCCCGAGCCTGGACGAGGCGCTGCACCGGCTGACCGACCGGCTCGGCGAGGAGACCGGGATCGTCACGGGCTTCTCGGTCACCGGCGAGCCCCGCCCGCTGCCCCGCCCGGTGGAGGTGGTGCTGCTCCGGGCGGCCCAGGAGGCCCTGGCCAACGTGCGCAAGCACGCACAGGCGAGCCGGGCCGAGGTCACGGTGGCCTACGGCCCGGAGTCGGTCGTGCTCGAGGTCCACGACGACGGGCGCGGCTTCGACCCCTCCCCCACGGACGGGTACGGCCTGCGCGGGATGCGCGCCCGCGTGGAGCAGGCGCGCGGCTCCGTCACGGTGACGAGCGCGCCCGGCGCCGGCACCGTCCTGGAGGTCGCCGTGCCTGCCGGACCCGTCGCCCTCACCTCGCCTCTCCCCGGCCTTCCCGGCCGCACAGATCCCCTTCCCGCCCACCCCGGAGTGTGACCAGATGCTGCGCCTGATGATCGTCGATGACCACCCCGTCGTGCGGGAGGGCCTGCGCGGAATGCTGGAGTCCGACCCGCGGGTCACGGTGGTCGGCGAGGCCTCCTCGGGAGACGAGGCGGTCGTCCGGGCCCGGGAGCTCACACCGGACGTGATCCTGATGGACCTGCGCATGCCGGGCGGCGACGGGGTCAGCGCGATCTCCCGCATCCTCGCGGACCGGCCGGACAGCCGGGTGATCGTGCTCACCACGTACGAGACGGACCAGGACATCGTCAGGGCGGTCGAGGCCGGCGCCGCCGGATACATGCTCAAGGACACCTCCCGGGCGGATCTGCTGGCCGCGATCGTCTCGGCGGCGCGGGGCGAGACGGTGCTGTCGCCGTCCGTGGCGACCCGGCTGGTGACCCGGATGCGGGCGCCGGCGACCGAGACGCTGTCGCGGCGTGAGACGGAGGTGCTTGCCCTGGTCGCGCGCGGACTGACCAACGCCGAGATCGGCAAGGCGTTGTTCATCAGTGAGACCACCGTGAAGACGCATCTGCTGCGGGTCTTCACGAAACTCGGTGTCTCGGACCGCACCGCCGCGGTGACGACCGCCCTGGCGCGCGGGCTGCTGTAATTGCCGATGCAATTGCAGCGCGGTCTGTGTATCCCAATTGGTAAGCGTGCTGACCTCTTGACGGCCTTGTCAAGCTAATGGCCGTCTTTGGCATAGCCCGAAAGTGCTTATTTCTCAGCACTTCCACAAAAAGGATCTTGCGTTCATAATGGGGACTTCTGGGGGGACCATGACAGGGTGAGGTGAAAAGTGGCGGGACGGGACTATCGGGGGATGTCGGCTGCCGAAAGGCTTGCAGACAGGAGGGAAAGGCTCATAGCGGCCGCCTACACCCTGTTCGCCCAGCCCGGCTTCCACGCCACCACCATCGAGAGGCTGTGCGCGACCGCGCGCATCTCCAATCGCGCCTTCTACGAATGCTTCTCCAGCCGCGAGGACCTGATGCGCGCGGTTTACGAGCGGTGCATCGGAGAGACCTTAGCGTCGGTTACCGAGGCCATCGACACGGCCCCACCCACACTGGACGACCGTATCGTCGCCGGCATCGCCGAATACATCCGCTTCGTCACCAAGGACGTGCGGCGCGCCCGTTTGATGCACCTGGAGGTACGACGGGCGGGCAACGTGCTCAGCGGCGCCCGTCAGCAGGCGGTGGCCTCGTTCACCAAGGTCATAGAGTCCTCGGCGCAGGTCGCGGAGCGCATGCCTCCCCTCGACCTGCACCTGCTGGCGCTCGGCCTCATCGGCGCCATCACCGAGTTACTCATCGAATGGGTGATGACCGAACCGTCCCCGCCCTCGGAGCAGCTGGTCGAGACCGCCGTGTACATCTTCCGCCGCACCTTCACCTCCGACGGCCCCCTGACGGCCTCCACCCAGTGACCCGTGGCGGCCTCCGCCCGGTGAAACAGGGCGCGGCGACTACGCTGAGCGGCATGACCCGAGCCGACAACGACAAGCCGGTCGTCCTGTCCAAGATCTACACGAAGACGGGCGACGACGGCACGACCGCACTGGGCGACATGAGCCGCACCCGCAAGACCGACCCCCGCCTGACCGCCTACGCGGACGTGGAGGAGGCCAACGCCGCCATCGGCGTCGCTCTCGCCACCGGCGGCCTGTCCGAGGACGTCACGGCCGTCCTGAGCCGGGTGCAGAACGAGTTGTTCGACGTCGGCGCCGACCTGTGCACCCCGGTCGTCGAAAGTTCTGAATTCCCGCCGCTGCGCGTCGAGGAGCCGTACATCGCCTGGCTGGAGGAGCAGTGCGACCGGTTCAACGCGGAGCTGAAGCCGCTGCGCAGCTTCATCCTGCCCGGCGGCGCACCGGCCACGGCCTTCCTCCACCTCGCCCGCACGGTCGTACGTCGGGCCGAGCGGTCGGCCTGGGCGGCGCTGGAGGCGCACGACGACGTGAACCCCCTGACGACCAAGTATCTGAACCGCCTGTCCGACCTGATGTTCATCCTCTGCCGCGTGGCCTCCGCCGGCGACGAGATCCTCTGGAAGCCCGGCGCCACCCGCTGAGCACAACCGAGGGGCGCGCTGCGGCAAACGTCACGCAGCGTCGAGGTGGGCGCTGGGCGGAGCGGACTCCAGCCAGGCGAGGAAGCCGGTGAGGGCGTCCTCGCTCATCGCGAGGGACAGCGGGCCGCGCTCGGCCGAGCAGACGACGGTCCAGTAGCCCGCGGGCCCCTCACCCGTGTCGAGCATCCTCCGGCTGGAAACAGTGAGGCCGCGCCTCGCGATCGCGTGGCGCGGCCTCAGACCGAGTCCCAGGAACGGAATCCAGTGGAGCTCTCCCCCTACGTAGCGGGCGACCCCGCTCTTCCAGCCCCCCTGGCCGTCCCGTACCCGGCAGACGATCGTGCCCCGGGCCCGTGCCAGCACGAAGCCCCGGATGACGAGGAGCGCGGCCACGGCGAAGACGCCCGCGAGTATCTCAAGCGCCGCCAATGCCGCCCTCCTCCTGTCGTGTCAGACCTCTTCGCCGGCCGCCCGCAGCCGGGCAGCCGCACGCTTGGCCTGCAGCCGTGCGTCCGCGTCCTCCTGGTCGGCCTCGATCGAGGCCTGAGCACGCTGCAGCGCGTCCTTGGCCCGCGCGACGTCGACCTCGGAGCCGAGCTCGGCCGCCTCCGCCAGGATCGACACGTCGTTGTCGGCGACGGAGATGAATCCGCCGTGCACCGCGGCCACGAGGTCGCCTTCGTCGCCGCGCTTGACGCGCAGCACCCCGCCCTCGACGAGGACACCGAGAACGGGAGCGTGGTTCGGCATAATACCGATCTCGCCGTCCACGGTCTTGGCAATGACCATGTCGGCCTCGCCCGTCCAGATCTCACGTTCCGGCGAAACGACGCCCACGCGAAGCTTTGCCACTTCTCAGCTCCCTTTCGACGGACGCCTGTACGGCCCGGCCACGGCCGTGCCGTACAGGCGTCGAAGGCGTCCTAGCGCTCGAGTTCCTTCGCCTTGGCGATGGCCTGCTCGATGCCGCCGACCATGAAGAAGGCCTGCTCGGGCAGGTGGTCGTACTCGCCGGCGCACAGGCCCTTGAACGAGGCGATGGTCTCGTCCAGCGGCACGAACTCGCCCGGCTGGCCGGTGAACGCCTCGGCGGCGTACATCGGGTGGGACAGGAACCGCTCGATGCGGCGCGCCCGCTGAACGGTGACCTTGTCCTCTTCGGAGAGCTCGTCGATGCCCAGGATGGCGATGATGTCCTGCAGTTCCTTGTACTTCTGCAGGATTCGCTTGGTCTCCTGGGCGACCGCGTAGTGCTCCTCACCGATGATCTGCGGGTCGAGGATCCGCGAGGAGGAGTCGAGCGGGTCCACCGCGGGGTAGATGCCCTTCTCCGAGATCGGCCGGGACAGAACGGTCTGCGCGTCGAGGTGCGCGAACGCGTTGTGCGGCGCCGGGTCGGTGATGTCGTCCGCGGGCACGTAGATCGCCTGCATGGAGGTGATCGAGTGGCCGCGGGTGGAGGTGATGCGCTCCTGGAGCACGCCCATCTCGTCGGCGAGGGTCGGCTGGTAACCCACGGCGGACGGCATGCGGCCGAGCAGCGTGGACACCTCCGAACCCGCCTGGGTGAAGCGGAAGATGTTGTCGATGAACAGCAGCACGTCCTGCTTCTGCACGTCGCGGAAGTACTCCGCCATGGTCAGAGCGGACAGCGCCACCCGCAGACGGGTGCCCGGGGGCTCGTCCATCTGGCCGAAGACGAGCGCGGTGTCCTTGAGGACGTCCGCCTCCTCCATCTCCAGCCACAGGTCGTTGCCCTCACGGGTGCGCTCGCCGACGCCCGCGAACACCGAGGTGCCCGAGAACTTCAGCGCCACGCGGCGGATCATCTCCTGGATCAGAACGGTCTTGCCGACGCCCGCGCCGCCGAACAGACCGATCTTGCCGCCCTTCACGTACGGCGTGAGCAGGTCGATGACCTTGATGCCGGTGGGCAGCATCTCCGTACGGGCCTCGAGCTGGTCGAACGCCGGGGCCGGACGGTGGATCGGCCAGCGCTCGTTGACCTCGATGGAGGCCTTGGGCGCGTCCAGCGGCTCGCCCAGGGCGTTCCACACGTGGCCCTTGACGGTGTCGCCGACCGGCACCGAGATCGCGGCGCCGGTGTCGCTGACCGCCGCGCCGCGGACCAGGCCGTCGGTGGGCTGCATGGAGATGGCCCGGACGATGTTGTCGCCGAGGTGCTGGGCGACCTCCATCGTCAGGGTCTTGGTCTCGCCGGCGAGCTCGACGTCGACGGTGAGCGCGTTGTAGATGTCCGGCATGGCCTCGACGGGGAACTCCACGTCGACGACCGGACCGGTGACGCGGGCGACACGGCCCACGGAGGTCTCAACAGTCTGTGCGGTCATTTCACTCTTTCCCCGCTGCGGCGTCAGCCAGCGCGTTCGCGCCACCGACGATCTCGCTGATTTCCTGGGTGATCTCGGCCTGACGCGCCTGGTTCATCTGCTGGGTGAACACGCGGATGAGCTCGTTGGCGTTGTCGGTGGCCGACTTCATCGCGCGGCGCCGGGCGGCGTGCTCGGAGGCGGCCGACTGGAGCAGCGCGTTGTAGATGCGCGACTCGATGTAGCGCGGCAGCAGCGAGTCGAGCACGTCACCGGCCGTCGGCTCGAACTCGTAGTAAGGCGGGATGCCCTCCGGGGGAGTCTCCGCCTCCTCGACCTCGAGCGGCAGAATCCGCTTGACGATCACGTTCTGCGTCAGCATGGAGACGAACCCGGTGTAGACGACGTGGATCTCGTCGATCCCGTCCTCCGCCTTGAACGCCGTGATGAGCGCGTCGGCGATCTCCTTGGCGTTGGCGTACGTCGGGCTGTCGGAGAAGCCGTCCCACTCGCCGAACATCTCCCGGCTGCGGAAGCGGTGCCAGGTGATGCCCTTGCGGCCCACGACGTACGGCTTCACGGTCAGGCCGCGCCCGGTCAGGTGGCCCTTCAGCGCCTCGGCCTCACGGAGGATGTTGGCGTTGTAGCCGCCGGCGAAGCCGCGGTCGCTTGTGACGATCAGGACGCCGGCCGTGGCCGGCTGCTCCTTGGCCACCGTGAGCGGGTGGTCGACGTTGGTCGTGTTCGACAGGACCGCCGACACCGCGTGGGTGATCTCCCGCTCGTACGGCACGGCCGCCTGCATCCGCTGCTGCGCCTTGACGATCCGCGACGAGGCGATCAGCTCCTGCGCACGGGTGATCTTCGCGGTGGACTTGACCGACTTGATCCGCCGCCGCAGCTGTCGAAGCTGGGCACCCATGGGTTACTTCGCCTCGACCTTGCGAACGTGCTTGACGACCTTCTCCTGGCCGACCTCGCTGGCGTCCAGCGCCTCCACCGGCGCGTCGTTGACGAGCAGCTCACCGCTGGAGGTGGTGAAGCCCTTCTTGAACTCCGTGATGGCGTCCTTGAGGGCGGTCACCGTGTCGTCCGTCAGCTCCTTGGTCTCGCGAATGCTGTCGAAGACACCCTTCTGGGCGGTGCCGAGGTAGTCGAGGAACTCGGCCTCGAAGCGGCGAACGTCCTCGACCGGCACGTCGTCCAGCTCGCCGGTGGTGCCGGCCCACACCGAGACGACCTGCTTCTCGACCGGGAACGGGCTGTACTGCGGCTGCTTGAGCAGCTCGACCAGGCGGGCGCCGCGCTCCAGCTGGGCGCGGGAGGCCGCGTCCAGGTCGGAGGCGAAGGCCGCGAAGGCCTCCAGGTCGCGGTACTGGGACAGCGACAGACGGAGCGTGCCGGCCACCTTGCGCATGGCCTTGACCTGCGCGGAACCGCCGACTCGGGAGACCGAGACACCGACGTTGATCGCCGGGCGGACACCGGCGTTGAACAGGTCGGTCTCCAGGAAGCACTGGCCGTCGGTGATGGAGATGACGTTGGTCGGGATGAAGGCCGACACGTCGTTGCCCTTGGTCTCGATGATCGGCAGGCCGGTCATCGAGCCGCCGCCCATGTCGGCGGAGAGCTTGGCGCAGCGCTCCAGCAGACGCGAGTGGAGGTAGAAGACGTCGCCGGGGAACGCCTCACGGCCCGGCGGACGACGCAGCAGCAGCGACACGGCGCGGTAGGCGTCGGCCTGCTTGGTCAGGTCGTCGAAGACGATCAGCACGTGCTTGCCCTGGTACATCCAGTGCTGGCCGATGGCCGAGCCGGTGTACGGGGCGATGTACTTGTAGCCCGCGGGGTCGGAGGCCGGAGCGGCGACGATGGTGGTGTACTCCAGCGCGCCCGCCTCCTCGAGGCGGCCCCGCACCTGGGCGATCGTGGAGCCCTTCTGGCCGACGGCGACGTAGATGCAGCGAACCTGGCGGCTCGGGTCGCCGGAGAGCCAGTTCTCCTTCTGGTTGAGGATGGTGTCGACCGCGATCGCGGTCTTGCCGGTGCCGCGGTCGCCGATGATCAGCTGACGCTGGCCGCGGCCGATCGGCGTCATGGCGTCGATCGCCTTGAGGCCGGTCTGCAGCGGCTCCTTCACCGGCTGGCGCTGGACCACCGACGGGGCCTGCAGCTCGAGGGCGCGGCGGCCCTCGGCGGCGATCGGGCCCTTACCGTCGAGCGGGTTGCCCAGGGGGTCGACCACGCGGCCGAGGAAGTCGTCGCCGACCGGCACCGACAGGACCTCGCCGGTGCGGCGGACCTGCTGGCCCTCCTCGATGCCGCTGAAGTCGCCCAGGACGACCGCGCCGATCTCGCGGACGTCGAGGTTCAGCGCCAGGCCGCGGGTGCCGTTCTCGAACTCGAGCAGCTCGTTCGCCATCGCCGAGGGAAGGCCGGAGACATGGGCGATGCCGTCCCCGGCGTCGACGACGGTCCCGATCTCCTCGCGCGCGGCACCTTCCGGCTCGTACGCCTGGACGAAGCGCTCAAGGGCGTCCCGGATCTCGTCCGGCCGGATCGTAAGCTCCGCCATCTCTTTCTTGTCTCCCTATTCGCCTCAGCCGGCCAACCGGCGGCGGACTTCTTCGATACGTCCGGCGATCGTGGTGTCGATGTAGTCGTCTCCGACTCTCACGGAGAACCCACCGAGCACCTCCGGGTCCACCTCGACGTTCAGGTGGACGTCTCGCCCATAGGTGGCTCGCAGCCAGGCCGCGAGCCGCTGCTTCTGCTGCTGCGAGAGCGGCACCGCGCTGCGGACCACGCCCACCAGGCGCTCGCGCGCCCGCGCGACGATCCAGCCGAACTCCTCCAGTGCCGTCTCCAGGCTACGTCCCCGCGGGTGCACAACCGCCTGCGTGACGAGCCGCACGGTGGAGGGGGCGGCCTTCCCGCCGAGCAGCGCGGCGAGCAGGTCGCGCTTGCGCTCGGCCGGGACGGCCGGGTCGCTGAGCGCGCGGCGCAGCTGCGGGTTGGCGGCGAGGATGCGACCGAAGCGGAACAGCTCGTCCTCGACGTCGTCGAGGCGGCGGTCCGACTCGGCCTCGGCGGCCGCGGACATCACGCCGACGCGCTCCAAAGCGTCCGGCAGGTCGCCGGCCTTGGACCACTTGGCCCTGACCGCGGCGACCGCGATCTCCAGCGTGGCGTCGCCGACCTTGCCCTGCAGCAGGGAGCGCAGGACGCTCTCCTTCTGCTCGGCCGGGCGCGAGGGGTCGGAAAGACCCCGCCGCAGCCCGTGCTCGCGGTCGAAGAGGTCGGCGACGGCGAACAGCTCCTCGGCGAGGGCACCGAGGTCGGCGGTCGCGGCGGCGATGTTGAACCGCTCCTCGACCTCCGTCAAGGCGGTCCTGCTGAGGCCGCGCATCAGCGGACCGCCTCCGGACGGCCCTCGAGCTCTTCGAGGAACCGGTCCACGATGCGGCGCTGGCGGGCCTCGTCCTCGAGCGACTCGCCGACGATCCGGCTCGCCAGCTCGGTGGACAGACGGCCGATCTCACCGCGGAGCTGGGTGATCGCCTGCTGGCGGTCGGCCTCGATCTGGGCGTGGGCCGCCTCGACGATGCGCCGCGCCTCGGCCTGGGCCTCCTCGCGGAGCTCGGCCTTGATCGCGGCGCCCTGCTCCCGGGCCTCCTCGCGCAGGCGGGCCGCCTCCTGGCGGGCCTCCGCGAGTTGCGCCCGGTACTGCTCCAGAGTGCGCTGGGCTTCGGCCTGGGCGTCCTCGGCCTTCTTGATGCCGCCCTCGATAGCCTCGGTCCGCTCGGCCAGCGTCTTCTGGATGCGCGGGGTGAGGATCTTTCCGACGACGAGGAAGACGACGAGGAAGGCGAAGCTGCCGACGACCAGCTCGTAAGCGTGCGGGAGGAGGGGGTTCTCCGCCTCCTCGGCCGCCAGGAGCGTAGCTGCCAGAGTCATAGGTGCAGCCTTCCGTCAGAGTGGGTACGTCAGCTCGTGGGGTAGATGAAGGGGGCGACGAGGCCGATGAGGGCCAGCGCCTCGGTGAGGACGAAGCCGAGCAGCATGTTCTGCCGGATGAGGCCGTACGCCTCGGGCTGGCGGGCGATCGCCTGAACGCCCTGGCCGAAGATGATGCCCACGCCGATGCCGGGGCCGATGGCGGCGAGGCCGTAGCCGATGGCGCCAAGGTTGCCGGTGACAGCAGCGAGAACGCTCATTGGTGTTCTTCCTTTACTGGTCGGCCGGTGAGTGCTTCACCGGTCAGGTCTACGTCGAAAGGGCGGGTCTCGGGGGAATCCGTCAGTGGTCCGCGTGCAGTGAGTTGCCGATGTACATGGCGGCCAGCAGGGTGAACAGGAACGCCTGCAGGAACTCGATGAACATCTCGAAGCCGGTCATCGCGATCGTCATGACAACGCCGACGACACCGAGACCGGCACCGAGCGGGGTGGGCTTCTCGAAGAGGAACCAGAAGCCGACCATGCTGAAGAAGGCCAGGATGAGGTGGCCGGCGAACATGTTCGCGAAGAGTCGGACGGCGTGCGTGAAGGGCGCGATGATCAGGTTCGACAGGAACTCGATCGGCGCGAGCAGCACGTAGATCGGCTTCGGCAGTCCGGGCGGGAACATCATGTTCTTGAAGTAGCCGCCGAGGCCCTGGTGCTTGATGCCCAGGTAGATCTTGATCACGTAGATGGTGACCGCGAAGACGATGGGGAACGCGATGTGCGACGCGACCGGGATCTGGATCAGCGGGATGACGCCGAAGAAGTTCCACAGCAGGATCAGGAAGAACAGGCTGAGGAGCAGCGGCATCCACCGCTCGGCGTCCTTGCCCAGGAACGGCCGGGCAACCTGGTCGCGGACGAACTGGTAGCCCATCTCGCCGATGTTCTGCATGCCCCGCGGCACGAGCTTGGGGTTGGCGAAGGCGCTCCACGCGAGAGCCGACACCACGATCGCACCGAAGATCGCCATCAGGACTGGCTTGGTCAGCCAGTACGGCGCGCCTTCATAGAGCGGCGGGAAGTTGAAGATCGACGGTCCCGGCGCCGTGAAGTTGTCACCGGCGACGAGCATGAGGGGGGTCACTTGGCCACCTCGCCTACCTGCTCGGGGCCGAATGCCCGAAGCATGTGCTTGTTCGTCCGTTCGCTACGCTCGCGCACGGGCGTTCCCTTCAACGATTGGATCAACAGAAGAGCGTGGGAAGTGGGCCGGCTGTCAGCGGCCGTACTTCAGATAGACGAGGTAGGCAGCCAGCCCGACCCCGAGAATGACGCCTATGGGGATGAACGCGTGCACGCCGGTCCACCAGCTCAGCAACCAGCCAAGGCCGCCCCATACCAGGATCCCGGACAGCAGATAGCTCGGGACCGACCAGGCGGCGTCGGCAAAGTCGCGGCCGTCGGTCTCGGGCCTGCGCTCCTGTTCGCTCATCGCGGGCACGACGATAGCAGGAGCCATGCGGACTAGTCATATCGGGCTGCCCCGTACGCATGGTCATCCGCGACCCTGCCCGGGAACCTTCGCCTCAGGCTCCACATAAAGCATCTTCAATTTCATGAATCCGCGCATCTCACCGACGGTCCAGGCGAGCGTGCAAGCGATGACGCTCAGCGCGAACACCCGGGAGTCGAACGCGGTCGTGCCGTCGAAGACGTTGAGCATCGCCATGATCGCGAGAATCTTGACGACATAGCCCACCACGGCGGCCGTCATCATCGCCATGGGCGACACCCGGCCGGCCCAGGAGACGACGGCCAGGCCGACGGTGAAGAAGGCGGCGACGAGAACGAGACCGATGCCGGCGCCCAAAGCACCCTTCACACCGGTCGTGAACACCGCGACGACGGCGGCGACGAGACCGACGATCAAGGTCGGCACGGCGGCGCCCTTGAGCACGCGCACGTCGTTGGCCTGCATCGGGACTCCAGAATCGGTTGTCAAACGAGCGATTGCTACCTGCTGGGGCATTGTTGGCCTCGCCCCTTGCTAGTGAAAGCTATCACAAGCCCCGGAGTGCCACCTTTACCTGGCGTTTCGGGTCGGCGTCGACCTGCGGGGACGGCTCAGCGGAAGGTCCCGGTGTCGGCGCGGGAGGTAGTGGGAGGGACGTCCGGGGCACCCGGGGCGCCCTGACCGGGGTAGGGATTCCGACCCTGCGCCGGGAGCCTGCCCGGGACCGCCTGGCCGGGGGCGGCGGGAGCGGCCTGACCGGGAGTGACCGGCGGGGCGGGCGGGGGGACGACGGGGAAGACGAGCGTGTCGTGCTCCGTCGTCCCGCGCCTGGCGGAGCCGGGGCCGGACGAGCGGCTCCCGGCCGGACGCGCTCCGATCTTCTGGTCGCTCTTGTGGTCCTGTGTCGCGATGCGGCGCGATCGCCACCGTGGCAGGCCCATGATCACCAGCACCGCGACCGCGAGCACGATCGTCAGCGGGAACACCATGAGCGGCACGCGGCCGATCGACAGGCCCACGATCGCGAAGGCGAACAGGAACGTCCACGCGTACATGATCAGCACGCTGCGCCGGTGGGAGTGGCCGATGTCGAGCATCCGATGGTGCAGGTGGCCGCGGTCGGGGGCGAACGGGGACATCCCAGCCGATGTCCGCCGGACGACCGCCATGATCAGGTCGGCCAGAGGGAGCACCACGACCGCGATCGGCAGCACCAGCGGCAGGATCACCGGGAACCGGTTGAGCTTGCCGACCACCGCGTCCGGCTCGACCGACGACAGGCTCGTGATCAGCGAGGTGGCGAGCAGCAGGCCCAGCAGCATGGCGCCGGTGTCGCCCATGAAGATCTTGGCGGGATTGAAGTTGTGTGGCAGGAAGCCCGCGCACATCCCGATGAGGATCGCCGCGATGGCGGCCGTCCCGTTGATCCGCGAACCGCTCGCGGTCTGCTGCAGCACGATCGAGTAGGCGAAGGTCGCCATCGCCGCGATCCCGACGATCCCCGCGGCCAGGCCGTCCAGCCCGTCGACGAAGTTCACCGCGTTGATCACGACGACCACGATCATGATGGTGAGGATCGTGTGCAGGGTGGTGTCGAGGGCCTGGGAGCCGCCCATCGACTGGGGCATCGGGAGGAACTGCAGGTACACGCCGAAGTAGACGAGCAGCCCGCCGGCCGCGATCTGGCCGCCCAGCTTGACGAGCGCGTCCATGCCGAGCCAGTCGTCCAGGAAGCCGGTGATGACGATCAGGCCGCCGGCCGCGAGGAGGGCGATCACCGTCTGGCCCGTCTGGCCGCTGTCGAACGCGCTGCCGACGTACGGCAGGTTGCTCGCCACCAGCAGCGCCGCCGCCATCCCGCCGAACATCGCGAGCCCGCCCAGGCGTGGGGTGGGCACCGTGTGCACGTCCCGCTCCCGCACCTCGGGTGCCGCGCCGATGCGCAGCGCGAACGCCCTGACCGGCGGCACCAGCAGGTACGTCACCGCGGCCGCCACGAGCGCCAAGAGGAGATATTCGCGCACGGACCTAGTTTCCTGGATAGGCGGATCGGTTGTGACGGGCAAAAGACACAGATCGCCCTATCCCTAACGGGGATATGCCGGATGCGTCGCGGTCAGCCCCTTTACCCGTTCGAGGATCGACGTTATCGCACCCGGCTGCCGGATGGCCCGGACGACGAGAGACGCGATCTCCCTCATTTCCGCCGCGCCCATGCCCTGGGTGGTCGCGCAGAGCGTGCCGACCCTGATCCCGGAGGTCACGGTCGCGGGCGCCGGGTCGTACGGGATCGCGTTGTGATTGAGCAGGATGGCGGCCTCGGCGCAGCGCCGCTCCGCCTCCGTCCCGCTCACCCCTGTCCCGCGCAGGTCGACCAGCGCGAGGTGGGTGTCGGTGCCACCCGACACCGGGCGCAGCCCCTCGGCCGCCAGTCCCTCCGCCAGTGTCCTGGCGTTGTCCACCGCCGACGCCGCGTACGCCCGGAACTCGGGGCGCAGCGCCTCGCCGAACGCCACGGCCTTGGCCGCGACGACGTGCATCAGCGGCCCGCCCTGACTGAACGGGAACACCGCCCGGTCGATGCCCGACGCCAGTTCGTCTGTGCACAGCACCCCTCCCCCGCGCGGGCCGCGCAGCGACTTGTGGGTCGTGAAGGTGACGACGTCCGCGTACGGCACGGCCGACGGGATGGCCCGGCCTGCCATCAGGCCGATCTCGTGGGCGACGTCCGCCAGCAGCCAGACTCCGGCCTCGTCGGCGATGGCGCGGAAGGCGGCGAAGTCGATCAGCCGGGGATATGCCGTGGCCCCGCAGACGATCACCCGGGGCCGGTGGCGCAGCGCCAGCTCCCTCACCTCGTCGTAGTCGATCGTCTCGGTGTCCCGCCGCACGCCGTAGGAGACGACGTGGAACCATCTGCCGGAGAAGTTGACCTTGGACCCGTGGGTGATGTGGCCGCCGTGCTCCAGTGCGAGCGCCAGAACGGTGTCCCCCGGCTGCAGAAGAGCCGCGTACGCCGCCAGGATGGCCGTGGTGCCGCTGTAGGGCTGCACGTTGACGTGATCTGCCCCGAACAATCGCTTGGCCCGCTCTATGGCGATCTGCTCGGCTCGGTCGGCCACCTCGCAACCGCGGTAGTACCTGTGGCCCGGGTAACCCTCGGCGTACTTGTCGTTGAGCACCGAACCGAGCGCGGCGAGGACGGCGGGCGAGGACAGATTCTCGCTGGCGATGAGCTGGAGCCCTCCGCGCAGCCTGGCGACCTCGTCGAGCAGCACCTGGGCGACGTCCTGGTCCTGCGCGGCAAGCCGGGCGAAATCAGGCCCGTAGAACGGCTCCGGACTGTCCATGGAACCGGCTCACAATCCCGTGGCGGTCTTCGCTCCAAGAGTAGACCGCCCGAGGCCTGCCGCGCGGGCGTCGTTGCTGGTCAGGAGATCGTCAGGAGGTGAAGGCGTGCGGCGCGCCGGCCTTGCCCGGAATCCAGCGCGGCGTGTCCGCCGCCTGGTCGCTGATCGCCGTCAGCACCGCCTGGCGGTACATCCCGAGCCGGTTGCGCCACTCGGCCAGGTCCTGGACGTACCGCTCGGCGACCGGAGCGTCCCACACGTCCCTGCTCCGCGCCATCTCGTACGGCTTGTCCAGAGACTTGGTGAGCTGGTCCATCAGCGGGACCACCTGCAGCCACAGGTCGACGAGCTTCTGGTACTCCGGGTTGAACACCCAGCCCGTCGGCTGCCCGCCGGGCGAGAGCAGGTCGGTGCTCGACGGTGCCGGCGGGGTCTCCCCCGGCTGCAGCGGAGTCGGCGCCGGCGGGTCGACGTAACTCACGATCGCGCCTCCTGTGCGAAGCCGGCCAGCACGCCGGCGTTGGTCATCGCGTGCCCTGCCCCGGGCCCCCCGGCCGGCTCAGCCTCCTGCGGCCCCACGGCCCGGAGCCACACGGAAGCGGTCCGCGTGAGGCGGGCCTTGGCGTCGCCTGGGGAGGTGTCCGCCGTGCTCACGGCATGCCCGGGGACGGCCCGCGCGGCGCCGCGGCTCACGGTGCCGGGGGCGCCGTCGTCCGGCTGCCGCGCGGCGCTGCCGACATGCCTCACCTGCCCGGTTACGGCCGATCCGGCAGCCTCCGGGCTTCGCCGGGCTCCGGTCCGAGACCGATCCCGCCCGAGCGGGGACGTCGCTCGCACGCGTCACTTCTCCGGCTTCTGGATGACGACTTCGACGGCTTCGACGCGGCCTGCGGCCCCGTCGGGCTCGATCTTCCTGTCCACCCAGTCGCCCTTGCCCCACTCCCCTTCCGGGACGCCGACGTCCGGCATGTCCACGGGCTCGATGTCCCGATGGTGGTCCACCAGCATGCGCGACACGGCCTCATCGTCGGAGTGACGGGCCGGGTAGGTGAGCGCGTCCCCGGGCTGCGCGGCGGCGAGCGATCGGGGATCGGGAGCCGGAGCCTGGCCGGTGTCCCTGGTCCCCGCCGTTCCGCCGGTCTCCGCGCTGTACGTCCCCGCGTCATGCGTTGCCGCGCCATATGAGCCATGGCCATGCGTTCCCGGGCCATGCCTCCCCGCGCCGTGTGAGCCATGACCATGCGTACCCGTGCCGTGCGTGGCCGTGCCGTCTGTACCTGGGCCATGCGTTCCCGCACCGGCCCCGGCTGCCCCGGTCGCGCCCGCAGCGGCATCGTTGTCGCACACTCGCCCGCTCGTACCCGCCGCGCCGTCGGCCCTGTCGCTCACACCGGTCGTCCCGGTGTGGCCCGTCGCGCCATCGCCACCGGCGCCCGTCGTGCCCGCGGCCCCTGCCGTTCCGGCCGTGTGGCCGTCTCCGGCCGCCGTCCCCGCCGCGTGCAGGTTGCCGGTGACCGTACCGGTCGCACCCGCCGCGTGCGCGGTGCCGGGAGTGTCCACCGCCTGCAAACTGCCGCTCACCGTACCCGTCGCGCCCGGTGCCGCGGGCGCTGTGGGTGCCACGTCGGCCGTGCCCGTGGCACCGGCCGTCCCGGCCGCGTGAGCCGTGCCGTTCGCCGCGTTTGTCCCCGCAGGTGCCGCGGGCGCCGTATCGGCCGTGCCCGCCGTGCCCGCCGGGTGCGCGGTCGCCCCTGGCGCCGCAGGCGCCGTACCGGTAGCACCGGTCGCAGTCGCCGGATGCGCGGTCCCGGTCGCTGCGGCGGCGGTGCTCGCCGGTTGCGCCGTGCCGGTGGCCGTTCCAGCCGTACCTGCCGCCTGCGCCGCACCGCCGGTACCGCCGGCACCGGCCGTGTCCGCCGGATGCGCTGTCGCGGCGGCCCCAGGCGCCGCGGGGGTTGCCGTCGCGTCGGCAGTGCCCGGGGTGCCGGCCGCAGCGGTCGTACCAGCCTGCTGATGGGTGCCAGTCGCCCCGGGCGCCGCAGGCGCCGCATCGGCGGTACCGGTAGCACCGGTCATAACCGCCGAATGAGCGGTCCCATTCGCCGTGGCGCTTGCGGCGGTGTCGCCCGTGTACGCATGACCTCCGGCGCTCGCCGCCACCGCGCCGTGGCTGGTGGTCCCCTGCACGGCGCTCGGGTCGCCCGCCGCGAACGGATCGCCAGAGAGGTTGTCGGCAGGCGTGCCGACGTAGGCACCCATGGGATCGCCGGGCGCGAGGCCGGGTTGCGGAGGCTGGTTCGCCGCCGGGTTGGTCGGCTCGGCGGGCGGCACCAATCCGGGCGGCCCGTCCGGGTGCGCACCGGTGCCGCTTGCCGCGCCGGGCATGTCGATCGGCTGGGCCTGCACGGTGCTGGGCTGGTTCATCGGGGTGCTGACGACCTTGACACCGTCGACGACGGTCACCTGCCGACCGGCTGGGTCGATGTCGTCCGGGTGATCCTTGCCGGGAGTGTCGTAGATCGCCGAGTCGTTTCCGCCTGTGGAGGGCTGCTCACCGGCCGCTTTCGAATCGACCGGCGTCCCCTGCACCGCGTTCTGGTCCTGCCCTTGGGCGACGGGTTGTTGCCGGCCACCGTCGGACTGGCTCTGACCGGCGCCCTGGCTGTCGCCGACCGTCTGGGCGTGGCTCGTGCCCTGATCCTGGCCCACGACCTGATCGCCGCCGGCCGACTGACCCGGCCCAGCGGGCTGGCCCTGGCCCACATCCCGGCTGTCGCCGACCGTCTGGGCGTGGCTCGTGCCCTGATCCTGGCCCACGACCTGATCGCCGCCGGCCGACTGACCCGGCCCGGCCGGCTGGCCCTGGCCCACACCCTGACCATCGCCGGTCGGCTGACCCGGGGCGGTGGGCTGGTGAGCCTGACCGGAACCGCCGCCGGTCGCGCCCGCGTCGCCGGTGCCTCCCACGGCGCCGTTGGCGCCGTTGGCGCCGTTGACGCCCGCCTGGGCCGCACCGGTGGCCGGAGGCGTGCCCGTGCCTGTGCCTGTGGCGGTACCGGTGGCGTCGGCGGGGTGGGCCGGACCGTGCGTCGAGGAGGGCATCTGGGCGAGAGAACCCTCGACCGTGCCGTAGGAGGGCTTGTCCGCGAGCTTCCCTCCGGCCACGCCGCGACCCCCGCCGTCGCCGTTCGCGCGGGTCGCGCCGTCGGCGGCGCTGTGCGCCCGGTGGGACGTCTCACCCTTCGCGGCCGTGCCGGAATCGCCCGAACCGTGAGCGGCCGACGACGTGCGGGTGGCGTCCTGCTTGTCGTGGGCCGCCTTCCCCTCGGCCTTGCCCTCGGCCTTGCCCTCGGACTTGCCGTCAGGCTTCGCATCCGCCTTGCCGTCGCCCTTGGCATCCGGCTTCGCATCGGTCTTGCCGTCGGTCTTGTGGTCGGACTTGTGCTCGTCCGTCTTCGCGTCGGCCTTGTGCTCGGACTTGCCGTCGGTCTTGTGGTCAGCCTTGTGATCGGGCTTGGCGTCGCCCTTGTCTCCCTGCGGCGCCGGATCGTCGGCCGGCGCGGTGGTGTCCCTCTCCTGAGTGAAGGAGGCGCCGTGGGCCGTGGGAACCTTGCCCGTGCTCTGCTGTTTCTCCTTCTTCTCCAGCAGGGTCACGCGGTTCGTGACGTCCTTGACCATCGTCGAGCACGCGTCGGCGACCTGCGTCGGCCGGTGGGTCACATGTACGGAGACGCCGGCCGTACGCGTCAACTGGGTGACCCGGGCCTCGACGCCGTCCATCTGCCTCGCGGCGTGCTGAACCTCCGACAGCAACTCACGGACGAGCTTCGGATCCATCCCGTCGAGCTTGGCCATGGGCGCGCCTCCACAGAGATATCGGCGCACTTCACGGTAGCCGGGGTGGCATCAGTAAAGAAGCCCGATAGCCAGACGGCATCGATCGCCCTGATCAGAGCCGTGACGACGTCTCACCATCCGAGACGTGCGCCCGGATCGCGGTCACTCCTCGGTCGCGAGGTATCCCACGAGGCCACGGATCTTGTCCACGGGGATCGCACCCTTGCGCAGCACCCGGGGCACGGCGGTGGTCAGGTCGACGATCGTGGACGGCACGTTGTCGTCGCAGGGGCCGCCGTCGAGATAGACGGCCACCGAGTCGCCGAGCTGCTCCTCGGCCTCGTCCGCCGTAGTGGCCGGCGGGTTGCCGGACCGGTTGGCACTGGAGACCGCCATCGGGCCGGTCTCCTTGAGAAGGTCCAGCGCGACCGGGTGCAGCGGCATGCGGACGGCGACCGTTCCCTTGGTGTCGCCGAGGTCCCACGACAGCGACCGGTTGGCCCTGAGAATGAGCGTGAGCGGCCCGGGCCAGAAGGCGTCCACCAGGTCCTGACCGTACGTCCCGAGGCTCTCCACGAGGGCGTTGGCGGCCCGTACGGTGCCCACGAGGACGGGCACGGGCATGTCCCTCCCCCGGCCCTTCGCCTCCAGCAGCGCGTTGACGGCGGAAGGGGTGAAGGCGTCGGCGCCGATCCCGTACACGGTGTCGGTGGGAAGCACCACGAGCTCGCCCCGCCGTACCGCCGAGGTCGCCTCGGCCAGTCCGGTCATCCGCTCAGTCTGGTCGGCACAGTCAAACCGTCGGCTCACGAAGCCATCCTTCCACGTGTTCCGCCCGGCTCCGCCGCCGCGTGGCCGCTCGCCGGGCCGTTCGAGTCAGTCCTGGGTCAGCCGGGCCGTGACGAACCTGTCCCGGCCGGTCAGGTCCTGGCGCAACCGGACGTCGCGCCAGCCGTTCTCCTCGGCGAACAGCCAATAGACGGCGTTGCCCTGCTGGTCGGCGTGCTCGACCACGGCGAACCCGCCCGGCCGCAGCAGCCGCCGCGCCGTGCGCTCGACTGCTCTCACCTCGTCCAGCCCGTCCTCCCCCGACCCGTACAGGGCCCGCGAGGGATCGTAGTCGCGCACCTCGGGGTCGCGCGGGATCGCTCCAGGCGGGATGTACGGCGGATTGGAGATGACCAGGTCCACCTGGCCGTTCAGTTCCGGCAGGCAGTCGGCCAGATCCTCCGGATGCAGGGTGGTGCGGCCCTGGCCGTGTTCGAGGATGTTGCGCTTGGCCCAGCCGTACGCCACGGGGTCGATCTCCACGGCGTGCACCTGCGCCAGCGCGACCTCCTGCGCGATCGACAGCGCGATGGCCCCGGAACCGGTGCCGAGGTCGACCACGACGGGAGAGGCGACGTCCATCTCGCGCAGCCGGTCGATCGCCCAGCCGGCCACGACCTCGGTCTCCGGCCTGGGCACGAACACGCCCGGGCCCACCTCAAGGGAGAGGTAGCGGAAGTAGGCCCGGCCGGTGATGTGCTGCAGCGGCTCGCGTGCCTCGCGCCGGGCGACGCCCTCCCAGAACCGCGCGTCGAAGTCGGCGTCCTTGATCGTGTGCAGCATGCCGCGCGGGATGCCGTGCACGAAGGCCGCGATCTCCTCGGCGTCCGTTCGCGGTGACGGCACTCCCGCCTCGGCGAGCCGGGCGGTGGCGAGGGCGATTTCGTCGAGCAGGAAGGTCATGATCTCTACAGCACGGTTGTCGCGGCGTGGCCTGGGGACCGCCGGTCGCGGGCAGGCGTACCGCCGGGGCGACTCACGGTCGCACATAACCGGTCCCGCACGTCCATCACCGCTTCTCCCATCGTCCCCTCATCAGGTTCGCCGCCGGCTCACGAATGAGCGGCCAGCTTCTCCGCGAGTTCGGCGTCGAGCAAAGCCTGTATCACCGCGTCGAGATCGCCGTCCAGGACTTGGTCCAGGTTGTAGGCCTTGAAGCCCACGCGGTGATCCGAAATGCGGTTCTCCGGGAAGTTGTAGGTGCGGATCCGCTCGGAGCGGTCGACCGTACGCACCTGCGACTTGCGCTCGGCCATCGCGGCCGCCTCGGCCTCCTCCTGCGCCATCGCGAGCAGCCGGGCGCGCAGGATGCGCAGCGCCGACTCCTTGTTCTGGAGCTGGCTCTTCTCGTTCTGGCAGGAGACGACGACGCCGGTCGGCAGGTGGGTGATCCGCACGGCCGAGTCGGTCGTGTTGACGCTCTGGCCGCCGGGGCCGCTGGAGCGGAACACGTCGATGCGCAGCTCGTTGGGGTCGATCTGGACGTCGACGTCCTCGGCCTCGGGATAGACGAGCACTCCGGCCGCCGAGGTGTGGATGCGGCCCTGCGACTCGGTCACCGGCACCCGCTGGACGCGGTGCACGCCGCCCTCGAACTTGAGCCGCGACCAGACGCCCTCCCTGCCCTTGATGGCGACGGTGACGTCCTTGTAGCCGCCGAGGTCGGAGTGCTGCGCGTCGATGACCTCGGTCTTGTAGCCGATCCGTTCGGCGTACCTGAGGTACATCCGCAGGAGGTCTCCGGCGAACAGGGCCGACTCCTGGCCGCCCTCGCCCGCCTTGATCTCCATGATGACGTCCTTGTCGTCGTTGGGGTCGCGCGGGACCAGGAGACGGGTGAGCTTCTCCTCCAGCACCGGGATGCGGCCCTCGAGTTCGGCCGCCTCCTCCGCGAACGCCGAGTCCTCCGCCGCGAGCTCGCGAGCGGCAGCGAGGTCCTGCCGTACGCCTTCGAGCTCCCGGTACGTCACGACGATCGGCGTGAGCCCCGCGTAACGCTTGCCGTACGTCCGCGCCTTGCTCTGGTCGGCGTGCACGGCGGGGTCGGCGAGCCGCAGTTCCAGATCCGCGTACTCACTCATGATCTCGTCGAGGTTCACCGCACGCTCCTTTGCTCAAGCTCCTCGGTAAAGGCCGTAATCGCCAAGAACGCCGACCCGGAGAGGCCCCAAGAGAGGGGCGCCCCCGAGCCGGCGTCCTGGAGGAGCTACTTGCTCTGGGCCTTCTTGCCGAAGCGCGCCTCGAAGCGCGCCACCCGGCCACCGGTGTCGAGGATCTTCTGCTTGCCCGTGTAGAAGGGGTGGCAGGCGGAGCAGACGTCGGCGTGGAGCACGCCGTTCTTGGCGGTGCTACGCGTGGTGAAGGTGTTCCCGCAGGTGCAGGTCACCTGGGTAACCACGTACTCCGGGTGGATGTCGGGCTTCATGTCTTCAGTCCTAACGCTAGGCGCGGTCGCCGGGTCGCTCCGTCTGTCACGGCCTGCGCGCATCGGCACACCTGTGATGCGCGGCGCGGGAACCGGTACCGCTGCGGTTCGGCTACCAGTGTGCCAGATCCTCCAACCATCCCAGGCCATGGGCTATTCCCGGGGCCGGCCATCGTGGCGGCACGGTGCGGCGGATCAGCGGAGCACGCCGACGCCCCGGACGGCGCGGCCGTCCGGGGCGTCGGTCGAAAGGGCGTCAGTCGCGGTCGTTGCTGACCGTGGTCTTCTGCACCTGGAGCAGGAACTCGGCGTTGGACTTGGTCTCCTTCATCTTCTCGAGAAGGAGCTCCAGCGCCTGCTGCATGTCGAGGGCGTGGAGGACGCGGCGGAGCTTCCAGACGATGGACAGCTCGTCCTTGGCCATGAGGATCTCCTCCTTGCGGGTGCCGGACGCGTCCACGTCCACCGCCGGGAAGATGCGCTTGTCCGCGAGCGACCGGTTGAGCTTGAGCTCCATGTTGCCGGTGCCCTTGAACTCCTCGAAGATGACCTCGTCCATCTTGGAACCGGTCTCGACGAGAGCCGTGGCGAGGATCGTCAGCGAGCCGCCGTTCTCGATGTTGCGGGCGGCGCCGAAGAACCGCTTCGGCGGGTAGAGCGCGGTCGAGTCGACACCACCGGACAGGATGCGGCCGCTCGCGGGCGCCGCGAGGTTGTACGCGCGCCCGAGACGGGTGATCGAGTCGAGCAGGACGACGACGTCGTGGCCCAGCTCCACCAGCCGCTTGGCCCGCTCGATGGCGAGCTCGGCGACGGTGGTGTGGTCCTCGGCCGGACGGTCGAATGTCGAGTGGATGACCTCGCCCTTGACCGACCGCTGCATGTCGGTGACCTCTTCCGGACGCTCGTCTACGAGGACGACCATCAGGTGGCACTCGGGGTTGTTGTGGGTGATCGCGTTGGCGATCGCCTGGAGCACCATGGTCTTGCCGGCCTTGGGCGGCGACACGATCAGGCCGCGCTGGCCCTTGCCGATCGGCGAGACGAGGTCGATGATCCGCGTGGTCAGGACGTTCGGCTCGGTCTCCAGGCGCAGGCGCTCCTGCGGGTAGAGCGGCGTGAGCTTGTTGAAGTCGGGTCGCTGGCGGGCCTGCTCCGGGTCCATGCCGTTGACGGTGTCGAGACGGACGAGGGCGTTGAACTTCTCGCGCCGCTCACCGTCCCTCGGCTGCCGGACGGCGCCGGTGATGACGTCGCCCTTGCGCAGGCCGTTGCGACGGATCTGGGCGAGCGAGACGTAGACGTCGTTCGAGCCCGGAAGGTAGCCGCTGGTCCGCACGAAGGCGTAGTTGTCGAGGATGTCCAGGATGCCGGCGATCGGGATCAGGACGTCGTCCTCGCTGATGACCGGCTCGTTGCCCTCGAAGCGGTCGCGCCCGCGGCGGCCGCGCTCGCGGAAGCGGCCACGGCGCCCGCGGGCGTCCTCGCCCTGCTGGTCGCCCTTGCCGTCGGAGCGGCTGTCCGTACGGCTGTCGCCACGCCCGTCGGAGCGGCCGTCGCCACGCCCGTCGGAGCGGCCGTCGCCACGCCCGTCGGAGCGGCTGTCGGAGCGGTTGTCACCGCGGCCTTGCTGGTCACGGCGGCCCTGGCCACCGTCCCCCGCGTCGGCGGCGCGCTGGTCACCGCGCTGGTCACCGCGGCTGTCGCGCTCGCGGCCCCTCTCGCCCCGCTCGCCCCGCTCACCGCGCGTGCGGCGCTCGCGGCGGTCGCCGCGTTCGGGCCGCTCGGCGCGGGTCTCGGACTGGGCGGCCTCGGCCTGCGGCTCGGCGACGGCGGCGACGCCGTTCTGCGCGGCCTCGGCGGCCACGGCCGGCGCGGCCTCGACCACGGGACGCTCCTCACGGGCCGCGACGGCGGGCTCGGCAGCGGGCGTGGCGGCGGGCGCGGCCTCGGGTGCGGGCGCCGCGGCGGCGCGGGAACGTTCCCGGCGGCCACGGGCGGGGCGCTCTGCGACGGCGGGCGCTTCGGCGGCGGCCTTCGGCTCGGCCGCGGTCTCTCCCGATCCGCCCTGCTTCTCCTGGATGGCCGCGATGAGCTGGCTCTTGCGCATCCGTCCGGTCCCCGTGATGCCGAGGCTGGTCGCCAGGGCCTGAAGCTCGGGGAGCACCATGCCAGCCAGGCCGGTGCCGGAGCGACGTCGCGGACGGGCCGGGGCGGAAGTGGGGGTGTCGCCGGCGGCCTTGCCGTCGGAGAGGAGTTCGGTGGTGTCGCTCAACTAAGGGTCCTTCCCAGGGGTCGGGCGCCAGAATCGTGCGTCCAGGCGTCCCGGTGATGCGACCCGGCGGGACAGACCGGGTCGGGCTTCGCGAATCTCATGTGTCGATGACCCTCGGGATTCGCGAGCGGTAGGTGCCCGGGGGCGATCCCCCGGATTGCCGCCACCGACCAGATGTCTTGGTGGTTCGAACGCGCATGTCTCCGAGAACGCCGCCTCCGGCCATGCCACCCGAGGGTGTGCCGACTGGAGGAAACGGTTCCGGGGAAATCGCCCTGCCCGCGTCGAAGGACGCAAGGCGAAGTGCAGCGATGTGCGAATGACAAGCACGCACCCAACACGGGGGCACCTGGTGCGGCTATCAGCCTAACATCACCAGCGCGCACAGCTATTCCCTGAAGGTCGAAGAAGCATCAGCGTGTCTCGGGAAACCGAACGTACGCACCAAGCGGGTCGACGTTCATTGGCTGGATGTGCCAGTCATTACCCACTTCTGGCGCGATCAAATCCTTGGTGTCCCGTGTCGTCAACGCGAGAACCGTCGGACCGGCCCCCGAGACGACGGCGGGCACCCCGGCCTCGCGGAGCCGTCGCACCAGTTCTGCGGTGCGCGGCATCGCGGGCTCGCGGTACCTCTGGTGCAGGCGGTCTTCGGTGGCGGCGAGCAGGAGATCCGGTTCCGGTCTCTGCGTGAGCGCCGCGACGAGCAGAGCCGCCCGCCCCGCGTTGGCCGCCGCGTCCGAATGCGGTACGTCCTTCGGCAGCAGCCCCCGAGCCTCCTCCGTGGACAACCGGAAATCCGGGATCAACGCCACCGGCCGGACGTCCTCGTGCGGAGTCAGTTTCACCATACTCGCCGCCCCCGACTGGTTCGTCCAGGCGATGGTGAGACCGCCCGCCAGGCACGGCGCCACGTTGTCGGGATGCCCCTCCAGCTCGGTGGCCAGCGCGAACACCTCGGCGTCCGGCATGTCCCCCGCGCCCCGGCCGCGTACGAGGGCGCGGGCCGCGAGGATGCCGGCGCAGATCGCCGCCGACGACGAGCCGAGCCCCCGCGCGTGCGGGATCCGGTTGCGGCAGCGCAGCGCGATGCCGTCCGGCTGGGCGAACCCCATGCGGTCGAACGTGGCGCGCATGGTCCTGACGACGAGGTGGCCCTCGCCCTCGTCCAGCTCACCGGCGCCCTGGCCCTCCACCGCGATCCGCACGCCGGGCGAGGCGGAGATCTCGGCCTCCACCTCGTCGTACAGGTCGAGCGCGAGGCCGAGGCTGTCGAAACCGGGGCCGAGGTTGGCGCTCGTCGCCGGCACGCGGACGACGACGCCGTGACTGTCCGTCAATTCGTCACCTGAACCCTTTGATGGGCGGGAATGAGAAAACCGGTCAGGCGAGTCCCAGCGCGGCCGCGGCGGCGTAGGCGTCGATCGGGATCGTCACGGGCGCCGGGGCGCCGGAGATGGCCCAGTCGGGGTCCTTCAGGCCGTTGCCGGTCACGGTGCACACGACCCGCTGCCCCGGCGTGAGCAGGCCCTGCTCGTGCGCCTGGAGCAGGCCGGCGACGCTCGCGGCGGAGGCGAGCTCGACGAACACGCCCTCCTCCTGCGCGAGCAGCTTGTACGCCGCGGCGATCTGACGGTCGGTCACGGCCTGGATGTCGCCGCCGGACTCGTCGCGCGCGGCCTCGGCGAGCCGCCACGAGGCGGGGTTGCCGATCCTGATCGCCGTGGCGATCGTCTGCGGGTGGGTCACGGGGCTGCCCCCGACCAGCGGCGCCGCGCCGCTCGCCTGGAATCCCAGCATTCGCGGCCGCTTGGTGGCCACGCCGTCGTCGGCGTACTCCTTGTAGCCCATCCAGTAGGCCGAGATGTTGCCGGCGTTGCCGACCGGGATGCAGTGGACGTCGGGCGCGTCGCCGAGCGCGTCGACGATCTCGAAGGCCGCGGTCTTCTGGCCCTGCAGGCGGTGCGGGTTGACGGAGTTGACCAGCGCGATCGGGTAGGTCTCCGCGAGCTTCCTGGTCATCTCCAGGCAGTCGTCGAACGAGCCCTCGACCTGGAGCAGCTTCGCGCCGTGGACCAGCGCCTGGGCGAGCTTGCCCATCGCGATCTTCCCGCGCGGCACGAGGACGGCGCAGGTCAGCCCGGCCCGTACGGCGTAGGCGGCGGCCGAGGCGCTGGTGTTGCCGGTGGACGCGCAGATGACCGCCTGGGCGCCCTCCTCGACGGCCTTGCTGATCGCGACGGTCATGCCGCGGTCCTTGAAGCTGCCGGTCGGGTTGAGGCCCTCGACTTTGAGATGGACGTCACAGCCCGTGATCTGGGACACCCGCCTGGCCGGGACGAGCGGCGTACCGCCCTCGAGCAGGGTCACCACGGGCGTCGTCGTGGAGACCGGCAGACGGTCGCGGTACTCCTCGATCAGGCCACGCCAAGCCCTGAACATTGGTCGCTCCTCCCACGCGCGTAAACGCGTGTCACCAGGGGTATCGGTCACCGAGTCTACGGCCAACCGTTTGACGTGCGGACTCCGTTGTCCACCAAATGGACATATTGGGCGCCACCTTAGGGAAGTGTCAGCGGGTTTCGCTACTGTGGAGCGGCCCTTTGACCATCGCTGTAGAGGACGAGGATTGGCCCACCTGACGGGCGTGGAGCCCCGGCCGAAGATCCGCCACAACGACTACTCTCCGCTCACGCCGCCGCCCATCGGCGGCTGGACGCCCACGCTCAGCGCGAGTGTCGTCATCCCCGCGCACGGCGGGCAGCACCGCCTCGACCTGACGCTGGCCGCGCTGGCCGCGCAGACCTATCCCGCGCATCTCACCGAGGTGATCGTGGTGGACGACCGCAGCGACCCTCCGCTGCGCCTGCCCGATCTGCGGCCCGAAAACACCCGCGTCGTGGTCGTCCCGCCCGGCGGATGGGGCGCCGGGCACGCGATGAACGCCGGCATCGCGGCGGCCGAGGGCGAGATCGTGCAGCGTCTCGACGCCGACATGGTGATCTCGCGGGAGCACCTGGAGGCGCTGTTCCGCTGGCACCACCTCACCGACTACCTCGTCACCATCGGCGGCAAGAAGTTCGCCGAGGAGCCGGCCCTCACCCCCGCGCAGGTCCACGAGGCCGTACGGCACGGCTCCCCCGAGGACCTGTTCGGTCCGTCGGCGCTGGTGTCCAGCTCGACCGAGGAGACCATCCGCCGCCTCGACGGCCTGCGGGCCAGCAAGAACCCCTACCAGGTCTGCACCGGTCCGACGGTCTCCCTGCGGCGGGCCCTGCTCGACGAGGTCCGGGGCTTCGATCCCGAGGTGGTGCGCGGCCAGGACACCGAGTTCGCCTACCGGCTCGCCCAGGCGGGGGCGGTGTTCGTCCCCGACACGGAGGCCCGCGCCGTGCACCTCGGCCTGCCCGCCCAGCGGGGCGAGCACGGCAAGTCGATCGTCCGGCTCGTCGAGACCCACCTGGCGCACCGGGTCCCGCTCCGCCGCGACCTGCGCAAGGAGCCCGGCCGGCGCTGGCTCGTGCCGTACGTCGAGGTCGTCTTCGACGTGACGGGGGCGGACGAGCGGCGGATCGTCGCGGCGGTCGACGCGGTGCTGCGCGGCACGCTCACCGACGTGGCGGTGACGCTGGCCGGCCCCTGGTCGCCGCTCGAAGGCGGACGCAGGTGGGCGCCGGGGACCGAGGCGTTCGACCTCGCCCTGGTGCGGGCGGCGTTCGGGCACGACGCGCGGGTGCGGTTCGCGGAACGGGCGGCGCCGACCGCCGCGCCCGTCCCCTTCCGCTACACGGCGCCCGTCGACGCCCCGCCGGCTCCGGCGCTGCTGGAGCGGGCGGTCAAGGCGATGCTGGAGGAGCGGATCGGACTGCTGGTCCTGGACCTGCCCGGCGGGGGCACGGCCACGCTGGAGCGGACCGAGGCCGTCGCGCGCGCCCGCCACCTCACCGCGCCGGGCGAGGAACCTGCCGACGTGATCGCCGAGACCCACGGCGTACGGCGCGCCGCGGCGAGCGAGTTCGAGGAACTTCCCAAGGCTCCGGCGAAACCGGCCGCGCCCGCCGCGCCGCAGACCACCCAGAAACCGGCGGCGGCACACACCCCGCAACCGGCCGCGGCCCAGGCCCCCCAGCCGGAGGCCGCGCAGCCGCGCCGCCGCGGCCTGTTCCGCCGCTCCTGACCCATCCGCCGGCCGGCCCCCGGCTCCGCGACCTGCGGCCGGGAACCGGCGTGTCACGCGAGGGCGGGGCGGGGGCGGTCAGGTCTTCTTGAACGTGAAGGGCCGGGTGAGGCCCCGGGCGATGCCACGCAGGCCTCGGTCGCGACGCAGCGCCGAGACCTGCCCGCGCAGCGAGGAGACCTGCCTCCGGAGGGTGCCGATCTCCCGGCGGAACTCGACGGCGGACTTGCGCCACCGCGCCGCCTCGTCGCGCCATTTGGTCACCTGTCCGCGCAGCCGCTCGACCTCCTTGGTCAGCCGCTCGACCTCGGCCTGCGCCTGCACCCGCCTGCGATACGCGGTGCGGGGGTTCAGGTACGCCGGGGCCTGCGCGGCGGGCCGGAAGCCGAAGGTCTCGCCGTCGACCCAGTAGGTGCCGAACATCTCGTCCACGACGTCGTCGGGGTCCTCGCCCTCCTCCGCGACGAGGGCGGCGCGGGAGAAGGCCTCGGTGCGTTCCAGGCGGGCGGCGGTGACGCCTTCCGCGCCCTCGGCCAGGAGCACGCTCACCAGCCCGCGATCCCGCCCGCGCAGCACCTCGATCAGCCGGCCGAGGCTGTCCTCCTCCGGCACCCAGCCGGGCGGGATGCGCACGCGGTATGGCGACTGGGTGTCGGAAACCGCCGTGGCCAGCCGCACACGGCCCTCATGGGTGTAGTGGGCCCGCAGCAGCACGAGATCCAGGCGCGGGTCCTTGAGCGGCGCGCGCTGCTCGGGCGCGAGCTCGTCCCACGGGCCGGTCAGCACGACGGCGAGGTCGGTCACCGTGCCGGCCAGCACGCCGTCCACGGTGGCCCTGACGTCGTCGTACGACCCCGCGGTGGCGTCCACGAGGACCTCCGCCTGCGGGACCTTCCACTGCCGGGAGGGATGGGTGCGCAGCCACCGGTAGCCCGGGACCCGGTCGGTGACCAGGGCGTGGCTGACCCGGCTGACCGGCGCGCTGTCGCGCATGCGCATGGACGGGCCGAGGTGATAGGCCCTCGCCTGCGGGTCGGGGATGAAGACCGCGCCCGCCTGTGCGAGCCGGTAGCCCATCTCGGTGTCCTGACCGAGGATCATTTCGGGGTCCATCGGCCCGGCCCGCTCGAACAGCCGGGCGGAGACCGACGACGCGCCGCCGATGTGGATGCTGAACGGCCGCGGCGAGCGGGTCAGCCCCTCCGACCGCTGCACCAGGTCCTCGATCCAGGCGTGCGGCTCCGCCGGCTCGAAGAGCTTCGCCAGGTCGTCGGTGCCCGCGACGTCGGCGGGGTCGGGCAGCGGGGCGGTGGTGAAGCGCAGGTAGGAGGTGATCGACAGATAGGGCGCGAGGTGGTGCCAGCGCATGTGCGCCTCCACCTCCTCAGGTTCGGGGACGACGTCGGAGTCCATCCAGTGGATGACGTCGCCCGTCGCGGCGGCCAGGCCGGTGTTGCGCGCCCGGGCCCGGCCCGGCGTCGCGCACACCAGCAGCCGCGTGTCGCGGGGCCGGATCTCCGGAAGGCGTAGCGGCGGCTCGCTGCCGTTGTCGACCACGATCACTTCGAGCAGATCTGCCGGGTATGTCTGCCTGGCCAGCCCGGCGAGCGTGAGGTCGAGCTTGGCCTGATCGGTGTACGCCGGGACGACCACGCTGACGCGCAGCCGGGGCGTCCACGACGACCCGAGGGCGGGCGGCTGGAGGACGGTGTAGTCGTTTCCCCTGATGCGTGGCGTCATGGCGCTTCCAGAATCACACTCGGGCGAAAGCCGCGCCATTGGTTCGCGGCGACTCGCAGGAAGTGGGCAAGAGGAAGGTTCCAGGTGTGGTCGGCGCTGACCGATCGCCGCAGGACGTAGCCCAGGCCGTGGGTGCGGTAGACACGGCCGCCGGCCGCCTCGACCGCGTGCACGAGGTGCGCGTCCTCCCCGCGGTCCAGCGGCCCGAAGCCGCCGACCTGTTCGAAGAGCTCGCGGCCGAGCAGGATCGTGCCGCCCGCGACGTGGTCGGCCCACACCTCGCTGCTGTAGTCGACGCGGCGGATCGTCGTGTGGAGGGGCTGGAGGTAGAAGAACTCCGGCGCGGTCCCCACCAGGTCCGCGCCGGAATAGGCCATGGCCAGCAGCAGGTCGGCCAGATGCTCGGGGCCGTACCAGTCGTCGTCGTCCCATTTGGCGACGATGCCGGTGGACGCCCGTGCCGCCGCCGTGTTGAGCACCGTCCCGAGCGGCGCGTCCGGCTCGGCCTCGATCAGCGTTAGCGGATGGGGGAACTCCTCGACCGCCTCGCGCACCCGCGTGGCCGGGAACCCGTGCAGGGCGACGACCGCCTCCAGGCCGACGCCGCGCTGGCGGGCGAGCTGCCGCAGCGCGTGGCCGACGTAGTGGGGCCGCCGGGTGGCCATGACGACGGTCACCGGGGCGAGGCGGGTGCCGACGCCCCCGGCCCGCAGCGCGTGCCTGCGCAGGAGCACGCTGTGCTCTTCCCTGCGCAGGTCGGCGACCGACTCGGGTCTGCCGTCGCCGGCCTCGGGGGTCCAGGCCGCGGCCAGGCCGGCGAGCACGGGATCGGCTTCACGCACCCACCCCGGCGGGTCGTGGCAGGTGAGCGGCACCCCCGCGGCGGCCAGGCCGGCGACCGCGTCCAGCGCCTCGGCTACAGGCTCCGACGGCCACTCCACCCGCAGCCCGCGCAGCGGCCGGAGGGCGGCGACGTCGGCGGCCGGCGGGGGGACGGCCAGCGGCCGGCCTCCGATCGTCCATCTGCCGTCGCTCCAGGACAGCGCCGCGGTCTCCTCGGTGGGGCTGCGCGTGAAACCGTACGGCGAGCACATGCCGGTCGTCACCGTCACGGTGTCCCTCCCGCGCGTCCGTTTTACAGGCTGTGAACTTTTATCAGCCGAACCTTGTGAATCCCTGTGACCGTCGTGGTCAACCTGACGACTCGCTGTGACCTGGCGCGGCAGACGGGATCACGGGACGGGCGTCACGCCTCCGCCGACGACGTCGCCCAGCGTCCTCACGTCGATCTTCTTGGCTTTCCGCTGCTGGGCCACCCAGTCGATGAAGGCGGCGAACTCCTTGGGCGCCGTCGCGTACTGGTCCCGCGGGTCGTTCTTGATCTCGTGGAAGACGAAGGTCACCATGCCGGGGTCGCTCTCCCGCTGGGCGCGGGTGACGAACTCCCGCAGCGTGCGGGCCGTACGCGGCAGGCGGGTCTGGCTCGTGGCGCGTACGGCGGCGGGGTCCGCGGGCGGGATCGTCTCGGTGACCGGGCAGGCGCGGCAGCTGTCCGGCCGGTACAGGCCGTTGATGTCGCGCGCGCTGTTGTAGCCGCAGCGCATCGCGATCTGCTTGCTCGACTCGTCGAAGTCACCGAACGGATAGGCGAACGACCGCACGGCGAAGCCCATCTTCAGCAGCGCCCGCCTGTCGTCGCAGATCTCCGTCTGCTGCGCGGCGTCGAACGCCTCCGGCAGATGCGGATGGTGGAGGGTGTGGCCGCCGATCTCGTGGCCTTCTTTCGCGATGGCCCGCAGCGCGGCCACGCTCAGGAAGCCGCGCCTGCCGAGGCGGCCGCTGTTGACGTAGAAGGTGCCCTTGAGGCCGCGCCTGCTCAGCATTCCGGCGACGGCGAGGTGATCGGCCGTGCCGTCGTCGAAGGTGAGGACCACGGTCGGCACCCCGGCCGCCCGCGTTTTCTGTTGAGCCACGTGCGCGGAAGCCGCCGCCTGCGCGGGGACGGCCGAACCGGCCGTCGCCGCGGCCGGGTGCTGGAGTCCCGCGATCGACGCCGCGGCGACGAGACAGGCCGGCAGGAGTCTCTTCACCGTAAGTCGCATGAGGAGAAACTTTACTCATAATTGGCAATTACTCTTGCGCGTGATGTCCAACCGTAATGAAACGGTCCAGGACGCGGCACCCTCAGCCCTTGCCGCGCACGCGTTCGAACAGCGCGACGGTCAGACCCGGTAGCTCCGCGGAGTGCCAGGCCGTCGAGAGGCGGTATCCGGCCGCGCGCACGGCGGCCACCTTGGGGATCTTCTTCCCCGTCAGCCCGGCCTGCTTCGTCCCCCGCCAGACCACCCAGACCCGGCGATACCCGGTCAGGGCCTCGGCGAGGTCGTCCCGCTCCACGTACTCGAAGGCCGGGCCCGGCCCCCTGAGGAGCACGTCCTCGGGGAGGCCCTCGCGGCCGTAGTAGACGAAGCCGGTGCGCAGCCGGCTCTGGCCGTACACGATGGCGTCGCCGGTGCGCTCCCGCGCCCGGATCACGCCGAGCGCGCCGGGGAAGTCGTCGTAGTGGCCGTTGCGCTGCCGGTAGTCGGCCTGCGCGGGCACTCCCAGCAGCGCCGCGACCAGTACGACCGGCGCGCAGACCAGCGCGAAGGGGACGGGGGCCAGGCGGATCGAGGCCAGGGCCACGCCTCCCGCCAGGGCCAGGGCGGGCGCCGCGACGAACACATAACGGTCCACGTAGGCCGGGGTCACCAGCGCGTCGATCACGAGCAGCAGCACCGGCGGGAGGACGAGCCAGCCGCCGACGAGGACGCCCCAGGGGATCGACCTGCGCAAAAGGATCACCACCCCCACGACGGCGAGGGCGAACAGCGGCGGCCCGGCGAGATCGGAGCCCGCCGCGTGCTTGGGGAACTTCAGCAGCACGTCGGGCCCGTGCGGCTGGATCCAGCTGATCGCGTGCCGCTCGCCCCAGCCCACCAGTGCGAGGACCGCGGGGGGAACGCACCCCACCGCCGTCGCGGGGACGATCCTGGTCAGGAACGTACGGCGGGGCAGGGCGAGCAGGGCGGCCAGGAACTGGGCCGGGAGCACCAGGACCGAGAACAGGTGCGTGCAGCCGAGCAGCGCCACCGACGCCGCGTACCAGCGGACCTGTTTCCAGCCGACGGTGCCGCTGGACGCCTCGGCCACCCGGTGCAGCGTCCAGGCCGAGACGACGGCCGCCGCCGCCGCGAACGCGTACGGCCGGGCGTTCGCGCCGTGGTAGGACACCGACGGCAGGACGGCGAACAGCGCCGCGGCCAGCACGCCCGCCCGCGGACCGGCCAGCCTGCGGCCGAGGTCGGCCAGGAAGCCCGCCGCCACACCGGCCGCGAGCGCCGAGGGCAGGCGCAGCCACCACTCGGCCTCCCCCAGCCATGACCAGACATGGATGAGCAGGTAGTAAGGGAGGAAGTGGCCGTCGATCTGCTGCACGAGCTCCCACAGCCCGCTCAGCGGCCGGGCCACCGCGGCGCTGTAGGTCGCCACCTCGTCGGCCGACAGCGACGCCGTGGTGCCGGAGATGGCGACGCAGGTGGTCAGCAGGCCCGCGAGCAGCGGCGTCCAGCGGGGCCAGTCCCTCGCGCCCGCATCCGTCCCCTGGCCGGACGTCCGGACCGCCTCGCCCGTAACCACGCTTCCCCCCACAGAACTGATCATTTCGGCCACACCAAGGACATCGAACACGCACGGACGCACGGATCGGCAGGCCGTTATCCGATCGAGTCATTGCCCCGCCGGCCTCGTGAAGCCATCCGTTCCGGACATGCCGGGCTCCACCGTACGAGATCTCAGTGGGGACTCCATCGCGGCGGGGACGGTGTAGCAGTGACGGCGCTGATCGACTCCGCGGGGCCCGCGGCCCTGCCGGCGTGGGAGGTTCCGGCCGAAATCGCCCTCACCCTTCTCGGAGGCGCCGCGGGCTGGTGGCTGTCGGGTCCCCTGCCACCCGCGCCCGGCGCGCGCACCGCACCGCCCCCGGGGGTGCCCCTGCTGCCGCTCGCGCCGGCCCAGCGAGCCGTGTACGCCGTGTCCGCCTGGCATCCGCGCTCGCCTGTACCGTACGACCAGGTGCTGTTCGCCTCGGTGCGACCGCGCACGTCCGGCATGCGCACCGGCGGCATGATCGGCGGCAGCAGGGGATGGGGATACGTGAGCGGCCGTGGTCCGGTGCTGGCCCTCCGGCTCACCGACGGCCGGGAGTTCCTGTACTCGACCCGGGACGCCGAGACGGCCGCCGCGCTGGTCAACGCGTCCCTCGCCCGCGCCAGGGGAGGCGCCGGGTGCTGATCGTCGTCGATCCGTCCTCCGCCCAGCCCCTGGCCGACCAGGTGGCGGCCTCGGTGCGCGCGGCGGTCGCCAGGGGCGCGGCGGTCCCCGGCGACAAACTGCCCTCAGCGCGCGCCGTCGCCGCCGCGCTCGGCATCAATCTGCACACGGTGCTGCGCGGCTACCAGCAGCTTCGCGACGAGGGCCTGGTCGAGCTGCGCCGGGGCCGTGCGGCGACGATCACAGAGCTCGGCGCCGAGGGGGGTCGCCTGCGCCTGCGCGAGGCGGCCGAGGAGTTCGCCGGCGCGGTCCGCCACCTCGGGGCCTCGGAGGAGGAGGCCCTCGACGCGGTCCGCAGAGCCCTGGCCGAGCGCTGATCGGCCCCTCGCCCGCCGTATCGACGCCGACCGCGACGCCGGGCCGGTCAGGCCGCTTCGCCGTCCAGGGGGCGGCGGCGGAACCGGCGCAGGCTCACGACAAGGAGGACCGCGGCGGCGACGGCCGCCGCGGCGCAGGCGGCGAGGACCGGCACGCTGGGGTCGTCCTCCGCCGCCGCCCGTTCTCCGGCCGCCGGGAAGGTGATCGCCCCGGTGGACGTACGGCTGACGCGGCCGCTGCGCAGGGTGAGCCGGAACCTCCAGGGCCCGGCGGGCAGGTCGTGGCCCAGCAGGACGGTCACCTGACCGTGGCCGCCGGGAGGCAGGGTGGTGGCGCGGGTGCTGCGGAACGGCCCGGCGCTGAGCGCGCTCGGCCCCTCCGACAGCCGCACCTCGCCCTCCAGGTCGACGGCGCGCTCCCCCGTGTTGCCGACCTCGGCCACCAGCCGCGGCTGCCCGTCGTCGGTGCGCCCGGCGGTCACCTCGCCGATCCTGAAGCTCGTCGGCGGTTCGCCGCCCGGGCCCACGTCAAGGTAGGTGCGGACGCCCACCCGGTTGACGAGCGCGATGTTGCCCGACGGGCCGGGCGAGGCCGAGGAGATCTCCGCCCAGATGACGGCGTAGCGCTCGCCCTTGGAAGCCGTGGGCGGCACCGCGACGGTGGCCGTCACCGGGACGTGGCCGTGCGGCGGCAGGTCCACCGCCGTCCGGTCGAGCGTGATCCAGGAGGTCAGCTCGTTGGCGGTACGCGCGGGGGCGAACGTGAAGCCCGCGTCACCGACCCGGGCCGCGGCGGGATACAGGTTCACGTGCTGGCGTTGGGACGAGGTGCTGAAGACCTCGAGACGCCGGGTGAACGTCGTGCCGGGATTCACATGGTCGACGATGAACGCGTGTGAGCGCGGGTCGTCCAGGCGGTTCTCGGGGATCTCCAGCAGCCGGATGCCGAACCTCTCCGGGCGGTGCCGGTGTGCGTCGCCGGCGGCCGCCGCGGGTGCGACGACCGCCGCGTGCAGCACGATCGCGAGCAGGCCGGAGGCGATGACCCTGCGGGCCGAACGGTCAGGCAACGGAGTGGTGCACCGTGCCGGTGTAGGTGCCTGCCACGGCCTGGGCGGGGACGTTGACGACGATGGTCGGGTCCCACGTCGCGGAGTTGTCGCCGGAGCCGCTCGTCTTGCTGAACGCGGTGCGGGTCTGGTCCAGCGACTGGGCGGCCGCCGCGTTCGCCTGCCCCGGCACGAAGGTGCCGGTGCCGGTCGTGGCCGTCGCCGCGCCGGACCAGTAGAGGACCGCGGTGTTGGGAACGGTCTCGGCGGCCGTGCCGCCGCCGGTGGTGAAGCCCCCAGAAGCGGCCGACACCGTGGCCACCCACGTCGCGGTGAGCGCGGCGCGCTGGTCGGACACCGTGACCGGACCCAGCAGGCCGCTGATCTGGCCTCCCGGAGCGCCGCTGCCGATGTTCACCGGACCGTCGGGCACGGTGATCGTCAGGCCGTCGGGGGCGTTGACGGTGAAGGTGACGGTGGTGGGACAGGTGGTCGACGCCGGGCAGGTGGCCGCTCCGGCGGGCGACACCGTGGACGCGATCGTGAGCGCCGCGACCAGCGCCAGTCCCGCGACACCCGCCGACGGCGCGGCGACACTCCTCTTGCCCATCTGCCGATCTCCTCCGTGGATGCGATTGCCCCGTAAGGGCCGCGGTCGGTGACATCCTGGCCGGTCCGAGGCGTACGACAGGGTTGTTCCGCCGGCGTCTGGACACCCTTTGTGATCAGATGACGACCGGCGGAGACGCGGGGCCCGATGTCCACGGTTGCGTAGGGTCCCGGCGCGGCGACAGCGACAGGCCACCCCCGTGCCCTAGCCTGCCGTGGGTCGTTCACAGGCAAGATCGGCCGCGCCGCGGCGGAACGACGGCACGGCGACGAGGAAGGCCATACGTGCGGCAGGTCGGTGCGGGCGCGACAGTGACGGCGGCGCTGGCCGCGTCGATCGCTCTGCCGGTCGCACCGCCCGCCGTGCCCGGCCTCGCGCCGGCGGCGCGGGCCGGCACGGGAATGACGCTGGTCCCCCTGCGGGACGACACGCTGACGATCACCGTGCCCGGCTCGGTGAACCTCGGCAGCGGCTCCCGGAGCAGCGCGATCAGCGCCTCGATGGGCACCGTGACCGTGGCCGACTTCCGGCCCGGAGTTCTGTCCTGGACGGCGACCGTGTCGGCCACGAACTTCACCACCGGCAGCGGCACGCCCACGCAGACCATCACGACCGCGAACGTCGCCTACTGGTCCGGGCCGGTCACCGGGTCGTCCGGTGCCGGCACCCGCAACCCCGGCCAGCTCACCGCGGCTCAGCAGGTGCCTCTCAGCTCGCCGGTGACCGCCTTCAGTGGGCGCAAGACGGTGGGGCCGATGTCGACGAACTGGCAGCCCACTTTGGTCATCACCATCCCGGCCAACGCCGCCGCCGGTGTCTACACAGGGACCATCACTCACTCGGTCGCCTGACCGCCCTCGATCCACGCAGGAGTTGGGGGTCCCGTGACCCGCCACGGACGCGGCGGATCGGCGGCCGGTCAGGCAGGTCGGACATAGTGAGGCCCGCCGGGCCGGCGGTGCGGCTTCCGGCCGGCTTCTCGTGTCGCTCCTCAGCCGAAGGAATGCCATGCCCCGCTTCTCACGACACCTCCGCCGCCCGCTCGCGGCGATGGCGCTGGCCCTGGCCACGGCCGCGCCCCTGCTCAACGGCCTGCCCGCCGGTGCCGCCGCCGCGCCTGGCGAGCGCCCGAAGCCGCCGCCGCCGTTGGTGCGAATCTGCCAGAAGCTGAAGCGGATGCCGGAGCACCGGCACATGCGGTGTCCCGTCCACCCGCCGCGCCCGCCCGCCAGGTCGTCCGGCTCCGGCGACGCGGCGCGGGTCCCCACGGTCTCGGAGATGGACACCCCGACCAATACGGCCGGGCCCGTCGGCATCACCTCGGGTCCCGACGGCGCCCTGTGGTTCACCGAGAACTACGCCGGCAACATCGGACGCGTCACCACTGACGGCGACTTCACGGAGTACGCCGTGCCGACCGACGACGCCGAGCCGGGGCACATCACCACCGGACCGGACGGCGCCCTGTGGTTCACCGAGGCGAACGGCGGCAAGATCGGGCGGATCATCACCTCCGGTGTCGTCACCGAGTACGCGCTGCCCGACGCGGGGTCCTACCCCTGGGGCATCACCGTGGGCCCCGACGGCGCCCTGTGGTTCGTCGAGACGATCGGCAACAAGATCGGGCGGATCACCACCTCGGGGACCATCACGGAGTACACCCTGCCGACCAGTGACGCCTACCCGATGCGGATCACGACCGGGCGCGACGGCAACCTGTGGTTCACCGAATCGTTCGTCGGCAAGATCGGCCGTATCACCCCGGACGGGGACATCACCGAGTTCGCCATCCCCTCCTCGGGGGCGACGCCCATAGGGATCACCACCGGGCCGGACGGCGACCTGTGGTATGCCGACGCCAATGGGAAGGTCGGCTCCGTCACCACGGACGGCGACTTCACCGAGTACTCACTGGACGACCCCAACGCCTTCCCCTGGGGCATCACCAGCGGCTCCGACGGCAGGCTGTGGGTGACCGAGCAACTCGGCAACGCGGCGGCCGGCGTCACCACCGCGGGGATCATCATCGAGTACAACATGCCGACCAGCCTCGCCGGGCCCTTCGACATCACCAGTGGGCCCGACGACAACGTCTGGCTCACCGAGAACTACGTCAGCCAGATCGCGAAGATCACCCTTTAGACCGACGGCAGGCGGCAACAGGCACTCCCGGGTGGAACACCCGGGAGTGCCTTCAGCTGTAGCCGCCGCTCTCGGCGTCAGGGCGTGTCGTCGCCCTCGACCCGCATGACGCTCGCGACCGCGCGGACGATGTTCAGATCGCGCAGGTCCTTGATCGTGCCCGACAGGGCGGCGTCGCTGGCCCGGTGGGTCACCAGCACGAGCTGGGCGTCGTCGCCGCGCCCTTCCTGCCGCACCGTCTGGATCGACACGTCGTGCCTGGCGAAGATGTCGGCCACCCGGGCGAGCACACCGGGCTTGTCCGCGACGTCCAGCGACACGTGGTAGCGGGTGACGCTGTCGCCCATCGGGTGGACCTTGAGGTCGGCGTACGTCGACTCCTCCGGCCCGCGGGTGCCGGCGATGCGGTTGCGCGCCACGGCGACGATGTCGCCCAGCACGGCGCTGGCGGTGGGCGCGCCGCCCGCGCCCGCGCCGTAGAACATCAGCCGCCCGGCCGACTCGGCCTCCACGAAGACGGCGTTGTACGCCTCGCGCACACCGGCCAGGGGGTGCGACCTCGGGATCATGGCGGGGTGCACCCGGACGCCGACCGACCGGCCGTCGTCGGAGCGGGCGCAGATGGCCAGCAGCTTGATGACGTACCCCATGCCCTTGGCCGAGGCCACGTCGGCCGCGGTGATCTCCGTGATGCCCTCGCGGTGCACGTCGGCGGCCGTCACCCGGCTGTGGAAGGCGATGCCGGCCAGGATCGCCGCCTTGGCGGCGGCGTCGAAGCCCTCGACGTCGGCGGTGGGGTCGGCCTCGGCGTACCCGAGCGCCTGGGCCTCCTCCAGGGCGTCGTTGAACGAGGCGCCGGTGGAGTCCATCTTGTCGAGGATGTAGTTGGTGGTGCCGTTGACGATGCCCAGCACGCGGCGCACCCGGTCGCCGGCCAGCGACTCGCGCAGCGGGCGCAGCAGCGGGATCGCCCCGGCGACGCTCGCCTCGAAGTACAGGTCGGCGCCGTTCTCGCGGGCGGCCCTGTGGATCGTCGCGCCGTCCTCGGCCAGCAGCGCCTTGTTGGCGCTCACCACGGACTTGCCGTGCGCCATGGCGGCGAGGATCAGCGACCTGGCGGGCTCGATCCCGCCGATCACCTCGACGACGATGTCCACGTCGTCGCGGGTGACCAGGGCCTCCGCGTCGGTCGTGAGCAGGGCGGGGTCCACGTCGATGTCCCGCTTGCGCCCCAGCCTGCGCACGGCGACGCCGGCCAGCTCCAGCGGGGCGCCGACGCGGGCGGCCAGATCGTCGGCCTGTTCGCGGAGCAAACGCACGACCTGCGCCCCGACGACGCCGCAGCCCAGCAGCGCGACCCTGAGCGCCGGTTTGGCTTTACTCACGACCCCTCCTCGCTTCGCCGCCGGACTGTCCGGGACGGCCGCTCACAGCTGCCCCCTGAGCAGGTCGTCCTCGGTCTCTCTGCGGATGATGACCCGCGCCTGGCCGTTGGACACCGCGACGACGGCGGGCTTGGGCAGATAGTTGTAGTTGTTGGCCAGCGACCGGCAGTAGGCGCCGGTGCCGGCGACGGCGATCAGGTCGCCGGGGGCCAGGTCGCCCGGCAGGTACAGGTCGCGCACGACCATGTCGCCGCTCTCGCAGTGCTTGCCGACCAGGCGCGACAGCATCGGCGCCGCCTGGCTCACGCGGGAGGCGAGCACGGCCGTGTAATCGGCGCCGTACAGGGCGGTGCGGATGTTGTCGCTCATGCCGCCGTCGACGCTCACGTAGGTGCGCAGGCCCTCCACGTCCTTGACCGTACCGGCCTCGTAAAGGGTCACGCCGGATACTCCGGCGATCGAGCGGCCCGGCTCGACCGTGAGGCGCGGCACCGGCAGTCCGGCCGACTCGCACACCTTCGTGACGATCTCCCGCAGGCCGTCCGCGATGACCTTGACGTCCAGGGACTCATCGCCCACGACGTAGGGGATGCCGTATCCGCCGCCGAGGTCCAGCTCGGGGAGCACCACGTCGTGCTCCTCCTTGATCTCGACCAGCAGCCGGGCCAGGCGGCGGGCCGCGACCTCGAAACCGCCGGTGTCGGTGATCTGCGACCCGATGTGGGAGTGCAGGCCGACCAGTTCGAGCTGCGGCAGCGCGAGGATGCGCCGCACCGCCTCGGCGGCGGCGCCGCTGCTCAGCGACAGGCCGAACTTCTGGTCGTCGTGAGCGGTCGCGATGAACTCGTGGGTGTGCGCCTCGACGCCCACGGTCACCCGGATCATCACCTTCGGCCGCACGCCGTGCTCGTCGGCGAGGAAGCCGAGGCGGGCGATCTCCTCGTACGAGTCGACCACGATGTGGCCCACGCCGGCCTGGACGGCCTTCTCCAGCTCGGCGAGCGACTTGTTGTTGCCGTGCATCGTGATCCGCTCGGGCGGGAAGCCCACGCTGAGCGCCACGGCGAGCTCGCCGGCGCTGCACACGTCGAGGCCGAGGCCCTCCTGGTCGATCCAGCGGGCGATCTCGCGGCACAGGAACGCCTTGGCGGCGTAGTGGACCTCGCCGTCGTGGAAGGCGGACCGGTACTCGCGGCAGCGTGAGCGGAAGTCCTCCTCGTCGATGACGTACAGAGGCGTGCCGAACTCCTTCGCCAGGTCGCGCACGTCGATTCCGCCGATCGTGACGGCACCGTCGGCCCTGCCGGACGTTCGCGGCCAGATGGCCGGTTCGAGCGCGTTGAGGTCGGCGGACACGTGCGGCGGACGCTCCTCGGGGTGCCCGGCGGTCACGGCGACGATCGTTGAGGCGGCGTGCAGGTCGCCGGCGGGATGGGCGAATCGACTCACCCGAACGAGGCTAGCCGACCCTGAGATTCACTCGCGCCCGCTGTTCATCCTGCGAGACGGACCGGACGGAAGATATTCAGATCCGCAGGTCATCGGCGACAGCACTTTCAGCCATCCGATGGTTTTGTTCAGATTTTGCCGGGCGGGGCGACACCGAGCTCCGCCAGCCCCTCGCCGAGCACCCGGCGCACCGCCTCCCCCATCCGCACCCGGGCCGCGTGGACCTCCGACGGTGCCTCGTCGCCCCTGGGGATCGGGGACGCGCGCTCGACCGCTGCGTGGTAGACCTCGGCCAGCCGTTCGAGGTACGCCGCCCATCCCGGATCGCGACTCTCCCTCCTGCTCGGCAGCTCGGCCAGGACCCGCAGCACGGCCCGGTCGAACGGGCCGTCGAGCAGCTCGGGCCGTGCCGCCGCGCCGGTCGGCACGCCGAGGTCGCGCGCCCATCGCTGTACGGCTCCCGCCCGCACGTACGCGTACCGGACGGCGAAACCGGGGTTGTCCCAGGTGCGCGGGAAGTCGGGCCACGGCGCCGCAGCGCCCGCTTCCGGGCCCGTCGCCGGCGGGGAACCCTTTGCCGGTGGGGACACGGCGAGCGGGGCGGCCAGGACGTCGTGGACGATCTCTCCCGGCGTGGCGACGCCGATGACCAGGAAACCGTTCGGCCGGACGTCCACGCGCCGCACCCCTGGCACCGCGCGCAGCCGTACGGCCAGCCGCTCGGCCGCCTCGCCCGCGGGCTCCGCCGTCCCCCGCAGCGCAGCGGTGGAGACGAACCGCGCCTCCCGCTCCCACGACCCCTGGGGCACGGGCGGCGCGCCGAGCACGTCGCGGAGCGCCTCCATGATCATGGCGCGGCCGGGCCGTCCTTCGGCGCGGCGGTCAGCGTGAGGCACCCGGGGATCGCGGCGAACGCCTCACGCAGGCGCGCGGCCAGATCCGCGGACGTGGGCTCGCCCGGCATGGACGTCCAGGACTGAAGGGCGCCGTGCCAGGCCGCGACGAGCATGTCGAGCACGAGCCTCGTCCGCAGGTCGTCCGCGCCGCCCAGGTCGAGGCGACGGCGCATGATCGCGAGCGCCTCACGGGTGGTGCGGTCGCAGAAGTGCAGACCCTGCGCCCCCACCGAGGGGGTCCGCGCGGCCAGCCGCTCGCTGAGCCGGACCTGGCGCGCCCAGCCGTCGGAGGCCATCCGGCCGACGGCGGCGAGCAGGCAGTCCTGCACCACCTCGATGACGGGGCGTCCGGCGTCGGGCTCCCACCGCTCCAGCTCGTCGAGGAACGCCACCCACATGTCCTGCGTGGGCGTCAGCGCGACGTCCTCCTTGCTGCCGAAGTTGCGGAAGAAGGTGCGCTTGGAGATCTCCACGGCCGCACACAGATCGTCGAGGGTCGTTCCCTCGAAACCCCGCTCGGTGAACAGTTCCAGGGCCGCGTCGACCAGCGCCCGGCGGGTGCGCAGCTTCTTGCGCTCGCGCAGGGGGAGCTGGTCGGCCGGGACGGCTGTGGTGGTCATCGCGGTCAGTCTAGCCGGGCGCGAGATGCTCCTTGATGGCATATGCCACTGAGTGGCATAGTGAGCGCCCTCGATGATTTCGCCACCGAGTGGCAACCGAGTGGCACCTTTCAACGAAGGGACATCCCATGCGCGCTCTGCTCGTCGACAGGTCCGCGCCCGCCGGCCTGAGGCTCGGCGAGGCTCCGGACCCCGAGCCCGCCCCTCATCAGGCACTGGTGCGGGTGACCGCGACCTCGCTCAACTACGGCGAGGTCAGTTCCGGCATCGAGAACGCCCCTGACGGCTCCGTCGCGGGATGGGACGCGGCCGGGGTGGTCGAACGGGCCGCCGCCGACGGATCCGGCCCCGCCGCGGGAACCCCCGTCGTGACGCTCGGCGTCGACGGCGCGTGGGCCGAGTATCGCGCCGTGGACACCTCTCTGATCGGCACGCTCCCGGAGAACGCCGACCTCGGCGCGATGAGCACGATCCCGGTGGCCGCCACCAGCGCGCTGCGCGCCCTGCACCGGCTCGGCCCCATCCTCGGCAGGAGGGTGCTCGTCACCGGCGCCACCGGCGGGGTCGGCAGGTACGCCGTGCAACTGGCCCGGCTCGGCGGGGCCCATGTGGTCGCGTCCACCGGCGATCCCGGGGCGCACGGCGACGGCCTTCGGGCGCTCGGCGCGCACGAGGTGGTGGACCGGCCGTCCGCCCTCGGCGACCCGGTGCACGGCGTGATCGACGTGGTGGGTGGGCGCCTGCTCGTGGAGGCGTACGACAGGCTGGCCGAGGGCGGCACCCTGGTGGCCGTCGGGCACGTGACCGGCGAGCCGGAGACCTTCCCGTTCGGCGCGCTCTTCGGCGACAAGGGTCATGACCGTTCGATGGTCACGTTCTTCCTGCTCGCCTGCGGCGGGCTCGCTCCCGACCTCACCTGGCTCGCCGGGCAGGTCGCGTCCGGCCGTCTCGATCCGGGGATCTCCTGGCGCGGCGGCTGGGAGAAGGCGCAGGAGGCGGTGGCGCTCCTTCTCGGCCGCCGCCTCCACGGCAAGGCCGTGCTCGACCTCGGGTGACTCCCGGAGTGATCAGACTGGAGTGATCAGAGCAGGGCGAGGGGTTCGGCCGGGACGTATCCCTCCATACGCGCCGAGCCGAGCAGCGAGCCCTCCGCGGAGTCGCGGACGCAGACGTAGGAGTAGCGGTCGGCCGAGTAGACCCGCACCCCGTCCGTACGGCACTGCCGCATCAGGACCTCGCCCCACTCCTCGGAGACGTCGGCGAAGCCGAGGTCGGTGAGGATCTGACGGCGGGCCAGGACGGTGCCGCCGGCCACCTCGGGCAGGAACCGGTGCTCGGCCCCCGGCTGGCGCAGCAGGGTCGCGCCGGTCGCCGGCAGGTGGGCGTAGAACGACGCCTTCCCCAGCACCTCGGCGTCGGTGGAGGCGAAGTGCCGCACGAGGTCGGCCAGGTAGTGCTCGCCGTACAGGTCCCTGGCGTCGAGCACGGCCACGTAGTCGCCGTCGGCGAGCCTGATCGCGCGGTCGAGGGCGGCGCCCCGGGTGACCGGCTCCTCCGTGGCGCGGACCACGACGTCGAGGTCGGAGCACGCCTGGCGGACCGTCTTGTCCACCAGGCCCGTGTCCAGGCCGTCCGCCACGATCACGATCTGGCCGGGCCGCTCGATCTGACGGGTGACCTGGGCGAGCAGGCGGTCCAGCTCCGCCGGGTCGGAGATGGCGGTGATCGCCGAGATCACACCGCTGCCCCGCACGCTCGGCACGCCGAGGGTGTCGAGGATCGGGTCGAGCAGCGGGGTGACGCCGGTGCGGGCCCGCCAGGCGAGATGGGCCTCCCTGTCCAGCCGTCCGGCGTCGGCCATGAGGATCTCGGCCGCAGCGAGGATCTCCTCGCCCTTGGCCCCGGCCCGCACCTGGAGCACCGGGGTGCCGCAGGCCGCGACCTCCCCTATCACCCGCGGCTCGGCGTCGGCGCCCGCGATCACCAGGGCCGGCTGCCGGTAGGCCGTCAGCACGTCGTCGTACGTCGTCGTGTCGTCGCCCTGCCCCGCCAGCTGCTGCCACGCCGCACCGCCGGCCGGAGGGGTGACCGTGCCGAGGGTGACGATCTCCCCGGTCCTGCCGCCCTCGGCGGGGATGGGGTTGTGCACGCGGGGCTGGATCGCGTGCGGGAACACGCCGACCCGGTCGTGCCGCAGCGCCGAGCGCCACTCGCGGGCCCGGGCCTCGGTGGTGGCCAGCACGTACTCGAAGTGCTCGGCCGCCGGCACCGCCCGCGACACCGAGCCGCCGGAGTGCCAGAAGACCGTCTTGACCCCCCGCTTGTGGCAGGCCGCCACCAGGTCGCGCAGCGCGCGCGTCTCCCCGGCCAGCGCCTCCAGCCAGCGCCCGCCGTTGCCCTGCCAGGGGCCGGGCTGTACGGACTCGACGAACAGCACGTGCGGCCGCTGCTGGTCGAGCATGGCCTCCCAGTTGTCCGGGCCGAAGTTGGTCACCAGCCGCCACTCGTACCGCAGCAGCGCCTCGGTCTGCCGGTCCACGATCGCAGCGACCGTCATGTACGGCCGGGCCGTCGGGCCCTTGGGGACCGCGAACGACTCGGCGAGCGGCGCGGAGACCTGCGGGGCCCTGGGCTCGGGCGCGGCGGGGGCCGCCTTCACCTCGGGGGCGGCGGGGATCTCGGGCTTGAAGTCCGAGCGCTTGGGCGCGGGGCGCTTCCTGACCGGCGCCTTGAGCGTCCTGGCCACCGTGCCGGGGTTCTTGCTGTGGATCGCGTCGCCGAGTTTGCTCCACCGGCTGTCCTGGAGCGAGGCGAGCTTCCAGTTGGCGACCTCGGTCTGGTACTTCTGCTCCGCGAGCTGCTTGGCGAGCTGCGCCTTCTGCCGCTCGACCGTCTTCAGCCGCGCCTCGGCCTCACGCATCCTGGTCAGGGCCTCGGCCTCCGAGCGCGCCACCTCCTCCAGCCGCCGCTGGTAGTCGGTGATCAGCCGGGCGAGCTCCGCCGCGCCGGACGCCCGCTCCACCGCCTCTGCCAGCGCCTGCCGCAGCGCCGCCGGGTCGCTCCGCTCGGGCTGTCCGGCTGCCGGCTCGCTTACCTCGCTCATAGGGGGTGACTCCGCGGTAGACCTTCAGGACCAGAGTCACAATATTCGCAGAACGCCCTGATCGCTCTCAGGCAGAGGTGAGACCTCGTCCATCTCGTCCGCCGCATCCCCGGCGACCCACCGCCCAGCGAGACCCCGGCCAGATCATCGCGGCCCCTGCGACCGATTCGCCACAAGGCCAGCGACCAAACAACCAGCGATCATGCGACCGTTGAGGCAGCTCTACCTGCGGAAATGCCATCGTCACCTGTCTGTGAGCGCGGTGCCCGCTGCCGGCGGTGCCGGAGAATCGGCGGGGTTCAGGCGCACAAGTGATTCGCACTCTCGAGGAACTCGTTCCAGGTGTACAGATCGTCCTTGTCGCCGATGTACACCTGGCCGGGCCGGAGTGAGGCCGCATCTTCCAGCTTGAAGGTGAGCTGGCCCACGATCGCCTCCTTCCCCCCATCAGGACTGGCCTCGACGTAGTAGGTAACACCGGGACGGAGATGAGGATCGCCTGAAACTAATCTCCAGTCCGACGACGGCGAATCGAGGTCGAGCGTCACGGAACCCTTCCCGACCCGCGTTGTGCTGAACTTGGCGACACGCTTCCAGGACTCGTGCACCAGAATGGTCACGGTCAGCAGGTGAGGCGTCCTTCCGCACCAGGCGACGGACACGCTCAGGCCACCGTCCTGCGATCGCGTCAGCCCCACATTCCCTACCTGGTTCTGCACGCAGCCGGCGAGACCGGACGTCACGGCAAGCACCAGGATGAGGCGCAGGACCGCTTTCATCAAAGCCACACCTCTTACCGTTTCCCCCGTCAATCAGGTCTGCTTCGATCTCACCAGTCCGGCAGGCCGCCGCAAACGGAGGAAACCGTTTCGTTACAGCCGCCATCCGACGGCGCTCTCGTCGGCGGCTGTGACACGCTCCGGTCCCTTGGGCGGCTGGGAGGTCCGTAGACTCGGCTGGGGTTCAAGGGAGGGCAAACCGTGCGCAAGGGTGAGTGGCCGCGATTCCAGGCCAGGCCGTACGTCTGCGGGGCCGTCGGGCCCTTCCAGCAGGCAACACTCGACCTGCTGGCGCGGTCGGGGCCCGCCGTCCAGGCCGTGCACACGGCCCCGGAGGCCGCGCTGCTCACGTCGGCTCCCCTGGCGCCGTACGCCACGGATGAGAGGGCGACCGCCTACGCATGGGGCGGCCGGCTGCCGGAGACGGGGGGCGAGCCCCGGGCGAACGCGTGGCTGCGGGTCGCGGAGACGTACGAGACCCCGGGCCTGGTGGACGAGCCCGACACGGTGAGCCTGCACACGGGCGGTCTCGGCCTGGTCGACGTCTACTACCTCCAGGACGGCGACGCCGTCTACTTCTCCTCGCTGATCGAGCCGCTCCTCGCGCTGGCCCGGCGGCCGTACGAGGTGAACTGGGAGGCGTGGGCGGCGATCCTCACGCTCACCTACCCGCTGCTCGAGGACACGCCGTACCGCCAGATCCGGCGCCTGCCCGGCGCGACCGCGCTGACCTGGTCGCGCCGCGAGCGCAGGCTGCGGGTCGACCGGCGGGCCCCGCGCTGGGTGCGGGAGGAGCCGGTGGACCGGGGCGTCACGGGCCACGATCTGGTCGCGCTGCTGCACGACGCGCTCAAGCCGTACGAGCGGGTGCTGGTGCCGGTGAGTGGCGGCTACGACTCGCGACTGCTGGCCAGCGTGGCGATGGACAGGAAGATGGACGTCGAGTCGTGGACCACCAGTCCAGACGACGGGCTGGACAACGACATCGACTTCGCCCGCTACATCACCCGTGAGCTGGGCATCCCGCATCGGATCATGCCGCAGGAGCCGGCCGCCTACCCGCAGGAGGCGCTGTGGGCGGCCCGGCGCCTGGAGTTCCTCACCAGCCACCACGCGTGGTACTCCCCCTTCGCCCGCGAGGTCCACGGCGCGGGCCGGGCGCTGGTGGACGGCCTGGCGGGCGGCCCGCTGATGAAGAACTTCCTGATCACGGCGGACGCCGTCGGCGCGGGGACCGGCGCGTCCCGCCGCGAGGCGCTGCTGAAGGCACTGGCGACCGGCGACGCCCACATCCCCGTGCTCGGCGAGGCCGCCTCCGCGTGGATGGACGACCGGGTCCGTACGGCGTTCACCCGGGCGACCTCCATGCTGCACGGGCACCGGGCCGAGCTCCCGTTGAGCGTGCTCCACACCCGGACCGTGCGGGGCATCGCCCGGTCTCCGGTCAACCTCGTCGGCCCCGAGGCGACCCCGGTCTTCCCGTTCCTGCACCCGGAGTTCTTCGACGCGGCGCTGTCGGTGCCGGTCGCCCGCAAGGAGGGCGGCAAGTTCTACCGGGAGGTCCTCCGGGCCGCCAACCCCCGCGTGGCGGCGCTGCCCTCGACCAACACCCCACTGATGCCGAACCGCCGGGTGCCGCTGCGCTCGAACGGGCCGGTCGCCCGCGAGTGGAACCACCGGATGCTGGTCAAGGCCGCGCGGATCCCCGGGCTGATGTCGCCCCAGATGCTGGACGCGATCGCCGGCGGGCCGGACGCGCTGACGGCCTTCGGGTCGTGGAACTCGCGGTTCTGGCTGCGCGCCCTGGTGGCGTTCGGGGCGTGGCTGGCCGACTACGAGGACGTGCTCGGCGACCTCACCCCGCCCTGGTCGGCGCCGTCGGGCGGGTAGCCCGCACAGTCGTGGGGCGCGTCTGTGCGGTAGCAGTACGTGATCACTTGAAAACAGGTAAAAACTGCATGTCAGACCGGCGTCAGCCTTTTCGGTCAGACCACTTCTAGTGGTAGTTTTGGTCAAATAGAGCCAAACATCATGGCGTGAGCTTCAAAGCTCGGGTGTGACCTGACAACGCGCTCCCTCTTTCCTCAAGCGAGATCCAGATGAACGCTGCTGCGCCCTGCCCTGACCCTGTTCCCGGGTCGTTCGGCGCCTCCACTGGTGCGTCCTCCGGCGATCTGCCGGAGATCACCGACTTCACCTCTCAGGACCCGCGCTGGTACAAGCGCGCGGTCTTCTACGAGGTACTGGTCCGCGGCTTCAAGGATTCCAACGGCGACGGCACCGGCGACCTGCGCGGGCTGATCGAGAAGCTCGACTACCTCAACTGGCTCGGGGTCGACTGCCTCTGGCTGCTGCCGCTCTACGAGTCCCCGCTCAAGGACGGCGGCTACGACATCTCCGACTACCTCAAGATCCTTCCGGAGTTCGGGGATCTCGGGGACTTCGTGAAGCTGATCGAGGCCGCGCACGAGCGTGGCCTGCGGGTCATCACCGACCTGGTCATGAACCACACCAGCGACCAGCACCCGTGGTTCCAGGCGTCCCGCACCGACCCGGACGGCCCGTACGGAGACTTCTACGTCTGGTCGGACGACCCGGACAAATACTCGGGCGTCCCCATCGTCTTCGTGGGCACCGAGGAATCGAACTGGACGTACGACCCGGTGCGCAAGCAGTACTACTGGCATCGGTTCTTTCACCACCAGCCCGATCTGAACTACGACAACCCGGCCGTCCAGGAAGCGATGATTGAGGTCCTCCGCTTCTGGCTCGACCTCGGTGTGGACGGGTTCCGGCTGGACGCGGTGCCGTACCTGTTCGAGCGCGAGGGCACCTCCTGCGCCGGGCTGCCGGAGACGCACGACTACCTCAAGAAGATCCGGGCAGAGGTGGACCGGCTCTACCCCGACCGGGTGCTGCTCGCCGAGGCCAACGGCTGGCCCGAGGACGTGGTCGAGTACTTCGGCGACCCCACCACGGGCGGCGACGAGTGCCACATGGCCTTCCACTTCCCGCTGATGCCGCGCATCTTCATGGCCGTGCGCCGGCAGAGCCGCGAGCCGATCTCCGAGATCATGTCGCGCACCCCCAAGCTGCCGGAAAGCGCGCAGTGGGGCATCTTCCTCCGCAACCACGACGAGCTGACGCTCGAGACCGTGACGGAGGAGGAGCGTGACTACATGCACGCGGAGTACGCCAAGGACCCGCGCATGCGCGCCTACCTCGGCATCCGGCGGCGCCTGGCCCCCCTGCTGGAGAACGACAGGGACCAGATCGAGCTGTTCACCGCGCTGCTGCTCAGCATGCCGGGCTCGCCGGTCATGTACTACGGCGACGAGATCGGCATGGGCGACAACATCTGGCTGGAGGACCGCGACTCGGTCCGCACGCCGATGCAGTGGACCCCAGACCGCAACGCCGGGTTCTCCGGCGCCGACCCCGGCCGGCTGTACCTGCCGATAGTCATGGACCCGGTGTACGGCTACCAGTCGGTCAACGTCGAGGCCCAGACCAAGAGCGAGTCGTCGCTGCTCCACTTCACCCGGCGGATGCTGCAGATCAGGCGGGAGCACCCGATCTTCGGCACCGGCAGCTACACCGAGCTGTGGTCGCCGAACCCGAGCGTGCTGGCCTTCCTCCGGGAGGAGGGCGACGACGTGGTCCTGTGCGTCAACAACCTGTCGCGCTTCGCCCAGCCGGTCGAGCTCGACCTGCGGCGCTTCGCCGGGGTCACCCCGGTCGAGTGCCGCGGCGGCGTCTCCTTCCCGAAGGTCGGCGACCTGCCCTACCTGCTCACCCTGCCGGGCTACGGCTTCTACTGGCTGTCCCTGCGGAGGTCCCCGGACGCCTGAAGGCTCAGCGGGCGGTGACGGGCACCTGTGCCCGCGCCGCCCGCCTGGCGGGGATCAGCGCCACCAGCAACGCGGCGCCGATCGCGATCAGGAGGGTCGCGGTGAGCATGCCGGGCGTCGGGGCGCGGCCGATGCCGGCGCCGACGCCGCTGCCCCGGCCCTCCAGGTCGATCAGCCACCGCGACCAGGACGCCCCCGCCGCGGCCCCCAGCACGACCCCCACCGCCGCGGGCAGGCCGGTGGCGGTGACCAGCGTGGCCATCACCTGGCGGGGAGTCAGGCCCATCGCCTTGAGCACGGCCAGGTCGAAGACGTGGTCGCGCAGCCCGAGCGCGCTGGCCGTCAGCAGGCTGGCCAGCCCGATCAGGGCCAGCACGGCGACCAGCGCGACGATGATCACCCGGATGACCGCAAGCCGGTCGGCCGGGTTCACGGCCTGGGCCACCTCCAGCCCCTGCCCCTGCAGGCGGGCGCGCACCTGGGCCGCGTCGGCACCCGGCCGCAGCACCAGGGCGTAGAACTGGGGCGGCAGCGCGTCCTTGGCCGCCAGGCTGTCCACCCCGAACGACAGCACCTCGCCGTCCTGCTCGGGCTCGACCACCCGGCCCACGATCCGCACGATCAGCGGGGTGCCCCCGATCGTCATGCGGACCCGGTCGCCGATCTGTACGCCGAGGAGGTCGAGCAGGCCCTGCCCGGCGACCGCCTCGCCCCGGTCGGCGAACATCCGGCCCTCCACCACCGGGAAGGGGTACGGGTCGGAGGACAGGCCGAGGGCCCTGGTCCGCACGGTCCTCGTCTGCCAGGGGACGAGCGCGTCGAGTTCGGCGCCCGGGTAGGCCGCGACCACGTCCTGATCGGCCATCGCGCGCTGGCGCGCCTCCTCGGCGGTCAGCTCGCCCGGCCGGATGGTCAGGGCCGCCGCCTGGCCCACGCTCTCCGGGTGGCGGATGAAGTCGTCCAGGGTCGTCCAGCAGCCGAGCCCGATCGCGATCATCATCATCGGGATGGCGACGCCGCACACCGTCAGCGCGGCGGGCGTCCTGCGGGTGAAGGCGTCCCTGGCGCCGAGGACGAGCGCGGGCGGCAGCCGTACGAGCAGGGCGACCCGGGCCAGCCGCGACAGGTGCCCGCGCGGCGGCGCCGCCGGGGCGGCCGGGATCGGCGGGGTGCGCCCGCCGCGCCAGGCCGGGATCAGCACCGCCACCAGCACCATCAGCGACGTCCCCACGATGATCGCGGCGAGGGGGCCGGCCGACAGCGGCACGACGACCGTCTCCCCCATGGCGTACGCCGTGATCAGCCGGGCGACGACCGCGCCGGCGGCGATGCCGAGCAACCCGAGCGTGCCGTGCTCGGCGACGAGCATCCGGACCACCTGGCCCCGGGTGAACCCGAGCGACTTGAGAGTGGCGATGTCGCGCAACTGGATCAGCACCCGGCCTCCGGCGGCGTTGGCGAGCGCCAGCGCGGCGGCGACCAGGCCCGCGCCGCCGAACAGCGCGAGCAACAGGCCGAGCAGCCGGTTGTCCAGTTCCATGGAGGCCCGCACCTCGCGCCAGGTCGTCACCCGCTGCACCTGGTTGCGCAGCGTGAAGACGGCCCTCTGGACGACGAGATCGGTGGCGGCGGGGTCGGCCAGTCGCAGCCCGGTCACGGTCTCGGTGCGGCCGGGCGCGGGCTCGACCACGCTCAGCGTCTGCGCGAGCGTCCAGGCCAGGCCCGGGGTCCACTCCGGATAGAACCCCTGGTCACCGCTTTCCGCCAGCCCGGCGACGGTCAGCGTGTGGGTCGCGCCGTTCAGTCCGGTGACGGTGAACGGGCTGCCCGGTCTCAGGTCGAGAGCGCGGGCGAACGACCGTTCGACGACCACGCCGTTCGGGGTGCGCACGTCGAGCCAGCGGCCCTCACGCAGGAGCGGGCGGGCCACGGCGGGGAGGGCCGCCGGCGTCTCCTGCAGGGTGATCGGCACCCGCCGGCCGCGGGCGACCAGCGTGGCGGGCGCGCTGCGGTAGGGCCCGGCGACGTCGGTCACGCCGTTCAGGCGGCGCAGCGCGGAGACGTCGGGGACGTCCTTGCTGTGGATCCAGATGTGCGCGCTGTTGCTGCGCTCGAACAGGCCGCGCCAGGGGTTGGTGCCGTCCTCCAGCAGCGTGGCCGCGATGATCAGGGCGGTGACGATCCCCGCCACCGCGAGGACCGTGAGCGCGGCCTGGCCACGGCGCGCCCGCAGGTCCGCGCGGATCCACCGCAGCTCGGCGGTCCTCGTCGTGATCAAGCGGCCCCCTCGTGCCGGTCCGGGCTTTCCGAACTCGTCGGACGTGTGGCCGGGGGAGCATGGTGGCCGGACGATCTCAACTGCGCAGCTCCACGACGTCTCCGGCCGCCCCCAACGGGCGCCGGCGCGACTTCGGGATCGCGCCGTCGTCGACGATCTGACCGTCCAGCAGGCTGACGACGCGGTCGGCCATGCTCGCCACCCGGGCGTCGTGGGTGACCAGCACGATCGTCTGGCCCTGCCCGTGCACCTTGCCGAGCAGGCGCAGCACGTCGCGGGTGTTGCGGCTGTCGAGGTTGCCGGTCGGCTCGTCGGCCAGCAGCAGCCGGGGCTGGTTCGCGAGCGCGCGGGCCAGCGCGACCCGCTGCTGCTCGCCCCCGCTGAGCTGCGCCGGCGACGCCTCCGCGCGGTCGGCCAGGCCGAGCTCGCCGAGGAGGTACTCGCGCCGTTCCCTGGCCTGCCGGGGCGAGACGCCGCCCAGCAGCGCGGGAAGCTCGACGTTGTCGGCCACGGTCATGTTGGCGACCAGGTTGAAGAACTGGAAGACGAAGCCGATCTTCTCCCGGCGGAGCACCGCCCACCCGCTCTCCGAGAGCGTGTCGGCCCGCCTGCCGTCCAGCCAGATCTCGCCGCTGGTGCGGGTGTCCAGGCCGCCGAGCATGTGGACGAGGGTGGACTTGCCCGACCCGGACGGGCCCATGATGGCGACGAACTCCCCCGCCTCGACGGTCAGGTCGACCCCGCGTACGGCGGGCACGGGCAGCCCGCCGGTCTGGTAGATCTTCACCAGGTTGACGGCCTGTACGACGGGAGCGTCCACACTCATGGCAGGTCCTCCTGGCAGCGTTCGAGCCAGTCGAGGTCGGCCTGCAGGTGGAGCATGGCCCCCTCGATGAGCAGCAGCGCGACGCGGTTGGCCGGGTCGGTGCGCTCGGCCAGCTCGCGGAGGTCTCTCATGAGCGCAAGGTAGTGCCGTCGCTGCCGGTTCACCAAGGCCATGCGGTCGGACAGCCCGGTCATCGGGGCCAGCACGAGCTTCATGAAGAACTCGTCGCGCACCCGGGGGCCCTCGGTCGGCTCCTCGACCCAGGTCTCCAGCGCCTCCCGGCCGGTGGCGGTGATGTAGTAGACCTTCTTGTTCGGCCGGTTGGCCTGCTCGACGTCGACCGACCGGACGTACCCGTCCTTCTCCAGCCGGCCCAGGGTCACGTAGATCTGTCCGATGTTGGGCGACGGGTAGGCATCGCCGAAGATCGTTTCGAGTGCCTGTTTCAGCTCGTATCCGTGGGCAGGTTCCTTCGCAAGGAGCGCCAGCAGCGACTGCCGCACGCGCCCACCCCCAAGCCGTATCGAGCAGTTATCGGAGCGTTACGGGCTAATCCGTTGACGCTCACATTATCGCTATGCATAACATGCATGCACCTACCTAACACGTATGTAACTCGGTTTTCACACGGAGGCCACATGGTTCGCCGAGCCGTTGCCGTTCTGGCCACCTTCCTGGTGGCCGGGTGCGCGGGGCTCGCCGACACCGGCGCCAAGTCCGCTGTGGGCAGCGATGGCACCGGGCCGATCACGCTGGCGATCGGCAGGGACACCACCGCGTACCTCCGCCCACTGCTGGACCGGTGGAACCAGGCGCATCCGGACGAGCCGGTGTCGCTGCTCGAACTGCCCGAGGCGGCCGACGAGCAGCGCGCCCAGATGGTGGCCAACCTGCAGGCGCACAACGACGTCTACGACGTGCTCGCGCTCGACGTGATATGGACGGCCGAGTTCGCCGACGCCGGCTGGATCGTGCCGCTCGACCGCAGCCTGTTCCCCCTGGACAAGCTGCTCAAGGGCGTCGCGGACACCGCCATCTACCGCGACAGGCTGTGGGCCGCGCCGTACACCAGCAACGCCGGCCTGCTCTACTACCGGTCGGACATCCTGAAGAAGGAGCACCTGAAGCCGCCCAAGACCTGGGCGGAGCTGCGCGAGCAGGCCTCCCGCCTGAGCGCGAAGTATCACATCGGGGGATATGCCGGGCAGTTCCTGCCGTACGAGGGGCTGGCCGTCAACTTCGCCGAGGCCGTCCAGTCGGCGGGCGGGTCGATCCTCGGCCCGGACGCCCGCACGGTCACGATGGACCTCGGCAGCGCGCGGGCCGCGCTCGACTTCCTCGTCGGCGGCGTCAAGGAGGGGTGGATCCCCCGCGAGGCGCTGACGTACAAGGAGGAGGAGTCCCGGCTCGCCTTCCAGGAGGGGCGGCTGCTGTTCGCCCGCAACTGGCCGCACGCGTACGGACCGGCCGCCCACTCGAAACTGGCCGGGAAGTTCTCGGTGACCCGGCTGCCGGGCCTGAACGGGCCCGGATCCAGCTCTCTGGGCGGCTACAACCTCGCCATCAGCGCCTTCTCCAAGCGGCAGAAGTCGGCACTCGACTTCATCCGCTACTTCACCGGCCGGGACAACGAGCGGCTCGTGCTCACCGAGGGCTCGTTCCCCCCGGTGTGGACGGAGCTGTACGACGACCCGGAGCTCATCGAGCGGTTCCCCTACCTGCCCGTGCTCAAAGAGGCGATCGTCTCGGCACGGCCCAGGCCGGTCACCGCCGACTACAACCAGGTCAGCCTGCTGATCTCCAGCGCCGTTTCCGGCGCGCTCACTCTCGCCAAACCCGTAGACGAGACCGTCGCCGACCTGAAACAGGGGCTTGGCGAGGTCATCCAGTTCGGAGGATAGATATGCGCAAACTCCCCCCCATCATGGTCGCGTGCCTCGCTCTCGCCGCCGCCGCCGCGTGCGGCAGCGACTCCGGCAACGAGCCGGCGCCCGCGGGCAGCGCCTCGGCCGCCGGCGGCGGCGCCAAGCCCCTGGAGGGTGTGAAGGTCGAGGTCGCCGCGAAGTGGACCGGCGACGAGCAGGCCAACTTCGAGAAGGTGCTCAAGGCGTTCGAGGAGAAGACCGGCGCCAAGGTCACCTACGCCTCCACCGGTGAGGACACCGGCGCCTACCTCGGCCCCCGCATTCAGGGCGGCAACCCTCCGGACGTCGCGATCCTGCCGCAGCCGGGCCTGGTGCAGCAGTACGCCGACGAGAACGCGCTCAAGCCGCTGTCCGCCGAGGTGCAGGCGCAGATCGACCAGAACTACACCCCCTACTGGAAGGAGCTCGGCTCCGCCAAGGGCCAGGTGTTCGGCGTGCTCGTCAAGGCGGCGCACAAGTCGCTCGTCTGGTACCGCCAGTCGGCCTTCGACGACGCCGGCGCCCAGCCCGCGTCCACCTGGGACGACCTGATCAAGAACGCCCAGACGCTGTCCGACTCCGGCGTCTCGCCGTTCGCGCTGTGCGCCGCCTCCGGCTGGACGCTGACCGACCTGTTCGAGAACGTCTACCTCTCCACCGCGGGCCCGGAGAACTACGACAAGCTCTCCAAGCACGAGATCCCGTGGACCGACGCCTCGGTCAAGACCGCCCTGGAGAAGCTGGCGCAGGTCTTCGGCAAGAAGGAGTTCATGCTCGGCGGCTCGTCCGGCGCGCTGCAGACCGACTTCCCGACCTGCGTCACCCAGGTGTACGCCCAGAAGAAGGCCGCGATGGTCATCGAGGCCGACTTCGTCGCCGCGTCCCTCGGCCAGTCGGGCGCCAAGGTCGGCGAAGAGGCCAAGATCATGCCGTTCCCGAAGGCGGGCGACACCGCTCCGGTCATCCTCGGCGGCGACGTCGCCGTGGTGATGAAGGACAGCAAGGGCGCGCAGGCGCTGGTGGAGTACCTGGCTTCCAAGGAGGGCGGCGAGGTCTGGGCCAAGCAGCCCGGCTACCTGTCCCCCAACCGCAACGTCTCGCCCGACAACTACCCGGACGACCTGACCAAGCAGCTCGCCCAGACGATCATCTCGGCCGGTGAGTCGGTGCGGTACGACATGTCCGACCTCGCCCCCAGCGCCTTCGGCGGCACCGACGGCAAGGGCGAGTGGAAGGACCTGCAGGACTTCCTCCGCGACCCCTCCGACGTGAAGGGCGCGCAGGAGAAGCTCGAGGCGGACGCCGCCAAGGCCTTCAAGAAGTAAAGGAAGGACGGCCGTGACCGAACGGTTGGACGGCCCGCAGGCCGCCGGCGGCGGAGACTCCGCCGCCGGGGCCTCCTCCGGCCCGAGCGAACCCCCCGCAGATCCTTCCTCCGACTCCCCCCAGCCGGGAGCGGCCCTCTCCGGCTCCGACGCCGACACCCCGGCCGCCTCGGGCTCCCTGACCGCTTCCGAGGAGCCACCGGCGGGTCCGGCGGCGGCCCCGCCCGGCGCGGTCGCCACGGCGGGCGCGGCGAAGGCGCCCGTGCGCCTCGGCCCGCCGCCGAGGCTGGCGGTGACGTTCCTGCTGCCCGCGCTGCTGCTGCTCGCCGCGTGGGTGATCTATCCGATCGTCTACTCGATCTGGCGCAGCCTGTACGACTCGACCGGCGACCGGTTCGTCGGACTGGGCAACTACCTCTCGATCTTCACCGACTCCTCGACGCTCACCACGATCAGGAACAACATCATCTGGGTCGTGGTGGCCCCGATCATCGTCACCGCGCTCGGTCTGATCTTCGCGGTGCTCACCGAGCGCATCCGCTGGGCCACGGCGTTCAAGCTGGTGCTGTTCATGCCGATGGCCGTCTCCCTGCTCGCCGCCGGGGTCATCTTCCGCCTGGTGTACGAGCAGGACCCGGACAAGGGCGTGGCCAACGCCATCATCACCACCGTCCACGACGCCTTCTCCTCCAGCGCGGGCTATCCCGGCGCACGGCCACGGGAGAACGACCAGGCGCCCGCGGTCGTGCAGGACGGCGCCGTGGTGACGAAGCAGGAGGTGCAGGCGGGCACACCGGTGCTGATCCCGCTCGTCGGCCTGAACCAGGACGCGGTGAAGGGCACCGCGCCCGCCAAGGCCGCCCCCGGCGGCGACGGCCTGAGCGGCACCGTCTGGCTCGACGTCGTCCGCGGCGGCGGAGGCACGCTGAACCAGATCGACCCGCAGGAGAAGGGCCTGGCCGGCGTCACGGTCGAGGCGGTCTCCGGCGGCGCGGTCAAGGCGACGACCGAGACGGCCGCCGACGGCACGTTCCGCTTCTCCGGCCTTCCGGCCGGCTCCTACGTCGTACGGTTGCCGCAGTCGAACTTCACGGCCCCGTTCAACGGGCTCACCTGGCTCGGGCCGGGACTGATCACCCCCGCGATCATCGGCGCGTACATCTGGGTGTGGGCCGGATTCGCGATGGTGCTGATCGCGGCCGGGTTGTCGGCGATCCCCCGTGACGCCCTGGAGGCGGCCAGGATCGACGGCGCGACCGAGTGGCAGGTGTTCCGCCGGATCACCGTGCCGCTGCTGTCGCCGGTGCTGCTCGTCGTCTTCGTCACCATGATCATCAATGTGCTGAAGGTCTTCGACCTGGTGTTCATCATCGCTCCCGGCTCGGTGCAGCCGCAGGCCAACGTGATCGCGCTGGAGATGTGGCGCGTGTCGTTCGGCGGCGGCGGCAACCAGGGCCTGGGCAGCGCGCTGTCGATCTTCCTGCTCGTGCTGGTGGTGCCGTTCATGATCTTCAACATCCGCCGGTTCAGGAGGGACGAGGGATGACGACCCTGGCCGAACCCCGGCACGCGCAGCCGGTCGAGCGCGGCCTGTTCACGCGGGCGGTCGACCGCCTCGGCGGCGGCCTGGTCCAGGTCTTCATGATCCTGGTCGCGCTCTTCTGGCTGCTCCCGACTCTCGGGCTGCTCGTCGTCTCGATGCGCGGCGAGACCGACAACAACTCCTCCGGCTGGTGGACGCTGTTCACCAAACCCGCGCAGATCACGTTCGACAACTACTCGAACCTGCTCGCGTCGGGTTTCGGCTCGTCGTTCTGGAACACCGTCCTCATCACGGTGCCGGCGACGCTGCTGGTGATCGGCATCGCGGCCATGGCGGCGTACGCGTTCGCCTGGATCGAGTTCCCCGGCAGGGACATGGTGTTCCTCGTGGTCATCGCCCTGCTGGTCGTCCCGGTGCAGATCGCGCTGATTCCCATCGCCAAGCTGTACGGATTCCTCGGGATCTTCGGCTCGATTCTCGGCGTCGTGCTGTTCCATGTGGCGTTCGGCCTGCCGTTCGCCATCTTCCTGCTGCGCAACTTCTTCGTGGGCATTCCGCGCGAGCTGCTCGAGGCGGCGCGGATGGACGGCGCGCCGGAGTGGCGGATCTTCGCCACCGTGGTGTTCCCGCTGGCCAAGCCCGCGATCGCGTCGCTCGGCATCTTCCAGTTCCTGTGGGTGTGGAACGACCTGCTCGTCGCGCTGGTGTTCGCCGACACCGAGAACCAGCCGATGACGAAGGCACTGCAATCCCAGATGCGGCAGTTCGGCACGAACGTGGACATCCTCGCGCCGGGCGCGTTCCTGTCGCTCATCATCCCGCTGGTGCTGTTCTTCGCCTTCCAGCGGTATTTCGTGCAGGGCATGCTCGCGGGCTCGGTCAAGTGACCGGCCGGAGGCCCCGAGTCGTCTGGGGCCTCCGACCGGCATCACCGGGGTCGACACGGGAAATATCCCGTGTGTGGCGAACCGTGCCGGAAGGGCGTCGGATGCCCGCTTCACGGGGGTAAGCGGGCATCCGATCTTTCCGCCGCCGGGCCGTACGGGGGCCGAAAAGCCGATAGAGTGCGCGGACATGTCAGGACGTCCGTTGCACGAACTCGTGGAAGCCGGATGGGCCGAGGCCCTCACACCCGTGGCCGGGCGCATCGCCGCCATGGGCGACTTCCTCAGGCAGGAGATCGCGGAAGGCCGCCAGTACCTCCCAGCGGGGGACAACGTGCTCCGCGCGTTCCAGCAACCGCTGGGCGAGGTCCGGGTGCTGATCGTCGGCCAGGACCCCTACCCCACCCCCGGTCACCCGGTCGGGCTGAGCTTCTCCGTGGCTCCGGACGTACGGCCGCTGCCGGGCAGCCTGGTCAACATCTTCAAGGAGTACACGGCCGACCTCGGCCACCCGGCGCCGTCGAACGGCGACCTCACTCCGTGGACCGAGCAGGGCGTGCTCCTGCTCAACAGGGTGCTGACGGTGATGCCGGGCAAGCCCGCCTCCCATCGGGGCAAGGGCTGGGAAGAGGTGACCGAGCAGGCCATCAAGGCGCTGGTCGAGCGGGGCGGGCCGCTCGTGGCGATCCTGTGGGGTCGCGACGCCCGCAACCTGCGGCCAATGCTGGGGGACGTGCCGTGCATCGAGTCGGCCCACCCCAGTCCGCTGTCGGCGCGCAGCGGGTTCTTCGGCTCCCGTCCGTTCAGCCGGGCCAACGCCCTGCTGGAGCAGCGGGGCGGAGCGCCGGTCGAGTGGAAACTGCCGTGACGGCTTGCCGATAGGATCACCACCATGAGCGATGGAACGGACACCGGTCGCTACCTGCGGCTCACCGTCGACCTGGTGGTCGAGGTCCTCGATGTCGACGCGCTGCAGGCGGCGGCGCTCGCCGAGATCCGCGACCCCCAGGCCGAACTGGACGACGCCGAACGGCAGGAGCAGATCGAGCTGGTCAACTCCGACGAGACGGGCGCGGCGGCCCTGCAGTGGCTGATCGAGCCCGACCACGTGCTGGGCCTGGTCGAGCACGTCGCCGAGGTCGAGCCGCGGGAGGCGATGCTCGGCGTGGAGCCGTCGGAGGGCGTCCTGGAGGACGAGGACGGCCACGACCACGACCACGACGAACCGGGCCACATCCACTGAGGCCGGCCGGCAAGGACGCGTCGGGCCGGCCGTCGGCCGGACCGGCGCGTCCTTGCCGATCCTCTTACGCGGGCCGGCTGGTCGTGCGCTGGTAGTGCGCCGCGATCTCGTCGCTGGTGGCGAGCCGGACGGCGTCCGGACCGCTCACACCGGCTGAAGAGGCTGGTGGGGTCCGGCCGGCGGCTCGACCCGTATGGGGTCGCCGGGCCGGACCTCGCCGCCCGCGACGACGATGCCCATGACCCCGGCCTTGCGCACCAGGTTGCCCTCCTCGTCCCGGTCCAGCACGGCCTTCATCAGCCCGTGCTGGAAACCGTCGAGTTGCACGCAGGGGTTGCGCAGGCCGGTCACCTCGACGACGGCCGTCTCGCCGAGATGCAACCGAGTCCCGGTGGGCAACGCGAGCAGATCCACGCCCCTGGTGGTGACGTTCTCCCCCATGTCCCCCGCCCGTACGGCGAAGCCCGCCCCGCGCAGTTCGTCGTGCAACTCCGCGTGGATCAGGTGCACCTGGCGGAGGTTCGGCACGCTCGGGTCGCGGGCGACCCGCGACCGGTGCTTCACGGTCACCCCGGCGTGCGCGTCCCCCTCGACGCCCAGGCCGGCCAGCAGCCGGATCGACTCCAGCGGAGTCTTGCTGAAGGTGTGGGTGGCGCTGCGGCTGACCGCCGTCACTCTGCTCGTCATGTCTCCTCCTCTTAGGCAGATGGCTCCATTCCGCGCACGAGGGCGAGGAGGCGGTCAAGCAGATATTCGTCACATGGAGCCTGCTCACCGACCCACGCGATCGCGTTGACCAGCGTGAGGGGGCCGGCCGTCTCGATGTCGCCGGGCACCGCGCCGTCCAGTTGCGCGCGTTCGAGCATGCTCGGCCCCGCGCGAACCGCACAGGGCCGATCGAACGTGCGTAGGTGACTCTTCCGGGGCGGCCTGGCCGGGCGGAACCGGTCAGGAGCTGAGGACCTCCTCGCGCCGCCGGGTGAGGGAATCCTGCTGGCGGGTCAGCTCGCCGCAGCGGGCGGACACCTGGTTGACCATCGCCGCGACCCACTCGGCGACCTCGCGCACCGCCTCCGCCGTACGGGCGATCCGCTGGTGCTTGATGGCGTCGGTGATGATGTTGTCGAAGAAGACGTCGGCGAACCAGCGGGTGTCCACCTTCGGCAACTGGGGCGCGGCGTTGACGCCGATGTCGGCCAGCTCGCGGGAGAACCGGTCGAGCGCACCCTGCGCGTGCCAGGCGGCCTCGTCGGCCTGACGCAGGTGCCCGTGCTCGACCATGTCGGCGAAGCCGCCGTTGCTGAACATGTCCCAGGTCGAGGCGCCGCGGGCGCTGCCCAGATGCCGCAGGACATAGCCGACCGCCTGGCCCGCCGCCGCCCCGGCCTGCTGCGCCTCCTGGTGCTCGCGCAGGTCGGCGCTCACGTTCGCCAGCCGGGCGGCGATGTCGGCCAGCTCCCGCCCGCGCGGATCGCCCGACTCGACCAGCATCCGTTCCTTGCGGGCGAGCAGCACCTCCAGCTCGTGATGCGGGTTGCCGAGCTCCGCGAGGGCCTGGTCGGTGGTGCGCAGGTCGCCGGTGAGCCACTCCAGGCGGGTGCGCTGGCCGGTGACCCGCTGGCGGGCCGCCGCCGCCTCGGCCCGTTCCCGGGCCAGGCGCTCCTCCTTGCTTCCGGTCAGACCCGCCAGGAAGGCGCCGAAACCGCCCTGTTCCAGCTTGGCGACGTCGCGATCCTCCTTGGCGAGCTGCCGCTCCAGGTCCGCGAGCATGCCACGGACCTCCTCGATCTGAGTCAGGAGAGTGGCACGCTGCCGGGTGAGCTGGTCCCGGCGCCTGGCGCGATCCCGCGCGTCCCGGATCTCGTCGTCGATAGCAGCGAAAAGGGTCACACTTCACAGACGTCCGATAGACGCCCAAACGTTCCCGCCCAGGTCCAGGCGGGCCGCCGCGGCACAGCCCGCCCGCCCAGGTCCAAGCGGGGCACCGCGGCACAGCCCGCCCGCCCAGGTCCGGGCAGGGCACCGCGGCACAGCCCCCCGCGCAGGTTCGGGCGGGGGCCGCGGCACACTCCGGCCCCCCGGCCACCCTCGGCCCGCCCCGCCGGCCGATCGTCTGGTCAGGGGACCAGCACGATCTTGCCGGTGGTCCTGCCGGTCTGCCCCAGCTCGTGGGCCTTCGCCGCCTCGGCCAGAGGCACGATCTGATCCACGTGCACCCTGAGCCGGCCCGCCTCGACAAGAGAGGTCAACTGGGTCAGATCGTGCGCCGAGGGACGCACGGACACGACCTGGAGACGGATGCCGAGTTCGGCGGCCCGCTGCGGAGTGATGCCGGGGTTGCCGCCGATCGCCGCGACCAGCAGGCCGCCCGGCCTCAGGGCTGCCGCGGAGCGCTCTCCGTACTCCCCGCCCAGCAGGTCGAAGACGATGTCCACCGGCCCGGCCGACGTCACGAAGTCCTCGGCGGTGTAATCGATCAGGGTGTCGGCGCCCAGACCGCGCAGGAACTCGTGCTTGGCCGCCCGCGCCGTGCCGACGACATGCGCCCCCCGTGCCTTCGCGATCTGGACCGCCAGGTGGCCCACGCCTCCGGCGGCGCGGTGGACGAGCACCCGGTCGCCCTCCTTGACCCGGGCGATGCCGACCAGTGCCTGCCACGCGGTGAGACCGGCCAGCGGCAGCCCCGCCGCCTCCTCGACCGTCAGTCCGGCAGGCCTGCGGACGATCTCGTTGGGCGAGGCGAGCACGTAGTCCGCATACGCGTTGCCTGCGGCGGGAAAGCCGATCAGCCCGAGCACCTCGTCCCCCGGTGAGAACGCGGACACCCCCGGCCCCGCCGTCTCGACCACTCCGGCCACGTCCCACCCGACGGTGAACGGGGGCTCGCCGAGCAGCGGAAAGGCTCCCGCACGGACCGCGGAGTCCACCGGGTTGTAGCCCGCCGCCTCCACCTTGATCAGAACCTGCCCCGGGCCCGGCTCCGGCCGGTCCACCTCCGTCACCCGCAGGACGGACGGCTCGCCGAAGGCCGACTGCGTGACGACTCTCATCGTGTTCTCCCCACTTGCCGCATTCGTGGAAGGCGCCGCCTCCAACGGCGACGCTTCCGTCGTCGCGACCAATCGTGGACGAGAACGGTATCCATATGAAAGAAGGCACCTTTGCGATATATAGGTACCTTGTGGAAACCATGTCACGGCTGCTGCCCCGAGGCGCGGCGGACGCGTACCTTCGGGACTGCGCCTCCCGCAAAGTCCTGGACAGCATCGCGAACAAGTGGACGTGCCTCCTGGTCGACGCCCTGCGTGACGGGCCGGTCAGGTTCGGGGCGCTGCGGCGCAGGCTTGACGGGATCACCCAGAAGAGCCTCACCCAGACGCTGCGGAGCATGGAGCGCGACGGGATGGTCATCCGGACCATGTATCCCACGATCCCTCCCCGGGTGGAGTACGAACTGAGCGAGCTGGGACACAGCCTGGTAGCACTGATGGAGGGCATCCGGATCTGGTCCGAGGAGCACGTCGGCGAGATCATGGCCTCTCGGGCGAGCTTCGACAGCCGGGCGGCCGAGGAGCCGAAGCCCGTCACACCGGCCTGACCACGCTCGAAGGGTCATGCGACCAGTAGGCCGGGGGTGTGGTGCGGGTGGTGGCTCCCGTCGTGACCGCCCGGCAGGCGGAGCCTGAGGCAGGAACGGGCGGCGGCGGCCGATGTGAGGCGCACGCCCAGCAGTCCGCTCTCCTCATCCGCCATGCCGGACGGCGACCCGTACTCGGCGCCGGGAATGTGGACGGGCCCGCTCTCCAGATCCGCTCCGCCGGACAGCACGGCGTACTCCGTCCCCGCCACCCGGAGGCGGCGGGCGACGCCGCGGCAGGGCGACTGGGGGCCGGCGGACAGCCAGGCGAAGTGGCCCGCGAGCAGCGGCTCGGCCACGGTGCGCAGGACGGTGACCGCACACAGGCTGTGCGCGCAGGCGAGGCCGGTCAGTGTGATCTCCGGCAGACCGAAACGCCGCAGGCCGCGCGAGGTCGTCAGGAGGCACGAACAGCCCCCGCCGGCATCGGCGCCCGCGACGGCAGGTGCGGCAGCGCCGAGGCCGAGGGCGCAGGCGTGTCCCTCGTCGGCGCACGACACCCTCCAGCCCAGCCAGTCGTCGCCGAGGTGGAAGTCCTGTCGCTCCCCCGGGCACTCGGCGCAGTGGTAGACGGCCGCTCCCGTGAGCGGGTCGTACAACGCGCCCTGGTAGGCCTCCGCGATCCCGCGCGCGGCAGCCCGGGCGACCTGGGCGGCCTCGGGTTGTTCCTCGACGGGGGCGGTGCTCGTCACCACCACGTGATGACGGGCCCGTCTCACCCGTTTGAGGTCCTCGGCGCTCAGGTCCATCCGCCGCCACGGAGACCGCGTCGACCGGAACGCCTCCAGCGTCAGCCGGGGCGTGCCGAGCGCGTCCCTGGCGGCGCGCCGGTGGGACGGCCCCATCCGCCAGGGGACGATCGACGAGAGATCGGTCGGCGTACGGTCCGTGACGACGACGAAGACCGACGAGGTCTGCGCGGGCACGGGATAGGTGATTCGCATGGCTCCTCCTCCGCGACGTGCTGCACCTACAACCGCCGAAGCGGCCACGGGAAGTGCCGCAGGAGCAGCGGGCCCCGCACCTGCCGCTCCTCGCCACTGCCACAGGGGCACAGCCTGCGCGAATACGCCATCGCCCGTCCCACCCGAACGCCGCTCTGTGGACAGCCGACGACACAGAACGGGTGAATCTCCGCGCCGCATCGCCCTGGTCCACAGATCACCGGTCAACGACCTGTCCCGCGACCGCCTATCCGGCCTTGCCGAAGATCAGAAGCCGATGGGACTCCAGCGTCCCTTCCGGCAGGTCGTCCGGCGTGAACCACCGCGCCTCCAGGATCTCCTTGGGGTCGATCCTCATCGTGCCGCCCGCGAACTCGGCCTCGTACGCCACCTCGACCCGCAGCCGGTAGCCGCTCTTGAGCCGGACGAGCTCACCGACGCGCACCTTCAGACCGGTCTCTTCCCGCACCTCCCGGACGACCGTTTCCTGGAATGTCTCCCCCTTGACGGCGTAGCCGGTGGGCAGCCCCCACTGCCGGTCTTCCGGCCACAACCGATGCCGGAGCAACAGCACCCGCCCGTCCCCGTCGCGGACGACGCCCGTGACGCCGACCATGAACTTCGCCTGCGAGATCCACAGCAGTCGCCACTGCACCGAGCCGCCGATGCTCCGCCACAGCCGGGCGACCAGATCGTTCACGATGAGTCCCTTCGTCCACAGCGACCCCAGCAGCGAGAAGGACATCATCACAGGCCCGGTCGCCGGCGGTGTGTCACCTCCTGCCAGAGCGACGCCCACTGTCCGGCGGTCAGGTCCTTGGGCAGTGCGTGCGGCATCACCCGCGCGCCGCGCGCCCAGGCGCGTACGGTCTGGCGGTCCAGGCGTCCCGTGCGTTCGAGGATCTCCACGAGGCCGCGCCCGCGCCCGGTGAAGACCCGGCGCACGAGGTCCTGGTAGGGCCCCCGCTCGGCGACCAGGGGTACGGCCCTGCGCGTCATGGTGAGCAGGCCGCCGTCGACCGAGGGAGCGGGCCGGAACGACCGGGCGGGCACCCGCGCATGCACCTCGAACGCGTACCACGGCCACCAGGCGGCAGTCAGCATGCTGGCGCCGCCGACGCCGACCCGCCGCCGGGCGACCTCCCACTGGACCAGCAGCACCGCCGTCCTCCAGTCGGACGCCGCGAGGAGCCGCCGCATGATCGAGGTCGTGAGGTGGAACGGCAGGTTTCCGACCACCACGTGAGGATGCCGCGGAAACCGGAACCGCAGGATGTCGGCGTTGACGACAGTGACGTTCGCCGGGACGCGCCGGGCCAGCCGGCGTGCCCGTCCGTCGTCGACCTCGACCGCCGTCAGCGGCCTGCCGTAGCGGCTGAGGGGAAGCGTCAGCGCCCCGTCCCCCGCGCCGACCTCGACGATCGGGCCGGTTGTCCCGGCGACCAGTTCCCCGACGTGAGCGATGACCGTACGGTCGACGAGGAAGTTCTGGCCGAGCTCGTGCCGTCCGCTCTGATGAACCATGGAAGTGCTCCGCGAGTGCGCGATCGGAGCCGGGCAGCGCGAAGCGCCGCACCGGCGAGGACACCGATGGCGGCGGAGCCGTACGAGAGGAAGGATCCGCCGCTACGAGCGGCGGATCCTCGTGAAGCATGCGAAGCAGCACATGGGCGTCACCCTAGCGAGCACGACGGGAGGAGCCGCAAGCCATTTTCCGCGCGTGTCTTCTGCCGGACACCTTCACCCGCGTGGCGGAGACCGCCCTACTGCGACCCGCCTTCACTCCATGTCATGTCGATCCGCTGGCCGATGACCTCGTATCCGGCGCGGAGGAACGCCCGGGCCGTCGGGACGTTCCCGACGTCCGTGGCGGCCCGGATTCGCGGGACGCCCTGCCCGGCGAGGATCCGCGTCCCCTCGGCCAGCAGGTCGTCGATGTAGCCGTTTCCACGGTGGGCGGGCACGACCCCGATGTACGCGATTATCGGGTTGTAGTCGTTGCGCGCCGGGATGACGAATCCCACCGGTTCGCCGTCGGGTGAGGTGCCGATCCGCCACCACTCCCGTGGGCTTCCGTAGTGGGCGAGCTCGTCGTCGTAGTGCTGGGCCGCGGCCCGCTCGGCGGGCATTCGCGTGAGGTCGGCGCGGCTGTGGGCGTCGAGCGTGCCGTCGAGGACGAGGGTCATCAGGGCGACCAGTTCCTCCCTGCCGGCCACGGGCCGGAAGGTCAGCCGCCCACCCGGAGCCGCGATGGGAGTGCCTGGACGCCACTCCAGCCGCAGCCGTTCGACGAGCGGCCGGGCGCCGGCCCGCTCCAGCACGGTCATGCGGTCCTCGACTGCACGCCTCGCCTGCGCGTCGTCGCGCCACCGCGGGGGGACGAACGTGTTGTATTCCGGCGGGCGTACGCCGACCGGCAGCACCGCGGCGCTCGCGGTTTCGAACAACCGGGCCCCGGCCTCGATGCTCGCCGGTCCGGGCATGGTGTCGTCGAGGTCAAGGATGTCGAGCAGCGCCGGCGCCTCGCCCTCGCGCGGGGCCCACCAGGCCAGTCTGGCGACGAGGCGGTCGCCGCTCAGCGCCATCCACATCCACTCGGCCCGCCGGCGGCCGGAGGCGAGGTCGTCGTCCAGCTCGTCGTTCAGCAAGTAGGGCAGGCGGCGGAAGAGGTCGAGTTCCGTACGCCCCGCGATAGGGCGCATGATCAAGTCGTTGGGGTTCACTGCACTTCCTCAGGTGAGGCGTGCCCGCTCGCGCCCAGGGGTCAGCGTCCGGCCGTACCCCGGGAAGGAACCGGCACGACGTTCTCTGCACACATCGGCTCGTCCCTCCTCTCGTCGTCGAAGGTCCACGCCCGTTCTATCGGACGTGCCACTCGGCCGGCCAATCCTTTTCCGCCGCGGCACCAGCCGGCAAGTGGCTCTTCGACTCCTCTTCCGAACGCCGCCGGGGCGCCGCGAGGGCGGCCAGCGCGGTGGTCACGGGGACGGCCGCGATGAGTCCCAGCGTGCCGACGATGCTGCGGATGATCTCCTGGGCGAGGACGGGGTTGCGCAGCACGTCTCCGAGCGGCTGGTCGCCGACGCTGAACAGCAGCAGCATGGGCAGCGCGGCCCCGGCGTACGCGAGGACGATCGTGTTGATCACAGAGGCGATGTGGGCCCGCCCGACGCGGGCGGCGGCGCGGTAGAGGCGCCTGAAGGTGTAGCCGGGGTTGGCCACGGCCAGTTCCCCCACGGTGGCCGCCTGGGTGACGGTGACGTCGTCGAGCACGCCGAGCGCGCCGATGATGATTCCCGCGAGCAGCAGGCCCTGCCCGTTGATCCGGTAGTTGCTGTCGAGCAGGAACGAGCTGTCGTCGGTGATCCCCGCGAGGTGCGCGACGTCGATGGCGAACGCGGACAGCAGACCGGTGAGGGTGAGGCTGACCAGCGTGCCCAGCACCGCCATCGAGGTCGCGATCGTGAAGCCGTGAGTGAGGTAGAGGACCGCCAGCATGATCGCGGCGGAGCCCACGATCGCCACCAGGGTCGGCGGCTCACCCGCGAGGATCGCGGGGACGACGAAGGTCAGCAGCAGGACGAAGGTCACGGCCAGCCCGATCAGCGCGGTCAGTCCGCGCCAGCGTCCGAAGGCGACCACCGCAAGGGCGAACGCGGCGACGAACAGCCACAGCGGAGCGGACCGGTCGTGGTCCGACAGCAGATACTCGGGTGCGTCGAGCGCGCCGTCCGGCACATGGACCAGCACGACGTCCTCACCCACCGCGAACCGCTGCGCACCGGGGCCGGTGGGCAGCTCGGTGGTGACGGTCCGGCCCTCGTCGGGCCCACCCGCGATCCTGACGCGGGCGTCCCCGCAGGCATCGGAGCCCGGCGCCGCGGCCGGACCGGCCGCCTGCTCGTCCGGCACGGCGGGGCACGGCTTGGGGACGACATCGACGATCGTCCCGTTGACCTGCCGCAGCGAGGGCGAGGACGAACCGGATGGCCGGCCGTCGCCCGGCCACAGCCATATCAGGGCGGCCACCGTCACCAGGGCGACGGGAACGATGACGGCCAGCGTCGCCACCACGGTCCGGCGGGAAACGGGCGGGGCGGTCGTGCCGTGGCTGTGATTGGCGCCCATCTGGACGTACGTCTCCTCGCATCCGGGTCGTGCCGCACCGATGCTAAGGGAGAGGCTGTCCACCGCAGGCGCCGCCCGGCACCCGCTGGGCAGCGCCTGCGTCCGGCCCTACCGGGCCGTGGTGGGGACGTCCGGGGTCAGCCGCAGTTGCCCCACGTCAGGCGGCCACCGCTCGCGATCTCCCCGTCGACGCGCGTGTCGGCGACCGTGCCGTAGTACTTCACGCACTTGCCCTTGGCGTTCATCTTCACCGGGCCGGCGTAGTACTTGTACTTCTTCAGGTGGTCGATCTTCTCGGCCGCCCGCCCGTTGGGCAGCCGCACCATGAGCTGGGCGGAGGTCCTGGTGGGCGTGCCGACGTACGCCGACTTGATGGTGACGACGCAGTTCTGGCCCGTGGAGCGGTTGTAGAGCAGGTAGACCTTTCCGAAGACCTGCCCCGACGAGGTCTTCACCTTACTGCTCGCGACCTGGCCGAAACCGGAACCGCACACCCCCTCGGGGGTGTAGCCGGCGGAGATCGCGTATGCCGGGTTGGCGACGAGCCCTCCGACGGCCAGCGCCGCTGCGACGACGACCGTACTCGCGGACCTGCGCATACGTTGTCCTTTCCCAACCGTCGCCCTCCATCCGGGCGGCGTCCTGGCGATCATCCTTGCGGATCATCAACCAGGAGATGACCGAAACAGTCAAATTTGGGCAAGGCGAATCACATCGACGCCGTCAGGCCCGTGCCGCGAGGACGGCCTCCGCCAGCGCCCGCGCGGCCAGGGCGGGACGGGCGCCGGGCCGGGTGACGGCGTGGGCGAGCACGCCGTCGATGAGCACGAGGAGCTGGTCGGCGCCCGCGTCGGGAGCGGGGTGCCCGTGAGCGGGCCAGCTCCCGCGCACCGTCCTGTCCGGGGTGGCCCCGCATCACGCCGGCGGCGCCGCGGGCGCCCTCACCACAGCCCAGCAGGTGGGCGGGGCGCTGGGCGTCGGCATCATCGGCATCGTCTTCTACAGCGCCCTGTCCGGCGGCGTCACCGTGGCGTTCCAGCACGGGCTCGTCTACCTCATCGTCATCACCCTGGCCATCGCCGCTCTCGTCCAGTGGCTCCCGCGTGCCAGAGCCACGGCCTGACCGTCATTCGCAAGGAGAAACATGAACGACCTCAACGACCTGGCCCGCCGCTATGTGGCCGTGTGGAACGAGCCGGACGCCGCCGTACGCCGCGAGATGATCGCCCAGCTGTTCGCCCCGGACGCCGCCCACTACACCCCGTCCATCAAGGTCCACGGCCACGCGGAGCTTGAGGTGCGCATCGCCACGTCGTACGGCAAGTGGGTCGCGCCGGGCGCGTACGTCTTCCGGGTTGTGGAGAACGCGGACGGCACCACAGTGCGGTGCGCTTCAACTGGGAGATGGTGAGGATCGCATCGGGCGAGGTGGACTCGGCCGGGTTCGACTTCCTCACCCTCGATGAGGACGGCCGGATCAGGACCGACCACCAGTTCATCGAGAGCTGACCTTCCGCCCCGGCCCTCGCGTTACGCGTCGCCCCGGCGGGCGACGCGAGGGCCGGTCAGCGGCCCGGCTCGAACTCGCCGGCCTGGACGCCGAGGAGGAACGCCTTCCACTCCTCGGGAGTGAAGAACAGCGCGGGGCCGTCGGGGTCCTTGGAGTCCCGTACGGCGATCAGCCGGCCGCTCTTGTGCTCGGGTCCTCCGTCGACCTCCGCCACCTCGACGCAGTCGCCTCCGTTGCTTCCCGAGTAGCTCGACTTGCGCCAGCGGGCCCGGCTCAGGTCCATCTGTCCTCCACTGTTTTCCTGATGAGGTCGGTGGACATGTTCAGCGGCAACGCCTCGGTCCGGATCGCTTCGAAGCATTCGGTGGCTGCCGCGACGTCCTCATGGTCACTGGTAGTGAGGCCCCGGACGGCCGTCTCCATATAAACCAGGTCATTTCCCCCATTCAGCGTCGCAATGGAGAACCCGCCGAGCAAGCCCGAATGCATACCGTGTGGGACGACCTGAACGCTCAGCCTCGGGCTGATCATGCCCACGAGATGATTGAGTTGCTCGCGCATGACCTCCGGTCCGCCGATCGGCCGGTGCAGGACGGCCTCGTCGATGACGCACCGGAGAGTTGGCGACTGCGGGTCTTCCCGGCCGAGGATGCGCTGGCGCTCCATCCGTGCCGCCACTGCGGTCTCGTCTCCCGACAACAGCACGCGCGCGTACGTCTCGGTTTGGAGCAGGCCGGGGATGACGAGCGGCTGGTAGGTCCGGAGCGTGGTGGCGACCTGCTCTTTGTCGCGCCATTTGCCGAACCAGGAGGGGAACACCTGGCCCTTGCGCCAGTCGAGCAGGCGTCGCAGCGCCCCGCCGGTGGACAGGACCTCGTCGCAGCACTGCGCGAACTCCGGGCTCGCCGGGAGCTGACCGGTCTCGATACCGCTGATCAAGGACTCGCTGAAGTGCACCTTCTGGGCCAACTGGGTCTGGGTCAACCCCGCCGCCTGGCGGTAGTGGCGCAGCTCCCTGCCCCATATCGCCTGTGGTGAGTAGACATCGACCACAACGCCTCCTCGTGCCGGATTTCAACGACATGGACATGGTCTTCAAATGTTGTCCTTGGTAACGAAATCGATACTTACAGTAGTCGGATCTCGACAGTCTGGACGTGGATTTCCGAGACCGGGAGAACGCCGATGACCGAGGCAATCGCGGCCCGCACGGTGCTGGCCGAATATCGCTGCACGCCCGACCGGCTCGTCCCCGTCCTCGGCGAGAAATGGCTCCCGCGCGACATCCGGTGCGTCGCCTCGGCACGGCGGTTCGTCCGGGACGTGGCCCTCGACTGGAACGCGGCCGAGGACGTCCCGGAGGTCGCCGAACTCCTGGCGTCGGAACTTGTCACCAACGCGCTCACCCACGGCATCACCGGCACCATCGGAGGCTCGGCGACGAGCGCGGTCCGCGTCACGGTCAGCCGGGAGAAGGACCTGCTCGTCGTGGACGTCCACGACCCCTGCCCCACACTCCCCCGGTTGCGTCAGGCCCGTTCACTCGACCTGCACGGCCGGGGACTCGCGATCGTCCAGGCCTTTTCCCACCACTGGGGCTGGGCCCTCACCCCGTACGGCAAGTCCGTCTGGTTCCAACTCCTCGCCTGGCCCTGAAAGCGTCACGGCACGTCCGCAAGCCAAAGGGGACCATGCCGGAAGCGGGCGGCCCTCGGACACCCTCCGCGTCCAGTCGGGAGTCCCGGGCTGTGAAGGAGGGTTGGCTTCTCAGCTGTGTCTCAGGAGCGGTTCGGCAGTCTGATGTCCGGCCTTGAGTGCATGCGGAGGGAAACGTGGCAGTCGTGGAGCACGTGCGGGAGGTGGCGGCGAACAGAGCCAGGATCAGCGTCGTCCTGGGTGCGTGGGCCCTGTTCTACAGCGCTTATCGGGCTTACTACGCGCTGGGCGGAACCGTCGGCATGTTCGGCACGCCCGTCTCGCGCCCGCAGTGGTTGCTGATCAACACAGTGGGGGCGGTCATCCTGCTGATCGCCGCGGTGTTGCCGGTGGCGACGCTGCCGCTGTGGCGGCACCCGTACGGGCGGCGCGGCCTGCTGGCCCTCTGCTGGGCGGTGGCGGTGGGGTGCGTCATGCACGCACTGATCGATGTCATCCAGCGGGTGCTCAGCTTGGCCGGCCTGCTGTACATGGACCTTCCGTTCTGGGCGACGATCGACCGGCGCGCGGCCGATCTTCAGGATCTGCTGTTCAACGAACCGTGGTTCCTGGTCGAGGGGCTGCTGTGGGGCTGGCTCGCGGTGGTCAGCCTGGGCACGGGCACGGCCCGGCGTCGATGGCTGATGAGCGGCGGGATCGCGGTCGCCGTACTGACCGTGTTCGGCGTGCTGAGCGCGACCGGGGTGATCGGCACCTTCATCGTGATGTAGGCCTACCACGGCACAGTGGTCGCGTTAACCGCGCGGTCCGGGCGACGCCGGGGACGTCACGAGGTCAGTGGAGGAGCCTTCCTGGCCGAACCGCGATAGGTCTCGGGATCGTACCGGCGCTCGTTGTCGTCCAGCTTGGCGTTCGCGGCCTCGGCGAGGTCGACGCCCAGCGCGTCGGCGAGCCGGACCAGATACAACGTCACGTCCCCGAGCTCGGCGCGCACCCTGCGCAGGGCGTCCTCGTCGAGGTTCCGCGACTCCTCGGCCGTCAGCCACTGGAACTCCGCGACCAGTTCCCCCGCCTCCCCGGCAAGGGCCATCGCCAGGTTCTTGGGCGTGTGGAACCTCTCCCAGTCCCGGACGCGTACGAACTCGCGCAGCCGGGCGGCCAGGTGCTCCAGTTCACCGCTCACGGCACCCGACCCTACTCGTGGGGCCGTACCGCGCCGTGGGTGAGGCCGTCGGCCACCAGCCGGGCCAGGTCCTCGCCGAGCGCGGCCGCCTCACGGAGGGCCGACCGGAAATCGGCGAGGCGCCGGAACGCCTCTCCATACCTGCGTTGCTCCTCCATCGGCAGCAGCGGCAGCTCCGCACGCCGTACGTCCACCCGATAGCGCGAGGACATGGAGGTGTAGTGGCGGACGTTGACGGACGCGCAGAGGAAACCGGCGAGGAAGTCGGGGTCGAGCACCTCGGGATCCGGCCGCAGCAGGGACAGGTAGGGGCCGAGCAGGGCGTCGCCCTTCGTCAGCACCCGCGCGACCGGGGCGGTCACGACCTGTGGGACCACAACGTCGCCGGGCCGCGTGACGATCGGCCTCGCCCCGGCGTGCTCCGGGGTTCCCGTCGCGGTCCGGTCTTCGAGCACGTCCTCGACGGTGAGCACCGGCGCCCCCCGGGGAGGTTCCTCCCCCGGCCGGGCCGGCGTCTGCTGCTCCAGGACGAGCATGCCGCGCCGCACCAGCTCGGGCAGCGGGACCAGGGCGAGCTCGTCCGGTGGCGACGCCGCGACCGAGGGCATCGACCCGGCGATGGCCCCGAACAGCTCGGCGAGCCGGGAACGGGCTCCGGCGATCCGCTCCGGTGACAGGTCGTCGGCGGCCGTGGACAGGTAGCGGGCGGGGGTGAGGTCCACGTCCTCGTCGAGCAGGTCGACGAGCGGGACCGACCTGCTGACGCCCGGCTCGTCCAGCTCGCGCCCCTCGCCGAACTCCCGCCACGCCGCGACGGCCACGCCGGCGTAATCGTCCGGCCTGCCGGAGGTGTCGACCATCAGGACATGGCTCGGTGTGCCGCCTTCGGCGGGCTGGCACAGGATCCACAGCGTGAGGCCGACCGCCACGTTGGGCACGGCGCCCTGCGGGAGCGTGATGACCGCGCGCAACGCGCCGCGCCGCAGCAGCTGGGACCTGATCCGCCTGCCCGACCTGCGGCTGGCGACGGCCGGGGGCATGAGGAGCACGGCCACGCCTCCCGGCGTGAGGTGGGCGAGCGCGTGCTGCACCCAGGCCAACTCGGGCTCCACGCGCGGCGGCAGACCGTACTCCCACCGGGGGTCGGCCGTCAGCTCCTCGTATCCCCAGTTGCGGTCGTTGAACGGCGGGTTGCACACCACCGCGTCCACCAACTCGCCGGGGAAGGCGTCCGCGCGCAGGGAGTCTCCCGGCCTGATCCGCGCGTTGTCGCAGCGCAGCGCGAGCCGTACGGCGGTGAGCCGGGCGGCCACGCGATCGATGTCCTGGCCGAGCAGCCGGGCTCCGGGCGAGCGCTCAAGCGCGCGGCCGAGGATGCGGCCCGAGCCGCAGGCCGGATCGAGCACGGAGCCGAACCCCTCGCCCACGAGGTCGAGCGTGAGCGTGACGATCTCGGCGGGGGTGGAGTAGACGCGCCGGGTGTGCACCTCGAAGTACCGCTCGCGCAGGAACTCGAAGGTGCCGCGGGCGCCGCGTTCCGCGGCCAGCCGGGCGATCGAGCGGACCAGCGGCACCCGGGTCGCCGGAACCGTCTCGGGGAACGCCTCCGCGCCGGCGGTCTTCTCGCACGTCGCGCGCACCCGGGCCGGAAGTTCCCGCGCCACCTCCTCGTCGGTCCCGGCCGAGAGCCCGTCCCAGTCGTCCGCCTCGTGCTGCACGTACACCAGGAAGGCCCCGAGGTCGGCGATCAGGTCGGCGAGGTCGTCGTCGTCGACGGTGGTGCGCAGGTCCTGCCAGAGCCACTCGTCCGGGGGGAGGTCCCTGCCCTCGGCGTGGCCGCGCAGCCAATCCCGGATCTCCGCGAGCGAGAACGCCGGGCTGGTGGACGTGCCCCCCACGGGCTCGGGAAAGTCGTCGTGCCTGCGCCGCCAGTTGCTGACCGCCGCACGTCCCACGCCGGCCAAACGGGCGATGTCCGCCGCGGTGACGTGTACGTCTCGCCGCACGCCGCTCCGCCTTCCGCCAGTTCTCCGATCAGACCGGACCATATCCGATGCCTCGGACATGGGCAACGTCCCGCCAAGTACTGGTTGATTGTGTCAACACATGGTCTAATGGACGCCAGGAGTTGTCATGGAAGGGAGCAATGATCGTGAGCACCCCCATCACACGCATCAGGTCACTTCGCCGTGGGCGCGCGATCCATCTCCTGGACATCGAGAACCTGACCGGGTCTCCCCTTCCGACGACCCACGACGTGCGGCGGGTGATGAGCGCCTACCAGCGCACGGTGCCGGTCGGGCCGCTGGACCAGTTCATCGTGGCGGTCAACCACAACGCGCTCGTCTCCGTGGGGATCGCGCTGCGCGGGGTGCAGTTGCTGGCCCGCTCGGGACCTGACGGCGCCGACCACGCCCTCGACGAGGCGGCCCGTACGACCCGGGTGGACCTGCGGTTCGAGCGGGCGGTGATCGGGTCGGGCGACGGCTACTTCGCCGACCTGGCCCTCTGGCTGGCGGGCTGCGGCCTGCACGTCACCGTCGTCTCCCAGCGCGACCACCTGAGCTGGCGGCTCTACACCGCGGTCCCCGACACCGTCACCTTCGAACTTCCCGTCGCCCAGGCCGCTTGAGCGAGCGGCCCACTGATTGGACGAGAGGCTGATCTGAACGCCTGTAAACGCTGAAGAGAAGGGCCCGGCACACAGCCGGGTCCTTCTTCTTTTCCCGCTTGACGGACCGCCGCCTTGCAATTCTCTTGCAGGGCGGACCGGCTAGCGGAGATCAAGGGACCTGAAAGGGGGCGGCCGTTCACTGGGTGCACAAGCCCGGCAGCCAGGGGCAACGCCGGGAGGCACCCCCTGAGGAGATCATTATGAAGCGCACCGCTCTTGGCATGGCCGCCGCCGCGATCACCGGCCTCACCGCCCTCCCCGCCGTCGCCACTCCCGCGTCCGCCACCGACTACGGTCCCGACACCTGTGCGAGCGGCTACGTCTGGCGCGAGGCACGCCCCTCCGACCACGTCTGCGTCACTCCCGCCGTCCGCACGCAGACCGCCAATGACAACAGTGTCAGGTTCTCCCGCTGGACCAACGGAGCATACGGCCCGCACACCTGCGTGACGGGCTACGTCTGGCGCGAGGCTTTCACCGGTGACGACGTCTGCGTCACGCCGGCCGTACGTCAGCAGGCGCGCGACGACAACGCCGCCGCGGCCGGCCGCCGGGCCTCGTCCTCCGGCATCGCCTCCCCGATCGTCATCAACCGTAGGGTCAACTTCAGCGGAGGGGTCCCGGTCGGTGGCTGGACCTCGCTGACCGTGTACCGCGACGGGACGTACCAGTGGTCCGGGCACATGCACGACTCGGGCGGCACCAGCTACAACTTCTCGGGCGTCTGCGTCGTCCGCACGTCGTCAGGCTCGGCTTTCGTCTTCGAGACCTTCGGGCGGCTCCACGGGACGTTCGACTCCGGATCCCGCGACCACAACTGGAACAAGTCAGGCACTATCTCCTCCCTGCCGACGGCCTGGCGTGCGTCCTCGGGGTACACGTGGAGCTGCCAGAACAGCGTCAAGCTCAACCTCGACGGCACGGTGAAGACCGCGCTCGACGCCGTCGGATACGTCAAGTCGTTCATCGCGATCGTCGCCTAGAGCGATCACCCGGTGGATCGGACAATCGAGAGGAGGGTCGGGTCGCCCGACCCTCCTCTCACACCACCACACCGGCACCGCCCGTCTCCTCGGCCTGGTCGGCCTGGCAGACCGGTGGTAGTGATCGTGGACGCCGTCTCAGACCTCCGCGATGGCCAGGGAGCGGCCGGGCAGGTCGAGAACCTCATCGGTCAGGCGGGCGGACTCGTCGGAGGCGAGCAGGAGCCGCGACGCGGCCAGCCGTACGGGGACCGGGCCTTCGGCGAAGTTGGCGGCGATCCGCAGCGAGCCGCGTTCGATCACCACGACGCGCCGGTCCTCGTCCACCTCGACCCGCACCCGGTCCAGGCGGGGATCGGTGAGATCGGGATGAGACTTGCGGAGCGCGAGCAGGTCTCGATACCAGCCCAGCAGCGAGGCGTGCTCGTCCTTGGTCAGCTCCTCCCAGTCGAGCTTGGAGCGCAGGAACGTGTCCTCGTCGCCCGGCTCGGGGGCCTTCCAGTCGTAGCCGAAGCCCTCGAACTCCTTCCTGCGCCGTTCGCCCTCGCCCGCCGCGAGGTGCGGCTCGAAGTGGTCGGTGAAGAAGTAGAACGGGGTGGTCGCCCCCCATTCCTCGCCCATGAACAGCATCGGGGTGAACGGCGAGGTGAGCAGCAGTCCGGAGGCGAGGCGGAGCTGCTCGGGCCGCATGCGGTCGCCCTCGGGCCGGTTGCCGATCTGGTCGTGGTTCTGCGCGCAGCAGACGAACCGGTGGCCGGACACCCCGGTCGCCGGCCTGCCGTGAGAGCGGCCGCGGAACGACGAGTAGGTGCCGTCGTGGAAGTATCCCCTGGTCAGCACCTTGGCGAGGGACGACAGAGTGGCGAAGTCCCCGTAGTAGGCGTTGGTCTCCCCGGTGACGTTCGCGTGGATGGCGTGGTGGACGTCGTCGTTCCAGCTCGCGTGCATGCCGAGGCCGCCGGCCTCGCGCGGGGTGACCATGCGGGGGTCGTTGAGGTCCGACTCGGCGATGAGCGTCAGCGGACGGCCCACGGTGGCGGACAGCGCGTCGACCTCGGCCGACAGCTCCTCCAGGAAGTGGACGGCGCGCTTGTCGTGCAGGGCGTGCACGGCGTCGAGGCGCAGCCCGTCGACGTGGTAGTCGCGCAGCCACTGCAGGGCGTTCTCGATGAAGTAGCGCCGCACCTGGTCGGAGCCGGGCCCGTCCAGGTTGACCGCGTCGCCCCAGTAGGACCCCTTCGCGTCGTGGAAGTACGGCCCGAACTTGGCCAGGTAGTTGCCCGACGGCCCGAGGTGGTTGTAGACGACGTCGAGGATCACGCCGAGACCGGCCCGGTGGCAGGCGTCCACGAGGCTCTTGAGCCCGTCCGGCCCGCCGTACTCCTCGAAGACCGCGTAGAGGTCCACGCCGTCGTAGCCCCAGTTGCGCTTCCCTGGCACGGGCGGCACCGGCATGATCTCGATGAAGTCGACGCCGAGGTCCACCAGATGCTCCAGCCGGTCGGCCACTCCGCGGAAGGTGCCCTCGGGCGAGAACGTCCCGACGTGCAGCTCGTAGATCACCGCGCCGCGCAGGTCGCGGCCGAGCCAGTCTTGGTCTCTCCACGTGAATTCGTCGTGGTGGTAGACCCGGCTCGGGCCGTTCACCCCGTGCGGCTGCCGCCGTGTCCGGGGGTCGGGGAACGGCCCGTCGCCGTCCACGAAGAAGGCGTAGTCGAGGTCGTGCTCGTCGCCGGGGGCGCTCCACCGGCCGCCCTCGCCCCGCGACATCTCGTGCCGGACGCCTCCGTACTCGACCTGGACCCGCACCGCCTCGGGCGCCCAGACCTCGAACATGCGCATCTCTCCCTATTGGACGAAGCCGTCAGCCTTCGAGAATCGCGACCGGATACGCGGACAGCAGGTCGGCCATCCGCACCTCACCCGCGTACTCGTCGCCGGTGAGCAGGTCGCGCCAGCGCCCCTGCGGCAGCGTGATCGTCTCACTTCCCCAGCCGCCCCTGCGCTCCAGCCCGACCGGCAGCCGGGTCGCGACCACGACCGCGGCCGTCCGCTGCCCGGGAACGCCCCGCGTGAACGCGACCGCGTGCTCCCCCGCCTCGATCGGCGCGTACGGCGCCTCGGGGTCGAGCCGCGTGCGCAGGCCCAGCGCGGCGGCGGTGACGCGGATCTTCTGGCCGTCCCAGCTGTCGTCGGGATCGGCCAGCAACCGGCGGCGCCGCTCGAAGTCCACCGGCCGCCGGTTGTCCGGGTCGACCAGGGAGAAGTCGGTGATCTCGTTGCCCTGGTAGACGTCCGGGATGCCCGGCATGAGGAGCTGGACGGCCTTCTGCCCCAGCGAGTTGACCCGGGCGTACCGGTCCACGACCTCGGTGAACGAGGCGACCGAGTAGCCGCAGGCGTCGACGGCCCGCCGGGCGAAGTCCCTGATGCCCTCCTCGTACGCCGGGTCGGGGTTCAGCCAGGAGATGGACGTCTTGGCCTCGCGCGCCGCCTTGAGCAGGTAGTCGGTGAAGCGGTCGAGGGAGATCGGCCAGGCCGCCATCAGCGACTGCCAGGCGAGGTAGTCGAGCTTGGGGTCGAACGACACGGCCGCCGCCCAGGAGTCGACGGCCATCGCCCACTCCTCGGGCAGCTCCGACAGCACGGCCAGGCGGGCGCGCACGTCCTCCGACCGCTTCGTGTCGTGGGTGGACAGCGTGGTCATCGTCCGCGGCGGCAACCCGGCGCAGAAGTCGTGGAACTCGGCAGGCGAGACCCCGAACCTGTCGGGCTCCCCGCCCACCTCGTTGAGGCAGGCCAGCGGATACCACCGGTAGAGCGCGGTGTCCTCGACGCCCTTGGCCATCACCGGCCCGCAGGTCTGCTGGAAGCGGACGACCGCCTCGGGCGGGCCGTACAGGACGAGCTTGGCGGCCTTGGCCACCGCGTCGGGGTCGGTCCTGGTGGCCGCCACCCCGGCCGCCTCCTGGACGATCGCCTCCGACTCGGAGGACGGCTGCTCGCCCGGGTTGACGTACGCCCGGTAGACGGGCATCGCGGCCAGCAGTTCCACGACGGCCTCGCGCAGGTCCGGGTCGCCGAGGTCGTCGGTCAGCCGGTCGACCTCTCCCGTGAAAAACAGGTCGATGACGTATTTCTTGGAGTCGTGGCGCACGGTCTCGTAGTCGTCGCGTACGCCGGTGTGGCGGCCGAACGTCTCGACCAGCGCGTCGCGGCCCGCCGGGTCGACGAACAGCCGGGTGACCATGTTGAGCGCGTCGTATCCGGTGGTGCCGTCGCACGGCCAGTCGGCGGGCAGCCGTTCGCCGTCGATGAGGATCTTCTCCACCCACAGATGGCCGGGCACATGCGGGCGCAGCCACCGGAGGTAGCCGCGGGGGTCGGCCAGTCCGTCCGGGTGGTCGACGCGCAGCCCGTGGACCAGCCCCTCCTCGATGAGGCGGAAGGTGACGGCGTGGGTGGCCTCGAAGACCTCGGGGTCCTCCACACGCAGGCCCATCAGCGACGACACGTCGAAGAACCGCCGGTAACCGGGGCTCTCCCGCCAGTGGGCCAGCCGGTAGTGCTGGGCCTCCAGCAGTTCCGGCAGCGGCAGGTGCTCGGTGCCGGGCCTGATCGGGAACGCGTGGTCGTGGTAGCGCAGCACCCTGCCGTCCACGCCGCCGTCCATGCCGCCGTCCACGCCGCCGTCCACGCGGAGCGCCTCGTCGGCGTCGTCGCCGAGCAGCGGCAGCGTGACCGGCCACTGGAAGTCGAACCACCGGGAGGCCGGCGACCCCGGGCCGTCCCGCAGCGCCGCCCACAGCTGGGCGTTGTCCGACTCCGGCACCGGCACGGTCATGTGGTTGGGCACGATGTCGGAGACCAGCGGCATGCCCTCGGCCGCCAGCGCCCGCAGGCCCTGCTCGCCGCCGAACTCCTCGCGTACGCGGCCGTGGTCGGTCACGTCGTACCCGTGCTGCGACTCCCGGCAGGCCTGGAGGATCGGCGACAGGTAGAGGTGGCCCACCCCCAGCTCGCGGAGGTATCCGACGAGGCTCGCGGCCTGGGCGAATCCGAAGTCAGGCGTCAGCTGCACCCGATAGGTAGAAGTCACCGAACCGCCTTTCGCAACGCGTTTCCGGAGGTCGTGTTCATAGTGCACGTCACGACCGCGCCCCGGCCAGCACCGCGACGGCCAGGAGGAGCGCCGGACCGGCTCCCCTCCTGCCCAATGTGACGCGGACTAACGCCGAAGCGCACTCTAGTGCGGCATCGCCCCTGGTCAGGCCATCGCACCACGTCAGACGCGGCGCAGCACCCGCACCGACCGCCCGGTGACGGGCACGGCCTCGCCGGCCCGGCACACGCGCGACTCACTCAGCACCGGCATCGCCGAGTCCAGCTCGGTCGCCCACAGCTCGCCGTAGTCGTCGGGGATCGTGAACTTGATGACCTCGTGGTGGGCGTTGAACAGCAGCAGGAACGAGTCGTCGGAGATCCGCCGGCCGCGCCGGTCGGGCTCGGTGATGGCGTCGCCGTTCAGGAACACCGCCAGCGCCTTGGCGTAGCCGTTCGTCCAGTCGGCGTCGGCCATCTCCGTGCCGGACGGCGTGAGCCAGGCGATGTCGCTCAGCTCGTCGTGCGATCCGCGTACGGGCCGGCCGTAGAAGAAGCGGCGGCGGCGGAAGACCGGGTGGTCGCGGCGCAGCCGGGCCAGGCGCCGGGTGAAGTCGAGGAGCTGGCGCTTCTCCCGCGTCCCCGCGTCGTCCTTCGCGTTGGAGTCCCTCGCGCCGGCCTCCAGGATCGCGCCCCAGTCGACCCAGCTGATCTCGTTGTCCTGGCAGTAGGAGTTGTTGTTGCCCTGCTGCGTGCGGCCGATCTCGTCGCCGTGCGACAGCATCGGCACGCCCTGCGACAGGAACAGCGTGGCCAGGAAGTTGCGCTTCTGCCGCTCGCGGAGCTGGGCGACCGGCCCGGTGGCCGGGCCCTCCACCCCGCAGTTCCAGGAGCGGTTGTCGTCCGCGCCGTCGCGGTTGTCCTCGCCGTTGGCCTCGTTGTGCTTGTCGTTGTACGACACCAGGTCCTGGAGCGTGAAGCCGTCGTGGCAGGTGACGAAGTTGATCGACGCGGCCGGGCGGCGGCTGTCGTCCTGATAGAGGTCGCTCGACCCGGTGAGGCGGCTGGCGAACTCCGGCAGCGCGGCGGGCTCGCCCCGCCACAGGTCGCGGATCGTGTCGCGGTAGCGGCCGTTCCACTCGGTCCAGCGGGCCGGGAAGTTGCCGACCTGGTAGCCGCCGGGGCCGACGTCCCACGGCTCGGCGATGAGCTTGACCTGCGACAGCACCGGGTCCTGCTGGACGAGGTCGAAGAACGCGCTCAGCCGGTCGACCTCGTGCAGCTCGCGGGCGAGGGAGGCCGCGAGGTCGAAGCGGAAGCCGTCCACGTGCATGTCGCGCACCCAGTAGCGCAGCGAGTCCATGATCAGCTGGAGCGCGTGCGGGCTGCGCATCAGCAGGCTGTTGCCGGTGCCGGTGGTGTCCATGTAGTACCGCCGGTCGTCCTCGACCAGCCGGTAGTAGTTGGCGTTGTCGATGCCGCGCATGGACAGGGTCGGGCCCAGGTGGTTGCCCTCCGACGTGTGGTTGTAGACGACGTCGAGGATCACCTCGATGCCCGCCTCGTGCAGGGCCTTCACCATCGCCTTGAACTCCAGCACCTGCCCGCCGCGCTGCCCGGAGCTGGAGTAGGCGTTGTGCGGCGCGAAGAAGCCGATCGTGTTGTAGCCCCAGTAGTTGGACAGTCCCCGCTTCTCCAGCATGTGGTCGGTCACGAACTGGTGGACCGGCATGAGCTCGATCGCGGTGACGCCGAGCGAGGTGAGGTGGTCGAGGATCTCGGGGTGGCCCAGGGCGGCGTACGTGCCCCTGATCCGCTCGGGGATCTTCGGGTGGCTGATCGTGAGGCCGCGCACGTGTGCCTCGTAGATCACCGTGTCGTGGTACGGCGTGGCCGGCGGCCGGTCGTGTCCCCAGCCGAAGAAGGGGTTGACGACGACCGACCTCGGCACGTACGGCGCCGAGTCGCTGTCGTCCCGGCTGTCCGGCTCGCCGAAGCGGTAGCCGTAGACCGCCTGGTCCCAGTTGACGGAGCCCTCCACCGCCTTGGCGTACGGGTCGATCAGCAGCTTGTTGGGGTTGCAGCGCAGGCCGTCGGCGGGCGAGTAGGGCCCGTGGACCCGGTAGCCGTACCGCTGGCCCGGCCCCACCCCGGGCAGGTAGCAGTGCCAGACGAAGCCGTCCACCTCGCTCAGCGTGACGCGCTCCTCGTTGCCGTCGTCGTCGAAAAGGCACAGCTCGACGCGCTCGGCCACCTCGGAGAAGAGCGCGAAGTTGGTGCCCGCGCCGTCGTACGTCGCCCCGAGCGGATAGGAATCCCCCGGCCAGATCTCCCTCACTGGACCTCCTCGCCCTCCGGCTCGGCGGTCATGCCGGGAAGGTCCCGGAGCCCACCGGCTCTATGGTCGCGCTCGCTCACGGTCCGGCCCCTCCCGGGAATCCCGCGCACGAGATCGTGGTGCTGGATGTCGTTCACAAGACATCGTGCCTGCCCAGAAAAGGCTTCGACAGTCCCGCCACGTTAACTGCGTGTATGGCAACGGGGTGAACCGGCCATCAACGAGCAAAGCGCCGGTGACCTGGACCGACTCGCCGCTTCCGGACACGGGGGCGTCCGTCCCGCCCGTCACGGAGCGCAGCCGTTCCGCTGTGACTCACCAGGGAGCGGGCGGCGCCCCGGCGAGGCCGCGTACGGCGCCGATCGCCCGGGCGACGCGGTCCCCGGTCGCGGTGGGCCCGTGGGCCGAGGCGACAGCGATGATCTCCATGGCCGCGAGCCGGTCGACATACCGGCCGAAGACCCGCGGGTCGAGCCAGCGGTGCCAGGGGCTGAGCCCGGAGCCGAAGGCACGCACGGCCTCCAGGTAGTCCTCAAGCGGGAGGTCCCCCGCGTCCGCGGTCGCGAGCGGCGTCTCGGCCCCGAAGCAGTCGGCCGCCCAGTAGACGCCGCTGCGGTCGTCGTACAGCCCGCGGGTCGCCGGCGCGTCGTAGAGCGGGGGCCGCACCGCGGTCAGCCGCCGGTCGCCCGCGTCGAACGACTCGTCGTCGGCGATCCGGCGCGTGCGGCCCGGCGGCGGCGCGAAGCCGCGCCCCGGACGCGGGGGCGAGCCGGTGACGAGCGTCGCGGCCGGGCACATCTCCAGGGCGACCTCCAGGTTGCCCGCGTGGTCGGGGTCGTCGTGGCTCAAGAAGATCCACCGCACGTCGCGCGGCTCCACGACCGCGAAGACGTCCTCGGTCCAGCGCTTACGGTGCCCGGCCGCGCCGGTGTCCACGATCACCGGCTCGCGTCCGGTGATGACCATGGAGTTGGTGTGCGCGTACCCCGTCGCGACCGGTTCGATCACCGGGACGAGCACCACGTCGGGCGCGATCCGCCAGGGACCTGTCAGCTGTGTGTCCATGTCCCACAGACTCGGCGGACGGTCTTGTTCCGAACTTGGCGCGGGCTTGCCGGGTTCACCGTCCCTCGTGGCGCTCCCGGGCGGCGACGACCTCGGGCATGCGCTCCTCCGTCCAGGCGATGAGCGGGAGCAGGCGCTCGGCGGCCTCGCGGCCGAGCGGGGTGAGGCTGTATTCGACCCGGGGCGGGATCGTGTGCTCGGCCTCCCGCAGCACCATGCCGTCGCGTTCGAGCGCCTGGAGGGTCTGGGACAGCATCTTCTCGCTCACCCCGTCCACGCGGCGGCGCAGCGCGTTGAAACGGTAGGGCCCCTCGTGCAGGGCCGCCAGCGCCAGGATCGCCCATCGGCCGGTGAGGGTCTCCAGCACGGTGCGCGAGGTGCACTTCCGTGAGAAGACGTCGGCGACGAGCTCCTCGAACTCCTCCATGGCCGCCAGCTTACGCTCTCGAAGTACTTTCTGATAGAAAGCACTAACCAGTAGAAAGCACTGTGGAGGGGAAACCATGATTGTCGTGACCGGAGCCACCGGGCACCTCGGCCGGCTGGTCGTCGAGGAACTCGCCGGGCGCGTGCCCGCCTCGCTGATCGTCGCGGCGGTGCGCAGCCCGGAGAAGGCGGCCGACCTGGCCGAGCGGGGCATCCAGGTGCGCGAGGCGGACTACGACAGGCCCGCCACGCTGGGACCGGCGTTCGAGGGCGCGACCAGGGTGCTGCTCGTCTCCGGCACCGAGCCCGGCCGGCGCGTCGACCAGCACAAGGCCGTGGTGGACGCCGCCCAGGCGGCCGGCGCCGAACTGCTCGCCTACACGAGCATCCCGCGCGCCGACACCACCCCGCTGGGCCTCGCGCCCGACCACAAGGCGACCGAGGAGTACATCCGCGCGAGCGGGCTGCCCTTCGCCTTCCTGCGCAACGGCTGGTATCACGAGAACTACATCGCGACGGCCCGGCAGGGCGCGCAGAGCGGCGTCATCCTGGGCAGCGCCCGCGACGGCCGCGTCGCCTCGGCGGCGCGCGCCGACTTCGCCGCCGCCGCTGCCGCGGTCCTGGCCACGGAGGGGCACCGGGACGCGGTGTACGAGCTGACGGGCGACGTCGCCTGGAGCATGCCCGAGCTGGCCGCCGTGGTCTCCGAACTGTCCGGCACGCCGGTCGAGTATCGGGACCTGCCGGTCGCCGAGTACGCCAAGGCGCTGGAGGCGAACGGCCTGCCCGAACCGGTCGCGGCCCTGTTCGCCCAGGTCGACGCCGACATCGCCGACGGCTGGCTCGGCGAAACCCCCGGCGACCTGGCCCGCCTCATCGGCCGCCCGACCACCCCGCTGCGCGACACCCTCGCGGAAGCCCTGAAGAACGGCGAGTGACCGGCGGCGGCCGGGACCCGCACGGCTCCCGGTCGCCTTCCGCCGGACCGTCGCGGTGTCGGGCAAGCATTTCGCAAGTCGTGTCGGCCCGTTGAAAGCGGCCGGTCGTACACCTGAGGCGTCCACCCCGTCCTCCTGGAAAGGACCAGTCCGATGGGCCGCGCCTCCCGCTCTCTCCTCGGTCTCGCCACCGCTGTCGTCACCGCTGCCGGCGCCGTGGCCACCGTCCTCGCGGCCGGCGTCTCCCCCGCCGCCGCGGCCACCTGCGACCCCGCCCTCGTGGCCCCCGCGGGCAGCCTGGTCGGCGACCTGTGGCGGTCCAACGGCGGCGAGAACAGCGTGTACGGCTGCCCGATCACCAAGGAGTACGGCTTCGCCGGCAAGCGCGGTTCCTACCAGGAGTTCCGCAACGGCAAGATCGTGTGGTCGCCCAACCTCGGTGGAGGCGCCCTCGTCCGCGCCTACTACGCGCAGGGCAAGGCCGTGTTCCGCTGGAGCGGCCTCGGCCGTGACTGGGACTTCTTCAACGTCCGCTGGAGCATGGACGGCGGTCCCGCCACCCAGGTGAAGGTCGGCAGGCTGACCCCGTGGAGCGGCGCCTACTCTATCGACCCCTACTGCGGGAACGGCGTCTGCAGCACCACCAACGGCCACGCGGTCAACCGGGTCGTCTTCGTCGTCCAGGGCTGCGACCGCGGCACCTTCAGCTCCGACTGCGGCCCGTGGAGCATCGCCACCTCGGTCAGGCTCGCCCACTGACCGTCACAGGCGAGCGAGCAGGGCCAGGATCGGCTTCTCGTAGAGGGTCGCCCCGGAGCGGCGGACGAGAGCGAGCGCGGCGCGCAGGCGGCGGGCCGCGTCCTCGCGGTCGTCCAGGGCGAGCGCCAGGCGGGCCAGGCACAGGTCGGTCACCGACCAGCCGAGCAGGCGGCCCTGATGCGGCAGGAGCAGGTCGTGCAGCGCCGCCGCCGCGGCCGTGTCGCCCAGGGCCAGGCACACCTCGCTCAGCAGGTCGGGGATGAACCGGTAGGCGAGGTCGCCCCGCATGCCGGCGAAGCCGTCGCGGGCCAGCCCCGCGAGGACCTCCACGGCCTCATCTCTCCTGCCGAGGTCGAGCAGGGCCGCGCAGCGCAGCACCCGCCATCCGGGCTGGCCGCCGGGCCGCCGCGCCAGCGCCTCCTCCGCCAGCGCCAGCGCCGCCGCCGCGTCACCCCGCGTACGCGCTTCCAGGCAGCGGAACACGCGGGCCCGGCTCTCGGCGTGGTCGCGGCCGAACGCGCCCTCCGGATGGAGCCGGGCCGACTCCTCCGCCTCCGCCAGAGCGCGGCCGGGGTCGCCGCGGAGATAGGCGTGGATCGCCGACAGCCAGGCGGTGAGACTGAGCAGGGCGGGCTGCCTGATCCTGCGCGCGGTGTCCGACAGCCACGTCAGCAGCCGGTCCGCCCGCTCCAGCTCGCCCTGTTTGACCAGCTCGACGTGCTCGGCCTCCCGGGCCAGCCATTCGGCCACCAGGTCGCCGGTCCGGCGGGCCACCTCGGCCATCTCGTCGATGGCCGCCTGCCGCTCGGCGTGCCCGGCGACCCCCCGCGAGAGGATCTCGTACGCGCTCAGCGCCCGCAGCAGCGACCTGTCGTCCTCCCGCAGGCGGGCCTCCCTTACGGCCTCGGCCGCGAGTCCGCAGCTCTCCTCCACCGGCCGGGTGAAACAGCCCGTGATGGCGAAGGCCGCCAGAAGCTGGGACCGCCAGGGCGAGCCCTCCCCCTGGCTCCGCAGCGCCCGCTCGATCCGCCCGGTCAGCGCGCCGCCCGCGGACCATTCCTCGTACATCGCCCACGACAGCGGATCGGAGAACCCGAGCGCGGCGCGGGCCAGCCGGTCGTCGTCCCCGAGAGCGTCGGCGATCTCGGCCGCCTCCTCCAGCGAGGCGTGGACCTGCGTGCTCATCCCGGCCGCCGACCGCGCCTCGGCGAGGCCGAGCAGCAGGTCACACCGCAGCACGCGGCTCTCCCTAGCGGCGGTCACGGGCAGCTGGGCGGTGAGGGCGACGGCCTGCCGCAGGTGCTCGACGGCGTCCTCGTAGGCGAACTGGGCCATGGCGTGGGCGGCCGCCTGCCGGGCGTACTCGATCGCCTTGGCCGCCATGCCGGAGATGACCAGGCCCTCGCGGTAGTGGTGCGCGAGCTCGGCCAGGTGTGTGCCGCGCCGTTCGAGCACGGCCGCGATGCCGGCGTGCAGGCGGCGCCTGCGCAGCGGGGCGAGGCCGTCGCGCAGCACGTCGCGGACGATGTCGTGGGCGAACCTGTAGACGAGGTCGTGCTCGGTGAGCAGGCGCGCCCGGACGGCCGCGTCGAGCACGTCGAGCACCTCGTCGCGCGGCACGTCCATCACGTCGTGCACCACGTCGAGCAGCACGTCCAGCGGGGCGTCGCGGCCCAGCAGCGCCGCCGCCGACAGGACACCGGGCGCGCCCGGCGATATCGCCGCCATCCTGCCGCGCAGCACGTCCGCGACCGCGCCCGGCACCTCGCCACCGTCCAGGTGGACGAGTTCGCCCAGGAAGAAGGGGTTGCCGCCGGTCCGCCTCGCCACCTCGGCCGCCCGCGTGGCGTCCGCGCCCGCCCGACGCAGATACTCGGCGATGGCGTCCTCACCGAGGCCGCCCAGCGTGATCCGCTCGACGTGCGGGAGCCGTACGAGCGTGGCGAGCGTGCGGGCCAGCGGCCCGCCGACCTCCGTGTCGCGGTACGTCGCGATCACGGTCAGCTCCGGGCACGCCCGCGTGGTGGCGAGGAACTCCAGCAGGCGCAAGGACGAGGCGTCGGCCCACTGCAGGTCGTCGAGGACGACGAGCACCCTGCCGTGCGCCGCGGCGTGCTCCGCGACGAGCCGGGCGAACGCCTCGTACAGCGCGAACTCCCCGGTCGCGCCGAGCATCTCGGCCAGTTCGCCGTGCCGTCCGGTGAGCTGCCGTACGGCCTGGGCCCAGGGCCAGAACGGCGGCGCGCCCGTGCCGTCCCAGCAGCGGCCGAAGACCGCCACGGGCGCGTGCGCCGCGGCGTCCTCCGCCAGGCTGGTCTTGCCGATGCCCGGCTCGCCCGCCACGAGCACGATCCGCGGGCCGTCCGCGGTGACGGCGCGGCGCAGGGCGCGTGATTCGGCCGCCCGCCCGATGAGCGCACCCTCCCGCTGTCCGGGGCCGTCCGTGTCCGCCCCGTCACCGGGCACGGAGGTCGCGACCGCACCGGGCACGGTGGGCGCGGCGGCCACGGGAGCGGGGTCGCGGGGAGTCGCGGGCGGGGGCGTCAGCGCGGGGTCCTGCTCCAGGATCCGCCGCTCCAGCTCGCGAGAGCCCGGATCGGGGTCGAGGCCGAGTTCGCCGACGAGCAGCCGGCGGCCCTCGGTGAGCAGGGCGAGCGCGTCCGCCTGACGGCCGGCCTGATAGAGGGCGTGCGCGCCGAGCCTGCGCAGCCGCTCGCGCAGGGGATGCGCCGCCACGAGCCTCGTCAGCTCGGGCACCAGCGCCCGCCCGAACCCGAGCGCGAGCTCGGCCTGGGCCACGTCCTCGACGACCGAGAGCCTGAGCTCCGCCAGATGGGCGATCTCGTCGCGCGCCCAGGGCTCGTCCTCGAACCCCGCCAGCGGCTCGCCCCGCCACTCCCGCAGAGCCAGGCGGAACTGCCCGGCGGCTCCCGCGTGGTCGCCCGCCTCCAGCAGCCGCCTGCCCGCCGCGACGGCCGCCGCGGCACGACCGAGGTCGAAGCTCTCGGGTGGCAGCTCGATCGCGTACCCGCCGGGCCTGCTCACCAGCACCGACGGCTTCGCCCTGCGCACCCGGCCGGGTTCGAGCACGCGGCGCAGCTTCGACACATACGCCTGCACGGTGTTGACGGCCCCCGGCGGCGGCTCCTGTTCCCAGAGCGCGTCCATGATCCTGGCCGTGCTCACCGGACGCGGCGCCGCCAGCACGCACAGGGCCAGCACCGCCCGCTGCTGGGACGGCCCGATGTCGAGCGGCGTCCCCCCGTCGTCGAGCACGACGACCGGGCCGAGCACGCGGAACTCCAACGCGATCCCCTCCGGTTGCGGTCCCCCGAATGTATCCCGCCCCAGTCGGGCCTTTCGGACAATCCGGCGGACGATCAGCGGACGATCGGCGGCAAAGGGTCAGTGACGGGAGCCGCGGGCGCGCCCCAGCAGCCGGCGGCGCGGGCTGGCGGCCCGGCCGTCGGTGTGCAGCCAGAGGTTGACGCCGGTTCCTCCGAGCGCCGAGGGCTCGATGCGCACTCCGCCGCCCGTCGACTCGGCCAGGCGCCGGGCGATGTCGAGGCCGAGCCCGGTGGAGCCGGCCCCGCTGTTGCCCCGCCGCAGCGCCTTCTCCGGATCGGGGATGCCCGGGCCCGCGTCCGCGACGAGGATGCCCACCATGCCGCTCCCCCGGTGCAGGGTGACGCGGAAGGCCGTGCCCTGCGGCGTGTGGCGGAAGACGTTGCCGAGCAGCGCGTCGACCACCGCGCCGAGATCAGCGGCTGCGACCGGCACAGGGCTGGGCTCGTCCGCGCCGACGAGCTGCCACAGTCGCGCCTGGTCCTCGGCCAGTGCCGACCAGAAGGCGAGCCGTTCCCGCAGCACGAGCGCGGCGTCGCAGCCCGCCGGCACGGCCCTGGACGGCCGCCGGGCGGCTTCGATGATCTCGTCCACGGCCTGTTCGAGCCGGTCGATGGCGAGCCTGCGCTGCTCGGCCTCCGGACCGGTGCCGCCGAGGTTGAGCCGCAGCGCGGTCAGCGGGGTGCGCAGCCGGTGCGACAGGTCGGCGGCGAGTTCGCGCTCGGCCGCGAGCAGTCCCGCCACCTGGTCGGCCATCGCGTTGAACGCCCGTCCGGCGGCCACCAGCTCGGGCGGGCCGTCCGGGACGATGCGCACCGTCAGGTCGCCCGCTCCGAGGACCGCCGCCGCCTGCCCGAGCCTGCGGGCCGCCCGGACCACCCGGGCCCCGAGCCGGTCGGCCACCACCACCGACCCCACCACCAGGGTGACCGCGACGCCGGTCAGCACGGCCCAGGAGGTGGACACGCCCTTCCTCGCGTCCGCCTCGGGCGCGTACACCTCGATGACGACCCGCCGGCCGCCGCCCAGCGCGACCGGCCTGAGCAGCACGTATCCCTTGCTGACCGGCACGGTCCTGGCGCTTTCCGCCGCGCTCGCGACGTCGGCGGCCGCGACCCGGGAGCGGCCCACCGTACGCCCGCCGGGGAGGTGGACGGCCAGGCGCGAGGTCCCCGCCGGAGTGCTGGCCAGCGCGCGCTCCAGTGCGGCCGCGTCGTCGGTCACGACGAGGGCGGGCACGATCGTGGCGGCCTGGCGCTCGGCGTCCGCGAGCGCGCGGCTCTCGGCGATCTCCTTGACCGCCACGGCCAGCGGGATGAGGAAGGCCAGCGCGACCATCGCCGTCACGGCCACCGCCACCAGGGCCAGGCTCCGTCTCACCGCCGCTCCCGGGCCTCGGGGCTCAGCCCTCGGCAGGCGGGCTGAGGCGTACGCCGACGCCCCGCACGGTGTGCAGATATCGGGGGCGGGAGGCGCTCTCGCCGAGCTTGCGCCGCAGCCAGGACAGGTGGACGTCGATCGTCTGGTCGTCCCCGTACGACTGCCGCCACACCTCGGCCAGCAGTTCCTTACGCGAGATCACGCGGTCGTGGCGGGCGGCGAGGTAGGCCAGCAGGTCGAACTCCCTGCGGGTGAGGTCGAGCGACACGCCGTCCAGGCGGGCCTCCCTGCGGTCGGTGTCGACGACCAGGCCGCCGACCCTCGCGACCGACGACGGCGCCCCGGGCCTGGCCCGGCGCAGCACGGCCTCCAGGCGGGCGTTGAGGTGGTCGCCGGAGAACGGCTTGACCAGGTAGTCGTCCGCGCCGTCGCGCAGCAGGCGGACGATCTCGGCCTCGTCGTCCCGCGCGGTGGCCACGATGACCGGTACGTCGGAGATCGCCCGGAGCATCTTCAGCGCCTCCGCGCCGTCGAGGTCGGGCAGCCCCAGGTCGAGGACGACCACGTCGGGGGCGACGTGGGCGATCTCCCGCAGGGCGTCGAGCGCCCGGCCCGCGCTGCGGACCGCGTGGCTGCGCCCGGCCAGGTCGCGGATGATCGCGGACCGGACGAACTCGTCATCCTCAACCACCAGAACGGTCGCCATGGGGCAGAAACGTACACTCCCGCCCGGTACGGCGTCCCGGGAAGAGCAATCCGAAACACGGGGATTTGTGGCTATTTAAGGCATGCACAAATCCATAGAGGTTGCCCGAAAACAATCGAGCGGCCAATCGGATGGCGAGATAGAGTGAGCGGCCACATGAGAAGGGCCGCCGGTTACTTGATCGCCTGGTGCGGGGCCACCGCACTCGCCGTGGGCGTGTCCTGGCTCGGCGTGCGCGACGTGCTGCGCAGCGCGATCCTGGACGAGGCGCCGCTCGCGCCCGTGGTGGCCGTCGCCGCGCCCCTGTCCGCCTCGGCGGGCGCCCCCGTTCCCACCCCGCAGGACACCCCGGACGGCGGGGCCTCCGGCGGCCCGTCCGAGAAGCCGACCGTGGAGCCGACCTCGGGGCAGACCGAGGAGCGGCCCTCCGCCGGCGCGACGCCCGGCCGCCCGTCCCCCACCCGGCCCACCGCCGCTCCGGTGCGGACCGCGCGGACCTCCCCGGCTCCGCGCCCGGCCCGTGCCACGCGACCGGCGAGATCGACGGAGTCCTCGCCCAGCCCCCGGCAGCGCAAGGCCGCCGCCGGGGAGAGCCTGCACACGTTCACGCTGAAGGGCGGCCGGGCGACGATCGCGGTGACCTCCGGGGACTGCCGCGTCGTGACGGCGACCCCGAACGACGGCTACGAGGTCAAGGTCTGGGAGGCCGACCAGTGGCTGCGGGTCGCGTTCCTCCGGGGCACCCACGAGTCGTCGGCGTTCTGCACGTGGAACGCCCTGCCGCCCAGACTCGACACGTACGAGAACTGAGGGGCCCCGGCCGTCCGGCAGGGGACTCAGTCCAGCAGGGCGCGGTACTTCTTGAGCTCCTTGACCTCGGCGCCCAGCGAGGTGGCGGTGGCGACGGCCAGCGCCTTGGCTCCCTCGAAGGCGCCGTCGGCCTGCTCGGTCCTGGCGAGCTTGATCGCGCCGTTGTCGTGCTCGATCATCAGCGTCACGTACTTCCGGTCGAAGGACGGGCCGTTCAGCTTGGCGAGCGCCTCGATCTCGGCCCGCGTCTGCGCGCCCGGCATCTTGTGGTCGCGCGGCAGCGGCTCCGCGCCCCACATGTCGAGCCAGTCCTTGAACGTGCGGATGTCGGTGTCGCGAGCCGTGGCGACCTTCGCCGCGAACTCCCTGACCCACGGATCGCCCGCCCGCGTCTGCGCGAACCTGGCCATCTCCAGGGCCTGGAGGTGGTGCGGGACCATCTGCCGGGCGAACGCCACGTCGGCGGCGTTGGCCCCGGCGGACGGCTTCGCCGCGCCGGTCTCGTCCGGCGTGGCGCTGAGCGGGGCGTCGGGGGTCGGCGTGGCCTCGGGGCTCGGCGTGGCCTCCGGGGTGAGCGCCGTCCCCGGAGTGGTGGCGGGCGCGGCGGCGGTCGGGACCGCCGGGGCGGGCGAGGCGGCCCCGCCCGCCAGGTCCGGCGCGCCGCATCCGGCGAGCAGGGCCGTCACGAGCACGCCCGTTAACGCGCTCGGTAACGCGGCCGTCACACGAGCCGTCACAGCGGGGAGCCGGCGGATAGTGGTCGTCACTGGAGGGCCTTTCCGGTTCTGGCTCGGGGACGGACCGCGCCGGCCGCCGGGGCCGGGCGCGATCGGGTCCGTCCGTGATCCCTATGACGCAGGACCCTACCGCCGGGCGGCGGTTCCGGCCGCCGTCACGTGGCGTTTCGGCATATTTACGGTGATTATCGGACAAGCTGGGCATCACGTGTCAAAATTCCCATTCGCTTCCCTGTATCACCCCTGTGCTCTAGCCTCCAACTGTGCCAAAGGGGAGCGAAACTCTACGAAAGGTTTCACACCGAGGAAACCTCTGTTGACACGAGCGAAACAGTGATACTTTCGCTTGGGAGCGCTCCCAAGCCGTGTGAACCTTCGGGCCGAGGAGACCGGATGGCCGATCTTCCCACCCTCGCAGAGGTAGCCGCCGCAGCCGGCGTCTCCCCGGCAACAGCTTCCCGGGTCCTGACCGGCTCGGTACGCGTGACCACGTCGACCCGCCGACAAGTCCACGACGCGATGTCGCGTCTGGGCTATGTACGGCGCCGCGCCCCCAGGGGATCCGCGGGCAGGCGGGCCGAGCAGATCATCGCCGCGGTCGTCTGCGAGCACAGTCCACGCCTTTTCACCGAGCCGTTCTACGCCAGGCTCCTGTCCGCCTGCGAGGAGGTGCTGACGACGCATGGGGTCCCGATGGTCGTGATGACCGCGACCCCTGCGACGGCCTCCATCGCCGCACCGCCGCTGGTCGCGGGCGCCGTCGACGGCGTCCTCCTGATCGGGGCACGCGCGCGGCACCCCCTCGCGGTCACGCTGGCGGCCTCGGGCGTCCCGGTGCGCTGTGCCGGGCGGCCGCCAGACGGCATCGACCTCCCGTTCGTCGACATGGACAACCGTGACGGCGGACGGCAGGCGGCCGAGCACCTGCTGCTCAGCAACCGCAAGCACATCGCCACGATCGCCGGGCCGCCGACCCTGCCGGCCGCCCGCGACCGGCTGGAGGGCTTCCGGCAGACGCTTCGCGACGCCGGTGTGCTCGACATGCCCGTGGCGTACGGCGACTTCACCCACGCGTCGGGCGCGCACGCCATGCAGTGGCTGCTGCAACGGGCGCCGCACCTCGACGCCGTGTTCGCGGCGTCGGACGTGATGGCGGCCGGGGCGATGCAGACGCTGCGCCGCGCCGGGCGGAAGGTGCCGGACGACGTGGCCGTCATCGGGTACGACGACGCGCCCGTGGCCAGGCACACCTCTCCGACGCTGACCACGGTCCGGCAGCCGGTCGAGGAAATGGCCACGCTCGCCGCTCGACTGCTTCTCATGACACTCGGGGACGGGGACAATCCCAAGGGCAATCCGGTGCTGCCCACGGAACTGGTGGTTCGTGAATCGGCCTGAGCTTCGAGAAGGCGACGTCCTGACCCGTCGTTATCTGCTCCAGGAGCGCATAGCGACGGGCGGGATGTCGGTCATCTGGCGTGCCTTCGACCAGTCACTTCAGCGCATGGTCGCGATCAAGGTGCTGGACGGCTCGCTCGACGACGACAATCCCGGGCGGGAACTCATGCGCCGGGAGGCCAGGGCAACCGCCCGGCTGATCCACCCGGACGCGATCGAGGTCTACGACTACGGCGAGACGGTCACGAACGGCGGCAGGCTGGCATCCTTCGTGGTCATGCGCCTGCTGGAGGGCCGGTCGCTGGCCGACCGGATCACCGAGGGCCCGCTGCCCTGGGCCGAGGCGGTGGAGATCGCCACCGGGCTGGCGAAGGTGCTGGCGGCGGCCCACGACCGGGGCATCGTCCATCGGGACGTCACCCCGGAGAACGTGCTGCTCGCCGACGACGGGCCCAAGCTGCTCGACTTCGGCATCGCCGCGTTCATCGGCGAGGCCGACGACCAGCTCGTCGCCGACTTCGGCACGCCGCCGTACGTCGCGCCGGAGCGGCTGAAGGGGACGACGGCCGACCCGGCCGTGGACGTCTACGCGCTCGGCGTGCTGCTGTTCGAGATGCTCACGGGCGCCCTGCCCTACCCGGAGAAGACCTGGGAGGCGATCGAGGCGGCACGGCGGGAGGGACCGCCACCTGCGCCCGAAGGGGTGCCGGGCCTGCCGCAGGAGGTCGCCGACCTGTGCCGGCGCTGCCTGTGCCCCGACCCCGTGGACCGGCCGAGCGCGCGGGCGGTCGCCGCCGCCCTGACCGCGGTGAAGAAGCCGCCCGGGCCACGTGGGGCCGGCTGGGGCGCCGCCGCCGTCGGAGCCGCGGCCCTGGGCGGCATCCTCTGGTTCACCCAGACGGGCGGCCCTGAGGTCGGAGCCGCCGCCGTCCTGCCCAGCCCGTCACCCGCGTACGCGCAGGCCACCGCCTCTCCGCCGCCGCGGGCCGAAGCCGTCGCCGAACCCCGGCACACGGTCGCGCCCGTCGCGGACCCCGTACGCACGGCCGCGGCTCGGCACCACCCCTCCCCCTCGGTCAGCGTCAAGGTCGTCGCGAAGGACCGGCACGCCGGAGACACCGTCAGGCGGCCGAAGACCTCGGCCACCCGCAAGTCCGACGTGGCGCCACTGCCGCTGGCCACCACGGCCGCGCCGCTGCGGGTCGACACCGCGGTCCGGCAGTTCAGCCTGCTCCTGGATGGTGCCGAGGCCACCCACGACATCGACGACGACGTCGCGCTCGACCTCAAGCAGGTGCTGCGCAACGCCGTCGGCAACGGTCAGGGGCTGTCCACCATACGTACCAAGATCGAGGTCCGGTACCAGGAGGGACGGCTGCCGCTCACTTTGAAGGGGGAACTGCTGGCCGCGCTCGACCGGGTCGAAGCCGCGCTCACCGAGGCCAGCGACACCTGAAGTGGGAGCGCTCCCAGAACAACCCTCTGTTGAGTTCGGTCAGGACCAAAAGTCCGACCGTGTCCGTTAAGCGTCCGCATCGCGACCGAAATCATCGTCTACTGCCGTTGGGCCGGCCGACGACGCCCAGCCCCGGCACGGCGGATGTCTGGTTCCGTCTGATCGTCGCGAGCCACGCCGGTGCGCCGTCGTCGTGATATCTCGTCTGAACCCGGTCCGGTTCGATGGTCGCGACCTTCCATCCACTGCCGGGATTGAACGCCGCTCTCAGCTCATCCTGACTGACGGGGTGCGGGCCGGCATCGGGGCCGTCGTCGCTGAAGCACAACACGTACAGGGTTCCACCGTGTTCGGTCACCGACGCCAGACTCGTCGCGAATTCGGATCGCTCGTCGCCGTCGAACGTGTGGAACAGCCCGCAGTCCAGCACCGTCTCGAACCTGCGCCCCAAACGCTCCAGATGGAGAGCGTCGGCCGCGGCGAACTCGACCGCGATCCCACGGTCGCCGGCCTTCGCCCGGGCGATCGCCACAGCCGTCTCGGCCACGTCGACACCCAGAACCGGCGATCCCAGCGAGGCGACGTGAAGAGCGTTCTCCCCCGTCCCGCAGCCCGCGTCGAGAACCGCTCCGGTGAATCCGCCTTCGGATGCCAAACGCACTATCGCGGGCTGCGGCCGTCCGACGTCCCAAGGCGCGGGACCGTCGTGGTACGACGCGTCCCAAGGCAGTCCCGTCATCCGTTCATGACTGGTCGGATGCCGACCGCCGAACGGATCGTCGGCGAGGCTTTCCGATCGCTCCTGCAACTTCTTCCCCTTCCCTCAACTGATCTTTCCGCCAGATTCGACAACGGGTCCGCCCGGGTCACCCCCTTGCACAGGGAAGGTAAAACCGGATAAGTCGTTGCCCCATGAGCGGATTCAAGAAGTTCCTCATGCGGGGCAACCTGGTGGAGCTCGCTGTCGCCGTGGTCGTGGGCGCGACGTTCAGCGGACTCATCCAGGCCCTCGTTCAGGACCTGATCACCCCCCTGATCGCGGCCATCTCCGGCGGGAAGCAGCCCGACTTCTCCAGCTACAAGTTCACCCTCAACGGCGCGGTGTTCAAGTACGGCGACTTCATCAACCACCTGCTGACGTTCCTGATCGTCGCCGCCGTGATCTACTGGCTGGTCGTCCTGCCGATGACCCGCTTCCTGGCCCTATTCGACACCAAGAAGGAGGCCACCGAGAAGAAGTGCCCCGAGTGCCGGTCGGACATCCCCGTCGACGCCCGGCGCTGCGCCTTCTGCACCGTTGAACTGTCCACCGTCCCGGTCGCCGAGAAGCCCCCTGCCTGAGCACCATCGGCATTTGGTGCGGGCCGTAGGGCCGTTCGTCTGGCTGTTCCAGGCATCCCGCGGGGACGGCTCCGATCGCGCAAGGCGCCGGGCTCACCCGACCAGCGGCCGCGACTCTGATTGATCTCTCCGGAACAGGCGCCTTCCCGCCTTTGGCGTCAGGAGGACAACGGCCGCCGCTGCTATCGGCACGGCGGCGACCCACCACTTCCGCCTCGACCTCGCCGAAACCGGCGATATACGCCTCTCCGGTCTCTCCTGCCAGGAGAGACCGGAGGGCTCCAGAGTCAGGGCTCTGCGGTATTCGCTGTCAACGATCTCGTAGAACTTCCTCTCGGCACGAGAATCTCGCGTTCCTTCATACCAGTCGCCCCGCGCTTGCTCCCACCAGTCTCTTCCGGATTGGCTTGTGAACATGCCTCTGAGCATTTCTTTCCGTAAGGGCGACTCGAGCACCACCCTCTCCTCGAAGGCAAGGCGCATGTAGTTCATCCATAGCACCGCATAGAAATGCTGTCGAACGTCATCGTCGGTCGCGTGCCCGGCAGCGCCTATGACTGGCCGATACAGAGACGGATTCTCCATTGCCATGCGGAGCAGGTCTCGATGTATGTTCCGCACCACCTGCACCCGAGCAGACCTGAGTTGCGATGCCTGCAGCATGAGCGAGATAGCGATGGCGACGAACGCGAGTGCGGCGAGTACAGCCGAAGCCCCTCCGTAGGTCTCACCGACCTGCCCGACAAGGCCCCAATCTATCGCGATCACTCTCGAAATCAGGTCCAAGAACATAGGAGATGCCACGACCACGATCGCCACCAGCAAGGCCACTGTTAACCAATAGAGATAGCGCCTCATCTTCCCCTCCGGATCGCGAACACTTTTCCTCAGGACCTGAACCGTCGCTCCGAGCCAAAATACAGACCCACAGGGTGGCACGTATAGCAAAAGGACTCCCAGCCCCTATTGAGGCTGGGAGTCCAATTCGTACCGGCTTCAGGCCGGGTCGCTTTGACCTGGGTACTTACCAGGGGGAGGGGGCGGGCGGGGGGACGACCGGTGGGCGGTCGTCGCAGGTGATGGTGTTGGGCAGCATCCAGGGGGCGAGCCAGCCGCCGTCGTTGCCGCCGAGGTCGGTCAGGGAGAACTCCGACCCGGTGGGCGGGAAGTTGAAGGACCCGCAGTTGTTGACGCCCACTGCGCCGACGTTGCGGGCGTCCACGTTCTCGAAGGACGCCGAGCCCTTCACGCGGGCGCTGACCACGGAGGTGCCCGTGCCGTCGACCCGGATGTCCTTGAAGCGGACCTTCGGGATCGCGTACAGGTCCTTCACCGACCACTCGCTGACCAGCATGATCGCGTTGTACGTGCTGTCCAGGTAGTGGTCGCCGCTGACCTCGATGTCGGCGCCGATGTCCTTCTCCAGGGCGTAGAACCAGATGGCCCCCAGGCCGATCTTCCAGTTCAGCTCGAACGTGCCGGCCCGTACGGTCGTGTTGCCGGCGATGCGGAGCTTGCCGGCGAACGGCTCGGCGCCGAACCGGGAGCCGACCTGGATGGCGCTGCCCTCCCTGATCGGGTCGGCGATCAGGTTGTTCGAGACCGTGTTGTCCGTGCCGCCGTAGATCGCGACGCCGTTGGCGAGCACAGGCGTCTGGATCGTGTTGTGGTCGAGCGTGTTGCCCGCGTCGGCGGTCTTGTCGGACCACATGGCGAGGGCGTCGTCACCGGTGTTGCGGAAGAAGTTGTTCGACACGACGGACCCCGTCACGCCGGTGTGGAAGTTGAGCCCGTCCGCGATCTGGTCGACGATCACGTTGTTGGTGATCTTGAGGTTGCGCATCGGGCCGTCGAACCACATGCCGACCTTGGTGTGGCGGATGTAGAGCCCGTCGATGGTCGAGTCGCTCATCGCGCCGCCGACGCCGTTGACCTGGTCGGTGTCGATCCGCTCGCGGACGTCGCCCTCGATGGCGAAGCCGGACAGGTGGACGTTGCGGCTACCGCCGGCCGAGGCGTCCTTGCCGTAGAAGCCGACACCGGTGTGCACCGAACCGTCCGGGGCCGGGTTGTCCAGGTCGACCTGGCGGCCCTTGATGATCGTGTACCAGCTTCCGGCGCCCGTGATCGTCACGTCGTCCACGACGATGTGACGGTTCACCTGGTAGGTGCCCGGCGGGATGTAGACCTTCAGGTGCGCCCGTTTGGCGAAGGCGATGGCCTTGTCGATCGCCCCGGCGGAGTCGCGCCTGCCGGTGGGGTCGGCGCCGAAGACCAGCACGTTCGCCGCGACGACCTCGACGCGCGGCAGGCCGATCAGGTGCGAGTCGAGCAGGTCGACGACCGTCCACGCGGCCTTGCTCCCGGCCGGGACCGTCAGCCGCACCGTGTCGCCCGCCCGGTACGTACGGCCGAGCAGGAGGCGCTGCTCGTCGTAGAAGTGGTTCGGGCGGAACGGCTTGGCGATCTCCGGGGCCGGCGTGGTGGCGTCCGGCACGCAGGAGCACTCGGTGATCCACCAGTCGGGGTGCAGCAACCCGGCGTTCGGATCGTTCGAGAACGGATACTGGTTGTAGAGCCAGGCGTACTGCGACGTGAGGGTCATGGTGGCCCGCTTGTGGCCGTCGACCGCGACGTCGAGCGGCGCGGTGATGCCGCCGCCCCCGGGAGCGTCCGGGATGCTGTACCGCACGGTGATCGCGTTGGCCGCCTTGGGCAGCGTGAACTCGACGTACTGCCCGGGGGTCAGCTTGACCGCCTTGCGGCCGGACGCCTCCGCGGGCAGCGTGTACGCGTCGCGGCCGGGGCCGATGATCGTGCCGTTCGTCGTGGCGTTCTCCGCCTCCTGCTCGGCGAAGTCGACCTCGGCCCCGCGCCCGGCGACGAGTGCCGGGTCGAGCGCGGCCCGCGTCACGACGGGCGCCTTCGCCGAGGCGGACGCCGGGGCCTGGAGTGCCACGAGCCCCGTGACGGCGACGGCCGCCGCCAGCAGAATCCTCATCGGGCCTCCATGATCCAGGCCGCGGTGTCGGACGGGAGCAGGCCGCCGTCGAGCGGACCGCTGGCCAGCAGCACCGAACCCGCCTCCGGGAGCGCGACCGGCTCGGCGCCGAGGTTGACCAGGCAGACCAGGCCGGAGTCGCGGCGGAACGCGATCACCTCGTCCCCGTACGGCAGCCAGGTCAGCGTGCCGTCACCGAGCAGTTCGCGGCGCAGACGCAGGGCCGAGCGGTAGAGGCAGAGCATCGAGCCCGGGTCGGACTCCTGAGCCTCCACGGTGAGGTCGCGCCAGCCGGCCGGCTGCGGCAGCCAGGGCTCGCCCGTGCTGTATCCGAAGGGCGGCTCGGTGTCCGACCACGGCAGCGGCACCCGGCAGCCGTCGCGACCGCGGACCGTGTGGCCGGAACGCTCCCACATCGGGTCGTCGATGAGCTCCTCGGGGATGTCCTCGACCTCGTTCAGACCGAGCTCCTCCCCCTGGTAGACGTAGACGCTCCCGGGCAGCGCCATCGCGAGCAGCGCCGCCGCCCGTGCCCGGCGACGGCCGAGATCCAGGTCGGACGGCATGCCGTCCCGGCGCTCGGCGTTGTCCCAGGACGTGACGGCCCGGCCATACCGGGTGACCGGACGGGCGACGTCGTGGTTGGACAGCACCCACGTCGCGGGCGCGCCGATCGGCACGTGGGTGGCGAGGGTCAGGTCGATGCTGCCGCGCAGCGCGGCCGGCTCCCACGCACTTGACAGGAAGTCGAAGTTGAACGCGGTGTGGAGCTCGTCGGGGCGCAGGTAGTTGGCGAACCGCTCCTGGTCGGGCAGCCACACCTCGCCGATGAGAATCCGCCCGCCGTAGGAGTCGGACACCCGCCGCCACTCGCGGTAGATCTCGTGGACCCCGTCGTGGTCGGTGTACGACTCCTCCACGCTGTCGAGGTCCTTGACGAGCACGGCCGCGGAGTCGATGCGTACGCCGTCCACGCCCCGGTCGAACCAGAACCGCAGCACGTCCAGGAACTCCTGGCGTACGACGGGGTTGTTCCAGTTGAAGTCGGGCTGTTCGGGGGCGAACAGGTGCAGGTACCACTCGCCGTCCGGCACCTGCGTCCACGCCGGGCCGCCGAAGATCGACTGCCAGCCGTTGGGCGGGCCGTCGCCGACGCCGGGGCGGAACCAGAACCGCTCCCGGGCCTCCGAACCGGGACCGGCCGTCAGGGCCTCCTGGAACCAGGCGTTCTGGTCGGACGCGTGGTTGGGGACGACATCGATGATCGTACGGATGCCCAGGTCGTGGGCTTCCTCGATCAGCTTCTCCGCCTCTGCCAGGGTGCCGAAGACCGGCTCGATGCTGCGGTAGTCGGCGACGTCGTAGCCGCCGTCGGCCATGGGAGAGGGATACCACGGGTTCAGCCAGATGGCGTTGACGCCGAGATCCGCCAGGTAGGGCAGGCGTGACCGCAGCCCCGCCAGGTCACCCGTCCCGTCGCCGTTCCCGTCGGCGAAGCTGCGCAGGTAGACCTGGTAGATCGCGGCCCCGCGCCACCAATCGGGGGTCGAGGTGTTGCCGGGCATGCTGAATACAACTCCTTACGGGGTGACGAGTGCTGAGCGACGGGAGGTCTGTCAGCCCTTGAGGCTGCCGGCGGTGAGACCGGCCATGATGTGCCGCTGGAACATGAAGAAGACGACGATGGTCGGAATGCTCGCGATCACCAGGGAGGCGACCAGCACGTTCTGCGGCATCTGCGAGGAGAGCGAGGCGATGCCGATGCTCACCGACATCTTGTCGCTGTCCGGCAGGACCAGCAGGGGCCAGACGAAGTCGCGCCACACGTTGACGACGGTGAGGATGGAGACCACGCCGAGGATGGGCCGGGAGATCGGTATCACCACCGACCACAGGATGCGGCCCGGCGACGCGCCGTCGATCTCGGCGGCTTCGAGCAACTCCCTGGGGATCGAGTCGAAGAACCGCTTGAGCAGGAAGACGTTGAAGCCGTTGGCCGCGGCCGGCAGCCAGATCGCCCACGGCGTGTTGAGCAGGTTCCAGCCGAAGATCGGCACTTCCTTCACCGTCAGGTACGCCGGGAGCATGATGACCATGGGCGGGATCATCAGCGTAGACAGCATCAGGGCCAGCACGACCTTGCCGAGCGCCGGGCGGAGCTTCGACAGGGCGTATGCCGCCGAGACGTCCACCGCGAGCGTCAGCAGCCAGGCGCCGCCGGCGTACAGGGCGGTGTTGCCGAGCAGTGTGCCGAGGCCCAGCAGATCCCACGCTTCCAGGTAGCCGTCCAGGGAGAAGTGCGACGGCAGGAAGGTCGGCGGGATCGCGTTGAGTTCCTCGGTGGACTTCATCGCACCGGTGATCATCCAGTAGAGCGGGAAGACGAACGCGGCGGTGAAGCTCACCACCATGATCACCAGCACGATCCAGTAGATGGTCCGGCCGCGGGTCGTGTTGAGCTGGTGCGGCGAGACGGCGGTGCGGAACTGCGTGTTGATCGGCTTGCGGGGCCGCCGCTGCCCGCGGCGCTCGTGCCGGGCGGAGGTGGCCGGCGGCCTGGCCGAGCGGTCGGGCATGACCGTGGTGTTGGACATGGTCGCTCCCCTCACACCGTGTTGTCGCGCGAGACGCGCAGGTAGATCGCGGAGAACACCATGAGCACGATCATGAGCATCAGGCCGAGCGCGTTGCCCGCGTTGAGATTGCCGAAGTTGAAGGCGTACTGATACATGAGGTAGACGACGCTGACCGTGGCGTCCTCCGGGCCGCCGCCGGTGAGCAGGTAGGGCTCGATGAAGACCTGCATGGTCGCCACGATCTGAAGAAGCAGCATCACCAGCAGGATCAGCTTGGTCTGCGGAATCGTGACGTGCCAGATCCGCTTGAACAGGCCGGCGCCGTCGAGCTCCGCGGCCTCGTACAGCTCGCTCGGGATCGTCTGCAGGGCGGCGAGATAGATCAGCGTGCCGCTGCCCATGTTCATCCAGGTGGAGACGATGACCAGTGAGATCAGCGCGGTGCTCGTCGAGTTGAGCCACTGCAGGCCGGGCAGGTGGAACAGGTCCAGGACCTGGTTGAACAGCCCGTAGTCGGGGTTGTAGAACCACTGGAACAGCAGGACGCTCACCGCCGGCGGCAGCATGACCGGCAGGTAGACCACGAAGCGCAGGTAGGCCCGGGCGTGCCGCAGCTCGTTCAGGACGATCGAGGTGACGAAGGGGATCCCGTAACCGCACAGCAGGGCGAGCACCGTGAACAGCGCGGTGTTGACCCAGGCCGGTCCGAACGCCGGGTCGTTGACGACGGTGCGGAAGTTCTCCAGCCCCACCCATTTGGGCGGGTCCACGAAGTTGGTCTTCTGGAAGCTGAGGATGACCTCCCGGATCATCGGATACCAGGAGAAGAACGCGAAACAGATCAGAGCGCCACACAGGAAGCCGTAGGCGGTCACGTTGCGCCGCACGGCGCGCCGCAGTTTCGTCGGCTGCCGCCGCCTGCCGCTCCCTGCCGGGATGCTCGCTGTGGTCATCGTTGTGAATCCGATCTCGACGTGATTGCCGGGGCGCCGGCCGCGCAACGGTCACGGCCGCGGGCGGCGCCCCGGGTTAGGCCCGGATTATCAGGGCGCTCAGCCCTTCGAGGCCAGCAGGGAGTTGACCTTCGACTCGGCGTCGGACAGGAGCTGGTCGATGTTCGCGTCCTTGCGGGTCAGCACGGCCGACATCGGAGTGTCGAGGATCTTGTAGATCTCCTGGGCGTACGGCCCGGGCTCGGCCTTGGGCGGGATGCCCTTGGAGCCCTCCACCCATCCGGCGAACTGCGCGGGGTCGATGTTGGCGTTCGCCTTGCGCAGGTCGTTCACGGCCTGGCCGGACGGCGTGTCCGCGCCGTACAGGTCGGGGTACGGCTGGCCGACGGTGAGGTTCGCGCCCTTGGCCCGCACATAGTCGAACTGTCCCTTGCCGGGGGTGAGGAACTTGTACTCGATCCACTTGAGGCCGGCCTTGATCTGCTCCGGCGTGGCCTTCGGGTTGATCATGTAGCCGGCGCCGCCGTTGAACAGGGCTTTGGCCTCAGGCTGGGCCGTGATGGCGTAGTTCTCGAACTTGCCGCCGAAGTCGTTGCGGAGCGAGATGAGCACGTCGGGCGCGCCCAGCATCATGCCCATCTTGCCGCCGGCCATGCCCTTCATCAGGGCCGGCCAGTCGATGTAGAGCTGGGAGCCCATGCTGTTGTCGGCCCACCGCATCTGCTGGAGGTTCTCCAGCACGGCCTTGCCCTCAGGGGTGTTGAAGGCGGCCTTCTTGCCGTCGTCGGTGATGACCGATCCGCCGCGGCCGTAGATGGAGGCGGTGAAGTGCCAGCCGCCGACGTTGTTGCCGCTGTACTCGCCGTATCCGACGTAGCCGGGGCCGAGCCCGGCGATCTTCTTGGCGGCGGCCTGCACGTCGGCCCACGTCTTGGGCGGGTTGTTCGGGTCGAGACCGGCCTTGGTGAAGACCTCCTTGTTGTAGACGAGGCCCATGCCGTAGCCGTCGGTCGGCAGGCCGTAGATCTTGCCGTCCTTCTTGAAGAGGTCGATCGAGCTGTTGTAGTCCTGGAACGACTTGAGCTCGTTGACGTACGGCGTGATGTCGGCGGCCTGGCCGCTCTCGATCAGGCGGCCCACGTTGGGGAAGTTGACGTAGAACACCGTCTCGAGCTCGCCGCTCGCCAGCTTGGGCTCGAAGGTGCGCGGGTCGTAGCAGGGGAACGCGTCCGTGACCTTCGAGACCTTGATGTTGGGGTTCAGCTGCTGGAAGGCCGCCAGGTCCTCCTCGAAGGTCGCCCGCTCCGCCTTGTTCGTCTTCGGCGGCTCGCAGTTGACCGAGATCGACACCGGCCCGGCGCTGCCGGGCGCCGCGCTGGCCTTGTCTCCGCCGTTACCGCTGTCGTCGGTGCCGCACGCCGCGGCCGCTGCAATGGCAAGTCCCGAGACCAGCAGTATCGAGAGCTTGTGGGATTTCATCCTCGTTCCCTTCTGGAACCGCGCACCACGACCCGTCGAAGCACACGGCTCGGGGGCCGACTGGAGCGCCCCGATCCGCTCGGTTGCGAGAAACATACAGAGGCATGCAGGAGTGAGCAATAGTCCGTCATTAACTCTGCAAAAAAGTGACAGTGATCGGTCTGTCACCGGCATGCCGCGGGAAGCCCGGATGGTCGGGCAGGAACCGCAGCAGTTGGAGACGCGCGACGGCTCAGGCACCACGCGCTCACGATCCTGCTCTGGCTCGATGAGGCCGCACATGCCCAAGAGCCTGCTTTGGCTTGTTGAGGATGGACGCGCTCAAAGCGGGCGGGTGCTCCGGCCGGCCGTGATAGTCGCGGTCCGGTGAGCCGCGGGAGCGGCCATCGCGGGCGCGGTGGTACCTGGCACGGTCTTACGCCGGCCTCCGCACCCGCCCGCCCCGGCGCTCCGCGCTGATTGACGGTGCGCACAAACGTTCACCGGGAGCGAGGGAGCGGAGCGGAAGGGAGCGAGGACCGCAGCGAAGGCCCAGCGAAGCGGGCTTCGCGAGGACCGGAGGTTCCTTCCGGCGCAGTGACCGCCCCGCCCAAGGTTCGTGACAGCGACCGCCCCACCCAAGGTCCGTAACAGTGACCGGCCCGCCCAAGGTCCGTAACAGTGACCGGCCCGCCCAAGGTCCGTGACAGCGACCCAACCCCGCCCTAGGGTTCGTGACAGTGACCGGTCGGCCAAGGACATCCCGTCAGGAGCGGGGGGCGGGGGCGGTCGAGGCGCGTACGACCAGCTCGGGCTCGAACAGCAGCTCGTCCCCCGGCACCACGGCGGCGTCGATCTGCGCCACCAGCAGCTCGACGGCCGCCCTGCCCATCGCGTCGATGGGCTGGCGGACCGTGGTCAGCGGCGGGTCCACGCAGTTCATCAGCGCCGAGTCGTCGTAGCCGATGACGGAGACGTCCTCGGGCACCGACAGCCCCGCCCGGCGGGCCGCCCTGATCGCGCCGAGGGCGAGCACGTCGCTGGCGCAGATGATGCCGGTCACGCCCCTGGCGACCATGCGCGTGGCGGCGGCGTGCCCGCCTTCCAGCGAGAACATCGTGTGCTCGACGTGGTCGGGGTCGAGTTCCAGGCCGTTGGCGGCGGCGTACGCGCGAAACGCGGCGAGCTTGCGCTGGGACGGCACGTGGTCGGGCGGGCCGAGCAGCATCGCGACCTGGCGGTGCCCGAGCGCCATGAGATGCGCGAGCGCGATCTCGGCGGCGGCCACGTCGTCGCACGACACCTGCGGGAACCCGAGATGCTCGACCGCCGCGTTGACAAGCACGGTCGGCAGCTTGCGTTCGAGGACCCTGCGGTAGTGGCTGTGGGAGGCGTCCCCCTGGGCGTACAGGCCGCCGGCGAAGACCATGCCGGACACGTGCTGCTGGAGGAGCAGGTCCACGTAGTCGGACTCGGAGACACCGCCCACGGTCCGGGTGCACAGCACGGACGTGAATCCCTGCTGGGCCAGCGCGCCCCCCACGACCTCCGCGAACGCCGGGAAGATCGGGTTCTGCAGCTCGGGGAGGACCAGGCCGACGAGCCGGCCGCGGTCGCCGCGCAACTGGGTGGGCCGTTCGTATCCCAGCACGTCGAGCGCGGTGAGCACCGCCTCTCTGGTGGCGTCGGAGACGCCCGGCTTGCCGTTGAGCACGCGGCTCACGGTCGCCTCGCTCACGCCCACCTTTTTGGCCACTTCCGCAAGCCGTCGTGTCATGGACGCAACTATACGACAGCGAGCGCAAACGCTTTCATCCGCTTGCGCATGCGCTCACGAACAGCACGTCAAGCCCCTGCCTCGCCCTGGGATCGGGCCGGTGGGCTCTCCGCGTCGATCGCGATTCGCGCCACCGCCCAGCTGTTCCGGCGGACGCGCGGAGCGTTCCAGAGCGCGAGGGGCTGGGGTTACGTGGTGTCGTAACGCGCATGTCATCTTGCGATTTCTCGTCGCAATATTGCAGAAGGATGTTCGTCAACTTATCGTGTGGGCCACTCACCTTCTTCGGAGGTGTGGCGGTTCAGCGTCCACGCCGCATCTCCCGGGTCTCGCATGCAGAAAGGAACCTCATGAGAAGATCCGGAGCCGCCACCGCGGTGGCGGGGGCGCTGATCGCTCTGGGGAGCGTGGTGGCGTTCCCCGGGACGTCGTCGGCGGCGACATCGCCGTCGCCGTTCTCCGTCCCGGGAAGAGGCGCGACCGTGCCGTTCGCGGAGATCGAGGCCGAGGCCGCCGCGACCAACGGCGAGCAGATCGGCCCGGACCGCGTCTACACCCACCTGCCGTCCGAGGCGTCGGGCCGACGGGCCGTACGGCTCGACGCGCCGGGAGAGTACGTCGAGTTCACCCTGCCCAAGCCCGCCAACGCCATGACCGTGCGCTACAGCGTGCCGGACAACGCGGCCGGAACGGGCATCACGGCACCGGTGGACCTGAGGATCAACGGGACCAAGGTCAAGGACCTGCAGTTCACCTCCCGGTATGGCTGGTTCTACGGCGGCTACCCGTTCGGCAACACGCCCGGCGACAAGCCGCACCACTTCTACGACGAGACCCGGACGATGTTCGGGTCAACGCTGGCGGCGGGCACCAGGGTCAGGATCCAGGTGGCCTCCACCTCGGTCGCGCCGTGGGTCGTCGTTGACCTCGCCGACTTCGAGCTCGTGCCGGACGCGATCCCCCGGCCCGCCGGGTCGCTGTCGGTCGACGACTTCGGCGCCGACCGCGACGGCACGAGCGACTCCACCGCCGCCTTCCAGGCCGCCGTCGACGCCGGAAAGGCCCAGGGCAAGGAGGTCTACATCCCCGCCGGGACGTACACACTGTGGGATCACGTGGTCGTGGACGGGGTCACGCTGCGCGGCGCCGGGCCCTGGTACAGCGTGCTCACCGGCCGCCATCCCACCCAGCGCAACCGGGCCGTCGGCGTCTACGGCAAGTACGTCAGCGGCGGCGGCTACACCGGCGGGATCCGGCCGCACGAGGCAGGCGGGCCGAGCCGCAACGTCACCCTGCGCGACTTCGCGATCATCGGGGACATCACCGAGCGGGTGGACGACGACCAGGTCAACGCCCTCGGGGGCGCGATGACCAACTCGGTGGTCGACAACCTGTGGATCCAGCACACCAAGGTCGGGGCCTGGATGGACGGCCCGATGGACAACTTCACGTTGAAGAACAGCCGCATCCTCGACCAGACGGCCGACGGCGTGAACTTCCACACCGGGGTCACCAACTCCACGGTGACCAACACCTTCGTCCGCAACACGGGTGACGACGGCCTGGCGATGTGGCCCGACCGGATCGCCAACGCGAACAACGCCTTCACGTTCAACACCGTGGTCGCGCCGGTCCTGGCCAACAACATCGTGACGTACGGCGGCCGGGACATAAAGATCACCGACAACGTGGTCAGCGACACGCTCACCAACGGCGGCGGCATCCACGTCGCCAACCGCTATCCGGGGGTGAACTCCGGCCAGGGCACGGCGGTGGCCGGCACGATCACCGTCGCCCGCAACACCCTCATCCGGGCCGGCAACAGCGACTACAACTGGAACTTCGGCGTCGGCGCGATCTGGTTCGACGGCCTCAACGAGCCGATCAACGCGACGATCAACGTGACCGACACCGACATCATCGACAGTTCCTACGAGGCCATCCAGTTCATCGAGGGCAGCACCCAGACCGTCAACTTCTCGAACGTGAACATCGACGGCACCGGGACGTACATGATCCAGGCGCAGGCGTCGGCGAAGACGAGCTTCACCAACGTCCGGGCGGCCCACATCGGCGCGGGCGTCGCGATCCACAACTGCGTCGGCACCGGATTCGCCCCCACGTACGGCACGGGCAACTCCGGCTGGAGCCTGAGCTCCACCGTCTGCACCGGCCAGTGGCCCGCGCCGAACTACATCTACGACGGCGGCGACCCCAGCCCGAGCCCGTCGCCGTCCACCTCGCCCTCTCCCTCCTCCTCTCCCTCGCCCTCGCCCAGCCCGACGGCGTGCGCTCCCGGCAGCGGCGACCTCGCCCGGGGCAAGACCGTCACGGCGACGAGCAGCACCCAGACGTATGCCGCGGCCAACGCCGTGGACGGCGACGCGAACACCTACTGGGAGTCGGCCAACAACGCCTTCCCGCAGTCGATCACCGTGGACCTGTGCGCGGTGACGCCGGTCCAGCGGGTGGTGCTCAAGCTGCCGCCGAGCGCGGCCTGGGCCACCCGCACCCAGACGCTGACGGTCCTCGGCAGCACGGACGGCACGAACTACACCACGTTGTCTCCCTCGGCGGGCCGCACCTTCGACCCGGCCACCGGGAACACGGCGAGCATCTCCTTCACCACCGCGGACGTCCGCTACGTGCGGGTGACGGTCACCGGCAACACCGGCTGGCCCGCCGGGCAACTGTCGGCCTTCGAGGTGTACGGCACCGGCGGCACCCCCAGCCCGTCACCCAGCCCCTTGCCCACGGGGAACCTCGCCCGGGGCAGGACCGTCACGGCGACGAGCAACACCCAGACATACGTCCCGGCCAACGCCGTGGACGGCGACGCGAACACCTACTGGGAGTCGGCCAACAACGCCTTCCCGCAGACCCTGACCGTGGACCTCGGCGCGTCCGTCACGGTCGGGAGGGTGGTGCTCAAGCTGCCGCCGAGCACCGCCTGGGGCGCCCGCACCCAGACGCTGTCGGTCCTCGGCAGCACGGACGGGACGAACTACACCACGATCGCCGGGCCTTCGGGCTACACGTTCGACCCGGCGACCGGCAACACCGTCACCGTCACCGTGCCCGCCGCCGCCCGGCGCTACCTGCGGCTGAACGTCACCGGTAACACCGGCTGGCCGGCCGCGCAGATCTCCGAGTTCGAGGCGTACGCCTCGTAACCCGGAACGGGACGCCCGGAGGAGGAGTGGACGCCTCCTCCTCCGGGCTCCCCCACACAGCATGGCCCCCGGCAGGCCGTCAGGTTACGGGGACGCCGACGCGGCCGGTGGAGGAGCGGACGACCAGCTCCGGCTCGAACAACAGCTCGCCCGTCTGGACGGCGGCACCCTCGATCTGGCTGACCAGCAGCTCCACCGCGGCCCGGCCCATCGCCTCGATCGGCTGACGCACCGTCGTCAGCGGCGGGTCCACGCACGTCATGAGCGCGGAGTCGTCGTACCCGACGACGGACACGTCCTGGGGCACGCGTTTGCCGGCCCGCCGCGCCGCGCGGATGGCACCGAGGGCCAGCGGGTCGCTGCCGCAGATGATCCCGGTGACGTCCTGCCGCACGAGCTTCAGCGCCGCCGCGTGGCCGCCCTCCAGCGAGTGCATCGTGTGCTCGACCAGCTCGCCGCCGACGGCCCGGAACGCCTCCAGCTTCCGTGTGGACGGCATGTGGTCGGCGGGGCCGACGACGAGGCCGATCCGGTGGTGGCCGAGCGCGCGCAGGTGGCCCAGCGCCTGCTCCACGGCGATCGTGTCGTCGCAGGAGACGCGGGGGAAGTCCCAATGATCGGCCGCGGCGTTGACCAGCACAGTGGGCAGCCGCCGCTCGACCAGCCGCAGGTAGTGCTCGTGGACGACCCCGGTCTGGGTGTAGAGCCCCCCGGCGAAGACCACGCCGGACACCTGCTGCTGCAACAGCAGGTCCACGTAGTCGGCTTCGGAGATCCCGCCCACCGTACGCGTGCACAGCACGGGGGTGAACCCCTGCTGGGCCAGCGCCCCGCCGACGACTTCGGCGAACGCCGGGAAGATGGGGTTCTGCAGCTCGGGCAGGACGAGCCCGACCAGGCGGGCGCGCTCGCCGCGCAACTGCGTGGGCCGCTCGTATCCCAGCACGTCGAGAGCCGTCAGCACGGCCTCCCGGGTGGCCTCCGAGACCCCGGCCTTGCCGTTGAGGACGCGACTCACCGTGGCCTCGCTGACCCCGACCTTCTTCGCAACCTCCGCAAGCCGTCGCGTCATGGCGGCAAGCATACGACGCGGAGCGGCCGGGCCAAGGATCTTCGATGACACGGTTGCAAGCGGGCTGAAAGCGCCGTGAAAGAGGCGATTCCTAGTGTCTGCCGCGTTGCAGATCTCCCAGGAAGGCACCATGAACATCCTCAGGAACAGCCTCGCCGTCATCGCGGCGTCCGCCCTTCTCAGTCTGACCGCCGCCTGCAGCGGGAGCCAGACGGCCGTCTGCGAGGAGGCGAGCAAGGCGTTCACCGACTACAGCGGCAAGGCCGCCGCCGCGGCCGGCGACATCAAGGGCATCAACGCCGCGACCAGCGACCTGGCCGCGCAGCTGAAGGACCTGTCCGGCAAGGCGGACGGCGACCTGAAGGTGGCGCTCGCCGGCATGTCCGACTCGTGGGCGTCCTTCAAGATCGACCTGTCGGACCCGGCCGCCGCGACCAAGCTCGCCGAGTTCGGTCAGAAGGCCACCCAGGCGACGCAGGAGCTCGCCTCCGCCTGCTCCTGACCTCCAGTCCGCCGCGCGGCACCCTTACCCGCAGCGGAAGCGCATCGCAGATTCCCGGCCGGTTCAGCGATCCGGGCGGCGTGGCGCACCCCCGCCCCCGCCCGCACCGCCGTGGTCCGGCCGGGCCCGCGTACCCGGCATCACGGCCGGGGCCTCTTCGAAGCTCCACCGGTCAGCGCCGGGGGCGGGCGGGTGCGGAGGCCGGCGTAAGACCGTGCCAGGTACCACCGCGCCCGCGATGGCCGCTCCCGCGGCTCACCGGACCGCGACTATCACGGCCGGCCGGAGCACCCGCCCGCTTTTGAGCGCGTCCAGTGTCACAAGCCAAAGCACGCTCTTGGGCATGTGCGGCCCCCAACGAGCCAAAGCACGCTCTTCGGCATGTGCAGCCACAAACGATCCAAGCACGCTCGTGAGCGCAGTCCGGCCTCACGTCCCAGCAGGCCCAGGGGCGAAGCACCGTTCTTCCGGCGCCCCGCCGTCAGTATTCGAGCCCCCAGTCGTGGGCGCCGAGCGTGTAGGCGTCTCCCCTGGGCACCAGCCGCCGGCCGTGAACCAGCCGGTCGAGGCACCGCCGTACGTCGTCCTCCGGAAGCCCGGTCATTCCGACGACCTCGGCGACGGTCGCGCGCCGTTCCTCCACGTTGAGGGCGGCGACGGCCTCGTAGACCGTCATCTCCGCCGTCGTCATCTCCTGGACGTCTTCCAGGCTCTCCTCGTCAGGCACTCCGCTGTCTCGCCCCCTCACGCAGCCGCTCCGGATCGACCTGCCGGTCCGGATAGCGTTCGAGGTACTCGCCTTCCAGCTCCTGCGTCCGCGAGGTGTGGCGCTCCAGCGCGTCGTCCGACCCGTGGAAGAACGTCTCCGACCGGGTCTCGTGCAGGTGGCGCAACTCGCGGATCAGGTCCTCGTCGCCCAGGTCCCGCGGGTCGACTCCCATGGTCATGACGGTCCTCCCTCACACCTCTGTCGGCTTGTCCCACCGCTCGTCGGGGTTCTTGTCGTCTGGCTCCGCGTTGGGCGGATCCGTGGCGGACGGCGTCCACTCACCGGCGATATCCGGTTCTTCCTCGGTATCGATGTATCGGTCGTCTTCCCTTCGCATGCCAGGTCTCCTGCCCGGTGGAGCGCCCGCCATTCAGGACAGGTCGAACTCCCCGCCCTTGACCCCTTCGATGAACGCCTCCCACTCGCCGGGGGTGAACATCAGCCGCGGCCCCTGGGGATCCTTCGAGTCGCGCACGGCGACGCCGTCACGCAGGCGCGCCACCTCCACGCACTGGTTGCCGACGGTGTTCGAGCGCGCCGCCTTGCGCCAGACCGCGCAGGCCAGGTCGTCCGCCGCTACGAGTCCCCTCATCGTCCTGCCATCTCCTTCTCGACCGAAATGATCATTTCCATGGACTTCTCCGGGCCGAGCGCGGCGGCACGAAGATGATCGAAGACCTGCACGTATCCGCGGATCTCCGCCGGATCCTCCAGGTAGAGCTCGCCGCTCATGTTCTCCAGCAGCACCACGTCAGCGTCGCCGGGATCGGGGAAGGCCAGGATCGCCATCGAGTTGCCCATGCCGAGGTAGGCGCCCGCGTCGAACGGCAGCACCTGCACGGTGACGTTCGGCTGGACGGCCGGCTCCCGCAGCCTGCGCAGTTGCTCGGCCATCACGGGCGGGCCGCCCACCGGCCGGCGCAGCGCCGCCTCGTCGACGACGGCCCACAGCTCCAGGGGAGCGGGCCCGGTCAGGCGCCGCTGGCGCTCCATCCGGGCCGCCGCCCGCCGCTCGATCTCCGCCGGGTCCTTGACCAGGGCGGCGCCGATGACCGCGCGGGCGTAGTCCTCGGTCTGCAGCAGCCCGGGAACCAGCAGCGGCTCGTAGTTGCGCACCGACGACGCCTCGGCCTCCAGCCCGACGTACGGCCCGGGCAGGACGTCGTCGTAGGCGCGCCACCATCCCCGCCGGGCGGCGTCCCTGGCCAGCGCGACCAGCGCCTCCCGTTCCGAGCCCTCGACCTCGTAGAGGTCGAGCAGATCGCGGATGGTCCGGGTTTGCGGGCGCGTGTGCCCGGCCTCGATCCGGTACACCGTGGAGACCGCCACGCCGAGCCGCCGCGCGACCTCCTCGCGGACGAATCCGGCTTCACGCCGCAGACGCGTCAGCTCACCGGAAAGCCGGCGGAGCCGGACTGTAGGGCCGCCCACTCCCCTCATGAGCCGAACTCTCCCTTTCGCCGCAAAAGGAAACTATGCAATCGTGCATTCGCCATATTGCGTAGGCGTTTTGCAAAGTGCAGGATGAACGAAGTCTTGCACGACCTCGAATCGCCATCGGCAGACGGGTGCACAGGGAGTTATCACGGGATGACAATTCTCAACCTCTCGGGGAGAATCGCGATCTCACGCCCCTTCTCGGGAGACCCGTCCCAAGTGCGGGCCGCCCGGCGGTTCGTGGCGAGCCGTCTCGGCGACGGCCACCCCTGCCGCGACGACGCCGTGCAGCTGATCGGCGAGCTGGTCGCCGAGTCCCTGCGGCACGCCGTGTCGTGCGAACGCCCCCCGGGGTACGGCGTGTCGGTCCTGGCCACGCCCGCCGCGGTCCGCGTCACGTTGTCGACCCAGGGCTGCGGGTGCTGGACGTCTCCCGAGCTGACGCCGGGCCGCGGCGTCCATCTCGTGGACCTGTTCACCCGGCGCTGGGGGGTGTCCGCCAGCCGCACGGGGGTCTGCGTATGGTTCGAGCTCGGGCACGAGGCCGCCGTACCGCCGCCCAGGGCTGTGGAGAGCGAGAGCACGACGACGGCCTGAGCGCCGATCCGCATCGCCAGGGCCCAGACCGGTGAGAAGCAGAACGAATTTCTGGCCGGATCCGGGGTAGACGGGCGCCATATCTTCCGGAGAAGGGGACGATATGGCGCAAATAAGCACCGACATTCCCGCGCGGCTGGATCGGCTCCCCTGGGCCCGCTGGCACTGGCTCGTGCTCATCGGTCTCGGCACCGTCTGGATCCTCGACGGGCTCGAAGTGACCATCGTCGGGGTCATCGGCCCCCGGATCACGGATCCGAGCAGCGGGCTTGGACTCACCGACAGCGAGGTCGGGATCGCCGCCGGCGTGTACGTCGCGGGAGCCTGCCTTGGCGCTCTCTTCTTCGGCCACCTGACTGACCGGTTCGGGCGCAAGAAGCTCTTCCTGGTGACGCTCGCCATCTATCTGGTCGCCACCGTGGCCACGGCCTTCTCGCACGACGCCTGGTACTTCTACCTGTGCCGGTTCTTCACCGGCGCCGGCATCGGGGGCGAGTACGCCGCGATCAACTCGGCGATCGACGAGCTCATCCCGGCCCGCGTGCGCGGCACGGTCGACCTGGTGGTGAACGGCTCCTTCTGGCTGGGCACCGCGCTCGGCGCGCTCATCGCGATCCCGGCGCTCGACACGAGCCTGCTGCCTGCCGATCTCGGCTGGCGCCTGCTGTTCGGCCTGGGCGCCATCCTCGGCGTGGGGATCCTGCTGGTCCGCAGAACCGTGCCGGAGAGCCCACGCTGGCTGTTCATCCACGGCCGCGGAGAAGAGGCCGAGGAGATCGTGCGGGAGATCGAGACGAAGGTCCGCGAGGAGAGCGGCAAGACGCTCGAACCCGCCCACGGGGAGATCAGGATCAACCAGCGGACGCACACCCCGCTGACGGAGGTGGCGGCCACGCTGCTGCGCCGCTATCCCAAGCGCACGGCCGTCGGCCTGTCGCTGTTCATCGGTCAGGCGTTCCTCTACAACTCGATCTTCTTCACGTACGCGCTGGTGCTGTCGAAGTTCTTCAAGGTGCCGGACGGCAGCACGCCGTGGTACCTCGTCCCGATCGCGATCGGGAACTTCCTCGGCCCGGTCCTGCTCGGCCGGTTCTTCGACACGATCGGCCGCCGGACGATGATCGCGGGCAGCTACGTGCTGTCCGGCCTGCTCCTGCTGGGCACCGCCGCGCTGTTCGACGCGCAGGTGCTGACCCCGGTGACCCTCACGGCCTGCTGGATGGTGGTGTTCTTCTTCGCCTCTGCGGGGGCGAGCAGCGCCTACCTGACGGTCTCGGAGATCTTCCCGATGGAGACCAGGGCCCTGGCGATCGCGCTGTTCTACGCGGTCGGAACCGGGCTCGGCGGCATCATCGGACCGGTGCTTTTCGGCCGCCTGGTGGAGAGCGGGGTCGTCGGCAACGTCGTGGTCGGCTACATCATCGGCGCCGCCCTGATGATGGCGGCCGGGCTGGTGCAGTGGTTCATGGGCGTGGAGGCGGCCAGGCGCTCGCTGGAGGACATCGCCGCCCCGCTCAGCGCGGAGCAGCGCCAGATGGTCTGACCGGGCATACCGGTACGGCTCGCGCCTTCGAGGCATGAGCCGTACCGGCCGGGTGTCCCACGGCTCTCTTGGGTATCAACCCCATCAGATGCGCACATAAGGCGCATCCTCGTACATTCGGGGGAATCATGGCTGACGACGCTCAGAAGAAGAAGCCCGCGAAGTCGACCGGCAAGGCGAAGAGGACGGCCATCAAGGAGGCCCGCTCCGCGAAGCAGGCGAAGAAGGCCAACCGCCCCGCCGAGGGCGCGAGCGAGTGACGGCCGCACGGCCGGTGCCACCATGATCCGGGCCGGGCCCACCGCGGCCCGGCCCTCCTCCTTCACGACCTTCCACGTCCCGCTCCGGCCCGCCGCGCGAGCGATCACGCACTGAGCGGTCCCCGGATGCGATGCCTCCCTCCGTACTGGATACTCGGAAGGCCACAGCGCCGATCTTGTCAGCAACTGGAGGGCCGCCCGTGAGGCTTGGAGTCGTCTTCGACCGCGATCTCCCGCCGGAGTCGCTGCCGCGGTTCGCCGGGGAACTCGACGGCACGGCGGTCTCCGACCTGTGGGTGGTCGAGGACCTCGGCTGGACGGGTGCGATCTCCTCGGCCGCGACGGCACTGGCCGCGACCTCGCGCCTGCGCGTCGGCATCGGCATCACCCCGGCGCCTCTGCGCAATCCGATGCTGCTGGCGATGGAGCTGGCCAACCTCGCCCGCCTTCACCCCGGGCGGCTGGCCGCGGGGATCGGGCACGGCGTGCAGGCGTGGATGCGTCAGGTGGGCGCCGCCGCCGCGTCGCCGCTGTCGCTGCTGGAGGAGACGATCACGTCCGTACGGGCGCTGCTGCGCGGCGAGACCGTCACCCTGCACGGACGCGAGGTGAGCCTGGACGGCGTCCGCCTCGTCCACCCGCCGGCCGAGCCGCCGCCCGTCCTCGCCGGAGTGGTGAGCCCGCGCTCGCTCGCACTGTCGGGGCGGGTGGCCCAGGGCACGATCCTCCCCGAGGGCCTCGCCCCGGAGCGGTTGCGGTCGATGATCGAGCGGATCGGCGCGACCGGTGATCACGAGGTGGTGGCGTTCATCCACCTCTACGTCGGCGACGACGCGCGCGAGGCCATGCGGCAGGCGGCGGAGGAGCAGGCAGGGTTCCTGCAGGTGGCGCCGGAGGAGGTCGTCATGGCGGCGGGTTCGCCGGAGGAGGCGTCCGCGCAGGTCAGGGCGCTGTGGGAGGCGGGCGTTTCCACAGTCGCCGTCCGCCCGGTGGGCGCCGACCCGCTCTCCCACGTCCACAAACTGCTGTCCGCTCTCTGACCCGCCGCACGGCGCGGGGGACGAGCCCCGAACCCGGCCGCGGGCGTGACATTTGTCCCGGGAAGAACAGGATCGGGTCCACTGCACCGGGACGCGGACGATCGGGCAGAGTTGAGGCGTGGACACCCCGACCCTTCGACCCCCTCAGCACCGCGTGAGCCGTACCGCCATCTGGTATTGGACCGCGCGGGCTGCCCTCGGCTGGCTCGTCCTCCTCGCCGCCCAGGTGGCCTGGCTCGTGGCCGACCGCCACGGGAGCGCCCTGCCCGTCACCGCGCACGTGGCCGGTCTCGTCGTCACCGCCGTCGTCGCGGTGGCGCACGTCACGGTCATGCCGCAGTGGCGTTACCGGGTGCACCGCTGGGAGGCCACGTCCGCGGCCGTCTTCACCCAGTCGGGCTGGTTCAAGCAGGAGTGGCGCATCGCCCCCGTCTCCCGCATCCAGACCGTGGACAGCGAGCGCGGCCCGCTGGAGCAGATCTTCCGCCTGGCCAACGTCACCGTCACCACCGCCTCCGCCGCCGGCCCGCTCAAGGTCAGCGGCCTCGACCGGGACACGGCCCAGCGCCTGGTCGCGGAACTCACCGCCACCGCGCAGGCGACGGCGGGTGACGCGACGTGATCGACGCCGTCGAGACGGCCTTGACCTGGCGGCGGCTGAGCCCGCGCATGCTGGTGGTCCACCCGTTCCAGGAGGTCGTACGGGCCGCCCCGGCGCTGCTCGGCCTGCTGGTCGCGGGGTCGAGCAGCGGCGGGCAGGGCCATCTGTGGAGCATCGCGGGCGTCGGCCTCATGGTCGTGCTCGGCATGCTCCGCTGGTTCACCACGACCTACCGCATCACCCCGGAGCACGTGCAGGTGCGGCGCGGCCTGCTGACCCGCAAGGTGGTGACCGTGCCCCGCGACCGGGTCCGCACGGTGGACGTCACCTCCCACGTGCTGCACCGCGTGCTCGGCCTGGCCCGGGTCGAGGTGGGGACGGGCACGTCGGAGCGCAGGCACGAGGGCCGGCTCAAGCTGGACGCGCTGACCGCCGCCGAGGCCGCCCGCCTGCGCGTGGAACTGCTGCACCGCTCTCCCCTCGCCCCCGTCGCCGCTGCCGCGGCGTCCCCCACGGCGTCCCCCGTGGCGCCTCCCGCCGGGAGCACGCCGGCCGCGGAGACCGAGCTCGCGCGGATGCGCCCCGAGTGGGTGAGGTTCGGGCCGTTCACGATGTCCGGGCTCGTCACCGTGGGCGTCGTCGCCGGGTTCCTGTCCCGCCTGGTCTCGGAGGGCAACGTCGACCTCGGCAGGGTCGGGCCCGTCCAGGAGACCTGGCGGTGGTTCAGCGCGATGTCGCTCCCGCTGGAGATCGCGACGGTGGTGCTCGTGCTGGTGGTGTTCGTGAGCGTCGCCTCCACGCTCGGCTACGTCGTGGCCTTCGGCAACTTCCGGCTGACCCGGCACGCCGAGGGCACCCTTCACGTGACCCGGGGACTGCTGACCACCCGGGCCACCACCATCGAGGAACGGCGACTGCGCGGGGTCGAGGTGAGTGAGCCGCTGCTGCTGCGCGCCGTACGCGGGGCCCGCCTGTCCGCGGTGACGACCGGCCTGCGGTCGGCGCAGGGCTCCCAGCGCGGCGGATCGCTGCTGCTGCCGCCCGCCCCGCGCGCGGACGCCGTGTCGGTGGCCCGGCTCGTGCTCCCCCGTGTCGCCGGTGCCCCCTCCGCCTCCGCCGCCTCCGAAGCCTCGCCGGTCACCGCGGATCTGACCGCGCACGGCCCGGCCGCGCTGCGCCGCAGGTTCACCCGGGCGTACGGCGTGCACGCGCTGGTGCTGGCCGCGCTGCTCGCGCTGTGGTGGGGGGCCGGGCTGCCCTCGTGGACGTGGATCACCGCCGCCGTCCTGCTGCCGCTGACCGCCCTGCTGGCCGCCGACCGCTACCGCTCGCTCGGCCACGCCCTGACGTCCGGCTATCTGGTCACCCGCTGGGGCTCGCTCGCGCGCCGCCGGGTGGCGCTGGAGTGCGACGGCGTCATCGGCTGGAACATCGAACGGTCGTTCTTCCAGCGCCGGGCCCGCCTGGCGACGCTGACGGCGACCACGGCGGCGGGCAAGCAGGGGTACCAGGTGCGCGACATGGACCTCGCCGAGGCGCTGCGCCTGGCCGCCGCGGGCACCCCGGGCCTGCTCGATCCGTTCCTCGTCGAGACTGTGTCGCCCCTGTCGCCTAATAGCATGTAATGCCCGATAAGACCGGTTGCACCTAGGAGTTGGATTGTCCCGCTACGGCCAGATGTTCGGCCCCGACATCACGTTCCTCGGCGTCGAGCGGTGCGACCTCGACGACCCGGCCGGCTACGCGGACGCCGACGTCGTCATCCTGGGCGCGCCGTTCGACGGCGGCACCTCCCACCGCCCGGGTGCGCGCTTCGGCCCGAACGCCATCCGGCAGACCTGCTACCTCCCCCACGACGGCTCCCGCCCGAGCCTCGCGCTGCGCGTGGACGCGCTCAAGGACCTGCGGGTGCTGGACGCCGGAGACGTGGAGACCTACGCCGGGGACATCGAGGGCAGCCTGCGCGCGATCGAGGACGCGGTTGCCACGATCGCGGCCTCCGGGGCGATCCCCGTCGTCCTCGGCGGCGACCACACGATCGCCCTGCCCGACGCGACCGGCGTGGCCCGCCATCACGGCTTCGGCCGCGTCTCGATGATCCACTTCGACGCGCACGCCGACACCGGCGACATCGAGTTCGGCCACCTGCACGGCCACGGGCAGCCGATGCGGCGGCTCATCGAGTCGGGGGCCATCCGGGGCGACCGCTTCCTGCAGGTCGGCCTGCGCGGCTACTGGCCGGGGCCGGAGATCCTCGACTGGATGGCCGGGCAGCGCATGCGGTCGTACGAGATGACGGAGATCGTCGCCAGGGGCCTCGACGAGTGCCTCACCGAGGCGTACGCGATCGCGCTCGACGACTGCGACGGGGTCTACCTGTCGGTCGACGTGGACGTCTGCGACCCGGGCCACGCGCCGGGCACCGGCACGCCCGAGCCGGGCGGCCTGTCGGCCCGCCAGCTCCTCGACGCCGTACGCAGGACCTGTTACGAGCTGCCCGTCGTCGGCCTGGAGATCGTCGAGGTGGCCCCGCCGTACGACCACGCGGACATCACGGCGTACCTCGGCAACCGGGTCGTCCTGGAGGCGCTGTCGGCGATCGCCCGCCGCCGCAGGGACGCCGCCGACGGTACGCGCTGGGACCCCACACAGCCCCTCCTCGACGGCCGCTGACCCGCCTCGGGCAACCGGCGCCTGTCGGACATTTCCACCAAAGGCCGGGAGGCGATCTGGTAGGCATGGTCGCGTGACGCGATCGAGAACCGCCGCCGTCCTGGCCGTCGCCGCCGTGCTCCCGGCGCTCCTGACCGGCTGTTCGGACCTGAATCCCGGCTCCTCCCGGCCGTCGGCGCGGACCGAGGGCACGTCCACGGGAGCGGACGCGACGCGCGAGACGACCTTGGAAGCGGCGCGGGAAACGTCCAAGACGGCGCGGAGGACGGTCCCGGCACGGCGGGCGGCCGCCGCGCCGGTGCGGGTGCCCGCCGGCGTCACGGCCGGATACGCCGTGGTCGACGTGACCACGGGCAAGACGGTCGCCCAACGGCAGGCGCACCACCGGTTCCGGTCGGCGTCGGTGGTGAAGATCCTCATCGCCGCCGACTACCTGGAGCGGCACAAGGGGACGATCCCGGCCGGGGACCTGGCGCTCCTCACGCCCATGCTCCGCGGCAGCGACGACGACGCGGCGACGGCCCTGTGGCGGCGCGGCGGCCAGGGCGAGATCGTACGACGGATGGCACGCAGGATCGGCCTGACCGAAACCTCCCCGCCGCCCGCCGCCAAACCCGGCTTCTGGGGCTATACCGCCATCAGCGCGGCCGACATCGCGCTCGTCTACCGGTATCTGCTGCGGCGGGCCGAGCCCCGCGTCCGCGACTTCGTCCTCGGCAATCTGCGCAAGGCGTCCCAGTGCGCCCGCGACGGTTTCGACCAGTTCTTCGGCATCCCCCGCGCCGTTCCCCGGCCCTGGGCGATCAAGCAGGGCTGGTCCGGGTATGGCGCGGTTCCTCCCGTCAAATGCACCCGCGCGAGGACGGCGTCGTACCGTATCGCACCGGTCACAATGGGCGGCAACCCGGTTGATTTCGGCCGTCCGGTGCTCCACACTACTGGCGTGATCGGCGACCGGCTGATCATGGTGGTGCTCACCCTGCAGCCCTCGGGGGCGTCCTTCACGCAGTCGGCCGAGCGGGTGACGAAGCTGGCGAGAGACCTCTATCTCAGCGTCGCCTAGCGGTCCGGTTCGTAGGGGAGGGACCGTTCCGTTTAGAGGCGGGGCCGCCGGGCAGCGATCACGCGTGCTCTCCCTCCTCTCTGAAAGCTGGTCGGCGATGGGTTTCCCGTGGGGGTTGCTCGGCCGGGACATGGCGGTCGATCTCGGAACGGCCAACACGCTCGTGTACGTGCGGAAGAAGGGCGTCGTCCTCGACGAGCCCTCGGTGGTGGCGATCAACCTGCACACGGACAGGATCGTTGCGGTCGGGACCGCGGCGAAGGAGATGATCGGGCGGACCCCGCCCCACATCGCCACGCTGCGCCCGCTCAAGGACGGCGTGATCGCCGACCTCGACGCGGCCGAGCGCATGCTGCGGCACTTCATCCAGGTGGCGCACAAGAACCGCTACCTGGCCAAGCCTCGGGTCGTCGTCGCCGTGCCGAGCGGCACCACGAGCGTCGAGCAGCGCGCGGTCAGGGAGGCGGCGTACGAGGCGGGCGCCCGCCGGGTCCACATCATCGAGGAGCCGATGGCCGCGGCGATCGGCGCGGGGCTCAACGTGGGCGCCACGACCGGCAACATGGTCGTGGACATCGGCGGCGGCACGACGGAGGTCGCGATCGTCTCGCTCGGCGGGGTGGTCGTGTCGAAGTCCGTGCGGGTCGGCGGCGACGAGCTCGACGAGGCGATCGTCAACTACGTCAAGAAGGAACACTCGCTGATGCTCGGCGAGCGCACGGCCGAGCACATCAAGATCAAGATGGGCAGCGCGCGACCGGGCGGCGACGACGCCACACCACTGCCGATCCGGGGCCGCGACCTGGTGACCGGCCTGCCCAAGACCGCGACGATCAACCGGGCGCAGGTCAGGGAGGCGATCGAGGACCAGGTTCAGACGATCGTCGACGCCGTGCAGAGCACGCTGGACCAGTGCCCGGCCGAGCTGGCGGGCGACCTGATCGACAACGGCATCGTGCTGACCGGCGGCGGCGCGCTGCTCGACGGGCTGGCCGAACGGCTCGAGAAGGCCGTCGGCATGCCGATCAACCTCGTCGACCAGCCGCTGCAGTCGGTGGTGCTGGGCGCGGGCCGGTGCGTCGAGCGCTTCGACGACATGCAGGACGTGTTCCTCCCCGAAACGCGCAGATGAGGGCCGCCGGTCGTCGGGCGCCCGCGCTGCTTGTGCTCGTCTCCGCCGCCCTGATCGTGGCCGACACCGTCAACCCGCTCGAACCGCTGCGGACGTTCGGGTCGGCCCTGTACGGCGGGCTGGAGGACGCGGCGTCCGCCGGCGTCCGCTGGGCGTCGGGCGAGCGCCGCCTGGAGGATCTCGAACGCGAGAACGCCCGGCTGCGCGCCGACCTGCTGGCCGCCCGCCGCCCGACCCCGTCCCCCGCTCAGGCGGACGGCTATCGGGTCGTGTCGGCCCACGTCATCGGCTTCGGCCGGGACGGAACGGTCACCGTCGACACCGGCTCCGACGGAGGCGTGGCCCGCGACATGACCGTGTTCGACGGGAACGGGCTGGTCGGCCGGATCCTGCGGTCCGGGCCCGGCACGGCGACGGTCCAGCTCGCCACGGCCTCCGGCGCCTCGATCGGCGCACGGCTCGAGGGTTCGCGGGAGGTCGGCCTGGTGGCCGGTGTCCCCGAGCGCGGGCTGCTGCGGCTGAGCCTGCTCAACCCCTCCGCCGAGGTCAAGCCCGGCGACCGGGTCGTGACGCTGGGCTCGCGCAACATGCGGCCGTATGTGCCCGACGTGCCGATCGGCACCGTGGTCGCGGCCGAGCCCGCGCCGGACGCGCTGACCAGGTCGGCGCTCGTGCGTCCCTTCGCCCGGTTCACCGCGCTCGACCTCGTCACCGTGGTCCTGGGACCGCTGCCGGACGCCGCGGACCCGGCGGTGGACACGTCCGGCGACAAGGGCTCGGCCGAGGCCGAGGAAACCCGGAAGAGCGGGTCGAAGAAGGCGAAGGGGGCGTGATGAGGTCGGTCGTCCTGTCCGTGCTCGTCGTCCTCGTCGCACCGGTGCTCCAGGTCGCCGTGGTGAACGGACTGTCCCTGCCCGGCGGCGGTCCCGACGTCGTGCTGGTCGCCGTCATCGCGCTCGCGCCGCTGCTGCGGCCCAGGCCGGAGGCCAGGGGTTTGCCGGAGCGGGGCGCCGCGGGGGCAGGGGCTGGGGCGTTCCTGGGGTTCGCCGCGGGCCTGGCCGCCGACATCGCGCCGCCCGCCGATCACACCGTCGGACGGCTCGCCCTGGTGTTGTGCCTGGCCGGGTGGGTGTGCGCGCGGGTCACCGCGGACGGCGCGGCCTGGCGGCGCGCCGCCGTCGCCGCCGCCGTGGCCTTGGGCGCGACGCTCGCCGGGGGCGCGCTCGCGGCCCTGCTCGACGGGACGCCGTGGGGCACGGCCCTCGCGCCCGGCGCCGTCGCCTGGACCGTCGGCCTGGCCGCGCTCGTGGCGGTGGCGATCGCCCTGCTGCCCCGTCGCCGGTCGTTCGGGCGGGTGCCGAGATCACGGGACGGATCCCGCGATCCGTACGCGCGGGGGAGGCGGCTTGCGTAGGACTGTCCACCGCGGCCGTCTCACGCTCGTGTTCGTCGTGGTGACCGCGCTCATGCTGACCCTGCTCGGCCGCCTGTGGTATCTGCAGATCGTCACCGGCCCGTCGTACGTCAGGGCCGCCACGGAGTCGCGGGCGCGCTCGGTCGTCCTGCCGCCGGTGCGGGGGCGGATCCTCGACGTACGCGGCCGGGCGCTGGTGGCCAACGAGACCAAACCGCAGGTGTCGGTGGACTACATGGCCCTCATCCACCAGCCCGACGGCGGAAAGGACGTGCTGACCCGGCTCGCCCGGGCCCTGGGCCGGCCCTACCAGGAGATCGCCGACCGGGCCCGGCTGTGCGCCGGGGGCGCGCCCCGGCCGTGCTGGCCCGGCTCGCCCTACCAGCCGATCACCGTGGCCGACGACGTGAGCGTGCGCACGGCGCTGTGGATCGCGGAGCGGCAGGACGAGTTCCCCGGCGTCAGCACCGCGTTGCGGCCGGTCAGGACCTACCCGCTCGGCTCGGCCGCGGCGCACGTGCTCGGCTACCTGCAGCCGCCCTCCCCCGACGACCCCGAGGGAGGCCCGGAGCTGATCGGCCGCGACGGCCTCGAAGCGCAGTACGACCGCGAGCTGGCCGGCCGGACCGGGGTCAGGGAGGTGGCGGTGGACAGCACCGGCAAGGTCACCGGCCTGATCCGCGAGGAGGCCGCCGTGGCCGGGGACACGCTGGTGACCAGCATCGACGCGCGCATCCAGGAGGCGGCCGAGCGGGCGCTGGCCCGGGCCGTGACCGCCGCGCGCAAGCGGGGCGAGCCCGCCGACAGCGGCGCGGCGGTGGTGCTTGAGGCGAAGACCGGGCGGGTGACGGCGATCGCCGACTATCCCACCTACGACCCGAGCGTGTGGACCGGGGGCATCTCCCAGCACGACTACGAGGACCTGCCGCTGGTCAGCGCCGCCGTGCAGGGGCAGTGGCCGCCGGGCTCGACGTGGAAGGTGACCTCGACGGCCGCGGCGGCGAAGGCCGGCTACTCGCTGCGGGCCTCCTACGACTGCCCCGGCGGCTACACGATCGGCGGCCGGGTGTTCCACAACTTCGAGAGCGCCGAACTGGGCCGGATGGACATGCGCCGGGCCCTGGTGGTGTCCTGCGACACGATCTTCTACCGGTTCGCGGAGAAGATGTGGCAGCGCGACGGCGGGCTCAAGCCGGTCAAACATCCCAAGGACCCGATGCAGGCGATGGCCAGGGAGTTCGGGTTCGGCACGCCCACCGGCGTCGACCTGCCGCACGAGGCTCAGGGAAGAGTGCCCGACCGCGCCTGGAAGAAGGCCAACTGGGAGCGGAGCAAGGCCGACTCGTGCCGCCGCGCCAAGACCGGCTATCCGGAGCTGTCCGACCGCAAGCGGGCGGCCTACCTCAAGGCTCTCGCCACCGACAACTGCCGCTCCGGCGGGGTCTGGTGGGCCGGCGACGCGGCCAACTTCTCGATCGGCCAGGGCGACGTGCTGGTGACGCCGCTCCAGCTCGCCCGGGGGTACGCCGCGCTCGCCAACGGCGGCACGGTCTTCAGCCCCAGGATCGGCAAGCAGGTCGTGCGCCCCGACGGCACCGTGGTCCGCACGGTCACCCCGCCCGTCGTGGGCAGGATCGACGCCTCGCGTAAGACGCTGCGGTTCATCCGCGACTCGCTCGCCGGTGTGCCGCGCTCGGGCACGGCCGCTGGCGCGTTCGCGGGCTACCCGTTCAAGCGCCTGCCGGTCGCGGGGAAGACCGGCACCGCCGAGGCGTACGGCAGGCAGGACACCTCGTGGTTCGCCTCCTTCGGCCCGGTGAAGAAGCCCAAGTATGTCGTGGTGGTCGTCGTCTCGCAGGGCGGCACGGGCGGGACCACGGCGGCTCCCGCCGCCCGGGAGATCTGGGAGGGCATCGCCGCCCTCACCCACGACGAGAAAAAGCACGACAAGAAGGACAAGAAGCACAAGAAGGATGACAGGGGGACGCGGTCCGCCTCCCTGCCTCCGGCCGCGTTCGCCGGGGCGGGTGGCACGCGGTGACGGGCAGGGGTCAGACAGGCAGGGCTCAGGCAGGCAGGGGCCAGACAGGCAGGGCTCAGCTGTTCGGAGGCGCGCGATGACGACGCTCGGTCCCCTGTCCGCACGACTGCCTGCGAGCCGGGCGCCCAGGCGCAGGGCGTGGGCGCGCCTCGCCTTCTTCCCCGCCTGGGGGCTGGTGCTGCCCGCGGCAGCGTTGTCGGCGATCGGGCTGGTGCTCGTGTGGTCGGCCACCCGCAACGAGCCGGGCTCGACGCTGCCGCAGCGGCAGGCGCTCAGCGTCGGCATCGGCTTCGCCCTCATGTGGGCCGTCTCGCGGATCGACCTGCGGATGCTGCGGGCCTACGTCCCGGTGCTGTACCTGCTCGGGCTGGCCGGGCTGGTCGCCGTGCTGACCCCGCTGGGCCGTACGATCAACGGCTCGCACGCGTGGATCGTGCTCGGCGACGGACTGCAGTTCCAGCCGTCCGAGTTCGCCAAGGCGGCCACGGTGCTCGCGCTCGCGACGGCGCTCGGCGAGCCGCGCGACGGCGAGCGCAGGCCGGGCGCGGGGGCCGTGCTGCTCGCCCTCGGCCTCGCCGCGCTGCCGGTCGGCTTGATCGCGCTGCAGCCCGACTACGGCACCGCCCTCGTCTTCCTGGTGCTGACCACCGGGATGATCGCGGTGTCCGGCGCGCCCAAGAGGTGGTTCGCGGCGTTCGCCTCCGCCGGGGCCGCCGGGCTCTTCCTGGTGTGGCGGCTCGACCTCATCCGGCCCTACCAGCTCCAGCGCCTGATGGTGCTGGCCGACCCGGCCGCCGACCCGATGGGCGTGGGCTACAACGCCACCCAGGCCAGGATCGCGATCGGCTCCGGGGGCCTGCTGGGCAAGGGGCTGTTCCACGGCGAGCAGACGGCGGGCCATTTCGTGCCCGAGCAGCACACCGACTTCATCTTCACGGTCGCGGGCGAGGAGCTCGGCTTCCTCGGCGCCGCCTGCGTGATCCTGCTGATGCTCGCCCTGCTGTGGCGCGGCCTGTGGATCGCGGCCAAGAGCCCTTCGCCGTTCGGCACGGCGGTGGCCGGCGGGGTGGTGTGCTGGCTGGCGTTCCAGACGTTCGTGAACGTGGGGATGACCATGGGCCTGCTACCGGTCGCGGGGCTGCCGCTGCCGTTCGTGTCATACGGCGGGTCGGCCACGATCTCCAGCCTGGCGGCCGTAGGACTGCTGGCCGCCGTGAACCGGCGTACGCGCACTCCCGCATAGGGCACTCTTGGAGGAATGCGCAGCAAGCTCGGCGGACGGGTGGTCCAGGCGGCGGAGATCGCCCTGGCCACCCGCAAGTACGTGACCCCGATCGACGTCCTCACCGGCCTGCGGTGGCTGCACGACCGCCACGTGGAGACCTGGCGGCAGGGCCGCGCCGACAGCCTGGAACGGCTGGCCGCCGTGGACGCAGGCCGGATGGAGGAGGCCCTGTCGCATCTGCGCGCGTGGGCCCTGTCCCGCGACCTGGTGGAGAGCGAGGCGGCGTACACGGCGGGCACCCGCGACCGGCGGCCCTTGCGCTTCACGGCGGCGGGCGACGAGGGCCTGGAGCGCGCCTTCCGCGTCCACTGGCTCTCACCGCAGCTGAGCGACGCGCGGCGGCGGCAGATCGAGGAACGGCACAGCAAGGCCCCCGACCTCGTGGTGGTCGCGCCGCTGGACGCGTGGACCTGCGCCGGGTGCGGGGACACCGGACCCTATCTGATCATGGAGGATGACCGGCCGCACTGCCTGACCTGCGCCGACATGGACCACCTGTGCTTGCTCCCCGCGGGGAACGCGGCGCTGAGCCGCCGCGCCAAGAAGGAGAGCGGCCTGTCGGCGGTGGTGGTCCGCTTCAACCGGCGGCGCAAGAGATACGAGCGGCTCGGCGTCCTGGTCGAGGAGGAGGCGCTGACGCGGGCCGAGGAGCAGTGCCTGGCCGACGAGGAGGCGCGGCTGCGCCGCCGCGAACGCGACCGCGAGCGCCGCGCAGGTGAGGACGCCGAGTTTCAGGCGAGGATGGCGGCGGAGATCCGCCGCCTGTTCCCCAGCTGCCCGGCCGAGCGGGCCGAGACCATCGCCGCGCACGCCGCCGTACGCGGCAGCGGGCGGGTCGGCCGCACCGCCGCCGCCCGCGTGCTGGACGAGAACGCCATCACGCTCGCCGTGATCGCGAGCGTGCGCCATCTGGACACCGACTACGACGAGCTGCTGATGGCCGGTACGCCGCGGATGACGGCCCGCGAGCGGATCCGCCCCCGGGTCGAGGAGGTCCTGAGGGCCTGGCGCGGCTGAGCGCGGCCTTTATCGGACGCGGCCGACCATCTGGGCGTACATGCGCCCGGGGCTGGGGACCGACGACGGGTTGAGGAAGCCGGGCAGCGGGGGCAGGTCGACCGCGAACGGCTGCAGCCGCTCGAACAGCGTGTGCGCGTCGGGCGGCCGGTTGTCCGGCTCCTTCTCCAGCAGTTCGGCGATGAGGCAGTCGAGCTCGGCGGGGACCCCCGGGACCCGGGGCGGCCGTTCCTTCACCTGCTTGTCGAACACGGCGTACTCCGTGGGCCCGGTGAACAGCTGGTTGCCGGTCAGCATCTCGTGCAGCACGCAGCCGAGGGAGTACAGGTCGCTCTTCGGCCCGGCGACACCCCGCTGGATCTGCTCGGGGGACATGTACGCCGGGGTGCCGAGGATCTGGCCGATCCGGGTGAATTGGGCGACGTCCGCCTCGCGCAGCATGGCGAGCCCGAAGTCGAGCAGCTTCACGCTGCCGTCCGGGCAGAGCATGAGGTTGGTCGGCTTGAGGTCCCGGTGGCAGATCGACAGCTCGTGGGCGGCGGTCAGCACGGCGCACGCCTGGGCGGCGATGGCCGCGGCCCACGGCACCGGCAGCGGGCCGTGCTCGCTCAGCAGGTCGGCGACCGTCACGCCCTCGATGAACTGCATGACCTGGAAGAGCCGCTGCTCGTAGGTGCCGAAGTCGTACAGCACCGGCGCGCCCGGATGGTCGAGCTTCGCGAGGATCCGCGCCTCGCGGATGAACCGGCGCTGCAACTCCTCGTCCGGGCCGTCGGGCAGCCGCAGGAACTTCACCGCCACCTTGCGGTCGAGCCGCCGGTCGTGCCCGCCGTAAACGGCGCCCATGCCGCCCTGCCCCAGGGGGAGGTCGTCCAGGTCATACCGGTCGCCGATGACCATGCGCCCCTCCCGTCGGCCTATCGGGGAAAAAGCTACCGGATTCATCCGCGATGCTCGGGCTCAGCGGCCGGGCGAACAGGACTTTCTCAGCCAAGGAGCTCTCGGCCGGGCCGTCGAGCGTCATCCGCGAGGACGGAGGCGTCCGTCCACCAGCCCCTCGACGCCGAGGCGGGCGAGCGCCTCCCCCGCGGCGGCCGCCTCGCGCAGGCCGTCCTCCAGCGCGAGCAGCCGCCGGAAGGCCGAGCCGTACGTCCGCTGGACGGCCAGGGGAAGCTGGGGGACGCGGGCCCGGCGGGCCTCCACGCGGCTGCTGCCCAGATGCGGCCGGCCGCCGCCCGCCGCGTAGCGCAGGAACCCGGCCAGGAACTCGGGATCCACCTTTTCTGGATGGACGCGGAAAAGGCTGAGATGGGGCCCCAGGACCGCCCCCTCCCCCGCGACCACCCGGGCGGTGACGGCCGACGCCACGACGTCTCCCCGGCGCACGGCGACCAGGCCGGGGGCGCGCGGAATCCGCCGCGACGGCGCCGTCCCGGCCGCGACGTCGTCGGCCGTCAGCACGGGCATCCCACCCTCGGACACCTCGCCGCCGGGAACATCGGCAGGCAGCGCCCGCAGGGTGGAGTGGCGGATGGTGACCAGCCCTGATCTGGCCATCTCGGCGACGGTCGCCCACGACGCGTCCCAGCCCGCCGCGCCGCCGGTCAGCACCTCCAGGTCGGGCACGTCGTCGGCCAGCGCCGCGACCGCCTCCCGGAAGCGCTCCCCGGCCGCGGGAAAGCCCCGGGTGTCGATCCTGGGCGACAGGTGCCGCGCCGGGCTCACGTCCACCTCGTCGTCGAGGATGTCGATGATCCTGACCGTGCGGCCTCCGTGCGGGAGCTCGGTCTCCGCGAGGTGGGCCCGCCAGGCCGTTTCGACGGAGGCCGGGTCGTCTCCCGCGTCGGCCACGAGGATCGCGCCTGGCTGCCGCTCCCCGGGCTCTGGACGGCGCAGCAGCCACAGGTCGGGGCCTCCTGGCGCCAGCGTGAAGACCGCGCGCAGCGCGCCCGTCCGCAGCAGGTTCGCCCGGATGCGGCGTCCGGGGCGGCGGCTCGCCGCGGCGCCCGGCATCAGGATGGCCACCAGCCCGCCGGGCCGCACGTGGGCGAGGCCGTGCTGCACCCAGGCCAGCTCCGGCTCGCCCCGCGGGGGCATGCCGTACTGCCAGCGCGGATCGCCGATGAGGTCCTCGTGGCCCCAGGCCCGCTCGTTGAACGGCGGGTCGCACACCACCGCGTCCGCGAGCGCGTCCACCGGCCGGTCCGGCGGGAACGCGTCGTTCCGCAGCGCGTCCCCGGGGACGACCCGGGCGTCCCGCCCGCGCAGCAGGAGCCGCAGCGCGGCGAGCAGCGCGACCGTCTCGTTGGCGTCCTGGCCGAGCAGCCGCGCCTCGTCCCCCGCCGCACCGTCCCCGGCGGCGTCCAGAAGGAGCGTGCCCATGCCGCACGCGGGGTCGAGCACCGTACGCGCCCCCGTGCAGGCCAGCCGGGTCATCAGGGCGGCCACGTCGGGCCGGGTCAGCGCCAGCCTGCGGCTGTGCGCCTCGGCGTACCGCTCGCAGAGGAACTCGAACGCGCCGGCCGCGCCGTGCCGCTCGGCCATCCCGGCGACCAGCCGGAGCAGGCCGGGCTCGACCGGCGTCTCGTCCCCCGCGCGCGGGGGCAGGTCGGCGGTCGCCTCGGCCACCGCGCGCGGGAGCCGTACGGCGAAGTCGGGGGCGGCGGACAGCCGCTTCCAGCCGTCGGGGTCGCGGAGCGTGTAGAGCAGGAACGCCCCGACCTCCCCCAGCACCTCGCCCAGGCGCAGGTCGTCGGCCGACGCGCGCAGCCGCTGCCAGACGCGGTCGCCCTGGGACACCTCGAACGACTTGCCGTTCCTGCGCAGCCACGCCTCCACTTCGGGAAGCGAGAAAAGCGGGCTGGAGGCGGTACCGCCGACCGGTTGGGGGAAGTCCTCGTATCGGCGTCGCCAGTTGCTGACCGCGGCCCTGCCGACGTCGGCGAGCCTGGCGATGTCGCCCGCGTTCACGGTCGCTTCGACCGCCGCTTCGACGGCGGCCTCGAGCGGGCTCGCGGCGGCGGGGCGCGCCGTCGTGTCCGCCGTGTTGTCCGCCTGGGCGTCGTGGCTCATGAACGCGAGCCTAGCACTGTGCTTGTGAAGTGACTCAACCAATGGTTTACTCAAAACCATGACGCACAACCGTATTCGGTACGCCGCTGGGTCGGACGTCGGGCGCTCGCGTGCCAACAACGAGGATTCGGTGCACGCCGGCGAGCGCCTGCTCGCCATCGCCGACGGGATGGGCGGGCACGGACACGGCGAAGTAGCCAGCGCGGCCGTCATCTCCGCACTGGCCAGACTGGAGGACGGCGCGGCTCCCGCCGACCCCGTGGCCGCCCTCGCGGACGCCGTGCGGGAGGCGGGGCAGCGCCTGGGCGACCTCGCCGCGCAGGACCCGTCGCTCGAACGGATGGGCACCACGGTCACCGCGATGCTGTGGGACGGCCACGGGAAGTTCGCCCTGGCCCACGTGGGCGACTCGCGGGCGTACATGCTGCGTGACGGCGCGCTCTACCAGATCACGCACGACCACACGCTGGTGCAGTCGCTGGTGGACGACGGGCGCATGAGCCCCGACCAGGCCGCCCGCCATCCGCGCCGCTCGCTGCTGCTGCGGGCGCTGGAGACGAGCGGCCTGGCCGAGCCCGACCTGTCGCTGCGCGAGGCGCACCCGGGCGACCGCTACCTGCTGTGCTCCGACGGGCTGACCTCCGTGCTCGAACCCGAGGCGCTGCACCACGTGCTCACCACCGTGGCCGATCCGCAGGAGACGGTCCGCCGGCTCATCGAGCTGGCCAACGAGGGCGGCGGGCCCGACAACATCTCGTGCGTGGTCGCCGACGTCGAAGCCGCCGACGCCTGACCCCTCATGCGGGGGGCGGCGACTTCACCGGAGGCCGCATCAGGTCTCGGGCGCGGGCTCACTCGACTCGGAGGACCTCCTCCAGCGCGAGCTCAAGACCGGCGTCGCCAGGCGGGAGGACCGCCGCTTCGGCACGCCCGCGGCCGGCCTCCGGGATGTTTGAGGGTGTGCCTGTCGGGTCACCTGTAGACGGGCCGGCCGGGGCGCCGCCGTTGTCCACCACCTGCGCGATCTGCTCCACAAGTGCGCGCAGTTGCGCGGCGCCCAGCCCGCGTACGCGCTGAGCCGAGACTTCGAACTCCGCCCCGTCCTGCCGGCGCACTGTCACCGTCGTGTCGGAGGTCCGGTGCCGGATCCAGGAGATCAAGGCCGTGGCGAAGACCACGGCATAGGGGCCCAGTTCGGTCAGCACGGATGCGACGGACTGGCTCATGCCAGCCGACCGCCGGCGTTCGTCCACCAGATGCACGCGACCGCGTAACTGCTCCCTGCCGTCGAGATACGCGGCCAGTTCCTTCTCCTGCTCGCCGGACGCGCGTCCACCACCGCGTACCCGCATGCCGACTCTCATCCCGGGAGCTCCTTTCGCACCGGCCCAAACCCGACATATTCGACCTTCACATCAGGTCAAATCCCCTTTTTTCTGTTTATCGTCGGCATGCTACCGGGTTGCGGCATACTACCGGATGCTCTCGCATCGCGCATACCGCATACGGAGGCGGGCATGGAGCCCCAAAATTGGACAAACGGCCTTGACGCACCCATAAGCAGCAAATCCCCGGGTGAGAAACCTACTTCCGGCTCTCTGATCGAGCGACTCGCCCCTGACCGACCCACCGACTTCCCGAGTGCCATAATTTGGTTCAAATCGAGCATATTTCGCAATCCCCGAGGTGTGGCGGCGGGCCTCGTCGCGGCCTGGTTCTACGTACCCGCCGCGCTGGCGATGGCGACATCGGCGATGATCACCTTTGGGGTCTCCGCCTACTTCATCACTCCCCTCTTGGGAAAGCAGGCGCTTCCCCCGCTGATCAGTGATCTGCCACTGGTGGGCGACGCCGCACAGAATCTGCTCTTCCGGTCCAACGGGGCCATGGCAGGCCTGCTGGGTGTGATCCTCGGAGGCGCGCTAGGGTTCGTTCTCGGCATTGCCTGGGTCTTCGTCGGCCCGTTCGAAGAAAGCGTGGTCGACGGAGTCGCCACAATTCTCGGGTCGATCCTCCTGGGCATCCTGGTCGGGCTGTGCTATGCCGCCTATCGCGTGATATTCGAACGGCGGATACTTCAGGTCACCGGCGCGCGCCGGCTCAGCCGGCGTGAAGCCGCCTTTATCCTGCCGCTCGTGGGCGAAGCGACCGCACGACTGAAGCTGTCGAATCACCCGGTCATACTCATCGACGATACGAGGGACCCAAATGCGTTCGCATACACCCGACATATAGTTATCAATCAGGGTCTACTCGACGAGTTCGCCTACGACCCGGAACCCATCTCCGCGGTACTCGCCCACGAGCTGGTGCACTGGCGCAACGGAGACCCGCTTTCCGCCGTATTCATGCGCGGAGTCGCGCTCCCGCTCTACCTTCTGCAGGCGGGCGGAGGCTGGCTGCGCGCCCAGGCCCGCAACTCGGTGTTGAGGTTCCTCGTCTGGCTCGTCTTCTGGCCGGTCTTCGTGACCGTCCAGTTTTTCGTGGTTCCGATGCAGGCGGCCGACTCACGGCGGGCCGAGTATCGCGCCGACGAGGGCGCCATTCTCGCCGGGTACCGCATCGGCATGCGCCGGGTGCTGACGCGTTTCCGCCGTTCCTTCGAGGGCGGGCGCAACGGCTGGGTCGCGGCCGTCTGCGCTTCGCACCCCCCGAACGAGCTGCGGCTGGAACGGCTGGAAGAGCCCGGGCGCGACTACCCCCTGCCGGACGAGGACTCCCCGGCCCTGCCTCTGCCCGTGCTGTTGACCAACGATCTGGACTGACGGGACAGCTCATGGCCACCTCCGCCGCTTGTCCGAAGTGCCGCACCGCCGCGCCGCCGTCGCGGCCGACGTGCCTGCGATGTGGGCACACCCGTGACACCGCCACTCCGATCTCCCCGTCCTCCGCGGACCGCAACGATCAGGACGCCCGGTTCTGCTCGAATTGCGGGCACCCGCTGGCCGTGCTCGCCGCGCAGCCATACGCACCCGCCGCCCCGATCGACACGACGGATGTCTTCGTCGATTACCGGACGCATCGGGTGCCTGTCGTGATCGGCTTGCTCGTCTTTCTCGTGCTGGTCGTGCTGATCGTCGGCCTCAAGGCCGTCGAGCGCTCCTGCTGTCAGCCGGAGTCCACCGTGGCCCGGCTCTTCGACGCGCTGCGCGACCGGGACGCCACCGGCGCACGCGCACTGCTCCTGCCGGTCTACGATCTCGGTGACCCGGCGCTGCTGCAGGAAAGGGTGCTGCGGTCGCCCGGCTACACCCCGCCCACGGACGTCCATGTGGAGGAGGCGTCCGAAGTCCCTTCCGGGGACGGCGAGGTGTGGGTGGACGTCCGCGCGAGTTTCATGCTGGATCGGCAGAAGCACTGGATGAGCCTCCGCCTTCGCCGCGACGACCATCTCACCGCCGGTCTTTTCCGCCTTTGGCGGATCGAGGGCGGGCTGGACCAGATCACCGTTGCGGCTCCTGGGGCCGATTCCGTCGTCGTCGCGGGGACCAACGTCCCGTTCGTAGACGGCTCCTCCCGCACATTGACTGCCTATCCGGGCGGGTACCGGGTGTCACTGCCCGACCAGCCGCTGTGGGAGGCCGACCCTGTCATGGCGTACGCGGGAGTCACCGACTCGGAATACGCCGGCGGGCAGGCGGCCCTGGAGCCCACGATCAAAGGCAGCGCGCGCGCCTCTATCGACCAGCAGGTGCGGTCGCTCGTCGACGGCTGCGCCCAGAGGAGCACGCTCGCGCCGGAGAACTGCCCCTTCTCCGCGAGCTCCTTGTCGAGTGTGACCGATGTGCGATGGAAGATCGTCAGGTACCCGGAGTACGAGGTGAGCCGCGGCGATTCCGGCGCAGTGGAGGTGAGGACCACCGGCCCCGGTGAGGCCGACGTAACCGGCCGGGCAAAATACAGCTTCAGCGGCGAAACCTACAGCTACAGCTACAGATCAGACATCTATCTCTCCGGCAGCGTGGTCGTCTCGGACGGAGCGATCAGGTTCGAACCGCAACAGGAGTGACCGCGGCGGCATGACGCGCCAGGGTTGCACGAGATCTCCTACGTCGTCGCCGACGTCGAGGCTGTCGGCGCCTGACCGCCGTCTCGGGATCGATCGGAACGGCACCGCGCGCTGTGCCGTTCCGAGTGCGGTGCCGGGCGGAGACGGTTCATCTGTTCCGCCGCGCGACAGCCGGGATGCCGTCCTTGGCCGGGTCGGCGATCGCGGCGAGCAGCCGTGCCAGGACCGCGTCAGACGGCCCAGCCGCCGTCGACGTTGATCGTCGCGCCGGTGACGTAGCGCCCGCCGCCGCCGGCCAGGTGGGCGATGGTCTCGGCGATGTCGTCCGGCTCCGCGTAGCGGCCGAGGACCGTGAGTCCCCGGACCGTGTCGGCCATGGGGCTGTCCGCCGGGTTCGAGGCGGTGTCGGTCGGGCCGGGGTTGACGAGGTTGACCGTGATGCCACGCGGCCCGAGGTCGCGGGCGAGCCCCTTGGTCATTCCGGTCATGGCCGTCTTGCTCATGGCGTACAGGGTGAACCCGGGGAAGACGGTCCGCTCGGCGACGTTGCTCCCGACGGTGATGATCCGGCCGCCCTCGGTCATGTGGCTCGCCGCCGCCCGTGCGGCCAGGAGCGGCCCGCGCACGTTGACCGCGAGCGTATGGTCGACCTCCTCCGGCCCCAGGTCCTCGATCGGCGCGACGTGGAAGACGGCCGCGTTGTTCACGAGGACGTCGAGCCGGCCGAACTCCGCGGCGGCCTCGTCCACGGCCGCGGTGACCGCCGCCGCGTCGCCGTTGTCGGCCCGGATGACCAGCGCCCGCCGGCCCATCCCCTTCACCTTCTCGGCCACGGCGGCCGCGCTGTCCTCGTCGCGCTCGTAGGTCAGCGCCACGTCCGCGCCGCGCTCGGCCAGCTTCAGGACGACGGCCGCGCCGATGCCCCGGCCACCCCCGGTGACCAGCGCCGCTTTGCCGTTCATGTCGTTGATCTCGTTCATGGTGTCGAGCATGCCGACAACGGCGCCGGGAGGTCCGGCGGCGATCGGACCTGGCGTTCGGCCCCAGGGAGAGACCAGGGAAAGCGGGGCGAGGGAGCAGGGAAGGCGCGGCGGAGCGGTCAGGCGCCGCGCGCCCGGAAGGCGGCCGTCTTGACCCGGTTCTGGCAGGCCGTGGAGCAGAAGCGGCGGGTGCCGTTGCGGGAGGTGTCCACGTACACGCGGTCGCAGTGCGGCGCGGTGCACACGCCGAGCCGGTCGTGCAGCTCGCTGCCGAGCACCACGGCGAGGCCGGTCGCGCAACTCGCCGCGTAGTTTCCGGCCAGGGTGCCGCCCGCGCCGTGGAAGTGCAGGTGCCAGGGCTCCCCGTCGTGCCGGTCGAGGTGCGGGCGCGCGTCCGTCTCCGCCAGCAGTCCGTTCACGGTGAGCGCCGCCGCGTCCACGTCGCCGCGCGTCACCGCCTCGAACACGCCGCGCAGTCGCCCCGCGACCTGGGCCAGCGCCCCCGCCTCCGTCTCGGCGACCTCGGGCGCCCGCCTGTCGCCGGTCGCGAGGATGTCGGCGACCGCGGCGGCCCGCGCCTCACCCGTCGGCGGCTCGTACGGCCGGCCCCGCGCCTCACCTGCGGTCAGCGCGTTGACCAGGCCGACGGCGACCGACACCACAGCATCAGTGTGACTGTTGAAGTTCACTTGACCAGTTACGTCCTTGCGTTCTACGTTGTAACTGCCGAAAGCATACACGCCAGTTACAAGGAGACGGCATGCTCACGTTCGACGTAGCCACCCGGTGGATCGACCGTTGGGACCGCCAGCAGGAGGGCTACCTCCCCGACCGGGAGGAGCGCTTCACCGCGCTGATCGACGCTGTCGAGGCGGGCGCGGGCCGCCCGGACCCCCTTGTGATCGACCTCGGCTGCGGCCCCGGCTCGCTGTCGGCCCGCCTGCTGAGCCGCCTTCCCCGGGCCACGGTCGTCGCGGTCGACGCCGATCCTCTGTTGCTGTCGCTCGCCCAGGCGGCGTACGGCGGCCGCGACGGCCTGCGCTTCGCCGACCTTGACCTGCGGGAGCGGGGGTGGAGCGAGGCGCTCGGCCTCGACCGCCCGGCGGACGCGGCGGTGAGCACGACGGCCCTGCACTGGCTGGCCGAGCCCGACCTGCGAGCCGTGTACGCCGAGCTCGCGACCGTGCTGCGGCCGGGCGGGCTGTTCCTCAACGGCGACCACTTCAGCTCGGAGGACACCACTCCGGCGCTGGCGCGGCTGGAGCGGGCCGTGCACGAGAGCGAGGAGCGGCGGCGCTTCGCCGCCGGCCGTCCCGAGGACTGGCGCCAGTGGTGGGACGCGATCGCCGCCGACCCCGAGCTCGCCGGTGTCGCGGCGCCACGGCCCGCCACCGCGGCGCACCACGGCTCGGAGTCGCTCCACCTGTCCACCCACGTCGAGGCCCTCCGCTCGGCGGGCTTCGCCGAGATCGGGACGCTGTGGCAGCGCGGCGACAACCGTCTGCTCTGCGCCGTACGTCCGTAATCTCCCTGGCCCGCCCTGTCCGGCGGCCCGGCGGGGTTTGCCCGCCGGGCCGCCGGAAAGACGGACGCCATGACACCGACCGTGCTCACCGTCAACGCGGGCTCCAGCAGCCTGCAACTGCATCTGGTGCGGGACGGCCGCGTGCTGCGGACCGAACACAGCGAGCACAGCCCCGACCCCGCCGAGTCGGAGCGTACGCTGTCGGACTTCCTGTCCGGGGCGGACGTCGAGGTGACCGCCGTCGGTCACCGGCTCGTCCACGGCGGCGAGGCCGTCCGCGCGCCGGCCGTCGCCGACGACGACGTGGTGAAGGCCGTCCGCGGATACGCCGACCTCGCGCCGCTGCACGTGCCGCCCGCGCTCGCGCTGGTCGAGGCGGCCCGGCGGGTGCTGCCGTCCGTGCCGCACGTGCTGTGTCCCGACACCGCCTTCCACGCCGGACTTCCCTCCGCCGCCGCGACCTACGCCCTGCCGGCCGGGTGGCGGCGCCGGTGGGGCCTGCGCCGCTATGGCTTCCACGGGCTGTCGTACGCCTGGGCGACCCGCCGGGCGGCCGAACTGCTCGGACGCCCGGCGGGAGAGGTCAACCTGGTCCTCACGCATCTCGGCGGCGGATGCTCGGTCTGCGCCGTGCGGAACGGCCGGAGCGTGGACACCTCGATGGGGTTCACGCCGTTGGAGGGCGTGCCCATGAGCAAGCGTTCCGGCAGCGTCGATCCCGGCATGCTCCTGTGGCTGCTGTCCGGCGCGCGCCTCACGCTGGAGGAGCTGCGCGACGGGCTGGAGCACGATTCCGGCCTGCTCGGGCTCTCGGACGGCCTGTCCGGCGACACCCGCGACCTGGTCTCCTCGAAGGAGGAGGCCGCCGCGTCGGCGCTCGACGTGTTCACCTACCGGGTGAGCCGGGAGATCGCCGCCTCGACCGCCGCCCTCGACCGGCTCGACGCTCTCGTGTTCACCGGCGAGATCGGCTGGGACCAGCCCGAGGTGCGCGAGGCGGTGTGCGGCAGGCTGTCGCTGCTCGGCGTCGAGCCGCCCGCCGTGACCGATGTGGACCGGGATCGCGTCGTCAGCCCGCCGGGCGCCCGGCTGCCGGTCCTCGTCGTACGGCCCCGGGAGGAGCTCCAGGTCGCCCGGGAGACCCTCGCCGCGCTCGGCCACCCCGCCTGACGGCCCCACGGGGCGTTGATCGACGGCGACGGGCGAGGCCGGCCGTACAATCAGCCGACATGCGCATCTTCACCGTGGACTCCTTCACCGACCGGCCGTTCCGGGGCAATCCCGCCGCGGTCTGCCTCCTCGACGAGACCGTGCCGGACGAGTGGATGCAGGCGGTGGCCGCCGAGATGCGCCATTCCGAGACGGCCTTCGTGCTGCGGCGCGACGAGGGGCCGCGCTCGCTGCGCTGGTTCACCCCGGCGGTCGAGGTCGCGCTGTGCGGGCACGCCACCCTGGCCACCGCGCACGTCCTCTACTCCATTGGGGAGTCCGGGCGGCTGGAGTTCGACACGAAGAGCGGCGTGCTCGCGACCGAGCAGGCGGACAGCGGGCTGATCGCCATGGACTTCCCGGCGAAGCAGGCCGCGCCGTGCCCGCCGCCGGACGGCCTCGTCGAGGCCCTCGGCGTCACGCCGGTGTGGACCGGCCGCAGCGAGTTCGACCTCCTGGTCGAGGTCGGCTCAGCCGAGGACGTGCGGGCCGCCGACCCCGACATGGCGCGGCTGGCCGAGGTCGAGGTCCGGGGCGTGATCGTGACGGCGTCCGGCGAGGGCACCTCCGCCGACTACGTCTCCCGGTTCTTCGGCCCCCGGGTGGGCGTGCCTGAGGACCCGGTCACCGGTTCGGCCCACTGCGTGCTCGCGCCGCACTGGTCGGGCAGGCTCGGCCGGGACACGCTCGTCGGGGAGCAGGTGTCGCGGCGCGGCGGAACCGTGCGCACGACCCTGCGCGGCGACCGCGTCGAACTCGCCGGGCACGCCGTGACCATATGGTCCGGCGAACTGGAGGTCTGACCTCCTCCGCCCGCGGTCGCCCGCTCGTCACACCCTGACCGTACGCAGGGCCTCCGCCCAGGAGACGACGTGGTCGAGCATGAGCCGCACGGAATCCTCGTGCCGGGCGGCGGGCCGGAAATCGGAGAAGTTCTCGAAGTCGTCGCGGATGGAGAGCGTGACCTGCGGCGCCACGCCTGCGACGCCGGCCGTGGCGAGAATCTGGCGCAGGTGCTCGATGGCGCGTGCGCCGCCGTCCACGCCGTAGCCGACGAACCCGGCGGCCTTGTTCGCCCACTCCGCGTACAGGAAGTCGATCGCGGTCTTGAGCGCGCCCGAGGTCGAGCGGTTGTACTCAGGGGTCACGAAGACGAACGCGTCGAGGGCGGCGACCGCCTGCGACCACCTCCTTGTGTGGGCATGCTCGTACTGCCCGGCCGCCGCGGGCAGCGGCTCGTCCAGGTGCGGCAGCGCGTAGTCCTCGAGGTCGACCAGTTCGTACTCGGCGTCGCCGCGCTTGACGGCCAGGTCGTGGACCCAGCGGGCGACCGCCGCCCCGTTGCGGCCGGGGCGGGTGCTGCCGATGATGACACCTACTTTGATCATGCGAGTGGTCTCTTTCCCTGTAGGAGGGGGACTCGGCGCCGGGGCCCGCGGCGTGTGACGACAACTCTAGGAAGCGGCAGAGAGAAGACCAATGCGTGTGGATATGGCATTTATACGCGAGAGTCTTGCGGCCTAGACTCTCCGCATGGATGTCCTGAGCGACGTCATCGCCATCATGCGTACAGGCCGCCCGCGCTCCGCACGCGTCTCCTGGCGGGCTCCCTGGGGACAGCGCTTCCCGGCGGAGCCCGGCTCCGCGACTTTCCAGGTGGTCCTGCGCGGGTCCTGCTGGTTCCTCCCGCCCGAGGGTGAGCCCGTCGCGCTGAGCATGGGAGACGTGGTGTTCCTCCCGCAGGGCGGCGGGTACGGCCTGGCCGACAGCCCCGCGACTCCCCTGGCCGAACCCGTCTGCGACCCCTACCGAGACGTCGGCATGATCAGTTCGGCCGCTCTCGGCGGCACCGGAGCCGAGACGGTCACACTCTGCTGCGGGTACCGGCTCGACCAGGCCAGGACCCACCCCAGCCTGCGGTCACTGCCAGGCGTGATCCATCTGCCCGCCCGGCTCGGCCGTCATCCCGAGCTGCGAGCCGCGGTGGACCTGCTCGCCCGGGAGATCGAAACCCCCCTCCTGGGCGCGGACACCGTGGTCTCGTCCCTGCTCGACATCCTTCAGCTCTACATCCTGCGGGCCTGGTTCGAGGCCGAGGGAGCGCAGTGCGCCCACTCGGGCTGGGCCGCCGCCCTCGCCGACCCGGCCGTCAGCGCCGCCCTCGACGCCATCCATCGCGATCCCGCCCACCCCTGGACCGTCCAGTCGCTCGGCGAGCGCGCCGGCCTGTCCCGGGCCGCGTTCTCCCGCCGCTTCACCGACCTGATCGGCAAGCCGCCCCTGGCCTATCTCACCTGGTGGCGGCTGTCCACCGCGGCCCGCCTGCTACAGGAGACGGACGCCTCTGTGGCGGAGGTGGCCAGGCGTGTCGGATACGGCTCGGAGTTCGCGTTCGGTAACGCGTTCAAACGCGAGCACGGGATCTCCCCGGGCAGGTACCGCCGTACGGTCTGCGCCCCCGCTTCCTGAAAACCGCCTGGGGTCAGGAGGCCGGCACGGCGAGGGCGGCCTCGATCCGCCGGACGGCGGTGATCGCCCCGAACGCCAGCAGTCGCACGAGGTCCGCGTCGGACCGGCCGCCCCCGGCCTCCCGCCAGGCGGCGACGTCGCCGTCGGTCACCCGATAAGGCGCGAGCGCGGCCAGCAGGGCGAGCCGGGCCGCCGGGCGCTGCGCGGGGGCGACGTCCGCCAGCGGACCGGACGGCCAGCCGGACAGCGGAGGGTGGCCCCCGTCCCAGGCCGCGACGGCCTCCACGACCGCCTCCCCGGCCGTGTCCCCCAGCAGGGCGACTCCCTCCCCCGCCGCGGCCTGCAGCGTGGCGAACGCCGTCCCGGCCGCGGCGCCCGCCGCCCAGGCCGGGGCCGGGCCCGACGGCAGCCCGCGCAGCAGCGGCAGCGCCTCGCCCTGCGGCAGCCTGCGGCGCACCGTCCTGGCGAGGGCCCTGCCGCCCAGGCCGCGTACGAGCCGGGACCGCTGCAGTCCGGCGGGCAGGAGGTTGTCGGTCAGCAGCGACGACACCATCCGGTTGATGAAATGGAAGGCGAGGGCCGTGCCGATGTGCTCGGCCGCGTGACCGGGCGGGCACGGCGGCGCCTGCCCGGCCGTGGCCGTGCCGGTGGCCCAGGCGAACAGCCGGGCGTGGTCCGGATCGGACGGCGCCTGCCCGCGCGCGACGGTCTCGGCCAGTTCGTGCTCGCCGGTCGCGTGCAGGAGCACGGTGTGCGCGTCGACGCAGAACGGGCACTTGTTGGCGAGGGAGACCCCGGCGGCGACGACCTCCTTGGCCGCCCTCGGGGCCTGCCCGGCCAGCAACGACTCACGCAGCATCGCCCACGTGGGAGCGAGCACCTCGGGGGCCGGGGACAGCGTCAGGAACAGCGGCATGCGGGCCATGCCGAAATCACGCGCGATCTGGCCGTAGACCTGGGCGATCAGCCCGGCCGCCGCCTCCGTGGGTACTGGGGTCACATAGCGGTATGGCGTCGCCATCCCGGCCTCCTCGTCGGTCGTACTGTCATGCGTCACGATCCTGCCGAGCGCGGCCGCCGCCGTCGTCGTACGGCGGAATGCGTTCCCGGCCGCTCCCGGAACAGCTGAAAGGCGGCGGCCGTACTCCGCCGGGAGTAGTGCAGGATCGGTCCGCCGGGAGGAGGCGGCGCGCAAGAGGCTCGGTTTACTCTTCTGACATGGACGGCGATCGCGGACGGCAGGCGTCCCCAGAGCCATCCGTGATCACCAAGTCATCGGTGATCACGGATGCACCCGCGTCCCCCGCCCGGCGGGCGTTAGCGGACCTGTTGACCTTCCCGGACGGAACGGCCCTCTCGGACGGCCGGACGGAGGCCCGGCCCCGCCGCGTTCCCCGGGCCTACGCCTCGGACGCCGCGATCGCGGCTGTCGTGGCGGTGCTGCTCGCCGGCGCCACCCTGCTTCCCGGCTCGCCGAACGGCCCCGCGCAGGTGGGGGTGGTGGGCTACCTGCTCCTGATCGGCGGATCCGCCGCCTTGGCCGCGCGGCGGCCGGCGCCCGTGACGGCGCTCGTCGTCGCCGCGGCCTGCATGCTGGCCTACGCCCTGTGGGCGCATCCCGAGACCACGACCGCCTTCCCCGTCCTGGTCATGGTGTTCTCCGCGGCCACCGCGGGCCGGCGCGTGTGGGCGGCGTCGGTCAGCGCCGCCTACGTCACCGGTGTCCTGCTGGTGGAGCTGTCGGATCTCGGGGCGCGGACCCCGCGCGAGGTGGTGGACAGGGTCGGCCTGCTGCTCGGCTGGTTCGTCGCCGCCAACGTGGCGGGGGTCGTCCTGCGGCAGCGCCAGGCGTACCTGCGCCAGGCCGAGCAGCGCGCCATCCAGGCGGAGCGCACCCGCGAGGAGGTCGCGCTGCGCCGGGCCGGCGAGGAGCGGCTGCGCATCGCCAGAGAACTGCACGACTCGCTCACCCACAGCATCTCGATCATCAAGGTGCAGGCCGGCGTGGCCGTCCATCTCGCGCGCAAGCGAGGCGACGACGTGCCGGCCGCGCTGCTGGCGATCCAGAACGCGAGTGCGGACGCCATGCGGGAGCTGCGCGCGACGCTGGAGGTGCTGCGCGAACCCGGCCCGGACGACGCGCCCGGCACGGCCCGGGCCGACCGCATCGGCGAGCTGGTCGAGCGGGCGCGGTCGGCGGGCGTGCCGGCCACGCTGGCGATCACCGGCACACCCCGCGCCCTGCCGCCCGAGGTCGACCTGGCCGCCTACCGGATCGTGCAGGAGGCGCTCACCAACGTGGCGCGGCACGCGGGCCCCGCCTCGGCGTCCGTGCACGTCCGCTATCTGCCCGACTCCCTCGTCGTGCGCGTCGAGGACGACGGCAGGGGCCTGCCCGCCGCCACGCCGCGACACGGAGCGGACGGGACCTCCGAGACGGCCACGGTGGTCCGGCCCGAAGCGGTTCGCGTGGGCGTGGGACTCACCGGCATGCGGGAGCGGGTGTCCGCGCTCGGCGGGCGGCTCCAGACCGGTCCGGGGGCGGACGGCGGTTTCACCATCCACGCCGAGCTGCCCTTGCCGGTCCAGGAGGGAGCGGCGTGATCAGGGTGCTGCTGGTGGACGACCAGGCGCTCATCCGGGCCGGGTTCAGGGCGCTGCTCGACGCCGAGGACGGCGTGGAGGTGGTCGGCGAGGCGGGCGACGGCAGTCAGGGCCTGGTGCTGGCCGAGCGGCACGTCCCCGACGTCGCGCTCGTGGACATCCAGATGCCGGTGATGGACGGCATCGAGACGACCCGGCGCATCGCCGCTGATCCCCGCCTGGCCGCCACCCGGGTGGTGATCCTGACCAACTACGGGCTCGACCGATACGTGTTCGACGCGCTGCGGGCGGGCGCGAGCGGCTTCCTGCTCAAGGACACCGACCCGGTGGAGCTTCTCCAGGCGATCAGGGTCGCGGCGCGCGGCGACGCCCTGCTGTCCCCGGCGGTCACCCGGACGCTCATCAGCGAGTACGTCTCCCGCCCGCCGGACGCCGTGCCGACGGCCGCCCTTGAGGCGCTCACCAACCGCGAACGGGAGGTCGTCGCCCTGGTCGCGCGTGGCCTGACCAACGAGGAGATCGCCGCGCACATGGTGATCAGCCCGTTCACCGCCAAGACCCACGTGAGCAGGGCGATGACCAAGCTCGGCGCGCGGGACCGCGCCCAGCTCGTCGTCTTCGCCTACGAGTCCGGCCTGGTGATCCCCCGAGGTTCCGCCAAGCCCGGCTGACCCACGAGATCGTGCTGACCTGCCTGGACGGCCGCGGCAGCCCGCTCGGGCTCTAGCGCGGTGCCGTCCTGGCCGGCGTCGGCCCGTAGACGCCCTTCCAGGCCTGCGTGATGCTCAGGCCTGGCGCTCGCGCAGGCGGGCCGCCGCTTCGACCACGTTGGCGAGCGCCGCCTCGACCTGCTCGTACGAGCGGGTCTTCAGCCCGCAGTCGGGGTTGACCCACAACCGCTCGGCGGGCACCGTCCGCAGCGCCTCCGCGAGCAGGCGCTCCACCTCGTCGGCGCCCGGCACGCGCGGCGAGTGGATGTCGTACACGCCCGGTCCGAGTCCCCTGGGGAAGGCGCCGACCGCGCCGAGCAGCCGCCCCCGCGAGCGTGCCGACTCGATGCTCGTGACGTCGGCGTCGAGGGCGTCGATCGCGGCGAGGATCTGGTCGGCGTCCGAGTAGCACAGGTGCGTGTGGATCTGCGTGTGCTCGCTCGCACCCGAGGTGGCCCATCGGTAGGCCGCGACGGCCCACTCCAGATACGCGGCCTGCTCGGCACGCCGCAGCGGCACCAGCTCGCGCAGCGCGGGCTCGTCGACCTGGATGACCCGGATGCCCGCCTCTTCCAGGTCGCCCACCTCCTCCCGTACGGCGTCGGCGACCTGGAACACCACCTCGCGCAGCGGCAGGTCGTCGCGGACGAACGACCACGCCACGATGGTCACCGGGCCGGTGAGCATCCCCTTGACCGGCTTGCTCGTCAGCGACTGGGCGTACCTCGCCCAGCGGACGGTGATCGGCTCCGGCCGCCGCACGTCGCCGTGCAGGATGGGCGGGCGGGTGCAGCGCGAGCCGTACGACTGGACCCAGCCGTGCCGGGTGACGGCGAAGCCGTCGAGGTGCTCGGCGAAATACTGCACCATGTCGTTGCGCTCGGGCTCGCCGTGCACGAGGACGTCCAGCCCCAGCCGCTCCTGCAGCGCGATCACCTGCTCGATCTCCGCCCGGACCATGCTCTCGTACGCCGCCTCGCCGATCTCCCCGGCCGTCAGGGCAGCCCGGGCCCGGCGCAGCTCGTCCGTCTGGGGGAAGGAGCCGATCGTGGTGACCGGGAGGAGCGGCAGCTTCAGGTGCTCGGCCTGCGCCGCCGCCCGTACGGCGTAGGGGGCGCGGCCCTCCGCCGTCCTGACCGGGAATGCCTGCGGACGGTCCTGCGCGACGGGGTGTTCGGGCAGGTGACGGCCGAGTGTGGCGGCGAGCAGAGCCGCCAGTTCGACCACCTCGGCGACCTTCTGCTCGGCGAACGCCAGCCGCTCCCGCAGCGCGGGATCGAGGCCGGTCTCCCGTTCCGCGTCGTACGGCACGTGGAGGAGGGAGCACGACGTGCTCACCACGACCCGCCCGGCACGCTCCCGTACGGCGAGCAGCGTGGCCAGCGCGCGGTCCCGGTCTGTGCGCCACACGTCCCGGCCCGACACCACGCCGGCCACGACCGTCTTGCCGGTCAGGGCGTCCACACCGTCGGCCGTGCCCCGGACGAGGTCCAGGCCGACGGCCTCGACCGGCGTACCGGCCAGCACGGGCAGCGCGTCGCCGAGATCCCCGAAACAGGAGGCGACCAGCAGCGCGGGCCGATGCTCCAGCCGTCCCAGCCGGCCGTACGCCGTCTCGACCGCGGCCAGCTCGGCGGGGGTGCGGTCGGCGACCAGGGCGGGCTCGTCCAGCTGCACCCAGCCGACGCCCTCCGCGGCCAGCTCGGCCAGCAGTTGCGCGTACACCTCGACGACGTCGTCCAGCCGGTCGAGCGGAGCGAAGCCGTCAGGGCTGCCCGGGCTGCCCGGGCTGCCTGGACTGTCCGGGGCGGCCTGCGACAGCAGCAGGAATGTCACCGGTCCGACCAGCACCGGCCGGGTCTCCAGCCCCAGCGCACGAGCCTCGCGTACCTCTGCCAGCGGCTTGGCGGCGTCGAGCGAGAAGACCATGTCCGGGCCGATCTCGGGAACGATGTAGTGGTAGTTGGTGTCGAACCACTTGGTCATGCGCAGTGGGGCGATCCCCTCGGCGCCCCGGGCCATCGCGAAGTAGGTCGTCAGGTCGTCGTCGTGCCGGTAACGCGCGGGCACCGCGCCCAGCAGCACCGCCGTGTCGAGCACCTGGTCGTAGTAGGAGAACGTGTTCGACGGCAGGCCTTCCACACCGAGCGCCGCGAGCCGCCGCCAGGTGTCCTCCCGCAACCGCCGCGCGGTCTCCTCCAGGTCCGCCCGGCTGGAACGCCCCTCCCAGTACGACTCCAGCGCCCGCTTCAACTCCCGATCCGGCCCGATCCTCGGATACCCCAGCACGGTCGATGCGGGAAAAGACGACGTCATCACCACTCCTCATGCGTCGAACAGGACGCCCCGCATCCTCCCCTCGCCCGGTGCCACACCGACGGATCTATTGACCGCGCTTATGGATCAGCTCGACGTCGCACTGATAAGCCGCCGGCATCCATAACCTGAGCTCCTCGGCCATACGAGGTTCACCAAGGCTGTTCAGCGGGGGGCGTCCATGCGCTGGGTGCCGATGACCGACAGCAGCCGTAGCGCCTCTTCGGACGGCGACCCGGGGACGGCGGTGTAGATCACCACCTGCTGATCGCGGTCGGTGATGTCAAGGACGTCGCAGTTGACGGTGATAGGGCCGACCAGCGGGTGCTGGAAGGTCTTGCACAGCGTGGACTCGTCTGCCACGTCATGGGAAGCCCACAGCCGTGTGAACTCCGGGCTCTTCGCGAGGAGTTCGTCCACCAGCCCGGTCACCTCGGGCGCGTCGGGGTAGCGAGCGGCAGCGGCACGCAGGCGCCGGGCCGCGTGGCGGGCGAAGTCCTCGGCGTCGGAGACCCCGTACAACCGCCGTCCCTCGCGGTGCGGGCCGAGGAACACGCGGCGCACCAGGTTGCGGTCGCGCCGCGACAGGGCCGAGAAGTCCTCCATGAGGGCGGCCGCCAGCTCGTTCCAGGCGAGCACCTCGAGTGTCGCGGACGTCACGAACGCGGCGGCCTGCGGCAGCCTCCGCAGCAGGTCCAGGATGCTCTGCCGCACCTCCCGCGAGGGCCCTGGCGGCGGGGCGGGCGGGGCGCCGGCGAGGTGGTGGAGGTGGGCGCGCTCGGCGTCCGACAGGCGCAGGGCCCGGGCCAGCCCGGCCAGCACCTCGCGGGACGGGCGCGGACCGCGGGCCTGCTCCAACCGCGTGTAGTACTCGGTCGAGATGAACGCCAGCTGCGCCGCCTCCTCACGCCGCAGCCCCGGGGTGCGGCGCCTGGGCCCGGCGGGCAATCCCACGTCGGCGGGGCTGATCCGCTCGCGCCTGCTACGCAGGAAGTCGGCCAGTTCTCGTCGGTTCACACTTCCAGTGTGCCCAGGGCGCGGAGGCGATCCAGGTATCGCCGATGCCTGGATAGGCCGCGCCCACCGGCGCAGGCTCACTGCCATGGACAACACACCGACCACCGACACACCCGCCCCCACCACGCCCGCCGCTGCGGGCCTGCTGGCCGGCAAGGTCGCCTTCGTCAGCGGCGCCGGACGCGGCATCGGAGCCGCGGCGGCGCGGCTGTTCGCCCGGGAGGGCGCCCGAGTGCTGCTCGCGGCCCGGACGGAGGCCCAGCTGAAGGCGGTGACCGAGGAGATCCGGGTGGCGGGCGGCACCGCAGACTACGTGGTGTGCGACCTGGCGGACGCGGCAAGCGTGCGCGCCGCCGTGGGTCGCGCCGTGGACCTGTACGGCCGGCTCGACGTCGCCTTCAACAACGGGGCGACCATCCAGCAGCCCGGCCCGATGGACCGGATGCCGGAGGCCGACTTCGACCACGTCTACGCCGTGAACCTCAAGGGCGTCTGGCTGTCCATGGTCGCCGAAGTGCAGGCAATCCGGGCCACCGCAGGCACGGGCGCCATCGTCAACAACTCGTCCGTCGGGAGTTGGGGGGGCAACTCCGAGCTACCGGCCTACGGTGCGATGAAACGGGCGGTCAACAGCCTCACCGAGTCGGCCGCCGTCACCTACGGCCCCGAAGGCATCCGCGTCAACGCGATCGCTCCCGGCAACACGCTCACCGAAATGATCCGCGCATGGGAGGCGGAATCCCCTGGTCTCCAGGGGCGGCTCACGGCACAGACACCGCTGCGCCGCGGGGCCGACCCGGCCGAGATCGCCGAGGCCGCCGCCTGGCTGCTGAGCGACCGCTCCTCCTTCGTGACCGGCGCCGTCCTGCGGGTCGACGGCGGCGCCCGGGTCTGAGCATCGACTGTCTACAGTGCTCAGCTGTACCAGGTGACGTGAATGATCTCTACCTATCCTGGCCACATGCCACCAGTGAGCGAGCGCGTTCACCGGCGCGAGGTCCAGTTCCTCGGTGGCCTTGGCCATGGCCCGTCGATAGTCCCTGTCGAAGTAGTCGCGATCAGCCGGGGGAAGGCACGCACGAATGTTGCGCGGAGTCCGATCGACCTTCAGAGACTCCACGATCTGTTCCGGCGTCCGGACGCTGATCAGATCGTGCGGCTCGGCGGTCATGTCGCCTCCTCCTCACGCTCATGAATGCCCCGGCTCGATGGGCGGTGCGACACCTCGCGTCGAACTTAGCCGTTCTCGCCGACGCGGGCCTGCCCGCCGGCCATGCGAAGGTCTCCGCGCCCTGGAGCCCGGCTCGATGGCTGGGCTCCGCGGTCAGCTCGCGTCGTATGCGGCGGCCACCCGTTTGGGCACGACCATGCGCCAGGCGTCGACGACGAGCTCCCGCATCTCGGTCTCGTCGATGGCCGCCATCCTGACCCGGACCCACTGGTAGCGCTCGTCCGAGGGCAGGGGCATGAGGAACTTCTCCGGGTCTGAAGCCACGAGGGCCGCCCGCTCCTCCTTGGGGAACCCGAAGCCCATCAGGGTCTCGTCCGGGGAGATGGAGGCGTACACGATGCCCCTGACCCGGAACTTCACATGGTCGCGCACCAGCGCTTCCTCGGTGCGGGGCAGTGCCAGCGCGACCCGCCGCACGTCGTCGACCGTGACCATCAGGCGCCTTCCTCGACGCGGACGGTTCCCGCCGTGGCCGGCAATGAAAGATCGGACATCGTCACGGACGAACGGTAGCGGCGGCCACCGACATTCCGGCCGATCCCGTCGCGCGCGGGCGGTGACCGCCCTCGACGAGCCGTACGTCTCACGGGCGCTTGGCGGCGGCCAGGAACATGGGCACGGCGAGGAACAGCCTGCCCCGCCGCGCGCGGCCGGTCTGCTCCGCGATCCAGTCGTCGGCCTGCCGCCGGGTGACCGCCCCCGCCGCGTACGCGCCCTCGGCCACGCCGGTGACCATAGGCAGGAGCGAACCGTCCGTGAAGACACCCGTGCGGACCTCGGCGGTGACGTCCGCGAAGCCCGCGTCGAGCAGGAGGTTGCGGTGGCGGCGGGCCGCGTGCGGGCTGGGAACGGCGTCCGCCCTCGCCTGCACCATGGCCCGGGTGAGAGCGGGGTCGTCCGAGTCGATCACGAACGTGTCCCAGTCCTGCCCCACCAGCGCGATCCGCCCGCCCGGGGCGAGCACCCGCCATGCCTCGGCCACCGCCCGCGCCGGGTCGGCCAGGCCGTGGTAGACCTTGTCGGCCCGATAACCGGCCAGTTCGCCGTCCCCGAACGGCAGGGCGCAGGCGTCCGCCTGGCGGAACTCCATGCCCGGGTGCCGGGACCGGGCGACCTCGATCACGTGCCCGTCCACGTCCAGGCCGATCGGTTCCGCGCCCAGGGCGGCCATCTCCGCGACGGCCAGTCCGGCGCCGCAGCCGACGTCCGCCACACGGCTCCCGGCGGCCAGGCCGAGAAGTTCGTACGAGCGGGTGCGCAGCGCCACCTGGCCCGGGTGCCTGTCCACGCGGTCGAGAAGGGAGATGAGGGATTGGTTCGACATGGAGGACAGCGTGCGACTTAATGTCGACATGAAGTCAAGCGCGACCATCGGCATCGGCGAGGCGGCCGCCCGGTTCGGCCTCGCGACGCACGTCCTGCGGCACTGGGAGTCGGTGGGACTGCTGACGCCCGTCCGAGCGGCGTGAGATCCTCCGCCGCCGGCAGGCCGAGCTCCGGCGGCGCATCGAACAGGCCCTGGCGGCGCTGGAGGTGGTCGAGTGCGCACTGGGCTGCGACCACTACGACGTCACCGGCTGCGCGCACTTCCAGCGGGCCGTACGCGAGCGGATCGGCCTGCCGGCTCCCGCGCCGCTCGCCGGCGCCCGATGACGCGGGACGGTCATCCGGCGGCGTCCCGGTCCTCCAGGCCCGGCACCGTACGGAGGGTGATGACGATCGCGACGATCCACAGATGGGCCGCCAGGCCGCCGGCCCATCGCAGGCCGGCGGTGAACCTCCCGGCGTCGGCGGGGTCCTGCACGATGGCGCCCAGGACGGCGACGCCGAGGGCGCCGGCCGCCTGCCGTGCGGTGTTGTTGACGCCCGAGGACAGGCCGGGACGTGAGGGGGGCCCGGCGCTCAGCGCCGCCGCGACCACGGACGCGGTGAGCAGGCCCATGCCCAGGCCGAGGCCGATGAGCGAAGGGAGGAGCGCCGCATAGGAGCCGGTGGGGGTGACCAGCGACAGGCAGGCGGCACCGGCCGCGCCGAGCAGCAGCCCGCCCAGCATCGGGAGCCGGGGCCCGTAGCGGGCGGCGAGCCGCCCGGTGATCGGCGCGCACAGCGCGAGGGGGGCGAACAGCGGCAGCAGCATGGCGCCGGCGGACAGGGCGTCGTGGTGGCGGACACCCTGGAGATACAGGGTGACGACGAAGACGAAGCCGATCCCGACGAAGTTCATCAGGGCGGCGACGGCATTGGCGCCGACGAAGCGGGAGCTGCCGAGGACCGACGGCGGGAAAAGGGGCTCGGGAGCCCGGCGCTCCCACCAGACCAGGGCGGCCGTGCCGAGCACGGCGACCACAGCGGCTCCCGCCGTCTGGGCGGACAGGCCCGAGTGGCCGTACGCGATGGCGCAGTAGGTGAGGGCGAGCAGGGCGACGGCCGCGGCGAGCACCCCCGGGACGTCCAGCCGCCGGTCGGGTGCGGGCTCGTCCCTGCGGACACGGCGGAGGGTGAGCACGATGGCGACCACGACGACGGGCAGGTTGACGAGGAAGACCGAGCGCCAGCCGGCGAGGGTGACGAGCAGGCCGCCGAGCACCGGGCCGCAGGGCAGCGCCAGGGCGGATACGCCCGCCCAGATACCGAGGGCGCGGGCCTGTTCCGCGCGTTCCGGGAAGGTCGTGTTGACCACGGCGAGGGTGCTGGGCAGCAGCAGCGCGGCGGCGAAGCCCTGCAGCGCGCGGGCCGCGACCAGCGTGCCGATGCCGGGGGCGAGGCCGCACAGCAGGGAGGCGGCCCCGAAGAGGGCGAGCCCGGCGACGGCGACGGTGCGGTGTCCCAGCCGGTCTCCCACGACGCCTGCGGCGAGCAGGCACGCGGCGAGGACGACGGTGTAGGAGTCGACGACCCACTGCATGCCGGGCAGGCCGGTGTGGAGGTCCGAGCCGATGTGCGGCAGGGCGACGTTGACGACGGTCACGTCGAGTTGCACGAGGAACATACCGGCGCACATGACGACGAGGATCGTCCGGCGTCTCTGGCGCGCCGCGGCCCCGTCGGGGCCGGAGGTGCTATGAGGAGTTCTCGTCGACGACATACCGTCATCGCTGCCCGCGATGAGTTCGGCCAACGCCGAAGCGTGGCGGAATCCTCGCCTCGTCCTATGGGCCGAGTGGGGCGTCGGGGTGTTGCCCGCTGTCGTCCGCGCCGGGGCGGGTCCGCGAGCGGAAGGTGCGGCGGTAGGTGTCCGGAGGCACGCCGACCGTGCGGTTGAAGTGCCTGCGCAGTGTCGTGGCGGTGCCCATGCCGGTGGCCGCCGCGATGGTGTCGATGCCGTCGTCGGTGGTCTCCAACAACTCCTGGGCGTGGCGGATCCGCTGGGTCAGCAGCCATTGCAGCGGGGTGGTGCCGGTCACCGACCTGAAGTGGCGGCCCAGGTTGCGCGAGCTCATCCGCGCCTGGCGGCCCAGGTCCTCCACGGTCAGCGGATGGTCCAGCCGTTCCATCACCCAGGGGAACAGCTCGGCGAGCGGGTGGTTGTCGGGGGCGGGCACCGGGGTGGTGACGAACTGGGCCTGGCCGCCGTCCCTGTGCGGCGGCACGACCAGGCGGCGGGCGACCGTGTTGGCGATCGAGGAGCCGTGGTCGAGACGGACGAGGTGCAGGCACAGGTCCATGGCCGCGGCCTTGCCTGCGGAGGTGAGCACGCTGCCGTTGTCCACGTACAGGACGTCCGGGTCCACTGTCACCTGGGGGTAGCGGTCGGCCAGGTCGCGGCTGTGCGCCCAGTGCGTGGTCGCGCGCCTGCCGTCCAGCAGGCCGGCGGCGGCGAGCACGAAAGCGCCCGTGCAGAGGGAGGCCACGCGTGCGCCCGCCTCGTGGGCCGCGCGCACCGCGTCGACCAGGTCGGCGGGGGGATCGACATCGACGTCGGCCCAACCCGGGACGATCACGGTGTCGGCGCGCCGGAGCTGGTCGAGGCCGTGATCGGGCTCCAGCCGGAACGGGCCGGCCCGCACGGCGCCGGGACCGCAGACGACGAGGTTGTACCAGGGGCCGGCCGCGCCGGTCAGGGCGGTCCCGAAGACCTCGTACGCCAACGACAGCTCGAAGTGCAGCATTCCGTCGGTGACGGCCAGCGCCACAGTGCTCATGTCCGGAATTGTACGGGTAATGGCGTTCCAGACACTCGTGCGGGACATCCATCCTCGTCAGGATGTCCACGACGGATCGCAGCAGGTCATTGAGTAGGAGGAGAACCGATGGGATCGGGGCTCACGGTGGCGGTGTTCGGCGCGTACGGGCACACCGGGCGCTTTGTGGTGGCACAGTTGCGGGATCACGGGTTCGTCCCGGTTCTGTCCGGGCGGGACGCCGACAAGCTGACGACGCTGGCGTCCGAATCCGGGCTGGAGGCCCGCCCGGCGTCGGTCGACGACCCGGCCTCGCTCGACCGCGCCCTGGCCGGCGCGGCGGCCGTGATCAACTGTGCCGGGCCCTTCGCCACGACGGCCGCCCCCGTGATCGAGGCGGCGCTGCGCGCCCGGATCCCCTATGTGGATGTGGCGGCCGAGATCGAGGCGAACGTCGACACGTTCACGCACTTCGCGGACCGCGCCCGCGCGGCGGGAGCGGTGATCGTCCCCGCGATGGCCTTCTACGGCGGCCTCGGCGACCTGCTGGCCACCGCCGCGATGGGCGACTGGACGGCGGCCGACGAGGCGCACGTCGCGTACGGGCTGAGCGGTTGGCACCCCACCGCCGGGACACGTGCCTCCGGCGTGGTCTCCGGGCAGCGGCGGGACGGCCGGCGCGTCCGTTACGCGAACGGCCGGCTGGAGTATCGCGACGACACCCCGCCGACCCTGGAGTGGCCCTTCCCCGGCCCGATGGGGCCTCGGGCCGTCATCGGGGAGTTCACGATGGCCGACGTCGTCACCATTCCCAGCCACCTGTCCATCCCCGATGTGCGCACCTACATGACGGTCGAGGCCGCCAGGGACCTGTCGGACCCGGGCACGCCGACGCCGGCCCCGGTCGACGAGCGTGGGCGGTCCGCGCAGACCTTCCTCGTCGACGTCGTCGTGCGGTCCGGCGGCAGCGAACGGCGCGCCGTGGCAAGCGGCCAGGACATCTACGCCGTCACCGCGCCGCTCGCGGTGGAAGCGGTCGACCGCATACTCACCGGACGGACCAGGACCGTCGGCGTCGCCTCCGCCGGCGAGATCTTCGACGCCCCCGACTTCCTCCGCGCGCTGTCCCCGTACGTTTCCCTGGAACTGCGTCGGTAGCGGGCGGACCCCCATGCCGCCGCACGCCGCTCAGGGGTGGGCGCGAAGGGCGGCGAGGAGCCAGGCGTCCATGACGCCGAGCATGAACCGTCCAGCGGCTGGAGACTCAAGCCCTTTCTGTATCGGCCTTTTCCCCGCTTTGCGGCGGGCCCGCCAGTCTCTATGGTGTGGGGTGATCAGGCGACGGCAGGAGGACCGGGTGAGCGAAGGCTCGGCGGACGGCCCCGGCGAGGAGCAGCGTCCCAAGCTCGACACGAGCGTGCCGCACTCGGCACGCATCTGGAACTACTTCCTGGGCGGCAAGGACCACTTCACCGTCGACCGCGAACTCGGCGAACAGATCTGGCAGGCGTACCCCGGCATCGTCGACATCGCCCGGCAGTCGCGGGGCTTCCTCGGCCGGGCCGTACGGTACCTGGCGGGCGAGGCGGGCGTCCGCCAGTTCCTCGACATCGGCACCGGCCTGCCGACCGCCGACAACACCCACCAGGTGGCGCAGCGGGTGGTGCCGGAGTCCCGCGTCGTGTACGTCGACAACGACCCCCTGGTGCTGGTGCACGCCAACGCCCTGCTGACCGGCAGCCCGCCCGGCGTGACCGACTACATCGAGGCCGACGTACGCGAACCGGACAGGATCCTGCTCGCAGCGTCGAAGACGCTCGATCTCGGCGAGCCGGTGGCGCTCATGCTGCTGGGGATCATGGGCCAGGTGCTCGACGACGAGGAGGCGTACGGGATCGTGCGTCACCTCATGGACGCCCTGCCGTCCGGCAGCCACCTGGTGTTCGAGGACGGCACGAAGGTCGTCCTGCCCGAGGCGGCCGACGAGGCCGAGCGCATCCGCGCCGAGGGCGGCGACCCCTACCGGCTGCGGACGCCCGAGCAGATCGAGCGCTTCTTCGACGGTCTCACGCTGCTGGAGCCGGGGGTGGTGTCGGTGTCGCGGTGGCGGCCCGACCCCACCCAGTTCGGAGAGGCGCCCGTGGTCGACGCGCTGTGCGGGGTCGCCCGCAAGGACTGACTCCCACACGCCCCCAAGCCCTGGCCCCGACGCGCCCTCACCACGGGGCACGGCGCGCCGCGTCGTCACGTGGACGTTCAGCGGCACCCGCACGGGCTGCGACCTGCGTCTGCACAGGTCCGCCTGACCTCCCATACTGGAGCGTGGACTCCGGCCCGCCGCTGCGCGACATCGGTTGCTTCGCCCTCGTCGCCCGGCACCTCAGCTTCTCCCGCGCCGCCGCCGAACTGGGCGTCTCCCAGCCCGCCGCGAGCCAGGCCGTCGGCCGTCTCGAGCGCGCGCTCGGGGTCCGCCTGTTCGAGCGGACCAGCCGGGAGGTCCACCTGTCGCCGGCCGGCAAGGCGCTGCTGCCGTACGCCGAGGGGTTGCTGGAGTCGGCGGCCGCCTTCTCGGCCGAGGCGAGGCGGCTCGCGGCGCCGGAGGGCACCGGTGTCCGCCTGGCCTATCCCCCGCCGGCCGGCGGGCTCGCGGCGCGGATCGCCCGCCGGATGGCACGCCGCGATCCCCCGGCCGAGGTGGAGCTGCGCCCGGCCGGCCGGGCCGCCGCCGTCGCGGCCCTCGCCGCCGGCGAGGTGACCGCGGCCATCCTCGCCGCCCCCTTCCCGCGTGAGCTGACCACCGCCGCCCGTTTCCACGTGCCCGTCGGGCATCTGGCCGTACCGGCCGGGGACCCGCTCGCCGGCCTGCCCCGCCTGCAGCCCGAACGGCTCGCGCGGCACCGCGTCCTGCTGCCGCGCGAACGCCCGCCCGGCGGGATGTGGGCACGGCTCGCCGCCCGCGTCGGGCCGCACCGGCAGCACGTGATGGCCGACGAGATCGACGACTTCGCCGCCGCGCTCGACCTGGTCGCGGCCGGCGTCGGCCTGCTGCCCACGCCCTCCCTGGTCGTCACGTCCGTCCGCAGGGACGACGTCGCCTTCGTCCCCCTGGACGCGGGCGACCTTCGCCTGACGTACGCGCTCGCGTGGCAGGGCGAACGGCTGTCGGCGGGGTTGATGGCACTCGTGCGGACGGCGCAGGAGTGCCTCTGGACGAGATAGCCCGCGGGTTCCCGGCGGTGATCCGAAGAGAAAGTTTCACGCCGTCTCCCGGGACGGGATCGTCCGCGTCCCCGGAATATCGGCTGGTTATCGGGGTGTCGTCACGGATTCACCGACGCGGTGTCGCCGCTTCCTGACAGAGGATTACTTGAACCCTTGACCAGAGGTATCCCCACGAGCATTCTTGGGACTACGCCGCCCCGCGCGTATTCGCCGCCGAATAAGCGAGGCGCGGCCACCGTGGTCCACGGGCGAACCGCCGAAGCCATCAGCGACGATGCTGCTCATTTCGGGCTTTGACCAGCGGTTCTGGCTCTTTTGCTCACACATCCGCGCGGCTTCACGTCGCCGGACGTCCAATTCGCCGACAATGTGAGCCACGGAACGTAGGAAATGACGGCCGATTTACTCTGCCATGACTTCGAATAGGCAACGGCCGGGGTTTCCCGTTTCCCTTCCGCCGGATCCAGATTTTCCGGCGCGTTCCCATCGGCCGGCCCGGATCGCGTTCGCGCGTACGCGGCGCGGCCCGCCCGGCAGGCACGACAAGAAGGTGATCACATGAAATCGGACCAGATCAGGGAACCAGTCCTCTCGCTTTTCCGCATCGTGACGGGACTGCTGTTCGTCTGCCACGGCGCGGCGACGATCTTCGGCGTGCTGGGCGGCAACCGCGGCACCGGTCACGCCATGGCGTTCGGCACGTGGCCGGGCTGGTGGGCGGCGGCCATCCAGCTGGTCTTCGGGACGCTCGTCCTCGCCGGGCTGCTCACCCGGGTCAGCGCGCTGCTGTGCTCCGGCTCGATGGCGTACGCGTACTTCGTCGTCCACGCGCCGCAGGGCATGTTCCCGATCCGCAACGGCGGCGAGGCCGCGGCGATGTTCTGCTGGTCGTTCTTCCTCATCGCGGTCTTCGGCCCCGGCGCCTGGGCGCTGGACACACTGATCCACCGGATTCGGCACCACGAGGTCGAGGCGTACGCGCCCGCTCCGGCGCAGGCGTAGCCGGACCGCACCGCCGCCCGCAGGCCTGACTCGAACGCCGGGTCCGGCACGACCCGCGCGTGTGCCCCCGCGCGGCCAGGACCTGCCTTCGTCACCGGAGGCAGGTCCGACGCGTGCCGGCGTGAACCTGATCGGTCCCTCGTCCGACTGTGCAGGGTGACGGGAGGACGAGATGACCGACGAGTTGCTGGTGGTGCGCGCCCAGCTGGGCGAGCGTGCGGCGCTGGCCGAGCTGGTGGCCCGCTGGCGGGTACCCGTGTGGACGTACGTGCGGCGGATGCTCGACGCCGAGCGGGCCGATGACGTGACCCAGGAGATCTGGCTGGCCGTGATCCGCGGCCTGCCCCGGCTGCGGGAACCCGCCCGGTTCGCCCCCTGGCTGTTCACCATCGCGCGCCGATCGGTCACCGACCGTCTGCGCGGCCAGTACGCCAGGGAACACGAGCACGTGCGCGAGGCCCTGACGGCCGGCGACGTGACCGTCGACGACCCGGTCGACGCCGCGGTGGACCGCGCCGAGCTGGTGAGCCTCCTGTCGGGCCTGCCCATGCCGGAGCGGGAGATCCTCGTCCTGTTCTACCTGCAGGACCTCTCGGTGGAGGACTGCGCGCAGATCTGCGAGATCCCCGCCGGGACGGTCAAGTCCCGGCTCAGTCGCGCCCGTCGCCTGTTGCGCGCGCATATCGAGGAGAAGGGATACCGGCAATGACTGAGGAGCCGCGGCTGTCGGCGCGGGAGATGATCGAGCAGCTCGAACCGGCGCTGTCCCGTGCCAGACGTGTCCGGGCGGTGATATCGCTGCTGTCCGGGCTGTCCGGCACGGCGTTCGTGACCGCCCTGTGGGGAGGCGAGCCAGGCCCGCTGCCCGGCCGCACGCAGTTGATGTTCGCCCTTCTCTCCGTGATCTGCCTGGCCTGGGCGAGCTACGGCGGATGGCTGCTCATGCGCCGGGTGCCGCTGTTCGCCACCGACCGGGTGGTCGCCGCCTGGATCGCCCTGGTCGCCTCACTCGCCACCACCGCCGTCCTGACCGTTCTGGCGGTCCGGCGCGGCACCGGCCTCGGCCCGGTGCTGGCGGTCGGAGGGCTGTTCGTGACGGCCGCACTGGTGCTGGCCGTGCGCGCCCATGCCCACCGGGCGGCGCTGCTGCGCAGGGCACGCGAACTCGCCGCCGGGCGGACGTATCCGCCCACCTCCCACACGTCCGGGAACTGAACTGGTCGTCGCCGGGATCCTCCTCGCGGGTGTGCTCATGCCGCGGCTCTGAGCACGGCGTGAGCTGAAAGTTTCAGCTCCGCGGCATACCCTCGACCGCCCTGACCTGGCCGTACGGCTCCGTGACCGGAGCGTGCTTGGATCGCGCCACCTCGCGTACGCACGATCCGGGCGGGATCCATCCCGAGATCGTCCCGCCCGTTCCCGGGGCGGCCCCGCACGAACGGGGCCGGCCCGTCGTCCTTCCCGAGGGGCACTTGATGCGACTACCGCGACGGCTGCTGAGCGCGAGCACGGCGACCGCACTGGCCGGCGCCCTGCTGGCCGTCACCTCGACTTCCATCCCCGTCTCGGCCGCCTCCTTCAACTACGGCGAGGCGCTGCAGAAGTCGTTCCTGTTCTACGAGGCGCAGGAGTCGGGGCACCTCCCGTCCACGAACCGGGTGACCTGGCGGGCCGACTCGACCGTCAACGACGGGAAGTCCGCCGGGGTGGACCTGTCGGGCGGCTTCTACGACGCGGGCGACCACGTGAAGTTCGGTTTCCCGATGGCGGCCATGACCACCACGCTGGCCTGGGGCGGCGCGGACTACCGGGCGTCCTACGAGAAGTCTGGCCAGCTGCCCTACCTGCTGAACACGCTCCGGCAGGCCGGCGACTACTTCATCCACGCCCATCCCGAGCCGAACGTCCTGTACGTCCAGGTCGGCGACGGCGGTGAGGACCACTCCTACTGGGGAGCGCCGGAGACCGTCGAGGCCAAGGGCCACAAGCGGCCGGTCTACAAGATCACCGCGTCGTGCCCGGGCACCGACGTCGCCGCCGAGACCGCCGCCGCGATGGCCGCCTCGTCGATCGTCTTCCGGCCGACCGACCCGGCGTACGCCGACACACTGCTCACCCACGCCAGGCAGCTGTTCACGTTCGCCGACACCACCAAGGGGACGAACGGCCGCGACACGGCGTACGTGAACTGCGTCAGCGCCGCGCAGGGGTTCTACAACTCCACGGGCGAGGGCGGCCAGGTCGAGGGCGCCACGAAGATGTACTGGGACGAGCTGGCCTGGGCCTCCGTCTGGCTCTACCGGGCCACCGGCACCGCGAGCTACCTCGACCGGGCGCGCGAGTTCTACCCGAAGATGGGCACCCAGGAGGACCCGGGCAGCAACGGGCAGCAGGTGCCGGTCTTCAACTTCGGCTTCGGCTGGAACGACAAGCAGTACGCCGTCTACGAGCAGATGGCCGAGCTGACCGGCGAGCAGAAGTACAAGAACGACGTCCAGCGCTACCTCGACTACTGGACCACCGGATACAAGGGCAAGAAGGGCACGATCACGCCCGGCGGCCTGGCGTACATCTTCTACTGGGCCTCGCTGCGCATGGCCGCCAACACGGCCTTCGTCGCGTTGAAGTACGCCGACTTCCTCGGCTCCGGCGACCCGCTCTACGCGCGCTACCAGGACTTCGGCAAGCGGCAGATCGACTACGCGCTCGGCGACAACCCCCGGCACTCCAGCTACATGATCGGCTTCGGGACCAACCCGCCGCGCAACCCGCACCACCGCGGCGCGCACGGCTCCTGGACCAACGCGGGTCCCGACGGCGAGCCCGCCGTCAGCAGGCACGTCCTGTACGGCGCGCTGGTCGGCGGCCCGGACGGCGCCGACGCCTACACCGACAGCCGGGGCGACTACGTCAAGAACGAGGTCTCCCTCGACTACAACTCCGGCATCACCAGCTCGCTCGCCGTCCTCTACGGCAAGTACGGCGGGTCGCCCCTGGCCACGCTGCCGCGTGAGACGCCCGACGGCCCGGAGTTCTACCTGGAGCCGACGATCACCCACACGACGCGGGAGACGGCGGCCAAGACCTTCGTCATCAACAAGTCGGCCTGGCCGGCGACCGTGCTGGACAAGGCGAAGTTCCGCTACTACTTCACGCTGGACGGCTCGACGACGGCGAGCCAGGTCACGGTGAGCACGTCCTACACCCAGTGCTAGCAGCCCACCGGGCCACACCTGCTGGAGGGGCGCACCTACTACGCCGAGGTCGACTGCACCGGGACGCTCATCTTCCCCGGTGGCCAGTCGGAGTATCGCCGCGAGGTGCAGCTCAGGATCGGCGTCGCCGACGGCGCGACGTGGGACCCGTCCAACGACTGGTCGGCCAAGGGCGCGGACCACATGACCCTGTACGGCAACGACGGCCGCCTCATCTGGGGCACGCCGCCCGGTGCCGAGCCGTCACCCAGCCCCAGCGCCTCCCCGTCCGCGTCGCCGTCACCGTCCCCCTCGGCGTCGCCGTCCGCGTCTCCCTCGCCGTCCCCCAGCCCGTCGGCTTCGCCGAGCCCGTCCCCCTCGCCCAGCCCGTCGCCGTCGCCATCTCCATCCGCCGGTGGCGGGTGCAAGGTGACCTATGGCACGAGCGACTGGGGTGGCGGGTTCACCGCGACCGTCACGATCGCCAACACCGGCACCACGGCGGTCAACGGCTGGACACTGAAGTTCGCCTTCCCCGGCACCCAGAAGATCACCCCACCCGGCTGGTCGGCCACCTGGACCCAGACCGCAACCACCGTCACCGCCGCCAACCTCGACTGGAACAGCACCATCACTCCCGGACAGTCCGTCCAGATCGGCTTCAACGGCACCTACACCGGCAGCAACCCCAAACCGACCGCCTTCACCCTCAACGGCACCACCTGCTCCTGAGACGAGGCCATCCATGAGACTCCTGTCCCTGGGCGGGGTGGCCGCCGTGCTGGCCGCCCTGCTCGTCCCGGGCCCGGCGCCCGCCCAAGCGGCGAGCTCGTACGACTACACCGAGGCCCTGCAGAAGTCGATCTACTTCTACGAGGCGCAGCAGTCTGGCAGGAAGCCCGCCTGGAGCCGGGTGGAGTGGCGCGGCGACCGCACGCTGAACGACGGCAAGTCCGCCGGGGTGGACCTGTCCGGCGGCTGGTACGACGCGGGCGACCACGTCAAGTTCGGCTTCCCGATGGCGTTCACCACCACCATGCTGGCCTGGGGGCTGGTCGAGAACCGCTCCGGCTACGGGACCCAGCTCACGCCCATGCTGAACAACCTCAAGTGGGCCACCGACTACCTGATCGCCGCCCACCCCGAGCCGGAGACGTTGTACGTCCAGGTGGGCGACGGCAGTGTGGACCATGCGTACTGGGGTCCGCCCGAGGTGATCGACATCAAGGGCATGTCGCGGCCGGTCTACAAGATCACCCCGACGTGCAAGGGCACCGACGTCGTCGCCGAGACGGCGGCGGCCATGGCGGCCTCCTCGATGGCCTTCCGCCAGGCCGACCCGGCGTACGCGGACACGCTGCTGACCCACGCCAGGCAGCTGTTCACGTTCGCCGACACGACCAAGGGCTCCAACGGCCAGGACACGGCGTACACGAGTTGCGTGCCGGGCATCTCCGGCTACTACAACTCGACCTGGGAGGGCGGCTCCGACCACCCGGGCGCGACCAAGATGTACTGGGACGAGCTGGCCTGGGCTGCCGTGTGGCTCTACCGGGCCACCGGCACCGGGAGCGACCTGGACAAGGCCCGCGAGTTCTATCCCAAGATGGGCAGCGAGCCCGACGTGGGCCAGGGCGCGGGCGGAACCACCGTCCCCGCCTACAGCTTCGGCCTGGGCTGGAACGACAAGGAATACGGCGTCTACGCGCTGATGGCCACGCTGACGGGCGAGCAACGATACAAGGACGACGTCCAGCGCTACCTCGACTACTGGACCGCCGGATACAAGGGCAAGAAGGGACCGGTCACCCCCGGCGGGCTGGCGTACGTCTTCAACTGGGCGTCGCTGCGTATGGCGCTGAACACCGCCTGGGTGGCCCTCGTCTACGCCGACCACCTCGGTCCCGGCGATCCGTTCTACGCCCGCTACCACGACTTCGCCAAGCGGCAGGCCGACTACGCCCTCGGGGACAATCCCCGCCACTCCAGCTACATGGTCGGCTTCGGGACCAACCCGCCGACGCACGTCCACCACCGGGCGGCCAGCGGCCAGTACCTCGGCTACATGAGCGACACCACCGGCCCGAACCTGCACGTCCTCTACGGCGCGCTCGCCGGCGGCCCGGACCAGAGCGACGCCTACACCGACAGCCGTACTGACTACGTCCGCAACGAGGTGGCGATCGACTACAACTCCGGCATCACCAATGTGCTCGCGCGGTTCGCCAAGGAGTACGGCGGGACGCCGGTGCCGGGCTTCCCCGCCCCGGAGGAGAAGTACGAGGAGATCTACGCCGAGACCGGCAACGTCTACAGCGGTGTGGACGGCACCTCGCTGACCGTCACCGTCACCAACAAGTCCAACTGGCCGCCGCGCGTCCTCCAGTCGGGCAAGGCGCGTTACTACTTCACCCTCGACGGCTCCACCTCGATCTCCCAGGTGAAGGTGACCGGCGGCGACAGCAACGGCTGTGCCGTGAGCGGGCCGACGCTCGACCGGGACCGCACCTACTACGCCGAGGTCGACTGCACGGGCAAGCCCATCTATCCCGGCGACGCCCAGCTCTACCGGCGCGGCACGCAGTTGCGGATCTCGGTGCCGAACGGCGCGGCCTGGGACCCGGCCAACGACTGGTCGGCGTCGGCGGCGTCGCACGTGCCGGTGTACGACGGGAACACGCTGGTGTGGGGCACGCCGCCCGGCGGCACGCCCAGCCCGTCCCCCTCACCCTCACCGTCGCCTTCGCCGTCCCCCTCACCCTCACCGTCGCCTTCGCCTTCGCCGTCCCCCTCACCCTCGTCTTCGCCTTCGGTGGACACCACGCCGCCGAGCGCGCCCACCGGGCTACGGGTCTGCGGAGCGGACTTCGTCAACGCGGTCCCGATGTGCTGGACGGCCTCGACCGACGACACCGGGGTCGCCGGCTACGACGTCTACATGAAGCAGGGCGCCGGCTTCACCAAGATCGGATCGTCCACGTCCACGCTGTACGTCGCGGACAAGCTGGTGGCCGGGACCGGCTACACGTTCTACGTCGTGGCCAGGGACGCGGCCGGCAACACCAGCCAGCCCTCGGCGACGCTCACTGCGACCGCCCAGTCCGGCCTGCCCAGCCCGTCCCCCAGCCCGTCGGTCTCGCCCAGCCCGTCTCCGTCTCCATCGCCATCCGCCGGTGGCGGGTGCAAGGTGACCTATGGCACGAGCGACTGGGGTGGCGGGTTCACCGCGACCGTCACGATCGCCAACACCGGCACCACGGCGGTCAACGGCTGGACACTGAAGTTCGCCTTCCCCGGCACCCAGAAGATCACCCCACCCGGCTGGTCGGCCACCTGGACCCAGACCGCAACCACCGTCACCGCCGCCAATCTCGACTGGAACAGCACCATCAGCCCCGGACAGTCGATCCAGATCGGCTTCAACGGCACCTACACCGGCAGCAACCCCAAACCGACCGCCTTCACCCTCAACGGCACCACCTGCTCGTGACCCCCCAACTCGCGGTCCGGCGCACCCGGGTGCGCCGGACCGCCCGCAGAGAGGTGATCCAGATGCCCGTCAAGGGTCTCCGAACAACCGCCGCTCTCCGCACCACCGCCGTTCTCCTGGGCGCCGGGCTCGTGGGCGCCGGGCTCGTGGGCGCCTCCGGCCTCGCATCGGCGAGGGCCGCGGACGGGGACACCACCCCGCCGAGCGCCCCGGGCACCCTGTTCCACTGCCCGCTGCCCGCGGGTCCGGGGTCGGACCTCGGCATCGGCGTGTCGCTGTGCTGGGGCGCCGCGACCGACGATGCCGGCGTCACCGCCTACGACGTCCAGGCGGAACAGGACGGCGTCTTCGCCACGATCCGCACCACGACCGGGTCGAGCGCCATCATCAGCGGGCTCGTCAACGGCCGGCTCTACACCTTCCGCGTCATCGCCAGGGACGCCGCCGGGAACGCCGGCCCGCCGTCCAACGAACTGACCCTCAGCGCGGGCCGTCTCAGCGGGATGGTCCCCTCCAGCCCACCGCCGAGCCCGTCCCCGATCGACAGGACCCCGCCCACCCGCCCTGAGAACCCGCAGCCGTCCGGCGTCTACGTCAACGGCGCGGCCGGCCTGGTCTGGACCCGGTCCACCGACGACGTCGCGGTCTCCGCCTACGAGGTGTACGCCCAGATCGACGGCCGCGCCTTCACTCGCGTGCAGGCCCAGGTCTCCGCGCAGCCGGACGACAAGGTGCAAGCCGTCGTCTACGGCCTCACCCCGGGCCGCGACTACCTGTTCTACGTCCTCGCCAGAGACGCCGCGGGCAACCTCAGCGCACCCTCCGACCTGGTCCGCGCCCGGGCCATGGTCGAGCCGCCCGCCGCCAGCCCGAGCCCAGGGACGGACACCACGCCTCCCGGCACTCCGACAGGGCTGACCGCCGTGACCGGGATGTCCATACCCGGCGGCGTCTTCCTCGCCTGGAACACCGTCAGCGACGACAGCGGGGTCCCACCCCGTTACGACCTGTTCCGGCAGACCGACCACGGCTACCTGTACGAGGGCGAGAACGCCACCCCCCGTGACATCGTCTCCGGGCTCGAAGGAGGCAAGCCGTACACCTTCCAGGTCGTCGCCCGCGACGCGGCCGGCAACCTGAGCGACCCCTCGGCGCCGTACACGGCCATCGCACAGCCCGAGGCAACGCCCTCACCCAGCCCGTCGCCGTCCCTCGGCCCGCCAACCCCCAGCCCGTCGCCGTCCCCATTCGGCTGCAGGGTGACGTACACGACCACCACCTGGGACGGCGGGTTCACCGCCACCGTCACGATCACCAACACCGGCACGGCCGCCATCGATGGATGGAAGCTCGGCTTCGGCTTCCCGCTCGCCTCCCAGCGTGTCACCAACGGATGGTCGGCCGTCTGGACCCAGTCCGGCGCCGGTGTCACGGCCGAGAACTACGAATGGAACAAGACACTCAAGCCGGGCCAGTCGCTGTACCTCGGCTTCAACGGCGCCTACACCGGCAGCAACCCCAAACCGACCGCCTTCACCCTCAACGGCACCACCTGCTCCTGACCCGGACCCAGCGGCCCGGCCGTCCTCTCCCAGACGCGCCGGGCCGCGACCGACACCGCCGATCAGCCTGCCGGTGCCTGGGATGATGTCGGGATGACCGACGCGTTGCCCGGGCTCGAACCCGGCGCTGCACCCGCGCCCACCGCCCCCGCCCGGCGGGTGGCCGGATACGAGATCGAGGACGAACTGCGCGCCGCCGGTGCGGTCCACGTCGCGGGCGTGGACGAGGTCGGCCGCGGCGCGTGGGCGGGCCCGGTGGTGGTCTGCGCGGCCGTCACCGCCTTCGGCTCACCGCCCGAGCTGCCGGGACGCGGGAAGCGCACGGTCCGGCTGACCGATTCCAAGCTGCTCGGCCCGGCCCAGCGGGAGGCGTTCGCGGCGGTCCTGCCGGACTGGCTCACCTGCCATGCGTACGGCGAGTCCGCACCGGAGGAGATCGACGAGGTCGGCATGACCGAGGCGCTGCGCCGGGCCGCGTGCCGGGCGCTGGAGGCCCTGCCGCTGCGGCCCGACGTGGTGCTCCTCGACGGCGCGCACGACTTCCTCGGGCGGCCGTGGCGGGTGCGGTGCGAGGTCAAGGCCGACCAGCGCTCGGTGTCGGTGGCCGCCGCGTCGGTGCTGGCCAAGGTGCACCGCGACCGCCTGATGGCGGAGATCGGCGAGGAGCATCCGGCCTATGGTTTCGCCGCCAACGCGGGCTATCCCTCCCCCGTCCACCAGCAGGCTCTGGCGGAGACGGGGCCGACGCCGCACCACCGGCTGTCGTGGTCGTACCTCGACGACCTCCCCCAGTGGCGGCACCTGCGCAAGCACCGCGACCCCCTCGCCGGCTCCGGCCAGATGACCCTCCTCTGACGCGCCCCCGCCGGGCGTCCGTACGCCGCTCGTCGGGGCCTCAGGTGTGCTGACGGTCAGTCGGCCCGAGGCGGGACGGCGCAGGCCACCGCGACAGTGGTCCGCGTGCGGTGCCCGGCCATGCCCTTCTCCGCCGCGCCCTTCTCCCTCGTGGCCTTGCCGGGGGCCACCCTCTCGGTCGTGCCGCTCTCTGTGGTGCCCTTCTCCGGGGCATCGGGCGCGCTCTCGATCGTGCCCTTCATGGCGGTGCCGGGCGCTCCCAAGTCCGCACCTGGCTTGGCGGGGATGGCCGGGACGGCGCGCACCCGGTCGCCGGGCTTCAGCTCCCGCAGGCCGCTGCCGTCGTCGGCCAGGAGCTTGCCGTCCTTCTCCACCACCTTCACCGTGTGCGGGCACGAGGATGTCGCCGGAACCCCGGTCCTGCTTCCGGCCGCCCTGCCGTCGGGCGTCTCGCCGGCGTTCGCGGCGGCGGTGAGCGTGGCGGCGAGGAGACGGGCGTGAAGGTGCGGGTGACGGCCGATCCCGACGTGGTGGTGGACGGCTCCCGCCACCACCTCGCCCGCCTGGTCACCAACCTCGTCGACCAACGCCGTACGGCACGCGTCGTCGGCCGTCGAGGTGCGGGTCCGGGCGGAGGAGGCGGGCGCGCTGCTGGAGGTGCGCGACGACGCCCCGGGCGGCGGCGCGTGCTTCACCGTACGGCTCCCGATCAGCCGCCCGGACCCCCGCTGACCGGCGGGGCGGTGGAGCGGCGGGCGATCAGCTCTATGGGGCCGTCGAGCACCTCGGCCACGCTGTCGTCCGGCTTGAGGCTGCCGAGCAGTTCGACGCCGCGACGGCCCAGCTCGGCGAGCGGCATGCGGACCGTGGTGAGCGGGGGCGCGAGGTAGCTCGCCAGGTCGAGGTCGTGCACCGCCACCATCGAGACGTCCCGGGGGATGTCCAGCCCCGCCTCCCGTACGGACTCCATCGCACCGATCGCCGAGGCGACGTTGGCGACGAAGACGGCGGTCGGCGGCTCGGGGGCGGCGAGCAGCGCGGCCATCGCCGCGGCCCCGCCGGCCGGGGTGTAGTCGGCCGCGACGATCGGGCCGTCGGGCAGTCCCGAGTCGCGCATGGCCGCGCGCCACCCCGCCGACCTGCGCAGCGCGGTGTCGGCGCCCTCGGGACCGGCCAGGTGGGCGATCCTGCGGTGCCCGAGCCCCACGAGGTGCTCGACCGCGAGCCGGGCGGCCCGCTCGTCGTCGAGGATGACGTAGCGCTTGACGGCCGGGCTCCTGCGGTTGAGCATGATCCACGGCACGACCATCCGGTCGAGCTGCGCGAGCAGCTCCGACTCCCCCTCGGCCCCGGCCAGCAGCAGGCCGTCGATGCGGCCCTGGCCGAGCAGGTCCATGTAGCCGCCGAGCCCCGCCCCGGTGGAGCTGCCCGTCACCAGCACGCAGCCGAGACCGGCCGCCGCCGCCTCCGCGCCCTTGATGATCTCCGCGTACACGGGGTTGGCGAAGTCGGGCAGGAACAGGCCGAACATGTGCGCGCGGGCCGTGCGCAGGCTGCGGGCCGCGGCGTTGGGGCGGTAGCCGAGCTGCGCCACCGCGGCCAGCACCCGCTCGCGCGTCTCCGGCCGGATGCTGAGCGCGGGATCGTTGTTGACGACCCGCGAGACCACGGCACGGTCGACCTTCGCCAGCGCGGCGACGTCGGCCAGCGTCACCCGGGCGCGCTTCACAACGCCCCCGGCCGACGGCTCTCGCCGGTCTCCATGGACTGGTACAGCGCCTCCATGAGACGGAGTGTGCCCAGATTGTCGGCCGCCGCCGTCTCCGGCTCGCCGCCCTCGGCGATCGCCGCCAGCAGCGACCCCATCGGCCCCGCGACCGCGTCCGGCAGCCACCGGGTGGTCACCGGGTAGGGCAGCCAGCCGTCGGTGGGCAGCACGCGGCTGCTGACCTCCAGCGTGTCCGGGCGGCCGTGCGGGTAGTCGTACAGCAGCCCGAGCGTGCCCCTGATCGCGCCCTCGGTGCCGTCGATGCGGAACGCCGCCTCGTAGTCGCCGGTGCGGTTCTCGTGGTGGGCGTGGACCAGCGCGCGCACGTCGCCCGGGTAGACCAGCACGCTCATCGTGCGGGTCTCGCCCTCGGCGACCTGCCCCGCCGTACGGCTGCCGGTGCAGAACACGGTCTCGGGGTCGCCGAGGATCGAGCGGATGGCGTCCAGGTAGTGAATGGAGTGGTAGACGATCTCCAGGCGGTCGGTGGAGACGAGCCAGTCCCAGGCGCTCCAGTCGGTGAAGATGTTCACGGTGAACGTCATCGCCGTCGGCTCGCCGATCCAGCCCGCTTTCACCATGGCGCGGGCCGCGGCGATGCCCTCGTCGAAGCGCAACTGCTGGTTGACCGCCACCTTCAGCCCGCGCTCTGCGGCCAGGGCGACGATCTCCCGCCCGGTGGCGAGGTCGGGCGCGAACGGCTTCTGGCACAGCAGGTGCCTGCCGGCCTCCAGCGCGGCCCTCGCGATGCCGGGCTGCGCGTTCGGCGCCACGGCGATGTCCACCACGGCCACCCGCTCGTCGGCGAGCAGTTCCTCCAGCGAGCCGTACACGCGGGGCACGCCGTGCCGTCCGGCGACCTCGCGGGCGCGCTCGGCGTTCAGGTCGAAGATCCCGGCGATCTCCAGCCCGGCCTTCCGGTACGCCGGCAGGTGGGCCACGTCGACGATCGCCCCGGCGCCCACGACCGCGATCGGCAGCCGGTGCGCCTCGGGGATCGCCAGGTCGGCGGCGGCCGCGATCGGCGCGAAGACGTCCAGCACGTCACACCTCGATTCGGTAGAAGCGGGCGGCCGTGCCGCCGAGCACGGCCGCGCGGTCGGCCTCCGACAGCCCGGCGAGCAGCACGTTGGTCTCGCGCCACACCTTGGCGTAGTCGCCGGCGAGGATGGAGACGGGCCAGTCGCCGCCGAACATCAGCCGCTCGGGGCCGAACAGCTCCATCGCGTGGTCCACGTACGGCCGCAGGTCGTCCGCCGTCCAGCTCTCCGGGTCGGCGGCGGTGTTGAGCCCCGACACCTTGGCGTACACCTGGGGATACTCGGCGGCGCGGGCGATCAGGCCCGCCCACGGCTCCCAGCCCTTCTCCCTGACGGGCGGCTTGGCCAGGTGGTCGATCACCATCCGCAGCCCGGGGATCCGCTCGGCCAGCACCGGCACGTGCTCCAGGTGGCGGGGCAGCACGGCGACCACGTCGAACGGCAGGCCCGCCTCGGCGAGCACCCCCAGGCCCTCGATCACCGCGTCGCGGAGCAGCCAGTCGGGGTCGGGGTCGTCATGGATGAGGTGGCGGACTCCGGCGAACTTCGGATGCCTCCGGTATCGCTCCAGCGCCTGCGCCGCCTCGTCCGGCCGCTCCAGCGGAACCCAGCCGACCACGGCGGCGGCGAAGTCGTACGCGTCGGCCTGCGCGAGCATGGCGTCGGTGTCGGCGTAGGAGTCCATCGCCTGGACGAGCACCGTGTAGTCGACCCCGGCCTCGGCAAGCTGCGGGATCAGTTCCTCCGGCTCGAAGGTGCGGTGTATCGGCCCGGCGTCGGGCGTCAGCCAGGGGTAGGAACCGGTCTCCAGGTTCCAGAAATGCTGATGCGCATCGATGACGGGCATCCGCCCCTCCTCAAGATCAATAGGTTGAGCCTGCACAAGCTAGACGCGGGCCACAAGTGTGTCAACGGAGCCGGTCGGACGGGGGCTGCACCAGCTCCAGCGTGATGTCGTCGGGGTCGAGGAAGTAGCAGGCGTAGCCGCCCGCGTTGATCCCCGCCGTGATGGCGTTGGGCGGCGAGACGAACCGTACCCCGGCCGCCGACAGCCGCGCGTGCTCGGCGAGCGCGTCCTCGACCGTGAGCGCGAGGTGCGCAGCGCCGGGCAGGTGCCTGGCCGGGTCGCGCGCCTCGCCACGGGGATGTACGTACTCCACCAGCTCCAGGTCGTGGGTGGACACGCCCCGGGGCTGGCCCGGCACGGCGAGCTGGGCGATGCGCAGCACCGCGTCGGGATAGCCCACGAGCCTGCGGGTGTAGTCGTTGTCCTGGTCCTGCCGGTGCACGAGGGTGAACCCGAGCAGGTCGCGGTAGAAGGCGACGGATCTGTCGAGGTCGGCGACCGTGAACGAGAAGTGCCAGACGCCTCTCATCGCAGCGACTCCTGTCTCGTGGGCTCCACGCCGGACTCCTCGGATGGTTGCGGCGCGGCCTGCGCCTGTGAGTCGCGCACTCTGCGGACCTGGCGCTGGCGGCCGGCGATCGTGTAGATGGCCGCGGCGACGATGACGACCGTGCCGACGATCACGCCCTGGTAGTTGGCGCCCAGGTTGAGCACGTTGAAGCCGTTGTCGAGCGTGAAGAGGATCAGCGCGCCGACGACGGACTTCAGCACGCTGCCCAATCCGCCGAACAGCGAGGTGCCGCCGAGGATGGCCGCGGCGAGCACGGTCAGCTCGGTGCCCTGCAGGCCGGTGGGGTTGATGGCCAGCAGCTTCGCGGCGAACAGCACGCCGACGAAGCCCGAGCCGAGCCCGTTCAGGACGAACGCGCCGATCCGGTAGCGGTTGACGTTGATGCCGGACAGCCGGGCCGCCTCGGCGTTGCTGCCCACGGCGTACAGGCGGCGGCCGATCACCGTGTAGCGCAGCACGGCCCAGGTGACGCCGGCGATGACGATCAGGTAGTAGGTGGGCTTGCTGAGCCGCAGATCGAAGCCGAGCACGGGGTCGAGCACGGCCACGACCAGGCCGGCCGCCGCGATCACCGCGCCCTTGAGCGGGCTCCCGCCGGTCCGGCGGGCGAGCAGCGCCACCACGGCGCCGACGACCAGCGCCGCCACCCCGAGGATCGCCAGGATGTGCGGGACCGTCCAGTAGCCCGACTGCAGCGCGATCAGCGCCTGCTGCGACTCCGGGTCCTTCGCCGTGATCGTGCGTCCGTCGGTCAGGATCAGCACCAGGCCGCGTACGGCCGTCATCGTGCCCAGCGTCACGATGAACGCGTTGATGCCGACGAGCTGGACGATCAGGCCGTTCACCGCGCCGCAGACGAGCCCGGCGGCCAGCGCGACGGCCATCGCCAGCGGCAGGCCGAGCGAGCCGACCAGGCTGAGCGCCATCGCCGCGCCGAAGGCGGACACCGACGCGATGGACAGGTCGAAGTTGCCGCTGATCAGCACCACGGTGGTGAACACCGCGAGGATCGCGACCAGCGACGACTGGTCCAGGATGTTGATGACGTTGGTCGGCGACAGGTAGCTCGGCCGCCCCATCTGGCTCGACAGCAGCGTCAGCACGGCCACGATCAGCACGAGGGCGTAGACGACGCCCGCGTTCCCGGGGCGCAGCGCGGCGGCGGCGCGGGCGCCGAACGTCTTCCCGCGCGCCGTGTCTCCCGCGGCGCCTCCCGCGCTCTCAGGCGGCATCGTGCGCACCTCCGAATCCGTTGGCCAGCATCAGCAACTCCTCCTCGGATGTCTCGTGCGCCGGTCGCTCCGCGACGATCCGGCCCTCGCGGACGACGAGCACGCGCGTCGCCACCGCGAGGATCTCCTCGAACTCGCTGCTCACCACGAGCACGGCGCCGCCCTCGGCGGCGAACCTGCGGACCAGGTCGAGGATGTCGGCCTTCGCCCCGACGTCGACTCCGGCCGTGGGCTCGTCGAGCATGAACACCCGGGCCCCGCCGTACAGCCACTTGCCGAAGACGACCTTCTGCGCGTTGCCGCCGGACAGCTCGGTGACCAGGGCGTCGGGGCCGGGGCAGACGATGCCGAGGTCGCGGATGGCGCGCTCGGCGCGGTCGGTCTCGGCCGCCTCCCTGGGCAGCGCCCGCGCCGACGACAGCGACGTGAGGTCGGGCAGGGAGATGTTCTTCCAGATGGGGAACGCGCCCACGATTCCCTGCGCGTTGCGGTCCTCCGGGACGAGGGCCATCCCCGCGGCGACGGCCGCCCGGGGGCCGCGCCGCACGGGGCGGCCGTCCACCAGCACCTCGCCGCGGGCGCGGGAATCCGCGCCGTACACCGCGTGCAGGATCTCCGACCGGCCGGAGCCGAGCAGGCCCGCGATGCCGATCACCTCGCCGCGGCGCACCTCGAACGACACGTCGCGCACCCCGGCCGGCGAGCTGAGGTTCCGTACGGCGAGGGCCACCGGGGCCTCGGCGGCGACGGAGGCCGGGGCGCGCCGCTCGGCCGCGAGCAGGTCCCGCCCGACGATGGCCTGGACCAGCCGGTCCTCGTCGTAGGCGGCGGTCAGGCCCTCCTCCACCACGGTGCCGTCCCGCAGCACGGTCACCCGGTCGGTGAGCGACAGCACCTCGTCGAGGAAGTGCGACACGTAGAGGAAGGCGGTGCCCTGCGCCGACAGCCTGCGCACCACGTCGAACACCACCTGGCGCTCGCCCTCGGCGAGCGAGGCGGTCGGCTCGTCCATGACGACGAGGTTCGCGCCGATGGCGAGCGCCTGCAGGATGGCGACCATCTGCCGCTCGCCGATGGCCAGGTCGGCCACTTCGGCGTCCGGGTCGATCTCGTAGTGCACCCGCTCGAGCAGCCGGTCGAACTCGCGGCGGCGGGCGCGTGGCAACCGCCACGGCCCGGGGGCGCCGAGGAAGACGTTCTCCAGCACGGTCAGCGTGGGCGCGAGCGGGACGTGCTGCATGATCGTGGCGACGCCGGCCTTCCTGGCCGCGCCGGGGTCGCGCCAGACGACCTCCTCGCCCTTCCAGCGGACCGTGCCCGCCGTCGGCGCGTGCGCCCCGGCGATGACCTTGATCATCGTGGACTTGCCCGCGCCGTTGGCTCCGACCAGGCCGTGCACGCTGCCGGGGAGGACCGTGAGCCGCGCCCCCCGGAGGGCGACGGTGCCGTTGGGAAACGACTTGCCGACGCCCTCGAGGGACAGCAGCGGGGTGTCTACCATTGCGGCGTGCAGTCGGCGACGTTGTCCTTCGTGATGGCCGGGGTGTCGTACGTCACGAAGGCGGCGTCCTGCTTCTGCTCGCCGGTCAGGTGCTTGTAGAGCGTGTCGAGGGCGAGCTTGCCGAGGTCCTCGGGCTTGAAGCAGACGGTGCCGGCGATTTCGCCGGACGTCACGGCGTCGACGCCGAGCTTGCTGCCGCCGATGCCCACGATCTTCGCGGTGGAGTTGGCCGACTTCACGGCCTTGGCGCAGCCGACCGCCATGTCGTCCGACTCGGCGTAGAACAGCTTGACGTCGGGGTTGGAGGCGAGCATGTTCTGGCAGGCCGACTGGGCCTTGTCCTGCACCCAGTCGCCGGGCTGGCGGGCCACGACCTCGAACTTCGCGCCCTTGGCCTCCGCGGACTTCGGGAAGTCCTGGTAACGCAGGACGACCTCGGCGAAGCCCGCCGCGCCCTCGACCACGGCCATCTTGCCGCCCTCGGGGAGGATCTGCGCCGCCATCTCGCCGGCCTTGCCCCCGGCGGCCGGCTCGTCCTGCGTGACGAGCGCGACCAGACCGGGATAGACGTCCTTGAGCTGGCGGGTCTTGGGATCGCCGACCTGGGACGCGACGGCCACGGTCGGGATGTTCGACGCCTTGAGCTTGTCGGCCAGGCCCTGGGCGACGCCGGAGTCTACGGGCAGCAGCAGCACGCCGTCCGGCTGCTGCGCGATGAGGTCCTGCACGTCGTTGCTCTGCTTGTCGGCCTTGCCCTGGGCGTCCAGCTCGGTGATCTTCACGCCGAGCTTGGCGGCCTCGTCCTTGATGCCCTTCCCGATGGCGGAGGGGAACGGGAAGCTCAGGCCGAGGTTGGAGACGCCGATCGTGTATTCCTTCTTTCCCGAGTCGGCCTGGGTGGCGCCGTCGCCGCCGGAGCCGCCGCAGGCCGTCGCGCCGACCGCCAGGGCGGCCACGACGAAGAGTGCCTTCTTCATTGTTTCTCCTGCTCAGGGGAGGTCAATCGTTTGCTCAAATCGGGTGATGACATTTCATGACGTGCTCGCTCAAGGGCTCTCAGCCCTTCACGAGCGCTCGCACCTCCCCCGCGATGCGATCGGCATCCGGCAGCAGCGCCTGCGCCAGGATCGGCGCGGCCGGCATCCGGACATCGGGCGCCCCCACCCGGATGGGCGGCGCCAGCAGCGGGGCGCCCGCCCCGGCGACCCGCGCCACGACCTCGGCTCCGAACCCGCCGGTCACGTTGGCCTCGTGGACCACCGCGAGCCTGCCCGTACGGCCCGCGCTCGCGAGCACGGCCTCGGTGTCGAACGGGTTGAGCCAGGGCGTCTCCAGCACCTCCACCTCGATGCCGTCGGCGGCCAGCGTCTCGGCGGCTTCGAGCACCCGCGCGGTCATCGCGCCCCAGGTGACCACCGTGACGTCGGAGCCGTGACGGCGCACCCGCGCCCCGCCCAAGGGCTGGACCGGGCCGCCGACCGTCACCTCCTCCTTGGCGCCGAAATAGAGGCTCCTGTTCTCGATGACGAGGACCGGGTCGTCGCAGTGCACCGCGGTCACGAGCAGGTCGTAGGCGTCCTGCGGCGTGGACGGCATGCACACCCGCAGCCCGGGGACGTGCAGGAACAGCGCCTCCAGGCACTGCGAGTGCTGGGCGCACGCGCCCGGGGCGTTGCCCTGCTGGGTGCGGATCGTCATCGGCGCCTTCAACCGGCCCCCGGAGACGTAGCGGACGTTGGCCGCCTGGTTCACGATCTGGTCGAGCGCCACCAGCGAGAAGTCGGCCCACATGATCTCGACGATCGGGCGGCGGCCCATCATCGCCGCGCCCACCGCGCTGCCCAGGATGGCCGACTCGCTGATGGGCGTGTCGAAGGCCCGGTCGCCGAACTGCTTGCGCAGCCCGCGGGTGACGCCGAACACGCCTCCGGGGAGGCCGACGTCCTCGCCGTACACGAGGGTCTCGGGCAGCTCCGCCATGAGGCGGTGCAGCGCGGCGTTGACGGCCTCGCCGTAGTTCAGTTTCCGGATCTCCTGCATCGTCTCAGGCATAGAGGTGCTCCCTCGCGGTCGCGGGGTCGGCGAACGGCGCGGCCAGCGCCGCCGCGGCGGCGGTCTCCATCTCGGCTCTCGCGCGGGCCTCGACCGCGTCGATCTCGGCGGCCGGCACCCCGTCGGCGAGCAGGCCCGCGCGCAGCCGGGCGATCGGCTCCCGCGTCCTGATCCGGTCCATCTCCCCCGGCTTGCGGTAGTTCTCCGCGTCGCCGATGTAGTGGCCGACGATGCGCTCGGTCATGCACTCCAGCAGCGTCGGGCCGCCGTTCTCCTTGGCGACCTCCAGCGCGTCGCGCACGTGGAAGCGGACGGCCTCCACGTCGTTGCCGTCGATGCGGTAGCCCGGCATGCCGTACGCCGCCGCGCGGTCGGCGAGCCTGCTCAGGCGGACCATGTCGGCGATCGGGGTCAGCTCGGAGTAACGGTTGTTCTCGCAGACGAAGACCACAGGCAGGGAGAAGGCGGCGGCGAAGTTCATCGCCTCGTGCACCGCGCCCTGGTTCATCGCGCCGTCGCCGAACACGGTGACCGCGGCTCGGTTGGATCCGTCGTAGCGTCCGGCGAGCGCCGCGCCGCAGGCGATCGGGGCGCCCGCGCCGACGATCGAGTTCTCCCCGTGGAAGCCGTACTCGGCTGCGGTGAAGTAGGCCGATCCTCCCCTGCCGCCGTTGACGCCGGTCTCCCGGCCGAGCAGCTCGGCGAACATCCGCTCGGCGGGCACGCCCCTGGCGAGGGCCCAGCCGTGTCCCCGGTAGGTCGCGAACAGCGCGTCCTCGGGCTCGAGCACCTCGCAGGCGCCGACCGGGATCGCCTCCTGCCCGATGCACAGGTGGACGGACCCGACGATCGGGCCCGCGAGGCGCAGCTCCCGCACCTTTTCCTCGAAGGCGCGCACGCGCCACATCGCCAGCAGATCCGCAAGCCGTCGCTCGCTCATTCGCCGGACTCCTCGTTCTCGTGGGTCATGGTTGCCTCGCCGCGCCATCCCGCGAGCGCGGCCACGCAGACCGCCTCGGCGTCGCCGACGTACGACTCGGGGGGCAGCGGCAGCGAGCCGAGCGTGGCCAGGTCGTCGGGACCGGCCACCTCGCGCAGCGTGTCGGCCAGCGCGCCGCGCCGGGCCCGCGCCTCGTGCGCCGCCTGGTAGACGAGGTCGTGCGCCCGCTCCCGGCCGAGCGCCGGGGCCAGGCGCATCATGTACGCCTCCGCCATGATGAGCCCGCCCTCCGCGTCGAGGTTGGCCCGCATGGCGTCGGGGAAGACGCGCAGGCCCTCGGCCACCTCTGCGGCCGTGGCGAGCGCGCCTGCGGCCAGCTCGGCCAGCAGCGGGACGGCGTACCACTCGATCTGCCACTCGCCCGCGGCCCGCTCGTGGCCGGCCTCCATCGCCCGGAACAGGGCCGAGCTGAGCGCACCGGCCGTGGCCGACATTCCGATGACGGCCTCGCAGCCGATCGGGTTGGCCTTCTGCGGCATCGTCGACGAAGCTCCGCGGTGGTGCCCGCCCGCCTCGCGCACCTCGCCGACCTCGGTGCGGGACAGGTCCACCACCTCGCGGGCGAACCGGGCGGCGGTGGCCGCCACGCTCGCGCACGTGACGCCGAACTCGGCGATGCCGTCACGGGCCACGTGCCAGGGCACGTCGGCGGCCGCGAGGCCCAGCCGTACGGCCATGCCCTTCCTGACCTGGGCCGCCTGCTCGCCCATGGCGGCGGAGGTGCCTCCGGCGCCGAAGAGCGAGACGACGCGGACCCGGCGCTCGGCCGCCCTGACACGCTCGCGCTGCCGGGTGAGCTCCGCCAGCAGCACCGCGAGCTTCGCCCCGAACGTCGTGGGCACGGCCTGCTGGGCGTGTGTGCGGGCGGCGATCACGGTGCCCGCGTGCTCCTCGACCAGCCGGGCGAGGGCGTCGCCGAACGCGCCGAGCAGCGCGGCGAGCCGGTCCAGGGCCTCGCCCATCTGCAGCGCCACGCCGCTGTCCATGATGTCCTGGGTGGTCGCGCCGTAGTGGACGCGGCCGTTCGGCCCCTCGGGCAGCGCCGCGGCGATCATGCGGACCAGCGGCAGGATCGGGTAGCCGACGTTCACCGCCTCCCGCCACAGGCGCTCGACGTCGACGTTGTCCAGCACGCAGGCGCCGGTGATGGCCTCGGCGTCGGCGACGCTGATCACGCCCGCGTCGGCCTGCGCCTGCGCCAGCGCGGCCTCGACCCGCAGCCAGGCGAGCACGGTCCGATCGGCCGAGAAGATCGTCGCCATCCCGGCGTCGCCGAACAGCTCCGGCAGGAGCTTGAAGGTCTGCATCGTCAGTCCATCTCCAGTCCGCCGTCGACGTTGAGCGCCTGGCCGGTGACGAACGAGGCGAGGTCGCTGGCCAGGAACAGCACCGCTGCGGCGATCTCCTCGGGCCGGCCCGGCCGCCGCAGCGGCGACCGGTCGCTCACCTCCTGGAGGTATCGGGCGCCGGCGTCGGGGCCGAAGTGCTCGTCACGGTCGGCCATGATCTCGTCCCACATGCGGGTGAGGATGACCCCGGGGCAGACCGCGTTGACGCGCACCGGGGCGAGCGCGAGCGCCGCCGACTTCGTCAGCGACAGCAGGGCCGTCTTGGTGGCCGAGTAGTGCGCCGCGTTCGGCCGTCCCGACCGGGCGGCGACCGAGGCCAGGGCGACGATCGACCCGCTCCCCTGCTCCACCATGCGCCGACCGGCCGCCTGGGTGAGCCAGAACGCGCCGTTCAGGTTGACGTCGACGATTTTGCGCCACTCGTCCGCCTCGACCTCGAGCAGCGGGGTCGTCCGCATGATGCCGGCGCAGTTCACCAGGACGTCGATACGGTCGAGACCGTCCACCAGCGCCCTGGCCTGGCCGGGGTCGGCGATGTCGGCCGCGCGGGCCTCCGCCCCGACGGCGGCCGCGGCCTCGGCCAGCGGCGGCCCCTCCAGGTCGGACAGCACCACGCTCGCGCCGGCGTCGGCGAGCGCCCGGGCGCACGCGACGCCGAGCCCTCCCGCGCCACCGGTCACGAGCGCCGTGCGCCCGCTCAGGTCGATAGTGACTGCCATCCCCGATGGTCTCCCTTGGTCGCGTCCGGCCGATCGCCGTCCGGTCGCTCGTGTCCCGGTGGCTGTACGGCGGGAACGGAACGGCCTCGTACGCCGTTGTCCGCCACAGCTCGTCAAACGATTGACCAGACCATAGCAGCGGCCTCACAAACCGGACAAGAGGTTGGTCAATCGTTTTTCTTGCGCGATTAACGGGAGCGCCACGGCGTCGTCACGCCCGTGAGCAGGCCCTCCGGCGTCAGCGCCAGCCGAGTTCGGCGTGGAAGGCGTCGAGCGCCCGCGCGAAGTCCTCGCGGGCCAGCCGCGCCCCGGCGTACGGCCCGGCCGTGACCGGCTCGTCGTGGAACCGGGCGGGCAGCTCGTCGGGCCCGCCGCCCTCGCGCAGCGCGTACGCGCGCATGAGGTCGAGCCGCGCGGCGCCCGCCGCGAGCAAATCGTCCAGCGTGCACTCGGCCCCGGTGACGGCCGTGACCAGCGCCGTCAGGCGGTCGAGCGTCAGCGGCCTGGTCGGCGACGAGGCGAACAGGCAGATGTTCCACGCGTCGAGGGCGCTCCACAGGCGCAGCAGGCGCGCGGTGCGCCGCCCGCGTCCGGCGTCGAGCAGGCCGACCGGCGCGGGCTCGGCGCCGATTCGCGCCGCCTCCGGCAGGCAGTAGGCGAGCGCGCCTCCGGGTTCGAAGTCCAGGTCGTGCTCCAGCGCGTCGTAGCGCGGCCCGTTGGGCGCGGCGGCGTAGCCCAGCCCGAGGCCCGGCTGCACGCGCGGGTCGAAGCACGGCACCTCGGCGCCCTTCACGGTCATCGCGTACGGCGCGGCGTCGGCCCCGAGCTTGTCCGCGGCACGGGCCGAGCCCTCGGCGAGCAGGTCGCCGAGCGCGCCGCTCCTGGTCGCGACGTCGCGGGCGAGCACCGTCACCGCCGCCGCGTCGCCGAAGGAGGGCCCTTCAGGAAGCAGGCCGCGGGCCGCGCACTCCATCGCGAAGGCGACCGTGCCGCCGAAGGAGACCTGGTCGAGACCGAGGTCGTCACACAAGGCGTTCAGCGCGAGCACGGCGCCGGTGTCGTCGATGCCGAGATTCCAGCCCAGGGACGGGAACGCCTCCTGGCCGAGCCCTCCGGTCCTGCGCTCCGGCGCGTCGAGCGGCGCGTACGTCTTGAGGCAGTCGTTCGGACAGCCGGGGCAGCTCCCGCTCGTGGCCACGGCGCGCCCGTCGTAGTCGGCCGTGGACGGAACCCGAAGCCCGCTGTCGCCGGTGTGGGAGAAGTTCCGCACGCTCAGGTAGCCGGGCGCGGGCGGCTCCCCCGTCCAGGCGCCGAACCCCGGATCGGCGTGCTGCCAGGCCGCGAGCGCGTTGCCGGGCAGCGCGGCGCGATAGAAGGCCGCGATCTCGGCCAGGGCGCGCGGGTCGGACACGGCGGCCGGGGCGTCCCCCACGCAGACGATCGCCTTGAGGTTCTTGGCGCCGAGCACCGCGCCGAGGCCGTACCGGGCCGCGGGGTAGGCGTAGTCGGTCACCACGCTCGCGTAGCGGACCAGGCTCTCCCCCGCCGGCCCGATGGCGGCGACATGCGCGCGCTCGCCGTGCCGCGCGCGCAGCGCGTCCGTGGTGGCGGCGATGCCGAGGCCGCGTAGTTCCTCCGCCGGGTGGACGCTCAGCCGGCCGTCCTCGACCAGCAGGTACGACAGCCGCGCCGCCCGGCCGGTGATCGCCAGCGCCTTGGCGCCCGCGCCCCGGATCCCGGCCGCGAACGGCCCCAGGGCGTGGGCCTCCCCCGCCACCCCGGTCAGCGGCGACTTGGCCAGGAACACCGCCTTCGCGAGCCCCGGCGCGGCCACCCCGCCGAGGATCCCGGCCGCGACGTACAGCAGGGCCCGGGGATCGTACGGGTCGAGCCCGGCCGTGGTGCGCTCGGTCAGCAGCCGCAGGCCGAGGATCGACCCGCCGAAGTGGCCGGTCTCGGCGGACCGGTCCTCCCGCTCGACGGACCCGTCGGTGAGATCAACGACAAAGGGCACGAGTGACACTCCTCACAAAGGGGGCGATTGTGGCGGATAACCTACTCGCCCTCCCCGCGGAGCATCGACACCGTGGGGCTCGCTCCCGCAGGGACCGGGTCTTTGTCATCTCGGCGGCCTGGGGGCGGACACGCAGAAGCCAGCCGTTCGCCATCACCTCCGAGGAACAGGCCGAACTCGACCGCCTCGACAAGGAGTACGCCGCCCTGACACCCCCGCCACCATGCTGGCCGTCGCCCAGCTCTACCTGCGGGACGTGCCCGGCCTGGCGGGGCCGCCCGGCGCCGACGTCCTTCAGCTCCTGTGGTGCCCACGCGATCATCGGCCCCACTACTGTCCCTCGCCCATGCTGCGCTGGCGACGCTCGGCCGACGTCACCGACGTGCTCACCGAACAGCCCGAGCCCGAGGTGATGGAGTATGACAGCTATCTGCCCCTGCCCTGCGTTCTGTATCCCGAGCAGGTCGTCGAGTACCCCTACGAGGACTTCCTGCCCAGGGATCTGAGGAAGCGGATCCGGACCTGGGAGAAGTCCAGCGGGCGCCGCTACTTCTCCGAGCTGTCGATCGCCGGCGGCTGGAAGGTGGGCGGTTACGCGGCCTGGAATCTCACCGACCCCTACCCGATGGTCTGTGAAGACTGCGGGGCCGACATGGACCTGCTCATGAAGATCGACAGCGGAGAGTGGGACGGAACGGAAAGCTGGCGGCCCCTGGAGGACGCCGGGCCCGAGAACGAGTTCAACGAGCACCCGAACCGATGGCAGCCTACGGAGATCACGATCGGCCGTGGGTATGCGCTCTGGATCTTCACCTGCCCCGTCTCGTTCGACCACCCGCACGGAGTGAGCATGCAGTAGCCGGAACAAGACCTTGATCAGATACTCAGGCCTGGATGACGTGGTCGAAGTGGCGAAGCTTGCCGTCGGGCGGGTCAGGACGTGGCGGGTGGGGCGAGGTCGCCGGGGATCAGGCCCATGCCGTCGGGGACGGCGGCGGGGTCGGAGCCCACATGCAGCGGCTTGTTGTCCTTGTCGACGAAGACGACGCGGGGCTTGAGCGCCTTGACCTCCTCCTCGGCGACCAGCGCGTACGCGATGATGATCACGAGGTCGCCGACCGAGATGAGCCGGGCGGCGGCGCCGTTGATGCCGATCACCCCGGAGCCCGCCGGGCCCTCGATGACGTACGTGGACAGGCGGTTGCCGTTGTCGATGTCGACGATGTCGACCTTCTCACCCTCGACGAGGTTCGCCTCGGCCATCAGGTCCGCGCTGATCGTCACCGAGCCGACGTAGTGCAGATCGGCCTGCGTGACGGTGGCGCGGTGGATCTTCGACTTCATCAGCGTGCGGAACATGATCTCCCACCGGGGTACGGACGGCCCTCCTCACGAGCGTCCTCGATGGTATGTCACGCCCCGAAATGCCCAGTCGTCAGCCTTCGACGGCGGCGCGCATCGGCCCGGCGAGGTGCGAACTCGCGCGGGCCGATGCGACATCCGCAACAGTCGCTTATCCCCCGGCCACGTACTCGACGGACGCGTCGAGCAGCCACGCCGCGACGTATTCCGCGAAGGACGAGCGGACCAGCACGCGGAAGCCGTCCTCACCGGCGACCAGGACGACTCCCGCCCTGGCCAGCATGGTCTGGGCGCACCGGCCCGGACCGAACACCCGGGGGTGCAGGTCCAGCGCGCAGCCGTGGGCCAGCACGTCCCGCGCCCGGTCCCCGGCAATCACCAGGGTGGTGCGCTGGGCCGACACGTCGACGATCGAGACGTGCTCACCGTCCACCGCCTCCATGAGACGCTCCACCAGGCCGGGGGCGGCGCCGTCGGGGCCGACCACCAGCCACTCGTCGGGCCCGAGCCACAGCACCTCCAGGTCGCCGCCGCCCACCGCGATGCCGGGCTCCACCGGCAGCGGCACGCCGATCGCCGTCCCGATCCGCTCCGCCGCCGGGCTCTTGGGGTCCACCCGGAGGTTGATCTGGGTCAGGAAGGGAATCTCGGCCAGGCGCAGGCCGCCGCCCGCGCTCGCCGCCTCGAACCTGGCCGCGAACGCCGCGGCCGGACTCCTGCGCTCAGCCGTCGGCTCAGCCGTCGATTCAGCCATCGCGGCGCGCTCCTTCCGGGTCGTACAGGACGTGGGAGGTCACGGTGACGGGCACCAGGTCCGCCCCGACCGGCGCGTACAGCCGCTCGCCGACCCGCTCGCGTCCGCCGCTCACCAGCGCGAGCGCGAACGTACGGCCCAGCGCGGCGCTGCGGTAGCTGGAGGTCACGAAGCCGAGCGTGGGGACCGGCGGCTCGGGCAGCGCCGAGGTCTCCACGAGGTGGGCGCCTTCGGGCAGCAGCACGCCGGGGTCCTCGGGCAGCAGCCCGACCAGATGCTTGCGGTCGGGCCGGGAGGTGTCCGCCCGGGCGTAGGACCGCTTGCCGACGAAGTCGGCCTTCTTCTTCGACACGATCCAGCTCATGCCGAGGTCCTGCGGGGTGACCGTGCCGTCGGTGTCCTGGCCGACGATCGGGAACCCCTTCTCCGCGCGCAGCACGTGCATGGTCTCGGTGCCGTACGGCGTGACCTCGCCGGACGCCATGACCGCCTCCCACAGGGCGAGCCCGAGCCAGGAGGAGACGTTGATCTCGTAGGCCAGCTCGCCGGAGAAGCTGATCCGGCAGACCCGCGCCTCGATCCCGGCGACCTCTGCGTCCCGCCACGTCATGAACGGGAAGCTGTCGTTGTCCACCGCGAGGCCCGGCGCGAGCCGCCCCAGCACCTCGCGGGAACGCGGCCCGACGAGCGCCACGGTCGCCCACTGCTCGGTGACCGAGGTGCAGCAGACCCGCAGGTCGGGCCACTCGGTCTGCAGCCACTCCTCCATCCAGTCGAGCACCGCCGCCGCGTTGCCGGTGGTCGTGGTGACGAGGAAGCGGTCGCCCGCCAGGCGGATGACGGTGCCGTCGTCGAAGACCATGCCGTCGGGACGGCACATCACGCCGTAGCGGATGGAGCCGACCTTGAGCGTGCTCATCATGTTCGTGTAGAGCCGGTCGAGGAACACCGCCGCGTCGGGCCCGACCAGGTCGATCTTCCCGAGCGTGGAGGCGTCCATCGCCGCCACGTCCTCGCGCGCCGCCCGGCACTCGCGCAGGACGGCGGCCTCCATGTCCTCACCCGGCCGGGGGTAGTACCAGGGCCGCTTCCACTGCCCGACGTTCTCGAACAGCGCCCCGCGCGCCACGTGCCACTCGTGCATCGCGGTGACGCGCACCGGGTCGTGCAACCGGCCCCGGTCGCGGCCGGCCAGCGCGGCGAACGAGACCGGTGTGTACGGCGCGCGGAACGTCGTGGTCCCGAGCTCGGCGACGTCGACGCCGAGCGCGTGCGCCACGACGCCGCCGGTCAGCAGCCCGGACGTCTTGCCCTGGTCGTGGGCCGTGCCGGCGGTGGTGTAGCGCTTGACGTGCTCGACCGAGGTGAGCCCCGCGCCGGTCGCGCGCAGGACCTCCGCCACGGTGACGTCCCGCTGCAGGTCCACGAAGTGCGTGCTGTAATCGTCGGCCTCGACAAGCCACAGGTGCTCGGCGGGCGCGGCGGCGGGCTCCTCCTCGGCAGTCGGCACGGTGTTCACGGACGGCACGGTGACCGCGGACGACACCGCGAATCCGGCGGCGGCCAGCGCGCGGCGGCCCGCCTCGGCGCCGTCCTCCAGGCATTCCCGGAGCGTGCGGACGCCCCTGGCGAACCCGGCGGCCTCCACCGCCTGGCGGGTCTCGCCGGGCGTGAACGCGCCCAGCCCCTCGTCGTGGCGCAGCGTGCCCCCGGCCTGGCTGAACAGGTGCACCACGGGGGTCCAGCCGCCCGACACGAGCAGCAGGTCGGCGGGCACCTCCCGCACGTCGCCACCCTCGCCCTGTGTTTCCGAGCGGGGGGCGATGTCGACCGAGGAGACCTCGCCCTCGCCCCTCGCGGCGGTTACCACGTGGCCGGTCAGGACCTCGATGCCGCGCTCGGCGCAGCGTGCGGCCCACGCCTCGCCGGGAGCCCGCCGTACGTCGGCGATCGCGGCGATCTCGACGCCGGCGTCGGCGAGGTCGAGCGCCGCAGCGTACGCGCTGTCGTTGGTGGTGAACACGACCGCCCGGCGTCCGGGCAGGACGCGGTAGCGGTTGGCGTACGTGCGGGCCGCGCCGGCCAGCATCACGCCGGGCAGGTCGTTGCCGGCGAAGGCGACGAACCGCTCGTGGCCGCCGGTCGCCAGCACCACGCGCTTGGCCCGGATCCGCCAGACGCGCTCGCGCGCCGTGTCGGCGGGGGCCTGGGCGCCCAGGTGGTTCGTCCGGCGCTCCACCGCGACGACGTAGTTGTCGTCGTAGTGACCGACCACCGTGGTGCGGCGCAGCACGGTCACCTCCGGCAGGGCGGCCAGCGCGGCGACCTCCTCGGACGCCCACTCGCGGCCCGGCCTGCCGTCGAGCGTCTCGGTCGTGCCGAGCAGGCTGCCGCCGGGCTCGGGCCGCTCGTCGGCGAGGATCACCCGCGCGCCTGCCCATGCGGCCACGCCCGCGGCGGCGATGCCGGCCGGTCCCGCGCCGACCACGAGCACGTCGCAGTGCGCGTGCACGGCGTCGTAGCGTGCCGGGTCGGGGCGGTCGGCCAGCCTGCCCTGTCCCGGCAGGCCCGTGGCGACCAGGCCGTCGTACAGCTCGACGGTCGTGGCCTGGAGCATGGGCTCGGGGAAGGGCTCCTCGATCTGAACGAGCGCGTTCGGCTCCTCGCAGCCCGCGGCGTACACGCCGCGCGGGCGGCCGAACTTGACACTGCTCGCCACCGCGCGCACGCCGTTGGCGAGCAGCGCCGAGGCCAGCGTGTCGCCTTCCAGGCCCTCGTACTCCCGGCCGTCGAACCGGAAGCGGAGCACTCGCCCGCTCGCCCCCTCGCGGCGGTACGGCTGCGCGCCGGACCCGCTGGTTCGCTCGCTCATGCGCTTACCGGCCGCGGCTCGCCCGCCCGGTAGACGGCGTGGATCTCGTTGGTGGCGGTGTCCCGTACGGCGTTGAACCAGCGGCGGCATCCGGCGGTGTGGCTCCACCGCTCCGCGAACAGGCCCTTGGGGTTGTCGCGGAAGAACAGGTAGCGGGCCCACTCCTCGTCGGAGAGGGCGGCCGGGTCCTCCGGATAGGCGACGTGGGCCTGCCCCCCGTAGTGGAACTCGGCCTCGTCCCGCGGCCCGCACCACGGGCAGGGAATCAGCAGCATTCTGTCTCCGGTGTTAATGCGCGACGGCGGCGGCGCCGTGCTCGTCGACGAGCTTGCCGGTGGTGAACCGGTCGAGTGAGAAGGGGGCGTTGAGCGGGTGGGGCTCGCCGGTGGCCACGGTGTGGGCGTAGCACCAGCCGACGCCCGGGGTGGCCTTGAACCCTCCGGTGCCCCAGCCGCAGTTGACGTACAGGTCCTCGACAGGGGTGAGGCCGACGACGGGCGAGGCGTCGGGGGTCACGTCCACCACGCCGCCCCAGGTGCGCAGCACGTGCGCCCGGGCGAAGACCGGGAACAGCTCCAGCGCGGCCGACATCTGCCGTTCGATGATGTGGAACGCGCCGCGCTGGCGGTAGGAGTTGGCCGCGTCGATGCCCGCGCCCATGACCAGCTCGCCCTTGTGCGCCTGGCTCACGTACACGTGGACCGCGTTGGACATGACCACGGTGGGGTGCACCGGCTCAAGCAGCTCCGACACCAGCGCCTGCAGCGGGTAACTCTGCAGCGGCAGCGACACCCCCGCGTATCCGGCGACGACCGAGGAGTGCCCGGCGGCGGCGAGCGCGACCTTCTTGGCCGCGATCGGGCCGCGGGTGGTCTGGACGCCGGTCACCCGGCCGTCGCGCACGTCGAGGCCGGTCACCTCGCAGTGCTCGATCATGTCGACCCCGAGGTCGGCCGCCGCCTTCGCGAAGCCCCACGCCACGTAGTCGTGCTTGGCGATGCCGGCCCGGGGCTGGTAGGTGCCGCCGAGCACCGGGTAGCGCACGTCGGGTGAGACGTCGACGATCGGGCAGACCTCCTTGACCTGCTCCGGCGTCAGCCACTCGGCGTCCACGCCGTTGAGCCGGTTGGCGTTGACCCGGCGCACGCTGTCGCGCACGTCCTGCAGGCTGTGCGCCAGGTTGAGCACGCCGCGCTGGCTGAACAGCAGCGGGTAGCCGAGGTCCTCCTCCAGCCCCTCCCACAGCTTCAGCGCGTGCTCGTAGATGCCCGCGCTCTCGTCCCACAGGTAGTTGGAGCGGATGATGGTGGTGTTGCGGGCCATGTTGCCGCCCGCGAGCCAGCCGCGCTCCAGCACCGCGACGTCGGTGATCCCGTGGTTCTTGGCCAGGTAGTAGGCCGTGGCCAGACCGTGGCCGCCGCCGCCGACGATCACCACGTCGTACGCGCGCTTCGGCTCGGCCGAGCGCCACAGCCGGTCGGGATGGTCGGGCAGGTCGGCGCCCGGTGGTTCGGCGGTGCGGGTTCTGGGGCTCATCGGGCCTCCCCGATGCCCGGGTAGAGGGGGTGCTTGGCGGCGAGGGCCTCGACCCGGGCGCGCAGCGCCGTCAGGTCCGCGCCGGGACGCAGCACCTGGGCGATCACGTCGGAGACCTCCTCGAACTCCGGACGGGCGAAGCCCCGGGTGGCGAGCGCCGGGGTGCCGATCCGCAGCCCCGAGGTGACCATCGGGGGACGGGGGTCGAACGGCACCGCGTTGCGGTTGACCGTGATCCCGGCCTCGTGGAGCCGGTCCTCGCCCTGCCTGCCGTCCAGCTCGGATTCGCGCAGGTCGACCAGCACCAGGTGGACGTCCGTCCCGCCGGACAGCACCCGTACGCCCGCCTCGGCGGCGTCGGGGGCGAGCAGCCGGTCGGCGAGGATCCGCGCGCCCTCCAGCGTGCGGCGCTGCCGGTCGCGGAACCACTCGCCCGCCGCGATCTTGAACGCGACCGCCTTGGCCGCGATGACGTGCTCAAGCGGGCCGCCCTGCTGGCCCGGGAACACCGACGAGTTGATCTTCTTGGCCAGGTCCTCGGTGGACAGGATCACGCCGCCCCTGGGCCCGCCGAGCGTCTTGTGGGTGGTCGTGGTGACGATGTGCGCGTGCGGGACGGGCGACGGGTGGAGCCCCGCCGCGACCAGCCCGGCGAAGTGCGCCATGTCCACCATCAGGTAGGCCCCGACCTCGTCGGCGATGCGCCGGAAGGCGGCGAAGTCGAGGTGGCGGGGATAGGCCGACCAGCCCGCGATGATCAGCTTGGGCCGGTGCTCGCGGGCGAGCCGCTCGACCTCGTCCATGTCCACGAGGCTGTCGCTCTCGCGCACGTGGTAGGCCACGACGTTGTAGAGCCGGCCGGAGAAGTTGATCCTCATGCCGTGGGTGAGGTGGCCGCCGTGCGCGAGGTCGAGGCCGAGGATCGTGTCGCCCGGCTCCAGCAGCGCCGACATCGCCGCCGCGTTGGCCTGCGCCCCCGAGTGGGGCTGCACGTTCGCCGCCTCGGCGCCGAACAGCGTCTTGACCCGGTCGATCGCGAGCTGCTCGATCACGTCGACGTGCTCGCAGCCGCCGTAGTAACGCCTGCCGGGGTAGCCCTCGGCGTACTTGTTGGTGAGCACGGAGCCCTGCGCCTGCATCACCGAGACGGGCGCGAAGTTCTCCGAGGCGATCATCTCCAGCGTGGACCGCTGGCGGCGCGTCTCCTCGCCGATCGCCGCCGCGACCTCCGGGTCGGCCTCGGCGAGCGGCGCGTCCATCACAGATTCGTTCACTTCAGTCCTCACTAGCTGCGCAGCCGTTCCATGGCGGGGTCGAACAGGGGCTCCTCGGCGACCACGGCGGTCACCCGCCGGTCGAAGTAGCCGATCTCCAGCGTCCGTCCGGGCGTCGCGAGCTCGGCGGGTAGCCACGCGTAGGCGATGCCCTTGCCGATCGTGTAGCCGAAGGCCGCGCTGGTGACGTAGCCGACGCTCGTGTCGCCGTCGTAGACGGGCTCCCTGCCCATGACCACCTGCGTGGGGTCGTCGATGGTCAGGCAGGTGAGGCGGCGGCGCATGTTCTCCTTGCGCCGTGCCAGCGCCTCACGGCCGATGAAGTCGCCCTTGTCCATCTTCACCGCGAACCCGAGCCCGGCCTCGTACGGGTCGTGCTCGAAGGTCATGTCGGTGCCGAAGGACCGGTAGCCCTTCTCCAGCCGCAGGCTCGCGAAGGCGCCGCGCCCGCCGGCGATGATCCCGTATCGCTGCCCGGCCTCCCAGAGCGTGTCCCACAGCTTGGCGCCCAGGTCCGCGGTGGTGTAGAGCTCCCAGCCCAGCTCGCCGATGTACGACAGCCGCAGCGCGGTGACCGGCACGGTGCCGATGTACGCCTTCTTCGCCCGGAAGTAGCGGAAGCCCTGGTTGGAGAAGTCGGCGTCGGTCAGCGGCTGGACGAGGTCGCGGGCGTGAGGCCCCCAGACGCCGAGACAGCAGGTGCCGGCCGTGATGTCGCGGACCATGACCGAGCCGTCCGCGGGCAGGTGGCGGTGGAACCAGTCGAGGTCGAGGTTGCCGTTGGCGCCGACCTGGAACACGTCGCGGCCCAGCCGGGCGACGGTCACGTCGCTGCGGATGCCGCCGTCCTCGTCGAGCAGCAGGCAGTAGGTCACGGAGCCGACCGACTTGTCCATCTGGCCGGTCGTCAGCCGCTGCAGGAAGGCGAGGGCGCCGGGGCCGGCGACCTCCAGCCGCTTCAGCGCGGTCATGTCGTACACCGCGACGGACTCGCGGGACGCCTGGGCCTCCGCGCCGACGATCGGCGACCAGTAACGCGCCGCCCAGTCGTTGGGCGTGGGAATGTCGCGGCCCTCCAGCAGGCGGGCGTTCGCGCCGTACCACTGCGGCCGCTCGTAGCCGACGGCCTCCAGGAAGAAGGCGTCCAGCTCGCGCTGCCGGGTGTGGAAGGGGCTGAGGCGCACCGGCCGCGGCTCCTCCATCGGCTGGAGCGGGTGGATGATGTCGTAGACCTCGACGAAGTTCTGGCAGTCGCGGGCCAGCACGTATTCGGGCGCGAGCTGGTGCGGCTCGAACCGGTTGACGTCGCACTCGTGCAGGTCGAACGACGAGCAGTGGCCGTCGACCAGCCACTCGGCCATCGCCTTGCCGACGCCCGCGGAGTGGGTCACCCAGACCGCCTCGGCGACCCAGAAGCCCTTCACGTCGGGGGACTCGCCCATCAGCGGCATGTGGTCCTGGGTGAAGGAGAACAGCCCGTTGATGCCCTCCTCGATCTCCGCCGCGCGGGTGCCGGGCAGCAGCCGCTGGGTCTCGGTCCAGGCGTCCTCGAAGTCCTCCGGCGTGAACGTCAGCACCGACGGCATGACCGCGGCCTCGTCCACGGAAAGCAGCTCGTCGGGACTGATCGGCATCGGCCGGTGGCCGTAGTAGCCGATGCCGACGCCGTCGAACCGCTGGCGGTAGTAGAGGTCGGCGTCCTGGTGCCGCAGGATCGGCAGCGTCGCCTCCTCCTCGCGTCCGGCGAGGGCGGGCACCTGGCCGGTCCAGGCGAGCTGGTGCGCGAGCGGGGTCAGCGGCAGCGGCATGCCGACCATGCCGGCCACCTTCGGCCCCCAGATGCCGGCGCAGCAGACCACGACGTCGGCGGGGATCTCACCCTGGTCGGTCACCACGCCTGCCACCCGGCCGTCCTCGGTGCGGACGTCGAGCACCTCGTGCCGCTCCAGCACCCGTACGCCGCGCGACCGCGCCCGCCCGAGCTGCGCGTCGACCGCGCGTACGGCCTTGGCGAGGCCGTCGGTGGGGATGAACAGGCCGCCCAGCACGGTGCCGGGGTCCACCAGGGGGTGGTGCTCGGCGCACTCGGCGGGGGTGAGCAGGCGCGACTCGACGCCCCAGGACGTGGCCCAGCCGTGCCGCCGGTGCAGCTCGGCGAGCCGTTCCGGGCTGGTCGCGACCTCGAGCCCGCCGACCTGGAGGAAACAGGGCTCGCCGTCGAGGTCGAGGGAGCAGAGCTTTTCGACGGTGTAGCGCGCCATCTCGGTCATGGTCTTCGACCCGTTGATCTGGAAGACCAGTCCCGGGGCGTGCGAGGAGGAGCCCCCGGTCGCGGGCACCGGGCCCTGGTCGACCACGGTGACGTCCGTCCAGCCCCGGGCCGACAGTTCGTCGGCGAGCGCCGCACCGACGACGCCTGCTCCGATGATGACGACGCGCGGGCCCGTCATATCCACCTCCGTTGCTGCATTGTTGTTGCGCAATTCGCAACATTATGCGCTTAACGCAACAAGCGTGACGTGTCACATTGCGGGTGTCAAGCACCAAAAACACGACAAAATCGTGCCCGGTGCCGATCAGGGGGAAGATCGGCACCGGGCACGACGGTGAGGCTGTGGCTCAGCTTTGCGACGGCAGCCAGGCCTTCACCTTCCACATGACGTGGAGGAGCTCGGCACCGACCTGGTCGTGCTCGCCCGCTACATGCAGGTCCTGAGCGACGACATGTGCAAGCGCCTGGAGGGGCGGGCGATCAACGCCACGAGCGCGGCGTCAAGCTGATCGGCGCGACCCCGCACTACGTCACCGCCGACCTCGACGAGGGGCCGATCATCGAGCAGGACGTGGCGCGCGTGGACCACTCGCTCGACCCGGACGAACTCGTCACCGTGGGCCGCGACGTGGAGGCGCAGGTGCTGGCCAGGGCCGTACGCCGGCACAGCGAGAGCCGCGTGCTCCTCAACGGCGACCGCACCGTCGTCTTCCGCTGACCCCCCGCACCGTCGAGTACATTCACGGACGCTCGGGAGCACCGAGCAGGCCGCGGTTGTAACCCTCCGCGACCGCGGCCGCACGGTCGTTGACGTCGAGCTTCGCGTAAATGTTGAGCAGGTGCGTCTTGACCGTGGCCTCGGTGATGAACAGCCGGGCGGCCGCCTCCCGGTTGGTGTGCCCGGCCGCGACCAGGCGCAGCACCTCCAGCTCGCGCTGGCTCAACGGGCCGGTCGACGGCGCCGGGGTGCGCAGCCGGCTCATCAGGCGGGCGGCGACCGACGGAGAGAGCGCGACCTCGCCGCGGGCCGCCGCGCGTACGGCGCGCAGCAGCTCGTCTCGCGGCGCGTCCTTGAGCAGGTAGCCGGTGGCGCCGGCCTCGATCGCGGGCAGCACGTGGCTGTCCGTGTCGTAGGTGGTCAGCACCAGCACCCGGGCCGGTACGCCGCGCCGGGCCAGCTCGCCGATCGCGGTGACGCCGTCCATGCCGGCCATCCGCAGGTCCATCAGGATCACGTCCGGCCCGAGCGCCTCGGCCAGCCGGACCGCCTCGGCCCCGTCCGCCGCCTCGCCGACCACGGTGAACTCGGGGTCGCGGGCGAACATGCTGCTCAGCCCGTCCCGCACCACCGGGTGGTCGTCGGCGATGAGCAGCTTGATCGGGTCACTCACGAACGCACCTCCGGCGCCTCGGCGGGCAGGCAGGCCGAGATCCCCGTCCCGCCCCCCACCTCCGATTCGATCTGCAACGTGCCCGACAACGCCTCTATCCGCTGCCGCATCGCCACCAACCCGAAGCCCCCGTCGCGCTCGACCTGGGCGGCCGGGTCGAAGCCGCGGCCGTCATCGCGGACGTCGAGGGCCACCTGCTGGTCCATGTAGGAAAGGGTGAGACCGACGCGGGTGGCGGTGCCGGCATGCTTGGCGACGTTGGCCAAGGCCTCTTGGGCGACCCGTAACAGGGCGACCTCGGCCTCCGGGCGCATCGTGCGGGTTTCGCCGGTGACGGTGACCTGGGCCGGGATGCTGTGGCGGGCCGACCACTTGGCCACCACCTCGGTGATGGCGTCGGCCAGGCGGCCGGTCTCCAGCGGCTCCGGGCGCAACTCGTTCACCGAGCGCCGCGCCTCGGTCAGGCCCTCCCGGGCCAGCGCGGTCGCCGCCGCGTGGTGCCGGCGCCACGCGGCCGGGTCGTCCGCCGCGTGCTCGGCGGCCTGCAACTGGGTGACGATGCCGGTCAGGCTCTGGGCCAGCGTGTCGTGGATCTCTCGAGCCATCCGGGCCCGCTCGTCCAGGACGCCGGCCGCGCGGGCCTGCTCGACCAGCCGTTCCTGCAGCGCCGCGTTTTCGGCCAGCGCCGCGGCCAGCCGCGCGTTGGCCTCCCGGGCCTCACGCAGCGCCGCCTCCCGGGAGTCGTAGTACCGCGTGCCGATCTCGCCCATCCAGGCCACCAGGCACATCGGCGCGATGTTGATGACCAGGATCGCCAGGTACTCGAGGCGGCCGACCCAGGAGCCGGTGTCCAGGTCGGCCGACTGTGCCGTGCCGGCCACCACGGCGGCGCCGGCGATGAAGTACAGCTCGCGCGGCCAGCCGATGATCCGATACGCGTAGAAGTACAGCACCGGCGTGTAGAAGCCGAACCATGGGTTGCGCAGGACCATGACCATCCCGAACAGAATCAGGCCGGCCAGGAAGACGCCCATCACGCCGATCCGGTCGCGCCACGCCGGGTGCAGCGTGAAGAGCGCCAGGCTCCACACCGCGGCCGCCGCGCAGAGCGCGAGGTCGATGGTGAGGGAGCCCGGCTGGTCGTGCTTGAAGGCGATGGTCAGGGCGGCCATGACGGCCAGCAGCACGTACGGGACCACGGTGACCATGGGCCGGAACCGCTGCTCCCAGGCCGCCGGCCCCGCCATCTGCCAACTCTGCATCGTGTACCTACTCCCAGCGGAACAATCTAGCCGCCGCCACGGCCGCCCCGGCCGCCCACGCGAGCAACGTGACCAGAGCGAGCCAGTGCGGCCAGTGCCCGTTCGTGGCGTCCTGCAGCGCGGTGACCGCGGCACCCATCGGGGTGACCTGGCTGATGTGCCGCAGCATCGGCGGCATGACCGGGATCGGCAGGAACAGGCCGCCGAGGAAGACCAGCGGGTAGAAGACGACGGCGCCGAGCGCGTTGGCCGCCCGCCCGCCGGGTGCGGCCGCGGTGACGAGCAGGCCGACGGCCATCAGCGCGACCGCCGCCAGCAGCGTGGTCAACAGGAAGCCGGCCATCTGCCGGGGCAGCACCACCCCGAACGCGAACCGCGCGACCAGCAGCAGCGCGGACACCGCGACCACGGCGGTCAGCAGCATGACGATCAGCTGCGCGGCCAGCAGCCGGACCGGCCCGACCGGCGTGGTCCGCAGCCGCCGCAGCACCCCCTTCTCGCGGTAGCCGGCGAGCACCGGCGGCAGCACGTTCAGGGCGAGTACGGCCAGGACAAAGGCCACCAGGATGGGCACGTACGTGTCCAGCAGCCTCAGCCCGCCGAGGTTGGCCCGGTGCTCGTTGTAGAACGGCAGGTTGCCGAAGACGATCAGCAGGAGCAGCGGCAGCCCGACCCCGAAGGCCGGCCCCGACTTCTCCCGCAGGAACAGCTTCAGCTCGGTCAGCGTCAGCGTGGTCATGAGTTCCTCCCGGTCAGCGCCACGAACGCGTCCTCCAGCGTGGGTTGCCCGGCGCGCTCGATGAGTTCGGCCGGCGTACCGGTGACCAGCACCCGGCCGGCGTCGATCACCGCGATCCGGTCGCAGAGGCGTTCGGCCTCCGGCATGAAGTGGGTGACCAGCACGATCGTGACGCCACCGGCGCGGACGCCGTCGATCAGATCCCACGTGTCGCGCCGGGCGTGCGGGTCCAGCCCGGTGGTGAGCTCGTCGAGCACGGCGATCCGGGGCCGCCCGATCAACGCGAGCGCGATCGCGAGCCGCTGCTTCTGGCCGCCGGAGAGTTTCCCGTACGGTGTCCTCTCCCGCCCGGCCAGCCCGAGCTGCGCCAGCAACTCCCCCGGATCGGCCGGGTCCGGATAGAACGACTGGTAGAGCCGCATCGCCTCGCCCACCCGCAGCCGCTCGGGCAGCTGGCTGTCCTGCAGTTGCACGCCCACCCGCCGGGTCAGCTCGGCGTGGTCGCGCCGCGGGTCGCGGCCCAGCACGCGGATCCGGCCGCGGTCCGGCGCCCGCAGGCCCACGAGGCACTCCACGGTCGTGGTCTTCCCGGCGCCGTTGCGCCCGAGGATGCCGAAGATCTCCCCCTGTGTCACGGTGAACGAGACGTCATCCACGGCCACCGTGCTCCCGTAGCTCTTGTGGAGGTTCTCCACTTCGATCACCGCACTCACGGCCGGACCACCGGGCGCCGGTTGATCTGTACGACCACGGCCAGCAGGAGCAGCCCGCAGATGCCCTGCTCGAGCTTGAACCAGAGCGGGAACGTGCCGGGCAGCGCGATGATCACCACGATCGCGACCAGCATGACCGCGGTGACGACCCGCAGCCGCAGCAGCATCCTGCGGTCGCCGCGGGCCGCCCGGACCGCGAAGAAAAGCGTGAGCAGCGAGCCCGCGGCGACGATGGTGCCGCGGATCCAGACCGCGGTGGTGACCATCGTCGCGTCGTGCCGAAACATGATCATCGCCATCAGCGTCAGCAGGCTGACCGCGGCGTACCCGCTGATCAGCCAGACCACATTGCGCATGTCGGTGTGCCTCCGTCTCTCCGTTCGCCGACGGAGATCAGCGTCGCAACGGAGGCACCCCATGCGGATCGCCCGATCTCCCGAGCGGGCGGTGGAATCGGCGGCTCGCCCACGCGGTGGAGCGACTCCACCGATCGGTGGATTCAGGGGCGTGGAAGCAGGGGTCTCCTGGGAATCCCGCGACGCCCCAGCTCAGGGTTGCGTCAAGCGCTACAGTCCCGCTATGAGCAACGACGCTTCCGGTGCCAGGGCCGAGGCCAACGGCGGCGGCGTGCAGTCCGTGGACCGGGCGATCAGCATCATGGAGATCCTCGCTGGCCGCGGGGAGGCCGGGGTCACCGAGATCGCCGCCGAGATCGAGGTCCACAAGTCGACCGCCTTCCGCCTGCTGGGGGCCCTGGAGTCCCGCGGGCTCGTCGAGCAGACCGAGGATCGCGGCAAGTATCGCCTCGGCTTCGGGCTCGTCCGCCTCGCCGGCAGCGTCTCCATGCGGATGGACGTCACCCAGCAGAGCAGGCCCGTCTGCCAGCGCCTGGCGGAGGAGATCGGCGAGACGGTGAACATCGCCGTCCTGCGCTCGCACTACGCGGTCAACCTCGACCAGGTGCGCGGCCCCTCCGCCGTCACCGCCTACAACTGGGTGGGTCAGCTCACGCCCCTGCACGCGACGTCGAGCGGCAAGGTCCTGCTGGCGTACGTGGACCGGCAGCGCCGCGACGACCTGATGCGCGCCGCCGGCCTGCGGCGCTACACGCCGAACACGGTGACCGCGGGGGAGGACCTGGAGCGGCAACTGGCGGAGGTGCGCGAGCACGGCTGGGCGCTGACGCTGGAGGAGCTGGAGGTGGGCCTGAACGCGCTCGCCGCCCCCGTCCGCTCCTTCGGCGGAGAGGTCGTGGCGGCGGTCAGCGCGTCCGGGCCCGCCTACCGGTTCAGTGAGGGCCGCATGCGCGAACTGGCCCCGGTCCTCGTCAGGGGAGCCGAGGAGATCAGTCACCGCCTCGGCGGATAGCCTTCTCCCCCGCCGCGCTTCCCGCCGCACGCCGCAGCCGTACGACGACGCTCTTGGACGTGGGCGTGTTCGACGTCTCCGCCACCGAGTCCAGGGGCACCAGCACATTGGTCTCCGGGAAGTAGGCCGCGCAGCAGCCCCGCGCCGTCGGATAGGCGACGGCCCGGAATCCCTCCGCCACGCGCTCGCCGTCCGGCCACTCGCTGATGAGGTCGAGCATGTCACCGTCGGCGAGACCGCGCTCGGCCAGGTCGTCGGGATGCACGAACACCACCCGCCGCCCGTTGGCGATGCCGCGGTAACGGTCGTTCAGCCCGTAGATCGTGGTGTTGTACTGGTCGTGGCTGCGCACGGTCTGCAGCAGGAGGCGGCCCGGGGGCACGCGCAGCACCTCCAGCGGGTTGACCGTGAAGTTCGCCTTCCCCGTGGCCGTGGGGAAGCGGCGCTCGTCGCGCGGCGCGTTCGGCAGGAGGAAGCCCCCCGGCCTGCGCACTCGCGCGTTGAAGTCGCCGAACCCGGGCACCACCCGCTCGATGCGCTCCCTGATCGCGTCATACCCGGCCTCGAAGTCGGCCCACGGCACGTGGGGGTCGTCGCCGAGCAGCTCGCGGGCCAGCCGGCACACGATCGCCACCTCGGACAGCAGCGCGTCCGACGCCGGGCGCAGCCGTCCGCGCGAGGCGTGCACCGCGCCCATCGAGTCCTCGACCGTGACGAACTGCTCGCCGCCGGCCTGGACGTCCCGCTCGGTGCGGCCGAGCGTGGGCAGGATGAGCGCCTGTTCGCCGCAGACGGCGTGCGACCGGTTCAGCTTGGTCGACACCTGCACGGTGAGCCGGCAGCGGCGCAGGGCCGCCTCCGTCGCGGCGGTGTCCGGCGTCGCGGAGACGAAGTTGCCGCCCATGGCGAAGAACACCCTGGCGTCCCCGTCGCGCATGGCGCGGATGGCCTCCACGGTGTCGTGGCCGTGCTCGCGGGGCGGCGGGAAGCCGAACTCGCTCTCCAGCGCGTCGAGGAACTCCGGCCTGGGCTTCTCGTAGATGCCCATCGTCCGGTCGCCCTGCACGTTGGAGTGGCCGCGTACGGGACACACGCCCGCGCCGGGCCGTCCCACGTTGCCGCGCAGCAGCAGGAAGTTGACGATCTCCCTGATCGTCGGGACCGACTTGCGATGCTGGGTGAGGCCCATGGCCCAGCAGACCACGACCGAGCGGGCGGCCAGCACGTCGCGGGCCGTCTCCTCGATCTCGGCACGGGTCAGCCCGGTGGCCTCCAGCACCTCGGCCCAGTTCGGACCAGCACCGTCGAGCCCGCGTACGTGCTTCTCCCAGGCCTCGAACCCGTGCGTGTGCGCCTCGACGAACTCGCGGTCCACCACCGTGCCGGGCGCGGCGTCCTCGGCCTCCAGCAGGAGCAGCGACAGCGCCTGGAACAGCGCCAGGTCGCCGCCCAGGCGGATCTGCAGGAAGCGGTCGGACAGCGCCGTCCCGGTCCCGGCGAGGCCGGAGGGCCGCTGCGGGTTGCGGAAGCGCATCAGCCCCGCCTCCGGCAGCGGGTTGACCGCCACGATCCGCGCCCCGTTGCGCTTCGCGCGCTCCAGCGCGGTGAGCATGCGGGGGTGGTTGGTGCCGGGGTTCTGGCCGACCACGAAGACGAGGTCGGCCCGGTGCAGGTCCTCCAGCAGCACCGTCCCCTTGCCGATGCCGAGCGTCTCGGTCAGCGCCGAGCCGCTCGACTCGTGGCACATGTTGGAGCAGTCGGGCAGGTTGTTGGTGCCGAAGCGGCGGACGAGGAGCTGGTAGGCGAAGGCGGCCTCGTTGGAGGTGCGGCCGGAGGTGTAGAAGACGGCCTGGTCGGGGTGGTCGAGCGCGCGCAGCTCGCGCGCGACGACGCCGAAGGCGTCCTCCCACGAGATCGGCTCGTAGTGGTCCGAGCCCGCCGGCTTGTACATCGGCTCCGTGAGCCGGCCCTGCTGGCCCAGCCAGTAGTCGCTGCGCCGGGCCAGCTCGTCCACCGGGTGCTCGGCGAAGAACGCGCGGGTGACCCTGCGGACCGTCGCCTCCTCCGCCACCGCCTTCGCGCCGTTCTCGCAGAACTCGGCGGGACTGCGGTGGCCGTCGCCCTCGGGCCAGGCACATCCCGGGCAGTCGAAGCCGGACTTCTGGTTGACCCGCAGCAGGGTCAGCACCGTCCGCCCCGCGCCCATCTGCCGGTACGCCGTGCCGAGCGCATGGCCGACCGCCGGAACCCCGCCCGCCCAGGTCTTGGGCGAGCGGATCTCCAGGCCTTCGTCTCCGACGTCCTCTCGAGGCGCCTTACGCGTCACCTCGCATCTCCTCCAACCTCACTGGCCGAGCTTGCCCCGTACCCAATCATGGAACAGCCCGATGTGGTGCTCGCTCGGCACCAGCACGCCGCCCTTGGCGTACGTCCGGGAGCTCATCGAGGGCTGGGTGCGCTCGCAGGCCTCGAAGTCCTGCTCGTTGACCCGGTGGAACAGCTCCACCGACCGGCTGATGTCCTTGCCCCCGGCCACGACCTCCGGCAGGTAGAGCCAGTCGCACTCCACCACCGTGCGGTCGGCCGCGAGCGGGAACATCCGGTGGGTGATCACATGGTCGGGCACCATGTTGACGAACACCTGCGGCTTGATCGTGATCGCATAGTAGCGCCGGTCCTGGTCCTCGCTGATGGTCGGGATGCGGTCGAGCCCCTCGGAGCCGTCGACCGTGAACCCCTGGATGTCCTCGCCGAACAGCGCGCCGTGGCCCACGTAGTACTGCGCCGCGTAGCCGTCGGCGAACTCCGGCAGCACCTCGGTCAGCTCGGGGTGGATGGTCGCGCAGTGGTAGCACTCCATGAAGTTCTCGACGATGAGCTTCCAGTTCGCCTTCACGTCGTACACGATCCGGCGGCCGAGCGCCAGGTTGGCGACGTCGTAGTTGTCGAGGGAGGCCACGTCGCCGAGACGCGTGCGCACCTCGCCGAGCACGGTGTCCTCGAACGAGGGCGGCTCGTCGGCCAGGCAGACCCACACGTAGCCCAGCCACTCCCGCACCGCCACGTTGACGAGGCCGTACTCGACCCGGTCGAGGTCGGGCATCTTGGTGAGGTTGGGGGCCGCGATGAGCTTGCCCTCAAGGTCGTACGTCCAGGCGTGGTACGGGCACTGGAAGGCCCGCTTGACCTCGCCGGACTCCTCGGTGCAGATCCGGGCGCCGCGGTGGCGGCAGACGTTGTAGAACGCGCGGATCGAGTTGTCCCGCGCCCGCGTGATCAGGATGCTCTCGGTGCCGATCTGGACGGTCCTGAACGCCCCGGGCTTGGGCAGGTCGGCGGCCCGGGCCGCGCAGAACCACATCGACTCGAAGATGTGCTTCTGCTCCAACGCGAAGACCTGGGGGTCGGTGTAGTGCTCGCCCGGCAGCGTGGCCATCAGGCTGGGGGGCAGGCTGGTGGTGCTCACTTTGGCTCCTGGGGGTGTGCGCAGTGGTCCTGCGTAGCGCGTCGCGGAACTGAGATGTTCAGGGGAAAGCCGGTCACAGCGGAAAGCCGGTCAGCGTGCGGAGAGCCGGTAAGTGTCGAAGAGCCGGTCAGAGCACCACGACGGAGCGCAGCACCTCACCGTGGTGCATCTTCTCGAAGGCCGACTCGACGTCCTCGAGGGCGATCGTCTCGGTGACGAACGCGTCCAGGTCGAGCCGTCCCTGCTGGTAGAGGGAGACGAGCATGGGGAAGTCGCGGCTGGGCAGGCAGTCGCCGTACCAGGAGGACTTGAGCGCGCCGCCGCGCCCGAAGACGTCGAGCAGCGGCAGGTCGAGCGTCATCTCCGGGGTCGGCACGCCGACGAGCACGACGGTGCCGGCCAGGTCGCGGGCGTAGAAGGCCTGCTTGTACGTCTCAGGGCGGCCCACCGCCTCGATCACGACGTCGGCGCCGAAGCCGCCGGTCAGGTCGCGGATCGCCTCCACCGCGTCGGTGTCGCGGGAGTTGACGGTGTGGGTGGCGCCGAAGCGGCGGGCCCAGGCGAGCTTGGTGTCGTCCACGTCCACCGCGATGATCGTGGTCGCGCCGGCCAGGTGCGCGCCCGCGACGGCCGCGTCGCCCACGCCGCCGCAGCCGATGACGGCGACCGAGTCACCGCGGGTCACCCCGCCGGTGTTGATGGCCGCGCCGAGCCCCGCCATGACCCCGCAGCCGAGCAGGCCGACCGCGACCGGCGACGCGCTCGGGTCGACCTTGGTGCACTGTCCGGCCGCGACGAGCGTCTTGTCGGCGAACGCGCCGATCCCGAGCGCCGGGGACAGCGGGGTGCCGTCGGCCAGCGTCATCTTCTGCGTGGCGTTGTGGGTGGCGAAACAGTACTGCGGGCGTCCGCGCAGGCAGGCGCGGCAGGCGCCGCAGACCGCGCGCCAGTTGAGGATGACGAAGTCGCCGGGGGCGACGTCGGTCACCCCCTCGCCGACCGCCTCGACCACTCCGGCCGCCTCGTGCCCGAGAAGGAACGGGAAGTCGTCGTTGATGCCGCCCTCACGGTAGTGCAGGTCGGTGTGGCACACCCCGCAGGCCTGCACGGCCACGAGTGCCTCACCCGGACCCGGGTCGGGGACGACGACGGTCTCCAGGCTGACCGGCTGTCCCTTGCCCCTCGCGACGACCCCGCGGACTTCGTGCGCCATGGTCTCTCTTTCCCTCGAATCAGTCAGCGTGCATTAGTTGTGCAAGACGAAACACATAGCACTATGCGCAACAGACTGAGGCCGTGCAAGGCCACTGTCAAGAGGTGAAGTGAGGGTTGTCGCCCGCCGGTCAGGCGGCTCGCGGCCACCTGCCCGCGCCTGTTATCGGGGGCCCTGCTCCAGTTGGGCGACGACCGGGGCGAGCAGGTCGTTCAGCTCCCGTACGAGGACCGCGAGGGCGCGGTGCGCCGTCTCGGCCAGGTCGCGCGCGGGCCCGTCCGGCGTCGCGGGCAGGTCCTCGAGCGGCACCGGGGCGTCCACGAGCAGGGTGGGACGCAGATGGGGGACCTTCGCGAGGTCCTGCTCTGCGGGTTCGACGAACTGACCGAAGATCTCCGGCCAGCCCCGCCAGCCGCGGTCGCGCCACCAGCCGCGCGAGACCGTCAGCGCGGCCGGCAGCGGGGAGACGAGTGTGACGCGTGCCGTCAGCGACCCGTCCCAGCCGTTGCGCACGCAGGAGGCGGACAGGATCCGCCGGTGCCAGCGCACCAGCCCCGGCGAGGTCAGGGGTGGGGTGGCGATCCGCCAGGCCGCGCACGCGAACGCGACCGGGGCGATGTCACCCCACACCCCCTCGAACTCGCCGATGTTCTCCCACACGCGCTCGGAGTAGTGGCTGACGCCGTCACGGGCGCGTTCGCGGTCGGATCGGCCGTCGATCCAGAAGGCCTGGTGTCCGGCCATGGGGCGGGATCAGCCGTTCGACGCGGCGGTGGTCGGCGCGGCGGTGGCAGGCGCGGTCTCGCCGGCGAAGACGAACGTGGCGTTGTCGCCCTCGCCCTCGATGTCGATCTTGACGACCTGGCCGGGCCGCAGCTCGCCGTAGAGGATCTTCTCCGACAGCGTGTCCTCCAGCTCCCGCTGGATGGTCCGGCGCAGCGGACGGGCGCCCATCACCGGGTCGTACCCGCGGTCGGCGAGGACCTGCTTGGCGGCCGGAGACACCTCCAGGCCCATGTCGCGGTCCTTGAGCCGCTCGCCCACCTGGGCGAGCATCAGGTCCACGATCTGGATGATCTCCTTGGGCGTGAGCTGGTGGAAGACCACGATGTCGTCGACGCGGTTGAGGAACTCCGGCCGGAAGTGCTGCTTGAGCTCCTCCTGCACCTTGACCTTCATCCGCTCGTAGGTGCTCTCCTCGTCGTTGGCCTTCGCGAAGCCCAGCCCCACGGCCTTGGAGATGTCCCGGGTGCCGAGGTTGGTCGTCATGATGATGACGGTGTTCTTGAAGTCCACCACCCGGCCCTGGGCGTCGGTCAGGCGACCGTCCTCCAGGATCTGCAGCAGCGAGTTGAAGATGTCCCCGTGCGCCTTTTCGACCTCGTCGAACAGGACCACAGAGAACGGCTTGCGCCGCACCTTCTCGGTCAGCTGGCCGCCCTCTTCGTACCCGACGTAACCGGGCGGGGAGCCGAACAGCCGCGAGACGGTGTGCTTCTCCATGAACTCCGACATGTCCAGCATGATCAGCGCGTCTTCGTCCCCGAACAGGAACTCCGCCAGCGCCTTGGACAGCTCGGTCTTACCCACACCCGACGGGCCGGCGAAGATGAACGACCCACCCGGACGGCGCGGGTCCTTCAGACCGGCGCGGGTGCGGCGGATCGACCGGGACAGACCCTTGATCGCGTCGTCCTGACCGATGATCCGCTTGTGCAGCTCGTCTTCCATCCGGAGCAGCCGCTGCGACTCCTCCTCGGTCAGCTTGAACACCGGGATGCCGGTGGCGGTGGCCAGGACCTCGGCGATGAGCTCCTCGGTCACCTCGGCCACGACATCCATGTCGCCGGCCTTCCACTCCTTCTCCCGCCGCTCCCGCTTGAGCTGCAGCTGCTTTTCCTGATCCCGCAGCGCCGCGGCCTTCTCGAAGTCCTGCGCGTCGATCGCGGACTCCTTCTCCCGCCGCACATTCGCGATCTTCTCGTCGTACTCGCGCAGGTCCGGCGGCGCCGTCATCCGGCGAATCCGCATCCGCGACCCGGCCTCGTCGATCAGGTCGATCGCCTTGTCCGGCAGGAACCGGTCACTGATATACCGATCCGCCAACGTCGCGGCCGCCACCAGCGCGCCATCGGTGATCGACACCCGGTGATGCGCCTCGTAACGATCCCGCAGACCCTTGAGGATCTCGATCGTGTGCGACAGCGACGGCTCGGCCACCTGAATCGGCTGGAACCGCCGCTCCAACGCCGCGTCCTTCTCGACGTGCTTGCGGTACTCGTCCAGGGTCGTCGCGCCGATCGTCTGCAGCTCGCCCCTCGCGAGAGGGGGCTTCAGAATGCTCGCGGCGTCGATGGCGCCCTCGGCGGCGCCCGCGCCGACCAGCGTGTGCAGCTCGTCGATGAACAGAATGATGTCGCCCCGGGTGCGGATCTCCTTGACGACCTTCTTCAGGCGCTCTTCGAAGTCACCGCGATAGCGGGAACCGGCCACCAGCGCACCCAGGTCCAGGGTGTAGAGCTGCTTGTCCTTCAGCGTCTCGGGCACCTCACCCTTGACGATCTTCTGCGACAGCCCCTCCACCACGGCGGTCTTGCCCACACCGGGTTCACCCACCAGCACCGGGTTGTTCTTGGTCCTCCTGGACAGGACCTGCATGACCCGCTCGATCTCCTTGTCCCGGCCGATCACCGGGTCGAGCTTGCCCTCCCGCGCGGCCTGGGTCAGGTTGCGCCCGAACTGATCCAGCACAAGAGAGGTCGACGGCGCCGACTCCTGCGGCCCGCCCGCCGCCGCCGGCTCCTTGCCCTGATAGCCGTGCAGCAACTGAATGACCTGCTGACGCACCCTGTTCAGATCGGCGCCCAGCTTCACCAGCACCTGCGCCGCGACACCCTCACCCTCCCGGATCAACCCCAGAAGAATGTGCTCGGTGCCGATGTAGTTGTGCCCGAGCTGCAACGCCTCGCGCAGCGACAGCTCAAGAACCTTCTTGGCCCGCGGCGTGAAGGGGATGTGTCCCGACGGCGCCGACTGCCCCTGGCCGATGATCTCCTCGACCTGCTGGCGCACCCCCTCGAGACTGATCCCAAGGCTCTCCAGAGCCTTGGCCGCCACACCCTCACCCTCATGGATCAAGCCAAGAAGAATGTGCTCAGTACCGATGTAGTTGTGGTTGAGCATCCGGGCCTCTTCCTGGGCCAGGACGACAACCCGCCGCGCACGGTCGGTGAACCTCTCGAACATCCTGCACTCCTCGCTGCGGCGTGACCTACAATCGGAGTCTCCACTTCGGTTACAGGCTATGAACCGGCCGATCCGGATGTCAATCGAGGCGTGGGGAGAGCCGAGGAATGCCGAACGACCAGCGCGTTCCCGAGCCGGGCGTCTCCGGGGGACCGCCCAGGGCGCTGCGCGCCGACGCCCAGCGCAACCGTACGCGCATTCTGGAGGCCGCCGAGGCCGTCTTCGCGGCCAAGGGTCCCTCCGCCTCCACGGAGGAGATCGCGCAGAAGGCCGGAGTCGGGATCGGGACCGTCTTCCGGCACTTCCCCACTAAGGAGTCCCTGCTCAAGGCGATCATGAACGCGGTCGCGGTCAGGCTGGCCGAGGAGACCCGGGCGCTCGCGGCAGAGGGCGACCCCGCCTCCGCCTTCTTCACCTTCTTCACCCGCACCGTCGAGCAGGCCGCGGAGAAGAAGACCGTCGTCGACCTGCTCGCCCAGGCCGGCATCCCGGTCACCGTCGCCAAGCCGGTCCTCGCCCTGCGCGAGGCCGTCGAGGTGCTCGTCGGCAAGGCCCAACAGGCCGGGGCCGTACGTCCCGACGTCCGGGTGCCGGAGATCATGGCCCTGCTGATCGGCGTATGTCAGGCGTCCCTGCACACCCGGTGGGAGCCCGATCTGCGGGCCCGTACGCTCGCGATCGTCTTCGCGGGCCTGCGCCCCGCCGCCGCGACCGGCTGACGCCCGTCTCTCCGCGGTCGCGGAAAGCCGCAGGTCATCAGCGTGGCGGGCACGTCGTGTGAACCCTCGCGCCCCACAGCCGCAATGATTGGCTGCGCACGGTGCCGACGACCCCGTCGATGGAGACGGGTCCGATGCGCCGGCACCCGTCACTGTTGTCAGAGAGGAGACGACGTGCGGCGCCAGGACGAGGCCGAAGATCTGGTCCAGCTGCTCACGCCCGAAGGCGAGCGTGTCGCGCACCCCGAGTACGACCTGGACCTGTCGAAGAGCCAGTATCGGGGGCTGTACCGCGACATGGCGCTGGTGCGCCGGATCGACCGGGAGGCCTTCGCCCTCCAGCGCCTCGGCGAGCTGGGGATGTGGATCCCCTGCCTGGGGCAGGAGGCCGCCCAGATCGGCTCGGGCCGGGCGCTGGCTCCGGACGACCACGTGTTCCCCTCCTATCGGGAGCACGGCGTCGCCTGGTGCCGGGGCATCGCTCCCCTCACGCTCATGGGCATGTTGCGCGGCACGACGAACGGCGGCTGGGATCCCCGCGAGACGCGCTTCCACCTCTACACGATCGTCCTCGGCGCGCAGACGCTGCACGCCGTGGGGTACGCCATGGGGGTCCGCAGGGACGGCGACGACTCGGCCGTCGTGGCCTATTTCGGCGACGGCGCGGCGAGCGAGGGGGACGTCAGCGAGGCGTTCAACTTCGCGGCCGTGTTCGACGCGCCGGTGGTGTTCTTCTGCCAGAACAACCAGTGGGCCATCTCGCACCCCGTCGGGCGGCAGAGCCGGGCGCCTATCTACCAGCGCGCGCGGGGCTTCGGCTTCCCCGGCGTACGGGTGGACGGCAACGACGTGCTGGCCTGCCTCGCCGTGACGAGGGCGGCGCTGCGGCACGCGCGCGCCGGGGGCGGGCCGTTCCTCATCGAGGCGTACACCTACCGGATGGGCCCCCACACCACCTCCGACGACCCGGGCCGTTATCGGCCCGCCGAGGAGGTGGACGCGTGGCGGAAGAAGGACCCGATCGCGCGCATGCGGGCGTACCTGCTGCGGGAGGGCATGGCCGACGAGGCGTTCTTCGCGGAGGTCGACGAGGAGGGCGACCGCATGGCCCTCGAACTGCGCGACGGGGTCATCGCCATGCCGGACCCGCCGGTGGACGCCATGTTCGAGCACGTCTACGCCGACCGGCACGCGCTGGTGGAGGAGGAGCGCGCCTGGTACGCCGCCTACCTCGACCGGTTCGAGGAGCCCGGCGCCTGACGCCGCCGGTGTTTTCGGAACGGTGTTTTCGGACCGGTGTTTTCGGGTCGCCCGTCCCGCGACTCGTACGCGTCGGGGAGCGTGACTCCCAGCCGGGAGGACCTCAGCCGGCGCGGCGGGCGGTGAGGCCGTCCAGAAGGCACCGCAGGGCACCGCCTGGTAGCAGCCCGGTTCGATGAGGGTCAGCGACCGCACCGCCGCGGGCCGGCGGGCCGCGGCGAGCATGACCCCTACCGCGCCGTAGGAGTGGCCGACCAGGTGTGCGCCGTCGCCGAGCAGTTCGGTGACGTCGTCCGCGTCGGCCAGGTAGTCGCCGGCGAACCGTTCCCCGGCGTCGGGGCTGCCGCCGTACCCGCGCCGGTCGACGAGCAGCAGCCGGAAGCGGGCGGCCAGCGGCGCCTGCGCGGCGAATCCGTACACCGGGTCGTCGCCCCAGCTGGTGGAGCCGTGCACGAAGATCACCGGGGGTGCTCCGAGCTGACGCCCGAGCAGTGGCTGCGGGCCGCCGCCGACTCGGCCGGCATGCCGCCACTGGAGGCGACCGGGCGGCGGCTGCGCGCGGCCGCCACCGTCCTGCGTGAACGTGTGTGCTGGGAGGCCGGGATCCCGCTCCCCGCTCTGCGAGCGGCCGGGTTCCCCAAGCTGGTCGTCTCAGGCGCCTGGGAGAGCGGGCCCGAGCCGTACCGTGAGCGCGGCGGCGTCCCCCTCGTCGCGTGCGCGCGGGTCACCGCCGAACGGATCGGCGCGCGCCACGTGTCGATCCCCGGCACCGGCCACTACCCCCACGTCGAAGCGCCGGAGAGGCTGAACGAGATCCTCGCCGCTTTCTGGGACGAGGCCGCGGCCGTCTGACGGTGGACCGGGTGCGGCATGCCGATCCGTACGCGTACGCCGGGAGACGCGTGCACGAGTTCGGTCGGATACCTCCAGTGGATGACCGCGATGTCGGACCAGCGGTGATACATCACCGGTGATCGACCCGTCCCGACGGCATGACGACCATGCCCCGGCCTCTACCCAGGAGGCTGGAGGTCGGTCGTGATGATCTTTTCGAGGTTGCGTTCGGCGAGCGCGGTGATCGTGACGAACGGGTTGACGCCCGTGCTGCCGGGGATCAGCGAGCCGTCCACGACGTACAGGCCGGGGTAGCCGGGCAGCCGGCCGTAGGCGTCGGTGGCCTGGCCGAGCACGCAGCCGCCGAGCGGGTGGTAGGCCAGGTCGTCGCCCCACACCTTGCCGACGCCGAACAGGTCGGACCTGTAGACCGTGCCCTCCTTCCTGTTGACGGCGTCGAAGACCGTCCTGGCCGCCTCGACGGACGGGCGGTTCTGGGCGGTCTGCCAGGTCAGGCCGACGGCGCCGGTCGCCTGGTCGAACGCGAAGCGGCCCCGGTTCGGGTTCTTGGTGATCGCGAGATACAGGCTGATCCACAGCTCGACCCCGGCCGGGAACGGCGCGATCTCCGCGAACACCGGCGCGCTCGACGCCCAGTTGTCGATGCCGACGACCGGCATACCCGACTGCAGGGCGCCGGTGGGGTTCCACACGTGGCCGGCCCTGGCGACCATCACGTTGCCGTTGTTGCCCCAGCCCCGGCCGACGGCGTCGGGCAGGTCGGGCAGCCTGCCCAGGGCCTTCATCGCGACGAGCAGCTTGCTCGTGCCGACGCTCCCGGCCGCGAAGAACACCCGGTCCGCGACCACCGACTTGGTGGCGACCGTGGCGCCGGAGGTGTCGGTCTGCACCATCTCCACCCGGTATCCCCGGCCAGCCGCCGGGGCGACGCCGGTGACCGTGTGCAGCGGGCTGATGCTGAGCCTGCCGGTGGCCGCCGCCGCGGCCAGATAGGTCTTGTCGAGGGACCTCTTCCCGTGGTTGTTGCCGTAGATGACCTCGCTCGCCAGCGCGGAGCGCGGCACCCGGTTCGCCTGCTCCTGCTCCATGTAGTCGAAGTCGTAGACGTTCGGCACGAACGTGGTGGCGAAGCCGGCCCGTCGCGCGGCGTCACGGCCGGCCCGCGCGAACCGGTAGCACTCGGCGGACTCGAACCAGGCGGGATCGACCTCGTTCACGCCGAGGCCGGCGTTGGCGCGCGGGAAGTACGTCCGGTACATCTCGTCGGCGTCGACGCCGGGCAGGATCTCCTCGAAGTAGGCGCGCTTGGGGACGACGGCCATGCCGCCGTTGACGAGCGACCCGCCGCCGACGCCGCGCCCCTGGTACACCCGGACGCCGGGGAAGTCCTCCGCGTCGAGCACACCGGTGTACCTGCCGATGCCCCGGTCGGCCGGCACCCCCAGGAGGTAACCCACGGGCTGGGCCGTCCTCGTCCGCAGCCAGTAAGCGCGGCCGTCCGGATTCAGCATGTCGCAGAAGATCCGGCCGTCGGCGCCGGGCGTCGTCCAGGCCCGGCCCATCTCCACGATGTGGGTGTCCACGCCTGCCCACGTGAGCCGGAGCGCGGCCACCGCACCGCCGTACCCGCTGCCGATCACGAGCGCGGGCACGCGGTCGCCGTCGGAGAGCGCGCGGTGCGGCGCCGCCGCGGCGGCCGTCCAGCGGCCCCGCGCAGCGAGCGCACCAAGAGTGAAACCTGTTGCAGCAAGGAAGCCGCGACGGGTCAGTCCCGGCCGTAACCCTGACCGGAAAGCGGATTTCACGGAGGCTGCACCCATGCGACGCTCCCCGCCAGGACAAAAACGAGAACCTGTTACAAACAGGTGTACGCCCCCGGAGCCCGCCTGCCAAGGCCGCGAGCACCCCTTCCGTGTCGGTGCGCGACGCTACGATCATGCGCATGTCGGACGACTTAGCGGGGAACGCCCGATCCTTCCAGGTCGACCTGCGCGGACTGGTCGACCTCCTGTCCCACCACCTCTACTCCAGTCCCCGGGTGTACCTGCGCGAGCTGCTGCAGAACGCGGTGGACGCGGTCACCGCGCGGCTGGCGGTGGACCCGGCGGCGCCGACGGACATCCGGATCACCGTCGAGGAGAACGGGCTGCGGATCGACGACCCGGGGATCGGCCTGACCGAGGCCGACGTGCACCGCTTCCTCGCCACCATCGGCCGTTCCTCGAAGCGTGACGACCTCGAAGGGGCCCGGCAGGAGTTCCTCGGCCAGTTCGGCATCGGTCTGCTGGCCTGCTTCACCGTGGCCGAGCGGATCCAGGTGCTCACCCGGTCGGCCCGCGACCCCGACGCTCCGGGCGTGGAGTGGTCGGCGACCTCCGACGGGACGTACGCGGTGCGTACGCTCTCGCCGGACGAGCGTGCCGCGCTCGTCCGCACACCTGGAACGACGGTGCGCCTGCTGGCCCGGCCGGGAGCGCGGCGGTGGTTCGCCCCCGACCTCGTGGCCGACCTGGCCCGCGACTTCGGCGCGCTGCTGCCGTACGCGGTGACGGTGGAGGGAGGCGGGCGGACGGTCCGCACCACGGACAGCCCTCCGGTCTGGGACCGCCCCTACCGGTCGGCGGCCGAGCGCCGGGCTGCGCTGCTCGCGTACGGCGAGCGGGTGCTCGGCTTCGCGGCGCTCGACGTGGTCGAGCTCGACGTGGAGCTGGCCGGGGTGCGGGGGGCCGCCTACATCCTGCCGAACGCGGCCAACCCGGCCGCCGGGGGCCGCCACCGGGTCTACCTGAAGGGCATGCTGCTCGGTGACGCGGTCACCGGCCTGCTGCCCGACTGGGCCTTCTTCGCGCGGTGCGTGATCGACACCGACACCCTGCGCCCCACCGCGTCGCGGGAGGGGCTGTACGAGGACGAGACGCTGGCCGCGGTCCGCGAGGCCCTCGGCGCCCGGCTGCGCGACTGGCTGACCGGCCTGGCCGCGCAGGAACCGGGCCGCCTGGCCGCGTTCCTGTCCGTGCACGCCCTCGGCGTCAAGTCGCTGGCCAGGCACGACTCAGAACTCTTCGAGATCATGCTGCCCCACCTGCGGTTCGAGACCACCGACGGCGAGGCGACGCTCGCCGAGTTCGCCAGGAAGCACCCGGTCGTGCGGGTCACGTCGTCGGTGGAGGAGTTCCGGCAGGTCGCCGGCATCGCGGCGGCCCAGGGCCTCGGGGTGGTCAACGGCGGCTACACCTACGACGGCGAGCTGGTCGCCGCGCTTCCCGGCGTCCTGCCCGGGGTGACGGTCGAGGAGCTGGACGCGGACGCGGTCACCGCCGCTCTCGACCCGGTGGACCCCCGCGAGGAGCTGGCGCTGGCCGCCTTCCTCACCGCCGCCCGCGCGGCGCTCGACCCGCTGAACTGCGACGTGATCCTGCGCGCCTTCTACCCGGCGTCGGTGTCCGCACTCCACCTCGACTCGCGGGCGGCCCGGAGCGAGCGCGCCCGCGCGGAGACCGCCGCCGAGTCCGACGAGCTGTGGGCCGAGATCCTCGGCGCGCTCAAGTCGTCCGCGCCGCGCGCGCAGCTCGTGCTCAACCACCGCAGCCCGGTGGTGCGCAGGCTGGCGACGATCCGCGACCGCACGCTGCTCGTCACCGCCGTCGAGGCGTTGTACGCCCAGGCGCTGCTGATGACGCACCGGCCGCTGCGGCCGGTGGACGCCTCGCTGCTGAACCGGGCCTTCGACCAACTGCTCGGCTGGGCCGCGGCGAGCGTGACCGAGGCGCCGGAAGGAGACGGACAGTGAGCGGCACCGCCGCGATCCGCGCGGGCCTGGAGGAGTGCGCGGCCATGCCCGAGGGGCGGCAGAAGGCCGAGCGCCTGGAGGTGCTCGCCGCGCAGGCCCGCACGGCCGACGACCGCTCGCTGGAGGGCGAGGTCCTGCTCGCCCTCGTCGAGGCGTACCTTTACGCCGCCGAGGGCGACCGCATGCCGGTCGCCGCGGGACGGCTCCTGCGACTCCTCGACGACTTCCCGGCCGAGCTTGGCGGGCTGACCTACTCCATCCACTGGCAGCTCAAGTGGATGACGCACAGCCTGGTCAACAACCCCGCCGTGCCGCTGGAGACGACCCACCGGTGGCTCGACGAGCTCCAGAGCCGTTATCGGGAGCGCGGCTACAGCGCGCGCCCGGTGCTCGCGCTGCGCTCGCTGCTGGCGCAGGAGACCGGCGACGTGGAGGCGGCCGCCGCCGCGATGGAGGCGTCCATCGCCGCGCCGAACGACGTGATGGCCGACTGCGACGCCTGCGAGCACAACGGGTGGGGCACGTGGCGGGAGGCCTCCGGCGACGACGAGGGCGCGCTGGAGTTCTGGGCGCCGCTGCTCGACGGCGCGCTGACCTGCGCCGAGGAGCCTCATCGGGTGTTCGGGCAGGCCCTGCTTCCGCTGCTGCGGACGGGCCGCGTCGACGACGCCCGCGGCGCCCACCTGAAGGGATACCGCCTGGCCCGGCGCACGCTCTCCCTCCGGGAGGCGGTGGGGCAGCACATCGAGTTCTGCGCGCTGACCGGCAACGAGGCACGCGGGCTGGAGATCCTCACCGAGCACGTCGCCTGGCTCACCCCGCACGGCGAGGAGGTCTCGCGGCGGCTCGGCTTCGTCTGCGGCGCCGCCGTGCTGCTGCGCCGCCTGGCCGCGCTCGGGTACGACGACCTGCCGGTGGGCGACCGTACGGCGGGGGCCGCGCTCGGCGACCTGGAGCGGGAGATCGGCGACATCTGCGCCCGTTACGACGCCCGCAACGGCACCCGCGTCGTGAGCGGGCGGGTGGCGGCGCGGCTGAGCCGGGAGCCGCTGCTCGACCGGCTGCCGCTGGGCTCCCCGGCGCGGCTGCCGAGACCGGCCGAGGGGGCCGGCGTCACAGTCCCGCCCCGCCCGGCGCAGGCGTCCCTCGCATCGGTATCGCCCGCACCGGCATCGATCGAGGACCTCGTGGCGGAGGCGCGGCGGCTGTCCGCACTCCGCCACCCGCACGCGGACGAGGCGTGGGAACGGGTCGGCGCCGCCGAGACCGAGCTGCCCGAGCCGGTGGCCGCGCGGGTCGAGCTCAGGCGGGCGGGGACGGCGATGGAGCAGGACCCCGGCGCCGCGTACGCGCGGCTCCTGGCGGTCGCCGACCGGTTCGAGCGGCTCGGCGACCGGGCCGACGCGCTGGAGTCGCGCGCCGGGGCGGCCGTCGCCCTGGCCTACGCCGGTGACCGGGCCGGCGGCGAGGGCCTCGCGGAGACCGTCACCGCCGAGGCCGCCGCCGCGTACGCCCAGGGGACGCTCGACGCCGGGGAGTACCTGGCGGCCCGCAGGGCCGGGGCGTACGTCGCGGTGAGCACGCTTGCCGGGCCGGACGGGCCGGCCGAGACCGGCATCCTGGCGGCGCGCGCCCGGGTGGAGGCGGAGCTGTCCGTCGCGGAGGAGCTGGGCGGGACCGGCCGGGCCGGCACCTACCACCACATGCTGGCCCGGATCTCCCTCCTGCTCGGCGACCTCGGGGCCGCCCGCACGCACCTGACGTCCGCGCTGGACCGCTTCCGCGACGCGGGCATGCCCTGGCTCGCCGCGCGGCCCGCCGGCATGCTCGGCCAGCTCGCCCTCGATCAGGGGGACCCGGAGAGCGCCGAGGGCTACGTGTTGACGGCCCTGGAGCACGGCGGAGACCTGCTGCCCGCCGACGAGGCGGCGGAGCTGAGCTCCCTGCTCGTCGAGACACTCACCCGGCAACCTGGCCGCGAACTCGACGTGGTGGGGGCGGCGCTCGCCGCGGCCGCCCGCTGGGACGGCCTTTCCGAGCCCGACACGCTGCACAACACCTTCGCCGCCGCCCGCGCCTACCACCTTCTCGATCGGCACGGCGAGGCCGCCGCGCTGTTCGAGGAGGTGATGCCGCGCGTCGAGGTCCCGTACGAGGGCCAGGCCGTCGCGCGGACGCGGGCGCAGTACGGCCGGTCGCTGGCCGAGCTGGGCCGGCACAGGGAGGCCGCCGAGCAGTTCGTCATGGCCGCGCGGCTGGTGCAGGACGACCCCGGCGCACGGGAACTGCACGCGGAGCTGGCCTGGTCGGCCGCCGAGGCGCTGCAGTTCGCCGGGAGGGCGGACGAGGCGCTGCCCGCCTTCCAGCGGGCCGCGCGGCTGTGGGCCGATCTCGGCATGGTCGTCCCGCGCGTACGCTGCCTGCGCGCCGCCGCGTGGCTGATGGACTGGACGGGCGAGGACAGTGGCATGGCGGAGGACGGGGACACTGCGGAGGAGGGGACGACGGCGGAGCCGCCCGGCGTCACCGCGATGCGGGCCGTGCTCGCCGAGCTGGAGTCCCTGGCGGATTCCGAGCCGTCGGAGGAGGTCGCCGCCGAACTCGCCGAGACCCGCCGGCAACTCGACGCGATGCTCGACGACGCCGACCCGTTCGCCTTCGACTTCGACTTCGATGAGGACGAGGGAGAGGACCAGGGCGGGGCGTAAGACCCCAGGTGACGGGCCACGGCGGACGACGCCGGGCCTGAGTGGTCGCATGCCGCCATTCCATGAACTTTCGTCACAACCCGGCAAAAGTTCCGCCGTTTCACCAAAACTATCTTCACAAGTCCCCAAAAGACGCTTACCTTCGGGGCGAATCACCGCTATCACGGCTGGTTTGTGAAGCGAACGCGTGCCCACGACCGTGCCGGCGTACCGCACCGAGGGAAAGGAAGCCCCGCCATGCCCCCCAGGCGGCCGACCGATCGCGCCAGAAAGCGGATCGCGCAGACCTGTGCCTTACTCCTGGCCTTCACGGGCCTGACCGTGCTCACCCCGGCCGCACCCGCCCAGGCGCATGCGGCTCCCATCGACGCCGCCGACTACCAGCGCGTGGAGCTGGCCAAGGGCGTCGCCGAGATGGGCGAGCCGATGACGATGACCGTGCTGCCCGACCTGTCGGTGCTCCACACCGCTCGCGAGGGAGTCCTGCGGCGCACCGACGCGCGCGGCGACACCACCGTGGTCGGCACGCTCAACGTCTACACCCACGACGAGGAAGGGCTCCAGGGAGTCGCCGCCGACCCCGGCTTCGCGACCAACCGGTTCGTCTACCTCTACTACGCTCCCCGGCTCAACACCCCCGACGGCGACGCCCCGGCCACCGCGTCCGACTTCTCGGCCTGGAAGGGCGTGAACCGGCTGTCCAGGTTCACCGTCAAGCCCGACTGGACGCTGGACAAGGACAGCGAGGTCAAGATCCTCGACGTGCCGGCCGACCGCGGCATCTGCTGCCACGTGGGCGGCGACATGGACTTCGACGCCGCCGGCAACCTTTATCTCTCGACCGGCGACGACAGCAACCCCTTCGACTCGTCGGGCTACGCCCCGCTCGACCAGCGGCCCGACCGCAACCCGGCGTACGACGCCCAGCGCAGCTCGGGCAACACCAACGACCTGCGCGGCAAGATCCTGCGCATCAAGGTCAAGCCCGACGGGACCTACGACATCCCCGAGGGCAACCTGTTCGCGCCGGGCACCCCGGACACCCGGCCCGAGATCTACGCGATGGGCTTCCGCAACCCGTTCCGGCTGAGCGTCGACAAGGCCACCGGCGTCGTCTACGTGGGCGACTACGGCCCCGACGCCGGCACCACCGACCCCAACCGGGGGCCGAGCGGCCAGGTCGAGTTCAACCGGGTCACCCGCCCCGGCAACTACGGCTGGCCCTACTGCACGGGCACCAACACGCCGGTCGAGACCTACAACGCGTTCACCTTCCCCTCCGGTCCCTCCGGGGCGAAGTACGACTGCGCCGGCGGCCCGGTCAACAGCTCCTTCCGCAACACCGGGCAGCGCACGCTGCCGCCCGCCCAGCCCGCGTGGATCAGGTACGGCGGCGACGCCGGCTCACCGCCCGAGTTCGGCGACGGCTCCGAGTCCCCCATGGGCGGGCCGGTCTACCACTACGACGCGGCTCTCAATTCCGCGGTCAAGTTCCCGCAGGACCTGGACGGCCACTTCTTCGCCGGCGAGTTCGGCCGTAAGTGGATCAAGGCGATCGACGTGCAGGCCGACGGGACGCGCGGCGACATCGTGGACTTCCCGTGGACCGGCACGCAGGTGATGGACCTGGCGTTCGGCCCGGACGGCGCGCTGTACGTGCTCGACTACGGCACCGGCTACTTCAACGGCGACGCCAACTCGGCGCTGTACCGCTTCGAGTACATCAAGGGCCGTGACCGCTCCCCGGTCGCGGTGGCCAAGGCCGACAAGACCTCGGGCAAGACGCCTCTCACCGTCACGTTCTCCTCGGCCGGCTCCGCCGACCCCGAGGGCGCCACGCTCACCTACGCCTGGGACTTCGGCGACGGCACCACCTCCACCGAGGCGAATCCGGTCAAGACGTACGACAAGGACGGCACGTACACCGCGACGCTCACGGTGCGCGACCCCGCGGGCAACAGCGGCAGCACGAGTGTGCTCATCACGGCGGGCAACACCGCGCCGACCGTGACCATCGAGACGCCCACGGCGGGCAGCCTGTTCCAGTGGGGCGACTCCGTCCCCTTCACGATCAAGGTCACCGACCCGGAGGACGGCGACATCGACTGCGCGAAGGTCAAGATGACCTACGTGCTCGGCCACGACAGCCACGGCCACCAGATCAGCTCGAAGAACGGCTGCTCGGGAGAGCTGACCATCCCGGTTGACGGCGAGCACGACGACGCGGCGAACATCTTCGCCGTGTTCGACGCCGAGTACACCGACAAGGGCGGGCTGACCACCCACACCCAGCACATCCTGCAGCCGCGGCACCGCCAGGCCGAGCACTACGGGTCGTCGTACGGCGTCAACCCGATCAGCAAGTCGCAGGCGCACGGCGGCAAGACGGTCGGCGACATCAACAACGGCGACTGGATCTCCTTCAAGCCCTACGAGCTGAGCAAGGCCAAGGGGATCGCCGCCCGCGTCTCCTCCGGCGGGAAGGGCGGCACCATCGAGGTCCGCGCGGGATCGCCGACCGGCACCCTGCTGGGCAAGGTGAGCGTGCCCGTCACCGGAGGCTGGGAGACGTTCACCGACGTCTCCGCGCCGCTGACGAACGCCCCGGCCGGGACGACCGAGCTCTACCTGTTCTTCAAGGGCAACGATGGCGCGCTGTTCGACGTGGACGACTTCACGCTGACGGCCGAGCCGCCCACGGGCGGGAGCCCGGGACCGATCGTCAACGCCGGCGGCCTGTGCCTCGACGTCGCGGGCGCCAACGCGGCCAACGGCACCAACGTGCAGCTCTACCAGTGCAACGACACCGGGGCTCAGGTCTGGAGCGTCAACGGCTCCACGCTCCGCTCGCTCGGCAAGTGCCTCGACGTGTCCAACGGCGGCACCGCCGACGGCACGCGGGTGCAGATCTGGGACTGCGTCGCCGGCGTCAGCGCGCAGGTCTGGACCATCGGGACGGACGGCACCATCAAGAACCCGCAGTCCGGCAAGTGCCTCGACGGCTCGAACACCGGGCAGATGGTCATCAAGACCTGTGACGGCGGCAACGCGCAGAAGTGGACGACCTCGACGGCCCCGGGCGGCGGCGCCGAGGGCGAGGTCCTGGTCTTCTCCCGTACGGCCGGCTTCCGGCACGACTCGATCCCGGCGGGCATCCAGGCCATCAAGGACCTGGGCTTCAAGGTCACCGCGACCGAGGACCCCGCCGTCTTCACCGCCCAGAACCTGGCGAAGTACAAGGCCGTGGTGTTCCTCAGCACCACGGGCGACGTGCTGAACGACACCCAGCAGGCGGCCTTCGAGTCGTACGTCAAGGCGGGCGGCGGCTACGTGGGCATCCACGCGGCGGCGGACACCGAGTATGACTGGCCGTTCTACGGCGGCCTGGTCGGGGCGTGGTTCGCCTCGCACCCCGCCGTACAGAAGGCGACCGTGAAGGTGGAGGACCGGGCCCACCCGGCGACCGCCCACCTCGGGACGAGCTGGACCCGCACCGACGAGTGGTACGACTACCGCTCCAACGCCCGCACCACCGCGCACGTGCTGGCCACGCTGGACGAGAAGTCCTACTCCGGCGGCAAGATGGGCGAGGACCACCCGATCGCCTGGTGCAAGGAGTATCAGGGCGGCCGTTCGTTCTACACGGGCGGCGGGCACACGGCGGAGTCCTTCTCCGAGCCCGAGTTCCGGCAGCACCTGCTCGGCGGCATCAGGTACGCCATGGGCGACCTCAAGGCCGACTGCCGTCCCGAGACCGGCTACACGACGCTCTACAACGGCAACACCACCGGCTGGCAGCAGGCCGGGCCCGGTAGCTTCACGAACGCCGACGGCACCCTGACCTCGCAGGGCGGTCTGGGGCTGTTCTGGTACAAGGCGAAGGAGTTCCACTCCTACTCGCTCAAGCTCGACTGGAACATGCGCGGCGACGACAACTCGGGCGTCTTCGTCGGCTTCCCCGCCTCCGACGACCCGTGGTCGGCGGTCGACAACGGCTACGAGATCCAGATCGACGCCACGGACGTTCCCGAGAAGACCACCGGGTCGGTCTACGGCTTCCAGTCGGCGGACCTCAAGGCCCGTGACGCCGCCCTCAACCCGCCGGGGCAGTGGAACACCTACGAGATCCGCGTGGAGGGCGAGCGCCTGCAGATCTTCCTGAACGGCGTGAAGATCAATGACTTCACCAACACCGACCCGAAGCGGTCCCTCCAGCAGGGCTACATCGGCATCCAGAACCACGGCGACGGCGACCAGGTGGCGTTCCGGAACATCCGCATCAAGGAGCTCGACCCGGCGGAGGGCGACGTCACCATCCAGGCCGAGAGCTGGACGGAGGCGAACGGGGTCGACACCTACCCCCACGCCCCCGCGCACGGCGGCACCGTGCTCGGCTACGTCAACCCCGGCGACTGGGCGGCGTACGACGGCGTGGACCTCACCGGCGTCACTCGGTTCACGGCCCGGGTGGCCTCGCCCAACCCGAGCGGCGGCTTCGAGATCCGGACCGGTTCCCCGACCGGCCCCGTGCTCGGCAGCGTCACCGTCCCGAACACCGGCGGGTGGGAGTCGTACGCGGACGTCTCCACGGCGCTCACGAACGTCCCCTCCGGGATCGTGAAGCTCTACCTGGTGTTCACCGGGGCCGACTTCGACGTGGACGACTTCACGCTCGTCCGCGGCCCGAAGGACACGGTCAAGCTGACCGTCACCGCCGCCTCCCGCTGCATCGGCACCTCGGCGTACCTGGCGGTCACGGCCGTCAACAACGGCGATGTGCCGGCGACCGTGGAGCTGACCACTCCGTACGGTTCCAAGACCGTGGCCGACGTGGCTCCGGGCAAGCAGGCCTACCAGTCCTTCAACACCCGGGCCGGACAGATCGACGCGGGCAAGGTGACCGTGAAGGGGACCGCGACGATCGGCGGCAAGCAGGTCACCTCGTCCTACGACGCGGCCTACACCGCGGCCGGCTGCCGCTGACCGCACCGGCGGTGACCACGACGAGGACACCGCCCTAGCACAACCGGGGCCGGCCGGCCGACAAGCCGGCCGGCCCCCCCACAGATGGAGTAATCGCATGAAAATCAACAGGACCACCCAGATATTCGCCGTGTCGGTGCTCGGTGTCGCGCTCGCCGGTGTCGGCGTGGCCGGTCCCGCACTCGCGGATGACGACCCGGGCAACGGTATCGATGTGTCGGTGAACATCGAGCCCATCCGCACTCCCGGTCAGCTGTCGATGACCGTGGCCGACAACAACGGAGTGGCCCTCACGGAGAACGGCTCGGATGCCGCTGCCCGCCAGTTCACCGGCACCCTGCCGACGGTCACGGTGACCGACACCCGCCTGCCCGAGGAGATCCCCGCGGGCGAGTTCTGGGCGGTGGTCGGCCAGTCCAGCCAGTTCACCGCGACCGGAGACTCCGCCAAGACCATCGGCCCGGAGTACCTGGGATGGAAGCCGCGCCTGCTGAGCGACTCCTCCACCGGGGCGGTGTCGGCCGGTGAGCCGGTCTCCAGCGTCATCTCCGACGGCACCGGAGCCCCCACCGTGGGTCTGGAGGGCCAGGAGCTGCTCGCCTCGATCGCGAACTCCGCCGACGAGATCGGCACCTCCCAGGTCAACGCCGACCTCGCCCTGCGCACCCCGGTCGACGTCGCCGCCGGCGAGTACCACTCCACCCTGACGCTGTCGCTGTTCAACCAGTCCTGAGCCGCAGGCGGGACGCCACCGCCCGCTGTGAGCGTCCGGGACCTGTGCGAACTCGGCACACGTCCCGGACGCTCACGAGCAGACACGAGACACCTTCGTCGACCAAGGGCCGTCCGGACAAGGCGGGCAACGTCGAAGACGCCAAGACCCTGACGGTCAAGGTGCACGCGACGGCGGCGAGGCCGTACAGGTGGCCGCGAGCACCCGCCCCGATGTCGTCCCCCTGGCCGCCGGGGACGCGCTGCTGTCCCCCGGCGTCACCCGCCGCGTCATCGAGCGGTTCGCCAGGCGGCAGGACCTCGCGCCCGACGCCGGGGAGCGGCTGGCCGCCCTCACCCTCCGCGAGCTGGAAGTGGTGCGGCTCGTCGCGCTCGGCCTGTCCAACGGTGAGATCGCCGAGCGCCTGGTCATCAGCCCGCTGACCGCCAAGACCCACGTCGCCAGGGCCATCGCCAAGCTGGACGTCCGCGACCGGGTTCAGCTCGTGATCCTGGCCTACGAGAGCGGCCTGGTGCGACCCGGCGGTTGACCCGCCGCTTTGTGAGTGGCCGAGGCCCGCACGTCCGGTCAGGCTGTCGTGAGGGCGGATTCGATGCTGCGGTGCCGGGCGGCGCCGTGCGCGAAATCGGGTACGCCCGGCGTGCCGCCCTCGCGCAGGTCGTCCAGGAACCGCTGGTAGGCGTGAGCGACCGCGTAGGCCGGCGCGTCGGCTTGGGGGTCCAGTCGTGGGACGCGAACGTATGATTCCGGCACCGTCAGGGGAGCGAGTCCGGTGGATGTTCCGCGGCCGCCTTCGAGGGTGACCGGGCTGAGCTGGAGATGGCCGATCGGGGCGGTGATCACGAGGTCGCCCTCGGTGCCGTTGATCTCCCAGCGGAAGTTGACGCCCCGGGAGATGCCTCCGCGGTAGTGGAAGGTGGCCACCGCGCCGCCCGGCAGCCGTCCCGAGGCCACCACCTGGTCCGCGGCGGTCATGGGCACGGGCCGTCCGCTCCCCGTGTCGACGGCCGACGTACGCCGCGACGCCAGTTGGATCCGCAGTTCCTCGGGCTCTCCCAGGACGGACGCGAGTCCGTCGAGGGTGTGGGCGAAGGGAATGGTCAGCAGTGTCGCGCCGTTGGCGGCGTCGAGCACGTAGTGATCGCCGGGGCCGACGGTGGCGCCCCAGGCGCCGCCGGAGCCGACGACCGTCGTGGACAGCACCTCCCCCACATAGCCGTCGGCCACGAGATCCCGTGCGTAGGCGAGGGCAGGGTGCGACCGCGCCTGGAGTCCGACGACGGTCGGCACAGCGCGGCTGCGCGCTTGCCGCGCCAGGTCCGCGGCCTCCGCGAGTCCGTTGCCCAGCGGCCACTCGCACAGCACGCTCTTGCCGGCGCTCAGCGCCGTCCGCACCAGCTCCCGGTGGTGCGGCACCTTCACCGCCACGACCACGAGGTCCACCTCGTCGCAGGCGGCCAGTTCGGCCGCCGTCCCGAAGGTGCGGGACACCCCGTGCTTCTGTCCGGAGCGCTCGGCCGACTGTCTCGAACTCGTGCTCAGGGCCCTCAGCTCGTATCCCGGGACGGCGCGCAGGGCCGGCAGGTGAGAGCGCTCGGCCCAGCTTCCGTTCGCCCCGAGTCCGATGATCCCTACTCCGATCGGCTTCTCTGACCGGGCCAGCTCGGCGAGCGGTGACTCAGATGTGTTCATGATTCGCAGCCTGTTCTTTCTGTGGGCGGCACCGACGCGGACGGCTCCGGGCCGCGCTCGCTGTCCAGCAGAGCCATGAGGGGTGCGGCGTACCGGGTGCCGGCCACCGCGCCGGCCGGGATGGCCTCGTCGATCGTGCGGAGATCCGTGTCGGTCAGTGCGACGTCGGCCGCGGCCAGGGCCTCCTCGACGCGGTGTGGCCGGCGGGTGCCCAGGACGGCCACGACGGTGCCGCGCTCGCGGCTCTGGGCGATGACCCAGGCGGTGGCGAGTTGCGCGACGCTGATGCCGTGCGCGTCGGCGAGCGGCCGCAGCCGGTCGACGAGGGTGAGGTTCGTGGCGAGATTGCCGGGGTGAAAGCGGGGCAGCCAGTGGGCGCGCGGGTCACCTCCGGCGGGTTGCCGGTAGGTGCCGGTGAGCAGGCCGTGTGCGAGGACCCCGTAGGCGGTGACGCCGATCCCCAGCTCGCGGCAGGTGTCCAGGATGCCGTTGGTCTCGGGCCCACGGCTGAACAGGGAGTATTCGATCTGCACATCGCAGATCGGGTGCACGGCGTGGGCGCGGCGGATGGTCTCCGGCCCCACCTCGGAGAGCCCGATGTGGCGCACGTACCCGGCCTGGACCAGCTCGGAGACGGCGCCGATCGTGTCCTCGATCGGGGTGTCGGGGGCGAGGCGGGCGGGGCGGTAGACGTCGACGTGGTCGCTGCCGAGGCGGCGCAGCGAGTAGGCGAGCGCGTTCTTGACGTGGGCGGGCCGGCCCTCGATGCCCACGAAGGCTCCGTCGGGGCCGCGCAGACCGCCGAACTTGACGCTCAGGAGCACCTTTTCGCGATCGCCGGCGCGGAGGGCGCGGCGAATGAGGTCCTCGTTGTGGCCCATGCCGTAGAAGTCGGCGGTATCGAGGAGAGTGATGCCGGCGTCGAGGGCCGTGTGGATCGTGGCGATGGCGTCAGCCTCGTCGGCGGGGGCGGTGTGGTCGGACATGCCGGCGCAGCCCAGCGCGATAGGGGCGACCCGCGGGCCGCCGGTTCCAAGCGGTCGGGTCTGCATGGTGCCTCCTGTGGGGCGTGAAGGGTGGACGCGGCCGACAGGCCGCCACGGGTTCGGCCGTTTGTTAGCGTTGATATCTCAACACTAGGAAGAGGCATGTTGATATGTCAACACAGAATGGAGCGACCGCCGCATCGGACGAGGCCGCGACCGGCATCACGTCGGAGCCCGTCGATTTCTGGGCCTCCTTCAAGCGCGCCCACGAGGTCGTCCGAGCCCGCGTGATCGCGGACACCGCCGAGGCGGCGGGCCTGTCCGAGCCGGACCTGACGATCCTCGTCAACCTTGGCAAGGCGGGAGGCGCCCTGCGCCAGAGCGAGCTCGCCGCGTCACTCGGCTGGGATCGCACGCGCATCTCCCACCAGCTCACCCGCATGAGCGAGCGCGGACTCGTCACCCGCGAGCGCGCCCGCGGTGTCACCGTCACCCTCACCGACAACGGGCGCGCGACCATCGCCGCCGTGCATCCCGGCCTGGACGCGGCGGTACGCCGCCACCTCACGGACAAGCTGACCGCGCAGGAGATCGAAACGCTGGGCTCCCTGTTCAGCCGGTTGTAGCGGGCCGGAACGCGAAGTCGTCGAAGCCGCCGGGAACCAGGCGCCCGCAAGATCAACCGCCCGCCCCTTTCCCGTCCGGCGTCGCCAGGCGCAGGGGGAGCGGTGGGCCGGCCCGCCGTCGAGGATCACGTCCTGGTACGACCCGGCGGTTGACCCGCCGCTTCCCACGGGAGTCAAGATCATTTCTTCGCATACTAAATTCAAGTATTGACCTAAGTATCGAACGCGATCATTCTCTGGTCAGGGCTCGCCTCGTTCACCCCCCGAAGAGAGATCGCCATCATGAGAGAGCATTCGACGATCCATCCCGCGCGCCGCGCCCTGACGGCCGCGCTCAGCGCGCTGGTCCTGGTCGTGGCCTGCGTCGTCGCGGCGGCGGCCGTGTCCGCACCGGCCACGGCCGCGCCCGCGCTGTTGTCGCAGGGCAAACCCGCGACGGCCTCGTCCGCAGAGAACGCCGGCACCCCCGCCTCGGCGGCGGTGGACGGGAACACCGGCACCCGCTGGTCCAGCGCGTTCAGCGACCCGCAGTGGCTCCAGGTCGACCTCGGGACCACGGCGACGTTGAGCCAGGTCACCCTCAACTGGGAGTCCGCCTACGCCACGTCGTTCAAGATCCAGGTGTCCGACAACGCCACCACCTGGACCGACCTCTACTCCACCACCACCGGCACCGGCGGCGTACAGAACCTCACCGTCACCGGCACCGGCCGCTACGTCCGCGTGTACGGCACCGCCCGCGCCACCGCGTACGGCTACTCCCTGTGGGAGTTCCAGGTCTACGGCACGACGTCCGGCACCGCCTGCGGCACGGCCGACGCCGCCCAGGGCAGGCCGGCGACCGCCTCCTCCGCCGAGAACGCCGGGACGCCCGCGTCGGCGGCCGTGGACGGCAACAGCGCGACCCGCTGGTCCAGCGCGTTCAGCGACCCGCAGTGGCTCCAGGTGGACCTCGGCTCGGCCAAGACGATCTGCAAGGTCGTCCTGACCTGGGAGGCCGCCTACGCAACGGCCTTCAAGATCCAAGTGTCCGACAACGCCACCACCTGGACCGACCTCTACTCCACCACCACCGGCACCGGCGGCACGCAGACCCTGAACGTCACCGGCTCCGGCCGCTACGTCCGCATGTACGGCACCGCCCGCGCCACCGCCTACGGCTACTCGCTGTGGAGCTTCACGGTGAACACCACGGGCGGCTCGACCGACCCGACGACCGGCCCCACGACCCCGCCCGACGCCTTCTGGGGCGACACCTCGAACATCCCGGCGGCCAAGAACGTCGTCATGGTCAAGATCCTCAACAGGACCAACGGCCAGTATCCCGACTCGCAGGTCTACTGGAGCTACAACGGCCAGGTCCACTCGATCGCCGAGCAGCCCTACTTCGACATGCCGGCCAACACGGCGGGCCGGATGTACTTCTACCTCGGCTCCCCCAACAGCCAGTACTACGACTTCATCGAGTTCACGGTCGGGCCGTCGGTGTTCAACGGCAACACCACCCGGGTCGACGCGTTCGGCCTGAAGCTCGCGATGCGCCTGCACGCCCGCGACGGCTACGACGTGGCGGTCGGCGAGGACTACGCGACCTTCGCCGAGTCCCGTGCGGCGACGTTCCAGCGGTTCATCGACGAGGTGCCCACCGAGTTCAAGCAACTGGCCCAGGTGCAGGCGCCGTACCGCATCCCGGCTCCGGGCAGCGCATCGATCTTCCAGCCCGGCGGGGCGTACGCGAACTACTTCACCGGCTACGCCGCCCAGCAGGGCGTGACGGCCACGACCTCGCAGGTCACCGGGTGCGCCGGACCGCTCTCCGAGGCCCCGAAGATGTGCGCGGCGCTGAACCGGCACGTCGCCGGGCTGCCCGACGCCCAGCAGTCGGACCCGTCGAACTACTACAAGGCCGCCCCGGCGAACTACTACGCGAAGTTCTGGCACGACCACGCCATCGGCAAGCTCGCCTACGGCTTCCCCTACGACGACTACGCGGGCCAGTCCTCGTTCGTCTCGCACGGCGACCCGCAGTGGCTGCTGGTCGCGGTCGGCTGGTAGCGCAGGCAGGAGACGCCATGAAACACACCCTTCCGCTCCGGCGCGCGCTGCCCCTCGTCCTGGCTCTCGTCCTGGCGGTGGCGCTGGCGCTGCTCGCGAGCGTCGTCGCCGGGCCCGCGCACGCCGCGCCCGTCCTGCTGTCGCAGGGCAAGACCGCGACGGCCTCGTCCGCAGAGAACGCCGGCACCCCCGCCTCGGCGGCGGTGGACGGCGACACCGGCACCCGGTGGTCCAGCGCGTTCACCGACCCGCAGTGGCTCCAGGTCGACCTCGGGACCACGGCGACGTTGAGCCAGGTCACCCTCAACTGGGAGGCCGCCTACGCCACGTCGTTCAAGATCCAGGTGTCGGCCGACGCCACTACCTGGACCGACCTCTACTCCACCACCACCGCGACCGGCGGCGTTCAGAACCTCACCGTCACCGGCACCGGCCGCTACGTCCGCGTGTACGGCACCGCCCGCGCCACCGGCTACGGCTACTCGCTGTGGGAGTTCCAGGTCTACGGCACCACCGGCACGTCCTCGGGTTGCACCGGCCCCAACTCCGCGCTGAACCGGCCCGCGACCGCCTCGTCCACCGAGAACGCCGGGACGCCCGCGTCCGCGGCGGTGGACGGCGACCCCGGCACCCGCTGGTCCAGCGCCGCCGCCGACCCCCAGTGGCTCCAGGTGGACCTCGGCTCGGCCAAGACGATCTGCAAGGTCGTCCTGACCTGGGAGGCGGCCTACGCCACGGCCTTCAAGATCCAGGTGTCCGACAACGCCACCACCTGGACCGACCTCTACTCCACCACCACCGGCACCGGCGGCACGCAGACCCTCGACGTGACCGGCTCGGGCCGGTACGTCCGCCTGTACGGCACCGCCCGCGCCACCGGCTACGGCTACTCGCTGTGGGAGTTCGCCGTCCACACGAGCGGCGGCGGCGATGGCAACCCTCCGCCGAGCGGCACGCCGATCTCCGCGTACAAGCAGGTGACGGCCTCGTCGTGGGAGGGCGGCAACGCCCCGGCGGCGGCGCTCGACGGGCGGACGACGACCCGCTGGTCGAGCCAGTACTCCGACGACCAGTGGCTGCGGGTCGACCTCGGCGGCGCCGGGCACATCACCGGCGTCACGCTCAACTGGGAGTCCGCGTACGCCGCCGGCTACCGGATCGAGGTGTCCGCCAACGGCACGTCATGGACGCCGATCTACACGACGACCAGCGGCAGGGGCGGCGTCGAGAACCTGAACGTCACCGGCGACGGCCGCTACGTCCGCTTCGTCGGCACGGCCCGGGCGACCGGCTACGGCTACTCGCTGTGGGAGTTCCAGGTCTTCGGCACCGTGGACACGGCGGCCACGACCGCTCCCCTGCTGTCCCCGCCCACCAAGGCCCCAGCGACCACCGGCCAGTTCGCGCTGTCCGCCCCCGCCGACAAGGCCATGGTCACCGACACCCGGCGGCCCGCGCTCTCCTGGGCGGCCGTCTCCGGCGCGGTGCGCTACGAGGTCTGGCTTAACGTCAGCCGCACCGACTACGACTTCACCGCCTCGGGCAACCTGATCGACCTCTACACCAAGGTCGCCGAGCCGACCGGCACGAGCTACACGCCCACCTGGGACATCCCCGACCGGTGGACGTACAAGTGGTTCGTCGTCGCGGTGAGCGGCTCGGGCGCCAGGACGACGTCGAACATCCGCACCTTCAGCCTCTACCTGCCCGACATCGAGCAGGTCGCCGACGGCGTCCCGATCGTCAACGGCGCCCGCGACCTCAACAAGAACGGCACGATCGAGCCGTACGAGAACTGGCGGCTGCCCGTCGAAACCCGAGTCAACGACCTTCTCGGCAGGATGACCCCCGAGGAGAAGGCGTACCAGATGTTCTACAACGCCCAGACCTACCCGCTCTCGGGCTGGCACTTCGGCCCGGCGTTGCCGAACGACCTGCACGCCGTCCTGCTGGGCGCGTCAGGAACCCGGCTCGGCATCCCGCCCGTCTCGGCGGGCGACACCATCGCCGGATACCAGACCACCTACCCGCTCCAGAGCGCGCTCGCGGCGGGCAAGGACTACGCGCTCGACTACAAGCTCGGCGACATGCAGCGCCGCGAGGAGCTGGAGGTCGGGGCGCGCGGCCTGCTCGGCCCGCTCGCCGAGGTCGGCACCAAGGTCCTCTACCCCCGCATCCAGGAGGGCAACGGCGAGAACGCCGACGTCGCGGCCGCCCAGGTTCGCGCGCTGGTGGCCGGGCTCCAGGGCGGCCCCGAGCTCAACCCCGCCTCCGTGCTGGCGACCGTCAAGCACTGGCCGGGCGAGGGCGCGGGCGGCGAGGCCGGGATCACCTACGACGCGGTGACGATCAAGTACCACATGATCCCGTTCAGGGCCGCGATGGAGGCCGGCGCCGTCAACATCATGCCGGGATACGCCGGGAGCTCCTACCTCGACCCGGGCGGCTCGGGCGCGGGCGACAGCAAGCCGATCCTCGACTACCTGCGGGGCAACCTCGGCTACACCGGTCTCATCACCACCGACTGGCTGCCGTCCTCGGTCTGGGTCAAGGCCGCGAACGCCGGCTCCGACGTGATGGGCGGAGCCGACCCCGGAGCCACCGGGTTCACCATGGCGACCTTCCTCGCAAATGTCCCGATCGCGCGGATCAACGACGCGGTGACCCGGATCCTGCGCCTGAAGTTCACGCTCGGCGTGTTCGAGCACCCGTACGGCGACCCGGTGAACGGTCCCTACCGCTTCCACCAGCCGTCGTACGTCGCGCTCGCCAACCAGGCCGCCCGGGAGTCCGTCACGCTGCTCAAGAACAACGGCGTGCTGCCGCTGAAGCTCAAGGCGGGCGACAACGTGGTGGTGGCCGGTCCGCGGGCCACCGACGGAACGGCCTGCTGCATCTGGACGAGCTACTTCCACCAGGAGTACGGCTCGCAGACCCTCCTCGACGCGGTCAAGGCGCGGGCGGCGACCGCGGGCGTCAACGTCTACCAGGACACCGGGCCCTCGCCGAAGCTCGCGATCGTGGCGGTCGGCGAGCCGACCTACACGCACGCCACCGCCTGGGTGAAGGAGCAGCCCCAGATGCCCGCCGACCAGCTGGCCGTCATCCAGAACTTCAAGAACCAGGGCATTCCGGTGGTCGTCGTGCTGACCCTCCCCCGGCCCATCGTCATCACCGAGTGGAACGGCCTGGCCGACGCCATCGTGGTGACGTACCGGGGCGGTGAGGAGGTCGGCCCGGCCACGGCGAGCCTCCTGTTCGGCGACTACACGCCGCGCGGACGCCTGCCGTGGCAGCTGCCGCGCAGCCTCGACCAGATCCTCAAGCCGGGCGGCGGCGACGTGCTCGCCGACGCGGTCGAGGACTGGAACATCCCCTACGACCTGGGCGCGACCGCCGCCCAGCGGTCGGAGATCCGGGCCCGCATCGACGCGGGCCAGACCGTCCCCACCACCTACGGGAACCCCCTCTATCCCTACGCAGCGGGCCTGCAGGGCTGGTCGTGACGCCCGCTTCAGACTGAAGTGGGCAGCGGCCCGCCGTGCCAGGTCATGGCGTCGCCCAAGGCGGCGAGGAGATCCACCTCGCCGCCTTCGGCCTCGGCATAGGCACGGTGCAGATTGAGCACAAGGCGCTCGGCGTCCGCCCATCCGGCGAACTCGCCCAGGTCGGCCGCCTGCGCGGCGGCCAGCGGGGTGAGCCCGTTCTCACGTCCCGCCCGGGCGGCGTCGAGGACGAAGCGGTAGTACCGCTCGTGCGCGGCCAGAATCTCCGGCAGCTCGGAGGCGGTGGCGAGCGGCCCGTGTCCCGGCACGACGTGCTCGGGTTCGAAGGCGGCCAGCCAGTCCAGCGACCGCAACGCCCCTCGAGCGACCCCATCAGCACCAGCGGCGTGAGCCCGTTGAACAGCAGGTCCCCGGCGAACAGCACCCGTTCGCCGGGGAGCCACGCCACCACGTCCCCGGGGGTGTGGGCCGCGTGGCCGGGGTGTCGCAGTTCGACGCGGCGCGCCCCGAGATGGACGGTCAGCTCGGAGGTGAACACCACCGACGGCGGGCGGCGCGTCACGTGTCCCCAGTCGGGCACCGGCGTCCACACCGGCGGGCAGCCGTCGATGATCGGATCGGCCAGCAACGCCTCTCTCATCGCCGCGTGCCCGAAGACGACCGTTTCATCCGGGAGCAGGCTGTTGCCGTAGCAGTGATCCCCGTGCTGGTGGGTGTTCACCGCCATCCTGACCGGGGCGCCGGCCGTCGCTGCGGCGACCGCGCCGAGAAACCGCCGGGTGCGCGCCTCGGTCGCGCAGGTGTCGACGATCAGGACGCCGCCGTCGCCTGCCACGGCTCCGGCGTTGTTCAGCCACCAGGTGCCGTCCGGCTGCACCCAGGCGAAGATCCCCGGCCCCACCTCGTGCAGCCCCGCCGCGTCGGCCCGCTCCACCACGTTCACGATTCCTCTCGCCGGGTCCTACCCAGGGGACCCTACCGACGGAGGGACCCGCGGTGGGCGAGCCCACCGCGGGTCCGGGACGGCCGGTCAGTTCGGCGCGTGGATCTGGTCGGCGGAGTTCGCCGCGTAGTCCCGCGTCGCGCCCCTGACGTAGATCGCAGCGTGGTTGCCGGAGAAGTACTGCTTGATCGAGCCGGGGAACGGCGTGGCCGACGCGTTGCGGCCGTACACGTCGGTGTAGACGGTGGCCGGGCGGCTGTTGCGCACCGAGAACGTGCCCGGCCGATATTCGCGGAGCGTGCCCTTGAACGGCGAGCGCGCATCGTCCCAGGCGACCCGCTGGCCGGTCTGCTGGGTGATCTGGCGGACCTGGTCGCAGTACTGGCCGCGAATGCCGTCGTAGCAGAGGTCGACCTGGCGGGCCAGGTGGGTCGAGGTTGTGGAGTCGTAGTAGCGGGAGGGGTTGAGCACGTAGAACAGCGGGCCGATGTTCACCGTCAGCTGGGGACCGCTGATCGTGAAGTCGGAGACCGTAGTTCTATAAGCGTGCTGGGCCCGCCACGGGCGGCCTTGGAAGTTCAGCGGTCCACGGTGAGCACGATCTTGCCGATCTGGGTGCCGGACTCCATGTGCCGGTGGGCCTGCACGACCTCCTCCAGCGGGAACAGGCGGTCCACCACCGGGCGGAAGACGCCCGTACGCAGGCCCGAGGCCACGAAGGCGGCGGCGCGACGCATCCGCTCGGGGTCCTTGGTGATTTCCAGCACCGTGTACGTACGCATGTTCAGCGCGGGCATGCCCAGGTCGAACCCCGGATAGGGCGTCGGCTGCCCGCTCTGCGCACCCCATAGCACCAACGTCCCACCGGAGGCGACGACCCTGGCCAGTTCCGTCACTCCCGGTCCGGCGACGGCGTCGAAGACGTACTCGGCGCCCCTGCCGTCGGTCAGCTCCAGCACCCGCCCCGCGATGTCCTCCTCGTCGGAGACGACGACCTCGGCCGCGCCCTCCTCGATCAGCCGCTGCCTCTTGGCGCGGGTGCGGGTGACGGCGATCGGCCTGGCCCCGATGCGGTTGGCCGTGTGGATCGCGGCCAGGCCGATGCTGCTGGACGCCGCGGTGACCACCGCCACGTCGCCCGCCCGCATCCCGGCCACCTCCGCCATCGCGCCGTAGGCCGTGAGATAGGGCATCCACACCGCCGCACCGGTGACCGCGTCCATCCCGTCGGGGCGGGACAGGAGCGCCGACGCCGGCACGATCGTCCGCTCGGCGTAGACGCCGTAGTCGTTCTGCGAGAAGAAGCCCGGCAGGACGCTGACCGCCTGGCCCTCCGTGAATCCGGCCACCTCCGGGCCGACCGCCTCCACCACACCGGCCGCCTCGGTGCCGAGCGTGGCGGGCAGATGCTTCACCGGCTCGATGTACCGGTCGCGCCGGAACAGGATCTCGGCCCTGTTGACGCCGATCGCCTCCACCCGGATCCGCACCTCGCCCGGCCCCGGCTCGCCCGGCTCCAGGTCGTCCAGCCGCAGCACCTCGGGCCCGCCGGTCTCGTGGAACCGCACAGTCTTCGACATGTCGCCGTCCTCCGTTCGTCGTGATCGCGGTCCACTCTGCGGCCGAAGTACGATCGATGTCAAACTTTGATGGATGTCGTACTATGGGGCCATGGGACGTACGCCGCCGCATCCAGAGGTGTCACAGTTCGACCTCCAGCAGGTGCTGGAGGCCCTCGTCGATCCGGTACGCCGGCGCATCGTCGCGCAACTCGACGCCTCCGGCGTGGACATCCCCTGTGGGGGTTTCGACATCCCGGTCAGCAAGTCCACCGCCACCCACCACTTCAACGTGCTGCGTGAGGCGGGCCTGATCCGGCAGTACTACGTCGGGACGTCGCGGATGAACTCCCTGCGCCGCGACGAGATGGACGAGGTGTTCCCCGGCCTGCTCGACGCCCTCACGGGTCAGCCGGTGAGGAAGACCTGACGCTCCGCGGCCCTGTCGTCGAACGCCTCCAGCCGGGCCTGGCCCTCTGCGGCGAGGGTGTCCAGCATGGTGTGCAGCAGCGCGGTGCACAGGACCGTCGGGCCGGCGTGGGAGTCGAACGCGAAGCCCGAGCTCACCGGGGCCAGCAGGACCTCGTCCGCGAGGTCGGTGAGCCGGCCCACCGGCTGATCGGTGACGAGGGCGACCTTCAGCCGGACCCGCCGCGCCCAGACGAGCCCCTCCGCCAGCTCACGCGGATAGCGCGGCAGGCCGATGGCGAGCACCCATTCGGCGCCCGACTCGGCCGCCCTGCTCAGCCGGTCTTCCAGGATCGAGCCCGGCACGTCCAGTACGCGTACGTCCGGGAGCACCTTCTCGGCGAGGTAGCCGAACAGATGCGCCAAGGGCGCGCTGATCCGCAGGCCCATGACCAGGAGCGGGCTCGATCTGGCCAGCCGGCCGGCCACCCGGCGGAGCTGGCCGGGATCGGCAAGGCCGTCGCGCAGCCGTTCCAGGTCGCGGATCTCGGAGTTGACCAGCTCCTGGATCTCGTTGTAGCGGTCGCCCTTCGTGGCCGGCGGCCGTTCGCCGAACACGGACGTGCGCAGCGCCTCCCGGAACTCCGGGAACCCGCGGAACCCGAGCGCGGCGGCGAAGCGCGTGACCGACGGCTGGCTGACGCCGACGCGCTCGGCGAGGTCCGCACTGGTGAAGAAGACGGCCTCCTGCGCGTTGTCGAGCAGGTAGCGCGCGATCCGGCGTTGTGACGGCGAGAGGCGATGGCCGTCGAAGAGCGCCCGCAGGTTCGCGACGATCCGGGTGGCGTCCAGCACGGCGAGCGACCGGCCGGTCTCTGGGATGTGCCTCATCCTGGAACACTTCCCTTCTTCGTGGAGTGAGGGGACCCGGTGATCGTTCACCGCCCGGCAGCGCCGGGCCGGTCGCCTTACTCATGAATCGCGAAGCGCCTGCCGGGTGCAACGCCGCCGGGCGGCCCCTTTCGGGACCGCCCGGCTTCGCTGCGTGGTGATGATGTCGGTCGGTCAGTTCTTCGGGCCGTTGCCGTTGAACCTGGTCTTGCACTCCTGCAGGCGCACGTCGACCTGCTCGCCTCGGTCGACGGTCACGTGCACCGTCTCGAGAACCTCGCCGGTCGGGCGGGCGCAGGTGAGCGTCCAGCTCTCCTTGATGAAGTTGCCCGGCCCGGTGGCGACGACGCCCGTCTCGGTGTAGGCCGGAGCCGGCCGTACGGACGGGTTGACGTGCCAGGCGAACTTGCCGTTGGTCGGGGCGACCAGCGTCGACTCCAGGTGGGTGGGGACCCTCTGGGGTGCGTCCACGACGTTGTTCGCCTGCCGGATCGGCGCGGTCCACAGGTCGAAGTCCTTGGTGATCTTCAGGACCGCGCCCTTCGGGGCCTTGCCGGTGATGACGGAGTGCCCGGCCGGGTCGGCCGCGTACTCCAGGGCCACCATGAACGCCTCGCGGTTCGACTTGCCCTCGTAGCGACCGGTGCCCGTGTAGTCCTCGATCACCTCGGAGTAGGTGTTGTTGGTCGACTGGGTCTTCATGATCTCGAAGGTGAACCCGAGGCCGCGGGTCGCGTAGTACGACCAGTCCGGGGTCTCGCCGGTCGTCTCGTAGTCGAAGCCCGACTTCATGCCGGTGTAGCCGTTCTTGGCCGTGATCGCGTCGGTCAGGGCGGCGTAGACGGCCTCGTCCGGGGTGTCGCCCGCGCGCTTCTCCAGTGGCGGACGCAGGACGGTGTGGCCGGAGGTGTGGTTCGTGATCAGGACGGTGACCTGGTTGTTCTTGGTCAGGTCCATGATGTTCTGCACTTCGGGCTCGGAGCCGGGCCCCGGGCCGCGGGTCGTCGCGTTGGAGCCGGCGTTGCTGCCCCAGCCGAAGGGGTAGTTGCGGTTGATGTCGATGCCGGCGCTGCTCGCGCACGTCGGGGACAGTCCGCAGCTCGTACGCCTGTTGATGACGAACCCGTCGACGTTGACGACCGGGACGAAGATGACCCGCGTCTTGTCGAGCAGGCGCGTGATCTCGGGGTCCTTGCCGTCGTTGTCGATGAGGTCGTAGGCGAACTCCATCGTGTGCTCGCCGGAGGGCCACTCGTTGCCGTGGTGGACGCCCATCATGAACAGGACCGGCTTGCCGTCGGCGGCGTCGACGTCGTGGGTGACCTCGATGCCGTACACCTCCCGGCCCTGGCGGGTCTTGTGCGGCAGCGTGATGTGCTTGACGAGACCGGGGTGACGGGCGCTCAGCGCCAGCATCTCGTCGTTGTAGTCCGTGATCGTCCGGTAGGTGGTCCGCCCGCTGGGCAGGCTCGGCGCCTGCTGCTGAACGATCGCCTGGGAGTCCGACGTGGCGGCGGCGCTGGCACCGGCGGCCGGAATGCCGAGACCTCCCAGAAAGCCGACGCCCAACGCCAGCGTGATAACGCGTTTCCGGACGACAGAGGCAGTGGAGGGGGACGTGCCTCCTGAAGACATACTGAAACCTTTCTCAGCCACGGACGAGCGGGAAACGAAAACGCATCCTTTTCTCCGAGCCGTCTTTCGGCAGTACGCGACGCCCCCCGAACAGCCGCTGACTGCAAAGTTTCAGTAAGTCTGCGGGCTGAATATGAGCCTGTCAACCCTTCATGGACGGCCTCGATCCGCACATTCGGGAAGGCAGGCACGTGGTTCTTCGCACTCCGTCGTGGTCGTGGAGGTGAGGAGGACGGACAGGCCGCACCGGCACACCACGCGAGGGCCCTCCGCGAAGCGACCGCCGTCGTTGGGCGTGGCGGACGGCGGGCCGCGTGACCGGTCTCGCGCACCGGCGTCGACCGCATCCGCGGCGACGAATACCCAAGACCCAGTCGCGCTGTTTCCGGGGGAAATCATTTCTCCGTGGTCGATCAACGCAGTCGATTCTGAGGGGCAGCGCGCGAATCCGGCCGGATGCGCCGAATAATCACCCGAGCGGGCGGATGCCTTAGTCCTTGCCGCCTTCGTTTTCGCCCTGGCGTGAGGGCGCGGACGCCGCCGTCGTCCCGGCGACCAGGGACGCCCCGCACCGCCGGACGCCTTCCGGGCACGACCCTGTCCGCCCCGTCGGCCCAGCAATCCGGTAATCACATTCTCCCGATTTCCGAGCCGGGGACGGTGAAAGTTTCACACGGGTGCACCCTTCTCCGGGTCGCCCTTCGCTCTTGATGAACGACGACGTACACGCCTCTTGTAAAGGCCGACCAGGGAGCTTGTTCCGTTTCTGACACGACGGCGTATCAGATGTTCATTGACGCGACACCCGCGATTCACCTATTGTTCCGCACGGGTTCCCGAAAGTTTCTCTATACATCCGAAAGTTTCGGCGGCCGGCCCTGCTTGAAGAAGCGGGCGGTGCCCTGCCCACCCGGCAGCGACTCAGAAGGAACGACCGTGATGTCACAGCTCGTCCTGTTCGCGATCGACATCTGCGCAGTGGTGTTGCTCGTCTTCGGGCTCTACTTCCCGCGACACCGCCGACGCGACCTGGTCGTCTCCTACCTCGGGGTCAACATCGGCGTCCTCGCCGTGGCGAGCGCGCTGAGCGCCAGCAACGTCGGCGCCGGGCTCGGGCTGGGGATGGCGTTGTTCGGCGTGCTGTCGATCATCCGCCTGCGCTCGACGGAACTCGACCAGCACGAGGTCGCCTACTACTTCTCCGCCCTCGCCCTGGGAATCCTCGGCGCGGTGAGCACCAGCTCGGTGTGGCTCAGCGGCGGCATGATGGCGCTCATCCTCGCGGTGATGTTCCTCGGCGACCACCGGCGGCTGTTCCGGCACTACCGGCACCAGATCCTGGTGCTCGAATCGGCCTTCACCGACCATGTCGCGCTCGTCGCGCACCTGGAACAACTCCTCGACGCCCGGGTGCACGCCGTCACCGTCCAGCGGCTCGACCTGGTCAACGAGACCACCCTGGTCGACGTCCGGTACGCGCTGACCGACCGGGCACTGACCACCGGCCCCGAGACACCCGCACACGCCGGAGCGCACCGATGACCACGATGCCCATCGGGCCGGCCCTGGCGCGACTGGCCCCCGTCGGGCTCGACGAACTCATCGACCGGGCCGCGTTGCAGACCAGGGTGGACCGCAAGTACCTCGTCCCGGCGGAGGCGTTGCCCCGTCTGCTGGAACGGCTCATGCCGTACGCCCAGGTGCTGGACATCGACGGCGAACGCACTTTCCGCTACCAGTCGGTGTATTTCGACACCCCTCAGTTGGCCAGCTACCACTGCGCGGCCTATCGCAGGCGCCGGCGTTTCAAGGTGCGCACCCGCACCTATCTCGACTCCGCCCAAAGCTGGCTGGAGGTCAAAATCAACGGCGCGCGGGGCAGCATCACCAAACACCGGCTGCCCTACGACCCGTGCGACTGCGGCACGGTGGACCCCGGGCGCGACTTCGTCGACGAGGCACTCGCCCGCGAGTCGATCGGTCCCGCCGCCAGGAGCTCCCTCGATCCGATCCTGGTGACCGAATACCACCGCGCCACCCTGCTGCTGCCGGACACCGCGAGCCGGGTCACCGTCGACACCGCACTCGCCTGGCGGCACGGCGACTCCGCGCTGCGACTGCCCGGCCTCGCCGTGGTCGAGACCAAGACCGCCTCGGCCGCCACGCCGGTCGACCGCATGCTGTGGCGGGCGGGGATGAGACCCGCCCGCATCTCCAAGTACGCCACCGGCCTGGCCGCGCTCCGCCCCGACCTGCCCGACGCGCCGTGGCGGCGGACGCTGCGTCGCCACTTCCGCGGCACCGCGTCGCCGATGGGCCCGGCGCCGGACATCTCCCACCACCCCGAACAGGAGGCATCGTGCGTCTGACGCTCCGCAGCACCGGCGTCGCGGCGGCCCGCCGCATCACGAGGACCGCGGTCGCCGCCGTGCTCCTCACCGTGCTCCTCACCGGGCTCCTCGCCGGACCCCTCAACGCGTACCCGTCATCGGCGGGCGCCGAGTCGGCTTCCGGTGGCACCGCCGCAGCGGCCGCCGCGGCGGACGACCTGACCGGCGACATCGTCTTCTCCGTGCCGAGCGGCACCTTCCAGGGACAGGTGTCGGTGTCGCTGAGCACCGCGGTCGGCGGCGCACAGATCCGCTACACGACGGACGGGACGCCCCCCACCGCGCAGTCGGCGCTCTACGGGGGCCAGCCGCTGCAGTTCACCCGCACCACCCAGTTGCGGGCACAGGCCTTCGCCGGCGGCACGGCGTCCGGGAAGCCCGGAACGGCCGTGTACGTCGCCCGCGGCACCACCACGCCCCACGACCTGCCACTGGTCCTGATCGACTCGTACGGCAAGGGCAAGCCCGGCAGGGAGTACCTCGACGCCGCCACCATGATCTTCGAGCCGGGCAGCGGGGCGACGACGTCGCTGGCCGCGGCTCCGGCGGTCGCCACCCGCGCCGGATTCCATCTGCGGGGACAGTCGTCGGCCTCGTTCGAGAAGGCGCCCTACCGCCTCGAGTTCTGGGACAACGACAACGACGACGCCGACTACCCGGTGCTGGGGATGCCGGCCGACTCCGACTGGGTGCTGCGCGGGCCGTTCCCCGACAAGTCGCTGATCCGTGAAGCCCTGGTCTACGACCTCGGCAAGCAGATGGGGCTGCAGGTTCCCCGGTATCGGTTCGTGGAGCTCTACCTCAACACGGACGCCGGTCCGGTGGGCGCCGACGACTACATGGGTGTCTACATGATCGAAGAGACGATCAAGAACTCGAAGAACCGCCTCGACCTCAAGAAGCTGCACGAGGACGACACGACCCTGCCGAAGATCCAGGGCGGGTACATCTGGAAGTTCGAGTGGATGGCCGCGGAGGAGCCGACGCTGCCGTGCACCGGGGCGGCGGCCACCTGCTGGAACTACCTGGAAGTGGTCGATCCCTCGTCACCGCAGCCGCAGCAGAAGGACTGGCTGCGGGGCTACATCCAGGAATTCCACAACGTGCTGCACTCGCAGAACTTCGCCGACCCGAACACCGGCTACCGGGCGTACATCGACGTGGGCTCCTTCATCGACCAGATGATCATCTACGAGCTGAGCCGGAACATGGACGCGTACGTCCGCAGCGCCTATTTCTACAAGGACCGGGACACGAAGATCTTCGCCGGTCCGCTGTGGGACTACGACCTCACGTTCGGCGTGGGCGGGTACTTCCAGAACGACCAGACCGCGGGCTGGCAGTATCAGCAGACCCGGCAGCCGCTCGCCAACGACTGGTTCACCCAGCTCATGCGGGATCCGGCCTTCGTCGACCAGGTCAGGGCGCGCTGGCAGACGCTGCGCCGCGGCGTGCTCTCCGACGCCGCGCTGCAGAGCAGGGTCGACGCTCTCGCCCAGCCGCTGACCAACGCCGCGCAGCGCAACTTCCAGCGCTGGCCGAACCTCACGACGCGCACGATCGGCTTCTTCAACACCCCGACCGCGTCCACCTGGCAGGGACAGGTGCAGTACCTGCGCGACTGGATGCTGCGCCGCGCGGCCTGGCTGGACTCGACGGCGGGGTGGGGCGGTGTGATCACGTCGCCCAGCCCCAGCCCGTCGCCCAGCGTGAGCCCAAGCCGCTCGCCCAGCCCCAGCCCCTCGCCGAGCCCCTCGCCGAGCCCGTCGCCCAGCGTGAGCCCGAGCCCCTCGCCGAGCCCGAGCCCCTCGCCGTCCGGCGCATGCTCGGCGACGTTCCGGGTGGTCAACTCCTGGCCCGACGGCTTCCAGGGTGAGGTCACGGTGCGCGCGGGCAACGCGGCGATCAACGGCTGGACCGTGAACTGGACCTGGCCCGGTTCGCAGACCATCACCCAGCTGTGGGGAGGCGTGCGCTCGGGCTCCGGCTCGACTGTGACGGTACGCAACGAGTCGTGGAACGGCTCGCTCGCGGCCAACGCGACCACGACCTTCGGCTTCGTCGGCGGAGGATCCTCTGCCACCCCGGCGGCCACCTGCACCAGCCCGTGACGTGAAGCGAATCGACGAGGTCCCGCCCGTCGGACGGGACCTCGTGCTTCATTGCGCCCCGCAGCGCAGGAATCACCGTGAGCGGCAGTGGCGGTCGTATCAGGAGCGCGACCTGCTGCCGGACGGGCGGTCTCGCTCGTCCTGCTGCCGTCGGCCCGCCGCCTGCTCGACGCCGAGCGGCGGGCCACCGTGCTTGGCGCTGTCGGACGGCGGTTCGGCCTCTTCACCGTCGCGGCGTTCCTTCCCGTCCAGCTCGCCACCGGGGTCGCCATCGCCGTGCACAAGGGCGTCACCTGGGCCGCACTGGCGGAGCCGGGTTACGGGCGGATCCTGGCCGCGAAGCTCCTGCTGTTCTGCGCGGTGATGCTGGCGGCCGGGCTGCACGGCTGGGCCAGCGGCACCGGGCGTCCGGCCGTCGCGAGGGCGCTCGCCACCGCCGCGCTCGTCGGCTCGCTCGGCGTCGTGCTCCTGGCCACAGCCCTGCCGGCCACATAGCTCAAGCGCCGGTCGGTCAGGCCGGCGGTGAGGTGGTGCTCGACCGGACGACCAAACTCGCCGTGCTGACCTGTCGCGGGCCAGGGGAACGGTCGTCGATCGTGTCTGCCAACACCCGTGCGGTCTGCACGCCGTACGCCTGGATGTCCCACGAGAGCGCCGTCAGCGCCGGTCGTACCATCACGCACAGCTGCGAGTCGTCACCGGCCACGATCGACAGCTCGTCCGGCACGGCGACGCCCATTTCCTGTGCCACGTTGAGCGCGGCGGTGGCCATCACGTCGTTGTCGAACATGATCGCGGTCGGGCGGTCGCGCCGGGACAGCAGCGTCCGCGTGGCCCGCATGCCTTCCTCCCAGGTGTAGTCGGTCTCGATGACCTGTGGTTCACCGAGGCCGTGACCGAGCACGGCCCGGCGGAAGGCCGCGATGCGCACTTGGGTGTGCTCCAGTGCGGACAACCCCGCGACGCGGGCGATGCGGCGGTGTCCGAGCGCCACGAGGTAGTCGACCGCCGAGACCACGGCTGCCGCGTCGTCGGTCCAGACGGCGGGTATCTCCGTGTCCGGCCGGGGCCGGCCGACCAGAACGGCCGGGATCTGGAGTTCCTTGAGCACCGGGATCCGCGCGTCCTCTGTCCACAGGTCGGTGATGACCATGCCGTCGACACGCCGTTCTGCCCAGCAGAGCCGCATCGCGTCGATCGCAGCGCGGTGGTCCTCGACGACCTGCAGGAGCAGAGCGGTGCGCCGCCCGGACAGTTCGCGTTCCAGCCCGGCGATGAACCGCATGAAGAACGGCTCGACACCGAGCGTGTCCGCCGGGCGGGCGATGATCAGGCCGACGCTGTGCGCCCGGGATCCGGACAGGGACCTGGCCGCCACGCTCGGCCGCCAGCCGATCTCGTTGGCGATGTCGAGGATGAGTTTGCGGGTTTCCGCGGACACCCCCGGCCGTCCGTTGAGCGCGTACGACACGGCGCCGATCGAGACACCGGCCCTTGCCGCGATCTCGGCGATGGTCGGCCGCTTCACCGCATCCCCCCTCACGTCCTGACCATTTTGTTACCGCTGCCGGAAGAGGAACAGCACCGAATCGCTTTTCCCATGCCTCTCCCGGAGAGGTGGGGGCGCCCGCAAGAACAGCAAGGGCCCTTAAGCGCTTAAGGCAGCACGTCGGCGAGATGCCCATGGCGGCTGCCGAGGAACACGGCGACCGTCCGGCGTGCGGTCGACATCTGGGGACCTACTGAAACTTTCTCGGTACACGCACGTCATCGAGGACGTGAGCATCACGCGCTTCGGCCCTCGAACACTTTGGCAGCCGCTTACGGACCCGCACGTCCAGATCGGCTTCTCACGGGGTGTGACGATGAGGAACCGTTTCCGTCGCTTTCCGCGTCCGACCCGCCTCGCACCATCACAAAGAGACAGCCTTGACTTAAGCCCTTAAGTAACCCACCGTTCATCCACAGCGCTGCTCTCGACGGCCGTCCGGTTCCCAGCAAGGAGGCTTCGATGCAACTTCGTGTCAAATTCGCGGCAGCCGCCGCAGGAGTGCTGGCTGCAGCAGGCATGTCCGCGATATCCGTCCCCGCCGCGGCCGCCCCCGGCGGCTGCTCGGTGCAGTACAAGGTCGTCAGCGAGTGGCAGGGCGGCTTCCAGGGTGACGTCGCGATCACCAGCCTCGGCGGCCCGCTGACCAGCTGGACGTTGGAGTTCGACTTTCCTGCGGCTGGTCAGGGCGTGAGCAACGGCTGGAACGCCGACTGGTCGCAGTCCGGCGCGCACGTCACCGCCAAGAGCCTGAGCTGGAACGGCAACGTTCCCTCCAACGGCTCGGTGTCGATCGGCTTCATCGGCAAGTGGAGCGGAAGCAACCCGGTTCCCGCCGCGTTCACCGTCAACGGCGTCACCTGTACCGGCGCGTCCCCAAGCCCCAGCCCGTCCCCGAAACCGAGCCCATCCCCGTCCCCAAGCCCCAGCCCAAGTCCGAGCCCGTCCCCGTCTCCCAGCCCCCAGCCCGGCGGGCCGGCCCCGCAGTTGCATGTCTCGGGCAACACATTGGTGACTTCGGCCGGCAAGCCGTACCGGCTGCTGGGCGTCAACCGCTCCAGCGGTGAGTTCGCCTGCATCCAGGGCAGGGGCATGTGGGACGGCCCGGCGGATCAGGCCTCCGTCAGCGCGATGAAGCCGTGGAACATCCATGTGGTGCGGATCCCGCTGAACGAGGAGTGCTGGCTGGCGACCGGCAACGTGCCTTCGGGCGGAACCAGCGGCGCGGCCTACCAGCAGGCGGTCAAGGACTACGTGAACCTGCTGATCGCCAACGGGATCACTCCGATCGTCGAGATGCACTGGAACTACGGCCAGTACACGGGGACGGGCGCGGGCTGCTCGGATGTGGCGGCGACCTGCCAGAAGCCCATGCCCGACGCGAAGTACGCGCCGACGTTCTGGACCCAGGTGGCGAACACCTTCAAGGGCAACAACGCCGTCATCTTCGACCTGTTCAACGAGCCCTATCCGGACGCGGCCAACAACTGGACGGACGCCACCGCGGCGTGGACCTGCCTGCGTGACGGCGGCACCTGCGCCGGAATCGGCTACCAGGTCGCCGGCATGCAGGCCCTGGTCGACGCGGTCCGTGCCACCGGAGCCGCCAACGTCATCATGACGGCCGGTCTGACCTGGACCAACGACCTGAGCCAGTGGCTGAACTACAAGCCGAAGGACCCGACCGGCAACCTGATGGCCTCCTGGCACTCCTACAACTTCAACGGGTGCGTGGACACCACCTGCTGGAACAACACGATCGGCACGGTCGCCGCGAAGGTGCCCGTGGTGGCCGGTGAGATCGGCCAGAACACCTGCGCCCACGACTACATAGACAAGGTCATGAACTGGGCCGACGCGAACGGTGTCGGTTACCTCGCCTGGACCTGGAACGCCTGGGGAGCCTGCGACAGCTCGGGCAACGTCCTCATCACCGACGCCAACGGCACTCCGACCAGCACCTTCGGCGAGGGATTCAAGGCCCACCTGGTGACACAGAACCCCTACGCGTGATCCCCTGTCCCCGCCACAGGTGATTCACACGGGCCCAGCCACCCTTCGGCTGGGCCCGTCGCCGATCCACAGGATGCGGCGGACGCTCATGAGGCGCTCGCCCCCTTCAGGATGCGGTCCACCACATCGGCGGCCGAGTAGTCGTCCGGCAGCCCGTCGAGGAAGCCGGTGTCCTGGCCGAGGGTGAGCAGCGGAGGCTCCGGATAACCGTCCGCGCGGTGCTGCCCGAGGCCGATCGCGGCGAGCAGCCCGTTGCACAGGCACCGCCGCTCGGTGGTCTCCTCCTCGCGACCGCCCTTGCGGACGTAGGTCTCCACCGGTTCCGCCGGGCAGCGGTAGCCGACCCCGCCGTCCGGCTTCTGATAGGGCGTGCGCAGGTAGCCCAGGTCGCACAGCCGGGACCGCTCCGCGTAGACGCCGGCGTCGGACAGCGTGCCGGGGATATGGGCGACCTTGAAGGGGAACCCGGCAGGGGATGCGTGGGGGTCGTTGCGAACCTCCAGCGTGCCGTCGGCGGCGCCGCACAGCAGTCGCCGCCTGAGCCCGTCGTCCAGACCGGACTCCCGGCACAGTGCGAACGCCGACCCCACCTGGATCCCGGCGGCTCCCAACTCCAGCGCTCTGGCGAGCCCATCGGGCGTGCCGTACCCGCCCGCGAGCCAGAACGGCAGGCCGAGCGCCGCGACCTTGCCGGTGTCCACCTCGTCGCGCGGGCCGTACACGGGTTCGCCCGCCTCGTCCAGCCGCAACCGGCCGCGCGGCGGCGCGCTGTGGCCGCCCGCCGACGGCGACTCGATCACGAACCCGTCGGGCCTGGTGCCGGCCGAGCGCGCGAGGTAGGCGGCCAGGACGTGCGAGGAGACGATCGCCAGCAGCCGGGGCCGCGCCGGTGGCGCGAGCGACCCGCCGAGCAGCGCCACCGGGTCGAGGCCGACCGTGTGCGGCTTCTCACTGCCGGCCACGGTCACCGAGATCTCCGCCGCCCGGTGCGCCGCGAGATCGTCGAGCAGCCGCGGGATCTCCGCCGGGATACCGGCGCCCATCAGCACGTAGTCGACCCCGGCGAGCATCGCACCGTAGACCGCGGCCGGTGTGGCCATCTGGATCTTCTCCAGGTAGTTGACCCCGATCAGGCCGTCGTGCCCCTCCTTGGCGAGCAGGACCTCGGCGAAGTTGGCGACCACGGCCAGCTCGTCCGCGGCCTGACTGCGCCGCAGCCCCAGGCGCGGCACCGGCCGGTACGGCCTGCCGCTGCCGGGCCCGCCGGGAACGAAATAGCGGGCCAGGACCCGCTCCGCGATCTCGGGGACCGGGAAACGGGCCAGCGCCCGGCGCAGATGCCCTCCCGGATCCCCCTGCTGCAGCCGGCGGGCCAACATGATGTCGAGCGCCGTGCCCGACACCACACCGAGCTGGCCGGCGCTCGCCACCGCACGTGCCAGGCGCCATCCGGACACCCCCACGCCCATCCCGCCCTGTATCAGGACGGGCGGCGCCATGTCCGCGGGCCCGGTCCGCGTTACCGGGAAACCTTCCATACGGCGATCGGCGTCGGACAACCCGCATCCCCCCAAAATCCCAGGTTCTCGCCTACGCCCCGCCGACAGCAGGACGCGGCGGGGCCGATCAGGAGTCCACCACGGCCGGAGAGGGGGCTGTAGTGACAAAGGTCCCCGGCCAGGAGGGCAGGGGTCCCTCCTGCCTACCCGTCCGAGGCCGGCGCGGCGGCGGACTCCTTCTCCGGGTAGGCGATCACCTGGCCGCGAAGCTCGGCGCGGATCGCCGCCCGGGCCCTTCCGCCCTTGACCACCAGCACCGGGCCCGCGGCCGGCATCGCGATGCCCGCGCCTGCCGAAAGCGCCGCCGCCATCTCTCTGACGAACCTCATCCGTGGCTCCTCTCGTATGCCGTTCTGGGGGTCGCCTCGCGTACGGCGGCCGGTGCGAGCGGCGCGGCCGGCACGGGCCCGCGGCGCGCGCGGTAGACGACGTACGGGCGCCACAGGTAGGCGAGCGGCGCCGACCAGACGTGGACGAGCCGGGTGAAGGGCCACAACGCCAGGAACAGGAAGCCGCCGATGGCGTGCAGCTGATAGACCAGCGGCGCGCCTATCATCAGGTCGCTGCGCGGGGAGAACCAGAACACGCTGCGGAACCAGACGGCGATCGTCTCCCGGTAGTCGTACCCGTGGCCGAGCAGGTTGACGGCGACCGTGGCGGTCATGCCGAGCGCGATCATGGCCGTCAGGGCGACGTAGAGCACCTTGTCCATGGGGGTGGTCCTACGCCGGACCCGCCCGTCGACGAAGCGGCGGGCGACGAGCAGGACCAGTCCGGCGACGAGCATGGCGCCGGTCAGTGTGCCGCCCCAGACCGCGGTCAGGTGGTAGAGGTGCTCGGGGATCCGAAGCGCCTCGGTCACCGAGGCCGGCACCAGCAGCCCCATGGCGTGCCCGCCGATGACCCCGAACGCGCCGAGGTGGAACAGCGGCGATCCCAGGCGCAGGATCCGGTTCTCCAACAGCTGGCTGGTGTGCGTGGTCCAGCCGAACTGGTCGTGGCGCCACCGCCACACGTGACCGCCGACGAAAACCGCCAGGCACAGGTACGGCAGGACGATCCAGACGACGGTGTTCATCGCGTGGCCTCCGGCGAGGGGCAGGTGGGGTAAGGGGCGAGGCCGACGCCGCCGAGGGAGTCCGGAGGGCCAGTTCCGCGACGGCCTCCCGGTCGGTGCCGGTCAGCTCGGGCAGGACGGCGGTGACGGCGTCGAGGAGCAGGTGGTACGGCGTGCCGAGGTCGGCGAGGGCGGCGCGCAGCAGTTCGATGCCGCGCCGGTGCTGGCGCAGCGGCGCCTCCCCTTCGCCGGGGCCGACCGTGGCGGCGAACTCGAGCACGACGGGCAGCAGGTCGGGCAGTTCACCGGCGGCCAGCCGCAGGCCGTGGGCGCGGTAGCGCTGCTTGAGGATGAGCAGCGCCATCCCCCGCTTGCGGGTGTCGCCGTGCAGGTAGTACGTCAGGTAGAGGCCGGATCGGCGGCGCAGGTCGAAGGTCTGCACGTAGTGCCGCTGCACGTCGATCGGCGCGGTGCCGGCCAGCCAGGCGAGGAACTCCTCGGCCTGCCCGCGCAGCCGCGGGTGCTCGATCCGGGCGGCGGCGGCGCGCAGTTCGTCGCGGGTGCCGAGCAGTTCGGTGTCCGGGTAGGTGAGCAGCACCGACGCGAGCTGGAACAGCCGGGTCCGGTCGGCCGCCGTCACCGGGGCGGTGTCGATCGACGGTGTGGTCATGACCGGCCCCGCTGCACGGGGGGAACATGACGCGGCCGCCGTACCGGTCCGTCAGCGCACCGACCGGAATGCGGCCCAGCGACCCGACCACCACCGGCACCGCCACCACCAGCGCCTGCTGGAAGGGGCTCAGGTGCAGGGCCTCCTTGAACTTCGGCGCCAGCGGGCTGAGCAGCGCCCAGGCCCAGAAGTTGATCGCGAAGCCGACCGTGGCCAGGGTCAGCATCAGCGCCGGACGCCCGCCGGCCGGTCGGGCGTCCGGCTGTCCGACCGGCGCGTCCCCCGCACTCATGGTTGCCTCCACTGTGTATCCGCTCTGGTGCGGCGACCAGAGGTGTCACCGCCGGGCTTACACAGCGTCTCCGGCTGGTAGATCAGTGAGACAGGGACCTTTGACCTCTCTGTACGGGCCCCGCGTCACCCCTCACCGCCGCCGGCGACCGGCCACGAGGACCGGTCGCCGGCTTTTGGAGGAGGGGTCACACGGCCTGCCAGAGCGCCGGGACGTTCGGCGGCTCCCAGCCGGTCAGCGCGGTGTGCGCCTGGACGCACCGGTAGGTGCGCCCGTTGTAGGTGACCAGGTCACCGGCCTTGTAGGACGTGCCTGCGGTCCAGGCGCCGCCGGGCGTCGCCGAAGGGGTCGGGGTGGGCGACGGAGAGGGCGACGGGGAGGGTGACCGGGTGGGCGACGGGGTCGGGGAAGGACTCGGCGAGGACGAGGGCGTCGGGCTGGGACTGGGGCTCGGGCTGGGGCTGGGGCCGCCGGGGCCGACCTGGAGGTCGACGCAGTTGTAGAAGGCGTTCTCGGTGTCGGCGATGTTCCAGACGGCCAGCAGCTTGATCCGGCCGGTCCTGCCGCCCAGGCTCACCGTGTGCGTGACGACGGCCGGAGGCTCCTTGCCGTGGTCGTTGATGACCGCGATCCGCTCGTTGCCGATGTAGTACTCCCACGTGCTGGTGGCGTGGCGGGCCTCGATCAGCCACTTGAAGGTGACCGTGTCGCCGACCGTGGTGACGGGCCAGGGCTTGCTGTCGTCGTCGAGCGGAGCCCAGCGGGCGTCACCGCCGCTGCAGTTGTGCAGGCCCTTGGGCCCCTCGACGCTCTGCGGCTCCCAGATGATCTGACCGCAGTTGGGGACCTTGCCGGCGGCGCACCAGGCCTGCCGGCTCGGCGGGTCCGAGATGTAGCCGTGGGCCGAGGCGGGCGAGGCGATCACCACCACTGTTGTGGCGGCGACGACCAGCGCCGCCAGAGGCGCTAACAGTTTCCGCATGTCAGGCTTCCTCTTGCTGGGGGGTAGTGAGGCTAATATAAAAGAAAGTTTCCTAACAATAAACCCCGTAGTGGAATCCCGATACAGACGGGTGTCAGGAGCGGCGGCTACGCGGCCGCGGCCGTCTTCGCCTCGCGGCGCCTCTCGACGGTCTCCATGCCGACGAGGTCGTCCGGCAGCGCGTCGGGCATGTCGGCGTCGAAGCGGGCCAGTCGCCGTACGCGCAGCGCACCCGCCACGACGGCCGCCATGCCCAGCGCGCACACCAGGTAGAGGAACGCGACCCCGCGTCCGGGCCCGACGCCGATCAGCGCGCCGACGGTCGGGGCGAGCGCCCCGCCGGGGGCCAGCATGGGGTCGAACAGCGCGGCGCCCAGCGGTGCGACGAGTCCCATCCCGATCGGCAGGGTCGACCAGGCCACGAGCGTGTTCAGCGCGAAGACCCGGCCGTGATAGCGGTAGGGCACCTTGATCTGCACGATGGTCGAGTACATCGCGTTCATCAGGGTCAGGAAGTACGTCAGCGAGAACGCGCCCACACCGATCACGATCAGTGAAGGGCGGAGCCCGGTGACCACGCTGCCGGCCGCGACGGCCAGCGTCGACACGAGCACCCCGCGGAAGCGCCACTTGGCCGGCCCGCCCCATACGGCCATCGTCAACCCGCCCAGCATCACGCCGAGGCCGGTCACCACGGAGATCACGCTCACCTCGGTGAGCGTGGCGAACGACAGGACGAGCGGAGAGACGAGCAGCAGGAGCGGGGACAGGAAGATGTTCAGCACCGCGAAGAAGACGAGCATCGCCCGCAGGCCGCGTTCGTTCCACGTGTAGGCGAAGCCCTTGCGGATCTCGGTGCTCAGCGGTTCGCGCGGCCGCCACGGCAGCGTGTCCGGGAACCGGACCGCCAGCACGGCGACGATGGCGAAGACGTAGCTGGCCACATCGATGATCACGATCCCGCCCAGCTTGATCCAGGCCAGCAGCCCGGCGGCGATCAGCGGCACGACGAGCTGTGCGACACCGTTGGCCATCTGGGTGACGCCCATCGCGTGCCCGAGGTAGCGCTTGGGCACGAGCTGCGGAACGGCGGACGTGTAGGCCAGGCGCTGGAAGTTCGCCGCGATCGACAACGCGACGATCAGCAGGTAGACCTGCCAGAGCCGGAGCTCGCCGAAGAGGATCAGGCAGGCGAGCACGACCTGGATGCCCCCGCAGGCGAAGTCGGCCAGGAGCATGACCCGCCGTCTGTCGCCCCTGTCGACGATCGCTCCGGCCAGCGGCGAGATCAGCAACCCGGCCAGGTTGAGCACGGCCAGGATGGAAAACTGCGCGATCGAGCCGGAGTCGACGAGGATCGTCAGCGGCAGTGCCCATCCGGTCAGGGCCGACCCGATCATCGAGATCTGCTGGCCGGCGGCGACGGTGAGGAACCGGGTCATGCCGGGCCTGACGGCGGGCTCGGCCGCCGGGCCGGCATCGGACGTCCCCGACGCCGGGTCGGCGCTGGACGTCTCCGGCGTGCTCACGCCGTGGACCCACCACGTGTCGTCCGGCTCGTGCGGGGCGGGCCGGCCCAGCGAGCGGTGGGTCCGCAGGATCTCGGCCAGCTCGGCGGCCCGGTAGCGCAGGAAGTAGTGGCCGCCCTCGTCCAGCACCACGAGCGCGTTGGTGTCGGAGAGGAAGGCCCACTCCCGGTAGCGCTCCTCGTAGAAGTCGGTCGCCGGGTCGCGCTCGCCGACCACCGAGATGATCGGTGCCTTCAGCCGCCGCCGGTCCGGGGAGTCGAACAGCTCGGTGAAGAACTTCTCGGCCGCCTTCGAATCCCGCCGCATCGTACGGATGATCCGGTCGGCCACTCCGGGGTCGAGCTCGTCCAGGTCGACGCCGCGAGCCTTGAGCCGGTTGATATCGGTCTGGCTGCGGCTCAGCCGATCGACGTCCACGAGCCTCGACAGCCTGCCCAGCACTCCGCGCGGCCGGGCGAACGGGAAGATCGCCCCGATGTAGAGGGCCTCGACCTCGCGGCCCGCCGCCTCGACCCGGCGGGCCAGCTCGACCGCGAGAGCCGCGCCCACCCCGCAGTGGCCGTAGATCGCGATCGGTCCCTCGATCGAAAGGATCTCCTCGGCGCAGCGGGCCGCGAGGGCGTCGAACTCCATCGCCTCCTCGTCCAGGCCGATGTCGTGGCCGGGGATGGCGACGGCGTACAACGCGTGGTCGCCGGGCAGCGCGTCGGCCAGCGGCTGGTAGACGACGGCGCTGCCCGAGCCGTACGGCACGCAGACGTAGGTGAGGCCGGCGGTCCGTCCCGCCGGGGTGAGGCGCTGGAGCAGGGGTCGCGGACCCGCCGGGACCGGCCGCTCGGCGAAGGCGGCCAGCTCGCGCACGGTCCGGTGGGAGAAGACGTCGACCAGGCCGATCTGGCCGATGCCCGCCTTGCGCAGCTTGGCGACGATCTGGATGGCGAGCAGCGAGTGGCCGCCGAGGTCGAAGAAGTCGTCGTCGAGGCCGACCCGTCCGGCTCCCAGGACCTCGGCCCAGATGTCCGCGATCGCCTTCTCGGCGCCGGTCTCCGGCTCGGCATACTCGGTGTCGCCGGCGGAGGCGGCCGGGGCGGGCAGTGCCGCACGGTCGAGCTTGCCGTTCGGGGTGAGCGGCAGGGCCTCCAGGAAGACGAACTGCGACGGCAGCATGTATTCCGGCAGGATGCCGCGTACGGCCGCCCGCATCGCGGCCGCCTGGGCGGCTTCCTCCGGGACGCCGGCCAGGTAGGCGACGAGCCGGTCGGCCCGCACGACGACGACGGCCTCGCGGGCGCCCGCCCTCTCGCGCAGCGCCGCCTCGATCTCGCCCAGCTCGATGCGCAGCCCGCGCAGCTTGACCTGGTTGTCGAGGCGGCCGAGGAAGTCGACGGTCCCGTCGGGCAGCCAGCGGGCCGCGTCACCGGACCTGTAGAGGCCGTCGACGAACCGCTCGGCGGTCAGCTCCGGCCGGTCGTGGTAGCCGAGCGCGACGCCGACCCCGCCGATGTGCAGCTCGCCGGGCATCCCGACGGGCACCGGCCGGCGATGCCGGTCGAGGACGTGCAGCGTGATGTTCTGGATGGGCGAGCCGATCGGCACGCGTACGCGTCCCGAGAGCCGGTCGAGCGTGCACTCCCAGGAGGACACATCGATGGCGGCCTCGGTCGGGCCGTACAGGTTGTGCAGCTCCGCCGGGATCGTCCGCAGGCAGCGTGCGGCCAGGTCGACCGGGAGCTCCTCACCGCTGCAGATGACGCGGCGCAGGGAGGTGCAGGTGGCCGCGCCCTCCTCGGCGAGGAACACCGCCAGCATCGACGGCACGAAATGCGTGGTGGTCACGCCCTCGGCGTTGATCAGATCGCGCAGGTAGGCCGGGTCGCGGTGGCCTCCCGGCTCGGCCAGCACCAGCCTGGCCCCGGTCGTCAGCGGCCAGAAGAACTCCCACACCGACACGTCGAAGCCGGCCGGGGTCTTCTGCAGCACCACGTCGTCCGGGGTGAGGCCGTAGCGCTTCTGCATCCAGTCGAGCCGGTTGACGATGCCGCGGTGGCTGTTGGGCACCCCCTTCGGCCTGCCCGTCGAACCGGAGGTGTAGATCATGTACGCGGCGGTGCCGGGCTCTCCGGCGGGTTCAGGAGAGGTGACGGGCACGTCCGCCGCCTCCGCGAGCTCGTCCAGCAGGAGGACCGTGGCGTCGCCCGCGGCCAGATGCCGCTGCGCCAGCACCACGGGCGCGGCCGAGTCCGACAGCATGAACGCGAGCCGGTCGGCCGGGTAGTCCGGGTCCAGCGGCACGTACGCCGCGCCCGCCTTGAGCACGCCGAGTAGGGCGACCACGAGCTCGATCGAGCGTTCCGCGCAGACCGCGACCAGCGTGCCCGTGCCCACACCCAGGCCGGTCAGCCGGTGCGCCACCCGGTTCGCCCGCTCGTCGAGCTCCCGATACGTCAGCGACGCGCGCCGGAACGTCACGGCGGTCGCGTCGGGGGTGCGCGCGACCTGCTCCTCGACCAGGCCGTGCAGGGTGGCGTGGGCGGGGAAGCCCGCGGCGGTGTCGTTCCAGGACGCGATCAGCTCGGCGTCCTCCCCCAGCGGCAGCGAAAGCCTGCTGACCGGCACATCGGGCTCGGCGACGGCCGCCCGCACCAGCGCCTCCAGGTGCCCGGCCATCCGCTCGACCGTGCCGGCGTCGAACAGCGCGGTCTTGTACGTGAACGTGCAGGCCAGTCCGCCGCCCGGGGTGGGCACCAGATAGAGCTCCAGGTCATGGCGGGCCGAGCCGGGCCGCAGGGGAAAGTCCGACACCTCGCCGTCGTCGCTTCGGTTGGCGAAGTCGTGCATCGAGAACAACGTGTCGACCAGCGGCTGCCTGCTCGGGTCGCGCGGCACGCCGAGCTCGTCTACCAGCCGGCTGAACGGCAGCTCCTGGTGGTCGAGCGCCTCGATCACCGTGTCCCTGGTGCGGGCCAGCAACTCGGCGAAGCTCGGGTCGCCGTCGAGCCGGGCGCGCAGCACCAGCGTGTTGACGAACATGCCGACCACGTCGTCGAGCTCGGGCCGGGTGCGCCCGGCCACCGGGGTGCCGACCGCGAAGTCGTCCTGCCCCGAATATCGCGCGATCAGCGTCTGGAACGCTGCCAGCATCGTCATGAACCTGGTCGCGCCGTGCCGTCCGCCCAGCTCGGTGAGCCGGTCGACCAGCTCGGGGGCGAGCTCGTGGACGTGCGATGCGCCGTCGAAGCACTGGCGTGGCGGCCTGGGCCGGTCCAGGGGCAGGTCCGCCCTCGGCAGCGCGGCCAGTTCCCGCTGCCAGTAGACCTGCTCACGGTCGAACCGCCGCCCGCGCTGCCACAGCGCGACGTCGCCGTAGCGTACGGCGGGCGCGGCCGGGTCCTCTCCTCGGTAAAGCGCCAGCAGGTCGCGCATGAGCAGGTGGGCCGACTGGCCGTCGGCGACGATGTGGTGCACGAGCAGCGCGAGGACGTGCTCGTCCCGGCCCTTCTCCATGTCTCTGGCCACGAGCAGCGCCCTGAGCAGCGGCCCCTCCGCGAGGTCGAGCGGGGTCGCGCTCTCGGCGTCGATCAGGGCGACGGTCTCCTCGTCCGTCGCGGCCGCCGCCTCGCGCAACGGCACGTCCGCCTCGGGCACGACGTGTACGGCGGGCAGCCCCTCGTCCGTCGCCGGAAACCGGTGCCGCAGGCTCTCGTGCCGCTCCGGCAGCCGGGCCAGCGCCTGCCTGAGGCGGTCCACGTCGAGCGGCCCGCGCAGCCGTACGGCCATCGCGATCGTGTAGGTGGCGGTGCCCGGTGTGAAGTGCTCCATGAACCAGAGCGGTTCCTGGGCGGGGCCGAGCGGCGGCTCGACGCCCTCGGGGCGGCGCCGGATCGCCCCATCCGTTTGACCGGCCTCGCCGGACCGATCGGCCTGGCTGGACCGCAGTCGCTGTCTGAGCAGTTCCTTCTTCGCCTCGGACAGGCCGGCTGCGGACATCAGGTGAGCCCTTCGACGGTGGCTTTGAGCGCGTTCAGGAAGAGGGCTGCGTCCCTGCCGTTGATCAGGCGGTGGTCGTAGGCGAGGCCGATGTCGGCGAGGGTTCCTTCGCGCGGCCCGGCGACGGCGAGCGCGCAGACGGTGCCGGGGAAGACGAACGGGATCGCCAGCACGACCCCGTGCTCGGTGTGCAGGGTGACGACGAAGTTGGCGCCGGACAGGTCGCTCTCCGTGAACTCGCCGGTGGCGGCGGCGAGCCGGTGCTTCATCAGGGTCGTCGCGATGTCCTTCGTCGTACGGCTCCCCGCGTCGTGGACGACGGGGACGTACAGCCCCTCGCCGACGTCGACGGTGACGCCGATGTTCGGAGCTTCGGACAGCAGCGCCCTGGTGCCGTCGACAGTGCCGTCGACAGTGCCGTCGACAGTGGCGAAGAACAGCGGGAACCGCTCGTGCAGGCCCGCGACGGCCTGGACGAACACCTCCGCCGGCCCCACCGGGCGGCGGATCTCCATCGTCTTGGCCCGCGCGTACTCCAGCGCCGGGCCGAGATCCATGCGGACGACGGCGTACGCGGCGGGGATGGTCTGATGGGACAGCTCCACGGACCTGGCCACGGCCCGCTGCACCCGCGAAAGCCGGTGCTCGGCGCGCCCGTCGGTGGAGGTCTCGCCGCCGAGGGGTGTAGCGGCCACGCGTTCGACGTCGGCCCGCCGGACGACGGGGATGCCCAGTGCCCTGACTCGTTCGAGGTCGATGCCGAGCTCGTCGATGAGCGCCTGCGCGGGGGCCGTGATGAGCGGCGCCGAGTCCTCGGCCGTACCGTGCTGTGCCGTACCCCGCTGTGCCGTACCCCGCTGTGCCGTGACCGGTGACACCCTGTCCGGGGACGCCGGTTGGGGGCCGGAAGGTTCCGCCGTCCCGTCGATCGAGGCGATCACGTCGTCCGGGCGGCACCAGACCCCCGCCCGCAGCCGGTGGCGGAGGACGCCGGAGGCACCCGCGGTGAGCTCCTCGGCGGCCTTGGACGTCTCCACCAGCACGACCGCGTCGTCCTCGGCGACCCGCGCGCCGTCGGCGGCGAGCCACTCGACGAGGAGATATTCGGTGTCGTTGTTGTTCAGCTTCGGCACGCGGAGCTCAGCCACGGAGGGTCTCCCTGATCGCGCTGTGGATCGTGGACTCGTTCACGAGGGCCGCCCGCTCGAGATGAGCCGCGGTGGGAATGACCCCGCCGAGGGAGTGGATCAACGTGACCGGGTGGGCCAGGCGCCCCCAGTGCCGTCGATGGACGACGTGGGCCACCTCGGCGCCCCACGTCCCCCCGGCGGTGCTCTCCTCGACGACGAACACCCGGCGCGCCGCGCGGACGTCCGCGTCGAAGACATCGGGCAGGTCGAACGGATACAGCCGGGACGGCACCAGCAGCGTGCAGGCGATCTCCTCCTCGACCAGCAGCGAGCGCATCGCGGCCAGCACCCGGTGCGTGACCCCGCCGGGCGTGATGATCACGCAGTCGGGGGGACCGTCGAGGGACACCCTGGCCACGCCGTCGGAGAGCTCCACCGAGAACGGCGGCTCCACGGCGCCCATCGGGCGCGTGTAGAGGACCTTGTCCTCGAAGAACACGCACGGTTCCGCCCGGGCGAACATCTCCTCGAACACGGCCAGGTTGTCGTGGAACGGCGACAGCTCGTAGAGGGCAAGTCCGGGGATGCCGACGAAGTGCTTCTGCAGGCTCTGGCTGTGGGTCGGCCCGTAACCGCGCCCGCCGCCGACCGGGCAGCGTACGACCATGCGCATCGGCAGGCGGGAGCCGTACATGGAGACCGACTTCGACGCGAAGTTGAGCAACTGGTCGAAGGCGAGCGCGGCGAAGTCGCCGAACATGATCTCGACGATCGCCAGGTCTCCCGCCAGCGCGAGACCCGCGGCGACGCCGGTGACGGCGTTCTCGCTGATCGGGGTCGACAGGACGCGATCGGGGAAGCCGGTGGACAGCCCCCGAGTGATCTTGAAGGCGCCGCCGTACGGATCGACGACGTCCTCTCCCAGCACGTAGAGGTTCGGCTCCCGGGCGAGCAGGGCGGCCAGCGCCGCGTTCAGGTTCTCCGCGACCCTCACGGCCCCTCCCACCGTGCCCCCTCCCACCGTGCCCCCTCCCACCGTGCCCCCTCCCACCGTGCCCCCTCCCACCGTGACGGGGCCCTGCCCATGACCTCCGCGGCGACCGCGTCGATGTGCGCGCTCGCCTCCGCGTCGAGCCGCGGGAAGCGGTCGGGGCACGCCGCCGCGCACCGCGCGTACCAGTCCTGCTCGCGCAGAGCCTGTACGGCTGGGGCCGGCCTGGTGTCGTCGCCCTTGCTGTGCGGTCCGAGGCGCCGGGTGACGAACTCGACGACGAGAGGCGTCGCGCGGGAACGGACACGCGACACCAGGGGTTCGAGCGTGCGGCGGATCTCGGTGACGTCGGAGGTCTCGACGAGGCGGTGGTCGATGCCGAACGCCGCCGCCCGGCCCGCGATGCTCCCCGCCAGGTGCCGGGACGTGGGCGTCGACTGGGCGATGCCGTTGTTCTCGACGACGACGAGCAGCGGCAACGCCCACAGCGACGCGATGTTGAACGCCTCGTAGACCGCGCCCTCGCCGAACGTGCCGTCCCCGACGTAGACGCAGGCGAGGCGGCCGGGCTCGGCCCGCTTGAGGTGCAGCGCGACCCCCGCGGCGACCGGCAGGCTCTCGCCCTGCACCCCCGTGGACAGGAAGCGGTCCCTGTGGATGTGCTGGCTGCCGCCGACCCCGGCGCAGACGGCTCCCTCCCTGCCCATGATCTCCGCGAGCAGTCCGGCGGGGTCGCGAAAGCGTGCCAGGTAGTGGCCGTGCCCCCGATGGTTGCTGAACACGTGGTCGCGCGGGTCGAGCAGCGCCTCCATGGCGACCGGGATGTACTCCTGGCCGAGACAGGTGTGGGTCGTGCCGTTGAGCAGGCCCCTGCCGAACAGGTCGAGCAGCTTCAGCTCGAACGCCCGGATCATCAGCATGAGCGAGAGATCGGCGTCGTCCGGACCGGGCGTCTCCGCCGGGAAGACGGCCGGATCGGCAGGCTCGGCCGTGACGGGCCGCGTCACCGGCGGATCACCTGGAGCACGCCGGCGATCGTCGGGTTGTCGAAGAAGTCGTCCAGCTCGACCTCCACGCCCAGCCTCTTGCGCATGCGGGCGATGATCTGGGTGATGGTCAGCGAGTGGCCGCCGAGCTCGAAGATGTCGTCATTCGGCTCGATGGGAGCGAGCTTGAGCACCTCCTCCCAGATGGCGCGGATCTCGGCCGCCAGCGGATCGTCGAGATCCACTCCGGCACCGGTGTCCACGGTGTCCTCCACCGCCGGTACGGCACCCGCTGTCATGGAACTGGGGACGGGCCAGGCGACCACGGGTTCCCGGGTCGGCAGCATCTCCAGGGACCGGGTGGGATCCTGGGCGATCGCCGCCAGCACCGCCCGGAGGTCGTCGGCGAACCCGACCGGATCGGTCAGCTCGCCCGGGTCGTAACGGAGGCTGGCGGTCATTCCCGGCGCCGTCACCGCCGCGCCGTCGGAACCGTCGGTCCGGTCGGCAGGGTCGGCAGGGTCGGCAGGGTCGAGGACCTGGAGCTGCAGGGCGCCCCGCACCGCGTGGTTGAACGCCAGCCAGTCGACCTGACCGAACCCCTCCGCCGGTCCCGCGCCGTACGTCGCCGGAGCGCGCCGGTAGCTGACCGAGACGGGAGCGAGCGCCGCATGCGGTCTCAGCCCGGCGACCGCCCTGGCCAGGGGGACCTCGCGATAGGCGTACAGGCTCCTGAGCTCGGCGCGCAGCCCGGCGGCGAACGTCGCGAACGGCGCATCGGGCGACGGGCTCGAGAAGACGGCCAGTTCGTTGACGAAGGGGCCGACGTGTCCCGCCGACTCGGCGGTGCGGGTCGACAGGTCGACCGCGGTGACGACGTCGGCGTTGCCGTACGACATGAGGAGCGCGTGCAGCGCCGCGTGCAGCACCTCGAACCTGGTCAGGCCGGACAGGTCGGGGACGTCGAGCGTGAACTCCAGCAGCCGCCCCGGGCCGCCCCCGCGGGAGCGGAGCACCCCGCCCGGCACGACGGTTTCGTCCGGTTCGCGCCACCTGTCCGCCCAGAACGCGCGAGCCTCGCCGAGCAGGTCGGCCACCCGCTCCCGCTGACCGGCGGCGTGGTCGAGGGGTTCGAGCGGCGGCGGTACGGCACCGGCCGCGAAAGCGGCGAGGTCGGCGACCAGGATGTCCTTGGACCCGCCGTCGAAGACCAGGTGGTGGGCGACGATCACGAGGGTGTCGCCGACGAGCGTGAAGCGGACGAGCGGGCCGTTCTCCAGGTCGAAGGGCCGCCTGACGGCCTCCTCCACCGACTCCCCCGTCTCCAGGGACGGGGACCGGGTCGCGGGCACCAGGTGCGGCACGCCGTCGTGCTCCCGTACGGCCCGGCCCAGCAGCGGGTGCCGCGCGACCACGCTCGCGCACGCCTTGGCCAGGACGGCCGGATCGGGGGCGTGCGAGCCGTCGAAGCAGATCACGATCGGCATGTGGTACGCCGACCCCGCCCCCATCCGCTCGGTGACCCACATCCCATGCTGGGCGAACGAGACCTCCGTCATGATGCCACCTCTCGGAGTGAGCGCTTGTCGACCTTGCCGCCGTGGTTGCGTGGCAGGGCGTCGAGGGTGATGAGCCGTACGGGAAGCTCGTGCGGAGCGAGCAGGTCCTTCAGGAAGATCCGCAGCTCTTCGTGTGGGACGGTCCCGACGACGGCGACCGCGACGGCCTTGCCGAGCGTGGGGTGCGGCACCCCGAAAGCGGCCGCCTCGACGACGCCGGGGTGCCGGTGGACGGCCTCCTCGACATGGATCGTGGACACCTTGTAGGCCCCCGACTTGATCACGTCGCTCTCGCGGTCGACCAGGTAGAGGTAGCCGTCGCCGTCGAGGTAGCCGAGATCTCCCATGCGCACCCAGCCGCGGCGGAAGACCTCGCCGGTGGCGGCCGCGTCGCCGTAGTAGGCGCGGGTGACGGTCGGCGACCGCATCCACACCTCACCGGTCGTGCCGGGCGGCAGCGCCCCGCCGTCCGCCGCGGCGATCCTGACCGCCCCGCCGGAGACCGGGCGGCCCACGCTGGACGGCCGCTCGGGATCGTAGATCATCACGGTCTGCGCGGGCGCGGCCTCGGTCGAGGTGTAGTAGTTCGTGATCGTCGCGTTGGGGAACGCGGCGCTGAGATCACCCGCGACCCGCGCCGGCAGCGGCGCCGCCGCCGAGCCGAGCAGCAGCACGCTCGACAGGTCGTGCCTGGCCTGCACCCCCGCGGCGAGCATCTCGATCGCCATGGCGGGGACCACGAAGACCGTGCCCGCCCGGTAGTGCTCGATCAGCGCGGCGAACCTGCCGGGCGTGAAACGCGGCAGCGTGACCACCTCGGGGTGCGCGTCCACGGCGTTGACCAGCATCCACTGACCCGCGTTGGTGCCGACGGGGAAGGCGTGCGCGAGGTGCTTGGAATGGGTGAACGGCCTGCGGCGGCCCCCGCAGCCGTAGGCCAGGTTCGCGTGGGTGGCGGCGACCCCCTTGGGCCGGCCCGTGGTGCCGGACGTGTAGAGGATCTGCGCCGGGTCGCCGGGCGCCGCCGGTTCGAGATCCTCGCCGCCGCCCTCGGCGTACGGCAGTTCGCCCGGCCGCAGCACCGCCGTGGCGCCGCAGTGCGCGAGCATCGCGTCGACGTCCGCGCCGGCCAGGCGGTCGGAGAGCGGTACGGCGACCGCCCCCGCCCTGAGCACGCCGAAGAACGCGACGGAGTAGTCCAGCCAGTCGCCGTTGCCGAACACGAGGCCCACCCGATCGCCGCGCCGGATCCCCCGGCCGCGCAGCGCGCAGGCCACGCCGTACGATCTGCGCTCCCACTCGCCGAAGGTCAGCGAGCCGGAGCCGTGGACGGTCATCGCCACCCGGCCGGGATCGGCGGCGGCCCGCTCTCGAAGCAGGCCGGGAAGAGTCATGCTCACGATCGGCCCCCGGAAAGTCGCCAGGACGAGAATCGCCAGATCAGAGGTCGTCCGGCCACGCGGGGCACGCGTTGCCGTACGGAATATCTAATAAGAAACTTTCCTAATTAAATTTCGGGCGCCAGTCTGACACGAGCCCGCCGAGGGCGGCAACCCCCTGCGGCCGACCCGGTCCGGCGCCGCACCGGCGAAGCCTTGCGGGTGGCTGAAGATCCGTGGAAGACTGCGGCCAACCGAAAACAGTTAAGAATCTTTCCAGAAGGCCACCTGCCGGGGGAAGGCACGTGAAGACAGGTCCGCTGTCCCGTGGTCAGGAACGACTCTGGTTTCTGAACCAGCTCGATCCCGACGACCCCTCGTACAACACCTCCTACGCCTACCGGTTGCGTGGGAAGCTCGACATCCCGGCGCTCGAAGCCGCCTTCGGCGCGGTCGCGGCCAGGCACGACGCGCTGCGCACGCGCTTCGTCCAGGTCGACGGGCGGCCGGCGGCCGTCGTGGAGCCGCCCGCGCCGGTGACGATCGAGCAGGTGGCGGCGGCATCGGAGGACGAGGCCCGCCGGATCGTCCGCGCCCGCACCAACACCGCGTTCGACCTCGCCGAGCGGCCGCCGTTCCGGGTCACGCTGGTCCGCCTCGGTCCGGCCGACCACGTGCTGTGCGTCGTGTTGCACCACATCAACGGCGACGGCTGGTCGCTCAACGTGCTCAGGGCCGAGGTGGCCGGCCACTACGCGGGCCGGGCCCTACCCGAGACGCTGCCGCCGCAGTACGGCGACCACGTGCTCGCCCTCGACGACTCCACGGACCTGGACTGGTGGGTGTCGCGGCTGGCCGGGGCACCCGTCCTGGAGCTGCCCGCCGACCGGCCGCGTCCGGCCACACGGGGCACGGCGGGCGGGGAGGTGCGTTTCCGCATCCCGACCGAGCTTGCCGCCAAGGTGGCGGAGTCGGCCCGGCAGGCGCGCTGCACGCCGTACATGCTGCTGCTGGCGGCCTACCAGGCGCTGCTCGCCCGGCACAGCGGGCAGGCGGACTTCTGCGTGGGCACCCCTTCGGCCGGCCGCGACAGCACCGAGCTGGAGCAGATGATCGGCTATCTGTCGACGACCATGGTGCTCCGATGTGACCTGTCCGGTTCGCCGAGCTTCGCCGAACTGCTCCGCCGCACCCGCCGGGCCGTCCTGGACGCGCTCGCCCACCGGGACGTGTCGTTCGAGCGGCTGATCGGCGTGCTCGGGGTGGAGCGCGACCCGAGCAGGACACCGCTGTTCCAGACCATGTTCGCGCTGCACACGCACGGCGACGTGGCCGATCCGGTGCCGGGCCTGGTCACCGAGCCGTTCCCGCTCGGCTGGCACCCCGCGAGGGTCGACCTGTCGCTCGACCTGTACGCGGAGGACGACGGCGGCCTGCTCGGCGTCGCCATCTACAGCGAGGAGCTCTTCGACCACGAGACGGTCGAGCTGATGACGGAGCGCTACCTCGTGCTGCTCGCCGCGGCGGTCGCGGACCCCTCGCTGCCCGTGGGACGGCTCGGGCTGCTCACCGAGAGAGAGCGGGCCAGGCTCGCCGCGTGGAACGGCACCGCGGCCGAGCTGCCTCCGCTCACCCTGGTCGACCTGGTGCTCGACCGGGTGGCCGCCGCACCCGACGCGGTCGCGGTGGTCTCCGAAGGCGCATCCCCCGGGGATCTGACCTACCGCGAGCTGACCTACCGCGAGCTGGCCGTACGGGCGGCGGCGCTGGCGGCGCGGCTGCGCGACCGGGGCGTCGGGCGCGGTTCCGTGGTCGCGGTGCGCATGTCGCGCGGCCCGGCGATGATCCTCGCGCTTCTCGGCGTCGCGATGTCGGGCGCGGCCTACCTGCCGGTGGACCCCGACTATCCGGCGGCCCGCGTCGAGTACATGATCGAGGACTCGGGCGCGGCCCTCGTCCTCACCGACGCCGACCTCGCCGGCCTCCTCTCGGGCCTCTCGGGCGAGGACCCGACCGGCGCGGCGCATATCGAGGAGCCCGCCGAGCGGCCCTCACCCGGCGACACCGCCTACGTGCTCTACACCTCCGGCTCCACGGGACGCCCGAAGGGGGTGGTGGTGCCGCACCGCGCGCTCACCAACTTCCTGCTCGCCATGCGCGTCCTCGTCGGGTCCGAGCCGTCGGACGTCTGGCTCGCGCTCACCTCGCTGTCGTTCGACATCTCCGCGCTGGAGCTCTACCTGCCGCTGGTCACCGGCGGCCGGGTGGTCGTCGCCGGCGCGGAGACGGCGCGCGACGGCGCGGCCCTCACCCGGCTGATCGACGACACGGGCGTGACCCACGTCCAGGCCACCCCGTCGGGCTGGCGGGTGCTGCTCGCGGGCGACCTCCCGCCGGTCGTCGCCCTCGCCGGCGGCGAACCCCTCCCGCTCGCGCTCGCCGCCGAGCTGCGGGCGCGGGTACGCAGGCTCGTCAACATGTACGGCCCGACCGAGACCACGATCTGGTCGACCGCCTGGGAGGTGCCCGAGCGGCCCGAGCGGGTGACGATCGGCCGGCCGATCGCGAACACCACCGTCCACGTGGTCGACGCGGAAGGCGCCCAGGTGCCGATCGGCGTGCCCGGTGAGCTGCTGATCGGCGGCGCCGGCGTCGCGGCCGGCTACCTCGGCCGTCCCGGCCTCACGGCGGAGCGGTTCGTACGACACGGCGACGGGCTGGTCTACCGGACCGGCGACGTCGTCAGATGGTCGGCGGACGGCACGCTGGAGTTCATCGGCCGCACGGACAACCAGGTCAAGCTGCGCGGGCACCGGATCGAGCTCGGCGAAATCGAGGCCGTGCTCGAAGCGCATCCGGCCGTCCGCCAGGCCGTGGTCGCCGTACGGGACGACCTGCTGGTGGCCTTCGTCGTCCCCGACGCACCCGGCGGCTCGGGCGCTTCGACTGGGTCCGCCGAGGGCGACGCCCTCAACCTCCGGCGGCACGTCGCCGGGCAGCTGCCCGGCTACATGGTCCCCGCGACCGTCGTGACGCTCGACGCGCTTCCGCTCACCCCGAACGGCAAAGTCGACAGGAAGGCCCTGCCGCATCCTCGGGTCGCCAGGTCCGCGGGCATCCCGCCGCGCACCGACGCCGAGCGGCTGGTGGCCGGCGTCTTCGCCGAGGTGCTCGGCGCCGAGGACGTCCGGGCGGACGACGACTTCTTCGCGCTCGGCGGTCATTCGCTGCTGGCCACCATGGTCACCGCCAGGCTGCCGGTGCGGATCCCGGTGCGCGAGTTGTTCACCCGCTCGACCGTCGCGGCGCTGGCCGAACTGCTCGACCGGACAGTCTCGGGAGACCGGGCCGCCTCGGAGGACGGCGACGGGCCGCGACCCCGCCCGGCCGGAGAGCCCGCGCCGATGTCGCACAGCCAGGAACGGCTCTGGTTCCTGCACCGGCTCGACCCGGACGACGCGTCGTACAACATGTGGCTCGTCCGGCGGTTGCGCGGCCCGCTGGACGCGAAGGCCCTGGACCGAGCCCTGGCCGCGCTGGCCGCCAGGCACGAGAGCCTGCGCACGAGGTTCCCCGAGGTCGACGGCGTCCCGGTCGCGGTGGTCGAGCCGCCGAGGCCGGTGCCCGTCGAGGCGGTCGCGGCCACCGGCGCCGCGCACGCGGAGGCGCTGGTCGCCGAGCGCACGAACGCGCCGTTCGACCTGGCCGCCCGGCCGCCGCTGCGCGTGACGCTGATCCGGCTCTCCCCCGACGACCACGTCCTGTGCGTGGTCCTCCACCACATGCTGGGCGACGGCTGGTCGCTGAACGTCCTGCTGGACGAGCTGGCCCGGCTCTACTCCGGCGAACGGCTCGACCCGGTGCCGCTGCAGTTCGGCGACGTCGCCCGATGGCAGCGCGAGCGCAACCAGGACGAACTCGTCGACTACTGGGGCGAGCGGCTGTCCGGCGCGCCCCCGCTCGACCTGCCTGCCGACCGGCCGCGCACCTCGCCTCCCGCCAGGAAGGGCGGCTTCCACACGTTCCGGCTCCCCGCCGAGGACATGGCGCGGCTGGCCGAGCGGGGCAGGGAGCACGGCGCGACGCTGTTCATGACGTTGCTGACCGCCTATCAGACGGTGCTCGCCGCGCAGAGCGGGCAGAGCGACATCACGATCGCCACCGTCGCCTCCGGCAGGGACCGGGTCGAGCTGGAGAAGACGGTCGGCTACCTGGCCGACGTCCTGCTGATCCGCGCGGACCTGCCCGCCGCGGCTCCCGTCGCGACCGGCCGGGCGAGTTTCGGGGAGTCGCTGGAGCGGACCCGCGACGCGGTCCTGTCGGCGTTCGAGCATCAGGGCATCCCGTTCGAACGGCTGCGCGTCCCCGCCTTCCAGACGATGGCGATCCTGCACAACCAGGACACCGGCACCACCCCGGCCGCCTTCTCCGGCCTGGTGGCCGAGCCGTTCGCGCACGGCTTCGAACAGGTCAAGTTCGACCTGATGCTGGAGGCGTGGCAGGACGAGCGCGAGTTGCTCGTCGTGCTCTCCTACGACGCCACGCTGTTCGACCACGGCACCGTCGAGGCGATGGCGGCCCGGCTGGAGCGGATGCTGCGGCAGGACTTCGCCGTTCCCCCGCGGCTGACCAGCGCGGCGGAGGAAGCCCGCCTGCTGGAGATCGGCCGCGGGCCCGACGTCGCGCCCGAGCCGTATGTCCCCGAGCCGTACGTCCCCGAGCTGGTGGCCTCGGCCGTACGCGCGCACCGGGACGCGTACGCGGTGGGCGACCTGACCTACGGCGAGCTGGACGCGCGCGCCGACGAGCTGGCCGCGCTGCTCCAGGCGCGCGGCGTCGGCCCCGGTGACATCGTGGGCGTCCTCCTCGGCCGGACGCCGGACGCCGTCGCCGCCCTGCTCGCGGTCTGGCGCGCCGGCGCGGCCTACCTGCCGCTCGACCCCGGACATCCGGGCGAGCGGCTGGCGTTCATGCTCGGCGACAGCGCCGCCGCGCTCGTCCTGACCTCCACCGACCTGGCTGGGGGGCTTCCGCCGGGCGTCCCGGTGGCGTACACGTCGCAGGCCGTCGCCGTCTCCGCCGTGGGGAGCGCGCCCGCGCCCGTGGCCGTCACGGGCGACGCCGCGGCGTACGTGATCTACACGTCCGGCTCGACCGGGACGCCGAAGGGCGTCGTCGTGGAGCATCGCAACCTCGCGGCCAGGGTCGCGTGGATGGTCCGGGAGTACGGCCTGGGACCGGGAGACCGGGTCGTGCAGTTCGCCTCGCTCGGCTTCGACGCGCACGCCGAGGAGATCTATCCGACGCTGGCCTCCGGCGCCCGCCTGGCGCTCCTGCCGGACGGCGCGGTGACGCTCACCGACCACCTCGACGGCGTCACCGTCCTGGATCTGCCGACCGCCTACTGGCACCACATGGTCGACCAGATCGAGTCGATCGCCTGGCCGCCGGAGCTGCGGCTGGTCATCCTGGGCGGGGAGCAGGTGCACGAGGCCGCGGTGACCCGCTGGCGTGAGCGGTTCGGCGACCGGGTGCGGCTGGTCAACACCTACGGCCCGACAGAGGCGACGATCATCGCCACGCTCGCCGAGCTGGACGGCTCACCCGGGCGTCCGCCGATCGGCAGGCCCATCGGAGGCACCCGCGTATACGTCCTGGACGCGGCCGGGCGGCTCGCTCCCCTCGGCGCCGCCGGAGAGCTGTGCATCGGCGGGGCGGGGGTGGCCCGCGGCTACCTCGGTCGTCCCGAGCTGACCGCCGAGCGGTTCGCCGACCTGTACGGCGAGCGCGTCTACCGGACCGGCGATCGGGTGCGGTGGCGACCCGACGGGCAGCTGGAGTTCCTGGGCCGGCTCGACGACCAGGTGAAGGTGCGCGGATTCCGCATCGAACCGGGCGAGATCGAGGCGCGCCTGCTGGCCCATCCCGAGGTGGGTGAGGCCGCGGTCGTCGCGATCGGCGACACGCTGGTCGGCTACGTCACCGGATCCGCCGACTTCACCGAGCTCGCGGAGTTCGCCGGCGCGGCGCTTCCGCCGTACATGGTGCCGACCGCCTGGGCGCGGCTCGACCGGCTGCCGCTGACGCCGAGCGGCAAGGTGGACCGGGCCGCGCTGCCCGCTCCGCAGGCGCACCGGGAGGCGTACGTCGCACCCGGCACCGACGCCGAGGAACTGGTGGCCGAGGTCTTCGGCGAGGTGCTCGGCGTCGAGAAGGCCGGGGTCCACGACGACTTCTTCGCGCTCGGCGGCCACTCGCTGCTCGCCGTGCGGATCGTCGCCCGGCTGCGCGGCACGACCGGCCTGGATCTGCCGATCCGCACGCTGTTCACCCATCCCACGGTCGGTGGGCTGGCCCGGGCGGTCGAGGAACTCCTGATCGCCGAGCTCGACCAGATGTCGGAAGAGGAGGCGGAACGCCTCGCCAAGGAGCTGAAATGATCAAAGAGAGGCTGGCGGAACTCGTCGCGGAGTCGTCCGACGGCGCCGTCACCGCCGACGAGGTGCTGGCCGCGACCGTGCCGCTGTCGGCCCTGGGCGTCACGTCGATCACGATGCTGCGGCTGATCGACGCGATCGAGTCGGAGTTCGGCGTGGAGTTCGATCTGAGCGAGAACGGCATGGAGCTGCTGGACGATCTCGACCGACTGGCCGAGCACCTGGCTTCCGCGGCTTCCCGGTGAACGCCACCGGCCGGATGGCGTACGTCGAGTTCGCCGGGCCGGGCTCCGGTGCCGCGCCGCTCACCGCACCGCTCACCTGGGGCCAGCGGGCCATCTGGGAGGCGATCGTGCGGACGGCCCCCGACGATCATTACTTCAATTTCGGCCGCGTGCTGAAGGTGCCGGGTTCCCGCACCGTCGCCGAGGTGTGTACCGCGCTGGCCGCCCTGGTGGCGCGGCACGGTGCCCTCCGCACCAGGATGAGCGACGCGTTTCGCACCAGGCCGGCCGAGCCGTACGGGTGGGCCGAGCCGTACCAGCGGCTGGCGGAGAAGGACCGGCTGCCGGTCGTGGTCACCACCGAGGACCCCGGCCAAGTGCTGCGCGAGCTGGCGGCGCGGCCGTTCGACTACTTCGGCGAATGGCCCGTGCGGGTGGCGCTGGTCCTCGACGGCGATCGGGTCGCCCACGTGGTGCTCGTCTTCTGCCATCTCGCCGCCGACGGGCTCGGCGCGGAGGTCGCGGTGCGCGACCTGCGGATGCTGCTGCTCAGGGGACATATACGGCGACCCGCCGCTCCTCAGCCGCTCGATCTCGCCCGCTGGCAGGCCGGTCCGGAGGGGCGGCGGGCTGCGGAGACGGCGGCGGCGCACTGGGAGCGCGAATATCGGCGGATCCCGCCGACCATGTTCTCCACGCCGAGCGGCTCTCCGGCCGAACCGCCCATATGGCGGGCGCTGCTGCGCTCCCCCGCCCTGGAGCTCGCCGTCCGTTCGGTCGCCGCCGCACACGGCGCCTCGACCTCGACCGTGCTGCTGACCGCCGTGGCCGAGCTGGCCGGCCGGTTCACCGGCCACGAGACGTGCACGGTGTTGCCGATCTCGGCCAACAGGTTCCGGCAGGACACGATCGACATCGTCGCCACGATGTCGCAGGAGGGGCTGTTCACGCTCGACCGCCGTGAGGCGCCCTTCGCCGACCTGCTGCGGGCCGCCGGGCCGGCCGCGCTGCGCGCCTACCGCAGCGCCTACCACGACCCGGCCGACCGGAACCGGACCACCGCGTCGGTGAGCGCCGAACGCGGAGAGCCGATCCAGCCGTACTGCTGCTTCAACGACATGCGCTTCGCCGATCCGGGACCCGCCCGGTGCGATCCGGCCGAGATCACGGCGGCGCTGGGGCGGACGTCGGTGACCTGGCCGATGAGCCAGGACAAGCTGAACTGCCGGTTCTGCGTCCACCTCACGACGGAGGGCGTCTCGCTCACCGCCGACACCCGTTATCTGTCCCGGCCTGCCATGGAGCGCTACCTGCTGGAGCTGGAATCCCTCCTCGTCGAATCGGCCGTCCGATGACCGTCCGCGCCTACGCCACCTCGACCTCCTGCGTACAGGGGGCCTCGCTCGGCTTCGTCCTCGACCGCCCGGCGCCCGTGGTGGTGACCGACGCGACCGACGACCGGGTGGTGTTCGAGGGATTCGCCTCCGCGCCCCGGTGGGAGCTGGACATACCCGCCGGCTGGCGCAGCTCGCTCTATCGGGCGCGCTTCGGACCGGAGGAGCCGTGGCCGTTCGGACTGCCCGGGAGCAGGCCGTGCCCGGACAACGAGGTCTACTTCGTGGTGCGGCAGGCCGTGCCCAGCTCGCCGGTGCTGCTGAGCGTTCCCTTCACCACCTGGCAGGCGTACAACAGGGCGGGGGAACCGGGGCAGAGCGTCTACTGGACCGAGTCGCCCACGCGAGCCGCGCGGGTGACCTTCGACCGGCCCGGCGGCGGGCCTCCTCCCGAACGCTGGGAGGAGGGGCTGATGCGCTGGCTGCGCCGCGGCGGCTACGACGTCGCCTACTGCTCCAACCTTGACCTGCACGACGGCCTCGACCTGCTGTCCCGGCACCGGCTGCTGATCGTCAACGGGCACGACGAGTACTGGTCGCTGGGGATGCGCGACGCCGTGGAGGAGTTCGTACGGCGCGGCGGCAACGTCGCGTTCTTCTCCGGCAACACGTGCTGGTGGCAGATCAGGCTGGAGGACGGCGGCCGCACCATGGTCTGCCACCGCGACGCGGTGTCCGATCCCATGGCCGCCGCCGACCCCCGTCAGACGACCGTCGAGTGGTCCGCGGCGCCGGTGAACCGCCCGGAGAACGCGCTGACGGGGGTGAGCTTCCGCGCGGGCGCGGGAACCTGGGGGCCGCACATGTCGCGCATGCTGGAGGAGTCGTACACCACGCGTTTCGCGGCGCACTGGGTGTTCGAGGGGACCGAGCTGACCGACGGCGACAAGTTCGGCCAGGGCTGCCTGGGCTACGAGACCGACGCCGCCGAGTTCGAGGAGGTCGGCGAAGTCCCCCGGGCCACCGGCAGGGACGGCACCCCGTCGTCGTTCGTCGTCCTCGCCACCGCGGACCTGCGGCACTGGAGCGCGTACGGCCAGGGCGGCATGACGACCATGGGCGTGTTCACCAGCGGTCTCGGCACCGTCTTCACCGCGGCGACCGTGAACTGGGGAAACGGCCTGCACGATCCCGTCGTCGACCGGATCACCCGCAACGTGATCGACCGGCTGTCGGCCCCCGTCGGCGGTGGCGAGCGCTGGGACGTGATCGGCCCGCCGGCCGACCTACGGGCGCTCGCGGTGCTCGGCCGGACGCTGTACGCGGTGAGCGCGGACGGCACGCTGCTGGCCCGGGAGCTGTGCGGCCAGAACCTGCCCTGGCGGCCCGTCGGCCCCGCCGAGGGCGTACACGGGCTGGCCGTCCCGCGCGAGGCCGCGGGCGGCCTCGCCGTCGGCCTGTACGGCGTCACGCATGACGGGCGGCTCCTGCGCCACGACGAGCCGGGATGGCGGGAGGTCGGTCCCGCGCCCGAGTCCGCGATCGGCCTGGCCGTGGCCGACTGCACGTTCTGGGTGGCCACCTCCTCCGGCGAGTTGTGGCGGCAGCCGTTCGGCAGCGGCGGTTGGGAGCCTGCCGGCTCGTCGGGAGGCGCCGTCGCCCTCGGCGGGATGAACGGCAGGCTCTTCGCCCTGGACTCCGAGGGTTGTCTGCTGACCCGGCTTCCCCCGCCCGTGATCGACGGGCCGGACGACCCCGCGTGGGAGAGCCACGCGGAAGGCGTCCCGGGCACCACGTTCACCGCCCACGCCGGGCTCATCGTCGCCGCCGGACGCGGCACCCCCCTCCGCTGGCGCCACGTCTGACGGCTGCTCCTGGTACGTGCCGAGCTTAGGCGTGCCCGTGCCTCACTCGCGCCCCGGCGGCTCGGGGTCGATGCCCGTCACGTCCTCGCCGCGTCGAACAGGAGCTGGCGCAGCCAGGCGGTGAAGTAGTGGTCGCTCAGATGCGGGTTCCAGACCATGTCGATGCCCAGCCCGGGGAGGGGGAACGGGAACTCCTCGATCCGTAGCTCAACGAGCGTCCGCATCTCAGAGGCGACCCGGTAGCGAAGGAGGGCCACTCCTCCGGCACGCCCGACCAGGTACGGGACGAGCAGGAAGTCGGAGATCAACTGGCCGACACGGTAGGTGACCCCCTTCTCGTCGAGCACCGGATACGGGAAGACCCGCCGCTCGGTGTCCACGACGATGTGCGGCTGCGTGGTCAGCAGGTCGAGCGCGCTTGCCTCCGGCGGCGTGTCCGGGGAGGCCACCACCACGCAGCGGTCGTCGTACAGGCGCTCGCGCGGAAACGGCGCCGCGAACGCCTCGGAGATCAGGGCGACGTCGACGCCCTGCTCGGTGAAGGTGGACTCGGTCGGCACGGTGAACGTGCGCAGGCGGAGCGTCGCGTTCGGGGCTCGCTCGGCCACGAGCCGCCCCAGCCGTGCCCCGAGGACGAAGGCCGTGCTGGTCGTCATCGCGATGGTGATGACACGGCGATCCATCGCCGGATCGAAGCCGGGGAAGTTGACCACGTCCGCGGCCTGTTGGAGCATCGCCCGCAACGGCGCGATCAGCTCCATCGCCCGCGGGGTCAGCGCGACGTTGTTCCCCTGCCGGACAAGGAGATCGTCGCCGAACAGGCGTCGCATGCGCCTCAAGGCGTGGCTCATCGCGGACTGGGAGAGACCGACCCGCTCGGCGGCCCTGGTCACCGAGCGCTCCTCCAGCATCGCGAGGAGGGGCACCAGCAGGTTGAGGTTGACCGTCGCCAGCCGATCCAACCCGGAACCTGTGGTGCTCGCACCCTCGACGCCCATCGCGACGAACTCTACGCGGTGGCCTGGCTCAGGCGTCGCAGCCGGGGTATCGGGATCCGGTGGTTCAGCGCCACGGCCACACCGGAGCCGTCATCGTGCGACCAGCGCATCAGGGCCGGCCCGCCGGGCCCTCCCTCGACGTACGTCGGCGCTCCGTCAACCGGGAGATCGCCCACGGCCTTGAGGCCGAGCCCGAACTGCTCGGTCCAGAAGTACGGCTGGAACCGAAGCGGTGGTGTCTCGTCCCCTCGCACGAGAGCGGCTGCGGCCACTTTCGCCTGCTCGATCGCACTGCTCCACAACGGGATGCGTCGCGGACCGGAGGGCGACGGGAACGCTGCCACGTCGCCGGCCGCCGCGATCTCAGGTCGCACGAGTCCGCGCGAGTCGACCTGTAGGACACCCACCGTCGCCAGACCCGTGTCCGCGAGCCACTCCGTGTTGGGCACGTCGCCGACGGCGGACACCAGGAGATCCGCCTCGAGGACGGCGCCGTCATTCAGGACGACCCGAGCGCCTCCCGCATGCCGCTCGAGTCGCGCGGCGCCGGTCTCGACGATGGTGAGTCCCCGGTCCAGCGCGGCCTTGACGAAAACGTCGCCCAGATACGGCCCCAGCCGCGCGATCAGCGGGAGCCCTTGGGAGACGAGCATGACCCTGCAACCCGCCGCCAGGCACCCCGAGGCGATCTCCATGCCGAGCGGGCCACCGCCGACCACGACGACCGACGGACTCGCGGCGAGCCGGCCGCGCAAGGACAACGCATCGTCGAGTCCCCGCAAGGTGAGCTCCTCGGGCAGGTCGGACAGCCGCCGTGCGCGGGAACCCGTGGCGATCACGAGCCGGTCGTACGGCAGCGCGGTGCCGTCGTCAAGGCTGACGAGCCGACGCTCCACGTCGAGCCCCGAAGCCCGAACACCGAGGAACTCGTTCGCCCCGTGCGTGGCCGGCGGGAGCTCGTGGGACGACACGTCATCACCATCGAGCAAGAGCGCCTTCGACAGTGCCGGACGGCTGTACGCCGGGTGCGGCTCGTCGCCGACGATGGTCAGCTCACCGTCGAACCCACCTTCCCGCAGCGCGTCCGCGGCGGTGAGGCCGGCGATGCCGTTGCCGACGACGACGACCCGCTTGATCGGCGCACTCATACGATGCGCAGAGCCGCGACCGGGCAGACCCGGACAGCGGCCTTGGCCAGTGGGGCGTCGGCGTCGCCGATCTCCTCGCGATCGAGGACGAGCTCGCCGTCGTCGTCCAGGTGCATCAGCCGCGGCGCGGCCTCCTCACAGAGGCCGTGTCCTTCACAGCGGGGACGGTTGACGACGATCTTCATGCGGGGACCACTTCCAGGACGGGGAGCTTTTCGATGCTGCGGGTGATGTTGCTCGGCACCCGCACCTCGGTGCCGACGACGAGCCGCTCGACGCGGCGCGACAAGGCTTCGATCACCGCGTGCGCCTCGAGACGGGCCAGTCCCTGGCCGGCGCAGCCGTGCGGGCCGTAACCGAACGACAAGTGGTCGATCGGGTTACGCTCGACCAGGAACTCATCGGGGTTCTCGTAATGGCGCGGGTCCCGATTGCCGGCACCGAACAGGATCGCGACCTGGGCCCCCTTCGGAATCCGGACACGGTCGATCTCCACGTCGTCCCGGGTCGCACGACGCCCCCAGGCATGGACCGGGGCCCAGTAGCGGAGCGCCTCATTGAACGCGGCCGGCACCAGCGACGGGTTCTCCCTCACCAGCGCGAGCTGGTCGGGGTGCGCGGCGAAAAGGGCGACGATGTTCCCGATGGCGGCGATCGTGGTGTCGACGCCGGCACCGAGGTATTGGTGGATGATGTGGCCGGCCGTGCCGGGCGGGATGTCGCCGCGCGCCTCGGCCTCGAAGATGCCGCGGCCGACCGAGCCGGGTGCCAGGTCATCGGCGGTGACGCTCGAACACCAGCCGTACAGCTCGCCCGCGATCGGAAAGCTCTCCGCCGTGCGCTGGTTCATCGGCCCGATGACCTGCATCGCCGCCTGGCCCCATCGCAGCATGTTGGCGCGGACGTGGCCGGTGAACCCGATGAGATCCGCGACGACCTCGAGCGGGAAGGCGCGAGCCAGCGCGTCGATGGCATCGAAGGAGCCCTTGGCGACCAGTTCCCCGACGAGCGCGTCGGCCTTGGCGTCGATGCTCTTCTTCAGTCCGCGGAGCGCCCGCGGCGACAGATTCGCGGTCAGGGTCGCCCGCAGCCGGGTGTGCACCGGCGGATCCGAGGCGAGAGACGTGCCGGTCAGCGCCTCGTTGACCGTCGGGTTGAAGCCGATGGCCCCGGCGGAAGAGAAGCTCTCCCAGTCGCCCAGGACGTCGCGGATCACGTCGTACCTCGTGAGCACGTAGAGGTCGTTCGCCGGGAGGCTGACGACACCTCCGAGGGCGCGCAGCGCGGTGTAGGACGGGTAGGGATCGACGAGCACCTCGTCGTCGAACAGGTCGAGATCGGAGACTGGAGAGGCCGAGTCGGTCATCGGTTCACACCTCGGGTCGGAAATCGGTGACCCCAGTGAAGTGACTGGCACTCCCATCAAGCAAACACATGTTCTACATGCCCGGGCATGAATTCGATGCATAACCAGAGCGGGTCAGCGCGCCCGGGCGGCCTCGATGTCCGCCGCCGCTCGCGTAACAGCCGTACGACAGGAAAAAGACCAGCTCACAGAGCTGTGAGCTGGTCTTGATCGTGGTGCCCCTGCGTGGCACCCACCAGATCTGCGCCGGCTCCACCAGCGGTTATATCCGGACGAAGGCTGACCGTCGAAGCATCACCCGACGCGGGTGGAGTCCATGGTCCAGTTGGTCTCCCAGGTCTGGCCGCCGTCGTAGGAGAAGGCCTGCTCCCAGTGGCACGAGTCGGGCGTGATCCCCGACCAGATGAACCGGACGCGGATCGGGCGGCCGTCGTCGGTGTCGTCGGCGTAGAAGGTGCCGACCCCGTCGACGAAGCGGCCGACGACCGGGACCGGATCCAGACCGCGCCTGCTGTTGACCCAGTAGATGGACCACTCGTCCCGCTCGGCGTCGTACGTCCGGACCGTCGCGCCGTCGAAGTCCTTGGTGGGCAGCGTGAGCGTGTCGAAGCTGCCCGCGCCGTCGAAGAAGCCGTACGCGATGCAGCGGCCGGGGAACTCGTCCCACTCGTCGCTGCCGACACCCCGCTTCAGCAGCCTCCGGTTGGCCACGTCCCACCTGCCGACGAGGAAGTCGAAGTCGTTCACAGTCCCGCCCCTTCCGGCCGGGAGCCGGCCAGGTAGTCACCGCGGTCCGGGGATCCGCCCCTCGGCTCGAATACCCGCCCGGGCCGGTCGTCGTGATACCGGTCGTCGACCGCGATGGGGTCGAGCGTCCGCGTGATCTTCTGGATGAACGCCATGCCCGGGACAGTACGGCCCCTCCACTGACACGTATCGTCAGTGAATGTGCGCGTGTCCCGGCCGCTGTCCATCCTTCTGCTGCTCCAGTCGCGGGGGCGCCTGACGGCCCGCCAGCTCGCCGAAGAGCTGGAGGTGAGCGTCCGCACGATCTATCGCGACGTCGAGTCGCTGCACGATCGAGGCCGCGCTGCCCGCCGCCCTGCGGGACGGTGCCAGGCGGATGCGGGACCGCTTCCTCCTCGACGCGCCCGGCTGGGTACCACGACGGCGACCACGTGGCGCACCTGCCCGATGTCGCCGAGGCCGTGTGGAACGGCCGCGTCATCGAGGTGCTCTCTCTTCGGGTCAGTAGCCTATGCCGGTGATCCTGGCTGACCCTGACCAGCACACACTGCGCGCGGCTGTGAATGACACGTACCGCGCCGAGGCGGAGTTCGACGACGCGCGTGCCTGGCTGGAACAGCTGCTGGGCAGCTGCAGCGCTACCGAGCCGATCGCGGCTGAGGTCTGGGCGTTCGACGAGGCTCTTGAGCGTGTTCTGCTCGTCAAGCACCGCTGGAGAGGCTGGGTGGCGCCCGGCGGGAAGGTCGAGCAGGGAGAAAGTCCACGGGACGCCGCACGCCGTGAACTGCATGAGGAAACCGGCATCGTCGGCGACCTGTCGGACGTCCCCGCGGCGGTTTTCGTGCGGTCCTACCGTTCTGATTGGGCGCCCACGCTCGGCCTTGCGTATGCCGCAGTGCTCAACGGGTCGCTCCCGCTGAAAGGTGAGAGCCACCAGCCGGCCGCCTGGGTCCCGTTGCACCACGACTGGGAGGGCGCCTTCCCCGAGGACAGACCACGGATCCGCGAGTACGCCAGGCATCTGGCCCATACCCGAGAAGGTACGGGCCGCTGACCAGAGCGGCCCTGGCTGAAGGCCGCTTGTCACGCCTTTGCAGTTACGACGAAGGCCGTGAGCGGGTCACAGAAGCCCGCGGAGTGTCACTTCGGCCATGTCCACGGCTGTGATGAGGGCTTGCATGTGAACAGGTGAGAGCTTCCCGGCACCGAGCCCTGACGCGGTGAGCACGTCGTCGAGTTTCTGTCTTTGCTCCTTGGCCAGGCGGGAGCAGATCAGGTGGTGGTTCAGGACGTCGCGGGCGGCGCAGGCGTCGAGTCTGGCCACGTCCACGACGGCGTCCCGCAGACACGCCGCCCTGTCCACCTGGCTCAACGCCGGGGTGGACGCGACCGAGGTAGCGACCTGCGCCGGCAACAGCGTGGAGGGGCTTCCTGACGCGCTATGCCAAGTGCCTCGACGGCCGCCAGGAGCAGAACAACCTCCGCATCGAGGCCGCATTGACCCCGTGAGATCCGGTCCACAACTGGTCCACAACCAGCGAGCGCCAACGAGAACGGGCGGGGCTCCGTGACTGGAGACCCGCCCGTTCCTGTGTCGTTCGACCTGGTCAGCGGCTTGATCCGCTGGTCAAGGTCTGGTGCCCCCTGCGTGGCACCAACCAGATCTGCGCCGGCTCCACCAGAGGTTGTATCCGGACGAAGACTGACCATCGAAGCCCGCGTCAGTTTCCGAAGCTGACCGCATCCGTCACCCGTGGTGCGCGACACGGCGACGACCGCGACCCCCCAGGCGTTCCTACTCCGCTGGGACGGCAGGGCCTTTCGTCCACAGCCAACCTCTCCGGACACGAAATAGGCCGTGTGGCCGGCGTCTGCCGCCAAGATCGCCGCGTTCATCCTTCGCGCCAGACCCGGCGGCAGGAGCTTGTCCAGGTCCGCAGCAGGGCTGAAGGAGTTCTCACATTGTGAGACCGAGGGCGATGAGCGGGTTGCGGAAGTCGTCGCGGGCCCAGCGGGTGCCTTCGGCGATGTTGGTGTGGTTGAGCAGGCGTAACGCGCCGATCGCGTGGCTGCGCATGACGGCGAGGATGGACGGGGCTGAGGCGGTGCGGACACGGCAGCGGTCCTCGCCGAGCGTCACGTCCCGGACGTAATGATCTCTGTTTTCGATCGACCATTCGCCTCTGACCAGTTCGGCCAGGCGTCGTGGGCCGGTCAGTTCCGCGGTCAGGTTGGTGACGCCCAGCACCGCGACCGCCGACAGCGGCTTCCAGCCCAGGTCGTAGACGTGGCGTTCGAGCAGGAAGACCTGCTTGACGTGCGGGAAGCGGGTTCCGGCCGGGGCGGGCATGACCTGGATGGTACGGATCTCGGTGCGGCCGTAACCGCGGTCGTAGGTGACCCAGCCGATCGGCACGTTCTTCCAGGCCAGGGCATCGAGTTGGTCGAACAGGCCCGGCTGGTTGCCGCCGACGGGAAAGACGTAGAACGCCTCGCGCCGGTGCAGGTAGCGGGCGTGCTCGCGCTGGGTGTGCAGCCTGTCCGCGCTGATCACGACGTTGTTCAGGCAGTCGATCTGGTCCAGTAGCGGGATGAAGGCGGTGATCTCGTTGCTCTTGGTGCCGACGTCGAGGGTGGAGACAATGAGGGCATCGTCGGCCAGGTGCGCGCCAAGCCGGTCGCTGGGCGGGCTTGCCGCCGGTGGCGGTGCCACGCTGGGTCTTGCCGTCGACGGTCATCGGGATCAACTCATCAGGGTCGTCGTACAGCTCCCGCAGTTGAGCGGCCCGGTGCGCGGCGTAGGCAGCGTCCACGCCGGCGGCGTTGACCTGCGCGATGGTGCGGCACACGGTGTCGGGGTGCGGGGCTGTGAACAACCCGGTCCGCCGGTCCCGGCGGGCCCCGAGGTGGGCCAGGACCTCCGGGGGTGCGCGGGCGATCCAGTGCCTGATCGCCCGCGTAGGAGACCGCGCCGGACACGATCGCCGCCTGGACCAGCGCCAGCATCACCACCAGCGGATGCCGGCGCCCGCGCCGATCACGAGAGTCGGGGATCTGCGCCCAGACCTGGCGAAGATCGGCCATGTCCACGATCTCCTCACCGCAGGATGAGCGCCCACGGTGTGCCGGAGCGCGGTCGTGGCCGAAAGATCGCCTCCGTCGTGGGACGCTGGCGCCGCGTTCGGTCGGACGGGGATCGCCACGGGCCCGATGAGCGCGAGAACGCGACAGAGGTGAGAGGAGACGGCGAACGCCAGCGAACGCAGGGCTCGCCAGAGCGCGCGTTCGCCCACCGACAGCCAGAAGGCGACCAACGCGCCCGCCGCCGCGTGCGCGGCGAACATCGCCAGGACAGACATCCCGTCGTGTGCGGGGATCGCGCCGTGCGCGACGGCCATCGGGCCCGTGTGCCCCGGCATCATGGCGTGCGCGCCGACGCTGGATGTTCCGTCCGCCGGGGTCGTCCAGGTGAACCACACGTGCAGGTAGAGCTGGACCGTCTCCACAGCCGCCAGAAGCCAGCGGGCCGACCACTCACGACCAGCCAGGCGGTAGCCGATCAACGTCACCAGGCCCAGGGCCATGCCGACCGACCATGCCGGCACCAGCCGTGGGGCCATCAGATCATGACCTGCTTGGGACAGGCCAACGCACACCAGGGCGAAAACCCCGGTGCGCATCAGCCGAAACCATCCAGGCGGGTGCCGCACGACCCCCACCCCTGCTCTACGCCGCGTAGAGCAGCAGTCTAAAGCGGACCGGCGCACTGCCTTCCTTGCCGAGGCCTGACCGGCGTCTGCCGCCGCAGCGGTCCCATGTGGCGGACCCGTACGTAGGTCAGCGACGGGAGAGCAGCGAGGTGACCCGCATTCGTTCGCTATGGATCCACACGTCGGAGTACTCGATCGGCCGACCGTCGTCGAGGTAGGTGATCTGCTCCAGGTACAGCAGCGGGAATTGCTCCGGCACCTCGAGCGCCGCCGCGATTCGTCCAGCGGCGGCAGTCGCGCCGAAGGTACGTCGCCCAGTACTGATCTTCAGCCCGTACTCGTTCTCTAACAGGCCGAACAGGGAACGGTCGGCCAGGTCGACCCGGTCCAGGCCGGGAGCCAGATCGATACGTACGTAGTTGACCAGCCAGGCCACCGGGCCGGAGGAGGTGGCGCGGAGCCGCTCCAAGCGGAGCACTGACTGGCCGGGACGCAGGTCGAGCAGGGCAGCCACCGGCGAGGGTGCGGCCATGATCTCGTGGGTGACCACCTGGGTGGTCATGGAGACCCCCTGCCGGGCGAAGTCCTCGGACAGGGTGGTCAGCTTCTGCGCGATCGAGGGCTCGATGGTGGTGGAGGTGACGAAGGTGCCACGCCCCCGGACCTGCACCAGTAGGCCGTCCCGGATCAGGGTCGACAGCGCTCGACGCAGGGTACCCCGGGAGATGCCAAGCTCGGCCGCCAGTTCCGGCTCGCTGCGTAGCCGATAGTGCGGCGGCCACTCGGCGGACAGGATCCGCGCCCGGATCTGCTCCGACACCTGCGCGTGCAGGGGCATCGGCGCGTCACGGTCGAGGTGCTCGGACGCACCGGACGGGCCCAACTGGTCGGACATGTCACCTTCCATGGGGGACTCCGCCGCCCCTCGACCCACGGCTGCCGATCACAGCCGCTGCCTGTCGCTCGGGTCGAGGGGCGGACGGATGATCAATAGCTCGTAGTCTGTCCGTCTGTCGTGTCCGTGACAATAGCCACCCCGGCGCTGGTGCCAAGCAGCACCGCCCCGGCCCGCAGCAGGGACACGGCCTGATCGAAGGACTTGATCGAGCCGGAGGCCTTGACCTTCACGCCCTCCGGTGCCCGGGCCACCAGATAAGCGATACTCTCCGGGTTCGCCACCTCGATTGCACCGCTGCTGGCGTTCTTCAGGATCGCCGCACCGGCCTCGATCGACAGTTCGACGGCCGTCTCCCGCTCGGCTGGGGTGAGCAGCGGCAACTCGAGCATCACCTTGATCGGCACGCCGGACGCCCGGACCACCCCGGCGATGTCGTCGCGGAACGCGTCGTATCGGCCGCTCTTGAGCCAGCCGATCTGTACGCCGATGTCGATCTGCGTGGCACCGGCCAGGACCAGGCTCTCAGCTTCGGCGGCCTTGCCAGCGCTGGTGGTCACTCCGACGGTGGGGAAATCCAGCGCGGAGGCGACCTCGACGCCGGTGCCGCGCAGTACCTCGGCGACTTCTGGGACCCAGGAGCCCGGCACCATCGCGGCGTTGAAGCCGTATCGGACGGCTTCCTCGGCGTGGGCTACGATCCGGTCCCGGGTCACTCCGGTCTCAATCAGGGTGTGTTGGATGTAGGGGGCCAGCGCCGCAGGAGTGGCCGCGGCGTCGGTCTGAGTGGCAGTGCTCACGTTCTATCTCCAATTGGGTACGTCGTGGGGGCGATGACGCCGCTACATCCGGTCCTGGTAGTAGTCGGGCACGATGACGCCGGGCTCGTCGAACCATCGAGGGACGTCCACGCCGCAGATCAGCCCCACGTTGCCCCACGGGTTGAACGCCCCGGTTCGCACGATCACCTTGGCCTGGTGGGCCAGCTCGCCGAGCATCTCGGCGTGCTGCCGGGTGGTCAGCGGTACGCCGGGGAAGCGCTGCCCCAGCCAATCCGCGAGGGGCTTGTTGTGAGTGGTGACGTCCTCGGCGACCACGAGGCCCTCGACGATGATCTCGTCGGCGACGAGGTCCAGCACGGTGGTGAGCCTGGGCAGATCCTCGGTGATGGCCAGGTCGATGCGGTGGGCGGTGCGCGGGATGGGGAAGCCTGCGTCGACCACGAGCAGCAGATCGGTGTGGCCGAGGGTGGCCAGCGCCCCGGACAATTCGGCGTTGAGCACGCCCCTGCGTTTCATGCCTTCTCCTTCATAGTGTGAGCGCCGGTGGCCAGGGCCATCACCCTCTCCTCGGTGGCCTCCGCCGCAGGGATGACGCCGACCAGGGCGCCGGCGGCCATGACGGCAATTCGGTCGCTGACGGTCAGCAGTTCGGGCAGGTCCGACGAAGAGACGACGAGCGCTACGCCCTTGTCGGCCAAATTGCGGAACAGTCGGTAGATCTCCGCCTTGGCGCCGACGTCGACGCCCCGGGTGGGCTCGTCCAGCAGCATCAGCCGGGGCTCGATGGACAGCCATCGGGCCAGCAGCGCTTTCTGCTGGTTGCCGCCGGAGAGCTGCGTGATGCCCTGGGCGGTCGTCGAGGTCTTCACCCGCAGTTCCTGAGCCCGGGCGTCCGCGTCTCGACGCAGGGCCCGCCGCTGCAGCAGGCCGAACCGCTGCCGACGATTCAGGGCCAGGATGTTGACGTTGTCGGCGACGCTCATCGTCGGCAGGATCCCCTGCTGCCGGCGCTCACCCGGCAGGTATGCCACCCGGGCGGCGATGGCGTCGCGCGGTGACTTCGCGGTGAACGCCTTCCCGTCCAGTGAGAGCTCACCGCCGGTCACCGGATCGGCGCCGAAGATGCCGCGCAACAGCTCGATCCGGCCGCTGTCGGGCAGCCCGGCCAGGCCGACCACTTCGCCCGGGGCGACTTCCAGGTCGACATCTGTGAAACCGGTGCCGGAGACGCCCCGGACTCGTAGGCGGGGGGCGGCCGTGGCGACGGGTGCGGGGGTGTCATGCCGGCTGAAGTCGGCGGCGAGTTCCCGGCCCACCATCGCGGCGACGACCTGGTCGGGGGTGACTTCCGCAGTGGGCCAGTGCCCGACGTGCCGACCGTCGCGCAGGACATGGACGTGCTGGGAGAGGGCGAACACCTCGGGCATCCGATGCGAGACGTAGAGCATGGTCACCCCGTCGGTCTGCAGCGACCGAATCACCTCAAACAGTCGCTCCGACTCCGATGGGGAAAGGATCGAGGTCGGCTCGTCGAGGATCACCACTCGCGCCTCGCGGGCCAGGGACCGGGCGATGATCACTAGCTGTTGGGAGGCGGCGTCCAGGTGGCGGATGCTGCGTCGGGGGTCGACCCCCAGACCGAGCCGGTCCAGCAACTCCGCTGCCCGCTCGTTCATCCGACCGCGGTCGGGGAAGGGGCGGGATCCCGGTTCGACGCCGAGCATGATGTTTTCGGCGACGGTCCGGTCCTGGGCGAGAGCCAGCTCCTGGGGCACCAAGGCGACCCGATGCCGACTGAGCAGGGTGGCCGGATCGTACCGGCGGACCGGCTCACCGTTTACTCGCACAGTGCCGGAAGTGGGGGTGTCCAGCCCGGCCAGGATCTTCATGAGTGTCGACTTGCCGGCGCCGTTCTCACCCATCACGGCGGTGAGGCTGCCGGCAGGGACGCTCAGGTTCACGTCCTGCAGCGCGCGGACGGCTCCGAAGTGCTTCGACAGACCTGTCACCTCGACGGCGGCCGCCGTCGAGGCGGCATTCGTGGCCGGGCTGGTCATCGGCTCAGCCCTCCACTGGCACGGAGGCCACGTTGTCAGGGGTGACCACAAGTGCGCCCGTGTCCACGTCCTTGATCTCGGTGCCGTTCTTGAGGAAGTCGGCGAGAAGCTTGACCGCCTGATAGCCCTGCTCGGCCGGGCCCTGGCTGATGGTGAGGTCGACCACGCCGCTCTTGAGGTACTCCACCGTCTGCGGCTGAACGTCAAAACCGACGGCGTGAATCTTGCCCGCCTTACCGGACTGCTGAAGCCACTTGGCCCCGGCGGTGAAGCTGCAGCAGTCGAGGGAGACGAGCGCGATCGCATCGCTCTGTGCCGCCATCGTGGACTCGATGGTGTTGTAGGCCGCGCTGGGCTCGTTACCGGTGTTGATCGGACCGACGACTTGCAGGCCGGAGTCCTTCAGCCCTTCCTGGAAGCCAGAAAAGCGGTCGTTGGACCAGCCGGCACCGGAGTCGACGGAGACCACGACGACCTTGCCGGTCTTACCCTTGAGCACGCCGAGCAACTCCTTCGCGAGGGACTTGCCGGAGGACACGAGGTCTTGGCCGACGAAGCCCATCTGCTTGGACTCGGGGTTGTTGGTGTTGAACGAGATGATCGGGATGCCGGCGTCGTACGCCTGGGCGATGACGGGCTTGAGGGCGTCGTTGCTGGCCGAGGAGACGGCCAGGCCATCGATCTGCTTCTGGTTGATCAGAGTCTGCAGCTCGGCGACCTGGTCGGCGGGGTTGCCGCCGGACGGCCCGATCATCTGCGCGTCGACGCCGAACTCCTTGGCGCCACGCTCCATGCCCTCTCGGATCGGGACGGCGAAGGCCAGCGATGGGTCGTGGTAGCTCAGCTTGATCTTGAGTGGCGTGCCCTGCTTGACGTCTTCCTTGATGTAGTCGGCGAGCTTGAAGCCGCCGTTCTCGGCGGAGGCGGTGCTGGCCGGGGTGACCGCGCCGCAGGCGGCGTTCGCCAGCAGCGCCAGGCTGAGGGTCACGGCGACCGCGACCCGACGCCCGAGGGAGAACTTCATTTCGGGTGGCTCCTTACGGTGTGGGGGGACGGGTAGTCCGGGGCGCGTGCAGGTGAAGGTCACCGACGTCCGGAACGTCTGCGAACCCAGGTGTCGGCGGCTACGGCGAGGATGATCACAGTGCCGGTAGCCACCGTCTGCCAGAAGGAGGAGATGCCGCGCAGGTTGAGGATGTTCTGCAGGACGCCGATGAACGCGACGCCGATGACGGTGCCAAGCATGGTGCCGGAGCCGCCGAACAGGGCCGCGCCGCCGATGATCACTGCGGAGATCGCGGTGAGCTCCATGCCGGAACCGGTGACCCCCTGCACGTAGGAGAGGAAGGACAGACCGAGCACGCCGGCCAGACCGGCGAGGGTGCCGGAGAGCATGAAAGCGGTGACCTTCACGCGGCCGGTGTTGATGCCGCACAGCCGCGCGGCCTCGGCGCTGCCGCCGACGGCATAGGTGTTGAAGCCGTAGCGGGACTTTGAGAGGACGATCGTGCCGAGGACGGCGACGACGGCGAAGATGACGAGCTGCATCGGCAGGACGCCGAAGAGCTTGCCCTGACCGAGCAGGTTGAACTCGGCGATGTCAGGGTCGTTGGCGGACAGGGAGATCGGCGACCCGCCGCTGAGCAGCAGCGTGACGCCCCGATAGACACTCAGCGTGCCGAGAGTGACGATGAAGGACGGGATTCTGAATCCCACGGTCATCAGGCCATTGATCAGGCCTGCGACCGTGCCGGCGGCGATCCCGGCAAGAGCGGCCAGCGGCCAGGCGACATCCGAAGTCATAAGGAGACCGCAGACGACGGCTCCGAGGCCGTAAATGGAGCCGACGGACAGATCGATCTCAGCGTTGATGATGACGAAGGTGACGCCGATCGCCATGATGCCGATCTGCGCGATCTGCTGGCCGACGGTGAGGAAGTTGCTGGTCCCTACGAAGCCCGGAGCGAGCAGAGTGCCCAGCAGGAAGAGCACGACCAGGGCGAGGAAGGTGCTGGACTCCCGGGCGTGCAGGAACCGCTGGAGGGGCGAGGGGTTGCTGGGGGCCGCGACCCCGGACTTCACCGGAGGCGCCGCCTGAGTGGTCATCTGGGCCATCTCTCTCATCTCTTCAACAGGGTCGCGACATCGTCCAGGCGGGGCAGGGCGGGTATGACCTCGGCGATGCCGACGCTGTGGGCGCCGGCCGCGGCGGCGAACCGAACCGCCTCGGTGAGGTCGTCGCCCCGGACTAGGGCGACCGCGAGCGCCCCGGTGAAGGCGTCGCCTGCACCGGTGGTGTCGACCACGCGGGGCACGGTGACCGGCGCGACCCGGGTGCGCTGCCCACCTGAGTCCACCAGTGCGCCCTGGGCGCCGAGGGTGAGCACGACTGTTCCGGCGTAACGGGTCCGGAGCAGGTCGACGAGCTCATCGCCGCTGGCTGTGCTGTCCGGGTCTCGACCGGTGAGCACCCGAGCTTCGCTGGCATTGGGGGTCAGCACATCGATCCACGCCCACGCCTCGTCGGGCAGGGCCACGGCCGGGGCGGGATTGAGCAGGGTGCGGACCCCGTGCTCGTGCGCGGTCCGCAGGGCCGCGAGCGCGACCGGCAGGGGAATCTCGAGGCTGACCATGGCGAGGTCTGCCGCAGCGATTCGGTCGGCGAACCCTTCGACGTCTGCCAGAGTCAGCTCGTCCAGTGCTCCGGGTGCGATCGCGATCCGGTTCTCCCCCTCGTCGTCGACGAGGATGATGCCGACCATGGTGGCGGCGCCGGCGGTGCGGACCCGACTCGCGTCGACCCCTTCCTCGGCCCATAGCCGGCGGGCGGCAGCGCCGAACTGGTCCGGCCCGACCGCGGTCAGGAAGCTGACCTCCGCACCGAGGCGGGCCGCGGCCACTGCCTGGTTAGAGCCCTTGCCTCCGTGCCCGGAGGTGAACTGGCCGCCCGAGAGGGTCTCCCCCGCGACGGGCATCCGGGGCACCTGCATGGTGAGCCCGGCACCGTAGCTGCCGACCACTGCAATCTTCATCCTGGCCTCTTGTTCATGGACAACCATGTACAAACTTGGCGGTGACGCTACCGACGGCGTGTCGTAGGTGTCAATAGTCAGGAGGGTTCCCCTGGCACATCCCCTTGCCCAGGAAGGCGATCCGATCCTTGGCCCACGACCAGCGAGCGCTAATGAGAACGGGCGGGACTCCGTAAGACTGGAGGCCCGCCCGTTCCTGTGCTGTTGGGCTGGTCAGCGGCTTGATCCGCTGGTCAAGGTCTGGTGCCCCCCGCGAGGGTCCCAACAGAAGGGAAACAAGAGGCACCCCTTCTAACCAGGCAATTCGCACTCGACCACGATTGAGGCGGTCCACCCCCTCCCGAAGCGACGAGTCCGTACCGTCCGAGTCGCAGCGGAGAGGTGAAGACAATGCCCGATATCGCCCAACTGCTGGATCCGGCGAACGTCGACGGGGCAGTGTGCTTCTCGTTGCGCAGATCGCCGCGGTTGGTCCGCTCGCATGTGCAAGCCATCTGGCTGGGCGCTTGTTCTATGTAGCGGCCTAAATGCGCTCAAGAGTTCCGCGAACGTCTCGAACCGCAGCTCGCCATCCTGGAGGCGCAACCACCGCGGCAGGACCACGCGGAAGAGTTACTCGACCGACTCCCCCTCCTGACCGCCAACCTCGCCGAAGCTCCTGAGGAACTCCAGCGCGAGCTGTTCGAGGTCTTTCACCTGGAGGTCCGCTACGACGCCCGCGCGAACACCGCCCTGATCAGGGTCACGCTGGACGGCGACACGATCAGTGACATCGTCAGCCTGAGCGAGAGGATAGTAAGCAACCCGTCACCCTCAGGCAGACCTCAAGCATCCATGATCGAAGCCGACACCAGCTCGGGTGATCGCGAGCATGCCTGCCCGCCTATGGCCTCGACCTCCGATGGCAGCCCGGCAAACCATCCCATAGGACGCAAAAACGGGCATCCTTTGCCCCGATATGAGGTGGATGCCCGTAGCGCAGATCTGTTTGGTGCCCCCTGCAAGATTCGAACTTGCGCTCCCGGCTCCGGAGGCCGGTGCTCTATCCCCTGAGCTAAGGGGGCTCAACCGTTGATAAGGCTACCAGCACTTGAAGGCCGCTCGTGACATCATTACGGCCGCCGGAGGCCGCGGGGATGTGGATCAGCGAAAACCGCGCGCCCACCCCGTCTCATTGGCTAGCTTTGCCGCCGTGGGCGAGCTTCTGGGACGCGTGCTGGTCGTGGATGACGACGAGGTCATCCGGCAGCTCATAGCGGTCAACCTGACCCTGGAGGGGTTCGAGGTCGAGACCGCGTACGACGGGCAGGACTGCTTGGACCGCGTCCATGACGTGGATCCCGATGTGATCACGCTCGACGTGATGATGCCGCGTCTGGACGGCTGGGAGACGGCCACCCGGCTGCGGGAGGACCCGAGCACCCGGCACATCAAGGTCATGCTCATCACCGCACGGGCCCAGGAGGACGACCGCAGGCGGGGGTACGACATCGGCGTCGACGCCTATCTCACCAAGCCCTTCGACCCGGCCGAGCTGATCCAGATCGTACGGGACCTCGCCGAGGGCCCCGGGGCGCTCTGAGCCCCATTGGTCCACGGACACGGGCGCCGATTGGCCCGGGTGCGCGGGCCGGGGCGCTTCTAGCCTCGGCAAGCGTGATCGACGCCTCTACGTTCCTGGTTTTCGCCGCCACCTCGGCGGCGCTGGTGGCCGTGCCCGGCCCCAACCATCTCTACATCGCCGCCCGGGGCGTCGCCCAGGGCCGCCGCGCGGGGGTCGCCTCGGCCCTCGGCGTGGAGACGGGCACGCTGCTCCACATCGCCGCGGCGGCGGCCGGCCTCTCCTATCTGCTCGCGCGGTCCGCGGGGCTGTTCGCGGCGGTGAAATGGGCCGGTGTCGCCTACCTTGCCTATCTCGGCGTCCGTGCCCTGACCGGCCGGGGCTCGGGCGGCGACGCGCCGAGGCCGCAGCCGCTGCGCCGGGTCTTCCTCGAAGGCGTCCTCGTCAACGTGCTGAACCCCAAGACCGTGCTGTTCTTCCTGGCGTTCCTGCCCCAGTTCGTGGACCCCTCCGGCGACGTGCCGGGGCAGGTGCTCCTGCTCGGGCTGGTCCTCGCCGTGATCGGGCTGGCCTCGGACCTCGCGTACGCGCTCACCGCCGGGTCGCTCGGCCGCCGCCTGCGCGCGAGCACGCTCAGGTACGCCTCGGGGGTGGTCTACCTGGCGCTCGCCCTCGTCGCCGCGCTGAGCGGGGCCGGGCGTACGGCGCGGGGCTGATCAGGCCGGACAGGCGGGCAGGTCCCGGGCCGCCTTGTCGATGAAGCGGGCCAGCCGGGCGGGCTCGGCGAGCACGGTCAGATGGCCCCGGCCCGGCACGTGCGTGAGGCTGCCGTCGGCACAGGCCCGCAGGAACGCCTGCTCGTCGGCCCGGAAGGGGTCGCGGGTGCCGTTCAGCAGCCAGACCCGACCGGGGTAGGCCGCCAGCGAGGCGACGGGGTCCTCCGCCGTTACCGCCGCGACGACGGACGCCACGACCTCGCTGCTCAGCCCGCCCTCGATCATGGCTTCTCCGGCGGCCCCGGGCAGCATCCGGCGCAGCGCGAAGCGGCTCACCCGGTCGGCCAGCGCGGGGTTGCGGGCGGCCAGTCGCCCGGCGAGCCGGTAGGCGTGCGCCCTGGGCCCGTCCGGCCGCGCCGTGCAGCCCATCGCGACCAGGCCGGCGACGAGGTCCGGATGCCGCGCGGCGGCGGCGATGCCCACGTAGCCGCCAAGGGACAGCCCCACGACGAGCGCCCGTCCGCCCAGGTCCGCGATCGCCTGCGCGACGACGTCGCAGGCCGCCTCCGTGCCGTACGGCAGGCCGCGGCGGCGGCCGTGGCCGGGCAGGTCCGGCGCGGCGGACGGGGCCCGCAGCAGCGCCCGGACCGGGGACCACATCGTGCCGCTCAGCCGGGTGCCGTGGACGAAGACCACCGGCATGCTCATGACGCACCTCCTCAATCGCAACGCAACGTTGCGTTGCGAAGGCCATTAAAACACAACGGTGCGTTGCAGTAGGCTCCCGCCATGGCCCCACGCAAGAAGGACGACATCCTGAACGCCGCGCTGCGCCTGCTCGCGGAGAAGGGCTACGAGGGCCTGACCATCGAGGGCGTGGCCGAACGGTCGGGGGTCAACAAGACGACGATCTACCGGTGGTGGCCGTCGAAGGCCGCCCTGCTCGGCACGGCGCTGGTCGAGGCGCGGGCGCTCGACTTCGCCGTGCCCGACACCGGGAGCCTGCGGAGCGACCTCCACGCCCTGCTGGACGGCCTGGCCCGGCTGCTCACCACTCCCCCGGCGGCGGACATCGCCGTCGCGGCACTCGGAGCCGCCGCCAACAGCCCCGAGCTCGCGGAGGCGGCCAGGGGCTTCTTCGCCGACCGGTTCGCCCGGGAGCGGCCGATCTTCGAACGGGCCCGGGAGCGCGGCGAGATCGACGATTCCGCCGACCCGATGATGATCACGGATCTGCTGGCCGGCGCGGTGTGGCTGCGGGTGGTATTCCGGCAATTGCCTCTGGACGATGGCTTTACCGAGCGGGCGGTGAACGCCGTACTCGATGGGGTAGGGCGGCCAGGGGATCCGAAGGCGGGCCGACCGGCGCGGGCCGGCGGCTGACCAGGCGGATCTGTTGGACGGCCCGGCCAGGAGTGCCACTGGCGGGCCCTCCGCGACGGGTTCGCGGCGCCGCGCGCTCCATGCGCGGCCGCGTACGCCCGGCGCGTCGTTCCCGCGGACGTTCCATGACCTGCCACGGTCACGTCCGCTCACGTCGTTCGCGCACATCCCAGCCGCGCCGGCCACGTCAGGCCGCACCGTGTCATGTCGCACCGTGTCATGTCGTGCCCCAGCGCCAAGTGGAGGGAGCACACCGATGACCATGTCCAGCAAGCCGCCGAAACCTCACGGCAAGCGGCCCAGGCTCCTCCTCGGAGTCGCCGCGGCGCTCACCCTCGTGACCGGTGCCGGCCTCGCCGCGGCGGGCGCACCGGGCCACGACCAGCCGCGGTACGCCCAGGGGGGACAGCTCCGGCCCGGTCCGGAGCAGTTCGGCATGACCGAGCTCGCCCTGCTCCAGCTCGGACAGCCCCAGCAGCCTCGCACGTCCCGCGACTACCAGACCTTCACCAGCCAGACGGGCTCGGTGGACTCGGTGCAGAGCGGAGCCGTCACGGTGGAGGGCCGCACCTACACGGTCGACGAGTCGACCAGGATCGTCGCGGACTACAAGGGCCTGCAGGGGATCCAGCAGGGCGACCAGGTCTGGGTCGTGGGCACGACCGGCGACAACCCGAAGGCGCTGATCGTCGCGGACGCCAGCCGCCCGGCGCTGCCGGGACACGGCGGAGGCGGCGCACCCCCGCCGCAGACGGAGACCCCGTCCGCACCCGCCACACCCGGTGAGACCGCCACGCCCGGCGAATCGCCGTCGCCGGAGACCGTCTCGCCCACCGAGTGACGCGGAGCGCCGTTATGGGCGGGGACCCGGAGCGATCCCCGCCCATGGCGTGACGATCAGGACGTGGCGAACGTGAACCAGTTGAGGTTGACGAAGTCGGCCGGCTGGCCGCTGCTGAAGGTGATGTAGACGGTGTGGGTGCCGGTCGTCGCCGCGATGTTGGCCGGGACGGTCGTCCAGCTCTGCCAGCCGCCGGTGTTGCCGACGGCGAAGTCGCCGATCGGGGTCGCCGTCGGGCTGTCGAGCCTGACCTGTACGAGGCCGCTCACGCCGGCCGCCGCGCCGGAGGCGACCCTGGCCTTGAACTGCCGCGCCGCCGTCGAGCCGAAGTTGACGCCGTCGTAGCGCAGCCAGTCGCCGTTGGAGATGTAGGAGACGTTCTGGCCGCCGCCGCTGTCCTGGGTCGTCTCGAGCTGCGTGCCGCTCTGCGCCTGGTACTTCTCCGCCTGGATGGTGGAGCGGGCGTCCACACCGCCCGGCGGGGGCGAGCTCGGCGGCGGGCTGCTGGTCGCGCCGCTCTGCCACACGGCCACGTAGTCGACCACCATCGGCCGCCCTGACACGGTGGCGGAGGTGGGCGTGGAGAACCCGGCGACACCGTTGGGGAAGCCGCCGCCCATGGCGACGTTGAGCAGGATGAAGTATCCGGCGTGGGAGGTCATGTTCGACCACGTCGTGGCGTCGAGCTGGCCCTGGCTGATGCTGTGGAACTGCTGGCCGTCCACATACCACCGGAGCTGGTTGGGGCTGACGCTGCGGTCCCACTCGAACCGGTAGGTGTGGAAGGCCGACTGGCAGGTCGAGCCGGGGCAGGCCCGGCTGTTGCCCAGGCCGTTGGTCTCGTTGCACGCCCCGCCGGGGTTCACCCCGCAGTGCAGGACGCCCCAGACGGAGTTGATGCCGTTGACGTTCTCCATGATGTCGAACTCGCCGATGGCCGGCCAGTTCCAGTAGTTGCCCCGGTACGGCGCGCCGAGCGCCCAGAAGGCCGGCCAGTAGCCGAGGGCGGCGTCGCCCGTGACGTTCGGCATCTGGATGCGGCCCTCGATGCGCAGGATCCGGCCGTCGGCCGGCTTGAAGTCGGCGCGGCGGGTCTCGATCCGCGCGGAGGTCCAGTTCTGGCCGCTGCCGATCGGGGTGATGCGCAGGTTGCCGTTGCCGTCCAGGCTCAGGTTGGAGGTGCTGGACGTGTAGTTCTGGATCTCGCCGGTGCCCCAGTTGCCCGCACCTCCGGGGTACGCGTGGCCGGTATCGATGATCCAGTTGGTGGACGACGGAAGCGACCCGGCCGTGCCGTTGAAGTCGTCCGACCAGACGAGCGACCAGCCGGACGGCGTCCCGGGCACCGACGCGTCGGCGGGCCGTACGGCGAGGGCCATGACCGCGGCGGCCACGGCGAGCAGCGCCAGCACCGAGCGCCGCCATGGGGAGTGGAGCACACGCATGAGTACCTCTCTCCTCGGTCCGGTCGTCGCGGCGGGGGGATTGGGGGGTGCGGGTGGCCTCACGGAGCGCAGACGGTGGACGTCTGGAAGGCCGGACGGCGGTGTCCGGAGAGGGTCGTGAGGGCCCGCGCACCGCGACCGCGGACCGCTTGAGCGCCACTGTCCCCTCTGGGTCTCACTCACGTCAAGAGGGTCTGTGAAATCTGAGAGAGCGTTCTCTCGAAGAGATAGGCCGTATGAGCTGTGATGAGAGAGCGCTCTCCAACTCGGCTACCGGAGCGCGCCCAGGCCCGGGCCTCAGCGTCCCGCCGCCCGCGTCAAGTCCCGTCGCCCGCGTCAAGTCCCGTCGCCCGCCTCAGTGTCCCGCCGCCCGCGTCAGGCGGAGCCCGGTCGCGCCCAGCGTTCCGAGCAGTGCCGCCGCGGCCAGGATCAGGGCGGTCTCGCGGAAGCCCGTGAGCGGCGAGCCCGTCGCCGCGCCGCGGGTGGTGAGGAAGGTGACGATGCCCGAGCCCGGTCCCGCACGAGGTCGAGCGCCAGGGCGGCCTGCGGCCGGCGGCGGGCCCACAGCACGTAGGCGGCCAGGAGCGCCAGGCCGATGGGCCACGAGGGGGTGGCCCAACCGTGGGCGGCCACCCGTTCGACTCCGTAGGTCGCCAGCCCGAGCCCGCTCGCCAGCAGGATCAGCCCCGGCAGGTCCGGGCGTACGGCGCGGTCACCCCGGACGCCCAGACCGGCCCGATACGCCGCGAACGCGCCGGGCAGGGCGAGCAGCCCGATCGGCAGGTTGATCAGGAAGATCGAGCGCCAGCCGTACGCGCCGATCAGCAGGCCGCCCAGGGAGACGCCGAGCGCGGGCGCCGCGAAGAACGCGAGACCCGCGGCGAGCGGCACCCTGCCGCCCGAGCCCGTCGCGGCTCCGCCCTCCCCGATGAGCAGGCCGATGGCCAGTGGGACGAGCGGCGCGCCGCCCAGGCCCTGCATGGCTCTGCAGCAGATCAGCGCGCCGGCGTCGGGGCTCAGCGCGCACGCGGCGGACGCGAGCGTGAACAGGGCCAGGCTGCCGATGTACGTCGGAACCAGCCCGAACCTCCTGGCCAGGAAGGACGTGACGGCCAAGCCGACCGCCAGCGCGAGCAGGTAGCCGCTCACGGCCCACTGCACGACCTCCAGCGGCCGGTTGAGTTCGCGTGTCAGGTCGGGCACCGCGAGATTGACCACCGACGAGTCGACCATCGACAGGATCGGGCCCGCGACGAGCCCGAGGGACATGAGGCGGGTGGGCCTGCCGACCTCGGCGCCTGTCATAAGGACTCCCGCGACGCGGGCTCCGGAGGCGCCGCCTCCAGTTCGTCCAGCCAGGCCAGTTCGAGCCGATGACGCTCGATGTTGAATCGGAGGACGCGCAGGCCCCACGGCTCGTGTCCCGCGGCCGCGGCCAGCTCCTCCTGCGCCGCCAGCGAGTGCTCCACGCACTCCCGCCGCACCTCGATCCTGCGGCGGTCGGGCGCGGGCAGCAGATCGAACAGGCCCACCCTGACCTGGAACTCCTCGTCCTTCATGAGGAGCATCGGATCGGCCGTGCGCAGCAGCGCCCGCAGCCGCTCACGGCCCTTGTCGCTGATCCGGTAGACGGTCCTCGGCGGACGGCCCGCGGCGACCTAGGTTAGGTTAACCATACAGACGGTGCCGTAGAGGTCAGGAGCCGCGGCCCCAGCGGTAGACGCCGTAGCCCATCAGCAGCAGGCTCACCGCGCCGGCCACGGCCCGCCAGGTGTTCCAGGTGGTCCACCGGGCCGAGTAGTCCGACCAGATCCGGGCGGCGGCCACGGCCGGGTCGCCATGGGCCGCCGCGGCGGCCAGGGCGTCGTTCATCGGCACGTTCACCGCGGCCGTGATCAGGATCACGCCCACGGCGTACACCGCGGCCGCCGCGAAGAACGGCCAGGCCGCGCCGGAGCGAGGGGTGGCCAGCAGCAGTCCGCCCGCCCCGGCGGCGGCGACCGGGGCGAGGACGAACGCCGCCAGGAAGACCGGGTTCTGGATCTTGACGTTGACGGCGTTCATCGAGTCGATCGCCGCGGAGGCCGACGCCGCGTTCAGGCCCGGCATGACCCCGACCGAGAACCCGAAGAAGGTGCCCGCCATCCCGGCGGTCATGAGCATGGACAGGGCCGCCGCGACGGCGGCCAGAAGGTACGTCATGACGCCTCCGCCACGGTCCGTGCGCCGATGCCGGCGATGGTGATCAGGGGTTCCGCTGTCGTCGTCATGGCGATCAGTCAACCGGTGGACGGCTCCGGGCGACATCGGCGAGACGCTCGACCGCATATCCGGCCGTCTACGATCTGGGCATGGACGCGCTGGCCGACCTCCTCGACGGGCCCCGGGCGCGAGGGGCCTTCCTGCTGCGGGCGACGCTGAGCCCGCCCTGGTCGGTGCGGATCCAGGACGAGGCGCCGCTGTGCCTGGTCGCGATGGTGCGCGACGAGGCGTGGATCACCCCGGACGAGGACCGGGCCGTACGGGTGGGGCCCGGGGACGTCGCGGTCGTGCGCGGGCCCGGCCACTACACGGTCGCCGACGACCCGGCGACCGCGCCGCAGGTCGTGATCCATCCCGGGCAGGTCTGCACCACGCCGGACGGCCGCGGTCTGTCGGCGGATATGGACCTGGGCACGCGCAACTGGGGCAACGACCCCGACGGCTCGGCCGTGATGCTCATCGGCACCTACCAGATGCGCGGCGCGGTCACCCAGCGGCTGCTGGCGGCGCTGCCCACGCTGCTGGTGCTGCGCGGCGACTCCTGGGACGGCTCCCTCGTCACACTGCTCGGCCGGGAGATCGTCAAGGACGAACCGGGCCAGGAGGTGGTGCTCGACCGCCTGCTGGACCTGCTCCTGATCGCCGTGCTGCGGACCTGGTTCTCCCGCCCGGAGGCACAGGCCCCGGGCTGGTATCGGGCGCACGGCGACCCGGTGGTGGGGCCGGCGCTGCGGATGCTGCACGCCGACCCGGCCCAGCCCTGGACGGTCGCCGAACTGGCGGGCCGGGCAGGGGTCTCCCGAGCCGCGCTGGCACAGCGGTTCGCGAAACTGGTCGGCGAGCCACCGATGGCCTACCTGACCGGGCTGCGGCTGGCGCAGGCGGCCGACCTGCTGCGTGAGACGGACGCGACGCTGGAGGCCGTGGCCCGGCGGGTCGGCTACGGCACCGCGTTCGCGCTGAGCTCGGCCTTCAAGCGGGAACGCGGCGTGAGCCCCCAGCGCTACCGCGAAGGCCTGAGACGCCAGGCCGGCTGAAATCCGCCCGAGGCGACGCGTGCGTGTCCCGGGCCGCCGTGTCCCACGCAGTGTCTCCGGTGACGCGTACCCGCTTCACGGAGATCGAGAAAGCGCTCTCCGGCGGGCACGCACCGACGCTTCCTGCCACCGGACCTGATTTCTTCCCGCTCCCCCGCACCAGGCGGGACGACACTCCCACCCTGCGCCGATACTCGTGGGAGCGCTCTCACCAGCGGTGATGGCGTTCTGAGATAACGGGAATCGTTACTGATCCGCCCCTTGACGGCCTCGCGGACGGCTCCCACTCTTGTGCGAGAGCGCTCTCTTCAAGATCGATTTCATATGTGGAACCCAAGGAGGGTTCATGGGCACTCCCCACGCGGGCCGCCGGGTCGTCCGGTTCGTCGCCCCCATGCTCGCCGCCTCCCTGCTCACCCTCACGGCGTGCGGCGGATCCGATACCAAGACCGGCGACGGCCAGTCCGCGGAGAAGATCAAACTCAGCGTCGGGCTCTTCGGCGACTTCGGCTTCAAGCCGCTGTACGAGGAGTTCAAGAAGACGCACCCGAACGTCGAGATCGAGGAGCGCCAGGCGGCGTACGCCGACCACCACACCAACCTCGCCGCGCACCTCGCCACCGGGGCGGGCGCCGCGGACGTCGAGGCGATCGAGGTGGGCTACATCAGCCAGTTCACCTCGCAGCCCGACAAGTTCTACGACCTGAAGCAGTACGGCCTCGACAAGCGCCAGGGCGAGTACCTCGACTGGAAGTGGCAGCAGGGCGTCGCCCCCAGCGGCGCCCTGGTCGGCCTCGGCACCGACGTCGGCGGCCTGGCCATGTGCTACCGCACCGACCTGTTCGAGAAGGCCGGCCTGCCCAGCAAGCGCGACGAGGTGTCGGCCCAGTGGCCCACCTGGGAGCAGTACATCGAGACCGGCAAGAAGTTCGCCGCCAAGGCGCCCAAGGACGCCAAGTTCTTCGACAGCCCCGGAGAGATCTTCCGGGCCATCATCGCCCAGGCCCCGGTCGGCGTGTACGACGCGCAGGACAACATCGTCGTCGCCACCAACCCCGACGTGAAGAAGGCGTGGGACCTGTCGGTCCAGATGATCGACGCCGGCCTGTCCGCCAAGATCGGCGCGTTCACGCCGGAATGGAACACCGGCTTCGCCAAGGGCTCGTTCGCGACCGTGATCTGCCCCGCGTGGATGACCGCCTACATCCAGGACCAGGCCAAGAACGCGGCAGGCAAGTGGGACATCGCCACCGTCCCCGGCGGCGCGGGCAACTCCGGCGGCTCCCACCTCACCGTGCCCAAGCAGAGCAAGCACCCCAAGGAGGCCGCCGAGCTGATCGACTTCCTGACCTCGGCGCAGAACCAGGCCGCGGTGTTCAAGGCGATCGGCAACTTCCCGTCGATCCCCTCGCTGTACGACCAGCCGGACATCCAGAACTTCACGAAGGACTTCTTCAACGACGCCCCCGTCGGCAAGATCTACTCCGACGCCGCGAAGAACCTCAAGCCGCAGCACCTCGGCCCCCGCGAGGGCGACGTGCGCACGGCCGTCGGCAACGGCATCGGCCGGGTCGAGCAGGGCAAGCAGTCGCCCGACGAGGCGTGGGCCCAGGTCCTCAAGGACGTGGAAGGCATCAAGTAGTCCGTCGCAGGCAGGGCCCCCGGGCGATCCGCTCCGGGGGCTCTGCCCAGAGGAGGATCTCCCATGGCATCACCCCCGGGCGGGTCCCTGAGGACCGTGGCGCCCTCCCCCGGCGGCCCTCCGGCCACCCTGCGCCCGCCGGCGCGCGGGCGAGCGGCGTCGGGCTGGCGCTCCCGCCTGCACCGGCTGGACCGGCAGGCCTCGCCGTACGCGTACGTCGCGCCGTTCTTCCTGCTCTTCGCGGCCTTCGGGCTCTTCCCGCTCATCTACACGGCCTGGGTGTCGCTGCACGACTGGAACCTGCTGAGCAGCGACAACCCGTTCATCGGGCTGGACAACTACAAGGCGCTGTTCGCCGACGGCTACTTCTGGAACGCGGCGTTCAACACACTGTCGATCGGCGTCCTCTCCGCGGTGCCGCAGCTGCTGCTGGCGCTCGTGCTGGCGCACCTGCTGAACCGGCCGCTGCGGGCGCAGACGCTGTTCCGCATCACGCTCCTGCTGCCCAACGTCACCAGCGTCGTGGCCGTGGTGGTCATCTTCAGCCAGCTCTTCGGGCGCGACTTCGGGCTGATCAACATGGTGCTCGAATGGCTCGGGTTCGGCCGGATCAACTGGCAGGCGGACGTGGCCACCTCGCACGTCGCCATCGCCGTCATGATCATGTGGCGGTGGACCGGCTACAACACGCTCATCTACCTCGCCGCCATGCAGGCCGTGCCGAGGGAGATCTACGAGGCCGCGACCCTCGACGGCGCGTCCAGCCTCAAGCAGCTGTGGGGCATCACGCTCCCGATGATCCGTCCGACCGTCATCTTCACGGTCATCGTCACCACGATCGGGTCGATGCAGATCATCGCCGAGCCGCTGCTGTTCGGCGCGCAGGTCAGCAACGGCGCGGCGGCCACCGGCGGCACCGACCGCCAGTTCCAGACCCTGGCCCTCTACCTGTACGAGAAGGGCTTCCGCAGCTTCGAGTTTGGCTACGCCTCGGCGGCGGCGTGGATGATGTTCCTGCTCGTGCTCGTGGTCGTGGCGTTCAACTACCTCGTCGTACGGCGCATGCGTGGAGGACTCGATGCTTAGAGCGCTGCGCGGGCATCCGCTCACCTATCTCACCCTCGTGGCGGTGGCGTTCTTCTCGGCGTTCCCGGTCTACTGGAGTGTGATCGTCGCCTCGCACGACAACGCGGCGCTGGCCGAGGTGCCGCCGCCGCTGCTGCCCGGCGGCAACTTCTTCGCCAACGTGCAGCGGGTCTTCGACACCGCGCCGTTCGCGCTGGCGCTGCTCAACTCGTTCGTCGTCGCCGGGACGATCACCGTGTCGGTGATGTTCTTCTCCACGCTGGCCGGCTTCGCGTTCGCCAAGCTGCGCTTCCGCGGCCGCAACGTGCTCCTGCTGATGACCGTCGTGACGATGATGGTCCCCACGCAGCTCGGCATCATCCCGCTCTACATGCTGATGATCAAGCTGGAGTGGACCGGCACGATGTACGCCGTGATCGTCCCGGCGCTGGTCAACGCGTTCGGCGTGTTCTTCATGACGCAGTACCTGAGCCGCGCGCTGCCGACGGAGCTGCTGGAGGCGGGCCGGATCGACGGGTGCAGCACGGCCCGGCTGTTCTGGCACGTCGTGATCCCGGCCGCCCGGCCGGCGGCGGCGGTGCTCGGCATGCTCACGTTCATGACGGCCTGGAACGACTACTTCTGGCCATTGGTCGTCCTCACCCCGGACAATCCCACTGTGCAGGTCGCGCTGTCGCAGCTCGCCAGCGGCTACGTGCGGGACTTCACGCTCGGCCTCACGGGCACGGCGGTGGCGACCCTGCCGCTGGTGCTCATCTTCGTCCTGCTCGGCAAACAGATCATCGGAGGAATCATGCAGGGAGCTGTGAAGGGATGACGGCGACGACCACGGCTACTCGGGGGACCGGATCGTCGAAGATGGTCTTCCCTGACGGCTTCGTCTGGGGCGCCGCCACGGCGGCCTACCAGATCGAGGGCGCCGCCGCCGAGGATGGCAGGGGCCCCTCGATCTGGGACACGTTCTCCAGGGTCCCGGGCAACGTGGCCGACGGCCACACCGGCGACGTCGCCTGCGACCACTACCACCGCTATGCCGAGGACGTACGGCTCATGGCCGGCCTGGGCCTGGCGGCCTACCGGTTCTCGGTGGCCTGGCCGCGGATCCTGCCCACCGGGGCGGGGCGGGTCAACGCCGCGGGCCTCGACTTCTACGACCGCCTGGTGGACGAGCTGCTCGCCCACGGCCTCACGCCCTACCCGACGCTGTACCACTGGGACCTGCCGCAGGCGCTGGAGGACGCCGGGGGCTGGGCCGTACGGGACACCGCCGCGCGCTTCGCCGACTTCGCCGCCGTCGTGCACGAGCGGCTCGGCGACCGTGTCCGCACCTGGACGACGCTGAACGAGCCGTGGGTGGCGGCCTTCCTCGGTTACTGCTCCGGCGTCCACGCCCCGGGCAGGCGCGATCCGGCCGCCGCGTTCCGCGCCGCCCACCACCTGCTGCTCGGTCACGGGCTGGCCGCGCGGGCCCTGCGCGCGGCCGGGGCCGCCGAGATCGCGCTCACCCTCAACCTCGCGCCGGTGATCCAGACGGATGACGGCCACGAGGAGGCCGCCCGGGTGGACGCGCTGATGAACCGGCAGTTCCTCGACCCGGCGCTGCGGGGCCGCTACCCGGAGGAGGTGCTGGAGATCGTCGCCCGCCACGGCGGCCTGGACCACATCGGGGACGGCGACCTGGCCGTCATCCACCAGCCGATCGAGCTGCTCGGCATCAACTACTACAACCCGTCCTTCGTGTCGGCCGCCCCCGGCGAACCGGCCAACCCCGCCTTCCCCGGCACGGAGGGCATCCGGTTCGAGCCGCCGACCGGCCCGACGACCGCGATGGACTGGCCCATCGAGCCGTCCGGCCTGGAGACCCTGCTCGTACGGCTGTCGCGCGACTACCCCGAGGTCGGGCTGCTCGTCACGGAGAACGGCGCGGCCTTCGACGACCACCTCACCGGTGACACCGACGGGGACGTCGACGGGGGGAGAGTGCACGACGACGACCGGATCGGCTACCTCGACGGCCACCTGCGGGCGGCGCACGCCGCGATCTCCGCCGGTGCGGACCTGAGGGGTTATCTCGTATGGTCGCTCCTGGACAATTTCGAGTGGGCCTACGGCTACCACAAGAGGTTCGGCATCGTGTACATCGACTTCGAGACCCAGCGACGCGTTCCCAAGGACAGCGCGCTGTGGTATCGAGACGTCGTCAAACGCAACGCTCTTCAGGGGGAATGAATGAAACGACCCACTCTGGAGGCGGTGGCGGCGCGGGCAGGGGTGTCCCGCGCCACCGTCTCCCGGGTCGTCAACGGGCAGATGACGGTGACACCGCAGATCAGGGATGCCGTGATGCGCGCCGTGGACGAGCTGGGATACGTCCCCAACTCGGCGGCGCGCAGCCTCGTCACCCAGCGGACCGACTCGATCGCGCTGGTCGTGTCGGAGCCGCCGACCAGGGTCTTCTCCGAGGACCCGATGTTCTCCACGGTCATCCGCTCGGCCAGTCTGGAACTCGAGGCCGCCGACAAGCAGGTCGTGCTCATGCTCGGCGGCTCGGCTGAGAGCCACGCGAGGATCGAGCGCTACATCGCCAGCGGACACGTCGACGGGGTCATGCTGATCTCGATGCACGGCGCCGACCCGCTGCCCTCCGCCATCGCGCGGATGGGCGTCCCCGCCGTCTCGTACGGCAGGCCGGCCGTGCCGGTGCCCCTGCCGTACGTGGACAACGACAACGTGGGCGGCGCGGAGAAGGCGGTGCGCCATCTGCTGGACAGCGGGCGGCGGCGCATCGCCACGATCGCCGGGCCACAGGACATGATCGGCGGCCAGGACCGGCTCAAGGGCTACCGCGACGCGCTGCGCGAGTCCGACCGGCGGTCGATCGTCGCCGTCGGCGACTTCACCCGGGAGTCCGGCGCCGTCGCCATGCGCCACCTGCTGCAGGACGACCCGGATCTGGACGCCGTCTTCGTCGCCAACGACCTCATGGCCGTCGGGGCGCTGCAGACCCTGCGCCAGGCGGGCCGCCGGGTGCCGGACGACGTGGCGGTCGTCGGGTTCGACGACATCGAGGCGGCCCGCTACACCGAGCCCCCGCTGACCACGATCAGGCACCCGATCAGCGAGCAGGCCGCCGCCATGGTCCGGCTGCTGCTGGGCCTGTTCCAGGGCGGCCCGGCCGACCCGGTGATCCTTCCCACCGAGCTCGTCGTCCGGGGCTCCGCCTGAGCGGCCGGAACGCGGGGCCGGTGCTCAGGCGAGGGCCTCGGTGATGCGGCCGAGCGCCTCGAAGGGCGTCAGGCCGTACGCGTAGAAGTCGGCGGCCCCGGCCCCCGCCGTACGGGCCGCGCGGACCTTGGCGGCCAGCCGGTCGGCGGAGTCGGTGTCCGGCGCGCCCGGGCGCAGCACGACCCTCAGCTCCGGGTTCTTTCCCACGGAACGCCGGTAGGCCGCCACGTCGTCGGCCACCCGGGCGGGATCCCTGGCATACCCGAGCACCGCGAACGACGGGACCAGGTCGCCGAGCGCCACCAGGTCGATCCCGAACTGCCAGGAGTCGTGCGCGGCCAGACCGGCGGAGGGCAGCCCGTGGGCGTAACCCTTGGCCGCTCCCGTCGCGTCCATGAACGTCAGCCGCGCGCCCTCGGCCGTCACGGCCGAGGCCACCTCGCCCACCAGCGACGTGACGCTCTCTGAGCGGGCCCGCGCGTACGCCACCGTCTCCGGGCCGGCATAGGCCGTCAGCGCCGCCCGCGTGACCTCGCCCTCCGCCGGGGGATCGCCGTCGAGCACGCCCCCGACGATCCTCGCGCACTCCTGCCTGGCCACCTCGGCGTTCACCCCGAGGTCGGCGGCCCGGCGCATGCAGTGGGCGCAGAAGCACAGGCCGAACAGGAAGGCGTCCATCGGGCCGAGCGCGACCAGGCACCGCTCGTACGCGAAGGCCCCGAAGTGCAGCGACTCCGCGACGACCGTGTCCACCCCCTGCCGGGCGACGGCCCGGGCCAGCGCCACCGCGTACGCCCGCACGTCGGGATGCGAGGGGCACAGGTCGGCCGGGGAGCCGTGGTCGCCGAAGCAGTTCTCCACCGTCACGTCGGGGTGGGCCAGGCCGAGGGTGGTGTTGTGCAGGAACACCGTCCAGCCGTGCAGCCGCATGCCCCGGTCAGCGCATGCCCCGCGCAGCTCGTCGAGCGGCCGGTCCTCCGCCCCCGGCTGCACGGGCGGGGTCAGGCGCAGCCCGTCGAACAGGTCGTCGGGCGGAGGAAAGTGGACGCCGTCGCGGCGCAGCGTCAGCCGCGACGCGCCGTGCGGGGTCACGTCCCTGGCCTGGTGGTAGGCCGCGGCCACCGCGACGCCTCGCACGCCGTACGCCGAGGCTCGGCCGAGCAGCCCCCGCACGCCCTCCGTGCGCAGGTCCTCGACGAAGACGTACAGGGCGCTGTCCATCGTCAGCGGCCCGTGTACGCCACGAAGTCGATCTCGACGAGGATGTCCATGAGATCGGAGCCCACGGTGGTGCGCACCGGGTAGGGCCGGGTGAAGTAGGACTGGTAGACCTCGTTGAACGCGGCGAAGTCCTCCTTCAGGTTCTGCAGGTGGACCGTCGCCTTCACCACGTCGTCGAACGTCAGGCCGTGGGCTTCCAGCACCGCCCCGAGGTTGCGCATGGTCCGGTGCGTCTGGGCGGCCACGTCGTCGCCCACGACCTCGCCGGTCCCGGGGTCGAGCGGCCCCATGCCGGAGGTGTAGAGGAAGTCGCCCACCACGAGCCCCTGCGAGTACGCGCCGATCGGCGCGGCCCCGGCGGTCGTACGGATCTCCTGCTTGCCAGCCATTGTCACCGCTCCATCAGAAACACGTATTGATCAAATCAATCACGATGTCGTCGTCGTCCACCACGGGGATGACGCGCCATTTGTCGAAGGCCGTACACGGATGGGACAGCCCGAACGACACCAGGTCTCCCGGGCGCAGCCCGGCATCGCCGCTGAGATAGGCGTGCTGGTCCTGCACCTTGACGACCGTCACCCCGGTCAGCGGCTCGGCCGGCCCCCGGCCGCCGCCGCGCCGTACGGCCCTGGGGAACGGCAGGTGGATGTCGTAGGGGACGTCCCGCTTGCCCATGCCGACCAGCACGAGGCCGGGCTCCGGCACGGACAGGACCTGGGCCCAGACCTCCAGCGCCGGCCGCAGCTCGCCCTCCAGCCGGTTGTACGGCGTGTGCTCCCGGTAGTAGCCGTCGTCGTGGGCGATGTAGGCGCCGCTGCGCAGCACCACGGTCGAGCCCAGCTCCCCGGTCAGCGGCGCCAGCTCCTCGGCCACCAGGTCGAACCACGAGCTGCCCCCGGCGGAGACGACCATGGGGCCGGCCTCCTCCGGTGCGAGCGTCCGCGCCGCGCGGGCCAGGTCGCGCAGGTACGCGCGCACGTCGTCGGCCTCGTGGTGGGTCCCCTCGTATCCGGCGACCCCGGCCAGCTCGGTGCCCCTGGCCTCCCGCGCCGCACGGGCCACCGCCAGCAGCTCGTCCTGGCCGCGGCAGCCGGTCCGGCCGCCCGGGTGGCCCAGCTCGACCAGCACGCGGAACGGCACGTCGCCCGCCATCTCGTCGAGCACGCGCACGCCCTCGACCGAGTCGGCGTAGCAGAGGAAGTCGAAGCGCCCGATCTCGCCGGCCAGCCAGCGCAGCGCGCCGCGGTCGAAGATCTCGTTGGCCAGCAGCACGCGGGGGACGCCGAAGGAGCGGTGGACGAGCACCTGGCCCGGCGTGGCGGCGGTGACCCCCCAGGCCCCGGCGTCGAGCTGGGCCCGCACGAGCTGGGGCGACATCGTGGTCTTGGCGTGCGGCGCGAAGGCGAGCCCGTGCCGGTCGGCGAAGCGCGCCAGCGTCGCGATGTTGTGGTCGAGGGCCGAGCGCCGTGCCGTCATCACCGGCCAGGTGAACGCGCCGTCGAACAGGGAGTGCCGGGCCTCGGCGAACTCCCGTCCGCCGATCGGCTCGCCCGGCCACAGGAATCCGCGCGTGCGCGCGTCGACGACGATCTCCGGGAGCCCTCGCGGCCACGCCGGTGTGCGCTCTGTGCCGTCCTCTGTTCTGTCCTCTGCGGGGCCGTCCGCGAAACCCACGCCGCCCCCTCGTTGTCCCGGTTCAGACCACCTCGTGGATCGTACTGGACCACCACGCCGGAGGTAGACTCGCGACCTCGCACCGCGATCGGATGGGATCGGGATGAGCGGCGACGTACGACTCGAACGGGCTACGGCTCTCTACGAGCAGGCGGTCTTCGGCGGCGACGCCGCGGCTCTCGCCGAGGCCGACCGGGAGCTGGACGCGGTGGAAGCCGACCTGGCCACGGTGGGGACGGGACGGGAGATCGGCGCGGTCGAGGCCGGTCTCGCGCTGGCCCGCGGCCGGATCGTCCACGCGCGGTTCCTCGAACACCGTGAGGAGGACCCACGCGAGCTCGAGCTGTTCGAGCGGGCCGCCGATCTCTATCGGCGGCTCGGCGACGTACGCGGCGAGGGCGAGGCGCTCTTCTGGATCGGCTGTTTCCACCAGGTCGTACGGCACGACGACGAGGCGGCCGGACCCGCGTTGAGGCGGTCGAACGAGCTCGCGGCGGCGGCCGGCGACAGGCTGACGATGTCCTACGCGCTCAGGCACCTGGGCATCGCCGAGCACAGGGCCGGACGGCTGGAGGCGGCGCGGGAACGGCTAAAGGAATCGGTGCGGCTGCGCCGGGAGATCGGTTTCCGCCCGGGTGTCGCCGCCAACCTGGTCGGGCTGGCCTACATCGCCGCCGCGGAGGAGCGCCGGGACGACGCTCTGCGGCTGCTCGACGAGGCGGCCGCCCTCGCGGAGGCGAGCGGAGCCCTGGGCATCGCGCGGCACGTGGAACAGGCGCGGACGGCCCTGTGACCCCGGCCCTGTGATCGCGGCCGGGCGACCCCGGGGGCGGGTCGCATCGTGCGTCCGCCGATTCCGCGGATCGGCCTTCATTCGATGACACGTTCGAGATAGGGTGTGATGGCCCTCACAGGGGCTATGTGTTTCCGCAGATCAGATCACGCGCGCCGAACAGGAGCGACTCCATGACCGAGCCCAGGACCCACACCCTTGAGGTGCCCGGCTGCGCTCTCCACTACGACGTACGCGAGGCCGAGGGAACCACCGAGCCGATCCTGCTGCTGATCGGATCGCCGATGGACGCCACCGGGTTCACCGCCCTTGCCCGGCGCTTCCAGGATCGGACGGTGGTCACCTACGACCCGCGGGGCATCGGGCGGAGCACACGCACCGACGGCGCCGCCGAATCGACCCCCGACCTGCACGCCGACGACCTGCACCGGCTGATCGACGCGCTCGGAGGCGGGCCGGTGGACATCTTCGCGAGCAGCGGAGGCGCGGTCAACGGGCTCGCGCTCGTGGCCCGGCATCCGGAACAGGTGCGCACGCTCGTGGCGCACGAGCCGCCCGCCGCCCAGGTGCTGCCGGACCGGGAGCAGGCGCTGGCCGCGATCGCGGACATCCGGCGGACGTACGAGCGGGAGGGTTTCGGCCCGGCGATGGTGAAGTTCATCACGGTCGTCGGCCTCCAGGGCGAGATCCCGTCGGACTTCGCCGATCAGCCCATGCAGAGCCCGGCCGCTTTCGGACTGCCCACGGAGGACGACGGCACTCGCGACGACCCCATGCTGCGGCAGAACCTCATGACCTGCACGCACCACGAGCACGACTTCGAGGCGCTCCGCGCGGCCCCGACCCGCGTCGTCGTCGGCGTGGGCGTCGAGTCGGAGGGCCAGATGGCCCGCCGTGCGGGCGAGGCGGTCGCCGAGCGGCTCGGCACCAAGCCGGTGACGTTCCCCAGCAACCACGGCGGGTTCCTCGACGACACGTTCGGCATGCCGGGCGACCCGGACAACTTCGCCGTCACGCTGCGCGAGGTCCTGGCCGAGTAGGCCCAGGATCGCTTTCAGGCGGGGCGCAGCGCGCGGCCGGGGGTGGCCCCGGTGAGTGCGCCGCCCCGCAGCACCGGCACGCCGCCGACGAGCACGTCGTCCACGCCCACGGCGAGCGATCGGGGCTTCTCGTAGGTCGCCGTGTCGGCCACCGTGGCCGGGTCGACGACGACCAGGTCCGCGACCTGACCACGCCGTACGAGGCCGCGGTCGGGCAGCCGGAAGCGGCGCGCCGGGTGTGAGGCCAGGTGCACGGCGGCCTGTTCCCAGGTGAGGTCGCCGAGTTCGCGTACGTGCCGGCCCAGGTAGCGGGCGAACGCGCCGAAGCCGCGCGGGTGCGGGTGGCCGCCCACGTAGATGCCGTCGGAGCCGCCGGTGTGGCCGGGGTCGCGCATGACGGCGCGCACCGACTCCTCCCCCGCCTGGCCCTCGTCGGGGCGGGCCTGCACGCAGCCCGCCTGGAGCCGGGTCTTCGCCAGCAGCACCCGGCAGAACTCCGCCGCCGTGACGCCGTACTCGGCCGCGGCGGCGGGCAGGGTCATCCCCTCGGCCCACTCGAACCCGGGGGCGTGCGAGAGCGTGATACGCGGCCACAGGTCGTCGCGTCCCGCCCACTCCTCGGCGAGGCGTTCGCGTTCGGAGGACAGCATCGCCACGGCGCGGTCGGGGTCGGCGGCGGGCACCCACGGCGGCAGCGTCACCATCGCCAGGATCGTGCTGCCGCGCAGGTAGGGATAGGTGTCGAAGGTCAGGTCGACGTCCCGCCGCCGGGCGTCCTCGACCAGCGGCAGCAGGATGGACGCCGGGCCGTGGAGGTGCGAGACGTGCGCGGCCGCGCCGGACCGCCGGGCGATCTCGACGACCTCCGTCATCCCCACCGACGCGGCCGGGCCGTACGCGCGCATGTGGGTCACGTACGGCAGGCCGCCCAGCGGGGTACACAACGCTGCCAGTTCGGCGGCGTCGGCATACCGGCCGGGGGCGTACTCCAGGCCCGACGACAGTCCGGCCGCCCCTTCCGCCAGGCCCGTCTCGACCGCACGCAGCATGGCGCGCAGTTCGTCCTCGTCCGCGGCCCGCTCCGCCGGGCCCATCGCGTCGAACCGGATCGTCGCGTGCGGCAGCAGATAGGCGGTGTTGAGTGCGGTCCTGCCGTCATATCCGGCGAGCAGATCGGCGACGCTCACCGGCCCGTCCACGTGCGGGTGCGCGCCGTTGACCGCCGCGAAGTAGCGGCTCGCGTACGCGAAGGCGGCCGGGGACGTGGCCGGCGCGAACGACAGCCCGTCCTGCCCGAGCACGAACGTCGTGACCCCCTGCCGCAGCGCGGCGTGCTGCACGAGAGGGTCGAACACGGCCGCGTCGCCGTGCGCGTGGCAGTCGACCAGGCCCGGCAGCACGCACCTGCCCGCCGCGTCGATCCGCACGGCCGCCTCGGCGGCGCCGAGCCGGCCCACCGCCTCGACGCGGCCCCCGCGCACGCCGACGTCGGCACGGAACGCGGGAGCCCCCGTGCCGTCGACGACGCGGCCACCTGTGATCAGCACATCGAAGGTCACGTCCCCGATTAGATCAGTCGGACGGGCCGGGCACACGTGACGAGCCGGGGCATCCACCGGGCCGCACGATGGGCCGCCGCTCCAGCACCTCGCGGGCGCGGGCGCGGGCGAGGTTCCAGCCGTTCCAGGGATCCGGCTTGGAGAGGTCGTTGACCGCCACCACGTCGCTCAGCACGCAGCTGCGGTCCGGCTCGGGCAGGCGGTCCAGGATCGGCACGGCCTCCGCCCCCAGCTCGCTCAGGTAGCCGTGGTCGAGCCGCTCCAGGCCCCTGACCGTGAGCTGGGTCTCGGCCACCCGCGCGTCGGGGTTCCACACCGCGAACGCCAGCAGCGACATCCCGGTGAGCAGCACGAGCGCGCGGAAGAACCAGGACGTGCCGCCGCCGGACAGGCGCACCGCTCCCGTCGCGAGCACCAGCACGAACACCGCGCCGAGCCACCAGATCGTCGCCTCCACCGAGGCCCGCAGCCGCGACAGGCCGTACGCGTCGGTGTAGAGGCCGAGCCGGTGCAGCGCCGAGGCGAGGATGACCAGCGTGAACGCGCACAGCAGGCCGAGCAGCACGGCGAGCAGCCAGCGGTCGGTCCGGTTCTCGCGGCGCAGCAGGGCGACCGCGGCCGCCACCACGCCGAGCACGAAGACGCTGACCGTGACGAGTTCGAAGAAGCCCGACCTCGCGTACTGCGCGTAGGTGAGCCCCGCCGTCGTCAGCACCCTCCGGCTCCCCCCGAACAACACCGTGATCTGCACGGTCACGAACGCCGCGAACAGCAGGTTCAGCCCGGCCAGCGGGATCACCCACACCTGGCGGCCGAGGGACATCCGCAGGTCGGGCGCGGCGGGCTCGGCCACCGGGCGCAGGCCCACCAGCACCGCCGCCCCGGCCAGCGCCGCGAACACGCCGAACACGAAGATCCGATATGGCAGGCTCTGCGCCCATTCCGGCGTCCGCAGCAGGTCGCTGAGGAAGGCCGAGAAGACGGCGTCGGCAGAGGAGAACAGCAGGCCGAAGACGGCCAGCAGGACGACGGTCACCGCGGCGCCGACCAGCGTGGGCAGCATCCGGCGGCGCCGCGCCAGGGTCCGGAGCGGCCCGGCCAGGAACCATGGCAGCGGCAGCACCGCGAACGCGACCGAGACCCCTCCCCTGATCACCGCGAGCCAGCCCCGCCCGCCGCCCGACAACGCGAGGGACCCGACTCCGAACGCGGCCAGCAGCATCGGCCCGACCAGCCAGTCGGCGTCGCGGAAGAGCGCCACGGAGACCAGCGCATACGCCAGGAGGCCGAAGGCCACCGTCCACGGCGTGATCCGGCCACGCCGGAGCGGCAGCACCGCCGCGAACGCCGCCGCGCCCATCGCGACCGCCGTCAGCACGAGGCCCAGCCCGGCCGGCGCGTACGGGAGGGCGACGGCGGCGACCAGGCCGGCCGCGGCGGCGGCCGGCAACAGCCACCGGGGCGCGTCCGGCAGCTCCGGCCGTGGGAACAGCGGCGGCGGCACGTACGCGGGGGGCGGCGGGTACCGCCCCGGCCCCTGCACGCCGGTCACGGACAGCTCCGGGGAGAGCGGCCGCTGCTCGGCCGGGGCGCCACCACCCGGGCCGCCACCACCTGCAGCGGGCACCGGGGGCGGCGGGGAGACGTCCATGCCCTGGGTGGCGGCCTCGGCGGAGCCCTGGGGCATGCGAGCGACCGGCGCGGGCGTCGGCCCGGGTGTCGGCCCAGGCATCGGCGCAGGCATCGGCCCAGGCATCGGCACGGAGGCGTGCCAGGGCGACGGCGGCGCGAACGCCGCCGCCGCTCGGTGGGCCGATGCCGCCGCGGCTCGCTGGGCCGATGCCGATCCGCGCATCACTCCCGCGACCGTGCCGACGGCGGTGAACAGCACCAGCGCTATGACGCCCGTGCCGAGGAAGACCGAGACGATCAGCCCGGTGAAGAATCCGGCGATCATGCCGACACCCGCCCCCAGCGCCACCCGCGCCAGGTGCCCGGCGCGATCGTAGGCGACGCCAGGGTTCGGCGCGAGCAGGTGCGGTGCGAGCAGGTGCGGTGCGAGCAGGTGCGGTGCGAGCGTCCGCGGGCCGGCGCCGCCGACCGGCGCGGCCGCGTACGGCTGGTCCGCTCCCGCATGGACGAGGTCCGGCCGCAGCGAGTCCTTCCGGTCCTCGCCGTCGTCGGCGGCGCCGGCGCCGTCCGAAGAGCGGCCGTGGTCCCCGATCTGGAGATCACCGCGCTCCGCGATCTCGGTCGGCCGCGACGGAGCCGGGACCTCGTGGAGGGCCTCCGATCTCTCCCCCTGGCGATCCTCTGGCCGCTCGCCACCGTCCGGGGTCCCGGGCGAGGACGGCCGCGCCCCCTCGTCCCCCGCGTCCTCGTCCCGCACGCCACCGTCCCGGGCGCCGTGCACGTGCTGCGCCGCGCCCCCGCCTGCCGGAGCGACCGCGTCACCGGTCTTCCCCGGCCCCCCGGCCGCGACGAGTGCGCCTTCGGTCAGGTCGGCACCGCCGTCCCCGGCTGAGCCCTTCCCGCCGGGCCGACCCGCAGTGCGGCCCGCATCCGCCTTCCTGACGTCCATGTCTCCCTTTCCTGCCTGGACGGGTCCGTCCGCGCTCTCCCCCGTCGCAGGCTCCCCGTGACGCGGAACCACGACGACCATCCGGCACCCCGGAGCCATCCCCCGGCCTCCCCCCGCGGGCCGTCTCGCGGCCGGGATCGGGTCGGTCACCGAGATCGATCCGCCGTGCAACTCGACGATCTCCTTGGCGATGGCCAGCCCGAGCCCGGCCCCGCCCGCGTCGGCGGCCCGTCCGGCGTCGAGCCGCGAGAAGCGCTCGAACACCCGGGCCCGCTCCGCCGGCGGAATGCCGGGGCCGTCGTCGGTCACGCTGATCTCCAGGTTCGGCCCGGCGGGCCGCGCCTCCACCCGGACCGTGCCGCCGGACGGGCTGTGCCGTACGGCGTTGTCGAGCAGGTTGGCCAGCACCTGGGCGAGCAGGGCCGCGTCGGCGGACAGCGCCGTCCCCCGCGCGACCGCGCTCACCACCGTGACGTCGTCACGCGCGAGAGCCGCCTCCGAGACGGCCTGGCGGCACAACGACGCCAGGTCCAGCTCCTCCGGCTCGATCAGCCGCGCCCCCGAGTCGAGCCGCGACAGGTCGAGGAGCTGGGCCACCAGGCGGCCGAGCCGCTGCGTCTGGGCGAGGGCCGTGCCCAGGGTGTCGAGGTCGGGCGGCGTGACGCCGTCCACGACGTTCTCCAGCACGGCCTGCAGTCCGGTGATCGGCGTGCGCAGCTCGTGGCTGACGTTGGCCACCAGCTCACGCCGTTGGCGATCGACCTCGGCGAGGTCGGCCGCCATGGCGTTGAAGGCCCGCGCCAGCTCCCCCACCTCGTCCCGGGACGTCGCGCTCACGCGCAGGCCATACCGGCCCTTGGCGATCGTCTGCGCGGCGGCGGCCATCTCGCGCAGCGGCCGGATCATGCCGCGGGCGAGGAGCTGCACCATGATCAGCGCGAGCACGACGGCGATCGCGATCCGCAGATCTCGGGACAGGCCGGAGTTGATGCCGACCTCGTTGACGACGAACGCCGCGACCACGGCGAGCACGATCACGATGCCGAGCTTGACCTTGATCCGGCCGAGGAAGTCGAGCGGCCTCAACGCCTGGCTCTCCCTAATGAAGCGTCATGAGCGGACGAGCGCGTATCCCACGCCGTGGACGGTGCGGACGACCTCCGGGCCGAGCTTGCGGCGCAGCGCGCGGACGTGGCTGTCCACGGTCCGGGTCGCGGCGGCCTCGGAGAAACCCCAGATGTCCGACAGCAGCCGTTCGCGCTCGAAGACCTGGCCGGGCCGCTCGGCGAGGCGCCGCAGCAGGTCGAACTCGGTCCGGGTGAGCTGGGCCTCTGCCCCGCGTACGAACACGCGGCGCTCGGCCGTGTTGATCTCGACGTCGCCGACCCGGATCACCGTGTCCTCATGGGCCAGCAGGCTGGCACGCTCCACCCGCCGCAGCAGCGCGTGGATCCTCGCGACGAGTTCCCGCATGCTGAACGGCTTGGTGATGTAGTCGTCGGCCCCCACGCCCAGCCCGACCAGCACATCCGTCTCCTCGCCGAGCGCGGTGAGCATGAGCACCGGCACCGGCCGGGCGGCCTGCATCCTGCGGCACACCTCGAGCCCGTCCAGGCCCGGCAGCAGCCGGTCGAGGACGACGACGTCGGGCTCCGCCTTCGCGTAGGCCGCCAGCGCCCCCTCGCCGTCGCTCGCGACGCGTACGTCGAAGCCCTCCGCCACGAGCCGGAGCCGTACGGCGTTCGCGATGGTGTCGTCGTCCTCGACCACCAGGACGCGACGTTGCTGAGGGGTAGCCATGGACGGAAGCGTAGATGCCCTCTGTGCAGAGCCGCCGTCCGGAAATGTGCAGATCCCGTGCATCGGAGAATGCCGGCCGCCCGCGCCGGCCGTGCCGGGGCTGCGGGCCGTGTCACCGCCCCCGTAAGCCGAATCCGCAGGTCAGGGGTTTCGCTCCCCGGTTACGGGTAGCCCCGATATGACCAGGAAGGAGGCGCTAATGGACCGCCAGTCAAGGCCGGAGACCATGCGGGAGAACGACGTGATCGATCTCCTGACACAGCAGCACGTTCGCATCCGGGAGCTGTTCGACGAGGTCGACAGGAGCCAGGGGGAGCAGCGCAAGGAGGCCTTCAGCCGCCTCGTCCGCCTGCTCGCCGTTCACGAGACGGCGGAGGAGGAGATCGTCCACCCCTACGCGCGGCGCAAGCTGGTCGGCGGCGACGCGATCGTGGACAACCGCCTCCAGGAGGAGGAAGAGGCCAAGGAGATGCTCAGCCGTCTCGACGACATGGACGTGACGACGGCGGAGTTCTCCCAGGAGCTGGAGAGGCTGCGAGCCGCCGTGTTCGCGCACGCCGCCGCCGAGGAGCGCTACGAGTTCTCCGAGCTCAAGGCGAGCACGTCCGAGGGCGAGCGCAAGGCGATGGCCGTGGGCGTCAAGGCAGCAGAGGCGATGGCTCCCACGCACCCGCACCCCGGGGTCGAGTCGGCGACGGCGAACATCCTGATGGGGACGCCGATCGCGATCATGGATCGCGCCCGCGACCTGATCCGCAAGGCGATGGGCAAGTCGGAGTCCGGCGAAGGCTGAGTCTCCGGACGGGCTCGTACGGGGTCGTAGCCGAGCCCGGCGAGGCCGGAGGCCGTACTGTGGACATCGGGAGCGCGGCGCCGCGGAGCCGGACGGGGACGATCACTCGTCTCCCGGGCACCGCGGCGCCGCGGCGCGGAAGAGCCGTCCACCCGCGTTCGCGGAACTCGGCCGGGACCTCGGACGTTCTCCCAGGCGACGCGGGACGACGCCCCGCGCGGGACCCGACACGAAAGGCCTGACGATGTCGCCACTGGGCAAGTACTACGTGGGCGCGGCGGTGGTGACCGTGCTGGTCTTCATCCTTCCGCTGCCGTCGCTCCTGGCCTGGCTGATCGCGATCGGCGCGCTGGGGGCGCCGATCGTCGCCTACTTCATGCTGGACGAGTCGCAGCGGGCGCGGCTGCGGCGCATCCGCCGCCGCCAGATCGGCGGCTGAGACCCCACAAAGACCGATGAAGGGACACGGCCGGGCCGCCCTCGCGGCGCCCGGCCGGTCCGCTTCGCTCAGGAAGCGGTGGCGATCCTCCTGCGAACCCGCTCGGTGACGTTCCGCTCCAGGACGAAGGACAGGAGCGGGATCGTGCCCGCGATGAGCACCAGCAGCAGGTAGCCGACCGGCCAGCGGGCCTTGATCAGGCCCAGGTTGATCGCGGCCACCAGATAGACCATGTACAGGAAGCCGTGGATCGGCCCGACGATCGCGACCATCGCGCCGTTGTCGAAACCGTACTTGACGACCATCGCGGCACACAGCACGAGCAGCATCACGCCGACGATGTACGCCATGACGCGGTAGAAGTTGAGCGCGGATTCCACGTCGATCATTACCTCTGCTGGGGAAACGGTCACCACACGATATCCGTGCCACCCGGTGGTCCCGGCCTCAGGGCCGCTCAGGCCTCCACGGGCGCGGCGGGCTCGGCCGGCTGCGGCTCCTCACGCTCCCGCTCCCCACGCCGGGCGTCGCGTACGAAGTGGAACCACATGTACACGGCGAACAGCGCGAAGATCCACCACTGGAGGGCGTAGGCCAGGTTGCGCCAGGTGAAGCCGCCGCCTTCGGTCGGCGGCGACACGGCCACCGGCGTCGCACGGGAGGGCGGCTCCTGCGCGGTCGCGACGACGAACCCGTCCCGCACCCGCGCGTCCGGCCACACGTTGATCAGCTCCGCCGTCGACACCGTCGCCACCTGGCCGCGTGGCAGGTTCCCGCTGCGCATCACGTCGTCGGTCTGCTCGGCCGGCCGCAGCCGCCCGGCCACGGTCACGGCGCCCTCGGGCACGGCCGCGGCGGGATCGGCCGCCGCGGGAACCCAGCCGCGTACGACGGGGACGACCGTGCCGTCCGCGAGCCGCAGCGGAGTGAGCAGCCAGAACCCGCTCCCCTGGGCCGCCCGGCCGCCGGGGGCGGCGACGTCGGCGACCCGGTCGGCCACCAGCAGCTGGTTCGCGGCGTCGTAGGTCCCCGTGGCGGTCACCCTGCGGCTGATCGCGTCACCGCTGACGTGCTGTCCCACCTGGGTCAGCTCGGTGACGGCCACGGGCGCGGGGTCGGGGGCCCGCCGTGGGGCGCCCGACGCCTCGAAGACGCCGAGTTGCCAGCGGCCGAGGAAGGTGAAGGACACGAGCACCCCGATGACCAGCAGGTGCAGGGCCACCAGCCGGGGAGCCAGGAGGGTGCGGAGCATGTATACAACGCTATCCGCCGCCCATACCGGTCCGGTATTCGCGCCGGTGTCAGGGCGGGGAGGAGCGGAGCTTCCGGCCGGTGCGGTGACGTCTCAACGACGACGCCAGGCACCCTGACCCCGCCGTACCACATCTTTCCCCGAGCCGTCGCCATGGAAGGTCAAAATCCGACAAATCACAGCCAGGGCGCACCATGTGTCGCTAGAGTCATGCTCATGTCCGACCCTCAGATCGACCCGGCCGGAAACACGCAGGCTTTCCGGGTGTTCGCGCAGCAGCAGGACGCGGAGGCCTCCAAGGAGCAGCCGTCCCGCCTGCCGATTTGGATCGCCGTCGGTGTGGCGCTCGTCGTGATCCTCGCCGTGGTGGCGTACCTCCTGGTTCGCTGACATACCTGTGCCAGCCGCCGACGACCGCGCCCGTCGGCGGCTTTGTCATGCCCGCTGACGCCTCGCCCCCGCTGACACGACATACAGTGACGGAGTGCTGCGAACGCCCGCACGACGGCCCCCGGGGGCACTCCCCTGCCGCTCGGGCCGTACGCGTCGGTCCCTGGACCCGGCCCACCCGCACGAATATATTGGACAAATCTTCCAATAGGACGGGGAGGACGCATGCCCAGTCCGGGCGTCACGATCATCGGTTCCGGGTTCGCCGGGCTGTGCATGGCCATCAAGCTCAAGGAAGCCGGCTATCACGACTTCGTGATCCTGGAGAAGGCCGGTGAGCTCGGCGGCACCTGGCGGGACAACACCTATCCCGGCTGTGCCTGCGACGTCCCGTCACCGATGTACTCCTTCTCGTTCGAGCTCAACCCCGGCTGGTCGCGGCTGTTCTCCCCGCAGGAGGAGATCTGGGACTACTTGCGGGCCTGCGCCCGCAAGTACGGCCTGGAGCCCCACCTGCGGTTCGGCAAGGAGGTCCGCGAGCTGGAGTACGACGACGAGCGGGCCCTGTGGCGGGTGTCGACCGGCGACGGGGAGACGTTCGAGACCCACGCCGTCGTGTCCGGCATCGGCGCCCTGCACGTGCCGTCGTTCCCCGACATCCCCGGCCGTGAGCGCTTCACCGGCGCGGCGTTCCACTCCGCCCAGTGGGACCACTCCGCCGACCTGAACGGCAGGCGCGTCGCGGTCGTCGGCACCGGCGCGTCGGCGGTCCAGTTCGTCCCGGTCGTCGCCGAGCAGGCGAGCCGGCTCACCGTCTTCCAGCGCACCCCTCCGTGGATCCAGCCGAAGCCGGACCTGCCGATCGGCGGGCGGCTGAAGCGGGCCATGGAGACGCCCGGCGCGGCCCGCCTGCTGCGCGACGCCGTCTACTGGCTGCTGGAGACCCGGGCCGTGGGCTTCACGATCGACCCACGGCTGATGAAGGTCCACCAGGCGATGGCCGAGCGGCACCTGGCCCGGCAGGTGCCCGACCCCGAACTGCGCGCGAAGCTGACGCCCGACTACACCATCGGCTGCAAGCGCATCCTGCAGTCCAACGACTACTATCCCACCCTGACCAGGGACAACGTCGAGCTGGTCACCGACAGGATCACCGAGATCAGGGAGCGGTCGGTCGTGGACGCGGCGGGGCGCGAGCACGAGGTCGACGTGATCGTGTACGGCACCGGCTTCCGAGTGGTCGACTCCCTCAACGAGCAGCGGATCGTCGGCAGGGACGGCGTCAAGATCCAGGACGCGTGGCGCGACGGCATCGAGGCCTACTACGGGATCACGACCGCGGGCTTCCCCAACCTGTTCTTCCTGCTCGGCCCCAACACCGGCCTCGGGCACACCTCGGTCGTCTTCATGATCGAGTCGCAGGTCCGGTACGTCTTGGACTGCCTGCGGCTGCTGTCCAGGACCAGGGCGAAGGCCCTGGACGTGCGGCCGTCGGCGCAGCGGGCCTACAACGACCGCCTGCAGCGGCGGCTCGACCGGCTGGTGTGGAGCGAGGGCGGCTGCACGAGCTGGTATCTGGACGAGCACGGCAAGAACCGCACGCTCTGGCCCGGCTTCACCTTCGAATACTGGGCGCGCACCCGGAAGGTGAAGCCGGAGGCCTACGAGCTCATCGGCTGAGCACCGGCCTTCACCGGTGTGAGCTGAGCACGAGGGCGCTGCCTCCCCCACGCCGGGCGGGCTCGGCGACCGCCTGCACGCGGCCGTTCCGGAGGAACTCCAGACCGGTCGCCGCGCCGATCTCCCCCGCCGGCGGCCCGGGGACGTCCGTCAGCGTGTGACCGAGCGCGGTCAGCTCCGCGCCGTACCGCTCGGTGAACGCGGGCTCGGCCTGGATGGCGGCGGTGTTGCGCTGCGAGGCGCGCGGCGCGGCCACGGCCTCCGGGAGCGACATGCCGAAGTCGAGCCGGTTCACCAGGATCTGCAGCACGGTCGTGATGATCGTCGCGCCGCCGGGCGAGCCGACGGCGAGCAGCGGCCTGCCGTCCTTGAGCACGATGGTGGGGGCCATGGACGACCTCGGGCGCTTGCCGGGAGCGGGCAGGTTGGGGTCGCCCGGCGCCGGGCCGAAGGTGAAGTCGGTCAGCTCGTTGTTGAGCAGGATGCCGCGGCCCGGCACCACGATCCCGCTGCCGCCGGTCTGCTCGATCGTGATGTTGTAGGCGGCCACGTCGCCCCACCGGTCGGTCACCACGAGGTGGGTGGTCTCGGGGCCCTCCTTCTTCTCCTCCGGGGCCGAGGCCGCCGGGGCGGCGGAGGCGCACGAGGAGTAGGAGCCGTCGGGCGACCCGGGCGCGGCGGGGTGCGGCATCGCCCGCGCGCCGATCAGGCAGGCACGCTCCTTGGCGAACCCGTCGGAGAGCAGCTGATCCAGTGGCACGTCCACGTACGCCGGGTCGCCGACGTAGGCGTTGCGGTCGGCGAAGGCGAGCCGGGACGCCTCCAGGTATTCGTGCAGGCCGACCTTCGGAAGGGCCTCCAGGATCTTCAGCGCCTCCCCGACGGTCGATCCGCCCGACGACGGGGGCGCCATGCCGTACACGTCGAGGCCCTTGTACGTGACCTTCGTGGGCGGCCGTTCGAGCGCCCGGTAGGCCGTGAGGTCGGACACCTCCATCAGCCCGGTCCTGACGTTCCTGGTGGCCCCCTGGCGCACCGGCGGCTTCTTCACCGTGGCGACGATCTCCCGGCCGAGCGCGCCGCCGTACAACCAGGCCGGGCCGCGAATGCCCAGCTCACGGTAGGTGCGCGCGAGGTCGGGATTGCGGAAGACCGATCCGACCGGCGGCGGCTGCCCGCCCGGCAGATAGAGCGAGGCGGTCGAGGTGAAGTCGGCGAACCGGTCGGCGTTCTGCTGCGTCTGGTCGTAGAACGTCTGGTCGACGACGAAGCCCTTCTCGGCGATCTCGATCGCGGGGCGCAGCGCCTGCCGCAGCGGCATCGTGCCGTATCTGCGCAGCGCCATGTCCCACTGCGCGACGCTGCCCGGGACGCCGACCGACAGCCCGCTGGTGACGGCCTCCGCGAACGGGATGCCCTCGAACGCCGTCGAGGTCATCGCCCGCGGGGCGGTCTCCCGCCCGTCGATCGTGGTCACCTTCCGCTTGCGGGCGTCGTAGTAGACCATGAAGCCGCCCCCGGCCAGCCCGGCCGAGTAGGGCTCGGTCACGCCCAGGGCCGCCGCGCCGGCCACCGCCGCGTCCATCGCGTTGCCGCCCTGGCGCAGCACCGAGAGCGCGGCCTTGCTCGCGTCCAGGTCCACGGTGGCGACGGCCCCGCCGTACCCCTCCGCGACCGGCCGCTTGACCTCCGCCGCGGATCCCGCCGGTGTGGCGTGGGCGGGCGGCGCGAGGAAGCCCGCGAACGTGACCAGTCCCAGCGACGCGACGACGACGCTCCGCATGCCCGCACCTCCACAGCAGACGACACTCCAGGATGACTCAGAAGAGTCAGATTCTGTGAGGGGTTGTCCGCATCTGGACGCCGGTGCGGGGGCTACTCCTTCCGGCGTACGGCGGACTGCCGCGCCGGGCGGATGCGGTGACCAGCGGCGATGGCCTAGCGTGCGGATGTGCGTTCCCGTTCCGCGATGTATCACCGCATCGATCCCGTTCTGCCGATCATCGTCGGGATCCTCCAGGTGTTCCTCACGATGGGCGCCCAGTACTGGCAGTTGCGGAATCCCGACCTCGGGCGGGCGCCGCTGACCTGGTGGGGCTACGCGCTGCTGCTGGTCGGGCCGCTCGCGCTCGCGCTGCGCCGTCGCGCGCCGGTGGCCGCTCTGGTCGTGACGCTCACCGCGACCTCGGTCTATCTCCTGCTCGACTTCTCGTACGGGCCGGTGTTCCTCAGCCAGATCATCGTGGTCTTCAACGCGGTGATGTCCGGGCACCGCCGCGCGGCGTGGCTGTCGTCGGGGGCGTTCTTCCTGTTCGTGATCGCCTACGCCACCTGGTTCATCCCCCACCGGGCGAGTCTCTTCCACCACACCGCCGTCGCGGCCTACCTGCTGCTCACGCTCACCGTCGCGGAGTTCTACCGGGTGCGCCGCGAGCGCCTCGCCGAACGCGAGCGGGTGGAGCGTGAGGAGGCCAGGCGGCAGGCGAGCGAGGAACGGCTCACCATGGCGCAGGAGCTGCACGACGTGCTCGCCCACAACATCTCGCTGATCCACGTCCAGGCGTCCACCGCCCTGCACATCCTGGACGACCATCCCGAGCAGGCCCGCACCGCGCTGACCACGATCAAGCAGGCGTCCAAGGACGTGCTGACCGAGATGCGCGGCGTGCTCAGCCTGCTCAGGGACGGCGCGCCGCGCTCCCCCACGGCCGGGATGGCCCACCTGGCCGACCTCGCCGAGCGCAGCGGGCTGCCGGTCACGCTGGAGGTCACCGGGCAGGCGCGCCCGCTGCCCGCCGGCATCGACCGGGCCGGCTACCGGATCGTGCAGGAGTCGCTGACCAACGTCTCGCGGCACGCGCCCGGCTCGCGGGTGACCGTACGCGTGGCGTACGCGCCGGAGGAGCTGACCGTGGCGGTCGCGGACGACGGCGCGGGAACGGCGCGGGCCGAGGCGGGCCTCGGCAGCGGCAACGGCATCCCCGGCATGCGCGAGCGGGCCGCGGCGCTCGGCGGGTCGCTGGCGGCGGGCCCCCGGCCCGGCGGCGGCTTCCGCGTCGAGGCCCGCCTCCCCCTGCCCCCGTCCGACGACCAGAAGGAGCCAAAGTGATACGCGTCCTGCTCGCCGACGACCAGGCACTGGTCCGGGCCGGGTTCCGGGCCCTGCTCGACGCGCAGGAGGGCATGACCGTCGTGGGCGAGGCCGGCGACGGTGAGCAGGCCGTCCTGCTCACCCGGGACCTGCGCCCCGACGTTGTGCTGATGGACATCCGCATGCCCGGCACCGACGGCCTGACGGCCACCCGCCGCATCGGCGACGATCCCGCCCTCGCCGACGTGAGGATCGTCATGCTCACCACGTTCGAGCTGGACGAGTACGTCTTCGAGGCCCTGCGCGGCGGCGCCAGCGGCTTCCTGGTCAAGGACACCGAGCCGGCCGAGCTGATCCAGGCCGTCCGGGTGGTGGCCTCCGGCGACGCCCTGCTGTCCCCCGGCGTGACGCGCAGGCTCATCGCCGAGTACGTCGCCCGCGCCAAGGAGCCCGGCATCGTGACCCGCCTCGACCCGCTCACCGAACGGGAGCGGGAGGTGCTCGCGCTCGTGGGCACCGGCATGACGAACGACGAGATCGCCGCCAGGCTCTACATGTCCCCGGCGACGGCCAAGACCCACGTGAGCCGCACCATGACCAAGCTCCACGCCCGCGACCGGGCCCAGCTCGTCGTGATCGCGTACGAGTCTGGCCTGGTCAAACCCGGCTGGCTCTGAGACGTCGTACGGCCAGGCCTGCCGCCGCGGACGGGCACGGCCTGATCGACGTGGTCGGCACCTCCAGCCGTCCTCTAGCCGGCGAGCGGCTCCTGGAGTTCGGTGACCCACCGGGCGGAGTCGTCAGGGCACTCCAGGTAGAGCTCCCTGGCGTACCCGGCGGAGCGGTGGCCGCCGTCGGCGATCCACCGGGCCAGCGTCTGCGCGGTCGGGAGGACGTCGTCCATCGATCCGCGGTGCACGACGGTGGCCGCCCGCTCGATCGCGGGCAGGTCCACGATCGCGAAGTCGTGACCGTTCCCGGGCGCGATCGCGACCGGCATCGCCACGTGCGCGAGGATCCCATCGCCGCCGGGGGCGTCCTCGTAGTAGGCGATCCCCGCCCCGACGGGGGTCACCCCGGCCTCGTCCAGCCTGCGGCACAGCTCATGGAACAGCGGGCCGACGACCGGGCCGATGTCCTCCGGCTCGTAGCTGCGCGCCACGCCGCTGAGTTCCGCCACCCGGACGGCGGGGATGCGCTTGACCACCACGTCTTCGGTGTTCATGTGTCCCTCACTCTCGATCGTCCGGAGCCTCGCCTCGACCTGGGCCAGCCGGGCCGCCGCGGCGGCCATCGCCGCCTCCAGCTCCGCCTGCCGCAGCCGAAGCATCCCGCGTAGTTCCTCGGCGCTCACCTGCTCGTCCAGGACCTCCCGCACCTGTCTGAGGGTGAAGCCCAGGTCCTTGAGCGCGGCGATCCGGTTGAGGCGGGCAAGCTGGCCCGCCTCGTAGAAGCGGTAGCCGCTCGCGGGATCGACGTGGGCCGGGCGGAGCAGCCCGATCGCGTCATAGTGGCGCAGCATGCGGACCGACACGCGGCCGTGCCTGGCGAAGTCTCCGATTGTGAACATGGTGTGCCGATTCCAGCGCCTCACACGGTGTCAGGGTCAAGCGCCGCGTCTCCGGCCGAAGGCGGCGGGACGGCGGCCATGGCGGCGTTCCGTCGCGAAAAAAGTAGTTGAGCTTCCAGTGACTGGAAGGTCGAGGCTGTAGATGTGAACGACCGCACGGAGCCCCGCCGCACGGATTCGGCCGCCGCCCGCCGGGACACCGGTGAGAGGGACGATCTCGGGCCGCTCACGATCGGACGGCTCGCGCGGCTGACCGGCGTGCCGGCCCGCACCATCCGGTTCTGGTCCGACATCGGGGTCATCCCGCCGGCCGGCCGGTCGGCGGGCGGCTACCGGCTGTACGACGCCGAGGCCGTGGCCCGGCTGCACCTCGTGCGTACGCTGCGCGACCTGGGGCTCGACCTCGCCACCGTGGAGCGGGTCGTGACCAGGCAGGCGGGCCTCGCGGAGGTCGCCCGGGCGCACGTCGCCGCGCTGGACGCGGAGATCGGCATCCTACGGGCGCGGCGGGCCGTCATGCGGTCGATCGCGGAACGCGACGGCACCATCGAGGAGATGAGACTCATGCACGAACTGGCACGGCTGTCGGCACGGGAGCGGCAGCGCATCATCGACGAGTTCGTCGACGAGGTGTTCGCCGGCACCGACCCCGACGCGCCCGGCGCGGGCATCGCCCAGAGCATGCGCCGCCTGCCCGAAGCGCTGCCGGACGAAGCCACCACCGAACAGGTGGAGGCCTGGATCGAGCTCGCAGGGCTGGTCTCCGACCCCGGCTTCCGGGAGCGGGTGCGCAAGATGGCGACCGGCCCGGCCGACCTCGGGACGCCGGTGCCGTACGACTCGCAGGCGGTCCTGGACGAGGCCGGGCGAGCCCTCGACCAGGGCATCGCCCCGGAGTCGGCGGAGGGCGGGCGGATCGTGGACCGGCTGGTAGGTCCCGGCGTGCCCGCCGCCGAGCGCGCACAGCTCGCGGAGACGCTGGAGCGGTTCACCGACCGCAGGGTGGAGCGATACTGGCAACTGCTCGGCGTGCTCAACGACACGCCGCCGTTTCCGTCCGGGGTTCCCGCCTACGAGTGGTTCATCGCGGCGCTGCGTGCCGCACGCTGAGCCGGTGGATGAAGGCCATCAGGATCAGGGCGAGGCGTGGTGCGCCGCCCCTCGCCCTTCCATGTGAATGCTCCGGGGTGGCAGGTCCAGCGGTTCCGGCAGCCGCAGCGGCCCACGACCCGGGGTGATCGTGCCGAGCACCCGTGAACCTGCCGCGCCGGTGCATGCGGGCACCGTGCCGGGCAGGCCGTGCGCGGTCAGCCAGCCGAGATAGGAGAACGCCACGGCCTCCTTGGCGTCCGAGGGCACGCCGAGGTCGTCGCTCGGCAACAGCCGCACGCCTCCGGCCCGCTCGCGGAGCGCGCCCATCAGGGCCGGGTTGCGCACGCCGCCGCCGGAGACGACCACCGTGCCGAGCCGGTGCCGCCGGATCTCGGCCGCGGCCGTCTCGGCGGTGAGCGCCGCGAGCGTCGCCACCAGGTCGGGCAGGCCCAGCGCGTACGGCCCGGCGACCCGGTCCAGGTAGCCCGCGTGGAACAGCTCCTTGCCCGTCGTCTTCGGCGGCGGCCGGTGATAGTACGGCTCGGCGAGCAACTCGGTCAGCAGGCCCTCGTGGACCTTCCCCGCCGCGGCCAGCCTGCCGTCCTCGTCGTACGGCAGGCCGGTGGCGGCGCGTACGGCCGCGTCCATCAGCGCCGAGGCCGGGCCGGTGTCGTAGGCGAGCGGAGGCTCGCACACGGTGAGGTTGGCGATGCCGCCGAGGTTCAGCGCGCCGGTCCGCCCCGCCGAAGCGGGCAGCCCGGACAGCAGCGGCAGGTCGAAGGCGGACACGAGCGGCGCGCCCTGCCCGCCTGCGGCCACGTCGCGCACCCGCAGGTCAGCCACGACCGGCACACCGAGCCGTTCGGCGATCCAGGCGGGCTGCCCGAGCTGGAGCGTCCCGCGCACGCCCCCGTCCTCCACCCAGTGGTACATCGTCTGCCCGTGCGAGCAGACGAGGTCGGCGGCCGGGCAGGCCGCCGCCGCCTCGGCGAACGCCCGGCCGACGAGCGTGTCGAGATGGCAGACCTCGCCCATGTCCGTACGGCCCGGCGGCAGCGCGGCGACGATCGCGGCCCGCAGGTCGGGCGGGTACGGCACCGTGCCGGTGTGCTCCACGACCCCGGTGAGCCGGTCGCCGTCGCGCGACCAGTGGACGAGCGCGCAGTCGATCCCGTCGTGGGAGGTTCCCGACATCAGCCCGAGTACGCGCACGCCTGCCTCGCAAGGAATCTTCAGCCGGCTCTCGGCGGGAGGCCGACGAGCTTGGTGAGGAAACGGTCGATCTGCTCCTCGGCGGGCGGCCAGGGCAGGTCGGGCTCGTTGATCCGCTGCGACAGCATGCCGTTCACCGCCGTACGCAGGTCGATCGCGACCGTGGCCGCGTCGTCGCGCGGGGCGACCCCGGCGTCCATGCAGCGCTGGACCGCCTCCGTGGTCCGGGCGACCAGCACCTCCTTGAACGGCATGCCGAGCCGGCGGTGGACCGCGCTCTCGTGCAGCACCTTGTAAAGGCCCGGATGCTCGTGCGCCCAGGAGGCCTGCGCGAGGATGCGCGCCCGCAGCCGCGCCGCGGGATCCTCGTGCGCCGCGTCCGCCTCGTCACCGGTCCGCACCAGTTCCTCGTGGCAGCGCCGCAGAACCGCGAGCACGAGCGCGTCGCGGTCGGGGAAGTGCAGGTAGACCGAGGTGGCCGCGATCGACACCTCGCGCGCCACGGCCCGCAGCGACAGCGCCTCGTCGTCGGCGAGGTCGTCGAGCATGCGCAAGGCCGCCGCGACGATCTCCTCGCGCAGCCGCTCGCCCTGCCCCCGCGCGTTCGGACGACGGCGGGCGGCGGGAGTCGGGGGCGTGATGGCTTCCATGACCGGCCCATTGTACGAGGACGATCCTCACGCTACAGTCGTAGCGCTACACACGTTTACCAAAGGAGAGATTCCTGTGACCGTCCACGCTTCGACGGACTTCGACACGATCAACGAGATGGACCCGGTGTTCGCCCAGATGGCGGCCGCCAGCGTCGGGCACTGCTGGGCGGTGCCCGAGCTGACCGACCGCGAGAAGGTGTTCCTGGCCCTGGTGGCGGACGTCTGCCAGCCGGCCCTCGGGTTCCCGTTCGAGATGCACGTCCGCGCGGGCCTGCGGCGCGGCGTGTCCACCGCGGACATGCGGGCGCTGCTGCGCCTGATCTCCTACGACAGCGGGTACGTCGCCGCGCTGGCCGCGCTGGAGCGGCTCGCCGAGATCGAGGCAGCGGCCGGGCTGCCCCGCCCGGACGCGGAACCACTGCCCCGGGAACTGCTGGAGACCGGTCCCGGCGCGGCGCCGACCCCGCTGCCCGCGCCGGTGCGGGCCGAGCTGACCGAGCTCGACCCGTACTTCCTGGAGTACTTCGACCTTCAGTCGCGGATGCGGGGCGTCCAGGGGCCGGGCACGTTGAGCGTCCGCGAGCGGGCGTTCATGACGATGAGCATCGACGTGCACTACCAGACGCTGGACGAGACGTTCCGCATCCACGTGGGCCGCGCCCTCGGGGCCGGCGCGACGCACGACGACGTGCGGGCCGTGCTGCGCTTCAACGCGCAGTTCGGGGCGACGCGGGCGTGGCAGGCATGGAAGGCGCTCAACGCCTGCCTCGCCGAACTCAGCCCCGCCCGCTGACGCCCCGCGCCGCGGCAGCCACGGCCCGCACCGCCTGACCGTGCGGACCGTTCGGCGGACCGGCGGGCGGACAGGCAGGGCGGGCGGGGACCGGCCGGACGGGACGCCGGTGCGCTACGGCGTCCCGCTCCGGCCGGAGGACTACTCGGTCCTGCTCTCAGTGGACCCTGCTAATGGACCCTGCGTTCTTGGCTCGGCTCGCTCTGCCGGGACGCGCGGTCGACGGCCGTGACGTGGTAGCGGTGACCGGGCGCGCCGTCGGGGTCGACCCAGCGGAGATGCCGGTCCCCCGGGACGACCGCGACCAGATGCGCCGCGTCGGCGAAGTCCTGCGGCCGGGCGGGCCGGTCGAACCGGAAGACGGCGAACTGGAACGGGGCGCGGGGTCCGGTGGCCTCGACGTGCAGTTCCACGCCTCCGCTCACGCGGCGGGCGGAGGCGAGCACGGGACGGCGGGGCGGCTCGCCGCCCGCGAGCCTGGGCAGCAGCGGCGCGAGCGCCGGACGCGTGTAGTGCCCGCTCACGACCGCGCCGATCGACCCGAGCCGGTCGTCGCGGACGTCGGCCGCGTTGTACCAGATGTCCCCGCCGACCTCCGGATGGTCGCGGTTGAGCGTCAGGTGCCGGGCCAGCTCGTCCGGCTGGAACCACTCGGCGGGCTGCCCGGCCGTCCCCGCCTTGTACGCCGCCTGGCCGATCCACAGCTGCACGCCGGTGCCCGCGGCCACGCCGGACCACCAGGGGACGAGCTTGGCGTAGTCGGCGTTCGACTGGCCGATGTACCAGTAGAGCTGCGGCGCGACGTAGTCGAGCCAGCCCTTCTTGACCCACCCGCGGGTGTCGGCGTGCAGGTTGTCGTACGACTGGCTGCCGCTGGTGTCGGAGCCGAGAGGGTCGGTGGCCTTGTTGCGCCAGATGCCCGACGGGCCGATGCCCCAGATCACCTCCGGCTTGGCCCGGCGTACGCGCTGCTGCATCTCCCGCACGAGCAGGTCGACGTTGTTGCGCCGCCAGGCGGCCAGGTCGGGGAAGCCCGCGCCGTACGCGGCGTAGGCGGCGCTGTCGTCGAACGCCGTGGTGTTGACCGGGTAGAAGTAGTCGTCGAAGTGCACGCCGTCGATGTCGTAGCGGGTGACCGCGTCCATCATCGCGTCCTGCACGAACGCGCGGACCTCCGGGATTCCGGGGTTGTAGTAGAGCTTCCCGCCGTACGAGACGATCCAGTCGGGGTGTTTGCGGCCGGGGTGGTCGGGGTGCAGCTTGGCCGGATCCGCCTGCATGGACACCCGGTAGGGGTTGAACCAGCCGTGGAAGGCGAGGCCACGCTCGTGAGCCGCCTCGACCGCGAAGCGGAGCGGGTCGTAGCCCGGGTCCCGCCCCTGGACGCCGGTGAGGTACTCCGACCACGGCTCGTACGGCGACGGCCAGAAGGCGTCGGCGGTCGGCCTGATCTGCACGAACACGGAGTTGAGCCGGCGCGCCACGGCCAGGTCGAGCCAGGCCGTGAACTCGGCCTGCTGCTGCTCGGGGGTCAGCCCGGGCTTGGAGGGCCAGTTGATGTTGACGACCGAGGCGATCCACATGCCGCGCATCTGGCGCAACGGCGGGACGTACCCATCGGAGGAGGCGGCGGAGGCGGAGAAGGCGGAAGCGGGGGATGCGAGGGCCGGCAACGGGACTGCCGACGCCGCGGCGGCGAGGGCCAGGCCGCGCAGCACGGCACGCCGGGAGGGGGAGCTCAATCGGACCTCCGAAGGCCGGGGGGATGCAGCGATCACGACACTGGCAGAAACTTACTTTCAGATCAATGCGGATAAAAGAAAGTGTCATCGACGTGTAATCTGCCCCAAGAGGTTCTCGTGGGAGACGGCGCCGGGCATCCAGGTCACGCCGTACATGTCTCGACATGTGGACTTCTGGTCCCGTTGTCCCGCCACCGGCGGGCGCGTGGATCTAAGCTGATCGCGCACAGGAGAGGCTGCACGTCATGAACGAGAACGAGGGCGCCGCACCGGTCAACCCGATCGCGACGGTGCGTGCGGTGCTGCCCTCGCTCACCCCCGCCGCCCAGACCATCGCGCGCCTCATCCTCGACGATCCCGCGATGGTGGCCCGCAGCACCATCACGGAGGTCAGCGCGGTCTCGGGGATCAGCGAGGCGACGATCGTGCGGACCGCACGGGCACTGGGCTTCGCCGGCTACTCGCAGCTGCGGTTCGCGCTGGCGGCGGCCGTGGCCAGGGACACCCCCGAGCGGCTCGTGCCCGGCGACCTCGCCCCCGACGACCCCCTGACCGACGTGATCGCCAAGGTCACGCGGGCCGAGTCGCAGGCGCTCGCCGACACGGCGGCCCAGCTCAACCCCGACGGGCTCGGCTCGGTCGTGGACGCCGTGGCCGGCGCCCGCCGCGTGGACGTGTACGGCGTGGGCGCCTCCGGCCTCGTCGCGGCCGACATGGCGCAGAAGCTGATGCGGATCGGGCTGCCCGGCCACTACTTCACCGACGCGCACCTCGCGCTCACCAGCGCCGCGCTGCTGCGCGAGGGAGACGTGGCCGTCGGAGTGAGCTGCACCGGCGAGACGCCCGACGTGCTCGGGCCGATGCGGGTCGCCCGCAAGGCCGGCGCGACGGTCGTGGCGATCACCAACAACCCGCGCTCGTCGCTGGCCGGGCTCGCCGACCACGTCCTGATCTCCGCCGGGCGCGAGACGGCGTTCCGGCCGGGCGCGCTGGCCAGCCGGATCAGCCAGTTGCTCATCGTCGACTGCGTCTTCGTCGGCGTCGCGCAGCGCACCTTCGACGCCTCCGACGCCGCCTTACGCGCGACCCGCGACGCGCTCGACGACTACCTCGACGGCCACCGCCGCGCCCGCTCGGCCTGAGCCTCCCCCTTCACGCGGCCCGCCGGCACCGGTCAGGCGGCGCCTCCGGCGTGGCGGGCGGCCTCCAGCCGGTCGCCGTTGGCCTTCAACAGCGCCCGGGCGCCGTCCGGACCGAGGTCGTGCTCGATCATCAGCACGGCCACCTTGACGTTCCAGTCCGCCGTCTCAAGCGCGGCCCGCGCGGCGGCGGACCCGGCGCCGGTGATGTCGCCGACGATCCGCGTCGCCCTCAGCGCGAGCTTCTCGTTCACCGCCGAGACCTCGATCATGGCGTTCCCGTACGTCCTGCCGAGCCGGATCATCGAGATCGTGGAGATCATGTTGAGCACGAGCTTCTGGGCGGTCCCCGCCTTGAGCCGGGTGGAGCCGGCCACCACCTCGGGGCCGACGACCACCTCGATCGGATGCTCGGCCCGCTCCGACAGCGGCGACCCCGGGTTGCACGACAGGCTCACGGTCAGCGCCCCGCGGCGGGCGGCCTCGCCCAGCGCCCCGAGCACGAACGGCGCCCGGCCGCTGGCGGAGATTCCCACGACCGAGTCGAGCGGGCCCAGGCCGCGGTCGGCGACGGCCGCCGCCCCGCCGTCGTGGTCGTCCTCGGCGCCCTCCACCGACCGGGTCAGCGCGGCCTCGCCGCCCGCGATGACGCCCTGCACGAGTTCGGGGTCGGTGCCGAAGGTCGGCGGGCATTCCGAGGCGTCGAGGACGCCCAGCCTGCCGGACGTCCCCGCCCCCACGTAGAACAGGCGTCCGCCCCGCGCCATGCGGCCGGCGATCGCGTCGATGGCGGCCGAGACGGCCGGGATGGCCTTGGCCACCGCGCCGGGCACCGTGGCGTCGGCCGCGTTCATCAGGCGGGCGATCTCCTCGGTCGGGAGCCGGTCGATCTCGCGGTAACGCGGATCGCTCTGCTCCGTATAAAGCTCGGTTCGCTCTGAGTTCACCTCGCTCCGCTCTGCGCTGAGCTCGCCGTGCTCTGTGGACAGGCCCGCCAGTGGGTCAGTCATGTTGTCCCTGTCGTCGGTTTCCATCTCCCGCCTCCCCCGATGCCGCACTCGTTCGCCGTACGCCTCCGCGGCGCCTCCTCACTGCTTCCTCACCGCCGGCTCACCGGCACGGCGACCACGCTGCGGTGCTCGGGATGGAAGCAGGCGTGCTCCTGCGGTATGTCACCGTCGCGGCCCAGCGCGGGCCGCTCGCGTTCGCACCGCTCGGTCCGAAACGGGCAGCGCGGCGCGAACAGGCACCCGTCCGGGTGCTCCTCCGACGCCTCCACCGGCACGACCCGCTGCTCGCCCGGCGACTCCAGGCCGTGCAGCACCGGGATGGCCGACAGCAGCGCCTGCGTGTAGGGATGCACCGGAGCGGAGATGACGGTCTCGACCGGGCCGCGTTCGACGACCTGGCCGCGGTAGATGACGTACAGCTCGCCGTCGGTGCCGATGTAGCGGGCCGTCGCCACGTCGTGGGTGATGAACAGCACGCTCACCCCGAGCCGCTCGCGCAGGTCCTTCAGCAGCGCGAGGATGCCCAGGCGCAGCGACACGTCGATCATCGAGACGGCCTCGTCGGCGACCAGGACCTCGGGGTCGACGGTGAGCGCGCGGGCGATCACCACGCGCTGGCGCATGCCGCCGGACAGCTGGTGGGGATAGCGCGGCAGCACGTAGCCCGGGTCGAGCCCGACCAGGCCGAGCAGTTCCCGGGCCCGCTCGTCCGCCCACGAGCGCGGCCGGCCCGTCTGTCCCGCCCGCAGCGCGAGCGGCGCGGCCAGCGCCTGGTGGATCGTGCGCGTCGGGTTCAGCGCGGAGTACGGGTCCTGGTGGATGAGCTGGATCCGGCGGAAGTACGGCTGCCGCCTGCGATGAGTCAGCGACGACATCGCCACGCCGTCGATGACGATCTCCCCGGAGTCGCACGTCTCCAGCCCGGCGATGATCCGGCCGAGCGTGGTCTTGCCGCAGCCCGACTCGCCGATGAACGAGACGGCGCCGCCCTTCGGGATCGCGAAGTCCACGCCGCGCAGCGCCGGAACCTCCCGGGCGCCGAGCACGCCGCCGCGCTGCCGGAACGTCTTGGTGATGCCGGTCCCGCTGATCACGCCTGGTCCTCCCCCGTCGCGGCGGCCACGGCCGGTCTGTCCCCGTCGTCGTCCCGTACGGCGTGGCACGCCGCCGACCGGGAGCCCCAGGTGACGACGGGCGGGCTGCCGGTCTCGCACACGTCCATGCGCAGCGGGCAGCGCTCGCGGAACACGCACCCGTCGGCGGGAATGTCGGCCAGCGTCGGCGGGCGGCCCGGCAGGGCGCGCGCCTCGCCGATGTCGCCGACGAGGCGCGGAATGGCCCCGAGCAGCCCCCGCGTGTACGGGTGACGCGGCTCGGCCAGCACCTCGCGGGTGGGACCGTGCTCGGCCACCCGCCCGCCGTACATGACCGCGAGCCGGTCGGCGACCTCGGCGACCACCCCGAGGTCGTGGGTGATGACGAGCGTGGTGAGCCCGCGCTCGGCGTGCACCTCACGGACGATGCGCAGGATCGTCGACTGCGTGATCATGTCGAGGGCGGTCGTGGGCTCGTCCAGCACGACGAGGCGGGCGTTCAGCACCAGGGCCAGCATGATGCCGACCCGCTGGCGCATGCCGCCGGACAGCTCGTGCTGGTAGGAGTCGAGCACGCGGGCGCCGTCCAGGCCCATCCGGCCGAGCAGGTCCCGGGCGTCCGCCAGCAGGCCGCGCGGATCCTCGACGCCGTGGGAGCGGCCCAGGTCGAGCACCTGTTTGCCGACCGTCTTGAGCGGGTTGAGGGAGTTCTGCGCCGCCTGGAAGACGTACCCGACGTGCCGTCCCCTGGCCCGGCGCAGCCCCTCGCCGCCGAGCGCCACGACGTCGCCGAGGCCGTCGATCTCGACGCTGCCCGCCGCGATCCTGCCGGGCGGCTGGACGGCGTTGAGCAGCGACAGCGCGAGCGTGGACTTGCCCGAGCCCGACTCGCCGACCACGCCCGTGATCGTGCCGGGCGCGAGGTCGAGGTCGACGCCGGACACCGCAGGAAGCTCGCCGGCGGGGGTGCGGTACACCACGGTCAGCCCGCGGATCCGCACGCCGGGAGGGCTCTGCTCGGGAGCCATGCTCACTCCTCCCGCAGCCGGGGGTTGAAGATCTCGTCCATGGCGTCCACGACCAGCACGATGCCGAGCGTGAGCAGCAGGATCGCCAGCAGCGGCGCCAGCAGGTAGGGCAACGCGGCCGTCGTGGTCAGCGCGCCGCCGCCGAAGACGGCGAGGTTGAGCATGACGCCCCAGTTGTTCGCCTCGAACGGCAGGACGCCAAGGAAGAACAGGCCCACCTGCGCGTAGACCGCGCCGGTCACCGCGATGAGCGCGTTCATCGCGATGTACGGAGCCATGCCGGGCAGCAGCTCCCTGCCGACGATGTGCGTCGTGGACAGGCCGAGACCCCGGGCAGCCTCGATGAAGCCGCGCTCGCGCAGCGACAGCGTCTGCGACCGCACGGCCCGGGCCACGCCGCCCCAGCCGAGCAGCCCGAGCACCAGGCCCATCTCGACGGCGCCGGTGAACTTCCACACCGTCGACAGCACCAGCAGCAGCGGCAACCCGGGGATCGTGAGCTTCATGTCGGTGAACCGCATGAGCACGGTGTCCCAGCGGCCCCGCCGGAACCCGGCGAACAGCCCGATCCCCGCGCCGACCACGACCGTGATGACGGCCGTCACGACGGCGGTCAGCAGAACGTACCGGGAGCCGGTGACGACGAGGGCGAGCACGTCCGTGCCCTCGAAGTCGGTGCCGAACGGATGCCGCAGGCTCGGCGGGGCGTAGAGCGCGCTCGTATCGCGGGGCAGCGGGTCAGGGTAGAGCATCGGCCCGATGATCCCCATGAAGGCGAACACCGCGAGGATGACCGCCCCGGCCATCCTGCTCGGCTTGCGCCGCATGACCCGCCACACGCCCCGCCAGAAGTTGCGGCGGACGGCCGCGGCGGCCCCCGCCTCCGCCTCCGGCACGATCGTGGCACTCATGCGGCCTCCTCTCCGCCGCGCACCCGGGGGTCGATGACCGTGTAGAGCAGGTCGGCGGCGATGTTCGCGACGACGACCGCGGTCGTGATGAGCAGGAACGCCCCGCCCATCAGCGAGTAGTCGCGGTTGTTGATGCTGTCGATGAGCATCAGCCCCAGGCCCGGGTAGTTGAAGATGCGCTCGATGAAGATCGCGCCGCCGAAGAGCAGGCCCAGCGAGAGCGCCAGGATCGTGAACAGCGGCAGGATCGCGTTGCGCGCCACGTAGCGGAAGATGATCGACCGCTTCATCCCGCGCAGCTCGGCGGCCAGGATGAAGTCGTCGCCGAGCACGGTGACCACGCTCGACTTCATCGCGAGGATCCACCCGCCGTAACCGGCCAGCGCGTACGTGACGACCGGCAGGGTGGCGTGCTGGACAAGCGAGCCGATGTAGTCGGCGGTGAAGCCGGGGTCGATGATGATGTCGGCCGTTCCCCCGGCGGGGAGGATCGGGATCAGCGTGGTGAAGATCGCCCCAAGCAGCAGCGCCAGCACGTACTGCGGGACGCCGTGCAGCAGCGATCCGGAGATCGCGAGGAGGTCGCCCAGCACGCCGGTCCGCTTGATCGCCGCGTACACGCCCATGACGACACCGGCGAGGAAGCTCAGCAGCGTCCCGGCGAGCACCGGGATCACGGTCCACTTGGCGGCGGAGAACAGCACGGTGGACACGTCGGCGCCGGGCACGGACAGCGACTGCCCGAGGTCGAGGTGGGCCAGCCCGCCCATGTAGTGGAGGTACTGCTCCCACAGGCTGCCCTTCGGCGTGAAGCCGTACAACGCCTCGACCGCGCGCTGTGCGGCGTCGGGGGCCATGCCCTGCTCGACGAGCTTCTGGTAACGGGCCAGGAGCGGGTCGCCGGGCACGCTCCTGATGATCAGGAAACTGATCGTCGTGACGACCAGGATCATGACGAACCCGCGGGCCACATGGCCCGCGAGCCGCCGGAGGAGAACCGCCATTGATTACTGCTTCTTCTTGATCATGCCAAGCTGGAGCCAGACGCCGGAGGGCTGGCGCAGCAGGTCGCTGTCGTCGGCGGGGAAGCCGGTGAAGCGGTTGGTGTTGACGAACTGGGTGTTCACGTAGTCCCAGAGCTGGATCACCGGCAGGTCCTGGTTGGCCGCCTTGGCGAGCTTGGCGATGACCGCCTTCTGCTCGTCGCCGCTGACGCTGTTGAGCTGCGTGGTCAGCTCGCCGGGGTTGACCGCGCCGGCGCCCTCGACGTCGATCGTCTCGGGGCCGCCCATCCAGTTGCCGTCCTTGCCGGCGGCCGAGTGCTTGACCTTGCCGCCCAGGATGTTCCAGCCGTTGGAGGAGCCGTACAGGCGCTGGAAGATGTTGTACGGCGCGGGGCCGAGCGCGATGAGCCAGAAGCCCAGGTCGTACTTGCCCTCGGCGAGCTCCGACAGGTAGAGCGGGTAGTCGGCGGTGGTCACCACCTCGGCGTCCACGCCGGCCGCGGTGAGCTCGCTGGTGATGGCCTTGGCAGCGGAGACCCAGTCGGAGAACGGCGCCGGGATGTGGATGGTCACCTTCCACGGCTTGCCGCCGGCCAGCGTCCACTTGCCGTCCTTCTTCTGGAGACCGGCCTCCGTGAACTCCTTCTCGGCCTTGGCCGGGTCCATCTTGTACGGCTCCAGCGCGTCGAGCTCGGCGCCGAGCCATTCCCTGGCGGCCTTCTGGTGGATGCCCGAGGTGGTCACGGCCGCCGTGCCGCCCTCCGGAGAGGCGATCTGCGTGACCTCCTCACGGTTGATCAGGTAGGCCAGCCCGCGCCGCACGTGCACGTTGTCGTACGGCTTCTTCGCCTGGTTGAACGCCAGCGAGACGGCCACCGGGGAGTAGCCCTTGATGACCTGGTTGCCGGGCGTCGCCTTGATGCGCTTCATCACGTCGGCGGGCACCGCGGTGAACGGAGCGTTGTCGAGCTTGCCGGAGGTCAGGTAGTTCCAGATCTGCTCGTTGCCGGTGGTGTTGAGCAGCTTGAGCTGGTCGGGCGCGACGTTGGCGGCGTTGTAGAAGTTCGTGTTCTTCACCAGCAGCGCCTCGCCGGGGTTCATCCGCTTGAGGACGAACGGCCCGGCCGACACGTCCTGGGCCGGAGCGAACGCGAGCACCTTCTCCGACAGCGCCTTGATCTGCCCGCGCGCCGCCTCCGCCTCCGGGCCGTCGCCGCGGGCGGCCTTGAGCGTGTCCCAGAAGTCGGCGGGAACGACGCTCTGCCACACGTGCTTGGGCACCACGAAGGCGTCCATGACCCCGCGCACGAACGTGACGCTGGGGTTCTTCATGTCCTGGGTGATCTTGATGGTCTTGTCGTCGACGGCTTCGACGTCCGAGGCGGCGCCGGCCGCGCCGGGATCGACCGCGAAGGCGGTGCTGCCCTGGGTATAGGCCAGCGCGATGGAGAACTTCACGTCCTCGGCGGTGACGGGCTGCCCGTCGGACCACTTGTTGCCCGGCTGCAGGTGGAGGGTGATGGAGGAGTTGTCCGGCGCGATGTCCCAGCTCGCCGCGATACCCGGATAGAACTGGTTCGGGTCGGTGAGGGTGTTCTTCGCCCAGGCGATCCTCATCGCGTTGTAGCCCCAGAACGCGTTGCCCTTGGGGTTCCACGGGTTGATCGGCGCATTGACGTCGAGCTGCGGCTTGTTGATATCGACCGTGGTGTAGACGCCGCCACCGCCGCCTGTGGAGTTCCCGCTCGTGCCGCCGCCGCTGCATGCCGCGACGGCCGCGAGACTGAGCAACGCCGCGACCGCTGTCAGACGTTTCATTGACCGCTCCGGGGGGTTGTTCTGATGCGGATCTTGTCCGGACTTTATGCGGCGGCCCAAGCTCAGGTCAATAATCTGCAAAACTCGTGAGGGTTCTGCAACTTTCCTTCATCCGAATCGCGGCGAAACCGAGCGCCGTAATCGCCCGCCGGAAGTGGCGGTCTTCTCTCCGGCCGGTCAGCGAACTGTTACTGGTCGCCCCCATGCGATCACATTACGTTGCGAGCAAAGGCCCCGCCGTACGAGGAGGACTGGCGTGAAGTCCATCGCCCGATTCTGTGGCAACTGCAGCTGCGGCTGCCCCGAGCTGTTCGTGGACGCCTCCGCCCCGGCAGAGCGTCAGGTCGTCATCACCGACGACTTCGGCCAGAAGGTGGAGATGAGCCTCGACCAACTCGGCTCACTCGTGGAGGCGGCGAAGACCGGCGCGCTGGACGAGCTCGCGCTCACCGGCTGACCGTGAACCCGGCCGCCCTGTTCGCCGGGGGCCTCGCCGCCGGCCTGGCCGCGGGCACGGCGTCGTGCGCCGCGGTCCAGGGCGGCCTCCTCATCGGCCTCGTCTCCCCCTCCGGGAACCCGCGCGGCCCGTCGCGCGGTCTCCCGCCGGTGGCCGCGTTCCTGACCGGCAGGCTCGCCGCCCACACCGCCCTCGGGGCGCTGCTCGGCCTGGCGGGCGCGGTCGTCCAGATCGGCCCGCGCACCCGAGCGGCGCTGCTCGTCGCCGCCGGAACCGCGGTGGTCGTGCTCGCCGTACGGATGCTCCGCCGGCGCCGAGAGACGGGCTGCGCGCCGGCGAGGAAGGGACCCGCCTCGGAAAGCGGCCACCCGCCGTCTTCCGCCTGCGCGACCGGTCCCCCGGACACCGGTGCGCGCTCCCCGGCTCTCCTGCGGGCGGCGGGACTGGGCATGGCCACGATCTTCGTTCCCTGCGGCGTCACGATCGGCATGGAGGTCGTGGCCGTCTCCGCGGGTTCCGCGCTGGGGGGCGCGGCCGCGCTCGCGGGGCTCGCCCTCGGCACGGCGCCCGCCTTCGCCGCCCTGGGACTGCTGCTGCGCACGCTCGCCTCGACCAGGCTGGCCGCCCTGGCGGGGATCGCGGCCCTGGCCGCCGGGCTCTTCACCGTCGCCTCCGGCCTGCGGCTCGGCGGCTGGCTCCCGGATTTCTCGCTGCCACAGTTCGGCTCCCCCGCCGCCGCCGCGGGACGCGCCCTCACCGGAACGGACGGCGTACAGCGGCTCACGATCTGGGCGACCGCGGAGGGTTTCCGGCCCGGCATCGCCGTCGCCGCCGCCGATCGGCCCGTCGAAATCGTCTTCAGGACGAAGGACAACCGGGGCTGCACGCGCACGCTCGCGATCGACGACAGCGACGTCGTGCTCCCCGTGACGGGCGAGCGCGTGGTGCGGCTCGCGGCCCACCCGGAGGGTCGGCTGCGCTACGCCTGCGGGATGGGAATGTACGTGGGCTTCGTCAGGTTCGAGCGCGTCCCTTAACACCAACGTCTTATCAATAACCCTCCGTGACGACTCGGTTACGTGTCACCCTGTCTCCCATGACACTAGTGGGAGCGACGGAGGCGACCGCGTGGCCCGGGATACCGGTCCCGCGCACCCCTGAACCCCTGGACCCGGCCGAGGCGAACCTGGTCGACAGGGCCCGCGACGGCGACCGCGACGCGGCGCACCGGCTGGGCCGGCTGTGCGCGGAGCGCGACGACCGACTGGGCGCCCGGCACTGGTGGGAACGGGCGGCGCGGGCGGGCAACGTCGACAGCGCCTACAACCTGGGGCTGTGGCACCGCACGCACGGAACGACCGAGGAGGCCATCGGCTGGTTCGAGCTGGCCGCGGGCACCGGCGACGCCGACGCGGCGACGAACCTGGCCTCGCTGCTGCTGGAGCGGCGCGGCGACACCGACGGAGCACGCAAGTGGTTCGAGCGGGCGGCCGAGGACGGCTCCCGCCACGCGGCCCGGCGGCTGGCCCTGCTGTGCGAGGACCAGGGCGACGGCATCGGCGCCCGGCGCTGGCACTTCAGGGCGGCCGTGGACGGCGACCTGCGCTCGGCCCACGGCCTGGGCTTCCTGGGCTACGCCGCGGGCGACGAGGCCGAGGCGCTGCACTGGTGGGAGTACGCGGCGCGCGGCGGCCACGCGGAGGCCGCCTATCACATGGCCCTGCTCCTGCACGCGGCCCGCGATGAGAAGGGCGCCGAGGCGTTCTACCGGCTCGCCGCCCGCGCCGACCACCCCGGCGCGGCCTTCCGGCTCGGCGACATGGCGCTGTGCCGGGGCGACCTGCCCACGGCGCGTGCCTGCTTCGAACGGGCGGCGAAGACCGGGCGGCCCGACGCGCGGCGGATGGCCGGCCTCGTCTGCGCCCGCATGGACGACAAGCCGGCGGCCGCCCACTGGTACGGGCGGGCCGCGGCCGACGACCCCGAGGCCGCCTTCCGCTTCGGGCTGCTGCTCATCGCGGAGCACAACGACCTGAAGGGCGGGCGCCACTGGTTCAGGCGGGCGGCCGAACGCGGGCACCACGGCGCCATGGTCGAGCTGCGGACGCTGCTGCCCCTGCTCGGCGCGTCCCCCGAGGCCGAGGAATGCCTGCTCGACCCGGCCCCGCCTTACTGGAGCCGGCCCGCGGAACCCGGACAGGCCGCACGCGCGGAACTCGTCGTCGCGGCGGCGCGCAGGCGCGGCGACCCGGCGGCGGAGCCCGCGGACCTGGTCGAGATCCTCGGCACGTGGGACCTGGTCACGGGGGAACTGGTCACCGGGGATCTCATCACCGGGGATCTCGTCACCGGCGGCCTGCCCGGCACCGACTTCCCCGGTGGGACGTTATCCGCCGTGGACGAGGTGGGCCCGGCTGACACCGTCGGGTGGCTCGCGCGGGCGAGCGGACTGCATCGGGCCGCGATCGAGCACCTCGGCCTGGTGCGCGCGACGCTGCTGCGGCCGGGCACGGCCCCGTGGCCCACCCCGGCCGAGGTCGAGCACGTGCTCGGCACCGCGAGGGATCTGCGCAGACGCCTCGGACTGCGCTGATCCCCCACGTGTTCGGTCAGGCGGCGAGGATCTCCGCGACCGGCGTGTACCGCAGGTCGTGCGCCGCCGCGACCGGCTCGTTGGTGAGCACGCCGGCGTGGGTGTTGAGGCCCAGGCCGAGCGCGTCGTCGCCGCGCAGCGCGTCCTTCCAGCCCTTGTCGGCGAGCCTGGCGACGTAGGGCAGGGTCGCGTTGGTCAGGGCATAGGTGGAGGTGTTGGCCACCGAGCCCGGCATGTTCGCCACGCAGTAGAACACCGACTCGTGCACGCGGAACGTCGGGTCGTCGTGCGTGGTCGGGCGGGAGTCCTCGAAGCAGCCGCCCTGGTCGATGGCGATGTCGACGAGCACGGAGCCCGGCTTCATGCGGGAGACCAGCTCGTTGGAGACGAGCGTCGGGGCCTTCGCGCCCGGGATGAGGACGGCGCCGATGACCAGGTCGGCCTCGATCACGGCCCGCTCGATCGCGTACGACGTGGAGACCAGCGTCTTCAGCCGGCCCTGGTAGATGGCGTCGATGAAGCGCAGCCGGTCGATGTTGACGTCGAGGATCGTCACGTCCGCGCCCATCCCGACGGCGATCTGCGCCGCGTTCAGGCCGGAGACGCCGCCGCCGATCACGACGACCTTGGCGGGGGCCACGCCGGGCACCCCGCCGGGGAGCACGCCGCGGCCGCCGTTGAAGCGCATCAGGTTGTACGCGCCGACCTGGGGAGCCAGCCGCCCGGCGACCTCCGACATCGGGGCCAGCAGCGGCAGGCCGTTGCCGACCTGGACGGTCTCGTACGCGATGGCGGTGGTGCCTGCCGCGAGCAGCGCGTCGGTGCAGGCGCGGGAGGCGGCCAGGTGGAGGTAGGTGAACAGGATCTGGTCCGCGCGGAGCCGGTGGTACTCCTCCGCGATCGGCTCCTTGACCTTGAGGATCATCTCGGACTCGGCCCACACCTCGTCGGCGCCCTCGACGAGCTTGGCGCCGACCGCGAGGTACTCCTCGTCGGTGATGTGGGAGCCGAGTCCGGCGCCGCGCTGGACGCTGACCTCGTGGCCGTGACGGACGAGCTCGTGGACGCCGGCCGGGGTGGCGGCGACGCGGTATTCGTGGTTCTTGACCTCGGCGGGCACACCGATCTTCATGAGTTGTGTCCTTTCAAACGGTCACTCGTCACGGTCGCCCCCCTACCCGGCCGCACGAGCTCCATGGTCTAAAGGCGGGCCCACGCCTCGGTGAGCACCGAACGGAGGATCGACTCGATCTCGTCGAACTCCTTGGGGCCGCAGATCAGCGGCGGGGCGAGCTGCACGACCGGGTCCCCGCGGTCGTCCGCCCGGCAGTACAGGCCGGCGTCGTACAGCGCCTTCGAGAGGAAGCCGCGCAGCAGGCGCTCCGACTCCTCCTCGTTGAACGTCTGCTTGGTGGACTTGTCCTTGACCAGCTCGATCCCGTAGAAGTAGCCCGAGCCGCGGACGTCGCCGACGATCGGCAGGTCCAGCAGCCGGTCGAGGGTCGCCTTGAACACCGGCTCGTTGGTCGTGACGTGCTCGAGCAGGCCCTCCCGCTCGAAGATGTCGAGGTTGGCCAGAGCGACGGCGGCCGACACCGGGTGGCCGCCGAAGGTGTAGCCGTGCGCGAAGGTCTCGGTGCCGTCCTTGAACGGCTCGAACAGCCGCTCCGAGACGATCATCGCGCCGATGGGCGAGTAACCGCTGGTCAGACCCTTCGCACAGGTGATGATGTCCGGCACGTAGTCGAACTTCTGGCCGCCGAACATCGTGCCCAGCCGGCCGAAGGCGCAGATGACCTCGTCCGACACGAGCAGCACGTCGTGGGCGTCGCAGATCTCGCGCAGGCGCTGGAAGTATCCGGGGGGCGGCGGGAAGCAGCCGCCGGCGTTCTGCACCGGCTCGACGAAGACGGCGGCCACGGTGTCCGGGCCCTCCATCTCGATGGCCTTGCCGACCTGGTCGGCGGCCCAGCGGCCGAACGCCTCGGCGTCCTTCTCCAGGCCGGGGAAGCCGGAGATCTCGTCGGCGCGGTAGAGGTTCGTGTTGGGCGCCTTGATCGCGCCGGGCACCAGCGGCTCGAAGACCTGCTTGAGCGCCGGGATGCCGGTGATCGACAGCGCGCCCTGCGGGGTGCCGTGGTAGGCGATGGACCGGCTGACGACCTTGGTCTTCAGCGGCTTGCCCTTGAGCTTGTAGTACTGCTTGGCCAGCTTCCAGGCCGACTCGACGGCCTCGCCGCCGCCGGTGGTGAAGAAGACGCGGTTGAGGTCGCCGGGGGTGAGCTCCGCGAGTCGCGCGGCGAGCTCGGCGGCCTTCGGGTGCGCGTACGACCACAGGGGGAAGAACGCGAGCTCCTGGGCCTGCTTGGCGGCGGCCTCGGCCAGTTCGGCGCGGCCGTGCCCGACCTGGACCACGAACAGTCCGGCCAGGCCGTCGAGATACCGCTTGCCGTGGATGTCGTAGACGTAGGCGCCCTCACCGCGCACGATCATGGGCACCTCCCCTCCCTCATAGGAGGAGTGGCGCGTGAAGTGCATCCAGAGATTGTCCTGTGCGGCCTTGAGTACGTCGGGGCGCGTCATCGCAACCTTCCCTCGGTGATCCGTCGCTGTTGGACAGTGTGCATGCCACTTCCGCGTTTTGCCAAGTGATTACGTGGCTTCACTGTGAAAGAAGTTCGGATTCCGCGACATCGACATGTAACAGCAACGAAATCCGTCACGGTAGATTGAGGCGGTCCAGACGCGGGAGATGGGTCCGCCGGACCTGTGGTCAAATGGGGTCCAACCAGCCGGGAAGATCCGCTTACATCCGGGAGAACGCCGTGACACCTGAGGAGATCGAGCGCGCCGTCGAGGAGGGCATGCCCCAGACGGTCGAGGACCTCAGGCGCCTGGCCGCCATCCCGTCCGTCGCGTTCCCCGGCCACTCCGAGGCCCCGGTCCTGGAGGCCGCGGCGCTCGTGGAGCGACTGCTGCGCGCCGCCGGCCTCCCACACGTCCGGCAGATCCCCATCGAGGGCAGCTTCCCCGCCGTGTTCGCCGAGGCGCCCGCCCCCGACGGGGCCCCGACCGTGCTGCTCTACGCGCACTACGACGTGCAGCCCGCCGGCGACCTCGCCCTGTGGCGCACCCCGCCGTTCGAGCCCACGATCGTCGACGGGATCATGTACGGCCGGGGCGCGGCCGACGACAAGAGCGGCGTCATCACCCACGTGGCCGCGCTGCGCGCCTTCAACGGCCGGTTCCCGGTCGGCGTGAAGGTCATCATCGAGGGCCAGGAGGAGTACGCCGGCGAGCGCCTGGAGGCGTTCGTCGAGGCCAACCCCGACCTGCTGCGCGCCGACGCCATGGTCATCGCCGATGTCGGCAACCCCGAGGTGGGCGACCCCGCGATCACCACGTCGCTGCGCGGCATGGCCGCGTTCACCGTGGAGGTCCGCACGCTCGCCGAGTCCCTGCACAGCGGCGCGTTCGGCGGCGCCGCCCCCGACGCGCTGGCCGCGCTCATGCGCATGCTGACCGCCCTGCACGACGACCAGGGGAACGTGCGGGTGCCCGGCCTCGAACCGGGGACCTTCCCCGGCGTGGCCTCCTCCGAGGAGGAGTTCCGCGAGCTCGCCGGGGTGCTCGACGGCGTGTCGCTGGTCGGCGACGGCTCGCTCTCCGACCGGCTCTGGGCCTCGTACGCGATCACGGTGACCGGGCTGGACGTGCCGACGGTGACCGGCGCGATCAACGCGGTTCAGGCGGTGGCCCGGGCCCGCGTCACGATCCGCATCCCCGCGAGCGGGGACGCCAGGCAGGCGCTGAACGACGTGACGGCCTTCCTGGAGAAGGTCGCGCCGTGGGGGGTCAAGGTCTCCTTCGGCGACTTCGTCAGCGGCTCCGGCTTCCAGATCGAGCCGGGCGGCCCGGCCATGAACGCCGCGGAGCGTGCGCTGGAGCGCGCCTTCGGCCGGGCACCGCGCCAGGTCGGCCAGGGCGGCTCGATCCCGCTGGTGGCGGCCCTCGCCCGGCAGTTCCCCAAGGCCGAGATCCTGCTGTACGGCGCCGAGGACGACGGCGCCTCGATCCACGCCCCGAACGAGCGGGTGGTGCTGGAGGAGCTGCGCCGCATCATCGCGACCGAGGCCCTGTTCCTCGCCGACTACGGCGGCTGGCACGGCGCGACCTGACGACGATCGTTCAAACGGGAAGGCCCGGTGGCTGGGGGGGACCACCGGGCCTTCCGTCTTTTCGCACCGCCGTCACACGCGGCCCCGGGGATCGCGGGACCGGTCGGCGCGCTTACTGGTAGTGGATGTCGGAGGAGCTGTAGATGCAGTTCGTCCCGTCGGCGCCGCTGCCGATCTCCGTCGGCTCACTGCCCTTCGGCACGCCCTTGTACTTCAGGCACACGATCATCTTGTGGTTGGGGTCGTTCTTGATCGTGATGTTCGAGAAGCGCGCGGTGTCGCCCCAGTTGGTGTTGATGCCCGCGAGCGCCTTGCCGGGGTAGGTCGCCACGATGTTCGACATCTGGACGTGCCGCTGGTAGGAGTTCGTGCAGTTGCCGCAGGCGCGGTAGAGCTTCCCGAAGTTGTCCACCTGGAAGTTCTTGATGATCATGGTGCCGGGGCCGTTGTGCTGGAACACCTTGTCGGACGCGCTCTTGGCACCGCCGCCGTCGATGGTCATGACCTGCGACGACGAGCTGCCCAGCAGGGTCGCGGCGTCCTCGCCGACGTCTTCCCACCAGACGTTCTGCAGCGTGCAGCTGCCCAGGCAGTGGATGCCGTCGGCGCCGGGCGTACCGATGATCACGTTCTTGAGCGTCGCGCCGTTGGCCAGCTCGAAGATCGGCTTCTGGCTCTCGCTCTGCCCGCCGTCACCCATGTTGCCGCTGGCGTAGTAGCGCTTCAGGCCTCCGTCCACGGTGCCGGAGACGCTGATCGTGCTGGTGACCGCCTGCGAGCCGTTCGCACTGGGCCAGCCCGACGGCGGCGTCGGATTGGTGGTCGGGCTCTTCGTCGGCGTGACGGTGGGGGTCGACGACGGCTGGGAACCGGCAGGCTGGAGGGTCCACTGCTTGGTGGCCACCGAGTCGCAGGAGTTCTGCTGCGCCAGCGCGCCCGAGGAGGTGGAGTCGTCCTGGGTGTTCAGGCACTTGTCGCTGTTGGCGTTGACCACCCGGTAGTTCGATCCCGAGGCGGTGAGCTCCCAGGTCTGCGACGAGGAGCCGGTGCAGGACTCCTGCTGGACGGCCTTGCCCGCGGACGTGGATGCGTCCTTCACCCCGGCGCACTTGCCGCTGTTGCCCGCGGCCAGGCGGAAGCCGCTGCCCTGGGCCGACAGGTTCCAGATCTGGTTGCTCGCGCCGTTACAGCCGGAGACCGTGAGCTGCACGCCGTCCGAACCGCTGCTGCCCGGGACGGTAAGGCACAGGCCGCTGGCGCCGTTCACGATCCGGTAGGCGCCCGCGCTCGGCGCCGCGTTGGAGACGCCGGCGAAGACGCCGCCGACCAGGGCGGCGACCCCGACGACGGTGCCGATCACCCCGACTCCGGTTCTGGTACTCCTTCTCAAAGCCGAGCTCCTCGCAGGTCGTGCAGGACCCCTGACCGAGGCGGTGGCGGCGCCACTCTTGGTCCCGCTTAGGGAATTCATGGATGTGAACAACATCCATGAACCGGAACACGGCCAAAATTACGGACCTCGGGAACCCGGGTCAATGCTCTGTGTCGGGCAGGTGACCGCTCGATCCGAGCACGCGCCGATTCGTCCAGGTGAGAGCCGGCGCACTCGGCGTCCGGCCGTGAAATTTTCATGAAACACGCCCACGCCGGGCCGAGTGTCCCTCCGGGAGCGCCCACTCGCGCGAGTGGCGGTGCCGGATGACCCTCAGGCTCCCCTTCGCGGCGGTCACCCGGGCTGACGAGCCGCTATTGGGTCTACTGCAAAGTTTCTTTACTTATTACGCTCGTGCCGTGGAGCTAGAAGTGCGTCATCTGCGCGCGGTCTGCGCCATCGCGGACCACGGGAGCATCTCCAAGGCCGCCGCTGCGCTGAAGACCTCCCAACCGTCCCTGACGGCTCAGCTTCGGCGCATCGAGTCGATGTTCGGCAGCCCGCTGTTCGAGCGCGGGAGGGAGGGAGCCTCGCCCACGCCCCTCGGGGAATGGGTGCTGGCACGCTCCCGCTCGCTGCTGCCCGCGTTCGAGGAACTGCGGCGTGACGGCATGAGGTTCGCCGGCCGCAGGGTGCTGCGCGTGGGCTGCATGTCCAGCCACCTCGCGCTGCACATCATCGGAACGCTGCGAGAGCTGCTGCCGGACGCCGAGGTCACCCTGCGGACGGAGGAGGCGATGGACGTGCTGCCGAGCCTGTTGCGCTCACGGCGGCTGGAGCTGGCGACGCTCGCCGACTACCCCGGCCTTCCGCTCACGCCGCCCGCCGGCGTCGGGTACGCGCCGGTCGCCTGGGAGCCGATCTTCGTCGGGGTCGCCGAGTCGCATCCCCTGGCCGCCCGGCGGGAGATCGACCTGGCCGACCTCGCGGAGGAGGAGTGGTCGCTGCCGGTGATGATCGAGGTCGGCCACCGCGAGCACTTCGGCGAGGCCTGCGCGCGGGCGGGGTTCGTCCCGAAGATCGGCTGCGAGGCCACCCTCAGCGTGGCGGTGGACCTGATCGCCGCGGGCCGCTGCGTCGGGATGTTCCAGGCCACCAGCCGCGGCTACCCGGGCATCACGATCCGCCCGCTGGCCGGGACGCCGCTCAGCTTCCGCCACCTGATCGGCTGGACCGAGGCAGGTCCCGTCGATCCGCACATCGCCGGACTCGTGGCGGCGGTGCGCCGGGCGTACTGGGCCGACGCCGAGAAGTCGTCGGTCTACCAGGACTGGCTCGGGCGTCACGGGCCTCTTTCCCAGCTATAGCCCCCTAGGGTCGTGTCCCGTGATCTTTCTCGCCTACTGCGGTCGCCCAGATGGCGCCTCGCTGCGTTCTCGTCGTCGCCCATAGCTCCGCTATGGGCTCCTCCTCGGCCTTGCGATGCATCCATCTGGCCGATCCTCGCTACGGCAAAAGATCACGGGACACTCCCTATAGCGCGACCGTATAGGAAGGTGCGGGGTTACCCGTCTCCCCTCGCGAATGTCACGGTGTGTCTCAGCCCCGGCCGGGCTCCTCCCCTCAACCCCCCAAGGGACAGGAGTCACCAGGAGTGAGACCCCCTGCAAGGTCAGCGGCGCTGGCCGTACTGACGGCGGTAGCCCTGACCTCGTCATCCCTCGCGGGAGCGGCCACAACGCCGGCTTCCGCGTCGAGCGCCACGGCCCCACCCGGCCCCGAGGCGCGCGCACTCGCCAGCGCGGCGAACGCGCTCACCGCTTCGGCGGAGGCGCTGCACACCGCGCCCTCGGACGAGTTCGCGCTCGCCCGCACCGTCACCGGCGCGGGCGGGCTGCGCTACCTGACCTACACCCGCACCCACGCGGGCCTGCCCGTCCACGGCGGCGACGTCATCGTCTCCACCGACGCCTCCGGGCAGACGGTTCAGGTCGTCACCACGGGTCAGCGCACCGAGCTGAACGTCTCCGAGGTGCCCCGCGTGACCGAGGCCCAGGCCGCCGTGAAGGCGCGCGGCCTGCTGTCCTCGGTCGAGTCCGTCGGCACGCCCACGCTTCTCGTCGACGCCGCCCTCGACACGCCCAGGCTGGCGTGGGAGACGGTGGTCACCGGCAGGAAGAAGGGCGGCGTCCCGAGCGTCCTGCACGTCTTCGTCGACGCCGTCACCGGCAAGGTGCTCGACTCCTACGACGACGTGAAGGCCGGCGTCGGGCACAGCTACTACAACGGCAACCCGGTGACGATCCAGACCTCCGGGTCGGGCGGCAGCTACTCGATGACCGACACCACCCGCCCGGGCGTGCGCTGCGGCGGCCAGAACGGCGCCGCCTACACCGGACCCGACGACGACTGGGGCAACGCCTCGGGCACCAGCCTCGAAACCGCGTGTGTCGACGCGCTCTACGCGGTGCAGACCGAGTGGAACATGCTGCGCGACTGGCTCGGGCGCAACGGCATCAACGGCTCGGGCGGCGGGTTCCCCATCAAGGTAGGCCTCAACGACGTCAACGCCTACTGGGACGGCAGCTCCACCTCGTTCGGGCACAACCAGGCGAACAACCAGCAGGCGACCTCGATGGACGTGGTCGGCCACGAGTTCGGCCACGCGATCGACCAGTACAGCGGCGCCGGCGCGGGCAGCGGCAACGAGGCCGGTGGCATGGGCGAGTCGACCGGCGACATCTTCGGCGCGCTGCTGGAGCACTACGCCAACAACCCGAACGACCCACCGGACTACCAGGTCGGCGAGAAGGTCAACCTGGTCGGCAGCGGGCCGATCCGGTACATGTACCAGCCGTCGACCAACGGCGACCCGAACTGTTACAGCAGCTCGATTCCCAACACCGAGGTCCACTCGGCGGCCGGCCCGCAGAACCACTGGTTCTACCTGCTCGCCGAGGGCACCAACCCCGGCGGCGGCAAGCCGAACAGCCCCGTCTGCAGCGGGCCGTCGTCGCTGACCGGCATCGGCATCCAGAAGGCCGGCCAGATCTTCATGGCCTCGCTGAACCTCAAGACCCTCCCGCGTACGCACGCCAAGGCGCGGGTGAACACGCTGAACGCCGCCAAGTCGCTGTTCCCCGGCAGCTGCACCGAGTTCAACGCGGTCAAGGCGGCCTGGACCGCCGTCAGCGTCCCGGCGACCAACGACCCGACCTGTACCGCGGACCCGGGCGGCAACGATTTCTCCGTCTCGGTCAATCCGGCCTCCGGAAGCGTGCAGGCGGGCCAGCCCGCGACCACCACGGTGAGCACGACGGTCACCAAGGGCAGCGCTCAGCAGCTCACCCTGCGGACCGGCACCCTGCCCACCGGCGTCACCGCGACGTTCACCCCGGCCACCGTCACCGCCGGGCAGAGCTCGCAGCTCAGGCTGGCCACGTCCGCGAGCACGCCCGCGGGCGCCTACCCGATCACGATCGTGGCGGACGGCGGTGGCGTCAGCAGGCAGGCGACCTACTCGCTCACGGTGGGGTCCGGCAATCCCGACCCGGGCACGCCGGACATCCCGGTGGCGAACATCAACGCCCACCTGCAGCAGTTGCAGTCGATCGGCAACCGGCCCTCGCCGTCCAGCGCGTACACCAACGCGCTGAACTACGTGAAGGGCAAGCTCGACGCCGCGGGATACACCACGCGGACGCAGAGCTTCACCTACAACGGCCAGACGCACACCAACCTCATCGCCGACTGGACCGGCGGGCCGGCGAGCCCGACCGTCCTGCTCGGCGGCCACCTGGACAGCGTCGCGGCGGGCCCCGGCATCAACGACAACGGGTCCGGCTCCGCCTCGCTGCTGGAGGTCGCGCTCACCCTCGCCGCGCGCAACCCGACCCTCACCAAGCACGTGCGGTTCGCCTGGTGGGGCGCCGAGGAGCTGGGCATGGTCGGCTCGACCTACTACGTCCAGAACGGCGGCGCCGCCGGAGTGGAGACCTATCTCAACTTCGACATGACCGCCTCGCCCAACGCCGGCTACTTCGTCTACGACGACGACGCCGCGCTCCAGAAGCTGTTCAACGACTACTACGCGACGCTGAACATCCCGACGGAGATCGAGACCGAGGGCGACGGCCGCAGCGACCACACCCCGTTCAAGAACGCGGGCGTGCGGGTCGGCGGCGTCTTCACCGGCGCCGAGACGATCAAGTCGGCGGCCCAGGCGCAGAAGTGGGGCGGCACGGCCGGGCAGGCCTTCGACCGCTGCTACCACTCCGCGTGCGACACCTACCCGTCCAACATCAACACCACGGTCCTGGACCGCAACGCCGACGGCATCGCGTACGTGCTGTGGAAGCTCGCGGTCGGGCAGGGGCAGCCGCCCACGGACGACTACACCGTCTCGGTGAGCCCGTCCTCGGCGTCGGTGCAGGCGGGCCAGTCGACGACCACGACGCTGTCCACCCAGGTCAGCTCGGGCAACGCCCAGCAGGTGACGCTGTCGGCGTCGAGCGTCCCCGCCGGGGTGTCGGTGTCGTTCTCGCCGCAGACGATCACCACGGGGCAGTCGTCCCAGGTGACGATCTCGACGACCGCGAGCGCGGCGCCGGGCACGTACTCCATCAGCCTCAACGCCGACGGGAGCAGCGCTCACCACTCGGCCTCCTTCTCCCTCACCGTCGGCGGCGGCCAGGGCGACACCACCTGGAAGGAGTGGACCCCGTACACCGTCGGCCAGACGGTGACGTACGCGGGCAGGACCTACCGCTGCCTCCAGTCGCACACCTCGCTGCCCGGCTGGGAGCCTCCGAACGTCCCGGCCCTCTGGCAGCCCGTCTGACCACACGACGTCGCCCGGACCTGACTCGCGCAAGCGGGCGACGTCTCCAGACCGGGCGGAAGCCGTCCGCCCGGTGAGGAGTCAGGACGGCGTACCTCGCGGAGGGGAGGCCGCCGTCCTGACTCCTCCACAAGCCGAACCCGAACCACCCAGGTGGAGGAAACCCATGGAACCCGTAGACCTCGGAGACGAGGAAAGGCCGGGCGGGATCACCCGCAAGACCCTGCTCAAGGCGGCGCTGATCGGCGCCCCGATGTCGATCCTGGCGGGCACGGCGGCCCATGCCTCACTCGCCCGCGACGTCGTGGGCACCGGCGCGCCGCTGCTCCCCACGCCCTTCTGCGACGACGACGAGCCGACGGTCGAGCAGATCGAGGGCCCGTACTTCAAGCCGAACTCCCCGCAGCGCACCACGCTGCCGGGCAGCGGCACCCCTCTGACCCTCAGCGGCTACGTCTTCGGGCTCTCCTGCCAGCCGCTCGCCAACGTGCTGCTGGACTTCTGGCAGGCGGACAACAACGGCGCCTACGACAACGTCGGCTTCAACTTCCGCGGCCACCAGTACACCGACGCCAACGGCGCGTACAAGCTGACCACGATCGTCCCCGGGCTGTACCCGGGACGGACACGGCACATCCACGTGAAGGCGCAGGCCCCCAACAAGCCCATCCTCACGACGCAGCTGTACTTCCCCGGCGAACCGCGCAACAGCACCGACACGATCTACGACGCCAGGCTGCTGATGAACGTCCGCACCAACGGCACCGGCCGCGAGGCGACGTTCGACTTCGTGCTGAACGTCCAGGGCGCGCCGCCCACCAGCAGCCCGTCCCCCAGCCCGAGCGCCAGCCCGACCACCAGCCCCGGTGGGACCTGGCAGGCCGGCCGGACGTACGCGGCCGGCAACACGGTCACCTACGGCGGCTCGACCTACCGCTGCCTCCAGGGACACACCGCCCAGGTCGGCTGGGAGCCGCCGAACGTGCCGGCGCTGTGGCAGCGCATCGGCTAGCCGCGGGCCACGACCCGGCACGGCCGCCGCGCCATCGGCCGACGTAGCCCGGACGCCCCGGCGGCCGTGCCGTTCTCCCAGCGAACCCTTCCCCCCACTCACGAGGCCCGGTCACCGCTGACCGGGCCTCGTCTCGTGTAGGTGAAATCACACCTTGCCGGGGCATAGGGCGAGGAGCCCTCGGCGATATTCTTTTGTACCGACTGGTCAGTGCAAAAGGATGGAGCACAGACGTGGATGCCGCGCGGACCGCCGAGGACGTCACCCCCTCAGCCGGAACTCCCGCCGGGCCGTCCGGCCCGGTGTTCGGCGGCGTCGAGGTGGTGGCGCGGGGCCTGGGCGTGCGGAGTGGTCACGGCTGGGTCTACCGGCACGTCTCACTGCACGCGGCCCCCGGGACGCTCACCGTCGTCACGGGCGAGGCGGGCAGCGGCCGTACGAGCCTGCTGCTCACCCTGGCGGGACGGATGAAGCCCACCGAGGGGACGCTCACCGCCGGCGGCCTGGCGGCACCCCGCAGGATCAGGCAGATCGCCGCCCTCGGGCTCTTCACGCAGGTGAACCCGTTCGACGACGCCCTGTCCGTGCGGGAGCACCTGCAGGAGCGGCTGCGCCCGCACGGCTTCCTGTGGCGCAGGCGGCACCCGGACGCCGCGCGGTCGGCGCTCGCCCACGCCGGGCTCGACCCGGACGTGCTGCCGCAGGGCGATCGGACCCTGACCAGGGAGCTCACCCGGGACCAGGCGGTGCGGCTGGGCGTCGCGCTCGCCCTGCTCGACCAGCCGGGCCTGCTCCTCGTCGACGACGCCGACACCGGCATCCCCGCGGGCAGGCGGCACGAGCTGTGGGACGTCCTGCGCGACCTCGCCGATCAGGGGCTCACCGTCGTCGCGGCGTGCACCGACGCCGAGGAGGCGACCGGCGTGGCCACCACGCTGCTGCCGCTGCCCGTTCCCACTCCCCCGCCGCCCGCCGCCCCGAGCGGCCCGAGCGGCCCGGCGGCGGCGCACGGCGACGACATCCGCGACAACATCCGCGACAACGCCGAGGAAGGAGAACGTCGATGAGGGTCCCCCTCCCCGGCCGGCTCGAACTGCGCAGGTTCATGCGCTCGCGGCTCACCCGGGCCGCGCTGGTCGCCGTCGTCATGCTCCCCCTGCTGTACGCCGGGCTCTACCTGTGGTCGTTCTGGGACCCGCAGGCGAACCTGAGCCGCGTACCGGTGGCCCTCGTCGTGGAGGACCGTCCCGCCACCGCCGCCGGAGCCGCGGGAGGCCCGCCGAGCACGGTGGACGCGGGCCGCGAACTCGCCGCCGAACTGGAGGAACGCAAGGTCTTCGCCTGGCACCGGGTCGACGCGGCCGAGGCCGACAGGGGCGTCCGCGAGGGCCGTTACTACCTGTCGCTCACGATCCCGGCCGACTTCAGCGCCGACCTCGCCTCACCCTCAGGCGACGGCACGCCGCGCCCGGCCCAGCTCGGCGTACGGGTGGACACCGGGCGCAGCTACATCATGCGGACGATCTCGGACGCCGTGTTCCGCGAGGTCAAGGAGGCGGCCGGGCGCAGCGCGGTCAACGACTATCTGGACCAGATCTTCCTGTCCTTCGGCGAACTGCACGACAAGACCGCACAGGCGGCCGACGGCGCCGACCGGCTGCACGACGGAGCCGCCGCCGCGAGCGACGGCGCCGCCTCGCTGGCCAAGGGGCTCGGGTCCGCGCAGAACGCGACCGGCAAGCTGTCATCCGGAGCGGACGCCCTGTACGGCGGGTCGAAGCAGCTGACGAGCGGGCTGCACCAGGCCAGGACCGGCTCGGCCTCGCTGTCCACCGGCCTGTCGAAGGCGGCCGCAGGCGCGGCCGACCTGCGCACGGGCCTGTCCGCGCTCGACAAGGGGGCGGCCAAACTGGCCGAGGGTAACCGCGAGGTCTACCACCAGGTCCACACCCTGTCTCCCACCGTCAACCGGGCGGCCGACAAATACGTCCCCGTGCTGGAGAAGAACGGCGACCGCATCCGGCAGGGCGCGCTCACCCTCGCGGAGGGCGCCGACGGCTTCGCGGACGCACTCGACGGCCTGCCCCGGGAGGTGCAGGGCTCGGCCGGCGCGGCCAGGCAGGACCTGCGCGCCGTCGAACGCTGGCTGAACTCCCATCCCGACGCCGATCCCGAGCTGCGCGCGCTGGTCGAGCGGGCCGCCGGGTCGGCCGGCGACCTCGCGTCGGCCGCGGGACGGCTGCAGAACCGCCTCGGGGCCCAGACGGGGAGGCTCGACGGCCTCGCCCGTACGGCACGGGCGGTGGCGGACGACGCCCGCGAGCTGGCCGCCGCCGCACCCGGCCTCGGCGGCGCGCTGGACGACACCCGCGACAAGTTCAACCAGCTGGACAAGGGGCTCAGGCAACTGGCCGACGGAGCGGCCGACCTCCACGACGGCACGGGCAAGGCGCTGACCGGGGCCTCCTCGCTGTCCCGCGGTCTCGGCACGCTGAACAGCGGCGCGCGGAGCCTGTCCACGGGCCTGGCCAGGCTCGACAACGGAGCGAGCAGTCTCAACACCGGCCTCGCCTCGCTCGCCTCCGGGGCGGGCAAGCTCGACAACGGCATGGGCAAGCTGCAGCAGGGGGCCGGCAAGCTCGACTCCGGGCTGGTCAAGCTGACCGACGGCTCGGGCGAACTGGCCGGCAAGCTCGGCGACGGGGCCACCCGGATTCCCGACTACGGCACGCAGGAGCGCGACAGCCGTACGGACATGATGAGCGACCCCGTCCGGCTCGCCACCGAGGTGGACAACGAGGTGCCCAACTACGGGACCGGGTTCGCTCCGTTCTTCGTGCCGCTCGCGCTGTGGGTCGGCGCGATGGTGACGTACATGCTGCTGCGGCCGCTCAACCCGCGCCTGCTCGCCGGGTCGGCGCCGGCGTGGCGCACGGCCCTCGCGGGCTGGCTGCCGGGGCTCGCGATGGGGACGCTCCAGGTGGCGGTGCTGCTCGCCGTGCTGCGCTTCGGCCTGGGCCTGGAGGCGGCAAACTGGCCGGGCGTCGTGGCCTTCCTGGTGCTGGTCACGGCGGCGTTCCTCGCCGTCGTGCAGGCGGTCAACGCGCTGCTCGGGCCGCCCGGGCGGGTGGCGGTGCTGGCGCTGCTCATGCTGCAGCTCACCTCGTCGGCGGGCACCTATCCGATCGAGACCTCCCCCGGGTTCTTCCAGGCCATCTCGCCGTGGCTGCCGATGAGCTGGGTGGTGTCGGCGATGCGCCGCCTCGTCAGCGGTGGCGACACCGCCGTGGTGTGGCAGGCTTGCGGCGTGCTGTCCGCGTTCGTCGCCCTCGGTCTCGCCCTCACCGTGCTCGCCGTCCACCGCGGCCGTACGTGGTCGATGCGCCGCCTCAAGCCGGAGCTGTCGCTGTGAGCCGCCCCGCGGACGGCCCGGCGAAGGAGCAGGGCGGCAGGCGGGCCGAGACGCGGCAGCGGCTGTATCGGGCCGCGGCCGACCTCATCGCCGAGCAGGGCTTCGCCGCCACGACCGTCGACGCGATCGCCGAACGCGCCGGGGTGGCCAAGGGCACCGTCTTCTACAACTTCGGCAGCAAGGAGGCGCTGTTCGCCGGCCTGCTCGACCACGGGATCGAGCGGCTCGCCGACGCCCTCGCGGAGGCCGCGCGTCGGCCCGCCGCCTCGCCGGTCGCCGTGCTCGACGCGCTCATGCTCGCCCAGCTCCGCTTCTTCGACGAGTACGGACCGTTCGCCCGGGTGCTGCTCGCCGAGATATGGCGGGCCGCGTGGCAGGACGCCGTCCTGCGGCTGCGTACGAGTGTGCTCGCGGTGTACGAGCGCGTCCTCGCGGACGCCGTGGCGGCCGGCGAGCTGCGCCCCGGGTTCGACACCGGCACCGCCGCCACGGCCGTCTTCGGCATGGTGCTCACCGTCGCCATCGAGCGTCGCGCGCTGCGCCCCGACCAGCCGGTCGAGGACGTGCACGCGACCCTGGCCGAGCTCGTCCACCGCCGCATCTCGCCCTGAACGGGCGCAGACCGTCAGAGTGCGGTTCGCGAGCCCATGTCCTTGATGCCGCAGTGTGATCGCATGTCGGCCGGTGAGCCACGCGTTGATGCCCAAGTTGAACGTCGTCCTACAGGGTTGTTAGCTTGCGCGCATGTCAGATCTGGGACATGTGGCTTGGCCGCCTGAGCCGATCCGGACCGAGCGGCTCGTGCTCCGTGAGCCCGAGGCGCGGGACCGTACAACGTTCATCGAGCTGCTCGCCTCGCCAGAGGTGCACACCTACCTCGGCGGTCCCCGCCCGCGTGACGAGCTTGAGCGTGAGATGCCCGAGGTGCCCGAGCGATGGCCCGGGAGTTTCGTCGTCGAGCTCGACGGGGCGATGATCGGCCAGATCCTGCTCAGGAGAGCAGCCGGGCACCGTCGCCCGGCTGCCGTGGGGAAGGCCGATCTCGGTTACCTGTTCCTGCCGAAGGCCTGGGGGCAAGGGTACGCCGCCGAGGCGTGCGCGGCGGCACTCGACTGGTTTGACGGCGCCCTTCCCGGCGAGCCGGTGGTGCTCACCACCCAGAGCGCCAACCTCGGCTCGATGCGCCTCGCGGCAAAGCTGGGGTTCACCGAGGTCGAGCGGTTCCAGGCCTGGGACGCCGAGCAGTGGCTCGGCCTGCGGCCCCCGGCCACGTGATGGGGCTACGCGATTGTGGCTCTGACGCTTTCCCTGGATGCTGTTGGTGATCTTCACGAACGCCATCCCGAGCGCAAGCGACGGAAGGGGACATCAACGTGCGTAACGCCCTCTCAGAGGAAGAGCTCGTCCACCGACGTCACCGTCACCGCCCGGCGAATCCACTTCTCCAGTAGATGCAGGTCGGAGCATCGACTGATCCGCTCACGCGCTTCGGAGGGAATGTCCAGCCCACGGGCGTCGAGCACGGTAAGGATCGCCTCGATCTCGCCTACCGCGCGTCCCTTGGCCTCACCCTCCGCACGACCCTCTTCCCAGCCCTCCGCGTGGTCCTCTTCCCAGCCCTCCTCGCGGCCCTGCGCGCGGCCCTGTTCCAGGCCCTTGTTCACCCACTCCGAGAAGTAGCGGGCGGCGACCCTCTCTGGCGAACTGGGGCGGCTCGATGCCGCCGACCTCGCGTAACAGCTCCACGGCGGCTATGGGCCGATCGTGGAAGAAGTCGACGGTCTGCTGATGGATGAGGTTCGGCACGCGGCAGATGTTACTCATTGTGTTCGAGTAATTACGGAGAATCATCAAGTTCTGTGGATGGACAGGAGAACGGAGCTGCGGTGTTAGCAGGACGAGATGATCGGCAACTAACGTGATCCGCCGTTCGTCGGGATAAATGCAGGTATCCCGTGACCATGGAGGAGACCGTGTACCCCCCACCGCAGCAGAAGCGCCGCCGCAGCGTGGCTCCGTTCGTCATCGCGGTCGTCTTCGCGGGCGCGCTCATCGTCGGGCTGAAGCTGCTGTTCGGCGGGGCCTCAGACGGCGGCGGGAACGCCGTCGACGACAAGGGCGGGAACGCGACCAGACGCGCCTGCGGCGACGGCGGGATCACGCTGACCATCGCCGCCTCCAGCGAGAAGGCCGAACTGCTGCGCACCATGGCCAACGACTACAACGGCCACAAGGTGGACGGGCAGTGCGTGGACGTGGTCGTGAACTCCAAGGCGTCAGGCGGGGCGATGCAGGCCCTGGCGCGCGGCTGGGACGAGCGGCAGGACGGCCCGAAGCCGGATGTCTGGACGCCGGCGAGCACCGGCTGGGTCACCCTCCTGAGGCAGCGCGTCGAGGGCGGCGACCAGGCGTCGCCGGTGTCCGCGGACAACCCGACGATCGCCACGTCTCCGCTGGTCATCGCGATGCCCAAGCCGATGGCCCAGGCGCTCGGCTGGCCGTCCAAGAAGATCGGCTGGTCGGACGTCCTGGACCTCGCCAACGACCCCAAGGGCTGGGCGAAGTACGACCACCCGGAGTGGGGAAAGTTCCGCCTCGGCAAGACGAACCCGAACTTCTCCACTTCCGGCCTCAACGCGACCATCGGAGCGTACTTCGCGGCAACCGGGCTGTCGGGCGACCTGACGGAACGGGACGTCGCCGCGGCGAGGGCGCGTGACTTCGTCGGGGGGGTCGAGCGGTCCATCGTCCACTATGGCGACACGACTCTGACCTTCCTGTCCAACCTCCAGCACGCCGACGACTCGGGGACGGCCATGTCGTACATCTCCGCCGTGACGGTGGAGGAGAAGTCGGTGTGGGACTACAACCAGGGCAACCCGACGGGCGATCCCAAGACGCTCGGCGACCACGCCAAGCCGAAGGTCCCGCTGGTGGCGATCTACCCCAAGGAGGGCACGCTCTTCTCCGACCACCCGTACGCCGTGCTGTCCTGGACGGACGGCGCGAAGAAGGCCGCGGCGGCCGACTTCCTGAAGTACCTGCGGGAGCCCGAGCGGCAGCGGGAGTTCGAGAAGTACGCCTTCCGGTCGTACGACAGCAAGCCGGGCGACCTCATCACGACCGCCAACGGCCTCGACCCCAAGCAGCCGGCGACCACGCTCAGCACCCCGACTCCGCAGGTGCTGGACCGGATCCTCAAGAGCTGGGCCGAACTGCGCAAGCCCGCCAACGTGCTGATGGTGATGGACGTCTCCGGCTCGATGGGCGCCGACGTCCCCGGCACCGGCAAGACCAAGCTCGACCTCGCCAAGCAGGCCGCGATCAACGCGCTGCCGCAGTTCGGGCCGAACGACCGCGTCGGCCTGTGGATGTTCAGCCTCAAGCAGGACGGCGACAAGGACTACCGCGAGCTCGTCCCCCTGGGCAAGGGCAACCAGTCGCGGCTCAAGAGCCGCATCAACGGCCTGATCCCCAACGGCGGCACGGGGTTGTACGACACAGCCCTCGCGTCGTACCGGTACGTGCTGCGGCACCAGGACGGCGACGCGATCAACGCGGTCGTGCTCCTGACGGACGGCAAGAACGAGGACAACAACTCCATCTCGCTCGAGAACCTGCTGCCCGACCTGCGCAAGGAGGCCGGGCAGGACACCGTGCGGATGTTCACCATCGCCTACGGCGGCGACGCCGACCTCGACGTCCTGCGGCGCATCTCGCAGACCACGGACGCGGCGGCCTACGATTCGCGCAAGCCGGGAAGCATCGACGAGGTGTTCACCGCCGTCATCTCCAACTTCTGATCGACCCCACCGTCCGACCTGGGAGCCCCCTTGTCCCGCTTCACCGAGGAACTTCGCGACCCCTGGGCGCTGCTGCTGGGCGCCACCGCCGTGGGCGCGGCCTGGGCGGTCGGCGTCCCTCCGGCGGGGCTGCCCGTCGCCGGGGTCGCGGTCTGGCTCATCAAGGCGTTCGCCTCCGCGTGGCAGTCCACCGGAGGCGAGAGCCGTACGGAACCGCAGGCCCCGCCGGTCGCGAAGGGCAGCGCGGAGGAGGCGTGGCTGCGGCGCGCGGAGCGGGCCGCCGCGTCGTTCGCCGACCTGACCGCCTCGATGCGCGGGCAGCTCCTGCTCGACCGGATCGCGGCGATGCGCCCGCAGGTGGACGACACCGTCGGCACGCTGCGCCGGCTGGCCGGGCACGCCTCCGTCACCGGCTCGGCGCTGGCCCGCTTCGACCCCCGGTTCCTTGAGCAGGAGCGCGTACGGCTTGCCCAGGCGCGGCAGACGGCCCGGCAGGAGGTCGCGGGCGAGCTCGACCGGTCGATCGCCGCCCTGGACGCGCAGCGCGAGGTGTACGACAGGTTGTCGGGCGCGCGGGAGCGGGTGCTGGCCCGGCTGCAGTCGGGCGCCATCAGCCTGGAGGGCCTGGTCGCGCGGGCCGTCGAGATCTCCACCATGACGGCGACCTCCGACGGCGAGGGCGGCGGCGCCCAGGCACTCGACGAGCTGACCTCGGAACTCGAACTGACCCGGCAGAGCCTGCACGAGGTCGAGGAGGCCACCCGGCACGACATCGGCCCCTGACGACCCCTCGCTCAGCCGGAGGAGGCAGTCACCGCGTGCCACAGGGCGGCCGTGTCCACGGCACCCACCTGCCAGGTGCGGGAACGCAGCGTGCCCCGGTTCCGGTACTCGCGCATGATCTCGACATGCGTGCGCAGCCGTACGAACTCCCGCAGATCGCTCTCCCTGCGCCACACCGAGAGCGAACCGGCCCGGCGGCCGGGGAGGTCCGTCCACAGCCACATGCCGACCGCGCCGGGCAGCGACGGCCACAGGCGGCTCAGCGCCAGCCCGCGCCGCGCGATGCCGGGCAGGTCGAGCATCCGGTCCATCCGGAAGTCCGTCAGCGCGGCCACCAGCGGTCCCGGCCGCTCCGCGGCGGGCCCGGCGATCCAGCGCGTCCTCAGCACGGCGCCGCCTCCGGAAGCACCGCGGGCGCCGTGAGCGCCGGGAGCATCAGGGGCGCGGCGGCGTCGCGGATCTCGTCGCTGAACGGTGTCGGCCGGAACGTGGCCGGATCCAGGTTGACGTTGACGCGGTAGCCCTCGGCGTGCACGGTGGCGCGGTCCGCGGACAGCACGCGAAAGCCGTACGCCCCGCTGGTGCGTCCCATCCGCTCCAGCCAGAAGTGCACCAGTTGCTCGCCCGGCTCCGCGATGGGCGCGTGGTAGGTCACCTTGAACTCGCGTACGACCATGAGCACGTCCCTGAACGCCGACCTGGCGGGGTCGGCCGCCCAGCCGAGCCGGTGCCAGTACGCGCCGATCGCCCGCTCGACGAGCACGGCGTAGCGCGAGTTGTGCAGCAGCCCCATCGCGTCGAGGTCGTCGAAATGCACCTGGACGGTCTCGTAGACGCCACCTGCGGTCATGTCAGTCCTCCGGGAGAAGTGCGGGGTGGGGGCAGAGCGCACGCAGGCGCTGCAGCACGGCACGGCGGGCATGGACGAGGGCCTGCGCCCCGTCGTGCAGCCGGGAATGGACGATCACCATCTCGCCGAGCGCGTCGATCTCGTAGGCCATCTGGGCCGGATCGACGCCGTCGGCCAGTTCGCCCAGCGTCACCGCCTCCGCGACCAGCCGGCGGATGAGACCCTGCCACTCGCGCATGGCCCGCGAGAGCCGGTCGCGGACGGCTCCGGGACGGTCGTCGAACTCGGCCTGCACGGCGAAGAAGAAGCACCCGCCGGGCAGCACGCCGTCACCGTAGAAAGCCAGCCGCGCCTCGTGCAGCGCGAAAAGGCGCCGTACGCCCGCGGGAGCGCGCAGAGCCGGCCCCACCACCTGTTCGGTCCACTGCCGGACGGCCCACTCCACGGCGTCGAGCTGTAGTTGCTCCTTGTCGCGCCAGTGGGCGAAGAGCCCGGATTTGCTGACGCCGGTCGCCGTCGCCAGCCGCCCCAGGGAGAGCCCGTCGAGCCCTTCGACGGAGGACAGCTCCACCGCCTGCCGGAGGATCGTCTCGCGGCTGCGCAACCCGCGTAGCCGCCGGCCGTCTTGTGTCACTCGTGCAAACTATATGAACGACCGGTCGGTCGTCTAATCGCCCCCATCTGATCGGCTCGTCTGATCGGCTGAGGCGAGGAGGCGGGCGAGTTCGGCCGGGCCCGCGTTGCCGCCCGTGCAGACCACGGCCACCCTGCGCCCGGCGAACTCCTCGCGCCGGGCCAGCAGCCCGGCGAGCGCCGCGGCCCCCGCTCCCTCGGCCAGGGTGTGGGCCTCGGTGAGCAGCAGGCGCTGGGCCCGCAGGATGTCGTCGTCGTCCACCAGCACGAAGTCGGCCAGGCCGTCCCGCATCACGGCCTGCGGGAGCGCGAACGCGGAACCGGTGGCGAGCCCCTCCACGACGGTCTTTATGGGCCGGGTCACCGGTTCCCGCAACCGCCAGGAGTCGTACGCGGCCGGAGCCTGGGCCGACTGGACGGCGATCACCCGGCAGCCCGGTGCGAGCGCGGCGGCGGCGAGGCACGCGGCGGCGGCCCCGCTGCCGCTGCCCACGGGCACGAACACCGCCTCCAGGTCCGGCCGGGCGGTGAACAGCTCGACGTAGAGCGTGCCCACCCCGGCCAGGATGTCCGGCTCGTCGGCCGGGCTGATCAGCCTGCGTCCCGTACGCTGGGCGAGGTCGCGTGCGTACTCGGCGGCCTCCACCATCGTCGCGCCCCGGACCTCGACGGTCGCCCCGAGCGCCTCGACCGCCGTGACCTTGGCGGGGTTCGGGTTCTCCGGCATGAGGACGGCGCACGGCACGTCGTACAGGCGGGATGCGTACGCGACGGACTGGGCGTGGTTGCCGGTCGAGTACGTGACGACCCCGCGACCGCGGTCCGCCATGCGGGCCAGCAACGTGATGCCGCCGCGCACCTTGAACGCCCCCGTGGGCTGGACGTTCTCGTGCTTCACGTGGACCTCGGCGCCGACCGCCGCGTCGAGCACGGGATAGGACCACATGGGAGTCTCGGGCAGGTGCGGAGCGATAAGCCGCCGGGCGTCCAGGATGTCGCGGATGTCGGTCATGGCCTCCAGCCTGGCCGCCGACGGGACAATAGGTCCAACTGAAGTTTCGACGCGAAGCCATAGACGGGATCGATGAATGCCGCTCGACGTCGTACGACTGCGAGTCCTCGTGGCCGTGGCCAGGACCGGCACGGTGACCGCCGCGGCGCGAGAGCTGCACTACTCGCAGCCCTCGGTGAGCCACCACCTCGCCCGGCTGGAGGCGGAGACGGGCGCGAAGCTGGTGCAGCGGGTGGGGCGCGGCATCCGCCTCACCGAGGCGGGCCGCCTGCTCGCCGAACGGGGCGCGGAGATCCTCGGCCGTCTCGACGCGGCGTCCGCGGAGCTCGCCGCGCACGTCGGGCTGCGGGCCGGACGCGTGCGGCTGGCCGCGTTCCCCTCGGCCCTCGGCACGTTCGTCCCGTCCGCCGCCGCGCGGCTCGCGCAGGACCATCCGGGGCTGGACCTGCGGCTGATGGAGGCCGAGCCGCCCGAGGCGCTGCGCCTGCTGCGGGCCGGCCGGGTGGACGTCGCCGTGGTCTTCCGATACGGCGAGACCGCTCCCGAGGACGACGGCATCCGCCTGGCCCACCTGCTCGACGACCCGAGTTTCCTCGTCACCCCCGCGGCGTACGGCGGCGCGGGGGACCTGGCGGCGTACGCGGACGGGCCGTGGATCGCGGGGTGCGAGCGGTGCCGTGCGCACCTGCTCGCGCTGTGCGCCGAGGCGGGCTTCGAGCCGCGCGTCTCGTTCACCACCGACGACTACGTGGCCATGCAGGCCATGGTCGCGGCCGGGCTGGGCGTGGCGATCCTCCCCCGGCTGGCGCTGTCGGCCCACCGCGACCCGGACGTGCGGGTGTCCGAGCTGCCGGGATCGAACCGCGGGGTCTACGCCGCGACGTACGGCGAGCCACCCGACCCGCCCGCCGTCGCCGCCCTGGTCGCCGCTCTCCTCCCCCGTACGGATGCGTGATATGTCTGCGACAGCGGCGTTGATCCACTAGAAATTGGACATGCAGAAAATGTCGCTGTTCGCATCCACATCCGCGGATCAGGGAGGTTTGAGCAGGAGGAACTTCCTCCAGATGGGCGCCATCACGGTGCCCGCCCTCGCATTCGGTTCGAGGATGCTCCCCGCGCCCGTCGTGGAGACCACCGGGGTGGCGCCCGCCTCGCTCGCCGGGTTCGACACGATGATGAAGACCTTCGTCAAGGAGCGAGGGATCACCTGCGGGCAGCTCGCCATATCCAAGGCCGGCAGGCTGGTGTTCGCCAGGGGCTACCGATACTCCGACGGCAGCCATGCCGTTCCGGCCGTGTCGCCCACGTCGCTGTTCCGCATCGCGAGCCTGAGCAAGCACATCACCGCCATCGCGATCATGCGGCTCGCCCAGGAGGGCAAGCTCAGCCTGACCGCCTCGGCCGCGCAACTCCTCGGCCTGTCCACCTCGGCCGACCCACGGCTGGCCAAGGTAACGGTCTGGCGGCTGTTGCAGCACACCGGCGGCTGGGACCGGGACGTCTCCGGCGACTACCTGCACATGGACCGCACCATCGCCAAGGCGCTCGGCGTGCCGCTGCCGATCACCCAGGACCACATCGTCAAGTACGCGAACGCCCGGCCGCTCGACTTCGCCCCCGGCACGCAGTTCGCCTACAGCAACTACGGCTACCTGCTGCTGGGCCGGATCATCGAGAAGGTCTCCGGGATGGGCTACGAGGCCTACGTCCGGCAGAAGGTCATGGCGCCCCTCGGCATCACCCGCCCTCGGCTGGGCCGTACGCTCCAGTCGCAGGCCGCCTCCGGCGAGGTGATCTACGAGTCGCGCTTCACCGGCCAGACCGTCCTGGACCAGTCCGGCCAGGTCCTGCCCGCGCCGTACGGCGGGGGGTTCGGCATGGCCTGCCAGGGCCCCAACGGGGGCTGGATCGCCTCCGCGGTCGACCTGGTGCGCCTGGCGAAGGTGCTCGACGCGCCGAACGCGGTGCTCAACTCGACCTCCATCGGCAGGATGCTCGCCAAGCCCGAGATCGGCGTGAACCAGTACGGCTCCTGGTATGGCGCCGGCCTGTGGGTGCGCCAGGTGACGGGACACGTCAACACCTGGCACGACGGCTCGCAGCCCGGCACCTACACCTACATGGCGCGCCTGCAGAACGGCGTCACCTACGCCGCCCTGTTCAACCGGCGGGAGGAGACCGGGTCCCCCGACTTCGACGTGCTCGCCGACCTGTTCAACGCCCAGATCGGGAAGGTGCGCCTCTGGCCCACCAACGACCTCAGCTCACGCTACTTCTGACGTGGTTCAGGTGGGACTCGGCGCGGGCGACGGCGTGGCGACGTCGTTGTCCAGTTCCCTGGCGGTCCACAGGGCGACACCGCTGCCCGGCAGCTGACTGATCCGGGACTGGAACGTGGCGGTGCCGTCCGTCGCGTCGTCGTCCTCCTCCGCGAAGACGATGAGGGACTGCCAGGTGCTCCATCTGTCCGCGGGGAAGAGCAGCCGGGGGCCGATGGACAGGTCCGAGTCGCCGAGCAGCCGCTCGCTGTCGACCGTCACCCAGCCGTACGACGGCCTCTGGCTGAGCCGCACGTAGATGAGCGCCGAGCCTCCTTCGGGCACGACGACCTCCGCGGGCGAGACGATGACGCTCGGCGTAGCGCTCACGGACGGGGTGGGAGTGGGGGTGGACAGCAGGCGGACCACGCGAGCCGATCCGCGGGGCGCGGCGTCGGCCGCGCCCGGGACGAGCCCGGTCACCGCGGACGCCGTGGCCACGACGGCCGCGAGGAGGGCCGAGCGACGTAACCGGCCGTGGGGGAATCGCATCGGGCACCTCCATGGCGAGCTGACCAGACCGCCTCGGGCCGGCTGCCGCTGATCGCCGGCGATGGTCCCAGCGTCGGGTCTGCTTCGCGACCTGTACAGGAACCGCCCCCACGGCGGCGGCCCGCGACGCGGGCGTGCGACCGGCGGCCCGCGGTCTACCGGCGGTCTACCTGGGGGAAACTCCGCCCGACATGGCCTGCCCAGCCGGTGACGACCGGTGAAAGATTCAGCCGGCTTGGCGGAATTCGGCAGCCTGGGGGCCTTCGGCGCAGGCGGCGGCCAGTTCGTCCAACGACAGGCCCAGCGCGGCGGCGAGCGCCGCGACGGTGAAGAAGGCCGGGGTCGGCGCGCGGCCCGTCTCGATCTTGCGCAGCGTCTCGGCCGACAGCCCGGCCGCCGCGGCGACCTCGACCATGCTGCGCTCGCCGCGCGCCTGCCGGAGCAGGACGCCGAACCGCTCCCCCCGCTGCCGTTCCTCGGGGGTCAGGGGCACTCTCACCATGACCGTGATACTAATACCGGTATAGTTATTGGCGCCACCCCGGGAGGGCATGTCATGGTGGAAATCAAGACCGACGCCGCGCTGGACGCGATGCGGGAGGCGGGGCGCGTGGTGGCCCGCGCCCTCGACGCCGTACGGCGGGCCGCGGCCGTGGGGGTGCGGCTCACCGACCTGGACGAGGCGGCTCGGGCGGTGCTGCGTGAGGCGAAGGCGCGCTCGCCGTTCCTCGGCTACCGGCCGCCCTTCGCGCCGACCCCGTTCCCCGCCGTGGTCTGCCTGTCCGTCAACGACGCCATCGTGCACGGCATCCCGACGGACTACCGGCTGCGTGACGGGGACGTCGTCGGCGCCGACTGCGGCGCCGAACTGGACGGCTGGACGGCCGACGCGGCCGTCACCTTCGTCGTCGGCACCCCCCGCCCCGGCGACGTGGACCTCATCGAGACCACCCGCCGCGCCCTGGACGCCGGGATCGCCGCCGCGACCGTGGGCCACCGCATCGGGGACATCTCGGCGGCGATCGGCGCGATCGCCCAGAAGGCCGGATACGGCATGCCGAGGGACTTCGGCGGCCACGGCATCGGCCGCCGCATGCACGAGGACCCGTCGGTGCCGAACCACGGCCGGCCCGGCCGGGGCTATCCCCTGCGGCACGGTCTCGCTCTGGCCATCGAGCCGATGTTCATCGCCGGAGGCCGGGACGGTTACCACACGGCTGCCGACGGCTGGACGCTGCACACCACGGACGGCAGCCGGGCCGCCCACATGGAGCACACCATCGCGGTCACCGAGGACGGCCCCCGCGTGCTGACCCTGCTCTAAATAGGAGTGCCCCGGCGGCCGGTCGCCCGTACCATCCGAGCCATGCCGACTCTGCCTACGCTCGCCCTGTTCGCGACCGCCACGCTGGCGCTGCTCCTGGTTCCGGGACCCGCCGTGCTCTACATCGTCACCCGCAGCGTGGCCCAGGGCCGTACGGCGGGGCTGGTGTCGGTCCTCGGCGTCCACGCCGGATCGCTGGTGCACATCGCCGCCGCGGCGTTCGGGATCACCGCGCTGCTCGCCGCCTCGGCCACGGCGTTCGCCGTCGTGAAGTACCTGGGCGCGGCCTACCTCGTCTACCTCGGGATCCGCAAGCTCGTGCGGCGGCCCGAGGTGGAGGCCGCCGAGGTCAAGGTGGCCTCGCCCCGCAGGCTGTTCGGCGAGGGGTTCGTGGTCAACGTGCTGAACCCGAAGACGGCCATGTTCTTCCTCGCGTTCCTTCCGCAGTTCATCGATCCTGCACGCGGTCCCGTGGCGCCGCAGGTGCTCCTGCTCGGGGCCGTGTGGGTCGCGCTCGGCATGGCCAGCGACGGCACGTACGCCCTGCTGGCGTCGGTCCTGGCCGGGCGGCTGCGTTCCTCGGCGCGGGCCCGGCGGCGGCTCGACCGGGGCAGCGGCGTCGTCTACCTCGGCCTCGGCGCTGTGGCCGCGCTCGCGACCGAGGGCGCCAAGAAGCTCTGACGGCTACCCGGGACATTTGTACTGCCGCAAACGGGATCGCTGAATCTGCCCGGCTCCTCCGGCTTTCGAGACGCTTGATGCGCACACCGAGACGCACCGGAGGAGCCGATGACCGAGACCCTGACCACCCCGGTGAGAGCCGAGCAGCCCCGGCGGGGCAACCTCGGCAAGACGCTCATGCCGCTGGCGCTCGACGTCGCCATGCCGATGGCGTGCTACTACCTCCTGCACGGCGCGTTCGGCATGAGCGAGGTCGCCGCGCTGGCCGTGAGCGGCGTGATCCCGGCCGTCCGGGTGGTCGCCGGGATCGTCAGGGACCGCACCCTGAACGGGCTCGCCGGGCTGACGCTGGCGGTGAACGTGGCGGGCATCGCGCTGAGCTTCGTCACCGGCGACGCCCGCATGATGATCGCCAAGGACTCCGGTCTCAGCGGCGTGATCAGCCTGTTCATGATGCTCTCGGCGTTCACCGCGCGCCCGGTGATGACCCCGGGCATGCGCGCGTTCATCACCCGGGGGAACGCGGTGCGGGAGGCCGCGTGGGACCGGCTCGCGGAGCGGTCGGCCCGGTTCCGCCGGGCCGAGCGGAGGTTCAGCGGCATCTGGGGCGGTGTGCTGCTGGCCGAGTGCGTGGCCCGGCTGATCGGCGCGTTCACCCTGCCGGTGTCCACCATGGTCTGGCTGTCCAACGTGATGCTGATCGCCGCAATCGTGCTGGGGCTCGTGCTCGCCGGCGCGTTCGCCTCCGGGCCGATCATGATGATGGTCAACATCGAGGTGAAGGAAGCGCGATGAGAGGCAGAGGCATCAACTACGACACCGGTTTCCTCCCGGGCGGGCACATCAGCCGGGAGACGTTCGACCCGGAGACGGTCCGCGCGGAGATGCGGGTCATCGCCGATGAGCTGCACTGCACCGCGGTCCGCATCACCGGCGGGCACCCCGAACGGCTCAGCGTCGCCGCGCGGCACGCCGCCGACGCGGGGCTGGAGGTGTGGTTCGCGCCCTTCCCCTGCGAGATGACGACGCGGGAACTCGCGCCGTACTTCGCGGAATGCGCCGAGCGGGCCGAGGAGGTGCGGCGCGACGGCGCGGAGGTGGTGCTCGTGACCGGGTGCGAGCTGAGCTTCTTCTGCGCCGGTTTCCTGCCCGGGGAGACCTTCTTCGACCGCATGGCCGCGCTCGGCGCGGGGGATCCCGAGCTGTACGCCCGGTTCGCCGAGATCCCCGCGCGGCTGAACCCCTTCCTGGCGGAGACCGCCGAGGCCGCCCGCACGGTCTTCGGCGGACGGGTGACGTACGCCTCGGGCGACTGGGAGGACGTCGACTGGAGCCCGTTCGACATCGTCGCGGTGGACGCCTACCGCGACGAGCGCAACGCCGCGACCTACCGCGAGGAGCTGCGCTCCCGCTTCCGGTTCGGCAAGCCGGTGGCGGTCACCGAGTTCGGCACGTGCGCCTACACAGGGGCAGGCGCACGCGGCGGCATGGCGTGGGCCATCGTGGACTACACCGTGAGTCCGCCCCGGCTGAACGGCGACTACCGCCGCGACGAGGGTGAGCAGGTCCGCTACCTGCGCGAACTGCTCACCGTGTTCGAGGAGGAGGGGGTGGACAGCGCCTTCTGGTTCACCTTCGCCGGCTACAACACGACCTACGACCCGGACCCGCGCGGCGACCTCGACATGTCCTCCTACGGGGTGGTCCGGCTGCTGAAGGCGGGCGGCAGGGAGCCGAAGGAGGTCTTCCACGCCCTCGCCTCCGCCTACTCCGGCTGACCCGCCCCGGCGGCCACCTGGCCGGCCCACCGGTAGTCGGCCTTGCCCGCCGGGGAGCGGAGGATCTCCTCCACGAACGCGTAGGTCCGCGGCACCTTGTAGCCCGACAACCGGGTGCGGCAGTGGGCGTCGAGCTGCTGCGCCGTCGGCGTGGTCCCGTCGTACGGCTGGACGACGGCCGCGACCCGCGTGCCCCAGCGCTCGTCGGGGATGCCGGTGACCACGGCGTCGAACACGGCGGGATGTCCCTTGAGCACCGCCTCGACCTCCTCGGGAAAGACCTTCTCCCCGCCGGTGTTGATGCACTGGGAGCCGCGGCCGAGGATGCGGATCGTCCCGTCCTCCTCGACCATGGCGAGATCGCCGGTGAGCAGCCACCGGACGCCGTGGGCGTCGGTCACGAAGGTGCGGGCGGTCTTGTCCGGGTCGTTGTGGTAGCCGGACGCGATCCGGCCGGTCCTGGCCACCGTGCCGATCCGCTCCGAGCCCGGCTCGACCGGGGTCAGCGTCTCGTCCAGCACGGCCACCGAGGCGTTGGCGTTGGGCCGGTAGCGCAGGCCCGACTCGGGCGACGACCCGTCGACGGCGGAGGCGGTGTATCCGGACTCGGTCGAGCCGAAGTTGTCGAGGATCATCCTGCCGGGCAGGAGCTCCTCCAGACGGGCGCGTACGGCGCCGCTGAGGATCGCCCCGGTCGAGCTGAGCGCGAACAGCGACGACAGGTCGTAGGAGCCGGCGGCGATCTCGTCGGCGAGCGGGCGGGCCATCGCGTCGCCGGTGACGTTCAGGCTGACGACCTTCTCCCGCTCGATCGCACGGAGCACGGCGGCCGCCTCGAACCTGCGGACGTACACCATCGTGCCGCCCATCCACCAGGCGATGTAGGTGCCCACCTGCGCGGCGCCGTGCATCAGCGGCGCCGCCGTCATCATGACCACCGGGGACGCCGCGCCGCGCGCCTGCTCGATCACCGCCTCGGGCGTCTTCAGCGGCTCGCCGTACGGGTTGCCGCCGCCGAAGGCGTAGAACAGGTCCTCCGACCGCCACATCACGCCCTTGGGCATGCCGGTAGTGCCGCCGGTGTAGATGACGTACACGTCGTCGCCCGACCTGACGGGGAAGTCCCGGCCATCGGGCTGCCCCGCCACCGCCTCCTCGTACGGCACCGCGCCCGGCACGGCGGTGGGGCCGCCGACGGCGACGAGGTGGCGCAGCCCGGGGACCTCGGGCGCGGTGGCCGCGACCCGGTCGTCGAACTCCACGTCGAACAGCAGGGCCTCCATGCCGGAGTCCCGGTAGATGTAGAGCAGCTCCGACTCGACGTACCGGTAGTTGACGTTGACCGGCACGGCCCGCAGCTTCAGCGTCGCCAGCAGGGCCGCGACGTACTCCGCGCCGTTGTAGAGCTGCATGCCCACGTGCGTGCCGCGTCCGACCCCGTGCGCGGCCAGGTGGTGGGCGAGCCGGTTGGCGCGGGCGTCGAGCTCGGCGTACGTCAGGCGGTCGTCGCCGCAGACCACCGCCACACGGTCCCCGATGGCGTCGGCGAGCCCCTCGAAAAGATCGGCGTGGTTGAACTCCATCCGGCGGACCTCCCGCTCGTCAGGGCCTGAGCTAACTCACGGTCTGCTGCTTCCCACGATCCACATGGAGAAGAACTGGGCGCCTCCGCCGTAGGCGTGGCCGAGCGCGAGGCGTGCCCCCTCGACCTGGTGCTCCCCCGCCATGCCCCGCACCTGGAGCGCCGCCTCGGCGAAGCGGATGAGACCGGAGGCTCCGATCGGGTTGGACGACAGCACGCCGCCGGAGGCGTTCCACGGGGTGTCGCCGTCGAGGGCCGTGCATCCGGCCTCGGTGAGCTTCCAGCCCTCCCCCTCGGTGGCGAATCCGAGGTTCTCCAGCCACATCGGCTCATACCAGGAGAACGGGACGTACACCTCGGCGACGTCGATCTCCCGGCGCGGGTCGGTGATCCCGGCCTGGCGATAGACGTCGGCGGCGCAGTCGCGGCCGGCCTGCGGGCTGACGACGTCGCGGCCCGCCAGCATGATGGGCTCCGAGCGCATCGCCGTGCCGTGGATCCAGGCGGGCGTGCCGGTCACCTTGTCCTCGGCGGCCAGCACCATCGCGCAGGCGCCGTCCGACGACGGGCACGTCTCCAGATAGCGGATCGGCTCCCACAGCATCGGGGTCGACTCGACCATCTCCCGGTTGATCCCGGGGATGCGCAGGTGGGCGTACGGGTTCTTCAGCGCGTTCAGCCGGTCCTTGACCGCGACCAGCGTGCCGATGTGGTCCGGCGCACCCGACCTGCGCATGTACTCCCTGATGTGCGGCGCGAAGTAGCCGCCCGCCCCCACGACCAGGGATGCGTTGAAGGGCAGGTGCGTGGACAGGGCCCAGGTGGCGTTCGACTCCGACTGCTTCTCGAAGGCGACCACCAGCACCCGCCCGTGCACGCCGCCCTGCACCAGCGAGGCGCCGACCAGCGCGGTCGAGCCGCCGACCGAGCCCGCCGTGTGCACGCGCATCACCGGCTTGCCGGCCGCGCCGAGCGCGTCTGCGAGGTACGCCTCCGGCATCATCACGCCCTCGAACAGGTCGGGGGCCTTGCCGATGACGACCGCGTCGATGTCGGCGAACGTCAGCCCGGCGTCCTCCAGGGCTCGCAGGGCGGCCTCGCGGACCAGCCCGGCGAGCGACACGTCCCGCCGTCTGGTCTGGTAGCGGGTCTGGCCCACGCCGATGACGGCACAGCGGTTTCCCACGGCGACTCCCTACGCGGACGTTTCGAGCACGGCGACGAGGTTCTGCTGCAGGCACGGGCCGGAGGTGGCGTGCGCCACCGTGCGGTCCGCCGAGCCGTCGAGGATCCGCCGGGCCGCCTCGCCCACGCGGATCAGACCGGTGGCCATGACCGGGTTGGCCGCGAGCGGCCCGCCCGACGGGTTGACCACGACGTCCCCTGACAGGCCGAGCGCCTCGCGCAGGATCGGCTCCTCGTGGCTGAACTGGGTGTGCAGCTCCGCCACGTCGACCGGGCCCTTGCCCACCCCGGCCGCCCGGCCCGCATCCGCGGTGGACGCCGACCGGGACAGGTCGCGCATGCCCAGGTAGTGGGGCTCGGCGCGGTGCGCGATGCCGGTGATCCAGGCGGGCCGCCCGGCCAGCTCGCGGGCGCGGTCCCCGGCGGCCAGCACCACGGCCGCCGCCCCGTCCGTGACCGGCGCGACGTCGTACGGCCGCAGCGGCTCGACCTCGTATTCGCCGCCTGACGGATCCGGCAGGTCGAGGGCGTAGGGGTTGGCCCGGCCGTCCGTCCGGCTGCGCCGTACGATCTCGTCCAGCGCCGCTCTGTCCGCTCCTCGGGCGGCGGCCTGCAGCGCGGCGTACGACACCTGGTCGAGCCCGAGCGGCGCCAGATAGTACGGGTCGAGCTGGAGCGTCATGATCTCCCGGATGTCCGACATCGACGACTTGCCGAAGCCGTAGACCAGGGCGGTGTCGATGTCGCCGTGCTGGAGCCGCACCCACGCCTCGTACAGCGCGAAGGCGCCGTCCATCTCGACGTGGCTCTCGCTGATCGGCGGCCAGGCGCCGACCGCGTCGAGCGCCGAGACGAACGAGAACGGCGCGCCGGCCAGATAGTCGCACGAGCCGGAACAGGTGAAGCCGAACCTCTTCAGCCCGGTCGCCCGCTTGACCTCGTCGATGACCGGCAGCAGCAGCTCCGGCTCGGCCAGCCCGGTGTCGTGGCCGGTGTGGACGGTCTGCGCGAAGGCGACGACCGCGACGTCCCGCATCAGGCACCACCTCCGCTTTCGTCGAGGTCGGCGTCCGGCTCCCCGGTCGGCTCGAACCACTTCACGTTGGTCATCGACAGCGTCCGCTCCTCGGGCGGCACCCACACGGCGCGCACCCGCATGCCCTGCCGCACCTCGTGCGCCGGCACCCCGCCGACCAGCGCGATCATCGGGGTGTCCGCGCCGTCCAGCAGCACGTACGCGGAGACGAACGGCACCTCGGGGGCCCGGGGGTCGGGCAGGTTGTTGATCGCGAAGGTGGTCACCGTTCCGGTGTCGGCGACCTCCACCTCCTCCTCGACGATCGAGCCGCACGCGGGGCACGACTCGCGATAGGGCACGTAGACGGCGGCGCACTCGGCGCACCGGCCGCCGACGAACCTCCCGTCGCGCACACCCTCCAGGAACCGGGTGAGCGCACGGCCCGGCGTGACGCGATACTCGGCCCGCACCGGCGCGACCAGCGAGGTGACCTCCGGCAGGAAGCACTCGATGTCGGTGATGTGCCCGGCGGTGGCGGCCCGCCAGCGCGGGCGCACCCGCAGCCCCGGCCGCAGCGCCTTCGGGCTCCCGGCGTCCACCGCGTGGACGAGGGCGGTGTCGGCGCCGTCGAGCCTGATCAGCGCCCAGGCGAACGGCCGGTCGAGCGGGTGGCCGGGGCGCGGGGAGTCGACCCAGGCCCACGCCTGGACGGTCCCGGCCGGACCGACCTCCACGTACTCCTCGGTGACCGGCTCTCCGGTGTCCGGGTCGTACTCCAGCGGCGGCACCAGCACCCGTCCCCCGGCCGTACGGACCCCGACGAGCCGGCGGTCGCGCAGTTCGGTGAGGAACCGCCCGATGACGGGCCCGGTGGTCCGGGTGTAGCCGCCGGGGAACTCCAGGACGTGCGTCGCGACCAGGGGTTTCGATTCCTCAAATGGCACGGTCCCTGCCTTCCCAGTAGGGGGCGCGGAGCTTGCGCTTGAGCAGCTTGCCGTTCGGCTCGCGGGGCATCTGGTCGATGAAGTCGATCGAGCTCGGCCACTTCATCCGGGCCAGACGGCCCTCCAGCGAGCGGAGGATCTCCTCGGCCAGTTCTGGGCCGGGCACCGCGCCTGGCGCGGCCTCGACGACGGCCTTGATGCGCTCGCCCCACTCGTCGTCGGGGATGCCGAACACCGCCACGTCGGCGACCTTGGGGTGGACGAGCAGCTCGTTCTCGATCTCGGCCGGGTAGATGTTGGCCCCACCCGAGATGATCATGTCGGCCTTGCGGTCGCAGAGGAACAGGAAGCCGTCCTCGTCCAGGTAGCCGATGTCCCCGACGGTGAAGTAGGCAGTGTCTCCACCGACCCCCCTTCGGGCACCCACCCCCACCGCCAGCCGGTTGGCCGCGGTCTTCTCCGGGTCGCCCTTGTACTCGAAGGAGATGCCCATCTTCATGTAGACGGTGCCGGGCGTGCCCGCGGGCACCGGTGCGAGCTCGTCGTCCACGATCAGCAGCTCGCTGCCCGGCCAGGCCTTTCCGACCGTGCCCGGCCGCTTCTTCCAGTCCTCGGGGGTGGCGATCGTGCCGCCGCCCTCGGTGGCGGCGTAGTACTCGTAGATCACGTCGCCCCACCACTCCAGCATCTGCCACTTGACCGGCACCGGGCAGGGCGCGGCGGCGTGGATCATCCACCGCAGCGACGACAGATCGTAGGAGCGCCGCGTCTCCTCGGGCAGCGACAGCAGCCGTTTGAAGTGCGTCGGCACCATGTGGGAGTTCGTCACGCGGTGGCGCTCGCACAGGCGCAGGGTCTCCTCGGCGTCCCACTTGTCCATGAAGACGAGCGTGTGCCCCATGTGCAGCGCCGTACCGGCGAACTGGGTGACCGCCGTGTGGTAGCTCGGCGAGGTGACCAGGTGGGCGTTCGGCCGGCCCGGCGTCACGCCGAACAGCCGCAACAACCCCGTCATCAGCTCCGCGGAGTCGTCGGGGTCGAGGCCGGTGAGCGCGCGGCGCACACCCTTCGGCCTGCCAGTGGTGCCCGAGGTGTAGTGCATGGTGGCCCCGGCCGTACGGTCGGGGGGCAGGGTGTCCGGCCTGCCGTCGGTCAGCTCGGCCGCCGGCCGGAAGCCCTCGACCTCGCCATAGGAGAAGCACCGGTCGGCGGCGATTCCCGCCTCCTGCGCGCCCCTGACGGCCTCCTCGGCGTACCGCTCGCCGGCGAAGAACGCGGCGGCCTCGCTGTCGGCGATGATGTAGCCGATCTCGGGCCCGGTGAGGTGCCAGTTGACCGGCGTGTAGTACCACCCCGCCTGCAGGGCGGCGAGGTAGAGCACGAGGCCGTCCGCGCCGTTGGGCAGCAGGCCGCAGATGCCGTCCCCGGGCCGCAGGCCCAGCTCACGCAGCCCGTGCACCATGCGGTTGGCCCGGGCGAGCAGTTCGCCCGCGGGGTGCTGCGTTCCGTCGGGATCGACCGCGGCGATCCACGCCGGGTCGGCTTGCGCCAGCCTCCAGAAACCGAGTGAGCCCATATGCCAGCTCCCTTTATGACTGTGTTTCCCGCTCACCATCCGGGCGCCAGCGGCGTGAGCGGCCCCGAAGTGAAGCACGCCGGTACGACGCTGACAAGACCTGGCAATGCGGAGCGACTCAGACGAGAATCGGTTCTAGTTCTTGCGGGCAGACTAACCCCGCGCGCCATGTCTAACAAGCGCTTGATCGAATCGATTGCACCACCCAGCTGGAGGACACCTGTGGAGCTCCTGGCCATCAGCACCCCGCACTGCCGGATCGAGCGCGACGGTCACGTGGTGATCGTCACGATGGACCGGCCCGAGGCCAGGAACGCGCTCTCACAGGACATGCTGGTGGGGCTCGCCGAGGCATGGCAGTACATCTCGGACGAGCCGGAGGTGCGGGTCGGCATCCTCACCGGCGCGGGAGGCACGTTCTGCGCCGGGGCCGACCTCAAGGCCATGGGCACACCGTCCGAGGACGAGCGGGTGCGCCGCCGGGCCGCCGAGATCCCCGACTACCACTGGAAGGGCCTGCTGCGCGATCCCGAGGCGCTGCCCGCCAAGCCCATCGTGTGCGCGGTCGAGGGGTACGCCGTGGCGGGCGGCACCGAACTGCTCGTCGGCACCGACCTGCGCGTCGCCGGCGAGAGCGCCACGCTCGGGCTGTTCGAGGCCCGGCGGGCGCTGTTCCCGATGGGCGGCAGCGCCGTACGGCTGCCGCGCCAGATCCCGTACGCGTTCGCCATGGACGTGCTGCTCACCGGCCGGGCGATCACGGCGGCCGAGGCGCTCGCGATGGGCATGGTCAACCGGGTCGTGCCGGACGGCCAGGCACTCGCGGCCGCCCGCGAGATCGCCGACCAGGTGGCCGCCTGCGGGCCGCTGGCCGTACAGGCGATCCTGCGCGCCTACCGCGAGACGCTGGGCATGCCGGAGGCAGAGGCCTTCAAGGTCTCCGACGCGATCGGCTGGCCCGTCATCGGCTCAGAGGACGCGAAGGAGGGCTCTCGCGCCTTCCGCGACAAGCGCCCGCCTGTGTATCAGGGCCGATAGCCGGTCAGGGGCGGGCCTGGACCATGGCGTGGGTCCCGGTGGTACGCCAGGGGCGGCCGGCCGCGTCCAGTTCCGCCAGCGTCCGCTCCGGCACGCCCACGAGCGCGTCCGACTTCAGCGTGCGCAGCGCGACGACCGGCCCGGGGAAGTAGGCGGTGACGGCGGCGAACGGCGTGGTCGCCGGCCACATCCGGTCGCCGACGAGCCGCCGGTAGTTCAGGTCGCCCTTCATGACGGTCAGGGAGGCCGACGCGAGCTCCTCCCGCAGGTCGTCCGGCATCTCCGCGTAGGGCAGCGGAGCGCAGGCGAAGGGATGCGCCCGCAGCGTGAGACGTCCTTCCTCCATCGCGTCCCAGAGGCGGGCGCCCGCCTCTCCGGCCCGGCCGGGCGCCGCGGCGAGCCGCCGCAGGCACGCGAGCACGTCGGCAGGGGTGGCGTCGGACACGAAGTACGGGAAGGGCTTGACGTGGAGGACGACCTCGCCCGCGAGCCCGCAGGCGAGGAGGTGGTCGGCCAGCACGAGATCGGGCAGCAGTTCACGCCCCGCGTTGTCGGCGACCAGGCAGATCCTTCCCGGCGCGGCGGCCTCGAGAAGCGACCACAGCAGCGGGCGGTCGTCCACCACCAGGTCCGTCGCCCTCTCGTGGTCGCCCTTGAGGGTGACGCCGAAGGACAGGTCCGCGCGGTTGCCCCAGAGCGAGCCGAGCAGCAGCGCATCGGCCCGCTCGGCCGGGGAGAGCGTCGCCGTCTCGTCGAGCGCCGCCAGCTCCCCGTCCACGACCGGGCCGTCGAGTTCGGCCTGCTTCATGGGGCCGAAGGGATCGACCCCGCGCCACGGACCGTCGCCGAAATATCCGGTGGCCTCCAGCAACTTCCGGTAGAAGTAGCTCTCACCCCACAGAAACGGCACGTCGACATAGCGGCGGCCGATCTTGCCGCGTCCCCACTCGGCCCAGGCGGCGCCGTCGTGCGCCGACGGCTCCAGCGGCTCCATGACGTCGCGCACGACCTCGTCGAGCAGCCGGTCGAGCGCGCGCCGCCGGTCAGGCGTGTACGGCAGCGCCCGCGCGACCTGGCGGACGAGGACGGGATGCCGTTCTCTGAAGACGCTCAGGGCGTAGGAGCCGGGGACGTTCCCCATGATGGGCGGGGCGTCCGCCACGGTCTCGTCGCGGGCACCACTCATCCCCGGCATCCTCCCTCGGCTCGCACGACTGCACCGCCAGTAAATCGCAGCGGCCGAGCGACCGGAGGGCAGGGGCGGCAGGCGGCGTCACCCGTCGCCGGTGATGCGGCCGAGGCGCTCCATTGCCTCGATGTACTCCTCCACCATCTCGAAGACGACCTGCCTGGCCGGCTTGACCTGGTTCATCGCGCCGATGATCTGACCGGCGGGGAACGAGGCCAGCTCGGTCGCGTCCGACCTGCCGATCCGCCGCAGCGCGTCGGAGATCAGCATGAACTGCAGCGGCATCGGCAGCGTGCCGGGCGACTCGGCCGACTCCCACGCGTCGGTCCACTCGTTCTTCAGCAGGCGGGCGGGCTTGCCGGTCCAGCTCCGCGATCTGACCGTGTCGCGGGAGGTGGCCGCGATGATGCGCTGCCGCACGGTCTCGGAGGTGTCGGCCTCCTCCACGGCCAGCCAGATCGAGCCGGTCCACACGCCCTCGGCGCCGAGCGCCATGCCCGCGGCCATCTGGCGGCCGGAGCCGATGCCGCCCGCGGCCAGGACCGGCACGTCCACCGCGTCCACGACCTGCGGGATCAGCACCATCGTGGAGATCTCGCCGGTGTGGCCGCCCGCCTCGGTGCCCTGCGCCACGACGACGTCCACGCCGACCTCGACCTGCTTGATGGCGTGCCGGGGCGTGGAGGCGAGCGCGGCCACCTTCACGCCCTTCGCGTGCGCCTGCTCCACGACGTCGGCGGGCGGCGGGCCGAGGGCGTTGGCGAGCAGCGCGATGGGATGCCGGAGCGCGACCTCGACCTGCGGCCGGGCCGTCGCGTCGGTCCAGCCGAGCAGCACCTTGCCGGAGTCCGAGCCGTCCAACGGCGGCACACCGTGCCGGGCCAGCAGGTCCTCCACGAAGGCCCGGTGCCCCTGCGGGATCATCCCCTGCAGCCGCGCCACCAGTTCGGCCGGGGAGTCCACGTCGAGGTCCGCCCCCTCGTAGGAGGCGGGCATCACCACGTCCACGCCGTACGGATGGCCGTCCACGTGGTCGTCGATCCACTTCAGCTCGATTTCGAGCTCCTCGGGGGTGAAATACAGGGCGCCGAGCACCCCCATGCCGCCGGCGCGGCTGACCGCGGCGACGACGTCCCGGCAGTGGCTGAAGGCGAAGATGGGGAACTCGATACCGAACATGTCGGTGACACGTGTCCGCATGCCTCGAACGTACGATGCCCTCCAGCGAACTGCAACGCGTTCTAACAACCCATGCGCGACAGTTCCTACTGGCCGGTAACTCATGGGGCGCGAGCAGCCGGAAGCCCTGCGAGAACACGTTTCAGGCGGCGGCGCCTCTCTGGCACACCGGCACTCTCGCACCACTGGTCACAGGGGTGACGACAGCTCACGGGCGAAAGTCAGATTTCATGACAATGCGGGATTGCGGCCATACCACCGTGGTCGTACTTTCCCTCTATGGATCTGGAGATCCGCCACCTGAGAATCGTGCACGCGGTCGCCGAAGCCGGGAGCGTCACGAAAGCGGCCACCCGGCTCGGCCTCGCCCAACCGTCGCTCACCGCTCAGCTCAAGCGCATCGAGCGCTCACTCGGGGGTCCGCTGTTCGAACGCGACCGCAACGGCGCCCGTCCCACTCCTCTTGGCGAGATGGTGCTGTCCCGCGCCCGGGTGCTGCTGCCCGCCGTACGGGACCTCCAGGAGGACGCGGTGCGGTTCGCCAACACCTCTGTCAAACTGCCCGGCTACCGCCTCGGGGCGACGAACGGGCCCATACTCGGCGGGCTCGTCGAGCGGCTGACCGCCGATCAACCCGGCATCCCGGTCACCACCCGCACCTCGTGGTCGGCCATGGAGCTGACCGCGCTCGCGGTGGCCGGCCGGCTCGACTTCGTGCTGCTCGGGACGTGCGGCGACAGCCCGCCTCCCCCGGCCGACGCGATGAACTGGACCACGGTCGGCACCGACCCGGTCTTCGTGCTCCTGTCCGAGGACCACGCCCTCGCCGGCGAGAAGGAACTGGAACTGTCCAGCCTCGCCGACGAGCACTGGACGGTCGCCCCCGGCGACGGCTGTTTCGCCGACTGCTTCGCCGCCGCCTGCGCGCGGGCCGGGTTCGTCCCCGAGTCGATCTACGAGACGGACGTGGGCACCTGCCTGCACCTGGTCGGGGTGGGCAAGGCGGTCGCCCTGTGCCAGGCCACCTTCCAGCTCACCGCCGGGCTGGTCATGATGCCGCTGGCCGGGGCGCCGCTGCGCTGGCGGCACCTGCTCGGCTGGCACGCCGACTCGATCGGCGCGCGGGCCGCCGCCCCCGTCGTCGCCGCCCACGCGCGGGCCGCGTACGCCGACGCGGTGCGGCGCAGCGCCCGCTACGCCGACTGGCTCGTCACCAACCCCGAATACGGCGTGGTCCCCTGACACGCGGTCCCGTGCACGTCCGTCCGGCTCCGCGCTCACATCTGATGTGCCTCTCGTCGACGTGCTCGCACACGCCCGGTGGTCCGGGGGCGGCTATTTCCGGGCCAGCGAATCCCCAGACAGAGGCGGTTCCATAACTCGGTGGTAGGGGCGAATTGATAGATCCGCCTGACAGCGGAGGTCGGTTACGTTGACGGCACCCCCAGAGACAAGGAGAGCCCCACATGCTCCACAGACGCACCGTACTCGCCGGATGCGCTCTGGCCGTCACGGCCCTCGCCACGGTCGCCACCCCCGCCATGGCCGAGCCGAGCAACTCTCCCGCCTCCTCCGCCGTCAAGCCCCCGCCCGCGATGGTGGACGCCATGCAGCGCGACCTCGGGCTCACCCCCGCCCAGGTCGACGCCCGCCTGGCCAACGAGGCGAAGGCCATGTCCACCGACGCCAAGGTCCGCGCCACGCTCGGTGACGCCTACGCCGGATCCTGGGTCTCCGGCGCCACCTCCGAGAGCTTCATCGTCGCCACCTCCGACGCCTCCAAGGCGGGCGCGGTGCTGGCCGCCGGCGCGCAGCCGAAGATCGTCAGCCGCAACCTCGCCGCCCTCGACTCCGCCGAGGCCGCGCTGGACCGGGCCGCCGCCAACGCGCCCGCCTCCACGTCCGTCTGGTACGTCGACGTGCTCAGCAACAGCGTCGTCGTGCTGTCCTCCAACACCGCCGAGGCCGCGGCGTTCGTGGCCGCGAGCGGCGCAGACAAGTCGGCCGTACGCGTCGAGCAGTCGAACGAGCAGCCGCAGACCTTCTACAACCTTCAGGGCGGCGACGCCTACTACATCAACAGCTCCGCCCGCTGCTCCATCGGCTTCCCGGTGCGCAAGGGCAGCACGCCCGGCTTCGTCAGCGCCGGCCACTGCGGCAGCGCCGGCAACACCACGACCGGCTACAACCGGGTCGCGCAGGGCACCTTCCAGGGCTCCTCGTTCCCCGGCAACGACTACTCCTGGGTCGCGGTCAACAGCAACTGGACGCCCACGAACATCGTGTCGTACGGCAATGCGAGAGTGTCCGGCTCCAGCGTCGCCGCCGTCGGCTCCTCGATCTGCCGGGCCGGCTCGACCACCGGCTGGCACTGCGGCACCGTCCAGCAGCTCAACGCCAGCGTCCGCTACTCGCAGGGCACGGTCAGCGGCCTGACCCGGACCAACGTCTGCGCCGAGCCCGGCGACTCCGGCGGCTCGTTCATCTCGGGCAGCCAGGCTCAGGGCATGACCTCCGGCGGCTCGGGCAACTGCACCTCCGGCGGCACCACCTACTTCCAGCCCGTCAACGAGGCTCTCTCGGTCTACGGGCTCACGCTGGTCACCAGCTGATCCAGCCGATTCGCAGGAGGCTCCCCCGCCGGCCGTTCCCGGTCAGCGGGGGAGCCTTCGCCATATGGGCCGGGGCAGCAGGCGCATGACGGCGAACGCGAGCCGCAGCCGCTCGGGGACCCAGACGGTCACCTTCCGCGTGTCCAGGGCATCCACGACCGCGTCCGCGACCTCGGCCGCCGTCACCGACATCGGGGCGGGGGTCATCCCCCGCGTCATCCGGCCGATCACGAAGCCCGGCCGGACGACCACGACCCGGGCCCCGGAGCCGTGCAGCGCGTCGGCCAGCCCCTGGGCGAAGCCGTCCAGCCCGGCCTTGGCCGAGCCGTACACGAAGTTGGCCTTCCGCACCCGCACCCCGGCCACCGACGACAGCACGACGAGCGTGCCGTGGCCCTGCTCCCGCAGCCGCCGCGCGGCGGCCAGGCCGATCGAGACGTGGCCGCCGAAGTTGACCGCGACGTCGCGGGCGGCGGCCACCGGGTCGGCGTCGTAGACCGCCTGGCTGCCGAGCACGCCGAACGCCGGGATCACCACGTCGAGGTCGCCGACCTTGGCGACGGCCTCCTCGATCAGGGCGGCGTGCGTCTCCGGCCGGGCGGCGTCGAAATCCAGCAGGTGGACCTCGGCCCCGAGCCGTTCGAGGTCGTCCACCGGCGCGGAGGCGCCGTCTTCCACGGACGCGGAGACGTCGCGCGCGGCGAGCACGATCCGGCGGGCGCCCCGCCGGACCAGCCGCTCCACGATCGCGAGGCCGATCTCGCTGCGCCCGCCGAGCAGCAGGACGGTGTCGACCGAACCCAGCGCGTTTCTCATGGCCACTCCTATCGCCACTCCTTCAGCACAGGCGCAGCCTACGGGCGAGGTCGGAGACGAAGACCCCGTCCGGGTCGGCCCGATGCCGGATCTCCCGCCACCGCGCCAGCCGCGGGTAGGTCGCGGCCATGGTTGCGGCCGACATGCGGGAGTCCTTGGCCAGGTAGAGGCGGCCCCCTGCCGCGGCGACCCAGCCGTCGAACTCGGTCAGCATCGCGGCCAGCCCGCTCTGCCCGGCCGGGATGTCCAGGGCCAGCGTCCACCCCGGCATCGGGAACGACAGCATGCCGGGCGTCCCCGCGCCGAACCTCTTCAACACGGTCAGGAACGACACGACCCCCGCGCCGGACAGCCGCTCGACCACCCGGCGCAGCGTGTCCTCCGCCCCGAGCGGCACCACGAACTGATACTGCACGAAGCCGCGCGGGCCGTACATCCGGTTCCAGCCGCCCACGCCGTCGAGGGGGTGGAAGAACGGCGCGATGCCCTGGACGATCCGCCGCGGGGTGGCGGGGGCCTTGCCGTACCACGCGGTGTTGAAGGCCCGGACCGAGGCCCGGTTGAGCAGGCCGCCGGGCGCCCAGGGCGGGGCGGACAGCAGGGGCCGCGGCGCGAAGGCGAGCGGGTTCCCGCGCACGCGGGCGACCAGGTCGCCGGGAGCGGCGTGGTCGCCGCGCGTGAGCACGCCCCGGCCCATCCGTCCGCCCCGCGCCAGCAGGTCGATCCACGCGACCGTGTAGCGGTGATCGTCGTCGGTCGCGGCCATCGTCTCCAGGGTCTGGTCGAGGTCGCGGGTGCGCTCGACGTCCACCCGCATCCAGGCGGTCTCGACCGGCACGCACTGGAACGTCGCCTCGGCGATGACGCCGGTCAGCCCCATGCCGCCCACGGTGGCCCAGAACAGGTCGTCGCCCGGTTCGAGCGTACGCAGGCGTCCGTCGGCGGTGAGCAGGCGCAGCGAGCGCAGGTGGGCGCCGAAGGAGGAGTCCACGTGGTGGTTCTTGCCGTGCACGTCGGCCGCGACGGCCCCGCCTACCGTGACGTACCGGGTGCCGGGGGTCACCGGGACGAACCAGCCGCGCGGGACGAGCTCGGTCATGAGGTCGTGCAGGCTGACCCCCGCCGACGCGGTGACGAGCCCCGTTGTGCTGAGGCTCCACGACGGCTCAAGCGCCGTGCAGTCGAGCACGAGCCCGCCCGCGTTCTGCGCGGCGTCGCCGTACGCGCGGCCGAGGCCGCGGGCCACGACCCCCCGGCCACCCGCCTTCACCAGGAGCGCGGCGGCCTCCTCCACGGTGCGTGGGCGGGCCACCGTCGCGCGCGTGGGCGCGGTGCGCCCCCATCCCGTCAGCAGCGTCATGCCAGTTGGATACCGCATGCCAGCAGGATCAGCATCAGCGCGAGGAAGATCTGGAGCGGGCGGTCGCGCAGCACCAGTTCCTCGGGCTCCTCCCCCACCCCGCGGTCGACCAGCAGCGCGTGCCGCAGCACGACCAGCACGAACGGCACGATGCTGAGCGCGCAGAACGCCTTGGCCGGCCCGGTGTGCTCCTGGAGCGCCCACAGGCAGTAGGTGACGATCATCGCCCCCGAGGCCATGACGCGCACGTGGCCGAGGTAGCTCGCGGTGTACGTCTCCAGCGTGGCCCGGGCGATCCGGCCGTCCCCGGGCCTGGCGCGTAGCTCGGCCTCCCGCTTGCCGGCCACCAGCAGCAGCGAGCCGAGCGAGACGACGACCAGGAACCAGCTCGTCACCGGCACGGCCACGGCGACCGCCCCCGCGTACGCGCGCACGACGTGGCAGCCGGCCACCGCGACCAGGTCCACCACCGGCTGGTGCTTGAGCCAGAGGGTGTAGGAGAAGGTGAGCGCCAGATAGGCGGCGACGACGACGGCGAGCGGCCATCCGCCCGCGAGCCCGGCGAGCAGGCCGGCCGCCAGCAGCGCCGCGCCCACGGTCCGCGCGAGCCGTACGGACACGATCCCGGCCGCGATCGGGCGCAGCCGCTTGCGGGGGTGAAGCCGGTCGGCGGCCACGTCGGCCGCGTCGTTGAAGAGGTAGGAGCCGCTGGCGGCCAGACAGAAGGCGGCGAACGCGACGAGCGAGCCGCGCAGTCCCGCCCCGGTGGTCAGCACGCCGGCGGCGGCCGGAGCGGCGAAGACGAGCGCGTTCTTGAGCCACTGCCGGGGCCGGCAGGCCCGCAGCAGTCCCGCCGCGCGGGAACGCCGGGAGGGCGTGCCCGCCGGAGGCGTCGCCGCCGGCGGGCGCAGGACGCTGTCCCGCTTCACGGGCCGGTCCGCTTTCCCGGGTCAGTCCACGCGGCCCGGCCGCAGCAGCCACACCCCGACGACGGCGAGCGCGAGCCCGAGGATGAGCGCCACCAGCGGGAGCGTCGTCTTGATCAGCGTGATCTGGGCCATGTTGTCGCGGGCCGTCTGGACGAGCCCACCCACGGTCTGCGGGGTGAACGAGGCGGTGGCGATGAGGGCGGGCATGCGCTCGACGCCGTCGGCCGTCTTCAGCACCTCGTGGCGCTGCTGCTCCTGCTTGACGGGGACGCCGGTGGTCGGCTCGACCCAGAAGGTGTTCACGCCGTCGTAGACGCGGTCGACCTGGATGTCACCGGTCCCCTCCATGCCGAGCACGGAGGCGGGCGCGCTGAGCTTCTCGATGGGCGTCGGCGGGATCTTCTGCACGAACCGGTAGACCGGCAGCCCGTTGACCGTGTCCTCGCCGTCGAACGTCGCGTCGTACGCCTTGCGGGTGTCGGTGTTGAACACCTGGTAGGTCTTCTTCTCGACGCCGAACGGGAACAGGAAGATCTGGCCCTGCAACTGCACCGGCTGCGCGCCCGACCCGCTGTTCACACTCGTGCCGCAGCAGGTGACGCCCTGGCCGTTGAATTTGTTGAACGCGCTGCGGAACTGCGACATGGAGATCTGCGGATTGTTGTTGGTCACGTCGTTGGCGTTGGTGAACTGGTCCCACACGACGTGGTCGTCCTTGGCCTCCTTGACGTCGCCTCTGGTCGTGACCGTGATGTCGAGGGTCCCGGTGACGACCTTCAGATCCCGCTTGCTGAAGTACTGCGCGTTCTCGGCGGTCAGTCGCGTGATGCTGTACTGGTTCGCCGGCGCCTGCACGAGTTTGTCCGCGACTTGGAACCTCAGCAGCGGCGCGAGAACAACAAGGAACGCCCCGAGTCCTAAGAGGACCACTCCCAATCCGCGGCGCATCGCTCCTCCTGGGGCAGGCCAGATACTGCCTATTTGTCCTGAAACACGTTCCTATTTCGCTGTATGTTAGACGGGGCAGTGACCAACGTCACCAGGGATGCGGAAAAGTGACCGAAACAGGTTCTAGCTCGACGGCGACTCGTGACATGTTACCGGCCGGTTCGCAATCCGTTCGTGACACACCCGTGCTTTCCGGTCACGTGCCCTCCGGACATGTGGACGCCCTCGACGGCGTGCGGGCGCTCGCGGCCGTCGCCGTCCTCGTCTTCCACGTCGCGATCGAGTCGGCGGCGGCGCTGCGGGACAACTTCTTCAGCAGCCTGCTCGCCCGGGGAGACGTCGCGGTCCCCATCTTCTTCGCGCTGTCCGGGCTGCTCCTCTACCGGCCCTACGCGCGCGCCGCGCTGCTCGGCGAGCGTCCCCCGGACACCCGCGTCTACCTGATCAAGCGCGCCCTGCGCATCCTCCCGGCGTACTGGCTGGTCGTGGTCGTGGCGATGGTGCTGTGGGCCGGGCCGCACCTCGGCGACGTCAAGACGTGGCTGCAACTGCTGCTGCTCGGTCAGACCTACGAGATCCACCCCTGGTGGTTCGGCCTCGGGCCCCGCGGGCTCGCCCAGATGTGGAGCCTGTGCGTCGAGGCCGCCTTCTACGTGCTGCTGCCGCTGGTCGCCGCCGCGCTGGCCGCCTACGCCCGGCGCGGCGGCCCCGGCCTCGACGCCCGTGCCCGGCGGCTGCTGACGGGCGTCGCCGTGCTCGCCGCCTCGTCGTTCGCGTGGGCGCTGCTCACCTACTTCCCCGTCTACCGGCCCTACCTGAACACCTGGCTGCCCCGGGCCTGGGTGTTCTTCGCGGTCGGCATGGCACTGGCCGTCGTCTCCGAGTGGGCCAGGCAGGAGCCCGGCGAGAACGGCCCGGCGCACCGGTTCGTCCGCGCCGTGGGCGCGTCGGCGGGCTCGTTCCTGCTCGTCGCCGCCCTCGCGTACGCCGTGGCGGCCTCGCCGCTGACCGGCACGCGCTTCAGCGGTGTCGACGGCGTCTGGGCGGACCTGTCGGAGCTGGCCCTGTACGCCACCGTGGCGGCCGGACTGGTGATCCCGGCCGCACTGCTGCCGGCCGGGGGCTCGCCGTACGGCCGCTTCCTGAGCAGCCGGGTGATGCGCTTCCTCGGCCGGGTGTCCTACGGCGTGTTCCTGTGGCAGTTCGTGGCTCTCTATCTCTGGTACGACTTCACCGAGCAGCAGCCGTGGAGCGGGAACTTCGCCGGCAACATGGTCGTGGTCGGCTCGCTCACGCTGCTGCTCGCCACGCTCACCCACCGGTACGTCGAGGAGCCGGCGAGGCGTCTGGCCCGCCTCGCGATCTCGTCCCGGAAGGAGACGCCGAAGGCGACGCCGAGCGGGACGGTGACGGGGACGGAGGAGACGGGGACGGCGGCGGCGTCGCCGCGACCGTAGGGGCGGGCGCGCCGGGCACGGGGTCGCCGTAGGCGAAGCCCTTCAGGCAGACCGCCGACGGGTCGTCCAGCCGGATCAGCAGCCCCTTGCCGACGGCCGTGACCGGGAAATGCACCAGCGCGCCGGCGGAGCCGGTGGCGTGGAACTGCAGCTGCCCTCGCTGCCCGCTCATCTCGTAGATGCCGGTGCCGGCCCGCTCGGCGGTGTAGGCCAGACCGGCGATCGGCCCCGGCCCGCCGAAGGACACGACATCGGGGAAGAAGATCGCTTCGCCGAAGAGCGGGAAGCACGAGCGGTCCCCCGGCGGCACCACCCCGACCGACGCCTTCACCTCGACCGGCGTGAGCCCGCCCTTGTCGTCGAAGACGAGCGCGTGCTCCGACGGCTCGGGCACGCGCATCCGGGCGCGCAGCGCGGGGCGGGCGAGCGGAGCCAGCAGATGATGGCTGAGCCTGCGGTTGCCGTTCCACGGCAGCACGATGTCCTCGGGCAGCGGGCTGGAGTAGATCACGGCCGTGTCCGGGACCCGGGCGAGGGAGGCCCGTACGGCGGCCAGATAGGCCCGCACCCGGTCTCCCGACAGCGTGTCGCGGTAGTTCTGGATCGACACGATCGACATCGCGAGATAGGCGCCCGCGAGGAGCCCCGCCGCCGTCGGCAGCCCGCTCCCGGCGGGAACCGGCCGCCGATAGGGCTCGGTCTCGTCCCGCAGGGGCAGCAGGGCGAGCCCCAGGCAGATCGCGAACACGATCGCGGCGTCCGCGACATAGCGGGTCTCTGAGCCGACGACCTGGGTGAACCCGGTGCCCCGCGCGATCGCCGTGGGCACGCCGTCCGCGGCCACCAGGTAGCCCGCCAGGATCAGCCAGGCGCGCGCGGCCCGGCGCCGCCACAGCACGGTGGCGACCACCAGGGCGGCGAGCACGGCCCATCCGGCGGCCACCAGCAGCGGGCTGGGATCGGCCAGCCCGCCGTTGGGCGTCACCGGGCCCCACGACAGCGGCCCGCCGACCGCCCCGGCCGGGAAGACCTGGCCGAGCAGGCGGCCCAGCAGGTCCGCCGCGTTGCCCGGCGCCGGAACGGCCGCGCCCTCCCCCGGCGCGGTGCCGCGGCGGGCCAGGTACAGCGCCGCGTATCCGCCCATCAGCAGGACGTAGGAGCCCCACAGACGCCAGTGGGAGCGCAGCTCGCGCAGCATGAGCGCGATCCACGGGCCCGCCCACGGCCGCAGGTGCGACGTGGTGAGCGCGAACAGCAGGAACGGGACGAAGATCCCCTTCGTGCTGAACGCCATGCCGGCCAGCACCCAGTAGAAGGCCCGGCGGGCGTGCCGCGCCCTGCCCTCCCTTGCCCACCTGACCTGGGCCGCCAGGGCCATGACCATCGCGAGCTGGAGCGGCACCGCGTTGATGGCGGCCGACCACCAGCCGAAGGCCGGGACCGTCAGCGGCGAGAACAGGGCGAGGGTGAGCGGCAGCAGGATGCCGGGCCGCGTGCCGAACAGCCGCACGAGCAGCCGCAGCAGCATGACCGCCACGGCCGCCTGGACGGCGAACGTGACCGCCGAGACCAGCAGCCAGTCGTACGGCGACAGCCGCGACAGCACCCAGGTGAGCCCGAGCGCCCCCGGCATCAGGTGGCCCTTGTGCACGCGGAACAGGAAGTCGAACGTGAGGCTGTGCTCGTAGGCGTCGCCCACGAACAGGAAGTCGTCCTCGACGAAGGAGGAGGACGTCAGGACGGGGATCCGGACCGCCAGCGACGCCACGACCAGCAGGACCGCCGTGATCATGACGGGGTTCGCCAGGCCCGCCCGCCATCGCGGCAGCGCGGTGCCGGGCCGACCGGTACGCACGATCTGAGTCATCGGGATTCTCCCAGCGCCGTGGGACAAAAGGGGGTGTTATGCTCCGGCGCACCCGACAGGAGAGGGACGTCGTGCACGCCGAGCCGTTCCGCGCCGACCTGGCCCGTTCGATTCGCCTGTTCAGCGCCTTCCGCAAGGAGCAGACCGACCCCGACTTCTTCTACGGCCTGCTCGCCCGTGACACCGTCGCCCAGCTCGCGGCGTACGCCGACCTCGACGGCGCGCTCGTCGCGGACGTCGGCGGCGGGCCCGGCTACTTCACCGACGCGCTGCGCGCCGTGGGCGCACGCCCGGTGTGCGTCGACTGCGACGCCGGGGAGATGAGCGCGCGCACCGGCGCCGTCCCCGACGGCGCGGTGCTCGGCAGCGCCCTCGACCTGCCGATGAAGACCGGCTCCGTGGACGTGTGCTTCTCCTCCAACGTGCTGGAGCACGTGCCCGATCCGTGGCGGATGGGCGACGAGATGGTGCGGGTGACGAAGCCGGGCGGCATCGTCTACCTGTCGTTCACCAACTGGCTTTCGCCCTGGGGCGGCCACGAGACCTCGCCGTGGCACTACCTGGGCGGGCACCACGCCGCGCGCCGTTATGCGCGCCGCCGCGGCCGCTCCCCCAAGAACGTCTACGGCACGAGCCTGTACGCCGTCTCCGTGGCCCGGGCGCTCGCGTGGGCCAGGCGGCATCCCGGCGCCGACCTCGTCGACGCCCTGCCGCGCTACCACCCTCGCTGGGCGACCCCGGTGATCCATCTACCCGGCGTTCGCGAGATCGTGACCTGGAACCTGCTGCTGGTGCTGCGCCGCCGCTGACCTCCTCGGCCGGGTCGCGATCCGGAAGACGACGGCGAGCACGGCGGCGAGCAGGCCGCACGCCAGCGGGATCCACTCGCGCGTCAGCAGGATCCACCGGCGGAACCGGGACGCCTCGTCCGCGAAGGCGCGCACCTCGACGGTGCTCGTCACCAGGTCGGCGTCGAAGGCGACCTGCCGCTCGACCTGGTCGGGCGTGCGCAGCGTGTCGCGCCGCCGCTCCTGCGTGCGCACGGTCAGCCCGCTCTCCGGCTCGACCCAGATCGTGCGGGTGATCTCGGTGTACCGCGCCACGGCGACCCGCTCCTCGCCGGGCATTCCTACCGACGTGCCGGGCACAGGGCCGGGCAGGTCGGCCGTCTTCACCGGCCCGGCCGAATAGGTGTAGCGGTAGGTCGGCACGCCCTCGACGGTCTCCTCGCGCTCGAACCGCATCGGCGCCTCCCGCCGCAGCACCGGGTCGAACATCGTGTACGAGCGCGGCTCCGCCCCGGCGGGCAGGCGGAAGGCCAGCCCGGTCTGCCGTACGCCGGGGTCGTCGTCGACGTACTCCCCGCAGCACTCGACGGCCAGGCCGGTCCGCCGGTCGAAGGCCGTGCGGCGCTCGTGGTAGTCGACGCGCTCGCCATCCCGGGTGTCGAGCGAGGAGAACTCCACCCACACGGCCGTGCGGTCGTCACCCGCCTGCGGATCGCCGTAGACGGCCACCGTGTTCTGCACCGGCACGTTCCGGTGCAGGCGGAACGTGGCGGTGTCGAGGTAGGTGGCCGAGGGCGAGACGAGCCGCTGCACGCGGGTCTGCTCCAGCGGCAGGACCGTGGTCCGCGGATAGACGTAGAAGTGGAACAGCGCCCCCACGGTGATCAGGAAGGCGATGGCCGCCAGGAGGAGCGTGCGCCGAAGCCGCACGAACGCGCCCGTCACCGGACTGCCTCCCCGTGATCCGGTGCCAGGTGATCGCGTACGGCGGCCAGCAGGCGGGCGAGCACGACGAGGCAGAGCACGTCGGCGGCCAGGCCCTGCCCGGCGGCCTGGGCGAGCCCGGCGAGGCCGAGCGCGACGAGCGCCACCCACGCGGAGGCGGCGTGGCGGGCGAAGGCCCGCAGGCGGCTCGGACCGGCGTGCTGGGCGCCGGCGATCCCGCGCAGCCACAACAACGCCCCCAGCGCGGCGGTGACGACGACCGCGCCCGCCACGCCCCCGGCCCACAGTCCGGCGAGCGGCGCGGCGGCCCACACCCACAGCGCGCGGACGCGGCCCGGCCCCACGGCGTGCAGCCGCGACCGGCCGCGCACCAGTGCCAGGGCCACCACCGCGAGGGCCAGGCCCAGCCCGGCGAGCAGCGCGGTGCGGTAGGCCGGGTCGGGCTCGTAGCGCAGCACCACCTCGCCGCCGCCGGTCGGCAGCTCCCAGGCCTGCCGCCAGCCGTCGAGCCGCGCCGGGGTCAGCCGCACGCCGTCGAGGTACGCCTGCCAGCCGGCGTTGTAGTTCTCGTTGACCACCAAGTAGGAGGGCGCGGCGGCGGCGACCCGGAGGCGGCGCTCCTGCGGCCCCCACGACGTCACCGTGGCAGGGGTGGCCGTCACCGCCGCGCGGTCCTCGCCGGCTCCGTCGTCCAGCACCACAGAGCGCACCCGGAAGGCGTCGCCCGGCGCCACGCTGACCCGGCTGCGGCCCTCGGTCAGGTGCACGGGCGCGCACCCGGAGTAGGTCAGCGGACGGCCGTTGAGCACGTCGTCGAGCGTGCCGTCGACCACCCGGGTCGGCACGTCGTCGCCGTCCACCCGCAGGGTCGGGCCATAGCCGCAGGGCAGCCGCAGCGGGATGGCGCCGAGGCCGCCGAGGGGTTTCACCCCGGGGATGGCGATCTCGGCCACCTCGATCGCGCGGGAGGCGGGCGCGGTGAACTCGATGGTGAACTTCCGCGTCTTCAGCGCGGGGAACGTGAACACGCCGTCGCGGTCCACCCAGCCCTGCACCGCTCGCTCCCCGGCGCGCAGCGTGAGCTTCACCGGCGGGATGCCCTGCGCCGAGTCGGGGAACAGCACCCGGATCCGGGAGAAGGTCCGGGTCCTGCCCAGGTCGATCGACAGCGTCGGATGCCGGTCGAACGGCTGGGCGTACCACAGCGTCGAGGGGTCGCCGTCCATCGCCTGGCGGCCCAGCACGGCCCCGTGCTCGGCCGCCGTGGACGACGCGCTGACATGCGGAAACTGGTTCGGCAGCGTGGTGATCAGGTCCGCCGCCTTCGGATCGGTGAGCACGGCCTGCCCGCGCACCGTGCGGACGCCGTCGCGCGCCACCGGGATGAGCCGGTCGAACCCGTAGCCGTCCTCGCCGACGATCTGCAGCCGCGAGGAGCAGCTCCAGGTGACCGAGCCCCGCATGCACGGGTCGGCGTCCCCCTGCTTGGTGAGCAGCACGGTGCCCGGGTCGACCGTGCCGGTGTCCGGCACCGAGATCGTCCGCACCGCCCGCACGCCCGGGATGCGCAGGTCGGTGATGCCGACCCGGCTGCCCAGCGTGGTCCTCGGCTCGTACGCGAGCCTGGTCACCCGGATCCGCAGCCACGAGCTCTTCCCGGGGAGCGGCAGCAGCGGCTGGAGCGCGTCGGTCGGCGCCACCGCCACTCGGCGGACGCCGCGCTCGGTCTCCAGCGCGACCTCGGCAACCGGCGGGCCGATCGCCCCCTGCTCGAAGGCCGCCGAGATCTCGGTCAGGTCCACCTGGCCCGTGAAGCGGACCTCCAGCCACTCCCCGACCGCGCCGTGCCAGCCGTCCGACCGCCACCCCGTGCGCGGATCCTCGTCGAGGGCGGCGTACGGCTGTCGCCCCGGGTCGCGCTGGCCCACGGCGGCCGTGACGGCGGAGTCCGCCGACGAGGCGGTGACGTCCTTCACGTCGAGGTAGCGGGCGGTCGAGGTGGCCGCCGACCAGGCCGGATCGGTGAGGTCGGTGGTGACCGGGGCCTGGTTGCCCGGCAGCGTCGCCGACGCGATGCGCCGCACGTCACCGAACACGATGTCCCGTTTGCGCAGCGTGTCGGTGAGGATCGTGTCGCGGGCGGGGATCGCCCCCGCGCCCGGCTCGTCGCCCACGAGCACCGGGCGGTCGCCGGTGAACACGCCCTCCTCGGCGAGGTCGAGCACGGCCTCGGGGGCGCCCTCCACGTGCAGCGTGCCCGCGCGGGGCACGGTCGAGGCGAGCGGGGCCGTTCCGGGGATCTTGTAGACCTCCAGCGCCGGGTAGGGCTGGTCGAGCCAGCCCGACGCGGTGCCGTTCGCGGTCAGGCCGACCAGCGGCCCGAACTCGGCGGTCCTGGACAGCCCGGAGTCCTGCAGGGTCTGGTGCACCCGGGCGGGCCAGGCGGTCCCGAGCGTCTCCCTGACCAGGTCGTTGCGGATGAGCAGGTAGCTCACCCCGGCGCGGCGCAGGGCCTCGGTCAGGCCCGGCGAGCCGTGCCCGGTGGCGAAGCGCTCGTCCACCGCCTGCACCAGCCGGGCCAGGCCGGACGATCCCCACGGCACGTTGGCGTGGGTGGCCCAGCGCACGGTCAGCAGCGACTGCATGGGCTCGTCGAGCGGGCGGCCCCACAGATACTCGCCCCGCGCCGAGCCGGGCATCGCGAGCACCATGCCGTCGCCCGCGTTGCGGTTCAGCCAGGCCGCCGCCTGCCGCCAGTAGTCGGGGAGGTCCGCGAAGGACCCGCGGGCGGTCACCCCGGCCGTCGCGACCGGCACGAGCGTGAGCGCGAGCAGCCCGGCCGCGACGGCGGTGACCGGCCTGCGCAGGCGCACGGACCCCCCGACCGGCCGCCCGACCGGCAGCGTGGCAGGCAGCGCGGCCAGCCCCAGCGCCAGCGGCAGCCGGATCAGCGCGTCGAACTTGTGCAGGTTGCGGAAGGGCGCGAGCGGCCCGTCGAGCAGATCCCTCACCTGGCCGGTCCAGGGATGGGCGAGGTCGCCCGTGTGACCGGCGATGACGATGAGCAGGCCCGCGATCACGCACAGGACCAGGAACGTCCGCTCGGGGGTCGCCCTGCGGACGACGCCGGTCAGCCCGAGCCCGGCCACCAGCGCCGTCGCGGCGACCAGCCACGGCACGGTCGCCTGGTCGTAGGCCGCGGGCAGCCACGGCTGTCCGTCCACCGGCAGGAACGAGATCCAGCTCGACGTGCCGCGCAGCGCGTTCACCAGGGAGGTGACGCTGGTGGTCGCCGACGCCGTCTCGATGAACGGCAGGAACGAGAAGATGTAGCGCCCGAGCAGCAGCAGCGGGACGAGCCACCACATCGACACGAGGCCGACGAACAGCAGCCACCAGCCGAGCAGGGCCCACTTGCGCCCGCCGTGGCGGCGGCTGAGCAGGTAGACGAGCGGGACGACGAGCACCGCGAGCTCGGCCGCGGCGTTGACGCCGCCCGCGAACAGGAACGCGGCGGCCGACAGCGCGGCGGCCCGGCGCGGGCTCGCGCCCTCCCGGGTGCCATAGACCAGCGGCAGCAGCACCCACGGCAGCACGGCGGTCGGCTGGAACTCCGAGGAGTTGATCCCGATCAGGGCCAGCGCGTGCGGGGCCAGGGCGTAGGCGAGCGCGCCGAGGATCCGGGTGCCGGGCGAGCCGATCCCCATCGCCCGGGCCAGCCGCTCGGTCCCGAGGAACGCCGTGCACAGCACGAGCGACATCCAGAGCCGCTGGATGTCCCAGGCGGGCATGTCCATGGCCCGGAAGAGCACGTAGAACGGGCCCATCGGGAAGAGGTAGCCGTACGCCTGGTTCTGCAGGTGGCCGAAGTAGGCCGGATCCCACAGGTGCAGCGCGCGCGAGAGGAACCCCAGGGGGTTCACCGCCATGTCGAGCTTGGTCTCGGAGATCACCGCGCCGGGCGCGGTGTTGAAGGCGACGGCCGCGAGCAGCAGGCAGCCCGCCAGCAGCCGGAGCCGGTGCCGCAGCGCCCGGCCCGGGTGCGCGGGACGGGCGGCGGAGTCCGGCTCCGAGGCCCCGGCCGCCTCCTCCGGCGCCGAGGTCACCGCCTCCCGGGAGGGACCGGGCTCCTGCGGCTGAACCGAGACGTCAACGGACACGGGCGCGCTCAGGACTTCTCACGGAGGCTCTCGGCACACTTCTCGGGGGCTCGCGCGGGGAGCCGGCCGAGTTCGCCCGCGACCAGCCTGGTCATGGCCGCCCCCGTCTTCCCCCAGGTGAACTCGCCCGCCCAGCGACGACATGCCCGGGCCGTCCGCGCCCTCGTCAGGGGATCGTCCAGCTCCCGCAGGGCCTGGTCGACCACGTCGGCGAGCCGCTCGCCGTCGCGCACCAGCCACCCCGTCACGCCGTGCCGTACGGAGTCGCGCAGGCCGGCCACGTCGTAGGCGACGGTGGGCACGCCGAGCGCGGCCGCCTCGATCACGGTCAGCCCCCAGCCCTCGAACTCCGACGCCGTGACGTTGAGCCTGGCGCCGCTCAGCACCGCGTTCTTCTCCGCCTCCGGCAGGAACCCGTGCAGGTGGACGCGTCCGGCCACGTCGGGCCTGCCCGCCCGCGCGGCCAGCCGGTCGTGCTCGGGGCCCCGCCCGACGACGTGCACGTGCAGCCCGGGACGGCCGGGAGCCAGCTCGGCGGCGAGCTCGACCACCCGCTCGACGCGCTTGTGCCCGACCAGGCGGCCGAGGTAGACGACGGCCGGGTCGCCCGGCACCGGCTCCCTCACGACGGGCCTGGCGCTCGGGCTGCCGTTGGGCACCACCTCGATCGGGGCCAGCCAGCGGAGTCGCTCACGCAGCTCGTCGCGGGAGGAGTCGGAGACCGTCACCGTCGTGCACCGCCGATACACCAGCCGCGCCACCGGCCCCTCGATGAAGCAGCCGATCCGCGCCAGCCACCGTGGGAAGAAGGCGTAGAACTGCCGGTCGTGCACGTGGTGGACCACGCAGATCACCCGCGTACGGCGGCGTGCCACCACCGGCGAGAAGAACGGGATGCCGTTCATGCAGTCAATGATCACATCGAACCGGCGGCGGCGCAGCAGCAACCAGAGCGGGACGAGGAGGTAGACAAGATACTTGTTGCCCATCCTGCGCAGTTCGATGCCGTCACGCGACTCGCCGCGGGTCTGGTGCCGCTCCCGGCTGGTGACGAAGTGGACGCGCGCCCCCTGGCCGACGAGGTAGGCGGAGACCCGCCAGGCGTACTCCTCCGCGCCGCCCGCGACGGTCTGGCCCGGCTCCCGGAAGTTCAGCACCGCCACGCGCACGTCTGCGAGCAGGGGGACGACGGCCGGAGCCGCACCGGCGCCGGTGGCCGCCAGATGCGGCCTGTCGGACGGCTCGGGAAGGGGGGCCGGGTGCCCCGAGGACTTCGCCTTCGCACCCTGTGCGACCACGACCACTCCTTCGGGTGACGCGTCTCGGCGGCGAGTTCGGGGAGGCACCGCGGGGCGCGGCCGCCGATACGGGTGGTCCCGGGGCGCGGCGGATGAGGCGGTGCGGGCGAATCGGGGCACGGACGCATGAGGGCATGGCGAAACCACGCCCCTGACGAACTGGGTCTTCGCAGGAGTCCTTATGGAACGGGCGTCAGGTCTGGTGCGCTCACCTGTCGCCGTAGTTGTAGAGCGGCTTGTTCGGTGGTTCCACGGTGGGCGCGGCCACGTTGACGACCGCCACGGAGGCGACGCCGGCGAGCACGGCCCCGACCGCGAGAGCAGCCAGCACCTTCAACACGATGCTTCCTCCTCGACAGTTCGAACGCGCGGGTGCGCCGAGACTAGAACGTGATACAGCTCCTACACCATAGCCTTGGTCAAACCGTGATAAAAAGACTTACCGTCCAGTATGCCGCGAGTCACGGATCTTGACTGCTCACAGGCGTACCAGGAGGAGTTCACGGCCCCTGTAGACGGGGGTAGCTCCCGGCAACCGGGACAAGAACGTGTTCTCATCGGCCCCGACTGTGAGCACGTATCGCACCCCCTCCCGCGCGAGCGCCTCCGTGAGTGACGCGCTCACCGGCTCCGCCGGCCCGGCCAGCAGCGCGCCGATCCGCCGCGCGAGGGGGCTCTCGGCGGCCACCCGGATCTGTCTCCCGCCGCCCGTGCCGACGACGAGCGCGTCGTTCCACACCACCGGCCGGGAGAACATCTTGGTGGCGGGGTCGAGGACCACCCGGCCGCCGTTCCAGGAGAACGCCCGGTAGGCACTCCAGGGCAGCGACAGCAGCGCGCCGGGGACGGGGTCTCCGTTGACGACGGCCTGCACGCGGCGCCACTCCTCGGGATACTCGGCCGTCCCGAGCCTGCCGAACGCGCCCAGCGCGAACGTCGGCAGGACCAGCACCGGCACCGCCACCGCGGCCGACGCGATCGGCGCCGGCAGGGCGGCGCGAAGGGCCGTCACCGCCACGGCGACACCCACGGCCTGCGCCAGCGCGAACGGCGCGACGTACACCTGGCCGTCGCGGAGCGGGCCGAACCCCGCCCACCAGCCGATCAGAGCACGCGGCACGCCGGGCGCGAAGGCCCCGGCGCACGCGATCAGGACACCGGCGCACGCGGCTGCGGCCAGACCCCGCCACCACGCGGGCCGCCGTACGAACCCGAGCCGTACGAACCCGGCGACCGCGACGAGGGTGAGGGCGAGGCGGACGGCGGCGAGCGCGGGCATGTCCTGTCCGGGCACCACGGCGTGGGAGTTCCAGATGCCGCCGAGCGTGAGCAGGCTGCCGAGCGTCCCGAACGGCCCGTCCGCCCGGGGCGCGAAGGCGGCCACCCCGGCGGGATCGGCCACGGCGTCCGCCCCGAGCGCGGGGACTAGCGCCGGGATGAGCGCCGGGACGAGCCACGGCAGGCTGAGCACGGCGACGACGGCCAGTGGCGGCGACACCGATGACAGCACCGCCCGCGCCCGTCCTCCCCCGCCGCCTCCCCCCTCGCCTCTCCCGCCACCTCTCCCGCCGCGCAGCGCGGCCACCGGGAGCACGGTCAGGGCGCTGACGAGCATAGCCTGGAACCCGCCCACGGCGGCGGGCAGCAGGGCCGCCGCGAGCCGCGAGGCCCCGCCACGCGCCGCGGCGCGCACCGCCCACGGCAGCCCGGCGTAGCCGAGCAGCAGCGCCCACTGCCCGATGAGCAGGCGCTGGGCCAGGTAGGCGTTCCAGGCGTAGAACGCCGCCGCGGCCAGCCGGGGCACGATCCCGCCCCCCGGCAGGGCGTCACGTGCGAGAGCCGCGGCCCCGGATGCGGCCAGCACGAACAGCCCGAGCAGGATCGCCTTCTGCACGATCTCGGCCGGGACCACGGCCGACAGCAGCGCCACGACCTGGTCGCTCGGCACGGCCCGGGGGAATCCGCCGGGCAGGCGCGGCGGCGGGTCCGGGACGAACACCATGTCGTAGCGCAGCACGAACCCCGGCCCGAGGGCGGGCCCGAGCGCCAGGACCCCGAGAGCCAGGCCGAGCAGGGCCGGCCCGGTCCGCGCGAGCACGGCATGCGGCTGGAGGACGGGACCACCCCGCACCAGGCCAAGCCGTACAAACCGGAAGGGCGGCCGCATGCCGTACAGGCTAGTGGCCGGTCACGCGGGCGCCTGAGCGGCCCGCGTGACCGGCCGCGGCCGGGGCTACTTGCCCGGCTCGGGGTCGCGGGGCAGGCCCAGCATGCGCTCGGCGATGATGTTGAGCTGCACCTCCGTGGTGCCGCCGTAGATGGTCATCGCGCGGGTAGCGAGCACGGCCCGGTTCCAGTAGCCGGCGTCGCCGAGCTTCCAGTCTGCGGCGGTGACGGCGGCCGTGCCGAGCAGCGAGACCGCCGCCTCGGAGACGTGCTGCGCGTGCGCGGTCGACAGCAGCTTGCGCACCGACGCGTCGGCGCCCGGCTCGCTGCCGGCGAGCTGCTTGAGCGTTACCCGCAGCGACAGCGCGTTGATCGAGTGCGCCTCGCAGACGACGCGGGCGAGGTCCTGCCGCTCGGCGGCGGTGAGCTCGCGGCCCAGCCGGCCGGCCAGGCCGAGCAGGTCGGGCACCGAGGCGCCGGTGCCGCCAGAGCCGGACGACAGCGAGACCCGCTCGTTCGACAGCGTGTTCCTGGCGACCCGCCAGCCCTCGTCGACCTCGCCGACGACCATCTCGTCCGGCACGAAGACGTCGTCGAGGAACACCTCGTTGAACAGGTTCTCCCCGGTCATCTCGGTCAGCGGCCGCACGGTGACGCCGGGCCCCTTCATGTCCACCAGGAAGTAGGTGATGCCGTCGTGCTTCGGCTTGGAGGTGTCAGACCTGGCGATGCAGATGGCCCACTCGGCGACGTGCGCCACCGACGTCCAGATCTTCTGGCCGTTGAGCTTCCAGCCGCCCTCGACCTTCTCCGCCTTCATCTGCAGCGACGCGAGGTCGGAGCCGGCCCCCGGCTCGGAGAAGAGCTGGCACCAGATCAGCTCGCCGCTCAGCGTCGGCGGCAGGAACCGCTCCTGCTGCTCCGGCGTGCCGTACGTGACCAGCGACGGCACCACCCACGCGCCGATGATCATCTGCGGAAGCTTGATCTTGGCCGCCCTGATCTCCTGGTGGATGAGCACCTGCTCCAGCGGGGAGGCCGCGCGGCCCCAGGGCCCGGGCAGGTGCGGCATGACGAAACCGGCCTTGGCCAGGGCCCGCTTCTGCTCGACGCCCTCCAGGGCGGCGATCTCGGCGAGCTCCGCCCGGATGGCCTCACGCTGCGACTCCGACTCCTCCGGCAGGTCGATCTCCATCTCCCGGGCGACGCCCTGGAGCGCGAGCGCGGCCACCCGGTCGGACCACTCGGAGGAGGAGCCGAGCAGCGCGCGGATGGTCAGCGCCCGGCGGTAGTACAGGTGCGCGTCGTGCTCGAAGGTGTAGCCGATGCCGCCGAACGTCTGGATCGCGTCCTTGGCGCACTGCACGGCCGCGTCGGGCGCCATGACGGCGGCGATCGCGGCGGCGTAGTCGCGCTCGGCGCCCTCCGCCCGGGTGGCGTCCCAGACCGTGGCCCGGGCCTGCTCCAGCGCCACCAGCATCCGCGAGATCTTGTGCTTGATGCCCTGGAACTGGCCGATCGGGCGGCCGAACTGCACCCGGACCTTGGCGTAGTCGGCGGCGGCCGACACGCACCAGGCGGCCACCCCGGCAGCGTCCGCGCCGAGGACGATCGCGGCCACGTTGCGCACCTCGGCGCCGGTCAGGCCGGTCAGCACCCGCTCGGCGGGCACCCCTACGCCGTTCAGCTCGACCTTGGCCACGCCGCGGGTGAGGTCGAGCGACTTGATCGCGGTGACCGTCGCCTGGGCGGCGTCGATCGCCACCCACTCCTCGCCGCCGTCCGTCGCCACCGGCAGGACCAGCACGTCGGCGACCGCCGCGCCGAGGACGTGCCCGGCCGCGCCGCTGATCGTCAGCACGTCGCCGTCGCGGACACCGGTGATCTCGCCGTCGAGCGCCACCGCGCCGGTCAGCGATCCGTCCGCGAGCCCGGGCAGCAGGTCGGCCTGCGCCTTGCCCTCGGAGGCGAGGATGGCGGCGCTGGCGAGCACGGTCGGCACCATCGGGCCGGGTGCCACCCGCTCCGACAGCGCCTCGATCGCCACGGCCGCCTCCAGGAGGCCGTAGCCGGAGCCGCCGAACTCCTCCGGAACGTGCAGCCCGAGCAGCCCCTGGCCGGCGAGAGCGGGCCAGAAGGCCGGGCGCTCCTCCGTTCCCGGATCGGCGAGGACACCCACCGCGCTTCGCACGAGGTCGGCGGGCACGGCCCGCTCGGCCCATCCGGTCACCGACTCGCGAAGCGCCTCGTGCTCCTCGCTCAGCCCGATCGCCATAAGATCCTCCAGCGCTAGGTCTTTGTAGAACCATATTCTAGAGGAATATTCGCTGGCTAGGCCGTGTCCCGAGCGCCCGGGTATCGGCCGTCCCGGGCACCCGTCATGACCTGCGCCTGTCCCGGCGTGCCGCCTTGCGGCGAATGTTCTCGCAGGTAGACAGGGGACTATGCAGCTCTCACGGAAGGTCCTCCGCACGGTCGCCGCCCCGGCCGTGGCCGTGCTGGTCGCGGGGGGATGCGCCCCGGGAACCACCCCGGGCGAGACCGCCTCCCCGACGGCGCCTCCGAAGACGGGGACGGCCGCGCCCATGCCGACCCGCCCGATCGAGCTCGAGACGACCTACGAGCAGGTCATCAAGAGGGTCCTTCCGTCGATCGTGCAGATCACCACCGGACAGGCGCTGGGCTCGGGCATCGTCTACGACACCGACGGCCACATCCTGACGAACGCCCACGTCGTGGGCGCCGCCACGGAGTTCCAGGTCACGCTGGCGACCGGCGGCAAGTCGAGGAAGGCCAGGCTGGTGAGCTCCTATCCTCCCGGCGACCTGGCGATCATCCAGGTCGAGAACAAGAACGGGCTGACGCCCGCGACCTTCGGCCGCTCCGCGAACCTCAAGGTCGGGCAGATCGTGCTCGCGATGGGCAACCCGCTCGGCTTCTCCGGCAGCGTGACCCAGGGCATCGTGTCGGCCCTCGGCCGCACCGTGACGGGCGAAAGGCACGCCGGCGGCGGGGCCGCGACCATCGCCAACGCCATCCAGACCTCCGCGCCCATCAACCCCGGCAACAGCGGCGGCGCGCTGGTGGACCTGTCCGGCCAGGTCATCGGCATCCCGACGCTGGCCGCCGTCGATCCCAACCTGGGAGCCGCGCCCGGCCTCGGCTTCGCGATCCCGAGCGACACCGCGACCGACATCGCCCGCCAGATCATTCAGTACGGCCGGGTCGTCAACAGCCATCGGGCTGCCCTCGGCGTACGGGTCGGCACGGCGGTCGACGCGGACGGCAACCCGATCGGCGTGGCCGTCGGCTCGGTGTCCCCCGGCGGCGGCGCGGAGAAGGCCGGCATCCGCCCCGGCGACGTGATCGTGAAGGTCAACGGAACACCCACCCCCACCGCCAGCGCCCTGGCGCAGGCCCTGGTGACACTCAAACCAGGCGACAAGGCCCGGGTCGAGCTGATGCAACCGGACGGCACCAAGAGCACGGTCACCGTCGTGCTCAGCGAGCTGCAGGCCGGAGGATGAGCCCGATCCATCGTCGCCGAACTCGCCGCGCACTACGAGGGGGCGACGGCCGTGCCCGCAGACCCCGCCCTGGTCGAGGCGTTCTACGACTTCCGGGACGGCCCCGATCGCAGTTCGCCCCGTCCCGCCCGTCGCGGCTCCGGCACTTCTCAGGGGTGAGTCAGGCCGTCGCGCCCGGAGGCCGCGAGACGGCCACGACTTCCACCATGCCGTCGAGACCGGCGAAGTCCTTCGGATTGGCGGTGTAGAGAGGAAGCTCGTTGCTGGCGGCGATCGCGGCGATCACCAAGTCGGCTACCCTGCCGCGCGGCTGCCGACCGGAGATACGAACGGCAGCGCATATCTGGCCGTATATCCGGGCAGCCTCGGCGTCGGAGGGCAGCGCGTCGAAAGTGGCCTCGACATGCTGCAGGACGGCTATCCTCCGGGCACGCTTGATCGGGTCAGCGGTGGCATGCGGCGCGTCCGACAACTCGCCAAGCGTCACATCGGTGATCAGGGACGCTTCCGGTAGTTCGGCGGCATCGAACAGGGACAGGACGGCCACGATGTTGGTGTCAAGCACTCCTTCCGCATGTCTCACAGGCCGGTCCCCTCCAGCGGATCGGCAGGCAGCTCCTGATCGATCACGGCGTCCAGGTCGGCGCGGAGTTCGTCGACGTCGAGAGCAGGCGCGGTAGCGAAAACGGCCAGCACCTTCGTGGTTGGAACGGCCCGGCGACGCTTGATCGGAATGACCTCGGCAAGCGGTTCACCGTTGATCGTCAGCACATACTGCTGTCCCTGCCGCAGCCCCCGGGTGATGCTGCCGGAGTCGCTGACGAACTGCCGCACACTGACATCGACAGGTCTGGGTCTGGTGCTCATCGTCCCATCTTCACGACCCGTACTACGCCGTACCACAGTATCTTGGCCAGCGAGCGCAGGGGGGACGTCCCCACGAGCCAGGAGGACCTGGCAGAGCACCCGCTGCCCGCGCTGGTCGCGGCCAGGGTGCCGATCACGGTGAACACCGACGACCCGCCGATGTTCGGCACCGACCTCAGCCGGGAGTACGCCGTGGCGGCCGAACTGCTCTCCCCCGATGAGAAGGGCGTCGCCGACCTGGCCCGCGCCGCGGTGGAGGCGTCCCTCCTCGGCGCCGAACGCAAGTCGGCCCTGCTCGCGGAGATCGACGCCTACCTCGATCAGAACTCGTCGGCGCCGCTCACCTGAGCGATGTCGAACACGTGCCGGGAGGCGGCGCAGAGCGTCTCCAGCACGTGGATCGGCAGGTCGTCGGCCGAGTACGCGGCCCGCACGATCTGGACCACCCACTCGCCGGGCTCCAGTTCCAGCATGGCCGCCTCGCCGTCCCCGGGCGGACGGGCGACCAGGTGCTCCTCCGCCCGGCCGAACCGGTGGCCCATCTCCTCGATGCGCGCCTGCAGGCTCGGCGCCAGGAAGCCCGGCTCGCACAGCGGCGTGTCCGCGAAGAGGTCGAGCCGCAGGAAGCTCGTGGCGACCCGCACCGGCACGTCACCGGCGAGCAGCAGCTTGCGCCGGGCCAGCACCGGCGTGCCGGGCTCCACCCGCAGCCCGGCGGCCACGTGCTCGGACGCGGGCTCCGGGCCGACGTACAGCATCCTGCGCCCGGCCCGCACACCCTGCCGCTCCGCCTCCGTCAGGAACAACGAGGCCGATCCCCGTACGGCCGGCTCCGACGGCAGCGACCTTCGCACCACTATTCTCGGCCGCTCCATGCTCCGCTCCCCCACGGCAAGCCCCTCCCATGTACCGCCCCGACAGTACTCGTCATATCTGAGAGCCACTCCCGAGGAGTATTGAAACGATCGGTTCAAAACTTGCTATGCTGCCCGCGTGGCCCGGCCGAGGATGTTCGACGAGGAACGGGCCCTGGACGCGGCAATGCGCACATTCTGGGAGAAGGGCTACGAGGCCGCTTCCACTCAGGACCTGTGCGACGCCACCGGACTGGGGCGCAGCAGCATCTACAACACGTTCAAGAGCAAACAGGATCTCTTCGAGCGCGCGCTCGCCCGCTACCTCGACAGCATGACGACCGCTCACCTGGCCGTCCTGGAGGACTCGACGAGAAGCGGAGCCGACCGCATCCGCGCCCTGCTCGTCCTGGTCGTCGAGGGCGAGACCGCGAACCGGGCCGGCGGTCGCGGCCTCGGTTGCCTGAGCGTGAACACCACGGTCGAAGCGGCCGCCCGCGAGACCCGGGCAGCCGAGATGCTGGAGCGCGACACGACCCGCAGGCTGGCGGCCATACGTGCGGCCATCGAGGAGGGCCGCCGGGACGGAAGCATCGTCTCGGCGCGGGACGCAGAGGCGCTGGCCCGATTCGTCAACGCGGCCGTCGCCGGCATGCGCGTCTCCAGCCAGGCAGGCGCGGACCGCGCGACCCTGGAGTCCATCGCCGAGATCACCCTGGACGCCCTGACCCACTGATCCACTCCCATCGAACCGCTGCCACCGACTCCGGCACCATCCGCACCCGGACAGTGCCTTCACATGCCCCAGTTTCGAACTGCCTGATGGGCGTCGGCCTGGCCGGCGTGACCATGAACACGGCGATGGCCACCCGCGTTCAGCGTGCCGGCAACGCCGGCCCGCTGGTCAACACGGTCCACTCGTCCTTCATCACCCTCGGCATCATCCTCGGCTCCTCAATCGGGGCCGTCGTCATCGACGCCTGGGGGCTGCGGGCTCCGCTGTGGCTCGGGGCCGCGCTGGCGCTGGCCGGTCTGGCCACCCTCCTGCCCGACCTGATCCGGCGCCACTCGCCGGCTGCCGGCGCCCAGCTCGCCCACGACGAACAGCCGCAACGGGTCTAGACACCAAAAAAGGGCGGGGAGGAAGCGTTCGCTTCCTCCCCGCCCTTCTGCGGAGATGTGGAGGTGGCGGGAATCGAACCCGCGTCCTTCAACACCAAGACAGGGCTTCTCCGGGTGCAGCCTGTTGCGCTTTTCTCGGCCCCGGCGATCTCACAGGCGAGTCACCGACGGGCCCAGTCACTGTTTGGTTTCCCGTACGGCCCCGTGACCGGGCCGGACGGTTGAGCCTTCTAGCGATGTCAGTTCCGGGCCGAAGGCACTCCCGGGCTGACAGAGGTTTCTCGCTGCTTAGGCGGCGAGAGCCAGGGAAGCCTGGCTCACCTCAGTGCTCTTCTTATTGGCACTTATCGTTTGCGGTCACAGTGTTAACGGGGTTATGTCCGCCGTCCCCGACCCGCTTCCCCTGACTTGCAATGTCGAAGTCGAAACCGGTCACCCCCTGTGGAGTTGTCAATCCAGACCCGAGGGCCTGGCGTCACAAGCTTACTCATGACAACACCGGCGACGCGACTCGAATTCCTTCGCCCCGGTGCACCGGTGGGCCGGTGAGACGCCGAAGCCCCCGGGATCGCGGCCTCTGGCACGCGCCCCCGGGGGCTGACCGGCAGGGTCGAGCCGGTCGAGACGGGCAGGGCTCCCCCCGAGATGGAGCCCTGTCCTCATCACGGCGACTGGGCCCGCAACCCCCCAAGCGGGTCCCAGTCACCTAGAAAGACGCCGGTCACCGCCCTGATGGTTGCTCGCCTCGGAGCCTTTTTCAGGTCTGGGGCTGCGCGTCGCGGAAGAAGCTTCCGGCCATCGTCGCAGCGGCCTCCGTATCGCCGCTCTGCGCCAGCACGGCGACCGCGACGTCCCCCTGCCAGCCCACGAACCACGAGAGCCTGGTGCGCTCCTTCTTCTCCGTCTGGGTGACCTCGGCGGCCACGCCGTACACGGGGTCGCCGGGGGCGGAGGCGGCGGAGGCCGCGCCGGACGTCACACCGGCCCGCATGAGCGTGCGCAGCTTCGCGATGATCGCGGGATCGAGCGTCACGGGCTGCGCGGTGGCCGGCGTGGCGCCGTCCTCGGCCGCCGGGTCGGGAGCGCTGGGCGAGGTCACCAGCACCGGCGGCCGCCACGTGCCGGACTTGACGGCCGCGGCGACGAGGGCCATGGACAGCGGGCTCACGCGGGCGCCCTGCCCAGCCATGATCTTCGCGATGGCGGCGTCGCCGTCGGGGGCGTCCATCGACCCGCTGAACGTCTTCAGCGGCAGCTTCCAGTCACCGCCGATGCCGAACTGGCTCGCGCTTGCGGAGAGCCGCTGCCCGCTGATCCGCCGCGCCAGCGACGCCAGGGCGGTCACGCAACCCTGCGCGAAGTCGGTCTGGAAGGTGGGCGTCGTCACGCCGTTGACACCGGGCTGCTGGAATCGGGCTCCGCCCACGGTGCGGTCGGCGCTGCACGGCACCTTCTGCTTCGGGTCGAGACCCGACTGGAGCAGTCCTTCCGCGGCGACGACCGAGAAGGCGGTGCCGGCCGCGAACTTGCCGGCCAGCGCGTCCTTCTCCTGGTGCAACTGGTTGGTGGAGACGGCGAGCAGGTCGCCGGTGGAGGCCTGCACCGCGACGAGCGCGGCCGGGCGGGCCCCCGCCACCGCGGCGTCCCCCACGCTCTGCAGGCGGCTGTCGATCGTGGTCTGGACCGACGAGTTCTCCCGCCCCGGCCACGCCTTGAGCTCCTTGACCAGCCGCCCGGTGGCGTTGTCGAGGATCACGACCCGGGTCTCGGTCGAGCCGGTGAGCTGGTCCTGGTAGGCCTTCTGCAGGCCGTCCCGGCCCAGCGTGTCGCCGGCCCGCTGCGGCCCGCCGAGCCGCTGCTCCGCCTCCGGGGTGATGGCCGTGACCACCCCGACGATCTGGGTCGGCGACTTGGGGGCGACCGGCGGGTTGTCGATCTGGAACTCCAGACCTTGGATGGCATCCAGCTTGGACCTGATCTGGGCGAACTTCGTCCGCCCGAACGTCGCGAGGGGAACGAAGTCCTGCGGGGGCGACGACAGGATGCGGCTCAGCAGGCGGTCCTGGGCGAAGCCGGTGACCTTCGACAGCTGGTCGCAGAGCCTGCCGGGGTCCTTGACCTTGGCGGGGAAGACCCCGGCGACGTGCAGGACGGTCTCGTCCTGCAACGGGTTGCCGTTCCGGTCGAGGATCGGCTTGCGGCCCTTGGGGACGGTGGCGACCGCGAGCCGCTGCCCGGAGTGCAGGTCGGGGTGGATGACGCTCGGCGACCACCGCACCTTCCACTGGCCGCCGACCAGGTGCAGGGGCAGGTTGCCGTCGTACTGCCAGAGGGGGTTGTTCTCGCCGAGGTCCACCTCGGCGTGGTAGCCGGCCCGCGCGGCGTCGCCGTCCTGGCTGATCCCCCGGAGGGAGAAGCGGATCGAGGCGGCGTCCAGTTGCAGCCGGGCGTTTTCCAGTGCCTTGCGCACCGCCGCCTGGTCGCCGTCGGCCCGCCGCGCGGCGGCCACGTAGTCGCCCGTCTGCCAGCCGACGAGGAAGTCGCGCACCGCCTCGTGCGGCGACGGTTCCTCGAAGCAGCCGGTCAGCAGGGGCGCGGTCAGCCCCAGCGCGAGCGCGGCCCGTACGGCTCTCGCCCGGACGACCCCGAATGATCGGAAGGACACGGCCTAACGGCCCCCCCGGCGGCGGACCGCGTTCGACATGGCCCGCGCCATCTCCCGGCCGGCCTGCTTCTCCATGAGCGTCTGCCGCTTGTCGTAGTCCTTCTTACCCCTGGCGATGCCGATTTCGATCTTCGCCCGGCCGTCCTTGAAGTACATCGACAGCGGGATCAGCGTGAGGCCCTTCTCCTTCATCGTCGCGCCGAGCTTGCCGATCTCCTTGCGGTGCAGCAGCAGCTTGCGCGTGCGCCGGGCGGCGTGGTTGGTCCAGGTGCCCTGGCTGTACTCCGGGATGTACACGTTGATCAGCCAGACCTCGCCGCCCTCGACCGAGGCGTAGCCGTCGGTCAGGTTGGCCTTTCCCGCCCGCAGGGACTTGACCTCGGTGCCGGTCAGGACGAGCCCGGCCTCGTAGGTGTCCTCGATGAAGAAGTCGTGCCTGGCACGCTTGTTCTGGGCGATCAGCTTGCGCCCGGTCTCACGTGGCATAAGGGGAGCCTACCGTCGCCGCGAAGGGCGAAAACGAGCTGCGCGGCCGGTGCGGGATCACACCCGCAGGTAGCGGCGCAGGGTGACGAACGAGGCGAGCACACAGATCAGCACGCCGATGGCCATGGTGCCGGTGATCACGCCCGCGACCGTGTCCCAGCCGAGGGGCGCCGCCATGTAGGTCTGGATCGACTCGAAGATGAAGACCTTGACGATGATCAGGATCACACCGGACAGGACGCCGCCGATGAGACCGGCGATCAGGCCCTCCAGCACGAACGGAAGCTGGATGTAGATGTTGGAGGCGCCGACCAGCCGCATGATGCCGGTCTCCCTCCGGCGGTTGTACGCCGACAGCCGGACCGTGTTGCCGATCAGCAGGGTGGCCGCGATCACCATGAGGATCGCGATGCCGAGCGCCACGTTGCGCAGCGTGTCCATGAAACCGAAGACCGACTGGAGCAGGTCGCGCTCGTTGACGACGTTGGAGACGCCGGGCTGCCCCTTGAGGCTGCTCGCGACCGCCGTCGCCTTCTCCGGGTCCTTCAGCTTGACCCGGAACGACTCCGGCATGTCCTCGGGCTTGGTCACCGACAACAGCAGCGTGTTGCTCTCGGTGCTCTGGAAGTTCTTGTACGCCTGGGCCTGGGTCTCGAACTGCACCCGCTCGACGTCCGGGAGCGCCTTGATCGTCTGCTCCAGGTTGCCCTTCTCCTCCTGCGTGACAGCGCCCCTGTTCTTACAGGGTTCGAAGGGTGAGCCCTTGGTGCACAGGTAGACCGACAGCTCGACCTTGTCGCTCCAGAAGCCGGTCAGCTTCGAGACCTGGGAGTTGATCATCAGTCCGACGCCGAGCAGCGCCATGCCGACCGCCACCGTCACGATCACCGCGATGGTCATCGTGAGGTTGCGCCGAAGGCCGATCCAGACCTCGGAGAAGATGAAGTTGGCCCGCATGGTCGCAGTTACTCCTAATACGCCTGGCCGTACACGCCGCGCGACTGGTCGCGGACGATCTTGCCGTCCTCGAGCTCGACCACGCGCTTGCGCATGGAGTCGACAATCGCGGCGTCGTGTGTCGCCATGAGGACGGTCGTGCCGGTCCTGTTGATTCGGTCGAGCACCTTCATGATGCCGATGCTCGTGGCAGGGTCGATGTTTCCCGTGGGCTCGTCGGCGAGCAGGATCATCGGCCGGTTGACGAACGCGCGGGCCATGGCGACCCGCTGCTGCTCGCCACCGGACAGCTCCTCCGGCATGCGGTGCGCCTTGCCCTCGAGGCCGACGAGCTCGATGACCTCGGGCACGACCTTGCGGATGAAGCGGCGCGGCTTGCCGATGACCTCCAGGGCGAACGCCACGTTCTCGTAGACGTTCTTGTTCGGCAGCAGCCGGAAGTCCTGGAACACGCAGCCGATGCGGCGGCGCAGGTGCGGCACCTTGAAGTTGGACAGCTTCGACAGGTCCTTGCCGGCCACGTGGATGGAGCCGCTGTTGGGCCGCTCCTCCTTCAGCACCAGCCGGAGGAAGGTGGACTTCCCCGACCCTGACGGACCGACCAGGAACACGAACTCGCCCTTGTCGACATCCACGCTCACGTGGTCGAGGGCGGGCCGGTTTTGGTTCGCGTAGACCTTGGTGACATTATCGAAATGGATCACGGGCGCATCACGGCTAGCCAGTCTAGGGGGTGGGACGGCCGGTCCGGGGGTCGCCGGTCACTTTGCTCTGGATCGACGTTCCGTTTGGCCAGAGGCCAGTCTAGGGGTAACACTGGCATGGAACGTCCATAACGGAAACAAAACGATTAGCCCTTGGGCGATGGGGCGGTAAAGCTGCTATGAGCTGCGAACATCTGATCTGCGCCGCGTGCGCCGGCCCCGTGGTGGAGGGGCGCTGCCCCGTCTGCCGGGAGGGCCGCGCCAAGGTTCACCACCACGGGTTCATGGGGCTGTCGCCCCTGGTCATCGCGCTTGTCGTGCTACTGGTCGTGGCACTGGTCGCGCTCACGCACGTCAGCGGTTACTGACCGTCACCCGATTCCTGGCGGCGCGTCCAGCGGATCTCGCCCTCGATGAACTCGTCGAGGTCGCCGTCCAGCACCGCGGTGGGGTTGCCCGCCTCCACACCCGTGCGCAGGTCCTTGACGATCTGGTACGGGTGCAGCACGTAGTTGCGGATCTGCGTGCCCCATGACGTCGTCGATTCGCCGCGCAGCTCGTTCATCGCCGCGGCCTCCTCCTGGCGCTTGCGCTCAAGCAGCTTGGCCTGGAGGACGGCCATCGCCGTCGCGCGGTTCTGCAGCTGCGACCGCTCGTTCTGGCAGGAGACCACGATCCCGGTCGGGAGGTGGGTGATCCGCACGGCCGAGTCGGTCGTGTTCACGCCCTGGCCGCCCGGCCCCGACGACCGGTAGACGTCGATGCGCAGGTCGTCCTCGTTGATGTCGATGTGGTCGGTCTGCTCGACCACGGGCACCACGTCCACACCCGCGAACGAGGTCTGCCGGCGGCCCTGGTTGTCGAACGGGCTGATCCGCACCAGCCGGTGGGTGCCGTGCTCGCCCCTGAGCGTGCCGTACGCGTAGGGGGCCTTGACCGCGAAGGTGGCCGACTTGATGCCGGCCTCCTCGGCATAGGAGGTCTCGTAGACCTCCGCCGGGTAGCCCTTGCGCTCGGCCCACCGCAGGTACATGCGCAGCAGCATCTGGGCCCAGTCGGCCGCGTCGACGCCGCCCGCCTGCGAGTTGATGGTCACCAGGGCCTCGCGGGCGTCGTACTCGCCCGACAGGAGCGTGCGGACCTCGAGCGCGCCGACCTCGGACCTGAGCGCGGCGAGCTCCCTGTCCGCCTCGGCCTGCGCGTCCTCGTCGCCCTCCTCGGACGCCAGCTCGAACAGGACCGGCAGGTCCTCCAGGCGGCGGCCCAGACCGTCCACCCGGTTGACCTCGGCCTGCAGGTGGGAGAGCCGGCTGGTGACGCGCTGCGCCTGATCGGGGTCGTTCCACAGGTCGGGCGCGGCAGCCTGCTCCTCCAACTCGGCGATCTGCTTGCGCAGGGCGTCGAGGTCGAGCACGTCCTGAATGCCCTTCAGCGTGCCGCTAAGCTCGTTGATCTCTTCGGCTGGATCGATGACTGCCACGTCTGTAAAGGGTACGCGAATCGGGGACCCGGTCAGGCAGTCCGCCTCGGTAGCATGTGGATCGATTGCAAGGGGGGCTGGCGTGAACGGGGTCGTTCGGAGTGCGCTGGCCCTTGCTCTGCTCACCTGTACGGCCGTCGCCTGCTCGGGCGGCGAACCGGCCCGGCCGACGGCCAGCCCGGCTGCGGCCACCTCCGCCCTGCCGAGTCCCGGCGAGAGCCCCTCGCCGTCGCCCAGTCCCCCGGCGGTGACGCTGGAGGAGGCGTCCCGGGCGCTCGACGCGTTCCTGGACACCGACGACGTGCTGCGGCAGGCCGGGGCCGACCGGTGGGCGCTCCAGCTCACCCAGGACGGCCAGCGGCCCATCACGATCGCCGAGATCCACTCCCGTGAGGGCAAGCCCGCCCGCTACACGTGGGATCACCGCACGGTGCTCGTGCCCCGGCAGAGCGCCCGCTCGACCGTCTGGTTCGCGGCCACCGCCCGGCGGCGCGACGCGTCCGGCGACGTCCGCACCGGCGTGTTCACGTTCGTACGGCAGAGCAAGGACGGGCCGTGGCGCAGCAGCTTCGCGTCCCTGCTCAATCCCGGCGAGAAGCCGCCCCCGGTCACCCTCGACGCGGACGGCTACGCCACGGCACTGGAGTCGCGCGACACCTCGGTGGCGATCAGCCCCAACCTGATGGGCCCGCTGCACGCCACGGCCGCCGAGGAGGGCCCGAAGGGATACGCCTCCGGGCTGATCGCCCCCGGCCCGCAGACGACGGGCTTCTACGACGAGATCAGCGACACCAAGGAGACGGCGAAGGGCGACGACTGCATGAACTACGAGTCGATCTTCGCCTCGGCCCCCAACTACCCGATCTTCGCGCTGCGCACCCGCGACGGTGGCGCCATGATGCTGTACACGCTGATCCGCACGTCCTCGTGGAACCCCATCCCGAAGTGCGGCGAGGGGCGCCCGGTGACGGTCCCCGCGGCGGCCCGCTGGCTGCTGGGCCACACCAAGGACCTGTTCATCCGGCAGAAGCGGCAGATCGTCGAGACCCAGCAGTACGTGAGCGCGGTGCCGCCCAAGGTGTCCACCGCGCCCGCGCACGTCGTCGGCTACGAGGGAATCGTCACCGGCGGCTCCAACCGCTGATCGCCGAGCACGGTCTACGCCTCCGTGTGGGGGAGGTTGCTGGTGGAGACCAGCGTCCGCACCGCGCGCAGCGCGACCGACAGCGTCGCCAGGTCGAAGGTGTCGCTCTCCCAGATCTCCGACAGCGTCTGCCGCGACCGCGTCACCGCGGCCTGGTTGGCCTCCGTCCAGCTCGCCAGCCGCTCCTCCGGCGACAGCCCCGGCCGGCTGTGGATCAGCACGTCCCTGGTGAGCGTCGCGTGGGCGGCGTACAGGTCGTCGCGCAGCGCCGACCTGGCCATCGAGTTCCACCGGCTGTCGCGCGGCAGCGCGATCACGCGCTCGCGGAGCCGGGCGAGCTGGAGCCGGTCGGCCAGATCGAAGTAGACCTCGGCCACCTCGCTCACCGGCCGGCCGGTGTACGCCGCGATCTCCACGAGGTCGAACGTGCAGTAGGCCGGCACCATCGCCGCGACCCGCTCGGCCAGCTCGCCGGGCACGCCCCTGGCCACGAAGGAGTCCCTGCGCTCCTCGTACGCCGCCAGGTCGGGACCGGTCAGCAGCTTGGGCAGGTGGGGCAGCAGGCCGCCGGCGCCCTCGATGAAGTAGCGGGCCGTGGAGGCGAGATCGAGCGGGGGCCGGCGGTTGCCGAGCAGCCAGCGGGTGCCGCGCTCGGACAGCTTGCGGCCCTCCAGCAGCATCGCGAGCTGGGTCGCGGTGTCCACCTCGTTGTCCAGCTCCTCGATCTGCCGCATGAACGACGGCAGGTCGAAGACCTCCCGCGTCACGAGGTAGGCCCGCACGATGTCGGGCGTCGAGGCTCCGCTCTCCTCGCCGAACCGGTAGACGAAGCTCGTCCCGCCGAAGTTCACCACGTCGTTCACGATCCGGGTCGTGATGATCTCCCGGCGCAGCGGGTGGGAGTCCATGTACGTCCGGAGACGGTCGCGCAGGGCCGAGGGGAAGTACGACACCAGCCACGACGCCAGCGACGGGTCGTCGGGGATGTCCGACTGCAGCAGCTCGGCGTCCACCACGAGCTTGGTGTAGGCGAGCAGCACCGCGAACTCGGGATTGGTGAGCCCGAGCCCGGCCTGGCGCCGCTCGGCGAGCACCTTGTCCGACGGCAGGAACTCCAGCTCCCGGTTGACCAGCCCCTCGCGCTCCAGCCTCCGCAGGTAGCGGGCGTGGATGTGCAGCATCTCCGGCGCCTGCGCGCGAGCCGCCGCGAGCACGACGTTCTGGGCGTAGTTGTCCTCCAGCACCAGCCTGCCCACCTCGTCGGTCATGTCGAGGAAGAGCTGGTTGCGCTGCTTGTCGGTCATGTCGCCGTCGCGGACGACCTGGTCGAGCAGGATCTTGATGTTCACCTCGTGGTCGGAGGTGTCCACGCCGGCCGAGTTGTCGATGAAGTCGGTGTTGATCAGCCCGCCGTTCAGCGCGAACTCGATCCGGGCCCGCTGGGTGAAGCCGAGGTTGCCGCCCTCGCCCACGACCTTGCAGCGCAGGTCGGCCGCGTTGATCCGCAGCGCGTCGTTGGCCTTGTCCCCCACGTCGGCGTGGGTCTCCGACGACGCCTTGGCGTACGTGCCGATGCCGCCGTTCCACAGCAGGTCGACGGGGGCCCGCAGGATCGCGCTGATCAGGTCGTTCGGCGCGAGCGCGGTGACGCCGTGCGGCAGGCCGAGCGCGTGGCGCGCCTGCGGCGAGACCGGGATCGACTTCGCGGTGCGCGGCCACACGCCGCCGCCCGCCGAGATGAGCGACCTGTCGTAGTCGTCCCAGGAGCTTCTGGGCAGCTCGAACAGCCGTAGCCGCTCGGTGAAGCTCCGCGCGGCGTCCGGGTCGGGGTCGATGAACACGTGCCGGTGGTCGAAGGCAGCCACGAGCCGGATGTGCTCCGACAGGAGCATGCCGTTGCCGAACACGTCGCCGGACATGTCGCCGACGCCGACCACGGTGAAGTCGGTGCTCTGCACGTCCACGCCGAGGGTGCGGAAGTGGTACTTGACCGACTCCCAGGCACCCCTGGCGGTGATGCCCATGGCCTTGTGGTCGTAGCCCACAGACCCGCCGGAGGCGAAGGCGTCGCCGAGCCAGTAGCCGTACTCCTTGGCCACCTCGTTGGCGATGTCGGAGAACGTCGCGGTGCCCTTGTCGGCGGCCACCACGAGATAGGTGTCGTCGCCGTCGTGCCGCACGACGTCGGGCGGCGGCACGACCTCCCCCGCGGCCAGGTTGTCGGTGAGGTCGAGCAGGCCGGAGATGAACTGGCGATAGCAGGCCACGCCCTCGGCCAGGAACTCGTCGCGCCCGCCCGCGGGGGGCTGCTTGACGACGAAGCCGCCCTTCGAGCCGGTCGGCACGATGACGGTGTTCTTGACCATCTGCGCCTTGACCAGGCCGAGGATCTCCGTGCGGAAGTCCTCCATGCGGTCCGACCAGCGCAGGCCGCCGCGGGCGACCTTGCCGAAGCGCAGGTGCACGCCCTCGACCCGCGGCGAGTACACGAAGATCTCGTACTTCGGCCGGGGCAGCGGCAGCACGCTGATCGCCTGCGGATCGACCTTGAGCGAGATGTACGGCTTGCGCCTGCCGGTGACGAACTGGCTGCCCGCGTCCCCGGCGTCGCGCCCGTCGTCGCGCGCGGCCTGGAAGACGTTGGTGCGCAGCGTCGCCTGGATCATCTCCAGGTAGGCCCGCAGGATGCGGTCCTCGTCGAGCGAGGCCACCTCGTCCAGCGAGGCGAGGATCTCCTCGGTCAGCGCGTCGCAGACCTCCAGCCTGCCGTCGTCAGGCCGCCGGGGGTCGAGCCTGGCCTCGAACAGCCGCACCAGCAGCCGGGCCAGCCGCACGTTGCCGCGCAGCACCTTCTCGATGTACGACTGGCTGAACGTGGCCCCGGCCTGCCGCAGATACTTGGCGTACGCCCGGAGGATCTCGGCCTGCTCCCAGGTGAGCCCGCCGGCCAGCACGAGCGCGTTGAAGCCGTCGTTCTCCACCTCGCCGCGCCACAGCACGGCGAACGCGTCCTGGAACAACCGCTTGAACTCGTCGCGGTGCACCTCCTCCGAGGGGGTGTACCGCAGGCCGAAGTCGTAGATCCAGGCGTCCCGGGTGTCGGGGTCGTGGTCGCGGTCGATCTCGTAAGGCCGCTCGTCCACCACCTCGACGCCCATCCGCGTGAGCAGCGGAAGCACCCGCGACAGCGAGATCGGCGCGCCGAGCCGGTAGAGCTTGAAGCGGCGCTCCCCCTCCGCCGCGCCGTACGGCTCGTAGAGGTTGATGCCGATGGCGTTCGGGTCCTCGCCGAGCGCCTCCAGCCGCTTGAGGTCGGCGACGGCCGTACGCGCGGGGAAGTCGGCCTTGTAGCCCTCCTGGAAGGCGGAGCCGTAGCGGCGCAGCAGCCGGGGCGCGTCCTCCTCCGGGCACAGCTCGTTGATCGCGGCGGCGAGGTCGTCCTCCCACGTGCGGGTGGTGGCGGCCAGCCGCGCCTCCAGTTCCTCGACGTCGACCGGCGTCTCGGCGAGCGGCTTGCCGCGCTCGCCGCGGATCACGACGTGCAGCCGGGCCAGCGCCGACTCGCCGATCATCGTGCTGTAGTCGAGCGAGGTGCCGCCGAGCGCCTTCATCAGGATCCGCTGCATGTGCAGGCGGACCTTGGTGGTGTAGCGGTCGCGCGGCAGGAAGATCAGGCAGGAGATGTAGCGGCCGTAGTCGTCGCGGCGCACGAACAGCTTGACCTGCTTGCGCTCACGCAGCCGCAGCACGCCGAGCGCGATGGGCAGCAGCTCGTCCACGGAGGTCTGGAAGAGCTCGGTGCGCGGGTAGGTCTCCAGGATCTCCATCAGATCCTTGCCGTCGTGGCTGTCGGGCGACAGCCCGGCCCGCTCCAGCACCTCGGCGAGCTTGCGCCGCAGCACCGGGATCCGGGAGATCGACTCGTTGTACGCCACGTGGGTGAACAGCCCCAGGAACCGCCGCTCGCCGATCACCTCGCCCTCCGGCGAGAAGACCTTGATCCCGACGTAGTCGAGGTAGTGGGGCTTGTAGACGGTGGCCCGGCTGTTGGCCTTGGTGACGATCAGCACCTGCTTCTCGCGCGCCTTCGCGCGGACCTTCGGCGGCAGGGCCGCGAAGCTGGCCGATCCGGGCTTGTCGGCCCGCAGGATGCCGAGCCCGGTGCCGGGCAGCTGGCGCAGCGCGGCGCCGCCGTCGGTGTCCTCAAGCCGGTACTCCCGGTAGCCCAGGAACGTGAAGTGGCCGTCGGCCAGCCAGCGCAGCAGCTCCGTGCTGTCCTCGACCTGCGCGGGGTCGAGCGGCGGCGGATTGACCGCCAGGTCCTCGGCGGTCTGCACGGCCAGCGCCCGCATCTTGGCGAAGTCCTCGACCGCGCAGCGTACATCGAGCAGCACCCGCAGCAGGTCGCTCTCCAGCCGCTTGAGCACGGTGTGGTCGGCCTGCCGGTCGATCTCGATGTGCATCCACGACTCGCGGATGACCTGCCCGGTCACGTTCTCCTGCTCGGGGCCGAGCAGCTCGCCGGTCATGTCCCTGCGCACCCGCATCTGGGGGTGGACGATCAGGTGGGTGCCGATCTCGTTCCGGTCCAGCTCGGTCGTCACCGAGTCGACGAGGAACGGCATGTCGTCGGTGACGATCTGGACCACCGTGCGGCCCGGGTCCCAGCCGAACTCCTCAAGCGTGGGGGTGTAGACGCGGACCAGCGCGCGTCCCTGCGGCCGGTGCTGGGCCAGGTGGCGGTGGGCCATCGCCGGGCCGTACACGTTCACCGGGTCGCGGTCGGCCAGGTCCTCGGCCGGGACGTTGCGGTAGTACCGCCTCAGGAAGGCCAGGGGGTCCTCGCCCTCCACCTGGAGCGCTCCCGGCGCGTGCGCGCACCTCTCGGCGGCGATGCGGAGAAGCTCGTCCAGCGCTTCATCCGATTCCTGCCGATTCAGCGCCATTTCGAGCGGCATGTCGCTACTCACTCCCTTGTGAGGATTCAAAGCCAGGCCCGGAGTTCCCAGAGCAGGGGAAAGAAGTGCAAACGCGTTCTCCCCCTCAAGTACGGTGCCCCGGACGAGCCTCCCGTACCGGATTTCGTGCCGATCTGGCGCTCCACCATCTGCACGTGCCTCATCCGCCAGAGCGCGGTCGTCTCGTCGTGGGTGAGGAGATCTTCGGCCAGGTCCCACAGGTCGTCGTACGATCCCCGGTCGCGGGCCACGGCCAGCAGGGAGTCCATGATCTCTTCGTCGGAGACCGGCAGGCCGCGCTGGGAGAGGGCGGTGAGGTAAGCATCCCACAGCGTCGGCTCGGCGAGCCGCCGCCGGAGCCTGGCGAGTTCCGCCTCGCTCGCGTCCCTCAGCCGGCCGAGGTACGACGGGTCCTTGACGGCCGAGAGGAACTCGATCTCACGGAACTGCACCGACTGGAAGCCGCTCGCGGGGGCGAGGACCGACCGGAACTCCAGGAAGTCCTGCGGCGTCATGGTCTCCAGCACCTGGACCTGGTCGACCAGGACCTTCTCCACCGCGTGGACCCGGCGGAACAGATGCCTGGCGCGCCACAGCGCGCCCTCAATCATCGCGTCCCTGATCCGCTCCAGCTCGTGCAGGAGGAGCTTGAACCACAGCTCGTAGACCTGGTGGACGGTGATGAACAGCAGCTCGTCGCTGGCCCCGGACTGCTGCTCCTGCTGGGCGAGCAGCTCGGGCAGGCGGAGATAACCGCCGTAGGACAGGCGCCCGCCCTCCTCGCCGAAGCTGCGGGGCGGGGGAAGCACGTCCCCGGACCCGGCCCGGCCATACGGCGTCGCAGGCATGCGCCACTCCTCCACGATGGGCGCGCCCTTCCGATCCCCATTGACCGAAAGCCCGGCACCACCGCCCCCGATACCACCCCATAACGGCACAAACGTCAACTTCGTCCGCGTGCGCGCGACCAGGGGATTGACCTTGTCCTATTTAACCAGCCGCACCCCCTCCGGGGGCTCTCATGCGCAAGCCGCCCCGGAGACGCCCGCTCACCGGCGGGAGGTCGCGCGCCGGACATCGGGAAATCCCGAAATGCCTGATCACAAAACGGTTTGAACTTCTCGAAGCTGCTTTCGACTCGCGTACGATCATGCGTCGTGGAAGATCATCGTCCGGAGCGTACGGCCGTCTTCGTGGACCAGAGCGGACGCCGGGCCAAGATCTTGACAGCCGCTGCGGTCGGCGGGGCGATCGTCGTCCTGGCGCTGACTCTCACCCTGGTGAGCGGAGCACTGGCCGGCCCCGAGCTGCCCCCGATGGGATGGCCGGGCACGCAGGGACAGCAGGTCGTGGAACGGTCCCCCATGGGCTCCCCCACCCCGTCTCGGAGATCCGAGCGCAGGCGTGTCCCCCGGGCGAGTGGCACGCCACGCGTGACGGCGGCTTCCGCGCGGCGGACGCCCTCCGCTCGCGGACTGCAGAGCAGGGCTCCCTCCGCCGCTCCTTCCAAGCAGAAGAGCCTCAAGCCGAGCAGGACGCCTTCCGCGGTCCCGGAGCCGGATGTGAAGATCTCCGCGTCCGGTGAGTCCACGCCCGCGCCGTCGGCTCCCGAGGTCGCGCAGACCACGGCGCCGGCCAAGGAGGCGACGCGGACCCCGGCGCCGGAGCCCAGCACCGTCCAGACGCCTCCCCAGCAGCCCGGGCAGACGCCCGGGGCCTCCCAGTGACGCGTCCATGAGACGACAGCGCAGACCGGCCGAGCGGAGACCTGCCGAGCCGCGCGGCCACTGGTTCCTCGTCGCGATCGCCGCGCTGCTCATGGCCGGAGCGCTGCTGCTCAACGCGTACGCGCACAACGTCATCGGCGAGACCAAGGCGCCCCCGGCGGACTACGGCGACTCCGCCGAGCTGGAGCAGATCCGCTCCGGCGGCCCTCTGGTCAACGTCTCGGGGTCCCGGCCGCTCAGCGCGCGGCCCAAGCCCCGCCGGGTGGCGCTCACCTTCGACGACGGTCCCGATCCGCGCTGGACGCCCCGGCTGCTCGACCTGCTCCGCAAGCACCACGCGAAGGCGACCTTCTTCGTCCTGGGGGCCCACGTCGCCGAGCACCCCGAGCTCACCCGCCGCGTGGTCGCCGAAGGGCACGAGATCGGCAACCACACCTACACTCACGCCGATCTGGGCGCGGTGCCGGCCTGGCGGGTCCGCGTGGAGATGTCCCTGACCCAGAAGACGCTGGCCGCGGCGGCCGGGATCCACACCCGCCTCGCCCGAATTCCGTACTCCTCGGCCCCGGGAGCGGTCGGGTACGGGCAGCTCGCCGCGATGCGGCTGCTCGGCGACGAGGGATACCTCGTGACGTTCGCCGACGTGGACACCCAGGACTGGAGCCGCCCGCCCGTGGACGAGATGGTCCTCGCGTCCCTCGCGCGCACGGTCGAGGGCGAGGGTGCGGTGATCATGTTCCACGACTCGGGAGGCGACCGCACCCGGACGCTGGCCGCCGTCGACCGGCTGCTCACCCGGCTGGAGAGGATGAAATACTCCGCCACCACGCTCACAGAGGCCGTCGGGCTCCCCACGGCGCACACCGCCGCCTCCCCCGACGAGCGCGTCCTCGGCACGGTCCTGGGGTTCGCCCAGCGGGCCTCCTTCGCCTTCGTCGAGGCGCTCGGCTGGTTCCTCGCCGCGGCCGGCGTGCTCACCGTGCTCCGGATGACCCTTTTCGTCGCACTGGCGTGGGCGCACGCCCGCAGGACGCGCGGGAGATCCGCGAACACCGGCATGCCCCGCTGGGCGGCCCCGCCGCCGGTCTCGGTGATCGTCCCCGCCTACAACGAGGCGGCGGGGATCGAGGCGACGGTGCGGTCCCTTGTCAGGACCGACTACGCGGGCCCGGTCGAGATCGTCGTCGTGGACGACGGCTCCGCCGACGACACGGGGCGGATCGCCGCCTCGCTCGGCCTGCCCGGGGTCCGGGTGATCCGGCAGCCGAACGCCGGGAAACCCGCCGCGCTCGCCACCGGCATCGCCCACGCCGCCCACGACATCCTGGTCATGGTGGACGGTGACACCGTCTTCGAACCCTCAACCATCCGTAACCTCGTACGGCCGCTCGCCGACCGCACCGTCGGCGCGGTCAGCGGCAACACCAAGGTCGGCAACCGGCGCGGGCTGATCGGCCGCTGGCAGCACGTCGAGTACGTCGTCGGGTTCAATCTGGACCGCCGCGCGTTCGACCTGCTCGGCTGCATGGCGACGGTGCCGGGGGCGATCGGCGCGTTCCGCCGGGAGGCGGTGGCGTCGGCCGGAGGCGTCAGCGCGGACACGCTCGCCGAGGACACCGACCTGACCATGGCCATCAACCGCAGGGGCTGGCGGGTGGTCTACGAGGAGCGGGCCCGCGCGTGGACCGAGGCGCCCGCCTCACTCGGCCAGCTGTGGCGGCAGCGGTACCGGTGGTGCTACGGCACGCTGCAGGCGATCTGGAAGCATCGCGGGGCGGTCGTGGAGCGCCTTCCGTTCGGCCGTCGATGCCTCGGATATCTCACGCTGTTCCAGGTGTTCCTGCCGTTGCTGGCCCCCGTCGTCGACGTCATGGCCCTCTACGGGCTGTTCGTCGGCGATCCCCTTCCCGTGGTCGCGGTGTGGGCCGGCTTCGTCGCGGTGCAGGCGCTCACCGGCTGGTACGCGTTGCGCCTGGACGGCGAACGGGCCTCGGTGCTGTGGGTGCTGCCGCTGCAGCAGTTCGTCTACCGGCAGCTGATGTACCTGGTCGTCATCCAGTCGGTGGCCACCGCGGTTCTGGGGGCCCGGCTGCGCTGGCACACGGTGCGCCGGGAGGGCACGTTCCAGCTGGCGGGACCGTCCGTCCCGAAACCGTCCCTCGCGGGCCGCCGGCGCCGGCCGGTCAGGGGTGGGAACGCTCCGAGGAGACGGAGGAGCCGTCCTTGATGGCGTCGAGCATGCCGGGCAGCTCCTGGGCCTCCAGCAGTTCCGCCCGGCATGGCGCGCATTCGTCGAGGTGCCGCTCGAACGCCTCGGCGTCGTCGTCGTCCAGCACTCCCAGGGCGTACGCTGCCACGTCGAAGTGCGGCGACGACGCGGACATCAGCTGGCCACCCCTTTCTCCTTCAGGGCCGCGCGAAGCGCGCGCAGGGCGTAAAAGAGCCTGGATTTCACGGTACCCGGTGGGATGCCCAGAACCTCGGCCGCTTGGCTTACCGTCCGGTCGCGTAAGTATGTCTCTTCGATAACTTCCCGGTGCTGGCTCGACAGGCGCCTCAGCGCGTCCGCGACCACGATGGCCGCCAGCGTCCGGTCCGAGCCGTCCGGTACGGCGATGCTGTCCTCTTCGGGAGCCTCCACCTCCCTCGGCCGTACGCCGCGCCTGCGGCGCCCGTCGATCACGATGCGGCGGGCGACGGTGAGGAGCCACGCCCACAGCAAGGGCGGCTCCCACGTCAGCTTCGCCGAGTTACGCCAGGCACGCACCAGCGTCTCCTGGACGACGTCCTCAGCCCATTGCAGGTCGTTGCCGGTCGTCTTGCGCACGTGACGCAGCAGCGGACCGCCGAACTCGCGGTACAGCTCCCGGATCAGGCGTTCATCCCGATCGGGGTCCTCGTTGTCAGCGTCGTAGTCAGGGGGGTCAAGACGCACGAACCGGCTGTCGAGTTGTCGACGCACGGCCACATATTTGCACCAGGGTTACATGTTCGTACACCACATCCGTAACTCCAGTCATTTCTGACTATTTCCTGAACCGCGCCCCAGGGGACCGCGTACCTCCGACCGAAGGTCACGAAAGGAGGCACGATGCGGTTCCGGTTTGGGGAACTCCTGGTGCTCGGCGTCTTCCTCTTCGCGGCGGCCGTCACGGTGATCGTGGTCGTCCCCCGGAGCGCCTCGTCCCAGGCGGGCTGGACGCAGACTCCCTACGGCCCGCTGGGTCCGGCCGACCGCGACCTGCTGGTCCGGGTGCGCTGGGCCGGGCTCTGGGAGATCCCCGCCGGCCGCTGGGCCCAGGACCGGGCCGGCAGCGACAAGGTCAAGGACGTCGGCAGGCACCTCGTGGAGGACCACACCAAGCTCGACGCGGCCGTCAGGGAACTCGCCGCCAAGCTCGCCGTCCCGCTGCCGGACCAGCCGAACCCGGACCAGCGCGGGTGGCTGGACGAGATGGCCGCCGCACGCGGCGCCGGCTTCGACCGCGTCTTCGCCGCCCGCCTGCGCGACGCGCACGGCAAGGTGTTCACCTTCGTCTCCGCCGTACGGGCGGGCACCCGCAACAGTCTGATCCGCGACTTCGCCGGGCAGGCGGTCGACGTCGTGATGAAGCACATGACCTTGCTCGAAGGCACGGGGCTCGTCGACTACTCCACGCTGCCCACTCCCACGGTCTAGAAGGCACTGTCTAAGGAGCATCCATGCGAAAACGGCTCGTGCTCGCGATGGCGGGCGTACTGATCGCAGGCTCGCTGACCGGTGTGGGCCGGCCCGCGCTCGCCGACCACTGCGACCCCTCCATCCAGGGCACGGAGTGCGAGGACGTCGGCCCGGCCCTGGAGGACTTCGTCGACATCCGGCAGGTCCCGCCGGGGAACATCGGCGTACGCGCCGGGCGCGGCTCGTTCACCTCACGCTGCGGACGCAACGAGAACGGCCACCGCAACTCCGACAACCACATCGTCACGCCCGGGGTGTCGAACGGCGCGCACCACGTGCACGACTACGTCGGCAACCTCACCACCAACGGCTTCTCCACCGATCAGAGCCTCGCCGCGGGCGGCACCACCTGCCGGTTCGGCGACAGGTCGGCGTACTTCTGGCCCGTGCTGCGCGGCCGCACCGGCGTCGGCGCCCAGCCGGCGGCCTCCCCCTCGCCGGACGACACCGCCGCGCCGGCCGCCCAATCCCAGGCCACGCGGGATCGTGGCCGGGATACAGGTACGGGTACGGGCGCGGGGGCGGACGAGCCGGGCGGCGCGTCCGAGGGCAACATCGGCGGGATCCTCCTGGCCCGGTCGGTCACGCTGCAGTTCCGCGGCAACCCGGTCAGCAGGGTCGCGGCGATGCCCCGCTTCCTCCGGATGATCACCGGCGACGCGAAGGCGGCCACCAACGGCGGCGCCAACGCCCGGGCGCAGTGGACCTGCACCGGCTTCACCAACCGGCTGACGAGCAAGTATCCGCTCTGCCCGCGCGGCAGCCTGGTGCTGCGCGTCCTCGACTTCCCCAGCTGCTGGGACGGCCAGAACACCGACAGCGCCAACCACAGGACGCACGTCGTGTTCCCCGGCGCGAACGGCGCCTGCCCCGCGGGCACCCGGGCGATCCCCCAACTGCGGATGACCCTGGCCTACTCGGTGCCGAGCGGGCCGTCGTTCGCGGTGGACAGCTTCCCCGAGCAGCTGCACAACCCGATCACCGATCACGCCGACTTCGAGAACGTCATGCCCGACCGGCTGATGAGCACGGTCGTCTCCTGTGTCAACCGCGGCCTGCGCTGCTGAGCCGCGTCCCACACGTGCCGCTCCCCGTCCGGTCCTTCGCAGACCACCCCCGCCTGAGGACGGGGAGCGGCGCCCCCCACTCCGAGCCCGTATTGATCAGACGGAGGAATCAGTGCCCAACAGACGGGCTCCCCGGCACACCCGGCCGGATTCCGGCCTCGACCTCGAAAGGCGCAGCGTACGGATCGGCCTCGGCGCCGTGGTCACCCTGGCCCTCACCGGAGGGCTCGCCGCCACCCGGACCAGCGGCGGCGCGGTGTTCCTGGCCGACGCCCAGTCGTTCCTCACGTTCTACGCCGGGGTCTTCTCTCTCGTCGGCCTCACGACGACGGTCGCCCTCGGCCTGGCGGCGACCGACCGCGTCGTCCTGCCGATCTCCCAGCGGGTGCGCGTCCAGCTCGTGCACCGCGCCATGGCGCTGCTCGGGATCGGTTTCCTGATCGTCCATATCGGCATGAAGATCGCCGCCGGACTCGTGCCGCCGTACGGGTCGGTGATCCCGTCCACCAACGTCTACGTGTCGCTGGGGGCCGTGGCCTCGGACCTGTTCGTCGTCATCGTCGCGACCGGCGTGATGCGCGGCAGGTTCGCCCAGGCGGAGCGGCCCTGGCTGTGGCGGGGGCTGCACGACCTGGCCTACCTCGCCTGGCCGGTGGCGATCCTGCACGGCCTGACCGCGGGCCGGTCCGCCGCGCCCTGGGTGACCCTCAGCTACGTGGCCTGCCTGGCGGGGGTCGGCGCCGCCCTGCTGATCCGGCTCGCCGCCGCCACCCGGCCCGCACGGCAGGCCCCGACCACCGACTGGAACACCGACCGTTCGGTCCGCGAGGACCTCGCGACGCCACGGCCCGTCGTACGGCGGCAGCAGGCGCCGCGTGAGGCCGCCGTCCTCGGCCGCACCGGCACCGATCCCTTCGACGTCCTCGACACGCCTCCCACCCCCCAGGAACCCCGCCTCCGGAGGATCGTTTGATTCCCTACCGCGTCTCCCACGTCCGGCGGCTCGGCCCGGCCCGGCTCACCGCCGGTCTGGACGACCACCGCAGGCTCGACCTGAACGCGCACTACAAGTTCCACGACCGGCTCCCGGGCCAGACCGTGGACGCGCTGATCTCCATGGCCGAGGAGGTGGACCTGCGGGGCCGGGGCGGGGCCGCGTTCCCGTTCGCGCGCAAGCTGCGCGCCGTGGCCTCCCGCGCCCGCGACAGCGAGACGGTCGTGCTGGTGAACGCCGCCGAGGGCGAGCCCGCCAGCCTGAAGGACAAGACCCTGCTCACCCGGGCGCCCCATCTGGTCCTGGAGGGCGCTCTGCTCGCGGCCAGCGCGCTCGGCTCGCGGGAGGTGGTGATCGCGGTCGGCGCCGGCGAGCTGGCCGAGGCCTCGGTCACCGCCGCCGTGGCCGAGCGCGGCCTGACCGGCCTGGTCCGCGTCTCGGGCATCCAGGAGCGGTTCATCTCCGGCGAGGGCGGCGCGCTCGTCCGCGCGGTCAACGGCGAGGCAGGCCTGCCCCCCGGCCGGAAGGTCCGCTCCAGCGACAGCGGGGTGCGCGGGCTGCCCACACTGCTGTCGAACACCGAGACCTTCGCCCAGCTCGCCGTGCTCGCCGAGCTGGGGCCGGAGGAGTACGCCGCGGTGGGCACCGTCCAGGAGCCGGGGACGATCCTGCTGACGGTCGGCGGCTCGGTGACCACCCCCGCGGTCGTGGAGGTCACGCCGGGCGTGCCGCTGGCCGACGTGCTGAACCTGTGCGAGGCGAAGATCGGCGACGGGCTGCTGCTCGGCGGCTACCACGGCACGTGGATGTCCGCCGAGGACGCGTACGGCGCGATCCTGTCCCGGCGGGGCGCGAAGGAGGCGGGCGGCGAGCTGGGCGCGGGGATCGTGGTGGTGTTGGGCGAGGACACCTGCCCCCTCGGCGAGACGGCGCGGGTGGCGGGCTACCTCGCCGCCCAGTCGGCCGGGCAGTGCGGGCCGTGCCGCCTCGGCCTGCCGGACCTCGCGCGGGCCTGCCGCCGGCTCCAGGACGGCGACCCGGACGGCCCCGACCTGGTCCGCCGGGCCGCCGCCGCGGTGAAGGGCCGGGGCGCCTGCTTCCACCCGGACGGCTCGGCCAGGTTCGTGCTGTCGGCCCTGGACGCGTTCGCCGACGACGTGGAGGAGCACCGCTTCCACGGCGGTTGCGGGCGGGCGACGAAGGGCGTGCTGCCGCTGCCGATCGAGGACGCGCAGGACGCGCGGCTCGTCGTCGACTGGACCCGCTGCCAGGGCCACGGCCTGTGCGCGCACCTCGTGCCTGAGCTGGTCAAGCTCGACCGCCACGGCTTTCCGGTGTTCATGGACACCGGCGTGCCCTCGTGGCTGCTGGGCGAGGCGCAGAAGGCCGTGGAGATGTGCCCCGCGCTGGCCCTGCGTATAGGAACGAAGTGATGGGCTTGTAACCAACCGGACCGGTTCCATGAGCGTCTCAACGAGGTAGATCACCACCTCGGGAGTACGACCATGATCGACAGACGGAGTTTCCTTCGCGTCTCGGCCCTGGCCGGGGCCGCGGCTTTTTCCGGCACGGCTTTCGCCGCCGCGGGTCCGCGTCCCGCCGACTGGTCCGCGCTCGGCCGGGGGCTGGACGGCAAGCTGATCCGTCCCGGCGACGTGTCGTACGACAACGCGCGCCGCGTGTTCAACTCGGCCTTCGACTCCGTGCGGCCGTCCGGGGTGGCCTACTGCAAGACGGCGGCGGACGTGTCGGAGTGCCTGGCGTTCGCCCGGCGGTACGGCGTGCCGGTGACCTCCCGGTCGGGCGGCCACAGCTACGCGGGCTGGTCCACGGGCAGCGGGCTCGTCGTCGACGTGTCGCCGATGAGCGGCGTGTCCTACTCGGGTGGCCACGCCACGGTCGGCGCCGGGGCGCGCCTGGTCGACGTCTACGCCAAGCTGGCCGCGCACGGCGTCAGCATCCCGGCGGGTTCCTGCCCGACGGTCGGGGTGGCCGGGCTCACGCTAGGCGGCGGCATCGGCGTGGTGTCGCGGCAGTACGGCCTGACCTGCGACGTGCTGGAGTCTCTGAAGATCGTCACGGCGGACGGGAAGGAGCTGACCTGCTCGCCGAGTTCGCACCCGGACCTCTACTGGGCCTCCCGGGGAGGCGGCGGCGGCAACTTCGGCGTGGCGACGTCGTTCACGTTCCGGACTCACCCGACGCGTTCCGTGACCCTGTTCTTCCTGCACTGGCCCTGGTCGAAGGCCGCGGCCGTGCTGAAGGCATGGCAGGCGTGGGCGCCCTCCGCGCCCGACGCGATGTGGTCGAACTGCCATCTCGACCGTGATCCCTCGTTCAACGTGATGGTCGGCGGCCTCTACCTGGGCGGCAAGGCGGCGTGCGAGAACCTGCTGCAGAAGCTCGTCGACCGCATCGGCTCGGGCCCTTCGAGCCGCTACGTCGCGACGTCCGCGTACGACCACGCGATGATGGTGGAGGCGGGCTGCGCCTCGATGTCCGTGGCCCAGTGCCACCGTCCCGGCACCCTGCCCGGGCAGAATCCGAGCGGGAAGCTCGTGCGCGACTCATTCTCGGCCAAGTCGCACTTCGCCTACACGCCGCTGTCGTCCGCCGGGATCAAGGCGCTGCTGGCCCAGGTCGCCGCCCCGGGACGGCACTCGGTGATGCTCGACGCGCTCGGCGGCGCCGTCGGCCGGGTCCGCCCCGACGCCACCGCGTTCCCGCACCGCAAGGCGCTGTTCAGCGTGCAGTACTACTCCCACTTCAGCGGCGCCGCCGGCTGGGCCCGCGCCGCCCACGCCGCCATGCGGCCGTACTTCGGCGACCACGCGTACGTGAACTACATCGACCCCGATCTGACGAACTGGCGGCAGCAGTACTACGGCGCCAACGCCGCCCGGTTGGCGCAGGTCAAGGCCGCGTACGACCCCGGCCGCCTGTTCCGCCTCCCCCAGGGCGTCTAGGAAGCGGTCGCGAGCATCGGCCGGCGGATACGCCTTGCCACCCTTATCGATTATCGATAGATTTCTATTGAGAGTCGATCGAGGGAGGGACGATGAGGAAGCTGACGGTGATTGCGCTCCGCGCCGTGCTCGTGGCGCTGCTCGCCGGCTCGGTGTTCGTGCAGACGGTGATGGTGCCGCTGCTGGCCGCCGACCTGGAGGAGCTCGACTCGGAGTACGCGTACCTGCGCGTCCCGATCCTCGCGATCACGGTCCTGGGCTTCGTGACGGTGGAGGTGGTCCTGGTCTGCGTATGGCGGCTGGTGACCATGGTGCGGCGCGGCACGGTGTTCACCCACGCCGCCTTCCGGTGGGTGGACGTCGTGATCGGCGCGGTCGTGGCGGCCGCCCTCCTGATATTCGCGCTCGCGGCCGTCCTGGCGCCGGGCGAGCCCGTCCCCCCTGGCGTGGTCCTCCTGATAGGCGGGGCCGGCGTGGCGGCCCTGGGGGTCGCGCTCATCGTGCTCGTGCTGCGGATGCTGCTCGCCCAGGCCGTCGCGCGCGACGCCGAGGCGGCGCGGATGCAGGCCGAGCTGGACGAGGTGATCTGATGCCGATCGTCGTCGAGATCGACGTCATGCTGGCCAAGCGGAAGATGTCCGTGGGCGAGCTCGCGGACCGCGTCGGGATCACGCCCGCCAACCTGGCGGTGCTCAAGAACGGCCGCGCCAAGGCGGTGCGCTTCTCGACACTCGCCGCGCTCTGCGAGGCGCTCGAGTGCCAGCCGGGAGACCTGCTGCGCTGGGAGGCCGAGGACGGCGCGGACGCGTGATCTCGACCGGTTGCCGAGCGAGCCGGGTTGCGCGAACCTCACGGTATGACCGAGGAGCGGCGGAGAATGCTCGGCGCCGACGGCGTCCCGGCGTTCAGTTACCTGGAAGGCGTCCGTGACGGAAGCCCGTGGGCCTACGCGATCGAGGACATCGGTCCGGGAGCCGCCGACGCGATGACGTCGCGGATGCCCGGTTGGGTGGTCTCCGTGCCGGCCGATCTCGGTCAAGCCCTGCTCGACCGAGGCGCGCGGCTGCTGCGGCATATGAACGTGATGCTGTGCGATCTGCCGAGCGCCCGGCCGCTCGCGGACGCCGCTCCGGACGGCTTTCGGATAGTCCCCTGCGACCGATCGCCTGCCGAGATCTTCCCCGCGTGGTTCGCGGCCTACCCGCCCGGCCATCCCGACTACCGTCCCCGGGACGGCGAGAAGGCCCTGGAGGAGGAGCTCGTTCCGCTCCTCGGCGGCGAGGAGATCGGCCCCCTGCTTCCCTGCAGCGTCCTCGCCGTACGGGACGGCTCTCCTGGGATGGGCGAAGTGGTGGGTGGCGTTTTCGTGCACGACTCGAACCGGGGACCGTGGATCGCGGACGTGTTCCGGCATCCGGACCGGTCGCCACGAGGTCTCGGCGCGCGCATGCTGTCGACCGCCCTGGCCCGCGCCGCCGAGGGCGGGCTCACCACGATCGGCCTGGTGGTCACCAAGGGCAATCCCGCACGCCGCGTCTACGAGAGGCTCGGTTTCCAGGCGGTCGCCGCCACGATGACGGTCATGATCTGACAGCTGAACCGAAACCCGGACGTCGTTGTCGATCACAGACGTACCGGTACCGATGAGGGGCGCGGCGCATGACCGGTCTCGAGTCACCGGCCTACTCGTTACTGATTGTGATAAGTAGTTTACTGACAGCAATCACCTCGGGGGGATGTCCATGAACGTTTCTCGATCGCGCGTCTACCTGGCCTGCGGTGTCGGCACCGCCGCGGCGGCCGTCGCGGGCCTGGCCCTGGTGGTCGCCCCTACGGTGGCCCAGGGCGCGTCCGGCGGCACCAGCGCGAACGCCAGGCCGGTCGCCGATCCCTCGCCGAAGCAGCCGGGCGGGCACACCGTGCTGACCTGCGCGGTGAGCACCGACGGTCAGCCGATCACCGCCGACCCGGCGGTGGGCAAGGAGACCCGCACGGTGACCGCCAAGGGCAGCGTGACGTTCACCAACTGCACCTCTCCCGACGGGAGCTTCCCCAACATCCGTTCCGGGACGGCCACCCTGAAGGGCACCGGGCAGGCGTCCTGCACGGGCATCCAGAACGTCACCGGCACGGGCACCATCACGTGGAAGGACGGCCAGGGCCAGACGCTGGGCACCTCCACGGTCCGCCCCAACCTCGACGGAATCAACTCGTACAACCCGGGCGACATGATGCTGGTCGGCGAGGTCACCGAAGGAAAGCTGAAGGGCAAGCGGATCGCCGGTAAGGCCGCTCCCACCTCGGACATCAGCCAGTGCTCCAGCAAGGGCGTGAGCAGCGCCCAGGGCAGCGGATCGGCCGCCTTCATCGCCGTCGACACACCGAACTAGCCGAAGCAGCGCAGTCAGATGGTGGGACCGGGTCAGGGGAAGGTGGTACATGCCGTCGGATGAGCCCGTGCTGCGGGTGCGGGACGTACGGAGGAGCTACCGGGGCGGCCCGGTCCTGCGTGGAGTGAATCTCGATCTGCCGCCCGGCCGGGTGATCGGGATCGTCGGGGAGAACGGCGCGGGCAAGACCACGCTGCTGCGCGTCCTCGCGGGCGACCTGCGGCCGGACGGCGGGTCGGTGCGCCACGGCGGGCGCATCGGTCACTGCCCTCAGGAGACGGTGCTGCACGACGCGTTCACGGTCGAGCAGCACCTGAGGTTCTTCCAGGTCGCCTACGGCCTGGAGAGCCTGCGCAGGGCCGAGGAACTGATGGAGGCGCTGCGGTTCTCCGGCTCCCGCCGGGCCCGCCCCGCCACGCTGAGCGGCGGCACGCGGCAGAAGCTCAACCTCGTCCTGGCCCTGATGCACGACCCGGACGTGCTCCTGCTCGACGAGCCCTACCAGGGCTTCGACTGGGAGACGTACGTACGGTTCTGGGACCTGGCCGAGGAACTGCGCGCGCGTGGCCGCTCGGTGCTGGTGGTCTCCCACCTCGCCTACGACGCGGCACGTCTCGACACGCTCCATCGGCTGGAGGGCGGCGTGCTGCGCGAGCAGGAACACGTGAGCACGGGGGCCGCCGGCGAGTGGGCCGCGGACCGGGCGGGTGCGCCGTGAGACGCCATTGGGGCTGCTACGCCACCGCCGTGCGCATGACGTTCGTGGAGCACCTCCGCAACCGGCTGGCATTGATGATCATCGTGGTCTTCATCCCGGTGTGGGCGATCCTCATCTACGCCCTGTCCCTGGAGATCTCGCTCCCGTTCTACGTCCGGGCCGCCGGCCGGACCGTCGCGGTGCCGGCCAACGTCCTCAACCAGCTCGCCGGGGCGCTGCAGATCCTGGCGTTGATCACCGGGTTCATGATGTTCGTGACCACGATGAACTCGGCGTCCTTCGACCGCCGGCTGGTGCGATCCGGTTTCCCCCAGCTGTGCCTGATCGCGGCGAAGCTCACCGCCCTGGCGGTGGTCGCGCTCTGCGTCGCGCTCTACGCGACCGGCCTGATCTGCCTGACCCACCCGACCGCGCAGCCCCTGCTGCTCGCCGCCGCCCTCACCGGTGGAGCGGTGATCTACGGAGGGATCGGCATCGCGCTCGCCGCGGTGCTGACCAGCGACCTGGCCGGATTGGTCCTCGTCACCGTGATCTGCTCGATCGACCTGGCCCTGCAGAGCCCGCTCGCCACCCCGGCCGCGGCCAGCGTCCTGGTTCGTTACCTGCCCGACTACGGGCCGATGCAGGCAGCGGTCGCGGCCGTGGCCATGGACACGGTGCCCGGGAACGCCGTCGGCCCCGCCGTGTGCTGGGCGCTGGGCACGGTGATCCTCGGCATCTCCGCTTTCGCCGCCCGCACGCGCGCGCACCAGCCGGTGGGCCGGCCGGTGACGGCGCATTCATAAGTCCCCGTCAGGAGCATCCGTGACATCTGAGAGCGTTTCTCGTGCCTTCCCCGCCCTGGAGTCCGACCTGGATCGGGTGCGGGAGATCGTCGGCATGGCGGACGTGCCGAGCCGCTCCGAGCTGGCCCCGCTGACCAGGCAGCCGGCCGGTCACCGCCATCTGATCCGGCCCACCCTGGCACTGCTGTCCTACTACGTGCTCGCCGGCCCGGGGCGGGCCGCCGACGTCCGCGCTGTCAAGGCCGCGGCGGCCGTCGAACTGCTGCACATGGCATCGCTCTATCACGACGACGTCATCGACGACGCGCGGCAGCGCAGAGGCAGGCCGAGCGTCAACATCGTCTGGGGCGCGCGCCTGGCGGTCCTGGCCGGCGACCTGCTGTTCATCAGCGCCAGCCGGATCCTCTCCGAGCTGGGCCGGCGTGAGGCCCTGCTGGTCGCCGAGACCGCCCAGCACACCTGCTCGGGAATGATCGCCGAGACCGCCGACCGCTTCCTGTTCTCCCGCAGCGAGGAGGCCTACATGGAGGTGACCGGCGCCAAGACCGCCGAGTTACTGTCCCTGGCCTGCAGACTGGGCGCCATGCAGGCCGCGCGGGACCCCGAGGCGGAGGAGGCCCTGGCGCGGTTCGGCTGGCATCTCGGCATGGCCTACCAGGTGCGCGACGACATCCTCGACCTGACCGCGACGACCGGGGAGCTCGGGAAACCGGCCAACTCCGACATCATGGAAGGCGTCTACACGCTCCCCGTCATCAAGGCTCTGGCCCGCGAACCCGCGCTCGCCCGGCTGCTGCGCCGCGGCCTGACGGCGGCCGACGCCGAGCGCGCGCGGCAACTGGTCCTGTCCTGCGGAGCCGTGGAGGAGGCCCGGCAGGTCGCCGACGCCCAGATGGAGACGGCCCTCCGGCGACTCGGCGGCCTCGGCGATCCTCGGTCACGGGAGGGGCTGGCCGGCTACGTGCGGTCGGTCATGAGCTCCGGTGGAAAGGCCGCCCCGGCGCCCGTCACCGTGCCCGCCCCCTCCCCCGCTCCCTCTCTCGCTCCGGCTTCCGTGCAGGCCGACGTCCTGGCCCGCGTACAGGAGCGGTTGGACGCATGGTTGCTGGACACCGGGCTGGCCGCCACGCCGGAGGAGGCCCGCCACCCGCGATGGAACGCCATGGCCTCGACCGCCGCGCGGTTCTGGCCGGACGCCGACGCCGAGCAGGCCGAGACGCTGGCCCGATGGATGCTGGTGATCGCCGTCGTCGACGACCTCTTCGACGAGCCGGGTCTTGCCGACCCTGGCGAGATCGTCCGGCTGCGACACCGGCTCGCCCTTCTCGTACGGGGGCTCGACGACGGCCCGCCGGCCGGTGGAGCGGTCGCCACGGCCATGGCCCAGGCTTGGGAGCGGATCCGCCTGATCCAGCCGCCCTCATGGCGGACGCGCGCCCTCGGCCACCTCGAGGAATGGCTGGAGGCGGCCGAGCGCGAGGCATGCCACCGGCTCAGCGGGTTCATCCCCAGCCTGCGGGACCAGTTCGCGCTGCGCGTGGGGAGCTCCGGGGCGCCCGTCTTCCTGGACAGCTTCGAGATCACGTACGGCAGGGAGTTCGAGCCGGCGGTACGCGACCATCCGCTCTTCCGGCGACTGCTGGACGTCGCCCTGGCCGCGGCACTCGCGGAGAACGACCTGCGGACCCTGGACGAGGACGATGCCACAGGCGCTCCCTACAACCTGGTCAGGGTGCTCCGCCACGAGACCGGCTGCACCAGGCAGGAGGCGATCGACGAGGTGACCCGCCAGGTCGAGGACGGCTTCGCCCAGGTGGACGCCATACTCACCGCCGCACCCGCCATCCTGCGGCCCGGCGACGGCGGCGCCGCCTCCGTGACCGGGATGGGTCTCCTGCGCCTTGCCCGAGAGCGACTGCCGGGCTGGCGCACCCTCCACGACATCGACCGCTACAGCCGCTCGTCCGCCGGCAGCGAGACGTACCTGACCCGGCTGCGCCGGGAACTCCTGATCGAGTACGCCGAGACCGGCGCGGCCCGCTGACCCCGGCCTGTGCGCCGAGACCTCAGCCGGACCCGTCCGCGGCGAGGCGGTCGAGCCATTCGCCGAGCACGTGGCGTTCTCCGTCGGTGAGAGCGATGGCGTCCGGCAGCGCGGCGCGCAGCGCCATCGCCGCCGCGGCGGGTCCGGGGGTTTCGACGGCGGGAGCGTCGGTGGTGATGGCGGCTATCGCCGCGTCGCGGGCCACCTCCGACAGGCGCGGGTCACGCCGTTCCTCCGGCAGGGCGAGCAACGTGAAGACCGTGCCACAGCCCGCGGCGTGCACGAGGTCCGCCGCCAGGCGCTCGCCGACCTTCAACCGGCCGGCGGCGGCGATGGCGCGGATGCGCTCTCCCAGCATGCGGAAGGCGGCGACGGCGGCGGGCGACTGCCGTCCCGGCGTGGGATCGCCGTACATGAGCGAGAACAAGGCGGGGTTCGCCAGTCCGAAGCCGACGTGCAGGTCCCATCCGGCACGCAACGCTTCCATCGGATCGTCGGCGGGCGGGCTCGCCTTCTTGTCCTGGAGATACGAGCTGAAGCCGAACTCGGCGACCGCGTCGACCAGGCCCTCCTTGTCGCCGAACAGCCGGTAGATCGTCGGGGCCTGCGTCCCCGCTGCGGCGGCCACCGCTCTGGTCGAGAGCGCGTCGCGCCCGCCGCTCGCGAGCAGCCGGGCCGCGACCGACACGATGTGCACCCGCGTCCTGTCGCGGCCGCTCGCCGTCTCGCTCTCACGATCGCTCATGCTTCCAACGATATCAGCTTGTTGCTATCACTGGATTTCCAGTGTTAGCGTTCGGCCGATATCAGCGATAGCAAGGAGTGTGCCGTGATCATCATCACCGGAGCGACGGGGCAACTCGGCCGCGGCGTCGTCGAACACCTGCTCGCACGCATCCCCGCCGACCGGATCGGCGTCAGCGTCCGTGACATTGTGAGAGCCGATGACCTCGCCCAGCACGGCGTACGCGTCCGGCAGGGCGACTTCGACGACCCCGCGAGCCTGGCGTACGCGTTCGAGGGCGCGTCGCAGGTGCTCATCGTCTCCGGCCCGGCGGACGCCCGCCCGCACCGTACGGCGATCGAGGCCGCCAAAGCCGCGGGCGCCGAGCGGATCCTCTACACCAGCCACATGGGCGCGAACCCGGCCTCCCCCTTCCTTCCGATGCCATCCCATGCCGAGACAGAGCAGGACCTGCGCGCATCCGGGGTCACGTTCATCGCACTGCGCAACGGCTTCTACGCGACCACCGCGCTCCAGTTCGTCGGTCAGGCGCTCGAGACCGGCACGCTCGTCGCACCGGAGGACGGCCCGGTCTCCTGGACCGCCCACGCCGACCTCGCCGAGGTGACCGCCGTCGCGCTGACGGAGGAGGGCCGGCTCGACGGGATCACGCCGCCGTTGACCGGTCCCGAGGCGCTCGATCTCGCTGACGTCGCCGCGATCGCCTCCGATCTGACGGGGCGCGAGATCACCCGCATCACCGTCCCGGACGACGAGTGGGTCGCGGGCATGGTGGCGCGCGGCGTTCCCGAGCAGCAGGCCCGGTTCTTGCTGGGCATGTTCGAGGCCAGCCGTCAGGGCGAGTTCGCCGAGGTCGGCCCCGCCCTCGGGGAGCTGCTCGGCCGTAAGCCGATCGCGTTCCGCGAGCTGCTGGCGGCCACGCTGACGAACTGACCGGCCATGCTGCGCTTTTGAGCCCGATTCCGCCCGTTGAGGCGCTATGGCTGCAACGGCTCAACGACCCCGGCCGATGGCGGCAACTGGATCACACCATGTGAGCCACTACGGGTCCTGGGCGAACGCGCGGAAACTTTCATCGGCCGAGATCGCCCACCAGCACGTCCATGCCGCCCACGCCGCCGAGAATGGCCGCCGGGAAACGGCAAATCTACGATGACGTCGCGCCCCGAGATCACGCCCAAAGGGGGGTTCAGAGCACATCCTGCACTGTCGCTATTCATCAGGCGCTCATAGGAGACGCGAATGGCTCAGCACGATGAACCGTACGGAAAATCCCGGCGTGGTTCGCTCGCCGGCCGATTGGTGATGCTGGTGGCGCTCGTCGCGGCGGGGATCGGCCTCAGCCCGGCGGCGGCCCACGCCGACACCTGGCGGACGGCGACCGGCTCGGCATGGGGCCAGACGCAGGCCGCAGCTTCGGCGGCGGCGCAGGCGAGCGCCCGTACCGCCCTTACCCAGATGGCCGCCCAACTGGGTGAGGTCTGCACGAACGTGACCTCGTCGGCCACCCTCGTGTACGTCGTACCCAGCGGAGGTGGCTACCAGTACAGCGGAACCGCGACCGGCCTGTGCGCTCCCGCGCCGCCACCGCCTTCCTACACCGTGTCGCGCACCGCGACGGCTCGCGGTGAGGCGAGCACGTACTCAGTGGCTGTGCAGAACGGCGCGGCAGCGGCCCGTGCCGCCATCCTCGCGGCCGGAGGCGACTGCACCGGCTACCAGACGACCGCCGTGAACTACGTGTACGTAACTCCTACCGGAAGCTGGTACATCTACGACGTGACCGTGTCCGCTCTCTGCGTCCAGTAGCGCCTCTCGGTGATCGCGGGGCGCGATCTGCCGGAGTTGGCGCTCGGCGGTGGTCAATAGGGTCCTTGGTGACCTGACCTGACCTGTCCGAGGCATCCCAGCGGGGGCGAGCGATGTCGCGTTCCGGCGCGAACGGCGGCAGCGAGGCGGGGGGCTTACGCGGTTCCGGTGATGGGCACGAGTCCGGCACCGGGTGGCCGTCAGGCCCGCCGTGGCACCCCGCCGACCTGCGTACCGGCGACCGCAAGCCGCGCAGGGGTCCGTCAACTGCGTGAAGGCCGTTTGGAGCAGTCGGGGAGGCTGTCATCGGTCCCTTAATACGAGCCCCCGCTGCCGACGATCCGAGGCATTATCAGGCGTAATCCCTTCAGGCGGCCTCGTTTTCCGGGTCGATTTCCATGTCTAGACATCCGGCGACCTCACCATGGCCAGATATAAAGTGTCATGAAAACGTGTGAGGAGGCCGGAAATGCTGGTCGAATGGCTGGCAGCGGTGGCCGCGGCAGGTGGCACCGCGGTGGTGCAGGCCGCGGGCACGGACGTGTGGGTGAGCGTGCGGCAGCGGGTGGCGCATGTACTCGGCCGCGACGATCCCGAACGTGAGCAGGCGGAATTGATGCGGCTGGAGCAGACCGCGACGGATCTCGCCTCGCTCGCCCCTGGGGAAGCGGCGCTGATTCGGGCCCGGCAGGAGGCGTCCTGGACGGCCCGATTCGAGATGCTGCTGGAGAGTCTCGGCGAGGCCGATCGCGAACGGGTCGCCCGCGAACTGAACGACATCGCCGACCAGGCCCGTCAGGCATCGGTGGGGGGAGTGTCGGGGAACGTTTTCCATGGACCGACCGCGTTTCAGGTCGGGGACCGCAACCGTCAAGACAACCACTTCGGGCCGAGGGCATGACCCGCGACGCCGAATCAGGAAGAGACGGAGTGTCGGGAAACGTCTTCCACGGCCCGGCCCCCTTCCAACTCGGCGATCGCAACGTCCAGATCAATCACATCCATCAATCCGCGCCGCAGCGCCGCCCGCTGGTCCTCGCAGGTGCGGCGGTTACGACCCGGGAAGAACTGGCCGCCGCCATCCGCGGTGACTGGACTGCCGCGAGGCGTCAGTTCTTCGAGGGCGCGACCACAACGGGCACACCCTCCGATGGTTGGCTCAGCCTTCTCGCCTGGCTGCACGAGCTCGACCGTCTCACCGCCGATGACCTGACCGCCCAGATCGAACTCGTCGACCATCGGCTCCGAGACGACAGACTCCCGGCTGACCTGAAACTGCTTCACCTGCTGGGCTGGCTCGATCCGGAGGGAGCAGCCGTCTGGCGAGGAACGGTCGTGACCCCGGAGTCGCTTTCCGAGGCACTCAGGATCGGTCGTCTACGAGAAAGCGGCCCCGAATGGGAGCTCTACCGCGACCTCTGCGAGGGCGGCATACTGGACGCCCTCTCCAGATTCACTGTGCTGAGCGCGCTGCGAGGAACGCAGCGGGCCTGGGACGAGGTCTGGGATTCGTGGCGGCAGTTGGCCGCTCAGGTTCCCGGACTGCCGCCGGAAGCCCGGGAATGGGCCGAGAGCGGAGCGCGCGGGCTGCTCTTGGCGGCCCTTCTGCCCTACTCGGAGAGCAAGACGTGGTTGCGCGCCGGCTGCGAGCGCGTGGCGCCACCCCCCACCGGTGAGATCGAGTGGTACGACTGGTTGCGTGCGCGGGACGGTGGCTCGGATACCCCTATCGGGTGGCTCGTTCGCGCCGACTTCACCGCCTTCGCCGCGGCCCAGGCGGAGCAGCAACGCCGGCAGGCGGTGGTCGACCGGCAGAACCAGCGGATGTCGGCCGTGCTGGACGCCGCCTCCACTCTGCGAGACCGGCAGTGGGCCGACTATGAGAGCCGGCGGCTCTCGCCCACCGCCCGGCTGGAAGCGGTCATCCGCGCGACACTGTGGCTCGGGGCCTGGGGCGCCGCCACGATCCCGGTGGCCTGGATCATGTGGGGCTGGACTCGGCCGGACATCGCCGCGACGCTGTCCTGGTATCTCGTCGCGCTGACCCTGGCGGCGTACGCAGGCTGGCTGCCGAAAGTCATACGGCTCGGCGCGGCGTACCAGCCTCCGCTGCGGCGCGTACGCGAATGGGCCGAGGAGGCCCGGGCCGACCGCGGAAGCGTTCGGAGAGGCCTGATCAGAGCCGGCGGCGTGGCCGGATTCGTGCTGATTTTCGGGGTGCTCCTCCACGACGTCGACTTCATCGTGACGACGGTTCTCTTCACTCCCTTGCTGGCCGTGGCGTTTTACTTTGCCCGCATTGGGGCGATTCACGACTGGGCGGACGAGCATCGGGAACGACTGCGGGACTACCAGTCCAGGCGGGGTTCCGGCGGAATCCCTCAGAGCATCGCCCGAGGCGTGCGATCGCCATCGCCCAGAGCCCGGGCCGACGCCTACCAGGCGTATATACGACAGTTCACCGGCCTCGACCACGGCGGGAAGGACGAAGCCGACCGAGGGAAAGGCCGCCGCGACCGCTGAGCGGCTCCCCGATGCTGGGCGATGGCCGCGCCCGGCGGTGGTCAATAGGATCCTTACTGATCTGTCGAGAGCATTCCAGCGGGGGCGAGCGATGTCGCATTCCGGGGCGAACGGCGGCAGCGGGGCGGGGGGCTTACGCGGTTTCGGTGACGGGCACGAGTCCGGCCCGGGGTGGCCGTCAGGCCCGCCATGGCACCCCGCTGACCTGCGTACCGGTGACCCGTACCAGGTGGGGCCGTACCGGCTGCTGCGCAGGCTGGGCGAGGGCGGGATGGGCACCGTCTACCTCGGTGAGGCGCCGGACGGCACGCGCGTGGCGGTCAAGCTGCTCCACCACACGATCGCCGCCGACCCCGACTTCCGCCGCCGATTCCGACGCGAAGTGGAAGCCGCAAAGCGAGTCGCCCGCTTCTGCACCGCCGCCGTCCTCGACGCCGAAATGGACGGCGAGACCGCCTACCTGGTCACCGAGTACGTACCCGGCCCGACCCTCCGAGAGGCCGTCCAACGGGACGGACCGCTACGCGGCTCCAGCCTGGACGGGCTCGCCGTCAGCATCGCAACCGCCCTGCGCGCCATCCACGCGGCCGGCATCATCCACCGCGACCTCAAGCCCGGCAACGTCCTGCTCTCCCCCATCGGTCCCAAGGTCATCGACTTCGGTGTGGCCCACCTGTCCGACACCGCCACACACAGCAGCGCGGTCGTCGGCACGCCGTCGTTCATGTCCCCCGAGCAGTTCGAAGGCGGCCCCCTCACACCCGCCTCGGACGTCTTCGCCTGGGCGAGCACGGTCGCGTACGCCGGCACGGGCCACGCCCCCTTCGGCAACGGGCCGCTGCCGGTCGTCATCAACCGGGTCATCAACGGAGAACCCGACCTGACCGGCCTCGACGGGCCGCTGGCCACGCTGGTCACCCGCGCCCTGGCCAAGAACCCGGCCCAACGGCCGACCGTGCAGGACATCCTTGACGCCCTCACCGGCTCGTCCCCGGTTGAGGAGTCGCCGGTCGCGGAGTCGTCGGTCACCACACTGCCCGGGGGCGGGAGACGCCGTCGCAGGCTGCTGACCGGGGTCGGGGCCGGAGTCGCCGGGCTGGCAGTGGTCGCGACGGTGGTCACCGTATGGCCCTCCGACCGCGACACGCATGCCGCGGCGTCCGCGACCTCCTCAATCACCTCCGTGCGCTCCACGGTGGTGGTCTCCGGGGGGCCGGCCCAGACCGGTGCGCCCACCACCCCGGCCGCGTCACCCGCTCCGACGGGCAGTGGCGGCAACCCGCTTCGCGAGCCCGGCGTACGGTTCGCCTACCGGCCGGGCGCCGATGCGCAGCGCCAGGCGGGCGTCTGGAGCGGGCAAGGCAGGAAGGCCGATGCAGCGCTGATGCGTGCCCTCGCCGCGGTGCCGCATCCCGTGAACCTGAACATGCCTGCCGCCGAAGCCGGGCGTACGGTCGCGTCCACCGTGCGGGTGGCCTCCGCGCGTCACGCCGTTCCCGTGTTCGTGACCGATCACGTGCCGATGAAGGACTGCTCCCAATGGGGAGAGCCGGACGAGCGGTCCTACCGTGACTGGATCGACCGTGTGGCGAAGGGAATCGGCAAGGCGCGGACGGTGGTCGTGCTGGAGCCGAACAGCCTGACCAGACTCCCCGGCTCGAACAGTTGCTCGCAGGGAAGCAAGGCGGGCGCGGCCGAGCGCTACCGTGAGCTCTCGTACGCGGTGAACCGCCTGGGGAAGCTCCCCCACACGGCCGTGTATCTCGACGGCGGCATCAAGGGCTGGCCCAGCCTCGTCGAGATCGCCGACCGGCTCGTGAAGGCCGGGGTGAAGCGAGCCGACGGCTTCTACCTGAACGTCGCGGACTTCCAGGAGACCGACGAGCTTCTCAGGTATGGGGAAAGCCTGTCCCGTTGCCTCTACCTGAAGATGAACGACGGCGGGAGCACCTGCACCGGCGCCGAGATCGACGCGGTGCCGGCCAACGCGCCCCTGACCCACTTCGTCATCGACACCAGCCGGAACGGCAAGGGCGTGTGGCAGCCGCCGGAGGGCAAGTACGCCGACCCCCAGATCTGGTGCAACCCTCCGGGCCGGGGCGTCGGCCCCCGCCCGACCACCGACACGGGCAGCGAGCTGGCCGACGCGTTCCTGTGGCTCCGCTCCCCCGAGCAGTCCAACGGCCAGTGCACGCGAGGCGGCAAGGGCCCCCAGGACCCCGTCTACCACCAGGTCGACCCCATCGGCGGCACCTGGTGGTCCACCCTCGCCCTCGACCGCGCCAAGAACGCCGCCCCCCCACTGCGTTGATCAGACCGGCGTACCTAGATTCACCCCGCGATGGCAGCCCTGCGGAATAGGTCGGCGGGCATTTCCTCATCGAGTCGCCAGGTGATGGCCATGGGACGCTCACCTCGATGTTCGACGTATCGCGCGGTTCCATGGAAAACGAACGGTTCGGGGTGACCGCTGTCGTTTTCCTTCCGCTCCCGGGTGAACAGGAGCACGTGGCTACCCTCGCTCTCATGGTTCTGATAGCGCAAGCCAGTAGTCGAGTGGGAACTGGTCCGGTTCTGCGACTCCCAGTGGAACAGACTTGGAGTGAGCGCATAATCCCGGTACATGGTCTGCGGGGAAAACTCCTTCTCGTTCTTGTGCAGGGTGACGAACAGTGCGTCGCACTTGGTGGCGGGGCTCCACGCAACACCCTCGCGCATCGTGGACGGCACCAGCCCTCCAAGGGATGCCCAGCCGATCGCAGCGAGCACTTCCTCCATGGAGTAACGGGCATTGACCGCGAGTGGCACCGCATCGAAGTTCGGACCGAGCGGTCGGGCAACGTGTCGTGGACGGTCGGCGCCGTAGGCGAGAACCTGGCGGATCTCCTCGCACAGATCACGCTCACCGCGTAGTCGTTCTAGCGCCTGGCCATAGGAGGAGAAGTCTCCACCGTCGCGCCAGAAGGAGAAACACAGCATCCGCGCAAAGGCCTGGTCCGCAGGTGAGCAGTCTGCGTAGTGCGGGCCATCGGCGCTCAGCAGCCGGACATAGGCTTCAGCACGGCGACGGTCGTCTACATGCAAAAGCGCCCGGATCCGCCGGCCAAGCAGCTCCTCTAACGGTGAGCCGGACTCGGGCAGCAGGCCTGCTCGACGGAGGAGCGATGTCCAGTACCTGCGGTTGCGATACAGGTCGCCGATTTCGCGCCCACTCTCCTCCAGGTACGCGATGAGCGACTTTTCTGCGAAAGAGCGAATCTCCTGCGTCAGCGTATTCACTGTCGCGCCGAGATGGATCTTTAGCTCGGCCAGGAGTCGATCCTTGGTCACTCGGTCCAGCACAATCTGACTGCCCGGCGGAAGCAGCGGGAAGTCGTCTTTGACCTGCTTGTCCAGCCACCCCCGGGCGAACCCAGTCAATGCACGGAACCGATTAGCGAAACGGTACTCCTTACGGTGCTGGCCGACAAAGTCCAACACCGTAAGCACCTCTTTGTCCGGGGTACGGCGAAGCCCTCGGCCGAGTTGCTGAAGGAAGACAGTGGCGCTCTCAGTCGGCCGTAGAAGCAGCAGAGTGTCCACGTCGGGCACGTCCAGGCCCTCATTGAACAGGTCGACCGCAAACAGGAAGCGGACTTCGCCATCCCTCAGCGCCCGCAAGGCCGCCTTTCGGGAGGCGTCGTCGGTCGAGCCGTCCACCGCGAGAGAGGGCAACCCCGCCTCGGTGAAGAAATCAGCCATGAAGCGCGCATGCCGTACTGAAACACAGAAGCCCAGGCCACGGACAACGGCCAGGTTACTAACCTTGTCGCTCAGCGCGTTGAACACCAGACGGGCTCGGGCATCGTCGCCAGTGAACAAGTTGTCAAGCGCGTTGCTGTCATATGAGCCCCGTGACCATTTAATGCCGGTGAGGTCGGTTTCGTCGTTGATGCCGAAGTAGTGGAACGGGCAGAGCAGGTCGGCGTCTAACGCATCCCACAGGCGCAGCTCAGAGGCGATGCGGCCTTCGAAGAACTCATCCTGAACCCAGGTACCATCGGCGCGTTCCGGGGTGGCGGTGAGTCCTAACAGTTCCTTGGGCTTGAGGTGATCAATGATCCGTCGATAGGTACGAGCAGCTGCGTGGTGAAACTCATCGATGACAACTACATCGAAATGCCCAGGATCAAAGGATTCGATTCCCATGGCGGTGAGCGACTGCACGCTAGCGAAAGCGTGTCGCCAGTCTCGCGAACGATCCGCGCCTACATGCAGCTCGCCAAAGTCTGGCACGGCCAGCACCTGCCGATACGTGCGCAATGCCTGAGTGAGGATCTCACGCCGGTGCGCCACGAACAGTAGTGACGGCTGGCGTCCCAGCCGTTTCTGCAGCTTCCGGTAGTCAAAAGCGGCTACCACCGTCTTACCCGTGCCGGTAGCAGCGACGAGGAGGTTGCGATGCGTGCCATGCACGGTGCGCTCGACGTCCAGATCCTCCAGCATCTCCTCCTGGTGCCGATAAGGGCGCGGCATCAGTGCAGGAATGTCGAAAAGCTGCTTGCCCGCCTTCGAGCGGGACAACGCCTCATCCAGCCGTTCTGCATCAATTACCGGGTCGTAAAGTTCGAACTGGGATCGGTTCCAGTAGGAGTCGAAGGTTGCCTCGAACTTGTCCAGCAGCCGAGGGGTGGTCACGGACGAGAGTCGTACGTTCCATTCCAGCCCATCTAGCAGCGCCGCCCGGGACAGGTTGGAGCTACCAACGTAGGCTGTGTCGAAGCCAGTGTCGCGGCGCAGCAGCCATGCCTTGGCGTGCAGGCGGGTGGAGTTCTGCTCGTAACTGATCCGCACCTCGGCGCCGAAGTCCCGCACTAGCCGGTCCAGCGCACGTCTCTCTGTCGCGCCCATGTAGGTCGTCGTGATCACTCTCAGCGGGACACCCCGACGCTGTAGCTCGGCGAGTGGGCGTTCCAGGATGCGCAGTCCCGACCACTTGACGAAGGCGCACAAGAGATCCACCCGGTCGGCGCTGACCAACTCGGCCGCCAACTCATGCGCCAGGTTGGGGTCCTCGCGAGCGTTGGTCAGCAAGGCCGCCTCGGACAGCGAGGTCAACGGGCGTACCGGGGCGCTCGCACCCGGACTGTGTCTCACGATCGACAACAGCCTGTTCGGCCCATCTGCCACAGTTGGGGGCTCCGCCAACTGGCTCAGCAACCGGTTGACCAACTCAACCTGCTCTTGGGGCTCTTTCAGCATGGCCAAGGCCCGCGCTGCCGTTTCGCCGACGAAACGACCCAGCAGGTGAGCGACCTCTTCCTTATCGACCTCCGACACCTCCACGAGGTGTCCCGTCTGCCGCCACGCATCGACGCTTTTGGCGAGTTTGTCAGTGAGCAGCGAATCGTACAGACCAGTGATCGGGGCGTCGTCCACTACATGTCCTTGTGACTAGATCTGCGCTACAGGCGCACCGCAGGCGATCATCGTATTTGGAACGCGCCAAAAGTTTCACAACAACATGATCACAAAGTCGCCACTCATTCCGATTTACCAAACTCGCACGTCACGGGTGATGTCATCCCACGCTCGTCCCCGACCAGATGTCTCGTCCGGCTGACCACAGTTCGTTGACGTGGTACGCGAAGCGGTCGTAGAGGCCGTCATCCTGGTGGCGCTTGAGGTGCAGGAGCGGCGAGTCGTGGCCGACCAGCTTGGCCAGATGTGGGGTGACGAGCATCTCGTCGTCGAACTGGAATGCCGACAGGGCGATGTGCTCGTCACCGAACCGCGCCTCAATGCCAGGCACGTCCTTGAGCTGGTCTAGTTCGGCCAGCGTGATACGAATCCGAGTGGACACCGTGAGCGGGACCGCTTCCGTCTCCTCGCGTCGGCGGGTTACCTCACTATCGGGGTCACCGATGAGAAAGCGGATGCAGCAGCCCTGTTCAGCTTTGCGCTTCAGTACCTTCGCCAGATTGGGATGCTCCAGCCAGAGAAAGTAGTTCGTGTATCCGGCCAGCGTGATTGTCGACTTCGCGTCGGTGATGAGCGCCCGCCATACGCTCTTCGGGCAGGCGGACCGGTAGGGGTAGACCGACACGATCTCCCGATCAGGTCCAGTCTTGACCGTGGTCCTTATCGCCTCTGGCCATAACACGGACTCATCCACTCCCAACGCTTCGGCAGCGGCCCACCGATGACGCGGGTGCGGCACGCGTGCCTCGTCAGTCAGCCAGCGGGACACCGTCTTGACGTCCACCTCGCATCGCAACGCGAGGTCTCTTTCGGTAAGTCTCGCATTGGTCATGGCATGGCGTAGAGAGTCGTTAGCCACTGGCGACCTCGAATCGGGAGGACGTTGGGGACGTATCCAGACGGTAACGCGAAACGTCCCGCACGTCCCGAGAACGCGGTGTAAACGCCCAGACACGATACGTCACGCTGTCGCCATGTCCACGACGACAACCTTTGAGGATCTGCAGGCCGCGTTCCCCCACTGGACGATCTGGCGGAGCTCAGCGGATCGCCTATGGGCCACACGCAACCAGCGACTCACCGATGCTCAGTTGAATCGCGGGCTGAGCCACACCATCGACGCTGACAATGCCGACCAACTCGTTGCGCAGCTCCACCACCAGGAGGAGCTCGCCGCAGGATCGTTGCCCCAGTGAGTGGCGGCATACCTGCCCTCCGATCGGCCGCCGTTCGGGCGCTCGATGCGCTGGCCCAGGCCGAGTCCGCCTGTCCCGGGTTGCATGTGGCGCCCGAACAGCCGGGGCATGTCGCGATCCGGTGGATGCGCGAGACCAGGCGCTGTGTCCGGGCCCGGGTCGTGGCGCACACCTGCGACCACTGCTCGCCCCTGGCGTACGAACTGTGCGCCTCCGGCGGGCTGCTGTTCGTCCGCCGTACCGACCGAACCGGCACAACACCGCAGGCCCGAGAGACCGAACGCCTGCCCGACGCGCGGGCGCGACGGCTGTGGCTGGACCTGCTGCTCGGCCGCGCCCGATGAATTCACACAAGACGCCCGCCCCGGCAAGCCGTCCCAGGCGGGACCACCAACAGGAAAGAACGCGGTGGGCCTGTACGAACGCAACCTCGCCGGAGTGCGCTTCCGGCGGTTGTGCGGCGGCAACCAGCAGGAGGAGGACATGGAGTCCTGCGTCGAGCTGGCCCCGATTCCGGGCGAAGCCGACGCCTTCGCCCTGCGTGACAGTAAGAACCCGGATGCCGGGACTCTCCGGTTCACCGCTGCCGAGCTTCGCGCGGCCGGCCTGACCACACTGTAGGAGCACGGTGGCCCCTGCCCGGTGATAGCAGGCAGGGGCCACCCCCACTGTACGGAGCGTCATGCACCTGCATTGCTACGTGTGGAGCGGGATCGGGGAAGACCTGCGCAACGAGGCCGAGCGGCGACCGCCGCTGCCGCCCGCCGACCTCGGTCCGTTCACGAACTCCCCGCTGCCGCCCATGCGTACGTGCGACTGGCTGCTGAAGCCGGCCCGCCGGATCGACGCCTCTCCGGCCTCGCCCGACGACGCTCTCGCCTGGCTCGCGGAGCGCTACCGGTCGATGGAAAGCTCCTTCCTTCGCCCGGCCGACGAGGCCCGGATCGGGCTGGGCCTCCGGCTTCGCAACGCCCGCGAGGCGCTCACCAACGGTGTGGACGTGCAGTGGGGCATCTGGCTGACCGGCGGCCGCTTCCTCACCTACGGCGTGGTCTGCTGCTCCCCCAACCGCCACGCCGACTACCGCTGCCCCGCCTCCTGAATCGGCCTACGAGCCTTCCGACCAGAAGAGCTGAAGACGAGCAAGAGCCTCATCGCGCGACATGCGGGCGACCTCGGCGCCCGTACGTCCCCCCGTGCACAGGTGGTGGCCGAGCCGACAAGCCACATGATTGGCAGGACGCCCGCTACCGGAGCGCTACGTGGTTTCCCGCCCACAACAGGGGTACGGGCTACGAGGTCAGGGTGGCCGGGTTTCACACTCGCCGTCGGGCCATCCCGACCCACAGGCGGTGCCCGCGGTTCACTCCGGGCCCGTCGGAAAATCCGTCCCCACTGGTGAAGGAGCATTTCAATGCTGACACTGACCGACAACGCCGTCATGGCGATTCGTGATCTGACGGTCGGTGAGAACATCCCCGACCAGGCGGGCCTGCGGCTGGCGCCGAAGCCCGGCGAGGAAACCTCGCTCGAACTGTCTCTGGTGAGTGCGCCGCAGGCCGGCGACCAGGTGATCGAGAAGGCGGACACCCGGGTCTTCGTCGAGGCGGGGGTGGCACCCGCGCTCGACGACAAGACGTTGGACGCCGAGATCGGCGCGGAGGGTGAGCACACCTTCAAGCTGATGCGCCAGTAGATCCACATCTCCAGCGGTACGACACCGAGGCCCAAGGTCGTGTGGGCCCGCAGGTCTTCCGGCATCAGACCAGCCGGCGGCTCTCGCGGGCTCGCATAGGGTCGCCACAGCGAACAAGTGTCAGGCCCCGCCGGTCACCTTGATCGCCTGTCCGGTGATGCCGGTGTTGGCGGCCGAGCCCAGGTAGACGACGGCGTTGGCGACCTCGGCGGCGTCGAGCAGGCGGCCGATCGGAGCCAGTGCGCTGTAGTGCCCGCCTGCCTGGTCGACGATCGCGACGTCGGTCTCGGTCCTGGTGAGGCCGGGCATGACGACGTTGGACAGGATGTCGCCGTCCTTTCCGAGCCCGAACGCGGCGGACCTGCTGAAACCGTGCAGTGCCGCCTTGGCCGCACCGTAGTACTCACCACCGGCCATGCCGTCGGCCGCGATACTCGACGAGATGTGCACCAATCGGCCCCATCTACGCTCTCGCATGGACGGGACGACCGCCCGGCTGAGCCGGAGCGCGCCCTCGACGTTGGCCCGGATCACCTTCTGCCACGTCTCGTCGGGCACGGCCTCGAAAGGGCGGCCGGGTGTCGGCTCGGTGGCGCCCCAGTGCACGGCGTTGTTGATCAGCACGTCGATCCGGCCGGACCATTCGAGCACGGCCGCGACCAGGCCGCGGGCAGCTTCGTCGTCGTCCAGCTCGTACGGGGCGACCAGCGAGCGTCCGCCGATCTCCTCGGCAAGCTGCTCCGCGCCCGCCTGCGAACGGTGATAGGTGAGCACCACGTCAGCCCCTTCGGCGGCGAACCCGCGGGCGATCTCGCGGCCGATGCCCCCGGAGGCCCCCGTCACGATGACCGTACGGCCGGTGAGTCCCAGATCCATTTCAATGCTCCCCACGACTGTAGAAACCTTGAGCAGGGCCAAGGGTTCTGCGGCAGGACCGCCGGAGGGAGGCCGGGCCGAGACTGGCCCCGGCAGGGCCACGATCGGAAACGAGGTCACTCGGTAGCCTGCGAATCGTGAGCGACAACACTCTGGGCGAGTTCCTGCGGGCCCGCCGTGAGGCCGTCACCCCCATCGAAGTCGGGCTACCCGGCGGCGGCCACCGCCGCACCCCCGGCCTTCGCCGTTCCGAAGCCAGCTCCTGATCGTCTATCTCCCCGCAGACGACTCCACCGCCGCCAGGCTTGACCGCCTCACCGGCCGGCGCCCCGGCGCCCTCCGCGCCGTTAGCGGCTGATGATCTCCCCACTATCGTCCAAGAGCATGCGCAGGAAGGCGGCACGGTGAGCGCGTTTGAGGTACGACTACGCCCGGTCGCAGAGGACGATCTCGCCATGTTCCGGCGTTTCGCCACGGAGCCGGGACTGATCGGCCTGGACTGGGCGGGGTTCCGCGACGCGCAGGCCCCGGCGCGGCGCTACGCCAAGGACGGATACCTGGGCGAGGATGACAGCAGGGTCATCGTCGAGGTCGACGGCACGGCCGCGGGCATGATGAGCTGGTCGGCGCGAGGGTTCGGGGTCTCCCGATACTGGGAGATAGGGATCGCCCTGCTTCCGGACTGGCGTGGGCGTGGCATCGGCTGGCGCGCTCAGGCGATGCTGTGCGACTATCTGTTCACCCACACCCCGGTCGAGCGCATCCAGGCTTTCACCCATGCGGAGAACACCGCAGAACAGAAGTCGCTCGAGAAGGCCGGCTTCACGCTGGAGGGGGTCCTGCGCTCGGTGGAGTTCCGCGCCGGTCAGTGGCGCGACGGCTGGATGTACAGCAGGCTGCGAAGCGATCCGTACCCGCTCAATCCGTGAGCCGCTCGCGCGCTCATGCGGCGAGACGCTCATTCACTCGGTCGAGCCATTCGGTGATGAGCGCGCCGAACAGCCCTGCCTGCTCGTGCGGAAGCGCGTGGCCGGCGCGGTCCAGGACGGCGAACGTGGCGTGCGGATAACGCTCCACCAATTCCCATGAACCGGCGTACCCCACCGTGGCGTCCTGTCGCCCGGCGACGATCAGAGTCGGTCCTGTGTACGCGGACGTGTCGCTCAGCCGCCATTGTTCGAACACCCGCCCAAGGCCGTCCCGGTCGACGAGGGGCAGGGCCGGAGCCACGTACTCCCGGAACTGTTGGAGAGTGGCAGGCGTCTGCACCACGAAGTAGTCCCTGAACTGGGCCTGCTCGGCCGGGCTCAGGACATCGGCCACGTCGACCGAGGCGTGCTGCACCTCGTGTGCGGGCACATCCCGCGCCTTCTCGCCGAGGGGGCAGATCACCGCCAGCCCCGCGACCTGGGCCGGGCGCCGACCGGCGATGCCCCTGGCCAGATACCCGCCGAACGAGTGGCCGACGATCGCGAACTCCTGATCGCCGATAACAGCGTCGACAAGGCCGAGCACGAGATCGAGGACATCGTCAGAGCCACGGAACGAGTCCGGCACCGGAGTGCGCCCCATGCCGGGCAGGTCCGGATAGACGCGCCGATAACCAGGCCGGTCGCGGAAGACCGACTCCAGGGCGCCGGCCATCTCGCGATGGTCCACCCCCGCTCCGTGCAACGCCACCACGGGGAGTCCGCTTCCGTGCTCGACGTAGTGCACCGCTACGCCGCCGACCTCTGCCTCCATACCGACAACTTAACCAAGCTTGGCCGCTTGGGAAGCGAGCCATTGCTCTCGGTTGATCGCGTACTCGACCTCGCCGAGATCACTGCCGGGGAGCGGCTCCTCCCAGTCCGCGTGGAAGGTACGGACGTACCGCATGCCGATCGCCGTCATCGTGGCGCGAGAGGCGGTGTTGACCGCCATGGTCTCGGCGAAGACGCGGGTCAGCCGGAGGTCCTCGAATCCGTGGCGGAGGAGCTCGCGGGCTCCCTCGCTGGCCAGGCCCTGACGCCAGTAGCGACGCAGGAGCCGGTATCCGAGTTCGGCCTGCCCTTCGACCGGACCCTGGTCGTCACGCGTAGGTGGCTCCAGAAGCCACCAGCCGACGAACTGCCCATCCACGAAACCGACCCAGAAGCCGAGCCCCGCAACGCGGCCCGCGGCGGCGAGCCGCTGGCGATGGAGGTCCTCCACTTCCTCACGGCTACGTGCGCGACCGGTGAGGTATCGCATGACCTCGGGATCAGCGTCGAGTTCGATCTCGAGTTCCAGGTGTTCGTCGCACAGCGGAACGAGCTCGATGCGGTCGGTACGCAGTATCGGCTGAGACATGGGGGCGATTCTCGCGCTTGAGCCGCGTGCCGGTCATTCGGTTTTCCCGGGGGACGTCGGCGATCGCGGCGCCAGGCCATGGCACACCGGCCGCAGCGCGCACCAGCGCGCCAGACCCTGGCTCAGGAGGACCGCCTGCGGGCGATGGCATGGCTGTCGTCCTACACCGTATGAACGCGACACCGGCGTCGGCGGCCGTAGCGTCACTCGGTGTTCGCGTGGGCCTGCCTGGCCTGGTCGTCGGTCACGCCATGCCGCCGGGCCAGCTCCAGGCACACGCAGTCGAGCAGCAGGTGCGTGCACTGGTCGAACAGGCTGGACAGAGGCTGCACCGTGGCCGCCTCGCCCTCGCGCCGGTGCTTGGTGGCCGCCGGAACATGCAGGACGTGAAGGGCGCCGGAGGCGAGGGGCGACGTGGGAGCGGTGGTGACCGCCAGCACGCTGCCGCCGCCGTCGGTCACCGCCCGCGCTGCACGTACGGTGGCCGCCGTCGTCCCGGACCCGGAGACGGCGACGAGCAGGTCTCCCGGTCCGGTCGACGGCGTGCAGGTGTCGCCGACGAAGTAGGCCGTACGGCCGAGGTGTACGAGACGCATGGCGAACGCCCTGGCCATGTATCCGGACCTGCCCTCCCCCGCCACGAAGATCCGCGGCGCGTGCTCCAGCAGATCGGCGGCCGACACCGGCGAGGACGGGTCGATCCCGGCCAGGACGCCGGCCACCTCGGACTGGACGATGTCGAGAAGGTTCGAGGTCATCGTGTTCCTTTCATAAGCATGGCGGCCTTCATGCCGACGACGGCGGCGAGGGGATCCGGCGCCTTGGTGATCGCCGCGCCGGCGATCACCCGCAACCCCGGCCACTCGGGAGCGAGCGCCGCCACGTCCCCCGCGCCGAGCCCTCCGGCGACGGCGAGCCGCAGGCCACGTGCCCAGGGCCCGAGCACCGCCGCCACCTTGGCCTTCCCGTCCTGCGCGTCCTTGCCCAGGTGCGGCGCCCACAGCACGTGGGGAGCCGGCCCGAGCAGGGCGAGGAGGTCCGTACGCCGCGACGGCGACACGGCCAGGAGGTCGACAAGCAGCTCGGCGCCGTGATCGGCCGCGATGGCGGCGCACGCCCGCACCGTGGCGTCCGTCGTCATGCCGAGCACGGTCACGGCCTTCGCTCCGGCGTCGAAGCACATGCCCAGCTCGGTCGCGGCGTCGTCGGCGGTCTTGGTGTCCGCGAGCACCGGCACCCCGCCCGCCGCGTCGGCAACCGCCGCGACCGCCGCCGTGCCGTACCTCTTGATCAAGGACGTGCCGACCTCGATCCAATCGGCGTGCGGGGCGACAAGCCCGGCCAGCTCCACCGCGCGGTCGAGGGTCATCCGGTCGAGAGCGACCTGTAGCTCCATGTCCCGCCTACCGTCCGCCGGGGCCGGCCGCGAGCAGGGCGTCCAGCTCCGCACGGGTAGGCATGCCGTCGCAGTCGCCCTCGTTGCTCGTGGCGAGCGCCCCCACCGCACACGCGCGCCGAAGCCGCTGCTCGTCGCCGAGCCCGTCGAGCAGGGCGCTGATGAAACCGGCCGCGAACCCGTCACCCGCCCCTACGGTGTCGACGGTGGTGACCCGGAACGGCGGGCAGGACCACGATCCGCCGGACGTGAACAGGCGGGCACCCGAGGCGCCGAGTTTGACCGCGACCCCGCGCGCTCCCCGTGACAGGTAATGGTCGGCGATGGCCTGCGGCTCGCGCCGCCCGGTCAGCGCCTCGCCTTCCGCGACCCCGGGCAGCACCCAGTCGGCCCGGGCGGCCAGATCGTTCACGACTCGCACCATCTCGCCGCGGTCCGGCCAGAGGGAGGGACGCAGGTTCGGGTCGAAGGTGACACCGGTTCCGGCGTCCCTGGCCGCCTCCATCGCCTCGTACGCGAACCGGCGTGCCGTGGCGGACAGCGCGGGCGGGATGCCGGTCGCGTGCAGTTGCCTGGACGACGCCAGGTAGGCGAGCGCCTCCGGGTGGGGCGCGAGCAGCGACCCGGCCGACCCGCGGCGGTAGTACACGTAGCGGGGATCCCCCACGAGCACGCGTTCCTTCAGCTGGATCCCGGTGACCGCGTGTTCCTCGGCCAGCACGTGCGTGTCGTCGATGCCCTCCTCGCGCAGGCGGGCCCGAGCGGCCTCCCCCAACGGATCGCCGCCCACGCGGCCGACGAAGCCGGCCCGGTGGCCGAGCCGCGCCAGCGCGACCGCGACGTTCAGCTCCGCGCCCGCGAGCCGCCGTTCGAACAGCTCGGCCTTCTCCAGGGGCCCCACGGCGGCGGCCACGAAGTTGCCCATGATCTCGCCGTACGTCACGACGTCCGGTGCGCTCATGAACGTGCCATGGGTTCACGGGCGAGGAAGCTCCCGGCGCCCTTCTCCCCCGCGAACCGCCCGTCCTCGACGACCAGCCGGCCGCCGGCGATGACATGGCGGGCGAACCCGCTGCCGCTGGAGCGCTCGTACAGCGAGAAGGTGGAAGGCGAGACGGGCCGCAGGTCGGCGCCGGTCCAGGCGTGGGCGGGGTCCCACAGGACGAGGTCGGCGTCGGCGCCGACCGCCACGCGGCCCTTGCGCGGGAACAGCCCGAGGGCTCGGGCGGCGCGCTCCGCCGAGACCTGGACGAACAGGCACGGATCGAGCCCGCGTACGTTCACGGCCTCGTTCCACAGCACCGGCGTGCGGGCCTCGATGCCGGGGGCGCCAGCGGGAATCTTACGGTGGTCGTGCTCCCACCCCCGCTTCGCGGAGGTGTCGTACGCGCAGTGGTCGGACCCGACCGAGACGACCGTTCCGTCCGTCACCCCGGACCACAGGTCGCGCCGGTCGCTCGCGGCACGGATCGGCGGGGAGATGACGAAGCGCCACGCGTCCTCACCGGTGAACACGCTCTCGTCGTGCGCGAGGTAGTGCGTGCACGTCTCGGCGTGGACGACCGTCCCCGCCCGGCGGGCGAAGCGTACGGCGTCCAGCGCGTCGGAGCCGGAGACGTGGAAGATGTAGACGGGCGTGTTCAGCCGCCGCGCGTACATCGACACCATGTGGATGGTCTCGGCCTCGGCCAGCCCGGGACGGCTGTGCGGATAGTCCGCCAGGCCGAGGTGGCCGGAGCGGACCTGGTCGTCCAATGCGCTGGTGAGGATCTCGTGGTTCTCGGCGTGGAAGCCCGGCAGCCCGCCGTGGGCGGCGATGGCCCGCATCAGCACCCAGGCCGCTCCGTCGTCGACCCGCCGGTCCTCGTACGTCGTGTACATCTTGAACGAGGTGAAACCCTCGGCGATGACCTTGCCGATGTCCTCGACGTCCCGGGTGTCGGACGCGGTGAGGATCGGGTGGAACCCGAAGTCGATGACCGCGCCCGCCGCGGCCTCCTCGGCACGGGCGCGGCAGCGCGCGGCCAGGCCGCTCTCGCCGGGCGGGACGAAGTCCATGATCGTGGTCGTTCCGCCCAGCACCGCGGCCCTGGTCGCCGAGTGCCAGTCGTCCACCGTGACGGTGTCGTCGTACGGCCAGGCGACGTGGGTGTGAGTGTCGACGCCGCCGGGCATGACGAGCAGCCCGGTCGCGTCGATCTCTTGCTCGGCGGCGGCCAGCGAACCGGGTGCGAGGAGAGCGGCGACCCGCCCTCCGGACACGCCGACGTCCAGGGCCGCCCGGGCGTCGCCGTTGACGACCTCACCGCCGCGGACGAGTAGGTCGAAACCGGGCCTCATGCCGCGTCTCCGGGCTTGACGGCCCACGCCTCGATCTCGAACAGCAGGTCGCCCGCGAGAGCGACGCCCACCGTGCTGCGCGCGGGGAGCGGGTCGGAGAAGTGCCGCCGGTAGACGGCGTCGAACTCCTCGAAGTCCTCGATCCTCGTGAGGAAGCAGTTCGTCTTCACCACGTGCGACAGGTCGAGGCCGGCCGCCGCCAGCACGGCCTTGAGGTTGGCGATGGCCGACTCCACCTGCCCGGCCAGCGTCCCCGCCAGCTCGCCTGTCACCGGGTCGCGGCCGACCTGCCCCGCCGTCGCGACGAGCCCACCGGCCACGATGCCCTGGGAGTACGACGCGGTCGGCGCCGCCGCGGCGTCGGTGATGATCGGAACGATAGTGGTCACGGATTCCTCCAGGGTCATGTGCCACCGCCGATGACGGGGCTCTGGTTTTTCAGCAACAGTTCGATCGCCAGGCGCGTGGACGGGGCGACCACGGCGCTGGCATCGGCGATGAGCCGGTTGATGTGGCGGACCATGGCCGCCTCAGCCACGTCCGGGTCGCCGGTCCGGATGGCACGCATGATCTCCTCGTGCTCGCTGACCGAGTGCATGGTCGTGCCGCGCCCGGCCGTGACCATGTCGAGGACGTGCTCCAGCATGTCGAACCGGGGATCGAAGATCACCGTGGCGACGGCGCGGAGCATCGAGTTCTCCACCGTGGTCGCGAGCGCCTTGTGGAAGTTGGTGGAGACGTCACGGCGCCGCTCGTCGGTGTGGACGGATCGCTCGTACTCCTCCATGACCGCCTGGAGGCGTTCGATGTCCTCGTCCGAGACCGACGTCGCCGCCTCCCTGACGATCTCGCGTTCCACGCCGCGCCGGGCGATCAGCAGGTCGCGTACGTCCTGCACCGTGCGGATCTCCAGGGAGCCGATCTGCTGGTGCCAGGTGTGCTCGGCCGCGGCCCGCTGCGCGAGCACCCGCCCGGCCTCGGACACGACCCGTCCGCGGCCGTCCATGGAGCGGGTCAGTCCCTGCTCGTCCAGCCGCCGCAGCAGCCGGTTCACCGTCGACTCGCTCAGCGGCCGGTTGCCGGCCTTGATGCGCCGGCCGAGCTCCCGCGCCCCGAGCGGTTCCGGCGAGTTCGCGATGGCCTGCAGCAGTTCCAGGGCCCGCGGCTCCAGCGAGGCGTGGACGGAGGCGGGCGGGCCGCTGTTCAGGGGGTCGTCCGCCTCGGAGTTACTGCGCTGTGTAGCCACCGTCGACCGTCCATGCCGTGCCGGTGACGAAGGCGGCCGCGTCGGACAGCAGGAAGCAGATCGTCGCGCTGATCTCCTCCGGCTTGGCGACGCGGCCCAGCGGCACCCGCGACGTCGCCAGCTCATACCCTTCCCCGGTCTGCTCGAAGCCCTCGCGCAGCATCGGGGTGTCGACGGGCCCGGGGCACACCGCCACCGCGCGGACGCCACTGTCGCGGGCGTCGACACTGATCGCGCGGACCAGGTTGATCACCCCTGCCTTCGCCGCGCAGTAGGCGACGTTCTCGGGGTAGCCCACAAGCCCCACCTGTGAGGCGACGGCGACCAGGGCACCGCCGCCCGCCCGGCGCATCGCGGGGAGAGCCGCCTTCCCGAGGAGGAAGACCGAGGTCAGGTTGACCCGCAACACCTCGTTCCAGGTGTCCAGGCTCATGGAGTCGACCGTCCCGGCACGGGTGATCCCCGCGCAGGCGACCGCGCCGTTCACCTGGCCGAAGGCGTCCTCCCCCGCCCGCACCGCGTCCAGGACCTGCCGCTCGTCGGCGGCGTCGCCGACGACGGGCAGCACTCCGTCTCCGGCGAGTGCCTCGACGTCCCGCGCCCGGTCCACGGCGATCACTCGCCCACCGCGCTCCAGCACGTCGCGGACGGTCGCGGCCCCCAGCCCGGAGGCCGCGCCCGTCACCACCACCACCTTTCCGGCGAGGTCTGCCGTCATCTCGATCCCCTCGTTGAATTCGCGTTGATGATGTTCGAGAGCGACAGTGCCACGCTCAGGAACAGGTTGTGGGGTAGAGCAGTTTCTTGATCTCCGGCGAATCGACGTTGTCGGCGGTGACGATCGCATTCGGCACCACGTTGTCGAAGGCGGCCCCCTGCGGCGCCTGGCCGCGGATCTCCTGGACGAGCCGGGTCAGCGCGTCGTACCCCTGCGTGTAGGAGCCCTGCGCCACGAGCGCGTCCAGCGTCCCGGCACGCAGCGCCGTGACCAGGGTCGGGCCCGCGTCGTACGCGATCACGGTCATCTTGTCGTTGTCGACCTTGGCGGCCTGGAGCCCGGAGACCGCACCCATCGCGCCCGACTCGGAGGTCGCGAAGATCCCCACGATGTCCGGGTGGGCGCCCAGCGAGCTCTGCACGATGGTCGCCGCCTTGGTCGGGTCGTCCTCGTAGTACTGCGTGCCGAGGATCTCCAGCTTCGTGCCGGAGTCCTTGAGCGCCTTGATGAAGCCATCGGCGCGCTGGTTGGTCACCGGCAGGCCGGGCCGGGCGTCCAGGACCAGCACCTTTCCGGTCTGTCCCTGGGCTCGCTTCAGCAGTTCCTCGGCGGCCAGCGCGCCGCCCGCGTTGTTGTCCCCGCGGAACTGCGCCTTGGCCACCTGCTCGTTCAGCGTCGCGTCGGTGGTGACGACCGGGATCCCGGCGTTCACCGCGAGCCTGATGGGCGCCACCATCGCGGCGGGGTCGGCCGGTACGAAGATCATGCCGTCGGGGTGCCGGTTGACCACCCCTTCGAGCACGGGAGTCTGGTCGGCGGCGTTCATGCCCCGAGACGGCCCGTCCGCCTTCACCGTGATGTCGCCCAGCTTCTTCGCCGCGTCCTGCGCACCGCACTGCATCGCCGTGTAGAAGGGCAGGCCGTTGTACGTCGTGAGGAGAGAGATCTGCAGGGGGCCGGACTTCTGCTCGGCGCCGTCCGTACCGCTCGCGCCGCTCGACGAGCTGCAGGCCGTGGCGGCCGTCATGGCGATCACCGCCAGCGCGGCTGCCAGCACACCGGTGCGTACTTTCATGGTGCTTCTCCGAATCTCGGCGGGGGTGCTACTTGCCGCGCAGTTGGTCGAGCCAGACAGCGATGACCAGAACGGCGCCGATGGCGATGTTCTGATAGAAGGACGAGACGCCGACCATGACGAACCCGGCGAGCAGCCCGGTCGGGATGAAGGTCGCGAGGACCGACCCCAGCACCGACGCCCGTCCGCCGAACAGGCTCGTCCCGCCGATGATCACGGCGGACAACGCCTGAAGCATGGTCGTGTCGTGCCCGGAGATGGCGGTCGTGCCGAACCGGGTGATGTCGAGGAATCCGGCGATCCCGGCCATGAGCCCCGAGATGACGAAGACCGTGATCGTGCTGCGCTGGACGTTCACCCCGGCGCGCATGGACCCGTCGGAGGACGAGCCGATGGCGAGGGCGTGCCTGCCGGCGCTGGTCTGGGTCAGGACGACGCCGGCGACCAGGCTGACCGCCACCGCCAGCAGCAGGGGGAGAGGGATTCCGGCAATGGTGCTGAGACCGAAGGACGTCTGGACGTCGGGCGGGATACCGGCGACGTTCGACCCGTTCGTGAGGACCTGCGCGGCGCCCGTGGCCACGCCCATCGTGCCCAGGGTGACGACGAACGAGTTGACCTTCAGCCTGGTGACCAGAAGCCCGTTGACCAATCCAACGGCTCCGCCCACGACGACCGCGGCGAGTGCCGCGACGGCGACGGCGGGCCCGACGTTCGGGAAGATTCCGGACGACGACGGGGTTCCGGCCAGGTCCACGGCCACGGTGCCTGCCACCACCGACGACAGCACGAGCGTGGCTCCGACGCTGAGGTCGATGTGCCCGGCGCCGAGGACGAAGGTCAGGCCGACGGCCAGCAGGACGAGTCCGGCGCTGTTGCGCCCGACCGCCTGCAGGTTCGTCGCGTCCAGGAAACGCCCTTCGGGCGAGATGATCGTGAAGACCACGACGAGCGCGACCAGCGCGACCGTGATGTAGGCGGGCGTGGACCTCATCAGCGCGCCGGCGCGGGCGCGGACCGACGGAGCCCGAAGTGTCGGTTGCATCGCGGTCATGCCGGCAGGCTCTCCTCACTTGAGTCGTTCTGCTCGCCGAGCATCAGCGCGACGATCTGGTTGATCTTCAGACCTCGCGCGGGTAGATCGGCCGCCACCCGGCCCAGCCGCATGACCACGATCCGGTCCGCGACCTCCAGCACCCTGGGCAGGTCGTGCGAGATGAGGACCACGCCGAGACCGCGTTCGCGGGTCGCCTTGATGGTCTCGATCACCATCGCCGACTGCCGGGCGCCGAGCGCCGCCGTCGGCTCATCCATGATCACCAGACGCCCGGCGCGGGAGACGGCACGTGCGACCGCGACAACCTGGCGCTGCCCGCCGGACAGGTCGCCCACCGGCAGGGTCACGTCCTGGAGTGTGGTGATGCCGAGACCGTCCATCAGCTCCCAGGCGCGCTCGCGCATCGCCTTCTTGTCCAGGAGGCCGAGCCGTCCCAGGAGACCGGGACGGCGCAGCTCGCAGGACAGGAAGAGGTTCTCGGCCACCGACAGGTCGGGGGCCATCGCCAGGCCCTGATAAACCGTCGCGATGCCGTGCTCCATCGCGGCCTTGATGGACCCGAGCGGCATCGGCCGGCCGTCCACCCTGACCTCGCCGGTGTCCGGCAGGTGGGCGCCGGAGACGCAGGAGATCAGCGTGCTCTTGCCGGCGCCGTTGTCCCCGACGAGCGCGACCACCTCTCCGGCGTGGACGGTGAGCTCACCCTGGCGCAGTGCCTGCACGTGACCGAAGGACTTGGTGAGCCCCTCGGCCTGCAGCACCGGAGGTTGCCGGTCGGTCATCGGTCACTCCTCCGCGGTGGGCAGCGACCGCAGATGCGCCAGCACGTCCGCTTCGGGCACGACATCGCCATACCGGGCGTCGATGTCGAAGAGGTTCGCGGCGTGCGCGGAGGGACTCCGATCACCGACCGCCTCGCGCGGGACGATCACGTGGAATCCCCGGTTGAACGCGCTCTCGGCGGTGGCCCGGATGCAGCCGCTGGTGCTGCACCCCACCACGATCACCGTGTCGGCCTTGGCGGAGATCAGCATGGCGTCCACGTACGTGCCGAAGAACGCCGAGGCACGCGGCTTCACCACCAGGGGCTCGTGGGGGCGGCGCTCCATCTCGGGCCGGAGCTCGACCCGCGGCGTCCCGTGCAGCATGAGCTCGCTGTGCGGTGTCTTGCGGCGGACCACCTCGCCGATCTCGGCCAGGCTCGGGTCCCACGCCATGGTGGTGAAGATGATCGGCAGGCCCGCACGGCGGCCCTCCTCGAGGATGCGGACGATGCTGTCGGACACCGCCGACAGGTCCGAGCCGATCTGCTCCTCAGGATCGGCCCAGGCTCCGGCCATGTCGATGACGAGAATCGCCGGTCGCTCGCCCCATCCGACGCGCCCGGCGAATCCCGCGGCCTCGTAGAAGGCCCGCAGATCGTCGTTTTCCAGGCTGTGCGCGTACGCGGTGTTGACAGTGGTCACTCGAACCTCCTCGCGGGCGGCTCTCGCCCGTGGGCCCAGACCCTGCCACCGCCGAGAAGCGTGTGTCAATAGCGACACATCAAATCTCTTCTTCTGCAGATTCATGGTCAAATCGCCATCTGGTGTGTCACAGTTGACACATATTGATTGTGAGGAAGGAATCAGCGATGGACGTCCTGCTGACCGGCGGAGGCGGATTCGCGATGGCCGTGCTGGCGGCCGTGCTGCGGGACGACTCCGGCATCCGCCTGACTCTGCTCGACCGGTCGGCCCTGACCGCGGAGCCTGGAGTACGGGTGATCCGGGCAGACGTACGTGACCGCGAGACCCTGCGGGAGGTGCTCGCCGAGAGGTTCGACGTGGTCGTGCACGGCGCCGCGCTGACTCACGTGCCTGACTGGGAACGGAGCCGCCCGGCCGACTACCTCGAGGTCAACGTGATGGGCACCTGCGCCGTGCTCGACGCCGTCCTGGCCGGTGCCCGACCGCCCCGGCGCCTGATCTACGTCAGCAGTTGCGCCGTCTACGGAGACGGGACTCCCGGTCTGGACCCGCAGCCCGAATCCGGCCCGCTCACGCCGGGCGAGCTCTACGGCGTCAGCAAGGCGGTCGCCGAACGGGTGATCGCCCGCTACGGCGAGCTGTTCGGCCTGCCGTACGTGACGGTCCGCCCGGCCAAGCTCTTCGGCCCGATGGAGCGTCCGACCGGGACGCGCGCCCTCATGTCGGCCCCGTTCCTCCTGGCGTCCGCTCTGGTGCGCGGCCGGCCGCTCCTCGTCACGGAGCGCACCATGCGGGCGTCCCTCGACTGGCTCAACGCCGAGGACGCCGCCGAGGCCCTGACGCTTCTCGTACGGGGAGCCGGTCTCGACGGCGCGACCTACAATCTCGGCACCGGACGGCGCATACCCTTCCGCGAGCTTCTCCAGATCGCCGAGGCCCATGCCGCCCGCGAGCTCGTACGCGTCGTCCCTCCGAACACGGCCGAACTCGACCTTGATCCGGACGAGTGCCTCGGCAGAGACGCGGCCAGCGCCGTCGACCTGGCCCGGCGCGACCTGTCCTGGCGACCCAGGCCCTTCCGGGAGCAGGCATCGTCCTACTTCACCTGGGCGTTGCGAAATCCGGCCGTGTTCGACTGAAGCCGGACTAGAGCCAGCCGTGCTCGTCGGCGATCAACGCGGCCTCGGCGCGGGTGCTCGCTCCCGTTTTGCCGATGGCCGCCGACAGGTGGTTGCGTACGGTCCCTGCGGACAGGTGCAGGCTCCGAGCTATCTCCGCCACGGTGCCGCCCTGCCTGGCCGCGCGCAGGACGTCGCGCTCCCGCGCGGTCAGCGGGCTCGACCCGCTGGCGAGCGACTCGGCGGCGAGGGCGGGATCGACCACGCGCAGGCCCGCGTGGACCCGGCGCACCGTGTCGACCAGGTGCTCGGGCGGCGCGTCCTTCACGACGAAGCCCGAGGCGCCGTTCTGCATCGCACGGGCGAAGTAGCCCGGCCGCCCGAAGGTCGTACAGATCACCACCCGGCAGGACGGGAGCGCGGCGCGCAGGTCGGCGGTGACCTCCAGGCCGTCCCTGCCCGGCATCTGCACGTCGAGCAACGCCACGTCAGGAACGGTCCGCCGCGCGGCCTCAAGCACCTCCTCGCCCGAGCCGACCTGGGCCACCACCTCGATGTCGGGCTCCAGCGCGAGCATCGCCGCCAGCGCGCCGCGTACGAGCGCCTGGTCGTCGGCGAGCAACACCCTGATCATGCGCGGCTCGCCCGCAGCCGGAAGCCACCGGCGGGCAGCGGGCCCGCCTCGACCTGCCCGCCGACGGCCCGCAGCCGTTCGGCCAGGCCGGACAGGCCGTTGCCCGGCCCCGCCGCCTTCTGCCCGGGGCCGTTGTCGCGCACCTCCAGCCAGTCGTCTCCGACCAGCACCTCGCATCGCGTCGCGCCGCTGTGCCGGATCACGTTGGTGACTCCCTCCCTCAGGACGTACGCGAAGGGCTCGGCCAGTTCGGCCGGGACGTGGGCCGCGGACGGCGGGAGGATCGGGCTGATCCCGGCGGCCCGCAGCGCGGCGCGGGCCCCCGCCAGCTCGGCGGCGAGGGAGGGCCGGCGGCGGCCGGACACGGTCAGGCGCACCTCGCTGTGCGCCTGCCGGGACAGCCGCTCGACGTCGCGCAGCTCGGCCAGCGCGCGTTCCGGGTCGCCGCCGCTCTCCAGCACCCGGCGGGCCAGACCGGTCTTCACGGTGATCGTGGTCAGGCTGTGCCCGAGCACGTCGTGGAGGTCCCTGGCCAGCCGGTCGCGCTCCGCCGCCGCGGCCAGTGCCGCGATCTCCTCTCGGGCCTGGCCGAGCTGGACGACAAGCCGGATCAGCAGCGTCACGGCCACCGGGATCACGACGGCCGGGAAGAGATCGCCCACGAGACCCCAGGAGAGCGGCCCGGGCGCCGCCCACAGCACGAGCGCTTGGGCCGCCCCGAGGCCCAGCCCGAGGAGCACGGCCCACAGCGCCGGGAACAGCCAGGCCGCCGCCGCGAGCGCGAAGCTGAAGACGCCGGCGTGACCGAGGTAGGCCGGGCCGTTCTGCAGCAGTGCCGCCGCGCCCGCCAGCGTGAGAAGGGCCCCGACCAGCAGGATCCGCCGCCGGGGCGACAGGCGGGGCCCGGTGATCATCGCGACGAGCCAGCCCGCCGCGTACAGAGGCATGACAGCTCCTACCGCCGCATCCGGCCCACCGTCGTCCGCGCGCAGCGCTTCCCAGAGCGGCCACAGGAGGAAGGCCGACAGCACGAGCACACCGCGTACGCGGGCCGAGCGGGAGCCCTGCCTGGCCGGGTTCCACATTGGCCACGCGGAACGTCCCCATACGCCCTGCTCGCCCACCTCAGTCACCCTAGGCCCGAGCGGTGTCGCGGCGATACCGGACGACCACGGCGGCGCCCAGCACGAGCGCGTACAACGCAAGGACCAGCCCGGCCTGCCAGCTGTCATCCCCGCTGCCACCACCGCTGCCACCACCGAGCGCGGCGGCGTGCCCGACCTGCGCGAGCCAGTAGCTCGGCAGGACCTTGGCCACCGTCGCGAGCGCCTGCGGGAACGTGCTCACCGGGATGAACAGCCCGCCGACGAAGCTGAGCACCAGCACCACCGCCCCCTGGTACGCCTGCAGGTTCTGGGCGGTGGCGAACTGGCCGATCAGCAGGCCGAGCAGGGCGAACGGCACCGTGCCCGCCCACACGCCGAGCACGGCCAGCGCCCACCCGCCGGCAGACAGGTGCACCCCGCTGACGAGCGCGGCGACCAGCGACACCCCGGCCACCGGCGGCAGCGCCACGACCATCGCCACCGACGCCTTGGCCAGCAGGTAGCCGCCGCCGCTGAGCGGCGTGAGCCGCAACTGCCGTTGCCAGCCGATGCCGCGCTCCACCGCCGTACGGGCACCGACGTCGAGCGCCGCCTTCACCGCCCCGAATGCCGCGACGCCGCCCATGACGTACGACGCGGGAGCCCCCTGGTCGATGAAACGGTCGGCCATCAGCAGATACAGCCCCACCGGCAGGGCGACCGCGAACAACAGGAACTTGGCGTCCCGCAGGGTCCGCCTGATCTCGAACGCGAGATATCCGGTCATCGCACGGCCTCCGACGCTCCGGTCAGGCGGAGGAAGGCGTCCTCCAGGCCCAGCGCGCCGACCTCGACGCCCCGGACTTCGGGATAGCGCGTCAGCAGTTCGCGTACGACCAGGTCGGAGTCGGTGCAGCGCAGTTCGGCCCTGCCGTCGCGGAGGTGCACCGCCGTCACGCCCGGCAGTGCGCCGAGGTCCTCGGCGCGGGCGCCGGGCACGGTCGCGGTCACCGTACGGCCGGACACCTCGGCCATGACCGCCGGCACCGGGCCGTCGGCCACGACGCGGCCCGCGTGCATCAACACGACCCGGTCCGCGTACGTCTCGGCCTCCTCCAGGTAGTGGGTGGAGAACAGCACGGTCCGGCCGGTCTCGGCGAAGGCGTGCATCGACTGCCAGAACTCGCGCCGGGCCGTCACGTCCATCGCCGCCGTCGGCTCGTCGAGCACCAGCAGGTCGGGGTCGGACACCAGTGCCATGGCGAACCGGACCCGCTGCTTCTGGCCGCCGGACAGCCGCGCCGCCCGCCGGTCGGCGAGGTCGGCCACCCCGGCCCGGCGCAGCGCCTCCTCCACAGAAAGCGACGTTCGGTGCAGAGACGCGATCAGCGCCACGGTCTCCCCCACGGTCACGTCGTCGAGCAGCGCGCCCTCCTGGGGCATGACGCCCACCATGCCGCGCCGCACCGCCTCGTGGGGAGAGGTGCCGAACACGGCGATCTCCCCGGCGTCCGGGCGGGCCAGCCCGACGGCCATGTCGATCGTGGTGGACTTGCCCGCGCCGTTGGGACCGAGCAGGGCCACCACCTCCCCTCGGTCCACCACCAGGTCGATCCCGTCGACCGCGCGGGTCTCGCCGTACGTCTTGCGCAGCCCCGTGACGGACAGGGCGTGGGCGCCGTCATGAAGTTTCATACGGCAAGCCTCCGCCGCCGCCCCCGCGCGGACCTCCGCCGTCTGTCACGACCCGACCACGACAGATGTCATGCCGGGCCGAAGTGCCGGCACGGGGATGTGGTCAGCCGAAGAACTTCGTCAGGATCTGGGCCAGGGCCGCCGGCCGGTGCAGCACCCCGTGGTCCTCTCCGGCCATCACCTGCAGTTCGGCGCCGGGCACGGTCGCCGCGACGGCCTTCGTCCCCTCCGCCAGGCCGGGCGAGGTCTGGTCGCCGTAGACCGCCAGCACCGGCACGCCGATCCCGGCGATCCGGTCGAACGGCATCAGCTGCCAGGGGGCGCTGACCAGCACGTCGTACGGCAGGCTGGGCGCCTTGTCGGCCAGGAACGCCCACTCCTCCCCGGCCTTCATCCCGGCGATCGCCTCGGTCGGGACCCCGACCGCCTCGTGCAGGAACAGCTCCACCGCGCCGTCGCGGTCGCCGGCGGCGACCAGGGCCTTGAGCCGGTCGTAGACGTCGGCCGCCGGCCTCGGCTGGTTCTCGTCGGCGCAGTAAGGCGGCTCGTAGACGGCCACCCGGTCGATCGGCAGCCCGCGCATGGCCCCCTCCAGCACGAGGACGGCGCCCGAGGAGTGGCCGAACACCGAGGCCCGGCCGCCGACGTGCTCGATGACGGCCGCCAGGTCGTCGATCTCGTTGGCGACCTGGTAGTCGTCGCTCTTGTCGTCGCTGGCCACCCGGCCGCGCCGGTCGTAGGTCACGACGGTGAACGCCGACGCGAGTTCCGTGCCAAGCCCGGCCACGGTCGAACGGTCGTTGAACGCGCCGCCGACGAGGATCACCGGCGCGCCCTGGCCGATCGTGTCGACCGCGAGGGTCGTGCCGTCCTTGGAAGTGATGCTCTCGGTCATGTCTGTCAGCCTTCAGGGGGTCTGCCGTCGGGTGAAGGTCATGTGGGTGATGCCGCTCGGGGTGGTCACGGACTCGATCCGGAAGCGCTTCTCGAGCCCTTCGAGCCCGTCCCACAGGCGTTCGCCGCGGCCCAGGATGATCGGGACGACGGTGATGTGCATGTGGTCGATCAGGTCGGCGGCCAGGAACTGGCGGACGGTGCCCGGCCCGCCGCCGATCCGCACGTCGAGACCGCCCGCGGCCTCGCGGGCCTGACGCAGCGCCTCCTCGGGAGTGGCGTCGATGAAGTGGAACGTGGTGCCGCCCTCCATCTCCACCGAGGGCCGGGGGTGGTGGGTCAGGACGAAGACCGGCGTGTGGAACGGCGGGTTCGGTCCCCACCATCCGGTCCAGTCATGGTTCTCCCACGGGCCTCGCTGCGGCCCGAACTTGTTGCGGCCCATGATCTCCGCGCCGATGCCCGCGTCCCACGTACCGGCGACGGCGTCGTCGACCCCGGCGCTCCCGCCGGTCTTCCCCTGCATGCCCTGAAAGGTCTGGGTCTCGAAGAACCATTCGTGGAGCCGTCCGCCTGCGTGGCCGAACGGCTCGTCGAGGCTCTGGCCCTCGCCGGTGGCGAAGCCGTCCAGGGAGACGCCGAAGTTGTGCACTCTGACACGAGACATGGCTGATCTCCTGCTTTCGACCAGTGATTGCGGATTACAACTACCAGGATTGAGCGTAGAGTAGGTGATGGCGAAACGCAATCAGTTGGAGGTCGGCCATGCGAGACGAGCCGCGGTCGGGGTGCGCGATCAATGCGGCGGTGGAGGCGTTCGGAGACAGGTGGAGCCTCATCGTCCTGCGCGACGTGGTCTTCGGCGGGCGCCGGCACTTCCGCGACCTGCTCGCCAACTCAGATGAGGGGATCGCGTCGAACATCCTCAGCAGCCGCCTCAAGGCCCTCGTCGCCGGAGGTCTGCTGACCCATGAGGAGGCGGGGCGAGGACGGCGAGGGACCTACAGCCTCACCGAGGCGGGCATCCAGACGATTCCGGTCATGGTCGCGCTCGGCTCCTGGGGCCTGCGCCATCGGCCGACGACACCGGAGCTGACCATCCGGGCGCAGTTGCTGGAGGAGGGCGGCCCACCCCTGTGGGAGAACCTGATGGACGAGCTGCGCGAGGCGCACCTGGGTATCCCCCGCCCGGACCCCGACCTCCCGCGCGCGTCCCAACTGCTCCAGGAGGCGTACGAACGGGTCCTGGCGACGTCATCGACAATGGAAACGTGACCTCCGAGGATCAGCAGCACCCGCGCGGCATGGTCACCTTCCCCGTCCGCGCGTACGCCCTCGGCTTCTAACGGAAGTGATCAAACCTCCGGCGCGAAATGGGTGAGGACCTCGGGGTTGGCCATGGCGTCGGGGTTGGCGGCCTTCTCGACCGGGGTGCCGAGCAGGATCTTCCGTACGGGGACCTCCAGCTTCTTGCCCGACAGCGTCCTCGGGATGCCGGGGACCACGTGCATCTCGTCGGGCACGTGCCGGGGCGACAGCTCGGTGCGCAGGGCCGTACGCAGGCGGGACACCAGCTCGTCGGAGAGAGCCGCGCCGTCGGCCAGGGTGACGAACAGCAGCAGCCTGCCCTCCTGACCGAGCTGCCCGGTGTCGATGACCAGGCTGTCGGCGATCTCCTCGAAGCGCTCCACGACCCGGTAGAACTCGCTGGTGCCCATGCGTACGCCGCCGCGGTTCAGGGTCGAGTCGGAGCGGCCGTAGATGACGCAGCCGCCGTCGGGGAGGACCTTGATCCAGTCGCCGTGCCGCCAGACACCCGGGTAGTCGGCGAAGTACGACTCCCGGTAGCGGTCGCCCGAGGGGTCGTTCCAGAACATGACCGGCATGGACGGCATGGGCCGGGTGATGACGAGCTCCCCCACCTCGCCCACGATCGAGGCACCCGTGGGGTCGAAGGACTCGACGGACGCGCCGAGGCAGCGGCACGGGATGACGCCGGCCCGGATCGGCAGCAGCGGCACCGCGCCGACGAACCCGGTGCACACGTCCGTGCCGCCGGAGAACGAGCCGAGCTGGACGTCGGGCTTGACGTCGGAGTAGACCCAGGCGAACCCCTCGGGCGGCAGCGGCGAGCCGGTCGAGCCGATCCCGCGCAGCCGGTCGAGCCCCTCCGGCTTCACCCCGGCCTTCATCGACGCCATGATGTACGGCGCGCCGGTGCCGAAGTACGTCACGCCCTCCTCGGCGGCGAGCCGCCACAGCGCGCCGGTGTCGGGGTGGGCCGCGCTGCCGTCGTACAGCAGGACGGTGGACCCCACCAGCAGGCCGCCGATGAGGTAGTTCCACATCATCCAGCCGGTGGTGGTGTACCAGAAGAACACATCGCCCTCGCCGAGGTCCTGATGGAAGGACAGCGACTTGAGGTGCTCCAGCACGATCCCGCCGTGACCGTGGACGATGGGCTTGGGCAGGCCGGTGGTGCCCGACGAGTACAGCACCCACAGCGGATGGCCGAACGGCACCCGCTCGAACTCCAGCGGCGCGGTCTCGGCGCGCAGGTCGTCCCAGCTCAGCGCGGTATCGGGGGTGTCGTCGGGCGCGTCGGCGCCGAGGGCGGGGACCCACACGGTGGCCTGCAGCGTCGGCAGCTTCGCCGCGATCTCGCGCACCACCTCCGACCGGTCGTACGCCTTGCCGCCGTAGCGGTAGCCGTCCACCGCGACCAGCACCTTCGGCTCGATCTGCGTGAACCGGTCGGTCACGCTGGGCGCGCCGAAGTCAGGCGAGCAGGAGGACCAGATAGCCCCGAGCGAGGCGGTGGCCAGGAAGGCGATGAGGGCCTCGGGGATGTTCGGGAGGTAGGCGGCGACCCGGTCACCACGCCCGACACCCAGCCGCACGAGCCCTGCCCGGACCCGGGCGACCTCCTCGCGGAGCTCGCCGAGCGAGTACTGCCAGCGACTGCCCGATTCATTGCGGAAAATCACGGCCGTCCGGCCGGGGTGGCCGCGCAGCGCGTTCTCCGCGTAATTCAGGGCCGAGCCCGCGAACCATTCGGCGTCCGGCATCGTTCCCTGGATGACGGGCCCGTCGCCACGCGCACCAACCACACCGAAGTAGTCCCATATGGACGTCCAGAAGTCGGCCGGAGACTCGACCGACCACTTCCACACGTCCTCGTAGTCCCCCGTGCGGCCCAGTCGTTCCATGTAACGGGTGATCCGGGCCGCACGTACGACATCGGGCGTGGGTTCCCAGAGCAGAGCGCCTTCCTCGACCATGCCCCCATCTTTGCCACGCTTGAGCCGCATGTCACCCTCCCCGCCCACATAGAAAGGGTCTGTCATATGTGGGTTCTGAGCTGGTCGATCGCCGTCCGGGCGGCGGCCCCGATCGCGGCGTCGGCGCGCGGCTGGTTCTGCGCCGTGCTGAACGACCGGGTGAACACGGCCACGGCGTAGCGCCCGCCGTCGGGATACTCGACCACCCCGACCTCGTTGCGGAGCGTGGGCAGCGTGCCCGTCTTGCCGCTCACCGCGACGTCGTCGAACGGGAACCCCGAGGCCAGCCGGTGCGGCCACACCTGCAGGGCCATGAGGCGGCGGATCGCCGCGCAGGAGGCCGCTCCCGCCGCCTCGTCGCGCCAGATCATGGCCAGCAGCCGGGTCATCTCACGTGGTGTGCTCCGGTTGCCCAGCGCCGGATCGAGCGCGCGCAGCCGCGCCACCACCTCGGGGTCGGTGCACGCCTGGGTCACGGCGGACTGGTCCGCCACGCCCGCGTCCACCCACAGGCTGGTGAGCATGTCGCGGCAGTTCTGCACCACCCGCGTCGCCGTCAGCCCGAGGCCGTCGAGCAGCGTGTTGACCGCCTCCCGGCCCGCCCGGGCGAGCAGCACGTCGGCCGCGGTGTTGTCGCTCACCGCCATCATCAGGTACGCCAGGTCGCGCAGCGACAGCGTGGCGTCGTCCAGCATCGCCGCCAGCCCGGTGCCCCCGCCCGTACGGTCCTCCGCCGGCACCCGGACGAGTTCGGCGAGGTCGAGCAGTCCGCGCTCTGCCTGGCGGTGCAGTTCCAGCAGCAGGGGCACCTTGAACACCGACGCGAGCACCACCGGCTCGTCGGCCCCCACGCCCACCTCACGTCCGTCGTCGACGTCGACGGCGTGCAGCCAGCCGGTGACGCCGGCATTGCGGAACACCCGCTCCACGGGGTTCGTGCCGGGGTTCATGCAAGGAACCCGGTCGCCGGGCGCGGCGCGACCCGCGGCGCGGGCGGCACGCCTTCGTCCACCATGCCGGCACTCTCTTTCAGCACCTGTACGGCCACGGCCGTGAAGTCTCGCACGTACGGCCCCGGCTCCGCCCGCCAGGCCGGGGAGCAGCGCCAGGCCAGTGGCGTACCCGCGAGGGGCCGCCACACCACGCCTGGCATCTCCGCGGGGGCGCCGAACGCGACGGCCGTGCCGGACAGGACCAGGCCGAGGGCGAACTCCATGCGGTCGGTGCAGATGATCTCGGTGGGCACGAAGCCGCCACGGCGGCACGAGGCCAGCGTGTCGTCGTACAGGCCGGGCTCGGCGTCCCTGGGGAACAGCACCACGTCCCGCCCGGCCAGGTCGCCGAGGTGCACGGTCGCCCAGGCGGTCAGCTCGTCGCCCTCGGCCAGCAGGACGCCCGGATGCCGGACGAGCACCGGCCCGTAGGCGAGCCCGTTCGAGGCGACCGGATGGCGCAGCAGCCCGACGTCGAGCCTGCCCTCCAGCAACGCCGCGACCTGCGCGGCCGTGCCCATCTCGGTCAGCGACAGCCGTACGTCGGGGCGGCGGTCGCGAAACCCCGCGATGAGCGCGGCGAGCACGGCGGCGCCGAGGTCGGCGGGGACGCCCGCCCGCACGACCGCCGCATCGCCGCGCGCCAGGTCGGACATGAGGTCGCGCATCCGCTCCACCCTGGCGACGATCTCACGGGCCTCGGGCACCAGCAGCCGTCCCGCCTCGGTGAGCGCCACCCGGCGGCTCGACCGCTCGAACAGGCGCACGCCCAGTTCCTCCTCCAGGCGCCTGATGCGCTGGCTCAGCGGCGGCTGGGCCATCCCCAGTCGCGCGGCCGCGTTCCCGAAATGCAGCTCTTCCGTCACAACCAGGAAGTAGCCGAGATGCCGGACCAAGTCCACGAGCTGGGAGCATATCCGAACCACACATGAAGCGCGTTGATATCCATATTGGACATACTCCCGGCAGGTCTGCTGCTCTTGGCGTGCACTCGACTCGAAGGGGGACGCATGCGAGAGCGAAGGCGCTGGCCGTACGTCACGGCGGCGGTGCTCGTGCCGGTGGTGGCCGCGGGGGTCACGGTGTGGGCGCTGCGGACGAAGGGATCGCCCGAGGAGACCGCGCGGGACTTCCTCGCGGCCTGGTCGCGCTCGGACTACGCGGCGATGCGCACACTCGCCGCCGACCCGCCTACCGGCTTCGAAAGCACCTACCGCCGCTTCCACGACGACCTGAAGCTCACGGGGCAGCGCTTCCAGGTGACGAGCGTCCAGGACGACACCGTGCGGTTCCGGGCCCGGCTGACGGGCCCACTGCCCATCGCGTACGACGGGAGGCTCCGCCTGGTCGAGCGCGACCGCGCGTGGAAGGTGGCATGGACCCCGGCGGCCGTCCACCCCCGGCTGACCGACGGCCTGCGGGCCAAGCTCACCACCGTGCCCGCCGAGCGCGCCCCGATAACCGCCGCTGACGGCACCCGCATCGACACGCCGGACACCCCCGGCTCCGTGCAGCAGATCGTGGAGGGGCTGCGCGAGCAGTACGCCTCCCGCCTGACCGGCACCGCCTCCGCACGGGCCGACCTGGTCGACAGCCGTACGGGCTCAAAGGTCGTCACGCTCGCCGAGGGCGGATCGAAGCCCGGCAAGCCGCTGCCGACCACGCTCGACCCGCGGGTGCACCAGGCGGGGGCGCGGGCACTGGAGGGCGTGGACAAGCCCGCCTCGCTCGTCGCGCTGCGCCCGTCCACGGGCGAGGTCCTCGCGGTGGTCAACAAGCCGGGCGGCTACAACCGCGCCCTGCTCGGCACGTACCCGCCCGGCTCGACCTTCAAGATCGTGACCGCGTCGGCCCTGGTCGCCGGTGGCGTCACGCCCGGCCAGACCGTCGAGTGCCCGGCCGAGAAGACGATCGGCGGCTTCCCGTTCCACAACGCCGAATTCCACGACTACGGCACGCTGCGCTTCGTCGACGCCTTCGCCCACTCGTGCAACACGACGTTCGGCGACATGGCGGTGCGACGCCTCGGCGCCGACCGCCTGTCCAAGGTGGCCGCCGACTTCGGTTTCGGCGCCAGCATCAAGATCGGCGTGCCCGCCGTGGACGCCGCCTTCCCCGCACCGCATGACGACACCGACCTCGCGTCCGCCGCCATCGGCCAGGGGCGCGTCTTGGCCAGCCCGCTGAACATGGCCGCGGTCGCGGGCGCCATCGCTGGCGGCACCTGGCGGCAGCCCCGGCTGGTGCCGGCCTCGCTCGTCCCGGAGGGCGGCACGCCTCCACGTGCGCTGGAGCCCGCGGTGGTGTCCGCGCTGCGCCGCCTCATGCCCGCCGTCGTCAGCGAGGGCACCGCGAGCGGCGTCTCCTTCCCCACCGGTACGGCCGGCAAGACGGGCACAGCCGAGTACGGCTCAGCCGAGAACGGTAAGAACCCACCCACGCACTCCTGGTTCATCGGTTACAAGGGCGACCTGGCCTTCGCCGTCGTGGTCGAGGGCGGCGGCACCGGAGCACAGGTGGCGGCCCCCATCGCGGCCCGCTTCCTCAAAGCACTGTGATCCCGCACAAGCACGGTGATCCCGCCGAAGCACGGTGACCTCGCCAAAAGCACCCGTGGTCTCGCCCAACCGCGCCGCCCGGCCGCCTGTCGCGTGCGAGTCACCTCCCTCACTCGCGCAGCCGACGGGCTCCCGGGAGGCGGTGGTAGGTGAAGGCCCAGCGGTCGACGCCGGTCTTGTGGCGGGTGTAGCGGTCGGGGTGGCGGTAGCGGTCGCGGTTGTGGAACTGGCAGGCCGGGCCGAGCAGTTTCAGGTCGGTCAGCCCGCCGGTGCTCCAGTTGTCGGCGTGGTCGATCTGGCACATGGTGGCGGGGAGTGGGCAGCCGTCGATCCAGCAGGTGGAGTAGCGGGCGAAGATAGCCCGTCGTTGGGCGGGGGTGGCCAGGCGGACCTTGCGGCCCATGTCCAGCACCTGCCCCTCGGCGTCCATCACCAGACGCACCAGCGTGGAGGTGCGGGCCAGCCGGTGCACGCCGGAGACGGGCAGCATCTGCCCGGTCACCAGCAACAACCCCGGCGCCGCCCCGGGCAGCGCTCCTGGCATCGTCCCTGGCGCTGTTCCCGGTGTCCCCGGCGCTCCGCACGAGCACCGCGCTCTACCGCCGCACCCGCATCCGCCTTCGTCGTGCCCCCGATGCTCATGGCTGTGGCACTCACACCCGCCCTGCCCATGCCGGCAGTCCCCCGCAGGCCGGTGCCCGGCGTGGGCGTGATGTCCAGGTGGGCCCTCGGGAGGAGGATCCGGTTGCTCTGAGCGCGACTGCTCTGTGCGCGGATGCGCTGCGTGCGAATGCGCTGCGTGCGAATGCCCGCTGCCGCCGCGCGTAGGCCATGCTGACGCGCGCACGGCGGTCGTTGCTCCCGTTTGGCCTGCAGCACGGTCGCGGTCCTTGCCCTCTGCGGGCGCGGTGCGGTCGCCCTGGGCAAAGGTGGTGCTTGCGGTGTCGCGCGGCCCGCGCCCACCGGCCTGCTTCTCTTCGGCCCCGCGCTCATCGCTCCCGCGCTCTCCGGTCCCGCGCTCACCGATCGCGCCCTTACCGGCTCCGGGGTTGCGAGGCTCCTCATCGCGAGGGCCGGTGCTGGCATGGTCGCCGCTCTCGGCAGCGGCGTCCGCGGCTACATCGGCACCGGAATCGACCGCCGGACCGGCACCTGCCTCTGCTGCGGCTGCGGCCGCTGCTGTGGCATCGCCGGGGGCGGCGGGATGGCAGGGGCGCTCATCCTGGGCAGGGGCGGCGGCGGTGCTGCCCACGTCACCGGGGTCACCCATCTCGCCGGGGTCGTCAGCGCTTCCGGTGTCGCTGGGGGCGCAGTCGCCGGTGTCTTCGGTGTCGCTGGGGCCGGTGTCGCTGGGGTCGGTGTCTTCTGGGTGATCAGGGTGGTCGGGGTGGTCGGTGACGGGGTCGGTGGGGAGGGATTCGGCGTTGACCAGGACCAGGAGCTCGGTGGCGATCTTCTGCTCCAGGAACGCGATGAACGCATCCGCGTTACGCACCCGCAGCGGCCGGTCATCACCCTCAGCCTTCGGCTTGGCGTAGGCGTTCAACAGGCTGCGCAGCCGGGCTGCCGCCTCACGCGGCAGGTAGAACTCCCCTTCCAGCCCGCCGCTCGCGGTCAGGCGGACCCGCAGGAAACGCCGCCCGTAGTCGGCCTGCTCATCACGGTCCTCACCATCGGGGTCGAGCACGGCGCGCAGGTAGCGGCCGGCCTTAGACACCTCCGCCGGGCCTGCCTTGCCCGCCAGCTCCAGCAAAATCGGCTCGGCCACGTCGGCCTGCTCATCGGTCAACTGCGCGGTGGCGGCGCAGATCGCCTCCACCACCCCCGCCGCCAACTGCCCGGCGGCGAACCGCTCCCGCACCCGCGGCAGGCGGCCCAACTCCACGGCCAAGGTCAGCAGGCGACCGGCGCCGGGGACACTCATCCCTCCGGCTGTACGCAGCCAGCTGCGGGTGGAGGCATGCCCGTGCTGCCTGGCCTGTCCCGCATGATGCACTCGCCCGACGCGGTCCGCCAACGCGCACGTGATCCGGTCCCGGGCGAACATCAAATCCTCGGCCTCGGCCAAGCAGACGTCCGCATCCTCCGGAAGCGGCGCCAGCGCCAACGCCTGCGCCGATTCCCGCAACGACGCCACCAGCACCCACGACGACCGGGCTCGGCGATCACCCGCGCCAGAGGCGCTTTCGGCACCGGTCGCGCCGTCGCTCGTGTCCCGGCTCGCATGCTGCCGCAGCTCAGGGTCGATGATCGGGAAATGCTCCCGCGCGAGCGAACCCTCAGCCGACCACAACGGCGAACCGGAGGTCAACCGATCCCACCAGTCGTCAGAGCTATTCGAACGACGAAGGTGATCAGGATCACGGTCGAACGGATCCATCACACCCTCCTCAAAGAATTCGAAAACCTGTATGAATTCTTTCAGCCCTCATCACCCCCAGCAACCGCCAGGGAGCGAATAGTTGGAGCAGCAGGTGAGCTCCGCCCGGCTGCGGGGTCAGGGGGCCGTACGTTCGGCCGGGGTGGTGAGGCGGGCGACGGCCGCGACGACTTCGGAGGAGTTGGACAGGTCGGACAGCACGATGTCGGCGCCCGCCTCGTGCAACTCGGCGGCCGTGGACCGGCCCGACGCCACGCCGATCATGGCCGCGCCGCCGATCTTCGCCGCTTGGACGTCACGCGTGGAGTCGCCGATCAGGACGGTGTTGCCGACGGTGAAGGCGCCGCCATGCCTGGCCTTGGCCCGTCCCTGCGCCACCTGCAGCAGGGTGGCCTTCGGATAAACCTCCTCGCCGTAGCCGCCCACCTCGACGTTGATCCACTTGTCCAGCCCGAACGCCTTGAGCTTGAGCACGGCGTTGCTCTTGATGGTGCCGGTGAGCACCGACTGCACGGCGCCGTCGAGGCGGGACACGGCCTTGAGCGCGTCCTTGGCGCCGGGCAGCGCGCGGCCGTCCTTGGCGAGCCGGTCGCGCCGCGCCGCGAAGCTGACGGCCAGCGCGTCGACGAACTTGGGCAGGTGGTGGTCCTCGACGGCGATGCCGTTGACGGCCAGGGTCTCGAAGATGATCTCCGAATCGGGACGGCCCAGCGCCGGTGCGAGTTTCACCAGCGGCCGCCCTGTCACCATCCGGAACGCGTCCGCGTAGGCGTCGCGGGTGACGATGGCGACGTCGACGAGCGTCAGGTCGATGTTCCAGAGAACAAGGCGGTTGATCGCGGCCTCCGTGGGGGTGCGGTGTGGATCGTGCTCAGCGTACGGCCCACGCGGGGCACCCGCCGCATCCACGACAACCTCGACAAGTCGCACGCACGGGTTGGTATGCGGGCCGGGAGAGCGAGGTACCGGCCGAAATCCGCCCTGACGCTCCCCCCGGCGCCCGTTACCCCGGCAGCCGCCATGGCCGGAACCCGGCCCGTACGGCATGTGGAGAGTCCGCAAATCCGCCGCGGATTCGGCCCGAACCCGCCTTCCCCGGCCGCCTGCGGCGCGGTGATCGTAACCGTCCACCACCCCGCAAACAAGATATTGACAAGAAATGTCACGGGCGGTTCTCTTAATGATCAGTAAACGTTTTTTGCACTTTCCGCGCGGTTCTTAGCTCTCGTCCCACCCTGTCCAGAATGAGGCAGACGTCGTGTACCGAAAGCTGGGTTCTACAGTGCTGGCCGCGGTCCTCGCGATCGGCCTGACCGTAACCACCGAGGGCGGGAGCGCGGCGTACGCGGCTCCCCGCGCCGCGCAGGCCGATCCTCCGGGGCCGGAGGAAGGAGCGCCCACCGACGAGGCCGCCGGGCGGGCCGCCCGCGAGACCGGCCGCCCTGTCGAGGTGCTGGCCAAGCGCGGCGAGGACCGGGAGACGTACGCCAACCCCGACGGCACCTTCACCACGGTCGAGCATCTGCGCCCTGTGCGGGTGCGGCAGGGCGACTCCTGGGTCGCGCCCGACACCACGCTGGTCAGGCGGCCGGACGGCTCGATCGGGCCACGCGCGAGCACCGTCGGGCTGTCGCTGTCCGCCGGCGGCGACGCACCGCTGGCCCGCGTCGCCAGGGCCGGCCGCGAGATGTCGCTGAAGTGGCCCGGAGGACTGCCCGAACCCGAACTGCAGGGCGACTCGGCCGTCTACCACGACGTCATGAAGGACGTGGACCTCGTCGTACGGGCCGACGTGGACGGCTTCTCCCACACTCTCGTCGTCAAGACCAGGGAGGCCGCGGCGAACAACGCGCTGGCCCGGCTCACGCTCGGCCTGGGCGGCGCCGGTGTCGGTGTGCGGTCGAAGGAGGGCGGCTCCGTCGAGGCGGTCGACGCCGGGGGCGGCGGAGCGCTGTTCGAGGCGCCCGCGGCGGTCATGTGGGACTCCGGAACTCCGGCCCCCGCACTGAAGGCGGCGACCTCGGCCCCCCTGGAGCGCGGCCCCTCCGACACCTCAAAGGTCGCTTCTTTGAACGCGGCCGTGGAGGGCGGGAGCCTCACCCTCACCCCCGACAAGGCGCTGCTCGACGCGCCCGACACCCGCTACCCCGTCTACATCGATCCGGTGTGGAAGACGGTCAAGGCGTCGGCCTGGGCGTACGTGTCGCGCACCTACCCCAGCACGTCGTACTACAAGTTCGGCGGCAAGGCCGACTCGGGCCTCGGTCTGTGCTCGGGCGACTCCAAGTGCGCGCCGTCCGACGTCAAGCGCATCTTCTACCGCATGCCGACCAGCGCGTACGCCGGCAAGTACATCATCTCCGCCGACTTCGTGGCCAAGGAGACCTGGTCGTACTCCTGCGACGGCCGCACGGTGCAGTTGTGGCGGACCAAGGGGTTCGTCGAGAGCTCGACGTGGAACTCCACGAAGGACAACTGGCTGGAGCACCTCGACACCCGTGACGTGGCCAAGGGCTGGTCGTCCAGCTGCCCGGCGGGCGACGTCGAGTTCGACGCGACGAAGGCCGTCAAGGACGCCTCGGCCGGCAAGTGGTCGACCACGACGTTCGGCCTGCGCGCGGGCTACGAGACCGACGCCTACGGCTGGAAGCGGTTCGCCGACGACGCCTACCTGCGGGTCAACTACAACACCCCGCCGCCACAGCCGAAGATGTCGGACCTGTCGATGAACCCCGGCGGCACCTGCGTCTACTCCCCCGCCCCTGCCGTGCGCGTGCCCCCCACCATCTCGGCGGTCCTGTACGACGCCGACTCCGCCGACGCCAAGAAGGTGTACGCCGAGTTCGGCGCGACCTGGGACGGCGCACAGAAGTGGTCGTCGGGCAAGATCGGCCCGAAGACCACCGGCTCGACCTTCCAGGTCACGCTGCCGGCGTCGATTCCCGAGAAGAAGACCATCAACTGGTACGTCCGCACCTGGGACGGCTACCAGTACAGCCCGTGGAGCTACGCGGGTGACGCCACCGCGTGCTACTTCACCTACGACAAGAGCGTGCCGGCGGCTCCCACGCTGTCGTCGACGGCGTACCCGCAGTCGGACCCGGAGAACGAGGGCGATCCCTGGTACGACGGCGTGGGCCGCTACGGCCGTTTCACCGCGGCCTCGTCCTCAGCCGACGTGGTCAAGTACTGGTTCGGCATCAACTCCAACCCGACCTCCGCCAACGAGCGCAAGCCGTCCAGCCCGGGCGGGGCGGTGACCATCGACATCGCGCCCGACCACGCCGGGCCGAACTACCTCACGGTGAAGGCGTTCGACGCGGCCGGCAACTCCAGCGAGATCGGGCGCTACGTGTTCCGCGTGAAGGCGGGCTCCCCGGCCAAGGCCCAGTGGGCCCTGGACGAGCCGATCGACTCCACCCAGGTGGCCGACGCCTCGGGCGCGTACCCGGCGACCGTGTACGGCGGGGTGACGCTCGGGGTGGACGGCATGTCGAAGACCGCCATGCAGACCAACGGCACCAACGGCTACGCCAAGACCGCCGGACCGGTGCTCGACACGCGCAACGGCTTCGCGGTGTCGGCCTGGGCGCGGCTCCCCGCGACCAAGCCCACGCACGCCGGGATCATCGCGACCCAGATCGCGAGCGTGCGCAGCGGGTTCGAGCTGTACTACTCCTCCAGCTACGACCGGTGGATCTTCAACCGCTACAACAACGACACGACCGACAACACGATCACCCGGGCCATCGGCACCGCCTCGCCCCAGGGCAGCGAATGGACCCATCTCGTCGGCGTGTACGACGCGGTGGCCAAGAACATCAAGCTGTACGTCAACGGCCAACTCCAGGCCACGACGGCCTACACGACCCCGTGGAACGCCACCGGCCCGGTGCAGATCGGCGCGGGCTGGTACGGCAAGCTCGACGCCTTCTTCCCCGGTGAGATCGACGACGTGCGTCTGTTCGACCGCATCCTCATGCCGGAGGAGGTCGGCAATCTGTTCACCCAGCACCCAGTGGTGGCGGCGCGCTGGAAGCTGAACGACTCCGCCTCCGCCGTACGGGCCGCCACCGCCTACTGGAAGATGGACGAGGCAGCCGGGGCCGTGCGCGCGGAGGAGGCGGGCGGCGCCTACCCGGCCGGTCCACAGGGCAGCGTCACGTTCGGCGCGGCGGGGCGGTTCGGCAAGGCCGTGCACCTCGACGGCACCACCGGCTATCTCAAGACCGGCGGCCCGGTCCTGCCCGACACCACCAAGAGCTTCTCCGTGTCGGCCTGGGCGAAGCTCCCGGCGACCAAACCGACCCACGCCGCGATCATCGCGACGCAGGCCGGCTCCCGGCGCAGCGGGTTCGAGCTGTACTACTCCTCCAGCTACGACCGGTGGATCTTCAACCGCTACAACAACGACAACGACGACGACGTGATCACCCGGGCCCAGTCCACGGCCGTGCCCGAGGGCGGCGTCTGGACCCACCTCGCCGGCGTGTACGACGCGGCGAACAAGCAGATCAGGCTCTACGTCAACGGCAAGCTCAACTCCACGACGGCCTTCACCACGCCGTGGAAGGCCACCGGCCCGGTGCAGATCGGGGCCGGCTGGTACGGCACGCTGAAGTCCTTCTTCCCCGGCGAGATCGACGACGTGCGGCTGTACGGCCAGATCATCAGCGACTCGGAGATCGCGACACTGGCCTCCGGCGCCTCGCTGACCATCGCCGCCGACGACGGCCCGTCCGGGCGCCACGTCACGCTGAACGGCAACGCCAGGATCGACCAGGGAGCCGGCTGGGTGGGCACCCCGCCGGGGGGCCTGGTGCTGGACGGCGACGGCGACTACGCCGCCACCTCCGTCCCGGTCGTCCGCACCGACGAGAGCTTCACGATCGCGGGCTGGGTGACCACCGCGGGACGGCCGTCCAGGGCCGCGGCGGTCTTCAGCCAGGAGGGCTCGGTCAACAGCGCGTTCACCCTGCGCTACCGGCCCGACGCGGCCGACCCGGCAAACGCGGGCGGCTACCAGATCGAGATGCCGGACAAGGACGCGACCGGCGCGGCCCGGCCGACCGCCGAGCATTCGGCCTTCCAGTCCGGCTTCGACTGGGACCACGTGGCGATCGTGTACGACGCGTTCCAGGACGAGATGCGGCTCTACGTGAACGGCGAGCTGGAACAGGTCGAGGACACGGTGTCCTGGCGCCACAACGTGATCGGCTTCAACGCCGGTAAGGGGCTCCAGCTCGGCCGCACCAAGGCGGACGGCGCATGGGGCGAGTACTGGCCCGGCGTGATCGACGACGTGTGGGCCTTCCAGGGGATCGCGACCGAGGAACAGATCCAGATGCTGGCCGGCGGCACCGAGCTGGCGACCGACACGGGCCTTTAAAGAACCGGCGACTCGAACTCGAACCAGGCCCGGCCGCCGCACGGCGGCCGGGCGGGAGGTTGCGCATGAACGGGTTCCCCCACCCGAAGAGAGGTTCCCGCCGCCACCCGATGAGCCGCCTTCTGAGCCGGCGGTTCAGGCAGCGGTTCAGACGCAGGGTCGCCGCCTTCACGGCGCTGGCCACCGTCGCCGCGTCCCTGGTCGCCCAGCCCGCGCAGGCGGCGGCCCCGGACGCGGGACGCCCGGAGGTGAAGAGCGCCGAGCGCGTGGTCCGCGGCGAGACGCTGGGCGTCAAGCCCCGCCGCCCCGACCCGGTGGGCACCCCCGCCAAGCGACGGCCCGCGTCCGGCGAGGTGAAGGTCACCTCCCCCGGCGCCGTGCGGATGCTGGACGGCGCCGCCGCCGAGCGCGCGGGCGTCGACGGCGCCCTGTTCACCGTCACGCCCGCCGCGAAGGCCGGGAACACGGCCGCCACGGACGCGGCAGCGAAAGGCACAGCGAGTGTCGCCGTCGACTACTCGGCCCTCGCCGACGACTTCGGCGGCTCGTACGGCAGCCGGCTGCGCCTGGTCCGGTTGCCCGCCTGCGCGCTGACCACCCCCGACCAGCCCGCCTGCCGTACGGAGACGCCGGTCCGCGCGCGCAACGACGCGGCGAACCGTACGCTCACCGCCGAGATCCCGGTGTCACCCGCCGAGACGGCCCTCGCGGGAGAGCAGGGGACCGTGCTGGCCGCCGTGTCCGGCGACTCCAGCGACAAGGGCGACTACAAGGCCACCAAGCTGTCGCCGTCGGCCACCTGGACCGTGGCCGAGCAGTCGGGCGACTTCTCCTGGTCGTATCCCCTGCGAGTGCCGCCCGTCCCAGGTGAGCTGACGCCCAAGGTGGAGATCGGCTACTCCTCCGGCGCGGTGGACGGCCGCACGTCCAACACCAACAACCAGCCGTCCTGGGTGGGCGAGGGCTTCGACTACTGGCCCGGCTACATCAAGCGCGCCTACAAGCCCTGCGCGGACGACGGCGCGCCGAAGGACCAGTGGGGCACCCCGCCCGGCGACCAGTGCTGGGCGTACGACAATGCCGTGATCAGCTGGAACGGACGCGGGGGCGAGCTGATCCAGGCGTCGGACGGCACGTGGCGGATGAAGAACGACGACGGCACCCGCGTGGAGCGCCTGAAGGACACGGCCAAGGCCAACGGCGACGACGACGGGGAGTACTGGAAGCTCACCACTCCCGACGGCGTGCAGTTCTTCTTCGGGCTCAACCGGCTGCCCGGATGGAGCAGTGGCAAGCCGGAGACGAAGTCGGCCTGGACGCACCCGGTGTTCGGCAACGACGCGAACGAGCCGTGCCACGCCTCCACCTTCGCCGCCTCATGGTGCCAGCAGGCCTACCAGTGGAACCTCGATTACGTCGTGGACCCGCGCGGCAACGCCATCTCGTACTACTACCAGCAGGAGGGCAACCACTACGGCCGCAACCTCAAGCCCGAGGACGAGACGCCGTACGTGCGCGGCGGCTGGCTCGACCGCATCGAGTACGGCCAGCGCTCCGACACGCTGTTCACCGCCAAGGCCCCGGCACGCGTGGTGTTCGGCGTCTCCGAGCGATGCCTGAAGACCGACGGCTTCGACTGCGATCCGAGCAAGATCGGTTCCAACCCCACCAAGTGGCCGGACGTGCCGTACGACCTGAACTGCGATGCCGGCACCGAGTGCAAGGCGACCCACGGCACGCTCGCCCCCACGTTCTGGTCGCGCAAGCGGCTCACCGGCGTCACCACGCAGGTGATCAAGGCCGACGGCACCTACCGCGACGTCGACAACTGGACCCTCGACCACCTGTGGGGCGACGCGGACATCGACCAGGCCCTGCTGGTGAAGTCGATCACGCACACCGGTCGCGCGGCCGGCAGCCCGGTGGCGCTGCCCTCGGTGACCTTCAACCACGTGCAACTGCCCAACAGGGTCGACAAGCAGGGCGACGACATCCCGCCGTACGTCAAGTACCGCCTCGGGGCGATCTACGACGAGTCGGGCGGGCAGATCGACGTCAACTACTCCGACGCCGACTGCACACTCGGCTCGCTGCCCACCCCGGAGACCAACACCCGGCGCTGCTTCCCCGTCAAGTGGACGCCCGCCGGGTACGACGACCCGATCATCGACTGGTTCCACAAGTACGTCGTCACCCAGGTCGTGCAGACCGACCGCACCGGCGGCTCCCCCGACGCGCTGACGACGTACGAGTACCTCGACGGCACCGCCTGGCACTATGACGACGACGACGGCATGACCAAGGAGAAGTACAAGACCTGGTCGCAGTGGCGCGGCTACGGCCGCGTGCGGGTGAGGACCGGCGGCTGGAACGACCTGCGATCCCTGGTCGAGACGCGCTACCTGCGCGGCATGAACGGCGACCGGGCCGGACCGAGCGGCGGGACGAAGAAGGTCACGATCTCCGACGGCGAGGGCGGCAGCGTCGTCGACGAGGACCCGCTGCAGGGGTTCGAGCTCAAGCGGACCGAATACGAGGACGTGAACGGCGCGGTCGCGGTCAAGGCCGTCAACACCCCGTGGTACCAGGAGACGGCCAAGCGCACCCGGAGCTGGGGCACCGTCACCGCGAACATCGTCAACGTCGCCAAGACGCACACGTGGACCGCGATGGACGGCGGCGGCTGGCGGGAGACCGAGACCGGGACGAAGTACGAGCCCGTCGCCGGCCTCACCACCCAGGTGGACGACAAGGGCGACCTGTCCACCACGGCCGATGACCGGTGCACCCGCACCACCTATGCCCAGAACACCAAGGCCTGGATGCTGAAGTATCCGTCGAGGGTGGAGACCGTCGCGGTGGCGTGCTCGGCCACCCCCGACCGGGCCAAGCAGGTCGTCGAGGACGACCGCACCTTCTACGACAACGGCGCCTTCGGAGCCGCGCCCACCAGGGGCGACATCACCCGCGTCGAGACGATCGCCGCGCACGACGGCACCACCGCGACGTACGTCGCCAAGGAGGTCTCGACGTACGACGCCTACGGCCGCGAGCTGACCACCAAGAACGCGGCCGGCCACGTCACGACCACGGCCTACACCGACACCGGCGGGCTGAACACGGGCGTGAAGGTCACCGGCCCGCCTGTGGTCCCCGGCGACGCCTCGACGGCCCACGTCACCAGCCAGGAGAAGGACCCGGCGTACGGGTTCGAGACCGTGAAGATCGACGCCAACGGCAAGCGCACCGACCTGGAGTACGACGCGCTCGGCCGCCTCATGAAGGTGTGGATGCCCGACCGGTCGAAGGCGGCGGGCCAGACACCGAACCTGGAGTTCAGCTACCGCATCGTGGACGGCCAGATCGTCGCCATCGGCACGAGGAAGCTGGACGCCGAGGGCGGCCAGACCCCGCCGACGTACGAGCTGTACGACGGGCGGCTGCGGCTGCGCCAGACGCAGGAGCCGGGGCCGGACGGCGGCCGCCTGGTCAGCGACAAGTTCTACGACTCCCGGGGCAACGTGGCCCGCGAGTACGGCCAGTACTACTCGACCCAGGCCCCCTCGACGACGCTGTTCGGCGCGTACGACGGCGACGTCGAGTCGCAGAAGGTGTTGGACTACGACGGCCGCAACCGGGTGACGCTCGAACGGTTCCTCGTCGGCAACGGCGAGACCAAGGAGAAGTGGCGCACGGTCACCAGCTACGGTGGCGGCAGGGTCACCGTGGACCCGCCGACGGGCGACACGCCGGTGACCACGCTGACCGACGCGCGCGACCAGATCGTCGAGCTGCGCCAGTTCAAGGGCGACTCGCCCACCGGCGACTACGACAAGACGACCTACACGTACACGCCCGCCGGCAAGCTCTCGATCGTCAAGGATCCCGCGGGCAACGTCTGGACGCACTTCTACGACCTGCGCGGGCGGGAGATCGAGGTGCGCGACCCCGACAAGGGGACAACGAAGACGACGTACGACGACCTCGACCACGTGCTGACCACCACCGACGCACGCGGCAAGACGATCTTCAACGTCTACGACTCGATGGGCCGGAAGACGGAGACCCGTGAGGGCTCGGCGACCGGCCCGTTGCTGGCGACGTGGACCTACGACACCGTGCGCAAGGGACAGGCGTCCAGCGCCACCAGGTACGCGAACGGCCAGGCGTACACGACCACGTTCAACGCCTACGACAACCTCTACCGGGCCATCCGGACGACCGTGACGATCCCGTCGACCGAGGGCGCGCTCGCGGGCAGCTACGTGTTCGACACGCGCTACAAGCTGGACGGCACCGTCCAGTCGGCCACCTACCCCGACGCGGGCGGCCTGCCGGCCGAGACGGTCGTCTACTCCTACGACGACCTGCGCCGGCCCACCACCATGTCGGGCCTGTCGCCGTACGTCACCGACTCGATCCACAGCCTCACCGGCAAGCCCGAGCAGTACGAGCTGTCGACCGGCGGCAAGAAGACCTGGTTCACCTACTCCTACGAGTACGGCACCCAGCGCCTGCACTCGTCGCGGGTGGACCGCGAGAACGTGGCGGGCGTGGACCGCGACGCCACCTACACCTACGACGCGGTGGGGAACGTCGTCTCGATCTCCGACGTCTCCCGCAGCGGCACCGACACGCAGTGCTTCGCCTACGACTACCTGCGCCGCCTCACCGAGGCCTGGACGCAGGGCACCCAGTCGTGCGGGGGCGCGCCGAGCGCGAGCGTCATCGGCGGCGTCGCGCCCTACTGGCAGTCGTTCGGGTACGACGTGACCGGCAACCGCACGAAGGAGGTCGAGCACGATGTCGGCGGCGCGGCCGACACGACCCGGGCCTACGGCTACCCGGCCCCCGGCTCGCCGCATCCGCACGCCCTGTCCGGCGTGACCCAGACCGGCGGCGCGGGCGCCCGCACGGAGTCCTACGCCTACAACGAGACCGGCGACACCACCGGCCGCACGATCGGCGCCACGGCCCAGACGCTGGAGTGGGACATCGAGGGCCACCTGGCCAAGGTGACCGAGGGCACGAAGGTCACCTCCTACGTGTACGACGCCGACGGCAACCGGATCATCCGGCGCGACCCCGGCGGCACCACGCTCTACCTCCCCGGGTTGGAGCTGCGCCTGGACAAGGCCACGGCCAAGGTCCAGGCGACCAGGTACTACACCCACGACACCGTGACGGTCGCGGTGCGCACCACCTCGGGCGTGAAGTTCCTGGCCGCCGACCAGAACGGCACGGCGGAGCTGGCGATCGACGCGGCGAACCAGTCGCTGACGCAGCGCCGGTTCAAGCCCTTCGGCCAGCTGCGGGGATCGCCACCGGGCTCCTGGCCGAGCGAGAAGGGCTTCGTCGGCGGCACCGTGGACGAGTCGACCGGTCTCACCCACCTCGGGGCGCGTGAGTACGACCCCGCCACCGGCAGGTTCATCAGCGTCGACCCGATCATCGACCCGCACGACCCCCAGCAGATGAACGGCTACGCCTACGCCGGCAACAACCCCGTCACCTTCACCGACCCCGACGGCAAGTTCTGGGGCAGCTGGCTGGCGATCCTCCTGGCGCTCCTGCGGGCCCTGATGGCCATCCTCAACCACGGAGGAGGAGGAGGAAACCACGGCGGCGGCGGCGGAAGCCACGGCGGTGGCGGCGGCGGCTACACCGGCGGTGGTGGCGGCGCTCCGCACCGCTCCGGCCCGAGCTTCGGCTCCACGGTCAAGAGCAACACCCTGGCCAGCGTCGATCCGCGCAAGTTCACCGCCCTGGGCTGGCTGGCGTACGGGCTGGGCGGCCCCGCGGACATGCTCAACACCTGGGGTGAGAACTTCAAGGAGAGCCGCCGGGTCATGGCCGGCCTCTACAAGCTCAAGTCGGTCAGCTATCCGGAGGGCAACTGGCTGACCAAGTGGCTGTGGCAGGGGCTCAGCAAGTGGTACGACGCCAAGGCCAGCCGGATCGAGGCGCGCGGCATCAAGTGGGGCGGCCGGCTCGGCAAGGCGGGCAAGTTCGTCGGCAGGTTCGGGGTCGTCGCCACCTTCGCCGACGGCGCGCTCACCCAGTGGGGCAACGACTCGGGCAAGGACATCAACACCGGTGAGAAGGTCGCGCGGGCGACCATCCGCGGAGCGGCGGTCGCGGGCGGCTCCTACGCGGGCGCCACGATCGGCGCGGCGGCGTGCAGCCCGGGCGTCGTGCTCGCCGCGGTCTGCGGCGCCGCGGGCGCGTACGTCGGCGGTATGGTCGGCGGCGTCGTCGGCGACACCGCGATCGCCGCGTACGACCACATGCGCAAGCCGGTGGTCAACACCGTCAAATCGGTCGGGTCGGGTATCAAGAAGGGATGGAAGAGTCTCTTTGGTTAGCATGACGGCCGCCCTGGCCGACACCGCCGAGGTCGTGGGCTACCCGCACGCGCCGGTGTGGGCGGTGCTCGCCGCCGCCCTGCTCGCGATCCTCGGCTTCGTCAACCACGTCAGGTTCGTCCGCGGCGGACCCGGCGGCACCTGGGCGGCGCGCTACTTCGACACCGACAACCCCAAGGAGCTGCGCAACCTGCCGTTCGCGCAGCTCCCCGGGGCCGTCATGCTCGCGATGTGGGCCGTGATGCTCGCCTACACCCGGGTCTCCGGCCAGGAGACCTGGGACGCGATCATGGGTCTGTTCCTGTTCGCGTCGTTCGTCTTCGGGGGTGTGGCGGTCAAGCGGCTCTACCGGCCGCCGCGCAGGGCCAAGCCCCGGTGGCTGCTGGAGGAGGAGGAACGCCAGGCCCGCTGACGCGTCAGACGAGGTCGAGGGCGTTGGCCAGCGAGTCCACCACCGGGACCCCGACGCCCTCGAGCTCCGACCGCCTGGTCATGCCGCCGGTGTAGAGGATGGCGCGGGCGCCGACGTGCTGGGCCGCGTGGGCGTCGTCCACGCTGTCGCCGATGACGACGACCTTCGCCGAGTCGAGGCCGAGCGCGCTCAGGTGCTCCACCATGTGCTCGGCCTTGTGGCCGCCGGTCGCCGAGCGCGAGCCGTCGATCCGGGTGAAGTGGCCGTCGATGCCGAACTCGCCGGTCTTGCGGACCAGCCGTTCGTGGCCCCACATGGACAGCAGCGACTGCGTGCGGCCCGAGTCCCCCCAGGCGCGCAGGCTCGACAGCGCCCCCTCGGCGAGGCTGCAGGCCTCCATCAGCCGGTGGTAGTGATCGTGGAAGCCCGCGTCGAGCAGTTCCCACTCGCCCTCCCCGAGCGGCCGGCCGAGCATCCGCTCGTACGCCACCCAGATGGGGCGGGTGTACACCTCGCGGAAGCCCTCCGCGTCGTACGGCCCCAGGCCGTACGGCTGGAAGAGCTCGTTGGTCGCGCCGACGACGGCGTCGATGTCGTGGAAGAGTGTCCCGTTCCAGTCCCAAACAATGTGTGTCATCTCGCCTCCAGCTTAGACGCCGGGCGTGACAACACCATGAACTCCGCGGGTCAGGTGAGCAGATCCGGGATCTCCTGTGTGGCGTACCACAGCAGTTCGTGGTCCTCGGCGCCGTCCACGACGAACCGCGCGTCGTCGTCCCCGCCGTCGGCCGCGGGCAGCGCCGTGATCGCCGCCTCCACGTCCGGTGCGGCGTCGGCGTCGTCCACGTGGACCGCGGCGACCAGCCGCATCGGGATCGGCTCCAGCACCCGCACGCGGGCGCGCTCCTCCAGATCGGCGCCGGCCTTCACGATCTCGTCGGGCACCTCGGCCGCGATCACCACCCGCCGGGCGGCAACCTCGACGCCGTCCTTGCGGTCGGCGGCCAGCATGCGCAGGGAGGCCCGGGCGGCCTCGGTCAGCGCGACGTACTCCAGCTCCTCGGTGTCGCCCGAGACGTACCACTCGATCAACGCGGGGGTGACCGCGAAGCCGGTCAACGGGGCCGGGCCCAGCTCCCCGGCGGCGACGACGCGCGCCAGCGCGGAAATCGTGGACGGCAGATAGACGCGCATGCGTTCCTCGACTCGGTCTCTGATTGAAGCTACAGACGGGCTGCGGCGCCGGGCTCGCGGAAGGACAGGCCGAACAGGCGCTCCATCTCGGCGATGGTCTCCGCGGGATCGCTGTGGTGGACGCCGACCAGGCCGATCGCGCGGGCCGCCAGGATGTTCGCCTCGATGTCGTCGACGAACACGCACTGTCCCGGCTCCATCCCCAGCAGGCCGAGCGCGTGCCGGAAGATCCGTTCCTCGGGCTTGCGCATGCCGACCTCGCCCGAGATGACGACCGCGTCGAAGAGGACCTCCCAGCCCTCACGCGAGTAGTGGTCGCCCCAGGAGTTGGACACCAGGCAGGTGCCGAGCCCCGCCGTGCGGGCCAGGCGGAGCATCTCGTTCATCTCCTCCACCGGCCGGAAGCCGGCGAACATCCGGGCCAGCAGGCCGTCGGCCTCCGGCGGGCCGCCGTCCAGGGTCACCAGGCGGGCCGCCAGGGCGCGCTCGAACTCCAGGACCGGAATCTCGCCCCGTTCGAGCGCGTGGATCGGGTTCTCCGCGCCGGGCTCGGCACCCGCCCGGTACGCCTGCGCGACCAGCGCGCGCATCACGTCGCGGTAGTGCCGGGGGTCGATCCGGTCCGCCTCGATCCACTCCGCGACGGACTCGGCCAGGCTCGTGGTCAGAACCCCGCCCCAGTCGATCAGCACACCCTTGAGCACCGCGCCTCCCACCCGACGTGCCTCCAAATATAGGCCGTCCGCGGTCCTAGACTCCGGCACCGGTCAGGGGTGATCAGTCCGGCCGCTCGAACGGCTTGAGCAACCCGCCGAACCACTCGTCGACGGCGTCCGGGCCGAACGACTCGCCGGGCGCCATCTCCCGCAGCGCGTCACTCACCAACTGGCGGCTCTGCCGTTCCGCGTCCTGCTGCGCCCGGCTCAGGGCCAGCAGGAGTTCCTCGGCCAGCGTCCGGCTGGGCAGGCGCATGGCACGAGGCTCGATGACGACCTCCCGCACCTGGCCGTACACCGTCGTGACGGCCTCGATCCGGCCATCCGCCGCCCGGCCGCGGCCGGTGACGGCCTCGATCTCGCGCTGCCCGTCCTCCAGCCATGCCTCGATCTGCGCGGCCCGCTCCGCGTCCTGCTCCAGGTCGTCCCGGTCCGCGGAGTGTCGGTCGGCGGAGTGTCGGTCGGCGGAGTGTCGGTTGGCGGAGTGCGAGCCGAAGCCGTCGGCTCCCGCGTCCAGCTCCTGGGCGAGCTGGTCGAACCGATAACGCACGAACGTCTCGTCCAGCGGGGCGGCCAGCCCGGTCGCCCGGGTCTGGGCGGCGGCCACGAGCTTGTCCGTCCTCTCCTTCGCGGCGTCCTGGGCGGCCCGGATCGCCTTCGTCACCTCCGCACTCAGAACGGCCGCGTCGAGCCGCATGACCCGCGGATCCAATGTGATCGCGGTGACGCCTCCACGGCCGTCGGCCCTGGCCCTCACCAGGCCGTCGGCGCCCTCCCCTTCGCCGGTGACCCGCCGGATCTCGGCCTGGACGTCCGCGAGGCCGCGCATGACGTCCTCGGCCTGGCGAATCATCTGCTCCAGCAGCTCCAGGTCGCTGCCACCCGGAAACGACAGAGACAAGTGTTCCTCCACAAAAAGGACAAAAGGCGTTTACTGTGCAATTCACCCGTCCGTAATTCGCCGGTCATGCTAACGTGCCGCGCATGCACGGGGAACTTGGCATCGAACACAGTGAGGTGGGCAGGGCCTCCTCTCGCCTGGGAGAGCACGGCGACGAGTTCGTGACCGCCCTGCGGTATCTGCGCGAGCGGGCGGGCGCCTCCTCGTGGGGCGACGACGGCCTGTTCGGCGCCTTCGTGGCCGCGTACAACCGCTCCGCACTGACGGCCGTCGAGGCGTACGGGCACCTCGGAGGGACGGTGGGCGGCACGGGAGACGCGCTCGCGGTCGCGAGCCGGCGGGTGTCGGACGCCGAGGTCGACGCGGGGCGCCAGATCGCGCGGGCGCACGACGAACCGGGCCTCGCATGAGCGAGCGAATCAGTCAGCGCAGTGCCCGGCGCATGCCGCTCCGAGCCGAAGGCGAGGAGGTGGCATGGGTCTGATGCCGCCTGACTGGGCACAGCCGATCGCGAGCCTGGTCAACTTCCCGAAGATCGACGAGGCCGACATCCGCGCGGACATCCGTCCGTGGCAGGTCGTTCAGGCCGGTGCCGCCTCCGGGGGGAGCGGCGCGGAGGACGAGGTCAGGCGGCTGCCGGGCGTGTATCAGGGCGTGTCCGCCGACGCGATGCGGAACAACTGGAACAGGACCGGCACCACAGAACACCTCCGTACGGCCGTCGGGGCCGCCACGTACGCGCCGGCGGTGCTCGAAGGCACGGCCAGCGCGGTGACCGCCACGAAGGTGGCCGTCATCACGCAGGCCGTCGCGGGCGCGACCAGGCTGGCCTCGGTCCTCGTCGCGGGCGGTCCGTTCGCCGCGGCCTCGGCCACGGCCGGGCTTCTCGCCACCCGGTACGCCATGCGGAAGATCCTCCGGGAGGCCGAGGAGGGCGGTGCCCGGGTTCTGGCCCCGGCCGTCACGCGGCACATCACCGAACCGCTGGAACGCATTCTGAAGAACACCCGCGGCCCCTTCGGAGGCGGCGGCCCGTCCCTGGCGGGGGCGGGCGGCCCCCACGTTCCCCTGAGGGGCACGCCCCTGCGGACGGCAGGTGAGACGGGGCCCCGTGGGGGCGTCAAGCTGGACATGGGCAGGAGCCGCAAGCCCTATTCGAAGCAGACCGGCCCCCAGCTGTCCTCCGCCGAGCAGGCCGCGCTGGACGCGAAGAAGGCCGGTCAGCCGTACGACAGGAAGGCCGCCAGAGCGGCCGAGCAGAAGGCGAAGACGAGCGAGAAGCTCGACGGCGACCGCAACGCCCAGAAGCGCGGCACCCAGTCCAACCAATCCAACCAGGGCAGCGCGAACCAGCAGCAGGGCCAGCAGAATCAGGACACCCAGGGCAAGAAGAAGAAGCGTTTCTGGTAGGGACTTTCGTGACAAAGCCAATCACCAATCAAATGCATCACTTCACCCAGAACAATCCGGAAGGGATTGGGCAGGACAGCGTGCCGGCGCTGCTCCGCCGGGTCGCGACCACGATCGAGGAACTGGGCCAGGTCGAGGTGTACGACCTGATCATGCACAACGAGATCACCGACGAAGGGACCAACTGGCCGTCGATAACGGTGTACTTCGACTACACCCAGGTGGACGAGCCCGAAGAAGACGCGCCCGCAGAAGACGAGCCCGGCGTCACCTGACGGCGGCGAAGACCCGATCGGCCACCTTGCGGTGCGCGGCGGACTTCAGCGCGCCGGGGTCGGTGCGGATCGGGCCGAAGACGCCGCGCTTCTCCTTCAGCCGCAGGATCCGCAACACCGACTCGTCGATCCTGCGTTCGGAGATCCGCCCCGACTTCACCGCGTCGAGGACGGCGTCGTACGCCTTGGGCAGGTTCGGCGGCATGAGGAGCATGTCGGCCCCGGCGAGCACGGCCCGCACGACGACCTCGGCGTCGCCGTACTTCTTCCGCACCCCGGCCATGTCGAGCGCGTCGGTGCTGATCACGCCGTCGAAGCCGAGTTCCTCGCGCAGCAGACCGGTGAGGATGCGGTGGGACAGCGTCGCGGGGTCGCCCGAGGGGTCGAGCTTCGGCATCACCACGTGTGCCGACATGATCGCGTCCACGCCGTGCGCGATCGCCTCGCGGAACGGCGGCGCGTCCAGCTTCCGCCACTGCGTCTTCGAGTGCGTGATGACCGGCAGGCCCGTGTGGCTGTCGACCGAGGTGTCCCCGTGGCCGGGGAAGTGCTTGGCGACGGAGGCCACGCCCGCCGCGTGGAAGCCGTCGACGGCCGCCCCGACCATCGCGGCCACCTTCCCCGGGTCGGAGCCGTACGCGCGGGGGCCGATCACGGGGTTGCGGGGGTTGATGTTGACGTCGGCGACCGGCGCGAAGTCGAGCGAGATGCCGAGGTCGCGCAGCTCCTCACCGGTCGCCCTGGCGACGTCGCGCGCGTTCGCCGTCTTGCCGGTCTCGCCGATCTCCGACGCGCCGGGAAACTTGGTGACGAGAGACTTGAGCCGGGAGACGAGCCCGTTCTCCTGGTCCACCCCGATCATGAGCGGCGCCCCGCCGGACCTGACCGCCGCCTCGCGCAGGCCGCTGGTGAGCGCGGCCACCTGGCTCGCGCCGGAGACGTTGCCCGCCCAGTCGAACAGGATCACCCCGCCGGGGCGGAACTTCTCCACCACCTGCGCCGGCGTCGCCACGCCGTACCGCGCCTCGTTCTCGTTGCTCGCCGCCCCGGCCTTCTCGCCCCACACCACGACGGTGAAGAGCTGCGCGACCTTGTCCCGCAGGCTCATCTCGGCGAGCGTCCGCTCGGCCTGACTGCCGGAGGGCCGGGCCGACGGCGGCAGAGACGACGACAGAGACGGCGCCAGGGAGCGCGACGGGGACGCCACCGGAGACACCGGCGCGGACGCGCGCGGCGAGGGCGCCTGGCTCGCGGCGCCGATGCCGGACGAGCATCCGGTCACGAGGAGGGCGGCGAGCATGACGGCACCGTGTCTGATTCGTGGCACGTTCTTTACCGTAGCCGCGCCTGGCCGTGACCGAGCCCCGAACCCGGTCACGGACGGTCAGAGCGCGAGTGCGTCCAGGCCCGGCAGTTCCACGCGGGCGGCGGCCTTGGCGGCATGTGCCGAGGTGGCCGAGCACGCCGCGGCGGCGGCCGCGCGGCACTGCGCGAGCGTGTGCCGCGACAGGGCGGCGCGCACCCAGGGCAGCGCGGGGGCGCCCATGGACAGCGAGGTGACCCCCATGCCGACGAGCACGCAGGCGAGCACCGGATCGGCCGCGGCCTCGCCGCAGACCCCGCAGCCCTTGCCCGCCGCGGAGGCGGCCGAGGCCGCCATCGCGATCAGGTCGAGCACGGCCGGGTGCCACGGGTCCTGCAGTCCAGCGACGGCGCTGACCTGGCGGTCGGCCGCGAGCGCGTACTGCGTGAGGTCGTTGGTCCCGATCGAGAAGAAGTCGACGGCCCGGATGAGGTCCGCCGCCCGCAGCGCCGCCGACGGCACCTCGATCATGATGCCCGCGCCGTCGAGCCCCGCCGTACGGCAGGCCTCGGCGAACCACTCGGCCTCCTCGACGGTGGCCACCATCGGCGCCATGACCTGGACCTTGGCCGAGACTCCCGCGGCGGCCCCGGCCAGCGCGCCCAGCTGGGCGGTCATGATCTCCGGATATCGGCGGAACATGCGCAGGCCGCGCTCTCCGAGCGCCGGGTTGGGCTCCTCCTCCGGCGGCGGCAGGAACGCCAGCGGCTTGTCGGCGCCGGAGTCGAGCGTGCGGACCACCACACGACCCTCCGGGAACGCCTCGAACACCGCCCGGTAGGCCTCCTCCTGCTCGCTTCCCGACGGCGCGGTCTCGCGGTCGAGGAAGAGGAACTCGGTGCGGTAGAGGCCGACGCCCTCGGCGCCGTTGGCCAGCGCGCTCTCCAGGTCGCGGGGGCCGCCGATGTTGGCGAGCAGGGGAACGGGGTGACCGTCGGCGGTCGCGCCGGGGCCGGTGGCCGCAGACAGCACCGCCCGCCGCGCCTCGTCGGCGGCACGCGCCTCGGCCACGCGGGCCGGGTCGGGCGTGAGCAGCACCTGCCCGGACGCGCCGTCGACCAGCACGGGGGTGCCGGGGGGGATCGCGGTCGCGCCGGCGCAGCCGACGACGGCGGGCACGCCCATCGAGCGGGCGAGGATCGCCGTGTGGCTGGTCGGCCCGCCCTGCTCGGTGACGAACGCGGCGACCACGTCCTTCGACAGCAGCGCGGTGTCGGCCGGGGCGAGGTCCTTGGCGACGAGCACGAACGGCTCGGCGGCGCTGGCCGGCACGCCGGGCATGGGCAGGCCGGTGAGCACGGCGATCACCCGGTCGCGGATGTCGTCGAGGTCCGCGACGCGCTCGGCCAGGTAGCCGCCGGCCGCCGCGAGCAGGTCCCGATACTTGCCGAAGGCGTCGAAGACGGCGCGCGGGGCGGCCACGCCCCGGTCGACGAGCTCGCCGACCTCCATGGCCAGGCTCGGGTCGCGGGCCATCAGCGCCTGCGCGCCGAGCACCTCCTGGGCCTCGCCTCCCGCCCTGGCGCCGCGCGCCTCCAGGTCGGCGGCCACCTCCTCGACCGCCCGCTCGGCGCGGGCCCGTTCGGCGGCGGCGTCGCCGTCGTGGCGCGCCTCCTTGTCGGGCTCGGGGATCTCACCCGCGAGCACATGGGCCGGGCCGTACCCGGCGCCGGGGCTGACCCCCGTGCCGGCCAGCGACCGCGCGCCGTTCTCGTCCCCCGCCGTCGTCCCCGTCTTCTCGTGCCCGTCCACTGGCGTCAGGCAGCCGAGGCGATCTGGGCGAGCTCGTCGAGCAGCTCTTCGGCGCCGTCGCCCTCCGCGCTGATGACGATCGACTCCCCCTGCCGTACGTCGAGCGCCAGAACCGACAGGATGCTCTTCGCGCTCACCGGCGAGCCGCCCGCCTTCGCGACGGTGACGTCGAAGGGCGCCTTCGCCGCGGTCTGCACGAACGTCGCCGCCGGGCGGGCGTGCAGCCCGACCTCGGACGCGACGCTGACTGTGCGTTCGGCCACGTTTCCTCCTCCTGCGGCGGTGGTCTAGACCGCCGGTAGTTCCGTCAAAGGCCAGTCAATACCCGACATATCGGGTATTACCAGATCCGCGTGTGACAGTTCATCCGGATGATGCGTGGTGGCCACCGCAACGCAGGTCATACCCGCAGCCCGAGCCGCCGCGATCCCGGCGAGCGAGTCCTCGAACACCACACACTTGGCCGGGTCCACCGCGAGCAGGTCGGCCGCCATGAGGTAGCCGGACGGATCCGGCTTGCCCACGGTCACGTCCTCGGCGGAGACGATGGTCCGTACCACCTCCACGACGCCGATGTCGGTGAGCCGTTCCACCGCCCACCATCGCTGAGCCGAGGTGACCAGGGCCAGCGGAGCCCCCTGCTCCGCGACCCGGGACACCAGCTCCGCCGCCCCCGGGACAGGCATGATGTCGGGCAGGTCCGGGTGGTCGTAGTAGGAGCGGATCTCCTCCATCACGACCTCGGGATCCATGCCGGGCAGCACCTCGGGGACGACGTCCACCCCGCGGCGGCCCATGACGCGCCGCAGCAGCGTCTCGTCGTACGTGATGCCGTGGTCGTCCAGGAACATCCGCCACAGGGCGCGGCTGCGGACCTCGGTGTTGACCAGGGTGCCGTCGAGATCGAAGAGCGCGGCCTCCATCACGACCACTCGAAGAGCGGGTCGCCCGCGTCCACGCCGCCCTCGGCGACCTCGCCGACCGAGCCCGCCACCGCGTCGAGCGCCACCACCGGGCAGACCGGCGAGCGTCCGCCGGCCTCGACGGCCGCGGGGTCCCAGGCCACGACGGGCTGCCCGGCGCTGACGTGGTCCCCCTCTGCCGCGAGCAGGCGGAAGCCCTCGCCCTTGAGTTGCACGGTGTCGATGCCGAGATGCACCAGCACACCCCTGCCGTCGTCCCCCACCACGACGTACGCGTGCGGGTGCAGCTTCACGATTGTGCCGCCGATCGGGGCCAGGGCCTCGACGGGCTGCCGGAGGGGATCGATCGCGGTTCCCGGGCCGACCATCGCCTGCGAGAACACCGGGTCCGGCACGGCGGCCAGGCCGATGGCCGCCCCCGCGACCGGGGCGAGAACAGTCGTCAATGAAGAGCCCTTCCCTGAGATCCGGGCAGGCGTCGCCACAGGTCCGCCCGAGATCGGCGGACCCGCGGCGAACTCCCGGTTCAGCCGATGATGTCCTCGATGTCGCTGGCGATGGTGTCGGCCTCGGGGCCCACCACGACCTGGACGACGTTGCCCGCCGCCATCACTCCGTGGGCGCCGGCCGCCTTGAGCGCGGCCTGGTCCACCTTCGAGGCGTCGTGCACCTCGGTGCGCAGCCGGGTGATGCACGGCTCCACTTCGATGATGTTGTCGGCGCCACCGAGCCCGGCGATGATCGCCTCGGCGTCTGCAGCCATGGGGGTCCTCCTGTAGTTCAGCCGGTCTGTCGTTCAGTCGGTCTGCGTGACCTTCTTCAGACCGCGGGGGGAATCGGGGTCGATACCGAGCCTGCGCGCGAGCGCCTCGGTGAGCAACTGCCCGGGGACGATGAGTCCCAGCGGGGCCACCCACTCGGGCAGGTCCGGACCGTTCAGAGCGGCGGTCGAGGCGGCGGCGAGCCGCTCGCCGCCTCCGACGCCGAAGGCGGCGGCGCCCGCGCCGGTGACCCGCTCGGCCAGCGCGACCGTGCCCGCCAGTGTCGGGCCCTGCCCCGCGGCAACCAGGATCGCCGGGGTCTCGGCGTCCACGACCGCGATCGGGCCGTGCAGCAGGTCGGCGTACGACAGGCCCATCGCGTGCAGGTAGCACGCCTCCTTGAGCTTGAGCGCCAGCTCCAGCGCGGTCGAGAACGCCAGGCCGCGGCCGGACACGACGACGCCGGGCTTGTCGGCCAGGCCCTCGACCACGGCGTCCAGGTCGCCGGGGTCGGAGACCAGCTTCTCCACCGCGTCCGGCACCCGGCGCAGGTCGTCGGGGTCAACGTCGGCGCCGAGGCCGATCGCGAGCACGGCCAGCGCGGCGAGCTGGGTCGTGTAGGTCTTCGTGGCCGGGACGGCCTTCTCCTCGCCGGCGAGCGTGCACAGCGCGAGGTCGGCGACCTGGGCCAGCGGCGACTCCTCGCCGCCGTTGGTGATCGCGACGGTCTTCGCGCCGCAGTCCTTCGCCCACTGGAGGGTCTCGACGATCTCCTCCGTACGGCCGGACTGGGACAGGCCCACGGCCAGCACCCCGTCGAGGTCGAGCCTGCGGCGGTAGGTGGTGGCGACCGAGGGGGCGCCCATCGCCGCCATCCGGCCCGCCCGCGCCTCGATCAGGTAGCGGCCGTAGACCGCCGCGTTGTCCGAGGTCCCGCGGGCGACGAACAGCAGATGGCGGGTGTCCCGCGCGACCGCCTCGACTTCGCCGGCCCTCGGAAGGAGAGCGTCCAGCGTCGCCTGAATCGCCGCGGGCTGCTCGGCGATCTCACCGCGCATCCTGGTCGTCATCGATGATCATCCTCTGCTTGGCGAGATTTGTCCGTTATCGATCCGTCGCCGGCCCATACATTGACACACATTTCCCGGCTGTGGTCTAGTCCGGACTAGACCAGTAAGAACCTTAACTTATTCGGACGATTCAGAGCGAGAGGGGAGGGATCAGTGGCCCAGATCGATCCGGCCAGCCCGGTGCCCAAGTATTTCCAACTGCGGGAAATCCTGCTCGACCTGATCGAGAACAACGAGCTGCCGATCGGCGCGGCGATCCCCTCCGAACGCGACCTGAGCCAGCGCTTCGACCTGTCCCGTATGACGGTACGGCAGGCCGTCGACCACCTGGTGTCCGAGGGCCGGTTGCACCGGGTCCCGGGCAAGGGCACGTTCGTGGCCCGCCCGAAGATCGAGCTGGCACTCCAGCTCACCTCCTTCACCGACGACATGCGGGCGCGCGGCATGGAGCCGGGCTCCCGCGACCTGGACCGGCGAGTGGTCCGGGCCAGCGCCCACCTCGCACGGCAGCTCGGCATCCAGCCGGGAGACGCCGTCCACTTCATCGAGCGGCTGCGCACGGCGGACGGGGAACCGCTGAGCATCGAGCGCGCCCACATCCCGGTCGCGCTCGCACCCGATCTCGATGCCTACGACCTGACCGGACGATCCCTGTACGCCCTGCTCGAGTCGCGCTACGGGCTCGTGATGGACGCCGGGGAGCTGACCATCGACGGCGGCCTCGCCGATCCGAGCGACGCCGACCTGCTCAAACTGCCCCGGGGCGGGGCCGTGCTGCTGCTGCAGCGCCGGTCCTTCGCCGGCGGGGTATGCGCCGAACTCGGCGTCTCCACCTATCGCGCCGACCGCTACCAACTCCGGACGCTCCTCGGAGCCCCGGCCAGAAGACTCTGACACTCCTCCCTGTTCTCCCCCACCCCCCTGGAGGAACAACCGATGAGTTCCACCTCCGCCGACGCGGGCCTGCCCGCCGCACCCTCTAACCAGAACGCGGTGATGACCGCGCTGTCCCGCATCGGCCGTTCCCTGATGCTCCCGATCGCGGCGCTGCCCGCCGCGGCGCTCCTTCTCCGGATCGGCCAGGACGACCTGCTCGGCCGTACGGACAACGCGACACTTGACAAGATCGCACAGGTCATCGGCGGCGCGGGCGGCGCCCTGTTCGACGCGCTGCCGCTGCTGTTCGCGGTGGGCGTCGCGGTCGGCTTCGCCCGGCGGGCCGACGGCTCGACCGCCCTGGCGGCCGTGGTCGGCTACCTCGTCTGGGACCGGGTCACCCACCTGATGTTCTTCGACGCCTCCGCGGACGCGGCGGTGCACAAGAAGGTGGCCCAGACGCTCATGGGGGCGGACGGCAAGCCGGCGGAGGCGCTCAATCTCGCAGCGGCCAACCCGACCGGAGTGCTCGGCGGCATCCTCATGGGCCTCGTCGCGGCGATCCTGTGGCAGCGGTACTACCGGACGAAGCTACCGGCCTACCTGGCCTTCTTCGGCGGTCGCCGCTTCGTGCCGATCCTCACCGCGCTGGCCGGGCTCGTCCTCGGCGTCGTCTTCGGCCTGATCTGGCCGCCGATCGGGCAGGGTCTGACCAACTTCGGCGACTGGCTCGCCAGCAACTCCACGCTCGGCGCGGGCATCTACGGCGTCGTCAACCGCGGCCTCATCCCCTTCGGTCTGCACCACTTCGTGAACTCGATCGTCTGGTTCACCGTGCCGGAGTGCACCGTCGGCGCGACCCACGCGGCGGGCGACCTGAACTGCTACTTCGCGGGGCAGGACGGCGCCGGCGCGTTCATGGCGGGCTTCTTCCCGGTCATGATGTTCGGCCTCCCGGCCGCGGCGATCGCGATGTGGCGGGCCGTCCCGCCGCACCGCCGCGCCACCGTCGGCGGCATCATGATCTCCTCGGCCCTGATCTCGTTCGTCACCGGCATCACCGAGCCGATCGAGTTCGCGTTCATCTTCGTGGCCCCGGTCCTGTTCGCGGCGCACGCCCTGCTCACCGGCGTCTCGATGGCCGTGGTCGCGGCCCTCGACGGACGGCTCGGCTTCGGGTTCTCCGCCGGCGCGATCGACGCGGGCCTGAACGCCTCCAAGGACAACACGCACAACTTCTGGCTGATCATGTTGATCGGCGTCGTCTACTTCTTCGTCTACTACGTGGTCTTCAGCTTCCTCATCAAGAAGCTGAACATCATGACGCCCGGTCGCGAACCCGAGCCCGACGTGGACTCCGGGGAGAGCGCCGAGACGGCGCGTGCCCGCGCCTGACGCGTCAGGTCCCCTCTCAGGGAGCAGGGGCGCCCGGTGACCCCGGGCGCCCCTGTTGTGTTTCCCGCCATTGCGGATGCCGCTAATTGCCGATCAACCTATGCGTAAAATCCGCGGCGGTCGCGCCAACCCGGAGGAATCTTCCGGACGAACGGCGGCACAAAGGCTCGCGACTCGGCAAAGTTGGCGTCCCCCGTATCAGGGCGGATGACCGCAACCTCTATTAGGCGTCAGCTTCACGGCGCACGAGAGCGGAGTCCCGATGCCCAAGCCCGTCCCCCTGCCACGGCTCGCGTCCGTCCCCCCGGCCGATCCTCCCTACGACGAGCGTGACAGTGGCGGCCACGTGACGCGTCCCGGCACGTACGGCGCGCTCGCCCTGGCCCCCGTCCCGCGCCGTCCGGGCACGCCCACGGACGAGCGCCGCCTGCGGGGGCTCGGCCAGGCGCTCGCGGAGATCCTGGCGGGCCGCAGGCCGCCGGAGACCGTCCAGGACCGGCTCACCGAGCGGGCCTACCGCGAACTGGTCCGGGCCGGGAAGATGATCGACACCGAGCGGCCGCCCCTGACGGGCCTTCCCCACGTGCAGCGGCCCAGCGACGGGGTGATCGAGATGTGCCTGCTCGTCCACTGCGGGCCGCGCAGCCGCGTGCTCGCCGTACGGCTGGAGCGGCAGGGCGTGCAGTGGCTGGTCACCGAGTTCGAGACCGCGTGACCGGAGGCCGTACAGCGCGAAGGACCCCGCCGGGCATGGCCCGGCGGGGTCCGTCTCAGGTCAGATCACGCCTGCTGGTTGCGCGGGTCTCCGTGGCAGCGCTTGTACTTCTTGCCCGAGCCACAGGGGCAGGGCGCGTTGCGCTCGGTGTCGCCGTACGCGGCGCGCTGCTCGGGAGTCGACCGCACCCGGCTGACCTCCACGTCGCCGCTCTCGCCCGGCGCGGTGTAGACCATCTCGGTCGGCCGCGACGGCTGCCGCAGCGCCCGGGCGATGATCGAGCCGGTCTCGGAGAGAGCCGTGTCCTCCTCGGCGTTCTCCTCGACGATCGGGTTGGCCTGCACCTCGACCTCGAGGTTGAACAGGTAGCCGGCCGACTCCTCCTTGATGCCGTCGAGCATCGCGGAGAACATCTCGTAGCCCTCGCGCTGGTACTCGATCAGCGGGTCCTTCTGGGCATAGGCGCGCATGCCGATGCCCTCCTGGAGGTAGTCCATCTCGTAGAGGTGCTCGCGCCACTTGCGGTCGAGCACCGAGAGGATGACCCGGCGCTCCAGCTCGCGCATCGCCTCGGAGCCGAGCTGCTCCTCGCGGCGGGCGTAGGCCGCGAACGCGTCCTCCTTGACCTTCTCGGCGATGAGGTCCGCCGTCAGCTCCTCCCGGTCGCCGCCGGCCTGCTCGATGAGCTCGTCGACGGTGAAGGAGATCGGGTAGAGCTGGCCGAACGCCTTCCACAGCTTCTCGAGGTCCCATTCCTCGGCGAAGCCCTCTGCGGTGGCGCCCTTGACGTAGTCGTCGATGACGTCGCCGACGAAGCCGCGGACCTGCTCGTGCAGGTCGGCGCCTTCCAGCACCCGCCGACGCTCGGCGTAGATCACCGTGCGCTGGCGGTTCATCACCTCGTCGTACTTCAGGACGTTCTTGCGGATCTCGAAGTTCTGCTGCTCGACCTGGTGCTGCGCGGAGGCGATGGCCTTGGACACCATGCCCGACTCGATCGGCACGTCGTCCGGGATGTTGAGCCGCGTCATGATCATCTCGACCCTGGCCGAGTTGAACAGCCGCATGAGGTCGTCCTCGAGCGAGAGGTAGAACCGCGACTCGCCGGGGTCGCCCTGACGGCCGGAACGGCCGCGGAGCTGGTTGTCGATACGCCGCGACTCGTGCCGCTCGGTGCCCAGCACGTAGAGCCCACCGAGCTCGGTGACCTCCTCGTGCTCGGTCTTGACGGCCTCCTTGGCCTTCTCCAGCGCCTCGGGCCAGGCCTTCTCGTACTCCTCCGGAGTCTCGGACGGCGACAGGCCGCGCTGCTGAAGCTCCAGGTCGGCGCGGAACTCGGGGTTGCCGCCGAGCATGATGTCGGTGCCTCGACCGGCCATGTTGGTCGCCACGGTGACCGCGCCCTTGCGGCCCGCCTCGGCGACGATCGCGGCCTCACGGGCGTGGTTCTTCGCGTTCAGCACCTCGTGCGTCACGCCCTGGCGCTTGAGCATCCGCGACAGCTTCTCGGACTTCTCGACGCTGGTGGTGCCGACGAGGACCGGCTGGCCCTTCTCGTAGCGCTCCTTGATGTCCTCGACGCACGCCTGGAACTTGGCGTCCTCGCTCTTGTAGACGACGTCGGCCTGGTCCTTACGGACCATCGGCCGGTTGGTCGGGATCGGGACGACGCCCAGCTTGTACGTCTGGTGGAACTCGTTGGCCTCGGTGGCGGCCGTACCGGTCATGCCGGCGAGCTTCTCGTAGAGGCGGAAGTAGTTCTGGAGGGTGATCGTGGCGAGGGTCTGGTTCTCGTCCTTGATCTTCACGCTTTCCTTGGCCTCGATGGCCTGGTGCATGCCCTCGTTGTAGCGGCGGCCGTGCAGGACGCGCCCGGTGAACTCGTCGACGATCAGGACCTCGCCGTCGACGACGATGTAGTCCTTGTCCTTCTTGAACAGTTCCTTGGCCTTGAGGGCGTTGTTGAGGAACTGCACGAGGTGGGTGTGCTCGGGCTTGTAGAGGTTGTCGATGCCGAGCAGGTCCTCGACCTTCTCCACGCCCGCCTCGAGGATGCCGACGGTGCGCTTCTTCTCGTCGACGACGTAGTCGCCGGTGCTCTCCTCGCCGTCCTTGCCCTCGGTGCCGCGCCGCAGCCTCGGCACGATCTTGGCGAACTCCTGGTACCACTTGCCCGACTGCTCGCCCGGGCCGGAGATGATGAGCGGGGTCCTGGCCTCGTCGATCAGGATCGAGTCGACCTCGTCCACGATGGCGAAGTTGTGGCCGCGCTGGACGCACTCCTCCATCGACCACGCCATGTTGTCGCGGAGGTAGTCGAAGCCGAACTCGTTGTTCGTGCCGTACGTGATGTCGGCGTTGTACTGCTTTCGGCGCTCCTCCGGCGGCATGTTCGCCAGGATGACCCCGACCTCCAGGCCGAGGAAGCGGTGGACGCGGCCCATGGTCTCGGCGTCGCGCTTGGCCAGGTAGTCGTTGACCGTGACGACGTGGACGCCCTTGCCGGAGATCGCGTTGAGGTAGGCGGGAAGCGTACAGGTGAGCGTCTTGCCCTCACCGGTGCGCATCTCGGAGATGTTGCCCATGTGCAGGTTGGCGCCACCCATGAGCTGCACGTCGAAGTGGCGCTGCCCGAGCACGCGGCGGGCGGCCTCGCGGACGGTCGCGAACGCCTCCGGCAGCAGGTCGTCGAGGGACTCGCCCTCGGTGTGACGCTGCTTGTACTCGGCGGTCAGCGCGCGGAGCTCGGCGTCGGACAGGCTCTTGAAGTCCTCTTCGATGGAGTTGACCTGCTCGGCGATGCGCTTGAGCTTCCGCAGAGTCTTGCCTTCGCCGGCGCGAAGGATCTTGTCGAGAATGGCTGGCACTTTTAGTAAAGCTCCTCGCAGGTCTACCCAGGTTGATCACCGAGGTGTGAGGACGAGACATACTTCCCCGCTAGCCATCGTAGGCGGTTCCCGTACCAGACACACCCACCTGCAATCGACGGAGCGCCGCGGCACAATCGCATAACTCATAAGGGAAAACCGCCCCCAAGGTTCCCCCGATGTTCCGACCACCTCTGCCATCAGGTAGAAAACGGGGTATGGCACAGAGCGGACACCAGGGCAGCCACGCGGGAAGCGCCAAATCTTGGCTCGCCGTCATCACCATCCTCATCGGCTTCACGTTCGGGGGTGTGGCACTGACGCTCGGACCGAACTGGATCTTCGTCTGGATCGGCGTGGGCATCTGCGCCGTCGGCGGGCTGCTCGCGCTCGCGTTCGACATCTTCTCGGACGTGATCGTGGACGCCCCCCGGCAGATTCCGGTCCAGGAGCACCACTCGCCGTTCGAGCACCGGTCCATCAGCTCCTGAGGGTTCCCGGGCCCGCACCCGAACCGGCGTAGGCGTTTTGTCGGTCACGGCGTCTAGCATCTCTGGCTGTGACCGACCTGACCGCCGACGAGGCCCGCAGGATCATCCTCCGGGCCCAGGGTTTCCTCGGTGCCACCGCCCGCGGCGGTGGCGTCCCCACCATGCTGCGGCGCGTCGGCGCCGTCCAGCTCGACACCATCTCCGTCCTCGCCCGCTCCCACGAGCTCGTCGCGTACGCGCGCCTCGGGCCGGTCGGCCGCTCCGTGGTCGAGCGGGCCTATTGGGACGACCCCGCCCGTGCCTTCGAGTACTGGTGCCACGCCGCCTGCGTGCTGCCCATCGAGCAGTGGCCGCTGTACGCCTTCCGCCGCCGCGCCTACCGGGAGCGGCGCTATCGCTGGCACGAGGTGCCGCCCGTGGTCGACAAGGTCCTGGAGCAGGTGCGCTCGGACGGCCCGCTCACCACGGCCGACATCGGCGGCGCCCGAGTTGACCGGGGCGGCTCCGGCACGACACAGGCGGGCGAGTGGTGGGACTGGTCGGACACCAAGATCGCCATCGAGTTCCTGCTCGACATCGGTGAGGTCGTCTGCACCCGCCGGGTCGGCTGGCGGCGCGTCTACGAGCTCGCCGAGCGCGCGGTCCCGGCGGACCTGCTCGCGCAGGACCTGGCCGACGACGAGTGCGTGACCCGGCTGACCGAGATCGCCGGGCGGTCGCTCGGCGTGGCGACCAGGGCGGACCTGGTCGACTTCACCCGCGTCAAGGGCAGGCACGCCGCCATGCTCGACGAGGCGCTGCTGAGCGGCGCCGCCGGCCTCGTGCCCGTACGCGTGTCGGGCTGGCCCGCGCGGCGCGGCGCGGACGCGGACGGGCCGAACGCCTGGGCGGACCCCGCCGCGCTGGAGAGCGAGCCGCGCGGGCGGCACCGCACCACGCCGCTGTCGCCGTTCGACTCGCTCATCTGGGAGCGGGCGCGGGCCGAGCGCGTGTTCGGCCTCAACCACCGCCTGGAGGCGTACGTCCCGAAGGACAAGCGGGTGCACGGCTACTTCGCGATGCCGGTGCTCGCGGGCGGGCGGATCATCGGCCGGTTCGACCCGGCCCGCGAGGGCGCCACGCTGGTCGCCCGGCAGGTGGGATTCGAGCCCGGCGGCGGCCGCGCCAGGGCCGCGGAGGCGATGAGCGACGCCCTGTGGGAGGCCGCGAGCTGGGTCGGCTGCACCGACGTGCGGGTGGAGCGGGTCGGCACGCCGGACCTGGAAGCCCCGCTACGCGCCGCGGTGACCCGCGGCCCTCGCTAGTCGCTCAGGAGTGTCTTACAAATGCTGCCCGTCGCGCAGCAGGGCTTGATTTGTCAGACACGACCTAGGTGATCTCCAGCAGCCGCTCGCGCACGGCGTAGACCACGGCCTCCATGCGCGAGTGGAGCTGGAGCTTCTCCAGGATGTTGCGGACGTGGTTCTTCACCGTGTTCTCGGAGATGAACAGGTCCTTGGCGATCTCGCGGTTGTTCATGCCCTTCGCGACGAGGCGCAGGACCTCCATCTCCCGATCGGTCAGGCGGGGGACCGGGAGCTGGGGGGGCCGCTCGGCCTCCTTGCGGCTCATGTTCGCGAACTCACTGATCAACTTCGCGGCCATGGCGGGGTTGATGAGCGACTGGCCCTCGTGGACGCCGCGCACGGCGTCGGGCACCTCGTCGATCTGGACGTCCTTGAGCAGATAACCGGTCGCACCCGCCTTGATCGCTTCGAAGAGGTCCTCCTCCTCGTCGCTGACGGTCAGCATGATGATCCGGGTGCTCGGCACCGACTCCTTGATCTTCCGAGTCGCCCCGATGCCGTCCAGCCTCGGCATGCGGACATCCATCAGGACCACGTCCGGCATCAGCCGGTCCGCGAGCTGGACGGCCTCCTGGCCGTCGCTCGCCTCGCCTACCACCTCGATGTCCGCCTCCGCGGCCAGCGCGAGCTCCAGGCTGCGGCGGATCAGCGCGTGATCGTCGACGATCAGCACACGGATCGGCTCGCTTCGACCGGCTGCTCGGGCCGCCTCGTCGGGTCGGGTCACGGAACCTCCTTGCGGGGGCCAAGGACGCTGGATCGCCATCATTACACGGGTTCCAGGGTGGTTAGGGATCTTCGTCGGCCCGCCCGTCCCTCTCCTCCCGGTTCCTACCGGATCGTGCGGCGCCCCGGCCCGGATATCCGGGCCGGGGCGCCGAGAGAGCTAGCTCTCTACGAGCCTGAGGACTCCGTAGTCGTAGCCGCGACGCCGGTAGACGACGCTCGGCTGGCCCCCTTCCTTGTCGCGGAAGAGGTAGAAGTCGTGACCCACGAGCTCCATTTCCAGGAGCGCCTGGTCGATCGTTATGGGGTCGGCCTTGTGGAACTTCTCGCGTACGATCAGCGGTCCTTCGCCGTCCATCTCGATGGGCACGATGGGCTCGGAACCCTCGGCCCGCCCTCCGCCGGTCTCCGCCGGGATCTCGGCGACCGGCTCCGGCTCCTGCCGGACGGTCGTGATCACCCCCTGCTCGCCCTCCGTCACCGCGGTGAGCTCCGCCATCGAAGGGGGGCAGTTCTTCCCGTGATGGATCTTGCGGCGGTCGGCGAGCCGCCTCAGCCGCTCCTCCAGCTTGCCGATGGCGATGTCCAGCGCCGAGAATCGGTCGTCCGCACAGGCCTCGGCGCGGATGGCGGGGCCCCGCGAGTGGATCGTCAGCTCCACCCGTTCACGCTGCCCGCTCTGGCGGTGGTTGGGCTCCTTCGAGACCTCTACGTCGATTTGGATGAGCTTGTTGTTGAGCTTCTGGATTCTGGCCAGCTTGGACGTCACTTGATCGCGGAACCGGTCACCCACAGTGGTGTGCCGTCCCTTGACGATGATTTCCACGCAAAGCCCCCCTTCGCACATCGACGGTGGTGCACGCGCTCCTGGACACCCGTCCGGCCGACCTGGTCTTCGTCCCCACATCCGCCTGCTGAGGGGTTCGCAGCTCACTCGCCACTACTGCCCTTCTCCTCTTACGGGGGACATCTGGACCCCCGGGAGGGCAGGGCTTACCTCTAAGCCGCACCGTGATCGGTCGACCAAGAGTCGCCTTACGTGGGCCGTTTCGCCTGCGGCTGGCATCGGCTAACCAGGCCGAACTCCGAGAGGGAGTCGGCCCGGCGCAACCACGGACCCGGACGGGTGCCATGTCTGAACGCTAGTCGCTACCGCCTGGAATGTCAGCCAGGAGATCGGCTAAACGATCACTTTGCGTGATCCCGGTTGCCATCTCGCCGTCGGAAAATTCGTGGTCATATTCTGGGAATCCCCGCCAGCGCGGCGTCCACACCTGCATTGAGCAGGGAAGTCGCCGAAAACTCGGCATGGGACCGTTCCCCGGCGGCAAGCCCCGCGCTTACCCAAGTCTTTACTGTCCGTGATAATCACCAATCCGGCGTCTCCGGCGTGTCGCGGCGACGGTCACCGCCGCGGACGCCTCCGCTCCCGCGGCGCGCAGCGCCCTGGCCGCCTCCGCCAGCGTCGTCCCCGTCGTGACGACGTCGTCGACCAGGACCACGGCGACGGCCTCCAGATCGCGGCGAGAGGGCCGTAGCCGCGCCGCCGAGCCCGGCACGACCTCGAACGCCCCGGACAGGTTGACGGCCCGCTCCGCCGATCCCAGCCCCGCCTGGTCGGCCACGCGCCGGCTCTGCCGCAGCAGGGGCGCGAGGGCTGCGGGCCGGCCTCGCCGGCGCAGTTCGCGTGCCGCCGCCGCGGCGACGGCTCGGACGGGCTCGTGCCCCCGGCGGCGGGAGGCGGCCCGGGCGCTCGGCACCGGCACCAGCCACACCTCGCGGTCGGCTCCCCCGCCCGCCGCCCACGCGGCCACACAGGCGCTCACGGAGGCGGCCAGGACCGGCACCAGGGCCGTGCGGCCGCGTTCCTTGAAGGCGAGGATCATCCTGCGGGCCGCGCCGTCGTAGGCGGTGGCCGACCAGCAGTCCGGCAGGCCCGGAGGCGGCGGGTCCGGCGGCCGGGGAGCCGGCTCCCGCAGCAACTCGGCCGTACACGCCGGGCAGGCCGGAGCGCCCGGCGCGCCGCATCCGGCGCAGCGGGGCGGGAGGATCAGATCGAGCAGGGCGGGCGGCACGCCCTCAGCATGCCGCCCGCCACCGACAGTTCACTCCGGCCCGCTCAGCCGAGCGGATAGACGGGGGTGGTCGCGCCGTTGTCGGCGCGCGGCGTCCAGGCGTGCTTGTCCACGCTGTAGGAGAGCACCTGGCCCTCGTCGGCCGCCGCGAGGACGTGGTCGGGGACGGCGGCGATGGACTTGATCTTCGAGTCGAGCTTGATGGGGCCGTCGTTGGGTACGACGCCCTCCATCACCGACCAGGTGGCGAGCTCCTGGCCGCTTCTGCCCTCCGACAGCACGAGCAGATCGGCGGCGTCCTGCCAGGCGATGTCCTTGATCTTCCGCGCGTCGCGCGGCTCGATGAGCGCCCGTATGGACTCGATCCGCGTCTGCTGGCCGTTGCGGACGATCGTGCCGATCTTCACGGAGGTGCCGAGGCCGTCGTCGACGATCGCGGCGATCCGGGCTCCGTCGCGGGAGACCCGCAGATCGACGATCCGCCCGTACGACAGGTCGTCGTCGATGTCCACACGGCGGGCCCGGCCGTTCTCGGCCGTCCAGACCCGGCTCTCGTGCGGGTTCACCCTCTCGGCCGCCCAGACGGCGCCGTATCGGTCCCAGGAGGGCGGGCTCATGTCCCCGCCCGCGATCCACCGCTGCCACTGGCTGCCCGGGGTCATCGGGGCGGCGTAGACGCCGTCGCCGTTGACCAGGGCGGCCACGAGGGGCGGGAAGTCGTCGGTGTTGGAGACGGCCGGCTGGGAGAACTTCCCGGCCTGCTCGCCGGCCGCGCCGGGCACCGGCGTGCCGTCGCCCTTCTCCTTGAACTGCAGCAGCCTGCCGCCCTGCATGTAGTACGCCTGCAGGGAGCCGGTCAGCACGTTCGGGTCGTATCGGACGTAGTCGGCGGGCCGGAACCGCACGCCCGACTCGCCGTTCACGCGGATCTCGACGGTCCGGCCGGTGACCAGTTCGCCGAGCGTCCACACGAGCTGCGCCTTCAGCGCGTCGAGGCGGTCGGGCGGCACCGACTCCAGCTCCGAGGAGAAGTCGACCACGACCGTGTCGCCCTCGACGGTGATCCGGTTGAGCTCGGTGCCCGGCGGGAACGCGCTGCTCACCGCGTTCCTGATGGACGAGGTCGGCCCGGCGAGCAGGCGGCGGACCAGCGTCTCCGGCACCCCCCTGCTGGGTTCGATCGGCACCCACACGCGGTCCGCCACGAGCCCGGTGCCCCGGGTGGCCGGCGGGTAGTACAGGTCCACCCTCCGGTACGCGCGTTGCAGATCGTCGTTCGACAGCAGGCGGGCGTCGGGCGGCACGTCGATCCGCCACTCGCCGTTCACCTTGATCAGCGTGAAGGGCTCGACGAGGTTGCCGGCGGCCGGGGTGGACCTGCCCTCCGCGTCGATCGTGGCGACCGCCGTGCCCTTCAGCGTCACCGTCGTCCGCGTGGCCTCCTGGAGGTTCTGCGCGCGGTCCGACTCGATCTTGCCCTCGTAGATCCGGGTCTGCCGCCACGGGTTCCAGCGCTTGGCCGCGTCCGGGGTGAGGTACTCCCTGGCGACGCTCAGCTCGCGGTCGTCGAAGGCCGCCATCGCGGCCTGGAAGCCCTTCACGATGTCCTCGGGCGGGGCGCCCTTCTTGGGCGCGGTCGCGATGAGCCGCACGTACGGCTGGCTGAGCGTGTCCTTGCCGTGGTCCTCCTGGGCGGCGCGGGGGCTGCCGCTCGTGGGCACGGTGGCGCACCCCGCCCCGCCGGAGACCAGGACGAGCGCCGCGCCCGCGGCCGCGGTGAGACGGCGGGCGCCGATCCGCTCACTCCGCATCGAAGGCTCCCGCGTCCACGTTCTCCCGCCCGCGCGGCGCCGCCTCCGGCACGGTGCCGACGGCCGGGGTCAGAACCGGTGTGACGTGGCCGCGCCACGTGCGCCGCATCTCGACCTCCGGCGGCACGAGCGGGAGCGGCGACCCGCGCAGCGGGGCTCCCGTCACGCGCGGCAGCGACAGGCGGAACTGGCTGCCCTCCCCCGGCGCGCCCCACGCCTGGAGCCAGCCGCCGTGCAGCATGGCGTCCTCCCGCGAGATCGCCAGGCCGAGCCCGGTGCCGCCGATGGTCCGGGCGCGCGAGGGGTCGGCCCGCCAGAAGCGGTCGAACACCATCGTCTCCTCGCCCGGTTTGAGGCCGACCCCATGGTCGCGCACGGCCACGGCCACCGCGTCGCGGTCGGCGCCGAGCGTGACGACGATGTCCTTGCCCTCGCCGTGCTCGATGGCGTTGAAGAGCAGGTTGCGCAGGATGCGCTCGACCCTGCGGCTGTCCACCTCGGCCATGCAGGGCTCGTTCGGCAGGCGCAGCTCGAACCGGGTGGCCTGCCGCTCGGCGAGCGTCTCGGAGTCGCCCACCGCGCGCAGGACCACGTCGCGCATGTCGACGGGGTCCAGGTCGAGGGTGGCCGCCCCCGCGTCGTAGCGGCTGATCTCCAGCAGGTCGGCGAGCATCGACTCGAAGCGTTCGAGCTGGTTCTGCATGAGCTCGGCGGCCCGGGCCGAGGAGGGGTCGAAGTCCTCGCGGCCCTCGTACAGCAGGTCGGCGGCCATGCGGACGGTCGTCAGCGGCGTGCGCAGCTCGTGGGAGACGTCGGAGACGAACTGCCGCTGCACCTGGGAGAGCTCCTCCAGCTGGTGGATCTTCACGGCGAGGTTGGACGCCATCTCGTTGAACGAGGTCGCCAGCCGGGCGAGGTCGTCCTCCCCGCGCACCTTGAGCCGCTCCTCCAGCCGGCCAGCGGCGAGCCGTTCCGCCGCCTGGCGCGCGAGCCGTACGGGTGTGACCACCTGCCGGGTGACCAGCGAGGCGACGCCGGCGAGCAGCAGCACGAGCGCGGCCCCCGCGCCGAAGACCATCTGCTGGACCGTGAGCAGCGTCTTCTCCTCGTCGCCGAGCGGGAAGACGTGGTAGATCTCGTAGGTCCCGTTCACCCGGGCGCCGACCACCCAGGCGCTCTCAGGCTGCTTCGCGCCGATGTACCGGATCTTCACCGTCTCGTCCCAGAGCGACTGCTCCTCGCTGCTCTGGACCTTCGCGCGCAGCGACGCCGGGATGCTCGACCAGTCGACCTGACCGGACGCCCGGCCCTCGCCGACCGAGCCCTCGTTGAAGACGACGACGTCGTAGCGCCCGCCGGAGCGCTCGGCCAGCGCCTGGGCCGCCTGGTCGGCGGGGTTGCCGGCCTGACCCGGGGCCGAGCCGTCCTGCGACACGTCGCCCACCTCGGCCGGCGGGGCGAGATAGCCGCCGGCGGTGGCGATGTTCGCCCGCGACTCCTCGACCGCGGCCACCTCGCTGGCGTGCAGCACCGAAGTGACGATCGACTGCATCAGGAAGACGCCGAGGACGACCACGACGGCCATCGACAGGACCAGCGTGCTGGTGACGACGCGAAGCTGGAGCGAGCGCCGCCAGGCGTGCCGCAGCCGGCCCGCGAGGCGGCGCGCGCGTCTGCGGACCCCGCGGGCGATCTGGCCCGGGGTCCGGCGACGGGGTTTCCTCGCGGAGGCCGGCATGACGGTGACGTGCGGCTTACGCCGGGCCGGCCTTGTAACCCACGCCCCGGACCGTGACGACGATCTCCGGGTGCTCGGGGTCCTTCTCTATCTTCGCGCGCAGGCGCTGGACGTGCACGTTCACCAGACGGGTGTCCGCGGCGTGCCGGTAGCCCCAGACCTGCTCAAGCAGCACCTCGCGGGTGAAGACCTGGCGGGGCTTGCGGGCCAGCGCGACCAGCAGGTCGAACTCCAGCGGCGTGAGGTTGATGGTCTCCTCGCCGCGCTTGACCGAGTGGCCGGCCACGTCGATGGTGATGTCGCCGATCTGCAGGATCTCGGGCGTGGGCTCGTCGGTGCGGCGCAGGCGGGCGCGCACGCGGGCGACGAGCTCCTTGGGCTTGAACGGCTTGACGATGTAGTCGTCGGCGCCGGACTCCAGGCCGAGCACCACGTCGATGGTGTCGCTCTTGGCCGTGAGCATCACGATCGGGACCCCGGACTCGGCGCGGATGCGGCGGCAGACGTCGATGCCGTCGGCGCCGGGAAGCATCAGGTCGAGCAGGACAAGATCCGGCCGAGTGTCTCTGAAGGCGTCGAGCGCCTTGTCGCCATCGGACACGAACGACGGCTCAAAACCCTCCCCGCGCAAGACGATGCCGAGCATCTCGGCGAGAGCGGCGTCGTCGTCGACGACCAGCACGCGTCCTTTCATGGCCCCTCATTCGTACGCGTTTGGGAGATTTGGGCGTTTGTCACAGTTTCCCCCGCAGGCTACCGTGGCCACCGCTTTGGTGTTACACAACCATGGCAGAGGATGGAGTTTAGGCGCAGCAGACGAAGCGCGCGATTATCTGACCAGATGCGGTCACACCGGCGGGAATCCCGTGGTGCGGTCACGTTCCAAGTGTGCGCCCGCACCCCCCGTTTCGGCCATCCCCCGAGAGTCTTCCGCCCGAGAGCCTTTGTACAGCCGCGCGGCACGCCCGTACATCATGCCAGGATTGGGACATGACAGACGGCCCCGGCTCCACCCCCGACATGCCCTCCGGCTGGGCGGCCGAGCAACCTCCCGCGTACGGCGGGGCAGCCGGGGCAGCGGGGGCAGCCGGATCCTCCTGGGCCTCCCCCGGCGCGCCGCAGGGCGCGAATCCGTCCGCTCCGTACCCGTCGGCTCCGTACCCGTCGGCTCCGTATACGCCGCCTGCGGGCGGGCCGTACGGATACGGGTACCGGGCGCCGGACGCGCCGCGGCCGGGCATCATCCCGCTGCGCCCGTTGACGCTCGGCGACATCCTCGACGGCACGATCAAGCTGATCCGGTCGAACCCCAAGGCCACGCTCGGCCTGTCGGCGATCGTGGCGGCGGTCACCGGAATCCCGGCCGCGATCGGGCAGGCCATCTCATTCGGCTCGCTCGGCGACCTCATGGCCGACCCGTACGCCGCCGACGCGGTGAACGTGCCGGTCGCCGGGGTGGCCGCGCAGTACATCGGCACGCTCATCAGCTACGTCATGACGTTCGTCGGCACCACGATCCTCACGGGCGTCCTCACCCGGGTGCTCGGCCGCGCGGTGTTCGGCGGGCGCATCACGGTGGGCGAGGCGTGGCGGCTGGCGCGGTCACGGGTGCCCGCGCTGTTCGGGCTGGTGCTGCTGCAGGGGCTCATTCTCCTGCTGCCGCTGCTGGCGCTCGTCGCGGTGCTCGTGACCCTCGCGGCGGCCAACGCGTTCGACGGCACGGGAAACACCGGCGTGGGGGTCGCGGTCCTCGTCGTCCTGCTGTTCTTCGTGGCCTACCTCCCTTATCTGTTGTTCTTCTACACGCGCCTGTCGCTGTCGGCCCCCGCCATCGTGCTGGAGGGCCGCGGGGTCACCGACGCCATGAGCCGTTCGTGGCGGCTGGTGAAGGGCGACAGCTGGCGGGTGCTCGGCGTCCTGCTGCTCACCGGCATACTCGCGGCCATCATCAGCAGCGTGCTGGCGGTCCCGTTCACGCTCGGCGGCTCGCTCCTCGGGATGCTGAGCCACGGCAGCGCCGCCGGGACCACGACCGCGGCGCTCCTCCTGGCGGTCGGCCAGGTCATCGCCTCCATGATCACTTACCCCTTCCAGGCGGGCGTGTCCGGACTGCTGTACGCCGACCGGCGGATGCGGGCCGAGGCGTTCGACCTCGTGCTGCAGACCGCAGCGGCGCAGAACCAGTCGCAGGGCTGGGTCCACGCCGGGGTCGACGACCTCTGGCACCCGAGCTACGCCGCCGGGACGGGGCCCGGCTCCGGGCCCTACCACGGGGCTCCGCCGTACGGGCCGTACGGGCCCTACGGCCCGCAGGCGTGACGACCGTGCGGGCGGCGGCGGCGCTGCTCGCCTCGCCCGTCGACGTCGGCCGCGACCAGGCCGCGCGGGAGGCGGTGCGCGAGCTGTCCGGGGCGGGCTACCAGCACGAGCCGCTGATCGACCGGCTGCAGCGGGAGATCTCCCAGTTCCTCGGCGACCTCATGAACGGCGGCGGGACGGGCGGGGGCGGCGTGGCGTCGCTCGTCGTGATCGCCGTCGTCCTCGCCGTCCTGGCCGTGCTGCTCCTGTGGGCCCTGCGCCGCTTCTCCGGCGGCCGGCGTACGGAAAGCGGTGCGGTGTTCGGGCAGCGCGAGCGGACGGCCGCCGAGCATCGCGCCGAGGCCGAACGTCTGGCGGCCGAGGGCGGCTGGGCCGGGGCCATCCAGGAGCGGCTGCGCGCGATCGCCCGTGAGCTGGAGGAACGCGCCGTCGTCAGTCCGATGCCGGGCCGCACCGCCGTGGAGCTGGCCCAGGTCGCCGGGCAGGCACTGCCGCCCCACGCGGCGGACCTGCGCGCGGCGGCACACCTGTTCGACGACGTGACCTACGGCGGGTCGGGCGGCACCCAAGAGGGTTACCTGACGCTCACCGCCCTGGACGAGCGCCTGCGGTCGGCCCGCACGGGCGTGGCCGCATGACCGCCACGGCCGCCCCGGCGAACACCCGCAGCCGGGGACGGCAGGCGGCGTGGATCACGCTGCTGGTGGTGCTCGTGCTGGGCACGGCGGCGCTGCCCCTGCTGCTGGCAGGTGGGCAGTCGGGCGGCCGTGCCCTCGATCCCGAAGACACCTCGCTGCAGGGCGGCGCCGCCCTCGCCCGGCTGCTGGAGGCGCACGGGGTGCAGGTGGCCCGCGTGGAGACCCCCGCCGCGGCCGTGGCCGCCGCAGGGCCGCATACCCTGCTGCTGGTCACCGAGGCGAGCCTCCTGAACCGCGACGCCGCGGGCCGTATTGCCGTGGCTTTCGGCGACCGGCTCGTCGTCGGCTCCGTGCCGTACCTCGACGTGCTCGCCTCCGGCGTACGCAGGGAAGGGGCGGCGCGCACCCGCTCCCGTGCCCCCGAGTGCGCGCTGCGGGAGGCGGTGCGGGCGGGCAACGCCTACACCGGCGGCATGTCCTTCACCGGGCCGCCGGGGTCCACGGGCTGCTACCCGGCCGGCGACGGGCACGCCCTGGTCCGATACACCGCGGACGGGCACACGGTGACCGTGCTGGGCGACGCGTCGTTCATGACCAACCTGCGCCTCGCGGAGGACGGCAACGCGGCGCTCGCGCTGAACCTCGCCGGGGCGCGGCCGAAACTGGTCTGGCTCACCGAGCCCGGCGATCCCGCCGAGGCCGGCGGCTCCGGCGACGGGACGGACGCGCAGGCGCGCTCGCTCGGCGACCTCATCCCCGGCGGCGTGAAGTGGGCGGTCCTCCAGCTCGCCGTCGCGGTGGCCCTGGCCGCCCTGTGGCGGGCACGCAGGCTCGGGCCCGTCGTGGCCGAGCGCCTGCCCGTGGTCGTGCGGGCCGCGGAGACCGTGGAGGGGCGCGGACGTCTGTACCGGTCGCGCCGGGCCAGGGACCGGGCCGCTCTCGCGTTGCGGGCCGCCGCGGCCGACCGGCTCGCCCTCCGCCTCGGACTGCCCCGCACCGCGACCGCTGAGGAGGTCGCCGTCGCCGCGGCCGCGCGCACCGGCCGCGACCCGGAGCCGGTGCTGACGCTGCTGTGCGGCCCGCCTCCGGGGGACGACACCGCGCTGGTGACCCTCGCCGCCCACCTGGACACACTCGAAAGGCAGGTACGAGACTCTTGACTTCACCTGAATCGGACGCGGACGCCGCCCGCGAGGCGCTCGCGGCGCTGCGGGCGGAGGTGGCCAAGGCGGTCGTGGGCCAGGACCCGGTCGTCACCGGCCTGGTCATCGCACTGCTGTGCCGGGGTCACGTGCTGCTCGAAGGCGTGCCCGGCGTGGCCAAGACCCTGCTCGTACGCACGCTGTCGGCCACGCTCGCGCTGGACTTCAAGCGGGTGCAGTTCACCCCCGACCTGATGCCGGGCGACGTCACGGGGTCGCTGGTATACGACGCCAGGACGGCGGAGTTCGAGTACCGCGAGGGGCCGGTCTTCACCAACCTGCTACTCGCCGACGAGGTCAACCGCACGCCGCCGAAGACGCAGGCCGCCCTGCTGGAGGCCATGGAGGAACGGCAGGTCAGCGTCGAGGGCGCGGCCCGCGCGCTGCCGGATCCCTTCATCGTCGTGGCGACCCAGAACCCCGTCGAGTACGAGGGCACCTACCAGCTGCCCGAGGCGCAGCTCGACCGGTTCATGCTCAAGCTGACCGTGCCGCTGCCGCCGCGCGAGCAGGAGATCGCCGTCCTCGAACGGCACGCGCTCGGCTTCGACCCGCGCGACCTGACGGAGATCAAGCCGGTGGCGTCCGCGGCCGACCTCGCGGCGGGCCGCCGGGCGGTCGCGCAGGTCCACGTGGGTGCCGAGGTGCTCGGCTACATCGTGGACGTCGCACGGGCCACCCGGCAGTCGCCCTCGCTCCAGCTCGGCGTCTCGCCCCGCGGGGCCACCGCGCTGCTGGCCGCCGCGCGGGCGTGGGCGTGGCTGTCGGGGCGGTCGTACGTGACGCCGGACGACGTGAAGGCGCTGGCGCGGCCCGCCCTGCGTCACCGGGTGGGACTGCGCCCGGAGGCCGAACTGGAGGGCGCCACCCCCGACGGCATCCTGGAGGGCATCCTGTCCGCCGTCCCCGTTCCCCGGTGAGGGGCGCGTGGCGCTGACCGGGCGCGCGGGACTGCTCGCCGCGCTCGCCGCGATCGTCGTGCTCCTCGCCCCCGAGCCCGGCCTGGTCGTCGTGGCCGCCGCGCTCGTGCTCGCCGTGCTCGTGACGGCCGACCTGCTGCTCGCGGGCCGTGTGCGCGGGCTGCGGTTCCAGCGCGACGGCGAACGGCGGGTGCGGCTCGGGCAGTCGGCCGCGATCGGCCTCGTCGTGGACAACCCGGGCCCGCGGCGGGTCCGGGGCGTGCTCCGCGACGCCTGGCAGCCCTCGGCCGGGGCCGCCCCGCGGCGGGCGAGGCTCGACGTGCCGTCCCGCGAGCGGCGGCGCCTGGTCACGACGCTGACGCCCACCCGCAGGGGTGACCGGGAGGCCGTCGCCGTGACGGTCCGCTCGGTCGGGCCCCTCGGCCTGGCTGCGCGGCAGCGGACGTTCCACGTGCCGTGGACCGTCAGGGTGCTGCCGCCGTTCCTCAGCCGCAGGCATCTGCCGGCGCGGCTCGCCCGGCTGCGCGAACTCGACGGACGGCATCCCGCGCTGGTGCGCGGCCAGGGCACCGAGTTCGACTCGCTGCGCGAGTACGTGGTGGGCGACGACGTCCGCTCCATCGACTGGCGGGCGAGTGCCCGGCGCAGCGACGTCGTCGTGCGCACCTGGCGGCCCGAGCGCGACCGCCGCGTGCTGATCGTGCTCGACACGGGCCGCACCTCGGCGGGCCGGGTCGGCGTGGCGCCGGTCGGCGGTGACGGGCCCTCCGGCTGGCCTCGTCTGGACTGGTCGATGGACGCCGCGCTGCTGCTGGCCGCCCTCGCGGCACGGGCCGGCGACCGCGTCGACTTCCTCGCCTACGACCGGACCGTACGGGCCCAGGTGTCCGGCGCGTCGCGTACGGAACTGCTGTCGTCGCTGGTGGACGCGATGGCGCCGATCGAGGCGGAGCTGGTCGAGGCCGACGCCGCCGGGATGGTGGCGGCCGTGCTGTCCAGGGCCAGGCGGCGCTGCCTGGTGGTGCTGCTGACCGACCTGAACGCCACGGCCATGGAGGAGGGCCTGCTGCCCGTGCTGCCCAGCCTGTCGTCCCGGCACATGGTCCTGGTGGCCTCGGTCGCCGATCCCCGGGTGGCCGGAATGGCGGCCGGGCGCGGCACCGCCGAGGCCGTCTACGACGCCGCCGCGGCCGAGCGGCTGCGCGGCGAGCGGCGCGAGATCACCGCGGTGCTGCGCCGCCACGGCGTGGAGGTCGTGGACGCCCTGCCCGAGGACGTCGCCCCGGCGCTCGCCGACGCGTACCTCGCTTTGAAGGCCGCCGGCCGGCTCTGAGCTTTACTGGGTGGGCTTCACGCGCTGAGCTTTACGCGGTGGGCGCGAGGTCGGGGGCGTGCTCGATGTCCCCCGTCTCGTTCGCGCGCTCCGCCCGGCGACCGAAGACGATCACGTACGCGAGGAAGAGCGCCTCCGCGAGCGCGCCGATCGAGATGCGCGCCCAGGTCGGCAGGCCCGACGGGGTGACCCCCGCCTCGATGAGCCCGGAGACGAGCAGCACCACGACCAGGCCGAGCGCGACGCTCATCACGGCCCTGCCCTGCTCGGCCAGCGCCTCCGCGCGCCGCCTCGGGCCGGGGTCGACGACGGTCCAGCCCAGCCGCAGCCCGGCGGCCGCCGCCAGGAAGACCGCGGTCAGCTCCAGCATGCCGTGCGGCAGGATCAGGCCCCAGAACACGTCCGCCTTGCCGTGCGAGTGCATCAGGCCGCCCATGAGCCCCACGTTGGCCGCGTTCTGGAACAGGATCCAGGGGATGGGCAGGCCGAGCAGGATCGCCGAGACCACGACCTGCATGGACAGCCAGGCGTTGTTCAGCCACACGTGGCCGGCGAACGACGCCGCCGGGTTCTCCGAGTAGTAGTCGGCGAAATCGTGCTCGACGATTTGGCGGATCTCCTCGGGTGTGCCGATGAGGCTCTGCACGGTGGGGTCGCGCGCCACCCACACGCCGACGACGTACGCGACCGCGAGCGAGGCCACCGTGACGCCGATCCACCACCGGCGCGCCCGGTAGGCCACCACGGGGAACGACACCGTGAAGAACCGGGCGACCTCCCGCCAGGCCGGGCTGTGGGCGCCGGTGACGGCCGCGCGCGCCCTCGCCACCAGCGACGACAGCCGTCCGACGAGAAGGGCGTCGGACGACCCCGACCGCACGATGGACAGGTGGGTCGCCGCCCGCTGGTAGAGCTCGACCAGCTCGTCGACCTCCGCGCCGCGCAGCCTGCGCTGCCGCCGCACGAGGTCGTCCAACCGATCCCAGGACGGCTTGCTCGCGGCGACGAACGCATCGATGTCCACGGACCGGACCCTATCGGCGGCGGCGCAGTAGGGTGCGCAGTGTGTCCGAAGTCGTGACCGGCGAGGCGGTCGTCGTAGAGGTCCGCGTCGCCCAGCTCCCCAGCCGCGCCCTGGCCTTCCTCATCGACTGGGCCGTCCAGTGGACCGTGATCATCCTGGCCTTCGTGCTGATCGCGCAGGCGTCCCTGGTGACCGACGAGTCGCTGTCCACCGGCCTGCTCATCCTGTTCGTCGTGCTGGTCACGGTGGGCTACCCGGTCGCGTTCGAGACGATCACCAGGGGCCGCTCGCTGGGCAAGCTCGCCCTCGGCCTGCGTGTGGTGAGCGACGACGGCGGGCCGGAGCGCTTCCGGCAGGCGCTGTTCCGCGGGCTCGCCGGGTTCCTGGAGTTCTGGACGTTCGTCGGCGCCCCCGCGCTCATCACATCGCTCCTCAACCAGCGCGGTAAGCGCCTCGGGGACGTGTTCGCGGGGACGACCGTCATCGGGGAGCGTTCGCCGCACCAGGCCCCGCCGCCGGAGATGCCTCCGCCGCTCGCGTCATGGGCCGCGACGCTGGAGCTGTCCGGGCTGTCCGACGACCTGGCCAACACCGCCCGGCAGTACCTGTCCCGGTGGAACCAGCTCAGCCCGCACATGCGCGACGAGATGGGGCTGCGCGTGGCTGGGCAGATCAGCGCGCGGGTGGCGCCGCCGCCTCCGCCCGGCGTTCCGCCGCACGCCTATCTGGCCGCCGTGCTGGCCGAACGCAGGCGCCGTGAGGAGATGCGGCTCGCCCGGGCTCGTTCCACGCCCCCGCCGTACGGCCCGCAGGGGTACGGCGTGCAGGGGTACGGCGCGCAGAGGCAGGGCCCGCAGGGATACGACGTGCAGGCGCCTCCCCCGCCGCCCCCGCCGAGGGAGGCGGGACCGCCACGCGGAGAGGCTCCGACAACATCGGGAGGATTCGTTCCTCCCGTTTAGGTGTAGACCGCGATTTGCGGGGCACCTGTGGTCATTGCAGGTCATGGGGCATACCTGCAGTGGGGTTGAGGCGGGCATCGCCGGTGTGTTGAGGGAGAGGCCGCACCGGAGATGCCCGCCTCCTTGTCTGTCTGCTTGGTCTGTGGTGCTTGGTCTGTGGTGCTCGGTCTGTGGTGCTCGGTCTGTGGGCTCGGTGCCCGCGTGCCTAGTGGCCGCCCGGCCTACCCCCGCCGTGCTCGCGGTACGAGCCCTGGCTCTGCACGTTGAGGATGTCCATCTTCACGCTCTTGGCCTGGTTCGTACGCGGGTCGTTGATCTTCAGGACGTCGAGTCCCTTGTTGAAGTCGCTGCCGTAGATGTAGCCGTTGTAGTAGTAGGCCGACCAGAAGCCGCCGCTCAGCGGCTGCGACCACGGGCCGCGCTCGAAGTAGCCGATCTCCTGCGGGTGCGCCGAGTCGGTGAAGTCCCAGATCGAGACGCCGCCCTGATACCACGCCTGCACCATGATGTCGCGGCCCTTGACCGGGATCAGCGAGCCGTTGTGCGCGACGCAGTTCTCGGTGTCGTCCTGGTAGCGCCCGATCTTGAAGTAGCTCTTGAAGGAGAGCTTGTTGCCGGGGGCGATGTCGTAGATGGCGTCGGCGCCGCGGTTCGGGCCGATCGCCTCGTTGCAGGTGGGCGCGCCGCCGCCGCCGAGCTCGTCGGTGAAGACCACCTTGGTGCCTTCGTTGTTGAACGTCGCCGAGTGCCAGAAGGCGAAGTTCTCGTCGTCGCGGACGACGTCGAGCACCTTCGGGTGCTCGGGGTCACGGATGTCCATGAGGATGCCGTCGCCCATGCAGGCGCCCGCCGCCAGGCCCTTCTCCGGGTAGGCGGTGATGTCGTGGCAGCCGGTCGTCGCGGACGTGCCGTAGGGGTAGGGCTGCCCGTCACCCGGGTTGCCGCCGTCCGGGAACAGCACCGGCGCCGCCACGACGGACGCGGCGGTGGGGTTCTTGAGCGGGACCTTGATGATGGAGATCAGGTCGTGCGGCGGCTGGCAGTCGGGGAAGGCCGCCGACGGGCTGTAGGAGGAGACGTAGATGTAGACGTTCTTGCCCCTCGTGTCCGGCACGAGGGTGTGGGTGTGGGACCCGCAGTTCGTCTCGACCGACTTGATGTACTTCGGGTTCGACTTGTCGCTGACGTCGAAGATGCGGACGCCCTCCCACGACTCCTTGACCGACGCCGACTGCGCCGTGCTTGCGCACGAGTCGTCGTTGCGGGAGGAGTCGACGGACCCGAACAGCAGGTCGCCGTACACGGACATGTCCATCTGGGAGCCGGGGCAGACCACCGAGCTCACCACTGCCGGCTGCTTCGGATTCCGGATGTCGAAGATCGTGAACCCGCCGTAGTTGCCGACGTAGGCGTAGTCACCCTGGAAGGCCATGTCGGTGTTGATGGTGCCGGCCAGGGCGGCCGGGGTCGGCACGTTCGCGACGTGGGTGACGTTCGCGCTCATCGCGATCTCGTCCGGAGCCAGCACGTCGGCGGCCTGTACGGGATTGGCGGACAGGGCCAGGACGACCGCCGCTCCCGCCACGGCAAGCGCGCGACCGCTGCGGCGTAAGGTGAACAACTCGCTGTCCTCCTCATATAAAGGGGAGATAAATGATCAGATCGTCACTTCTGACATGAGTGTCCCGCCAGTTGTCAATCTGTCAATAAAACTGGCACATGTCGCCCTTTGACCTTCCGTCCCTGCCGGGTTAGCGTCGTGATCTCGACACGCTCTGTGACAGGGAGGCAGGGTGCGGATTGCGCGGGAAAGCAGAGCGCGGATCGGGCTCGTCCTCGTAGTCGGTGCCATGTTCTTCCTGGGCGCCTGCGCGGAGGACGTACGCGAGAGTGCTCCCGTCTCGACCGCCCCCGTGATCGCGCCCGGCCGGCCCGGCGAGGAGGCCAGGACCCTGAGCCCCGCCGAGGCCGCCACCGCGGTCCCCTCCCCCACGATCAACGCGGCCGACGTGCGCTACGTCCACGACATGGTCGTCCACCACCGGCAGGCGCTGGACATGGCGGCCCTGGCACCGACGCGGGCCTCCTCCGCCAAGCTGAAGGCACTCGCGGCCCGCATCCATGACGTACAGGAGCCGGAGATCCGCGTCATGACGTCCTGGCTCGACCGGGAACGCCTCCCCCGGCCCGACCATCACGCGGACCACCAGGACATGCCGGGCATGGCCACCCCGGAGCAGATGAACGCCCTCAGAGCGGCGTCCGGCGCCACGTTCGACAGCCTGTTCCTCCAGATGATGGTCGCCCACCACGAGGGCGCGATCGCGATGGCCACTCAGGCGCTCACCGAGGGCTCGCACCTCACCGTCGAGCAGTGGGCCACGGACGTGATCGCCGAGCAGACCGCCGAGATCCGGCGGATGCGCGAGATGCAGGGGACCTGACCTTCCCCGCGCTTACCTCACAGGTAATCGACGCGTCGCGCTTCGGCCGCGAGAGTTGCGGCATGAGTAATGACACTTATGACGTCGTGGAAGAGTTGCTGCGCCGGATGGCGGAGGGCGATCACGACCGTACGGCGGAACTGTTCGCCGAGCCCGTCGACTGGCGGCTCTCCTGGCCCGCAGAGGGGCATCCGGCGGTTCCGTGGATCCGGCCCCGGTCCAGCCGGGCCGAGGTGGCAGACCACTTCCGGTCGCTGGAGGCCCACCATGTGCCGGAACTGAACGGCACGTCGGTGACGCGGATCCTGGTCGACGGGCCGCACGCCGTCGTGCTCGGAGAGATCGCACAGACGGTCCGAGCCGGGGGCACCGCCTACACCTCGCCTTTCGCGCTGCACCTCACCGTCGAAGACGGGCTCGTCACCCGCTACCACATCTACGAGGACAGCCTCACTGTCACGCGAGCTCTCAGCACCTGAAACGCCACGCCGTTCGCCCCCCGCGCGGCAAGGGTCAGGCGAGCCGATAGCCCACGCCAGGTGTCGTCGTGATGACGGGTGGCTCGCCGAGCTTGCGGCGCAGCCGCCCCATCGTCACAGTCACCGTGTTGGTGAACGGGTCCGCGTTCTCGTCCCAGACCCGCTCCAGGAGAGCCTCCGTGCTGAGGAAGCCGGGACTCGCCCGCATCAGCGCCTGCAGCAGGGCGAACTCCTTCACGGAAAGGTTCAGCCGCCGGCCGTCGCGCGCCGCGGTCCGGCGCACCGGGTCCAGTTCGATCCCGGCGGCGCGCAAGGTGGGCGGATGCGCGTTCGGCTTGCGGCGGGCCAGCGCCTGGATACGCAGGATCAGCTCCGGGAAGTGGAACGGCTTGGCGAGGTAGTCGTCCGCGCCGAGGGTCAGACCGCTGACGCGGTCGTCGGGTGTCCCTGCCGCGGTCAGCATCAGCACCATCGGGCGGTCCGGCCGCTCAGTGATCATCTGGCACAGCGTGTCGCCGTGCAGGCCGGGCAGGTCGCGGTCCAGGACCACCACGTCGTACGCCGTGAGGTCGAGCTTGGCGGCGGCGGACAGCCCGTCGTGACTGATGTCGACGGCCATCCCCTGATCGCGCAGGCCCTCGGCGACGACCTCGGCGAGCGGCCGCGCGTCCTCGACGACCAGGATCCTCACAGCCGCACCTCGGCCGGGACCAGGACGTACGGCAGCGCGATCGAGACTCGCAGGCCGCCCTCCTGCCGGGCGTGCAGTTCGAGCCGCCCGCCGTGGGCCGCCGCGATCGCCGCGACGATGGACAGGCCGAGGCCGGAGCCGTTCTCGGATCCGGTTCGATCCGCGCCGAGCCGCTCGAAGGGCCGCGCGAGCCGGTCCACGTCCCGCTGGTCGAGGACGCGTCCACCGGTCCGCACGACGAGCCGGACCTCGGCGCCCTCCCGGAAGGTCTCGACCCGGATCCAGCCGTCCTCCTCGTTGTGCGCCACGGCGTTGTCGATCACGTTCTCCACCATCCGGGAAAGCAGGGCGGCATCGCCCCTGGTGGACATGCCGTCCCGCAGATCCTCGGTCACGCTCAGCCGTTTGGCCGCGATCCCGGCGCTGCGGTCGCTCACCGCCTGCGCGACCAGCCGGGTCACGTCGACCTCGGCAGCGCCGGCCAGCGCGCCGTGCTGCGCCCGGGCCAGCATGAGGAAGCCGTCGAGCAGCTGATCCACTCGGTCGAGCTGCGTACGGAGCCGGTCGCCCAGGGCGAGCGTCTGCGGCGCCACACCGGGCTTGGCCACCGCGACGTCCAGTGACGCCCGCATGGTCGCCAGCGGGGTCCGCAACTCGTGCGAGGCGTTGGCGACGAACCGGCGCTCGGCGGCGAAGGACGCCTCCAGCCGCCCCAGCAGGCCGTCGATGGTGTCGGCCAGGTCCTTCACCTCGTCCGCCGGGCCGCTGACGCCCAGCCGCTGGTCCAGGTTGTCGGCGGAGATGCGCCGGGTCGCCGCGGTGATCACCCGCAGCGGGCGCAGCACCCGGCGGGCGAGTGCCCGCCCGGCCAGCACGGAGACGACCGCCATCACCGTCAGCGCGAGCAGGGAGCCGACCAGCAGCTGCCGGGAGTGCTGCGCGTTCACCCCGGCCAGTTGTTCCTGCAGATGGCGAACCTGCTGGTGCATCGCGTCCAGGCCGCCGCCGGCGGGCGGTTGCCGGTCGGCGGGGGCGCTGGACCTTCCCCCGCCGGCGAGCAGGAACGTGAGAGCGAGCAGCCCGATCCCGGACATGAGGAACACTCCGGCGTACAAGATCGTGAACCGGAGTCCCACGGTCCCGTTGCGCAGCCTGATCACGCCTCCAGCATGCCCGGCCGGACCTAACAACGGGGTGACAGGGGCGGTTCGGGCGGTGTTAGGCCCGTGCCCGTAGAACGACCGCATGCTCACCGGAGAACTCCTTCACCGGGAATGGACGGCCTTCCGCCGCCCCGCCCGGCTGATCGCCCTGACCGTGGCGGCCCTCATCGTGATCGCCGCCGGCCTGATGTACGCCTTCGGAAACCGGGCGTCCTGCGAGGGGCCCTGCCCGGCCGATCCGACCGCCGCGGACGGCTCGATCGTCGGCGACCAGTTCTGGTTCCTGCACCGCGACCTCGGCCCGGAGGGCGCCATCACCGTGCGGATGACCTCGATGACCGGCACGATCACCTATCCTCCGCCCGACCACGACCAGATCGTCTCCGGCCTGGTGCCGTGGGCGAAGGCCGGGATCATCATCAAGGACGGCGTCCGGCAGGGCTCCTCCTACGCGGCGCTCATGATGACCGGCAGGCACGGCGTGCGGATGCAGTACGACTACCGGCACGACATGGCCGCGGGTGAGGGCGGCGACCTCACGCCGCGGTTCCCGCGCTGGTTGCGGCTGACGCGGTCCGGCGACACCGTCACCGGTTCCGAGTCGGCCGACGGCCGGCGCTGGCACATCGTGGGGACGGTGAGACTGGCCGGTCTCCCGGCGACGGCGCAGGTCGGGCTGTTCGCCACGTCCCCCGGCGACCTCACACTACGGAAGGTCGGATTCGGCGGAGCGATCGAGGAGAGCCGCTTCACGCAGGCAACCGGTGTCTTCGACCACGTCACCGTGGAGGGCGCTTCCGCCGGCGCGTGGCGCAGCGAGGCCGTCGGTGAGATGAACCAGACCGACTGGGAGAAGTACCACAACGCCTCCGGCGCCGTCGAGAAGGACGGCGTCGTCACCGTGAGCGGGACCGGCGACATCGGCCCGAGCGGGAGCGAGGGCACCGGCACCGTCGAGAGGACGCTGTCCGGCCTGGTGATCATGCTGATCATCGTCATCGTCCTGGCCGCCCGGTTCGGCGCCCGGCCGGACACGGCGGTGTCTCGCCTAATTCTGGCCGCCCGAGCCGTGGTGGTCGGCGCCGCGACCTTCGTGACCGCGCTCGCCGCCGTCGGCGTGGTCCTGCCGGTCGGCGTCGCGATCCTGAGCGGCAACGGCGTCCCCGTGCAGCCGGTTTCCCCGCTGACCGGCGTTCGGGTCGTCGTCGGGACCGCGGCGGTGCTCGCCCTCTGCGCCGTCCTGGCGTACGGACTGGGCGTCCTGCTGCGGCGCGGCTGGGCGGCGATCATCCTCGCGCTGTCGCTCGTCGCCGTGCCCTATGCGGTGACCGCGTTCCCGTTCCTGCCCGACGTCGTGTCGCAATGGCTGCTGCGGCTCACCCCGGCCGCGGGCTTCGCCGTAAAGCAGACGGCAGTGGAGTATCCGCAGGTGGTGGCCCACTACGCGCCGTCCGCCGGGTATTTCCCGCTCCCCGGCTGGGCCGGCTTCGCCGTGTTGTGCGCGTACACGCTGGCGGTTGTGTGGCCGGCCGTGAACCGCCGCACACCGAACCGCCGCACACCGGGCGTCCGTCCGCACGCCGCGCGGGGACCACGAACGATCGCCGGTGCGGGGCCAGACGACGGCTGATGATGGGCGGATGGCCAGACGGGTTCGCACGGCAACCGGCGCCGCGGCCGCGGCGGTGATCGGGCTCGGTGTCTACGCGCCCGAAACCGTCACTCCATGGCGGTCAGCCGGCCGTACAGTTCGGGACGCCGGTCGCGGAGGAAGGGACGGCGGCGGCGCGAGGCGGCCACCAGGCCGAGGTCCACCTCGGCGGCGGCCACGCCGTCACCGTCGTCGCCCGCCTGTGCGAGGACGTCGCCGTCCGGCCCGTAAACGGCGCTCATCCCGAAGTAGTCCTTCACGCCCTCCTTGCCGACCCGGTTGGCGCAGATGACGTAAAGACCGTTGAAGACGGCGTGCGCCCGCAGTTCGAGCTGGAAGACCTCGCGCATCGGCGCGCTCGCCGACGCGACCGGCACGCAGAGCACCGAGCCGCCGCGCAGTGCGACGATCCTGCTCAGCTCGGGAAAGTGCCGTTCGTAGCAGATGATCGTGCCGACGCCGGTTTCACCCGTGTCCACCACCTCGGGCTCGGTCCCGCCCGGCCGGAAGTAGAACTTCTCCGGGAACCCGTTGGAGAACGGCAGGTGGGACTTGCGGTAGACGGACTTCAGCTCACCGCGGACGAACGTGCACGCGGTGTTGTAGTAGACGCCCGGGGTCTCGGCCGCTTCGAACACGGACGAGACGACCGTGATCCCGTGACGCCGGGACCGCTCGGCCGCCATCGTGTTGGAAGGGCCGTCGAGCCCCTCCGCCAACGCGAAGTAATCCGGATCCGGATCCGGCTGCACGAACGGCACGGCGAACAGTTCGGGCAGCAGGACGACGCGGGCACCCTGCCCGGCGGCCTCGTCCAGCAGGTCGCCGGCCCGCCCGACGGTTTCCCGCCGGTCGTCGGTCGCGCGGAGCTGTACTGCGGCGAGCTTCATCGGTTCACTCCTTCACCGGGCACGGACGAGAGAAGGGGCTGGGGCAGGCCGGTCAGCGCGATCCCCGACCGGGTGCGATAACGCTTGTTCACGGAGATGAGCACGGCGGTGAGCGGCTCGAGCTGGCGGGCCATTCGGAGCCGGCCCGCGTCGACACCCCTGCCGCCCGTCACGTCGGCGGCCAGTGCCATCACGCGTTGCCTGGCCGCGGCGTCGTCGCTGCACACGAGCACGTCCTCGTGGGACAGGTCCGCGTCCGGGTCGAGCAGCAGCGGGGCCGCCAGATGGTGGAACGCGCCGGCCACGACGGCGTCCGGCACGATCCCGGCCGCCTCCTCCGCGGCGCTCCCGGCCGGCACGTGCAGTCCGTACGGGCCGTTCCGGTCGAAGCCGAGGGGGTTGACGCAGCTGACGACCAGCGTGCCGGCCAGGCCGGCGGCGAGTTCGCGGACCAGCTCCGCGTGCCCCTCGTACGGCACGGCCAGGATGACGATTCCGGCCTCCACCACCGCCTCCGCGTTGGAGGTCCCGCGAATCGGTGCCGGAACTCCGGGCGACGCCGAGAGCTCGGCCGCCTTCGCCGCGGCGCGGTATCGATCGCGCGATCCCAGGACGACGGGATGTCCCGCGCGGGCCAGCCGGTAGCCGAGCCCGCTTCCCTGCGGGCCGGTGCCGCCGACGACGGCGATGGTCTGTGGAAGAGAGGTGTCGAACACGGTCAGTCCTTCGCGGCCATGGCGAGGCGGGTGAGGGTCTGCTCCTTGTCGCCGAGGGTGGAGACGATCGGGCACCTCACGCCCGCCTCGTGGTAGGCCATGAGCCTGTCGAAGGCGTCCGAGGTCGTCCCGCACGCCGTCACGTTCTGCACCAGCGCGTTGGGGACGAGCGGCATCGCGCGCCTGATGTCCTCCGGGGAGGCGGGCCAGCCGGCCACCTCCTGCAGCCGGTCGACCAGCTCCCGCTCGACGCCGCAGTGCTCGGCGATGTGCGGCTGCTGCATGAGGTAGAGCGTGAGGAACGCCTTGCACGCGTCGATGGCCTCCTGCGGGTCCTTGTCGTTGACGCTGCAGGCCACGATCTGCGTCAGGTCGATCCCGGTCCGGCCGTCGGTCCGCTTGGCGACGCCCCGGTCGATCGCCTGCCGAGCCCCGGTCAGGTAGGACGGCGGCAGCAGGAAGTCCATGTGGACGCCGTCGCTGATCTCTCCGGCGAGCTCCAGCATCTTCGGCCCGACCGCGCCGATGTAGATCGGGATGTCGACCGGCCTGTTCTCGCGGTACATGCTGTCGAAGCGCACGCCGCGCATCTGCACGAACTCGCCCTCGAAGTCGACCGTCTCGTTCCGGAAGAACCTCTGGCACACGGTGATGTACTCGCGCATCGAGGCGATCGGCTTGGACAGGGGCTGGCCCACCTTCGTGGCGAGGGGCTCCCACCAGGCGCCGATGCCGAGGATGATCCGGCCCGGCGCGACCTCGTCCAGGGTCTTGAACGTCACCGCCATGAGCGCGGCGTTGCGGCTCTTGTTGTTGACCACGCCCGTGCCGATCCGCACGTTGGAGGTCCGGCTCGCGATGATCGCCGCGGGGACGATGCCGTCCCTGGCCAGGCGGCCCTCGGCCACCCACACCGACTCGAACCCGTTCTGGTCGGCGAACTCCGCCTGCCAGTACGTCTGCTCCAGGCTCAGCCGCTCCCCCACGTGGATGCCGAGAGGCAGTTTCATCCGTACAGCTCCGATCAGTCGAAATCAGAAGAGGTGAGGCGCGCCGCGGGTCAGGAAGGCCCCCCGACCGGGCCGTCCGTCGAGCGCTCCGTCGTTGACGAGGTGGTGTCCGCGCGAGAAGACGTGGACGGGGCGTCCCGTCACGCGCATGCCTTCGTAGAGGTTGTAGTCGGTGCGCAGGTGCGAACCGGCCGCGGTGATGACGTGATCCGCCTCCGGGTCCCAGACGAGGAGGTCGGCGTCGGCTCCCGCGGCGACCAGGCCCTTGCGCGGGAAGAGCCCGAACAGCTTGGCCGGGCGGGTCGCGATGAGGTCGACGAAGCGGCACACGTCGATCCGGCCCGTCCGCACCCCGGTCTCCCAGAGGACCATGAGCCGGTCCTCCACTCCGGGCACCCCGTTGGGGACCTTGGGGAAGTACCCCGGGCTGCGCAGCTTCTGCGGCGGAAGGTCGTCCGGCTGTTCCAGGCAGAAGCCGGCGTGGTCGGTGGCAACGGTCGACAGCGCGCCGACCTGGAGGGCCTGCCACAGGCCCTCCTGGTTGGCGCGCTCCCGGATGGGCGGCGAGCAGACGTACGCGGCGGCCTTCTCGCCGAGGCCGGCGTAGTCCTCGTAGGCGACGGCGAGGTACTGCGGGCAGGTCTCGCCCCACACCTGTGCTCCCCCGGCCCGTGCCCTGCCGATCTCCTCCGCCGCCCGGGCGCTGGAGACGTGCACCACGTACAGCGGGGTGCCCACGGACTCGGCCAGGACGACCGCCCGGTGCACCGCCTCGGCCTCGGAGTCGTGGCCGTGCGCCAGCGCGTGGAAGCTCTCCGAGGTGCGGCCGCTCTCGACCAGGCGGCGGGTCTCCCGCACCACCATGTGACCGTTCTCCGCGTGCACCATGGGGAGCACGCCGTGCTCGGCCGCGAGTTCGAACCCCTCCAGGAGTTGGCCGTCATCGACCATCTGGGTGCCGGGGTAGGCCATGAAGAACTTCCAGCTCGCCGCCCCCTCGCCGGCCAGCAGCCGGAGGTCGTCGAGCACGTTCTCCTGCTGGTCGCGCGGCGGGACGATGGCGTGCAGGCCGAAGTCGACGAACGACTTGGCCGCGGCCACGTCCCTGCGGCGCAGGTACGAGTCGCGCAGGGAGGCGCCCGGTTCCTTCTTCACGAAGTCGACGACCGTCGTCGTCCCGCCGTGCGCCGCCGCGACCGTGCCGGAGTGGAAGTCGTCCGCGGTGCGGGTGGTGAAGCCGTCGATCGGATATTCCAGGTGCGTGTGCGCGTCGATTCCGCCGGGCAGGACCAGCTTCCCGGTCGCGTCGACGACCTCGTCGGCCGCCCAGCCGTCGCCGTCCCCCAGCGCGGCGACGACGCCGTCGCGCACCAGAACGTCGGCGCGTACCGCCGCGTCGGCGTTGACGACGGTGCCGCCTTTGATGAGCGTCGATCCCATCGTTGTTCTCCTCGTGGTACGGCCGGCTGTGCCGGTGCTCGGTGGGCCGGGATCAGCCGGTGTAGTGCTCGTCGGCCAGCGTGAGCACGTCGTCGAGCACGTCGAGCGCGAGGTCGATCTCCTGCTCCCGGACGACCAGGGGCGGTGTCAGGCGCAGCACGTTGAAGTTGGCCGTCAGGTACAGGCCGCGCTCCATCGCCGCCTTGAGCAGCCGGGTGACGGGCAGTGCCGCCTGCCCCTTCCCGTTGAACGGTACGAGCGGCTCGCGGGTGGTCCGGTCGGTGACCAGCTCGACGCCGTAGAACAGGCCGCGGCCGCGGATGTCGCCGATGCTCGGGTGCCGTTCCGCCAGGGCCGCCAGCCCGGCGCCCAGCCGGTCGCCCATGAGCCGGGCGTTGTCCACGACGCGCTCCTCCTGCATGATCCGCAGTGAGGCGACCCCGGAGGCGCAGGCGAGCGGGTGTCCCGCGTAGGTGAGCCCGCCCCAGAACATGTTGTCGCGCAGCCAGTCGGAGATCCGCTCGGACACCGTCATCGCGCCGAGCGGGACGTATCCGGAGTTGAGGCCCTTCGCCGTCGTCAGGATGTCGGGGGCGACGTCCCAGTGGTCGCAGGCGAACCACTCGCCGGTGCGCCCGAACCCGGCCATCACCTCGTCGAAGATGAGCAGGATGCCGTACTTGTCGCAGACCTCGCGGAGCGAGCGGAGGTATCCGTCGGGCGGGTACAGCAGGCCGTTGGTCCCGGTGACCGTCTCGACGATCACGGCCGCCACAGTGCTGGGGTTCTCGTACTGGAGGATCTCCTCCAGGTGCGGCCCACCGGTGCAGACCGGGCAGGGGTCGGGGTGGCCCGCCGGGCAGCGGTAGGTGTAGGGGTCGAGCATCCGGACCACGCCGGTCATGCCGGGCTCGGCCGCCCACCTGCGGGGGTCGCCGGTGAGCGAGATCGCCCCCGCCGTGGCGCCGTGGTAGGAGCGGTAACGCGCCACGATCTTCTGCCGGCCCGTGACGTGGCGGGCGAGCCGGATGGCGTTCTCGTTGGCCGCCGCTCCCCCGGTGGTGAAGAAGGTCATCTTGAGGTCGCCGGGTGTCAGCCCGGCCAGCATCTCGGCCAGCTCGGCCCGGGACCGCTCGGCGAAGCCGGGGCCGATGTAGCAGAGCTCTTCGGCCTGCCGGCGGATCGCCTCGACCAGCTTGGGGTGCTGGTGTCCCAGGTTGAGGTTGACGAGCTGGGACTGGAAGTCGAGATACCTGCGCCCCTCGTAGTCCCAGAACCACGAGCCCGACCCGCCCGCCACGGGGACGGGGTCGAGGGCCCCCTGAACCGACCAGGAGTGGATGACGTACTCCTTGTCGGCCGCCTTCACACGCGCGCCGGTCCAGGCGTCCGCGCCGGTGACGGTCCCGGTGGCGCTCATCGTCTCCGCGCTCCCTCGCTCCGCGGTGGTCATGAGTTCCTCGTCTCGGCCCCGAACGCGGCCAGCCGGGCCAGGGGGCGGCCGGCGTTGGCCGCCGCGCAAATCACGAGGATCTCCCTCGGGCGGGGCGCGTCGGCCACCTGGAACGTCACGGTCTGGTGGTGCGAGCGGGTCTTCGCGTCGAGCTTGTGCTTGAGGGGGATGTCGATGGGGCTGCCCGGAAGGCCCACCTTCTCGGCGGCGGGGAGCAGTTCGGTGCCGCCGGCGGCCGTGCGGAAGACGTTTCCGAACCGGAGGTTGTGGATCAGCGCGGAACCGTGCTCGACCTCACCGTCGATGCCGACCAGCGCCGCCTTGCCGAACGCCTCCACTTCGCCGCCGAGCAGTTCCACGCACGGCGGCCCGATGAGCCGGCCGATCTCCTCGCCCAGCGCGTCGGCCAGCGTCACCAGGTCCGCGACGTACTCGCTGGGGTAGGGGTTGGCGATCACAGCGCCCACGAACGCGACGCGGTGCGCGGGCTCGACCTGGCGCCCGTTCTCGAGCCTGGTCTCCTCGACGTACTGGATGATCTTTCGGACCTCGATGCCCACTACTGCTCCTCGGCTTAGGCGGTTCATCTAATGAACCATTGGTTCAAATTCTTCTCATGGGAGGCCCGGGTGTCAAGAGACTTCCGAGCGCTCCGGGAAGACCGGGTCAGACGGCGAGCACGTCCCCGCTCGGACGCTCGTCCCTGGTCACGTACAGGTCGGGCCGCCGGTCCGCCAGTGGCTGGTTGAACGGATTGCCGTGCCGGAGCGGGCGCGACCCGATCAGGTCGACCTCGGCGAGCAGCAACTCCTCCTGGTCGGGGCTGGCCGGGCCGTGGACGACCCAGCCGTCCGGCCCGACCACCACCGACCTGCCGATGAACCCCTGCCCGCGCTCGGTGCCCACGCGGCTCACGCCGGCCACGTAACACTGGTTGCTGTGCGCCCCGGTCATGCACATGAGCGTGGCCATGGCCGGCGCCCCGGGCGGCTGGCCCGGCACCGGAACCCAGTTCGAGGGCAGGGCCACCAGGTCGGCGCCCTGGAGGGCCGCGCTGCGGAACGTCTCGGGGAACCAGGCGTCGTAGCAGATGCCCAGGCCGATGCGCCCGAGCGGGGTGTCGAAGACCGGGAAACCCTTGTCGTTGCGGCCGTAGATGTCCTTCTCGTCGTTCCAGAGATGCGCCTTGCGGTACGTCCCGACATGCCCGTCCGGGCCGATCAGCACGGCCGAGTTGTACGGCAGGCCGCCCTCCCGCTCGGTCAGCCCGGCGACGATCCACAGGTCGTGCCGTCTCGCGAGGGCCGCCCACGCGGAGCAGGCGGGCCCCGACGGCACCTCCTCCGCGTATCGCAGGGCCTCCGCCCGGTCGGCGAAGACATACCCGGCGGAGCTCGCCTCGGGCAGGATCACGAGTCGCGCGCCGCTTTCCGCCGCCCTGACGATCCACTGCGACGAGCGCTCGATGTTGCCCGCGACGTCGCCGATGCGGGGGCGCATCTGCACGCCCGCCAGGACGAACGCGGTCACCACGGCGCCCTGATGGACATGTACTTGATCTCCAGGTATTCGTCGATGCCCACGCGACCGCCCTCGCGGCCCAGCCCGGACTGCTTGACCCCGCCGAACGGCGCCGCGGGGTTGGAGATCACGCCCTGGTTGAGGCCGACCATGCCGCTCTCCAGGCGTTCGCACACCCGCAGACCCCGTTCGAGGCCCTCGGTGAACACGTACGCCGCAAGGCCGTACTCGGTGTCGTTCGCCATGGCGAGCGCGTCGTCCTCGTCGTCGAAGGCGACGATCGGGGCGACCGGGCCGAAGATCTCCTCGCGTACGGCCCGCACGCCGTGGGCCACGCCGGTCAGGACCGTCGGCCGGTAGAAGTTCCCCTCGCCGTCGATCCGCTCGCCGCCGGTCAGCACCTCGGCCCCCGCGTCCCGCGCCTCGTCCACCAACCCCGCCACGTTGGCGAGCGCCCCCTGGTCGATCAGGGGGCCGACCTGCGTCGCCGCGTCGAGCCCGTGGCCGACGGTCAGCGCGCCCAGGCGCTTGGCGAGTGCTTCGCCGAACTTCCGCGCGACGCCCCTTTGAACGTAGAACCTGTTGGCGGCGGTGCAGGCCTCGCCGATGTTGCGCATCTTGGCCTGGACCGCGCCCTCGACGGCCGCGTCGAGATCGGCGTCGTCGAAGACCAGGAACGGCGCGTTCCCGCCGAGCTCCATCGAGGTGCGCAGCACCCTGTCCGCGCACTGCGCGAGCAGTACGCGCCCGACCTCGGTCGAGCCGGTGAACGACAGCTTGCGCAGTCGTGGGTCGCGCAGCAGCTCCGAGGTCACCACCCCTGACCGGGAGGTGGTGAAGACGTTCACCACGCCGGGCGGCAGGCCGGCCTCCTCCAGGATCTGCACCAGGGCGAACATGGACAGCGGCGTCTGGCGGGCCGGCTTGACGACCACGGTGCACCCCGCAGCGAGCGCCGGACCGATTTTGCGGGTGCCCATCGCCATGGGGAAGTTCCACGGGGTCACCAGCATGCTCGGCCCGACCGGCTGCCGGGCCACCACCACGCGGGAGCCCCCGCCGGGCGCGACCAGGTAGCCGCCGTCGATGCGGACGGCCTCTTCCGAGAACCAGCGGAAGAACTCCGCGGCGTAGGTGATCTCGGCCTGCGACTCCGCGAGCGGCTTGCCCATCTCCAGGGTCATGAGCAGGGCCAGGTCGTCGCGCCGGGAGACGATCAGCTCGAAGGCGCGGCGAAGGATCTCCCCACGCTCGCGGGGCGGGGTGGCCGACCAGGACGCCTGGGCGTCCGCCGCCGCGGCCAGGGCGGCCAGGCCGTCCTCGACCCCGGCGTCCGCTACCTCGGCGATCGTCGCGCCGGTGCCCGGGTCGTCCACGGCCAGGACGGCGCCGGAGCCGGACTCGCGCCATTCACCACCGGCGAACACGCCTTTCGGCACGCTGCCGGCGATGCCGCGCGCCGCGGCCATCGTGTCTGTCAGCGCTGTCATTCCAGAACTCCTTGTCGTACGTCGCCGTCCGCCGGACGCCCGCCCTGGTCCCTAGCGCCCGGTGAGCGCGCTGGGCAGGACGATGTCCGTGACGCTGAGCAGGTCGCCCAGCTCGCGGGCGGCATTGATCACCGACACCGCCAGGGTGTCGATCCGTTCACGAGTGATGCGATACGTGGGCCCGCCGATCCACACCGCGTACGGCGTCCTGTCCCTGACCCGCACCGGCGCGGCCACAGACGCCGCGCCGACCTCCAGTTCGTCGTAGGCATGGGCGAAGCCGTTGCCGCGGACGGAATCGAGAGAGGCGATGAAGGCCTCGATGCCGCCGAGCTCCTCCGGCGCCTTCTCCTCGAACTCCGCCGCGAACTCCGCGCGCACGGTGTCCGGGTCGAGCGCGGCGAGCAGCACCTTGCCGGTCGAGGTGGCCCACACCGGCTGGGTGCGCGGCACCGGCTTGAGCGTCTGGCCGATCAGGGACGGCCCCGGAACCTGCGCGACGACCATCACGTTGGGCGGCAGGAGCACGTCGAAGCCGGACGTCTCCTTGGTCTCCTCCGCAAGCCGCCGCAGCACACCGCGCATGTGGCCGTAGGCGCCGTCGCTGTCCAGCAGCCCCCCGACGATCGAGAGGAGGCCGAGCGAGACGCGATAGCGGCGGGTGTCCGGGTCGAGCGTGAGCCAGCTCTCGCGCTCCAGGACGGTGAGCACGCGGTAGCAGGTCGCCTTTGGGATCCCCACCTCGCGGGCGATGTCGCTGAGCCCGATACCCTCCGGGTGCGCAGCCACAGTACGAAGCAGCCAGATAGTGCGGCGGACGAGTCCGGCTTCACCCGGTGGCATTGTCTCCTCCGTTGACTTCAGATGATCGACAGGCGGATTACGGCCATCATGCTGGCAGCCTCTGACGTCCCTGTCCGTACGTTGCGGAACTTACGTGGGCAAGACGACCAATCGTCTGCTATTTACCTCCGGCCGTCACTTCCACCGTCTGCGGCTGGAACTTCTCACCGATCACGTCGAAGCCCTCGGCGCGCAGTTCCTGGTCCGCCTTCTCGGTGAGGTCGGTGCGATACGCCGCCTCGCCGGGATCACCCTTGAGGACCTTGGCGTCGACCGCGATCTTGATGGTCTGGGCCCACGCCTTCGGGTCCACCGTTCCCACGCCGGCCGGCGACGGCCAGATGAGCTTGTTCACCTCGTTCAGCATCCAGGTCTGGTGCCCCTTCCCCAGGGCGCTGCCGTTGTTCAGCACGACGTCGACGCATCCGGCCAGGTCGTCGCGGCAGAAGCCCCACCCCTTGTACGTGGCCTTCAGGAAGCGCACGGCGACGTCCTTGTTCTCCTCCTTGGCCAGCCAGCTGTCCCGGGCGTAGACGCCGTCCTCGAGGCTCGTGTAGCCCGCCTCCTGAAGGCTGATCGCCGAGAAGTCCTCCGGCTGGTACAGCTTGCCGGTCGCGGGATTCACGGTCTCCAGGAGCTGCGCGTACTCGTTGTACGTCTTGGCCTGGGCCGCGTCGACCTCGTGCTTGAGCAGGAGCGACATGTCGAAGGGCTGCTGGACGATCTTGACGTCCTTGGCGGGGTCCACCCCGGCGCCCTTCATCGCGGCGAAGAGCACCAGCTCGTTGCCGAAGCCCCAGCTCCCCACCTTCCTGCCCCTCAGGTCGCTCAGCTGCTTGATTCCGGAGTCGGCCCAGGCGACCTGCAGATAGGCGCCGCGCTGGAAGACCTGCCCGATGTTGACCAGGTCGGCCCCCTGCTCACGGGTGACCATCGTCTTGGTGACGTGGCTGACCGCGAACTCGGCGTTGCCGGCGGAGAGCACCTGCTGCGGCACGATGTTGACGCCGCCCTCCTGGATGGTCACGTCGAGGCACTCGTCGGCGTAGAAGCCCTTGTCCTTGGCCGCGTAGTAGCCGGCGAACTGGGCCTGGGCCACCCACTGCAGGACCAGCCTGACGGGGGTGCGCGTCTCGCACTTGGCGTTGCCCGCGGCGGCGGGGGCGGCCGAGCCGGTGTCCTCCGACATTCCGCAGGAGGCCAGGGACAGGGCGGTGGCGACGCCGGCCACCGCCGCGAAGGTACGACGAAGGGAACGAGCCATGATGACTCCTTGGAACGCAGGGAGAAGGAGGGGAGAGATCAGGCCTCGCCGCCGTGGACGGACTCGTGCCACGGCATGAGAAGGCGTTCGAGCAGTGACATGACGCCGAACATCGCGAGTCCGAGCAGGCTGGCCACGAAGATCCCGGCCCACGCTTCGGCGAAGCGGGGCAGGGAGGCCTGCTGGGCGATGTACACACCGAGGGCGTTGCTCGGTCCCCCGAAATACTCGGTCACGATCACACCGATGACGGCGAGCGTGGAACCGAGCTTGAGCGCGTTGAACAGGTACGGCAGCGCGTTGGGCAGCCGAAGCATCAGCGAGATATGCCGCGGCCGGGCCGCCAGCGACTCCATCAGCTCCAGATGGAGCGGCGCGACCTGCAGGAGGCCCCTCGCGGTGTTCACCAGGACGGGGAAGAACACCATCACTCCCGCCACGCCGGCCTTGGACGCCAGACTCGTCACACCGAACCAGTTGTTGAAGATCGGCGCGAGCGCGACGATGGGGGCGCAGTTGACGATCACCGCGACTCCCAGCACGGGGCCGGAGAGCCGGCGGAACCGGCTGACGACCAGCGCGACCAGGATCCCGGCGACGGATCCGGACACCAGGCCGAGCAGCACCGCGCTGACGGTGATCCTGGACGCGGAGACGATCGTGGTGAACTGGTCCACCAGCGCCGCAGCGATCTCGCTCGGCGCCGGGAGGATGAACGACGGGACGTCGAAGACCCGGACGACGAACTGCCAGGCGCCGAGGATGACGAGCGCGGTGACCGTGACCGGCAGCCCCCGCCTGGCGGCGTCCCATGCGCCCCCGGCGGCGGGCAGCGGTCGCCCGCGCCCCGCGTGCGCGGTCATGCGGCGTCCTCTGCGATCGTCATGCCGTGCAGCGCCGCCCGGACCTCGGTGATCTTGTCGAAGAAGTCCGGCAGCGTACGGGTCTCGGCGGTCCGCGGGTAGGGCAGGTCGACGTCGATGCTGGCGGCGATGCGTCCCGGACGCGGAGACATCACGACGATCCGCGACGACAGGAACACCGCCTCCGTGATGCTGTGCGTCACGAACACGACGGTCGTCCGGGTGTCGGACCAGATGCGCAGGAGCTCGCCCTGAAGGTGCTCCCGGTTCATCTCGTCGAGCGCGCCCAGCGGCTCGTCCATGAAGAGGATCTTCGGGTCCGCCGACAGCGCGCGGGCGATGGCCACGCGCTGCTGCATGCCGCCGGAGAGCTGCCAGGGGAAGTGGCGGGCGAACTCCGGCAGCCGTACGAGGTCGAGCATCGCCTCGGCCTTCGCCCGGCGCTCCTGCTTGGCGACGCCGGCGACCTGCAGCGGCAGCTCCACGTTGCGCTGGACGTTCCGCCACTCGAACAGGCCTGCCTGCTGGAAGACCATCCCGTAGTCGCGGTCCCGGCGGGCCGCGGCGGGCGGCTTGCCGTTCAGGCTGACCGACCCGGCGGTCGGCTGGGTGAGGTCCGCCATGATCCTCAGAAGCGTGCTCTTCCCGCAGCCGCTCGGACCCAGCAACGACACGAACTCGCCCTCGGCGATGGTCAGGTCGATGTCGGCCAGAGCGGTCACCGAGCGATCGGTGCCGGCGTTGAACTGCTTCGTGACGCCGTCGATGCGGATTATCGGGGATTCGGGCATCGGAACTCTCCAGGGAGCGGAGCAGACAGGGAGTGTCGGCGGACAGGGGTCATCGGACGGATGTCACCGGGTGTGCCGGTTGCGCAGGGCGAACCGCTCCAGCAGGTTGAGAACCTGGACGAACACGATTCCCGTCAGGGCCGCGACCAGCACGGCGGCGTACAGCTTCTCTGGGCCGTTCGAGTAGTAGTAGGCGAAGGTGAGGATGACCCTGCCGATTCCCCGGCCGGTGCCCGCCGACAGCTCTCCGACGATGGCGCCGACGACGCTGGCGGTGGCCGCCAGCCGCAGGCCCGCGAAGAGGTACGGCAGCGCGGCCGGCAGCCGGAGCCAGAACAGGAACTGCCGCCGGCCGGCCCCGACGCTGCGCATGAACTCGGTCTGCACCTTGGGCGGCGACTTGAGACCGCGCAGGGCGTTGATCGTCACGGGGAAGAACGCCAGGTACGCCGCGATGCCGGTGACCGCCATCCACGGGGGCAGTCCCGCCTTGCCGCCCCAGATGACGACCATGGGCGCGATGGCGACGAGCGGAACGGTCTGGGAGGCCACAAGCCAGGGCATGAGCCCGCGTGAGACCGGCGGCAGGTGCAGGAACGCGATCGCCAGCGCCAGCCCGAGCAGGGAGCCGGCGACGAGACCGTACGCCGCCTCGCGCAGCGTCACCGATGCCTCTTCCAGCAGGTAGACGCCCAGTATGGTGGACGTTCCCCGGCGTGCCGGCTCGACCAGCGCGCCGAGGATCGCGCCCACTCCGGGCATTGACAAGTCGTCGGTCGCGACGGGGAACCGCAGGCCGAGCAGGCGGTCGCCGGTGGCCTGTCCGAGCGCTTTGTACCCCTGCCAGACGGCTGCCAGCAGGGCGACGACGACGACGCCGATCGCCCCCGAGGACAACCGGGATCGCAGGACCGCCGCCCGTGCCGAGGCCCGGCCTGCCGCCCTGGTGGCGGTCGTGGAAGGGGCTTCGGATGGGCTGGGGGCTAGGGGGGGATTTTTCATGGCCGTCATGCCGGTCACTCTCCGGGGTGGTCGGGAGAGACATGCCGCGGGCGAGCCGCTCTCGCCTCCGCAGCAGGTGAGCTGCTGGATCACTGAGTGATCCGTTGGTTCAATTTAGGTGCGTGGCTCGACGACCGTCAATGCTTTGGATGAAAAGGCCATGTAACGCCGAAGTTGTCCCTGTAACCGGCCCGCAACCTGAAGGAAGTGGCCGCGGCAAAGTGGGGCGTCGCGCCCGGGCCCCGCAGGGGGCGGCTGGGGAGTGCCTGACTCTAGGACCCGAGGCGCCAGGAGTGGAGATACTCCTCCTGCTGGTCGGTGAGCGCGTCGATCGAGATCCCCGCGGCGGCGAGCTTCAGACGGGCCACCTCGGCGTCGATGTCGGCCGGGACGTCGTACACGCCGGGCGTCAGCCGGACCGACTCCCGGACCAGCCACGCGACGGCGAGCGCCTGGGCGGAGAACGACATGTCCATGACCGCGGCCGGGTGGCCCTCGGCGGCGGTCAGGTTCACCAGGCGCCCCTCGGCGAGCAGCAGCAGCCTTCGGCCGTCCTCCAGGACGTACTCGTCGGTGTTGGGCCGGATCCCGAAGCGCACCTCGCGTGCCATCTCCTCCAGCGCCCGCACGTCGATCTCGACGTCGAAGTGGCCCGCGTTCGCGAGGATCGCGCCGTCCTTCATGACGGCCAGGTGCTCGGCCCGGATCACGTCGCGGTTACCGGTGACGGTCACGAACACGTCGCCGGTCTCGGCGGCCAGGCTCATCGGCCGTACATCGTAGCCCTGCAGGGCGGCGTCAAGGGCCTTGACCGGGTCGATCTCGGTGACGACGACCCGCGCGCCGAGGCCCTTGGCCCGCTCCGCGACGCCCCGGCCGCAGAAGCCGAAGCCCGCCACGACCACGGTGCGGCCCGCCAGCAGGACGTTGGTGGCCCGCATGATGCCGTCGAGCGTCGACTGGCCGGTGCCGTAACGGTTGTCGAACATCCGCTTGGTCCGGGTGTCGTTCACCGCGACCATCGGGAAGCGCAGCGCGTTCTCCGAGGCCATCTGGCGCAGCCGGATGATCCCGGTCGTGGTCTCCTCGCAGCCGCCGATCACGCCGTCGAGGAGTTCGATCCGCTCGGTGTGCAGGGTGTTGACGAGGTCGCATCCGTCGTCGAGCACGACATTCGGCGCGATGCCGAGCGCCTCGTGGATGTGCCGGTAGTAGGTCTCCTTGTCCACCCCGGCGCGGGCGTGCACGGCGATGCCGTACGTTCTCAGCGCCTCGGCGACGTCGTCCTGGGTGGACAGGGGGTTGGACGCGGCCAGGGCGATCTCGGCGCCGCCCTCCCGCAGCGCCCCCATGAGCACCGCCGTCTCGGCGGTCACGTGCATGCAGGCGGCGATGCGCAGGCCGTCGAGCGGCCGGTCGGCGCCGAAACCGGCGCCGATCGCCTGGAGGACCGGCATCGACCGGGCCGCCCACTCGATGCGCCGCTCTCCGGCCTCCGCGATGTCCGGCTGAATCACGCCGTCTGCCTCCTGACGAGGGGCGCGGGCCGGGCCCGCGCCCCCGTCGTGCGAGTCGCCGTCAGTAGCGGTAGTGGTCCGGCTTGTACGGGCCCTCGACGTCGACGCCGATGTACTCCGCCTGCTTCTTGCTGAGCTTGGTCAGCTTCACGCCGAGCGCGTCGAGGTGGAGGCGGGCGACCTTCTCGTCGAGGTGCTTGGGCAGCACGTACACGCCGATCGGGTAGTCGTCGGTCTTCGTGAACAGCTCGATCTGGGCGATGACCTGGTTGGTGAACGAGTTCGACATGACGAACGAGGGGTGGCCGGTGGCGCAGCCGAGGTTCATCAGGCGGCCCTCGGCGAGCACGATGATCGAGTGCCCGTCGGGGAACACCCACTCGTCGACCTGCGGCTTGATGTTGATCTTCTCGATGCCCGGGATGCGGCCCAGGCCGGCCATGTCGATCTCGTTGTCGAAGTGGCCGATGTTGGACACGATCGCCTGGTGCTTCATCTGCGACATGTGCTCGGCGCTGATGATGCCGTAGTTGCCGGTGCAGGTGACGAAGATGTCGGCGATGCCGACGACCTCCTCCAGGGTGGTGACCTGGAAGCCGTCCATGGCGGCCTGGAGCGCGCAGATCGGGTCGACCTCGGTGACGATGACCCGGGCGCCCTGACCGCGCAGCGCGTCGGCGCAGCCCTTGCCCACGTCGCCGTAGCCGCAGACCACGGCGACCTTGCCGCCGATCAGCACGTCGGTGGCGCGGTTGAGGCCGTCGATCACCGAGTGGCGGCAGCCGTACTTGTTGTCGAACTTCGACTTGGTCACCGAGTCGTTGACGTTGATCGCCGGGAACAGGAGCGTGCCGGACTTGTGCATCTCGTACAGCCGGTGCACGCCGGTCGTGGTCTCCTCGGTGACGCCCTTGATGTCCTCGGCCACGCGGGTCCACCACTTGTCCTCGGAGACCGTACGGCGGAGCGTGTCGAGGATGACCGCCCACTCCTCGGGGTCGTCCTCACCGGCGACCGGCACGGCGCCGGCCTTCTCGAACTCCATGCCCTTGTGCACGAGCAGCGTGGCGTCGCCGCCGTCGTCCAGGATCATGTTGGGGCCGGAGCCGTCGGGCCAGCGGAGGGCCTGCTCGGTGCACCACCAGTACTCCTCCAGCGTCTCGCCCTTCCAGGCGAAGACCGGGACACCGGAGGGGTTGTCCACCGTGCCGTCCGGGCCCACGGCCACCGCGGCGGCGGCGTGGTCCTGCGTGGAGAAGATGTTGCAGCTCACCCAGCGGACGTCGGCGCCGAGCGCGACCAGCGTCTCGATCAGCACGGCGGTCTGGATCGTCATGTGCAGCGAGCCCATGATCTTCGCGCCGCGCAGCGGCTGGGCCGCGGCGTACTCCTTGCGGGTCGCCATGAGGCCCGGCATCTCGTGCTCCGCGAGGCGGATCTCTTTGCGGCCGAATTCCGCAAGCGAAAGGTCGGCGACCTTGAAGTCCATGAGTGTCTCCTCCGTTGTCCGTCGCTGCGAGTTTAGGCGTCGCGGACGCAGGAACGCATACGGAGGCCCGCGAACCTGACACAAGAATGTGAGATTCCCTCGCCGACGGGTTCCGGAGGGCTCCGGGACTGTCTAGCGTGGACCCCAGGAACGGTGGACCGGAGGCACGATGCGCATCACCGAGGCGGCCAGGCGGCTCGGCATGTCCCCTCGGATGCTGCGCTACCGGGAGGCCCTCGGCCTGCTGCCGCCCGTTCGGGACAAGGGCGCCCATCGGCGCTTCGGGCCCGACGAACTGGAGGCGGTGCGCCAGGCGACGGAGCTGGAGCGGCGGTTCGACGTCTCGCCGGCCGAACTGGCCTTCGCGCTCCGGGCGCTGTCCGAGCCCGCGGTGGCCCAGGCCGTACGCGATCTCGGCGTGCGCATCGGGCGCATCCAGGCGCCGCGCCGGGCGCTGGACTTCGAGAAGGAGAAGGCGCTGCGGCTGCTGAGGGGCCGATGAAACCCGGAGTTCACTCCTGAGAGTGACGATCCCCCCTCCGACGGAAGACAGACTTTCCACCGTGAACATCACTGCGAAGCTCGGCTCGATGGAACGGAGGGTGGCGGCCTTCGACGTCCGGAGAGCCCTCGACTCTCCGCTCCTCGACATCGCCATCGGCCTCGTCCTGTTCCTCCTCGCGCTGGTCCAGCTCGGCGCGTTCCGCGGTTACCTCGGTCCCATCGGGATACTCGCCGCCGGGCTCGCCACCCTGCCGCACACCGTGCGCCGCCGTCAGCCCGTCGAGGCCGTGGCCCTGACCGCCGTCGGGGCGCTCGCCCTGCTGAACTTCGAAGGCGCCATCGCCGGGAACATCTTCGGCCTCGGCTATCCCGTGTACGCGTCGGGACTGCTGTCCGCGTACACGGTCTTCCGCATGGTCGGCCGCAGGACCGCCTGGTTCCTCGGGACGGCCTCGGCCGCCGGGGCCTTCGTCCTCGTCCTGATCGCGGGACCGCACCGGCCCGACGTCGCCCTGGGCTGGGCGGCGCTGCCGGCCGCGATGGCGCTCCTCGCCGACCTGCGGCGGAGCCGGCGCGAGGTGCGCGAAGCCCGGGTGGACAACCTGGAGGCACTGCGCGAGCAGGCGGCCATGGCGGAGCGCGCCCGCATCGCCAGGGAGATGCACGACATCGTGGCGCACTCGATCTCGGTGATCGCCGTCCAGGCGGAGACCGCGCCGTACAGCATCGCCGGCCTGGGCGACGACGGCAGGAACGAGTTCGCGGAGATCGCCGCGACCGCCCGCGGCACGCTCACCGAGATGCGCAGGCTCCTCGGCGTCCTGCGGGCCGACACGCCGCCGGAGACCGCGCCGCAACCGGGTCTGGCGCGGCTGCCCGAACTGATCGAGCAGCACGGCGGCGAGGTCGACCTCGACGTCATCGGCGAGGTGCGGGAGCTCCCGCAGGCCGTGAACATCTCGGCGTACCGGATCGTCCAGGAGGCCCTGACGAACGCCAGGCAGCACGCGCCGGGCGCCCGCGTGTCGATCGAGATCGCCTACCGGCCGGCGCTGCTCGCGCTCCGCATCGCCGACGACGGACCAGGCCCGGCCGAGAAGACACCGGAGCTGAGCGGGCACGGGCTGATCGGCATGCGCGAGCGCGCCACGGCCCTGGGCGGCTGGTTCGCCGCGGGGCCGGGTCCGGAGGGCGGCTTCCTCATCCAGGCGGGACTGCCGACCCGATGATCAGAGTGCTCGTGGCCGACGACCAGCCGGTGGTGCTCAGGGGGTTCACCGCTGTGCTGGCCGCCCAGCCGGACATCGAAGTCGTCGGCGCCGCCGCCGACGGCCGGGAGGCCGTACGGCTGGCCAGGGCCGAGCGGCCGGACGTCGCCGTGCTCGATATCAGAATGCCGGTGCTCAACGGCATCGAGGCCGCCCGGACCGTCACCGAGATCGGCGCCAAGGCGCTGATGATCACGACCTTCGACCTGGACGAGTACGTCTACCAGGCGCTCCTCGCGGGGGCGAGCGGCTTTCTGCTGAAGGACATCCGGGCCGAGGAACTGGCCGAATCCGTACGGATCGTCGCCCGCGGCGACGCCCTGCTCGCGCCCAAGGTCACCCGGAGGCTCATCGCGGAGTTCACCCGGCGGCGGGCCGCCGAGCCCACACCGGCCGGACCGCCACAGGCGCGGGCGCCGCTGACCGCGCGCGAGTCCGAGGTGCTGCGGCTCATGGCCCGTGGGCTGTCCAACGCCGAGATCGCGGCGGCCCTGGTGGTGACGGAACACACGGTGAAGACGCATGTCGCGCGGCTCCTGGCGAAGCTCGGTCTGCGCGACCGCACTCAGGCCGTCATCCACGCCTATGAGACCGGCCTCGTACGGCCCGGAGAGACCTGATCGTTCCCGGCGGGAGGCGGGATGGGAGCGGCCGGTCAGGCGCCGACCACGAGGTGCAGGTCGTCCGCGCGCAGGGAGTCGGCCGTGACGTACGGCTGCTCGCTGACGATGTCGGTCATCGTCAGCGGGACGTTCAGGGACGGCACCAGTTTGAGCGCCCTGACCAGGAGGTTCGGATGCTCCGCCGTGAACTCCTGAGGCACGCCGAGGAGCTTGGCGGTCATCTTCGTCGTGCAGATCACCACGTTGCCCTCGAAGGTGAACGTGCTGCCGGTCAGCGTCGTCGGGCCCATCGTCTGCTGGGGCCGCTCCAGCACCGCCTTGTCCATGGTGAAGCGGAGCATCTTGACGGTGCCTGTCGTGGTGGGCATCTCGACCACGCCGGTGAACTTCATGCCGGTCATGGTCAGTGAGGGCGCGCGGACGGCGGCCGTCTCGGTCGCGACCGTCACCGCGCCCCGTGCACCGCCGCCGGGCGTGGCAGAGTCCCCCGGCGCGTCGTCACCGGTCTCCCCGGGCGAGGGACTCTTCCTGCCGGTGAGGGACCCCACGGCGCCCTGCAGGTCCGTGGGCACGGCCGAAGGGACCGCACTGGGCAGGACGCCGTCGAGGACGTCGGACAGGCCGCCGGGAACGGCGCTCGGGACGACACCGGGCAGGAGGGAACCGCCCTGTCCGCCCGGTCCTGGGTCCTCCCGCGCCGTGCCCGTCCCGGCCGCCAGGATGACGGGCAGCACGGCGATGGCCAGTGCCTTGGCCGCGGGCCCCGGACCCCCGTCTCCGCGCCCGCCGCCGCCGGGCCGTACGCCGCCGTCACCGCCACCAGGGTTGTCACCAGAGTCGTCGTCGGGGCCGTCGTCGGGGCCGTCGTCGGGGCCGTCGTCGCCGGAGGCGGGATCCGGCGCGGGATCGGCTTCGCGGCGGACCCGGGCGACCAGGACGCGCGGGCCCTGGTCCGCGGGTTCGGCGGGCTGCTGCGGCCGGGTGGCCTCCAGCCGCTCGTCGCCGCTGACCACCCGGCGCTCGGTGAAGGTGATGCCCCCTTCCGGCAGCCCGGCCGGCGCGGCGGGCGCGATCGGCGCCGTGCCGCCCTCGGTGGTCTCCGCGGGCGCCCAGGCGACCGCGAGCGCGCCTCCGACCAGGCCGAGCAGCATGCCGATCAGGAAGCCGCCCAGGTTGGCGTAGACGAACGACGCGATCGAGACCAGTATGGCGACCACGCCGAGGAAGGCCCGCTGGCCGGGCTGGAGCCAGACCATCAGGCCCAGGATGATCAGCACCAGCGCGATCAGGTAGGTGGCGCCGACCGTGCCCGACTGGATGACGAGCGGCAGGGCCCGGGTCGCGAACGGGATGCTCAGCAGTTCCAGGCCGGCCGCGAGCACCAGCAGGCCGCCCCAGAACGGCCGCGACCGCCGCCATCTCACCGGCCGCTCCATCAGAAGCACTCGTGCTCGCCCGGCTCCACGGCCAGCTTCAGCCCAGGCAGCTTGAACGTGGCCGCGTTGACCGCCCAGGAGACCTGCCGGAAGCCCTTGATGGTGATCCCGCTCGCCTGCTGGCCGAACATGCCCGCCGCGCCCTGGCCGTCCGGCAGCTGGTCGAGGGCGCTGGCGTCGCGGCCCGCCTCCAGCTTGGTGAAGACCGCGTTGCCCTCGATCTGGGTGGCATCGACGATCATGTTCTCGGCGGTCACCGGGTCCTTGCCCGTGCCGGCGGTGATCCGGATGGTCACCGCGCCGACGGGCGACTTCACCAGGACCGTCTGGCACATGTTGGTCAGGGTGGCCTTCCGGATGCCGGAGACGGCGACCGGGATCTTCTGGCCCTTCTTGTTCTCGACCATGCTGCCGTACTGCACGAAGCCCTGGCCCTGCAGCATGTCGGCGGAGACCTTGAAGGTGTCACCCGAGACCACGAACGACGCGCCGATCGCCCCCTCGGCGGTCGCGCCGACCAGCACGGAGGCGACCGCGAGCGCGGGCACGAAGACGAGGGCGAATCGTTTCCACCGCACGCGTCCCTGAATCATGAGTCACCTCCGGGGGTAACCAGCCGTAATGTAAGGGTAAAGTTACCGACCGGTACCACACCGCTGAAGTGACGGTGCATCACATTTCAATCACGGTGCGCAGTGAGAAACGGCTCCCCGTAACGGGGGTTATGCGCCGGTGCGCTGCCCCGAGGCGGCGTCCGCCCGGTAGAGGTCCGGCTCCAGGTAGATCACCCGGGCCATCGGAACCGCCTCGCGGATGCGCCGTTCGGCCTCGTCGATGCCCCGCGCCACCTCGCCGGCGGTGTCGTCGTGCTCCACCGCGATCTTGGCGGCGACCAGCAGCTCCTCCGGGCCGAGGTGCAGGGTGCGCAGGTGGATGACCCGGCTGACCTCGGGCGCGGACTCCAGCGCGGCGCAGATCTTGTCCTCGACCTCGGGCGTCGCGCTCTCGCCGATCAGCAGCGACTTGGTCTCGGCGGCCAGGATGACGGCGATCACCGCGAGCAGCAGGCCGATGCCGAGGCTGCCCACGCCGTCCCACGCGCCGTTGCCGGTGACCGCGGCCATCGCCACGCCGAACAACGCGAAGACCAGGCCGATCAGCGCGCCGAAGTCCTCCAGCAGCACCACCGGCAGCTCGGGGGCCTTCGCCCGGCGGATGAACGCCACCCAGGAGTGCTCGCCCTTGAGCGCTCTCGACTCCTTGATCGCCGTACGGAACGAGAAGCCCTCGGCGACGATCGCGAAGACCAGCACCGCGAAGGCCCAGACGGGCGACTCCACGGGCTGCGGGTCGGCGATCTTGTGCCAGCCCTCGTACAGGGAGAACAGGGCGCCGATCGTGAACAGGACGACGGCCACCACGAACGCGTAGAAGTAGCGCTCCCGGCCGTAGCCGAAGGGGTGCTTGCGGGTGCGCCCCTTGGCGGCGCGCTTGCCGCCGAGTATCAGCAGCGCCTGATTGCCGGAGTCGGCCACAGAGTGGACCGACTCGGCGAGCATCGACGACGACCCGGTGAACAGGAACGCCACGAACTTCGCCACGGCGATCGCCAGGTTGGCGCCGAGCGCCGCGAGGATCGCCTTGGTACCGCCACCCGCACTCACGTTGAACTCCTCAGTTCGATCGGCCGAAGCGATCCTATTGGGAAACTCTGGCCTGGAGTTCCGTAACCGCCGCGGCCGACGCCGGGTCCATCCCGTACCCGAGAGCGAGGTAGACAGTCGCGTAGTCGCACAGGCCGACCAGGGCGGCGAGCCGGTCCAGCGGGTGCACGCCCTCGGCCGGGATCTCGGACACCGGAACCCCCCGGTCCTCGGCCAGCCGAACGGCGGCCGTGCGGGACCTGGTCACCTGCGGGTGCTCCTCCCCGTCGCGCAGCAGGAACAGGCGCAGGCGTGCGCTCTCTCCCGGCTCGTCGGCGAACGGGTCGGCGAAGACGTCCCGCCCCGCGAGGGGGCCGTCGAACGTCACGATCTGGTTGTGGGCGGCCTCGGGCAGCTCCCCCCAGACGGCCGGGTAGCCCGCGTCCTCGCTCAGCCGGGCGGCCAGGCGGTGGGCCGCCACCGCGGCCAGCGGCGAGGTGCCCCAGATGACCGGAAGCGTCCCGGCCAGTTCCATCGCCAGCGTCTTGCCGGGGTTGATGAACGACTCGCTCGACGGGCGGCACCGGTGGGCCAGGTCCTCCAGCCGCTTGGCCACCGACTCGAACTCGCTCTCCCCGGCCGAGACCAGCCCGAGCGCGGCCGCCGCCAGGATCGGCGGCACCACGAGCGACCACAGCGTGGCCCTCGGCTGCCCGGCCACCCCGGTCGCCCCGCCCACCGGCACGTACGGCCCGCCCGCCCGCGCGACCAGCGCCGACAACGGCGTGTCGGGCGCGCCCACGCCGGCGAGGGCGCACCCGCGCCGTACGGCCTCGGCGGTCGCGGCGACGGTCTCCTCGGTCCTGCCGGAGCGGGAGACCGCGATGACGAGATCGGCGGCGCCGACCCAGCCGGGCAGCCGGTGACCGCGCACCGTCACCACCGGGACCGGGGCGCCGTAACGGCACAGCGCCTCGAGTACGTCGCCCGCGAGGGCGGAGGCGCCCATGCCCGCCACGACGATCGCGCGGGGGCGGCCGTCCCGGCCGACCCGCGCCAAGCCGTTCTCCACCGCCGATCGGTAGGCCGCCCGCACCTGGGCGGCCGACGACGCGACGGAGCGGAGCATGCCGGAGGGGTCGCCCTCCATCAGGTATGCCTGGTCGTCGAGCCGGTCGGGCTCGAACCGGGCCCCTCCGGCACCACTCATGCCTTGCGTGCCTCGTCGACGAGGAGCACCGGGATGTCGTCACGCACCGGGTAGACCAGCCCGCACGGCTCCGAGGTGCAGGCCAGCTCCTCCGTGTCGGGCACGGCACGGAGCGGGGACTTGCACGCCGGGCAGGCGAGGATGTCCAGCAGCCAGTCGTCGATCTTCAACTCGTCAGCTCCTTACCACGGCGAGCACTTCGTCCCGGACTGCCGCGACCTTCTCCTCGTCGGCGGCCTCCGCGTTGAGCCGGAGCAACGGCTCGGTGTTTGACGGACGCAGGTTGAACCACCAGTCCGGACCGCTGACGGTGAGTCCGTCCAGCTCGTCGAAGGTAACACCCTCCCGGCCCGCGAAGGTCTCGCGTACCCCCGCCAGGGCGGCGGCCTGGTCCTCGACCCTGCTGTTGATCTCCCCGGACGCGGCGTAGCGCGAGTACTGGGCCAGCACCTCCGACAGCGGCCGGTCCTGCTCGCCCAGTGCGGCGAGCACGTGCAGGGCGGCCAGCATGCCCGAGTCGGCGAACCAGAAGTCCCGGAAGTAGTAGTGGGCCGAGTGCTCGCCGCCGAAGACGGCGCCGGTGCGGGCCATCTCCGCCTTGATGAACGAGTGTCCGACGCGGGTGCGGACCGGCTTGCCGCCGTGCTCGCTGACGATCTCCGGCACGCCCTTGGAGGTGATCAGGTTGTGGATGATCGTGGCGCCGGGGTTCTTGGCCAGCTCCCGCACCGCGACGAGTGCCGTGACGGTGGACGGCGAGACCGACTCGCCCCGCTCGTCGATGACCCAGCACCGGTCTGCGTCGCCGTCGAAGGCGATGCCGATGTCCGCGCCCTGCGAGACGACCGCCTTCTGCAGGTCGCGCAGGTTCTCGGGCTCGATCGGGTTGGCCTCGTGGTTGGGGAAGCTGCCGTCGAGCTCGAAGTAGAGCGGGGTCAGCTCGATCGGCAGGCCCTCGAAGACCTCAGGGACCGTGTAGCCGCCCATGCCGTTGCCGGCGTCCACGACCACCTTCAGCGGCCGGATGTCCGACAGGTCGACCAGCGTCTTCAGGTGGGCGGCGTAGCCCTCGAGCAGGTTGCGCTCGGTCACCGTGCCCTTGCCGGGGTCGCCGCCCAGCCCCGCGTCGAGCAGTTCGGCCGCGCGGTCGCGGATCTCCAGCAGGCCGGTGTCGGTGCCCACCGGCACGGCGCCCGCCCGGCACATCTTCATGCCGTTGTACTTGGCCGGGTTGTGGCTCGCGGTGAACATGACGCCCGGCAGGTTCAGGCTGCCGCTGGCGTAGTAGAGCATGTCCGTCGAGCCGAGCCCGGCGTTGATCACGTCGGCGCCCCTGGAGGTCGCGCCCCGCGCGAAAGCCGCGGCCAGCGGCCCGGACGAGGTGCGCATGTCGTGCGCCATCACCACCGAGGACGCGCCGGTCAGCTCGACGAAGGCCGCTCCGACGGCCTGTGCGATCTCCTCGTCGAGTTCGTCCGGCACCACGCCGCGCACGTCGTACGCCTTGAAGATCCTGTTGAGGTCGGCCACTGCACGCCCCTAAAAGTCGTTAAGTCTTCGCCCTGAGCCTATAGCGCCTGATTGCCCACACAATGAGCCATTCAACGCGCCGCGCGCGGTCTCCTCGCGCGGTCTCATCGCTCCCTGTTGGGCTGGGCGGACTTGAGCACCCGTAGGTGACCTCGGCGGCCCACCTCGACCGCCTGGCCGACGGGCTCGCCGGCGGCGGGAGCGGGGCGCGCGGCCTCGCGGACCGCGTTCGCCAGGGCCTCCAGGTCGTCCCCGCTCGGGGCGACGGACTCGGACGGAAGGCGCACGACCTCCCATCCCCTGGGCGCGGTGAGCCGTTCCGCGTGCTCCGCACACAGGTCGTAACAGTGTGGCTCGACGTACGTCGCCAGGGGGCCGAGTACAGCGGTCGAGTCGGCGTAGACATACGTGAGTGTGAAGACGGCAGGCTGCCTGCAGGCGGTACGGGAACAGCTGCGGACGGGGCTCACGGAGGGACCGTATCCGGTCCGCGTTCACATTGCCACCACCCCGCCGCTCTTATTGAACGTGTCGCCACAATTCAGCGATCTCCGAAGTCGACATGACGTTGATGGGCAAAGCGGACACAACCCGCGGGATCCACCGCACCGGCGGGGAGCGCTCTAAGCTGGCTGCGTGAGCGATCGGAGCGGTGACAGGCCGGATCGAGGGCGGCGGGTTCGCCGGCGTGACCGGCACGGCCGCGGCATGCGCGGCCCCCTCGCGCCCTCGCACGTCCCCATCGCCAAGTCCCGCGGTGAGCGGTTCGACGACCTGGTGCTCGACGCGGTCGACCGGCTCAAGCCGCGGTGGGGCACCCAGCTCGCGTCGGTCGAGTTCGCGGTCGAGGAGGTGCCGCCGGCCGCGGAACTGGTGGACGGGCCCGCCCGGCTGTCCTCCGACCCGATCCCGCTGGGACGGGCGGAGTCGGCCTCGGGGGACGAGCCCGCCGCCGTCGTGCTGTACCGCCGCCCGCTGGAGGCCCGGGCCCGCGACCGCGACCAGCTTGGCACGCTGGTCCTCGACGTGGTCGTCGAACAGGTGGCCAGCCTGCTCGGCCTCACGCCGGAGACGATCGACCCCGGCTACGACGACCGGCACTGATCGGCACTGATCGGCGCTGATCGACGCCGAATCCCTAGGGCAGCACGGCGCCCGGCGAGTCGACGGTCGGGGGCACCAGTGCCCAGGTCCTTGCCATGGCGAGCGGCTGCGCGGTGACCAGCTGGCCGTCCTTGGCCGCCTCGTCGAGGACGCGCCCGCCGTACACGGGCCCCGAGCCGGGCAGCGGCCGTACGACGACGCTGAAGCCGCCCTTGCTTCCCTTCGGCGGCGCGAGCCTGAGCTCCTTGGTGCGGGCGGCCGGCAGCTTCACCTCGACCGGGGCGGGCGCCTCACCCTTCGTGGGCAGCAGCCGAACCTCCACGGCGGCCGCCGCGAAGGGCGCCGACAGCACCAGCCAGGACGTCTGCTTGCCCTCCGCCCGGCCGTCCGCGACGACACTGCCGAGGTCGACGGAGGCGGCGCCGGCCGTGAAGGCGACGTCCTGTCTGGCCCCCGTTCCGGTGATCTTCAGGCCCGCCACGATCGGGACGTCGGACTCCAGCACCAGCGCGGCCGGCTGCCCGCCGATCCCGGTGGACAGGTCGAGCGAGGACGCCGAGCCGGCCGGCACCTCCATCGTCTCCTTGTTCTTCAGCGCGTAGGAGCCGTCCTCAAGCACGGCCCTGATCCGCACGACCGTGTCCCGGTCCCCCGGCGTGGCGACGTACAGCTCCCGCTGCCCGGCGGTGCCGGGGATGCCGGGGACGACGACCCGGGTGGCGGGGGCGGCGGCGACGGGCAGCCAGTCGACGCCCCTGCCCGCACCCAGCACGGCCTTCACCGCGGCGGCCACCCGGCCGCTGCGGGTGCTCACCTGCAGGGCCATGATCAGCGGAGAGGGCGCGAGGTCGCGCAACCTGATCACGCGGTGCTGGCCGGGCTTGACGACGACGCCGTTGCCGCGCTCGCTCAGCACCGGGCCTTCTCCCGAATAGACCATGAACGAGACGTTGGCCGGGGCCGAGTCGGGGTTGGCGAGGTAGAGCGTCATCTCCGCCGCGGCCGGCCCCGGCCCGATGAACCAGCTCTCGGCTCCCGGCTCGACGCAACGCACTCCGGCGAGCCCCCGCTGGGTGCCCGACGTCTCGCGCGCGGTCTGGGCGCTCTCCAGCCCGGCGGCCATCGAACCGGTGGCGTCGACCACGAGCGGACCACCCCCGGCGCCGACCTCGCGCTGCCACAGCAGGCCCGGCCGGTCGATCACGTCGTCCTTGCCGCCGCCCTTCTCCTCCGGAGCCCTGATCGCGGACAGGGTGGCGCTTCCCTGGCCCTGATTCTGCTGCTCCTGGTTCTGCTGCTCCTCGTTCTGCTGCTCCTCGTTCTGCTGCTCCTCGTTCTGCTGCTCCTGGGCGGGGGTCACCACGCTCACCCGGCTGCCGGACGGCGCCGGGCACACGGCGGTCACCGACTCCACCGGCGCCTTGACGGCCTGCGGACGCACCTGAGCGGCCGGCGCGGGCCGGCTGACGAAGGCCACGCCGTACAACGCGCCCAGCGCGACCAGCACCAGGGCGAGCAGGCCGAAGCGGTTCTCGATCAGTCTCCTCACGCCGGCACCCGATCTTCCTTCGCTCGGCGGCGGCCCCGTGGCCCTTCCTCTACAGGCGCGTCGGCGTAGTCGCCCTCCGGCTCCTTCGTACGGGCCCCGGGCGAGGCCAGGATCAGCACGAGCACGAGCAGCCCGCCCTGGGCCCACAGCCAGCCCCGATGCAGCGCGCCCGCGGTCGCCGGCGGCGGGGGCGTCGTCACCTGGCCGGCCACCCGCCACAGGCCGCCCGTCTCCGAGAGGCTCACCCTGACCAGGGCGGGCTGCGAGTCGAGCGCCCGTTGCAGGTCGGGGTCGACGGCGCCGGGCACCGTCACGAAGCGGACCCCGGACAACGCGAGCGTCTGGACGTACGTGCTTCCCCGGCCCGAGGCGAGCCCGGCGACCGCGGTCGCGAAACGGTCGCTCGCCTCCCGGGGCGGTTCGAGGTCGGACTCGCCGATCAGCGGGCCCCGGCCGCGCATCAGCGTGTAGCCGACCTTGCCGTCCCTCGGACGCAGCAGGAGGGTGCCCTCGCCGTGCTCCGACTGGAGCGCGGCGAGCACCGGCACCGGGTCGCTCAGGTCGCCTCGCAGCGGGTCGCCCGCGCCCCTGGTCACCCACAGCGCGGCGGTGGCGAGCGGGGTCGCGAAGGCGACCGCGACGATCAGCATCGCGCCGAGGCGGCGCAGCCCGCGCGCGGCGCGGAACTCGGCGATCCGGTGCGCCTGGTGCCCCGCGGCCACCAGCAGGCCCGTCGCCGCGAACGCCAGCGGCACCCCCGGCCACGCCGCGTCGCTGATCCGGCTGACCACGATCGCCACCAGCAGCCCGAAGAGCATGACGCCCCAGCCGATGGCGACGACCATCTGGTGACGCCGCAGCAGCAGCGCGGCCAGCGCGACCGCGATCAGGCCCGCCGTCGCCCACACAGGCGGCACCCCCGGCCCGCCGGGGCTCAGCATGAGCAGGGACTCGGCGCCGAGGCGGGGGTCGGTGAGGCTGCCGTCGTGCAGGCCTGACTCGAGCAGGATGCGTCCCGGCTCCCTGGCGAGCTGGACCAGCCACGGGAACAGCAGGACGACCGGGGTGCCGAGGCCGATCACGAGCGACCGCCTGACGCCCTTGCGGATGCCTCCGAACGACACCGCGGCGAGGCCGCCGAGGATCGCCACCAGCACGTACACGAGCGGAACGAAGGCCGTGCCCACGGTCAGGAGCAGGCCGAAGCCCCAGGCCGACCGGCGCGACCCGGCGATCACCCTCGTGGCGAGCGCCGCGTAGACGGGCAGCAGCACGATCACGATCGCGGTGCCGAGCCGACCGCCCGCCACCACGCCCGTCGTGACCGGCAGCAGGGCGTAGGTGGCGGCCAGCCAGACCCGTGCGGGCGTGTACGAGATCATCCGCTTGGTCGCCGCGTACGCCGAGACCCCGGCCAGCGGCACGCAGCCGAGCAGCACCACGGCCACGGCCAGCCACGTCTTGCCCAACGCGATCGCCGACAGCCCGGCCAGCACGGCGACGTACGGCGGGGCCCAGGTCTGCGAGCCGAGCCCGGTGGCGTGGTGGTCCTCGATGTAGAGCCGCCACAGGTCGGACGCGCCCCCGGTGACCGGCACCAGAGCGCCGCCCCCCAGATGCCCTCCGGAGGACAGGAGCCCGGGCAGCAGCGTCCGTTCGGCGGCCAGCGTGATCGCCGCCAGGATCAGGCAGAGCACCACGCCGGGGCTGCTGAACACGCGCTGCACGCCGCCCGAGTCGGTCAGCAGTTCGTCGCCGTCGTCCTCCTGGGGGCGGTCCGCGGCCGCGTGGTGACGGCCCGCCGAGTCCACCGGGCCGACTCCGGCGAGGAAGCCCTGCACCATGTCGGCGAGCCGCCGCAACGCGGCGCCCGGCGGGGTGAGCTTGCGCCGGATCGCGGGCCAGCCCTGCTTCCTGCTCTTCTTCCTGGCCTTGCGGGCCCGCCGCAGGCGCAGCGGATGGCCGATGACCGAGCCGAGCGCGGCCAGTTCGTCGAGGGCGTTGGCCGGCTGCTTGGCCAGCAGGAACAGCAGGGCCCGCAGCACGGACCCGAGGACGTTGCGCAGCACCGACCGCACGAGCGCGCCGAACGGCAGGTTCGCCATCAGGACGAACAGGCCGTTGCGCCGGTCGAGCCTGCGCGGGTGCTCCTCGCTGGAGGCGATCCTGCGGCGCCGCCGCGCCGACGCCTCGGCGTGCCAGGCCACCGCGTCGCTCACGTTGAGCACGCGGTGCCCGGCTGTACGGGCCCGCCAGCACAGGTCGAGGTCGTCGCGGAACAGCGGCAGCGCCGTGTCGAGGCCGGACAGCTCGTCCCAGACGTCCCTGCGGATGAGCATGCCCGCCGTGGAGACCGACAGGACGTCGGCGATCCCGTCGTGCTGGCCCTGGTCGTACTCTCTCGGCTCCAGGCCGGTGTCGCGCCGTCCCGACCTGCTGACGGTCACGCCCATCTCGAGCAGCACCCGCCGGTCGAGCCAGTCGCGCAGCTTGGGGCCGAGGATGGCGGCCTTGGGATCCTGCTCGGCGGCCCACAGCAGGGCCTGCAGCGCGTGCGCGTCGGGCGCGCAGTCGTCGTGGAGCAGCCAGACCCATTCCTGGCCGGGCGCGGGCGGCAGCCGCCGCAGCACCTCGTGAACGGCCTCGCCGAACCCGGTGGACCGGGGCAGGGTCAGCACGTTGCCCGAACCGAACGCCTCGGTCAGCAGCGTCCCGCTGCCGTCACGGCTGCCGTTGTCGACGCCGACGACACGGTCGAGAGGCCGGGTCTGGCGCAGCAGCGCGGCCAGCGTCTCCTTGAGCCAGCGGGCGCCGTCGTGAGCGACGACGATCGCGGTCACCGAGTGCACGTCGAGTCCTATGGTCGTACGGCTGAGCGCCGACCACGATACGGCAACCCGGACTCACCCGATCACATCCAGGCGAAACAGGATGTCAGCCACGAGCCAGACATGAGCGCGGGGCCGCGCGCCGAGCGCACGGCCCCGTCCGCGTCGGTGTCAGGACGACGGCCTACACGGCCTGGCGCTTGATCTTGCGCCTTTCCCGCTCGGACAGGCCGCCCCAGATGCCGAAACGCTCATCATGCTGAAGCGCGTATTCAAGGCACTCCGTGCGTACCTCACACGAACGGCACACCTTCTTGGCTTCCCTCGTGGAACCGCCCTTTTCAGGAAAGAACGCCTCGGGGTCGGTCTGCGCACACAAAGCGCGCTCCTGCCACCCCAGATCTTCCTCATCGAGCGCCTGTGCCATGACCAGATCGGTCATTGCACACCTCCCTGTCGCTCGCCCGCCCACATGGAGCCCCCCATAAAAACGCCTGCCCTATACCCACCCTTGGGAAGGCGTAACAACATGTCTGTAATTACACGCGCGTGGCGCGTGTGGCGTCAAGCGGCATAACGATACCCGGGGAAAGACCTGCTCGCCCCGGTTCGTACGCCCCGATCTACGGTCCTATCAGCGTTCGGAACCATACCAAGGGAGGTCGGGGTCGGTTCTGCGGCCTGCCTGATCGGGGGCGGAACCTTCCTCATACTTTGCCTGCGACCGATCCGGCGTGTAGATGGCCGTCGGGTCGAGCGGCTCCTCCCTGCGCAGCGGGTCGCTGAGCGGGTCTCCGCGGTAGGCGGAGGGGTCGAAGCGGAGCGTCTGGTCGGCGGGGCCGGGCGCCGGGGGCTGGAACGGCGGGGGCTCGGACTGGGGGTGGCCGAGCGGGTTGTCGTAGTACTCCGGCAGGTCCTGCGGGCCGGTGGGGTGGTCCGGCAGGGCGCCCTTCCGGTAGCTCTGCGCCTGCTGGTAGGCCTGCGCGAGCTGCTGCTCCCTCGGGTCGGCCGGGCCCTCGTACGCGGGGGGAGCGTCGAAGGCCGGGCTACCGGCCGCGTGATCGGCGGCCTGGTGGGCGTGCGCCGGGCCCGAGTACCCGGAGAACGGCGACCCCTGTCCGTACGACTGGTCCTGCTCGTACGGCCTGGCCTCGGGGGCGGGCCGGCCGGCCAGGGGGTCGTAGGAGGGCTGGTCGTAGGAGGGCTGGCCGTGGGAGGGCTGGCCGTGGGAGGGCTGGCCGTAACCCCGGGGGTCGGGGGCACCGGGACCGCCGGGCACGGCGGGAGGAGCGCTCGGGAACTGCCCGTAGCCGCCGGAGTCCGTCTGCTGGCCCGCGTAGCCGTACTGGTCGAACACCGGGCCCTGCGGCGGCGGGGAGTAGTCGGGCCGCTGGGGCGCCGGCGGCTCGGGCTGCGCGGGGTACGCGCCGTAGTCGGGGTAGTGCGCGCCGGTCTGGACGTCATGCAGCGCAGGCCGGGGCTGCTGCTGCGCCTGTCCGTGGCCGGGGCCCTGGGCGGGAGCCGGGGCGCCGGGCTGACCGAACGGCGGAGGCTGCGGGGCGGTCGGGGCAGGAGCGTAGGAGGGCTGCCGCTGCTCGTATTCCTGGCTGTAAACGTCCTGGGGCCGCTCCTGGCCGAAGGCGCCCTGGCCTCGCTCCTGGGCGTACTGGTCCTGCCCGTACTGGTCCTGCCCGTACTTTTCCTGACCGTACTGTTCCTGCGCGAACTGGTCCTGGGCGAACTGGTCCTGGGCATACTGCTGGTGCTCGGCGTACCGGTGCTCGGCGGGCGGCAGCTGGGGGTGGGCCGACGTCGGCGCGCTCTGCCCGTACGCGGGTCCCTGCGGCTGGCTCTGCGACTGACTCTGGGGCTGACTCTGCGGCTGGCCCTGGTGGGGGGCGTCGTACTGGCCGCTGGGGGCGGCGGCGGGCGGAGCAGCGGGCGGTGCGGCGTGCGGAGCGCCCTGGGGGCCGTTCTGCCCGGGGAGGGGGTTGTTCTGCGGGTCGCCCGGGGCGGGGTGGCCGAACTGCTGCTGACCGGGAACCTGCTGACCAGGCATCTGCTGACCGGGCATCTGCTGATTGGGCACCGCGCCGGGGTGGGGGTGGTGGGCCGGGGCGCCCGCTCCCGCCGCTCCAGGGACCTCGCCGTACCCCTGCGGTGCCTGGGGACCGTGCGACCCGTGGGGGCCCTGAGGGCCCTGGGGCAGCGCCGGGGCGTACGACTGGGGCGGGTAGGCGTCCTCGCGCCTGCCGAAGTAGTCGCCCGCGGGTTCCCTGGCGGGCTGGAGCGCCGAGGCCGTGCTCAGCGCGAACAGCGCGCCGAAGACGGCGAGCGCGATCATCGGCAGTCCGCTGATCAGATATTCGAACCGGTCGCGGAAGGACAGCATGTCGCCCACGAGCACGCCCAGCACGCTGATCACGCCGAAGACGATGCCGAGACCGAGCGACCCGGCCGCGCCGAACGTCACCAGGCGGGCCCGGGGGGTGGGCGCGCCGGCCTTGGCGACGAGCAGCACGGCGCCGGCCGCGAGCGCGGTCGAGACCGGGGACACGAGGGAGTACAGGCTCGCCGCCGCGCGGACGCCGAAGGTGCTGCTCACCGTGGGGCCGATCAGCAGGCGCGCGATGCTCACGAGGACACTGGTGATCACCACCGCGAGCATCGTCCACGCGGCCGGCTCGCGGAGCCGGCCGGTATCGACCTTGAGCACGACTACCCCCATTGGTCCAAACGGCACTCGGGGAAGTTTTGCACATGACTGACTTAAGCGTCGGCAGACCCAAGAACCTCACAAGCCGAACACACCCTACATATGGCTGTTCATCCCGGTGCTGGGGGTGGGTGTCGACGATCCCGCGAGCGGCCGATGGAAGACTGACGGCATGCGCATCGTGTCCCTCGCCGGAGGAATCGGCGGCGCCCGGTTCCTCCGAGGTCTCAAGGCGGCGGCCCCCGATTCCGAGATCACCGTGATCGGCAACACCGGCGACGACATCACCCTGTTCGGCCTTCGCGTGTGCCCTGACCTCGATACGGTCATGTACACGCTGGGCGGCGGCATCAACGAGGAACAGGGCTGGGGACGGGCCGATGAAACGTTCACGGTGAAGGAGGAGCTCGCCGCGTACGGCATGGAGCCGCAGTGGTTCGGCCTCGGCGACCGGGACTTCGCCACCCACATCATCCGCACCCAGATGCTGGCTGCCGGATATCCGCTCTCGCAGGTGACCGAGGCCCTGTGCGACCGATGGCGGCCCGGGGTGCGGCTGCTGCCGATGTCGGACGACCGCACCGAGACCCACGTGGTCGTCTCCGACGAGGCCGGCAGGAGGGCCGTCCACTTCCAGGAGTGGTGGGTGCGGCTACGCGCCTCCGTACCGGCCGAGCAGATCGTGCTCGTCGGCGCGGACGAGGCCCGTCCCGCGCCCGGCGTGCTCGACGCCATCGCGGAGGCGGATTTCGTCATCCTCCCGCCGTCCAACCCGGTCGTCAGCATCGGCACGATCCTCCAGATCCCGGGCATCCGGGCGGCCCTGGAGGACAAGACGGTCGTCGGCGTCTCCCCCATCATCGGGGGCGCGCCGGTGCGCGGCATGGCCGACGCCTGCCTGACGGCGATCGGCGTGGAGACGAGCGCCCAGGCCGTCCTGGAGCTGTACGGCTCCGCGCTGCTCGACGGCTGGCTCGTGGCCGAGGAGGACAAGGGCGTGGCGCTCGACGGCGTGGTGGTGGAGCCCCGTCCGCTCCTGATGAGCGACCCCGAGGCCACGAGGGACATCGCCGCCGCGGCCCTCGCCCTGGCCGGATCCGTCAGGTCCTGAATCCATGTCAGAGGAGCACATGCCCCAGATCACTGTCAGCGGCGTGCCCGGCCTGCCCGAGGTGCGGCCCGGCGACGACATCGCCCTGCTCGTGGCGCAGGCCGCGCCCGACCTCCGGGATGGCGACATCCTGGTCGTGACCTCCAAGATCGTGAGCAAGGCCGAAGGCCGGATCCGCCAAGGCGACAGCCGTACGGCCACGATCGAGGAGGAGACCCGGCGCGTGGTCGCGCGGCGCGGGGACACGGTCATCGCGCAGACGCGGCACGGCTTCGTGATGGCCGCGGCCGGCGTCGACGCCTCCAACACCTCCCCCGGCACCGTGCTGCTGCTGCCCGAGGACCCGGACGCCTCGGCGGGCCGGATCCGCCAGGGGCTGCGCGAGCGGCTCGCCGTGCGGGTCGGGGTGATCGTCTCCGACACCTTCGGCCGGCCCTGGCGGTACGGCCTGACCGACGTCGCCATCGGCGCGGCCGGTGTGCGGCCGCTTGAGGACCTGCGCGGCGGCGCCGACGGCTACGGCAACCCGCTCAACGCCACCGTCACGGCGCTGGTCGACGAGATCGCGGCGGCGGGCGACCTGGCGAAGGGCAAGCTGTCCGGCGTTCCCGTGGCCGTCGTCCGCGGGCTGGGCGACCTGGTGACCGACGAGGACGGCCCGGGCGGGCGGGTCCTCGTCCGCCCCGCCGACGAGGACATGTTCCGGTACGGCTCGGCCGACGTCGTCTTCGCCCGCCGCACGATCCGCGAGTTCTCCGCCGCAGAGGTGGACTCCGCGGCCGTACGGCGGGCCGTGGCCGCCGCCGTCGCCGCGCCCGCCCCCCACCACACCACCCCGTGGCGGTTCGTGCTGCTGGAGACCCCGCGGGCGCGCACGGAACTGCTCGACGCGATGCGGGACGCCTGGATCGAGGACCTGCGCTCCGACGGCTTCTCCGAGGAGTCGATCGCCCGGCGGATCCGGCGCGGCGACGTGCTCAGGAACGCGCCCTACCTGGCGGTGCCGTGCCTGGTGATGGACGGCTCGCACACCTACAGGGACGAGCGCAGGAACGCCGCCGAGCGGGAGATGTTCGTGGTGGCCACCGGCGCCGGCGTGCAGAACTTCCTGGTCCAGCTCGCCGTGCAGGGGCTGGGCTCGGCGTGGGTGTCGTCCACGATGTTCTGCCGCGACGTGGTGCGCAAGGTGCTCGGCCTGCCGCAGAACTGGGATCCCATGGGCGCCGTGGCCATCGGCCATCCCGCCGCGCCGCCGAGGGACCGGCCGCCGCGCGACCCGGCCGACTTCTACGTCACGCGTTGAGCGTCAGGACCACTGCCGCTCCATGTACCACTCCTGGTCCGCGAGGGTGTCGCAGGTCCACTGGATGACCTTCTTCCCCTTGCGGACCTCCCCCTTGCCGATGGTCAGGCACAGCCCGGTCTTGGCGTTCCTGGGTGGCCGCGGCGGAGGCGGGCGCGGCGACGGACCGGCTCGTCAGCGAGGCGAGCAGGTCGGGTGGCACAGGCGCCGGGCCAGCGCCGACAGGAACACGTCGATGATCTGGCCCGGCTCCTGTGCCACGTAGAGCTGGCCGTTGGTGGCCGAGACGATCTCGTCGAGCGCCGGCCTGTCGGCGGCCTTGCCGAACGCGACCACGATGATCTGCACCGGCTTGTCCGGGTCCCACTCCTTGTGCAGCCTCTCGACGAGCTCGCGCCGCGACACGCCCTTCCCGTCGTCCACGCCCGCCGTCAGCAGCAGCAGGGCGTTGCTCATGAGCGGGTCGTAGCCCTTCGACACCGACCGGAAGCCGGCGTCGATCGCGTCGTACAGCGAGCTGCTCCGGTCGCCGAGCGCCTTGATGCCGTCGGCCACCCGGAACAGGGCGGTCCTGCGGATCTCCTCCTGGCCGTCGTCGGGTTTGGTGATCGGGCCGAGGCCGATCAGCTCGCGGTGGTCCTCACTGTCCTTCATGTCGCGGGCGAACTCCCACAGGCCCATGTGGGTCTCGTTCGGAAACAGCTGCAGGCCGAGCTTGGCCGCCTCGACCGCGACGTCCAGCCGGGTCTTTCCGCCCGCCTTTATCGGCTCGGCGTTCTCCTTCGACACGTCGGCCAGCACGAGGATCCGGCTCGGCGGGGCCAGCCTGCTCCACGCCTCCAGCGCCTCGTCGATCACCTCGGCCGTGATCGACGGCCGCGGGCGCGGCCGCTCGGTCGGAATGTCCGCACCGGTCACGAACGGCGGCTGCCCGTCGGCCCCGCGGAACCCGGCCTTCCGCACGGCCTCCTGCGTGGCCGCCGACCGCAGCCACGCCGCGAACAGCCGCGAGGCCGCCGCCCGGTCGGGGTCCGCGGCCGTCACGACGTACGGGTAGTCGAGGTTGATCGTGCCCTCCTTGGGCTGGAGGGCGACCACGGGCTCGGCCCCGCTCGCGCGGTTGTGCGCCCACACCGACTGCTCGGGGACGATCACCACGGGACGCGACCAGAAGCCGGGGGCGTCCACCGCGCCGAGCATGCTGCGGTAGTCGGGAGCCGATCCCGCCTGCGCCATGCGCACGAACGCGGTGAGGTCGCGGTCGGCCTTCTCGCCGGTGCCGACGATGTCGCGGGCCGCGGCGACGGTCGCGATCCCCGCCCCCGACACCGACGGGTCGGGGATGCGCACGATGTCCGGCTCGTGCTCGGTCGGCTGGAGACGTCCCCGCACGGTGGCGGGGAAGACCATGTCCCAGCTCATGGCCGTCCCCCCGGCGGCGAACCGCTCGGCGAGCGAGCGCCGGGTGGCGAAGACCAGCGGGGAGGTCGCGACGACGGTCTGGTCGGCGGCGATGTCCTGCCCGCCCTGCTTGCGGGCCAGCCGCACCCACACAGAGGAGTCGGCGATCCAGCCGTCCGGGCGGCCGGGCAGGACGCCGGCCCGGTCGCCGATCAGCGTGCGGAGCACCGGCGCGGGAGGCTGCTCGGCCACCTGGACCTGGACGCACCGCCCCTCCACGCCCGCGCCGGAGGCGTTGAACCGCTCGGCCGCGTCCATCACGGGCGGCGCGACGTCCACGGCCGCGGCGACGCTCACGAGGATCGGATCCCGGGCGGAACACGTTCCCGTCGAGCGTGTGAGGAAGAGGACGGCCCCCGCCGCGACGATCGCCACGGCCGCCAGGACCGCGACCACGCCCTTCCACCTGGCCTGCCTGCGCCGCCGCTCGACGGCGAAGGCGACGCGGTGACGACCGGACGGCACGGTGCGGGTCCTTCCCAGTTCTCATGACCGGTGCAGCGGCACTGTGGTTCTGGGTGCCAGAGGCACTGTGGTTCTGGGTGCCAGAGGCACTGTGATTCTGCCCGCCCACCCCGCATCCGGCGCAAGAGCGAAATAGAACTTGTTATATACAGCGCGTCCAATTACGACCGCCGCCGGCCCGTCCGCATCACCCCTGTGGGAGCCCGAGCTCCAACTCGATCCAGTAGATGCCGGTCATGAGAGGGGTGAACTCGGCGACGACCTCCTCCGCGTAGTCGCCGCCGTTGAGGAGCTTCACCCTGAGAGGGCGGCCCTCGTAGTCGGCCGCGATCCGGTAGCGGCCGATGGGTACGTCCTCCAGGCCCGAGCCGTCCCCGTTCCGGGTCGCCCGTCGCACGATCCGGGTTCCCTCGGAGCCGTCGATCAGCGGACCGTCCGGGGTGAGGGTGAGCCGCACCTTCTCGTCGTCCAGGAAGGCGCCCGCGTTGATCTGGTCGTTCAGGTCCACACGGAACAGCACCTTGCCCCCGTAGAAGCCGAGATCGTCGGGCTTCTTCCCCGAGAGTCTCCAGGTGAAGTTCCTGATCGCGCCGCTCGGCCCGGCGAACGGCGCGTCGTCGTCGGGCGCCAGGCTCAGGGTGTACTCCTGGCCGTTGTACCGTCTGATCACCGTCCCTGACGCGTGGAAGGTCGCCCTGAAGTCGGTGGCGACGCGGTAGAGGCCGTCGCCACCGGTCCGCACGACCTCGTTGCTGTTGTAGAGCAGCTGATTATCGGCGACGATCTCGGCCCCCTCGATGGGCCTGCCCTGCGCGTCGACCACCCGCCCCTTCAGCACGCCGGGTTCGACCTCCCCGAGTCCCCCGCCCCGCCCGGACCGTTCCTCGCGCACCGAACCGCTCACCTGGCCTTCCTCCAAGATCCCGCATCCGCTCAGGGCCGCCGTCAGCAGGACGCCGAGCGCGACTCGTCTCTCCATGCCAACGGACATTAAGATCATGATCTTGCAACCGGCTTGGAAGCGACGCGCGGCGCGGCAGGCCGGGCTACCCGATCGGCTGCCGCCCGGTCTGAGGCGTCTCGAGGAACCGGACACGGCGGACCGACTGGCACACCCCGTCGCTGCGCCTGGCCGCCTCGGCCCGCTCCTCGCCCGGCCGTCCGTACGACGTGGTGCGCTGGCGCAGCGGGCGCCCGGTCGGCGCGACCATGGCCGCGATCTCGCTGATCGTCTTGTAGGAGCCGTTCTCCGAGCCGGCCATCCGGCTGATCGTCTCCTCCATGAGCGTGCCGCCGAGGTCGTTCACGCCTCCGGCGAGCACGTCGCGGCACAGGTCGTCGCCCAGCTTCACCCAGGAGCACTGGATGTTGCGGATCGCGCCGTGCAGCATGATCCGCGCCAGCGCGTGGACGGCCCGGTTCTCCCGCGCGGTCGGCCCCGGCCTGGCGATGCCCGCCAGGTAGATCGGGGCGCTGTGGTGCACGAACGGCAGCAGCACGAACTCGCTGAACCCGCCCGTCTCCTCCTGGATCGACCGGATCAGCCGGATGTGGCGCACCCAGTGCTCGTGGGTGTCCACGTGGCCGTACATCATGGTCGAGGTCGTCGGGATGCCGACCCGGTGGGCGGTGGTGATGACCTCGATCCACTCCCGGGCGGGCAGCTTGCCCTTGGTCAGCACCCACCGCACGTCGTCGTCGAGGATCTCGGCGGCCGTGCCGGGCAGCGAGTCGACCCCCGCCTCCCGCGCCGCGTGCAGCCACTCCTCGACCGACAGGTTCGTACGGCTCGCGCCGTTGACGACCTCCATCGGCGAGAACGCGTGGACGTGGATCTCGGGGCAGCGTTCCTTGACCGCGCGGGCGATGTCGAAGTAGGCCGTGCCGGGCAGGTCGGGGTGGATGCCGCCCTGCATGCACACCTCGGTCGCCCCGGCCTCCCACGCCTCCTGCGCCCGGTCGGCCACCTCGCTCAGCGACAGGGTGTAGGCGTCGGCGTCGGTGCGCCGCTGCGCGAACGCGCAGAACCGGCAGCCGGTGTAGCAGACGTTGGTGAAGTTGATGTTCCGGTTGACGACGTAGGTGACGTCGTCGCCCACCGCCTCGCGGCGCAGCCCGTCGGCGATGCGGCACAGCTCGTCCAGGCCGGCGTCGTCGGCACCCGCACCCGACTGGTCTCCGGCGAGGTCGAGCAGCGTCAGCGCCTGCTCGTCGGTCAGCCGCGCCGGGTCCGCCTCGGCCTGCCGCAGCGCCTCGCGCACGTCCGCCCTGACAGACCCGTCTCGTCCGGCGCTGGGCAGGCGCTCGCGCAGGGCGTCCCAGTCGCCGTACACGCTGTCGAAGTCGGCGCGACGGTCGCTCGTGCGGCCCTCGGCGTCGACGGCGGTGTGCAGGTCGGCCCGTCCGCCGGTGACGAGGCCGCCCAGGCCGCCGTCGGGCTCCTGCCAGGGACGGCCGCGGAGCACCGCGTCCTCCCGCGCGAGCCCGGTGGCGGGGTCGGCCAGCGCCGCGACGTGCTCGGTGAGCCGGGGGTCGAGCCACGGCTCCCCCGCGAGCACATACTCGGGATAGATCGTGAGGCGCTCGCGCAGCGTGAACCCGGCGGCGGAGGTGCGGGCCGCCAGGTCGTCGATCTGCGGCCACGGCCGCTCGGGGTTGACGTGGTCGGGCGTGAGGGGGGAGACCCCGCCCCAGTCGTCGATGCCCGCCCGCAGCATCAGCGCGTACTCCTCGCCGATCAGGTTGGGCGGCGCCTGCACGCGGACCTTCGGGCCGAGCACGAGCCGCGTCACCGCGATCGTCGCGGCCAGCTCGTGCAGGTCGGCGTCGGGCATGCCGCGCATGGCCGTGTCGGGCTTGGCGCGGAAGTTCTGGACGATGACCTCCTGGACGCCGCCGTACTCCCTGGCCACCCGGCGGATCGCGAAGATCGACTCGGCCCGCTCCTCGATCGTCTCGCCGATGCCGATCAGCAGGCCCGTGGTGAACGGCACGCTGGAGCGGCCGGCGTCCTCCAGCACGCGCAGCCGTACGTCCGGGTCCTTGTCGGGAGAGCCGTAGTGGGCCTCGCCCTTCTCCGTGAACAGCCGCCGTGAGGTGGTCTCCAGCATCATGCCCATCGAGGGCGCGACCGGCTTGAGCCGCTGCAGGTCCTTCCAGGTCAGCACGCCGGGGTTGAGGTGGGGCAGCAACCCCGTCTCCTCCAGCACCCGGATGGCCATCGCCCGGACGTACGACAGCGTGTCGTCGTAGCCGTGGGCGTCGAGCCACTCGCGCGCCTGGTGCCACCGGTCCTCCGGCCGGTCGCCGAGCGTGAACAGCGCCTCCTTGCAGCCCATCGCCGCGCCCTGGCGGGCGATCTCCAGCACCTCGTCCGGGGACAGGAAGGCGCTGGGCAGCTTGTGCGGCGCGGTGGCGAACGTGCAGTAGCCGCACCTGTCCCGGCACAGCCGGGTCAGCGGGATGAACACCTTGCGGCTGTAGGTGACGACGCCGGGCCGGCCGGCGGCCTCCAGTCCCGCGTCCCTGACCCGCGAGGCGTGCGCGAGCAGGGCGTCCAGGTCGTCGCCGCGGGCGCGCAGCAGGATCGCCGCCTCGGCCGGGTCGAGCGTCTTGCCGTCCCGTGCCCGCGCGAGTGCCCGCCGCGTCCCGCTGCCGGAACCGGAGGCCAGAGGGGTGCCGTTGACGTTCGGGGGTCGCTTCGCCGTCATACGCCGCACCCTATGGGGCGTGGGTCCGTCCGGCGCACCCAGCCCCCGGCAGCCCGTACGGGGGAAGTCATGGCATACGCCCGCCGGGGAGTTTGCGGCCCGAGGGTATTAGCGCTGGGGCGGACTCGGCGAACGAGCGGGGAATTGATGGCCGTTATCAGGGTGAATGGTGCGTTTTATCTAGCCTCAGGCATCCGGTCGCTGGCCGTCGCGACGCTCGTCATCGGGCTGTCGGCGCCGCCGGCTGAGGCGTTCGCGGCGCCGTACGCCGGGCACGGTGGCGGATCGGGCAAGCGCCACGCCAAGCAGGTCACGGACGGCCGCAACACGGCCAACACGCCCGCGATCGCCAGCGCCCCCCGGCAGGTGTCGACGGGCAGGCGCAACGTGAACGCCCCCGCGGGCAACAACGGCGTCGCGGTCGCCGGCCTCCAGCAGGAGACGAGCGTCAGCGTCTTCACCAACACCCTCAACGGCAGGTGCCACGCGGCGGTCGAGCACTGCGGGATCAACCAGGACCTGAAGACGCGCGAGGCCGGCGGGCGGCGTTTGGGACGTGGTCAGAAGGCCCGGTAGTCGCGCGGAGCCATGCGCGGGCCGCGCGCCGGCGGCCTGACGCCGCTGAGCTCGATCAGCCTGACCACGCGGTGGCGGTGCCCCCGGAACGGCTCGAGCAGTTCGAGCATGCCGTCGTCGTCGGTCTTCCGCCCGGTCAGCGCGTAGCCGACGATGCCGGGGATGTGGAAGTCCCCCACACTCGGGGCGTCCGGATCGCCGTGGGCCCGCTGGCGCACCTCCGCGGAGGTCCACACGCCGATCCCCGGCAGCGCCCGCAGCAGGCGGTCCGCCTCCGCCGAGCCCGCGCCGCCGGTCGTGCGCTCCAGCTTCGCCGCGTGCCCGGCCGCGTTGACGATCGTCCTGCCCCGTACGGCCTCCGCGCCCGCCCGGTGCCAGTCCCACGACGGGATCGCCCGCCACACCTCCGGCGGCGGGATCACGTACATGCCCTCGGGGGCCGGGCCGGGGGCCGGCTCGCCGTACCGGCGCATGAGGAACCGCCAGGCCCGCCACGCCTCCCTGCCGACCACCTTCTGCTCCAGGACGGCGGGCGCGAGGGCCTCGAACACCCGCAGGGAGCGCCCGATCCGCAGCCCGGCGGAACGGTCGGCCAGTCCCGCGACGAACGCGGCGGCGCGGGCCTGCCGGGGATCACCCGAGCGGGTGAGCCGCGCGAGCATCGCGGCGAAGCCGGCCACGTCGTCGTCGGCGCCCAGCAGCGACGGGAGCGTGTCCAGCAGCCAGTCCGCCCCCGGCCCCCACGCCTGCCCGAGGACCTCGCCGCGGCTCGCCGTCACGCGCAGGGTGCCGGGCCCTTCGGGAGTGCGCGAGGTGCGCCAGATCGTCCCGTCCGGGGTACGCCGCCAGGCCGGGTCGCCTCCCCCGCGCCGGTGCGGGGACAGCGTCAGCACGACGTCGAACGGCGCGGGCGGCCGCCACCGCCGTTCACGCACGGCCGGCCCGGAAGCGGTGGGAACGGTCACCGGATCCTCCGGAGGAAGCCCGGTCCTTCAGGGCCGGGAGGAATCCGGATCCCGCAAGGGGTTGCCCGGCGAAGCCGGGACAGCCCAGAGCGCCAAGCGCTCTTGATTCGCTCCTTTCGCTGACCGGTCAGGCAAAGTGCTTGCAAAATGCGAACATGCGTACGGCCTACAAGGTGCGGGTCTACCCCACAGCCGAACAAGCCGCGGTGCTGAACCGCACGTTCGGCTGCGTACGCCTGGCCTGGAACACGGTCCTCGCCTGGCGGCAGGCCCGCTACCGGGACGAGGGCGTGACGACCTCCTATGCGCAGACCGACCGGTATCTGACCGAACTGAAACGCGACGGGGACCGTGACTTCCTGTACGAGGTCTCCAGCGTCCCGCTGCAGCAGACGTTGCGGCACCAGCACACGGCGTTCGTGAACTTCTTCGCCGGACGCGCCCGCTACCCGCGGTTCAAGTCGCGGCATAGCCGTCAGTCGGCCACCTACACACGGTCGGCGTTCCGCTGGCGCGACGGCCGGCTGCACCTGGCGAAGATGAACGACCCGATCGCGTTCGTGTGGTCCTGGCCCGAGGTCGACCCCGCCACGATCAACCCCGCCACGGTGACCATCTCCAGAGACCCCGACGGCCGCTGGTACGCCTCCATCGCGATAGAGACCGCGACCGGACCCGAGCCGCTCCCGGCCACCGGAACGGCGGTAGGCATCGATCTGGGCGTGGCCGACTTCGCCGTCCTGTCCACGAGCGAGAAGATCCCCAACCCGCGCCATCTGGAGCGCAAGGCCAAAAACCTGGCCCGCTACCAGCGGCGCATGGCCCGCAAACAGCGCGGATCGAACAACCGGGCCAAGGCCAGGGCGAAGGTCGCCCGCGCCCACACCAAAGTCGCCGACGCCCGCGCCGACTTCCTGCACCGCACCTCCACCCGGCTGGTCCGCGACCACGACCTGATCGTGATCGAGGACCTCAACGTCAAAGGCATGGTCCGCAACCGCTGTCTGGCGCGGGTGATCTCCGACTGCGGGTGGGGGGAGTTCCGCCGCCAACTGGAGTACAAAACCCAGCGGCACGGGCGGCGCCTGGTCGTGATCGACCGCTGGTATCCCAGCTCGAAGACGTGTAGCGCGTGTGGGAACCTGCTCCCTGCGCTCGGCCTTTCCGCCCGGCACTGGACGTGCCCGGGATGCGGCACCCGGCACGACCGGGACGTCAACGCCGCCAAGAACATCCTGGCCGCTGGTCGAGCGGTGTCTGCCTGTGGAGTTGACGTGAGTCCGCAAGGGTCCTCCCTTCGGCGGTCGGCGGTGAAGCAGGAAGCCCAGCCCGTGAGGGCGGGAATCCCGGTCCTTTAGGGCCGGGAGGAAGTCAAACGTCGCTGGAGAAGCGGACCGCGCACTCGGGCAGGGTGATCCCGGGCCAGACGCGCATGCCGGAGGTGAGCTCGTTGCCGGGGCCGATGAGCGCGCCGTCGCCGACCACGGCCTGGCGCAGCACGGCTCCGGAGGCGACGCGGGCGCCGACGCCGACGACCGAGTCCACGACGGTCGCGCCGGAGGCGATGTGGCAGCCCTCGGACAGCACGCTGCCGCGTACGCTCGCGCCGGCCTCGACCGTGGCCCGGGCGCCGACGACCGTGCCACCGGTGACCTTGGCCTCGGGCGACACGACGGCCCCGTCCAGCAGGAGGTGCTCACCCACCGGGCCCGGCAGCGCGGGCGAGCCGAGCTTGCCCAGCACCAGGTCGGCCGAGCCCTGCACGAACGCCGCCGGCGTGCCCACGTCCAGCCAGTACGACGAGTCGGCGTAGCCGAGCACCGGCTCACCGGCCGCGATCAGCCCGGGGAAGGTCTCCCGCTCCACCGACACCACCTGGCCCTCGGGGATCGTGTCGATGACCGAGCGCTGGAACACGTAGCAGCCGGCGTTGATCCGGTTCGTCACGGGATTGGGCGTCTTCTCCAGGAAGGCGCTGACCCGGCCGTCGTCGTCGGTCGGCACGCAGCCGAACCTCGACGGGTCGTCCACCTCCGTGAGATGGAGGGTCACCGCGGCCCCCCGTGAAACGTGCAGGTCCACCTGCGCCGCGATGTCGTGACCCGACAGGATGTCGCCGTTCAGCACGAGCACCGGCGCCTCGGGCGGGCAGGTCAGCGCCCGCGCGGCGTTGCGGATCGCGCCACCGGTGCCGAGCGGGGTGTCCTCGGTCATGTAGACGATCTCCAGGCCGAGGCCCGACCCGTCGCCGAACGCCTCGCCGAACATCGACGCCCGGTAGGACGTCGCGAAGACCACCCGGCGCACCCCGTACGCCCGTGCCTTGGCCAGTTGGTGCGCGAGGAAGGGCACCCCCGCCGTCGGAAGCAGCGGCTTGGGCGTGCTGAGCGTCAGTGGTCGCAGCCGCGTGCCCTGGCCGCCCACGAGAAGGATCGCCTCGAGACCGTCCGGCGACCGCACAAAACTCTCCCTCACAGCCGCGAGGGTAGCCTAGCCGGGCCCTCCGCATGGCTCGCCGCCGCCGACCATTGTGCGGACGTTTCATGACAGGCGCGCATCTCCGTTCACATAACCCCGAACCTAGCGATACGTGGGGCCGCTTTCACCGCAACGTGAGCAGAAAACGGACGCCCGAAAATCAGCGAGGGATTGCCCGTCGCCTCCACCCGTTACGCGGCGGCCGAACCTACAGCCAAGGTCGGCAGCTACGATGACGTCAACCGCGCCCACCCCCACCACCGTCGTCATCCCGGCCGTGGAGGGCGAGCTGGTCGGCAGCTATCAGTACGGCGTCCGCCGGTGGCGGTCGCGGCTGGGGGCCAAGCCGAGCCGAGCCGAGCCGAGGATCGTCGCCCCGCTGAGGGTCCTGTCACTTCGTCTGGTTCCGTTGCCCGTGCGTTGCCCGTGCGCCCGAGGCCCGCTCACACCGCAGATCACGGCGTCGAGGTGCCCCTTCCATGGAGAGGTGTGGGGAGGGGCCGCCGCACCCGGCTGCGTGCCGGTGGTTGCGCAGTCCTGCGGCGTCACCAAGCGGCGTCACCAAGCGGCGTCGCAGTGCGGTATCACAAACTGGAGAAATAGCCTCATTTGTGGCAAGTTTCCCATCGCGTGGCGCGTTGATCGTTTAGATTGGGAGTCTCGTGTCAGACAGCGTCCCGTGATGTCGGTTAGGAGGATTTGATGAGTGAGGATGCCCTGATTGATCAGCTGGCGGCGCGTATCAACACCTCCGTTCCGCATTCGGCCCGTGTTTGGGACTACTGGCTGGGCGGCAAGGACAACTTCGCCCCCGACCGCGCGGTAGGGGACGAGATCGTGAAGGTCATGCCGGACCTGCCGGTCAACGCGCGGGCCGAGCGGGAGTTCATCGGCCGTGTCGTGCGCCATCTAGCCGGCGAGGCCGGGATCGACCAGTTCCTGGACGTGGGCACCGGCATCCCCACGGCCGACAACACCCACGAGGTGGCGCAGCGCGTCAACCCCAGGGCGCGCATCGTCTATGTCGACAACGATCCCATCGTGCTCGTTCACGCTCACGCGCTGCTGCGCAGCACGCCCGAGGGAGTCACCGATTACCTCGACGCCGACCTGCGCGACCCTGCGCCCATCCTGCGGCAGGCCGCGCGGACACTGGACTTCTCGCGCCCGATCGCCTTGATGCTCATGGGCGTGCTGGAGTTCGTGCCCGACGCCGATCAGGCGCACACGGCGGTGAGCACGCTGCTGGAGGCGCTACCCCCGGGCAGCTACCTCGCGATCGCGCACAGCGTTCGCAGCCCCTCGATGGACGAGGCCGCCGCCAAATGGAACGCCAGCAGCGCCAGCCCCCTCACCCTGCGCACGCCGAAGGAGCTGGAGGAGTTTTTCGACGGGCTGGAGTTTCTGCCGCCGGGGTTGGTGTCATTGCCGAAGTGGCGGCCCGAACCCGCCACAACCTTCCGTAACCGTGAGGTGTACCAATACGGCGGCGTGGGCCGCAAACCGTAGGCCGCCCGCCCGCGGGGCACGCCACCGGCAGGAACCCCGGCTGGTGGGAGGTGGCACCCGACATCGACGCGTTGTGCCGACGACTCGGCCTGCGCGTTCGCGGCACTAGCCTTCGACGGCCCGTTGGTAGGCGACGAGGTGGGCCTCGGCGGAATGCCGCCAGGTGAACTCGCGCGAGCGGGTGACCCCCGCCCTCGCCAGCGACTCGCGCCGCTCCGGCGACTCCAGCAGGGCCCGCAGCGTCCGCGCGATGCTGTCGGTGTCCGGCTCGGTGTAGGCCACGGCGTCGCCGCCCACCTCGGGCAGCGAGGCGCGGTGGGTGGTCAGCACGGGCGCCCCGCAGGCCATCGCCTCCAGCACCGGCAGGCCGAACCCCTCGCACCGCGACGGGGAGGCGACCACGAGCGCACCGCCGAGGAAGCCCGGCAGGTCGGCGAAGGGCAGGAAGCCGGGGCGTACGACCTTCACCCGGGGCGGCAGCGCGGCTACGGCGGCGTCGACCTCCTCGTCCCAGGCCGGACCGCCCGCCAGCACCAGCGCGGGCGGCGAGGACAGGTGCTCGACCGCCCGGCTGAAGCCGGTCACCAGGTTCGGCACGTTCTTGCGCGGCTCCAGCGCGCCCAGATAGGCGACGTACGGCCGGCCGTGCAGGCCCATACGCCCTGCCACCCGGCGCACGTCCTCGGACGTCGGCGGGTGGAACAACGTGGGATCGACCCCGTGGTAGGCGACGTCGATCCGGGTGGGGTCGGCGCCCAGCACCCGGACGAGCTCGTCCATGGTGGCCTTCGAGGGCACGATCACCCGGTTGGCGTGGCGTACGGCGGTGCGGGTGGCCGACCGGAAGAACGAGGCCCTGACGGGATCGTGCTGGTCGGGGTCGGTGAACGAGGTGACGTCGTGGACGGTGGCCACCGTGGGCAGGCCCGAGCCCAGCGGGATCGAATAGTAGGGGGCGTGGATCACCTGGGCACCGGCGTGCCGGGCCAGGACCGGCAGCCCGGTCTGCTCCCAGGCCAGCCGCTTGTTCCGGTTGGTGATCGCGGGCGGTCCGGAGAGGATCCGCGCCGAGGGGGCCAGGGCGGCGTACCGCTCGGCGTCCGCGCGCTGGCAGACCACCGCCATGTCCGCGCCCGCCTCGTGCAGGGCGGCGACCAGTCCATCGACATACCTGATCAGGGCGCCGCGATCGGCTGGGACCGCGGCGGCGTCGACGAGCACCCGGGGTGTCAAGTGAATCGCTCCCCTCGTTGGGCCCCGCTCCGGCGGGAGGATCGCTCCCGCCCGCGCGGTCCCGGTGGTTCCGGCGGTGTTCCGGCAGGGGCCCGGGGGCCCACGCCACGAATGGACGCCTTCCCCCGCTTCCCTCCCTGTCACTCTATTTCCGGCGTCCCCCGAAACGTGAGCGATATCACGTGAGGGTCGTCTCTCGGGATCGCAATCCGCGTCAATTCCACCGATTCAGCTGCGGGCTACTGGTTCCTCCCGCGTACGGACCGCGCGCCGGGAGGCCAGACCGGCGGCGCCGGCGCACACCAGATCGCCGACCGACACGATGAGCCGGGAGCACAGCGCGGCCGCGATCGCGGCGGGCCGATCGAGCACCGGGGCGAGCGCGGCCACCATCGCGACCTCCCGCACACCGGCGCCGGCCGGGGCCACCACGAACACGAACCCCAGGCACCAGGCGAGGGAGAACGCGCCGAAGCTCAGGATCACGGCCGAGGGCCCGCCCGCCCCGAGTCCGTGCACGATCAGCGCCAGGTGCACGCCGTACGCCGCCCAGCCCACCATGGCCCAGCCGCACGCGACGAGCACGCCGCGCCGGGTGAGCGGCCGTTCGAGCGGCGGGCGGCGCAGTTTGCGCAGCCCGAAGGCGATGACGCCGTTGACCACCTTCGGATGCAGGGCGGCGGCGACCACGGGCACGAGCAGCAGCAGCCAGGCGTATCGCGCGACCGACTGCCCGGCGAGCACCGGCAGCGTGACGACGGCCACCAGCAGGCCGGTGCCGAGGTAGATCGGGTAGGTCAGGAAGAAGGCGGCGGCGCTGCGCGGCCGGGGGATGCCGTGGTCGCGGCCCATCTCCATCTGCGCGAGCATCGGCCACACCGACCCGGGGATGTACTTGCCGAGCTGGCCCACGAAGAAGATCTTGGACGCGTCGGTGAACGCCAGCGGGGAACCCAGGTCGGTCAGCAGCGCCCGCCACATGAGCATCCCCGACAGCAGCGCGCCGAGCACCGCCACCAGTGAGCCGGCGAGCTCCGCCCACGACAGCCGGGCGAACCCGTCCGCCACGGCGGTCCACTGGCTCGCCACCGCCCAGACGCCGAACCCCAGCGCCACGAGCAGGAACAGCGCACGTACGGCCTTGCGGCGGCTCATCGGGACGTAGGGACCGGCTCGGGGGCCTGCGGGAGCGGCGCGCCGAGGGGGCGGCGGGGCGTCTTGCTCGCCACCCACAGGTACGTGGGGACGACCGGCAGCAGCGCCCGCAGGGCCGGGCGCGGGGTCCGCTCCAGCGTGACCTTGGCGGCGCGGCCGACGGCGCCGGGGAACAGCTCGCCCCCGGCGAACCGCTCGGGCGCGGCCAGCACCGGGAACGTGTAGTCCCACACGTGGAAGTCCGCCAGCATCCGCCGCAGCCCGGGCCGGGTGCGGAAGCGCTCGTAGTAGTGGTCGGCCCGGCCGAACGCCCGCACGTACCGGTCGGCCGCGGCGGGCGGCAGGTAGGACAGGAAGGGCAGCTTGTAGTGCGGCTCCATGACCCCGAGCCGGTTGCCCAGGCCCAGGTAGAGCACGCCGTCGTCGGACAGCACCCGGTGCATGTCGGCGATCACGGCGTCCGGGTCCACCACGTGCTCGTAGATGTGGTTGAAGACCAGAACGTCGATCGAGCCGTCCGGGAACGGCAGGCGGGAGCCGTCGGCGCAGACGAAGCGCACTCGTTCGCCGAAGCGGTCGGACGCCTTGCGCAGGCCCGGGACGTCGATGTCGAGCCCGAGCGTGCGGCGCGCGCCCGCGGCGGCCAGCTCGTCGGCGATGAACCCGGCCGAGCACCCGACGTCGCCGACGGTCAGCCCCGACAGGACCTGTGCTGGCTCGGCCGCGTCCCTGCCCAGGAAGTGCGCGAGCACAGCGATGATCTTCGCGGCCTTGCGGCGGCGCTTGTCCTCGTCGAGCATCGCGGCCTGGAACTCGGAGTATTCCAACTGGGCCGCGCGTTCCCCGCTCACCGGTCGATCACCCTCGCGTCCTGCCTGTCGTCCACGCTGCCCAACAGTACCGGTGCCCGCCCCGCCCCCGTCTCCCGATCAGCCGACCCTGTGGATAACCCGCGCGACGGACCTACCCATGAGTAGCTTCAGGCTTTACTCTGGGGCGCGTGCCGCGCCTGCTGAACCGCCTGCGCTCCAGCCCGCTGCTGCGGGTGCTGCTGGCCCTGGTCGCGCTCGCCTTCCTGGCGTACGGCCTGGCCCGGAACTGGACGGAGACCTCGGCCGCCCTGTCGCGGCTGTCGTGGTGGTCACTCGGGGCTTCGTTCCTGGCCGTGTTCGCCGGGCTGGGGTTCATGCTGGTCGCCTGGCGCGACATCCTCGCCGGTCTCGGCTCGCCCCTGCCGCTGCGCGTGGCCGCGCGGGTGCTGTTCGTCGGCCAGCTCGGCAAGTACATCCCCGGATCGGTCTGGGCGTTCGCCGCGATGATCGAGCTGGCCCGCGACCACGGCGCGCCGCCGCGACGGACGTTCAGCGCCACCGCCCTCGGCCTGGTGACCTCCCTGGGCTGCGCGCTCGCCCTCGCCGCGGCCACGCTGTCGCAGCAGATCGCCAGGCAGGCGTGGTGGCTGCTCGCGCTGGTCCCGCTCATCCTCGTCGGCCTCCACCCACGGGTGATGACCTGGGGCCTCAACCTCGCCCTGCGCGTCGCCCGCAGGGAGCCGCTCGACCGGGTGCTCAGCGGCGCGGAGATGGCCAAGGCCGCCGCCTGGACGATGGCCGGCTGGCTGGTGTACGGCGTACACCTGTCGGTTCTCGTCGGCGGCGTGCGCCCGGCGGGCCCGTCCCTGTACGCCGTCGCGGCCGGGGCGTACGCACTGGCCTGGGCCACGGGCATCCTCACGGTCGTCGTCCCCGCCGGAATCGGTGTGCGGGAGGGCGCGATGGTCGTGGCGCTGGCGCCGGTGCTCGACACGCCGAGGGCGCTGGCGATCGCCGTCGTGTCCCGCGTGATGTTCACCGTCGGCGACGCCGTCTGGGCCGGGCTCGGCTTCCTGCTCGCCCGCGGCCACGCCGCCCCGGCCGGTCAGCTCTCCGACGCGGCCAGCAACGTGTCCACGTAGACGGCCCAGTGCGGCTCGGGATCGACGGGCGCGACGCCCGCCCGCAGCCGCTCCGGCGTCCCCGGCTCGTAGAACCGCTTGATCGCCTCCGCCAGCGCACCGGCCGAGCCCGGCTCCACCAGCAGGCCGTCCACATCGTCGCGTACGTTGTCGGGCAGCGCCCCGACCCGGGTGGCGATCACCGGCACGCCGTGCTCGTGACCGAGCCACACGTTCTGGCTGGCGGTCGCCGACCGGTAGGGCAGCACCAGCGCGTCGGCCCCGGCGAACAGCCCCGGCACGTCCTCGGCCGCCACGTATCCCGGCCGGATCTCGACCCGGCCGGCCAAGCCGAGCCGAGCGATCAGGGCGCGAGTGTCCTCCAGGCCGCCCCAGAACTCGCCGGCCACCGTGAGCCGTACGTCGGGCACCTGCGCGAGCGCCTCAAGCAGCAGGTCGAGACCCTTGTAGGGCCGGACGATGCCGAAGAACAGCAGCCTGCTCTGCGCCTCGCGGCCCGCCGTCTCCCGTGCGCCGCGCGTGGGCAGGTGCGGCGCGAGGGTGGCCACCCGCACCGGCGCGGCGGTGAGCGCGCGGGCGAGGTCCGCCTGCTGCTCGGAGTGGGCGAGCACGCCGTCGACCCGGCGCAGCAGCGCCTTCATCAGCGGCCTGTCGTACGGCTTGCTCTCGTGCGGCAGCACGTTGTGACACAACGCGATCACCCGTGCGCGGCGGCGCAGGCCGTACAGGATGCCGAGGTACGCGGGCACCTGCACCGGGCTGAGCACGGCGAACACGACGAGGTCGGCCTCCCGCAGCCGCCGCCCGCAGGCCACCCAGCCGTCCGGCCGCCGCCAGTCGAGGTCGCGGCGGGTGCCCGGGTACGGCTCACCCTCGGGGCTGTCGATCGTCTGCTGCCCGGGATACAGGAACGAGGGGTACTGCGCCCGCCACGACTCGATGACCACGTCGTGGCCCCGCGCCCGCAGCCGGTGGGCCAGCTCGGTCGTGTGCTGCGCCCCGCCGCCCTTGTACGGATACGTCGGGCCGACGATCGCGATCCTCACACATCACCCCGAGATCGCACGATCAGGTCGGCCAGCAGGGCCACCGCCCCGATCAGCATGCCGGATATGAAGATCACGATGGCGTTGCTGGTGAGGTAGAAGCCGTAGCGGATCACGTCGTACAGGCCCTTGACGAAACCGATGCCGACCAGCCAGAGCGCGGGCGGCATGAGCACCTTGAGCGGGTTGAAGTACATGACCATCCGCAGCACCTGCAGGATGTAGCGGTAGGCGTCGGAGACGAAGTTGAACTTCGACTTCCCGGCCCGCTTCGCATACTCGATCGGCAGGTAGTAGACGTCGTGCTGGTTCGACATGAACGCCAGCGTGATCGTCGTGACGCAGGAGAAGCCGGGGGGCAGCAGCCGCAGGTACGGCTTGGCGACCGACTTGCGGAAGGCCCGCAGGCCCGAGTTGAGGTCGGGGATCTTCTGCCCGGCCAGCCGCTCGGCCACCTTGCGGATGAACCACTTCGCCGGCACCCGCAGGACCTTGTGCGAGCCCTCCTCGGTGGTGCGCGCGCCCACGACCTGGTCGATCGTCTGGTCCTTCTCCAGGATCTGCACCAGCTCGGGGATGCGATCGTTCGGGTAGCTCATGTCGGCGTCGGTCCACACGACGATCTCGCCGCGGGCCTCCTGGCTGCCGATCCTGCGTACGGTGCCCGAGCCGCCGTTGCGGTGGAACGCCCTGATCCGCATGTGCGGGAAGCGCGGCGCGGCCTCCTGCAGGCGCGCGAGCGTCTCGTCGGTGGAGCAGTCGTCCACGGCCAGCAGCTCGTAGGTGTACCCGCTGGCGTCCATGGCCGCGCAGATGCGCTCGACCTCGTCGATGACGTGGTCCTGCTCGTTGTAACAGGGCAGGACTATCGTGACGTACGGGGTTTCTGCGGGAGTCACGGCGCTTCCAGAGGTCTCGGGCGTGGTCACGTCGGGCTAGGGTACTCTGCCCCACCAAATCGCGGTCTCACTTCGAATCCCTCACAGGCGCCTGTCCCGCGAGGCCGCTCCGACCGCGTCCACGTACAACACCCCGGGCACGCCCCGCAGCGCCCGCTTGACCTCGGACAGCACCGGCGGGGTCGTGAACTTCAGGTAGAACACCTCGGGCAGGCCGGGGGTGGGGTCACGCTCCGGCACCTGCCGGTGATGCCACGTCGGCGCCTGGTGGGAGCGGGCCTGGAAATAGACCTTCTCCAGCCCGGGGAGGTCGTCGATACGGTCGAGGACGGCGTTCTTCTCCGCCAGCGTGGCGAACCCCCGCCCCTCACAGGGCCCTTCGGCGAAGTCGGGCCGAGCGCACAACTGGACCATCACGTCGGCCTTGTCCGGCCAGTAGTCGTCGCGGAACACGAAGGCAGTGGACACCCCTGCCGCCTTCGACAGGCGGCGGACCAGCACGGGCCAGTCTCCCCGGCCGACCCGGACCCTGTAGGACGCCGACATGTTCGCCAGTTCCAGCGTTTCCAGTATGTCGGGCCTGTCCCGGAACGTCGTCCGCTCGCGCCGCAACTCCTCCGCCTGCGATATGAACTCGACCTTCCTGACCTCCGGTGACGCCGCGAGCAGTGCCCGCACCTTACGGATCTCTCGCTCGGTGGGAGCCTCGCGTCCCTCGCAAGCCGGCATGGGGCTGTGGCGGGAGCAGAAGAACACGGACAGCTCTCCCGTCTCCGGCCACGGGCCGTCCGGCGGCGGCAAGGGCGTGAGCGCGCTCGTGCGCGGCCACGGATCGTCCGGCGGCGGCCACGGCGTGGCGGATCCGGACGGCGACGGCGAAACCGCAGCGGCCCGCGGCCCGGCGGTCGCGCAGGACGCCACCAGAAGCACCGCCGTCACGACCGCGAGAGCTCTCACCTGGAGGCTCGGTGAGCCCTTACGGGTGACCATGCCGCACCACCTTCACGACGCCCGGGATTCCGGCGAAGGCCCGCTGCACCTGGGCGAAGTCCCAGGAGCCGGCGAACCTAACGTGGAACGCCTCCGGCACCAGCTCCGGGTGGTAGAAGTCCGGCCGATCCACCCAATGCACGTGACGCATGACCGCCACGGCGTGTTCGGCGTCCTCATAGTAGATCTCGTCAACGCCGGGCAGGGCGCGGATGCGGTCGAGCACGGCCTGCCGGTCCGCCGGGCCGCCCTCGCAGTCCTTCCAGCACAGCCGGACCGCCACGTCGGCCTTGTCCCACCAGAAGTCGTCCCGGTAGGACTCGATGTAGAAGACCCCCGGAAGTCTCTGCACCTCACCGAGGACCCGTCGCCAGTCCCCCGGCGCCAGGGCTCCGCCGTACACCGCGCGCCTCAGCAGGTATTCGTCGAGAACGTCGCCGACGCGTTCATCCTGGCGGGCGATGGCGAGGGCCTGCGCCGGCGTGAGTCGCCGGTATCCGCGGGTCTCCGCGTGGCTCGCGAGCACGCGCTCGACCTCGCGCCGCTCGTCCGCCGTCGCCGCGCCCGTCGGGCAGTGATCATCCAAGGACTGCGATTCATCGGATAACTGCGCGTCATAAGGGGACGGGGGCCCGCACAGGTGGACCAGGAAGGCGCCCGTACGCGGCCACGGTCCGTCCGGCGGGGACGAAGGCTCCCGAGCGGCCCGGTAGGCGTACACCCCTCCGGCCGCCAGCGCCGCGACCAACACGACCGCCGCAACCACGAGCGGCCCTCTGCGCCGGCCACCGCTCTCGCCGATCGTCATCTCCTCGACCTGAGGCTCCTCGGGAAGGGTCATGACACCGACACCACGTCGGCGACTCCGGGCATCCGGCCTAAGATCTTCTCCATCTCGGCCTTCGCCGGCGGACGGTCGAACGCGACGTAGAACGCCTCGGGCAGGGCGCGCACGTCGACGTCCTCTCCCTCCGACTGCCAGAAGATTCGCCGCCTGTTCGCCAGCGCGTGGGCGGCGTCCTCGAAGTACACAGCCTTCACCCCGTCGAGGTCCCTGACGCGGTCGAGCACGGCCGTCTTCTCCTCTTCTGAGACCCTTTCGCGTCCCCGGCACCGCGGATAGTCGCTGCCGATCTCCGGGCAGAGCGGGATCCCGATGTCGGCGACACCTCTCCAGAGACTGTCGCCGTAGATCTCTGTCGCAAAGACGCCACTCAAGTCCCCGATGCGGAGCCGGATCGCCTCCCACTCCCCGGGGCCGAGGGCGCCGTGATAGGACTCGGGCATCTCGTCGACTCTCGTCTTCCGCACGAATTCCAGACCCGCCGGGTCCTCACCGGCACTCTTCCGGAATCTCTCGTACGCTCGTTCCTTTGATTCGAAGGAGAAATCGCGAATTTCCGGGAGCGACCTGAGCACGGCCTCGATCTTCCGCTTGTCATCAGCGGTCGCGGCACCGTGCAGGCAGTTCGGCGCGTACTCGTCCGGACCGTCCGCGCACAGTACGACCCACAACCTCCCGGTGCGCGGGGCGGAGGTTACGGGCGGGGGCAGCGGCCGGCGGAGGTGCTCGTAGAACCCCCACGCGGCGATCCCGAGCCCGGCGAGGAGCACGACCACCAGCACGGTGACCAGGGGTCTCCGCCGGGCAGGCGTCCAGAACCCCGCCGTGCGCCGATCGTCGCCGAAGGACAGTTCCTCCATCGCAGGGGAATCCACGCGCCGAACCCTAGATCCATCAGGTGGGTACGGTCATCCAGACGTCGATGTTGAGCGACCAGGTGCCGTTGGGCGGGTCCACCAGCGAGCGTTCGTCCTGCCGGGTGTGCAGGCTCATCACCCGGGTCGCCGGGCCGTACGCCATGAGCTGCTCGGGCTCGGCGGCGAGCAGCACGGGCACCCGGCCGGTGCGCCGGACGGCCTCGACCAGGCGCAGCACGTCGTCCGGGCGCGGCACATCGCGGCGCGGGAGATAGACCACCCGGGCGGTCGGCAGCCCGCACTGGCCGCGCACGACCTGTGTCAGCCGGTCGCCCGTGACGCGCTCGGCGATGAGCACGGAGGCGTTCGCCGGGATCGCCCGGCACAGGCCCGCCACCGCCTCGGCTTCCCCCCGGTTGACCGGCGAGAACGCGGTGCCGATCGAGGTGATCGCGGGCGGGACCGCCAGCAGCAGCGCCCCCGCCGCGACAGCGGCCCGCGAGCGTCCCGGACGGGCGGCAAACCAGCGCGTACGCGCGAGACGCCGCGAGAGCCACCGCAGCCCCCAGACGGCGAGCAGCACCAGACCGGGGATGACGATCGGCACCAGTCTCCGGGAGGCGAAGGGATGGTCGGGGGTGATCGCGGGACGCCAGAGCGTCGTCACCGTCGTCCACCCGATCACGGCCAGCGGCAGCAGCCAGCCGAACTCCCGGCCCCTTGTCAGGCGGCGTGCGAGCACGGCCGCCGCCACGGTCGCCAGCACGACGGCGGGGATCCCGACGTACCAGAAGACCCAGTCGAGGGAGTGCTCGTAGTAGAGCCGGGACATGTCCTTCGCGAGGCCGTTGGCGACCTGCGTCTTCTCGATGAAGTCGGCCGTGAGCCTGTCCTCGGGCGTGACCGCGTCACGACGGACGGTCTGCACCCAGGGCCGTACGGCGAAGCCCGCCATGATCAGCACGACCAGGGCCGCGGCGGCGTTGGGCAGCCACCCGGCCCCCGTGAGGAGCCGCCGCGCGCGGCCGGCGATCCAGGGCGCGAGAGCCGTGCCGGCGACCGTGAGCGCAACGACGACGGCGCAGATCGCGAGCAGGGGGATGAGCGAGCCCGACAGATACTCCAGGTATGGCCGGGCGAGGACGTAGCCGCCGGTGAACCCCCACAGCCCCCCCACGACCAGGCCGGCCAGCAGGGGCGCGCCCAGCCGTCCCTCGGGGAAGGGCCTCGCGCGGGGTATCCGCCGGAGCGCGATGAGCACCCCGGCGAAGGCGAGCACGGGCAGCACGTCACGCAGGCCGTCGATGCGCACCAGCAGCGCCAGCCCGAACGACAGCCCCGCGAGTGCGGCGGAGGGGAAGACCGCGCCGGGCAGTGCCGCTCTGAGCCGGGCCCGCGCGTCGAGCAGCAGGTTCATCGCGCCGAATATCAGGATCAGCGAAGGGATCTCACTGAACGTCGTCCGGGACGTGTAGAGGATCGGCAGGCTGACCGCGAAGACCAGGGCGGCAAGGGGTGCCCAGCGCGCGCCCGCGAGCCGCGCGGCGGTCCCGGCGACGGTGAGCACCGCGAGCGCGCCCAGCACGGGCGGCACGAGCAGCAGGCCCGGGACGCCGCCCAGCCAGTGGCCGATCGCGTAGGTCATCGGCGGCCCGGCCATGAACTGGGGGACGATCCCGCCGCCGGTCAGGTAGACGCCCATGCTGTCGAAGCGGAGTGCGGGATCGGGGCCGCCGAAGTCCCCCACAGGGATCGGCAGCGACCCGTGCCGGGCGAGCCAGACGGCGTACTGCGCGTAGGTCGACGGGTCACGCCGGACGATCAACTGCTCGCCGTGCAGGAGCCCGTTGAACACTCCCGACCCGAGTGCCACGGCGAGTGTGGCCGCCGTCGCCCACCGGTGCGGCGCGGCGGTCCCGGGCAGGCGGCGCAGGCCGTACACGCACAGCAGGAGGGCGGCGGCGCCGCCGAGCAGCGCCATGGGCAGCGGCCGGAACCACCCGAGCAGCAGCAACGGCAGCCCGGCGAGCAGCCACCCGCCCAGCGCGAGCGCGGGCACGACGGAGAGGGCCGCGAGCGTCCTGCCCGCCGCCTCCCGTTCTGACGGCAGCCGTGTGCGACCACGTGAGTGGCCCGGTCTGTGCACTGGAATGCACCCGAGACTAGCGGCCCACCCCGGCACCCCGCCTTCACCGGGCAGCCCGCCCGCTCCGCGCGTCGCGGTTGTCCACAGGCGCGGGCTGTCCACAGGCGCGTTCGGCCCTCGCACAGGGGTCGTACGGAGCCGGTAGCGTACGCCGGGAGGCAGGCAGGGGGGCATATGAGGGTGTCGGACAGCCGGGGCTCGGCGCCCTGGCCGGAGGGGGACGGGCACCCGCATGGACGCCCCGGACCCGCCCGGCCCGGCGAGCCTCCGTCTGCGGAGCCGCCCACGCCGCTCCCGGATGGACGGCTCACGGATGGACAGCTCACGGACGGACGGCTCGCAGGCCGGCGGTTCATGGGCGAAGGGCTCGTCGGGCGACTCGCGAGCGGGCGGCTTGGGCAGTGGCTGCGCGGACGCCTGGCGCCTCGCGATCCGCTGCACCCGGTGGCCTGGGCGCGTGCGGATCTCCCGGGGTGGGCGCGCCGGCACCGGTGGTTCCTCGTGGTCTTCGGACTGGGGGCGCTCCTGCGGCTGGTGACCGCGCTCGGCTACCGGCCCGCGCTGTGGTTCCCCGACTCCTACACGTACGTCGTGACGGCCATGCGGCCGAGGCCGGACCTCGTCCGCCCGGCGGGCTACTCGATGTTCCTGAGGCTCCTGGAGGCGTTCCACAGCTTCGCGCTCGTCGTGACCGTGCAGCACGTGCTGGGGCTGCTCCTCGGCGTGATGCTCTACGTGACCGTCCTGCGGCGCGGCGGCCCTTCGTGGGCGGCGGTCCTGGCCTGCGTCCCGGTGCTGCTCGACGCGTACCAGATCGAGCTGGAACACCTGCTCGTCTCCGACTCGCTGTTCACGTTCCTGGTCGTGGGGGCGGTGTGCCTGGCGATGCGCCGCCCGCTGACGCCGCTCTCGGCCGCCGCGCTCGGCCTCGTGCTGGCCGCCGCCACGCTGACCAGGACCGTCGGGCTGCCGCTGATCGCCGTCTTCGCGCTCTTCCTGCTCGCGTACGGCGTGCGCCGCGCGAGCGAGGCGGCCCGCCCGGGCAGGGCGGTGGCCAGGCTCACCGTGCCCTTCCTGGTGGCCGCGCTCCTGCCGGTCGCGGGCTACGCGGGCTGGTTCTACGCGACCTACCAGCGCGTCGGGCTGGTCGGCTCGAACGGCGTCTTCCTCTACGCCCGGACGATGTCGTTCGCCGACTGTTCGGTGATGAAGCCGCCGGCCGACCTCGCCGTGCTGTGCGACTCCCGGCCTCCCGCGTCCCGGCCGGCGTCCCAGGAGTACATCTGGAACGCCGAATCCCCATTGGTCCAACTGCCCGGCATCACGTTCACCGAGGAGACCGACACCCTGGCCGGGAGGTTCGCCTCGCTCGCGATCCGCAGCCAGCCGCTCGACTATCTCCGCGGCGTGCTGACCGAGCTCGGCAGGTCGTTCACGCTCGGGCGGCCCGTCTATCCCGACGCCGAGACGTACAGGTACTACGAGTTTCCGGACACCGTGCCGCCGCCTCCCGGACGGCACCCCGCCGTGAAGGGCAAGGAGTTCGCGGAGCGTTACGAGCGGGGGTCCCTCACGTTGCGCATCTCCGAGCCGTTCGCGGGCCTGATGCGGGCCTACCAGGACGTCGCACGGCTGCCGGGGACGGCGCTGCTGCTGATCCTCCTGGTGCCCCCGGCCGCCTGGGCCGTGCGGGCCCGGTCGGCCCGGTCGGCGCGGACGCGCCAGCCGCCCACGAACCGGGCCCCCTCGAACCGGGCCCCCTCGAACCGGGGCATCGCCTGGGCGACGGCCTGGGCGCTGCTGCTCGTTCCGCCCGCCACGGCCCAGTTCGACTACCGCTACCTCCTGCCCGCGGTGCCGCTCGCCTGCCTGGCCGCCGCCCTGTCCGTCCGCCGCCCTGCCCGTCCGGGGCTCCGCCGACGCACATGACCGGCGCGACCTGGCCAAACGGCCCAAGGGATATCAAATTCAGGTAAAGGGAAACTCAATCTCATACCCAAAATGTCGGTGTTTAGTATGCTCTGCCCCTGGATCAGGGGGACGTGGCACGCCGTGATCGCGGCCCGGATCCTCCCAATCGCGGCGCCCGCGGACGCTCCATTGACCTACCCTCGGAGCGCGACGTGTGATCGCCAGGCAAGGAGGACAAGTGTGCGAGCGAACCAATAATCCTTCCGGCCTCTCGCCCACTCGTCCGGCCGCCACACCGTGTCGTCCGGCTGCCGCTTCGTGTCATACGGCTATCGCTTGGGCAGGCGTGCGGTGAGCGAGCGCAGGCGCGGCGGAGCGCGTTCCGCCCCTCCGCAGGGTCCGTCGGACCAGAGAGTCTGGGGTCCTCCGGAAAACGGCTCGTACGGCGGCGCCTTCGAGCCCCCGCAAGGCCGCAGAGCGGCTCCCGGGCCCGCCGGATACGCCGACATGCCGGTGGCCACGGCCCCGGCCGGCTACGCGGAGATGCCCGGGAGACGAGGCGGGCAGCGACCACCCCGGGACGACTACCCGCCCGAGGCGTACGACGAGGGACGCCGCCGAGGCGGGCGGCGCGCCGAGCGGAGCGACCCGCCGGAGCCCCCCTACGAGGAGGAGCCGCCGCGGCGGCGTGGCCGCAGGCGCGGCGGCGACGAGGAGACCGGCTACAGCCCGGTCCCCACCGCACCCGCCGTCGCGAGCCGCGGGTCCGGGGGCGGCGGCGACCTCCCTCCGGACGGCAGGCCGTCCCGCCGGCGCGACGGAGGCGGCGGCGGCAAGTCCGGCCTGGGGATCGGCGGCTGGATCAGCGTCGTGCTCACGTGCGTGCTGGTCATCGGCACGCTGACCGCCTACAAGGTCTACCGGAGCACGCTCGGCCTGATCAACAGAGGCGCGTCCACCGACGACCTCGACAAGAACCGCCCCGTCAACGAGACCGGCGCGATCAACGTGCTGCTCGTGGGCTCCGACACCCGCGCGGGCGACAACAAGAAGTACGGCCAGCACCTGGTCAACGACGGCGAGCGCACCGACACGATCATGCTGCTGCACGTGTCGCCCAACCGCGACGGGGCGACGCTGCTCAGCTTCCCCCGCGACTCCATGGTGATGATCCCCGCCTGTTACAACGGGAACAGGACGCTCATCCCGGCACACCTCGGGATGATCAACTCCGCGTTCTCCGACGGCGGGATGATCTGCACGCGCCGGACCATCGAGAGCCTCACCGGGATCCGCGTCCACCACTACGTGAAGGTCGACTTCACCGGCTTCAAGAACATCGTGAACGCGCTCGGCGGCATCGAGATCTGCCTGCCACAGGCCGTCAACGACAAGAAGGCGAAGCTCACGCTGCCGGCCGGCAAGCAGATCGTGAAGGGCGAGGCGGCGCTCGGCTATGTGCGGCTGCGCTACGGCCTCGGCGACGGCAGCGACATCTCCCGCATCAAGCGCCAGCAGGTCTTCATCTCCCAGGTCGTGAAGAAGGCGACCAGCACCGCCCTGCTCACCGACCTCGGCAAGCTGCAGAACTTCATCGCCGCCGCGGCGAAGTCCGTCACGATGGACGACGCGCTCAACACCGAGGAGCTCATCAAGATCGCGCAGAGCGCGCAGAAACTCTCGGCGAAGGGCTTCAAGGCCACCACCGTGCCGTGGGAGCCGTACGTCGCCGACAAGAACCGCGTCCAGTGGAAGCAGCCGGCCGCGGGCAACCTCTTCAGGGCCATCGCGAACGACACCGAGGTGGCCCCCACCGCGTCCCCGAGCGCGGCCGCTTCGCCGTCCGGGCCGGTGGTCACCAAGCCGCAGCAGGTCAAGGTGCAGGTGTTCAACGGCACCAACACCCCCGGCCGAGGCAAGGAGGTCGCCGAGGAGCTCGCCGGCCTCGGCTTCAACGTCGTCGGCGTCGGTAACGCACTGAAGCCCGACGGGACCGACCAGCCCAAGACGACGGTCCGCTACACCGGACAGGGCTGGAACTACTCGAAGATCCTGGTCGGCAAGCTGGTCAACTCCGTCAGCCCGGAGACCGGCAAGGTGGCGAGCGGCCCGGTCACGCCCTTCACCCCGTCGTCGCCCCCGCCGGACGCGCCCACGGGCAAGGTGCGCGGGCCGATCATCCAGCTGGTCATCGGCGCCGACTGGAAGGGCGTGCGCATCCCCCTGCCGGTCGGGGACAACGCGGTGACCTCCGACACCAACATCTGCGCGGGCTGACACGCGTCGCATCCTGTCCACACCCCGGCCGGGGCTCCAAGTCGTCAGACGGAGAGCCCCGGCCGGTTCCGTCTCCGGTGGCCTGACAGCAGAATCGACAGATATCACAAGAGTTACGTTCGGCCTCAGAGGCGACATCAGTCTTCAAGAACGTTAGGGTGAGCACCTGGCGAACGCGCCCTGTTCGCCCGTTCGGGCTGATGCGCCGGGGCGCCTTCGCTAGTGTCCGAAAGGACGCGGCGACGCTACGCCAGGCGTGGCCGTTCCCCCGAGCCTCCAACAGATAGCTGAGCGTTTCTCCCGTGAGTGACACCCGCCATCAACCGCCGGTTCCCGGATCCCCGCAAGGCGCCGACTCTGATGCCGAAGAGGCTGCCACCGGAGTGATAGGCCGCATCACCGGAGACTGGCCCGCTCCCGAGGGCGGCCTGCCGCGGCGGGAGCCGAAGACCGCGGGCGGCCCGGAGGCGGAGCAGGGCGCTGGCCGGCCCGGCTCCCCGGCACCCGAGCACGGACGTCACGAGGGCGCCTTCCCGGCGCCCGGTGACGAGAGCGCCGTCCCATCGGCGCACGGGCGCCATGAGAGCGGTGAGAGGGCCCCGGGAAGCACGCCAGGCACGGGAAGCGCGGCAGGTGCGGCCGCTGGAGCGGGGAACGCCGAGGGTCTCGGCGCCGCACAGAACAGCGCCGCACAGAACAGCGCCTCGCCGAACACTGCCGCGCCGACCGGTTCCACGCCCGCCGGCCCCGCGCCGTACGAGAAGCAGCCGCTGCCCGTGCGCAAGCCGCGAAGCGCCGAGGGCATCAGCGCGTCGAACAGCCCCTCGCCACACAGCGCCGCGTCTACCGCTTCCGCGCCGCAGGACAATCCGTACGAGAAGCAGCCTCTGCCTGTACGGAAACCGCGCCAGCCGGGCGCCTCCCGCCTGGGCATGCCGCCCGCGTCCGCCCCGCAGCCGGAGGGCTTCGACTACTTCTCCACCGGCCGGGCCCAAAATCCTCCGGGCGCGGATCTTCCGGGCGCGTCGCGTGTCGGCGCCGCCGACAGCCCCGCCTGGCCGCAGACGTTCCCCGAGCACGGTCCCCGCAACCTCTCGGAGGCCTTCCCCGGCGCCGCCCGGCGGTCGCCCGCCCCCGGCCCGCAGGACGGCTCCGACGTCCCCACGCCGCCCTTCGGCGACTCCCCGGCCTTCCCCACCCCGGCCTTCGGCGCCGGGCCGGAGCCGCTGGGGACCGGGTTCCCCGGCTTCCCCGAGCCCCCGGGCTTCCCCGAACCTCCGGGCTTCCCAGAGCCACCGGCGGCCGCCGCCGGCAGGACGGCGAACCCCTTCCTCGACACTCCCCCGTCCGGCGCCGGCCCGGCCTTCACGCCGGACGACCCCTTCGGCGCCGCGCCGTTCCCCGAGACCGGCCGCGGCCCGCGCGGCGGGCGGGGCTTATCCGACGCCTTCCCCGGGGCCGCCCCGCACGCGGCCTTCAGCCCCGCGCCCGTGCCGGACGCGCCGGCCCCCGCGTGGCCCGGCCAGGAGGCCGACCCCGCCCAGTGGGACCCGTGGCGGCGCTCCCAGGACGGCGCCGGCGGCGCGAACGACCCCCGCCAGACCGGCCCGCTCGGCAGGCCGCTGCGCGCCCCGCTGCCCGCCTGGGCCGAGGCGCCCGCCCGCCCGGACGACCCGTTCGCCCGGGATACGGGACAGCGGGACGGCCTGGAGGACGGGCCCGAGCAGGAACCGGCGCCCCGGGCCAGGAAGCCGCGCGACCCCTACCTGGACAACGTGAAGTTCGTCGGCATCGCCCTGGTGCCGATCGGGCACTCACTGGTCCCGACGCTGGCGGCCGACTCCTCCCGAGCGGCGTACCTGTTCATCTACGTCTTCCACATGCCGCTGTTCGTCATCGTCAGCGGCTACCTGTCCAGGAACTTCTGGAACTCCAACGCCAAGACCAACAAACTGGTCGACACGTTCCTCGTGCCGTACGTGATCGTCGAGCTGGGGTACGCCCTGCTGCGCACCGCCTTCGGGCACAAGTTCAGCCTGACGATCACAGACCCGGCCTGGTTGAACTGGTATCTGATCGCGCTGCTGTTCTGGCGGCTGTCCACACCCGTGTGGAAGCGGATGAAGTACCCGTTCGCCATCTCGATCGCCGTATACCTGTTCGCCGGGTTCTCCGAGCTGTCCGGTGACTTCAGCATGGACCGCTTCTTCGGCCTGATGCCGTTCTTCGTCCTCGGTCTCGTGCTCAAGCCGGAGTTCTTCGACTTCCTCAAGCAGCGCTGGGTGATGGTGCTGTCGGTGGTCGTCCTGCTGGGCGCCGCGGGCGTGGCGATCTTCCTGGTGCAGAACTACTCGATCAAGCTCGGCCCGATCTACTACAAGAACAGCTACAAGGACCTCCACCTGGTCTGGTGGAAGGGCATGCTGCTGCGGACAGGCCTGCTGGTGGCCGCGCTGGCCATGTCGGCGGCCGTGATGTCGCTGATCCCCCGGCGCCAGACCTGGTTCACCGACCTCGGCACCCGCACGCTCTACTGCTACCTGCTGCACGGCGTGCCGGTGATGATCGCCAAGGAGATGGGCTGGCTCAGCTTCTCCTGGCTGTACGGCCCGCTCGGGGTGGCGGCCATCGCGTGCTCCTGCTTCGCCCTGGCCATCGTGCTGTGCCTGCCGGTGACCCGTACGGCGTTCAAGTGGCTGCTCGAACCCCGGCTGACCTGGTTGTACCGCAGGCCGAGGGGGCAGGCGCCGCAGCCGGCGAACACCGGAAGTTAAGCGGTATTTCGAGAGGCATTCACCCAGCGCATCCGGTCATTTCGGACGGTGCGGTCAGCCTCCCCATATGAGGGTATGCGTCGGCACGACAGTCCATCATCCCGAGGACGCCCGGATCACCCACCGGCAGATCCGGGCGCTGCTCGACGCCGGGCACGAGGTGACCTTCGTCGCGCCGTTCACGCACTGCAACGTGACGCCGCGGCCGGGCATCCGGGCCGTGGACGTGCCGAGGGCCGTGGGCCTGCACCGGGGCAAGGCGCTGCGGGCCGCCGCCTCCGCCCTGCGCAAGGCGGTGCGAGACGCCGACCTGCTGCTCGTGCACGACATCGAGCTGCTGCTCGCGCTGCCGCGCAGGCGGCCGCCCACGGTCTGGGACGTCCACGAGGACACGATCGGCGCGCTGAACGCCAAGACGTACCTGCCGGGGCCGTTGCGGAGCGTCCTGCCGCCGCTGATCCGCGCGGTCGAGGGCCGGGCGGAGCGGCGACTCCACCTCATCCTCGCCGAGGAGTCCTACCGTGAGCGCTTCCCCGGCGCGCATCCCGTGGTGCCCAACCACACGTACGTGCCGCCGACGCCGCCCGCGCCGCCGGGGGACTCCCGGATCGTCTACGTGGGCCACATCTCCATCGCGCGCGGCGCGGCCGAGATGGTGGAGATCGCCCGGCGGCTCCGGCCGTACGGCATCCGCCTGGACCTGATCGGACCGGCCGACGCCGCGGTGCGTCCGATGCTGCGCGACGCGCAGCGCGCGGGGCTGCTCGACTGGTTCGGGTACGTCCCCAACAACCACGCGCTGCGGATGGCCGAGGGCGCCCTGGCCGGGCTGTCCCTGCTGCACGACGTGCCGAACTACCGCGAGTCGACGCCCACGAAGGTCATCGAATACATGGCCCGCGGCATACCCGTCGTCACGACCCCGCTGCCGAGGGCCGCGTCCCTGGTCGGACGGGTCGACTGCGGGACGATCGTCCCGTTCGGCGAGGTCGAAGCGGTGGCCGACGCGGTCGTGCAGTGTGTGCTCCGCCTGCGCGATGACGCCGAACGACGTGCCGCGATGGGCGCCCGGGGCTACGTCGAGGCGCTGAACCACTACCACTGGCCCGCCGCGGCCGGGGAGTTCGTCTCCCTGCTCGAGCGGTGGGCCCAGGCCCCGAGCTCCGTCTCCGCCCTGCCGGACCGCTCTCCCGCCGGCCGCCTGACCAACCTGTCGGGCCAGAACGTCTAAGGGCCGGCGCCGGACATCTGAGCGGCGACGAGGCGGGCGTAGCGGCCGCGCAGGGCGAGGAGCTCGGTGTGGGTGCCGCGTTCGACCACGCGTCCGTGGTCCAGGACGAGGATCTGATCGGCGTCCCTGATCGTGCTGAGGCGGTGGGCGATGACGACGCGGGTCTGGGTCAGGCCGGCCAGGCGCGCCTCGATGGCCGCCTCGGTCGCGGCGTCGAGCTGACTGGTGGCCTCATCCAGCAACAGCACCTTGGGACGGGGCAGCAGCGCGCGGGCCAGGGCGATGCGCTGACGCTGACCTCCCGACAGTCCGCCGCCCTCGACGAGGATCGTGTCGTACCCCATCGGCATCGCGGCGATCTCCTCCTGTAGGCAGGCGCGGGCGGCCGCCTCGACGATCCGCTCGACGGACGCGGCCGGATCGTTCAGCGCGATGTTCTCCCGGATCGTGCCGGTGAACAGGGACGGCTGCTGGGTGACCACGCCGAACTGGCGGCGCAGCGACCGCGGGTTCAGCTCACCGGCGGGCACCCCGTCGTAGCGGATCTCCCCCTCGGTCGGGGTGTGCAGGGCCAGCAGCAACCTGGCCAGCGTGCTCTTGCCCGAGCCGGAGGCGCCCACCAGCGCGATCTTCTGCCCGGACCGCACCGCCAGGTTGACGTCACGCAGGATCCACGGGCCGCGCGGATCATGGCGGTAGCTCACGCCGCGCAGCTCGATCGCGCCGCGCAGGCGCAGCACCTCGATCCCGGCCGACGGTTCGGGCTCGGCGGCCAGGATGTCGGACAGGCGGTCGAAATGCGCCCCGGCCTGCTGAAGGTTCTGCAGGGAGGTCATCAGCGAGCCGAGCGGGGTCAGCGCGGCGGCGGCGACGGAGTTGAGCGCCAGCAGCGCGCCCAGGCTCAGCTGGCCGTCCAGCACCCGCGAGGCCCCGGCCCACAACAGCGCCAGCGGCGCCAGATAACGGATCGCGCCGAGCGCGGCCTCGACCAGTGCCCGGATCTGCCCGCCGCGCACATCGGCGTCCAGCTGGGCGGTGAACTGGTCCGACCAGCGGCGCATCGCGCGCGGCTCGGCCCCGGAGGCCTTGAGCGTCTCGATCCCGCCGACCGCCTCCAGCAGGCGGCTTTGCGTGGCGGCCAGGGCCGCCAGCTCCCGCCGGGTGTGATCACCCACTTTCCCCGCCGTGGCCAGCAGCAGCACGCCCTGGGCCGCGGCCAGCGCCACCAGCACACCCCCCAGCAGCGGATCGGCCACCACCACGAGCACCAGGTAGACCACCGCGAGCGGCCCGTCCAGCAGTGTCGCCAGGATCTGCCCGGTCAGCGTCTGCCGCAGCGCGGCGACGCTGCTCGCCCGGTTCAGCAGGTCGCCGGTTCCCCGGGTGGCGAAATACCGGTAGGGCAGCGCGACCAGATGACCGACCAGGTTCCGCGTCACCTCCCCGTCGGTGCGGGCGCGAAGGGCCACCAGCAGCATGGCGCGCAGGTAGGCGAGGGTGAACTGGGTGAGCGTGGCGGCGGCCACGGCGGCGCCGGCGAGTGCGAGCAGGTGCCCTTCCCCGCCGGGCAGAATGCGGTCGACCACCACCTGCAGCGCGACCGCCAGGCCCAGGCCGAGCACCTGCAGCAGCGCCGAGGCCGCCAGCACCTGGGCGAGCAGCCCCTTGCGGCGCAGCAGCAGGGTCCGCACGAACTCCCGCCGCCAGGCTCGGGCGGCGTCCGAACGCCCCCGCCGGAAGCCCGGGCCGGGCTCGAAGGCCAGCACCACCCCGGTGAACCCGTTGCCGAACTCCTCAGGGGACAGCCGCCTGCGGCCCAGGCCGGGGTCCACCACGTCCACATGACCGGGCGTCCAGCGTTCCACGACCACGAAGTGCTGGAACTCCCAGTGGACCACGGCCGGCATCGGCACCCGGGCCAGGTCGGCCGGCTCCAGCGAGAACGCCCGCGCCTGCAGGCCGTGCTGCCGGGCGGCCTGCACGATCGCCAGCGCACTCAGCCCGTCCCTGCCCACCTGCAGCCGGTCGGCCATCTCCCGCACCGTCGTACGCCGCCCGTGGAAGGACAACACCATGGCCAAACACGCGGCCCCGCACTCGGTCGCCGCGTTCTGCACGACGACGGGCACCCGCCTCACCGTCCGCCTCCCCGGCCCGCGTCGACCGCCGCGCCCGTCCCTGTGGGAGCGGCGGTCGCGCCATCGTCCAGGAGCGGCCAGGTGAACAGGGACAGCACCGCGACCAGCACCGCGACCACCATCCACAGGATCACGAACCTGCGGACGCCCGTCTCCGGGGTCGCGGGCTGCTCCACGGGGGCGGCGCGGCGGCGCAGTGCCTCCTCACGGAAGATCCCGCCGCTCACGGCGCGCTCAGTCCCCGGGACCGGCCGTTCCTCGCGGCCCCGCCGCCTCCCTGGCCGCGTTCACGGCGGCGCTCGATCGTGGTCACCGGTTTCCCTTCCGCTCTCCCCCGACGCTAGGGACCGTGACTTGGGGATCACTTGAAGGCGACCTCAGACCCCGGCCCCACGGCGCGTCCGCGGATCACCGGGACGCGGCCAGCAGGCGCATGCCGGTGACCGTCAGGCCGACGGCCTGGGTGAGCGCTCCCGCGACCTCGAACCACTCGGTGCCGGCCACGAGCCCGATCACGTGCAGCGGCGGCCACGCCATGATCCCGGCGGCGGCCCAGAGCGGCACCACGCGGGCGCGGAGCAGGGCCAGCCCGAGCAGCAGCGTGCCGGCCAGGTTGCCGAGCACGAAGAGCAGGAACACCCAGACGGCCGACGGGTCGCTCTGGGCGCCGTCGACGACCGCCGCGTAGTCCGCGAGAGGGCCTCCGCGTCCCGCCATGACGTCCACGGTGATCCCGCTGAAGACGATTGCGAAGTAGCAGATGTAGCCACCCGCCATGAGGGTCGCGCCGAGGAAGCCGAGCCTGCGGCTCCGGTCCGCGAGGAGCCGCCTGGCACCGAGGACGGCCGGGACCATGAGCAGGCTGCCCAGCATCGCGGCGACGGTGGACAGGCGCATCTCGCCGGGGTGGGCCGCCGTCAGCGCAAGCGCCTCCGCGCCGGTGGCGTCGCTTCCGCCGCCGCGCGTGGCCCACGCGTACGCGGCGTTGGCGACGACGAAACCCCACGGGGCGGTGAACAGCGCCAGGGCGAGCGGCACATGACGAGCGTGCGGCGGAGCCGCCACCTGACCGCCGGAGGACGCGATGGACGTTTCCATGGATTCTCCTCAATCGAAGGGAAAGGTCAGGCCTGGGAGCGCAGCGCCGGGGCGAGGAACGCGACGCAGGCGAGGGTGAGCACGACGCCGACCGCGGCTACCGCGATCGCCGGCGCCGGGGCCCCGTCGGCGAAGAACGCCGGCACGGCGGTGAGCGCCGACAGCAGCCTGGTGACGATCACGGCCACCACCCCGGCGCGGCTGCCGCGCCAGGCCAGCACGACGCCGGCCAACGTGATCAAGCCCAGTACGCCGCCGGCGAGGGCCACCGCGAACGGCGGGTGCTCGCCGTCGCCGAACGGCACCGAGATCACGTCGATGAGACCGAACAGGCCGGCTATGACCAGGCCGATGACGAGGGGGGTGGAGCGTTTCATGTGCTTCTCCTGAGCTGCGGGATGCCGATGTCCGCAGTGTGGGCGCGCGGGCCCCGTCGGCGGATCCGGGCCGCCCCCGGTCCGATCTCCGTGCTGGCACGTATTCACCCCGGCCCGCCCCGCGACCTACGGTGTGCTCGTGGCACTCCCCCGTCTGCTCGCGTACGCCGCCGTGATGGTGGTGTGCGCGCTGACGGGCGTCGGGGTGGTGCTGGCCGTGCTCGCCGGTGACGGCGCGCCGGCGCGGGGCGGACTGACGCTCGCGATCGGCACCGCGCTCGCCCTGCCCTCCGTCGGGCTCGGCGTGCTGGTCGCCACCCGGCGTCCGCGCAGCGTGGTGGGCCTGCTGCTCGTGCTGGCCGGGGCGACGTCCGTGTGGCTGACGGTCGGCCAGCTGTACGAGAGCCTGGCCGCGCGGCGTCCGGGGCTGCCGTTCTCCGAGGTCTACGCGGCGCTGTCGCAGGGCGACTGGATGTTCCTGTACGTGCCGGCGGCGCTGCTCACGCTCGTCTTTCCCGACGGGCGCCTGCCGGGGCGGCGCTGGCGCTGGGCCGTCGCCGGGCTGCTGGTCGTGCCCGTGCTGTTCATGCTGATCGCGGCGTGCGTCCCCGGCACGTACCCGCCGCCGTTCGAGAGCACGTCCCACCTGCGGCTTCCGGAGGCGTACCTGCCGGTGCTGGAGATCGCGGGAGCGGCGCTGCTGCCGGTCTTCCTCGGGCTGCTGGTCGCGTCGGCGGCGGCGATGGTGATCCGCTACCGACGGGCGGCCGGCGAGATCAGCCGGGCGCGGCTCAAGTGGTTCGCCCTCGGCGGCGGCTTCCTGCCGCTCACGCTGCTGCTGTGCTGGGCCAGTTACCTGTTCCTCGGCAGTTCCGACCTGGTGGTGATCGGCCTGGCGGCGACGGCCGTGTCGATCCCGGTGGCGACCGCGATCGCGGTGCTGCGCCACGACCTCTACGACGTCGACCGGGCGATCAGCGCGGCGGTCACCTACGCCATGGTGACCGCGGTCCTGCTGAGCTTCTACACGGCCGCCTCGTTCCTCGTCGGCCTCGGCGCCGGCCGCGGCTCGCCCGTCGCGGCGGCCGCCGCCACCGCCGTCTGCGCCGCCGCGCTGTCCCCGTTGCGGGTGCGGCTCCAGCGCGGGGTGGACCGCCGGCTCTACCCGGCCCGGCAAGCCATGCTGACCGCCGTACGGCACCTGCGCGACCGCATCCACGCCGGGCAGGCGCGGCCGGAGGAACTGGAGGCGGCGCTGCGCGACGCGCTGCGCGACCCCGCGCTCCGCGTCGGTTACCGGCTGCCGGGTGCCACCGGGCTGGTCGACGCGACCGGCGCCCCCGTCGATCCTGGCGACTCCCTCGTGACACCCGTACGGCTCGGGGGCCACGAGATCGGCGCGATCGTACGCGGCCGGGCGGGCACCCGGGAGCTGCTGCGCGAGGCGGCCGACGCGAGCGCGCTGCTCATCGAGGTGGTCCGGCTGCGGATCGAGGTGAGCCGGGCGCTCGAAGAGGCCGAGGCCAGCCGGACCCGGCTGCTGCACGCCGGTTACGAGGAGCGGCGACGGCTCGAACGCGACCTGCACGACGGGGCCCAGCAGCGCCTGGTGTCCCTCGGCATGGCGATCCGGCTCGCCCAGCGGCACCTCGGCGACGGCACGGCCGACGTCGGCGCCCTGCTGGACGAGTGGGTGGCCGAGCTGGCCGTCGCGGTCACCGAGCTGCGGCAGATCGCGCACGGCCTGCGGCCGAGCAGCCTCGACGACGGTCTCGGCAACGCGCTGGTCACGCTGGCCGGGAAGGTCCCGGTGCCCGTGGCGCTCGACGTGTCGGCCGACGACCTGCCCGACGACGTGGCGATGACCGCCTACTACGTGGCGAGTGAGGCGATGACGAACGCGGTCAAGCACGCCGGCCCCGCCGCCATCGGCGTCCGCGTCAACCGGACCGGCGACCGGGTCACCGTGCGGATCAGCGACGACGGGCGGGGCGGGGCCGAGATGCGGCCGGGCGCCGGGCTGGCGGGCCTGGCCGACCGGGTCCGTGCGGCGGGCGGCGCGCTGCGGCTGTCCAGCCCGGAGGGCGGCGGGACGACGGTGGAGGCGGTGCTGCCGTGCGCGTCGTGATCGGTGAGGACTCCGCCCTGTTCAGGGAGGGGCTGGCCCGGCTGCTCGCCGACGCCGGGCACGAGGTCGTGGCCAAGGCCCAGGACGCCCCCGAGCTGGTCGCCGCCGTGGACGATGCCGCTCCCGACCTGGTCATCGCGGACATCCGGATGCCGCCCGACCACACCGACGACGGCGCGCGGGCGGCCCGGCGGATCCGCGACGCCCACCCCGGCCTCGGCATCGTCCTGCTCTCCCAGCACGTCGAGACCCGGCACTCCGTCGACCTGGTGTCCCGCGGCGGGTTCGGCTACCTGCTCAAGGACCGGGTCTTCGACGTGGACGACTTCCTCGACACGCTGCGCCGGGTGGCGGCGGGCGGCTCCGCGCTCGACCCCGAGGTCGTCTCGCGCCTCATCGGCGTACGCCGGGTCGCCGACCCCCTCGCGTCGCTCAGCGCCCGTGAGCGGGAGGTGCTGGCGCTGATGGCGGAGGGCCGTACGAACGTCGGCATCGCCCGGCGGCTCTACCTGACCGACCGGACGGTGGAGACCCACGTCAGCTCGATCCTCGCCAAGCTCGGCCTGCCCGGCACGGAGGAGGACCACCGCCGCGTCCTGGCCGTCCTGCTCTACCTCAACTCCCGGACCTGACGCAGGCGGCGGTCGAGAAAGGCCCGCTCGGAGGCGTTCCGGGTGCGGGCGATCGCCGCCTCGCACGCCCGCGCGGCCTCCTCCGCCCGGCCGAGCCGCCGCAGCAGATCGGCCCTGACGGCGTGGAACAGGTGGTAGCCGTCCAGGTCGAGATCGTCCACGAGGGCGAGCGCGGCTTGCGGCCCGTCCACCTCGGCCACCGCGACCGCACGGTTCAGGGCGACGACAGGGCTTGGGGCGAGGGCGAGCAGGTGGTCGTACAGGCTCAGGATCTGCGGCCAGTCCGTGGCGGCGGCGATCGGCGCGTCGGCGTGGACGGCGTTGATCGCCGCCTGGATCTGGTACGGCCCCGGCCGGCCGCGCCGCAGGCACGCCCGCATGATGTCCTGGCCCTCGGCGACGAGCGCGCGGTCCCACCGGCCGCGGTCCTGCTCCGGCAGCGGCACGAGGTCGCCGGCCGGGGTGATGCGGGCGTCGCGCCGCGCGTGGACGAGCAGCATGAGCGCGAGCAGCCCCATGACCTCCGGCTCGTCGGGCATCAGCGCGGCCAGCAGGCGGCCGAGCCTGATGGCCTCCGCGCACAGGTCCTCGCGGGCCAGCCGGTCGCCCGCGCTCGCCGTGTGCCCCTCGTTGAAGATCAGGTAGACGACGGCGAGCACGGCCCTGAGGCGGTCGGGCAGGTCGGCCTCCCGCGGGACGCGGTACGGGATCCCCGCGTCGCGGATCTTGGCCTTGGCCCGGACCAGCCGCTGGGCCATGGTCGGCTCGGGGACCAGGAACGCCCGCGCGATCTCGGCCGTGGTGAGGCCGCCGAGCAGGCGCAGCGTGAGCGCGACCCGGGCGGCCGGGGCGAGCGCGGGGTGGCAGCAGGTGAAGATCAGGCGAAGCCGGTCGTCGTGCACGGGACCCTCCTCGGCCGGGCCGTCGCCCGGTTCGTCTCCAGGGGCGTGCAGCAGGACCGCCCGCGCGTGCCTGTCCGCACGCAGGGACTCCCGCCGGTGGCGGTCGATCACCCGGTTGCGGGCGGTCGTGATGATCCAGCCGGCCGGGCTTGGCGGCGTCCCTTCGCGCGGCCAGCGCCGCACCGCCTCGGCGAACGCGTCCTGGACCGCCTCCTCGGCGACGTCGATGTCGCCGAAGTGGCGGACCAGGACCGCGACGGCCCGGCCGTACTCCTCGCGGAACACCCGCTCGACGTCGGGCGCCCTACTCCCGGTCGTCATCGCCCTCCACGACGCCCGCGAAGGGGCGCACCTCCACTGGGAGCGTGGTCGCGCGGGCGAGCCTGCGACCCCACTCCAGCGCCGCGTCGAGGTCGGGCGCCTTGATGATCGTCAGCCCGCCGACGTGCTCCTTGCCCTCGGTGTACGGGCCGTCGGTGACGAGCTCCTCCCCGTCGCGCACCCGCACCACCGTTGCCGTGCCCGGGTCGTGCAGCCCACCGGAGAAGACCCACGCCCCCGCGGCGCGCAGTTCCCCGTTGAGGACCGCCAGGTCCCGCATGATCGGCTCCAGGACCTCCGGCGGGGGCGTCCCGCCGTCGGGCTGCTGGATGCTGAGCAGATAGTGCCTCATGGTCTCGAACACCTCCCGGGTGAGGCCCGCCCGGCGCGGGCCCGTTCACCCTCTACACGAACGGCCGCCCCGGATATCGACACCCGCCGGAAAAACGACTGGGACAACCTTGCCGCCGTACGGCTGTCGCCCGGCCGCCGGGCTTTGCTGTACTGGAAGCATGGCAAGCCATGTCGTCCAGGGTCGCAGGGTCGAGACGCCGGTGGAGGTCCGCGACGCGTCGGTCTGTCTCGCCGCATACCTGGTGCGGGCCGACGCCGCCCGCGCGGTCCTCGCGTACTCCGGAATGGACGTCACCGAGGTCCTGCCGGGCAAGGCCCTGTGCTCGCTGGTGTTCGTCCGCTATCACGACTCCGACCTGGGCTCCTACAACGAGTTCGGCGTCACCTTCCTCGTGCGGCCGGCCGACGCCGGCCCCCCGCCGAGGCGCGGGCCACTGGCCGGGCTGAAGGACCTGCGCGGGGCGGGGTCGGGCGCCTTCGTCCACTGGCTGCCGGTCGACCAGACGTTCACGCTGGAGGCCGGGCGGACCATCTGGGGCTTCCCCAAGGAACTGGCCGACGTGGATCTTCGGCTCGGCTCGCCGTACAAGCGGTGTCTGCTGCGCAGGGACGGCCGGATGGTCGTCGACCTGCTGATCAGGCCCGGCATCCCGGCGACGCCCGCGCCGCTGCTCGGCGAGGCCCTTCCCGTGCCGGACGCCTACGCCCATCTGGACGGGGTCACCCGCCGCATCCCCTGGACGGTCCGCGCCCGGGGGCTGCGCTGGCGGCCGGGCGGCGCGCTCGTCCGCCTCGGCAACCACCCGATCGCCAAGGAGCTGAGCGAGCTGGGCCTGCCCCGGCGGGCCTTGATGACGGCCACCGCCGAGCACGTGTCGATGGCGTTCCAGGAGCCGGGCCCGGCGTGACGCCGCCGCGGAACGCGCCCGGCGGGGCTGGAAGAATCGGCGGGTGATTCGTGTCCTGATCGCCGACGACCAGGAGATGGTGCGGCGGGGCCTGCGCCGCATCCTGGAGAGCCAGCCGGACATCCAGGTCGTCTGCGAGGCCGCCGACGGAGTGGCCGCGGTGGAGATGGCCCGGCGGTTCCAGCCGGACGTGGCGCTCGTCGACATCCGCATGCCCAGGATGGACGGGCTCGAGGTGACCCGGGCCCTCGCCGGCCCCGGCGCGGCGGTCCCGGTCAAGGTCGTGGTCGTGACGACCTTCGACCTGGACGAGTACGTCTACCCGGCGCTGCGGCACGGCGCGTCCGGGTTCCTGGTCAAGCGCTCGGGCCCCGCGCTCCTGGTCGAGGCGGTCCGGGCCGCCGTGGCCGGCGACACCCTGATCAGCCCCTCGGTCACGGTGCGGCTGCTCAGGCACGTCACGGGCAACGGCCCCCGGCACACGCCGCCGTCGGAGCCGCTGACCGAGCGCGAGATCGAGATCGCCGCCCAGGTCGCCGAGGGGAAGACCAACGCCGACATCGCCGCCGAGCTGTTCATCTCGCCAGGCACGGTCAAGACCCACGTGGCGAGCATCCAGCGCAAGCTCGGCGTGCGCAACCGGGTCGGCATCGCCGTACGCGCCTGGGAGCTGGGGTACGCCGTTGAGCGGTGACAGCTCCACTGCGTGCGTAGCCTCGGTGGCATGACGAGGTCCCGAATCCGCGCCTTCCTGTGCGTCGTGGCCGTGGTGACGGTGCCGATGCCGGCGATCCTCGCTCCCCCGCACGCGCTCGTCGTCGCCCTCTCCGCCACCCTGGCCGTCGCCGTCGCGCTGACGCGCTGGCCGTACCGGCGGATCGGCCTCGCCACGGCGGCGAGCGTCGTCGTGCTGGTCTCGTACGCCGTCACGTTCGTCTACCAGGGACGGCACCAGTTCGCCGGGCTGTGGCTGCCCGTTGAGATGGGCGCCCTGCTGCTCCTGTTCGGACGGGTCGTACGGCGGCTGCCGGGCCGGCAGGCGGCGGTCATCGGGGCGGCGCTCGGGATCGGGGCGGCCGTCGAGCTGCCGCTGCGGCTGACGCTGCGCATGCCCCGCCCGACGGCGGAGGCGTCGGTCATCGCCTGCCTCCTGTCGTTCTTCGCCGTGGTCGCCGTGGCCGCCGTCGCGCTGTACCTCAGGTCGCTGGACGACCGGCGGGTGCGCGCGGTGGCGGACGCGCGGCGGGCCCAGCGGCTGGAGACGGCCCGCGACCTGCACGACTTCGTCGCCCACGAGGTCACAGGGATCGTCCTGGAGGCCCAGGCGGCCCAGCTCGGCGAGCTCGATCCGCACGAGGCGCGGGAGCTCGCCGTACGCGTCGAGGAGGCGGGGCTGCGCGCGCTGGCGTCCATGGACCACATGGTGGGCGCGCTGCGCGATCCGGACGAGCGGGCGGCGGAGGAGCCGCCGCCGACCCGGGTCTACGGCCTGGCCGACCTGCCCGACCTGGTCGGCCGCTTCTCCGCCACCGGAAGGATCCCCGCCCGGCTCGACATGGCCGGCGACGTCGCCCTCCTGGTGGCCCCGGAGATCGGCGGCACCGCGTACGCCGTCGTGCTCGAGGCGCTGACCAACGTGCGGCGGCACGCCTCCTCCGCGACCCGCGTGGTGGTCACGGTCGCCCCAATCGACGGCTTGGTCGACGGCGCAGTCGACGGCGCGGCCCTGCGGGTGACCGTCACCGACGACGCCGGCGGAGGCACCCGTCCGGCCGGTCTCGCCGGAGACGACCGGCACGGCGGCGGCACCGGCCTGATCGGCCTGGCCGAGCGGGTGAAGGCGCTCGGGGGCGCGCTCCACGCGGGCCGCCAGGCGGCGGGGTGGCAGGTCAGCGCCGTCCTCCCCGTTCCGGAGGGCGCCCAAGGAAGGAACCGGAGCCCCGCCGGCCGCTGATCGGGTCCCCGATATCTGCCGAACGGCAGATGCCCGCCCGGCCGCCCACAGCGGATCCTGCTCGGGACGGCTTACCCGGAGGATCCGATGACTACGCGCAAGACGGTGTGGTGTGCCTTGACGGTGCTCGCGGCGGCGGTTCTGAGCGGCTGCGCAGACGCCTCGAAGGCCACACCGGTGTCCCAGACCTTCCCGTTCGGCGGCAGGACGCTCGACGTGCGGGCGCACGACACCCCGACCGACCTCGTCGCGACGGACAGGAAGGACATCAAGGTCACCCTGTGGTTCGACGTGCACGGCACCAACCCCCATTCCAGCCAGACCCTCGACGGCAACACGCTCGATCTCAACGCCGGGTGCTCCGGGTGGGCCGACTGCTCGGCCCGGTTCAGGGTCGAGGTGCCCCGCGAGGTCAGGGTGCTGCGCGACGGCCGCAAGACGGATCTGCGCGGCCTGCCCGAGTCGGGTGGAACGCGATGAGCGGCACGACGGGGGCGACGCCGACCCTCGAACTGGTGGACGTCACCAAGACCTACAAGGGCGGCAAGCGCGCGGTCGACGGCGTCACCCTGCGGTGCGGCGCGGGACTGCTCGGCCTGCTCGGCCCCAACGGGGCGGGGAAGTCGACGCTGATGCGGATCTGCGCGACGGTCACCCGGCCGACGGGCGGCAGGGTCCTGTTCGACGGGACCGACGTGGTGTCCCGGCCCGGCGCGCTTCGCGGGGTGCTCGGGTACCTCCCCCAGGACTTCGGCGTCTACCCGCACCTGACCGCGCGGGAGTTCCTCTCCTACCTCGCGGCCCTGAAAGGGCTGGCCGCGCGTCCGGCGCGTGCGCGCGTCGACGAGCTGCTCGAACTGGTCAACCTCACGGAGGCGGTGCGGAGGCCCCTCGGCAAGTACTCCGGCGGCATGCTGCGCCGGGTCGGCATCGCCCAGGCCCTGCTGGCCGACCCGAGGGTGGTGATCGTGGACGAGCCGACGGCGGGGCTCGACCCCGAGGAGCGGGTGCGGTTCCGCGCGTTGCTCGGCGACCTGGCGGAGGACCGGGTGGTCCTGCTGTCCACGCACATCGTGTCCGACATCGAGTCCGTCGCGTCCGACGTCGCCGTCGTGGCCGGGGGACGGCTGCTGCGGCGCGGCACCCCGGAGGCGCTGCTCGCCGAGGTGGACGGCCACGTCTGGGAGACGGTCGCCGGGCCCGCAGAGGCCGCCGTCCTGCGGGAGCGTCACCCGGCCAGCCGCGTGATCCGCACGGCGGACGGCGTCCGCCTGCGGCTCCTGTCGGACACGCCGCCGGCCCCCGGCGCCGTACGGGTGCCCCCCGACCTGGAGGACCTGTATCTCGCCGTCGTGGGCGGCGGCGTCCGGGAGGTGGCCCGATGACGGCACGGGTCACGGCACGGGTCACGGCACGGGTCACGGCACGGGTCACGGCACGGGTCACGGCACGGGTCACGGCACGGGTCACGGCACGGGTCACGGCACGGGTCACGGCACGGGTCACGGCACGGGCGACGATCGCGCTCGCCGTCGCCGACTTCCGTGAGCGGGTCCGGCGGCCCGCGTACGCGATGATCCTGCTGGCGGCGGTCGGCCTGGCCCGGCTGGCCGTCCCGCCCGCCGACTCCACGTGGGTGATCCTGGACGTCGGAGGCTACCGCGGCGTCTACACCAGCGCCTGGGTCGGGACGGCGACCGCGCTCGCCGGTGCCCTCTGGCTCACTCTGGGCGGGTTCTACCTGGTGCGCGACGCGATCGGCCGGGATGAACGCACCCGCGTGGGCCAGCTCGTCGCCGCCACGCCGCTGCGCACGTCCGCGTATCTGCTGGGGAAGTTCCTCAGCGACTTCCTGGTGCTCGCCTCGATGGCGGGCGTGCTCGCGGTGACCGCGCCGATCATGCAGCTCGCCCGCGGCGAGTCCGGAGCCGTGGACCCGGCGGCGATCCTCCTGCCCTTCCTGACGATCACGCTGCCCCCGCTCGCGCTGACGGCGGCGACCGCGGTGCTGTTCGAGACCGTGCCGCTGCTTCGGGGCGGCGTGGGGAACGTCGTCTGGTTCGTCGTCTCCCTGGTCCTCCTGATCGGCGGCCAGTCGCGGAAGGCGCCCCTCGGCGGTCTCGGCGTGCACCAGGCCGCCGACTCGATGCGCGCCGCCCTCGCCGCGCAGGGCGTCGACGTGCACGGCCGGGAGTTCAGCCTGGGCCTGACCTCCGTCGCCAAGCCGCTGCGCACCTTCCACTGGGACGGCTTCTCCGTCACCGGCGCGTTCGTCGGCGGCCGTCTTGTCGTCTTCCTTCTGGCGGTCGTCGTGGCACTGCTGCCATGCCTGTGGTTCGCCCGGTTCGACCCGGCGCGCCGTCTCACCGGCCCGGCCGTCGCGCCGTACGAGCCGGACGTCACCGCCGACAGCAGGCGACCGGCCTTCCGGACCACGTCCCCCGCCACGCCTTGGACCGTGCCCGGGGTCGCGCCGCGTCCGGGCCGGGCGCTGCGACGGCTTCTCGCCGGTGAGCTGCGCATCCTCCTCCAGGGCGTCTCGCGCTGGTGGTGGCTCGTGACCGCCGGGGTGACGGCGGCCGCCTTCGCCACGCCGGAGCCCGCGACCATGCTCCCGTTCGCCTGGATATGGCCGGTGCTGATCTGGTCGAGGCTGGGAACGCAGCGGGTGGAATACGGAGTGGAGGGACTGCTCGGCGCCTATCCCGCGCCCTGGCGCGGGCTGGTCGCGGAATGGGCCGCCGGGGTCGTCCTCACGGCCATGACCGGCGTGGGGCCCCTCGTCCGCATGGCGGTCGCCGCCGACTGGCCCGGAATGTGGTCATGGGCGGGCGGCGCGCTCCTGGTTCCCTCACTCGCCCTGGCGCTCGGCGTGGTCTGCCGTACGCACCGGGTCTTCCAGGTCGTCTACCTCGGCCTGTGGTATCTCGCCGTCAACGGGACGGCGGCCGTCGACTACATGGGCGCGGTCCGTTCTGAAGGGCTGCCCGCCGGGCCGTCCCCGCTCGTCGTGGCCGGCCTCGCCTCGGCCCTGCTCTGCGCCGCCCTGGCCGTCCGCACCGCCCGCCACGCGACCCGCTGACGCGGCGTGTGCCGGGGTCGGCGGATGCGGCAGGACGGCCGCCAGCCGGTCGACCTTCTCGCTCAGCGCCCTGATCTCGTTCATGACCGCGGTGTGCTGCTCCAGTTCCAACGCCTGGTCGTCCTTCCACCGCTGGGCGTTGACCTCGGCCTCCATCGCGGAAACGATCACACCGATGAGCAGGTTGAGGACGAAGAACGCCGTGATCACGATGAACGTGGCGAAGAAGATCCACGCCAGCGGCTCCTTGGCCATCACGTCCTCGGCGACCTGCGGCCAGTTCTCGACGGTGAGCACCGTGAACATGGTGAACAGCGACTGCCCGAGATCTCCGAAGTACTGCGGGGCCGCTTCACGGAAGAGCTGTTCGCCGATCACGGACGCCATGTAAAGCGACAGCAGCAGGAGGACCACGGCCGAGGCCAGTCCCGGAATCGCGGCGAACAGCGCCGAGACCACCCGTCGCATGCCCGGCACCACGGAGATGAGCCGCAGGACGCGCAGGAATCGGAAGAGCCGCAGGATCGACAACGACTCGGAGGCCGGCACGAGCGCGACGCCGACGATGATCATGTCGAACCAGCTCCAGGGGTCACGGAAGAACGCCTTTCCGTGCGCGACGATCCGCAGGAGGATCTCGACGACGAAAAAGGCGAGGATGACCCGGTCGATCACGAGGAAGGCCGTGGCGTGGCGGTCGGCCAGCTCGGGTGAGGTCTCCAGCCCGAGCGCGATCCCGTTCAGCGCGATGACGGCGATGACCGCACGTTGGAAGACCGGCGAGTCGACGAAGACACGGAGCCGTTCGCGATCGAAAACGGGCAATCCCACACCCCAGGGAGATCAGGCAGAGCAAACGCCCGAAATCCTACAGTTTGCGCCTGACTCCAGTTTCCCGAGGGCGTCGGCCGCCGAACCCTCCGGCCGACTACCGGGGCGAGGGGACAAGAGACCGAGTGCCGATCAGCCGGCCACTCGACCCGCCCCGGCCCGGTCACCCCATGGTTGCCGGCGCAGGCCCGCGTCCGTGGCGGCCGCCACCTGCGTCGCCGGGGCGAACTGCTAGACGATGGGCGGGCGGCCGAGGCGGAGCATGCGCCAGGCGGTGCGCCAGGCCATGGGACGGCGCTCGCCCGCCGGCTCGCGCAGCCCTTCGAAGAAGCCGCGGAACCACGCCTTGATCGCGGGCATCGAACGCTCGCGTACGAGCGTGAGCACGACCCAGTTGAGCAGGTAGAGCATCGCGAGCGGCCACGGCAGGTTGCGCCGGGCCAGCCAGACGCGGTTGCGGGCGTTCAGCCGGTAGAAGTCCGTGTGCCGGGACGGCAGCACCAGCGGGTGGTACATGACCGTCTCGGCGTCGTACTCGATGCGGTAGCCCTCGCCCAGCAGGCGCCAGGCGAGGTCGGTCTCCTCATGGGCGTAGAAGAACCGCTCGGGCAATCCGCCGACCTGCAGGAACGCCGACTTGCGGATGGCGCAGGCGCCGCCGAGGAAGGTCGTCACCGGGGAGGACCGCTCGGGGTCGCCGGCCCGCAGGCGCGGCACGTGCCGCCGCTGCACCGAGCCGCCCTCGGGGTCCATCACCCGGAAGCTGATCACGGAGAGGTCGGGCTCGTGCGTGAACCGCTCGCGGACGTGCGCGGCGACCTTGGCGTTGGCATACCAGCCGTCGTCGTCCAGGAACAGGACGATGTCGCCCGAGCACTCCTGCACGCCGCGGTTGCGCCCCTCGGGGATGCCCGCGTTGTGCTCCAGCCGTACCGTCTTGATCGTCGCGGCGGAGCCGGGGAGCGGCTGGGCGGTCAGCTCCGGCACGTCCGCGCCGTTGCCGACGATGACCACCTCGATGTCGCCGTCGGTCTGGGTGAGCGCGGACTCCACCGCCCGGTCGAGCTCAGCGATCCTGTTGCCCATGGTGAGGATGACACAGGAGATTTTCACCGCGTCATCGCCTCGAGGTGGGGCACACTACACACGACTTCATGATCACCGAGTCTGTATGGCCGGGCAATCCGGAATCTGCCTGGTTTACCGTGGAATAAGGGTATCGGAACTGCCAACAAACCCCTACCCAACCGCGAATGTACGGCCGACCGGCATGCCTCGCGGGAAGCGACGCGCTCATGAGAGCCGCCGGGAGGCGAGGATGCTGACCAGGTGCAGCACGAGCTGGACTCCCGCGATGACGACGCAGGCGACCACGAGGATCCGGGTGGCGGAGAACCAGTTGTCGAGCACCGCCGCGCCCACGACGATCAGCGACAGCTCGACGGCCTGGATCAGCCGGTGGAACCGCAGCGCCGCCGCGGCCCTGCGGGCCAGCGCGAGCCGCGGCGAGGTGAACTGCTGCGCCGCCGCCTCGGTGGTCGCCACCAGGCCCGACCGGGCGCGGGCGACGTCGACCAGGTCGGTCTCCGACTTGATCAGGATCGCGCCGAGCGCCGCGGCCACGCCCATCACCGTGTACCAGTCGGGCAGGGTCTCCGAGGCCCGGAAGCCCAGCCCGATCAGCAGCGCCGCCTCGGCGAAGTAGTGCCCGACCCGGTCGAGGTAGACCCCGGTGATCGACGTACGGCCGGTCCACCGGGCCAGTTCCCCGTCGGAACAGTCGAGCAGCAGGTAGACCTGGATGAGCAGGGCCGCGCCCAGCGCCGCCCAGAAGCCGGGAAGGGCGAGCACGGCGCCCGCCGCCACCCCACACACGATCATCAGGCCGGTGACCTGGTTCGGCGAGATGGGGGTCTTGGCCAGCAGCCAGGTGGCGTAGATGGACAGGCGCCGCATGTACAGCAGGCCGGCCCAGTGCTCGCCGCTGCGGCGGTCCATGGTGGTCTGCGGCTGGGCGACCGCGCGAAGCTCAGCGACCGACGGCGCGGACATAGTCCTCAACTCTCCCCTGGACCTCGTGCTCCGACAGCCGGAGGTGCTCAAGGATGGTGTAGCGGCCGGGCCGGGTGCTGGGGGCCAGCATCACCGCGGCCGTGAACTGGTCGGTCGTCAGGCCGACGTCTCCGGGTATGACGGGCAGGCCGTGCCGCCTGAGGCAGTTGGTCACCTGGCCGAGCCGGTGCGCGTCCTCCCGGAGGAAGTAGCAGAACGCCGCGCCGATGCCGGCCAGCTCACCGTGATTGGATGTGCCGGGGAAAAGCTGATCCACAGCATGAAGGATCTCATGATCGCCACCACTCGCCGGACGGCTTGACCCCGCGATGACCATCGACATCCCCGACAGGATCAGCGCCTCGGCGAGCACGGTCAGGAACGCGTCCGACTCGATCGAGTCCTGCCGGCCGAGGACGGCCTCTGCCGCGGTGCGCGACATGGAGATCGCCAGCCCGTCGATGGGCTCGCCCCGCTCGGTGTTGCCGAGCTGCCAGTCCTCGATGGCCGACAGGTTGCTGAGCACGTCGCCGATCCCGGACCGGACGAGCGAGGGCGGGGCGTCGTGGACGAACTCGAGGTCCACCATGATCGCCAGCGGCATGGGGACGCCGAACGAGCCCTTGCCGCCCTCGTACACCAGCGAGGCCACCGGCGAACAGATGCCGTCGTGCGAGAGGTTGGTGGCGACGGCGACCATGGGAATGCCGGCGAGCGACGCGGCGTACTTGGTGGCGTCGATCGTCTTGCCGCCGCCGATGCCGACCACCGCCTCGTAGTTGCCCTTGCGCAGGTCCGCGCCGAGTGACACGGCCGCGTCCACGGTGCCGTCCGGCACCCGGAGCACCTTGGCCTCACCCAGCGACGGAGCGATGACCTCCGCGATGCGGTCGCCCTGCCCGACACCGACCGCGACCGCGACCCGGCCGGAGGTGGCCACCCTGCTGTCGGCGAGCAGGGTGCCGAGCTGCGCGATCGCGCCCCGCCGCACCTCCATCTTGAGGGGGGCGGGGAGCATCCTTGCCAGAATCGGCATGCGAACTCCTCAGAAGGCCGCGGAAATCAGTAACGGCACGCGATCTCACGGGCCCTCGCGAGGTCGTCGTGGTTGTCCACCTCGACCCACTCGACCTTGCCGATCGGTGCGACGGCGATCTTCTCGCCGCGCTCGACCATCTCCTGGTAGCCGTCCTCGTAGTAGAGCTGCGGGTCGCGCTCGAAGGTGGCCTTCAGCGCGTCGGCGAGCCGCTCGGCCGCGCCCGGCCGGATCAGCGTGGCGCCGATGTACTCGCCGTACGCCTCGGCCGGGTCCATCAGCTTGGTGATCCGCTTCAGCCGGCCGTCCTCCAGTGTGACCTTCATCTCCTCGTCCGCCAGCGACTTCACGTCGTCGACGGCGAGCAGGATGTCGGAGGTGTCCTCGGCCGCCAGCAGGGTCCGCTCCACCGACACGGGGTGGACGGTGTCGCCGTTGACCAGCAGCGCGCCCTGGGAGAAGTAGTCGCGGGCACACCACAGCGAGTAGGCGTTGTTCCACTCCTCGGCCTTGTCGTTGTGGACAAGCGTGAGCTTCACCCCGTGGCGCCGCTCCAGGTCGGCCTGCCGTTCCCGTACGGCCTGGGCCTGGTAGCCGACGATCACCACGACCTCGCGGAGGTCCACGGCCGCCAGGTTGCGCAGGGCGATGTCGAGGATCGTGGTCTCACCGTCGACCGGCACCAGCGCCTTCGGCAGCGTGTCGGTGTACGGCCGCAGGCGACGTCCGGCTCCGGCGGCCAGCACCATTCCGAGCAATTTCTCGCACTCCTTGAGGTCGAGCGTCAGACAGTAACCCCAAAGGTTAGTTGGCTCGGCACCCCGCTTGGGTAATCCACTGTTGGTCTGACGTTAATCCTGCGGTGCCGGTTCCACGGCCTCGTCGGGAGTGCGGGGGGCGGCGAGCCAGCAGGTCAGGCTCTCCCAGCCGAACAGGCCCCACAGGTAGAGCGCGAGCAGCACGAACACGACGGTCATCACGTCGAGCAGGCCGCCCAGGGCGACGACGAGCATCCGCCCGTCCCAGCCCAGCCCGGCCGTCGCCAGCCACGGCGGCGGATACACGTGCTGACGCAGCCGGTAGACCATGTCGTAGTGGTGGAAGGCCATCGCGCCGAGCAACGCGACGATGAGCACCGGCGGGACGGAGCGGGCGAACCCGGCCGAGGCGATGAAGCCGTACTCGGTCAGCCGCAGGATCGGGGGCGCCAGCCAGTCGAGCCGGCCATCGTGCCGATGGGCGCTGCCCGCCCCGGCCAGCAGCAGGCTCACCGCCGGGGCGAAGACCGCGAAGTCGTCGGCCCCGGCGATGCCGAGCACCAGCAGCACGGCGGTCACGAAGGCCCCCGCGACCGCGGGCGGCAGCGGCGGGAGCTGCCCGGCCACGAGCAGCCCCATCGCCTTCGACAGCGGGCCGTCGTCGCGGTAGGCCACCACGGCGCTGCGCGGCACCTGGATCATCTGCACGGAGATCGCGCCTCTGCCCTTCCCGGCGCCCTCGCGGGGGCGGCGGCTCATGCCACCTCCTCGCCTTCGGCTCGGAGCAGGGTCGTGCCGGAGGTGCGCAGGTAAACGCCTCGCCAGGCGCTGTCTTCACTGATTCGCTCGCTACGCTCGCTCATGCGAAGGACCTCGCCATCCGCCCGGCGGCCGTGTAGGCCAGCGCCACCCCTCCCCAAACCAGCAGCGCGAGGAACGTCACCCGCGCGTCGAACACCGCGGCCGTCACCGAGATCAGTGCCATCCGCTCCCCGATCGGCAGGATGATTGACTTCTTCGCCCAGTAGGCCACGCCCCTCGCGCCGCTCAGCGCGTCGAGCCGCCGCGACAGGGCCAGCACCGACCCGGTGCCCTTCGCGGCGGCCGCCGCGGGAGCCTCGTCCCACGGCACGGCCATCGAACGCGGGGCCGCCGCCCGCAGGCCCGCCGCCCTCGCCCGGTCGGCCACCGCTCCCGCGTAGGAGAAGTCGACCATGTGGCGGATCGTCTGGAGGATCACCGCGCCCACCGCCAGGGCCCAGATCTCCCACGGCTCCCGAGGACCGGCCGCGTACCCGGCCGCGAGCCCGACGTACACCAGGTATTCCTTGAGCCGGTCGCAGATCGCGTCGAGCCAGCTCCCGAGCGGGGAGAAGCGGCGCGTGTAACGGGCGAGCTGGCCGTCCAGGCAGTCGAGCACGAACGACAGGTAGAGCGCGACGGCGCCGACCACGAGCCCCGCCCGGCGGCCGTCGGAGAACCAGACGGCGGCGATGGCGGCGAACCCGACCGAGATGCCGGTGACCGTGTTCGGGGTCAGGCCGAGACGGGCGGCCGGCCTGATGAGGTGACGCGACCACGAGCTGACGCAGTGGGTGGTGAAGAAGCCGTCGCCGCTCTTCACCGCGGCGTCGAGCCTGGCCTGCGCCTCGTCGACGTCGGCCAGCTCGCGCACCGCGCGCTCGGCGGCCGGGCGCGTGCCGGCCCGCCCGCAGTGCAGGGTGCCCAGCGCGACCGCGTGCACCTGGACGCCCGCCCGCACCAGGCCCGTGAGGAGCAGCTCGGGAACCTCGCCGTCGCCGACCCGCCCGAGGTGGCGGCGCTGGGCCAGGTCGGCCAGGTCCTCGGCGATGTCGGCCAGCCCGGCCAGGTGGGCCTCCCCGACCTGGAGGACGCCGCGGAAGGTGCCGTTGGCCCACTCGACCTCGTGGAAGGACGTGCCCGCCGACACGACGCGGCCCCACTCGGTCCGTACGGGCGGGCGCAGCGGGGCCGGATCGCCGCTGGCGACGACCGCGCCGGTCGGGCGCGCGGGATGTTCGAGCAGCAGCGACAGCGCCTCGGTGTGCGCGACCACGTCGGCCGCCAGCACAGCGACCGGGGAGGTCGAGGCGCGGGCCGTCTTGGCCACGATCCGCAGGTCCTCGGCGAGCCCGTCGCTGACGCAGATCAGGTGCCGCGGGCCGCTCGCCTCGGCCTGTTCCGACCACCCGCCCGCTTGGGCGTCCTGGCTCCGCACCACCAGCAGCACCTCGCGGACCGGCAGCGTGAGGAGCTGGGCGGTGAGCCGCTCCAGGAGGCTGCCGTCGGACCGGGCGCCGTCGGACCAGGGCAGCCCGGCGGCCGGCGAGGTCGCGAGGACGACCGCCACCGTCTCTGTGTCCCGTGACGTACCGGGCTTACTCGGATCCGCCCCCATATGGAAACCCGCTTCACGTTGTCCGCACGTGCTCACCTCGCAAAGTAACCGAGTGATCACTAGGTGGCAATCACCTTCTCCGGCTTCCGGCACGGGTATGGTCTCCTCCGGGGAGGACATCATGATCGCCGAATCGCGTCTGCGCAGGGTGGGGGTGGTGCTGGCCGGCGGCGTCGGCCAGCGCGTGGGCCTCAACACCCCTAAACAGCTTCTGAAGATCGCTGGGAAGACGATTCTGGAGCACACCCTCGACGTGTTCGACGGCCACCCGGAGATCGACGAGGTCGTCGTCCTGATGGCTCCCGGCTTCGTCGCCGAGGCCGAGGAACTCGTCAGGAGGAACGGCTACACCAAGGTCGGCCGGGTGCTCGAAGGAGGCGCGAGCCGCACCGAGACGACCTGGCGGGCGCTGAGCGCGCTGGGCGAGCAGGAGTGCGACGTGCTGCTGCACGACGCCGTACGGCCGCTGATCGAGCCCCGCATCATCAGCGAGTGCGTGGCCGCCCTCGAACGCTACGAGGCGGTCGAGGTGGCGATCCCCTCCTCCGACACGATCGTGGTGGCCGCGCCCGGCCCGCGCGGCGACATCATCCGCGACATCCCCGACCGCTCCCGGCTGCGCCGGGGGCAGACCCCGCAGTGCTTCCGGCTGTCGGTGATCCGGGCGGCGTACGAGCGGGCCCTGGCCGACCCCGAGTTCCCCTCGCTGCCGACGACGGACGACTGCGGCGTCGTGCTGCGCTACCTGCCCGACGTGCCGATCTACATCGTGCCCGGCAGCGAGCACAACATGAAGGTCACCCATCCGGTCGACGTCTTCATCGCCGACAAGCTCTTCCAGCTCGCCGAGAACAACGCGCCCGCGCTGGACGAGGAGGCCTACCGGGCCGGGCTCGAGGGCCGCACGCTCGTGGTCTTCGGCGGCAGCTACGGCATCGGCGCGGACATCGTCGCGCTGGCCATGGGGTACGGCGCGAGCGTCCACTCGTTCTCCCGCAGCCAGAACGGCGTGCGCGTCGAGGACGTCGCCGCCGTGGAGGACGCGCTCGCCCGGGTGTACGCCGAGACCGGCCGGATCGACTTCGTCGTCAACACGGCGGGCGTGCTGCACATGGGCAAGCTCGGCGAGGCCGGGCAGCACACGATCGAGGAGACCGTCGGGGTCAACTACCTCGGACCGGTCAACATCGCCCGCGCGTCCGTGAAGTACCTCATGGAGACCCGCGGCCACCTCCTGCTCTACACCTCCTCGTCCTACACCCGCGGCCGGGCCGACTACAGCCTCTACTCCTCCACGAAGGCCGCCGTCGTCAACCTCACCCAGGCGCTCGCCGACGAGTGGGCCTGCCAGGGTGTCCGCGTCAACTGCGTCAACCCCGAGCGCACCGCCACCCCCATGCGGCTGCGCGCGTTCGGCGACGAACCCGCCGGAACGCTTCTCTCCCCCGCCGCCGTCGCCCGCACCAGCATCGACGTGCTGCTGTCCCGCCTCACGGGACAGGTCGTGGACGTACGGCTCAGCCGATGACCGCAACCACGCATCCGCGAAGACACGGAGGGATGGGCGCTCGCCCATGGGGGGAAACATCAGGGGGCGCAGGGCCCCGAACGCACTGGTCGCGTTGGTCCGGCGGCCGGCACTGAGAAGCCTGACCGGTGGACGCAGAGGCGCGTTCACCGCGCTCACGCTCGCGTCGTACCCGGCCCTGCTCGCGGCCGCCGTGTGGCCGCTGCCCGCGACCTTCGCGGTGCTCGTGCCGCTGTCCTACGCGGCGGAGGCCGCGCTGCCCGGCCGGGCGGCGGGCACGCTGAGCCGGGCCCATCTCGGGGCCACGGTCCGCTTCCTGTCGCGTGAGACGGCCGCCGTCGTGCTGCTGGCACGGCTGGCGCCGGGGCGGCCGTTGTGGTTCGCGACGCTCGCGGCCGGGCTGTTCCTGTTCCACGGCCTGCGGGCCGTGCAGACGTGGCTCGCCGAGCACGTCGACCGCCGGCACAACCAGATGCCGGTGATGACCCGCAACGTCGACCTGCCCGCGCTGCGGATCCCGCCCGCGCCGCCCCGCGCGCTGCTCACCTGGCGCGGCGCCCGGCTGCTCTACCTCGACGCGCTCGCGGTCGTGCCCGCCGCGGCCGGGGCGGCGTGCCTGGGCTGGACGGGCCTCGGCTGGACGGGCGCGGCCGGGGCCGTCGTGGCCCTGGCACTGGAGGTCGCGGCCGTCGCCGCGCTGCTGGCCCACGCGCGGCGGGCCAGGCACCTGGGCGACCGGCGGCGGATCCTCGCCGCCGTGGACGACTGGGTCGCGGCCCACCGGCCCGAGGTCGTCATGTACTTCTCCGGGCCGGTCACTGCGGTCTACCAGGCCACCATGTGGCTCGGCACGCTGGAGCGGATCACGCCGAGGACGCTGGTGGTGCTGCGCGAGCGGACGCTGGCCGCGGCCCTCGGCGCGACGACGCTGCCGGTCGTGTGCATCCCCTCGTCGGTCGACCTCATGAACTTCCGCGCGCTCGACGGCGTGCGGGTCGCCCTGTTCCCCGCCAACGTCGGCAACAACATCCACATGCTCCGGGTGCCGGGCGTGCGGAGCGTGTTCATCGGCCACGGCGACAGCGACAAGGAGGCGTCCTTCAACCCCTACACCAAGGTGTACGACGAGGTCTGGGTGGCCGGGCCGGCCGGGCGGGACCGCTACCTGCGCGCCCAGGTGGGCGTGCGGGACGAGGCCGTCGAGGAGGTCGGCCGCCCCCAGCTCGCCGGGGTGCTGCGCACCAGCCCGTACGCCGAGGGGGCGGCGGCGCACCGGACCGTCCTGTACGCGCCCACGTGGGAGGGGTGGAGCGACGACCTGTTCCACAGCTCGCTCGTCGCCATGGGGCCCGCGATCGTGCGCGCCCTGCTCGACCAGCCGGTGCGGGTGATCTACAAGCCCCACCCGCTCACCGGTCACCGCTCACCGGCGGCCAGGGCGGCGCACCGCAAGATCATGGCTCTGCTGGGCGAGAGCACCGGCATGCCGCACGGCGCTCCGAAACACCTGACGGTGACCGGCCGGGAGCCGTCGCTGTACGAGTGCTTCAACGAGGCCGACGTGCTGGTCTCCGACATCTCCAGCGTGGTGTCGGACTTCGTGGCCAGCGGCAAGCCGTACGTCGTGGCCAACGTGGCGGGCCTTCCCGCGGATCGGTTCCGTGAGCGCTACCCGGCCGCCGGGGCGGCGTACCTGCTCGGGCCCGACCTGGCGGAGCTTCCCGGCATCCTGCGCGGTCTCGGCACGCCGGGAGAGGACGGCATGGCCGCCGCCCGGCGGGCCCTGCGCGCCTACCTGCTCGGCGCCGACCACCCGGACCCGCTGGCCCGCTTCGAGGAGGCCGTACGGCGTGCCGCCGCACGTGCCGAGGCCCGCGCCCGCTCCCTCGGCCTCGAAGCCCTCGCCCCTTCCGCCCGTGACTGAAATACTGGGCATGTCAACTCAGCGTATCGACGCGGACACGAAGGGATGCGCACCCATGGTCGCGACTTCACGCAAGCCACATGGTCCCGGTCTGGCACCCATACCGGACCGGCCACTTCCCGGCACTCCTCGTGAGCTGTTCGATTCGCTGCCCCCACTTCCGGGTCTGCGGACCGAGATCATCGACGGGAGACTGATAGTGAGCCCCGTGGGCACCCCCGAACACGGCCAAGCCGCCATGCGCCTGTTCCGCGCGTTCATCCCCCTCATGGACGAGCGCGACTGGCGCGCCTGGGCGGGGAACGTGGACGTGTGCATCGACGGCAGCCGGGATCCGGTCGAGCCGGACTTCGTCCTCGCTCCCAAGGACTGCCCACGCTGGGGGGAGCGTGAGCTGCTGTCCTCGGGGCTGATACTGGTCGCCGAGGTGGTCTCGAAGGGGAGCGCGGAGGACGACCGCGGCAAGAAGCCGGCGATCTACGCCCAGGGCGGCGTGCCGGTGATGCTCCTCGTGGACCCGCTGACGAAGCCGGCTTCGGTCACGGTCTACAGCGACCCCAAGGAGGGCCTCTACCAGGTGACCTCGACGGTGCCGTTCGGGCGGGAGATCCACGTCCCCCACCCGATCGGCTTCACGCTGGACACCTCAGTCTTCGAAGAAGTCCTCTAGCCTCGCCCGTTCGGGCTTGGGACGGGGCTTGCTGAGCTTCGGGGGGCTGGTCAGGAAGCCCGTCCCCCACGAGACGTGCATGGTGGCGTACACCAGCGGCAGGCGTACGAGCGCGGGGGGCGGCAGCTGCCGTCCGGTGAGGACCGAGCCCGCGAGGATCGCCGCGAGGTAGCACCCGGGAATGAGCAGGCCGGGCCAGAAGAAGGGCGAGACCACCAGGCCCAGCGCCATCGCCGCCACGGCGGCGGGCGGGGCGAGGTAGCGCAGGTTGATCGTGCCCTGGTGGGTGCGGGAGACGACCCGCCGCCAGCGGCCGTAGTGGAAGTACTGCTTGCCCAGGGCGCGCACGTTGGGCCGGGGACGATAGGTGACGCGCATCCTCGGCTGGAACCACACCAGCCCGCCGGTCTCCCGGATGCGGTGGTTCATCTCCCAGTCCTGCGCGCGCAGGAAGTGCTCGTCGTAGCCGCCCACCCGGTCGAGGGCGCTGCGGCGGAAGACGCCCAGATAGACGGTGTCGGCCGGGCCGGCCTCCCCGCCCGTGTGGAACCGCGCGTTGCCCACGCCGATCTTCGAGGTCATGGCGCAGGCCACCGCCTGCTCGAACGGCGTGATCCCCTCGGCGGCCATGATGCCGCCGACGTTGTCGGCGCCGGTCTGCTCCAGCGTCTCCACGGCCGTACGGAGGTAGTCGCGGGGCAGGATCGCGTGCCCGTCGACCCGCGCGATGATGGGGTTGCGGGACGCCGCGATGGCGGCGTTCAGCGCGTTGGGGGTCCTGCCGGTGGGGTTCGGCACGACGACGACACGGCGGTCCTCGGCCGCGATGGCGTCGGCGACCTCCTGCGTGCGGTCGTGGGAGGGGCCCACGCTGATGACGACCTCGAGAGGGCCCTCGTAGTCCTGTTCGAGGACCTGCCGTACGGCGTCGCGCAGATGCCGCTCCTCGTTGAGCACCGGCATGATCACCGAGACCGGCGGCCAGGGCCGCGCCGGATTCTGGCTCGACTGTCGCGAGTCGGGAAAGGGCTTCATGGCGGCGCTCACGCTACTGTACGGAGGGGTGGAGACGGCAACCGGAGGACGGGAATGCCCGGCGACCATGAGGAGGACTCCGGCGTCCGCGTAGGGGGCGACGGGTACGGCGGGGTACGGCTGACGGCGCAACGCGCCCGTCGGCGGAGGTCAAACCTCCGTTCCCTGGTCATTTCGGGCTCGCTGTCCGGAGTCGTGCTGATCGGCTCGGGCGTCGCGTGGCTGGCGCCGAACTACGCGCTCAACCGGATCCATTCGGTGGACGCAGGCACGAGCGAGGCCGAGTCCACGGGCGCGATGAACATCCTGCTGGTGGGCGTGGACAAGCGCGACGACCTGACCAGGCGCCAGCAGAACCAGCTCCACCTCGGCCGCGACGTCGGGCAGCGCACCGACACGATGATGGTGATCCACCTGTCGGAGGACCACCGAAAGGTGACCGTGGTCAGCCTGCCGAGGGACACCTGGACGACGATCCCCGGCAAGGGCGAGCACAAGATCAACTCCGCGTACCAGTTCGGCGGCGCCAAGCTGGCCGTGAAGACGGTGGAGCAGTCGACGGGGCTGCGCATCAACCACTACATCGAGGTGAACGTGCTCGGGTTCATCGACGTGGTGGAGTCGCTGGGCGGCGTCACCGTCTGCACGCCGGTGGCCATCGACGACCCGAAGACGAAGCTGAACCTGCAGCCGGGGACGTACACGCTGGACGGCGTCAAGGCGCTCGCGTACGCCCGCACGAGAGCCACGGCGCGCTCCGACCTCGACCGGATCGACCGGCAGCAGCAGGTCATCTCCGCGCTGCTCGGCAAGGCGCTCAGCGGCGGCACGCTGGCCAACCCCGCCAAGCTCGCCGGGTTCCTCGACTCCACGTTCAAGACGCTCACGGTGGACCCGGCCCTGCAGAAGGACCTGCTGGGCATGGTGAACCAGTTCAAGGACGTCTCGACCGACGACGTGTCGTTCGCGACCGTGCCGCTGACCGACGTGGACTACCACGCGCCCACGGGCGAGTCGGCGGTGCTGTGGGACAAGCCGGCCGCCCACGACCTGTTCCAGCGGATCGACGCCGACCAGCCCCTCGTCAAACCGTCGGCGAAGGCCTCCGCGTCTCCTTCGGGCAGCCCCGCGGCGTCGGCGGGCGCAGCGCCCTCCCCGGCGGCCTCTCCGACGGCGCTCACGATCCCGCCGGGCCGCATCTCGGTCAAGGTGCTCAACGGCACGCTCATCGCCGGCCTCGGCGCGACCACCAAGGCCCGCCTCGTCGAGGCCGGGTTCATGGTGCCGTCGCCCCCCGGCGACACGGCCCGCCGCGACTTCGCCACCACGGTGGTCCGCTACCCGCCCGGCCGCGAGGACTCGGCGCGTACGGTGGCCGCCGCCATCCCAGGCTCCGAGTTGCGCCAGCAACCGGACGTCACCGGCATCGAGGTCGTCGTGGGCCAGAAGAACCACGACGTGAAGAAGGTGACGGTGGCCGCGCCGGAGGCCTCCGCCACTCCGGCGACGTCCACGCCGCAGGCGACCCCCTCCGCCCGCACCGCCACGCAGAACATCTGCAAAGCGTCAACGACCCAGTGAACGTACGCGTCCACAAGACGTGTTGCGCATCAAACCGCTCAGCGCCCTTCTGGCCGCCGCCCGCGTGTGCGGGCCGGCCACGGGCACGGCGCGGGCGGAAGTCAGTACTGGTTCGTCTTGGCGTCCAGGGCGAGCCCCTCGTCGATCGCTTCCGCCGAGGCCTTGATGCCCATCTGGTCCTTGGCGATCCTTCCGAGCGTGGGCAGGTTCTTGCGGTCCGGCCAGGTCTCGGGCTTCCACAGCGACGAGCGCAGGAACGCCTTGGCGCAGTGCATGTACAACTCTTCGACGTCGACGAGGATCGCCAGCCGGGGCCGCTTGCCCCGGACCGCCAGGTCGTCGAAGAACGGTGCGTCCGACACGAGCGTCGCGCGCCCGTTCACGCGCAGTGTCTCGTTCATCCCCGGCACGATGAACAGCAGCCCGACGTGGGGGTTGTGCAGCATGTTGCGAAGGCTGTCGAGGCGGTGGTTGCCGGGCCGGTCGGCGAGTGCCAGCCGGTGGTCGTCGAGAATCAGCACCGACCCGGGGGGATCCCCTCGGGGCGAGACGTCGCAGGTTCCGTCCGAGTTCGCGGTCGCCAGCAGCACGAACGGCGAGTGCGCGATGATCGTGCGCGCGTGCTCGTCGATCCGGGCGATGTCCTTGTCCCAAGCGGCCCGCGACGGCTCTTTCACGATCTGCCGAAGCTCGGCCTCGGTCGCCACGGTACGGATCTCGGATGGATGCACGGCTCAAATATAAGGTGACCCTAACTAATATTTCTGTGCAGGCCGACGCCTCCTGAGCGATCGCGGCAGGCAAGAAGATCTACAGGACACGACCCGCAAGGGTGGGAGAATGCCGCTCGTGCGCCACCGCCTCATTCCATGACCAGGAAGACCCGCACGCTGCCCGCCCTCGCGGCGGGGCCGGTCGAGATGCCGTCGGTGATCCTCGGCTGGAGCGAGACCATCGCCCACGACACCACGTGGAACGAGCACTCCCATCCCTTCCACGAACTGCTCTGGAACGAGCGGGGCGCCTCCACGACGGTGGTGGGGGCACGGGTCTGGACGGTCACCCCCGCCCTGGGCCTGTGGATGCCCGCGGGCACCCTGCACTCCGGCTCGGCGATCGCCGGAACCTGGTGCAGCGCCAACTTCTTCGAGTTCGGCGCCATGACTCCGATCTCCCCCACACCCGTCGCCGTCGAGATCACACCGCTGCTCCGGCTGCTGCTGGAGCGGCTCGCCGACACGGAACTGCCCTCCGGCTCACGGGCGGTGACCGAGGCGATGGTGCTCGACGTGCTCACCCCCTCCTCACGCGAACTGCTCCTGCACGTGCCCACGTCCGACCTGCTGCGCCCGATCGCCGACGCCGTACGGGACGACCCGGGCGATCCGCGGACGCTGACGGACTGGGCCTCCCGGCTCGGCGTGAGCCCGCGCACGATCACCCGCGCCTTCAACGCGGAGACGGGCACCAGCTTCGCGCGCTGGGTCGCGGCGGTGCGCGCCCAGCACGCGGCCGCGCTGCTCGCCCATGGCTGGGAGGTCGAGGCCGTGGCCGAAAAGGTCGGCTACCGCTCGGCGAGCGCGTTCGGCGTGGCCTTCCGGCGGACGACCGGGCTGACACCGGGAGCGTTCCGGGCGCGTTGAGGCTCCGGGACACCGGCGGCCGTCTTTCCTGTCGGCGCAGGTCTCGTGGCCGTACCGCGCACCCGGCCCCACCCTCGCGCACGCGCCGCCGGAGGGACCGTGACCGGGCCGCGTGTCCCGATCTCAACAAGGGCCGTCTCAAAACCTCGATTGCGACAACTCGGTTATTTCTCCTAGGGTGCAGGGCGAAGCAAGGTAAGCCTTACCTAACTTGGTCGGGGGCCTTGCGGCAGCACGGTGTGCCGCTCCACGAACGCCTACCGCCATCCAGGACGTGCGAGGGCAGGCACCAGCGGAATTCTGAGACCGGAGTACGGATTGAAGCGTCGACACAGCCTTCGCATCCTCACCGTGGCGGCCGTCCTGCTGGGCATCGCAGCCTGCGGCAGCCCGTCGGAGACCGAATCGCAGACCAGGGCCGAGAGCACGAGCAGCGGCTCGAGCGCCTTCCCCATGACGATCACGCACGCGCTGGGGACGACAGTCATCCCGGCGAAGCCGGAGCGAGTGGCCACGGTCAACTGGGCCAACCACGAAGCGCCGCTGGCCCTCGGCGTCGTCCCGGTCGGCATGGCGGCCGCGAACTTCGGCGACGACGACGGCGACGGGCTCCTGCCCTGGGTGAAGAAGCGCCTGGAGGAACTCAACGCCAAGACACCCGTGCTGTTCGACGAGACCGACGGGATCGACTTCGAGGCCGTCGCCGACACGAAGCCAGACGTGATCCTGGCCGCCTACTCCGGCCTGACCCAGCAGGACTACGACACCCTGAGCAAGATTGCTCCGGTAGTGGCCTACCCGGACGCCGCGTGGGCGACTCCGTGGCGCGAGATCATCCGGATGAACAGCAAGGCCATCGGGCTCGCCGACGAGGGCGAGAGGCTCATCGCCGGCATCGAGAGCGACATCAGCAAGGTCGTCGCGAAGTATCCGCAGCTCAAGGGCAAGTCGGCGATGTTCATGACACACGTCGACCCCAACGACGTGAGCGAGGTCGGCTTCTACACGACACACGACACCCGCACGATGTTCTTCGAGGACCTCGGGCTCACGATCCCGGGCAGCATCACCAAGGCGTCCGAGGGCACGGACAAGTTCGCGCTGACGCGGAGCGCGGAACAGATCGACGTGTTCGACGACGTCGACATCATCACCGGCTACGGCGATGACAAGGGTGAGCTGTTCGAGACGCTCCGGAAGGACCCGCTGCTGTCGAAGATCCCCGCCGTCAAGCGCGGCTCGGTGTATCTCCTGCCCGGAAGCACACCCCTGAGCACGGCCGCGAACCCGACTCCCCTGTCCATCTCGTGGGTGCTGGAAGACTACGTCGCAGCGCTCGCCAAGGCCGCGGACAAGGTCAAGTGACGGCGGTCGGCACCGATCGCCTGCCGGACGCCGCCCTCGCGCGGCGTCCGGCGCGCGTCCGGGTCCTGTGGCTGCTCGTCACGGCCGGTGTCCTGGCCGCGCTCATGGTGGCCTCCGTCGCCCTCGGCTCGCGCGACGTCTCCTGGTCCGACGTCTGGGCCGCGCTCGGCGGCGCGGACGGCTCCCTCGAACAGGCGGCGGTCACCAAGCGGATACCGCGCACCCTGCTCGCGGTGCTGGTCGGCGCCGCGCTCGGCCTCTCCGGCGGCGTCATGCAGGGCGTGACCCGCAACCCGCTGGCCGATCCGGGAATCCTGGGCGTCAACATGGGCGCGTCGCTCTCCGTCGTCACCGCCGTCGCGTTCTTCGGGCTCACGTCGCCGACCGGGTACGTCTGGGTCGCGATGGCGGGGGCGGCCGTCTCGGCCGTGTTCGTGTACGCCGTCGGGTCCCTCGGACGTGGCGGAGCCACACCGCTCAAACTCGCGCTCGCCGGCGCCGCCACGTCGGCGGCCTTCGCGTCCCTCGTCAGCGCCGTCGTCCTGCCCCGCAACGACATCGCCGGGAGCTTCCGGCTCTGGCAGATCGGCGGGGTCGGCGGCGCGTCCTACGAGCGCATCGGGCATGTCCTGCCGTTCCTCGCCGTCGGCTTCGCCGTGTGCCTGCTGTCCGCACGGGCGCTGAACTCGCTCGCGCTGGGCGACGAACTCGCGGCCGGGCTCGGCGAGCGCGTCGCCGTCGTCCGAGCCACGGCCGCCCTCGGTGCCGTCGTGCTGTGCGGTGCGTCGACGGCCGTCGCCGGGCCGATCGCCTTCGTCGGGCTCGTCGTTCCGCACGCGTGCCGCCTGCTCGCCGGCGCGGACCACCGCTGGCTGCTGCCGTTCTCCGCCCTGGCCGGCGCGTCGCTGCTCACCGCCGCCGACGTCGTCGGACGCATGGTGGCACGCCCCGCGGACATCGAGGTGGGCATCGTGACGGCGCTGATCGGCGCCCCGTTCTTCATCCACATCGTCCGCCGCCAGAGAGTGCGTGAGCTGTGAGCGAGCGAACCGACATGCACAGCAGCGAACGTGGCGAGCGAACCGGCGTTCACGGCAGCGCCTCCGGCGTCGCCCCGCCGGCCGTTCTCCAGGCCGTCGCCCGTGGCCGCCGCCGGCGTGCCTCCCACCGCCGCCTCGTCGTCCTGACGCTGGCGGTGCTCGTCGTCGCCGGGTTCGCCGTGACCCTGATGGCCGGGCAGACGTTCTATCCGCCCCGCGACGTGATCCGCGTCGTCCTGGGCGAGCAGGTCCCCGGGGCGTCCTTCACGGTCGGGCGGCTGCGGCTGCCGCGGGCCGTCCTCGCAGTGATCGCGGGATTCAGCTTCGGCCTGGCCGGCGTCACCTTCCAGACGATGCTCCGCAACCCGCTGGCCAGCCCCGACATCATCGGCATCAGCTCGGGGGCGAGCGCCGCGGCGGCAATCGCGATCGTGTCGCTGTCCCTCGGCGGGACCCAGGTGTCGGTGCTCGCCATCGTCACGGCCCTCGCCGTCGCCCTGCTGGTCTACACCCTGGCGTTCCGGGACGGCGTCGCCGGCACCCGGCTCATCCTGATCGGCATCGGGATCTCCGCGATCCTCGACAGCATCACCTCCTACGTCCTGTCCCAGGCCGCCGAATGGGACCTCCAGGAGGCCACGCGCTGGCTGACCGGCAGCCTCAACGGCACGACCTGGGAGCAGGTGGTGCCCACCCTCGTCGCGCTGGTCGTCCTCACCCCCGTCCTGCTGTCCCGGGCGCGCGACCTGTCGGCGATGCGGCTCGGCGACGACACCGCCTCCGCCCTCGGGGTCCGCGTCGAACGCACCCGCGTCACGGTGATCGTCGCCGCCGTCGGCCTGATCGCCTTCGCCACGGCGGCGGCCGGGCCGATCGCGTTCGTGGCGTTCCTGTCCGGCCCCATCGCGGCCCGGCTCGTCGGCGCGGGCGGTTCGCTGCTCGTGCCCGCCGGGCTCGTCGGCGCTCTCCTGGTCCTCGTCGCCGACTTCGCCGGACAGTTCGCGTTCGACGCCCGCTACCCGGTCGGCGTCGTCACCGGCGTCCTCGGAGCGCCGTACCTCGTCTACCTGATCGTCCGTACCCACCGAGCCGGAGGCTCGATATGACACCGCACCGGAGGCTCGCCATGCCACCTCACCGGAGGCTCGCCATGACACCCCGCCGGAGGCTCGGTGTGACCTCGGCTGGAGGCCGGCAGTGACCACGTCCCACTCCCTCGTAGTCGAGCGCCTCACGCTCGGCTACGGCGACCGTGTCGTGGTCGAGTCCCTCGACCTGGTCGTGCCGCCCGGCGAGATCACGGTCATCGTCGGCGCGAACGCCTGCGGGAAATCGACGCTCCTGCGCTCCCTGTCCCGGCTGCTCGCCCCCCGCGAGGGCCGTGTCGTCCTGGACGGCAAGGTGGTGCACCGCATGCCCGCCAAGGAACTGGCCCGCACGCTCGGGCTGCTCCCGCAGTCGCCGGTCGCGCCCGAGGGCATCACCGTGCTCGACCTCGTCGGTCGCGGGCGCCACCCCCACCAGGGCGTCTTCTCGCGGTGGAACGACAAGGACGACGCCGCGGTGGCGGCGGCCCTGGAGGCCACGCGGACGACGGACCTCGCCGACCGCGCCGTCGACGAACTGTCCGGCGGCCAGCGCCAACGGGTCTGGATCGCCATGGCGCTGGCCCAGCAGACCGACCTGCTCCTCCTCGACGAGCCCACGACCTTCCTCGACGTCAGCCATCAGATCGACGTGCTCGACCTGCTGACCGACCTGAACCGCACCCGCGGCACCACGATCGTGATGGTCCTGCACGACCTCAACCTCGCCGCCCGCTACGCCGACCATCTCATCGCCCTCGCCGACGGCCGCCTCCACGCCTCCGGCACCCCGGCGGAGGTCCTCACCGAAGACAGCGTCCGCGCCGTTTTCGGCCTCGACAGCCGCGTCGTCGACGACCCCGTCTCCGGCCGCCCCCTGGTGCTGCCCATCGGCCGCCACCACATCCGGCCGCGGCCCGCGACGTCCCCGGAACCCGCGGCTACCGAGCCCCGGCCCTGATCGCGGCGCGGACCGCGTCGAGGAGCGTGGCGGCCCTCCGGTCCGGCACGCCTTCCTGGATGTGGTTCATGACGTAGCCGAAGGCCAGGCCGGAGGCCGGGTCGGCGAAGCCGAGCGACCCGCCGTAGCCGGGGAACCCGAAGGCGGTCGGGCCGTACCAGAAGGCGTCGGGTGTCGGCAGGCCGAAACCGGTGGCGATCCGGACGGGCACACGCAGGACGCGATCCACACCGCTGGCCTGTTCGGCGGTCGCCGCGGCCAGAGTGGCGGGTGAGAGGATGCGATGCCCGTCGACCTCGCCCATCAGCGCGGCGTAGAAGCGGGCCAGCGCGCGGGCGGGTGCAGATGCCGTTGGTCGAGGGCATCTCCGCGAGCTGCTCGGCGGGGTCGTCGTGGTTCAGCATCGGCGTGACGACGGTCATCGCCCGCATCGTCAGCGACCTGGGGTCGGCGTAAGCCCTCATCACCTCGCGCGCGGACTCGGGCAGAGCGTCCAGGTCGATCGCGGCCAAAGCACCAAGGTCGATCGGGGCGGCGACGATCCGGCTGACCCGGCGCTGCTCGGATTCCGGCAGCCCGATCCACAGATCAAGGCCGAGCGGTGCGGCGATCTCCTCGGCGAGGAACGTGCCGAGGCTGCGGCCGGTCACCCGGCGGACCACTTCGCCGACCAGCCAGCCGTACGTGTGGGCGTGGTAGCCGTGCGCGGTGCCCGGCTCCCAGAACGGCCGCTGGGCGGCCAGCGCGGTCACCATCGGGTGCCAGGCGATCGCCTCCGCCGGAGTGATCGGGTGGTCGATCGCGGGCAGGCCGGCCTGGTGGGTGAGCAGCCAGCGGACCGGGATCCGGTCTTTCCCGCATGCCGCGAACTCCGGCCAGTAGTCGGCGACGGGGGCGTCCAGGTCCAGTTCGCCGCGCTCGGCCAGCAGGTGCGCGCAGGCGGCGGTGACGCCCTTGGTGGTGGAGAACACGACCTGCAGGGTGTCGCGCTCCCAAGGGCGTCCGGTCGCGGGGTCGGCGATCCCGCCCCACAGGTCGACGACCTTCCGGCCGTGCAGGTAGACGGCGACCGCGGCGCCCACTTCCTGCCCGCCGGCCAGGTTGGCGGCGAACGCGTCACGTACTGCTTCGAATCCAGGTGCGGTCTCGCCGCCGATTTCGGGCATGCGTCATCGCCTTCTGAAATGGAATTGATCGGGGGAAGTGCTATCTCCGCCAGTGTCCGATGAGCCAGGCGCAGATTTCCGGCTCGGTCATCTCGGGAAACTCTTCGGCGAACGTGACGAGCGCGCGCAGCGCCTCGTCCCGATCCATGCCTCGCGCCGCCGCTTCTTTCAGGTATTCCTGTCGTGCGGCGGTAGGACGTCCGCCGCCGGTGCCACGGCCCGGCAGGCCGTTGCGCCACTCGATGATCTCCGCCAGCCGGTCAGGCCGCCAGCCGGGCATGCCGTCGACCTCGACATCGGGCTCGGGGAAGGGGTGCTCCGAATCGCCGGGATAGCGGGAGCGCCATTTGTGCACCGCGTGCCGGCTCACACCCAGCGCCTCGCCGATGCCGACGACGCCGAGGTACCGCTCGGTCATGGTGCACCAACTCTGTCTGTATGGCCTCCTCCGCGGATCTCATTACTACCACGCCCACCATGGACGACGGTTAACTTCGTCCCTTACAGAGACGAAGTTAAACCAGGAGGCGGGACATCGTCAACAGCCCGCAAGCCGACGGCCCCGCCCGGACGTCCCAGGAGGGGCGTCCGGACGGGGCCGCTCGATGTGGCTAGTGCTGGGGCAGCTCGATGCGGTAGGTCCGCGACTGCGACCCGTCCTCGCTGGCGATCGAGACGGTCGCCGTACGGCCGGGGTTGGTCGCCTGGTTCACCACGACGGTGGCGTACGGGTCCGCGGCCACCGCGGTGACCTCGGGGAGACGCCCCCGCCAGGCCAGCCGGTAGGACGTGGTGTCCGGATCGAACCCGGGCAGCGGGGCGCCGTCGGCCGTGATCGTCTCGGCGCGGGCGTCCGACGAGACACCGGGCGACGCCGCGAAGACCTGGATCTCGCTGATCGTCATGTGCGTGTCGGGCCGGGCGGTCAGGACGACCCGTACGGCGTCGGTCGTCGTGGCGGTGACGGAAACGTCCACCACCGGCCCACTGGCCCCGCCGGTGGGCACCGCTACGTCACCGCTGACATCGACCCAGGCGCCCTGCGCGTTCCGGGCCTGGATCTTGAGGCTCCGGGCGTAGCTCTCCCACGAACCGTCCTTGTAGAAGGCCGTCGCGACGTGGGCGACCGTCCGCGGCTTCGGCAGGGTGACAGTGATCGTGTCGGCGGCGTTCTTCGTGCCGGACTTCCAGTTCGACCAGGCCTTGTCGGTCAGGTTTCCGTTGCGCAGGCCCGCGGTGGAGTAGCCGGGCTCGGTGTACGTCGCCGTGATGGACGTGCCGTCGGCGAGGGCGGCGTTGTCCTCCACGGGCTGCGTCACCTGGACCCGTACCGTCGCCGGCAGGGTCTTCCCGTCTCCCGCGTCCGCCTGTCCGGAGAGGGTGACGACGCCCGCGTGGTCGAAGGCGTTCTCCGCCGGCGCGTCCCAGGTCACCGAACGCTCCACCGTGCCGCCGAGACCGCCGACGGCGGTCACCTGGGCCGGCAGTTCGGGCCGGCCGCCGACGTACGTCTTGGCTCGGGCCGGCTGTGTCGACACGAGGGTGTCGACGGTGACCACGGCCTTGGCCTCGTGCCGGCGGCCGAGCGGGTCGGTGGCCACGCCGGAGACCTTTATCGTCTTCGGCCTGGTCCAGTCCTGGTTCGCCGGAATCTTCCAGGTGACGGGCAGGGTGCCGCGGGCGCCGTCCCGGTAGACCGGGGCGACCGTCGCCGGCATCGTCGGGGCGGTGCCCGGCGTGGTGAAGACCTCCGCGGTCTGCACCGCCTGGACGGTTTCGTCGACGACCTTCCAGCTCTGGTTGGTCCCGGAGGTGGCCTGCCACACTCCGACGGCGGCTCCGTCGGCGGTGGCCTGGCCGCCGACGTCCACCAGGCGTCCGGTCCCGACGTTGACGAGCGTGTAGGCGCCGTCGCCGGTGGTGGAGAGGATCCACCTTCGGGACGGGTCCGGCTCGGTCTGCGGCTCGGCCATCGTGAGCGCGCCGTCCTGGACGGCCAGCTGGCGATCGCCCGCACCCGTGGTGATCGAGTACTCGGCGCGGTTGCTCGCACCGTCGGTCAGCTTCCGCACCTGCCAGAGCTGAGCCGCGCTCGCCGGGTCGGTGGTGCGGATCACCGCGCCTGCGGTGCCGTCGGCCGGGGTGAGCGACTTGCCGCTCTGAACCCCCTGGAACCGGTACACGTGCCCGTCCTGGATGAGCGGGGCCTCCTTCGCCACGCCGCCGACACCGTCGATGACGAACGTCGACACGGATTCGGCGGGGACCTGCACCGTCACCGAACGGCTGTCCCGGTTCACGGCCACCGGCTCACCGGTCTGCAGCGCGCTGCCCGCTCCGGTGACGACGGGGGTCGCCGTCGCGTGCGGAGAGACGGTCTTGAACGCGGACAGGTCGATCGTCACCGAGCGCGGCACGGTGCCGCTGTTGACGTACACGACCGTCGCGCCCTTCTTGGACACCGCAGCGGCGCTGTTGGTGTCGTCGACCTTCACGAGCCGGTCGCCGGGACGGATGAAGTGCGTGAAGTTGCGTACGGTGTCGTACTTCGTGTTCGTGTAGATCGGGCAGGTGGCGAGGGTGTCCTGAGCAGTGCAGTCGAAGGGGATCTGGATGCTTCCCCAGTTCATGCCCTTCGCCGACTCCCCGCCCGGCTTCATGTTGTCGTAGTCCTCGACCGGCTGCCAGAAGATCCACGCCGTGGGCTCCAGCTCCCGCAGGTCGTCGATCATGTGCTGGGCCATCCCGAGCCCGGGCGCCATGCTCTCGAAGTTCTGGCCGTCACCCCAGGAGCCCTCGACCTCGCTCATCCACAGCGGCTTGTTCTCGCCCTTGGCGATGTCGCGAACGGTGGTGCGCTGGGACGTCCCGTAGGTGTGCACGTTGAGCTGGTCCACCTGCGACCGCACGTCGCCGGGGTAGCTGTTCCAGTTGGTCGCGAACGTGCCGGGGTTGGTCTCGTCCATCGCCGAGATCGCCGCATCGGTGCCGGACCCCTGGAGCCGCCGGGACAGCGAGCGGATCACCTGCTGCTGCAGCGCCGGGCTCATGTGCGCGCCCTCCTGCCGCCCGCCGACCGGCTGGCCGGCGGAGTTCAGCGAGGTGCCCCAGTAGTTGGTGTTGGGCTCGTTGAAGGGGTCGATGGTGCCGATCTTGATGCCGTGCGCCTGCTCCAGATGCTCGACGACCCGGACGAGGTAGGTCGTGTAGTCGTCGATCTTCTCGGTCTTGAGCTGGTCCTGCGAGGCGTTGAATCCGCCCGAGGCGTAGCCGCTGACCGTCTGGAAATATGGCGGCGAGTTGCTGAACGCTTCCCAGTGGTCGACGTCGTTCTTGATCCGGTCGATCCACCACCGCTGGGTCTGGTCGGCCTCCCAGTTCCAGTGGTCTGGGTTATCCGGATTCCACCAGCTCGTGTCGTTCCGAGTGGTGCCGGCGGGCGCCTTCCACCAGCCCTGCACCGCGCCGCCGGGGCGCAGATAGTCCCGCACGTCAGGGGCGTTGCCACCGCCGATGTTGTAGCGGGCGATGTTGAGGTTCAGTCCGTCCTCGCCGAAGAGCATGTCGGCGAGCTTCTGCCGGACTTCATCCGGGTAACCACCGGTGACGTTGGCGAACCAGACGAGGCTCGTGCCCCATCCTTCGAACGGCTGCCCCTGGTAGGACGGGTCGGGGCGTACGGTGACGGCCTGGAGCGCGGCCGTCGCGCTCTCGGCCGATTCGGCGTTCGCGGCTCCGGCGGTGACCGCGCCGCCTATCGCCATGGCGGCCGTGCTGATCGCGGCGACCCAGCGCCGCGTTGTGGATCTCATCGGGGCGTTCCTTCGGGGGCTCAGGGGTGGGCGGGGGCAGGGGCGGCTCTTCCGACGGCGGATGTTTACGTAAACATCGATCGCCGCAACGGGCCCGGGGGTGGAAACCGGGAATGTTTACGCAAACATTGGTGGCGATGCTCTCACCGCGCCCAGGGACCGTCAAGGTCCGGAGCCACGCGCGCGGGGCGTCCACGACGCGACGGAGGAAGGGCACCGGCCGGGTCCCGGGGGCGGCTACCCGGCCTCGACGCAGACATGGGAAACCCCGCCTCCCGAAAGCGGAAAGCGGGGTTTCCCACCCTCGAAGTCACGAAGGCGGACCGGAGGACGCGGCCACCCGACTCTTCAGCCTGCGAGAACGTAACCGCCCACCGAGGAGGGGATGACGAAGGAGTCGAGTCGGCGCAATTGGTGCGTGCCACGGTCCAGTCGATACCAGGTATGCGTCCTGCGCAGGTCACCGCGCACCTGACGATCGGACCGAGTCAGGACGTCGAGGTGGCCCGCTTTGTCCCAGCGTGCCTTCAGAGCGACCTCACCCGCGTGGAGCCGGATGGGGACGGTGCTCTTCTTCGCGGTGGCCAGGTTGCGAGTGAGGACCACGTTCTTGACGGAACCGCCGGCCTTCGTCCACTTCGGCGCGGCCACAGTGACGCCGTCGGGCGCGAGGTCGCCCCGCATGTAGACGGATCGCCGCAGTTTCACCGACCACGTGCCGGTCGCGTAGAGCACCGCCGTACGGTTGTCACCAGCCATCATGCGCTTACCGTCCGGGCTGAAGTCCCAGGACTGATATCCCCTCGGCAGGGTGAAGACTTTCCCGTTGGTCGTGTCCACGACCCGGTCGATCTCCCGCTCGGAGGCGTCGCCCCCGCGCATGCTGACGAACCGGCCGCCTGGGGCAAGGGTCAGTGCGTTCATCTGGAGGTCGTCCGGCCATGTCACCGTGGGGATCTCACGCGCCCTGCCGGTGGCGGCCTCCCAGATCGTGAGCACGCCGTCTTTTCCTGCGAAGTACGCGGCCTGGGCGCCGTCCTGAGAGACCGCGATGACGGCGGCGGTGACATACTCGTCAGGCGCCGCGGTCCTGCGTGCGCCGGGGAGCGCGACGACACGGCCGTTGCTCAGCCAGAGCTTCAACGGGCCGCACGGATGCCGGCCGCCGTCGGCCTGCAGGCAGGATCCGAGGCCGGCGTAACGGATCACGGGTTTGGCCGACGCGGCCTCAGCCTGTGGGGTGGTCATGAGCGCGGCGCCGGCCATCACCGCGGCCAGCGTTACTCGGGACAGCATTCCGACATCTTCGCATGATGCGGACATCAACGATCTCGGTAGCGTCGCGAGCAGCCGCGCGGATCGTCCGAGTTGGAGCCCTGGGCTGAGACCGCGGAGTGCCTAGCGTCTGTAGCTGCGCCAACTTTCGGCTCATTCATCCAGGTACGCCTTGCGGATTTTGGCTGCGCCGTACGCTCCGCGAGGGTTGCAGACCGGGCATCCACAGGGCGGCCTGCCGTGAGCGTTGGGCATGTAGCGCCATCCGGTCACCCGGTTCACGCCCCTGATGCGGTGAATCTCGCCGGCCCGGATCGGGCGCGGGACCAGGAGTTCGTATCCGCGGGCGTCCTGCTCCGCCGCGATCAGGGCGGCGGCGGCCGCGCTATTGAGTTGGACCGGCGGGGCGTTGTAGTGGCCCACCAACACCGGCTCGTCGTCGGGAATGCGGAAGTGGACGGCCACAAGAGTGCGCTGACCATTGCGCCGTAACTCCCGCCCCCACTGATGAGTGATCTGGTAGGAGGGCAGCACCGGCAGGCAATAAACGCCTGTCACGTCGTTCCGCCCCACGCTGACGGCGCGGATTCCCGCCCGCCGGATCGAGCGGATGTTCTTCGCCGGGGTGAGGTGCACGAGCGAGGTCATGGCTTATCCGATGTGTGACAGGGCGGTGTCCGCGAGACAGCGAACGCTTCCGATGGCCATTCAATCGTTCATCGGCGGGGCTGAAAACCGAATAACGGCACGTCCCTCGGCAATGACGCGCCGCCCGCGGCCGTGATCAGCGAAATCACCCCGCCGAGGAATGGACGCCAAAGCGCCCGCGCGAATTTGGCCGGTGTGGTGCAGGGACTGCATCATTGACGAACGTTTCGGCCCGGCGAGACAGCCGGGGCGTGATGGAAACGTGGCCATGGGCGACTGAAGGGCGACGATGAAGGCATTTCTGATTTTCCTGGGCGTCGCCACGCTGGGTGCGGTGACCGCGGTTCTCCTGTTATTGCGGAGCCCGGCGGGCAGCGGTGTCGATGAGGAACCTGTGGCCTCGGTTTCCACCGCCGCGGCCTTCACTTCCCCAGCGGCCAGGAAAAGCGTGCTACTGGATGCCGAGGGCGCCGTCATCGAGGAGTTCTCCGGCGACTGCGCGGGCAGCGGATATCCCTACCTCTGCCGTCGTGTCAGAGAGCAACTTCTCGCGGAGGATCCGCGACTGCTCACCCGTGACGGCCTGACGATCCAGACGACGATCGACCAGCGGCTCCAGCGGGCGGCGCAACAGGCCGTCGACGCTTACGTCCACCGCGACGACCCGCAGATCGCGACCCAGGTCATGATCACTCCCGGCGAAGGGACCGTCAAGGCCATGGCCACGAGCCGTGATCCTGCCGACGCGCCGGGCCTCCAGCAGGGCACGACGGCGATGCCCTACGCCCTGACCGCCGCGCTCGCCGCCGGTCTCCGGTACGACGACGGCTTCGTCGTCTCGGACGAGTACCGCCCCCAGGGCTACGCGACGTTCAAGGACTGCGCGGGCCGGGCCGTCGCCGATATGCATGCCACCCTGCACAACCGGGAGAAGGGCGGGACCCGGTTCGTCACCCTACGGTCGGGCACCCAGGACGCGGTGAACACCTTCTACATGCGATTACAGGAGAAGGTCGGCCTATGCGAGACCGTCAGGATGGCCGAGCGGCTCGGGCTCAGGAGCGCAAACGGAAAGCCGCTCCAGGAGATAGAGACGTTCGCACTGGGGCCCAACGAGGCCGACCCCGTCGCGGTGGCCAATTCTTACGCGACCCTCGCCGCCCGCGGCCGCTTCTGCGAGCCGAGGGTGATCACGGAAATTCGCGACGGCTCAGGCGCCGGGCGCCCCTTGCCGGCGCACTGCACGCAGGTCCTGGACCCGGCGGTCGCCGACGCGGTCACCGGAGTGCTGGCGGACGTCCTGGCGAGGAGCCCGCTCAAGGGCGTCGGCCGCGAAGCGGCGGGCATGCCCGGCACGGGTGACGTCTCCCGCACCGCCTGGTACGCCGGTTACACCCCCGGCCTGGCCTCGGCCGTCAGCCTCGGCGACTCTCGTGACCCGCTGCGGCACCCAATGGTGGACGTCAGCATCGGCGGCCGCCGCTACTCGCACGTGGACGGCACGTCGGTGCCCGGCCTGATTTGGAAGAAGGCGATGACCGAGGCGCTGCGCGGGACGCAGGAGACCCGCTTCGTCCCGCCGGACGCCGAGCGCTTCGGCCACTGCCGCGACGCCTGCCCGATCTGACCGCCGCCGTCCCCCGGCCCGGTCATGAGGTGCCAAGGCGGCGACACCCCCGCCTCGCGAGCACGGAGCCGGGGCTTCGTCGAACCGCTTCCTGAGGAGCTGGCGAGCATGACCACCCGCCGGATCTGGTGCTCGGCGCAGGGCCTCGGGGGCGACGGTGAGCAGGGCGTCCGACCTCAGCCGCGCATGCTCTCGTCGCTCAGCTCGTCGAGCGGGGTCAGCGCGGCCGAGGCCGCGTCGTGATCCATGCCGGTCGCCTCGAGCAGGTCGACGGCGATGGAGCGCAGCTGCGCGATGATGACGTTCGCCGAGAAGCCCAGGTTCTTGGGCCGCTCCCGCGCGGCGACGGCGAGCAACGCCTGCCTGGTCAACATCGGTTCCCGTCCGGCCCCCAGTTCGAGCTGGAGCAGCAGCGCCGCCTCCGAGACTTCGCGCAGCACCTCGGCCAGGACGACCGGCGGCGGGCTCGCCTCCCCCATCGCCGCGAGCGTGCGGCGTACCAGCACCCGTGCGTTGCGAAGCGCCAGATCCACCGGTAGGGCGGCGGTCTTGTACCTGGCCAGCCTGGCCCGGTGGTGCCAGCGCAGCGGCGAGATCCTGATGATCTCCTTGCCGTTCTCCAGCGCCGCCGCGAACTCCTCGACCGCGGTCTGTGTCCTGCGTCCGCACTCCAGGGCCTCGGCGGCCAGGTCCATATCGCCCTTCTCGATCGCCTCCGCCGCCTGCTCCAGCATGGTGGAGAAGGCGTCAAGCACGCCGGACAGATGCTTGCCCGCGATGGTGAGCGGACTGGCGGGCAGCAGCGCGACCACCGCGATGCCGATGACGCCGCCAGTGAGAGCGTCGGCCATCCGGTCCAGCCCGCCGACGTGCTCGCCCGGCACCAGCATGGTGACCAGCACCGCGGACGACCCGACCTGCGACACGAAGAGCTCGCCGCTGTTCAGCAGCCCTGCGATCGTCATTGCCAGCGCGATCACGAGCGCCATCTGCCAGGGGCCCGAGCCGATCCAGGACACCAGCAGGGTGCCGATGCCCACGCCCAGACTGACACCGACCACCAGCTCGGCCACCCTGCGCAGCCGCTGCCCGAGCCCCACACCCACGCAGATCATCACCGCGATGGGCGCGAAGAGGGGGTGGGCGTGGCCGAGCAGTTGAACGGCGACGATCCAGGCCAGCGCGGCACCCACGGCACACTGCACGATCGAGGGCACAATCAGGCCGAACGTGCCCAGCCGTGACCTTACCTGATCATCGAGCCACGTTCGCACTCCTCCACGATGGCGGATCTTTATGACATTGGGATCACATTTGCCCCGAAATCTTATGATTCGAACCATTCAGCGAAGGCCAGGGTGACCACCGTGACCACAGCCTCCTGTCTGCTGGGCACCGCTCGCCGGTGCATCAAGCAGGGCGAGCCTCGCGCGGGACAGGGGGTGGCGGGGAGGTCGACCCGCGTACCGGCCTCCTGCCGCGGCAGGAAACGAGAGGACCCTCACAACTGATACGATCCGGACCATGGAGATTGAGGTCGACAGAATCTAGCCACCGAACTGCCGGTGGCTTTCACCTGCGGGGAGCATCGCTCCCTCATCGGTGACGACTATTCACTCCCTGCAGGGCCGTTGGTCCGCCAATTCATGGCGTTGACCTTCCTGTGTGAACCTCACCGGCACGTTCGCACCGCACCGACCTCGGCCACGAGTCCGTGCTCGCGAACGCATGTGATGTCGATCTCGCCGTCTCTCCGGCTTCTCTCCGCTCCGACAGCGGACCCACCCGCTGTCGCATGTCGGCGGGCTTCCCCGTTGCCGGGATCGACTCCGTTGCCGCACTGACACCTGGCCAGGGGCCGGTTGCCGCTGTCAGATTCGCCAGCTTTCGCGACCTTTCACTAAAGGCCATCACATGCAGCACCGCACGTCCCGGTCCCTACCCGTCATCGTCGCGCGCAACTGATCCCCATCACACCCGTCCCGTGGTGACGGGCAGAGAGAAGAGAACCACCGACAATGTCCACTAAGTCCGCCATCACGCTTCGCGACCTGACGTTCGAATGGCCCGACGGCAGCGTCGCGCTCTCCGGCGTCAACGGCACGTTCACGACCGGCCACACAGGCCTGATCGGCCGCAACGGCGCCGGGAAGTCGACCCTGCTGCGACTGATCGCCGGAATCCTGACCCCGACAGCCGGCCAGATCGACACGATCGGCGAGGTCGGCTACCTGCCGCAGACGCTCACCCTCCAACAGGAGACGACGATCGCCGGGCTCCTCGGCATCGACGGCGTCCTCGCAGCGATGAGAGCCATCGAGGCCGGCGACGTCGACGAGCGGCACTTCGACACCATCGGCGACAACTGGGACATCGAGGCGCGAGCCGACGAGGCGCTGCACCAGATCGGCTTCACCGCCGCAGATCTGGACCGTCGGATCGCCGAAGTCTCCGGCGGAGAAGCGATGCTCATCGCCATCACCGGCCTGCGCATCCGCCGCACTCCGATCACGCTGCTCGACGAGCCGACCAACAACCTCGACCGGCCCACCCGAGCCAAGCTCGCCGAGTTCGTGGACGAATGGCCCGGGACCCTCGTCGTCGTCAGCCACGACCTCGAACTACTGGAACACATGGAGAACACCACCGAGCTCTACGCCGGGAACCTCGACACCTTCGGTGGCCCCTACAGCGCCTGGAAGGAGCACGTGGAACAAGAGCAGGCCGCCGCCGTTCAGGCCGCTCGTTCGGCCCAGCAGGCGCTCAAGGTCGAGAAACGCCAGCGGGTCGAGGCCGAGACCAAGCTCGCCCGCAGAGAGCGCACCGCCAAGAAGACGCAAAAGGACGGAGGCATCCCGAAGATCCTGGCCGGCAACCGGGCCAGCAAGGCGCAGGCATCCGCCGGCTCGCTGCGCTCCACCCTCGACGACAAGGTCCAGGCCGCCCAGGCCGCCGTGAACGCCGCCGACGCACGCGTCCGCGAGGACGAGCACATCAACCTCACGCTTCCCGACCCCGATGTACCGCGTGGCCGCCGCCTGGCCGAGCTCCACGACGAAGACCGCACCGTGGTTATCCAGGGACCGGAGCGAGTCGCCCTCGTCGGGCCGAACGGGGGTGGGAAGTCGACATTGGTCGAGCAACTCGTCCACAGCGGAACGCCGGCTCCCGGCCGAGCACACGGGAGACTCCTGACCGATCTCATCGGCTACCTGCCCCAGCGCCTCGACGGACTCGACGAAGACGCGAGCGCCATGGCGAACGTGCAGTCGGTCGCTCCCGGCACATCGGCCGGAACGATCCGCAACCAGCTCGCCCGTCTGCTACTTCGCGGGGACAGCGCCGACCGTCCGGTCAGCACCCTCTCGGGCGGCGAACGCTTCCGGGTCTCGCTCGCGAAGCTTCTTCTGGCCGAGCCGCCCGCCCAGTTGTTGATCCTCGACGAACCCACCAACAACCTCGACATCGCCAGCGTCGAGCAACTCGCAGAGGCACTCGACGCCTACCGCGGAGCCCTCCTCGTCGTCAGCCACGACTTCACGTTCCTCGAACGGATCGGGATCGACACGGTCCTTGAACTCGGCACGGACGGGCGCATGCGCCAACGTCCCGACCTGAACGTCTGACGCCGTGGAGCGCGCACGACCAACCTGAATACAGCGAACCCCGCCTGCCCAGTACGGGAGGCGGGGTTTTCGCTGCTCAAGGACTACTTGAGGAGCTGGCGGGCCATGACCATGCGCTGGATCTGGTTGGTGCCCTCGTAGATCTGGGTGATCTTGGCGTCGCGCATCATGCGCTCGACCGGGAACTCCCGGGTGTAGCCGTACCCGCCCAGCAACTGGACCGCGTCGACGGTGATCTCCATCGCGGCATCCGAGGCGGCGCACTTGGCCGCGCTGGAGAAGAACGTGAGGTCCTTGACCGGGGTGCCGTGCATCGCCAGCTCCGACTTGGCCGCGGCGGCGTAGGTGAGCTGGCGGGCGGCCTCCAGCTTCATCGCCATGTCGGCGAGCATGAACTGCAGGCCCTGGAAGTCGGCGATCGGCTTGCCGAACTGCCTGCGCTCCTTGACGTACCCGAGCGCGTAGTCGAGCGCGCCCTGGGCGATGCCGAGCGCCTGGGCGGCGATCGTGACGCGGGTGTGGTCGAGCGTGGCCAGCGCGGTCTTGAACCCCGTCCCCGGCTCGCCGATCACCCGCGAGGCCGGGATCCGCACGTTGTCCAAGATGACCTGGCGGGTCGGGGAACCCTTGATGCCGAGCTTCTTCTCCTTGGGCCCGAACGAGACGCCCTCGTCGTCCTTTTCCACCACGAACGCCGAGATGCCCCGGGCGCCGGCCGACGGGTCGGTCACGGCCATGACCGTGTAGTACTCCGAGACACCGGCGTTAGTGATCCACATCTTGGTGCCGTTGAGCACGTAGTGGTCGCCGTCGCGCTCGGCCCGGGTCTTCATCGCGGCGGCGTCCGAGCCGGCCTCCGGCTCCGACAGGGCGTAGGAGAACATGGCCTCCCCACGCGCGACCGGCGTCAGGTAGCGCTGCTTGAGCTCCTCGGACGCCGACAGCAGCAGCGGCACGGTGCCCAGCTTGTTGACGGCCGGGATCAGCGAGGACGAGGCGCACGCCCGGGCGACCTCCTCGATCACGATCACGGTCGCCAGCGCATCGGCACCCGCCCCGCCGTACGCCTCGGGCACGTGGACGGCGTGCAGATCGGCCGCGACGAGGTCCTTGTAGACCTCCCAGGGGAACTCCTCGTTCTCGTCGGCCGCCGCGGCACGCGGGGCGATCTTCTCGTCGGCGAGGGCCCGGACCGTCTCGCGGAGCATCTCGTGCTCCTCAGCGGGGGCGTAGAGAGGGAAGCTCATAGCGCCGATACTAGGACGTCCGACTAGAAAGTTACCAGTCAGTACACTCTCCTCCTTGACAGAACACCCTGACAGGGCGAGGAACTGGTGGCCTGGCGTCGACCGAGCACGTCCGGAGCCGTACCGTGGGGGCCAAGGCGCTGGTTTGCCCAGGTGGCTCACAGGGCAGTTGACTGGGCCGGTACCATGCCAGATCACAAAGAGTCGGTAAGAGGGGAGCATGCCGTGCCGTACCGCCTCACTGTGCTGGGGACCGGATACCTGGGTGCTACGCACGCGGCGTGCATGGCCGAACTGGGCTTCGAAGTGCTCGGTCTGGACGTGGACCAGAGCAAGATCGAACGGCTGCAACGCGGCGAGCTGCCGATCCACGAGCCCGGCCTGCAGGAGCTCCTCCGCCGCAACCTCGACTCGGGCAGGCTGCGCTTCACCTCCTCCTACGAGGAGGCGGCGAAGTTCGGCGACGTCCACTTCATCTGTGTGGGCACGCCCCAGAAGAAGGGCGAGCACGCCGCCGACGTCTCCTACCTCGACGCGGTCGTCGAGTCGCTGGCCCCCTACCTCGACCGCGAGTGCCTGGTCGTGGGCAAGTCCACGGTGCCGGTCGGCACCGCCGAGCGCCTCGCGGACAAGCTCGTACGGCTTTCCCCCGCCGGGATGCAGGTCGAGCTGGCCTGGAACCCCGAGTTCCTGCGTGAGGGCTTCGCCGTGCAGGACACGCTCCGCCCCGACCGGATCGTGCTCGGAGTCGTCTCCGAGCGGGCCGAGAAGGTGCTGCGGGACGTCTACGCGCCCCTGGGCGAGGTCCCGATCGTGGTGACCGACTTCCCCACGGCGGAGCTGGTGAAGTCGGCCGCGAACGCGTTCCTGGCCACGAAGATCTCATTCATCAACGCCATGGCCGAGCTCTGCGAGGCCACCGGCGGCGACGTCACCCAGCTGTCGCAGGCGCTGTCGTACGACGAGCGGATCGGCGGCAGATACCTCAACCCCGGTCTCGGCTTCGGCGGCGGCTGCCTGCCAAAGGACATCAGGGCGTTCACGGCCAGGGCCGACGAGCTCGGCGCCCACGAGGCGCTCGCCTTCCTCCGCGAGGTCGACGAGATCAACATGCGCCGGCGCGTCCGGATGGTCGACCTCACCCGCGACATCCTGGGCGGGGCGTTCGACGGCCGCAGGGTCGCGGTGCTGGGAGCGGCGTTCAAACCCAACTCCGACGACATCCGCGACTCGCCGGCGCTCGACGTGGCCGTGAAGATCGCGGAGCAGGGCGGGCGGGTCAAGGTCTACGACCCGGTCGCCCTGACCAACGCGCGGGCCGCCCACCCCCACCTCGGGTACGCCGGATCGGCCCTGGAGGCCGCCCAGGGAGCCGAGGTCGTGCTGCTGCTCACCGAGTGGCAGGAGTTCGTCACCCTCGACCCCGAGGAGCTGGGCGCGGCCGTCGCCGCGCGCAGGATCATCGACGGCCGCAACGCGCTCGACGCGGACACCTGGCGCGACGCCGGCTGGGACTACCGCGCCCTCGGCCGCCCCTGATCCCGGCTCCGGGCCTTCCACACAGCCGGCCGCACCGGTTCCGTCGCGCGTTCCGGCGCCTGCGACCCCACAGGCGCCGGCAGAGGTGGTGACCAGAAATCTTTACCTGACTTTACGCGTTCGAGTGATTACTCTCAGCATCTGAAGGTGGCGGGCCGCCGCCTGCAGGTCACACGGGGAGTAACAGCGTGAACACATCGAGCGGACCGCGGCGCTTCCACGGGAAGACCATGGTCACCATCGCCGCCGCGGCCATCTGCGTGGGCTTCGGCCCCACCGCGGCCGCCGCGGCCCTGGCCCCATCCAGCCTTCCTGGCCTGCCCCGGACCCACACGGCGGACGACGCCAGGCAGAGGGTCATCGACCGGGCGAAGACCTGGAATCCGGGAACTCCGCAGCGAGTGCCGTACGACCAGGGCAAGTACCACAACGGCTACCGGACGGACTGCTCCGGCTACGCCTCGATGGCGCTCGGGCTCAACCCTCCCGGCCTGAACACCGTGGCCCTCGCCTCGCCGGCGGTGAGCAGCCCGATAGCGATGTCCGACCTGCTCCCCGGCGACCTTGTCATCGACGCCATCGGCGACAACAACACCCGGCACGTGGTGATCTTCGAAACGTGGGCGAACTCCGCACGAACGTCCTACTGGGCCTATGAACAGCGCGGCGGTTACGGGACCGACCACCGCGTCCTCGCCTACGGCCTGAAGCCGGGCAGCGAGTTCCACGCCTACCGGCCCCGGGTGCTCGGGGGCGGCGGCGACCCCGGAACCGGTGGCAAGTACTGGGTCGACACGTTCGCCAACGCGACCGGCTACCGGGAGCCGAACTCCAACGACCCGCAGGGCACCCTCAACAAGGGCACCAATTCCGTGTACTGCCGGGTCTGGGGTGCCGAAGTCCGGCAGGGGAACCAGTTCAACCACTGGTGGCTGCGCACCGACCTGGACCGGACGAACCCCGGCAAGAACGGCCGGGGTGCCTACGTCTCCGCGTACTACCTCGCGAAATGGGGCAACGACGAAGCCAAGGACAACGGGGGCCGGGACATCCCGAACTGCTGAAGACGCGTATGTCCCGGCACCCCCTGCCGCGATGGTCGCGGGGAAGAGCGCTACTCGCTCAGTCGCGCGGCCTCGGCGCGCAGGCGCTCGCCCTTGGCGTGCGCCTGGTCGCGCAGCGCGGCCTGGAACTCCTCCATCCGCCCCCGCAGCCCCTCGTCCGACGCCGCCAGGATCCGTACGGCGAGCAGTCCCGCGTTGCGGGCCCCGCCGACGGCGACGGTCGCCACGGGCACCCCGGCGGGCATCTGGACGATCGACAGCAGCGAGTCCATGCCGTCCAGATACTTGAGCGGCACCGGGACGCCGATCACGGGCAGCGGGGTGACCGAGGCCAGCATGCCCGGCAGGTGGGCCGCGCCGCCCGCCCCGGCGATGATCACCTTCAGCCCGCGCCCGGCGGCGCGGGAGCCGTACTCGATCATCTCCGCGGGCATGCGGTGCGCCGACACCACGTCGGCCTCGAAGGACACGCCGAACTCCGCGACCGCCTCGGCGGCCTGGCGCATCACCGGCCAGTCCGAGTCGCTCCCCATGACGATCCCGACGTCAGGCATCCACAGGTCCTCTCAGGCAGGTGACGGCGTGGTGAGCGCGGGCCCGCACCTCGTCGAGGTCGGTCCCGAGGGCGGTGACGTGCCCGATCTTGCGGCCGGGACGGACGTCCTTGCCGTAGAAGTGAATCTTGATGCCCGGGTCGTTGGCCATCACGTGCTCATACCGGGAGTACACGTCCGGGTCGGGGCCGCCGAGCAGGTTGGCCATGACGACGACCGGCGCGGTCATCGACGGCGACCCGAGCGGCAGGTCGAGCACGGCCCGCAGGTGCTGCTCGAACTGCGAGGTGCGGGCGCCCTCGATCGTCCAGTGGCCGCTGTTGTGCGGGCGCATGGCCAGCTCGTTGACCACGAGCCCGGACTTCGTGACGAACATCTCGACCGCGAGGAGCCCGGTCACGCCGAGGTCGCGGGCGATCGTGAGCGCGACACGCTGGGCGTCCGCCGACTCCTCCTCGCCCAGGTCCGGCGCGGGCGCGATGACCTCGACGCAGATGCCGTCCTTCTGCACGGTCTCGACCACGGGATAGCTGACGCCCTGGCCGTGCGGGGACCGGGCGACCAGCACGGCGACCTCCCGCTCGAACGGGACGAACGCCTCGGCCAGCAGGGCCACACCGGTGCCGAGCACCTCACGCGCCTCGTCGGGGGTCGCGCAGACCCACACGCCCCGGCCGTCGTAGCCGCCGCGCACCGCCTTCAGCACCACGGGCCAGCCGTGCTCCTCGGCGAACGCCTCGACGCCGGCCAGGTCCTCGACGCGGGCCCAGGCCGGGCAGGGCGCGCCGATCGCGGTGAGCCGCTCGCGCATGACCGCCTTGTCCTGCGCGTGGATGATGGCGTCCGCTCCCGGATGCACGGAGTGCCCGTCGGCGGTCAGGGCTCGGATGCACTCGGTCGGCACGTGCTCGTGGTCGAAGGTGACGGCGTCGCACCCCTTCGCGAACTCCCGGAGGTCGGCGAGATCGCGGTAGTCGCCTAGCCGGGTGTCCACGATCACCTTGGCGGCGCTCTCGTCACGGGTGTTCGCGAGCACGCGCAGGTCGATGCCGAGCGCGATCGCGGCCTGCTGCGTCATCCTCGCCAGCTGGCCCGCGCCGACCATGCCCACCACGGGCGCGGTCACGGGCTTGGAAGGGGGAACGTTCGGGCTGTTCACGACACGTCAGCCTACCTAGTGCGCGAGGAGAACCGGTCAGCCGGAGTCCTAGTCGGAGCCCTCGGTGATGTCGGCGAGGACCCGGCGCATGCCGACCGTCGTCATCGTGTTGTCCTCGGCCACCTTGGTGGCCAGCATCAGGATCTCGCTGCCGGTGACGGTCGTGGCCGTGCCGCCCGTGAATGCGCGTACGTCGGCGGCCCGGTAGCGGGGATGGGCGAGGGAGTGACGGCCCGAGCCCGGCTTCTGGGTGAAGACGACGCGCAGCGCGTGGAACACCAGCGACCCGCCGCCGGGCAGCGCGAGCGCGCGGGCCGGTCCTTCGATGCGCACGTCGGTGGTCATGTGATCGGGGCGAACCCTGCCGGGGGCGCGGACCAGTTCCGTGAGCAGGCGGCGCATGGGGTCGCCGGAGGCGAAGCGCACCCCGCTGACCCCGTCTCCGTCCACTCCGGCGGGATCGGTCAGGAACGCGACGTGCCGGGTGGGCGCGAGCCGGGCCCCGACGGCCGCGTCCGGGTCGGCCGCGGCGTCGATCACCTCGCCGTCCACGCTGCCCTCCACCTCGGGCGCCTTCCCGACGAGCGGGATCGGCCCGGCGCCGAGCCGCCATAGGCCGTCCACCCGCACGAAGACGAAGTAGGCCGGCTCGGGCTTGCGGCCCAGCACGGCGAACCAGGCGTCGTCCTCGCCGTCCTGCCGGGCGGGCAGCAGGAACTCCGGACCCCGATAGTCGGTCAGGCCGGGCGCCGAGCGGCCCTCGCGGGCGGCCGCGCAGACGCGGCTCCCGATGGTGCTCTCCACGCCGGTCGTGAGGTGCTCGATCTCGGCGCAGTCCTGGTCCTTCCAGGCGTCGGACAGGCCGCCGAGGCCGTCGAAGGCCGCCTGCGCGTCGGCCGTGGTGATCTCGACCGTCGCCGGGGACGTGGCGCCTGGCTCGGCCGGGGTCTCCCGTACGCCCTCGGTCCCACACCCCGCGAGCAGGACGAGGCCGAGACCGAGGGCCGTGAGTCTGCGCAACACGAGAAAGGCCACCCCTCCAGAACGCGCGCGTCCCCGAACGAAGTGATCCTGGTCGGGCGAGAGCGTAGTGCGAAGTGCGGCCGTTCATCCCTCATAGCAGGATTTTTCTTGAAATGTTCTTTGATGACCTGGGACGAAGCAGGCCAAGGTTGCGGCAAGACCCCGATTTGTGCTTCCTACCGGTAGCCTGAGAAGACCTCGCCGCCGACCATGGCCGCCGATCAGGAAGGACCGTGCGGGACGTGCAGTTTCTACGACGCGCCTACGAGCGGTTCGCCGCGCTCATCCACGAGTTGCTCAAGTTCGGTACGGTGGGCGCGATCGCGTTCGTCATCGACTTCGGCGGCACCAACCTGCTGCGGTTCGGCGTCGGCCTGGGCCCCCTGTCCTCGAAGGTCGTGGCCACGATCGTCGCCGCCACGTTCGCGTACATGGGGAACCGCTTCTGGACCTACCGCCATCGGGAGCAGAGCGGCCTGGCGCGCGAGTACGTCCTGTTCTTCCTGCTGAACGGCATCGGCCTGCTGCCCCCGCTGCTCACCATCGGCTTCGTGACCTACTCGCTGGGCCTGCACGACGTGCTGAGCTACAACATCGCCCAGGGCGTCGGCGTGGCGCTCGGCACCCTGTTCCGCTTCTGGTCGTACAAGAAGTGGGTGTTCCTGGCGGCCCCGAAACTGGCCGAGGAGGCCGTCGAGGGGGCCGGCGCACGGTCCCACCCCGACGTGAAGGCACAGGCCGACCCCCTCACCACCAGCTGAACCACTCGTCAGGCGGGGCCGCTCACCACGCGGCGACGTCCGCTGTCGACGGTGTGGCGTAAGAAGATGGCGAAGGTCGCCGGGCGGCGCTTGACCAGTTCCAGCCGCCCGCCGTCGGCCGCCACCAGGGCACGGGCGAGGGTGAGCCCCAGGCCCGTGCCGCCTCCTCCGCTCACGCTCCGCTCGAACACCCGATGGCCGAGGGCATCCGGGATGCCCGGGCCCTCGTCGGCCACCTCGATCACCACAGACCTGCCCGTACTCGATGTGTTGATCGTCAGCACGCCGTCGCCGTGCTTGAGGGAGTTCTCCAGCAGGGTGGACAGCACCTGGCTGAGCCCGCCGGTCGTGCCGAGCGCGCTGAGGCCCCGGTCGCCCGCGAGCACCAGCGACCGGTGGGCCCGGCGGAACGCCGGCTCCCACTCGGTGATCTGCTGCCCCACCACGTCGTCCACGTCGATCGGCTCCGCCTGGGCGTGACGCTGCCTGCGGGCGGCGGCCAGCAGTTCGTCGATCACTGCGGCCAGCCGCTCGACCTGCACGACCGCGGCCTCCCCCTCCTCGCGGACCACCTCGGGCTCGTCGGCGGCCGCGACGATCTCCTCCAGGCGCATGCTCAGCCCGGTCAGCGGCGTGCGCAGCTGATGGGAGGCGTCGGTCGCGAACTCGCGCTCCCGCGCGAGCAGGTCGGAGATCCGCAGCGCGCTGCGGTCCAGCACCTCGGCCACGAGATCCAGCTCAGGGATGCCGTAGCGGTGCCTGCTCGGCCTCGCGTCGCCCGAGCCCAGCCGCTCCGCGATCCTGGTGAGATCTTGGAGCGGCAGGCTCAGGCGGCGCGAGGTGACGGTGGCCAGCCCGATCGCGGCCCCGAGGGCCACGACCGCGAGCGCGATGATGAGCACCAGCCGCGCCTGGGTGTCCTGTTGGATCTGGGCCGCGTCGCGGCTGACGCGTACGTAACCGTTCTCGGAGCGCGCCTCCTCGGTCAGATCACGGCCCGCCGGTGGAGGCGAGCCCACGACGATCGGCGGTTTCCCGCGGACGAACACCTGGAGGTACCGGTCCGGGTAGTTCCGCGCGAGCTGGTCCGGACTGATCCCCTGCCCCTGGCTGAGGGAGTACTCCACTCCGAGTAGCAGCCGGCTCGCGTCCGTTCTGAGCTCCTGGGCGACCTCGTCGCTGATCAAGCGCACGACGACCACACCCAGGGGCACGCCTAACAGCAGTACCGCGATGACCGCGACGAGCAGCATGGAGGAAAGCAGGCGCCGACGCACGTGCTAGCCCCTCCCCCTGAACCGCCCCACGGCGGCTACTCGCGCTCGAAACGGAAGCCGACCCCTCGGACGGTCGTGATGTAGCGCGGCTTGGCCGCGTCGTCGCCCAGCTTCCGGCGCAGCCACGAGATGTGCATGTCCAGTGTCTTGGTCGACCCCCACCAGTTCGTGTCCCACACCTCGCGCATGATCTGCTCGCGGGTGACGACCTTGCCCGCGTCCCGTACGAGCACGCGCAGCAAGTCGAACTCCTTGGTGGTCAGGTGCAGTTCCTTGTCTCCCATCCAGGCCCGGCGGGAGTCGGCGTCGATACGGACGCCTTGCACCACCGGGGTCTCCGATGTTCCGCGCCGGAGCAGGGCCCGCACACGGGCGAGCAGTTCTGCCAGGCGGAACGGCTTGGTCACGTAGTCGTCGGCCCCGGCGTCGAGACCGACGACGGTGTCGACTTCGTCGACGCGGGCGGTGAGGATCAGGACCGGAGTCCCGTGTCCCTCCGCGCGAATGCGGCGCGCGACCTCCAGCCCGTCCATCTCTGGAAGGCCGAGGTCGAGAACAATCAGGTCGACGCCCCCCGACAAGGCCCTCTCCAGGGCCTGCGGGCCATCCGGGCTCACCTCCACCTGATAACCCTCCCGGCGCAGGGCACGCGCCAGTGGCTCGGATATCGAGGTGTCATCCTCGGCGAGAAGTACGCAGGTCATGGTGCGATCGTAGGACCTTGTGCGATCGTTTCCCGGCTACAGCGCGCCTTTTGACTTGTCGTTGACCCATCAATTGACCTGGGCAAACACTGATAAATCCGGGATAGTCAGCACGCAAGCGACGCGATCTTCTATCCCATTTTCGACCATTCCGAACTTCGTCGCTGAAAAGTGGGTAATGGCATGAAAAACGCCCGCCGAAACGATAACGGCGGGCGTTGTCCATCTGATTTGCCGTGCGACCGGGAGCGACGACCCCGGGAGAGCGTCGGCTCAGGAGGACGACGGCGGCTCCGCGTACCGCTGAAGGTACAGCTGCTCGCCCAGGCTCTCCAGGAGGCCCAGCTCGGTCTCCAGATAGTCGATGTGGTGCTCCTCGTCGGCCAGGATGCGCTCGAAGAGCGTGGCCGAGGTGATGTCTCCCCGCTCCCGCATGAGGGCGATCCCGGGCCGCAGCCGCTTGACCACGCCCAGCTCCAGCTCCAGGTCTGCCTGAAGCTGCTCCCTGACGGTCTGGCCGACGTGCAGAGTGTTCAGCTTCTGGTAGTTCGGCAGACCCTCCAGGAACAGGATCCGGTCGGTGAGTTCCTCCGCGTGTCGCATCTCGTCGATGGACTCCGCCCGCGTGATGGCGGCGAGCTTCGTGTATCCCCAGTTCTCCTGCAGCTTGGCGTGCAGGAAGTACTGGTTGATGGCGGTCAGCTCGGAGGTGAGCTGCTCGTTGAGCAGCGCGATGATCTCTTTGTCGCCCTGCATAAGCTTCCTCGATCTATGCGCTGGTTACCAGGTCCTCTGACCGTTTCAGGATCGCACAGATCTTTCGGACGCAAGACGCGCAGTCCCCCCCTGCACCGGTGGCGTCACGCACCTGGCGAGCCGTCTTCGCCCCCTCGGCGATGCAGTCGTGCACCTCGCTCTCGGTGACGGCGCGGCAGATGCAGACGTACATGGGTCGCCTCTCAGGGATCTTCAGCAAGGTTAGGCATACCTAACATAACTCACTTCGGTAAGGCTTGCCTACGTGACCCAGGACACAAAAACGGGGGCGGCGCCGCTCCACGCGACACCGCCCCCGCCGGGACCGGCCCCCTGCGAAACCGATCAGAGCACCACGACCGACCGCAGCACCTCCCCGCGGTGCATCTTGCCGAACGCCTCCTCGACCTGGTCGAGGCCGATGGTCTCGGAGACGAACCCGTCGAGGTCGAGCCGTCCCTGCAGATAGAGGTCGATCAGCATGGGGAAGTCCCGGCTGGGCAGGCAGTCGCCGTACCAGGAGGACTTGAGCGCGCCGCCGCGCCCGAAGACGTCGAGCAGCGGCAGTTCGAGCTGCATCTCCGGCGTCGGCACGCCGACGAGCACGACGGTCCCGGCCAGGTCGCGGGCGTAGAAGGCCTGCTTGTACGTCTCGGGACGGCCCACCGCCTCGATCACGACGTCGGCGCCGAAACCGCCGGTCAGTTCGCGGATGGCCTCCACCGGGTCGGTCTCGCGCGAGTTGACGGTGTGCGTGGCGCCGAAGCCGCGGGCCCAGTCGAGCTTGCGGTCGTCCACGTCGACCGCGATGATCGTCCGGGCTCCGGCGAGCTGCGCGCCCGCGATGGCCGCGTTGCCCACGCCGCCGCAGCCGATCACCGCGACCGAGTCGCCCCTGGTGACGCCGCCGGTGTTGATCGCGGCCCCGAGGCCGGCCATCACGCCGCAGCCGAGCAGGCCGGCGACGGCCGGCTTGGCCGCCGGGTTGACCTTCGTGCACTGCCCGGCCGCCACCAGGGTCTTCTCCACGAACGCCCCGATGCCGAGCGCCGGGCTGAGCACGGTGCCGTCGGCCAGGGTCATCTTCTGGGCCGCGTTGTGGGTGTTGAAGCAGTACCACGGCCGGCCCCGCAGGCACGCGCGGCACTGCCCGCACACCGCCCGCCAGTTGAGGATCACGTAGTCGCCGGGCTCGACCTCGGTCACGCCCTCGCCCACCGCCTCGACGACGCCCGCGGCCTCGTGGCCCAGCAGGAACGGGAACTCGTCGTTGATGCCGCCCTCGCGGTAGTGGAGGTCGGTGTGGCAGACCCCACAGGCCTGCACGTTCACGACCGCCTCGCCGGGCCCCGGGTCCGGCACGACGACGGTCTCCAGCGTCACCGCCTCTCCCTTGCCGCGCGCCACCACGCCCTGGACTTCGTACGGCATGTCCTGCACCTCAACTTTCTCGGCTGGATCTCCTCAGAACATACGGCTCCACCACGCCGAGCCCGCGGGCGGGACGGCGGCGGAGTTTGACCAGGTCGACGCCGGGCGCCCCGGCGAGGCCCGCGGCCAGCTCGCTGTCGGCCAGGATCGTGCCCGGCCTGGCGATGGCCGTCAGCCGGGCCGCCAGGTTGACGGTCGTCCCGAAGACGTCGCCCATCGCCGGCAGCACCGGGCCGTACGCCAGCCCGACCCGCACGTCGGGCCCCTCGGCGTCCCGCTTGAGCTCGTCGAGCAGGTCGAGCGCGATCAGGGCCGCGGTCCTCGGGTCGGCGGCGGTGAAGAGCACCTCGTCGCCGAGCGTCTTGACCAGCCGCCCGTCGTGCGCGGCGATCACGTCGGAGGCCCGCGACTCGAACCCCTCGACCAGGTCGGCCAGCGCCAGCTCGTCCAGCTCCCGGGACACGCGGGTGAAGGCGACGAGGTCGGCGAACCCGACCGCGAGCCGCGGCCGGGTCGGCGAGACCTCCTCGCCTGGCTCGGCGAGGGAGACCAGCCGGCTCGCGGTCGCCGCGAGCTGGGAGCGCCAGACGTGCACCAGCGTCTGCTCGAAGTCCGGCAGCAGGCGGCTGACCGTGTCCATCACCTGCCGCAGCGCCTCCTCCCCCGCCCGCGCGCCCGGCTCGATCAGCGCGTCGACCATGATCTCGGCCTGCCACTGGGCGAGCCGCGCGGTCGTACGGCCGAGGGCCCTGGCCATGCGGATGACGGCCCGCTCGTCGAGCATCTGCGCGTCGAGCAGGTCGCGGATGCGGTACAGGGCCGCCAGGTCGGCCTCGGTGAACGCCACGGCGTCGTCGGCGAACGTGGCGAAGCCGAGGGCCCGCCAGATCCGCGCCGCCAGGTCCTGCGGTATGCCGGCCGCCTCGGCGACCTGCCTCCGGGTGTAGGCCGGTGCCGGCCCCAGGAACAGCCGCCGCATGTCGTCGGCGCCGGGTCGCCCGCTAGTGTCCACGTCCCCCTCCCCCGCACGGCGCGTGGGCCGCGCCGAGCTCAGTCCCCGTCGATGTTCCCGTCCGCGACGTCCTCCACCAGCCGGAACAGCTCGTGCCGTACGCGCTGGATCTGGGGGATGTCGCGATAGTCGATGTCGCCCTTCTCCGACGCCGACTCGACCCGGAGCGTGCCGCATCCCAGGATGCGCTCCACGAGCCGCTGGTCGGAGCTCACGCTGTTCACCTTGGCCAGCGGGATGTCGTCCTCCGACTTGTTCAGCACTCCCGTGCTGATGGCGAAGCGGTGCGAGGTCAGCGTGTAGGACGTCGTCACCCAGCGTAGATAGGGAACGATCGTCCACAGGACCAGCGCCACGAAGGCGACCACGGCCACCGCGCCGCGGGCGTACCCCGCGTACTCGTAGTCGCCGGGGATGAAGACGAAGGCCGCGACGGCGGCGGCCAGCACGACGATGAGGGCGAGGACCGGAAGGATCAGCCGCTTCCAGTGCGGATGGAACGATAGAACGACCCGCTCGCCGTCGGCCAGGTATTGATCAGGGAGACCCATGGCGCAAATCGTGACACGATCGCCGGTCGATTGCATGCGTTCGGTCAGCCCGCGGCGCCGTTCTCCCGGGACGTGTCGCGGCGGACGTGGACGACGTCGCCCGCGCTGAGCGTGTGCTCCACGTCCTCGGCGCGTACGAGCAGGTGGCCGGACGCGTCGACGCCGGTCGCCAGGCCGGTCAGCACCCGCTCGCCGGGCAGTTCGATCCTGACCTCCTGGCCCACGGTGGACGACCAGGCGAGGTAGGCGGCACGCAGGCCCGAGGCGTCCGCGTCGCCGTCTGCGGCCTTCCAGTCGCGGTAGTGCGACTCGACCTCCCGCAGGATGGCGCGCAGCAGCGGGTCGCGGTCGGTGCAGGCGGCGCTCTCGACGGCGAGGGAGGTGGCCCGTTCCACGGGCAGCTCCTCCGGCCGCAGCGAGACGTTGAGCCCCATGCCGATGACCACCATGCGGTCCACCCGCTCGGCGAGGATCCCGGCGAGCTTGCGCTCCCCCACCATGAGGTCGTTGGGCCACTTGAGCCGCACGTCGACCTCCGCGATCCGCCGTACGGCCGAGGCGGCGGCGAGGCCGACCAGCAGCGCCAGCCAGCCCTGCCGGGCGAGCGGCACCTCCGGCCGCAGCAGCATCGAGAACGTCAGCCCCGAGCGCGGCGGCGCGGTCCACGGGCGCCCGAGCCTGCCCCGGCCGGCGAGCTGCGACTCCGCGACCAGCACGGCGCCCTCGTCCGGGCTCTCGCGCACGGTCCTGGCCAGGTCGGCGTTGGTGGACCCGGTCCGCTCGACGACGCGTACGGACGACCACAGCGAGCCGGGGCGCACCAGCGCCCTGGTCAGCGCGGTCTCGGACAGCGGAGGCCGGTCGAGATCGGCGTACGGCGAGTCGGGCACGCACCCAGGCTATCGGCCCCCGGGCCGCCTCCGCCGCCGCACCGTCCGTCCAACGGCACCGCGGGGCCGCTCTCACCGGCCGGGCCGGCCCGCGATCACGGGGGCGAGGGCCGCCTCGGCCGGAGTGAGCACCGTGCGCCACAGGTCGCGCCGCTCCGTCGTCACCGGTTCGAGCGCGCGGGCCTTCCACCACTCCCAGGCGTGCACGATGGGCGGCGGCGGCCGCTTCCCCGCCGGTCCGGCCGCCCCGGCCGAAGGCACGCCGAGAAAGCCCGCGAGCCGGGTCCGACAGGCGGCCGGGTCGGCGACCAGGTCCTCGTAGCGCACCACCAGGCACCGCCCCGGCCCGAGCCGGTCCCGGGCCGCGCGCAGCGACCGCTGGTCGAAGGCCCACTCCTCGGCGAGCTCGCCAGGATCGCGAATCCCCCAGGGAACGGCCCGGTGCGAGGCGGCCACGGCACGAGGGTCGCGCACCACCCCGATGATCTGCAGGGCGGGGTCGGCCGACGTCGCCGCCCGCCACCACAGCAGGTGTTCCGGCGTCTTCTCGCCGTACCGCGCGGCGGGCGGGGACGAGGGCGGGCACAGCGCGACCGGGCGCGAACAGGTGCAGGAAGTGGGTCTCGGGCGGCATCACCACGTCCGGCAGCTCGCAGCACAGCCGCTGGGTCACGGTGGTGCCCGGCCTCGGCGTGCCGACCACGAGGAACGACAGGCGCGGCGCCGCGACCCGCACGCCGTCCCGTGCCGGGGCCCGTGCGGTCTCCGCCACCGCGATCACCGCGCCGTTCCCGGGGACCGTCATCGGGCGTCCCGCGTGCCCGCCGGGGTCCGCCACCAGGGGCCGCCGCGCTCGTCGGCCAGGCGCAGCGCCTCGGCAGCGACCTGCTCGGGCGGGATGTCGAGGCAGTCGAGGGCGAAGGGGCAGGCGAACTGGCGGCAGGGCGAGCACGCGGTGGGCACCGTGAGGATCGACGCCGGGCCGAACCGCGGCCGATACTGCTCCACCCGCTCGGTGCCGGCGAACAGCACGACAACGGGCGTGCCGAGCGCGCTGGCCAGGTGCGCCCCGCCGCTGTTGTTGCACACGACCACGTCGACGGCGTCGATGAGCGCCGCCAGGACCGGTACGTCGAACCGGCCCGGCAGCAGGACCGCGCCGGGCACGCCCGCGCCGGTGGCGTCGACCAGCGACGCCTCCCTGGCCGTGCCCGCCACGAGGACCCGCAGCCCGGCGGCCGTGAGCAGCCCGGCCACCCGGGCGAACCGATCGGGCGGATAGCGCCGCGCGGAGCAGGAGGCCCCGGGAAGGATGAGCGCGCACGGCCGCCTTCCGCGGCCGTCCCCTCCGGACCTGGCGTCGAGCAGGCGGCGGGCCGTACGGGCCGCCTCGGCGGGCACGCACACGCGCAGCCTGCCCTCGGCCGGAGGGACGCCCACCCGTTCGAGCATGTGCAGCGCGCGATCCACCTGGTGGGTCTCGTCCGGCGGCGAGGGCACCCAGTGGGTCAGCCCCGCCCCGCCGAACTCCTTCGACATGCCGACCCGCACGGGCACCCCGGCGAGCCGGCAGAGGTACGCGGCCGGCCAGGGGGCCTGGGAGAACGAGGTCAGGATCACCGCCGCCTCGTAGCCGCCCCACCCGATCCGCTCGACGAGATCCAGGTCGTCGGTGACCGGGACGTCCTCCCCGCCCGTCTTCTGCCACGAGACCGAGGCGGTGAGCACGCCGTCCACCTCGGGGAGCAGCGCGGCCGCGGCGGCGCCCGCGGGGGCGGCCAGCAGATCGAGGCGGGCGCGGGGAGCGGCCCACCGCAGCGCCCGCAGCGCCGGACCCGCCATCACGACGTCGCCGAGGTTGTCGGGACGGATCACGAGCACGCGGGCGAGCCCCCGCCACGGGACCGGCGGGCCTGCGAGCGCCGCGGGATGCTCCATCCCCTGCGCGTACCCTTCGAAGAATGCGACAAAACGGTACATAAAGCAACACAAATGCATAGTTTGCCCGGTAAGTCCCCCGGGCACCTCCCCGGCAGCGACGCCGAGGAGGGAGGCGTGACCGTGACGGAGGGTGGCCGGATCCGCGTGGCGATGGTCCACGGTCCCGGGCCCGCCGACCACGACGGCGTCGGCGACTACGTCGAACGGCTCGTCGGCGCGCTCGGCGACGCCGGAGTCGAGGCGGTGGGGGTGCCCGTGGGGTCGCCGGGGGCCCGCTCCCCCTGGCACTGGCTGCCGGCCACGCTCGACGCCGCCCGGCGGGTGCGGCGGCTATGCCCGGACGTGGTCCACGTGCAGTTCGCCCCTTCGGCCTACCGGTTCTCCGGGCTGCCAGGACTGCTGCCGCCCCTGCTGCCGCCCGGCGCGCCGCTGGTGACCACCCTGCACGAGTACGGCTGGTGGGCGGCCCCCGGATGGGTTCCCGGCCCCGTCTGGCGGCCCCTGGAACGCGCCCGCCTGTGGGACCGGGAGACCGGACGGCTGGTGCCCGCCAGCGCCCTCGTGGTCGTGACGAACGCCTCCCACGCCCTGCAGGTCAGGCGGCGTGTCGGAACGGCCGCCGTGGAGGTGCCGCTGGCGCCGAACATCGTGGATCACGGCGGCGGGCGGCAGGCGCGCGTGCGGGTGCGGGACCGGCTCGGCATGGGGCGGGACGACCCGCTGCTCGCCTTCTTCGGGTTCGTGCACCCCGTGAAGGGCGTGCGGCAGCTCGTCGAGGCCCTGCCCGCGCTACGCGCGGCCCGCCCCCGCCTGCGCCTGCTGGTCGTGGGCGGCTTCACCTCCCAGGCGCTGCCGGAGGCCGAGGCCCGGGCCTTCCATGCGGAACTGGAGGCGCTGGCCGCGCGGCGCGGCGTCGCGGACGCGGTGACGTTCACCGGGCACCTGCCCGCCGCCCGGGTGTCGGAGTTGCTCCACGCGGCGGACGCGGGCGTCCTGCCCTTCACCGCCGGGGTGACGACCAAGAGCGGCGCGCTGCTCACGATGCTGGCGCACGGGCTGCCGACCGCGGTCACCGTGCCGGACGAGCCCGACCCTGCCCTCCCGCTCGGGGAGGCCGTCGCCGTGATCAGGACCCGCCGCGACGCCGCCGCCATCGTGGAGGCCGTCGCGCCGCTGCTCGACGGCCCCGAGGCGCGGCGGCGCATGGGCGGAACGGCCCGGCGCCTCGCCGCCCGCCACTCCTGGTCCCGGGTCGCCGCCGCCCACCGCGCGCTGTACGAGACCCTGGCCGGCCGGCGCCGCCCGCTCAGCCGCCCGGATGCGTGAGCCGTACCGGGAGATCCTGGTCGTCGACCTGCTCGGCGGGATCGGCGACCTGGTCATGCTCCTGCCCGTCGTGCACGGCCTGGCCCGCCGCAACCCCGGCGGGTCGCTGCGCGTGCTCACCCACGAGCCCGGCGCCGCCCTCCTGCGCGGCGACCCCGCCGTCACGCGGGTGCTCACCCCCCGCCACGGCGGCGGGGGCGCGGAGCGGGAGGCGGTGGCCGAGGCGCTGGCCGCCCGGCGTCCGGATCTCGCGATCACCACCACCCGCTACGACGGCATTCCGGATCTTCTCGCCGCCTCGGGCGCCCGGTGCGTCACCGACCTGTGGCGCCGCCCGCCCCCTGACGAACCGGTCGGCGAGCGCTACCTGCGCATCCTGCTCGCCGAGGGCCTGCTGCGGCCCGAGGACGCCCTCGTCCGTCCGGCCGTGCGCCTGACGGCCGCCGAGATCGCGTACGGCGAGAGCACGCTCGCGCGCCGCCTCCCGGCCGCCACCCCGGCAGGCACGGCTCGGCCCCCGGTCGTGCTGATCACGGACGCGGGCATGGACGTGAAGCGGTGGCCCGCCGGGCGCTGGCGCGAACTCGCCGCGCTGCTGGCCCGGCGCGGTCATCCCCTGCTCACGCCCGGCGCGCCGCGCGAGCGGGGCCCCGCGGACGCGGCCCACGCGAAGGACGCGGTTTTCGGCCCGGACGTGGCCGTGCTGCCGCACCGTGGCCTGCGCGGGCTCGCCGCGTGCTTCGCCGCAGTGGGGCGTCGCGGCGGCGTGGTCGTGGGCGGCGACACCGGGCCGCTGCGAGTGGCCGCCGCGGCCGGAGCGGCCGCCGTCGGACTGTTCGGGCCCACCTGGGCCGGCAGGTACGGCCTCGGCTCCCGGGATGGAGTGGGCTCCGCCGACCTGCAGGGACTGCCGGGCTGCCCGCACCGCAGGCCCACGGCCATCACCGAACAGCCGTGCTGGTGGACGGCCGGCTGCCCGCTGTCCCCGGAGGGCCCCGCCTGCATGGCCGACATCTCCGTGGCGTCCGTCGCGCGCGCCGTGACGCGCCTTTGCTCCGATCTCCCCGCGCACCACCCGGCGGACGACGGCTGACCCGCGGCGTGGCAGGCTGCGTACAGGAAAGAACGGCAGCCATGCCGCCAAGGAGGAAGCTGATGGAACGGGACGGCGCGGCACGGCCCGCTGCCCGCTTGGGGCCCGTCACGCGGTCACGCGTCCGGAGAGTATCCGGATCGGCCGTACACGACCGGCGCGACGACCTCGCCACGGAGGAGCCGCTGGAGATCCGGCTCCTTGCCGGGGGCGAGAGCCGTACGGTGGCGATCACCATGCGGACGCCGGGCGCGGACTTCGAGCTCGCGGCGGGGTTCCTGCACGGTGAGGGGATCGTCGGCCCCGGCGACATCGCCGCCATCGGCTACTGCACGGACGAGGACCTGGACCCCGAGGCGCGCTACAACACCGTGACCGTGCGGCTCACCGCCTCCCGGCTGCCCGACCTCGGCGCCCAGGCGCGGAACTTCCTGACGTCGAGCGCGTGCGGCGTCTGCGGCACCGCGAGCCTCGACGCCCTGCGCGACCGCTGCGCCGTGCCGGCCGTGCGCCCGCCGGTCGGCGTGTCCGCCACGACCCTGTACGGCCTGCCGGACCGGCTGCGGGAGGCTCAGGGGGTGTTCGGCAGGACGGGCGGGCTGCACGCCGCCGGGCTGTTCACGCCCGACGGCACGCCGGTGGCGGTGCGGGAGGACGTGGGGCGGCACAACGCCGTGGACAAGCTGGTCGGCTGGGCGCTGCTCGGCGGCCAGGCCCCCCTCGACCGGCACGTCCTGCTGGTCAGCGGCCGGGTCGGCTACGAGATCATGCAGAAGGCCGCGAGCGCCGGGATCCAGATCGTGTGCGCCGTGTCCGCGCCCTCCTCGCTCGCCGTCGACCTGGCGCGCGAGTTCGGCGTCACGCTCGTGGGGTTCCTGCGCGAGGAGCGCTTCAACATCTACGCCTGCACCGAGCGGATCGACGTCGAGCAGGCGGCCGAGACGCCCTGATCCTGGCGAGACCGGTCGGGCGCTCGGAGCCCGAGCGCCCGGCCGGTTCACGCGCCGTCGTCAGCCGGTGTTCTGCAGGCCGGCCGCGACGCCGTTCACGCTGAGCAGCAGCAGCGTGGACAGGCGCTCGCGCTCCTCCTCCGACAGGTCTCCCGTGGCCCGCAGCGCCGACAGCGCCCGCAACTGGAGGTGGCTGAGCGCGTCCACGTAGGGGTCGCGGAGCTGCACGGCGCGCGACAGCACCCGCCGGTTCTCCAGCAGGCGGGCGTGGCCGGTCACCTCCAGCACCAGCCGCCTCGTCAGGTCGTACTCCTCCAGGACCTGCTCGGCGAAGTCGCTCCGGCCCCCCAGGGCCAGGTAGCGGGACGCGATGGAGCGGTCGGTCTTGGCCAGCGACATCTCCGCGTTGTCCAGCATCGCGGCGAACAGCGGCCACTCCTGGTAGGCCGAGCGCAGTTCGGCCATGCCGCCGTCGGTGACCACGGCGGCCAGGCCGCTGCCCAGGCCGTACCAGCCGGGCAGGTTGACCCGCGTCTGTGCCCATGCGAACACCCACGGGATGGCCCGCAGGTCGTCCAGCGAGCGGGGCGCGCCGAGGCCGCGCCGCGCGGGCCGGGAGCCGAGCCGCAGCGAGCCGATCTCCTCGAGCGGGCTGACCAGCGCGAACCACTCGGGGAAGCCCGAGGCCTCGGTCAGCGCCCGGTAGGCACGCTCGGAGGCGGCGGCCACGGTGTCGGCCAGGCCGCGGAACTTCGCCGCCGCGGCGGCCGTGCTCGACTCCACCGCCGAGGTGGACGCGAGCAGCACGGCGTTGGTGACCTGCTCGATGTGCCGCTTGGCGATCGCAGAGTGGCCGTAGCGGGCGAAGATGACCTCGCCCTGCTCGGTGACCTTGAACCGCCCGGCGACCGAGCCGGGGGCCTGGGCGAGCACGGCGCGGTTGGCCGGGCCGCCGCCCCGGCCGAGCGCGCCGCCGCGGCCGTGGAAGAGCGTCAGCCTGACGTCGTTGGCCGCGGCCCAGGCGGTCAGCGCCGCCTGCGCGTCGTACAGGCGCAGGGTGGCCGCCGCCGGGCCGAGTTCCTTGGCCGAGTCGGAGTAGCCGAGCATGACCTCCATGCGCCGCCCGTTCTCGGCGAGCCGCCGGCGCACGGGCTCCAGGTTGACCATGCCCTCCAGCACGGCGGAGGAGTTGTCGAGGTCCTCGCCCGACTCGAACAGGGGGACCACGTCGAGCACCGGCGCGCGGTCGCCCAGGGCATGCCTGGCCAGCTCGTACACCGCCGCGATGTCGTCGGACGAGCGGGTGAACGAGACGACGTAGCGGGAGCAGGCGGTCACGCCGAAGCGCTCCTGGATCCAGCTGATCACCCGGATCGTGGCCAGGACCTCCTCGGTGCGCTCCGACGGCGTGCCGGAGGCGATCTCCTTCAGCGCCGCCGCGTGCACCGCGGAATGCTGGCGCACCTCCAGCTCCGCCAGGTGGAAGCCGAACGTCTCGACCTGCCAGATCAGGTGCTGCAGCTCGCCGTACGCCTGCCGTACGGCGCCGGCGCCGCGCAGGGAGTCCTGCGTGAGCCGCAGGTCGGCCAGCAGCTCGGCGGGCGCGCGGTAGGCGAGGTCGAGGTCGCGGCGGCGGGTCGCGGCGATCCTGGCCGCCACGAACATCAGCCACTGGCGGTGCGGCTCCTGCGGCGAGCGGGTGGCCATCTCCGACACCAGGTCGGGGTGGTCGTCCTCGGCCTGCGCGAGCGCCGCGCGCAGCGCGGCGGACGGCGGCGTGAAGACGCCGGCCAGGGTCAGCGACCTGCCGATCCGGGTGGCGGCGTTCTCCAGCGCGATCAGCACGTGCTCGGCCTGGATCTGGATGGCCTCCCTGGTCACCTTGGCGGTGACGTTGGGGTTGCCGTCGCGGTCGCCACCGATCCAGCTGCCGTAGCGGATGTACGCCTTGGCCAGCGGCTCCCGTGTCCCGGTGCCGGACCCGAGCGCCGCGTCGAGCGAGCGGTAGATCAGCGGCACCGTCCGGAACAGCGTCTCGTCGAACGCCGCCATCGCCGTACGGACCTCGTCCAGCGGGTCGAGCTTGGTGTGGCGGAGCTGGGCGGACCGCCACAGGATGTCGATCTCCTCGAGCAGCCGCCGGTGGGCCTCCTCCCGCTCGGCGGCGCCCCGTCCGGGGGTGTTGTAGGCGTCGAGCTGGGCGCTGACCCGCTGGATGGCGGTGACGATCGCGCGCCGCCGCGCCTCCGTGGGGTGGGCGGTCAGCACGGGCCGGAACTCCAGCCCGTCGATCAGGTCCTGGAGCCGGTCGTCCCCGCGCAGCCGCTGCACGGCCTCCGCGAGGGACTCGCGCAGCGGCACGTCGTCCTTGTCGCGCTGCCGCAGGGTGCGGATGCGGTAGTGCTCTTCGGCGAGGTTGGCGAGATGGAAGTAGCAGGTGAAGGCCCGGGCGATCTGCACGGCGCGGTCCACGGGCCACTCGGCCACCAGGGCGGCGACCTCGTCGGCCGTCGTCTCCTGACGCCGGGCCGCGATCACCGCCTTGCGGAGCCGTTCCACGTCGGCGAGGAGGTCGGGGCCGCCGTGCTCGGCGATCACCTGACCCAGTAGTCCACCCAATAGGCGCACGTCAGCGCGGAGTTCGTCCGGCATCTCCGCTACGGCGTTGTGTCGTTCGGCAGGAGCGATGGCGGCCATGTTTGGAAGGCTAGCGAATCGCGCTCGGCAGCCCGAGGGCGGTCTCACCAATTGGACTAGACCACTGGAAATCGCACGTCATACCAGTCGCGCGTCCGGGGTGCGGAGCGCCTCGGCCGGGGCTTCCGGGAGCGCCCTGAGACGGCGGGTGAGGTGCTGGGCGAGCCTGCCGTGCGCGACCACGATCGCGCCGAACACGACGATCAGCACGGCGATCGGCAGCAACTGGCCGTCGTCGGCCAGGACGACGGTCTGCGCGTCGCCGAGCCCCGTCCTCGCGACCGCCAGCCCCGTGAGCGCGGCGGTCGCCCAGCGGCCGGCGTTCATGATCGCCGGACGCGCGGTCGCGGTCACCGCGGCCGGCAGGGCCAGCACGACGAAGACGATGAGGATGCCGAGCGTGCCCGCGAGGGACAGGCCGGCCGACCCGCCGATGGCCAGCTTGATCCCCCGCATCAGGAGGCGGGCCAACACCCCGATGACCAGGCCGCTCAGCGCCGCCGCTACCAGCGGCGCCCAAATCGCACGGCCCAGCTGCCGGTTTTCGCGCATTATTTCTCCCCCTAGAACGGTCCAAACGGTTATAGAGGCGGGCCGTATCCCCTGCAATACCGCAAGAACTTCGCGACCACTCCGTTATCGCGCGCGTGGCTTATCGGCGTCGCGCGGCCGGCAGGCGTCGGCGACGGCTTCGGCGTCCCAGGAGATTCGGGGTCCCAGGAGATTCGGGGTCCCAGGAGAACGGGCGGCATTCGAGCATGCGCCCGTTCCTGGCGGCGATCAGATCTTTGATGCGGCGAACAACCGGTCAGGTGGGGCGGGAGACGGCGGTGAGGAGTTCGGGGAGGCGGGCGAAGCCGATGCCCGCGGCGAGCCGCCGGCCCACCCAGGCGACCGCCACGCCGTACGGCACGGCGAGCACGGCGACCCAGGTCAGGCCGAGCAGGACCGGAAGCACGACCGGCAGCGCGAGCGCGCCGGTGGCGAGCATCGCGGCGAAGGAGGCGATGAACGCCTGCCCGCCCTGCCCCGGGGCGGCGCCGCTGAAGGCGTTCAGGCGGTCGGGGTAGGTGTACGGCACGGTCACGCTGGTGAGCGAGCCGACGCCCATGGCGACGCCGAGCACGCCCCACGCCACCGGCGCCGCGGCGAGGGCCCAGACGGCGTCGCCCGCCATCAGGGCGGCGATCACCGACACCAGGGTCAGCAGCGGCACCCCGATGACCGTCATGGCCAGGTGCCGGCCGGCCAGGTCGGTACGCAGGTCGCGCGGGGTGGAGAACACCACCGCGTTCATCCACAGCGACCTGCCGTCGATGCCGAACGAGTTGGCCGCCTGCAGCCCGATCACGACGGCCGCCAGGCAGGCGGGCCCGACCACGAACGGCGGCCCGGCCCAGCCGTCCGGTCCCCGCAGGGAGAACATGACGACCACGCTCACGAAGAGCGCGACGATCCAGTTCACCCGGCCCCGCGGCTCCCTCGCGGCGTACTTCAGCTCCTTGGCGACGACGGCGCCGAGCATGCCGCCCGGCAGGAAGCGGCCGAACGGGACCCGTCCGGACCGCCGGACGGAGCCGCCGCCCTGGCTGGAGGAGTCGGGCCGCACCAGCGCGTGCCGCAGCGCGGCGATCCACAGCCACCCCAGCACGACGACGGCCATCGCGACGACGATCAGCTCGGCGACGCCGATGAGCCCGCCGTCGGCGATCGCGTGCGCGGCCAGCCCCGGCGGCGTCCACCGCAGGACGTCCCCCACCGACGCCAGGATCCACGCGGGGTCGTCCGACAGCCTCCCGTCCGAAAGCCTGTTGAGCAGCAGGTTGGGCAACTGGAAGAGCAGCACGCCGAAGACGGCGGCGACCGCGAGCAGGTCGCGTCCCCTGCGGGTGCGCAGCACGCCGGACAGCGCGGTGGTCACCAGGCGGGAGGCCGTGAGGCAGAAGGCGAACTGGAGGACCACGGCGGGCACCCCGAGGAGCACCCCGCCCGGCCCGTGGGCGAGCGCGACCACGCCGCCGAACAGCGCGGCCAGCGAGGCGATCGGCCACGGCCCGGCCGCCGACGCGGCCAGCATGCCGGTCGCGAGCTGCCGGGTGGTCAGCGGGAACAGGGCCAGCCGGGCCGGGTCGAGCGTCTCGTCCAGGCCGAACGCCATCAGCGGCACGACGATCCACCCGACGGCGAACATCGCGAACGCCGCCGACACGAGGTCGAGGGCGACGTCGGACGGCGCGAGCCGGATGAGGGACAGCAGTCCGAACCCCGCGACGGCGACGAGGAGGGCGGCGCCCAGCGAGAAGGCGAAGCCGACCTGCTTGCCGACCTCGCCGCGCAGGCCCCCGCGCACCAGGCTGAGCTTCAGCCGGACGAACAGCCATGTCATCCTCACGGGGCGCTCCCGGAGCCGAGCCACGACAGCCCCTCGTCCCCGTTGCCCCGCACGCCGACGAGGTCGAGGAACGCCTCGTTGAGCGTGCGGCCCCGCCGTACGTCGTCGAGCGGGCCCTGCGCGACGACGAGCCCCCGGTTCATCACCGACACCCAGTCGCACAGCCGCTCGACCAGGTCCATCACATGGCTGGAGAAGACGACGGTGGAGCCCGAGGCGGTGTATCTGCGCAGCACCTCGACCAGCGTGTTGGCCGAGACGGGATCGACGCCCTCGAACGGCTCGTCGAGGAACAGCACGCGCGGGTTGTGCAGCAGCGCCGCCGCGAGGCCGATCTTCTTGCGCATGCCGGTGGAGTAGTCGACCACCAGCTTGTCCTGCGCCTCGGCCAGATCCATGACCTTGAGCAGCTCGTCGGCGCGCCTGCCGACCTCGTCCAGGGGGATGCCGCGCAATTGGCCGCCGTACGTCAGCAGTTCGCGGCCGGACAGCCGTTCGAACAGCCGCAGGCCCTCGGGCAGCACGCCGATGTGCGCCTTGACGCCGACGGGGTCGGCCCACACGTCGCGGCCGTCGATCTCGATCCGCCCGCCGTCCGGGCGCAGCAGCCCGGTGACCATGCTCAGCGTCGTCGTCTTGCCCGCGCCGTTGGGGCCGACCAGGCCGGCGAAGCTGCCTCTCGGCACGACCAGGTCGACACCGCCGACCGCCACCTGCTGCCCGAAGCGCTTGTACAACCCCTGCGTGCGTACGGCGTCCGCCATGTAGCCCCCACTTGCTATAAAGCCGTCGTAAAGCCGAACGAACGGCACAGTGGCCGCGTTCCTGCTAACAGTTCCCGCCCGGGCAACCGCGATCCCGGTGAGCGCGACCCGGCGCGCCCACATGGCGCCGGTCTGGTTAACCTGTCGGCCATGGATTCGACGCGACCCGGAGCGGCGTTCGGGACCCGAGGGCCGCTCAGCATACGAGGAACGGTGAGCGGGCGATGAGCGCCGAACACGCCCCCGAGATCGACATCCACACCACCGCCGGCAAGCTCGCCGACCTGGAGCGCCGCCGGAGCGAGGCGGCCCACGCCGGCTCCCAGCGAGCGGTGGAGAAACAGCACGCCAAGGGCAAGATGACGGCCCGCGAGCGGCTGGCGGCCTTCCTCGACGAGGGCTCCTTCGTGGAGTTCGACGAGCTGGCCAGGCACCGGGCGACCGCCTTCGGCCTCGACCGCGAGCGCCCGTACGGCGACGGCGTCGTGACCGGGTACGGCACGGTGGACGGCCGGCCGGTCGCGGTGTTCGCGCAGGACTTCACGGTCTTCGGCGGCTCCCTCGGCGAGGTCTTCGGCGAGAAGATCGTCAAGGTGATGGACCACGCGCTGAAGACCGGCTGCCCGGTGATCGGCATCAACGACTCGGGCGGTGCGCGCATCCAGGAGGGCGTGGTCTCCCTCGGCCTCTACGCCGAGATCTTCAAGCGCAACGTGCACGCCTCGGGCGTGGTCCCGCAGATCTCGCTGATCATGGGCCCGTGCGCCGGCGGCGCCGTGTACTCCCCCGCGCTGACCGACTTCGTCCTGATGGTGCAGGAGAAGTCGCACATGTTCATCACCGGGCCGGACGTCATCAAGACCGTGACCGGCGAGGAGGTGACGTTCGAGGAGCTGGGCGGCGCGCACACGCACAACTCGCGCTCCGGCGTCGCCCACTACGAGGCGTCCGACGAGCAGGACTGCCTCGACTTCGCCAAGGCGCTGCTGTCGTACCTTCCGTCCAACAACATGGACGATCCGCCCGCCTTCGACATCGAGGCGGACCTGGAGACGACCGACGAGGACCGCGAGCTCGACACGCTGATCCCCGACTCGGCCAACCAGCCGTACGACATGCACACGGTCATCGAGCACGTCCTCGACGACGGCGAGTTCCTGGAGGTCCACGCGGGATTCGCGCCGAACATCGTCGTCGGCTTCGGCCGGGTCGAGGGGCGTTCGGTGGGCGTCGTCGCCAACCAGCCGATGAGCTTCGCCGGGACGCTCGACATCGCCGCCTCCGAGAAGGCCGCGCGGTTCGTGCGCACCTGCGACGCCTTCAACATCCCGGTGCTGACCTTCGTCGACGTGCCGGGCTTCCTCCCGGGCACCGACCAGGAGTGGAACGGCATCATCCGGCGCGGCGCCAAGCTGCTCTACGCCTACGCCGAGGCGACCGTGCCGCTGGTCACCGTCATAACGCGCAAGGCGTACGGCGGGGCGTACGACGTCATGGGGTCCAAGCACCTCGGCGCGGACGTCAACCTGGCCTGGCCCACCGCCCAGATCGCCGTGATGGGCGCCCAGGGCGCGGTCAACATCCTCTACCGGCGCGAACTGGCCGCCGCCGACGACCCGGACGCCTCAAGGGCCCGTTTCATCAGCGAGTACGAGGACACGCTGGCCAACCCCTACCTCGCGGCCGAGCGCGGCTACGTGGACGCCGTCATCCGGCCCTCGGACACCCGGGTCCAGATCGTCCGCGCGCTGCGCGCCCTCCGCAACAAGCGGGCCACGCTGCCCCCGAAGAAGCACGGGAACATTCCGCTGTGACCAGCCGCGAGCCGTACCTCAGCATCGTCCGGGGGGACGCCACCCCCGAGGAGACCGCCGCCCTCGTCGCCGCCCTGGCGGCACGGGCGGCGACGCGGGGCGCCCGGCCGGCGACCCCGGAAACGAGCCCGGGCAACTGGAGGATTCCGGCGCGTCGGCTGCGCCCGGGACTCCCGCACGGCCCGGGAGCCTGGCGCGGGGCCTTCTTCCCCGGCAGCTGACGGGCGTCTTACGACGCCATCCACGACGACTACGGACCGATTACATCGCCGGAACCGGGTGTCAACTGGCTCAAGAGTTGGGACTATCTAGAAAGCGGGGGAATATAGTCAGCCGATCAACTAGTGACGAGTCCAGGAGGACACCATGGCCATCCCGGACTTCAGCGCACATGGCATTGCCGCAAAGTATGCCGTTCTCGTGGATGTCGGTTACCTTTATGCGGCCGCCGGCGAAGTTCTCTTAGGCGCCAAGGAGCGTAAGGAGTACCGCGTCGCCGCGGACGAGCTGATCCAGTCGCTCCAGAAGCACGCGCTCGAACGCATCCCGGGTGAGCTGCTGCGCGTCTACTGGTACGACGCCGCCCGCGACCGCGTGCCCACGGTGGACCAGCGTGTGATCGCCCAGCTGCCCTGGGTCAAGGTCAGGCTGGGCAACCTGAACGCCCGTGGCCAGCAGAAGGGCGTGGACGCGCAGATCCGCAGCGACCTCGAGGCCCTCGCCCGCCACCACGCCGTGAGCGACACCGTGCTGATCGCCGGCGACGAGGACATGGTGCCCGCCGTGGAGGCCGCGCAGGCCTACGGCGTGCGTATCCACCTGTGGGGGGTCGAGCCGCCGTTCGGGACCAACCAGGCCGAGCGGCTCGTCTGGGAGTCGGACACCGTCGAGATCATCAGCGCCGACTTCCTGCGTCCGTTCTTCACCCGCGCCCCGGTGCCCGTGCCCGTGCCGCCCACGCCGTCGCCCGCCCAGGTCTTCGCGGGCCGTACGGTCAAGCCGATGCCGCCGAAGGCGCCCGTCGGACAGGCCGCCAAGCTGGGCCCGGGCCGACCCCACGTGGAGGAGGTCGGCGAGCACGTGGCGCAGAAGTGGATACTGACCCGCGGCCGCGACAACATCCGCGACCTGCTGCCGGGTCCGCTGCTGCCCACGGTCATCGACACCGAACTGCTCATCGAGGCCGAGAAGGAGCTCGGCCACTCTCTTCGGCCCTACCCGGAGGCGCGTGTGTGGCTGCGCGACGGCTTCTGGGCCCGGGTCTACCGCGAGTTCGACCTCGGGGTCGGCATCTCAAGCAAGTGACGTCGGCGTTCTGATCCAGCGTCCGAGCTCGCGCGGGAGCGTTCCAGGCGCACTGCCCGGTCTCGCGCGAGACCCCTCCGCCTTGTCGGGGCACCCTGACGGCCGCGTCCGATTTCCGCCAGCCCACATCGATGGCCAGCGCATAACGTCGTGTACGTGACCACACGACAGCTCGACTTCGACGCGTGCTACCTCGCCGTCTCCGCGCGGGATTCCCGCTTCGACGGGCGTTTCTACACGGCTGTCACCACCACCGGCATCTACTGCCGCCCGATCTGCCCTGCCCGCACCCCCGCCCGGGGCAACGTCCGCTTCTATCGGCACGCCGCCGCGGCCGAGGCGGCCGGATTCCGGCCCTGCCGACGCTGCCGTCCGGAGCTCAGCCCCGGCGACCCCGGCTGGGACGTGCGCGCCGACCTGGTCGGACGTGCGCTGCGACTGATCGACGACGGGGTGGCCGACGAGTCCGGCGTCGCCGGGCTGGCCCGCCGCCTGCACGTGACCGAGCGGCACCTGCACCGCCTCTTCGCCACCGAACTCGGCACCGGGCCGCTCGCCGTCGCCCGCACCCGGCGGCTGCTGCTCGCCAAGCAACTGCTCACCGAGACCACCCTGCCGATCACCGACGTCGCGTTCGCCGCCGGGTTCGGCAGCGTACGCCAGTTCAACGCGGCCATGAAGGAGTCGTACGGCTTCGCGCCGGGAGAACTGCGCAGAACCAACGGGCCGATGCACGAGAAGGGGGGTCCTGTCGCCCTCACGACCGGGCTGACCCTGCGGCTCGGCCACCGGGAGCCGTACGACGCGCAGTCGGTGCTGCGCTTCCTCGCCGCCCGGGCGATCCCCTCGGTGGAGGCGGTCTGCCGGTCGGAGGACGACGTGACGGCCTACACGCGGGCCGTCCCGGGCGGCTCGATCACGCTGCGGCCCGCCGCCGGCCACGTCCGGCTCACGGTGCGTACCACCGAGACGGACCGGCTCTCCCGGCTGGTGGCACGCTGCCGCCGCCTGCTCGACCTCGACGCCGACCCCGGGGCGGTGCGGGAGATCCTCGGCTCGACGTCGCTCGCGCCGCTGGTCGCGGCCCGTCCCGGGCTGCGCGTGCCGGGAGCGTACGACGGGTTCGAACTGGCGGTCCGGGCGGTCGTCGGGCAGCAGATCTCGGTGGCCGGGGCCCGCACCCTGCTCGGCCGCATCGCCGCCAGGGCCGGCCTGCCCGCCGTCCCCGACCGCTCTTCCGACGGGAACGGCGACCCCGACGCGGCCGCGACCGGCCAGGTGCCGTTGCTGTTCCCCACGGCCGACCGGCTCGCCGCGGCCGACCTGGACGGCCTCGGGCTCACCACCCGCAGGGTCGCCACGATCAGGGCGCTGGCCGAGGCGGTGACCTCCGGAGCGATCGACCTCGACGGCGCGGGCGACCCCGCCGACACCACCGCCAGGCTGCTGGAGATCCCCGGCATCGGCCCGTGGACGGCCGGCTACATCGCGCTGCGCGCGCTGCGCGACCCGGACGCGTGGCCCGAGGGCGACCTCGTGCTGCGCAGGACGATGGAACGGCTCGGCATCGCCGCGGGCGAGGCCGAGCGGTGGCGGCCCTGGCGGGCGTACGCCGCGCTCCACCTGTGGAGCCACGCCTCCGACAATTCAGACACCACACCACAAGGACGCGACAGATGATCATCACGCAGACCGTGCCCACCCCGGTCGGCCCCCTCGCTCTGCTCGCCCGCGACGGCGTGCTCGTCGCGGCCGGTTTCACCGCCGATCCGCGCGAGATGTTCGCCCGGCTCTCGCCGTCCCTGCGGGCGCTTCCCCTGCGGGAGGGCGATCTCGGCGACGCGGCCGAGGCCGTGCGGGAGTACCTCGACGGGAAGGTCGACGCGCTCGACCGGATCCCGGTCGAGCAGCCCGGCACCCCCACGAGGCAGCGCCTGTACGAGGCGCTGCGCGCCGTGCCCGCCGGGGCCACCGTGTCGTACGCGCAGCTCGCGGAGAAGGCGGGGCTGCCCAGGACGGCCGCGCGGGCCGCCGGGTCGGCCTGCGCGCAGAACCTGATCGCGCCGTTCGTGCCGTGCCACCGCGTGCTGCCCTCGACCGGCGGTTACGGCAGCTACTACTACGGCACGCCGGTCAAGGAGTGGCTGGTCGCCCACGAGTCCCACGCCTGACCTGCCTGTCGGGGCCGAGGTCCGGGAGCGGACGGGTCAATCCTTGACGATGCTCTGGACCTCGCCGACGGGCACGTCCCTGGCCGCCGCGACCTGGATGGGGTCGTACGCGAACGGAACGGCCTGGCCGCCCTGGTTGCCGTTGCCGACGACGTTCCAGACGCTCGTCACGGTGAGCGTGTAGACCTTGTTCGGCTGGTCGATCGAGGAGTGCAGGTAGACGACGCCGCATTCGGGCTTGTCGTCTCCGTCCTTGTCGGCTCCCTTCACGTACGGCTTGCCGGTTGCGCCGCATCCCTTGTCGTACACCTCGGCGCGGTCGTCGCTGGTGCCGGACTTGATCTCGAGATGGTCCGGCGTCGCCGTGACGGTCGCGGACATGACCCCCGGCAGCGTGGCGGTGACGGACCGGGGCGCCGCCTCGGCTCCGTCCAGCCACACCCAGGTGCCCAGGTTGACGTAGCTCTTGGCGTCCGGGCTCAGTTTGATCTTCGGCTCCGGCACGGTCAGCGCGGCCCGGGCGATCTGCATGAGCTGCTCCAGCGTGATGCCTCCGGCGGGGGTGGTCCCCTCGGGCACCCAGACGAGTGGCTCCCGCTCGGCGGCGCACGCCTGTCCTGCCGGGTTGCCGGCGTCGTAGGCGACGCCCCACCACTGGCCCTTCTCGCCGACCTTGCTGCCGAACTTGCCGAGATCGACGTCGTAGTCCATCCCCGCCTCCACCGCCTGCTTCTTCTGCTGCGCCTGGAGGTTGCGCATGTCGTCGGCCGACGCGTTCGGCTCGTACCAGCAGGGCTGGGGGATCCGATAGCCGTCGCTCTTGCCGCCGAGCCCGTTGCCGGACAGGCCGATCCTGGAGTTGGTCAGCTTGACGCCGGCCGTGTTGCCCTTCTGGAACGCCTCGCCGTGCGCCCCGACGTCCGGGTCGGCGGCGGCGGGTGGCGCGCACACCGCGAGCAGGGCCCCCGCCAGCAGGGAAGTCACAGCAATGGCCCTCATCGCAGGCACTCCTTCGCGCGCTCGTCCGGATAGTCCGCGTGGCGGTAGAGCCGGATCCGCCAGACGCCGTCGTCGCCGTGCCCCAGGCCGGCGGTCTGCAGGAAGACCGCCCGCGGGCGTTTGAGCCAGGCGGGCTGACGGGCCAGCGGGGTGCCCTCCTGGTCGGTCAGCCGCACGCCGGTCAGGTCGACGCAGCCGTCGGCCTCCGCCCCGCGTCCCGTCACCGCGGGCACCCGCAGGGCATAGAGCCTGGCCACGCCCCGGGCCGACTGTTCGTCCTTGAGGAACCCCTGCACCCAGGTGACGGCGTCCATGTAGGCGGACGACTCGGCATCGATCCCCTTCGCGTACGAGCGGTCCCCGCCGGAGGTGCCGACGGCCCGCCACTGTGCCGTGAAGTCCTCGGCGAACGCCTTGATCACGGCCGACCGCTTCGGATCCGGCTCGTCCGGCCACTCGATCTCGATCGTCAGTCCGGGCGCCGCCGTGACCGTCTCGGCACCCGGCTGCCGGCCCGGCGACCCGGAGTCCGCCGCCGCGGCCGGCTTCACGCCGCCGCCCGGCGTGAAGCCGCGGTCCGCGTCAGGCGCGGCGCACGCCGAGAGGAGCAGCGTGCAGGCCGAGGCGAGCGACACCGCCGCCGTGGCGAGTCCTGGACGCATCACCGGGGTCCTCCGCAGTACGCGATCCCCCGCTGCTGTCACCCTAGAAACGGCCGTCGGGGATGAGCCAGCGCTATGCGCGGATCGGCATGATTCGGAGGGGGACGTCCCTGGCATTGGGGCTCCGATCAGGCGAGACGTGAGGTTCTGAGGTCCGTCTTGAGGTCCAACGGGTTTCTGAGGTCGGGGGAGACGGTCCGGCGCCAGTCGGGCAGCAACTCGTCGATGAGCGCCTCCGTCTCCGGCGCCATCCCGCCGCCGTACGGGTGGGAGGTGGCGCGGCGCAGCAGGCCGTCGACGACCGCCCGCAGCCGGACGGGCTCCCCGGTGGCGTGCGCCGCCCGGAGCAGGTCGCGCCACAGCCCCTCGTCGTCGGCCGCGAGCAGCAGCCCGGCCCGGGCCGCGGCCACCGCGCCGTGCGGGTCGTGGCGGGCCAGCCGTATCTCGCACAGCGCGTGGGCGGCGTCCGCCACCCAGGCCGTCACGTCGTACTCCAGAGGGTCGGCCGCCAGCCAGGCGTACCGGTCGGGCGGCCTGCCGTTCAGCAGCGGGCCGCGCACCAGGTTCAGCGCGCGCTCCAGCAGGTCGGCCTCCATGCCTCCGGGCTTGCCGTCACCGGCTTTCACGGCGCCTGGTTCGGCGGCGTCGGCCCACTCGCCGGCCTGCCGTACGAGGTCCTGGAACAACCGCCAGTCCGTACGGATCTCCGGCCCGAGCCGCACGCGCCCAGACCGGTCGACGAACAGGTGGGGGCGTCCCTCGGAGTCGCGCCCGAGCCATTCGGCGACCCTGGCGATCGTGGCGTCGCGCACCGCGAGCTGCACGCCGCGCGGCCACAGCACGCCGGCCAGCACGGCCGGATGGACTCCGTCCGGATGGGTGGCCAGGTAGACGACGAGTTCGTGGGCGAGGCCCGCCCGGCCCTCTTCGAGCGGGTTCACCGGGCTGATCTCGATCGGGCCGAGGACGCGCACCTCGATGGAGGGCGGCTCCTCGCTCAGCCGCTCCACCACGGGAGTGAGCGGCTCGCCCTCCTGCTGCCGGGCCGTGCGGAACAGGTTGATCACGGCGTCGTAGTGCCGGCGCGGCAGCAGGTGGGCCTCGATGTCCAGACCCAGGGCGTCCACGCGGGCCCGGCCGTCGTCGGTGACCTCCCACGTCCAGGTGGCGTGCGGCACCTCACCCGCGATCACGAAGCCGCTCGCCGTACGCGTGCCCTTGCCGAGCAGCGCCAGCCGGCGCGCCTCGTCCTCGTCGGGACGGATGGCCGACAGGAGGTAGTGCGGGGTGTAGGCGGGGTCGGCCACGCGGCTGTGGACCCGGCCGGTCAGCACGTCGCCGTCGTAGCGGGCACGCTCCTCGAACTCCGGCAGCACCTCGGCCAGGCTGCCCGCCGTCCTGATCCGCTCGGGCGCGAGCAGGGTCAGCTCCTCGCCGAAGCCGACGAGCGTGATCCGCATCTGGTCGGACCACCGGTTGGTCGCCAGTTCGACGGCGAGCGCCGACAGCGCGGCGACGGTGTGCGCCCCGGTGATCGCGATCACGCCGTGGGCGGCCTCCAGGTCGACCAGGACCCGGCCGCCCTGCCCGGTGCCGAGCGAGACCAGCCCGGGATAGGGCGCGGGCACCCCGGCCAGCACGTGCTCGTCGATGCGGCGTCCCTCGTGGGCCGGAAGGCGCCACACCTGCCCGTCGTCGCAGGACTCCCACGGCTCCGGCGCGTCCTGTTCCGCCGGGTGGATCCACAGGTCGAGGCCCCGGTTGGACAGGTGGACGGCGTAGATCGTCGGAGGGCGCAGCCCGGCGTCGGCCAGCAGGCGGCCGAGCAGGCGCAGGCCGATGTCGAGCATGCGGCTGCCGGGGGCGTCGGCGCCGAGGCGGATGGCGACCTCGGCCTCGGCGGCGTCTCCGCGCGGCCGGGCGATGCGCCATCCGAAGGCCCGGCGCCACAGCTGCTCCCGCCGCCTGCGGCCGAGCAGGGCCAGCAGCCCGGCCGCCGCCAGGGTCGAGGCCGCCAGGTAGTCGGCGAGGACCGGCCCGCCCTGCCGCTCCCCGGTCTCCTCACCTGCGGTCGGATGGCCCGCTTCCGTGGGCCCGGCGGCGGGCCGGACGGTGGTCGTGATGATCGGACGCGAGGTGGGCGTCGCGCGGGCGGTGGCGGGCGTGTCCTTCGACTCGCCGGTCCGGCCGTTCACCTCCGACGAGGTGTCCTTCGCGTCGCCGGTCCGGCCCTTCGGCTCCGACGGGGTGTCCTGCGGCATCGCGGGCGGCGGCAGCACGATCCCCGGCTTGCCCGGCTCGGGCGTCACCCTGCCCCGCTCATGGCCCGCGTCGCCGGTCCGTCCGGCTTCACCCGGCCGGGCGCCGTCGCCCGGCCCCTGGCGGTCGCCACTGTCGGGCCGGGTGGTGTCCCCCTCGTTCGTGCCTCCGGTGTGCGAACCGGCGGTGGGGCGCAGGTCCGGCGTAGCGCGCCGGTCCTCCGTCATGCGGTGGTCGGCATGGACGTCGCCGCCGGTCGCCCCTCCCCCGGCGTACCGGGTGTCGCCGTCGAGTTCGGCGGGCGCCTGGCGGTGCTCCTTCAGGATCTCCGGCCGGTCCTCGTCCACCGGCACGACGTGGACGTTCCTGGCGTCGTCCGGCATGTCGAGCACCCAGCCGGGACGGATGAGGTCGGCCATGTGCAGCCAGCTGCCGTCGGGCTGCTCCTTGTGCTGGTTGAGCCGGTAGATCTCCGGATAGCGGCGCCCGTCCCCCAAGCACTTCTCCGCGATCTCCCACAGGCTCTCGTGGTGGCGCCCGTGCGGAGGCTGGACCACGTAGACCTTCTTGACCTCCCTGGCGTGCAGGGCCGGTCGCTCCGCCTCGGCCTGCGGCACCGGCGCCGACAGCGCCGCGACCTGCGGCCGGATCGGAGCCGGGGCGCCCGCGCGGGCGATGGGCACCGCCACGGCGGTCGCGGTGAACAGCAACAGCACGGCGGAGACCAGGCGGTTCGCGAGCGCCTGGGTGCCGCCCGACAGCGGCACCCGGGCCGGCATGCCGACCCGCCGCAACCCCGCGTAGACCTCGACGACCACGCACAGGAACAGCTGCAGCCAGGCCAGCCACACCAGGAGGATCAGGATCGCGGTGATCGTCTCGGGGCCGACGCGGCTGGTGAACAGGTCCGCGTTCAGCAGGTCGCCGCTGACGGGCGGGCCGGCCAGCCGGAGCAACGCGTACGGCACGCCGCCCACCAGGCCCACCAGCGCGACCAGCGCCCCGAGGCCGGCGAGGAAGTCCCCGGCCGTACGCCGGGTCCGCAGCCGTACGGGCCGGTCGTCGTGCCAGTGCTCGGGCGCCCGTTGCGGCCCCAGCACGGACGGCATGCCCTCGGCGCGCGGTCGCGGACCCCGCCCGGGCGTGCCGCCTCCCGCGACCTCGCGATCGGCGCGCGGATCCCGGCCGGGGACGCCACCTCCCGGAACCCCGCGCGCGACCCCCCGCCCGGGCCCCCGCCGGTCCTCGCGGTGGAACTCCTCCCGCCGTCCGCCCGGCGGCCGTGTCCCTGTCACGCCTCCCCCGGATCAGGAGCGGCCGTGGCCTCGGCCTCCATGTCGGAGCCGGCGAAGCCGAGCGCGGACAGGAAGAAGGCGTCCCAGTGGACCGACACCGCCACCGTGACGTCCGCCTGACCGCCGCCCACGGTGCACTTGGTCATGCGTACGCCGTCAGCCCCCTGGTTCGCCGTGATCTTCTCGGCCTCGCCGCACACCGCGCTCTCGTCGGCGAGCAGCCGCACCTGGCCGGTGGCCCGCAGGGTCTCGACGTCGATCTGGTCGGCGGCGGCGCGCGCGGCCTGCTCGGCGATGTCGGCGGCCTTGAGGCGGGCGTTCATGGCGGCCCCGCCGTCCACCAGCAGCCCGGCCAGCAGGAACACCACCCCCGAGAAGAGGACCACGAACACCGACATGGAGCCCCGCTCCCCCGACCGCCCTCGTGCGGCGGAGTGCGCCGCACGCGGGGTCACTCCACCCTCCGATACCGTTCGAGCGGCACGACCGAGGTGCCCGACATCTGCTTGGCGGCGCCGAACCCGAGGAAGTCGAGGTTCAGCTCGCAGGTCACGGTCATCCTGACGAAGCCGTCCATCTTCCAATCGCTGCCGGACATGTCCACCTGCGGCGAGCAGTCGCCGGAGAGCGAGGCTTCGGCGGCCTCCTTCGCGGCCGACTCGGCCTCCGCCTCTGTGCGCTGCACGGAGGCGGCCCGGGCGGCGTCCCGCGCGGCCCCGTTGACCTCTCCCTGGGCCTCCACGATCCGGCCCGCGCCGACGAGGAAGAGCAGGAACAGCAGGAACAGCGGGGCCAGCATGACCGTCTCGGCCGTCATCGACCCGCGCTCTGACCGAGTCATTCGCAGCCGTCCGAGCCGTCGTCGGGACGGAAGCACTCGATGGGCCCGCCGAAGCGTGACGTGATCGTGAAGGTCATCGCGGGCAGCAGCGGCACCACCTGGACGGCGCTGCCGGTGACCTCCACGCCGCGCTGGTCGCCCTGCTCCCACGCCTGCGCCTGGGCGTTCTTCAGCAACTGCGGTCCGATCGCCTGCACGATCTGCCGCGCCTTGCCCTCGGCCGCCTCCTGCCAGCCGTCGGAGCCGCCCGCACGGGCGATCCGCGCGCCCTCCCGTGCGGCGGCGTCGGCGACCTGGCGGCCGTGGAACCAGAGCGTGACCTGGACGATCAGCAGCACGACGGCGAGCACGATCGGCATGAGCATGGCGAGCTCGATCACCGTGGCACCGCGCTCGCCCCGCCCACGTCGCCGGATCCGCCGACCCCGCTCGCCGCGCTCGATTCGCCCGCCCCGCACACGGTGCGCGGCGGTCGCGGCACGTGGGACGGTCGCGGCATGTGGGACGGTCACGCCCTGCACGGTCACTCCCCGGCGTTCCCGCCGGTGCCCCCGCCGGTGCCCCCGCCGGTGCCCCCGCCGCTGAAGCTGTTCTGGATGTCGGACTGCTTCTGCTCGACCAACTGCTTGATCAGCGTGGCCAGGCCGAGCGCGACTCCGGCGATGATGGCGGTGATGATCACCCATTCGACCGCCGAGGCTCCCCTGGACGGGGCGTTCCTGGCGCGGTCCAGCCGTACGTGGAGCACGGCGATCAGATAGTGGAACCAGAGCATCAGGCCCCCAACATCTTCATGGCTGCGGGAAAACTGAGGAAGATCACGAAGCCCGCGCACAGCAGGAGCTGGGCGACGAGCATCGACTGGGACCGCTCGCCCGCCTTGCCCTCGACCTCCGCGAGTTCGCGGCGGCGAAGGGTGGCGGCGCGGGCCGTGAGGGAGGCGCGGACCTTGGCTCCGTCGTCGGCCACGAGTCCGAGCGCGGCGGACAGGTCCCGCAACTCGTCCACGTTGATCTCGTCGCCGAGCTGGCCGAGGGCCTGCCAGGGGGTGATGCCGACGATCCGGGCGTTGGCCAGGGCCTCGCGGATGCGCTCCATCGCCCAGTTGGAGCCGGGGGCGGGCCCCGCGCCGTTCGCGGCCCCGGTGGTGACGGCGGAGGCGGCGCCGTTCGCAGCGCCGTTCACCGTGCCGTTCAGCGCCCCTGGCGCGGTGACGGGACTGCCCACGGCGACCGCCATCATCAGCGCCTCGGGCACGCCTCTGCCGCCCGCGAGGTTCATCGACACGAGGTCGAGGAAGGCGCCCACGGCGTGCCGGAAGTCCCGGCGCCGTACGGCGGCGTCCCGCCGGATCTGCGCGTCGGGCAGCAGGAAGAAGATCACGCAGACGACGAGGGCCGACCAGAGCGGCACCTGCACCGAGACGCCCCATCCCATCAGCGCGAGCCAGCCGACGAGGAGCGGGAACGCCAGCAGGCCAGAGACCCCGAGCAGCAGCTTGGTCGCGAGGAACCCCTCGAACGACTTGCCGAGCAGCGCGAGGTCGGCCTTGATCGACCGCGCCTCCCACCCCCGCGCCGCGTAGAACCGGGCCAGCCGCAGGCCGAGCATGCGGCGGAACTCGCTGACGTCCTCCTCGGGCGCGATCAGCGACGCCCGTGGCACGCCCTTGCCGTCGCGGGCCTGGTCGAGCGCGGCGAGCCGGGCGGTCAGGCCGGGCCGGGGCGGGAACAGCGCCCGCAGCAGCAGGAAGAGCCCGAGGCCGAGCACGGCTCCGCAGAGCACCGTCGCGATCACCGGATCACCTCCGCCGCCGGCGTCTGCGCCTGCGCCACCGCCCCGGACCGCGGGCGGTGGTAGGGGGCCAGGATCCTGGCCGGCTTGTCGAAGCGGGCGAGCCGCCGCATCCAGGCGAACCCCGCGCCGAACAGGCCGGCCACCACGACGAGCACGGCCTGGCCGAGCACGGAGTTGTACTCCTCGACGTACGAGCGGTTGAAGACGACCAGCGCGGCGGCGAAGGCGAGGGCGGTGCCGACCACGATCTGCACACTCTTGCGGGTGGACCTGCGCTCGGCCTCCACGCGCCGGCGCATGTCCAGCTCCTCGCGCGCCGAGACCGCCAGGGCCGACAGCACGTCGCGCAGGCCCGGCCCGCGCAGCCGCGAGTTGAGGATCAGCGCCGCCACGACGAGGTCGGCCGAGGTGTCGTCCAGCTCGTCGGCGAACATCCGCAGCGCGTCGGCGAGCGGCATCCGCGTGTGCAGCCGGTCGACCAGGGCCCGCAGGTGCGGTTGCAGCGTGGGGGCCGCGGCCCGGATCGAGGAGGGGATGGCCTGTTCGAGGCCGGCCGCGCCGGCGATCGTGTCGCGCAGCGACTCCGTCCACGCCGCCAGGCCCTCGAGGCGCCGCATGGCGGCCCGCTCCTCCGCCGCGCCGCCGGTGAAGCCCCGCCAGGCCAGGACCAGCAGTACGGCTCCCGCCGCGATGACCGGCCAACCGGTCACCACCAGCACCACGACACCCGTCACCGCCGCGATCGCCGACCTCGTGGACAGGGTGCGCAGCAGCCGCATCCGCTCGGCCCGGCCGTCCGGCGTGGCCGGGCGGGGGCGCAGGCCGTACAGGGCCAGGGCGAGCAGGAAGAGCCCGCCGCCCGCCGTCGCCCCGGCCAGCAGCACCAGGGGGTCGAGGACGCCGGGAGGCAGCGCCGGCAGCAGGCCGCTCATCGCCACGCTCCCCGCGACGGGTCGTACCCGTGGGCGGCCAGCTCGTCGGCGCAGGAGATCGGGGCGTGCGGCACCAGGTAGTCGCCCGCGAGGGCGAACACCTCCGAGGACAGCACGCGCCCGTCGCAGCCCGTGACCTCCCGCACGCTGGACACGTAGCGCCGCAGGGTGCCTCCCCGGTGGTAGTCGTTGCGCTTCTCGATGAACACCACGAAGTCGATGGCCCCGGCGATGAGCATGTGGGTGGCCTCGATCGGCAGCCGCTCCACGGCCTGCAGCGCGTACGTCGCGATGCGGTTGAACACCTCCATGCTGGAGTTGGCGTGGATCGTCGACAGCGACCCGTCGTTGCCCTGGGTCATCGCGTTGAGCATCGTGACGATCTCGTCGCCCAGCACCTCGCCGACGATGACGCGCGAGGGGTTCATGCGCAGCGACCGCCGCACCAGCTCGGCCATCGTGATCTCGCCCTGCCCCTCGGAGTTGGGCAGGCGGTGCTCGAAGGCCACCGCGTTCGGGTGCAGCTCGGGGAACTGGTCCAGCCCCAGCTCCAGCGCCCGCTCCACCGTGATCAACCGCTCGTGCGGCGGGATCTCGTTGGCCAGCGCCCGCAGCAGCGTGGTCTTCCCCGCGTTCGTCGACCCCGCGATCATGATGTTCTTCCGCGCGGCCACGGCGGCGGTGAGGAAGCGGCCCAGCTCGGGGGTGAGCGTGCCGTTCCCGACGAGGTCGCTGAGGAACACCTTGCCGAGGCGGGCGCGGCGGATCGACAGCGCCGGCCGCACGGTGACGTCCATGACGGCCGACAGCCGGGAGCCGTCCGGCAGGCGCAGGTCGAGTTGCGGGTTGGCGGTGTCGAACGGCCGCGACGACAGGCCCGAGTACGCCGCCAGGATCTGGATCAGCTCGATGAGCTCCTCGTCGGTCTCCGCGACGGGGTCCTGCAAGAGCTCCTGGCCGTCCGAGTAGCCGACGAAGACCCGGTCGCAGCCGTTGATGTCGATGTTCTCGACCTCGGGGTCGTCGAGCAGCGGCTGGAGGCGGCCGACGCCGAACAGCGCGGCGTGGATGCCCGCCGCGAGCGCCTCCTCCTCCTCGGCCGTGGGCGGGGTGCGGCCGACGCCGATCTCGTTGCGCGCGTGCTCCTCCAGCACCTGCGCGATCAGCGCCCGGGCGAACTGCCGCTCGTCCTCCCCCGACATCGGCGGCACGCCGCTCGCCTGGTCGAGCCGCCGCTGATGCGCCAGCCGGTCGCCGACCTCCTGCCGGAACCGCTTCACCAGCCCGTGGTCGATCGGCCGCCGCTGGGAGTTCACGACCGCACCTCCGGCTTCCTCTTCGACGCGACGGCGGGCGACGCCGCCGTCTCGCCGCCCGCGGCCAGCTGTGCGGCCAGGCGCGTGGCCAGCTCCCTGGCCGTACGGATCAGGAGGCTGCGGTCGAGCCGCCCGCCCCACTGGCCGCGCAGCAGTTCGGCGCCCTTCGGGTCGTACGCGAGACCGCCGACGAAGGCGACGTCCCAGCCGGAGACGATGCGCCGGATCTCCTCGAGCGACGACCGGTACGACCGGGGGTCGGCGATCACCACGACCCCGACCTTCCGCCCGATCAGCGACAGGCGTTCACGCAGGTGGGCGACGTGGTCGAGGCTGGCCCGGGTGAACAGCACGACCTGGTCGGCCTCGGCCACCAGGTCGCCGGTCTGGGGGTGCAGCCCGAGCCGGCCGCAGTCGGCGAGCACGTCGGCCTGCGGCAGGGCGGCGAACGCCCGGCCGAGGGGACCCCACAGCCAGGTGAGGCCGGCCGCCTGCTCGCCGTTGGTCAGGCCGGCCAGCACGTCGAGGCCGCCGACGAGTCTCTGCGTGTGCTCGTAGATCAGGTCCGCGTGGAGCCCGCGCCGCGCGACCGCGCCGAGGCTGAGCAGGCCGCGCCCGGGGTTCAGCACGCTCCCGTCGTCGCCCGGCAGCCGGTAGGCGAGGTCGCCGCCGGAGGGATCGCATTCGGCCAGCAGCACCGGGCGGGGCCACACGGCGCCGAGGGCGGTCGCCGCGGTGGTCACGCCGGGCGCCCCCTTGTCGGCGGCGAGCACGATCAGCGCCACGTCACTTGACCCCCGGAAGCGTGACGAGGGCGATCTCCCCGCTGGAGGCGTACTGGGCGATGGTGGGCGCGATCGAGGTGTCGACGACGATCGTGACCAGCCCGCCGCCGGACCGTCCGGTGCCGGCGCTCTCCACGCGGGCGGCGGTCGCCAGCACCTTCTGCTGGGCGGTGGCCGATCCCCGGCCGGCCGCCGGCACGTAGATCACCTGGACGATGTCGCTCCACTTGAGGTCGGTGGGCATCTGACCGGCCTTGAGCGACAGGCCCACCTTGGCCTTGCCCGGCCCGACCTGGTCGGTCGTCGTGGCGGTCATGCGCTGGGTGAGCAGCGTGCCGGGCAGCAGCGTCACCGCGGCGTACGTCGTGGCCACCTGGTCCTTGAACCGCCAGGGGACGTAGTCGACGCCGGTGTCGGCGATCTGCACCTCCTGCATCGCGGACTGCGGGATGAGCTGCCCGGCCCCCACCTGCTGGGTGATCTGCACGGCCGAGACGCGGTCGCCGCTGCGCATGACCAGCAGTGTGGTGGCCAGCGCGCCGCCCAGGATGAGGAGGACGGCGAGCGCGGCGAGCGCGGGCTTGCGCTCCCTCGGCGGGACGGGCAGCTTCCGTGCGGCCGGCCCGGACAGGCCCGGCCGCGCGGGTGCCCGGCCGTCCTGCGACGTCTTCTCGCTGATCCTCATGGGTGGGGGACTCCCAGGGATGAGAGCGCCCTTCTGTTTTCGGGCCGCTCGAATCTGTTTACGGTCTTGCCGTTTGTTGCGAATTCACTCCATTATGGCCAGCTTGCGCCGCCATAAGTGCCGTGATGCGGCGACCCATGCTTATCCGTTAGGAATACGCCTGTCAACGGGAGTGGATCTATCGCCATATCGACACAAGGCTTTACTGACATGAAATTTCGTGATAGTACAATTGCACTTCTTTCCCTGGTGTCACATCATTCACACTGTTCGTGCCGTCACGGACGACGCGCGAGCGGAAGGCGTGTCACGACGGCCTCGTCGAAGGGCGCGATGACAGGCACCTTTACCTATTTCGGGAAACGCCCAGATGAGCGCGGGAGTCGCGGCTACCGTGTCCCCGCGAGCCGCGAGGCCCGGATACCCGGAGATCTTCACGGGGACGCCCCGGGATGAAACGCTTTCCGCGAGGCCGCCGCACAACCGCCTTCTGGGAGTTCGCGCATGCGGATAACGCTCACCGTGGTCAGCGAGGACGGCCGCCGCGACGTGCTGGTCGAGGGCGACGAGAGCACCACGGTCGCCGCCCTCGCCACAGCACTCGACGGCGCGGCCGCCCGCCCGGCCAACGTCGTACGGCTCCCGCACGCCCGTGCGCCGTACGACCTGGACCGGGGGGACCGGCAGGCCCGGCCGTCCGGTGAGGTGAAGCTGTGGGTCGACGGCCGGCCCATCGACCCGGACGCGCTCGTGTTCGGCCTGCTCAGGGATGGCGACCTGGTGGCCGTGGACGGCCACGCCGCCGCGGCGACGGTGACCGAGGAGCCCGGCGGGCCTGCCGAGCTGCGCGTGGTGGGCGGCCCCGGCGCGGGGACCGTCCACCGGATCGGGCTCGGCGCGCACACGATCGGCGCCGACCCCGCCTGCGCGATCTCCGTGGCCGACCCGCGGATGCCGCCGGTCGCGGTGGTGGTGCGGCTGGCCCCCGGCACGGCCACCGTGGAGCCCGCGTCACCTGGAGGCGACCCGGTCGCCCGGCTGGAGGGCGAGCCGCTCACGGAGGCGGTGCCGTGGCCGGCCGGGGGCATGCTCACCTGCGGCGGCTCGGTGTTCGCCTTGGGGCCGGTCCTGCCGCCGGACGCCCACCTCGACGCGCTGCCGGACGGCGGGCTCGCCTACAACCGCCCGCCGCGCCTCCAACGGCCCGAGCGGCAGCGGCGGTTCACCGTGCCCGCCGAGCCGAAGCGGGGCGAGGGGATGCGGCTGCAGCTGCTGGCCGCGCTGCTGCCCGCCGTGCTCGGGGTGGTCATGGCCGTCGTCACCCACACGTGGTACTACCTGCTGATCGCGTTCATGACGCCGCTGATCATGATCGGCCAGTGGGTGAGCGACCGCAGGCACGGCAGGAAGAAGCACCGCCGGGCGGTCAAGGCGTACCGCGAGCGGATGGCCGCCTTCGAGGAGGAGGTGGCCCGCGCGGTGCGGCAGGACGAGGAGGCCAGACGCGGCGGCGCGCCCGACCCGGCCGAGGTGCTGCTCACCGCGACCGGGCCGCGCCGGCGGCTGTGGGAGCGCCGCGTCCACGACCGCGACGCGCTGCGGCTGCGCGTGGGACTCGCCGACCTGCCCGCCGACCTGGAGTTCGAGCCCGAGAGCGGCGCACCCCAGGACACGCCCCGCCGGGAGCCGCCCACCTGCCACGACGTCCCGGTCGCGCTGGTCATGCGGCGTCTCGGCGTGGCCGGGCTCACCGGCCCCAGAGACGTCGCGCTCGGCTGCGCCCGCTGGCTCGTCGGCCAGGCCGCCGCCCTGCACAGCCCGCGCGACCTGGCCATCGTGGTGCTGTCCGCCAACGCCGACGGCGCCGGGCAGTGGGGCTGGGTGCGCTGGCTGCCGCACTGCGCGCCCGACGCCGCCGCCCATGGCGGCGCCCTGTCGTCCGACTGCGCCGCGCTCGTCGGCGCCGACCCCGAGGCCGCCGCCCGCCGGGTCGCCGAACTCGCCGCCCTGGTGACGGAACGACTCGACACGGAGAACGGCTCGGGGCCCTACCCTGGGGTGCCGCGCGGCGCCCGCCTGTCCGGCGGCCCGGCCGGGTGGGAGGACCTGGGGCGCGCGGGCGGCAACCGGCCCGCCGAGCCGGCCTTCGCGACCTACGACGAGCGGCCGTTCGACGTGCTCGTCGTGCTCGACGGCGCGCAGGTGCTGCGCGGCCTGCCCGGCATGCCGCAGGTGCTGCGGCAGGGCCCGCGCGCCGGGGTCTACACGATCGCGATCGACGACGACGAGCGGCTGCTGCCCGAGGAGTGCGCGACGGTCGTGTCCTGCGACCGCGAGGGCGGTGTGCGCCTCCACGGCGGCGGGCTCGACCCGATCACCGGCATCCGCGCCGACCGGGTCTCGCCGTCCTGGGCCGAACGCCTGTCCCGCGCGCTGGCCCCGCTGCGCGACGTGAGCCGCGACGACCCCTCGGCCGCCCTGCCCGACGCGGTCCGCCTGCTCGACCTGCTGGAGGTGTCCCTCGACCCCGCCGCGCTCGCCGAGCGGCAGGGCCGTACGACCCGGGCCCTGATCGGCGTGGGACCGGACGGGCCGTTCGAGGTGGACCTGAGCAGGGATGGACCGCACGCCCTGGTCGCGGGTACGACCGGCGCGGGCAAGTCGGAGCTGCTCCAGACGCTGATCTGCTCGCTCGCCGTGGCCAACCGGCCCGACGAGATGACGTTCGTGCTCATCGACTACAAGGGCGGCGCGGCCTTCAAGGAGTGCGTACGGCTCCCGCACACCGTCGGCATGGTGAGCGACCTCGACGGCCACCTGACCCAGCGGGCCCTGTCGTCGCTGGCCGCCGAGATCCGGCGCAGGGAGCGCCTGCTGCTGGACGCGGGGGCCAAGGACATCGAGGACTACCAGCGGGCGCGCGGCGCCACCTGGGTGCTCGGCGCGGGCGGTGTCCGGCGGGCGCGCGGCGGCGGCATCTTCGCCGCGCCGGTGCCGGAGAGCGCCGGGAGCAAGGACCTGCCGCCGCTGCCCCGGCTCGTGCTGATCATCGACGAGTTCGCCGCCCTGGTCGCAGAGCTGCCCGACTTCGTCGAGGGGCTGGTCGACATCGCGCGCAGGGGCCGCTCGCTCGGCATCCACCTGATCCTCGCCACCCAGCGGCCCGGCGGCGTGGTGACCGCCGACATCCAGGCCAACACCTCGCTCAGGATCGCGCTGCGGGTCACCGACGCCAACGAGTCCGCCGACGTCATCGACGTGCCGGACGCCGCTCACATCTCGCGGACGACGCCCGGCCGCTGCTACGTGCGGGCGGGCTCCGGAGCGCCCGTGGCGGTGCAGACCGCCAGGATCGGCGGCCGCACTCCTCCTTCACGGACCTCCGGCGCGCGGGCGGCCGACGCGGGGGAGGACGTCCGGGTGCTCGACCTGCCCTGGCAGGCGCTCGGCCACCCGCTGCCCGCCCCGCCCGCCCAGACGGCGAGCGGCACCGACCTGGCCCTGCTCGTCGACGCGCTGCGGGAGGCCGGGAGCGACCTGCCCCGGCAGCCGAGCCCGTGGCTGCCGCCGCTGCCCGACCAGGTCGTCCTCGACGTCGGGGCCGCGGACTCCCCCGGTGGTTCGCTCGTGGGCGCCGCGCCGTACCGGCCGGGGGCCGAGGAGGTGCCGCCGCTGCCGTTCGGCGTGACGGACCTGCCGTGGGAGCAGGACCGGCGCCCGCTCGCGCTCGACCCGCGGCACGGCGGCCACCTGCTGATCGCGGGCGGCGCGCGCAGCGGCCGGTCCAGCGCGCTGCGCACGATCGCGGGCTCGATCGCGGCCGGCGCCTCCCCCGAGGACGTGCACGTCCACGCCGTCGACTGCGGGTCGGGGGCGCTGCTGCCGCTCGTCGCGCTGCCGCACTGCGGGGCGGTGGTCACCCGCGACCAGCTCGACCGCGTGGAGCGCCTGCTGACCCGCCTGCGCGCGGAGGTCGGGCGCCGCCAGCACCTGCTGGCCGAGGCCGGGTACGCCTCGCTGGCCGAGGCGCGCGCCGCGGCCCGGTCGCGGGCCGCCCGCGACCGGGCGGGTGTGGGCGCGCTGCCCTGGCTGGTGCTGCTCGTGGACCGCTGGGAGGGGTACGTCGCCGCGTTCGAGAACTACGACTACGGGCGGCTGGTCGACGCCATGCTCCAGCTGCTGCGGGAGGGACCGGCCGTGGGGCTGCGGGCCGTGGTCACCTCCGACCGGTCGGGCCTGCTCGGGCAGATCTCCACCGTCTTCGAGGACCGGCTCGTGCTGCGGCTCGCCGACCCCGCCGACTACGGGCTCGCCGGGCTGCCGATGCGCGACCTGCCGGGCTCCATGTCCCCGGGCCGGGCCCTGGCCGTCGGCGAGCACGGCCTGGTGGAGAGCCAGATCGCGCTGCTGTGCGACGACCCCTCCGGCCCCGCGCAGGTGGCCGTCCTGCAGGAGCTCGCCCGTACGGCGGCGGAACGCTTCGGCGGTTCGGACCTGCCGGGGAAGTGGGCCTGGCCGTCGGAGCCGCCGCTGCGGGTGGACGCGCTGCCGATGCGGATCACGGCGAGCCAGGCGCTCGACCTGGCGCCGTCGCACCAGCCGCTGTCAGCTCTGTGGGCGCTGCTCGGCGCGGGCGGCGACGCCCTGACCCCGATGGGCGTGGACCTGCAGGGCCAGGGACCGGCCGCCGTGATCGCCGGGCCGCCGCGCTCGGGGCGGTCGTCCGCGCTGGTCACGGCGGCGCGCTCGCTGCTCGACCGGGGCACGCCCGTGCTCGTCGTGACCCCGCGCCGCAGCCCGCTGCGCGACCTCGCCGGTGCGCCGGGGGTGCTCGCCGTGCTGGACGGCAACGCCAGAAGCGTGACCGGGGGCGGCGCGGACGACTTCGGCGGCCTGCCGGGCGCGCTCGACCCACTCGCACTGGTCGCCGGGCACGAGCGCTACGTGGTGGCCGTGGACGACGCGGAGCTCATCTCCCCCGACTCCGCGCTCGGCCTGGCCCTGGACGAGATCCTGCGCACCGGAAGGGACGGCGAGCACGGCCTGCTCATCGCGGGGGCCACGGGCGACCTGGCGACGGCCTACCGGGGGTTCGCGGCCGAGGCGCGCAAGGGCAGGACCGGTCTGCTGCTCAACGTGCAGAGCCCCGCGGACGGGGACCTGTTCACCGTCCGGCTGCCGCGCGGCGCCGTCGGCGGGCCTCCCGGGCGGGGCCTGCTGGTCGTCTCGGGCACCGCGACCCCGATCCAGGCCGCGCTGCCGGATTGAGCCCCGGGGCTTGTTGGGAGCGCTCCCACCCTGCCAGCCTGCTCGGCATGACCGTGCGCATCAGGCCCTACCAGGACACGGACCGGGACGCCCTCTACGACATCTGCGTCCGCACCGCCGACGCGAGCGAGGACTCCCGCCACATCTATCCCGATCTCGATTTGATGCCCAGCATCTTCGCCGCGCCGTACGTCCGGCTGGAGCCGGACCTGGCCTTCGTCGCCGACGACGGCGAGCGGGCGGTCGGCTACATCGTCGGCACCGCCGACACACCCGCCTTCGTCAAGGCGTAACCGCGACGAGTGGCTGCCGACGCTGACCGACCGCTATCCGGCGCCGCAACGCCCTCCGGCCTCGCCCACGGAGGAGATGGTCGCCCTGATGCACGACCCCGAGCGGATGGTCCTCCCCGAGCTGGCCGGCTACCCCGCCCACCTGCACATCGACCTGCTCCCCGGCTACCAGCGCGCCGGGCACGGCCGGGCGCTGATGACGGCCTTCCTCCACGCCCTCGCGGCGAAGGGCGTGCCCGCCGTGCGCCTGACCATGCTCACCGTCAACACCCGTGCCCGCGCCTTCTACGACCGGCTGGGCTTCCACGAGATCCCGGTGCCCGACCCCGGCCCCGTCACCTGTCTCGGCCGCTCGACCGAACCGCCCGTCACATGAGAAGGCCGCCGGACGCCATGGCACTCATGGCGGCCCGGCGGCCGACGGTCTGCGGGCGGCGGTCAGCGGGTGGCGGACTCGATGTTGCCGCGGTAGGTCGTGATGACTCTGGATGCCTCGTTGAGCTCTTCTGCCATGCGCTGGAACGCCGCGCGGTAGCTCTGCCAGGCATCGTGGAAGCGCTGCGCGCCGGGGCCGGTCCAGGCGGTGCCGACCTTGGCCGCCTCACGGTCGAGGTTGGCCATCGTGGCGCGAACCTGGTCCGCCTGCTGGCTGAACTGCGCGGCCATGCCCTGCATCTCCGCGGGGTCGCCGCCGAGCAAGCTGTTACCCATTCAGTCACTCCTTCATCGACAAAGGGGCCGCCCTCACCGTAAATCGTTTGTCAATCTTGTGAACCCCTTATGCCGAGCGGCTATATCGAAGGCCAGGAGAATCTGGCTTTTCCACCATTCCATTCCCCTTTTTCCTCACGTCCGGAACCGGGTCAGTTCCGGCGGCGGACCGGACGGGCCGAGACGGCAACGGAGATCACAACGGCGCCGGGGGCCAATATGCTGGCTCCCATGCCCTCGGACAGGGAGGTGGCGTGCAGACCCGGAAGGACCTCTACCAGGCATACCGGCTGATGCAGCAGCGCCTGGGCCAGGCGCTGCTGCAGGGAGAGCCGGACGTCCCGGAGTCGCCGATGCGGCGGCACACGCTGGCCACCTTCTGCGGGGTCCTGCTGTCGGTGCTCCTGCTCGCCGTCTTCGGGATCTGGGGTTTGATCAAGCCGGGCGGCGCCACCAAGCTCACCGAGCCAGGCCAGCTCCTCGTCGAGCAGGACACCGGCGCGACCTACGTCTACAGCCAGCAGGAGCGCACGCTGCTTCCCGTGGCGAACTACGTCTCCGCCCGGCTGCTGCTCGATACCGCCGACGTGACGGTGCGCGACGTCTCCGCCGCCTCGCTGGCCGAGCTGTCCCGCGGGCCGCTCGTCGGCATCCCCGGCGCGCCCGACTCGCTGCCGGCCAAGGACAGACTGGTGCACGGGCCGTGGTCGGTGTGCGTGGTGGACGGCCCCGACGCCACCGGGGCGCCGCGGCCGTACGTCACGCTGGTCGGGGGCGTGGACATCGGCGGCAGGCCACTCGGCGGCGGCGCCATGGTCGTGGACGACGGCCGGCAGAAGTGGGTCGTCTGGGGCGACCGGCGGATGCGGGCGAGCTCCAGTGCGGTGAACGCCCTGAACGCCCAGCCCAGGAAGGTGCCCGCGACCTGGCTCAACGCCATCCCCGAAGGCCCCGACTTCAGCGGCCCGCAGGTGCGGCACCTGGGCAGGAAGGTCCGGGGGCCCGACGGCAAGGTCACGGCGGCGGTCGGGCAGGTCTTCACCGTGCCCGGCATCGGAGGCGCCCCGGCCCGCTGGTATGTCCTGCTGTCCGACGGCCTCGCGCCGATCACCCTCACCCAGGCCACGCTCCTGCTGGCCGACCCCGCCATCAAGGCGGCGTACGGCAAGCGTTCCCCGCGGGCCGTCCCGGTCGACGCGGCCACGGCCAACGCCTCACTCTCGAAGCAGCAGAGCGTGCTGGGCGGCGGGATGCCCGAGACGATGCCCACGGTGACCTCCCCCGCCTCCACCATCCCGCTGTGCGCGGTCTACGCCGGCACCGGCGGCGGCTCGGCACGGGCCACGCTGACCGTCGGCAGCTCGATCGCGATCCCCACGCCCAGGACCCCGGGCGGCCAGGAGACCTTCGACCAGGTGCTGCTCCCGCCGGGAACGGCGGCGGTCGCCGGTCTGCTGCCGGGCGAGGGGCAGCTGGGGTCGATCACGAACTACTTCCTCGTGACGGACCAGGGCCGCAGGTTCGCCGTCGCCTCGGCCGATCTGCTGCCGAAGCTCGGCTACGACGCCTCCGACGCCACGCCGGTGCCCGCGCACCTGCTGCATCTCATCCCGGAGGGCCCGGCGCTCGACCCGGCCGCCGCCCGCGTGCCCGTGCCGCTCGGCAAGTAGGTCAGCCGTTGAGGCGGCGGAAGTCGTCCAGATTCTGCTGGTAGAACGCGATGTCCTCGGCCAGCCGGTCGCGCAGGAAGCAATCGGGCTCCGCCTCGCGGGCGGCCAGCCCCGCCTCGGTCCAGAACGCCTCGGCGGGCACCTCGTCCTCGCCGGGCGGGATGAACTTGAGCGCCTCCCCGAGCGCGTCCCTGGCCGTCTCCCAGCCGCTCACCACCCGCTGGAAGAGGCTCTCGTCCCCCGGCTCCTCGGTGTATTCGAAGTCGTCGGCGAGCGCGCGGCGCGCGTATCCGGCGCCGGCGAGCCGCCACTGGCCGGGGTCGATCAGCTCGGACAGGCCGACGCCGAACCGCTCACCCTCGTCCCCGGCCTCCGCCTCGCTCGCGTAGGGCACGAGCACCTCGACCCCGCCGGACCGGACCGTCCACGCCTCGGGCCCCTCGACCGGCGGCTCCTCCTGACCGGCCTCGTCAACGGTGAGCGCGAGATACAGCCGGGCCTCCGCGAGCGTCCGCGCGTACGGAATCGGCACTGCCTGCTCCATTCCAGCCACTCTAGTGTCGCGGGAGGGACACTAGGCCCCGGCCAGCTCCCGGTAGGTGTCGCGTACGACGAGCAGCCGGTCGAGGCGGAACCGCCCCGGCTCGGCGGCGCGCACGGCCCGTCCCCGCTCCGACCAGAACGCGTCATCGGGCACCTCGTCCTGCCCGGGCGGGACGAATTTGATCACTTCCTCGACCGCGGCCCGCGCGATCGCGAGCGCCTGCCGCTCCCCACCCTCCGAGACGTTGCCCGCCGTCAGGTCGGCCACCCACAGCCACTCGCCGGGGTCCAGCAGCTCGGACGGCTCCGCGCCGCCGAACGTCGGGAAGCCGGTGGGCGTCGTCTCCCGTTCCGGGAGTCCGAACAGGTACTCCCGCTCGGCGCCGCACGCCGCGCACCGCCCCTCGTAACAGGTGACCAGCTCCCCCTCGACGCTCGCCAAGCCGCTGTCCCAGTCGGTGTCCGCCGAGCCGCAGGCGCACGGGTTCAGGTCGAGATAGAGGTGCGCCTCGTCTCTGCTCCTGGCGATCGAGTAGGACATCACGTGTTCCTCACCTGTCGCGGTGCCGGGTCCTTCGGTGCGGGGACGGCTTCGTCCTCGTCGTCGGGGGGCTCCCAGCCGGAGGGGTTGCTGACCCTGCGCATCCGCTCCCACAGGTCGAGGGCCGGCGCCTGGGGCGGCACGGTGACCCACGGCGGCGGGGGCGCCGCCTGGCCCCGCGCGCCGAGGTCCCGGGCGACCGCCTCGATCTCGTGCCGCAGCCGCGCCCGCTCGTCGTCCGAGGTCGTCATCAGCCACTTGCGGGACAGGTAGGCGTGCTCGTTGCGGCGAGCGGCGGCACAGGCGTCGTAGCCGGGATCGATGGTGTTCAGGAGCCTGCGCACCATTCCCTGCTCCGCCGCCGACCGCTTCTGCAGGGTGTCGCTGATCTCGTGCAGCAGCACCCGGGTCACCACGTCGGGGGCCAGCCTCGGCGCCAGCCGGATCACGTGCGGGCCCGTGCCCGCGTTCACCTCCGTACGGCCCGGGCGTCCACCGCCGGGGTCCTCGGGCAGCACGACGAAGCGCTGCGTGCCGGACCGGGCGGTCTCGACGGTGACGACCGTGCCGTCCGGCGTCGCGGTCACGGCGTGGACGCCCCGGCCGAAGTCCGCCGGGCGCAGGTCGGCCACGGCCGGGGGGATCTCGTCGTTCGACAGGTCGGGCAGGTGCGGGGCCCGGCCGTCGGCCACGAACGCGGTCCTGGGGATGGGCTCGGCCGTCACGCCGCCGCCGGACGGGGCGGTGATGAGGGGGGCGCCGCCCCAGGTGCCGTCCGCGGCCGTCTCGGGCACCGGCCAGCCCGGGTCGACCGGCGCGGGCCGGGCGACACCGAGGGCGTCGAGCCGTTCGCCGATCCGGTCGGCGAACCCGTCGGACCGCCCGCCGTACAGGTCACGCAGGTCGAGGCCGTGCCCCTCGGCCAGCGCCACCAGGTCGGGCGGCACCGTGCCGAGCGCCTCGGCGAAGGAGTCGCCGGACAGCTCGCCCGCGGGCGTGGCGCGGTAGCGCTCGACGGTGCCGTCCGGCCGCCTGAGGTGGAGGTGGACGTCGGCGCCGAGGTCGCGGGCGAGCAGCCTGGCCTCCTCCACGAGAGCCGTCGAACCGGGCAGCGTCGGATTCATTTGGCCGATGTCGGCGACGATGCCCACCGGCAGCCTCCCGGTCCGCCCTCTGAGCGCCTCGGCCATCGCCCTGCTGGGGGCCGCCGGATCGTACGACGGATGCCTCGCGGCCATCCGGCGCACGGTGTCGTGGGAGAAGAAGAGACCGGGGGCGGCTGCCCGCTGCCGGTGGAAGTCCCACAGCGGCCGGGTCGCGCCGGCGTCGCGACGTGTCAGCATCTCCTCCAGCGCGTGCTGGAACATGATCAGATGGGCCGTGCCGGTCGCGCCGTGCGTGATGTCCACGGTCCGCAGCACCGTCTCCGCGCCGTTGCGCGCCACCTGGCGCACCTCGAACCGGAGGTCGAAGTCGACCCGGAACCGCACCTTGGCCGCGGTGCCCTTCTCGAAGACGCTGGTCTCGTCGCGGTTGCCGCCGCTGCCCGAGCTCGACTGCGCGGTCTGGTCACCGGCGCCGAGGTCGGTGCCGACGCCCGCGGCGTGCCCCGCGCTGTACGTGCGGCCGAGCGGCAGCATCTGCCCCCGGTCGGTGGCCGTGCCGGCCGTGTTCTGCTCGCGGTCCACCTGCCCCAGTTCGGTGTCGTGCAGGTGCAGGGCCACCGGGTCGGGTTCTGAGAGGTCGGCGTGCATCCGCACGTCCACCACATGGCCCGGTCTGCCCGGCATGGGCAGGCGGATGAGCCGGTGCCCGTCGGGGCCGGTCATCCGCTCCAGCCGGGTCGTGAGCCCGTTCCCGGTGAGCGCTTTGGCCAGTTCGGCGTAGTGCTCCATGGTGGCGGCCCCGCCGAGCAGGTCCTCCCGGGAGAGCCGGTCGAACACGGCGCGCAGCAGCCCGTCGGCCCTGAGCCGCTCGGTCGCGAAGACCTCCGGCGGCACGACCCGCCGCACGTCGGGCCGGGCGGGGGGCCGCGCGGCGACCGTGCCCTCCTTCGCCACCATGCCGTCCGGCAGCACCCGGACCATCGTGCCGTCCAGCGTGACGTGGCTGGTCCGGAGGACGCCGGTGGTCCTGGCGACGGCGCCGCGCAGGCGGCCCGACGTGCGTTCGACCTCGATCGTGATGGTCACCGGATGCTCGATGAGTTGCCCGCCGCGGAACGCCGCATGGCGCTGGATGCGGGTCCGCTGGGTGCCGGTGGAGGCCGTGCCGGCGTGCGAGCGGTCGGTGGCGGCCGCGCGGCCGCCGTTGCCGGTGTCCTGCCCGGCTCCGGCGTTCGCGTTGCCGGCGAACGTCTTGCCCGACGACTCGGCGCGGTCCTCCTGCGTGTAGGTGTAGTCCTGCAGGATCTGGCCGAAGTTGTGCACGTTTCCGCCGTAGGTCGCCTGGTCGCCGTGGAGCACCGCGCTGATCCTGACCGTGACGTCCTCGGTGAGGTGGGGGCCGATCTTGAGCGAGTACGTCTTGACGAAGCCCTCCGGCCCGCTCATGTCGTCGATCTTGCCCCACCAGCGTTTGCCGGCGAAGTCGCCGAACAGGCTGCGCAGCAGGACCGGGTCCCGCTTCAGCGCGCCGGGCGCCACCGTGCCGATCTGGTCGAGCACCTGGTCGATCAAGCGGGTCTGCTTGCCGTTTGGGGCCGTGAGCTCGACCGTCTTCACGGTGCTCTCGCCGAGGGAGTCCCGATACAGGTCGGGAACGTCCACGCGGCCGGCGAGGTCCGGCAGCCTGTCGTTCATCCGCTTGAGCCGGTTGCCACCGGTGGCCCGGCTCATCGGGAAGTCCTTGGCGAGCCGTTCCACGAGCACGCGGCGACGGTGCTTCTTCTCCAGGTCGGGCCGGGGGTGGCCGGCCTTGCGCGCCGCCGCCCGATCGGCGATGTACGTGCGGACCATCGGCACCGCCGTACGCGGGTCGAGCCGGAGGTTGCCGTCGAGCAGTCGCGTCACCGCGTCGGCCACCTGGTCGAGGGGCAGCTTGAGCTCGCCCCTGCCATAGAGGTCGAGCGCGTCGCGCTCGGGGAGGGAGTAGACGACCGTCCTGTCCCGCAGCGGCTCGGCGTCGGACCGGCGGTTGCCCGACTCGTCCCCGGAAACCGTGATGTCCGCCTTCATCGCGAACACGTAGTGCTTGCCGGTGTCGATGGCCAGCCGTTCCCTGCCCCAGATCGCCGTGTCGGAGATCGAGGACGAGTTGCTTCCCGCCCCGGACAGGCCGACCCCCTCCTTGCCGCCGAGCGGGCCGGGCAGCGCCTCGTTCGCGCCGGTCGAGGCGTCCACCGACCGTCCGCCACGCGCCTCGATCCGCGTGGTGTGCGCGCCCATCGTGAAGTTGATGTCGCCGATCACCAGGTCGGCCGCGGTCACGAACGTCGACTCGCCCGGCTGGGCCGTGATCCACGCCGACGCCCGGTGCGTACGCAGGCCGCGCGGGCGGACGGCCATGGCGGTGCCGTACGTCGTGGCGGGTCTGGCGGGGTCGGCGAGCAGCCATTCCGGGTGGGAGATGAGGTTGCGCATGTTGAACGCCTCGGCGAGGTGGTGGAACGACACCGAGCCCGGCCGCATCGCCCTCGGCAGCACCGATTGGAGGGCGTCGAGCACGCCGGTGCCGTCCACGTGCAGCAGGGTGGCCAGGCTCAGCGCCTCCGAGGACGTCGGGTGGCTGGGCGAGAGCCCGGCCCGGTCCTCGGGCAGGAGGTCGGAGGGCAGCAGCACCCGCATCCACACGTCGTCCCTCTGGGCCAGCGGCGTGACCTTCCCGTCGTCCTCGATCAGATCCACGGTGAGCGTGTGCGGAACCTCGAAGACCGCCACTGGAGCGGTGCCCTCTGCCAGCGTGACCAGGTTGCCCGTGTCGTTGAGGGTCGTGGAGAACGTGCGCCCCCTGCTCCAGTGGGCGCCCAACCCGCCTCCGGTCGAGCCGGCCTCGCCCGGCTGCGCCTCCAGGCCGAGGCCGGGGCCGACGTCCTGGGCCCGGCCGCGCGACCTGCCGACCGAGCGGCCGGAGGTCTCCGACGAGATGTCGAGGTCGGCCACGACGTCGGCGGCGCTGGTGCCCTGGAACTCCTCCTGGCCCGACTGCTCCAACCGGATGCGCACGGTGAGGTGCCGGCTGGCCCGGCCGATGCCCTGGGTCACCAGGTCGAGGAGGATCCCGTCCTGCATGGCCTGGTCATACGCGGTCTGCAGACGGGCCGGGGAGAACTGCTCGGCCAGCTCGATCATGTTGGCGATCTGGCTCGCCCGGGTCAGCGGGTCACGGGACAGACGGCCGTTCTCGTCCGGCAGCAGGCCGCGTGCGCGCAACGCCGCCTCGACCTTCGCGCGCACCTCGTCGAAGTTCCTGACACTCTCCGGCCGCTCACTGGCCTGGACGAGCGCGGGCCCGGCCCCGGTGTTGCGCGACCAGTCGGGCAGCCTGGGCAGGCGGCCCTTCGGCGTGCCGGGCTTCGGGTCGTCCCTGAGCCTGCCGTCCTTCTGTACGGCCGACCGGTCGACGGGAAGGCCGTAGCGGTACGCCTGGGGCTCCGGCATGCGGAACAGGCCCGTGCTCCGGCCGCTCAAGGGGGCATGCGGGGCGTCGTCGGTGTTCAGCTGCACGGTCACCGTGTGCTCGAGCTCCAGCGCGTACGCCTGGGTGTGACCCGCCCAACGCTGCACGCTCGGCCGGATGGCGGTCCCGCCCGCGCTCATCGACCGCGACCGCGACCAGGAGCGGCCGAGCCCGCCGGTGAGGCGCGGTGTGGCGGTCTTGTAACCGTTGAGACCGACGGCGCCGAGCACGCGCTGAGCGCCGACGGGAAGCTGTACCCCCGCGGTGCCCTTGATGTCGAAGGACCGGCCGGCCGAGCGCGAGCCCGACGCGCCCGAGAACCCCACGCGAAGCCGTTCCAGGCGATGCTTGGTGCTCGGCGTGCCGACCGGCCGCGCCGTGTCCATCACGACCCGGGTCTTGACCCGCACATAGCCGACCACCCGCCCGTTCACGGTGATCGGGCGGCGCAGCCCCTCGGGATCGTTGATCGCCTCGCCGAGCCGGGCCGGCAGCTCCTTCGTCAGGATCGTGAGGATCTGGTCGCGGGTCATGCCGCCGATCTCGGGGCGGCCGATCCGCTCCGCGGTGCGGTCGGCGAGGTCCTGGAGCCCGGTCAGCCCGGTGACCGCGTGCTCGGGGAACGGCGTGCGCTGCCGCTCCTTTCGCGGAAGCCGGGTGACCTCGGCCGGCCCCCGCTGCGCGTGCGTGTGCGGCAGATACACCTGCAGGCTCCGCGCGTCGTCGGCCGTGCCGCTGTCCACGCGCGCCGTCTCGGTGCCGGTCGCGGTGCGCAGCTCCACCTCCGCCGAGGCGAGCCCGTCGAGCACCAGCGCCTCGCCCGCGTTGTCCTGCACCGCACCGGCCAGCGCGAAATCCGACGCGTTGCCGCTGAACGACTCGCTCCTGCCGAAGGTGGCGCCGATCTTGAACACGCCGAACTTCATCAGCATCCCGAGCCAGTGGGTGTCCTGCCACGGCTTGGTCAGGGCGTTCAGGTCGAGATTCGGCGCCAGGCGCACGGCACGGTTGGCGGTGGCGGAGGCCGAGCGGCCGCCCTGCGGCAACTGGCCGAGCATCGACTGGGAGTGCCGCACCGGATGGCCGAAGACCTCGACCAGGTCGGTGACCTTCAGCCGCAACCGCAGCTCGGCCCGCGTGCCGCGGCCCACCCGCAGCACCACGCCGTCCTGCGACACCAGCCACCTGAAGTTCGACCGCAACACCTGCGACAGCTCGTCGGGCGCGTAGCGCTGGTCGATCCCGGCGCGTTCGAGCATGTCGTTGACGACCTGCGTGAGCCGTTCGAGGTGGGGCAGCCGGCCCGCGGGTGTCGCCTCCGACAGGACCTCGGTCGTCGGCAGGGCGTCCGCGAACGCCTCCTCGTACGCGGTGTGGGCGGCCTCCGCCTCCCGGGCCAACCGGGCGATCTCCGTCGGCAGCGTGCTCTTCCTGCCCGCGGGGAGGGCGTTCAGGGCGTTCTCCAGCGTCTCGTACGCCGCGCGCGCCTCGACCACCCGCCGCACCGCCCGCGCGTACGCCTCCTTGCTCCGGCGGGCGCGCTCGGCGCTCGCCCGGTGGACGTCGCGGTCCGCCAGCGCCTTGCGGCGGCGTTCCTCGGCGCCGCGGTCCTCTTCCCGCGACGCCTTGTCGGCGGCCTCCTCGGCCTTCTTCGCGTCGGCCTTGGCCGCCCTGGTGCCGTCGATCTTCTCCTTGACCGCCTTGAGCAGCTCGTCGGCGGCGTCCGCCAGCGTCTCCCGCTGGGTGCGGGCCAGCGCGAGCAGGTCCGCCACCGGATCCGGTGCGGTGGAGCTCTGTGTGCTGGAGCTCTGTGCGGTGGAGGTCTGTGTGGTGGGGCTCTGTGCGGTCGAGGTCTGTGTCGAGGGGGCGGGCGTCGTCGGGGACACAGTGGACGGAGGCCGGGGCGCCGACGACCAGGGGGTCGCCGGGGCGACGTGCCCGAGCCTTTCGATCTCCCGCCCCAGCTGCTCGATCTCGTGCGCGATGGCCGGGCGCTCCTGTGCGGGTGCCGCCCGCCACTGCCTGTCCAGGAGCGCGTGCTCGCGATAGCGGGCCGTCACGCAGGCCGTGGCGTCCGGCGCGGCCATACGGCTCAGGAAGGAGCGGATCACGCCATGCCGGGGCCCGGACAGCCGCTGGAAGACGTCGCTGATCTCGTGCAGCCACACCCGGGGCAGGATGTCGTTCGCCAGGCGCGGCGACAGCCGTACGACGTGGGGATCGCCGGCCGTGCCCGACCGGACCCTGGTCCTGGCGAGACGGCCGTCGCGCACCCGGCCGATCTCGAACCGGAAGTGCTGCGAGCCGAGCCGGCCCGTGTCCACGACGACCGTCTGCTCGCCGACCCTGCTCAGCCCCGTCACGTCCGGAGCCACGTCGGACGCGTGGAGCGACAGGAAGCCCTGCTGCGCCTCCTGCGTCGACAGGTCGGCCAGGTGCGACGGCCTCCCGTCGGCGACGAACAGGCTCCGCGCGATCGGCCGGGCGGTCACCTGGCCCTGCCCCCGGGTCGTACGCGGTCCCGGCCGCGTGCCGGACGGCCCCGCCGGGTTGGCCGTCTGGCCGGAATTCGTCGCCGGAGCGGCCCCCGTGTTGGAGGAGGCAGCGGTGTTCGAGGAGGGAGCAGCCGCGGCCTGGCCTCCGCTCGCCGGGTTGGCTGTCCCATTCGTGCCGGCGGTGGACGGGATCCCGGCGCGGCTCTCGGCGCGGCGGACGATCTCCGCGGCGGTGCCTGAGGAGCGGCCGACGCGAAGGGCGTGGTCGGGTCCGTACGGCGGGACCGCCGCCACTTCCTCCACCAGCCCGGCCCCCGCGTCGCTCAGCCGGTCGGGCCGCCAGCCGCGTGGATTGTCCTCCAGCACCTCGCTCGCCACCTCCACGGCGGCGGCGCGGAGGTCCGGCGTGGTGTCGGCGAGCCGGGCGAGCGCGTCGAGGGCCCCCTCGACCGGAAAACCCCGGCTCTCCTCGGCGATCCTGGCGCCCAGCAGGGCGGCCGCCTCCGCGCGGAGCCGAGGCGCGTCCGCGCCCTCGGCGGCCCGCGCCGTGAGCCGGTCCGTGACGGCCTTCATGTCCTCGCCCGACAGCTGCACCGGCCTTCCGTCAGGACCTGTCAGCCTGGCGCCCCGGCCGTCGCGCAGGAAGAGCACATCGGGCGCGATCGTGAACAGCGCGTCGGAGACCGCCGTACGGGCCGGAGCGTGCGCCGAGGCGGCGCTCCCTGAAGTGCTGCCGCCTGTCGTCCCCGAGGACGCCACCGGTGCCGAGGCGGCCGGTGACGCCGCGGCGGATGACGTGGTGCCACCGGAGGGAGAAGCGGATGACGGCGCACCGGACGTCGACGTCCCCGTCCCCGTGGACGCGGCCGGCGTGGGCGCCGCGGTGGAGGTGGCGGGTGTGGACGCGGCGGGCGTGTTGGCGGGGCCGGCGGCATTGGCCGTGTTGGCGGTATTGGTCGTGGCCGTGTTGGCGGTATTGGCCGCGCCGGCGGCATTGGCCGTGTTGGCGGTATTGGCCGCGCCGGCGGCATTGGCCGTGTTGGCCGTGTTGCTTGAGCCGGTCGAACCGGGGCCGGTGCCGCTCGCGACCGCCGCCGGGGCGGAGTTGGCGGCGGCCGGCTGGCCGGACGCGCTCTGCGCTCCAGCCGGCGCCTGGCCCGGATTCGCGGCGGACGCGCCCGCCGCGTTCGCGTTGCCCGTGTTGCCCGCGTTGGCGGGGTTAGCGGCGTTACCAGTGTTACTCGCGTTCGACGTACTGCCGGAACCGGCCGCGCCGGGGTTGGCACCGGCTGTGCCGGGGTTCGTCGTGCTCCCGCCGGATTGTGCGGGGGACGGCCCGGTGGCGGCCGGCTGGCCGGAACCGTTGTGCGCGGCGGGGGTTGCCTGGCCGGACGGCGCGGCGCTCGCTGCCTGGGTGGATCCGCTCGTCGTCGTGGCCGCCGGCCGTCCGGCGCCGGACGTGGCGGCCGGGCCGCCGGAGGGCTGCCCCGCGACGGACGCGGTGCTCGTGCTGCCCCCGCTGCCTGCGGGCTGGCCGCCGCCGGCCGTACTCGTGGGCGCGGCACCCGGAACGCCGCCCGAAGGCTGTCCGGCGGCGGGAGCCGGTGACGCATTGGAAAGGGCGCGGATCAGGTCGGTGCGCAGGCTGGTGTCGTACGCCGAGGCCAGGGTCGTACGCGGGCTGACGGCCGCCTGGATCACGTCCGGGTTGAACGGGCTGATCGTGTTCGTACGGGCGGCACCCGACAGAGCGGCCCCGAGCAGCGACTCCCCGTCGGGCATCTCCCACTGGCCGTACACGAACCCGTTCGCGAAGACGCTCCCGGCCGGGGAGGCGATCACGTTGGTCAGGCCGGTCGTCAGCGCCCGGCCGGGGAAGCGCCTGAACGCGTTGCCGAAGCCGGGGGCGTCGGTGTTCAGCCTTCTGAGCAGGGGCATCCTGTTGACCAGGTTGCTGATGGGGTGCGCGGCCCGCATGCCGACGACCGCGCCGCCCCCCGCGCCCAGGGCGGTGGCGCTCGTCATCTTCCAGTCCCAGCCGTCGCTGGTGCCCATCTTGCGCTGCTGGAGCTGGGCGGTGCCGTCGCCGGCGAGCTCCTCGCCGATCTCCTCGGCGAGCTCCCTGCGCAGGGGGTTGGCGAAGACGCGGCCGAGCGCGGACGCCAGCACCGTTCCCCTGGCGAGCGCCTGGGCCGCGGCGGGACGGCCGGCGGCGAGGGCGAGCCGTTCGAGGATCTTCTCCATCTCGGCACGGGCGCGGGCGGCGATCGGCCCGATGAACCGGGTGGAGGCCCCGGCGGAGTAGAAGGCGGCGACGAGCGCGATGAACGTGGCGATCAGCGCGATCCAGAACACCGCGTTGTTGGACAACTTGGAATACTGCGTCTGGCGGGCGTAGTCGTCGGCCTGTGCCGCGTAGGCGAAGTGGTTGTTCGCCACCCTGAGCAGGCCCGACTGCTCCGAGTAGTGCTCGCCGAGCCGGGTCAGGAACGCCTGCATCGACGGGCCCTGCATCCCGCTGAGCACGGCGACGGCGGCGGTTCCCACCGGATCGATGGACTGGACGACGCTCACGGTCGCGGATCGGTGGGCCCGTGCGAGCTGCCACAGCAGGCTCTCGCTCGCCTCCGGCCATGTCTGGCCCGCCGTGAGCAGGGCGATGAGGTCGTCGGCCCAGGCGGGCAGCGACTCGCCCCAGGCGGGGGTGACGTCGGCGACCGAGCCGCCGCCGTCGGCGAACTGGGGCAGCCCGTCGCCGGTCGAGGTGACCTCGCCGTCCGTTGTGGCCGGCTTACCGCCGGAGCTCGTGCCGGTCGTGGAGGAGGTCGTGGAGGAGTGCGTGGAGGAGTGCGTCATCGTCAGACCCGCTTCAGAATCTCGCGCACCTCCCTGGCCCGTTCGGCATCCATTCCCCGGGCGTTCTCGGCGCTGCGCCGTACGGTCGGGCCGAGCTCGACCACCTTCGCGGCGAGTTCCTCACCCTGCTTCATCAGCGTGTCGGGCCCGTCGCCCTGCATGTAGGCGGAGTGGAAGGCGGTGCCGGCCGTATCGTGCCCCCACGGCTCGGCGGCGTTGAGCCGCCGGATCTCCCGCAGGCTGGCGGCGTAGCCGCTCTCCACGTCGGACGACGCGGCGTGCCACTGCGACAGGCCCTTCGCGAGCTGCTGCGGACGGATGTCGACGTAGTTCACCTCGAACAGCTCGCTCATGGGCTCTCCGGCGTCCGTTTCGGCATCTGCTTCGACATCTGTTCGAGCACGGCGTCGAGGTCACCGTCGATGTGCGCCCTCATCTGCTCCACGGGGATGAGCGGCGCGAAGATCTCGACGACCCGGTCCTGGGCCTTGGTCGCTGCGGCGTGGATGGTCTGCGTGATGGCGTCGGCCAGGCCGCGCGCGTCCTGCCGCCGATAGATGCGCGGGTCGAGGTCGAGCCTTATCAGGTCGCCGTTCGCGCCGACGGTGGCCGCCACGAGCCCGTCACGCGACTTCTCCGTCACCTGCACGGCGCGCGCCTTCTCGTGCAGCGCGGGCGCTTCCTCCTGCAGGCGCATGAACGTGGCCCGCAGCTCCTCGGCGTACGCCCGCATTCCGGCGGCGTCCGGCGTCTGTCCCCCGGTCGTGTTCATCACCCCGATCGACCGCGTTCACCTCGATGATGATCTCTGTCCAATAACGGGGATTATCACACCTTCATTTGACATCCGGCTAGTGATGGTCAACCGAGGCAACGCGCTCGCGGAGACGCCGAGACGGCGGCGAATCACGCGCCGGAGAACCTCTTCGCGAGGTCCCGAGCCCACTGCGCGGCCTTGACCGCCTGGTCGCCGGTGACGGGCGCGCCGGGCATCCGGCTCAGGCGCTCCACCTGCTCGGCGTAGCGCAGGTGCTCCCGGTGAGCGTGCTCCCGGCAGGCGAGGCAGGTGACGCTCTCCGGACGGGTCGAGGTCATGGCGTAGGGCACCCGGAGCCCGCAACCGGCGGTGACGACATTCGGCGCGTCGGGCGCGCGCCCCAACGACGACGCGATCAGATTGCGGTAGGCGGCACCGGCCTGCATCACCTTCTGCTCGACGTGGATGTGCGGATCGGTCTCGCTCATCTGCGTCCGCTCCTTCGATCCGAGTCGTCCCGGAATCAGGCTAATTCGTGGAGCCCCAGGTCGAGGGGCTCGGCGTGCTCGCGTAGCCCGCTCACCTCGGCGTGGGCCACCCGACGCCGGTGGACACCCCGCTCGACCCGCTCCATGCCAAGCGCCCGCGCCACCGGCAGCCGCCCGCCGGTGTATTCGAGCAGCAGCTCACCCCCGTGCTCGTCCCGTACGAGACAGGGGGCGCCGCGCCACTCGCACACCCGCGTGACGTGGAAGACGGCCTCGCACTCCTCGGCGGGCACCGACCGCACGAAGCGGCCGGGGGCCCGCTCCTCGAACCCGTCCGCCGGCCCGTCGCGGAGCAGCCGGATCAGCAGCCCGTCGTGTCCCGGATCCGGATTCGCCGGAAACTCGGCTCCCCGCCAGCGTGCCCGGTAGGAGCTCGCCGGGGCCCGCGCCGTGTGCTCGCCGGGCCCCCAGCGGCCGAGGTCGCCGTCGTAGACCGCGCGTACGATCTCGGTCCCGGCTGCGGTCAGCTCGACGATCTCCGAGCCGTGCGGCAGCCGTACGGCGTCCACCTTGTACTCGCGGACCAGGGAGTCCACGTTCGGCGCGAGGCCCATGCCGACGAACGGCGGCTCCTCGATGACCCAGCCCGCCACCGCCGCCATGCCCGCCTCGTCGGTCCCGCCGTACGGTGTGCGGTAGAGGTTCAGCCCGACCGTGCGCCACCGCAGCAGGAACAGCGAGCCGTCACCGGTGAGCAGGCCGTCGTCCGCGCCCCGGCCGAGGGCGTCGGCGAGCACGGCCGGCGTCGCCACATGCGCGACGTCGAGGGCGTGGTGGCAGTAGCCGGAGACGCGCGACTCCCCCTCGCCGAGGTGGGTCCGCAGGTCGTGCGGCGTCAGCGGCTTCTGCACGACCGGCAGCGCGGGCTCGGGCTCCGCCCTGCGGTCCTGGGCGAGGGTGGGGACCGCGAGCCTGGCGACGGTCCCCGGTTCGAGCAGGAAGCGCACCGGCAGGCCGGGGTTGACGGCGAGGCCCCACCGGGGATCGGGCCAGCCGGCGGCCAGCTCGGCCAGCGAGGTGATCCTGACCCGTGACAGTCCCGTGGCCGCCCGCATCGCCTCGATCGACGTGTATGCGGGCAGCCACACCCGGTCGGGCGCGGTGATCTTCGGCCAGGCGGCGTCGCCGTCCGGCGGCGCGGGCAGCGCCAGCTCGGTGTCCCTGAGCATGCTCAGGCACAGCGCGAGGTCCCCCGCCTCGTACGCCGCCCCGAGCCTCCGTTCGAACGCGCTCATGGCCCAGTCCGTCACGGGCTGCCGGGCCGTCAAAGGCTGAACGGCGGCAGGAAGGACGGCGCCTTCGTCCCGCCGAGGTCGCCGAGGTCGGGCTGGGGCTCGGTGAGACCGCCGGTGGTCGGGTCGAAGGCGACCTTGGCCCTGGTGAGGTCGGGCACGTCGGCGGCGATCGCCGTCATGCCGGGGAACTTCGCGCTGGCGGAGCTGTAGAGATAGCCGGACACGGTGAGGACGCCGGCGACCTTCCAGCTCGTCTTCATCATCGTGCCGACCACCTTCTGCGCCACTTGGCCCAGGCTGACCATCGCCCGCGCCACCATGGGCCGCGTGGCGGCGAAGGTGAGCGCCTGGCCCTTGCACGCCTGGCTGAACACCGCGACCGCCATGGCCGAGCCGCCGAGCGACACGGACACCCAGCTCGCCGCGTCGTAGAGGTCGGCGCCCGCGTCGAGGCCGCCGCTGACGCACTCCTTGCACGTCTCGAAGTTCCTGAGCTGCGTGTTCAGCTCGGCGTGCTTCTCCTTGAGCGTGGTGAGCATCTTCCCCTTCAGATGCCCGTCGGACTCGAGCGCGGTGAACTGCCGGTCCAGGTCCGTGCGCAGCGCGGCGATGCCGCCCTGCTTCCCGTCGGCCGAGGGCTCCTCGCGCCACTGGCGCGCTCCCTGCCGCATCGCCTCCGGATCGGCGATCATCGTGGTCAGCAGCCCCGCCAGCGGCCATCCCATCCCTTCGATGCGCGCTGCCGCGGCGGCCATGCCGGCGCCCGCGATGAACCTGCCCTTCGCCAGATCTGCCATGCCCTAGTCCTCCTCCTGCATCCCGAGGACGGCGGGCGCCACGTCCTCGGCGCCGAACCAGGTGCTCTCGTCCTCCGGCACCGCGGGCCCCCGGTGGCGGTCCTTGTCCTCCCCGTTGTTTCCCCCGCCCGCCATGGGGGCGTACGGCATCCCGGGCATCCCGCCGGCCCCGACGCCGGTGCGGCCGGCGCCTTCGTAACCGGTGGACGCGCCCGAACCGTAGCCACCCGAGCCGTACGAGCCCGAGCCGGCGCCGCCGGTGCCTGTCCGGGTCCCCGTGGAGTAGTCGGTCGGCCCGTAGCCGCTCGTGCCGGGGTCGGGGAGCGTCGGCACCGTCGGCGCGGTCGGGTTGTGCGCCGAGAGAGCGGTGTCTCCGGGGGTGGTCAGCCCCTGGGGGTTCACCGCGTTCGGGTCGAGCCCGTCGAGGCCGGTGCGGCCGAGCCCGTCGCCGTTCAGGCCGTTCTGGTCGAGTCCACTGCCACCGAGGCCGTTGCCGTTGACGCCGTTCGGGTCGAGCCCGTTGCCGTTCGGGTCACCGGTGCTCGGCAGGTCGCCGCCGCTTCCGCCGGGGCCGGGCAGCGTGCCGGTGTCGGGCAGCGTGCCGGTGTCGGGCAGGTCGGGATGCTTCAGGCTGTCGTCGAGGTCGGTGCCCAGTTTGTCCTTCGGCAGCTTCCAGTCGTTCCCGAGGCCGGATCCGGGGCCGGTCTTCGGCAGCCCGCCGCCGCCGAGACCCAGCCCCTTGGGGGTGAGCCCGGATCCGTTCGGGCCGCCCAGCCCCTTCGGGCCCCCCTTCCCGTTGTCGCCGGAGCTCTGCTTCTCGGCTTCCTTGGCGTTCTCGGCCGCCTGGTCGAGCGCCTTCTTCCAGGAGTCGAGGACATCCTTGCCCTTCGCCACAGCGTCGGCGGCCTGGTCCCGCAGCTTGCTGTGGACGCCGTTCAGCCCGCCGCCGATGACGCCGAACGTCCCCATGGGCAGGTGGATGTTCTTGATCGCCGCGCTCGTGCCGGAGAGGGTCTGCCCGTGGCCCGCCACCTGGTTGGCGAACTTCCCGACCTCGGGATAGCGCATGAAGAACTCGGGGTCGGTCAGGCGAGGGTCCGCCGCACCGCCGTTCGCCCCAATGGAGGTCACGAGGCCGGCGAAGGGATTCGTCGCGCCCCCGCTCGTATCGGTCACAAGATCCTCCAGCCGATTCCCGGCAGATTGCGTTTTCAACTACTTACGGCTGATTCACCACAAAGCTCGCAAATCGTACAAATCTCCTAACCGGCCGCCTGACAAAACCGCAAGAGACGTGACAAAATCTTAATCTCGGACAGCCCCGGCGAGCCCCCCACTGATCCATTACTGTGACATTTGGGTCATCACCCGACCCTCCTGGTCGGGGGAATTCGACAGGATCAGTGGAGGTGACCATGTCGCACTCTGGCGCAAGCCAGGCCCAAGTGAGCCGGCACGACCTGGACGAGGCGATCACCTGGATCGGCGACGCGGCCGAGAACATCCGCGGCATCCAGCGTTACCTGGACAGCGCCGGCGAGAACCTCAAGGTCCACTGGCAGGGCGAGTCGCACCACGCGTTCAACAAGGTGCACCTGCTGTGGCACGAGCGCATGGACGTCATCCTGGGCAGCCTGCAGACCCTCGCGGAGAGCATCAGGGCGAACAACAAGAACTACGCCGAGTTCAACGCGCAGGCGACCGCCGAGATCAACAAGATCGAGGCGCTCATCAACCAGGCCCCGCCCGCCTCGTACAGCCGCTGAGCCCGAGACGACCACCAGGAACGGACGGAGAGCGCGACCGTGGACTTCGACATCACAAAGGTCAACTTCAGCGGTCTCGACACGGGCGAGACCGAGTTCCAGAACGCCTTCAACCGGCTGGTCACCGAGCTGGAGAACCTGGAGAACAAGCTCAACACCAAGACCGCGATCTGGCAGGGCGGCGCCAAGGACGCCTACGACCAGACCAGGCGGATCTGGCAGCAGGAGGCCAAGGGCCTGTCGGACATCGTGTCCCTGCTGGCGAAGAACATCAACATCACCAACATGAACATGCAGGACGTGGAGCGGATCAACGCCGCCATGTTCGACGGCAAGTGAGCGGACGTCCGACGGTACGGCCGGCGGCACCGGCGCTCCTCGGCCGGTGCCCGTCACGGCGTTGACGGGAGTGTGACGCATGGCTCGCGACGGTGGCGTGGAGGTCAGCCGAACGGCCCTCAGGAACGCGCGCAAGGACTTCGAGGAGGCGCTGGAGCTGCTGGCGCCCGGTGCGTCCAAACGCGAGGTGACTCCGGTCGCCTTCCCCGAGGGCGGCGCGGTGAAGCGCCTGCTCACGCAGCGTGAGGCCGTCGGCGGCTTCTGGGAGGCCGCCATGGGGTTCCACATGAGCCTGACCGGCGCGGAGGGCGCGGTCACCGCCGTCTACGCGGAGATCGCCTCGACCCTCGGCATCGCCGCCGAGCGTCTGGAGCTGGCGGTCAGGAACCTCGACGCCGGAGAGCAGGCGGGCGCGCGGCACGTCGGCGTGGCGGACGTCTGAGCGGTTGAGGAGGCGTCGTGGCCGAGAGGAAGATGCCGATCAGAGCGGCGATCGACGCGTCGGAACCCGGCGTCGTCACGCTCGACTCGTTGCGCACCGCGCTCGAGAAGACCGACCCCGAGCTGATCAGGGCGGCCTCGGGCGAGTTCAAGAGCGTCCACGACAAGCTCAAGTCGGTGGTCGAGACGCTCGACAGGCACCTGGACGCGCTCGACAAGCACTGGACGACCGGTGAGGACGCCAAGCAGGTCAAGGAGCAGCTCCGCCGGCTCAGGGGCTCCATGGCCGCGGCGATGACCGCGATCGTGGACACCTCCCTTCCGGGCGGGCAGACGGGACCGCCCTCGCCGCATGGCGTGGTGCCCGCGCTGGACGTCTACGCCAGCTCCCTCAACCAGTTCAGGGGCGAGAACGTCCCCAAGCCCACCAAGAGCGACGTCGACTGGTACGACGCGGCCGTGGAGGCGGGGGCGGTGGGCGCCGCGGGCGGCGCGATCGCGGGCTCTCCCTTCGCGGGCGTCGGAGCCATCCCCGGAGCCGTCATCGGCGGCGTGGGCGGGTTCATCGTGGGCGGCATCGGCGGCGCCATCGGCTCGGTCTTCGGCGACGGCCCCTTCTTCAATCTCTTCGGGGAGTCGAAGGAGGAGAAGGACATGAAGGCGGCCGAGGAGCACCTCAAGAAGCTCACGCAGGCGACGCAGGCCGCCAACGCTCTCTTCCCCGCGTCACTCGACACCGACGTGCCGAAGTTCGACTCGACGCCCCCGGCGTACACGCCGGTGACCGGCCCCGGGACGACCCTCCCGAACGGGACGCTCCCCACGGACGTGCGGGGATGGCAGAACCCCTCCTCGCTCGGCGACCTCGGCACGGGCTCCGGCCCGAACGGCCTGGGCGACGGCGGCTTCCCCGGCTGGAACGGCGTCGGCGATCCGTACGGACCGGGCACGGGCGTCCCCGGCGGCGGGATCGGCAGCGGCGGCACCGGACTGGACGGCACCGGCGGAGGGCTGGACGGCAACGGGCCGGGCGGTGACCTGAACGGCGGCCTCGGCGGCACGGGCGCCGGCGGCTCAGCGGGCACCGGTTCTGGCGGCACCGGCGGGAACGGCACGCGGCTGGACGGCACCGGGTCCGACGGCGCCGGCCACGGCACCAGCCTTTCCGCCCACACCCCGCAGCCGGCCGATTTCGGCGGCCCGACCGGCGCCTCCGGCGCGGGTTCCGGCACCGGGTACGGCGGCGGCTATGGAGGCGGATACGGCGCGAGCGCTGGTTCCGGCGCGGGCTCCGGCATCGGGACCGGCGGCACGGGAGTGAACACGGCGGCCCTGCGCGCCGGCGCGGGCAACGGCGTGGTCCCGATGGCCCCGCACGGCACAGGCGGGGACGGCGAGCGCCAGGAGCGTGAGCGAAGCACCTGGCTGCTCGAGGACGAGGACGTCTTCGTCAGCGACCAGCAGACCACGTCCCCCCGCATCGACAGGGCGTAAGGCGAGGGAGGAGAGGCGTGAGCCACGAGCCTGACGACGGGTCGCCGCCGCCGAAGCTGCGGCTGCCGGAGAGCTGGCCGGGTCTCGGCGGAGGCCCGGACGAGCTGTACATCGACCACACGCGGGTCCGGCAGGTCCTCAAGGGACTGCGGGAGGAGCTCGGCACGCTGCGCGGACGCGCTCCGGCCAGCATGAGCGCCACCTGGAGCGGCCCGGGGACCGCGGGCGAGGTCCAGGGACTGACCAACGTCGGCCCCTCGGAGACCGGCCCGTGGGAGACGGCCAAGTATTTCGGGTTGAACGCCGAGCAGGCCCACGAGGTGCTCGGCGGCAAGTATCAGCTGCTGATCGACCGCATCGAGGCGATGGTCAACGCCGTCGAGCAGGCCGTCGTGAACTACGAGAAGGGCCACACGAGCAGCAGCGCGTGAGCTGCCGAGGGCAAGGGGAAAGATCGCGATGGGGGCCGAAGCCGGCTGGGAGCCGATCAAGGTGTACGAGAGCCTCTACGGGCTCGACCAGAACAACCTCTCCCGGGAGCAGATCAAGCAGAAGCTGGACGCCGCGAAACCCGACGAGGTCCACCGGGCCGGTCAGGCGTTCATCGACGCCGCCGATCTGGTGGGCGGGAAGGTCGGCGGCAACGGACCGTCCGAGATGGGCATCCAGGCGGCACTGAGCAGGACCGCCAAGGACCTGGCCGAGGTCTGGCGCGGCCCCGCGGCCGAACAGGTGCAGTCGGCCCTCCGCGCGCTGTACGCCACGGCGGGCGCGCTCGGCGACGCCATGACCGCGAGCGGGGCCGCGATGTCCTGGTACGCGGACGTGGTCAGGGACGCGCGGACGAACTTCCCCGCCGCCCCGAGCGGTTCGGACGAGGGCGCGGGCGGCGGCACCACGGGAAGCCCGCCGCCCGACCCCGACGAGGCGGCCCGCAACCACTTCCGCGCGCTCAACGAGAAGATCCAGGAGGCCAACAACGCCTTCGCCGAGGGGCTGGCCTTCGATCTGCCCGCCATCGAGCCGCTGCACATCGACCTCGCGAGCTCTCCGCGCATCCACGTGGGCGGGACGGGGGCGCCCGTCACGAGCACCGACGGCGTGTGGCACGGCGGCTCCTACGGTAACGGCACGTCCGGCTCAGGCACGGGGGGCTCGGGTTCCGCCGGGTCCGGGTCCGGGTCCGGCGGTTCGGGCTCCGGCGGGGGCGGCCACTCGGGCGGCGGCTCCGGCGGCGCGGACGGCACGGGCTCCGGCAACGGCGACGGCACGGGCGGGTCCGGCAGCGCGGGCGACCCCGGCAGGGCGGGTTCGTCTCAGGACCCCGGCGGCTCGGCGGACCCGGGACAGGCGGGCACAGGACAGAACGCGGGGCAGAACACAGGGGGGAACACAGGGCAGCCGGGCGGCTCCGGCGACGGATCGGGCACGGCTCCGGCCGTGATCGGCGGCGGTTCCGACAGGACCGACCTGGCGAACGCCCATCTCCTGCCCGGCGGCACGACCCCCGCGGGCACCACCCCCAACGGGCTCACCGGTTATCCGGACGCGCGGATCCCCGTCACGACCTCAGGGCCCACCAACGCGCTGCCGCCCGGCGGGGTGATCGGCGTGTACGGCGGGGCGCGCACCGGCTATGGGGCAGGCGTCACCGGGGAGGCCGGCGCCGTCCTGGGCGGCTACCGGACCGGCCAGAGCGGTGCGGGCTCGCCCTTGTTCCCCTACGCGCCGGGGGGCGCCGATGCGGGCGGGCAGGACGAGCGCGAACGGGAGATCTACGACCCAGAGCCGGACGTCTGGCGCGTGCCGAGCGTCATCAGCCCCGACCGGATCGGCTGACGGCAGGGCCGGTGCCGCCGACACGAGCGGCACCGGCCGGTTAGGCCCCCCGCCCGCGGACAAGACCTCATCGTCGTCAGCCGGCTCGGGCATCCCCATCCAGCCCGTTCGCGCGGCGGGCAGGCGGCCGGTCAGGCCGGTCACATGCTCAGCCTGCGGCTGATCCGGTCGAGCTCGCCCAGCACGTCGTCCGCGGTCCGGTCGAAGGCGGACTCCGCCTCTCTGACCTGCGCGAGCACGGCCTCCGGGTCGTCCAGGAACCTCGCCTGGTCGCCCTCCTGCCCGAGCACCTCGGCCATGGCCTGGTTCATCTGCCGGTACAGGTCGTCGGACGCGGCGCGCATCGTGTCCTTGATCCGGTCGGCCAGCTCACCTGAGCTCAGCCGCATCGCCTTGGGATGAAGCTCCAGCTCGCTCAGCCCCTGACCGGAGAACTCCACACTGACCAGTCCGTCCACGTCCCGGGCTCGGCCCACGAGCGAGGAGAGGGTGACCTGGAGCCGCTCGACGGCCGCCATCCTGGCGTCCGCCCGCTCCCTGAACCGCTCCATGTCGAAGTCGTCGAACCCGCTGCCGGCCATCTGAGCCCCTTTTCCCGCGATTTCCGGAACATCGGCAAGTTAACGCATTTAAAGCGGGGCATACGGGCTTTACGGGGTCACCCGTTACACGTCAGTGAACATCCGCCTAATTTCCGCTTTCCACCTGCGGAATCGTCACCCTGGCGCGTGGCAGGGGCACGAAGCCCGGTGATAGGGAAGATCACGTGTCATACGGTGCACCCTCGCCAAGCCAGTCACCGGCGATCTCTGCGACGGCGTCGCCCACCGGCTCGGTGAGCGCGACGCCGAGCGCGCCGGCCTCCCCGGCTCCGCCGACCTCGACCGCCCCGCCGACGTCCACGGCACCCTCCGCGGGGCCGTCCACAGGGACGCCCACGGCGACACCGACACCGACACCGACACCGACACCGACGTCCCCCGCTTCCCCGGCTCCGTCCGTGCCCTCCATGGTCAGCCCGTGCCCGCACACTCCGTCCTGCCCGCCGCCCGGCCCCTGCCTGCCGGACTCGCTGCGCGGGCGGCAGCAGGGAGCGCCTCAGGCCCAGAAGCCGGCGGCCTCGGCCACGCCCCCCGCCGGCCCGAGCGGCGGCTCGTCCGGCCTGCCCGGCTACGAGGTGGCCACGGGATTCATCAGGAAGTTCGCCGGCACGGTGGGCGGGTCCGCCGACGGCGTCCGGCGGCTGGGGGACGCCACGCCCCGCTTCCAGGGCTGGAACCTCGCTCCGCTCGCCGGGGTCCCCATTGTCGGGCTCACCTTCGTCCACCGGTTCAACTCCGTCTCCGACACCTGGTCGAACGCCGCCGGGGTCCTCGGAGACGCCCTGCACAGGGACGGCGAGACGCTGGTCAGGGCCGCCGACAACTACGTCGCGGCGGAGAAGGCCGGCAAGGCGGCCATTCAGAAGACGCGCGTCTGAGAGGATCCGCATGTCGACCCCGCCCAGCGAGCCGGGCAAGCTGTTCGTTCCCGGCCGGCCCACCTCGGGCCCCAAGGAGCTCTACGTCACGGACTCGAGCGGCAACGTCCAGCGAGCCGTCTCCGTGGCACCGGCCGAAACGGCTGAGACGGCCGCCACTTCCGCCGCCACCCGTACCGATCCCGGCTTCTTCAGGAACCTGGTCAAGGGGTTGAACCCGCTGCGGCAGCAGACGCGTACCGCTGCGGCCATGTCCGGGCTGGGAGTCGCGGCCCTCGCCCTGGACGTGGCGGCCACGCTGAACCTCGGCAACCCCTTCCTCTTCTACGACCGGCGGGAGCTCTGGAAGGAGATGGGAGGCCGGCTGGAGAGCGGCAGGTCCGACATCTGGTTCTCCTACTTCCAGGACGTCAGCCCCAACTGGAAGGGTCACGCGGCGGACCTGCTCGGGCGACGGGTCCGCTTCAACACCACGGTCCTGTACGAGAAGCTCCACGGGGTCACCGGCGAGATGAGCAGCACGATGCACAGCCAGTTCAAGGAGGTCCTGGAGTACGACCTGTCGGTGTTCGGCCTCTACGCGGCCTCGGCACCGATCCTCCGTACGCTGTCGGCGATGAGCGCGCACCCGGCCGGGCGGGTCGCGCTGATATCGCAGGTGGGCGTGTTCGCCAGCGCGCTGGGCAACCTCGTCAAGCAGTTCGCCGACATCTACATGGCCTCCGAGGGCGACCTCAACAAGGTGGAGCAGAAGCTCAACGACCTGCGGGCCGCCTTCTTCCAGGGGGGCGACCCAGCGCGGGGTCGCCGCGACCTCACGCTCACCCCCGACGTGGCGGACCGCGCGAACGTCCTCGACTACTGGCAGCCGGCGAACAAGGACGTCCGGTGAAGAACACGGCCGCGTTCAACGAGGGCAGGGAAGGCGACGTCGCCGGCCTGGTGCGGGAGGTCCAGGGCCGCGTCGGCGCGCTCGCCGACCTGCTCCACGGGCTGAACGAGGAGGTGGTCGAGGGAACCGACGCCACGGGCGCCGTGGCGGCCAGGGTCTCCGGAGCGGGCCGCCTGCTCGGGCTGACCATCGACCCGCGGGCGATGCGCGACCTCGACCACGTCGCGATGTCCGCCGCGATCCAGGGCGCGATCGGCGCCGCGCGGGGCCAGATGAGCGAGCGGCTGGCGAAGGCCATGGAGGAATTCGCCGAATCACCGCCGCCCGGCGACCCGCTCGCCCCGTACGTCCAGGCCCTGCTGCGGGAGGAGTGACGATGGACGAGATGCGTGAGCTCCGGGCGCGGATGGAGCGGCTGGCGGACGCGGCCGCCTTGATGGACGAGCTCGCGACCGAATGGAGCACGCGGGAGTACACCGGCAGGGCCGACGAGGGCCGAATCACGGCGATCGTCGACGCCGTCGGCACGCTTCGCACCGTCGACATCCATCCGCTCAGCATGCGCAGGCTCGACAGCCGCGCGCTCGCCGAGGCCGTCCTGAAGGCCGTACGGCGGGCCGAGGCGGCCGCGGAGGCGTCGAAGGAGGAGATGCTGCGCGGCGGGCTGGAGGCCGCGGGGGTGCCGCACGTGGCCGGCCTCCTCGGCGACGCCCGCCGCGCGTTCGACGAGCGGGCGTTCCCCTCGGACGCCGATCGGGCCTAGGGAGCCGCCGGTTCCCTCTCTTGGCGTTTTCGAGGGCCTCCTGATGCTCAGTTCCTTGAATAGTCATATCCTTGACTATGAAAGAGCGGAGGGAGCGGTTTCATGGCCTTACGGCACGCCGTCCTCGCGGCGCTGCTCGACGGGGAGCTCAGCGGCTACCAGCTGGCCAAGGCGTTCGACGTCGGCGTGGCGAACTTCTGGCACGCCCTGCCCCAGCAGCTGTACGCCGAGCTGGCCAAGCTGGAGAGGGAGGGGCTGGTCGCGGGCCGGCAGGTGGTCCAGGAGACCCGGCCCACCAAGCGCCTCTTCCACGTCACGGACGCCGGGCTCACCGAGCTGGAGCGATTCGCGGCGGCCGCGTCGAAGCCGTCGTTCATCCGTGACGACCTGCTCGTCAAGGTGCAGGCGGCCGACCACGTCGACGCCGGGCCGCTGATCCGGCAGGTCGAGGAGAGGGCCGCCATGGCCGAGGCCAAGATCGATCTGTTCCGGCGGATCCTGCGGAAGATCCGCGGCGACCTGGGCGAAGCGGAGTTCCTCCGCACGGGCGGGCGCGTGGGGCCATACCTGACCTGCCTGCGCGGTCTGGCCTTCGAGGAGGGCAACCGCGACTGGTGCCTGAGGACCGCGGCGATCCTGCGCGAAAGAAGCGCGCCGTGCCCGGCGAAGGAACGGCGGCCATGACACGAGAGGGGACCGCGCCGGCCCCCCGAAACCCGGAGGTGGCCCATGCCGAACGGTGAGCGCCTGCGTTACGTCGCCCTCGGCGACAGCCAGACCGAAGGGCTCGGCGACGGCGACCCCGCCCACCCGCGCGGCTGGGCCGACCGGCTCGCCGAGCGGCTCACGACCGTGGACCCGGAGGTCACGTACGCCAACCTGGCGGTGCGCGGGCGGCTCGCCGGGGAGGTGCGGGCCGGGCAGCTCGCGCCGGCCCTGGCCCTGCGCCCCCATCTGGTCACCGTCGTCGCGGGCGTCAACGACCTGATCAGGCCCCGTTTCGACGCCGCCGAGGTGGCCGGGCACCTGGAGGCGATGTTCGCCGGTCTCACGGCCGCCGGCGCCCGCGTCGCGACCCTCACGTTCCCGGACGTCGGAAAGATCGCGCCGATCGCCCGGCCGCTCCGGTCGCGGGTGTTCGAACTCAACGAGCGCATCCGGGCGGCGGCGACACGGCACGGGGTGGTGGTCGCCGAGACCGCGCCCCATACCGTCTGCACCGACCCCCGGCTGTGGAGCGCCGACCGGCTCCACGCGAGTCCGCTCGGCCACGAGCGCATCGCCGCGGCCGTGGCCCACGCCCTCGGCCTGCCCGGCAGCGACGACGGCTGGACGCTGCCCCTGCATCCCCCGATGGAACCGGCCGGGTGGCGGACTCTGGGCGCCGAGTTGCGCTGGGCGGGCACGTTCCTCGGTCCGTGGGTGGCGCGGCGCCTCCTCGGCAGGTCGTCCGGCGACGGTCGTACCGCCAAGCGCCCCGCGCTGCTGCCCGTACGACCGGCCGCGTGACCTCCGGCGGGAGGCCACCGGCGGCCGGCGCACTCGGCAACCAGCGCAGTCGGGAGATGCCGTCACGCGACCCGAGAAGTCAGCCCGACAGGCCGCGCACCCAGGAGTACAGGTCGAGCACGCCCAGCGTGAGCGGGACCAGCGCGACGATCAGCAGCGCGTCGAGGATGTCCGCCGCCCGCCCCCAGAACGGCGAGGGCCTGCCCGTGGGCAGCCAGAGACCGAGGCCGAGCACGAGCAGGGCCGTCCACAGCACCCCGATCGTCACGGCCACCTCGGCGACCGCGTCGGCTCCCGTGCCCAGCGCGAACGCCAGCACGGCGGCCCCCGCCGCGGCGGCGAGGATCATCCACAGCCGCTGGACGACCCCCGCGAAGACCCTCGCCCGCATGGCCAGCGCGAGCGCCAGCGTCGCCGCCGTCACTCGGGCGACCCAGCCGCCGTGCTGGACGAGCAGCAGCTCCCCCGCGACACCGGCGAGCGCGATCGCGATGACCATGCCGGTGGCGTAGCGGTGGGCCTGCGCGGTCCGCTGGAGCACCAGCGGGCCGTCGATCCGCTGGTTGTCGCTGCGCAGCTCCTCGGCGCTGGTGGGCAGCGGCGGCAGCGGCACCCTGGCCATCCGGAACGACAGCGTGGGGATGAGCGGGCTCAGCGCCAGCAGGGCCGTCGCGACCACGGCCGCCGCCCCGGCGCCCGATCCCCCGAACACCATCACGCACCCGGCGCCCACGGCCCCGGCGACGGACGCGACCGCGACGCCGAGGAAGCCGGCCACGCCGTCGGCGATCAGCACGCCGCCGACGGTCGCCACCAGCGCGGTGTACGCGAGCGCGGCCAGCAGGTTCGGCGCCCCGAGGACCAGCACGGCGCCCGAAGCGCCGGGCGTGAACAGCCCGGCGAGGAAACCGTGCGGCAGGGCCGCGTAGCCGATCAGGGCGCCTGCGGTGGGCTGGCCGACGGCCCGGGACACCACGGCCCCGGCGGCGACGAGCAGCACCGCGACGGCTCCGGCCACTCCGGCGGTGAGCCGGGGCGGGGCCGCCGCCAGGGCGAGGACGACGGCGCCGAGCGCGAGCAGCGCGGCGGCCACGCCCATGCCGAGCAGCCTCGTGTGCCGCGGCTCCCACCTGCCGCCGCCTTCCTTGGTCCCGGTGGCGACGACGTCGGCCACGTCGTCGTACACCGCCGGCGGCAGCACCGCGTCGCGCGGGCGCAGGTAGAGGACCTCACCGTCCAGGACGCCCAGCGCGCCCAGGCTCTGGCCGAGGTCGAGCGGCGGGCCGCCGAGACGCTGGAGCACCCAGCCGGGAGCCGCGGACGCGTCGCCTCCCACCTCGCCGACCGCCCGGAGCAGTCCGGGCAGGACGTGCGGCAGCGGAATGTCCGACGGCAGCGCGAGGTCCGCCTTCCTGCGCGGGGCGACCACGGTGACATGGCACAGGGGCGGCAGCGGCGCGGTCGCCTGCGGCAACGCGCCCTGCTGGACCGCGCCCTGTTGAACCATGCCCTGCTGGACCCTGCCCTGCTGGACGGGACCCTGGTGGACGTGAAGGGGGGCCGGCGATGACACAGCGGGAATCCTCTCCCGAAGATCTCTCTGACAGCCCGAAAATATCGGCAAACCTGGTAGAAAAGTCAGTCAGATGAGCATTGTCGTCGTCTCGCGCCCCGAGCGCCGCCCGGGCCCCAAGCCACCCCGTGGCGAGATCCTCCTGGAATCCCCACCGGAGATTCCCGAGGTCCAGCCACAGGGTCTGATGTCCGTGCTCACGTACGTGCCGATGCTGGCCGGCGGCGCCGCGATGGCGCTGATGTTCACGGCGGGCGGCACCGGCAACCCCCTCATGTACGTGGCAAGCGGGCTGTTCGCCGTCTCCATGCTCGGCATGAGCATCGGCCAGCTCGGACGCAACGCCGGTGAGCGCAGAAACCGGCTCAACGGGCTGCGCCGCGACTACTTCCGCTACCTGTCGCAGATCCGCGGGAAGGTCCGCAGGGCCGCCGTGCAGCAGCGGGAGGCGCTGGAGTGGAGCGGGCCGCCGCCCGACTCGCTGTGGTGGATCGCGATGGGGCCGCGCCTGTGGGAGCGCAGGTCGCGCGACGACGACTTCGCGACCGTGCGGCTCGGCACCGGCGTGCAGAAGCTGGCCATCCAGCTCGTCCCGCCGGACACCAAGCCGGTGGAGGACCTCGACGCGCTGTCGGCGGGCGCGTTGCGCCGGTTCGTCCGGGCGCACGCCACGGTGTCCGGGCTGCCCGTCGCGGTCGCCCTGCACTCCTTCGCCCGCATCCATCTCACCGGCGACCCCACCGCGGTGCGCGAGCTGGTGCGGGCGGTGATCGCGCAGCTCGTCGTCTTCCACTCCCCCGACGACATGCGGATCATGATCTGCGCGAGCAAGGAGTGGATGCCCCACTGGGAGTGGGTCAAGTGGCTGCCGCACGCCCTGCACCCCGAGCAGGCCGACGCGGCGGGTCAGGTCAGGCTCATGGCGGAGAACCTCGCCCACCTCGACGCGCTGGTCGGGGAGGAGCTCAGGGAGCGGGCCAGGTTCCGGCCCGGCGCCTCCGCCGAGGCCCTGCCGTACCACGTGGTGATCGTGGACGGCGGGCACGTGCCGCACGACAGCCAGCTCGGCTCGGACGCCATCCAGGGCGTGACCGTGATCGACCTGTCCGGGGCGACCGGGCCGGCCCCCGAGGCGATCACGCTCCGGCTGGACGTCCAGCCCGACGGCTTCCACATGGTCAAGATCGACCACGCGGAGCGGCGGTCGAGCAACCGGCTCGGCGACCCCGACCGCCTCGGCTATCCCCAGGTGGAGGGGCTGGCCCGCCAGCTCGCGCCGCTGCGCGCCTCCTCCGGTGCCCAGGGCGAGGCGCAGGACGTGCTCGGCGTCAACACCTCGCTCACCGACCTGCTCGGCGTGGGCGACCCCGTCCATCTCGATCCCGCGGTGATCTGGCAGCCCCGCGCAGGACGCAACCGGCTGCGGGTGCCCATCGGCCTGGGCGCGGACGGGCGGGTCGTCGAGCTCGACATCAAGGAGTCGGCGCAGGGCGGCATGGGGCCGCACGGCCTGGTCATCGGGGCGACCGGGTCCGGCAAGAGCGAGCTGCTGCGCACGCTCGTGCTCGGCCTCGCCATCACCCACTCCTCCGAGATCCTGAACTTCGTGCTGGTCGACTTCAAGGGCGGCGCCACGTTCCTCGGCCTGGAGTCCCTGTCCCACGTGTCGGCGGTCATCACCAACCTGGAGGACGAGCTGCCGCTCGTCGACCGCATGCACGACGCGCTGCACGGCGAGATGGTGCGCCGCCAGGAGCTGCTGCGCGCCGCGGGCAACTACGCCTCGCTGCGCGACTACGAGCGGGCCAGGGAGCAGGGCGCGGATCTCAAGCCGATGCCGACCCTGTTCGTCGTGATCGACGAGTTCAGCGAGCTGCTCACCGCCAAGCCCGAGTTCATCGACCTGTTCGTGATGATCGGCCGGCTCGGCCGCTCGCTCGGCGTGCACCTCCTGCTGGCCTCCCAGCGCCTGGAGGAGGGCCGGCTGCGCGGCCTCGACACCCACCTGTCGTACCGGGTCGGCCTGCGCACGTTCTCGGCCATGGAGAGCCGGGTCGTGCTCGGCGTCGCCGACGCCTACGAGCTGCCGCCCGCGCCGGGCAACGGCTACCTGAAGTACGACACCACGGGGATGACCCGGTTCAAGGCCGCCTACGTGTCCGGCCCCCACCACGCCGACCCCGCGCGGTCCGCGTCGGGCGAGGCCGGCCGGCCGGTGCGCGACGTGGTGGAGTACGGCACCGCCTTCGCGCCCGTGGAGGTGGTGACCGAGGCGCCCAAGGAGCTGGCGCCCGCCGAGGAGCCCGGCGGCGCGCGGCACAGCCTGCTCGACGTCGTGGTCGGGCGGCTCAGCGGCCACGGCCCGCCGGCGCACCGAATCTGGCTGCCCCCGCTGGCCGAGCCGCCGACGCTGGCCCACCTGCTGCCGCCGCTGTCCGTCACCCCCGAGCACGGCCTGACCACCGCGACCTGGGGCGGCCGGGGGATGCTCCACGCGGTCGTCGGCCTCGTCGACCGGCCGTTCGAGCAGCGCCGCGACCCCTACTGGCTCGACCTGTCGGGAGGCGCGGGCCACGTCGGCGTCGCGGGCGGCACGCAGAGCGGCAAGAGCACGGTGCTGCGGACCCTGATCACGAGCATGGCCCTGATGCACACGCCGCGCGAGGTGCAGTTCTACTGCCTGGACTTCGGCGGCGGCTCCCTGGCCTCGCTGGAGGCGCTGCCGCACGTGGGCGGCGTCGCGAGCCGTCTCGACGCCGACCGCGTCCGCCGTACGGTCGCCGAGATCTCCACGATCCTGGAGCGGCGTGAGGCGGACTTCGCCGAGCACGGCATCGAGTCGGTCGCGGCCTACCGGCGGATGCGGACCGAGTCCGGCCGCGACGGCGACGGCTGGGGCGACGTGTTCCTTGTCGTGGACGGCTGGCTGACGCTCAGGCAGGAGTTCGAATCGCTCGAACCCGTCGTCACCGACATCGCCGCCCGGGGCCTCGGATACGGCATCCACGTGGTGGCGGCCACCAACAAGTGGTCGGAGTTCCGGGCGAGCATCCGCGACCTGTTCGGCACCAGGGTCGAGCTCAAGCTCGGCGACGCGTACGAGTCCGAGGTCAACAGGAAGGCGTCGCTGGCGGTCCCCGAGGGCGTGCCGGGACGCGGCCTCACCAAGGAGGGACTGCATTTCCTGTCCGCGCTGCCGCGGATCGACGGCGTGCAGAGCTCCGAGGACCTCGCCGCGGGCGTCCGCGGGCTGGTGCACGCGGTCAGGGACGCCTGGCAGGGGCCGCCCGCGCCGGCGATCCGGCTGCTGCCGCCGGTGCTGCCCGCGGCCTCGCTGCCCGGTCTCGAGGAGACGGTAGCGAAGATCCCCATCGGCATCGACGAGGCGACGCTCTCGCCCGTGCTGCTCGACTTCGACGCCGACCCGCACTTCGTCGTCCTGGGCGACACCGAGAGCGGCAAGTCGAACCTGCTGCGGCTCGTCGCCGAGGGGCTGGTCGCAAGGCGGCAGCCGCACGAGGCGATGATGATCGTCGTCGACTACCGCAGGTCGCTGCTCGACTCGGCCGCGACCGCCCACCGCATCGGCTACGCGGCGTCGAGCACCGCCGCCCAGGAGCTGATCAACAACGTGCGCGGGGCCCTGCTCAAGCGGCTGCCTCCGGCGGACCTCACGCCCGAGCAACTGCGGGACAGGAGCTGGTGGCAGGGTTCCGACGTCTACGTCGTCGTGGACGACTACGACCTGGTCGCCACCTCGTCCAACCCGCTGCTGCCCCTGGTGGACCTGTTGCCGCAGGCGCGGGACATCGGGCTGCACCTCGTCTTGTCACGCCAGATGGGCGGCGCCGGCCGGGCCATGTACGACCCGGTCATCCAGAAGCTGAAGGACATGGCCAGCCCCGCCGTCATCCTGTCCGGCAACAAGGACGAGGGCTACCTGTTCGGCAACGTCCGGGCGCATCCGCTGCCACCCGGCCGGGGCTACCACGTCGACAGGAGGTTCGGCGCGCGGCTCGCCCAGACCGCGTTCCTGCCTCCCCCCGGGGAAGAGTGACAGGCTGAGAGGAGCGGCACGTGGCCGGTTTCGACATCCACTTCCAGGCGCTCGAAAGCTGCCGTACGGCGGTGAGCAAGGCCTGGGGCCAGTACGAGAGCCTGCACGGCGGTCTTCCGGAGACTCCCGGCACCAGGGCGGCCGTCTTCGGGCACGTGGACGACGCCGCGGCGCTGGCGGCGGCCGTCGACACGGCCTACGCCGCACTGGCCGCCGAAGCGGCCGACGCGAGGACCAAGCTGAAAGGCGTGGAGCGGGCCCTGGAGAGCGTGCAGGACAACGTCCGCACGGCCAACAAGGCCACGTCCACCTCGATGCAGGTATGAGCGAGCGGAGCGAGCGAATCAGTAAGCACAGCGCGTTTCGCGGCTGGGTCGCCTGCGCGCCTCCGGCACGACGAGACCCCGAGCCGCCAGGCGAGGGGGTGGCATGAGCGAGCGGAGCGAGCGAATCAGTAGGCACAGCGCGATTCGCTCATGCGACCCCGAGCCGCCAGGCGAGGGGGTGGCATGAGCGAGCGGAGCGAGCGAATCAGTAGGCACAGCGCGATTCGCTCATGCGACCCCGAGCCGCCAGGCGAGGGGGTGGCATGAGCGGGGTCTCCGACCTGCCGGGCGGCGCCGAACTGGCCGCCATGGCGGAGAAGGTGAACGGCGACCCCGGCGAGATCCGCGACATCGCCGGGAAGTGGCGCGGCGCGGCCGGCGACGCACAAGATTACGCGGGCGGGGTGGGCCGGGCGGTGCGCACCGTGGACGCCGCGTGGCAGGGCCGGTCCGCCGACGCCTTCGTGACGTACATGAACAGGTACGGCAAGGCGGCGGACGGCGTCCACGACGCTCTGGTCGCGTGCGCGGGCGCGCTGGATAAGGTCGCGACCGCGCTGGAGAACGCCAAATCCAAGATCGACGGCATCTGCGCCGACGTGGTCGCCGAGGCGGCGGCCTACCGCGGCCGGAACCAGGGAGCCACGAAGGAGGAGTTGGACAAGGGGGTGCGGGCCATCGTCTCCCGGGGCGTCGAGGACGCCCGGCCACATCTGGAGCAGGTGACCACGGCCGTCGGCGACGCCAAGAAGACGCTGGGCTCCCGCCTGGGCGCCGACTACCGCGACGGCGCGCTCACCTTCGCCGCGATCCCGGACCCGGGTAAACAGGACTTCGTGCCCCGCAAGGGGCACACGGTCGACTGGCAGCGCACCCCCGGCTACACGGGGACCCCCGGTGACAAGGCGCACACGACGTACGCCTCGTACGGCCGGACGAGCCTGAGCGGCGCGGGCGGCTCGGGCGGGAGCGGCGGCTTCGGCGGCTACGGCCCCAGCGGCCCGCCTCCGCCCGGCGGCGGGCCGGCGCCCACGGGTCAGGTGAAGGATTGGATCGAGCAGGCCATCGAGATCCTCAAGGCCCAGGGCTATCCTGTCGAGAAAATGAACCGGGACGACATCTGGTTGATCATCCGGCACGAGTCGGGCGGCAACCCGCACGCGATCAACAACTGGGACTCGAACGCGGCGGCGGGAACGCCGTCGAAGGGGCTGATGCAGACCATCGATCCCACCTTCAACCACTGGTCCCTGCCCGGGCACAAGGACATCTGGAACCCGGTGGACAACATCATCGCGGGCGTCCGCTACGCCATCGAGCGCTACGGCTCGGTCTCGGCCGTGCCCGGTGTGGTGGGCATGAAGACCGGCAGCGGATACCATGGGTACTGATCGGTTCAGGCGGCGGGAAAGTCGGTGGCGGGCGCGCTGAGCGCGGTGGCCTCGACGTTCGCCCGCAGGGCCTCGACTTTCGCCGTGGCGTAGGAGTGGGCGTCCGATCCGAGCAGCTGCCGCAGCGGGCCCTTCCCGGCCAGGACCCGTCTGATGATCGCGCCGGCGCCCTTGACCGGGTCGCCGAGCTGGCCGCCCTGGAGCTTGAGGTGGTCGAGGGTCATCTCGCGGATGGCCGGGTAGTGCGCGGTCGTCTCGGCGGGCAGGGCGAGCGAGTCCTCGGTGAGGAACTCCGTGCGGAAGTAGCCGGGCTCGACGATGGTGACCGTGACGCCGAAGTCCGCCACCTCGGCGGCGAGGGCCTCGCTCAGCCCTTCCAGCGCGAACTTCCCGGCGCAGTAGAGAGCCCAGCCCGGGACGGCGGTCAGGCCCAGGATCGAGGACACGTTGACGATGTGGCCGCCGCGTTGCTCGCGGAGGATGGGCAGGGCGGCACGCAGCACGTTCCACACGCCCACGACCTGGACGTCGAGCATGTCGCGGACCTCGCGGTCGCCGGTCTCCTCCACCGCGGCCAGGAAGCCGTAACCCGCGTTGTTGACGACGACGTCCAGGCCTCCCAAGCGCTCGGTGGTCTCCCGGACGGCCCGCCTGACCGCCGCCTCGTCGCGCAGGTCGACGGTGAGCGGGAGAAGGCGCGACGGGTCGATCCCGTCGCCGAGTGCGGCGAGGAGCCGCTCGGACGACCGCGTCGTCGCGGCGACGCGGTCACCGCGCTCCAGCAACTGCTTGACCAGTTCGAGGCCCAGGCCGCGGGAGGTGCCGGTCACGAACCAGATGGCCGGTCGATCTGTCGGGAAGCTCATGGTCGTCCTCTGCTTGTCGAATGTCACCAGTGGCGCCGGCCGGGGAGTCCGGCGGCCGGCACGGCACCAGCCTGGTTCACCACGACCCGCTGCGAGGGCCCATATCGCGCCCTGCGCGACCGCGCACTGTGCAACCTAGGACGCACAGGACCACCCAGGACCAGCCAGGAACGGACAGCGAGAGAGACACTGGGTTCATGGCCGAGACCAACCGTGAACTCGCTGATTTCCTGAGGCGCGCCCGGAGCCAGGTCGATCCGTCACGGGCCGGCCTGCCCCCCGACAGCCGCGTACGACGGGTTCCGGGCCTGCGTCGCGAGGAGGTCGCCCTCCTGGCCGGAGTCTCGACCGACTACTACGCCCGTCTCGAACAGGGCCGGCGCATCACGCCCTCACCAGCCGTCGTCGAGGCCGTCGGCCGTGCCCTCGGGCTCGACGACGCGGGACGCGCGCATCTGCACGACCTCATCGGAAGAACCGCGGCACCCGTCCGGCGACGAGCCCGCGGCGTCCAGCGCGTGCGCCCCGGGCTCTACCAGCTCCTCGACGCCCTCGACGGCGAGCCCGCCCTCGTCCTCGGCCGCCGCACCGACGTGCTCGCCGCCAACCAGATGGCGAAAGCACTGTTCACCGACTTCGAACGGCTGCCGCCCCGGCACCGCAACTACGCGCGGTGGATGTTCCTCGACGACGACGCCCGATCACTGTTCGTCGACTGGGACGTCCAGGCACGGGCCGCGGTCGAGAGCCTGCGGCTCGACGCCGGCCGCGACCCGGACGACCAGGCCACCACCGCCCTCATCGCCGACCTGCGCGAACACAGCCGTGAGTTCGCCCACTGGTGGGAGCAGCACCGCGTCCACCAGCGCACCCACGGCTCCAAACGTCTGCGCCACCCTCTCGTCGGTGACCTGACCGTCGAGTACGAGACGCTCTCCCTGCCCGGAGACCCCGATATGACGCTCTTCGTCTACACCGCCGAAGCCGGCTCATCCTCGAAACGCGCCCTGGACCTTCTCGCGAGCTGGACCCTCCCCGGCCCCGAAGCCGTCGCGGGCCTGGAACCCGGCACCACTGGCTGAGTTTCCGACCGGTGGTGACGATCTCAGACGGAGGGACTGTCGGGGATCCATGAGCCGTGGAAGCCGGCGGGGACGGCGCGGGGCAGGCCGACGGCCGCTACGGGGGGTGCGGTCAGGTTGGAGGCGTCCAGGACCAGCAGTCGGGAGGCGGTGCCGTCGTGCCGGGTCGTGATGGACAGGAGCCATCCGTCGTCCTCACGGCGTGGGCCGGAGGCGGCGGGGACGAAGACGGCTTCGCCGATGTAGATTCCCGGCTCCAGTCGATGGGCGGTGACGCCGCCGGCGGCCAGGTCGTGTTTGACGATCGCGGAGTCGTCGGTGGTGTAGAGGTAGCGGGCGGTGCGGCCGACGCGGTCGTCGTCCAGGGTCGGGAACTCCACCGGGTGGTCGTCCAGGGGTTGTTCGGTAGCCCTGCCGGTGACGGGGTCGAGGGTCCAGCGGTGCAGGCGCGCCGTGCCTTCGGATGAGGCGGCTGCGGCTGCGGCGGGTCCGGCCGGGTCGGTGGCGCCGCCGGCCATGCGCCAGATGGCGGTGAAGTCGGCGCGGCTGTAGCGGACGGCGTCCAGCACGACGCGCCCGGCGTCGTCTTCGTGGGCGTTGCCGACGTGGAAGACGAAGCAGGGGTCGATGTCGAACCAGCGCACCGGAGCGTCGGGCCTGTCGTGGCGCATCAGGCCCAGGCGTGCGCCGTAGTGGTCGTCCCACTGGTAGGGCATGGTTGTGCCGACCAGGTGCGGCTGGAAGGTCACCGGCAGGTCGAGCCATACGACGTGGCGGGTGGTGATGGCGAAGTCGTGCATCATCGTGCCGCCGGGGACGGTGATCTCGCGGCTGTGCACGAGGCGTCCCGAGGCGTCCAGGCGGTGGTAGGTCAGGTACGGCGGCCGCACGCCGTAACCGAAGAAGTGCAGTTCGCCGGTCACCGGGTCGCGTTTGGGGTGGGCGGTCATGGCGGTGGTCAGCCGTCCGTCGAAGTCCACGGCTCCGACCGTGTCCAACTCCGGAGTGATCTGGTGGGGCAGACCGTTCTCCACCAGGGCCAGGATTCGCCCGGCGTGCTCGATCACGTGGGTGTTGGCCGACACCGCCGTCAGGTCGTGGCCGCCGTCGGGCAGCGCGTACGGTCGCCCGGCGAACTTGCCGGTGCGCACCCAGCGGTTGCGGTACCACTCGGCGCGGCCCTGGCGCAGCCGGACGCCGTGCAGCATGCCGTGGCCTCCGAACCAGTGGGCGGGCCGTTCGCCGGGCAGTGGATTGGGGCCGTTGCGGAAGTAGCGGCCGGTCAGCTCCGGCGGCAGCGCGCCGGTCACGGGCAGGTCGGCCGCCTCGATCTCGTCGGGCACGGGAGTCATGTAGGACATCTCAGCTCCTTCGTGAGGGTCTGCCGAGACTCTATATATCCAATTGGATATGTCAATATGGATAGGTAGAGTGGAGTTCATGGCACTGCGATACGCGCTGCTCGGCCTGCTCACCGAACGGCCCGCGAGCGGCTACGACCTGGCCAAGGCGTTCGAGGGTGATCTGGGGACCTACGCGTGGAATGCCGGATACAACCGCATCTATCCCGAGCTGGCGCGCCTGGTGGAGGAGGGCCTGATCGAACCCGCGGACCAGGGCGCCCGGGCCCGTCAGACCTATGCGATCACCGAAGCGGGAGGCCGCGAACTGCGTTCCTGGCTGCTGGAGCCCCGCAAAGGCCGCGCCGTCCGCAACGAGCCGGTGCTCAGGCTCTTCCTGCTGTCCGCGCTCGACGCTGACGACGCCCGGACGGTGCTCCGCGACATCACCGCCGACAGCGAACGTCAGATCGCCGAGCTGAGCGCGGCGCTGGAGGACGACCCGCCGGTCTCACCCGACGGACGCCTCCCCTTCGGCTGGCTCGCCGCCGGCTACGGGCTGCGCCAATACCAGGCATCCCGCGACTGGGCCCGATGGGCCCTCGACCAACTCGACAAGGCCGCACGCCGGCCCCCGGCGACGACCTCCTAGCGCCACGGCCTTCCTGAACCTCGGCGGGTTTCGTGGCGACTTGGTCACTGCCGGCGCCCGCACCGTAGCCAGCTCGTCGATCTCCCCCGGCAGCGTGCCCAAGCGCTCATCGCGGGACCCGTCCCTCGTCCGGGACAAGCCTCTTGCGGCACCATCGGCGGGGCCGCGCAGACGAAAGGCCGGGCGGGGTGCCCGCCCGGCCTTCGTGTGGACCGGTCAGCCGCAGTTGGCCCAGCCGGCGCTGGTGCCGGCGGAGCCGACGCTGCCGGAGTACCTGACGCACTGGCCCTTGGCCTGAAGCTTCACCGGGCCGGCGTAGTACTCGTAGTTACCGCTGTCGGTCTTGCTCCCGCCGCCCTGGACCTCCAGGGTCGCGGAGACGGGCGTCGCCTTGCCGACGTCGGCCGTCTTGATGGTGACGACGCAGTTCTCCCCGGTGCTCGCGTTGTACAGCTGGTAGGTGGCGCCACCCGCCACAGGGCTGCTGCGCTGCACGTAGAAGCCCGACCCGCAGACCTGGGCCGCGCTGTAGGGGTTCCTGGCCGGTGCCGCGGTCGTCGGCTTCGGCGCCGGAGTGCTGGGCTTGGGCGCCGCGGTCGTCGGCTTGGGCGCCGGAGTGCTGGGCTTCGGTGCCGCGGTCGTCGGCTTGGGCGCCGGAGTGCTGGGCTTCGGTGCCGCGGTCGTCGGCTTCGGCGCCGGAGTGCTCGGCGCCGGCGCCTGGGTGGTCGGCACCGGAGCGTCGGACGGGCTCGGCCGCGCGGGCACCGTGGGCGTCTGGGTGGGTTCCCGGGTGGGTTCCCGGGTGGGTTCCCGGGTGGGCTCTTCGGTGGGCTCGGTGGGCTGCGGGCTCGGCACCTGCTCCTGCCTCTCCGTTGCCTCCGGACTCGGCGACCGCGTGGCCGGGGGCTCGGGAGACGGCTCCGTCGGCACCGGGCTGGGCTTCGCGGTGACCGTGGCGGTGGTCGTCACCCGGGCCGTCGGCTGCGTCGTGTGCTCGGTCGGCTGCGCCGGCGGCGGAACCACCGGCTGGGTCGGCACCGGCACGATCGGGCCGGGGGTCGGGACGGAGGTGAGCTCCGGCGTGACCGGAGCGTCCGTCGGCCACTCGCTCGGCAGCACCAGCGGCTGCACCGGCGAGTCCGGATCGTCGGACGACAGCGCCCACGGCACCGTCACCTGCGGCGCCGCCGTCGGGGCCTGTCCGCCGCCTCCGGTCGCGGCGCCCGCGGTCCCGCCACCCACGTTTCCGCCGTCCGCGAGCGCGCGCCCAGCGGTCCCGTGCTGGCCCGCGGCGCGCTCCGCGGCCGCCGGCGACAGCTGGACCTCGGCGTAGTGGCCGGCGCCCCACAGACCCACGCCGGAGAGCAGGACCACGGCGCCGACCGCGGCCGCGAGGCCGACGGGGAACGGCTTGCGCCTGGCCGTCTCGACCTGGCCCGGCGCGGTCGGCGGCCCCCACGTCTGCTGCTGAGGCTGCTCCTGCGGCATGGCGGGCGGCTGCCAGGCGGCGGCGGGCGCCTGCTGGGGCTGCTGGGGAACGGGCGGCGGACCCCACGTCTGCTGCGGGGCCAGCGGAACGGGAACTCCCCCAACCGGCGGCTGCGCGGACAGCACCACCGTCGCGCCGGGGCCCGCCGCCGGTTGCGCCCCGGCGGCACCGCCGCCGAGCAGTTGCAGCATGGCGGCGTAGGCGGTGGGGCGCTGCCCCGCCTCCTTGGCCAGCGCGGGCAGCACGACCTGGCGCAGCCGCTCCTCCAGGCCGCCGAGGTCGGGCTGCGCGTTCAGCACCGCCTGCGGCTCCTGCGGGAACGGCGGACGCCCGGTCGCGGCGAAGACCACCGTGGCGGCCCAGGCGAACATGTCCGCGTACGCGTCGTACCGCTCGCCCCTGATCTGCTCGGGAGCCCGGTACGCCGGCTCGCCCACCGGCGGTCCGACGGCGACGTCGGTCAGCTTGACCCCGTCGTCGGCGACGATGACGTTGTGCGGGGTGAGCGAGCCGTGCGCGAGGTCGGCGAGGTGCACGGCGGTCAGCGCGGTGAGCACACCCACCGCGACCCGTTCGAGCGCCTCCCCCGAGAGTGGGCCCCCGGCCGCCACTGCGGCGGCCAGGCTGCGCCCCTCGACGTGTTCCCTGACGACATAGGGTCGATCACCGAGCAGGCCCGCCGTGATCGTGCGGGCCACATATGAGCTGGACACACGCGTGGCCACAGTGAGCCGGTCGAGGACGGCCTGCCCCGAACCCGGCTCGGCGGCCAAGAGCTTGATCACCCGCACAGGGGCGTCGTCGCCGGTCTCCTTGCCGACATAGACGTCGCCGCGGGGCCCCTCGTCCAGCCGTCCCAGGATGGCGTACTCGCCTATCTGCTCGGGATCACCCGGCCGTAAAGGGTGCATCTCAGTCCTTTCTAGAAGTGACCTGATCAGGATCATTCAATCAAGAGGACCCGGCACAAAGCAGCAGTTTCCGGCAGGCCAAAACATTTAACCGTCAATTACTCAAAGCCGACATGTCAACCCTCACGGCCGGGGCGCCACCTTCTGCGCCGCCCCATCGGCACGAACACCCGCAGGGCCACGATCAGCCCCACGCCGCACAGCGCCGCCGCCGCGATCGTGAGCGCCAGGTCGATCGCCTCCTGGTCCACCGGAGCCGCCCTGCTCACCGCGTTCTGCGACAGCGGGGCCGGCGCGGGCGGCGCGATGACGGGGGCGTCGACGGCCTCGAGCGGCAGGATCGCGGTGACGGCGAGAAGCGGGTTCACCATCCCGGCGCCCGTGCCCGTCCCCACGCCGCCGTCCGCCGTGGCGGTGATGCGCCACCGCACCCGCTCCTGGTTCAGCCCCGGGTGGCGGGCACGCACCAGCGCCGCCACCCCCGCGACGTACGGCGCGGCGAAGCTGGTGCCTTCGAGCCCGCTCATGTACGCCTGCCCGGGCCAGGTGGAGGTGATGGCCTGGCCCGGCCCGAGCACCCCGACGGGTGTGGCCGTGTTGGAGAAGTCGGCGCGCCTTCCGTCGGGCGTGGCGGAACCCACCGCCAGCACGCCCGGGTAGGCGGCGGGATAGGAGGCCTCCGGCGTGCCGTCCTCCGCGGTCCTGTTGCCGGCCGCCGCCACGATCACCGCGTCCTTGCCGAGCGCGTACGCCACGGCCTGCCTGAGCTTCGGATCGTCGTGGGCGTCGATCGACACGTTGATCACGTCGGCGCCGGAGTCGGCCGCGTCCATGATGGCCCTGGCCAGCGTGGCCGGATCCCCGTTCTCCTCGTTCGTCTGCTTCAGCGAGATCAGCCGCACGCCCGGCGCGACGCCGTGGAAGGGGACGCCCTTCATGTACTGAGCGGCGATGATCCCGGCGACGGCGGTGCCGTGGCCGACGCAGTCGCGGTGTCCCGTCTCGGTGTAGTCCACTTCCTTGGCCACCCGGATCTGGGGGTGGGTCAGGTCCACCCCGCTGTCGATGACCGCGACCGTGACCCCCTGGCCCGTGGTGAGCGGCCACACCCGCTTCGGGTCGAGCCTGCGCTGCGCCCACGGCTCGGCCACCTGCATGCTGCCCTTGCGCGGCGCGCACCGCACCGGCGCGGCGTGCGCCTGTGCCGGCGGCGCGGGCGGCGCCACGAGAAGCAGAGCCAGCACGGTCGCCAGAAGGCCGGGTCCCCGCATGAGTGATCAGCCTAACCGGTCGAACTCGACCGGCGATGCCGGTTCAAAACCGGCATACCGGCAATGGAGACCGGGAGCGGCGGAGACGAGGCGCGACAGCAGTCCCACTGAGTAAGGGGGCGGACGCCGTCCAGCGTCAGCAGGTGCATAAAATCCACCAAGGCTCGTAACCCAGGGGCCCGAGGGAAGGATGGACGCGGTGCACAAGGTCCTGATCGCCAACCGCGGTGAGATCGCCGTACGGATCGCCCGGGCCTGCGCAGACGCCGGGATGTCCAGTGTCGCGGTCTACGCCGACCAGGATCTGGACGCGCTGCACGTGCGGGTGGCCGACGAGGCGCACGCGCTCGGCGGGCAGAGCCCGGCCGAGACCTACCTCGACATCGACAAGATCCTGTCGGTGGCGAAGAAGACCGGCGCCGACGCCGTCCACCCCGGATACGGCTTCCTCGCCGAGAACGCCGGCTTCGCCCAGGCCGTGCTGGACGCCGGCCTGATCTGGATCGGCCCGCCGCCCTCGGCGATCACCGCGCTGGGCGACAAGGTCCAGGCCCGGCACATCGCCCAGCGCGTGGGCGCCCCGCTCGTGGCCGGAACCCCCGACCCGGTCTCCGGCGTGGAAGAGGTCGTCGCCTTCGCCCAGCAGCACGGCCTGCCGATCGCGATCAAGGCGGCCTTCGGCGGCGGCGGGCGCGGGCTCAAGGTCGCCCGCACCTTGGAGGAGATCCCCGACCTGTACGAGTCCGCGGTGCGCGAGGCCGTCACCGCCTTCGGACGCGGCGAATGCTTCGTCGAGCGCTACCTCGACCGGCCGCGCCACGTGGAGACCCAGTGCCTGGCCGACACCCACGGCAACGTCGTGGTCGTGTCCACCCGCGACTGCTCCCTGCAGCGCCGCCACCAAAAACTGGTCGAAGAGGCCCCCGCGCCGTTCCTGAGCGACGAGCAGCTCGACCTGCTCTACTCCTCCTCCAAGGCGATCTTGGCCGAGGCCGGGTACGTCGGCGCGGGCACGTGTGAGTTCCTCGTCGGCCAGGACGGCACGATCTCCTTCCTGGAGGTCAACACCCGGCTGCAGGTCGAGCACCCGGTCAGCGAGGAGGTCGCCGGCATCGACCTGGTCCGCGAGATGTTCCGCATCGCCGACGGCCAGGCCCTGGGCTACGACGACCCCGTGCTGCGCGGCCACTCCATCGAGTTCCGCATCAACGCCGAGGACGCGGGCCGTAACTTCCTGCCCGCGCCGGGCACGATCACCTCGATGCGGGTGCCGTCCGGACCCGGCGTGCGGCTGGACGGCGGTTATGAGACCGGCATGAGCGTGCCGCAGGCGTTCGACTCGCTCGTGGCCAAGCTGATCGTCACCGGCGCGACCCGGGCCCAGGCGCTGGAGCGCTCACGCCGGGCCCTGGCCGAGTACGAGATCGGCGGCATGCCGACCGTGCTGCCCTTCCACCGGGCCGTGGTGGACGACCCCGCCTTCACCGGCGAGCCGTTCACGGTGCACACCCGCTGGATCGAGACCGAGTTCGCCAACGAGATCCCCGCGTATGAGGGGGCCGTGGAGGCGGCCGAGCCCGCCGAGCGCGAGCGGATCACGGTCGAGGTCGGCGGCAAGCGCCTGGAGGTCGTCCTGCCCGCCGGCCTGGGCACGCAGAACCCGGGCGCGGCCGGCGGCTCCGGCCCGGCCAGGAAGGCGGCGCCCCGGCGCTCCGGCGGAGGCGGCGCCAAGAAGGCCGCCGCGAGCGGCGACTCCCTCGTCAGCCCGATGCAGGGCACGATCGTGAAGGTCGTCGTCGCCGACGGCGACACCGTCGAGTCCGGCGACACGATCGTCGTCCTCGAAGCGATGAAGATGGAACAACCGCTCACCGCACACAAGGGCGGCACGATCACCGGTCTCGCGGCCGCCGTCGGCCAGACGGTCACCGCCGGGGCCGTCCTGTGCGAGATCAAGGACGCCTGAGCCCGCGCCGGCGGGGCAGGCCGTCCTGCGGGAGCTCAATCCGAAGGACTGACGGGATGACCGCCCGCGGCGTCGGCGAAGCGGCGGGCCAAGTGCGCGAAGGCGTCCTTGAGCTCGGCCGGGCCGACGACCTCGATGTCGGCGTCGAACCTGCCGACGGCGGCGGCCAGTCCGGTCCATGACCACGAGCCCAGGACGAGCCGGCAGCGGTCCGGGCCGAGCTCCTCGACGACCCCGTCGCGGACATAGGGCGACACGTCGGCGGCGGGCAGGCCGAGGATCACCTCGCCGCGGCAGGGCCAGTCGCCGGAGCCGTCGGAGCCCAGGAACCTATCGGCCACGAAGGCGGCCACCGTTCCTCCGGGCAGCTCACGCGGGGTGAAGCGGGGCCCGGTCGGGATGCGCGGGGTGATCCGGTCGGCGCGGAAGATGCGCCAGTCCTCGCGGTCGAGGTCCCAGGCGACGAGATACCAGCGCCCGCCCCACGTGACGAGGTGGTGGGGCTCCACCCGCCGCGGCGGGGGCTGCGCCCCGTAGTCGAAGCGCAGCACTTCACAGGCGTGGACGGCGGCGCTGAGGGCCATGATCACCTCGCTGCCGACCTGCGGGACCGGCCGGGGCGCGGGCCGCTCGACGGCGGTGACCTGGAGGGTGTCGATCCGGTGGCGCAGCCGTGCGGGCATGACCTGCCGTACGGTGGTCAGCGCTCGGGCCGCGGCCTCCTCGATGCCGACGCCGCTGGTGGTGGCGATCCGGAGCGCGATGGCCAGGGCGACGGCCTGCTCGTCGTCGAACAGCAGCGGGGGCAGCTCCGTGCCGGCGTCCAGCCGGTATCCGCCGTCGGGCCCCTTGAAGGTCACGATGGGATAGCCGAGCTCGCGCAGCCGGTCGACGTCACGGCGCACGGTACGCGGGCTGACCTCCAGCCGCTCGGCCAGCAGCGCCCCCGGCCAGTCCCGGCGCGTCTGGAGCAGCGAGAGCAACGCCAGCAGTCGGGCTGAGGTCTTCGGCATGCTCCCCATCTTGCCCATAGAAGCGGCCACTCCCTGACCGCTACCCCTGCGACTGTTGTTCCACGTCAGGCGCTGCACAGCGTCCAGAACCCGATAGGAGCGGCATGTCCGTCAAGTCCGTCACTCATCTGAACTTCCGGGGCGACGCCCGCGCGGCGCTGGAGTTCTACCAGTCCGTCTTCGGCGGTGACCTCGCCGTCGTCACGTACAAGGACGCCGGGAGCCCGCAGGACCCGGCCGAGGCGGACCAGGTGATGTGGGGCCAGGTGGTCGCCGGCAACGGCTTCCACGTGATGGCCTACGACGTGCCCTCGCGGCTGCCGTGGGACCGGGGTGAGAACTCGTTCTTCCTCTCCCTCCGCGGCGAGACCACGGAGGAGATCACCGCGTACTGGGAGAAGCTCTCCGACGGGGCGACCATCGCGCAGCCGCTGGGGCCCGCGCAGTGGGCTCCGCTCTACGGCATGCTGACCGACCGCTTCGGCGTCGTCTGGGTCGTGGACGTCGCGAGCGAATACAACGGCTGAGCGGCGGGAGCGTGGTGCGGAGGCCCGCACCACGCTCCCGGCCGGATATCGAAGGGAACAACCAGCATGAGAACGCGGCCCCTGGGGCGGACCGGGATCCAGGTCAGCCCCTACTGCCTGGGCACCATGATGTTCGGGCGGGTCGGCAATCCCGACCACGACGACTGCGTGCGCATCGTCCACCGGGCCCTCGACGCCGGGATCAACGTCATCGACACCGCCGACGTCTACTCCTACAGCGAGACCGAGGAGATCGTCGGCAAGGCGCTCAAGGGCCGCCGCGACGACGTCATCCTCGCGACGAAGGTGAACGGACCGATGGGCGACGATCCCAACCGCGCGGGCAACTCCCGGCGCTGGATCGTCACCGAGGTCGAGCACTCGCTGCGCCGCCTCAGGACCGACCACATCGACCTCTACCAGATCCACCACCCCGACCCGGGGACCGATATCGAGGAGACACTCTCCGCGCTGACCGACCTGATGGCCGCCGGCAAGGTACGCGCCATCGGCACCTCCAACTTCCCCGCCTCCGACATCGTCGAGGCCCAATGGGTGGCCGAGCGACGCGGCCTGGCGCGCTTCCGCACCGAGCAGCCCCCGTACTCGCTCGTCAACCGCGGCATCGAGCGCGAGGTCCTGCCCGTCTGCGAGCGCTACGGCATGGGCGTGCTCGTGTGGGGCCCGCTCGGGATGGGCCTGCTCAGCGGTCGCTACCGCAAGGGCCGGACGACTCAGGCCTCCGAGCGCCGGATGGCCTGGGTGCCCAGGCACATGACCGACGAGCGCACGCTCGACACCGTCGAGCGGCTCGCCCTGCTGGCCGAGGAGGCCGGGATCCCTCTGGCCCACATGGCGATGGCGTTCACGGTCGCCCACCCGGCCGTGAGCTCGGCGATCATCGGGCCGCGCACAATGGAGCACCTCGACGACCTGCTGGCCGGCGCCGGCACCGTGCTCGGCGACGACCTCCTCGACAGGATCGACGAGATCGTGCCTCCGGGGGCCGACATCGGCCCGCTCGACGTGTCCTACGACCCGCCGCCCGTCACCCGGGCGGCGCTGCGCCGCCGGCCGACCGGCGAGCGTGCGGCGGCGTGACCCGATGACCGTTCTCGGCACCCGGGCGCTCAACCGCGCGACGCTCGCCCGTCAGTTGCTGCTCGACCGCGCCGACCTGCCGGTTCTCGGCGCCGTCGCGCACCTGTGCGGCCTGCAGGCGCAGGAGCCGCAGGAGCCGTTCGTCGGGCTCTGGTCGCGGCTGCGCGGGTTCGACCCGGCGGCGCTGTCGGACCTGCTGATCCGGCGCGGCGTGGTGCGTACTCACCTCATGCGCCGCACCGTCCACCTTCTCACCGCCGGCGACGCCCTGGCCTGGCGGGCCCGCCACGACCTCATGCTGCGCCAGCGGGTGCTCGGAACCTACCGCCGCGAGCTCGCCGGGGTGGACCTCGACGAGCTCGCGGCGGCGGGCCGGGCGGTGATGGCCGACGGCGAGCCGCGCTCGATGGGCGAGCTCGCGCGGGCGCTGGCCGGCCGCTGGCCGGAGCCGGGACCGCGGGCGCTGGGCGAGATGCTGGTCGCCGCCCTCGTCCCGATGGCGCAGCTGCCGCCGCGCGGGCTGTGGCGCACCAAGGCGGGGGTGCGCAACGTCCCGCTCTCCTCCTGGCTGGGGCGAGAGATCGACCCGCCGGCCGCGAACGGCGCCGACCCGGTGGGGGAAACGCTGGTGCGGCGTTATCTCGCCGCGTTCGGCCCCGCCGCCGTGGCCGACCTGCGCGCCTGGTGCGGCCTGGCCGGACTGCCGGCCGCGGTGGCCGCCATCCGCGGAGAGCTGGTCTCCTTCCGCGACGAGCGAGGCCGGGAGCTGCTCGACCTCCCCGGCGCGCCACGCCCGGACCCGGACACACCCGCCCCGGTACGGTTCCTGCCGGCCTTCGACAACACGATCCTCGGTTACCACGACCGCGGCCGGATCATCGACGACGCCGACCGCGGCCTGTCGGTGACCGGTGCTCGCGTGGTCCTGGTCGACGGCCGGGTCGCCGCGACCTGGACCGTCGAGGACGGCACAGTGATCGTCGCTCCGCTGCGTTCCTTCTCCCGCGCCGACCGCGACACGGTGGCCGAGGAGGGCAGGGCGCTGGCGTCGTTCCTGTCCGACGGCGACAGCGACCGTGTACGGCTCACGTGATCGGCAGAGTGGCCGGAGCCGGGGTCGTTCATCGGCAGGGGCTATGCATGCCGCGCCCCCGGTGCGGAACGATAGGTTCTTGTGGAGGAACCATCACGCCCTGCCGTTCGTCCAGTAGGGCGAAGGAGGCTTGAAGCCGTGACCATGAAGACACCGCTTGGCCGGGTGGGGGCCGCCCTGGGGGCGCTGCTCGCCGGGCTCATCACTTTGCTCGCGCTCGCGCCGGCCGCGATGGCGGCGGCTCCCCCGGACCCGACCACGGTCCTGTCGTCCTGGAAGAGCGGCAATCCGCTGTTCGTGCAGAGTGGCGCGCCCTTGACGTCCGACCAGCAGTCGGGCGTACGCGACGCGCTCAAGAACGCGGACACGAAGATCTACGCGGTCGCCCTGCCGGACGGAACGATCACCTCGTCCCAGCAGGCGGGCGCGTACATCACGCAGCTCGGCAACACGCTCGCTCAGGCGGGCCGGAGCGCGGCGACCGTGGCCGTGATCGACGGCACGAACCTGTTCGCCGGGTCCAGCGCGCTCGGGAACAACTCCAAGGGCGCCGCAGGGCGGCTGGCGAACCTGGCCGCCGCAAACAACTCAGGCGACCCGGTCGCCGTCATGAAGGACTTCGTCAACCGCATCGACGAGTTCGCCGCCGGTAATCGTAGAGACGCCCTGTCCTCCGGCAGCAAGGACACCAGCGGCGGTGGCGGCGTGCTTCTCGGCATCCTGGGTATCGCCGTTGTGGGAGGTGCCGGTTTGTGGATCATCGGACGCCGCAACAAGCGCAAGCGCGAGGAGCGCGAGGCCGCCGAGCTCGCCGCCGTCAAGCAGACGGTCGAGGAGGACGTCACGAAGTTCGGTGAGGAGATCACCGCGCTCGACGTGGACGTCAAGATGCTCCCGCAGAGCGAGACGACGGGCGACTGGCAGCGGGCGCTCGACTCCTACGAGCGGGCCAAGACCGAACTCGACGCGATCAAGCGCCCCGAGGACCTGCGCACGGTGACCTCCACGCTGGAGGACGGCCGCTACGCGCTGGCCTGCGTCAAGGCGCGCGTGAACAACCAGCCGCTGCCCGAGCGGCTGCCCCCGTGCTTCTTCAACCCGCAGCACGGCCCGTCGGTCCGCAACGTCCGGTGGGCGCCCCCCGGCGGCGCGGTGCGCGACGTCCCCGCCTGCGCGGCGGACGCCGAGGCGGTGGAGCGCGGCTTCGACCCGCAGATGCGCGAGGTCGTGGTGGACGGCCACCGCAGGCCCTACTGGGACGCCGGTCCCGCCTACCAGCCCTACGCGTACGGCTACTACGGCGGCTTCGGCGGTGGTGACCTGCTGACCGGCATGCTCGTCGGCACCATGCTCGGCAACGCGTTCGGCGGCTGGGGCCACGGCGGATACGGCGCCGGCTACGACTCCGGCTACGCGGCCGGCGTCGACGCGGGCGGCGGAGACTTCGGCGGTGGCGGAGACTTCGGCGGCGGCGGCGACTGGGGCGGCGGTGGCGGCGACTGGGGCGGCGGCGACTTCGGCGGAGGGGACTTCGGCGGCGGCGGCGACTGGTAACGCCTGAGCGCTTCGGCACGACCTCGACGAGGGGCGGACCCGAAGGTCCGCCCCTTCGTCATGTGCGGGAGCCGCGGCCACGGTTGCGGCCCGTTCACCACCGGTCGGGAAGTGTTTCGTCCGCCCGCCCGGGAACGTTGGGGCCGGTCGGCGGATTGCAAGTGGGATTAAAGATCGCGTGGGAGACTCGGGGCGTTCCCCTCAGGAGGCCCCCCGTGCGTCGCTTCGCCCCCCTCTTCGTCGCCGCCCTGTTCCTGTCGCTGCCGTTCCTGCCGGTGGGCGCGGCCGCCGCTCACGCGGCCGCCGCGCCCTGCAAGCCGGGCAGCGGCGTCAAGCTCCGCGGCAAGGACCTCACCAGCGCCGCCCTGCCCCCCGTCATGCGGTGCGCCGACCTCACCGGCGCGAAGCTCGACGGGGTGGATCTCACGGGCAAGGACCTCACCGGGGCCGTCCTCCACAAGGCCTCGCTCAAGGAGGCCGACCTCGGCCAGGCGCATCTCGACTACGCCGACCTGCGCGGCGCCGACCTCACCGAGGCCGACATGGGCCAGATGCGGGCTAAGCGGGCGAACCTGCGCGGGGCGGTCCTCGCCGACGCGGACGCCGTGCAGGCCGAGTTCCCGCACTCCGACCTGACTGGCGCGGTCCTCACCCGGGCCGTGCTCACCCAGGCCGACCTCACCGACGCGAGACTCGTGGACGCCGACCTGAAGGACGCCACGCTCGGGCAGATCAAGGGCCGTAAGGCCGACTTCACCCGGGCCAAGCTCGGCGAGGCGAAGCTCGGCCAGGCCCACCTGGAGCACGCCGTGCTGAAGGACGCCGACCTGTCCGAGGCGGAGTTCACCCAGGCCGAACTCGACGGCGCGGACTTCCACGGGGCGAACGTCGACAAGGCCTCCTTCACACAGGCCGACGACGTGGACCTCACCGGGGCGCGGGGCACGCCGGTCAACCTCCCCGACGACGCCGTCACGCCCGGCGCCGCCGCCGGGGACGAACCGGCCGCGGAGAGGACGACCACCTGGGAGCAGGACGTGCCCGGGAACGCCGTCCGCCCGAAGGGCCCGTCACCCGCGCTCATCCTCGTCATCGTGTCCGGGCTCGGCCTGAGCCTGACGCTGATCCTCTGGGGCGTCGCGCACCGGCGCAAGGAGCGGTTCGTCGCCGAGATGGCGGTGGCCAGGCACGCGGCCGAGGAGGACGTGACCCGATTCGGCGAGGAGATCGACGCCCTCGACTTCGAGATGAAGATCAACCAGGTCAGCGGACCTGCGTACGAGTGGCGCGCGGCACTCGACGCGTACGAGGCGGCCAAGCAGGCGCTGAACGTCGCCCAGACGCCGTACGACCTGCGGGCGGCGGCCACGGCGGTGGCGCGGGGACGGCATGCCCTGCACGAGGTCAGGTCACGGCTGTCCGCCACGGGCGGCCACCACTGACCTCGGCGGGTTCACCGGCGGCCCTGCCCGAAGACGGCGTCGCGGGCGATCGAGAGGGCGGTGGAGACCGCACCCCTCAGGACGGGGTTGTCCGGGATGCCGCTCACGCGTACGTGCACGGGGACGGGCGAGACCTCCGCCAGACGCTCGGCGGCCAGGGCCGCCAGCGGGTCGCCGCCCGCCAGGCTGGTGGCGCCGCCGAGGACGACGAGGCCGGGGTCGAGCACGGCGACGAGCGTGAAGGCGGCCGTCGCGACCCTCTCCGCCAGGGCCGGGAGGTCCAGTCCGCCTACGGCCTGTGCGCCCAGCAGGTCGCACACCCCGATGTCGAGCCGGTCGAGGAAGCCGATCTCGCCGGCGCCGCCGGAGGCGCCCTGGCGGAGCCTGCCGTCCAGCACGACGGCCGCGCCGACGCCGTCGTCGAGCCAGAGCAGGACGAAGTCGTCCCGCCCGGCGGCCGCCCCCGTGGCGTGCTCGGCGACGGCGGCCAGGTTGACCTCGTTCTCCACGATGACCGGCGCGTCGACCAGGGTGCGCAGGGCCGGGAGCAGCCCGGGTCTCCAGGCGGGCTCCGTGTTCGCGGCCGAGAGGTCGCCGGTCTGCGGGTCGACCAGGCCGGGCGCGCCGATCACGACCGCGTGCAGGGGACGTGAGCCCGCCGCCTCGGTGAGCGCCTCCGCGACCAGCGCGGGAAGGTTCTCCCCGATCGGCCGCGTCGCCGAGCCCACGGTGGCCCCGGTGATGTCGGCGACCGTGATGTTGATGACGTCCCGCCGCACGTCCACTCCACCCACGAACGCCCGGTCGGCGACGATCCCGTAGAGCCGGGCGTTGGGGCCGCGCCGGTCGCCTCCGCTCTCCCCCGTGACCCGGATCAGGCCGTTCACCTGGAGGCGTTCGATCAGGTCCGACACGGTCGGACGGGACAGGCCGGTGAGCGCGCGCAGCTGGGGCGCGGTCAGCGGACCCCGCTCCAGGAGCAGGTCGAGCGCGAGCCGGTCGTTGATGGCCCGCGCGAGCTGGGGTGTCGCGGTCTTCATGAAAAACTCACTTTTTATCAGGAACCCTGCCTGTTAATTTAGCCCCATGCGAGACAGACATCAACGGGCCACCGCCCTCGTCTTCGCCGTGCACGGAGCGGTGGCGGGCACCCTCGCCACCCGGATGCCCTGGTTCCAGGATCACTTCGGCCTCGGCACGGCCGCTCTCGGGCTCGTCCTGCTCTGCCCGCCGATCGGCTCGTTCCTCGCGATGCCGATGACCGCGCGGCTGGCCTACCGCTTCGGAGCCAGGGCGACGACCCGGACCCTGCTGGCCCTGTGGTGCGCGGCGCTCGCCCTGCCCGTGCTCGCGCCCGGCCCGCTGTGGCTGGCGCCCGCGTTCCTCCTGTACGGCGCCGCGGCCGGGATGTGCGACCTGGCCATGAACGCCCAGGGCGTGCTCGTGCAACGGCGCCTGGGCCGCTCGGTCATGTCCGGCCTGCACGGCATGTGGAGCGTCGGCAACCTCTGCGGCGCGGGCGTCGGGGCCGCGGCGGCGCAGGCGGGCCTGGACGCCCGCGTGCATCTCACCCTCATGGCGGCGGCGCTGCTCGCCGCAGGCGCCGCCGGAAGCCGTGCGCTCCTCGACGACGGGCCCGCGCCGGACGAGAAGCCGCCGTCCCGCTTCACCGTGCCGCCGAGGGCCGTCCTGCTGATCGGCCTGATCGGCTTCTTCGCCACCTTCGCGGAGCGGGCCGCCGGCCAGTGGGCGGCGATCTACCTCAAGGACGTGGCCGGGGCGGGCGCGGGCCTCGCCGCGGCGGGCTACGCCGTGTTCACCGCGTGCATGGTCGCGGTGCGGCTCGGCGGAGACTTCGTGGTGCGCAGACTCGGGCCGGTCGTGACGGTGCGCGCGGGGGCCGTCACGGCCGTGCTCGGCGGCGTGATGGTGGTCGCGTTCCGCACCCCCGCACCGGTGATCGCCGGGTTCGCGTTGTTCGGCGCCGGTATCGCCGTCGTCGTGCCGCTGGTGTTCGCGGCGGCGGGCCAGGTCGCCCGCACGCCCGCCGAGGGCGTCGCGGGGGTCGCGACGATCACCTGGATGTCGGGGCTCGTGGCTCCTCCCGTCACCGGCTGGCTGGCCGGCGCGTTCGCCTTCCCGTTCGCGTTCGCCCTGGTGACGGGGCTGGTCGCGGCGATGATCTGGCCGACGCGCGCGCTGCGCCCACCCGCCGCCGCCCGCGTGCCGGTCGCCGCGGCGTGCGCCGACTGAGGATCGGCCGTCAGATGCCGGCGGTCAGCGGGGACATGAGGCGGCGGGCGGCCTCGGTGATCGAGCCCGACAGCGACGGGTAGACGGCGAAGGTGTGGGCGAGCTGGTCCACGGTCAGGCGGTGCTGCACGGCCACCGACACGGCCAGGATCAGCTCCGACGCACGCGGGGCGACCACGACGCCGCCGAGCACGATGCCGGTGTTCGGACGGCAGAACAGCTTCACGAAACCGTCGTTGAAGCCCTGCATCTTGGCCCGGGCGTTGGTGGCCAGCGGCAGCTTGACGACGTTCGCCTCGATCTCGCCCGCCTCGATCTGCCGCTGCGACACGCCCACGGCGGCGATCTCCGGGTCGGTGAAGATGTTGGCGGCGACCGTGGCCAGCCGGATCGGCTGCACGGCCTCGCCGAGCGCGTGCCAGACCGCGATCCTGCCCTGCATGGCGGCGACCGAGGCGAGCATCAGGACGCCGGTGCAGTCGCCCGCGGCGTACACGCCGGGGGCAGAGGTCCTCGACACCTTGTCGACCTCGATGAAGCCGTTGCGGTCGAGCCGCACGCCGTTGTCCTCCAGCCCGAGCCCGGAGGTGTTGGGGACCATGCCGACGGTCATGAGGCAGTGGCTGCCCTCGGCGGTGCGGCCGTCCTCCAGGGTCACGACGACGCCGTGCTCGGTGCGCTTCACCGAGGCGGCGCGCGAGCGGCCCATGACGTTCATGCCGCGGCGCCGGTAGACCTCTTCCAGCACCTCGGCCGCGTCGGCGTCCTCGTTGGGCATCATCCGGTCCCGCGAGGAGACCAACGTGACCTCCGACCCGAGCGACCGGTAGGCGCCGGCGAACTCGGCGCCGGTGACGCCGGAGCCGACCACGATCAGGTGCTCGGGCAGCTCCTTCAGGTCGTACAGCTGGCGCCAGCTGAGGATGCGCTCGCCGTCGGGCTCCGCCCCCGGCAGCACGCGGGGGTGGGCGCCGGTCGCCACGATGACCACGTCGGCCCGGATCGTACGGTCCCCCGCGCGCACCACCTGGGGATCGACCAGCCGGCCCCGGGCGCGGATGACCTCGACTCCCTCGGCGCCCAGCCGGGCGGCGATGTCGTTCGACTGCGCCAGCGCGAGCTCCTTGACGCGCTTGTTCACGTCGATCATGTCCACGGCGACGCCGCCGGCGTCGTGGTCAGGGCCGCCGTCGAAGCGGACCCCCAGGGACGACGCATCGAGAAGCGCCTGTTTACGGACAGAGGAGGCGATCAGGGTCTTGGACGGCACGCAGTCGGTGAGCACGCACGCCCCGCCGGGTCCTTCCTCCTCCACGACGGTGACTCGGGCGCCCAGTTGCGCGGCGACCAGGGCCGCCTCGTATCCGCCGGGGCCACCACCGATGATCACGATCCTTGTCACATGCTCCATTGTCCCGCATCCTGGCTACGTATTCCCGGCGAGGGGCGTGTAATGGGTTAACTACGTGGATTTCTCTCGCCACGCCCCTGTGCGCGCGCTACCCGTCCAACTTTTGGGATCTTGGTTTAGGCTTGTGTACCGTGCCTGTTTACGCGGCCTACGGCAGCAACATGGACCCCAAGCAGATGGCAGAGTGGGCGCCCCACTCGCCCATGCGAGGAACGGGCTGGCTCCCGGGCTGGCGGCTCACCTTCGGCGGCGAGGACGTCAGCTGGGAGGGCGCTCTCGCCACGATAGTCGAGGACGGCGACGAGCAGGTATTCGTCGTCCTGTACGACGTGCCGGAGTGGGACGAGGCGTCCCTCGACCGCTGGATGGGCACCGACCTCGGCCTCTACCGCAAGCTCCGGCTCCGGGTAGCGACGCTGGAGGGCGACGTGCTCGCCTGGTCGTACGTGCTGAACTCCTACGAGGGCGGGCTGCCGTCGGCGCGTTACATCGGCATCCTGGCCGAGGCCGCGGAGAAGGCGGGCGCTCCCGACGACTACGTCGCCTGGCTGCGCACCCGTCCCTGCAAGAAGCTCGGCGACTGACACGGGCCCGGCACTTATCGGCCGGGTTCATGCTCTTCTGTACCCTCAGCAAAGTGACCCCATATGACCTGGCGGCCGAGGCCGCGACCACGCTGAGGAACCTCACCGGCATTCCTTCCTTCGACGTCGCCCTCGTCATGGGCTCGGGCTGGGTCCCGGCCGCGGACGCGATCGGCGAGACGGTCGCCGAGCTCGCGGTGACGAAACTGCCCGGGTTCTCGCCTCCCGCGGTCGCCGGTCACGCGGGGACGGTGCGCGCGGTGCGCACGGCCGCCGGGCTCAACGCGCTGATCTTCCTTGGACGTACGCATCTGTACGAGGGCCGCGGGGTGGAGCCGGTCGTCCACGGGGTGCGCACGGCCGTCGCGGCCGGGGTGCGCACGGTCGTGCTGACCAACGCGGCGGGCGGGCTGCGCCCGGAGATCCAGAAGGTCGGCGACCCGGTCCTGATCAGCGACCACATCAACCTCACCGGCAGCAACCCGATCACGGGCGCGACGTTCATCGACCTCACCGAGGTGTACTCCAGGCGCCTGCGCGATCTCGCCCGGGCGGTGGACCCCACGCTGGCCGAGGGCGTGTACGTCGCCTTCCGCGGCCCGACGTACGAGACGCCCGCGGAGATCCGGATGCTGCGCACGCTCGGCGGCGACCTGATCGGCATGTCCACGGTGCTGGAGGCGATCGCCGCCCGGGAGGCCGGGGCGGAGGTGCTCGGGATCTCCCTGGTCACCAACCCCGGCGCGGGCCTGGTGGGCGAGCCGCTCAACCACGAGGAGGTCCTGGAGGTCGGCCGGGCCACGGCCGCCCGCATGGGCGTCCTGCTCGCCCAGGTCGTCGACAAGCTGTAGGGAGCATTTATGACCGACTTCGTACGGCTCGCCCGGGAATGGCGTGACCAGGACCCCGACCCCGAGACGCGGGCGGAGCTCGACGGGCTCCTGGAACGCGGCGATTCGGCCGCCCTGGAGGACCGCTTCGGCGTGAAGCTGGAGTTCGGCACGGCGGGCCTGCGCGGCGCGCTGGGAGCCGGGCCCAACCGGATGAACCGGGTCACGGTGATGCGGGCGGCGGCGGGGCTGGCCCGCGTGCTCGGGCCGGGACGCCACGTGGTGATCGGCTACGACGCGCGGCACAAGTCCGACGTGTTCGCCGCCGACACGGCCCGCGTGCTGACCGGGGCGGGCCTGCGCGCCTCGGTCATGGCCGGGAAATGGCCCACCCCGGTCCTGGCGTTCGCCGTGCGCCACCTGGGCGCGGACGCGGGCGTCATGGTCACCGCCTCGCACAACCCGCCCCAGGACAACGGTTACAAGGTCTACTGGGGCGACGGCGCGCAGATCGTGCCGCCGATCGACCAGGAGATCTCCGCCGCCATCGACGCGGCCGGCCGGGTGGACGCCCTCCCGCTGGGCGAGGACTGGCAGACCCTCGACCACGACGACATCGTCGTGCCGTACCTGCGGGCCCTGGCCGCGCTCCCGATCGGCGACGCCCGCGAGATCGCGGTCGCGTACACGCCGCTGCACGGCGTCGGCGGCGCGACCGTGTCCGGGGCGTTCCGCGTGGCGGGCTTCGAGGTGCCGGTCATGGTGAGCCGGCAGGCGATGCCCGACCCGGACTTCCCCACGGTGGCGTTCCCCAACCCGGAGGAACCGGGCGCCATGGACCTCGGGCTCGAACTCGCCGCCGCGACCCGCGCCGATCTGGTGCTGGCCAACGACCCGGACGCGGACCGGTGCGCGGTGGGCACCCCGCTGCCGGGCGGCGGTTACCGCATGCTGACCGGCGACGAGGTGGGCGGCCTGCTGGCCGAGCACGTGCTGCGGCACACCTCGGGAGACGACCGGCTGGTCGCCACCTCGATCGTGTCGTCGTCGCTGCTCGCCAAGATCGCCGCCGATCACGGCGTGCGGCACGCCGAGACCCTGACCGGATTCAAGTGGATCATGAAGTCGGGCCCGGGGCTGGTCTTCGGCTATGAGGAGGCGCTGGGCTACAGCGTGGGGTCGGACGCCGGCCTGCCGGTCCACGACAAGGACGGCGTGGGGGCCGCCCTCACCGTGGCCGGGATGGCCGCCGCGGCCAAGCGGGACGGCAAATCGCTGCTCGACCTGCTGGACGACCAGGCCCGCCGCCACGGCCTGCACGCGACCGCCCAGCTCTCCGTCCGGGTCGATGACCTGTCGCTGATCGCCAAGGCCATGGAGCGTCTCCGTACGCACCCGCCGATGGAACTGGCGGGCCGGACGGTGGAGTCGGCCGAGGACCTGTCCCAGGGGGCGGCGGGGCTGCCGCCGACCGAGGGCCTGCGCTACCGCCTGTCCGGCCACGCCCGGGTCGTCGTACGGCCCAGCGGCACCGAGCCCAAGCTCAAGTGCTACCTGGAGGTCGTCGTGCCGGTCGAGGGCGACGACGTCGCGCCCGCCCGGGCCGGGGCCGCGCAGGACCTGGAGGACCTGAAGAAGGACCTCGCCGTCGCCCTCGGGCTCTGAGCTACGCGCAGACGGTGTCCCGGGCCGGCCGCTCGCCGGTGACCAGGAACGCGGTGACGGCGCTGTCGCCGCAGGCGTTGCCGTTGGCCACGTAGGATCCGTGCCCGCCCGAGTCGACGGTCACCATGCGCGCCCGGCTCCCGAGCGCCTCGCGCATCCGCAGGGCGCCGCTGTACGGCGTCGCCGGGTCGCGCAGGTTCTGCACGAGCAGCACGTTGGACGGTCCCTGCGACGTGACCCGCACCGGCGCCTCCGCCGGCCGGTAGGGCCAGTAGGCGCAGGGGCCGATGTTGACCGGCATGCCGCCGGTGAGCGGGTGAGCCGCGCGGTCGCGGGCCACCAGCCGCCGGTGGAGATCGACCGAGCTCGGCCACTCGACGTCGTTGCAGATGGTCGCGGCCACCGAGGCCGCGCCGTTCTGCAGCGCCGCGTCCGGCGCGGTGGAGGGCTCAGGGAGGGGACCCGAGCCGAGCGCCGCCCCCATGAGCCCGGCCAGGGCGGGGAACCCGGTGTCGGAATACAGCGCGTTCAGCATGGTCTCGCGCAGGGCCGCGCCGTCGAGCCGCGGCGGATTGGCGCCTGGCCACGGGATCGGCTCGCGGTCCAGGCGGTCGGCGAGGTCCAGGAACGTACGGCGGACCGCTGCGGCGTCCGCTCCCAGGCCGTACTCGTCGTTCCGTTCGGCGGCCCAGGCCGCGAAGTCGGGGAAACGGTCCTCGACGCCCACCGAGTAGTTGGCCAGCCAGGCTCGGGCGACCTTGTGCGGGTCGGGATCGTCGTTGCTGTCGAGGATCACCCTGTCGGTCCGGCCGGGGAACATCGTGGCGTAGACGGCCCCGGCGTACGTGCCGTAGGAGACGCCCCAGTAGGACAGGCGGTCCTCCCCGAGGGCCCGGCGGACGGCGTCGATGTCCCTGGCCTCGTTGCGCGTGCTGACGGTGCGCAAGACGGCGCCGCCGTTGCGGGCGCAGGCCTCGCTGAACCTGCGGGCGTACGCGACGTTCTCGCCGATGTCGCCGCCGGCCGAGGGGTAGGGCTTGAGCCGGCTGGGCGCCAGGTCGTCGTGCGCGAGCCCGCAGGAGACGGGCGAGCTCTGGCCGACGCCCCGCGGGTCGAAGCCGACCAGGTCGTAACGGTCGAGCACGGCGCTCGGCAGACGCTTCACCATCGTGCTCGGCCTGCTCAGGCCCGGGCTGCCCGGTCCTCCGGGGATGAGCAGCAGCACGCCCCTGCGCAGTCCCGGCCGAGCCGTACGGATCCTGGAGACGGCCAGGGAGATCGTTCCGCCGCCCGGCCTGCCATATGTGAGGGGGACCTGGAGCGTCGTGCACTCCTGGCGGGGATCCAGCCCGGCGGCGGCGCCGCAGGAGGTCCAGGACGTCGCGGCGTGGGCGGCGACCGGGGCGGCTGAGAGGGAGATCAGGGCGGCAGCCCCGATGGAGGCGATGCGATTCATGTTCCAGCCTTCGAGTCGTATGGGGGTAGGCCGCGGCCCGGCTAGTCGCGGGCGCCGATGGTCTCGGCAGGGCGGGCGCGCAGCGCGAGACGTGCGGGGAGGCTCGTGGCGACCAGGGCGAGCGCGGCCACGGCGGCGATCACCAGCGCGTAGCCTGCCGGGGGGACGTACGGCAGGGCCGACCCGGTCATCCCCCTGCTGAAGGCCGACAGCGTGATCAGCGCGATGCCGGTCCCGGCGAGCACGGAGACGACCAGCGCGGTCAGGGTCTCCAGGCGGAGCATGCGCAGCACCTGCCGCCGGGTCGCGCCGACCAGGCGGAGCAGGGCCAGCTCCCGTGATCGGTCCGTGGTGGACATGGCCAGCGTGTTGACCACGGCGATCGCGCTGAACGCGATGATCAGGCCCATGGCCACGTAGTTGACCTCGGCGTTCGGAGCCTCCGCCTCGGCCCCTCCCGTCGGCGACACCACCGGCGCCACGGCGGCCAGGGCCGCACGCGAGACCGAGGGGGCCTCGACGAGCAGGGTCCCCGAGGGGTCGTCGACATGGCCGGCCACCAGCGCGTACGGCAGGGTCAGGTCGCCGAAGCCGAGGCCGCGCGAGTAGATCGCCACGACCTTCAGCTCCGCCGGGGTCCCGTCGCCCAGGGTGAGCCTGACCGCGTCGCCGGTCGACAGGCCGAGTCTGGAGGCCGCCGACTCGCTCAGCGCGGCCGACCGGGCGCCGAATCCGTCGAGCGAGCCGGACACGACTCCGAGGTCCACGGCCTGCCCGATGGGCCGCTCGCCGCTGTCGACGCCCTGCGCGCCGTACTTGTCCAGCCCGATGCGCACGGAGGTGCGCACCACCGAGGTCACGGCCTTCACACCCGGCACCCGGCGCACCGCGTCCGCCGGCGCGCCGCTCACCACGTAGTCGGCGTGGGTTCCTGCGGCGGCCTGGGCGGCCGACGCGTGCCCCATCGTGGTCTGGGTGAACAGGATGGTGCAGGTCATGGCCACCAGAAGAGTCAGCGGCGCCATCACGGAGGCCATCCGTCCCGGGCCCGTCCGCAGGTTGCGCGCCGCCAGGTATCCGGCGCGGGAGGCACGCAGCGCGACACCGAGCAGGACGGTCGCGGCGCGGGCGAGCACCGGGCCGAGCAGGGTGAAGGCCACCGTCCAGACGAGCGCGGTCAGCATCGTCACGGGGCTCGACGCCGCCTCGGTCTCGAGGCCCGACAGCACCAGCGTCAGTGTGATCCCACCGGCGACGCAGAGGAGGCCCGCGATCGACCGGCCGAGGGGCAGGCGGCCCCCGCCCATGGCGGCCTCGCCCAGCGCCTCGACCGGGCGGATCCGCGCGGTGCGGCGGACCGAGAGGCGGGTCGCGGCCCACGCCGCCGCCACGGCTGCCAGCAGGGCGGCCGCCGCCGGGAACGGGCTGACCACCAGGCTCAGGTTCGCCGGCATGGCGCCCAGCTCGACGAACCGGCCGCGCAGCCAGAACCCGAGGCCGACTCCGGCGGCCGATCCGATGACGCCGGCCGCAAGGCCGACCAGCAGCGCCTCGCCGCCCAGCAGCCCGCGCACCTGGCCGGGCGTGGCGGCGACCGCACGGAGGAGGGCGATCTCGCGCCGTCGCTGCTGCACGGCGAGGGCGGAGGTGCCGGTCACGACGAGGATCGCCACCAGCAGGGACGTGCCGCCCAGCGCGCCGCCGAGGCTGATCAGCCGCACCCGCGCCTGCTCCGCGTCGAGGAACTCCACCGTGCCGCGCTGATCCCCGGCGTAGGCCACGAGACGATCACCCAGCACCGGCGTCACATCCACCCGGGGAAAGACGCCGATCGCGGTCACCAGTTCCGGGCGTCCGGCCAGCCGGCGGGCCTCGGACGTCGAGAAGAACACCGTGTCCTGGCTCGGCAGGGCCTGCGCGGTCACCCCCACGACCCGGTACGCCTCGCCCCTGACGTGCAAGGCCGCGCCCACGGACAGGCCCGAGCGGGCGTCCACGACCACCTCGCCGTCCTCGCGCGGCGGGCGTCCCCGCGCGATGGTGAACGGCGTGAGCCCCGCCGACTCCCACCCGTGCCCGAGAGCGTGCCCGTTCACGGGGAACGTCACCTCGGTCAGCACCTTCGAGACGCCCGGCAGGCCGCGCAGCCTCGCGGCCGTCGCCTCGGGGATCCAGACCCGCTCCGAGAGCGGCTTGGCCTTCGTCTTGACCTTCCCGGAGGACTTGGTCACGGTCTCGTGGACGTTCTGGTCGCCGGCGACGATCAGCGGCACGCCCGCGTAGCGCTCCGGCGCGACCCCGCCCCGCAGGCCGGTCTCCAGCAGCATCAGGCACGCGCAGACCAGCGCGGCGGCGCACACCAGCGCGACGAACGCCCCCGCGAACGCCGCCCTGCGGTGCCGCAGAGTCTTCAGAGCGAGTCCCGTGATCACGCGTACGCCCCCAGCCTGGTCATGCGCTCGGCGATCTTCTCTGAGCTCGGTGCGGCCATCGCGTCCACGATCCGGCCGTCGGCGAGGAACAGGACGGTGTCGGCGTAGGAGGCGGCCACCGGGTCGTGGGTGACCATCACCACGGTCTGGCCGAGCCCGTCCACCACCTCCCGCAGCAGCCGGAGCACGTCACGGGCGGTCATCGTGTCGAGCGCGCCGGTCGGCTCGTCGCCGAAGACCACCTGCGGCCGGGTCACCAGCGCCCTGGCGATCGCCACCCGCTGCTGCTGCCCGCCGGACAACTGGGCGGGGCGGTGCCCGGTGCGGCCCGCCAGCCCCACCCGCCCGACGATCTCCTCAAGCCACGCCCGGTCGACCCGCGCTCCGGCCAGCCGCATCGGCAGCGTGATGTTCTCCAGCACGGTCAGGGACGAGACCAGGTTGAACGCCTGGAACACGAAGCCGATCCGCTGCCTGCGCAGCTCCGTCAACCGGGTCTCGTCCATGCCGGACAGCTCCGTGCCGCCCAGCCGCACCGAGCCGGAGGAGGGCGTGTCCAGCCCCGCCGCGCAGTGCAGGAACGTGCTCTTGCCCGAACCCGACGGTCCCATCACGGCGGTGAAGCTCCCGCCGGGGATGGTCACCGAGACCTCACGCAGGGCGGCCACCGCGCCCTGTCCCTTTCCATACACCTTGCTCACCGCGTCAAGGCGAAGCACCTCTGTCATGTGCTCAAGCCTGCTGACCAGCGGTCATGCATCCCAGAGACCGCCTCACCTCGTGACCATGACCTCCTCATGATCCGGACACTGATAGACATATCCGCGTGATTCGCGTACTCCTTGCCGAGGACCAGCACGTCATCAGGAGCGCCCTGGCCGCCCTGCTCGGGCTGGAGGAGGACCTGGAAATCGTCGCGACCGTGGAGTCCGGAGAGGCCGCCCTGGCCGCCGCGGCGGTCCACCGCCCCGACGTCGCCGTCCTCGACATCGACATGCCCGGCAGGCTGGACGGCCTGGCCGCCGCGGCCGAGCTCCGCACGCGCCTGCCCGCCTGCCGCGCCCTGATGCTGACCGCGTACGGCAAGCCGGGGCATCTGCGCCGCGCACTCGGCGCCGGTGTCGCCGGATTCGTGCTGAAGACGGCGCCGCCGGACGAACTCGTGGCCGCCATCCGCAAGGTCGCGGCCGGCGAGCGAGTGCTCGACCCCTCGCTCGCGGTCACCGCATGGGACCTGGCGGACAACCCGCTCACCCCGCGCGAGGCCGACGTGCTCCGCCTGGCCGCCGCCGGCGCGGACGCCACGGACATCGCCGCGCGGCTCCACCTGGCCGCGGGCACCGTGCGCAACTACCTCACTGTGATCGTCACCAAGCTCAACGCCCGCAACCGGACCGACGCGGTGCGCATCGCCACCGAGGCCGGCTGGATCTAAGCCCGCGCAGGCGCCCGGTAGGGCACGCTGGCGTCGAGCGTGAACCGGTCGCCTTCGACGTGCGAGGTCAGCCGGCCGTCCAGGGCGGCGAGGCGGGTGGTCAGGTTGCCGATGCCTGACGACCCCCGCCGCGCCTTCCCCGCACTCACCCCGTCGTTGCGCACCCGCAGCCGCAGCCCGCTCTCGTCGGCGCGCATCGTGATCGAGCAGTGGCGGGCCTCGCTGTGCCTGAGCACGTTCGTCACGGCCTCCCTGAGCACGGTGCCCAGGACGGTCTCGACCTCGGCGGGCAGGTTCGGCTCGACCGGCTCCACGGTCACCCGGATCCCGGCGGCCGACAGCACCGTGCGCGCCGACTCCACCTCGGCCGCCAGGGACAGCTCCCGCTGCTCGCCCGACACCGAGCGCAGGTCCGCCCGCGCGCCCTCCGCCATGGCGACGATCTCCTCGATCCGCTCCGGAGGGCACTTCAGGCGGCGGGCCAGCTCACAGGTGAGAAGGATCGCGGCCAGGGAGTGCCCGAGCAGGTCGTGCAGGTCACGGGCGGCGCGCAGGCGCTCCTCGACGATCGCGGAGCGGGCCAGGCTCTCCCGCGCGGCCTGGAGTTCCTTGACGATCTGGGCCAGGCGGAGCAGGGCGTAGACCACCAGCCCCGTGACGAGCGCGCTGACCGTGCTGTTGGCGAGGACGGGGGCGGGCAGGCCGAACAGCGTCCCGGCCCCGGCGACGCTCGCCAGGATCGCCGCCACCACCGGCCACGCGGCCCTCCAGGGGAACGCCAGCAGGACCGGCCCGGCCAGGAAGCCCGCCACTCCGAGCCAGACGGGCCCGAACACCGGGACCGGCGCGTACGTGAGCACCGCCATCACCGCCAGCGCCGCCATGTGACGCCCGTTGACGGAGCGGAGCTGCATGACGACGATCACGCCGAGGCACGCCGCGGCCGGGATCACGAGGGCGCCGGAGAGCTGGAGCAGCGCCTTGACGCTGAAGCCCACGAGGACGGCCGCGAGCACCGTGACCGACACGGCGTACGAGACGTCGTGCGCGGGCTTCCGCAGGGGCCACCGCCGCCTTCCGCCCGCCGGGAATTCCGGAGCACCGGCGTCGTCGTCGCTCGTCTCGCCGGGCCGCGTGAAGGGCTCCGCCTCGGTGGCAGGGCCGCGGGGAAGGGTCGCCTCCACCACGAAGCGTCCGTCGGGGGAAAGACGCGTGGTGAGGGCGCCGCCCGCCTCCTCCAGCCGGAGGCCGTCGAAGTCAGGACCCTCGGCGGTGCGGTGGCCGTCGTCTATGACGCGCAGCCGCACCCGGTCTCCCTGCTCACTTGTCTCGATGACGCACAGCCGGGCGGTGCCGCGCCGTACGACGTCGGTGACGGCCTCGCGCAGCACGCTCGCCAGCAGCGCCCCGCCGGGGCCGAGCGGCTCGGTGTGGCCGCCGCGCACCTCGACGGCGATCCCCGCGGCGTCGAGCATCGCCCGCGCCGTCACCAGCTCGGGAGCGAGGGAGGTGGCGCGGTAGCCCGCGGAGGCGGCGCGGGCGTCGGCCAGCGCCGCACGCGCGGTGGCGGTCACCGAGGCCAGCACCTCGGCCGCGCCGTCCGGCTCCGCGAGCGCGCGGCGACCACCCTCGACGATCACCTCCAGGCTCCGCCCGAGGCCGTCGTTCAGCTCGGCCGCCAGGCGCAGCCGCTCGGCGGCCACGGCCGCGGCGGCCAGCGAGAGCCGGGCGGCGTGCATCTCGCCCGCGCGCTCCACGAGCCGGGTGAGGCCGAAGACGACCAGCGAGATCAGCACCACGGTGATCGTCGCGTCGGCCGTCGCCCCGCCGCGGGCGGCGTCGATCAGCGCCGCGCTCGCCACCACGAGCGGGGCGAGCACGCGCGCCTGGGTCAGCAGCAGCGAACCGGCCAGGAAGCCCAGGATCCCGGTGGAGACGCCACCGGCGACGCTCGCCGTGTAGACGAGGGCGGCCTGCACGGCGAGCAGCCACCACTTCCTGACCTTCAACAGGTAGAGGACCTGCACGCCGAACACCGCCACCGCGATCGGCGCACCGGCGACCACGTAGACGCTCGCGAGCGCGGCCAGCACGACGACGACGATCATTCGCGCCAGACGCACTCAGACCCCCACGGCAACGGTGACCGCCCCGGCGTCGCGCGGGCACCACGCACGGCCCCTGCTCCCGGTCGCTCTACCTGATCAGGAGACGACGAAGGCGGCCACGACCAGGGCGACCGCGGCGGCGACGGCCGCCAGGGCGGACGGCGACCAGGTGACGCTCGTCTCGCCGGACGAGTTCTCCCGGCGCGACCGGCTCATCTCGGTGAGCTGGTCGGCCACCCAGTCGGCGTGGGTGCGGGCGCCGACGGCCTCGGCCACCGCCCGCTCGGCCCGGTTCGCCGACTTGGCCGCCTTGGCGGCCCGCCCGGCGGCCCTGACCCGTTCGCGGGCCGTCGCCGTGGGCGTCCAGCAGCGCACGGTGGTGTCCCCGGACTCGATCACGATGGCGTTGGTCACGGACACGTCGTCCACGCCGCTCCAGGGGACGTAGGCGTTCCGCAGCACGTTGCGCACGCGGACGCCGCCCTCCTCGACGACCACGGCGGGCCGCAGCGCCATCACGAAGACCAGCGCCGTGATGACGCCGAGCACCGCGCCCGCGATCAGCGCGCTGGGCATGTGGCCGTGGGCCGTCAGGTCCCACACGTTCCAGGCGGCGAACAGCGTCCAGACCCAGCCGAAGAACCAGGCCGCCTTCGACCGGTAGACCGCCGGCTTCATGCGCGCCACTTCATCTGCGCGTAGCCGGGCTTGATCACACCGTTGATCAGCGCGAGCCGTTCGTCGAACGGGATGAAGGCCGACTTCATCGCGTTGACCGTGAACCACTGCAGGTCGTCCCAGTCGTAGCCGAAGGCGTCCACCAGCTTGGCGAACTCCTGCGACACGCTCGTCCCGCTCATCAGCCGGTTGTCGGTGTTGACCGTCACCCGGAAGTACAGGCGGCGCAGCAGGCCGATCGGATGCTCGGCGATCGACGGGGCGGCCCCGGTCTGCAGGTTCGAGGTCGGGCACATCTCCAGCGGGATCCGCTTGTCGCGGACGTACGCCGCCAGCCTGCCGAGCTTGGCCTCGCCGTCGTCCGACACCGTGATGTCGTCGATGATCCGCACGCCGTGGCCGAGCCGGTCGGCGCCGCACCACTGGATGGCCTGCCAGATCGACGGCAGCCCGAAGCCCTCCCCCGCGTGGATCGTGAAGTGGGCGTTCTCCCGCTGGAGGTACTCGAACGCGTCCAGGTGCCGGGTGGGCGGGTAGCCGGCCTCGGCTCCGGCGATGTCGAACCCGACCACGCCGAGGTCCCGGTAGCGTACGGCGAGCTCGGCGATCTCCATCGAGCGGGCCTGGTGGCGCATGGCCGTCAGCAGGGTGCCCACCCGGATCCGCGGCCTGCCGTCCGGCCCGGCCGAGCCGAGCCGGAAGCCTTCGAGCACGGCCTCCACGACCTGGTCGAGCGACAGGCCCTGTGAGGTGTGCTGCTCCGGGGCGTACCGCACCTCGGCGTACATCACGCCGTCGTCCGCCAGGTCCTCGGCGCACTCCGCGGCCACCCTGACCAGCGCCTCGCGGGTCTGCATCACCCCGACGGTGTGCGAGAACGTCTCCAGGTAGCGCTCCAGCGAACCGGAGTCCGCGGCCTCCCTGAACCAGATCGCCAGCTCACCGGGGTCGTACGTCGGCAGCGTGTGGCCGCATTCGCGGGCGAGATCGACGATCGTGCCGGTCCGCAGCCCGCCGTCGAGATGGTCGTGCAGGAGCACCTTGGGCGCCCTGCGAATCTCCTCCAGCGTGGGCAGCCTGGTCATGCACCCTCCTCGCCGCGGTCGTTCTTCCGGCAATCCTAAGCCTGGCGGCCGTCACTCCTCGCGGTTGGCGCTGTCCGGGGAGAACGCGGGCAGGCAGACGGCCACGTACTCCGCGCCGGACGGCCCGGAGCTGTAGCGGATCTTCTCGCCGGGCTCGCTGGCGAACGCCTGGCCCGCCTCGACCACGGTCGTGCCGCCCGCGTGCTCCACGATGACCGACCCCTTGAGCACGAGCGTGTACTCGGCGAACTCCGGGGTCTGCGCGGGCTCCTCCCAGCCGGGCGGGGCCACCATGTGCGCGATGGAGACCTGCTCGTCGCCGCTGTTGACGCGGCCGACGTACTCGTCAATGACCTTGCCGCCCGGCACCGGGATGCGGGTGGGGCCGTCGATCCTCCTGACCATGCGGACCAGTGTGTCAGTTGATCCGGAATCACGTCATATGCCGCACTATCCGCACTACGCTTGAGCGGCCGCAGACGCGGGAGAGGCCGCTGCGCCGGGAGTGATACGTGAACCAGACACGGCACGCGCCTCGTCGCCGTACGGGCGAGGAGCCGCGGTGAGAGATCTGCCGGGCTTCGACGCCTTCGCCGCCGACCAGGCCCAGCCGCTCGCCCGTACGGCCCTGTCGCTGACGGGTGACCCGGAGGCCGCCCGCGCGCTCGTCGTGACCGCGCTCTCGGCCGTGGCGGCCCGATGGCGCACCGTACGCTGGTCGTTTCCCACCTACGCCGCCCGTGAGGCGCTGTACACGGCCTACCTGAAGCGCCCACGAGCCCGCGGAGCCGCACGCGGGCCCGGATCCCTCACTCCCGGCACGGACACGGCGGCTCTCGCGGAGGCGTTGGCCGGGCTGACGCCGCGACGCCGCGCCCTGGTCGTGGCCTGCTTCCACGACCGGCACACCACCTGGCAGGCGGCCGGCCTGTGCCGCATGGACGCGCGGACGGCCAACACCGAGACCGTGCTCGCCGTCGCCGAACTGCGAAATCGCCTCCCCGCCTCGTTCGTGGCGGAGACGCCGCCGGACGAGGCCTCCTCGGGGTCCATCGAGAGTCCCACCGCCTCCGAGGGCTCGACACCTGAGGGGAGGCCGCCGGAGACGGACCCGCGACGTGCGGCGCCGGACGACGAGGACGCGGAAACGGGTGGTGCCAAGCGCGGCGCGACGGCCGACCCCTCGCCGGCCCCCTGGGCCTCACCGTCGGAAGCGGCCGACCTCTCCCCCACCTCGTGGACGTCCCCGTCCCAGGCGTCCGGCCCCTCGCCAGCCTCGTGGGCGTCGCCGTCGGAGGCTGCCGGTCCCGCGCGCACCTCCTGGGCCTCGCCGGGGGAGGCGGCCGGTCCCGCGCGCACCTCCTGGGCCTCGCCGGGGGAGGCGGGCCAGGCCCCCGGACCGGCCGCCGCGCCTGTCTCCTTCGCCACCGCATCGGGCCACACTGCGCCCTACCACGCCACGCCGTTCTTCGCGTCACCGGAGGCCGCGCCTCCCGCTGCGCCGTTCGCCCCGCCCGCCGTTCCCGCTTCTTCCCCGGGGAGCACCGGTCCGGACGACCGGGGCGACGGCCCGTGGGAGGCGGCGCTGCGCCGGGAGCTGGCCGTCCTGTCCGCGGGGATGCCCGCGCTCGACCCCCTCCCGCTCGCCGTCGAGGCCGCGCGGACCGGCCGGCGGCACGGCACACGGCGCCGCGCCCTGGCCACCAGCATGAGCGTCACGCTCGCCGCCCTGGTCGTCGTCCCCCTCGCCTTCGGCGCGGCGGGCCTGGCCGAGCGTGCCGGGCGGAGTGCGGCCGGCGCCTCCCCCGGCGCGCTCGACGAGAGCGCCGCGGCGCCCACACTCCCGCCCTCCCTGCCCGCCCCCGTGCGCTTCGCCTACCGGGGTTTCTGCAAGGCGGACGACTGGGACCCGGTCACCGAGGAGTTCGCGGACAACGGCTGCGACCAGTGGCGGCTGGTGACGACGACGGGCGAGCAGTGGCGCGTGGCGGACGTGGCCCCCGATCTCAGCGACGGCTGGCAGCCCCTTGTCGCGATCAGCAGGGACGGCAACCGCATGGCCTACTACAGTGACGCGTCGTCCGATTTCGTCGTCTTCGACCGGCACGACACCACGGCGAAGAGGACCGGGATGGTCCCGCTCATCGAGGAGGTGTCGCGGGGGACCACCCACCTGGTCATCTCGCCCAGCGGGCGGTGGATGGCCGCCGACTTCGGCCCGGCCGCGGAAGCGGTCTCTCCACGAGTGCAGAACCTCACCAGTTATCGGGTCTCGACGTTGCCGCGGCGGATGCGGGTCCTGGCGGTCGCGGACGACGGCACGGTGACGGGCACGGCCACGTGGGACACCGACGCTCCCGGCCGGCTCACCACGACCGCCCTGCTGCGGGTGCGGCCGAACGGGCGCACGCTGAGCCGTACGCCGATCGACTCCGCGCTGTTCGAGGCCGGCGCCGCCGTCTCCCCGGACGGACACGCCATCGCCGTGGCGGCCGAGCGCGCCCACCCGGCCGAGGACGACCACGGCCTGCTGGTCACCCTCGACGCCGCCACCGGCCGGGTGCTCACCCGCCACGAGGCGGCCCTTCCCGAGGACGCCCACATCGTCGGCGTGCACGGCTGGGCGAGCGAGCACGAGGTGATCGTCGAGGCGGAGGTGCTCGGCGACGACGAGGACGAGGCGGAATACTCGATCCACGCCGTCGACGTGCGCACCGGGGCCGCCCGGCCGATCGCTCTGGACGAGGCGGGCGGCGTGCCCGCCCTCTGGGTTCCCGGTGCGCTGCGCTGACCCGCACGACTGACCCGCACGACTGACCCGCACGCCTGACCCGTACGGCCACGCGGACGGCCGAAAGGGGCGCCCCGGCGAACCGGGACGCCCCCTCCCCCGACGGCGGCGGGGAACCGGCGGACGGGTCAGACCGTCTCCAGCGCCGGCTCCTCCCGTGCCTCGACCGGCTGCCGCCTGAACCGGAGCCCGGTGAGGGCGACGGCCAGGCCGACAAGGGCGAACCCGGCCGAGACCACGATCGCGGCGCGGAAGCGGGCGATCGGGTCGCCGCCGTCCGCCCCCGAGGTCAGGACGGCGGTGACGATCGCCAGCACCACGGCTCCGCCGACCTGGCCGGAGGTGTTCAGCAGACCCGAGGCGAGTCCCTGCTCCTCGTCGCCGACCCCGGCGGTCGCCTGGATGTTCAGCGAGGGGAACGACAGCCCGAACGCGATGCCCAGCAGGACCATGCCCGGCAGCACCATCGTGAGCAGGCTGGGGTGGAGGTCCACCCGCAGGAACACCGCGTACCCCGCGAGCAGCGCCACCGAGCCCACCACGATCAGCGGCGCGGTGCCGAAGCGGTCGGCGAACCCGCCCATCTTGGTCGAACTGATCGCGACCAGCAGCCCGGCCGGCAGGAACGCGATGGCGGTCTCCAAGGCGCTCCAGCCCAGCAGGTTCTGGAAGTACTGCATCGCCACGAACTGGAAGCCGACGTACGAGCCGAACAGGATGACCAGGCCGATGTTGGCCCGGGCGAGCGGCGCGGAGCGCAGAATGCCGAGCCGGACCAGCGGGTGCCGCACCCGGCGCTCCAGCCAGACGAACAGCCCGAACAGTGCGGCGGCCCCGGCGAGCGACAGCACGGTGCGCGCCACGCTCACCTTGGGCGCCTCCACCACGGCGAAGACCAGGAGCAGCATGGCCGCGGTGATGGTCGCGGCGCCGAGGAGGTCGTGGCCGCCCTCGCTGCGCTCCTCGCCCCGCTCCAGCAGCCGCAGCCCGGCCACCAGAGCGATGATCGCGACGGGCACCGGCATGAGGAACGTCCAGCGCCAGCCGATCTCGGTGAGCACGCCGGACAGGACCAGTCCGAGCGAGAACCCGCTCGCGCCGCAGGCGGTGAAGATGCTCAGGGCCCGGTTGCGGGCGGGGCCCTCGGCGAAGGTCGTGGTGATGATGGACAACGCGGCGGGCGCGGTGAACGCGGCGCTGACGCCCTTCACGAAACGGGCCGCGATCAGCAGCGTCCCGTCGCTCATCAGCCCGCCGAGCAGCGAGGCGACCGCGAAGACGACCAGGGCGGTCAGGAAGACCCGGCGGCGGCCGAGCAGGTCGGCGGTCCGCCCCCCGAGCAGCAGCAGACCGCCGTACCCCAGCACGTAGCCGCTCACCACCCACTGCAGTGAGGAGGTGGACATTCCGAGATCGGCCTGGATGGACGGGAGCGCCACCCCGACCATCGACACGTCAAGGGCGTCGAGGAACACGACGGCGCAGAGGACGGTGAGGGCACCCCACAGGCGGGCCCCCCAGCGCTCGTCCTGAGTGGAGGAAGTCATGGCACGGGAACTTACATGCACATGCATTCAATGCACAAGCAATTAATGCGTTCGCATCTAATGTGCGCGCATGGTATCGTCGCGCCGAGAAAGGCGGTCTCGCATGAACGACATCGACACCGGCCTCGTGGTCATGGCCTGGCGCGAACTGCTCGCCCGGCACGCCGAGGTGTCGTGCGCGCTGGAGCGGGAGCTGAGCGACAAGCACGGACTCGGCGTGAGCGAGTTCGAGGTGCTGGAGCGTCTCGTGGAGGGTCAATCCCCCTGCGCGGAGCCGGGGACGGTCAAGTTCCGCGTGCAGGAGCTCTCCGACCAGGTTCATCTGAGCCAGAGCGCGCTGTCGCGCCTCATCGCCCGGCTGGAACGTGAGGGACTGGTCGCCCGCGCGCTGTGCGAGGCGGACCGGCGCGGGGTGTTCGTGCACGTCACCGAGGAGGGCCGGCGGCGGCACGCGGAAGCGACCCCCACCCATCGGGCCGTCCTGTCCGCACACCTGTTCCCGCATCTTGTGAACGCCGGCTACGCGCCGCCCGTCCCGGACGAGGCGCCTCGTCCCGCCTGATCGGGGACGCCGGCCCACGCTCGTGAGCAGGCAGGAAGCGCCCTCTCCGCTGTCTGCGTCCCGTCCAGGCGGGACAACCGCCAGGCAAAAAGGGGACGGCGGGCTCATGCGGACCGGGACTGAGCACGGTCACTGTTTTCGGTAGGCGGCGGATGGTCCGCCGGCCACCGAGGAGTACCGTCGTGAGCTCGTCCCCCACCCCGCGCACGCCATACTGGCCTCAGCAGTGATCGGCCTGGCGATACCGGCCGCGATCGCACCCGCAGGGGTGCTCGTCTCCGCCACGACCGCGTTGCCGGTCACCGGTCTCGACCTGGCCGGCGTCGGCGCCGCCGGGCTCGTGGGCGGGCTGGCCGCCGGGCTGGCCGGCGGTCTCCTCCCCCGCGTGTGGTGTGCGCTCCGGCAGCGGGCGCAGCGGATGCCGTACGGCGGCGCGGGCGATCCCCGGCTCCTCGCCGAAGGGCTCGTCGAGCGGCTGCGTCAGGCTGGGCCGGTCGAGGCGCTGACGTCCGTGGTCGCCGCCCTCCATGACAGCCTGGGCGCCACCGGCGTGGCCGTGGAGGTCACCGACGGGCTGCCCCGCCGTCTGGAGAGCGGCGACGTCGGCGCCGATCCCCGGCGGATCCCGCTCGTCTGGCACGGCGAGCTGGTGGGCAGCCTCCTCATCGGTTCGCGGGGACCGCGCCGGTTCGCTCTCGCAAGCGACCGGGTGCTGGCCGCGCTCGCGCCCTGCGCCGCCGACGCGGCGCACGCGGTCCGGGTGTCCGCCGAGCTGCGGCGCTCGCGGGAGCGCGTCCTCGCCGCGCGGGAGGAGGAACGCCGGCGGCTCCGCCGCGACCTCCACGACGGCCTCGGCCAGACGCTGAGCACCATGGCCATGACGATAAACATGGCCAGGGTCACGCTGAAAGACTCGGCGCAGGCCGCCGACAGCCTGCTCGCCGACCTGCGCACGGGCATGGACGCCGTCGCGGGGGACATCCGCCGGCTCGTGTACGGCCTGCGCCCCCCGGCACTGGACGACCTCGGCCTGGAAGGGGCGATCCGGGCACTCGCCGGGGAGGGGCCGCCCGCGACCCGGGTCACGGTGTCGGGCGACCTGGCCGGTCTGCCGCCCGCCGTGGAGACGACCGTCTACCGCATCGTCCAGGAGGCGCTCACGAACGTCCGCAGGCACGCCCGCGCCGGCGCGGCGGATGTGGAGGTGGAGATGACACGGGCCGGCGCGTTGCGGGTCCGGATCAGCGACGACGGCGCCGGACGTCCCTCGACGGCACGCGCCGGAGTCGGGACGACCTCCATGCGCGAGCGCGCGGCCGAACTCGACGGCACCTGCGCGATCACCTCCCGGCCCGGCGGCGGAACCGTGGTGGAGGCCCTGATCCCGCTCCCGGCCGACGCCCGGCACCACGTCTGACCACGGCCCTACGGAGCCGGGCAGGCGGGGACGACGGCGGCGAGCCAGGCGACGACCTGCGGATCGGCGCGGGTCAGGCGGCTGCCGTCGAACGCCGCCTCGCCCGCCACCTTGAAGGGGCCGAAGGCGACCGTGGCGCCGCTCCTGCCCTGTCGCGATGTTCGTCGTGTCGCCGCTCATGCTCACGCGGCTGCCGGAGGACGACGGGCCGCCGCGCCTGGCGCGTGCCCAGGAACCGGCCGCGTCGCGGCCGCATCGGCCCGCAGACCGGGCGCCAGCGCGAGGGTGACCGCGACGGAGGCCGCCGCCATCGCGCCCATGGCCACCGGCGCCGAGGTGAACTGGGCCACCGCCCCCGCGATCGCGGCTCCGACCCCCTGCATGGTAAGCACGCCGGACGACTGCAGCCCGAGCGCCTGCCCGCTCATCTCCTCCGGAGTGACGGCCATGAGGCGTTCCTGGAGCAGCAGGCCGGCCGAGTATCCGGCCGAGGCGAGCACGACGGCGGCGACCGCGACCGGCAGGGACGGGTGGAGGAGGAAGACCAGGTACGGCACGGCGAGCAGCAGCCGCAGCGGAGCGCTCAGCCGCTCACGCCACCGCTTGGGGACGAACCGCCCCATCAGGGTGTCTCCCGCGAGCATCCCGGCGGCGGCGCAGGCGAACAGCAGCCCGGCGTGCCGGGAGTCGTAGGCGACGTACAGCGACTCGCAGCCGACGATCAGGCCATTCGGCACCCACAGGGCGAGGTACAGGCGGCGGCGCGACCCGGACGACCAGAGCGCACGGTTGATCCGCCAGGTCTCCGCGGGCGACGGCCGTCCCTGCGCGCGGGGCGGGCGGGTGGTGAGCCCCCACCGGGCGACGGCCGCCGCGACAAGATACAGCCCCGCCCCGGCGAGCAGGGTGCCGCGCGGGGACAGCGCGGTCACGAGCACGCCTCCGGCGACGAAGCCGACGATCTGCTGCACGCCGACCGACATGCTGAGCACCGAGCGGCCCAGAAGGTAGCCGTCCCTGGGCAGGATCTCGTTGAGCAGCCCGAACCGGACTCCCCCGCCGAGGGAGGCGGCCAGCCCCATGCCGAGGACGACGGCGAACATCGCCCACAGCGGCAGCCCGGGCACGGCGAGCGCGGCCGTGCCGGCGAAGTGGACCAGCGCCAGCGCCGTCATCGCGGCGCGCGGGGGCAGCCGGTCGGCGGCCGACAGCAGCACCGTCGCCCCGAGCACCTGCGCGAAGGACGCGCCGAACATGCTCAGGGCCGACAGCAGCGGCGACCCCGTCGCCCCGTACACGAGCGTGCCGAGCGCCAGGCCGCTCACGGTCGAGGCCGCCACCTGCGCGGACGCGACGGTGAACAAGGGCGTGAACTCGGGGGTGCGGAACAGTTCCCGATAGGTGCGCATGACGGGAGCCTCGATCACCGCCGCGCTCCGCCGTTATTGTTTCGCGGGGAGGCGAAACATGGGCTGGTGGCTGGTCAACGCCGACACGCTCGCGGGGAGCCGGTTCGTGATCTCCCCGCTGGCCGAGGCCACCGCCTGCCTGTTCACCCTGGAGAGGGCGTCGGCGGCCCATCCGGGAGAGCGGGAGTGGCTCGACACCCACCTGCCCGCCTTCCGGTCCCGCCTGGCCGGCGACCCGATCACGGCGCTGCTGCTGAAGGCCGCGCGGGGACGCAACTGGACCGCCGACTTCCTCACGCCCGCTCCGACCGGCGAGGGCGAGGCCGCCTTCGAGGAGGAGTTGGCCCGCGTCCGCGCGACCCCGCCCGAGACCGCGCACGCCGACATCGAGGTGGCGCTGCGCGGTCCGTTGCCCGAGCCGCTGCGCCGTCCCGACCTGCCCGAGCGCGCGGCCGGCCTGCTGGAGTGGGTGTGGACGCGAACCGCACTGCCCGACTGGCCGCGCCGCCGGCGGATCATGGAGGCCGACGTCGTCGCCCGCGTCGGCCATCTGAGCCAGGGCGGCTGGGCCGCCGCGCTGAACGACATGCGCAAGGGGATGCGCTGGCTCGGCGGCAACCGGCTGCAGATCAACACCTACGACTACCCGCCGAGGCAGATCGGCGGGGGCAGGCTCGTGTTCGTCCCGGTCACCCCGCGCCAGGCCTGGACCGCGTGGACGGCGGGCCGGCACTACGCCCTGGTCTACCCCTGCTCGGGAACGCTGGCCGAGCCGGACCGGGCGCCGGTGCCCGAGGCGCTCGGCACGCTGCTCGGCCCGGCACGGGCGCGGGTGCTCGTGCTGCTCGCCGCGCCGAAGAGCACGACGCACCTCGTGGCGCTGACCGGCCAGGGGCTGGGGTCGGTGGGCCGCCACCTCAAGGTGCTCCTCGACGCCGGTCTCGTACGGCGCCGCCGGGCCGGCCGATCGGTCCTGTACTACCGCACCCCCCTCGGCGACGCCCTCGCCGCGAACGACGCGGATGCTCGTTCGATATAGTGAACGTATGGTTCCGTTGAAGATGCCTTCATGAGCGGGGCGGCGGCGGCGATCGGCGCGCAGATCCGGCTGCGCCGGCAACAGCGCGGGATGAGCGCGGCCGAGCTCGCCCGCCGGGCCGGTCTCGGCAAGGCGACGCTGTCCAGCCTGGAGGCGGGCACCGGCAATCCGACGATCGAGACGCTGGAAGCCGTCGCCCTGGCCCTGCACATCCCCCTGACCGACCTGCTGACCAGGGACACCGACGCCGGTCCCGTCCACCTGCCCTCGACGCCCGCGGCAGCCGACGGTCCGACACGCGAACTGCTGCGCAGGATCGGCAGCGGGCACAGCCTGGAGCTGTGGCGGCTGCGCATGCCCCTGCACACCGACCTCGACGGCATCCCGCACGCGCCCGGCACCGTCGAACACCTGCTGGTCGCCGCGGGCGAGGTCACGGCCGGCCCGGACGACGCCCCGCGCCTTCTCGGGCCGGGCGACCTGCTGGCCTTCGCGGGCGACCGCCCGCACCGCTACCGCACCGGCGACGGCCCCGCGGACGTCACGGTCGTCATCGCATCGCCCGTGGCCGGCTGAGCCCGGCCAGGAAGGACCCGCCCATGTCGTGGTTGCCGCTGCTTCCCCTGCTCGGCGTCTGGATCCTGGTGGTGATGAGCCCGGGCCCCGACTTCCTCATCGTGCTCAGATACTCGGCCGGCGGGTCGCGGCGCAGCGGCGTGCGCGCGGCCGCGGGCGTCGTCACCGGCATCGGCGTGTGGGCGGTCGCCGGTCTGTTCGGCGTCACCGTGCTCGTCCAGCGGTTCGAGTGGCTCTACACGGCCGCCCGCGTCGCCGGCGCCCTGTTCCTCGTCGGGTTCGGGGTGGCGACCATCCGCGCCGCCCGCGGGCGGGCATCCCAGGCCGACGACGACGCGGCGCCGGTCGTCGCCGAGCACCGTCCGGGCAGGCTGCGCGAGTGGCGCGCCGGGCTGCTGACCAACCTCGCCAACCCCAAGGCACTCGTCTTCTTCGGCGCCCTGTTCGCCAGCCTGCTCCCGCACCGTACGGACCTTGTCATGCGGGCGGTCACGCTCGGCGCGATGCTGGCCGTCGCGTTCGCCTGGTTCTCCGCCGTCGCCTTCCTGGCCGGCAGCCCGTGGATCACCAGGGGCTACCGGCGGCTGAGGAAGAGGCTCGACATGCTCACCGGCGGCCTGTTCGTCGGGATGGGCGCGCTGCTGATCCCCCGCTGAGCGGATCCCCCGCCGGCCTCAGGCGGTGAGGCGGTCGATCACCAGCGGGAGCAGGCCGGCGCCGTCCTGGTCGCCGATCTCGTACGCCCCCTCAAGGGCCTGGAGGGCCCGCTCGAACCGGCCGGCCTCGTCGGCGTACAGGGTCATCAGCGGGGCTCCGGCACGGACGGTCTCGCCGGGCTTGGCGTGCAGGACGATGCCCGCGCCGGCCGACACCGGGTCCTCCTTGCGGGCCCGTCCGGCCCCGAGCCTCCAGGCCGCCAGGCCGACCTTGAGCGCGTCGAGCGTGCGCAGCGTGCCCGAGGCGGGGGCGGTGACCACGGCCGACTCGGCGGCCGTCGGCAGCGGCGCGTCCGGGTCGCCGCCCTGGGCGACGATCATGCGCCGCCAGGCGTCCATCGCCGAGCCGTCCTTCAGCGCCTCCTCGGGGTCCCTGGCGCCCGGGACGGCGGCAGCCTCCAGCATCTCCCTGGCCAGCCGTACGGTGAGTTCGACGACGTCGGCGGGGCCGCCCCCGGCGAGCACCTCGAGGGACTCCTCGACCTCCAGCGCGTTGCCCACCTTCAGGCCCAGCGGCCGGTCCATCGCGGTCAGCAGGGCGACCGTGCGCACCCCGGCGTCGGTGCCGAGCTCGACCATCGTCCGCGCCAGCTCCCGGGCGTCGTCCACGTTCTTCATGAACGCGCCCGAGCCGGCCTTCACGTCGAGCACGAGCGACCCCGTGCCCTCGGCGATCTTCTTGGACATGATCGAGGAGGCGATCAGCGGGATCGACTCGACCGTGCCGGTGACGTCGCGCAGCGCGTAGAGCTTCTTGTCGGCGGGCGCGAGGCCCGCGCCCGCCGCGCACACGACCGCCCCGGACGAGCGGATCACGGCGAGCATCTCGTCGTTCGACAGCGACGCCCGCCAGCCGGGGATCGACTCCAGCTTGTCCAGCGTGCCGCCGGTGTGCCCGAGGCCCCGCCCGGACAGCTGCGGCACGTACGCGCCGCAGGCGGCGACCAGCGGGGCCAGCGGCAGGGTGATCTTGTCGCCGACCCCGCCGGTGGAGTGCTTGTCGGCCGTGGGCCGGTCGAGGGCGGACCAGTCCATCCGCTCCCCCGACCTGATCATGGCCTGGGTCCAGTCCGCGATCTCCCTGCGGTTCATGCCGTTGAGCAGGATCGCCATCAGCAGCGCCGACATCTGCTCGTCGGCCACCTCGCCCCGCGTGTACGCGTCGATCACCCAGTCGATCTGGGCGGTCGACAGCTCACCGCGGTCGCGCTTGGCGATGATGACCTCGATCGCGTCGAACCCCACATTTCCTCCTTTATCGCGACAGATCGTCGGGCCCGAAGGCGAACGGCAGGAAGTCCGCCATCCGCATCGGCCCATCGGGCGTCTCCACCAGCAGGTCCCGCCCGCCGTGCTCGAACAGCAGCTGGCGGCAGCGGCCGCACGGCATCAGCAGCTCGCCGTGGCCGTCCACGCAGGTGAAGGCCACCAGCCTGCCGCCGCCGCTCGCGTGCAGCGCCGAGACGAGCCCGCACTCGGCGCACAGCCCCACGCCGTACGACGCGTTCTCCACGTTGCAGCCGGTCACGGTCCGGCCGTCGTCGACGAGCGCCGCCGCCCCCACCGGAAACTTCGAGTACGGCGCGTACGCGTGGGTCATGGCCTCGCGGGCCGCGACCCGGAGCGCCTCCCAGTCGATGCTCATTTCGCCTGCCCCCTTCGATACGGGACGCCGTCGGCCGCCGGCATGCGCAGCCGTTGTGAGGCCAGCGACAGCACCAGCAGCGTGGTCAGGTGGGGGGTGAACGAGGTGAACTGCTCCGGCACGGTGTCCGTCACGGCGAACACCACGAACACCGCGATCGCCACGACCCCGGTGATCAGCGCCGCGACCCCGCGCCGCTGCCGTACGAGCTGGTAGACCGCCACGGCGACGAGCAGCAGCGCGACGACGAACAACAGCGCGTGCACCGAGATGCCGCCCTGGCGGAGCTGGAGCGCGTCGGTGTAGCCGAACAGCGCCGCGCCACCGGCGAGCCCGCCCGGACGCCAGTTGCCGAAGATCATGGCGGCGAGGCCGATGTAGCCGCGCCCGCCCGTCTGCCCGTCACGGTAGATTCCCGCGGCCACCAGCGACAGGAACGCGCCGCCGAGCCCGGCGAGCACACCGGAGACGAGCACGGCGGCCCACTTGTACAGGTAGACGTTGACGCCCAGCGACTCCGCCGCGACCGGACGCTCGCCGCACGCCCGCAGGCGCAGGCCGAACGGCGTGCGCCACAGGATGTAGAACGACAGCGGGACCAGCAGGATCGCCAGGATCGTGAACCAGGACACGCCCTGGGTGATGCCCCGCAGCACGCCCGCGAAGTCCGACAGCACGAACCAGTGCTTGGCCTCGACGGTCCGCAGCGGGTCGTCGAGGAAGCCCAGGCTCACCGTGCCCATCTTGGGCAGCGGCGGGGAGTTCTTCGTCCCGCCGCCCGGCATGCCGTTGAAGACGAGCTGGGACAGATACTGGGTGAAGCCGACGCCGACGATGTTGATCGCCACGCCGGAGATGATGTGGTCGACGCCGAAGGTCACGGTCGCGACGGCGTGGATCACCGCGCCCAGCGCCCCGCCGAGGGCGCCGGCGACCACGCCCGCCCACGGGCTGTGGAACTGGAGGGCGCCCCAGGCCCCGAACCAGGTGCCGAGCACCATCATGCCTTCGAGGCCGATGTTGACCACGCCGGCCCGTTCCGACCACAGGCCGCCGAGACCGGCGAGCCCGATCGGCACGGCGAGGCCGAGCGCGGCGCTGACCGTGCCCGCCGAGGTGATGTCGTTCGCCCCGGTCACCAGCCGCGCGATCGACAGCAGCACCACGAGCCCGGCCAGGCCGAGCAGGAGCACCGGCGCCGAGAGCCGGAAGCGCCGCGCCGGGGGCGCCTCGACCGGCCGGTCGACCGGGAGGTCCGTCGCCGTCATGCCGTCTCCTCGATTCCGTCCGGCCCGCTCATGCGCCCTCCTCGCCTGGCGGCTCGGGGGCGCATGAGCGAAACGCGCTGTGCCTACTGATTCGCTCGCTGCGCTCGCTCATGCCGGCGCCTCCGCCTTCGGCGCCTCCTGCGGCGCGGCGAGCTCACGGCTGACCCTGCGCTGCTCCGCGACGATCCGGTAGCGGTGGACCAGCTCGTACGCGATGATCACGGAGAGCACGACGACGCCCTGCATGATCTGGACGATCTCCTTGGAGATGTCGAGCAGCTGGAGCTGGTTGGACGAGTTGTCCAGGAAGCTCCACAGCAGCGCACCGACCGCCATGCCGATCGGGTTGTTGCGGCCGAGCAGGGCGATCGCGATGCCCGTGAAGCCGAGGCCGGCCGGGAAGTTGTTGCTGTACTTGTAGGAGGCGCCGAGCAGCTCCGGCATGCCGATCAGACCGGCGACCGCCCCCGACATGACCATCGTGACGACGATCATCTTCTTCACGCTGACGCCGCTGGCCACCGCCGCGGACTCGGACTTGCCGGTCGCCCGCAGCTCGAAGCCGAACCGGGTGCGGTTGAGCACGACCCAGTACGCGACGCCGAGCAGGACCGCGACCACGATGAACCCGTTGACCAGCACCGGCGTGCCGGCGATGAGCGGGATGCCCGGCATGTGCGCGTCGTCGGGGATCGGCCTGGTGCCGAGGTCGTTGCCGGTCAGCACGCCGAAGTGCTCGCTGACCAGCCACGACCCGAGGCCGGTGGCGATCGCGTTCAGCATGATGGTCGAGATGACCTCGCTCACGCCCCGGTAGACCCGGAGCAGACCGGCGATCGCGGCCCACAGGGCGCCGACGACCACCGCGACGACGATCACAAGGACGATGTTGAGCACGCCGGGCACCACGGCGGCGCCGCCGAGACCGGCGGCGACCACGGCCGCGAGCCGATACTGGCCGTCCACGCCGATGTTGAAGAGGTTCATCCGGAAGCCGACGGCCACCGCGAGCGCGGAGATGTAGTACATGACCCCGGTGTTGAGGATCATGGCCATCGACCGCGGCTGGGTGCCGTAGTCCGCGAGGGTGGTGAACGCCTCCACGGGCGCCTTGCCCGCCACGAGCAGGACCACCGAGGTGATCAGCACCGCGAAGACGACTGCGATGACCGGCGCGGCGACGGCGAGCCAGCCGCCCAGCCGCACCCGGCCGAGCACCCGGTCGAGGAACCCGCCGTCCCTACTGCTCCGCTCGCTCATGCCACCTCCTCGCCAAGCGGCTCGGAGTCGCATTCGCGAATCGCGCTGTGCCTACTGATTCGCTCGCTCCGCTCGCTCATGCCGTCTCCTCGCCAAGCGGCTCGGAGTCGCATTCGCGAATCGCGCTGTGCCTACTGATTCGCTCGCTCCGCTCGCTCATGCCACCTCCTCGCCGGCGCCGGTCATCGCCGAGCCCAGTTGCTCGGGGGTCACGTTCGCGGGATCGACGTCGGCGACGACCCTGCCGCGCAGGATCACCTTGAGCGTGTCGGACAGCCCGATCAGCTCGTCGAGGTCCGCGGAGATCAGCAGCACGGCCAGCCCGGCGGCGCGCGCGGTGCGCAGGTGGTCCCAGATCGCCGCCTGCGCGCCGATGTCCACGCCGCGGGTGGGGTGGCTGGCGATGAGCAGCACGGGGTCGCCGCTCATCTCCCGCCCGACGATCAGCTTCTGCTGGTTGCCGCCGGACAGCGTGGCCGCGTCCACGTCGATGCCGGGGGTGCGCACGTCGTACTCCTCGACGATGCGCCGCGTGTCGGCCCGCGCGCCCGCGCGGTCGATCCACGGTCCCTTGACGTTGGGCCGGCGGGTCTGGTGGCCGAGGATGCGGTTCTCCCAGAGCGGCGACTCCAGCAGCAGGCCGTGCCGGTGGCGGTCCTCGGGGATGTAGCCGATGCCGCCCGCGCGCCGCTTGAGCGTCGACCACTGGGAGATGTCGGTGCCGGCGAGCGTGAGCGCGCCCGCCTCACAGGAGCGCATGCCCATGATCGCCTCGACGAGTTCCGCCTGGCCGTTGCCCTCGACGCCCGCGATGCCGAGCACCTCGCCCTTGTGGATGTCGAAGCTCACGTTCTCGACCACCGGCCGCCCGTCGCCGGTGCGCACGGTCAGATCGCGTACGGACAGGGCGACGACGTCGGTGACGGTCGACTCGCGGGTCTCGGGGCTGGGCAGCTCGCTGCCGACCATGAGCTCGGCGAGCTTGCGGGACGTCACGTCCCTGGGGTTCACGGTCGCCACGGTGGTCCCGCGCCGGATCACGGTGATCTCGTCGGCCACCCGCAGGACCTCGTCCAGCTTGTGGGAGATGAACAGGATCGTCAGCCCCTCGCGGACCAGGCCGCGCAGGTTGTCGAACAGCTCCTCCACCTCGTGGGGCACGAGCACGGCGGTCGGCTCGTCCAGGATCAGGATGCGGGCGCCCCGGTAGAGCACCTTCAGGATCTCCACCCGCTGGCGGTCGCCGACCCCCAGGTCCTCGACCGGCACGTCCGGCCGTACGCCCAGGCCGTACGCGTCGGAGATCTCCTTGATCTTCTTCCGCGCGGCGGCGAAGTCGAGGGCGACGCCGCCGCGGCGCGGCTCGCTGCCCAGAACCACGTTCTCCAGCACGGTCAGGTTGTCCGCCAGCATGAAGTGCTGGTGGACCATGCCGATGCCCGCGGCGATGGCGTCGGCGGGTGTATGGAAGCCCACGGGCGACCCGTTGACGCGGATGTCGCCCTCGTCGGGGCGCTGCATCCCGTACAGGATCTTCATCAGTGTGGACTTCCCCGCGCCGTTCTCGCCGACGATGGCGTGGATGTGCCCTTTGGCGACGCGGAGGTGGATGTCGCTGTTGGCGACGACCCCCGGGAATCTCTTGGTGATCCCGGTGAGCTCTACTGCGGGTTCCGTAACGGTCGCGGCGGTAATGTCGGCCTCCTCTTCGCGGAGTGCCCGGTGACGGTCAAGTGGTAGTGAGAGTAGAGCAAAGGGCCCGGGGCGGGTGCCTCCGGGCCCCTCGATTACGCAGGTCAGGACGTCGGGACCGTAATCTCGCCGCTAATGATCTTCTGCTTGTACTCGTCGATCTTCGACTTGATGTCGTCGATCTTGCCGCCGGTCGTGGAGTAGTCCACGCCGCCCGCCTTGAGGTCGTAGACCGACGGGCCCGACTTGACCGCGCCGGTGGTGTAGTTCTTCAGGAAGTCGAAGACCGCCACGTCGACCTTCTTGGTCATCGAGGTGATGATCACGTCCTTGAAGTCGGCGTACGCCGGGAGCGCCGCCTGGTCGGAGTCGACGCCGATCGCCATCGCGTTCGCGGCCTTGGCCGCCTCGAAGACGCCCGCGCCCGAACCACCGGCCGCCTGGTAGACCACGTCCGCACCGGCGTCGTACATGCCCTGCGCGGCCGTCTTGCCCTTGGCCGGGTCACCGAAGCCGCCGAAGTCCGGGGGCTGGGTGAGGTACTTGCTCTGGATCTTGATGTCCGGCTTGACGGCCTTCGCACCGGCCTCGAAGCCCGCCTCGAACTTGTGGATCAGCGGCACGTCGACGCCGCCCACGAAGCCGACGTTGCCCTTCTCGGACTTGAGCGCCGCCGCGACCCCGACGAGGAACGACCCCTGCTCCTCGGCGAACATCAGGTTCGTGATGTTGTCGCCCGTGGCGGCGTCGTCGTCCACGATGGCGAACTTGACGTCCGGGAACTCCTTGGCGACCTTCGCCACGGAGCCGGAGTAGGCGAAGCCCACCGCGATGACCGGGTTGTAGCCCCCGGAGGCGAGCAGCCGCAGCCGCTCCTCCTTCTGGGCGTCGGTCTCGCCCGCGGTCGCCTCCAGTTCCTTCTTCTGGACCTTGAGCTCCGACTCGGCCTTGTCCAGGCCGGCCGCAGCCGCGTCGTTGAAGGAACCGTCGCCGCGGCCACCGATGTCGTACGCCAAGCCCACCTTGACCTGCGCGTCGGCGGGCGCGGATGACGCGCCGGCCGAGGCTCCGGTCGTGGTGGTGTCGTCGCTACCCCCACACGCGGCGGCGGCCATGAGCAAGGCGCCGCCCGCGGTGGCGGCGGCCAGTCTGCTAACTCGATTGCGGAGCAAGGTCGTGACTCCCCTTCCGTTCCCCGCCCGTCTGACTCTCGTCGCACGCACGCAGGAACGCACGGCAACCCTGCACGGAAGATAGTTGTTTGACCTGCATAGACCAAACCCGCACACCAGTCCGCAACATGTCCGTTATTGAGCCCAGGCCACACCGTGACCAGGGTGTCAGCCTGGGGAAACCTTGACCCTGCCGTAAATGATCTCCTGCTTGAGCTGTTCCAGCTTCGGCTGGATGTCGGTGATGTGGCCGCCGGTGAGGGTGTAGTCGACGCCGCCGAGCTTCAGGTCGTACACGATCCGGCCGCTGGTGACGGTGTGGTCGACGACGTCGGCGAGGTAGTCGTAGACCGCGACGTCGATCCTTTTGATCATCGAAGTCAGGACCACGTCGCGCACGGCCGGGTCGGCGCTCTTGGCCTGGTCGTAGTCGACGCCGATGGCCCACGCCCCGGCCTGCTTCGCCGCGCGGAACACCCCGGCCCCCGAAGCCCCGGCCACCTGGTAGACCACGTCGGCGCCGGCCCGGTACATGCGCCGCGCGGCCTCCCGCGCCTTGTCCGGCCGCTCGAAGCCGCTCAGGTCGCGTGAGCCCGTGAGGTAGGCGATCCTGATCCGCGCCCGCGGGTTCACGTGCTTCACGCCCTGGACGTAGCCGACCTCGAACTTCCTCACCAGCGGCGAGCGGTTGCCCCCGATGAAGCCGACGTCGCCGGTGCGCGACTTCATCGCCGCCGTCGCGCCCATCAGGAACGAGCCCTGCTCCGAGGCGAACAGCAGGTTCGTGATGTTGGGACCGGACACCGTCGGCTCGTCGACGATCGCGAACCGGGTCCTGGGGAACTTCGGGGCGATCCGCGCCAACGCCGGCGCGTACGAGTAGCCGACGGCGATGATCGGGTCGTAGCCGGCCTCGGCGAGCGCCCGCACCCGCTCCACCTTCCGGGCGGCGGGCTCGCCCGGCGCGGCCTCGACCTCCCGCACCCGCATGTCGCTCAGGTTGCGCTTGGCATCGTCGACTCCGGCGGCCGCCGCGTCGTTGTACGACTTGTCGCCCCGTCCGCCGATGTCGTACACGAGCCCGACCCGCAGCGGGCCGGTGCGCGGCGACGCGGTGTCCACCTCGCCGCCGCATCCCGCGGCGACGGTCACGGCGAGGACGACGGCCATCATCGCCCGGAACGCCCGCAATCGGACCTCCAAACCAGGATGGTGGTCCCACGGTCCGCGATACCCGCTGGGCGCGCGGGGGAACGCGCCACACAATGCCCCTGACAGATTTATCCCATTTGAGTTAATTCGTGCGGGTAAGGGATCCCGAGTATCGAACAGCCTGTTCCCCTTCGCGCGTCACCTCGAAGTCGGCCGCGCTCTCGCCCCGCCGTGTGATCAAGATGCTCCCCGGATAACAGCCGTCGCCCTTCACCTGGTCGATGGTCAGCACGAGCACCTCGCCCGATCCGCTCGCAGGGGTGAGACGGCCGGAGCAGTGCAGGTCGGCGCCCCACCTCATCCGCGCCGGGCCGGCCAGACGGATTTCGACCGGGAAGACACGGCCGGCCGAGGGATAGCGGGCGACGCCCGTCCACGTACCGTCGAGGCGCGCGGGTTCGCGGGCCGTCACCGCCCACGCGACGCCCACCGCGACGAGGACGGCGAGCGCGGCGACCAACGCGACCACGCGCGCTCGCCCGCGACGGCGTCCACCGGTCCCGCCGTGCTCCGCCGGCTGGTCGTGGGTTCGCTCTGGTCTGGTCGACCCTGCTCCGGCCGGCTCCGGTCTGGTCGGCTCCGGTCTGGTCGGCGCGGCCGGACCCGGCTGCCCTGGCTCCCCTGGCTGCCCTGGCTGCCCTGGGGCCCGGTCGAGCAGGGCGTTCAGCACCTGTCCGGCGTCCGGCCGGTCGGACGGCTCCGCGGCCAGGCACGCCACCACGAGGTCTTTCAGCAGACCGGTGAGCGGCCCGAGGTCCGGCGTGCCGTACAGGATGCGGGCCATGACGGCGGCGTACGTGTCACCGGTGTAGGCATGCCGCCCGCTCGCCGCGTAGACGAGCGTGAGCGCCCAGCAGAACATGTCCGCCGCCGGCCCGGCCGGCCGCCCTTCGAGCTGCTCCGGCGCGATGTAGGCAGGAGTGCCGACCGGGTTCCCGGTCGTCGCGGTGGCGTCGGCGAGCCGGGAGATGCCGAAGTCGACGACCCGCAGCCCGTCCGAGCCGAGGAGCACGTTGCCCGGCTTGAAGTCGCGGTGGACGACCCCCGCCCGGTGGATCGCGGCCAGCGCGGTGGCCGTCCCCACGGCGACCCGGTCGAGGTCGCCGCCCGTCCGCGGGCCCGCGACCGTCACGTGATCGCGCAGGGACGGGCCGTCGACGTACTCGCTCACGATGTACGGCCGGTCGCCGTCGAGGTCGGCGTCGAGGACCTGGGCGGTGCAGAAGGGCGCGACCCGGCGCACCGCCTCGATCTCACGGGCGAAGCCCCGCCGGGCGGAGGTGTCGTCGAGCCGGGCGTGCAGGAGCTTCACGGCCACCGGCCCGCCCGACGCGCCGGCGCCGCGGAAGACGACCCCCTGGCCGCCCACGCCCAGGCGGCCGTCGAGGCGGTAGCTCCCGAGGCGCAGGGGATCCTCGGGACGCAGGGGGGAGACGTCGGGCACGGCGGCGTACGGCTCTCAGCGGCTCGGCCGGTTCAGTGAACGCGGGTCAGTGAACGCGGTTCAGCGGGCGCCGCCCCACAGCGCGGTCAGCGCGGTGGCGGCGAGAACCTTGACGCCGATCCCGATCGCCCGCTCGTCCACGTCGAACTGCGGCCGGTGGATGTCGACCTCGTCGACGGCCCCCGGCGGCCGGGTGCCCAGCCGGGCGAGCGCGCCGGGCACCGACTCGAGGTACCAGGAGAAGTCCTCGCCGCCGAGGCTCTGCGGCGTGGGCACGGCCGCCCCCTCGCCGATGATCTGGGTGACCGCGTCGTGCAGCATCTGGATGCTGGTGGCCTCGTTCACCGTAGGCGGCGTGCCGCGCCGATAGTCGATCTCGGCGTCCACGCCGTACGCGCCCGCGACCGAGTCGAGCAGGGCCTTGACCAGGTCGGGGGCCTGGTGCCACGCCTCCTCGTCGAGCGACCTGACCGTGCCCTGGGCGAGGCCGACGTCCGGGATCGCGTTGGCCACGGACCCGGCGGAGATCTGGCCCCACACGAGGCTGAGGCTGGAGCGGGGGTCCACGCGGCGCGACAGCGCGGCCGGCAACTCGGTGACGATCTTGCTGAGCGCGTAGACGAGGTCCACGGTCAGGTGCGGCCGGGCGGTGTGCCCGCCGGGGCCCGCGACCTTGATCCGCAGGCTGTCGCAGGACCCGGTGATCGGGCCGGTCCGCAGGCCGACGTGCCCGACGTCGAGGCGCGGGTCACAGTGCACCGCGAAGATGCGGTCGACCTCGCTGAGGCCGCCGTCGCGCATCACCTCCAGCGCGCCGCCCGCGACCTCCTCGGCGGGCTGGAAGATCAGCCGTACCCGGCCGGGGAGCGCTCCCGCGTCGGCCTGCGACGCCAGGAACAGCCCCGCGCCGATGACGATCGCGGTGTGCACGTCGTGGCCGCAGGCGTGGCACGCGTTCGGGTTCGTGGAGCGATAGGAAACGTCCTTCTCGTCCTCCATCGGCAGCGCGTCGATGTCGGCGCGCAGGGCGACCGTGGGGCCCTCGTCCCGGCCGAGGTCCACCCACATGCCGGTGCCGCGCGACAGCGGGTGCGGGGTGAGCCCGGCGTCCGTCAGCCGCTCAGCGATCTTCTCGGTCGTGCGATGCTCGCTGAAGGCGATCTCCGGGTGTGCGTGTACGTCGCGCCGGAACTCGATCAGCTCATCGTTGTGCCCGCGAAGGAATTCCGCCAGTTGCCCGGCCAGGTCGTTACTTCCCGGCACGGCCGCGTCCGGCGTTGCGAGCTTCGATGAGGTGGCCACGGGTCTTCCCTTCTCCGGCGAGCCGTCCCGCCACGTATCGCCGGATCGTCCATATGATCACGAAAAGTCACGAAAAAAGCCCAAAAGGGTCGAGCGGGCGTGCCTCGCCTCCACCGACCCTTCATTCACAATCCTTCCATGCCGCGACCCTCCGATACGGCGGATTGCCCAGTATTTACACCGGCCTCCGCACGTTGTCAGAACTGAGGCACTGTTGCCGGACATATCAGGCCTACCCCGTCAGGTGCCGGATTGTCCGATCTCGCGGTTGGGGTTCGAGGTGACGAACCTGTCCTCGGCGAGCTCGATCACCGTGGCGTCGACCACGTCCTGGAGGGTCCCTCCGTCGGCGAGGATCGCCCGCTGGCGCTCGGATGAGCTCCCCTGCTCCAGCACCTCGGTCACGACCGCCAGTTCGTCGGCACAGCTGAGCCGTTCGGCGACGGGTTCGAGTTCGCGCTGAAGTTCATACAATACGTCGCGCATCGGCGCTGTGGAGCCATGGTCGTCGGTGATGACGTCCGCGTCGAGGCCATAGCGCGTGGCGCGCCACTTGTTGTCGCGCACCACCCACGCCGCCGGATGCGGCAGCTTGTACCCCCGGTCGATCTGCTGGTCGAACTGCTGCACGAGGCACTGGGACAGCGCGACCACCATGCCCACCTCGCGCGGCGTCGGGATGCCGTCGAACATCCGGATCTCGATCGTGCCGAAGTCGGGATGCGGCCGGATGTCCCACCACACCTCCTTGATGCTGTGGATCGTGCCCGCCCGCAGCAGCGTGTCCATGTACTCCTCGAACTCGGCCCAGTCGGCCAGCAGGTGCGGCGGCCCGGCCGTGGGCAGCGAGCCGAAGACGATGGCCCGGCTCGACGCCAGCCCGGTGTCCTGCCCGCCCCAATAGGGGCTGGAGGAGGTGAGCGCGAGGAAGTGCGGCAGGTACGCCGCGAGGGCGTTGACGATCGGAATGACCTTGTCGCGCTCCTTGACGCCCACGTGGACGTGCACGCCGAACGTCTGGATCCGCCAGGCGAGCCACTGCATCTCCTCGACCAGCTCCACGTAGCGCTGGCTGGGCGCGTAGACCGCGTCGCGCCAGTCGCTGATCGCGTGGGTCCCCGTGCAGGCGAGCGCGATGCCGCGCGGCTCGACGGCCTCGGTCAGCCGGCCGATGCTCTTCTTCAGGTCCTGCACCGCCTCGGCCACCGTGTGGCAGACGTCGGTGACGATCTCGACCTGCGACTGCATGAGCTCGTGCATGGCCTTGGGCCGCTGACCCTCACTGAGGTCGGGAACCGCGGCGAGCACCTCCTTGGCGTCCTGGCGGAGATGGCGCGTATTCCGGTCGACGAGCTGAAGCTCCCACTCCACGCCGAGCGTCGCGCCACGCGAGGGATTGAAGTCGATCGCCAAAACTTGCCTCCATCACGTTCGGTCCCTGTGGACACAAAGGTCACAGTGGACAAGGTCGTTTCAGGGTCAGGCCCTACCCTTCATCCATCCCCGCACGCCGACGGCCCCGAGCGCCAGTGCCAGAAGGATGTTCACCGCGATGAGTACGCCGTGGACGACGTAGAAGGAAGTCTCGTGCCCGTCGGCGAGGTTGAAGCCGAGGTTGATCCATTCGAAGATCATGAAAGCGGCGAGTGCCAGGAGGAAGATCGATACACGTCTCGTCATGCTCACAGTATCGGCGGCCACCTGCGTGGCCCTGTGGCATATGGGGCATATGTCGCTTCATGCGAAGGCAGTCAAGGCTAGGCTGAGCGACCTATGGGGACGAACCTGCGGGCTCTCGCCGCGACCGTGACGACGGCGGGAGTGCTGACGACGGCGCTGCTCTGCGCCCCTCCCGCCGCGGGCGCGCGGGCCATGCCTGACCTGGCGCCCCGGGAGACCGGCACGGCGGTGACGGGGAACGGGACCGTCGGCGGGGACCTGCTCGCCGGCCACGGGATCATCGCGCCCGCCGGGATCAAACCGCCGCCCAAGACCGAGGCCAGCGCTTACCTGGTGGCCGACGCCGACACCGGCGCGGTGCTCGCGGCCAAGGACCCGCACGGGCACTACCTGCCCGCGAGCACGCTCAAGACGCTGACGGCCGTGACGCTGATCCCCAAGCTCGACAAGAACCGCAAGGTCAAGCCGAGCGACGAGGCGTGCAACGTGGAGGGCACCGCCGTCGGCATCGTCCCCGAGCCGATCTACAAGATCGACGACCTCATGCGGGCGCTCCTCATGGTCTCCGCCAACGACGCCGCGGTCGCGCTCGCCGAGGCGAACGGCGGCCTGCAGAAGACGCTCGCCGACATGAACAAGCAGGCGCGCAAGCTCCAGGCGTACGACACGGTGGCCAAGACGCCGAACGGCCTGGACGCCCCGGGCCAGCGCAGCTCGCCCTACGACCTCGCCCTGATCGCGCGGGCCGGGCTGGCGATCCCGGACTTCCGCGAATACATCAGCACGAAGGTCGCCAAGTTCCCCGCGCCCAAGGACTACCTCAAGAAGAAAAAGAAGAAGCGCCGCGACGACTCCGAGGCCAGTGAGTCTCCCCCGCCCGCCTACTACGAGATGGCCAACCACAACCGGCTCCTCGGACGCTACAAGGGCATGCTCGGCGTCAAGAACGGCTGGACGTCCAAGGCTCTGGGCAGCTTCGTGGGCGCGGCCCGGCGTGACGGCCACACCATCCTCGTCGTGATCATGCATCACCCCGGCGGTTTCTGGGAGGAGGTCGCCAAGCTGCTCGACTGGGGCTTCGCCGCGAGGGGCAAGGCGGCCCCCGTGGGCCAGTTGGTCGCGCCGGTGCCCGACCCCAAGCCCTCCTCCTCCCCCCTGACCGTACGGCCCTCTCCGACGCCGGGGACGGCCGACGTGGGCGCGGCCAAGGCGCGCGGAGAGGACCCCGCCTCGAAGGGTTCGGGCGCGACCACCCCCCTGCTGATCGGCGGCGGCGCCCTCGTGGTCCTCGCCCTCGGCGCGTACGGCCTGCGCCGGCGCCGGAAGACGCCCGGCGACGACACTCCCTAGACGGCGCGGTCAGGCGGGGCCGATCGTGGGCGTGGTCGCGGGCGACGGAAGCGGGGTCGGCTCGGGCGGCGGGCCGAGCGTGGCCGTCGCCGTCCACGCGGCGGCGTAGAGGATCACCCGGGCCGACAGGTTGATCCACAGCAGCAGCCCCACGACCACCGCGAACGTGCCGTACACCGGGTTGCGCAGAGTGCCGGACAGGATCAGCGCCGCGAGCTGCTTCAGCACCGCGAAGCCGACCGCGCCCAGCAGCGCGCCCTTGAGCACGACGAGGAACGGCTGCGACGGCTTGGCCAGCCAGCCGAGGATGACCAGGAAGAGCAGCAGGTCGGCGACGAGGCTCGCGGCGATCCCGGCGAGCCAGACCCCGAAGCCGGCCAGCGGCGAGGAGCCCAGGCCGAGCCATCCGGCGACCGTGCTCGTGGCCCCGGTGGCGAACCCGCTCGCGATCACCGAGACCAGCATGGCCAGGCCCATGAGCACGAGCGCGACGAGGTCGCGGAGCTTGCCGACGAAGTAGTTGAGCGGCGGCTCGCAGGTCATCCAGACGGTGCGCAGGGCCCCGCGCAGGGCGTCCATGGCGCCCAGCCCGGCGTACAGCAGGCCGAGCAGACCGATCAGCCCGGCTTGGGCCCGGGCCCCGGCGAGCTGGTCGATGTGGAGCTGCCCGGCGAGCCCGGGAAGCTGGCTGTTGATCGCCGCAGTGAGCGTGGCGAGCGCGTCCGGGCGGATCGTCACGACGTATCCGAACAGAGCGAACGCCAGCGCGATCAGCGGGAAGAACGACAGGAAGGCGAAGTAGGTGATGGCGCCCGCCAGCCGGTCCCCCGACTGCACCTGGTAGCGCTGCACGGTCCGGATGAGGTGGTCGAGCCAGGGAAAGCGGATCCGGTTGCGCTCGATCCACATCCGGCCCCACGCCCTGAGTTCGTCGACGCGCCGCGTGACCCGGTCGATCATCGCCATCCCCATCGGCGTTGTGTACCCGGAGAGGGCGTCTCGATGCCTGAGACGGCGGCCCGGGGCGGGGCCGCGGTCTCGGTCACGCGCGGTTCACTCGAAGTGCGGCGTGGGGAGCAGGCCGAGGCGCTCGCGGACCTGCTCCATCGTCTCGCGGGCCACCTCGCGGGCCCGGGCGGCGCCTGCGACCAGCATCCGGTCGAGCTCGGCCTCGTCGGCCAGCAGCTTCTCCGTACGCTCCCTGATCGGGGAGAACGTCTCGACGACGGCCTCGGCGACCTCCTTCTTGAAGGTGCCGTATCCCTGCCCGGCGAACCGCGTCTCCAGCTCGGGGATCGGCGTGCCGGTCAGCGCGGACAGGATCCGCAGCAGGTTGGTGACGCCCGGCTTGTTCTCCTCGTCGGCGACGACCTCGCTGCCGGTGTCGGTCACCGCGCGCATGATCTTCTTGCGCAGGACGTTCGGCTCCTCCAGCACGTCGAGGATGCCCTGCGGGCTCGACGACGACTTGGACATCTTCGCGGTCGGGTCCTGGAGGTCGGTGATCTTCTCGACCTCCTTGAGGATGTAGGGGCTCGGCACCTTGAACGTCTGGCCGTAGCGGCTGTTGAAGCGCTGCGCGAGGTCGCGGCTGAGCTCCAGGTGCTGCTTCTGGTCCACCCCGACCGGCACCTGGTCGGCCTGATAGATCAGGATGTCGGCCGCCTGGAGGATCGGGTAGCTGAACAGGCCCACGCTGGCCGAGCTCTCGCCGTACCGCGCGGACTTGTCCTTGAACTGGGTCATCCGCCCGGCCTCGCCCATGCCGGTCTGGCAGATCAGATACCAGGCGAGCTCGCTGTGCTCGCGCACATGGCTCTGCGCGAAGACCGCGGCGCGCTCCGGGTCGAGCCCCGCGCCGAACAGCTGGGCGGCGGCGATCCTGGTGCGCCTACGCAGTTCCCCGGGGTTGGGCGCGACGGTCAGCGCGTGCAGGTCGGCGATGAAGAAGAAGGCCTCATGGGTGTCCTGCAGCGCGACGTACTGGCGGATCGCGCCGAGATAGTTGCCCAGGTGGAACGAGTCTGCGGTGGGCTGGATACCGGACAGGACGCGAGCAAGAGCCATACGGCAATTCTGTCAGGAGTCGCGGGCTGCCCGCGACAGACGCGGCCAGGGGTGCGGCGCGCCGAGCGCCCCGCACACGTCCGCCGCTCAGGCGGTCGCCGCGGGCACCGCGTCCTCGGGGGGAATGCGGGTGACGCGGACACGGGAGACGCGGCGGCCGTCCATCTCCGTCACGGTCAGCGTGACGCCCGGCGCCTCGGCGACCTCGCCGCGCTGGGGCAGGTGGCCGAGGAAGGCCATGACGTATCCGCCCAGGGTCTCGTAGGGCCCGCTGGGCAGCCGTACGCCCGTCTGCGTGTGGAACTCGTCCAGGTTGACCAGTCCCTCGACCTCCATGTCTCCGGCGATCACGCGTACGGCGTCGCCGCTCTCGTCGTACTCGTCGCGGATGTCGCCCACGAGCTCCTCGACCAGGTCCTCCAGCGTCACGATGCCGTCGGTGCCGCCGTACTCGTCCACCACGATGGCGAGGTGGTGGCCCTCGTCGCGCATCTCCGCGAGCGTGGCGAGGACCCGCTTGCTCGCCGGCACGAGCTTGACCGGGCGGATCGGCACGACCTCGCTGATCGGCTCCAGCCGCCCGGTGCGGACCGGGTCGAGCAGGTCCCGCACGTGGACGAACCCGATGACGTCGTCATAGGTGTCGCGGTAGACGGGGAACCGGGAGTGCGGCATGGCCGCGGCGAGCACGGCGGCCTCGGCGAGCGGGGTGTCCGCCGCCATGAACTCGACCTCCGTGCGGGGCAGCATGACCTCCCTGAGCTGCCGCTTGCCCGCCGCGAACACCTCGGCGATCACGTCGCGCTCGTCCTGGGTGAGCTCCGTGTGGCCCACCACCATGTCGCGCAGTTCCTCGGTGGTCATGGCCGCCCTGTCGGCGGACGGGTTGCCGCCGAGCAGCCGTACGACGCCGTTGGTCGACCTGGACAGCAGCCAGATCACCGGCCTCGACAGCGTCGCGATCCGGTCGAGCAGCGGGGCGGTCATGAGCGACAGGCTCTCCGCCCGCTGCCGGCCGAGCCGCTTGGGCGCCAGCTCTCCGAGCACGAGGGTCACGTACGAGATGGCCATCGTGACGGCCACGAACGCGACGGGCGCGGCCACGCTCGGCCGCAGGCCCCATTGCTCCAGGACCGGGGCGAACCGCGGGCCCAGCGCGTCGGCGCCGAGCGCGGCCGACAGCACGGTCGCCACGGTCACCCCGACCTGGATGGCGGACAGGAAGCGGTTGGGGTCGCGGGCGAGCTTCTGCACCCGCGCGCCGCGGCGCCCCTCGTCGCGGCTCAGGCGGCGGATCTGGCTCTCCCGCAGCGAGACCATCGCCATCTCGGCCGCGGCGAAGAATCCGCCGATCAGGATGAATATCAGGACCAGGGCGATGGTCACCGCGACGTTGCTCACGTCATCAGTCCGTTCGGGTGTCAGGCATGCCAGGCCGGGCGTCGCAATCCCCTGCGACTCGCTGAGATTGCGGTACTGGTGGCATTTAACCCGCTCCTCATGGGATGCGCGTAAGCTAGGCCCTGGACGTACATAATCAAACAGGTTTGAACAGGAGCAAACAGTGAAGCTGCTGGTTACTGGTGGAGCCGGGTACATCGGCAGTGTCGTGGCGGCGCAACTCCTCGAGGAGGGGCACGAGGTCACGGTGCTCGACGACCTGTCGACCGGGCACGCCGACGCCGTGCCGCCCGGAGCCGCGTTCGTGCAGGCGTCGATCACCGAGGCGGGCGGCGTGCTGTCCGAAGGGTTCGACGCCGTGCTCCACTTCGCCGCCAAGTCGCTGGTGGGCGAGTCGGTCGAGAAGCCGGGGCTGTACTGGTCGCACAATCTCGGCGGCACGCTCGCGCTGCTCGACGCCATGCGGCAGGCCGGGGTGAACCGGATCGTGTTCTCCTCCACCGCCGCCACCTACGGCGAGCCGGAGCGCACGCCCATCTTGGAGACCGACCCGACCCGCCCGGGCAACCCCTACGGCGCGTCCAAGCTCGCCGTGGACACCACGCTCACCGCCTTCGCCGGGCTGTACGGCCTCGGCGCGGTCAGCCTGCGCTACTTCAACGTGGCCGGGGCGTACGGCGAGTTCCGCGAGCGGCACACGGTCGAGACCCATCTGATCCCCAACATCCTCAAGGTGGCCCTCGGCGAGCGCGAGTCGGTCAACGTCTTCGGCGCCGACTACCCCACCCCGGACGGCACATGCGTCCGCGACTACGTCCACGTCGCCGACCTCGCCCGCGCGCACCTGCTCGCCCTGGACGCCTGCACGCCCGGCGAGCACCGGATCTACAACCTCGGCAGCGGCACGGGCTTCTCGGTCAAGGAGGTCGTGGACGTCTGCCGCGAGGTGACCGGGCACCCCATCCCGATCACCGTCGCACCGCGCCGTCCCGGCGATCCGGCCGTCCTGGTGGCGTCGTCGGAGAAGATCCAGCGCGAGCTGGGCTGGAAGCCGGCCCACGCGACGCTGCGGGACATGGTCGCCGACGCCTGGACCGCCTGCGCGAAGCCCGCCTGACCCCGATGCCCGCCTGAACCCGACGCCCACCTGAACCCCGATGCCGGCCTGACCTCCGATGCCCGCCTGAACCCGATGTCCGCCTCGGCCCCCCGGCGTCGCCGGTCAGGCGCGGCGCAGGGCCACCCGTACGCTCGCCTTGTTGTTGGCCGGACGGCGGTCGCCGTAGCGGCGCGAGTAGACGGTGGCCATCGTCGCCACAGCGTGCGAGGCCCGGGACGGCACCCGGAAGACCAGTTCGAGCAGCCCGCGCGACCCCGACCTGATCGGCGGCAGCGAGCACCCCACGAACTGGCGGTTCCCCCGGCAGCGCCCGCCCCTGGCGGACAGCAGCCGGGCCTCGCGCGGCTGGAAGAACACGTAGGCGTCCCGCACGACGCGCGGCCCCCGGTTGCGCACCTCCGCCCGTACGGAGAACCAGTGGCCCGGGCGGACGAACCTGGCCGAGGAGCGGAACCGCATCGCCAGGTCGGCCCCCTCGTCGACCCTGGTCACCGCCTCGGCCGTGTTGTCGGTCTCGTCCTGGTCGACCACCTCGGAGGTCAGGTCGGCCCGCGCCCGCAGCGGGCCGTGCGCGCCCGGCGCGATCACCCCCGTGATCGTCATGTCGCCCGAGCCGCCCGGCAGGACGTCGTCGGACGAGTGGCAGACGACCCGGTTGCGAGCCCGGCCTGGCTCGCACTCCGCCACGCCCACGTTGACGATCTGGAAGTCCTTCGGCAGCGCGACCCGCAGCGTCGGCAGCACGGCGTCCCCCGGGCCCTTGTTGTGCACGGTGACGTGGTAGGTCAACGGCTGCCCCGGCTGCGCCACCTTGGGCGAGGCGGTGATGCCGACCGCGAGGTCGGCCGTGCCCCACTGATTTTTCAACGGTTCCTTCACCGGCGCCGGCCGGGGTGCCTCCCCTGAGAAGGCGAGCGCCGGTTGCGGCACTCCGGCGACGAACACACAGACCAAACCCGTGACGACCCTACGACCCACTACCGCTCCCCCGAACGCTTGAGATCAATTCAACCGTGCCGGACGGGCCCCGCGCACCGTCCGACACGCCGCTTGGAGCGCCGCTGACGGCCGTCTCACGCCGCGACGAGGTCCTGCTGCGGTGCGGGCCGGTCGAACCGCACCCCACCCCCGGGCAGCAGGGCGAGCGCGATGAGGGAGACGACCGCGCCCACGACCCCCAGCCAGGGGATGACGGTCGCGGTCGCGGCGGCGTGGGCTGCGGGCAGGCCGTGCACGGGCGCCTCCCGCGTCACCACCGACCCGTACGCCGTGCCCGCGACGGCCAGCGCGACCGAGCCGCCGATCTGCCGGAAGAACGTCAGGTTCGCGCTGGCCGCGCCGATGAACCGGGGCGGGACGGATGTCTGGATCGCCACGGTGAGGCCCGACAGCATGGGCCCCATCCCGAGCCCGATCAGCGCCATCCAGGCGACGAGCAGCGGGGTCGAGGTGCCGACTTCGAGGTTCGCGCACAGCGCCGTGCCCGCGACGAGGAAGACCGGCGCGATCACCAGCCACGGCTTGTAGCGGCGCGTGCGCGAGATGAGGGCGCCGGTGACCGCGCTGCCCACGACCATCGCCAGCATCAGCGGGTAGATGTGCAGCCCCGAGGAGGTGGCGCTCAGGCCGTGCGCCTCCTGGAAGTAGCGCGGCAGGAAGACCACCCCGGCGTACATGCAGAACGCCGTGAAGAACGACGCGACGTTGACCAGCGAATACGTGCCGTTCGCGAACAGGTGGAGCGGCACGATCGGCTCCGCCGCCCGCCGCTCGACGAGGACGAACACCACGAGCAGCGCGAGCGCCGCGCCGAGCGGGCCGGCGACCGGCCCGCTCGTCCAGGTGTGGCCGTCGACCCCCTTCTCGGTCAGGCCGACGAGCAGGGCGCTGATCGCGGCGCTGAAGACGGCGATGCCGAGATAGTCGGGCCGCGCCCCTCCGTGCCCCGGCCGGTACGGCAGCCGCCAGACGATGATGGCCACGAGGACGGCGCCGATCGGGACGTTCACGTAGAAGGCCCAGCGCCAGCTCGCGTGGTCGGTGAACAGGCCTCCGAGGAAAGGCCCGGCGATGTAGCTCAGCGCCATCACGCCGCCGAGGGCGCCCTGCACCCGCCCGCTGCGCTCCGGCGGGAACAGGTCGATCACCAGCGCCAGCGACAGCGGCAGCAGCGCGCCCGCACCGAGCCCCTGCACGCCGCGGAAGGCGATGAGCTGCCCCATGCTCTGCGCCGCGCCGGACAGGATCGAGCCGAGCAGGAACAGGACCACCCCGACCAGCAGGAGCGGCTTTCGCCCGTACGCGTCGGAGAGCCGGCCGTACAGCGGGACCGTGACGGTCGAGGTGAGGAGGTAGGCGGTCACCACCCAGGTGTAGAGGTCGGCGCCGCCCAGCTCCGTGGTGATCCTCGGCAGCGCGGTGCCGACGATCGTCTGGTCGAGCATCGCCAGGAACATGCCGCCGAGCACGGCGAACAGGAGGAGTCCGTTTCTGGATCGCATATGTCGAAAGTGACATGTAAGAGCTGACATGTCAATCCGGAGGTATAGTGAGGGGCATGTCCCTGCGCATCGCTCTTCTCGGTCTTCTGACGGCTTACGGCTCGGCGAGTGGCTACGACCTGGCCAAGGGGTTCGAGAGGTCGGTGGCCCACGTCTGGCAGGCGGGGCACAGCCAGATCTATCCCGAGCTCGCCAAGATGGCCGCCGACGGGCTGGTCACGGTGGAGGCGGAGGGCGCGCGCGGGCGCAAGATCTACTCGATCACGTCGGAGGGCCGCGCGGAGCTGCGCGCCTGGCTGCTCGGACACGACCCCACGGGTCCGGCGCGCAGCGAGGTCGCGCTGCAGGCGTTCCTGCTCCCGCTGCTCGATCCCGGCGAGGCGCTGTCCGTGCTGGAGCGGGTGCGCGACTACACCGAACGGAAGCTGGCCGAGCTGGAGGCCCTCTGGGCGGCCAAACACGCCTCCCCCGTCCCGGAGGGGACGTCCCGGGGCACGTTCGGCAACCTCGCCCTGGATCTCGGCATCCGGCAGGTCCGCACCACGCTGCAGTGGGCGAACGACGCCATGGCCCAGCTCGAACGCCAGGCCTGACCTCCCCGCAGGCCGGAGACCTCAGCGGCAGGCGAGCTTGGGCGGGACGTCCCGCTCGGGATCGAAGTCGACGTTGCCGAAGTGCTTGCGCAGCAGGTCACGCATCGTGCCGTCGCCGTACATGCGGCTGATCGCGTCCTCCACGGCCCGGCAGGTGCGCACGTCCTTCCTCGGCAGGCCGACGGCGTAGCGCTGGTCGGTCAGCCGCAGGCCGAGCACCGACAGCTTCAGGCTCGCCACCCGGTTGGCGAAGCCGGCGATGAGGAGGTCGTCACCCGGGACGGCGTCCACCTCGCCTCGCGTCAGCAGGTTCATGCACTCGGCGTAGTCGTTGACCGGGACCTGCTCGACGTTCACCTTGCCGGCGACGAGCCGGGCGGCGGTGCTGCCCGCGGGCGCGCACATCCGGCGCTCGGCCAGGTCCTCAAGCTTCTTGATCCGTGAGCCGGCGAGCACGAGCAGGTCGGCGTGGGCCGTGTAGTACGGCCCGGCGAAGGTGACGGCGTCGGCGCGGTTGTCGTCGTAGGAGTAGGTCGCCACGACCATGTCCACCGTGTGGTCGGTCAGCGCGCGCACCCGGTCGTTGACGCCGACCCTGCGGAAGGTGATCCCGTTCGCGGGGACCTTGAGGCTCCTGGCGATGGACGTCGCGACGTCCACGTCGAACCCGCTGAACCCGCTCGCCTGCTCCAGGCCGACGCCGGGCACGTCCCACCGCACGCCGATCGTCAGCCGCTTGGTCCGCCGCGCCTTCTCGTACACGGAGGCGTACGTCGGGCTCGGCCGCGGCGAGACGACGGCGTCGCCGGTGCCGCCGTCCTCGGACGCGCCGCCGAACGCGAAGCCGGTCTTTGCGGCGATGACCGCACCCCCGGCGGCCACGACGGCGAGCACGGCCGCGAGCGCGCCGACAAGGCCCCTCCTGCGGCGCCGCGCCCGGCCGGTCCCGTCCGGCACGGGCCCCGCCGCATCTCCCTCAAGGCCGGACCCCACGTCGCCGTGACCATCGTGGTGCGGGACGCCACCGGACCCGGGGCCGGTGGGGCCGGAGGGCGACAGGGACGCCGGGGACGCGCCGGTGGGCACGTCGTTCCCCGCGTGGCCGCCTGTCCCGATCCACGCGCCGGATCGGGTCGGCTCGCCTGTCCCGGTCCGCGCGCCACCGGTCGGCAGCGGGCCCGCGCCCGTCGCCACGGCGCGGCCCGGACCCGTGCGCGCGAGGCGCGTGGCGTCCGGGTCGGCCGCGTGCGCGGCCCCCTCGGACAGCACGACCGTCGACGCGTCGCCCGACGCCACGCGGCCCAGCAGGCGCAGCAGGATCCGGTCGGCCGTCGGTCGCTCGTCCGGCGACTTGCGCAGGCACGCCCGGACCACTCCGCCGAGCGGCTCGGGCAGCATCCCGGTGTCGATGTCGTGGTTGAGGATGCGGTTGAGCACGACCGCGATCGAACTGCCGCCGAACACGACGTCGCCGGTCGCGGCGTACGCGATCGTGGAGGCCCAGGAGAACACGTCGGCCGGGGGCCCGACCTTGCCGCCGGAGATCTGCTCGGGCGCCATGTAGGCGGGCGTGCCGATCGCCCGGCTGGTGATCGTGGCGGTCGAGTCGAGGATGCGGGCGATGCCGAAGTCCACCACCCGGGGGCCGTCCACGGCCAGCAGCACGTTGTCGGGCTTGAAGTCGCGGTGGACGATGCCCGCCTGGTGGATCGCGGTGAGCGCGGTGGCCGTGCCGACCGCCAGCCGCTCCAGGCCCGAGCCGGTCAGCGGCCCGTCCGCCTCGACGGCATCGCGCAGCGACCGCCCGTCGATGAACTCGCTCGCGATGTAGGGCGTGTCGCCCTCCAGGTCGGCCGCCAGGACCCGGGCGGTGCAGAAGCTCGCCACGCGCTGGGCGGCGCGCAGCTCCCGGGCGAAGCGGGACCTGGCGGTCGCGTCGCCGGAGAACTTGACGTGCAGCAGCTTGACCGCGGCCCGCTCGCCGGCCTGGTCCTGGCCGAAGTAGACCACGCCCTGCCCGCCCTCGCCGAGACGGCCGGACAGCACGAAGGGACCGAGCCTGGTCGGATCCCCCGGTTGTAACGGCGCGATCTGCGGCATCCCGTTCCCCACGATTCGGCAAAGTACCGGCCAGCAGAACTTTACGGCCCCCGTGCGACGGTTCCGCGACCCGATACCGCGCCGTGACGTCAGGAAACCGTGACATAGCGGCGAGCGGTCCGTACCCGGGGGTAACGGGAAAGGGGCCGCCCGGAAATTCTCCGGGCGGCCCCCCTGCCGGCGCAAGCGGCGTTACAGCGCCGTCTTCGACACCCCAGCCCCACGCGAGGCTGTCGCGGCCGAAGGGCCGGAAGCGCTGCGAGAGGGCGGCGACCGCGGCCGGTCAGATACGGCGCGCCCCGATGATCTTCATCCATTTGTCGCAGTTGCCGCAGGCCCTGCGGGGCTGCCACACCCTCTTCTCCCGGTTCCACGTCTCGGCGTGGAAGTACAGGTTCTCGCCGTGGACGTCGGTCATGAGCCGCGCGTTGATCGCGTACAGGTACGTGTTCATCGCATCGACCTCGGCGCAGTTGTCCACCGTCCATGCCTCGCCCTGCCCGATCCTGGCGAGGAGCGTTTCCATGATCGGATGCTTCCCGGTGGCGGGGAGGTAGGGGTACGCGCCGCTCGTTCCGGTGAAAGTCTGCTGCGTGGCGACGTCGGCCAGGCCGGCGACCACCGTGCCCAGCCCGCCCTGCGTCCTGGTCGCCTTCTGTATGCGGGTCGCGCCGGCCCACTCCTTGACCTTCGTCGTGGGCACGGCTTCTTCGGCGGGGTTGTGCAGGGCCGTCCGGGAGGCTGGACGCCCCGCGGACGGCCCAGAGAGGCGAATTGGCCTCTACCTGACGGCAGAACCGCAGGTAGAGGCCAATTTTTACACTAGGCAGACATCTTCTTCTTGAGGTTCTCGTCGAGCGCCGCGAGGAAGTCCTGCGTGGTCAGCCACTCGGCGTCGCCGCCGACCAGGAGCGCGAGGTCCTTGGTCATCTGGCCGCCCTCGACGGTCTCGACGCAGACCTGCTCCAGCTTCTCGGCGAAGTCGATGACCTCGGGCTGGTTGTCGAGCTTGCCGCGGTGCTGCAGGCCGCGGGTCCACGCGAAGATCGAGGCGATCGGGTTGGTGGAGGTCGGCTTGCCCTGCTGGTGCTGGCGGTAGTGCCGGGTCACCGTGCCGTGCGCCGCCTCGGCCTCGACGGTGCGGCCGTCGGGGGTCATGAGCACGCTGGTCATGAGACCGAGCGAGCCGAAGCCCTGCGCCACCGTGTCCGACTGGACGTCGCCGTCGTAGTTCTTGCAGGCCCAGACGTACCCGCCCTCCCACTTCAGGGAGGCGGCCACCATGTCGTCGATCAGGCGGTGCTCGTAGATGATCCCGGCGGCCTCGAAGTCGGCCTTGAACTCGCTCTCGTAGACCTCGGCGAAGATGTCCTTGAAGCGGCCGTCGTACGCCTTGAGGATCGTGTTCTTGGTCGACAGGTAGACCGGGTAGCCGCGGTTGAGGCCGTACCGCATGGAGGCGCGGGCGAAGTCGCGGATCGACTCGTCCAGGTTGTACATCGCCAGGGCGACGCCGGCGCCGGGGAAGTCGAAGACGTTGAGCTCGATCGGCTCGCTGCCGTCCTTCGGCGTGAACGTCAGCGTCAGCGTGCCCTCGCCGGGAATCTTCAGGTCGGTGGCGCGGTACTGGTCGCCGAAGGCGTGACGGCCGACGACGATCGGCTTGGTCCAGCCCGGCACGAGCCGCGGGATGTTCGACATGATGATCGGCTCACGGAAGATGACACCGCCGAGGATGTTGCGGATCGTCCCGTTCGGGGACTTCCACATCTTCTTCAGGCCGAACTCCTCGACGCGGGCCTCGTCCGGCGTGATCGTCGCGCACTTCACGCCCACGCCGTACTGCTTGATGGCGTTGGCTGCGTCGATCGTGACCTGGTCGTCGGTGGCGTCGCGGTGCTCAATGCCGAGGTCGTAGTACTTCAGGTCGACGTCGAGGTAGGGAAGGATCAGCTGGTCCTTGATGAACTGCCAGATGATCCGGGTCATCTCGTCGCCGTCGAGCTCGACGACCGGGCCCGCTACCTTGATCTTGGGCATGCGTGGGGTTCCCCTTCTGAACTAACTGGCCAGCACGTCCTTTTTGAGGCTCACTGGCCGTTGAGGCTATCGGACGGGTGTGGTAAGTCCGCGACGAGGTCGTGTCCCTACGAGTCGTGCAGCCGCAGCAGCATGAGCAGCGAGCCGATGACGAGCGCCACGCCGAACGCCGCCAGCGTGAGCGCGTCCATCCGTTTGCTGCGCACCGCGAGCGCGCCCGCCCGCCGTTCCGAGACCGTCACCCGGACCAGGGATCCGGCGAGGAAGCCGCATCCCATGATCGCACCGCCCGCGGACACCGGCACACCCAGGCCGATCGCGCACAGCCCGGCGGCCGCACCCGCCACCACCAGCAGGTACGGCCCCCAGGCCGTGCTCTCGCTCGTTCTCACGTCTCTCCCATGCCTGCCACTGCGATCCTCGGCGCGTTCCTCACTCTCACCGCTCGTCGATGGGCACCCACTTCTGGTCGCGCTCGCCGATGTACTCGCTGTCCGGCCGGATCAGCCGGTTGTCGGCGTGCTGCTCGATCACGTGGGCGGTCCACCCGGACATCCGGCTGACCGAGAACACGGGCGTGAACAGGTCCGTCGGGATGCCGAGGTAGTGGTAGACGGTCGCCGCGTAGAAGTCCACGTTCGGGTACAGGTGCTTGTCCGCGAAGACGACCTCCTCCATCTCCCGGGACATCCGGTAGTAGGTGTCGTCGCCCGAGGCCTCGGCCAGCTCCTGCGACATCCGCCGCAGGTGCGTCGCCCGGGGGTCCTCGGTCTTGTAGACGCGGTGCCCGAACCCCATGATCTTCTCGCCCGCCGCCAGCTTGTCCCGCACGGCCTGCGCGACGCCGCGTGGGTCCAGCGCTTCCAGCGTACGCATGACCTGCTCGTTCGCCCCACCGTGGAGGGGGCCCTTGAGCGTGCCGATGGCGGCGACGATCGCCGAGTGCATGTCGGACAGCGTCGCGGCGCACACGCGGGCGGCGAAGGTGGAGGCGTTCATCGTGTGGTCGGCGTGCAGCACCAGGCAGGTGTCGAAGATCTCGACCTCGCGCCGCTCGGGGCGGCGGCCGGTGATCTGCAGCAGGAAGTTCGCGGCGGTGCTCAGCTCGGGATCGGGCTCCGGGATGTCCGCTCCCGTCCTGGCCGCGTGGTAGCGGGCGACGAGGACCGGCTGCTGGGCCGTGAGCCTGGCGGCCTTGCGGCGGTTGGCGTCGGCGGCGTTGGAGTCCTTGTCCGGGTCGTCGCCCCCGGCCAGCGAGACCAGGGTGCGCAGCGCCTCCATGGGCGCCTGCTTCCCGGCGATCTCGGAGACGTTGCTCTCGACGAGCGCGCCCAGGGCGCGGCCTTCGGCCAGCTCCGCGCCGTAGTCCGCGAGCTGCCCGCGGGTCGGCAGCGTGCCACGCTGGAGCAGGTGGGCCACCTCTTCGAAGGTGGCGTGGCCGGCCAGGTCGTGGATGTCGTATCCCCGATAGAAGAGACGGCCGGCCTTCCCGTCGATGTCGCTGAGCGCTGTGGACGCGGCGACGACATCGGCGAGGCCTTTGGTGGGCTTGTCCGCCATAAGGGTTTCCTCCGCTTATCTCCGCCCGAAGTCTACCCGTGAGCAGGTAAACCGCCCCTCAAAGGTCCAGACCAATTCCAGGATTGATTCTGCTCCTGGCAAAGGCGATTCCCCCTCGCCACGGGTGGGTAAGCCGCAGCTATAGGGAAAGTAACGGCGGGCTACCTGGGGAGGAACTGCCGTGGAGGGGCCGTTCATACGGATCGAGGACAGCGGCGAGGTGGTGCCGCTGCGCCCCGACGTCACCACGATCGGCCGCGGCCGGGGCGTGGACATCCGGCTGACGGATCCGAGCGTGTCACGGCTGCACGCCGAATTCGTCCGTCGCGGGCCCTACCTGTACGTCGTGGACCTGGGCCTGTCCCGCAACGGCACACGGGTGAACGGCAGGCCGATCGCCAGGAGGGTGCTGGACGACGGCGACGTCGTCTCCTTCGGGGCCGCCCGGGCCCGGGTCGGCGGGATCCCGCGGGAGGACCTCGCCCCCGAGGTCGAGCTGCGCCGCGCCGCCGCGCCGGAGCTCACCCGCCGGGAGGTCGACGTTCTCACCTCGCTGTGCCGTCCCGCGCTGTCCGACGAGGCGTTCGTGGCGCCCGCGACGGCCCGCGAGATCGCCGACGACCTCGTGGTGACCGAGGCGGCGGTCAAGCAGCATCTGCTGCGGCTTTACCAGAAGTTCCGCATCCCGGAGGGCACCAACCGGCGCACCCGGCTCGCCAACGAGGTCGTCGCCCTCGGCCTGGTGCGGCCCACGCCGGTCGTGCCGCCGCAGCGGTCGACCGGACCGGGCGAGCCGGAACCGCAGCCACAGCCGCGCACCAGCGCGGGCCGCCGGGCGTCCTGACGGCACACCGGCCGCCGGGGGCGGAAGCCGTCCCACCCCCGGCGGCAATGGAGCGTTCCGAACGGCCCATGGCCGGGGCGGCGGCGCGACATGCCGAACAAAGACGCTGAACAAAATCCGCGAAGGCCCCGTCGAACGGGACGTCAACCGATCGGCAAGGGGGCGTGCGATGCACAGGGTTCTGACGTCCGTGGCGGCGGCCGCGGCGGTGACGGTGACGGCCACGGTGATCGGCATGGGGCCCGCGGTGGCGGCACCGGCGGCGCAAGTGACGGCTGCGACGATGGGCGCCGGCCAGGCGTCGGCGGCGCCTCCGGCGGCGCTGCCCAAGGGTTTCCTGCTGGACGAGGCCAAGGTGGACGGCCCGTCCCGGCCGTGGGAGCACCTGAAGCTCACCGACAGCCTGAAGAAGCCCCTTGAGGTGAACCCGTGCGACCGCAGGGCCGCCCACGACGGCCGCAGCGCGAGCCGTACGTTCACCTACGTGGCGGAGACCGTCTACCGGAGCGAGCAGGTCGTGCTCTACCCGTCGGAGCGGGCCGCGAAGGCGGCGATGCGATCCGTGCGCGCCGACCTGGCCGAGTGCGGCACGGGAGGCAGCGGCGCGGACCGTCACTCGTACCGATGGAAGAGCACCGGCATCGGCGACGAAGCCCTCCGGATCGGCGGCTTCTTCTTCGAGAACCGCTCCCGCTCCGTGATCGTCCGCAAGGGGAGCGCGGTGGCGGTCTACGTCAGGACCGGCCTGGTGACCAAGAGCCTTCCCGTCTCCCAGTTCCGCCCGCTGATCAAGGACGCCCGGACGATGGCCGCCAAGCTCTGCGACCTCCCCGGCGTCTGCCGCCGGTGACCACATCGGGAACGGCCTTCGGGCGGCGCCAGCGCTGGAGCAGGCCGCTCCCCCCGCCCAGGCCCGGCAGCGTGAGGAACGCCTCCGCCTGGAGCGCGGAGACGCCGATGCGCGGCAGATCTCGGGCGGTCGGGTAGACCAGGAACCTCGGCTCCCACAGGGGCCTGAACTTGGCGTTGAAGCGATACAACGACTCGATCTGGAACCAGCGGGACAGGAAGATGAGGATGCCGCGCCAGGCGCGCAGCACCGGCCCCGCCCCGAGCCGCTCCCCCCGCGCCAGCGCGGAGCGGAACATCGCGAAGTTCAGCGACACCCTGGTCACGCCGAAGTCCGGCGCGGCCTGCAGGGCCCGGACGATCAGCAGTTCGTTGAGCCCGGGGTCGGCCTCGCGGTCGCGACGCATGAGGTCGAGGGAGATGCCGTCGGCTCCCCAGGGCACGAAATGCAGGACGGCCCGGATGTCCCCGCCCGGCGTCTCCTCGCCCTCGGGCGCGGCCCGGTGGGCCGTGACCACCAGGCAGTCGGCGTCGGCGGGGTCGCCGAACCGGCCGAGCGCCATCGAGAAGCCCCGCTCGGTCTCGGTGCCGCGCCAGAAGTCGGCCGCGTTGCGGATGCCCTCGCGCTCCGCCTCGCTCAGGTCCCCCGCCCGCCGCACCCGGCAGGTGTAGCCGAGCCGCTCCACCCGCTTGACCATCTGGCGCACGTTGCGCATGGCCCGGCCTTCCAGCGAGAAATCGACCACCTCCACGACGGCCTCGTCCCCGATCTCCAGCGCGTCCAGGCCGCCTTCCCTGGTCCACACCTCGCCGCCGGTCTCGCCGCACCCGATGACGGCCGGGACCCACGCGTGCCGCCTGGCCTCCTCCAGGAACCGCCTGATCGCGCCGGGCCACGCCTCCGGGTCGCCGATCGGGTCGCCGCTGGCCAGCATCACCCCGGCGACGACGCGGTAGGCCACGGCGGCCTTGCCGCTGGGCGAGAAGATCACGCTCTTGTCGCGCCGGAGCGCGAAGTATCCGAGCGAGTCCTGCCGGCCGTACCGGTCGAGCAGGGCCCGCAGGCGCCGCTCGTCGTCCTCGGTGAGCGCCGCGACCGGCCGTTCCGGCCGGAGGGCCAGGTAGATCGTGGTGACGGCGGTGAGCGCGCCGAGCCCGGCGAGCGAGAAGTAGACCACGTCACTGGTGCGCTCGGACGTGAACACGACCGGCCCCTCCAGGCCGACCAGGCCGAGCACGACGTGCCACATCTGGTCGCCGAAGCTCGGGTGGCCGGCGACCGTCCGGTGGTGCGCGGCGACGAGGACCCACCCGATCACGACGTCGAACGCGCCGAGCACCAGCAGATTCCATAGCGCCCGCCAGCGCGAGCGCGGGTCGGACAGGGCGTAGAACTCCCGTTTGTTGACCAGCAGCACCACGAACAGGAGCAGCGACACCGACGCGGCGACCGGGTGCCGGTGCAGCCCCTCCAGCACGGTGCCCACCGGCAGCAGCACCACGACCGCGCGCCAGGCCCGTGCCTTACGCCGCCTGAGGGCGTGGGCAAGCATGATCAGCAAAATCCCGACCAGCAGCGACGCCGTCTCGGCGAGCGTGGTGACACTGCCCGGCAGGACGCTCGCGATCTCGCTGATCCTGCTTCCGCGCAGACGTGGGAACACGCCTTTGACGATGTCCAGGATGCCGATGAACAGCGCGGCGTACGCTGCCGCTGCGGGCACCCATGGACGCGCTATCCCGCTCTGGGAAATCTGTGTCCGACGGCTCACGGGACGAGACCTTAAATGGTGATATCCACTCCGGGGGCAAGGATCGCGATCCTTAACCGCTCCCTTACGTCCCGCGAGTACCTTTGCATAAGCCGGCACAACGGGGGACGCTAGGAGAGGCCGGATTTGGAGCTCACAGCGACAGAAGTGCAGGTCCTGTTCGTCGCGATCGCCCTGGGCGGGCTGGTCGCGACGGTCTGGTTGTGGCCCCGGCTGAGCGGGCCGTCCTGGCGCTCGATCGCCGCGCGGGTGGGCGTACTGGTCGCGGACCAGGCCCTGCTGCTGCTCGCGGTCGCCGTCGTGGTCAACGCGTACTTCGGGTTCTTCGGCTCGTGGGGCGACCTGCTGGGCACGAACGCTGACGACGCGCCGGCGATCACGGCGGGTACGGCGGCCGGCGGAGCGGGCCTCGTCCGGGTGCTCGACAGCAGGCCGGTCGAGGTCACCAGGCCGAAGGTCGGCCTGCCGGCGGGGCGCCTGGAGCAGGTGACGATCACCGGGGCGAGGACCGGGCTGAGCTCGTCGGCGTACGTGTACCTGCCTCCGCAGTATTTCGACAAGAAGTACGCCGGCCGGCACTTCCCCGTGATCCTCGGGCTGACCGGCTATCCGGGCGACGCGGAGAACATGGTCACCCGGCTCGACATGCCCACGCTCACGGCGACCTCGATCCTCACCCACGAGATCGGCCCGACCGTCCTGGTGCTCATGCGCCCCACGGTCGCGCCGCCCCGGGACACCGAGTGCGTGGACGTGCCGGGCGGGCCGCAGGTCGAGACGTACTTCACCTCGGACGTGCCGCGGGCGGTGGCCGCGGCGTTCCGGGTCGGCACCGGAGCCGCCAACTGGGGCGTTCTCGGCGAATCGACGGGGGGCTACTGCGCGCTCAAGCTGACGATGCGGCACCCCCAGGCGTTCTCGGCCGCGGTGTCCCTGTCCGGGTACTTCCACGCCCTGACGGACGTGACCACAGGTGACCTGTTCGGCGGGAACCGGCGGCTCCGGGACGAGAACGACCTGATGTGGCGGCTGTCCAACCTGCCGGCCCCGCCGGTGTCCGTCCTGGTGACGAGCAGCCGTCAGGGCGAGTCCGACTACCGGGCGACGACGGACTTCCTGGCTGCGGTGAAGGCGCCCATGCGCGCGTCCTCACTGATCCTGCCGAGCGGGGGCCACAACTTCGCCACCTGGAACAGGGAGCTTCCCCAGGCCCTGCCCTGGCTCGCCCAGCAACTGCACGCGCCCGCGTGGACGCCGTCCCGGCCCACGAGCGCCCCGGATCCCAAGCGCCTCGCCCGCGAATCAGCACCGCGCCCCGCCCAGCGGCCTCGCCCCCGCCATCACCGCCCCACGCACAGGGCCGCGAAAAGGAGGGCGCGGTAGGCCGGCGGAGGGGTCCCGGATGATCCTGCCGAGCGGGTCCGGTGAATCAGTGCCGCTCGGCGGCCTCGACGACGTTGGCCAGCAGCATGGCCCTGGTCATCGGCCCCACCCCGCCGGGGTTGGGGGCGACGAAGCCCGCGACCTCGCGTACGTCGGGGGCCACGTCGCCGGTGAGCTTCCCGTCGACGCGGGAGACGCCCACGTCGAGCACGGCCGCGCCGGGCTTGAGCATGTCGGCGGTCACGAGGTGGGGCACCCCGGCCGCGGCGACGACGATGTCCGCCCGGCGCACGTGGGACGCCAGGTCCTGGGTGCCGGTGTGGCAGAGCGTGACGGTGGCGTTCTCCGCGCGGCGGGTGAGCAGCAGGCCCAGCGGACGGCCCACGGTGATGCCCCGGCCGACCACGACGACCTCGGCGCCCTTGAGCGGCACGCCGTACTCCTGGAGGAGGACCACGATGCCGCGCGGGGTGCACGGCAGCGGGGCGTCGACCATGTGGACGAGCCTGCCCAGGTTGACCGGGTGGAGGCCGTCGGCGTCCTTGGCCGGGTCCATGCGCTCGATGAGCGCCTGGGTGTCCAGGTGACGCGGCAGCGGCAACTGGACGATGTAGCCCGTGCAGGCCGGGTCGGCGTTCAGCTCGTCGACCGCGGCCTCCACGTCCTCCTGGGTGGCGCTCTCCGGAAGGTCCTTGCGGATGGAGGTGATACCGACCTCCGCGCAGTCGCGGTGCTTGCCCGCGACGTAGATCTGGCTGCCCGGGTCTTCGCCGACCAGGATCGTGCCCAGGCCGGGGGTGACACCCCGGGCCGCCAGGGCCTTCACCCGCTCCGCCAGCTCACTCTTGATCTTGGCGGCGGTCGCCTTGCCGTCCAGAAGCCGCGCGGTCATGGCTCTCCCTGTCCTTCCGGGTGGTCCTACCGGATGCTTTACTGTCCCCCCTCGCGGCGCTCGATGATCCGGCGGGTGAAGGGGATGAACTCCACGATCCGCCAGCCGAGGTAGGCGGCCAGCGCGGCGATGGGCAGCAGCGCGATGGGGCTGTTCCACACGCCGTTCATCGTCGCGAAGGAGCTCATGATCGTATCAAGGGGCATGGAGGGGCTCCGTGGGGAGGATGGGGTGGGCGCTTCAGGCTAGCCGCCCTATCGGGGTGATCGTGCCGTTTTCACCCCATCCATCCCAACCGCCGCCCGTCCGTGGCGGTACGTCGGCCTTCTCGATCAGTGGAAGAAGTGCCGGGTGCCGGTGAAGTAGAGCGTGATGCCCGCCTCCTTGGCCGCCTCGATGACCAGGTCGTCGCGGATCGAGCCGCCCGGCTCGACGATCGCCTTCACCCCCGCCTCGGCCAGCACCTGCAGGCCGTCGGGGAACGGGAAGTACGCGTCGGAGGCGCCGACCGATCCGGCCGCGCGCTCGCCGGCCCGGGAGACCGCCAGCCGGGCCGAGTCGACCCGGTTGACCTGGCCCATGCCGACGCCGACGGTCGCGCCGCCGGAGGCGAGCAGGATCGCGTTGGACTTCACCGAACGGCAGGCCCGCCACGCGAAGGCCAGGTCGGCCAGCACCTCGGGCGAGGCCGCCTCGCCGGTCTTGAGCTCCCAGGTGGACGGGTCGTCGCCGGGCGCGTCCACCCGGTCGACCGTCTGCACGAGCAGGCCGCCGTCGATGCGGCGGAACTCCGCGGCGTTCGACGGCCCCTGCGGGCAGGCGAGCAGGCGGATGTTCTTCTTCTCCCGGAGCACCTCCAGCGCGTCCGCCGCGAACGACGGCGCGACCACCACCTCCGTGAAGATCGGCGCGATCTGCTCGGCCAGCGCACGGGTCACCTCGCGGTTCACCGCGATCACCCCGCCGTACGCGGAGACCGGGTCGCACTCGTGCGCCTTGCGGTGCGCCTCGGCCACGTCGGCGCCCACGGCGATGCCGCAGGGGTTGGCGTGCTTGATGATGGCCACGCACGGCTCGGCGAAGTCCCAGGCGGCCCGCCATGCGGCGTCGGCGTCCACGTAGTTGTTGTAGGACATCTCCTTGCCGTGGAGCTGCTCGGCGTTGGCCAGGCCGTCCTTGCCGCCGGTGTAGAGGGCGGCTCCCTGGTGCGGGTTCTCGCCGTACCGCAGGGCGGCCTTGCGCTTCCACGCCGCGCCCATGAAGGACGGCCAGTCGCCCTCCGGCGCGTACACGTCGGCGAACCAGGACGCGACCGCGACGTCGTAGGCGGCGGTGTGCGCGTACGCCGTGGCGGCCAGCCTCCTGCGCTCGGTCAGCGTGAAGCCGCCCTCGGCGACCGCGGCCAGGACTTCGCCGTACGCCGCGGGGTCGACGACCACGGCCACCGTGCCGTGGTTCTTGGCGGCGGCGCGGATCATCGCGGGGCCGCCGATGTCGATCTGCTCGACGCACTCGGCGTCGGAGGCGCCGGAGGCGACCGTGGCGGCGAAGGGGTACAGGTTCACCACCGCGAGCTGGAACGGCTCGATCTCCAGCTCCTCCAGCTGCTTGACGTGGGAGGGGTTGGCGCCGTCGGCGAGCAGCCCCGCGTGGACCCGCGGGTGGAGGGTCTTGACCCGTCCGTCCAGGCACTCGGGGAATCCGGTGAGCGACTCCACCTTGGTGACCGGCACGCCGTAGGAGGCGATCGCGGCGGCGGTGCCGCCGGTCGACACGATCTCCACGCCCGCGGCCTCGAGCCCCCGCGCCAGGTCTTCGAGACCTGTCTTGTCGTAAACGGTGATCAGCGCACGGCGGATGGCGATGCGGGTCACTTCGTGATCCTTCCTGGTGTCGGGCCTTCTGCGGCCTGTCCTGCGACTCGTCCCGTCCCCAGGCGCACGGTCCGCCCGGTCAGGGTCCAGCCCTCGCGGGCCATGCGGCCCACCGTCTCGACGAGGAGGCGCCGCTCGACGGTCTTGATGCGCTCGTGCAGCGACTCCTCGTCGTCGGTCTCCCGTACGGGCACCGCCTCCTGGGCGATCACCGGGCCGGTGTCCACGCCCGCGTCGACGAGGTGGACCGTGCAGCCGGTGACGCGGACGCCGTAGGCGAGGGCGTCGCGGACCGCGTGCGCCCCGGGGAAGGCGGGCAGCAGCGCCGGATGGGTGTTGACGACGGGGAACGCGCTCAGCACGCGAGGGCCGAGGATCTTCATGAACCCGGCGGAGACCACCAGATCGGGCTTGTGCTCGGCGATGCGCCCGGCCAGCCTCTCGTCCCACTCCTCCCGGGCGGGGTGGTCGCCCACCCTCTCGACGAACGTGGGGACGCCGGCGCGCTCGGCCCGGGCCAGGCCCTCGATGCCGGTGCGGTCGGCCCCGACGGCGACGACGGTCGCGCCGAACGCGTCGTCTGCCGCCGCGTCCAGCAGCGCTTGTAGGTTGGTCCCCGAACCCGAGACGAGGACGACGAGCCGGAAGGACAGAGCGGAACTCCTTCGTGAGCTGCCTTCGTTTTGCAGGTGATTGCCGGGAGATGGTTCCTTAGAGAGTGGTCGAGCGTGGAGGGCCGTCCCTCGACGCAGCTAAAGCGTATCGGGCGCCGGCCATCACGACTGACGACGGGCTATGCGGAACGCGAAGCGAGGAGACCGTGACAACACCCCTACAGACGCCGACCCCTGCGACCGGAGGGCGCAGGGCTCTCGTGCTCGCCATCATGGCGCTGGTCTTCACGCTGATGCTGCCGGCGGCCGGGCTGGCGCTCTCGCTTTTCGCGATCGTCATCGCGATCCACGACCTGCGCCTGCTCAACCGCGAACAGCGCGGGATCGGAATGGCGACCGGGGCCGTCGTGCTCTCGTCGCTCGCGTTCGTCCTGGGAATCGTGACCACGGGATTCCAGCTCTACTTCTCGGATGAGCTCAACGCGTACAACGAGTGCCGCAAGGGCGCGGGCACGGTGGCGTCCCAGCAGGAGTGCTCCGACCAGCTCATGCGGGCGTTCGAGCGGAAGATGGGCGTGGCCTGGCCCACCGGCGTCCCGGCCCCCGCCTGACGAACCACGTCCTGCCGGCTCGAGCTCCTACGGCGCTCCCAGGTGTACACCTAGGGAGCGTCGCCGAGCTGGAGCGCCTGGAGCGCGAGCCAGGCGATGACGCGGTCCTCGGTGACGGAGACGGACAGGGCGGTCAGCTCCTCCACCCGCGCCATGCGCTGGCGCAGCGTGTGCCGGTGGATGCCGAGCTGCGAGGACGCCGCCTCCCAGCTGCTGTTCTCGCTCAGGAAGACCCGCAGCGAGCGGAGCAGGACCAGGGTGGAATCGTTCTCCAGCAGCGGCAGGAGCGGCGAGGTGAGCGCCGCGCGTGCGGCCGGGTCGAGGTGCTGAAGGATCAGTCGCTGGGTCGGCAGCCCGGCGAACTCGACCACGGGACGGGCGTCCGCCACGGCCACCGCGAGCGCCTGCTCGGCCTGCCGCCGGCTGAGCAGGCTGGAAACCGGCGGCTGCGGGGTGCCGATGCCGCACCGCGCCGGAACGCCTTCCCGCTCGACCGCGTCAGACACCCGCGCGGTCCACCGGCCCAGCTCGTCCTCCGGCAGCAGCACAGTGACCAGCGACGACTCCGAGCTGACCAGTGGGGGCAGATCCAGCTCCGCGCACCACTCCAGCACGTTGTCCTCCAGCGGGACGGCGCGCGACCGCGAGCGCAGCAGCGCGACGGCGACGTTCCCGGCGAGCAGGTTCCACCGGGCCGACACCCGGGCGACGAGCGCCGGGTCGCCCGACATCAGCGCGTCCACCGCGTCGGCCCGGGCCAGGCCCCAGGTGTCGCCACCGCTCAAGGGATTGAGGGCGAGGTCGAGCAGGAGCGCGGCGTGCTGCGCCAGCTCCCGCGTCAGCGTGATCCGATCCGGGCGGGGCGCGACCACGAGGTGGGCTCGGGGCCGGACCGGGTCGCCCACGCCGTACACGGTCAGGGCGGGATGCCGGATGCGGGAGCGCTGGCCGAGCGCCGCGGCCCGGGCATCGTCGATGTGCACCCGTGCGGCGCCCACGGCCGCGTGGATCTTTCCGTGCCGGTCCATCAGTACGGCCCAGCTCTCGATGCGCGCGGCGAGCGTGGCCACAACCCCCTGCGCCCCGGCGCTCCGCGCCACCATCGTCATGCTGGACACACCCTCGGCGATCAGCCGCGCCTCCGCGGCTCCGGTACGCAGCAGGTCGGCGTTGACGTGGTAGGTGATGTCCTGGAACGCCACGGCGCTGGGGATCTCCAGCACGGCCAGGCCGTGCTCCCCGGCGCCTTCGACCAGCGCCGGCGGGACGGACGGGTGGCGCACCCCGATTCCGAAGCCGAGCGCGGCGACGCCCGCCTCGCCCAGCCTCGCGGCGTACGCCGCCAGATCGTCGGGCGTGTCCAGTTCCAGGCCGAGGGTGAGGAGCATCTCGCCGCCGCGCAGCCAGGGGGTCGGATCCGCCAGCTCGGATATGTGCGTCCAGCGGATGGGGCGGTCCAGGCCCGTCGTCCCGGTCGGCACGCGCAGCCGGAACCGCTGCGCGACGTCGCCCGCCGTCTCCAGCATCCGGCGTCTCCCCTCTCCGGATCGCGCGACATCCCGTCGCCGAACTGACGCAGTGTCACCGTGACACGACCGCGCCAGGGGCGCGAAGTATCGGATCGGCGCACCGAGCGCAGGTGAATGGACATTTGGCCAGCTGACGCGGCGATGCCCGCGTCCCTAGCCTGAACCTGTTTCAGTAACACCGGGTGACGGCAGGGCTGTTCCCGGCTGAGGAAGGGAGCAGTATGCGCGCCGCGGTATTCGAATCCGCCGACCGGCCCGTCCGGGTCGAGCAGGTGGAGCTCGCCCCTCCGGGGCCGGGCGAGGTCCGCGTAAGGATCGCCGCCGCCGGGGTCTGCGGCTCGGACCTCCACGTACGCCGCGGCGAATGGGATGTCCCGCTCCCCCTGGTGATGGGACACGAGGGCTCCGGCGTGGTGACCGAGCTCGGCCCGGGGGTGACCAGCCTCGCGGAGGGCGACCACGTGGTCCTGTCCTGGGTCGCCCCGTGCGGGCGGTGCCGGTACTGCCGGTCCGGGCACGAGGCGCGCTGCCAGCTCGCGGCGACCGTGGTCGCACCCGGAGGGGTCCTCCAGGACGGCACCAGCAGGCTGAGCCGGAACGGGGAGGCCGTCTACCACTACCTCGGGGTCTCCTCCTTCGCCGAGGAGGCCGTGGTCCCGGCATCCGGAGCCGTCAAGATCCGCGAGGACGCCCCGCTGGACACCGTGGCCCTGGTCGGTTGCGCGGTGGCCACCGGTGTCGGCGCGGTGACCAACACGGCCGCCGTCCTGCCCGGCACCACGGTCGCGGTCATCGGCTGCGGCGGGGTCGGGCTCTCCGTCGTCCAGGGCGCCAAGCTCGCCGGAGCCGAACGGATCGTCGCGATCGACACCCGCGCCGAGAAGACGGCGCTCGCGATGACGCTCGGGGCCACCGACCAGCTCTCCGGCGCCGACGCGACCGCTCCCGAGGCGCTGCGCGACCTCCTGCCGGACGGCGTCGACTACGCCTTCGACGCGGTCGGCCACCAGGCCACGCTGGAGTCGGCCGTTCAGATGCTCGGCCTGGGCGGTGCGGCGGTGGCCGTGGGCCTGCCGCCCAAGGGCACGCTCGCGCGCTTCGACCCGCTCGTCCTGGCGGAGGCCGACCAGCGAATCCTCGGGTCCAACTACGGAAGCGTCCGCCCGGCGATCGACATCCCGGCGCTGGTCGACCGCTACATGGACGGCCACCTGCAGCTCGACCAGCTCGTCAGCAGGCGCACGACGCTCGACGAGGCCGGCCACGCCCTGGACGCCCTGGCCAGCGGCGAGGCGCTGCGCACCCTGCTCGTCCCCTGACACCCTCCCCGAGACGCGTCTCCCCGTCATCCCTGCCCGGATCCGCCGCCGCGGATCCGGGCCCCCGCCACCCGTCCCCGGACCGCCAAGGCCCCGTTCGTACAAGGAAAACCCACGCATGACACAGACCACCGCCCCCCACCGGCAACACGGGCACGGGCTGCGGAGCGGGGCGATGTCGGGCGGCGAGGTCGTCGCCCAGGCCATCGCCAACATCGCCCCGAGTGCCGTCATCGCCTTCTCCGTGGCCGGAATCTTCGCCAGTGCCGGCAATGCGTCCTGGCTGTCGTTCACCCTCGCCACCGTGGTCATCCTCGCCGTCGGCTACTGCATCTCCCAGTTCGCCAAGCGCCGGGCCTCGGCCGGCTCGCTGTACAACTACGCCGCCCAGGGGCTCGGCCCGCTCGGCGCATACGTCACCGGCATCACACTGATCATCGGCTGTTTCGGCATCGCGTCCGGCTCCCTCGCGGGCGCCGTCTACCACTTCAACGCCTTCCTGGCCGGGATCGGGCTGACGATCCACAACACGCTGTGGAACGTCGTGCTCGCCGTGGTGATCGGCGGCCTCGCCACGCTGTTCACCGTGTGGGGCATCCGGATGTCGGCGCGCATCTCGCTCATCCTGGAGGTCATCTCCATCACGATCATCACGGCGATGCTGGTCATCGTGCTGTTCGCCGGGGACGGGCCGGTCTTCGACAGCAGCCAGCTCACCCTCGACGGCGCCACGCCGCACGGCATCGCGGTGGGCATGGTGCTGGCGATCCTCGGGTTCGTCGGCTTCTCCAGCTCCGACGCCCTCGGCCGCGAGGCGCGCAACCCGTTCAAGGCGATCCCCCGGGCCGTCATGTGGAGCGCCGCGGGCGTCGGCCTCCTTTACATCTTCGCCTCCTACACGCAGGTCGCGGGCTACCGTGCCCTGGGCGACCTGGGCACCAGCGGCAACCCGCTGGACGAGCTCGCGGTGGCCGTCGGCATGCCCGGCTGGTTCCGCCCGGTGCTCAGCCTCGGCGTCACGGCGTCGTTCTTCGCCGTCGTGGTCGCCCCGATCAACGTGATCGGCCGCATCGTCTTCGTCATGGGCAAGGAGGGCGTGCTGCCCGCCTCCCTCGGTCAGACCCACCGGACCCAGCAGACGCCGCATCGGGCGATCCTCACGGTCGCGCCGATCGCCGTCGCGCTGACCGCGCTGCTCTTCGCGCTCGGCATGGACGGCATGGAGATCGTCGTCAACGTCGACACCTACGGCACGTACGGCTACATGGTGGCCTACGCCGTCGTCGCGCTCGCCGCGCCGATCTTCCTGCGTCGGGAGCGTGCGCGGATCCCGCTCATCTGGCCGTGCGTGATCGTCTCGGTGGTGGGCATGGCGTACGTCTTCTACGTCAATGTCGTGCCGTGGCCGGGCTGGCCGCTGAACTTCGTGGTCCTCGCCTTCCTCGTCACCGTCGCCGCGGCCCTCGTCTGGTACGGCTACCTCCGCGCGGCCCGGCCGTCGGTCGCCCAGACCATCGGCACGACCGAAACCGACTTCGCCGAGATGGCCTGACGACCACGCCGTGCCCGCTTGCCTTTGACGCGCGGGTCAGGGGTTAGCGTCGCGGGGCCGTGCGGCCGTGCCGCACGAGCGGTCCCCTCTCCGACACCGTGGGAGTTCCCATGCCCCGAACCCTGCCCCGCGCCGCGCGGGAGATCCGGCTCGCCGAGATTCCGTCCGGTCTCCCCGGCCCCGAGCACCTGGCCGTCGCCGAGGTCCCGCTGCCCGTGCCGGGGGCCGGTGAGGTCCTGGTGCGCAACCGCTGGTTCCAGGTCTTCCCCTCGCTGCGCACGCTGATCGCCGGAGGCGTGCCGGGCACGCCCTTCCCTCCGCTCCGTCCCGGGGACACGCTGTTCGGCCCGGCGGTCGGCGAGGTCGTCACGGCCCCGGACGGCGGCGGTCTGCGGCCGGGCGACCTGGTCGCGCACTTCCAGGGCTGGCGTGAGTACGCCGCGGTCCCCGCGTCCGCGCCGCTGGGCGACGCCCTGCCCGACCCGGCCGCGCATCTGGCGCCGGGCGCCACCGCGTACGCCGCCCTGACCCGGGTCGCCCGCCTGCGTGCGGGTGAGACGGTGCTCGTCACCGGGGGCGCCGGAGGCGTCGGGTCGCTCGCCGGCCAGATCGCGCGGTTGCTGGGCGCGGCACGCGTGATCGGCACCACCGGCTCACCGGCGAAGGCCGAGCGCATGACCGCCGAGCTCGGCTACGACGCGGTGGTGCTCCGCGGCGGGAGCCCGATCGGCGGGCGGCTGGCCGAGGCGGCGCCCGACGGCGTCGACGTGGTCGTCGACACCGTCGGCGGCGAGCAGCTCCAGGCCGCGGTGGCCGCGGCGCGGCCCGGTGCCCGCCTCGTCGTGGTCGGCACCCTGGCCACGCAGCTGTCGGCCGCGTCCGGCGGCACGACGGCCCCGGTGGAGCTGGACGCCTTCCAGCTCATCGCCAGGAACATCACCCTCCGCGGCCTCACCGGCGTCGACGGCGAGACCCACGCGGAGTGGACGGAGCGCTTCGGCGCCTGGCTGCGCTCGGGCGCAGCCACCTTCCCGCACACGCGGATCGCGGGCATCGAACGCGCGCCGCGCGCGTTGCGTGAGTTGTTCGAGGGGCGGCACGTGGGAACGGTCGTCACAGAGCTGTAGTTCGTAAAGCTGGAGCCCAGCCAGGAGGTCTCATGCGGATCGGCGACGCCGCGGCGGCGGCCGGGACCACGCCACGCGCGTTGCGCCTGTACGAGCAGCGCGGATTGCTCCTGCCGCCACCGCGCACGCCGTCAGGCCAACGGGAGTACGGCCCGCGGGAGATCGCCCGCATCCGCCTGGTGCGCCAGTTGCTCACCCTCGGCCTGACCATCGAGGACGTCGCCCGCTGCGCCGACCGCCTGGACCTGCTTGAGGGCGACACGCTCCCGCCGTACGGCAGCCCCGGCTGCTCCGGCGGCAGGGGCGGCAGCGCCGGAAGCGGCGGAAGCGGCATCGTGCAACGCCGGATCGCCGCCCTGGACGCCGAGATCGCCCGCCTGACCGACCTGCGGGACCGCCTCGCCTCGGCCGTCGCCGACCCGCCCGGGCTCGATCGGGGAACGGCTCCCGTCCGAGGAGATCAGTCGCGGTCCCAGGCGTAGGGATCGACGTAGATGACGTGACCCCCGCGGTCGTCGGTCTCGTCCACGATGTCCTTGCGCGGCGTGGGCGGGGGGCTCGGTGCACGCTTCGCGGCCGGTTTGCGCGGGGTGTCGGGAAGCGACTTGCCAGGAGGCGGGTTGCCGGGTTTCCGGGAGGTGGCCCCGGCCTGCCCCGCGCCCATGTCGTCGAAGGTCTCCGCCGCCGCCGCGGCGTGCTCGTCGGTCCAGTCGTCCCTGATGACCGGGATCGGCTGGGTGTCCGCCTCGGTGGCGTCCAGCCAGTGGCCGGGCAGGTGGGCGCCGCGGGCGGACCGCACCCGCCCTGCCGCCTTCGCGATCACGGCGCCGGCCTTCCGCATCGGCTCGGGCGGGGTGGCCGGCCGCCGGGAGATCAGCCACCAGTTGGCGATGCCGGCCGAGATGCCGGCGGCCACGCCGACCTCGAGCGTGACCGACAGCGCCACCTCCCAGGGAGACGGCCCCACCGCGGCCAGGCCCGCCCCGCCGAGAGGGCCGCCCGACAGCGCGGCGAGCGTCCCCGCGACGAGGCCTGAGGTGATCCCGCAGACGAACCCCCACAGCGGCGCGGCCTCGATCGACGGGGTCGGCGCGACGCGGGCCGTCACCACGCCGGCGACGGCCCCGGCCGCGAACGGCACCGCGATCACGCCCATGACCCAGGTGGGCGCGGCGCCGGACGACGGCAGGGCGCCCAGCAGCGGCAGCATGGGCACGGCGCTCAGCTTGACCCCGGTGGGCGCGACCAGCGTCCCGGCGCCCACCGCGAACCCGGGCCCCGAGATGTACGCCATGCCCCAGATCACGGCGTTGAAGAAGTAGAGGACCTCAAGGAGCAGGAGCAGCAGGCCGCCGACCACTCCGGGGCTGAGGACCTCCGACATCTGCTCGATCCTGGCGAAGTTGACCACCACGGCCCCGAGGACCAGCACCGCCCCGGCCACGAGCATCAGCGAGGTCGCGACGGCCGTTCCGGCCACGAGCGACCGCGGCCGCTCGGGCAGCAGGCGCAGCATCGACCGCCACGGCCCGATCGTGCGGGCGGTGGCCGCCGACCCCGTGACGAAGGCCAGCAGCAGATGGCTGACCAGCGCCTCCCCCAGGAACGGCTCCATGACCTCGTTGCCGGAGACGAGGGCGATCACGCCGGCGAGCAGCGCGTACGGCGCGGCCAGCGAGATGCCGGCCTGGGCGATGAGCACGAGCTGGGCGCGGCGCCGGGCGTTCTCGACGTCGCGCGGCGTGCCCTTGGGCAGCCGGGCCGGCATCCGCACCCGCAGGTCGGCGTCCCGCGCCATCCACAGGCCGGCCCGGTAGAGCAGCACCCCCGGCAGGATCATCAGGCCGATGGGCAGCAGGCCCACCCGGCCGCCGGGGATCGCGAATCCGGCATGGTGGGCGGCGAGCCAGAGCTGGCAGGCCGTACGGAAGACGCCGGGCAGGCCCTCGCCGAACGGCCCGCGGGGCGCGGCCATCCAGCCGATGAGCGTGAGCGTGGTGAGCACGGCGAGGCCGACGCCGAGCGTCCCGACCGCGGCCAGCATGCCGGAGACGGGGAGCGGACGGCGGGTCTCCTCGTCGTCGCCGGCGCCCATGCGGCCGAGCACGGCGCGGGGAGCGGTCCTGAACTGATCGAGAAGGCCCGTCACGCTACCGCATCATCCCAGCCCCGCCGCTTCTCTCCACGTCGCCACGCCGAGGAGTACGCAATCCGGACGCATCGGCACGCGTACCGGCCGGGCCGGAAAACGACCGCGACCTTGCGCTCGCACCACCGCGGCGGTAGGAGCGCAAGGTCGCGGACGACAGTCGGATGCGTGCGCGATCAGCGACTGGACATGATCTCGCGCATCAGGCGGGCGGTCTCGCTGGGAGTGCGGCCGACGCGGACGCCGACCTTCTCCAGGGCCTCCTTCTTGGCCTGGGCGGTGCCGGCGGAGCCGGACACGATCGCGCCGGCGTGACCCATGGTCTTGCCCTCGGGCGCGGTGAACCCGGCGACGTAGGCGACGACCGGCTTGGTCACGTGCTCGTCGATGTAGGCCGCGGCGCGCTCCTCGGCGTCGCCGCCGATCTCGCCGATCATCACGATCGCGTCGGTCTCCGGGTCCTCCTGGAACGCCTGGAGGGCGTCGATGTGCGTCGTGCCGATGACCGGGTCGCCGCCGATGCCGACACAGGTGGAGAAGCCGATGTCACGCAGCTCGTACATGAGCTGGTAGGTCAGCGTGCCGGACTTCGACACCAGGCCGACGCGGCCCTTCGTGGTGATGTCGGCCGGGATGATGCCTGCGTTGGAGGCGCCCGGCGAGGCGATGCCGGGGCAGTTCGGGCCGATGATGCGGGTCTTGTTGCCCTTGGAGACGGCGTACGCCCAGAACTCGGTCGTGTCGTGGACCGGCACGCCCTCGGTGATGACCACGCACAGCGGGATCTCGGCGTCGATGGCCTCGCGGACGGCGGCCTTGGTGCCGGCCGGGGGCACGAAGACGACGGACACGTCGGCGCCCGTCTGCTCCATGGCCTCCTTGACCGTGCCGAAGACCGGCAGGCCCTCGTGCGTGATGCCGGCCTTGCGGGCGTTCACGCCGCCCACGACCTTGACGCCCGCGGCGAGCATGCGGCGGGTGTGCTTGGTGCCCTCACCACCGGTCATACCCTGAACGATGATCTTGCTGTTCTCGGTGAGCCAGATAGCCATTACGCACCTACCGCGGCGAGCTCTGCGGCGCGCTTGGCCGCTTCGTCCATGGTGTCGACCAGCTCGACCCGCGGCAGCGCGGCGTCGGCCAGGATCTGCCGCCCCAGAGCGGCGTTGTTGCCGTCCAGGCGGACGACCAGCGGGTGGGTCACTTCCTCGCCCCGGCTCTCCAGGAGCTTGAAGGCGGAGACGATGCCGTTGGCGACCGCGTCGCAGGCGGTGATACCGCCGAAGACGTTCACGAAGACCGACTTCACCGACGGGTCGGACAGGATGATCTCCAGGCCGTTCGCCATGACCTCGGCCGAGGCACCGCCGCCGATGTCGAGGAAGTTGGCCGGCTTGGGCTGGCCGGCGAACTCCTCGCCCGCGTACGCCACGACGTCGAGCGTGGACATGACCAGGCCCGCGCCGTTGCCGATGATGCCGACGTTGCCGTCCAGCTTGACGTAGTTGAGGTGCTTCTCCTTGGCCCGGGCCTCCAGCGGGTCCTCCGCGGCCTTGTCGACGTACGCCGAGTGCTCCGCCTGGCGGAAGTTCGCGTTCTCGTCGAGGGTGACCTTGCCGTCGAGCGCCTTCACCTGGCCGTCGGCCGACAGGATCATCGGGTTGACCTCGACGAGCGAGGCGTCCTCGTCGACGAAGACGGCCCAGAGCTTCTCGATCAGCTCGGCGGCGCCGTCCAGCGCCTGCTGCGGCAGGCCGCCGGCCACCGCGATGTCGCGGGCCTTGGCGCGGTCGACGCCCGTCAGCGGGCTGACCGGCACCTTCGCCACCTTCTCCGGCGCGGTGTGCGCGACCTCCTCGATGTCCATGCCGCCCGCAGCGGAGCAGATGGCGAGGAACGTGCGGTTGGCACGGTCGAGAAGGAAGGAGAAGTAGTACTCCTCCGCGATCTGGCTGGCCTCCTCGATCAGGACCTTGTGGACCGTGTGGCCCTTGATGTCCATGCCGAGGATCTGCGTCGCCTTCGCCTGCGCGTCGGCGGCGTCGTCGGCCACCTTCACGCCGCCGGCCTTGCCGCGCCCGCCGGTCTTGACCTGGGCCTTGACGACAACGCGTCCGGTGAGCTGCTCGGCAGCCGCCCGCGCCTCCTCCGCGGTGTGCGCGACGATTCCGCGCGGCACCGGGATGCCGTACTCCGCGAAGAGCTCCTTCGCCTGATGTTCGAACAGGTCCACGAGGGTCCGTCCCTTTTGATGTCTGAGGCCGGGCGCCGTCGTCCCGCCCGGCGTTTCCGCGCATGAAGCCTAGTCCCCGTGCGAGCGTGGCCGCGTCGTCGGGTCCCACTGGAGCCTTGCCAACAATCCTTGAGTACGGCAAGGTTGGGCAAAATACCTAAACGGTGGCTGGAACCGCCGAACGGACCCATTCCACGATCTCCTGCGTCGTGGACCCCGGCGTGAAAATCCTCGCGACCCCCATCTTCGCCAGTTCGGGGATGTCACCTTCGGGGATGATGCCGCCGCCGAACACGACGATGTCCTCGGCGGCCTCCTCGCGCAGGACCTCGAAGAGCCGGGCGAACAGCGTCATGTGGGCGCCGGACAGGATGGACAGCCCGATCGCCGCCGCGTCCTCCTGGATCGCCGTACGGACGATCTGCTCCGGCGTCTGGTGCAGCCCGGTGTAGATGACCTCCATGCCCGCGTCGCGCAGCGCCCGCGCCACCACCTTGACCCCGCGGTCGTGCCCGTCGAGCCCCGGCTTCGCAACGACGACCCGAATCCTGCCTGCCATGAAGACCTCCCTACGGTGCCCGCTGCCCGAAGCGTAACCGCCGCCCGTGGATCCCCCGCGGTACGGCCCCGTGTCAGCCGCCCGCCGGCCGTTCCCGCAGCAGCGCGCGCAGGCCGTCCAGGAGCCCTCCTCCATGACGTCCTTTTCGCAGCCAAACTTTTGGCGGCGAAATAATAATCAGCCCGCATACCGCGCCACTAGCTGAAAACTCACAGGAAATCTTGATTTTCGTGACTTTGCTGTGATCACGAGCCGCAATGATTCCCAAGCTGCCCTCCTGATCTTGAGGGCACTTACGGGAGGAATCACTGTGAAGCGAGCACTCATGGCGCTGGCGTGCGCCGCGACGGCCGCGCTCGTGGCGCCCGCCGTCGCCGCCCCCGCGCAGGCTCACACCACCACGGGCAGCAAGGCCCGGCCCCTCGACCCCGCGGCCGCCCTCAGGAAGAAATTCGTCCCCGGCCACGGCGTCCGCTTCGTGTCGTCCGGGAAGACGGACTTCGGCGGCATGACGACGGTCAAGTCCGGCGCGAAGGGCACCCTCGCGTTCGGCCGCTCCGGCGTCGCGGCGTCCGACATCGCATTCAAGATCGACTACGCCGCCCTTCTCGGCAACGACGAGGACCTCAAGGGTCTGGACAAGCCCATCCGGACCATCACCATCGGGCGTACGGCCTACCTCTCCGGCGGCTTCTACTCCAACCTCCTCCCCGAGGGGAAGAAGTGGCTGCGCATGCGCGGGGAGGACCCGGACAGCGCGCTGCAGATGATCGGCGAGTTCGTGAACCCCCTGGACTGGCGCAACCTGAAGGCCGTGCTCGCGACCACCAAGGCCAAGGGCCCGGGTGGCGTCGTCAACGGCGCGAAGACCACGGTCTACCGGGGCGCGATCACGTTGAAGCAGCTCTCCGCGGTGGTGCCGAGCCTGAGGAAGGGCCTCACCGCCGCCGACGGCAAGAACGTGGTCAACTGGAAGATCTGGATCGGCGCCGACCAGCTCGTACGGAAGGTCTCGACGTCGATGACGATGACCACGAAGTACAAGAAGACGACCATGGAGATCGAGTCGACGAACTCGACCTCGTTCGTCGGCTGGGGTTCGAAGGTCACGGTCAAGGCCCCGCCGAAGAGCACGGTCGCCGACCTATCCGACCTCGACGGTGGCGTGCCGGATATGCCGGACATGATCAACCTGGGCGACTGAGTCGCACACTCCCACCTACGCCGAGACGAAGCTCATGAAGGTCCGCGCGGGCAGCACGCAGCCGCGGACCCCCGGCCCCGGCGGTCCGCATGACCTGCGAGGCCGGGGCCCGGGCGGCGGCGATCAGAGCTTGCCGGTCAGAGCTTGTCGATGGGGGCGTAGGCGAGGAGCAGGGTCTTCTCGCCCTCGCTCCCGAAGTCGATCTTCACTCGCGTCTTCTCGGCCTGGCCGTCCACCGCCACCACGGTGCCGAGCCCGAACGTGTCGTGGGTGACCCGGTCGCCCGGCGACAGGTTCGGGATCTGCCGGCCACCGGCCTTCTGCGCGGGAGCCGTACGGGCGGCCGGGCGGGAGGTCGCGGCGGACCAGGCGGTCTTGCCCGGGTCGCCGCGCCACTCGACCAGGTCGCCCGGCACCTCGGACAGGAAGCGCGAGGCGGGGTTGAACGACGGCGCGCCCCACGCCGAGCGGACCGCCGACCTGGACAGGTAGAGCCGTTCCTTGGCCCGGGTGATGCCGACGTACGCCAGCCTGCGCTCCTCCTCCAGCTCCTTCGGGTCGCTCAGTGAGCGCATGTGCGGGAAGACGCCGTCCTCCATGCCCGTGAGGAACACCACGGGGAACTCCAGGCCCTTGGCGGTGTGCAGGGTCATCAGCGTGACCACCCCGCCGCGCTCGTCGCCGTCGGGGATCTGGTCGGCGTCGGCGACCAGCGAGACCTGCTCGAGGAAGTCGACGAGCGTGCCCTCCGGGTTCGCCTCCTCGAACTCGGCGGCCACCGAGATCAGCTCGTTGAGGTTCTCCAGCCGGCTCTCGTCCTGCGGGTCGCCCGAGGTCTCCAGCTCCGTCCGGTAGCCGGTGGCGCTCAGCACCTCCTCCGCGAGGTCGGACAGCGGAAGCTCCTTGGCGCGCAGCTCGTCCAGCAGCGTGACGAAGTCGCGGATCGCGTTGAGCGAGCGGGTGGCCACTCCCGGCGCCTCGTCGGCCCGGCGCAGCGCCTCCCAGAAGGCGATGCGCTCCCGGTTGGCGAACGCTTCGATCATCGCCTCGGCGCGGTCGCCGATGCCGCGCTTGGGCACGTTGAGGATGCGCCGCAGCGACACCGTGTCGTTCGGGTTGGCCAGGACCCGCAGGTAGGCGAGCAGGTCCTTGACCTCCTTGCGCTCGTAGAACCGCACCCCGCCCACGACCTTGTACGGCAGGCCGGTGCGGATGAAGATCTCCTCGAACACCCGGGAGGCGGCGTTCGTGCGGTAGAAGACCGCCACGTCGCCGGGGGTGACGCCGTGGTCGTCGCTGAGCCGGTCGACCTCCTGCGCGACGAACATGGCCTCGTCGTGCTCGTTGTCGGCCGCATAGCCGGTGATCTTCGCGCCCGCACCCTGGTCGGACCACAGGTTCTTCGGCTTGCGGCCCTCGTTGCGGGAGATGACCGAGTTGGCGGCGTTCAGGATCGTCTGCGTGGAGCGGTAGTTCTGCTCAAGCAGGATCGTCCGCGCGTCCGGATAGTCGCGCTCGAACTCCAGGATGTTGCGGATCGTCGCGCCGCGGAAGGCGTAGATCGACTGGTCGGCGTCGCCGACGACCACCAGCTCGGAGGGCTCGACGCCCTCGCGCACCACGTCGCCGTCGGCGGTGCGCACCTCGGGCCGCCCGACCAGCTCGCGGATCAGCATGTACTGCGCGTGGTTGGTGTCCTGGTACTCGTCGACCATCACGTGCCGGAACCGCCGCCGGTAGTGCTCGGCCACGTCCGGGAAGAGCTGGAACAACGTGACCGTCAGCATGATCAGGTCGTCGAAGTCCATCGCGCCGGCCTCGGTGAGCCGCCGCTGGTAGGTGCGGTACGCCTCGGCGAGCGTCCGCTCCAGATGGGTCGAGGCCCGGTCGGCCGCCGTCTCGTAGTCGATCAGCTCGTTCTTGAAGTTGCTGACCTGCGCCGAGAAGGAGCGCGGCGGGTAGCGCTTGGGGTCGAGGTCGAGCTCGCGGCACACCATCGCCATGAGCCGCTGCGAGTCGGCCTGGTCGTAGATCGAGAAGCTGGAGGTGAAACCCAGCCGCTTCGCCTCACGCCGCAGGATCCGCACGCAGGCGCTGTGGAACGTCATGACCCACATGGCCCTGGACCGCGGTCCGATGAGCTTGTCGACCCGCTCCTTCATCTCGCGGGCGGCCTTGTTGGTGAAGGTGATCGCGAGGATCTCCCCCGGCTGGACGTCGCGCTCCGCCAGCAGGTACGCGATGCGGTGCGTCAGCACCCTGGTCTTCCCGGAGCCGGCCCCGGCGACGATCAGCAGCGGACTGCCCTGGTGGGTGACGGCGTCCCGCTGCTGCGGGTTGAGGCCGTCGAGCAACGGATGAGTGGCGGCTCGGGTGGACACCTCCTTAGGTTATGACCGCGCACCGACATCCGGAGCCCACTCGCCCGGCAAGTCACGTTTAAGGTGATGTGCCGGACCATGAGGAGGCTGCTCGTGCTGGACGAGGCGGATATCAAGAAGGTGCTGCTGGTCGTCGCGCATCCCGACGACATCGACTTCGGCTGCGCGGGAACGGTCGCCAGACTGACCGACGCGGGCGCCGAGGTGGTGTACTGCCTGGTCACGGATGGCGACGCGGGCGGGTTCGACCGGGCGGTGGACAACGGCGGCATGGCCGCGCTGCGCCGGGCGGAGCAGACGGCCGCGGCCAAGTGCGTGGGCGTCGGCGACCTGCGCTTCCTGGGCTACCGGGACGGCGTGGTCGAGCAGACGCTCGGCCTGCGGCGGGACATCACGCGGGTGATCCGCCAGGTGCGGCCCGACCTCGTCATCACCTCGACCCCCGAGCGCAACTACGAGCGGCTCGGCCCCAGTCACCCCGACCACCGCGCGGTCGGCGGCGCCACCCTCGACGCCGTCTACCCCGACGCGCGCAACCCGTACACCTTCCCCGAACTGCTGGCCGACGAGGGCCTGGAGGCCTGGACCGTCCGCGAGGTGTGGCTCACGGGCGGGATGACCGTCAACCACTACGTCGACGTCACCTCGACCGTGGATCGCAAGATCGCCGCGCTGCGCGCGCACGAGAGCCAGACCTCGCACGTCCCCGACCTGGACGGCATGATCAAGGGCTGGCTCTCCGGTCACGCCGCCGCCGCGGGCCTCCCCGAGGGCTCGTACGCGGAGGCGTTCCAGCGGGTCGTCACCGCCTGAGCAGGGCGCGTAGTGCTCCACCCGGGGGTGGAGATCGCCTGATCTCCACCCCCGGTTTTCCACCCTCGTTCTCCACCCGCGCGCCGATCCGGTGCGCGCCCGATCTCCCTACCGTCGTGCGCATGGAAACCGCACAGATCGTCGCCGCCGCCCTCGCCGTCCTCGCCCTCCTGATCTACCGGCAGATGAGGCCGAGGCCCGTCGCCAGGCCGGTGGGTCTGATCATCGCCGCCGTGATGATCCTGGGCGGCCTCGGCGGCGGCGCGCTCGTCGACCCTCGTCACACGGCGCTGAGCCTCGCCGTGCTGGTCGCGGAACTCCTCGTGGCCGCCGGCCTCGGTGTGCTGCGGGCCATGACGACGCGCGTGTGGCGCGACCAGCACGGCGTGGCGTGGTCACAGGGCACCGTCACGACCCTGATCGCCTGGGTGGGCTCCATCGCCGTCCGGGTCGCGATGATCGCTCTGACCTCCCTGCTCGGCCTCGCCTCGTCGCAGACCTCCGTGCTCCTGTTCGTCGGGGTGACCCTCGGTGTCCAGTTCCTGGTCGTCGCCCGGCGGGCCAACGCCCTGCCCACCGCCCCCGTATCGGGTGTCCAGGCGGCCCGCTAACGTCGGGGCGTGCCCAGTCGTGACGGACATGTCCAGGCCAGTCCGGAATCCCGCCGCAGGAACGCGATCGCCGGCGCGTGCCTGCGGCTGGCGATGATCGCCATGCTGGTCGGCGGGCAGGCGACCAGCCCGCCGGGGTTCGGCCTGACGGGCGACCGGCTCGCCGTCACCGCGCTGACCGCCGCGATCGCCGTCACGCTGACCCTCATGGTCGTCATCCGGCTGCGGCCGATCCTGCCGGGACGCTGGAACGACGGGCCCGCGGAGGCCGTCCTCATCGGGCTCGCCCTCGTGGCGACCATCGCCCTCGTCATGGTCTCGGACAGCGGCCCGGCCGTCGCCGTGCTCATGTTCTGCGTCGGAGCCGCGGCCGTACGGCATCCGCTCAGCCGGTCGCTGCCGCTCCTGCTGCTGGCCCTCGCGGGCCTGGGGTCGAGCGTCACGGGCCTGCTGCCGCCGGTCGCCCCCGACGCGTACGAACGCGACCTCAGCCTGTGCGTCTCGATCTGCGTGGTCTTCACGGTCGCCTACGCCATCAGGCAGCGCCGGGCCGCGACGACGGCGCAGGCAGGCGAGGCGGTGCTGGCCGAGCGCGCCCGGATCGCCAGGGAGATCCACGACATCCTGGCGCACTCCCTGTCCGCGCAGATCGTGCACCTCGAAGGCGCCCGGCTGCTGCTGCGCGCCGACCGGTCGCAGGAGGCCATGGACCGGGTGGAACGCGCCCGCGAGCTGGCCAAGAAGGGCCTCGAAGAGGCGCGCAGGGCCGTGGCCGCGCTCCGCGACGACGCCCAGCCGCTCCCGGCCGCGCTGGACGCGCTCGCGGAGGAGTTCCGCGACGCGACCGGCAAGGAGTGCGCCGTCGTCGTCTCCGGGTTCGAACGCCGCCTGCCGCCCGAGACCGAGCTGGCGATGATCCGTACCGCCCAGGAGGCCGTCACCAACGTGCGGCGGCACGCCCCCGGCTCCCCCGCCACCGTACGGCTGCGCTTCGGCGACCGGGAGTGCGAACTGGAGGTCGTCAACCCCCCGAGCGACGTGCCCGGTCCGGCTGGAGGAGGATATGGGACACCTGGAGGAGGATACGGACTCATGGGCATGCGGGAACGCGCCGAACTCCTGGGCGGCACGCTGGAGGCGGGCGAGGCTGAGAGCGGCTTCCGGGTGTGGCTGCGGGTGCCGGCGTGACCGCCCGCGTGCTGGTGGTGGACGACCAGGCCGTCGTACGCGACGGGCTCGTCCTGCTGCTCGGCCTGCTGCCGGACATCGAGGTGGTCGGATCGGCGGCCGACGGCGAGGCCGCGCTCCGCGTGGTCGCCGGCGAACGACCCGACGTCGTGCTCATGGACCTGCGCATGCCCCGGATGGACGGGGTCGAGGCCACCCGCAGGATCCGCGCCGAGTTCCCGGACACCCAGGTCGTCGTGCTCACGACGTACACCGACGACGAGTCGGTCTTCGCCGCGCTGCGCGCCGGGGCGCGCGGCTTCCTCACCAAGAGCGCCGACGCCGAGGAGATCGCCCGCGCCGTCGCGACGGTCATGAACGGCGACGCGCAGCTCGATCCCGGCGTGCAGCGCCGCCTGCTGAACACCGTCGCCGCCCTGCCCGGCACCCCGCCGCCCCCGCCGCCCCCTGCGCCCGCGGACGGCGTTTCCGAGGCGCCGCCGGACGGGCTGACGCCCCGCGAGGCCGAGGTGCTGCGGCTGATCGCGCGCGGCCTGTCCAACGCGGAGATCGCCGCCCACCTGTTCATCGGCGAGGCGACCGTGAAGACGCACATCAACAACCTGTTCGCCAAGGTCCGGGTGCGCGATCGCGCCCAGGCGGTCGCGTACGCCTACCGGACCGGCCTGGCCGACCCCCGCGAAGGCTGATCGAGGCGGCGGGCCACCCGGGCGGCGGCGTAGCCGAGGGAGTTCGTCGCCAGGTGGAGCAGCGACGGGGCGAGCAGCCCGGCGCGGCGGCGAAGCTCATGGAAGAAGACCCCCGCCAGGGCGGTGGACACGACCGTCCCCGCGACCAGCCGCCCCGGGGACACCGCGGCCTCCTCCGCGCCCTCATCCGGGGCCTCCCCGGCGGCCAGGCGGCCGAGTTCGGGGTTGGCCCCGGCCATGTCCAGGGCGGGCAGCACGTGCCACAGCCCGAACAGCGCGGCCGAGGCGGCGACCGCCGCACGAGGCGGGAGCGAGCGGCCGAGCAGGGCGGGCAGCACGCCGCGGAAGCCCACCTCCTCCAGCAGCACGGTCCCGAACGGCACCTGCACCAGGGCCTCCTCCAGCACCCGGCGGCGTGACAGCGCGAGGGCGCGCTCGTCGTGGAAGAGCGTGCGGGTGCGGGGGTGGGCCACCCCGGCGGCGTATCCGGCCGCCACGACGCCCGCAAGCGCGCCGCCCACGGCCGCGCCCTGCCGCGCCCGGTCGAAGCCCAGCTCCTGCCAGGTCAGCCCCTCCCGGCGGGCGATCAGCAGCAGCGTGCCGGTCGCGACCGCCGAGGTCAGCGGCGCCCAGCGCCCGGCGACCCGGTTGTTGAGCACGTTCGCCGCCGCGAGCACCCCGAGACATGCCGCCGTCGCAGGCTTCATCCGTGCTCCACCAGATCTTCCCTCACCCATGACCGGATCCCTCCGACAGGAGGCCGCGCAGCGCGTCGACGTACGGCTGGGCGGGGCCGCGGTGGCGACGGGAGGTCGCGATGCCGATGAAGCGGGACGGGCTGGGCGGCTCCAGGGGGATCGCGACCACGTCGGGGGCCGGCGTGAGCGCGATCTCCGGGATGAGCGCGACGCCCACGCCCGCGGTGACCAGGGACTGCGCGAAGAAATAGTCGGTGGCGCTGCAGGAGATCCGCAGCTCGAAGCCCGCCAGCTCGGCGTAGCGGCGGAGGAGGTCCACGGTCTTCAGGCATCCGAGGATCCAGCGTTCGCCTGCGAGCTCGGCCAGATGGAGGCGGTCGCGCCCGGCCAGAGGATGCGTACGGGGGAGGACGACCCGCAGCGGGTCGGCGATCAGCGGGGTCCAGTCCATGCCGGAGCGGTCACCGGGGCGGACGGGCGGGGGCCCGTCGAAGTGGTAGGCGAGGGCCAGGTCGGCACGGCCCTCCCGGACCAGGGGCAGGCTGTCCTCCGGTTCGCGTTCGAGGATCGTCAGCTCGGCCTCGGGGTGTTCGGCGACGAAGCGGGTGAGCGCCGGCGGCAGGAGGCGGCGGCCCCCGCTGGCGAACGCCGCGACCGTGAACCGGGCCCGCTCGGTCGACAGCCGGTCGATGCGCTCCTGGGCGTCGGTCAGTTCGGCGGCGATGGCCTCTGCGGCCTCGACGAGCATGCGCCCCGGCTCGGTGAGGACCACCCCTCGCGTGCTGCGTTCCACCACGGGGACGCCGAGGCCGCGTTCCAGTGCGGCGATCTGCTGGGAGACGGCCGACGGGGTGAACCGCAGGGCGGCGGCCGCGCGGTTGAAGCTGCCGTGGCGGGCGACCTCACGCAGAACGCCGAGCCGGTGCACGTCGATCAACAGTTTTCCTTATGACTGGCCAAGAAGATCGCCACTACCGCTGACGACTATACGCGGCCACCCTGATCGTCATGAGCGAGATGTGCGTCATCGGCGGAAGCCGATACTTCGGCAGGCGGCTGATCGAGAACCTACGGGACGCGGGGGGCGGACGAGCTCACCGAACTCGCCGAGCTCGACCGGCCGTGAGGAGACGGCCTCAGCAGGCGGCCACCCCCTCGTTGTAGCCGTGGGCGAAGTACTGCTGGCGCTGTCGCGGGGTACCGTGGGCGTCCGGCGCCAACCACATGTCGGTGGGGTCGCCCGCCGCCTGGAGGTTGGCGAGCAGCTCCTCCTCGTCGCCCTGCTCCGCGCCCAGCACCCCCACCCGGATCAGGCCGCTCAGCGCGGCGCCCGCGTAGCAGTCGGCCTGAAGCTCCCGCTCCACGTTGAAGCGGAAGTCCTCGACGAGCTGGGCCTGCACGGCGTGCCCGAGTTCGTGCGGGATCACGACGTAGACCGCCCCGTCGCCCATCTGGTCGTACATCGCCTTCAGCCAGGTCTCGTCATAGGCGATGAAATGGCCGTACGGACAGTAGAAGGCGTTGTCGGGCGCGGCGGGCTGCCCGCCGCAGTCGGGGCCGTTGTTCCCCTGATAGGCGACGAAGCGGGTGATCGGGCGGTAGGTCGCGCCACTCTCCTGGAAGCGGCGTGACCAGAACCACTCGGTGAGGCACCGCGCCAGTTTGACGTCGCCGGGGAAGTCGTCGCCGGTGCCCTCGCACGGCGTTCCCCGGGAAGCCGCGTCCCCCGGCTGCGCCCGGTCGGGTCGGGAGCCGGTGAGCGTGCCGCAGGAGGCGACCAGGACCGCCAGGAGCAGGAGCGCGGCCAGCGTTCGGCGGGTCATTTCCATGTGACTACCCATTTGGGCGGCAAAGATTTGCACCGCCGCCGAACGCGAGAGCTCAGATGCTCCAGGTGTGGACGGGCTCGTTGGTGTGCATGTGCTGCAGATAGCGGAGGGTCATGCGGCGCAGCGCCTCGTGGTCCCCGCCGAACGCGCGGGCCGCCCTGACCTGCCAGTCCGCCCCCGTACGGCCGGTCACGCAACGCCGCTCGATGATGCCGAGCAGCCGGTCGCGCTGGACCGGGTCGACCTCCCACAGGTCGAGCCCGTGGTAGGCCATGGGCAGCAGCCTGCGCAGGATCAGCTCGGCGGCGGGCACCTCCCCCAGGCCCGGCCAGTAGAGGCGGGCCTCGAGGCCGTGCCGCGCGGCGTTGCGGAGGTTGTCCTCGGCGGCGGCGAAGGACATGCGCGACCACACGGGCCGCTCGGCCGCGGGGAGCACGCGCATGAGCCCGTAGTAGAACGCGGCGTTGGCGGCGATGTCGGCCACCGTCGGCCCGGAGGGCAGCACGCGGTTCTCCACCCGCAGGTGGGGGACGCCGTCCGAGACGTCGTAGACCGGCCGGTTCCACCGGTAGACGGTGCCGTTGTGCAACCGGAGTTCGTGCAGCTCGGGCACTCCGCCGTCGTCGAGGATCCGCCTCGGGTCCTCCTCCTCGCACAGGGGCAGCAGCGCGGGGAAGTAGCGGACGTTCTCCTCGAACAAATCGAAGACCGACGTGATCCACCGCTCCCCGAACCAGACGCGCGGCCGTACGCCCTGGGCCTTCAGCTCCTCGGGCCGGGTGTCGGTGGCCTGCTCGAACAGGCTGATCCTGGTCTCGCGCCACAGCTCCTTGCCGAACAGGAACGGCGAGTTGGCCGCGAGCGCGACCTGGGGACCGGCGATGACCTGGGCCGCGTTCCAGTGGTCGGCGAACGTCTCGGGGCTGACCTGCAGGTGAAGCTGCACGCTCGTGCACGCCGCCTCGGGGGTGATGCTGTCGGCGTAGGTGTCGAGCCGGTCCACCCCCTCGATCATGAGGTGCAGGTCCTCGCCCCGGGCCGCGAAGATCTGCTCGTTCAGCAGCTTGTAGCGGGGGTTCGCCGACAGCGTTCCCTCGCTGACGTCGCTCTCGCGCAGCGTCGGCAGGATGCCGACCAGCATGAGCTGCCCGCCGACGCGCGCCGCCCGCTCCTGCGCCCGGTTGAGGCGCAGCCGTACGGACTCCTCCAGCAGGCGGCTGCCCTCGCCGGACAGCACCTGCGGCGGGATGTTGATCTCGACGTTGAACTGGCCCAGCTCCGTCGCCCAGTCGGGCTCCGCGATGGCGGCCAGGACCTCGGCGTTCTTCATCGCCGGCTCGCCCCGGGAGTCGACCAGGTTCAGCTCGATCTCCAGGCCCATCTGGGCCCGGTCGAACCCGAACCGCGACTCCCGCAGCATCTCGGCCAGGACGTCCAGCGACAGCTTCACCTTGTCCCGGTAACGACGGCGGTCCTCCCGGCTGAAGGAGACGGAGGGTACGTCACGGCCCATTCACTGAGCGTCGCACGTCGGGGGGCGATCGCACCAGACGGGTACGCACAGATGGGTTCAGACCAGACGTCTGGCGGTGGCCCAGCGCGACAGCTCGTGGCGGTTGGACAGCTGCAGCTTGCGCAGCACGCTCGACACGTGGGTCTCGACGGTCTTCACCGAGATGAACAGCTCCTTGGCGATCTCCTTGTAGGCGTAACCCCGGGCGATCAGCCGCAGCACCTCGCGCTCCCGCTGGGTGAGCGAGTCGAGCTCCGGATCGATGGGCGGGGCCTCCGTCGAGGCGAACGCGTCGAGCACGAACCCGGCCAGCCGCGGCGAGAACACCGCGTCGCCCTCGGACACCCGGATGATCGCGTCGGTCAGCTCCGCGCCGCTGATCGTCTTGGTCACGTAGCCCCGGGCGCCACCCCGGATGACCCCGATCACGTCCTCGGCCGCGTCCGACACCGACAGCGCGAGGAAGCGCACCTGGGAGCCCGAGCCGAGCACGCGCCTCAGCACCTCCTGGCCGCCGCCGCCCGGCATGTGCACGTCGAGCAGCACCACGTCGGGCTGCAGCTCGCCGATCGCCGTCACCGCCGACTCCACGTCCTCAGCCTCGCCGAGCACCTGGATCGACGGCCCCAGCTCGGCCCGTACGCCGGACCGGAACAGCCGGTGGTCGTCGACGATCAACACGCGTACGGTCTTCATGGCTCCCTCTTCATGGTCAGCATGACCTCGGTTCCGTCGCCCGGCTCGGTCCTGACCCGGGCGCTTCCCCCGTTGCGCTCCATCCTGCCGATGATCGACTGGCGGATGCCCATCCGGTCCCCGGGAACGTCGTCGAGCACGAAGCCCTTGCCCCGGTCCCGGACGAACACCGTCACCTCGTCGGGCTCGACCTCGGCGTAGACGGAGACGGCCGGAGCCCCACTGTATTTGCACGCGTTGACCATCGCCTGCCGGGCGGCCTGCAGCAGGGCCACCAGGCCCTCGTTCAGCTCGCAGTCGCCCACGCAGACCACCTCGATCTGCACGCCGTGGGCGTCCTCCTCCTCGGCCGCGACCCGCCGTACGGCCGCGGCGAGGGTGGCGTCGGCGTCCTGCTTGGGCTGGTAGAGCCAGTTGCGCAGCTCCCGCTCCTGCGACCGGGCGAGCCGGGCGACCTCCCGCGCGTCGTGGGCGTTGCGCTGGATGAGGGTCAGCGTGTGCAGCACCGAGTCGTGGACGTGGGCGGCCACCTCGGCCCGCTCCTCCTGCCTGATGCGCTCGGTGCGCTCCCGCTGGAGCTCCTTCACGAGCGAGGCCAGCCAGGGCGCGGCGATCATCAGCATGCCGCCGACGACGACGGCGGTGAACACGAGCCCGGTCCTGGCCTTGGCCAGCTCGCCGCTCGCGGCCAGGAAGCCGATCGCACCCACGGCGACGAGCAGCGCCCCGATGCCGGTGCGCACCCAGGTCGCGCTGACCTGCTTGACCGCGCCGGACATCCACCGCTGCCGCCGTCCCGGGTCGGCCTGCTGCCACAGGATCAGCGCGCCGATGCCGCAGACCGCGATCGGCCACGTGCCGAACCCGCCGCTGGAGGCGCCCGTCATCCACGCGAAGGCCGCCAGCGCCAGCCACAGCACGCCGTACGCCGCGAGCTGGCCCCACTCGCGAGCCGGCTGGCGGCCCTTCACCTCCTCCTTGGGGGTGAACATCCACAGCGCGGCGTACGCCACGACGCCCAGCCCGTCGACGACGGTGAGCAGCACGAACGCGAGGCGCAGAACGACGGGGTCGAGCCGCAGCTGGGCGGCGGCACCCTGCGCGACGCCCGCGACCACCCGGCCCGAGGCGGGCCGGACCATCCGTGGGTACGCCGCAGGGGCGTTAGGCATCTCAGACATCTCGGGAAGCATCGTCACACGTCATAGAGCATGAGCGCATCAGGGCATGCCCTGACGCCGCCCCTGAGGGGTCGGGGACGAGTCAGGGGTTCCCCCGATGGCAGGGATACGGCGGGCGAGGCCAGGATGGGACCATGACCGAGGCACCACCGACCCCCGCTCCCGACCCCGCCGGCACGCCCGAGCCCGAGAAGGTGCTGAGCCGCTCCCGGGACGGGCGCATGATCACGGGCGTCTGCGCGGGCCTCGGCAGGTTCACGGGCATGGACCCCGTGCTCTTCCGCGTCGGATTCGCGGTGCTGGTCCTCGCCTCCGGCATCGGCGTCATGCTGTACGTCGCGGCGTTCCTGCTGATGCGCCAGCCTGGCGGCGGCCCCGGCCACCTGGAGCAGTGGACCCGGCGGCTGTTCGACGCCGAGACCGTGCTCGCGCTACTGGCCGCGGTCTTCGCGTTCGGCCTGATCATCAACGTCGCCTCCGGGGGGATCAACCGCGGCACGATCGTGGTCGGCACGCTGCTGGCCATCGTGCTGATGGCCGCCCACGCGCGCGGCGTCGACCTGCTGACGATGGCCAAGTCGATGCCCGAGCGGGCGACCGGACGGCGCGGCATGACCCGGGCCACCCCCAACTTCGCGCCGTTCGCGCCCTTCACCCAGCCTTCCGCGCGGGAGCCGTACGGGGCGACGACCGGCGCCCCCGGGGCGGGAGCGCCGATGGCGGAGACACCGCTGCGCGAGACACCGGCGCCGCAGGAGTCCGCCGCGCAGGCGCCCGCGACGGACACCGCGGACCCCGGCCCGGCCACCCCCGCCGCGACCGCGGACAGAGCCGCGGACGACACCGCGATCCACGACACGATCATCCAGCACCCGGTGGCGAAGGACACACCCCCGAAGGACACGGCCGTGGACGACACGCTCGTCCAAGAGGCCGTCGCCGGGGACCCGGCGGAACCGGCGGGGCGGGCCGAAGGCGACCCGCCGACCCGGCCCTTCGAATCCGTGGCCCGTCTGGCCGCGGAGCCCGCCCCGGGCCCGCACACCCCGGACCCGCACACCCCAGACCCGAACGCACTGGACCCGAACGCACTGGACCCGCACACACCGGGACCGGACGTCTACGGGGCGCCGGCCGGCTGGGCCCCCGGAGCGCCGGGGCCCTCCGTCTCCGCCCCTCCGGCGAACGACGGCTACCGGCGGCTGTCCGACCTGGCCCGTGAGGCGCGAGCGGGCGCGTACGGCCACGGCGGCGCCCAGGACCACCGGCACGGCATGCGGGGACACGGAGCCGGAGGGCACGGATACGGATCCGGAGAGCCCTTCGCCCCCCACGGCCCCTACACGGCGCGGGAGCCCTACCAGCCCTACGGCTCGCCCTACTACGCGCCGAGCCCCTACGCCCCGCCCACGCCGCCGCCCCCGCGGCCCGTGAAGCCCAAGCGCCCCAAGTCGTTCGTCGGCGGCCTCACCATCTGCCTCGCCCTGATCGTTGGAGGGATCATGGTCACCATGCAGCGGACCGGCTCCGGCTCGGTCGGCCTGCCGGTCGTCGGCGGGGCGGTCCTCGTCACGATCGGAGCGGGCCTGCTGGTCGCGGCCTGGTTCGGCCGGGGCGCGGCACTGGTCGCCGCCGGGACGATCGTGGCCCTCGTGCTGGTGGGAAGCTCGACGGTGAACGGCATCCCCCGCAAGGTCGGCAGCTTCGTCTGGCACCCCGTCGGCACCGTCCAGTCACCCGGCACCTACGAACTGGGAATCGGCGAGGGCAAGCTCGACCTGAGCGACGTGACGCTCAAGCCGGGCGGCCGGGTCAGGTTCGACGCCTCGGTGTCGATGGGACAGCTCACCGTGATCGTCCCGCCGACCGCCCGGGTGGAGGTGCACGGCTCCGCCAAGCTGGGCGAGGTGAAGATCGACCACAAGGTCGAGGACGGCGCGGACGTCAACTTCGAACGGGTCCTGGAGCCGGAGACGCCCGTCGAGGGCGACGCGCCGACGATCGAGCTGCACGTCAAGGCCGGTATCGGTGACGTGGAGGTGCGCCGTGCAGCCTGAGTCCCGACCCGAGCGCCCGCGCCGGGTGCACCGTACGGACTGGATGTCCCTGCTGTGCGGCCTGCTGTTCATCGGCATGGGCATCCGCTACCTGACCGGGCCCGATCCCGACGCCGTCATCATGGCGCCCGTCCTCGTCGGAGGTCTGGGCTTCGCGGCCTTCGTCGCCATCCTCGCCAAGGCCATCCGCCGCTGATCCGCTGATCCGCTTCCGGCCGGTGCCGCGTCCGCGCGGTGCCGGCCTTTCGTCTTCTCGCGGCTTTTCTGAGTTTTTTGGGCCGAACTGCCGCCAGGGGAATACTCAGTATGCATACTGAGTATTCATGTCGGTACGACACGGCCTGCTCGCCCTGCTCAGCCGGGGCCCGCGCTACGGCTACCAGCTCAGGGCCGAGTTCGAAGCGTCCACGGCGACGACCTGGCCACTGAACATCGGGCAGGTCTACACGACGCTGTCCCGCCTCGAACGCGATGGCCTGGTGTCCCGCGAGGACCAGGGCGACCAGGACGAGCAGGGCCGGGTCCGCTACGCCATCACCCCCGAAGGCCACGACGAGCTCGACCGGTGGTTCGCCAAACCCGTCTCGCGGGCCGACCGGCCCCGCGACGAGCTCGTCATCAAGCTCGCGATGGCGGTCACCACGCCCGGCGTGGACGTGGCGGCGGTCATCCGGGCCCAGCGGTCCGCGACGATGCGGGGCCTGCAGGAGCTCACCCGTGCCATGCGGAGCCTCGACGCGTCCGCCGAGGCCGCACAGCGCCTGGTCATCGAATCGATGATCTTCCATGCCGAGGCCGAGCAGCGCTGGCTCGACCACTGCGAGGCCGTCCTCGCCCGTCCCTCCGAGGAGAATCCGTGACCGAGAACCGACCTCCGGACCGGTTACCCGCGCCGGACGGCGAACCGGTCGTCCGCATGACCGGCGTCGTACGCGTCCACGGCGAGGGGACCGGGGCCGTCCACGCGCTGCGGGGCGTCAGCCTGGACGTCCACGCCGGGGAGCTGGTCGCGGTCATGGGCCCCTCCGGGTCCGGCAAGTCCACCCTGCTCAACCTCGCCGGCGGGCTCGACCGCCCGACGGAGGGATCGGTGACGCTCGAAGGCCGCGAGCTGCGGGATCTGTCACCGAAGCAACTGGCGGAGTTGCGCCGCAGAAGCGCCGGCTACGTCTTCCAGGACCTCAACCTCATCCCGTCGCTGACCGTCGCAGAGAACGTCGCGCTGCCGCGCGAGCTGGACGGCGTCCGTACGGCGAAGGCCAGGCGAGAGGCCCTGACGGTGCTGGAGGAGGTCGGGCTCGCCGACCTGGGCGACCGGTTCCCCGACGACCTGTCGGGCGGCCAGCGCCAGCGGGCCGCCATCGCCCGCGCGCTGGTCGGCGAACGGCGGCTGCTCCTGGCCGACGAGCCGACCGGCGCCCTCGACACCCGGGCGGGCGACGAGATCATCCAAGTGCTCCGGCAGCGGGCCGACGCCGGGGCCGCCGTGCTGCTGGTCACGCACGAGCCGCGCTACGCCGCTTGGGCCGACCGCGTCGTCTTCCTCAAGGACGGGCGGATCGCCGACTCCGCCGACCGGATGGAGACCGCCCGATGAAGGGTGTCAGGGCCGCGTTGCGGATCTCCCGCCGCAACGCCCGGCGGTCGAAGTGGCGCAGCGCGCTGATCCTCGCGATGATCGGGCTTCCGGTCGCCCTCGCCTCCTTCGTGCTGAGCGCCGTCTTCGGCCCGGGATCGATGCCCGACCGTCAGCACTACCCGCTCGGGCAGGCCGACGCGCTGCTGACCGGCGCCCACGAGTGGACGGGGCTCACGCAGGACGCGTGGGGGAACGACATCCGCTGGCAGCCCGAACGTGATCGGACGCCGTTCACCCCGGCCGAGATCACGGCGCTTCTCGGTCCCGGCAACCGGATCGTCCCCTTCGCCCAGGCGGATTTCCGCTACCTGACCCCGCAGGGGTACGACTTCGGACGGATTCGTCAGGTCGATCTGAACGATCCGATGTCCCGGGGCACGTTCCGGCTGATCGAGGGCAGGCTTCCCACCGCCCCCGGCGAGGCGGTCGTGTCCGCCGACCGACTGTCCCCGGATGCTGCACCGGGAGTCACGCTCTTCGTCGGCGAGGAACGCCGGCCGCTCCTGGTCGTCGGCGTCGTCCTGTTCGACCTGGCGGGGTTCCCGCCCGCACTCGCGGCCTTTCCCGGCAGCCTGCCCGACACGGCCTTCGGGCCGGTCCATCCCGGGCTGATGTCGCGCGGCTGGCTCGTGGACTCTCCGCGTCCCGTGACGTGGGCGGACGTGCGACGGCTCAACGCACGCGGCCTCGTGGTCGTCAGCCACGCCGTAATCGACGGGGTGCGGCCGGATGAGCCGTCACCGCGCGGCCCCTCCCTCCCGCAGAGCGCGCCGTGGGTCGCGATCATGCTGCTTGAGGTGGTCCTGCTGGCCGGCCCGGCCTTCGCCATGGGGCGGTTGCGCAGGTCGCGCGAGTTCGCGCTCGTGTCCGTCCAGGGCGGCTCCGCCGCGCAGCTGCGGACGATCGCGCTCGCCGACGGCCTCCTGTCCGGCGTAACCGCCTCGGTGCCGGGCGCGGCGTTGGGCGTCGTGGCAGCTTGGCTCGCGCGACCGCTGCTGGAGCGGCGGGCCGGATACCTGCTCGGCCCGTTCGCCGCCCCCTGGGCGGCGGTCGCGACGGCCGCGGCGCTGGGCGTCCTCGCGGGTTTGCTGGCCGCCCTCGCCCCGGCCGTCTCGGCGAGCCGTACGGACCCCGTCGCCGTGCTGTCGGGCAGACGCGAGCGAGGCCGTGAGCACGCGGGCCGGCCGCTGCTCGGGATCCTGCTCGTCGTCGCGGGCACGGCGGCAACCGTCGTGAGCGCGGGTCACGAGCTCGGCTGGGTCGCGACCTCGGCCCTGGTCACCCAGCTCGGCCTGGTCGCCCTGACCCCGGCGCTCATCGCGGCCGTGGCCCGGCTCGCCGCCCGCCTCCCCCTGCCGCTCCGGTTCGCCGCCAGGGACGCCGTACGCAACAGGGGCCGTACGGCGCCCGCCATCGCCGCGGTGATGACCGCGGTCGTGGCGCTCACGGCGGTGGGCCTGACCTGGCAGAGCAAACTCGCGCAGAGGCCGGCGTACGCGCAGGACTACCCGCAGGCTCCCACCGGAGCGCTGTGGATCGCCGGACCGGACCTCACTCCCGGGCTCTGGGATCGCGTCCGCTCCGCCGTGCGCCAGGAACTCCCCGCCGGCGTGCCGCTGGTCGAGGCGAGGATACTCGCGACGAAATCCGGCGTCCCCGTGTACGCCTCCGTACCGGACGACGCCCCGAACTCCAGCAGGGTGGAGTGGCCGGACCCGAGCGAATCCGGGGGCCTGCTGGTCGGGAACGACGACCTGCTCCGCTATGCGCTGCGGCGCGAGGACCCCGGGGCGGTGGCTGCGCTCCACGAGGGCAAGGCCGTCGTGCTCAACCCGGCAGTGATCCGGCAGGGACAGGTGCGGATCGATCTGATGCCCGAGGCCGGGCCGGGCGACTCCTCGTCGCTCACGCTGCCCGCCGTCGGCGTGCGAGCCACCGGGCAGGGCTGGGCCCGCGCGGTCGTCGCGCCCGAGGTGGCCGCGAAGAACGGGTACGGCACCGCGACCGCCATGCTCGTGGTGGATCCCGCGGACTTCCGCGTCCCCAGGGCGACGGCGGACCGGATCGTCGAGAAGGTGGAGCGGATCACCGCGAAGGCGACCGTGCGACTCGAAGTGCCGGAGGCTCCCGACGACACGATGCTCCTGCTCGTGCTGGGCATCGCCGCGGCCGTGCTCGTGCTGGGGATGACGTTCGTCGCCACCATGCTGGCCGCCGCCGAGGCGCGTCCGGACCTGGAGACCATGTCGGCCGTGGGGGCGGCACCGCGGGTGAAGCGGGCGGTCGTCGCCGGGCAGGCTCTGGTGATCGCGCTGCTGGGCTCGGTCACGGGCGTGCTCGCCGGTCTGGCTCCGGGCATCGCCGCGGCCCGGTACCCCGATCCCCACCCGGCGGTGTTCCTGCGTCCCGATGGGGTGACGACGACCGTGCCGGCGGGCGGCACCCCCACGATCGCGATGCCCTGGGCGCTCGTCGGCCTGCTCGTCGTGGCGCTTCCCCTGCTGGCCGCGCTCGGCGGCGCCGCGTTCACGCGGTCGCGCCTGCCGCTCCCCCGGCGGAGGGCGACCTGACGACGGCGGCCTGACGATGGCGGCTACGCGGTCGCGCCCGGCGCGAGGGCGGCCTCCACGGCGGACAGGCAGCGTTCGACGACGGGCCGGGGGGCGAAGGCGTAGGTGCCGTCACCGAACAGCTCGAACGTCATGAACCCGTCATAACCGCGCCGGGAGAAGGCGGCGAGGTAGTCGGCCAGCGGCAGCTCCCCGTCGCCCCACGCCAGGTGCCCGGCCGGGCGGCCGTCGATGAGGTGCACGTGGCGAACACGGTCGCCGAGCGCGTCGAAGTAGTCGTCCACGCTCTCCCCCGCGACCGCCATGCCAACGGTGTCCAGCACGGCGGCGAGGTTCGGCGCGCCGACCTCGTCCAGCATCCTGGCGAGCGCCCGCGAGTCGTTGAGGAGGTTCGACTCCACCCGCTGAAGCGGTTCGAGCACGCAGGTCACCCCGAAGCCATCGGCGTACCCGGCGATCTCGGCGATCGCGTCGGCGGACCTGCGCCACGCCGCCTCCACCGGCTCGTCCTCGTATCCCCGGCCCGGCGTGAGCAGGAGCAACTCGGCGCCGAGCTCCGCGCACAGCTCGGCCGCCCGGCGGAACATCGCGATGCTGGAGGCACGCAGCCGCGTGTCGGCCGAGGCGATGTTGACCGGGTACGCCACCTGCTCGGGCGTGAGACAACGCACCCGCAGGCCGCGTGAGGCGGCCCGGCGGCGTACGGCGCGGGCCTCGGCGTCGCTCACCTGCGGCACGTGGAAGTGGGGGGCGATCCCCCACAACTCCAGTTCCTCGCGGCCGAGGTCGGCGGCGTCGTCGAGGAACCGCTCGAACGGCAGGTGCTGGTAGGAGAAGTTCGATCCGGTGATCAGGGGCATGGGGCTCATTTTCCGACTCCGTCCGCGAGTCCTTTGACGATGTAACGCTGCCCGGCGAAGAACAGCAGCACGACCGGGAAGGCCGCGATCGCCATGCCGGCGAAGACGACGGGAAACTCGGTGCCGTGCTTGCTCATGAGGCTCATCAGGCCGACCGGAAGGGTCTGCACGCCCGCGCCGCTGGTGAAGACCATCGCGAACAGGTACTCGTTCCAGGCGAACAGGATGTGCAGCAGCACGGTCGAGGTGATGATCGGCTTGCACATGGGCAGGATGATCCGCCAGAAGGCGGTCCACCGGCCGCAGCCGTCCATCTCGGCCGCCTCGTCCACCTCGCGCGGCAGATCGAGCATGTACGCCCGGATGAGGAAGGTGGTGAACGGCACCCGGAAGGCCGTGTAGAGGATCAGCAGCGCCCAGAAGCTGTTGTAGAGGCCCATAGCCTGGAACATCTTCACCAGCGGCACGAGCGCCACGCTCGGGGCGAGCATCAGCCCGCCGAGGATGACCCCGGTGGTCAGCTTGGAGAACGGGATGTTCACCCGGGTGAGGCCGTACGCCGCCCAGGCGCTCACGAACACGGTCGCGATCGTCGAGGTCACGGTGACCAGCACGCTCGTGGTGAGGTAGTTGCTCACCCCGCGGTTCCATGCCTTCTGGTAGCTGTCGAAGCTCCAGTGCGAGGGCAGCGAGAAGGGGTTCCCGAAGATCTCGCCGTTGGTCTTGAAGCCGTTGAGCACCATCCACAGCAGCGGATAGACCACCACGGCCGCGAGGCAGAGCAGGAACGCCCACAGGAACATCCGGGCGACCACCCCCAGGAAGCCGATGCGACTCACCACGCCACCCTTCTCCTGCGCGCGACCCACAGTTGCGCGACGGCGATGCCGAGCGTGATCACGAAGATGACGGTCGCGATCGCGGCGGCGTAGCCGAAGTCGTTGCGGACGAAGCCGCTGCGGTAGAGCCAGGTCCCCAGCACCTGGGTCGAGTTGTCGGGCCCGCCGCTGGTCATCACCATGACCTCGTTGAACACCTGGAACGCCCCCGAGATCGTGATCATCGACATCACGCCGGTCATCTCTCGCACCAGGGGAACGGTCACGTGGAAGAAGCGGCGGACCGGGCCGGTGCCGTCGAGGGCCGCGGCCTGGTAGATCTCGCGGGGAATCCGCTGGATGGCGACGGCGAACAGCAGTGTGGAGTAGCCGAAGCCCTGCCACTGGCTCATCGCGATGATCGCCGGCATGGCCGTGCTCTCCTCGCCCAGCCACGAGTGGCCGAGGCCGCCGAGGCCGACCGCCTGCAGCAGGTGGTTGAGCAGGCCGAGGTCGGGCTCGTAGATGAAGTAGAAGAGCAGGCCGGCGACGGTCAGCGAGATCGCGGAGGGGATGAAGTAGATCGCCCGCAGGGCGCGCTGCCACCGCTCGCTGCGCACGCCTTCGATGAGCGCGGCCAGCACGAGCGCCCCGAACACCTGGAACACGATCGACACCACGGCGTACAGCACGTTGTTGCCGAGCGACCGCCAGAAGACCGGGTCCTCGACGAGCTTGGTGTAGTTGGCGAAGCCGACGTACTCCTGGCTGCCGCTGTAGATGTCCCACTTGAGCGTGCTGAACCCGAGGTTCTCCGCCAGCGGGAAGTAGACGAACACCCCGACCAGCACGAGGGCGGGAACGACCCACGCGAGCCCGAGCGCCCGTTTGCCGATGGTGCGCACCTGCTCTCCTCCGGCTACTTCGCGGACGCCGAGGCCTGGCGGACGCTTTCGAGCACCTGTTCCGGGGTCTTGCCACCGGTGATCAACGCCTCGCCGCCGGACAGCCACGCGTCGGCGACGTCGGGCACGGTGACGGTGTCGAGCCAGGCGGCCAGCTTCGGCGCCTTGTTGACCAGCCCGACGCCCTCGTAGACCGCCTTGCTGGAGGTCTCGGGCGTGACGGCTCCGATGACCGTGCTGGGCTGGCCGTACGGCGGGGACGACAGCGTCTTGGCGTTCTCCACGCTCGTGACGAACTTCATGAAGTCGACGGCGAGCGGGATGCGCGGCGAGGCGGCGTTGACCAGGTATCCCTCGGGTGCGCCCTCGACCACCGTGGCGTCGCCCTTCGCCCCCTGCGGCGCGGGCATCTGGAAGATGCCGAAGTCGTCCGTGGGGAGCTTGCCCTTGGCGGTCTCGTTGTCGAACTCCAGGATCTCCTGGTAGTACATGGCCGCCTTGCCGTCGGCGAACTTCTCCTGCGCCGAGCTGTACAGCACGCCGTTGGTGCCGCTCTTGGTGTCGGTGCAGGTGTCGACGAGGGTCTTGAACCGCGTCAGCGCGGTGACGTAGCCCGGGTCGGCCAGCTTCGCCGTCGCGGGCTTGAGGTCGGCCTGCAGCGTGTCCCACGGCACGTCGTAGGCGAACATCTGCTGCAGGTAGTGGAGGGCCGGCCAGCCGTCCTTGTTGCCGAACGCGATCGGCTCGTACCCGGCCTTGCGCAGCGGGCCGCAGGCGGCGATCAGGTCTTCGAACGTGGCGGGCACCTTCACCCCCGCCTTGGCGAACGCGGCCTTGTTGTAGCCCATGAACTTGCCGTTGCCGTACAGCGGGATCCCGTAGTACTTGCCGTCGTAGGCGAAGGCCGACAGCGCCCCCTCGCTGAAGGTCTTCCCCCACTCCGTGCCGGGCCCGACGACCTTGGTCAGGTCGGCCGCGCGGCCGCCGCGGACGAAGTTCTCCGCCCAGTTGCCAGTCCAGGTGAAGTAGACGTCCGGCAGGGCGTTCGACGCGGTCAGCGTCTTGGTCTTGTCCTTGATGCTCTGGTCGGTCTCCTGGATGAGCTGGACCTTCACCCCGGGGTGGAGCTTCTCGTACGCGGCGGCCAGGTTCTCGAAGTACGGCTCCAGGGGCTCCCCTGCGAACTTGGTGAGGATGCTCAGGGTGCCCGAGTAGTCGGGGGCGGCGGTCACGTCGGCCGCGGGAGCCTTGTCCGCCTGCCCGCCGCCGGTGCAACCGGCGAGGGCGAGCACCGACGTCCCGGCGAGTGCCGCGAACGTCGTCAATGCGCGAGGGCGCATGGGCTTCCTTTCTCTCTGGTCTCGCTGAGGCTGGTCCAACTGGGGGAGGGAGGACCGCCGGTGCCGGGGCACTGGGATGCCGGGAGGCACTGGGATCCGCCGGTACGACCCGCTTGGTGTGGGGTGACTGTACAGAGCATCTGATACCGGTACCAGCCCTAGTTTCAAGAATTTTTCCGGGCACTTCGCTTCCAGGACCGCAGACGGAAAGAAGCAGCAGGTAGAACCCGTCAGCGCACGGGAAACACGGGGGCGGTGTTGACGCCGTACGTTCACCTGTGCCAGCGTGACCCCCGCGTGATACCGGTATCAGGCAGCAGGGGCGCCGCCGGTCCGCAGGTGATCCCGAAAGGACGCGACAATGCTCGGATTCAACGAGCCGGAATTCCTCTCCCAGCTGGCGAGCGCGGTGGCGCTGCGCCCGCGGATCGAGGAACTGGTCGATCGGCTCGTGGACGGGGGATTCGACAACCTCTACCTCGTCGGCGCCGGCGGCACCTACGCCCAGATGTGGCCGTACGAGCGCCTGGCTCGCCAGCGGTCCACCCTCGACGTGCGCGCGGTGATCGCGGCCGAGCTGATCGCCGCGGACGAGAAGGCGCTCGGCGAGCGCTCGGTGGCGATCTTCACCTCGGTCTCCGGCACCACCGACGACGTCGTCCGGGCCATCGAGTTCTGCAAGTCGAAGGGCGCCTACACCGTCGGCTTCACCGGCTACCCCGACTCGCCGATCGCCCAGAACGTCGACCTCGTGCTGCTGACCGAGCCCAAGACGTGGCCGTTCGACATGCAGATGCTGCTCTTCATGGGCCGGCTGCTGTCGCGTCGGGGCGAGTTCGACGGCTACGAGAAGTTCGCCGCCGAGTTCGACGACATCCCGCGGATCCTCCTGGAGGTCTCCAAGCAGGCCGAGCCGGTCGCCGAGGCCTTCGCCGACGCCCACAGGGACAGCGACTACTACTTCCTCATCGGCGGCGGGAACCTGTGGGGGTTCACCTACCTCTACTCCATGTGCATCCTCGAGGAGATGCAGTGGCTGCGCACCACGCGGGTGCACAGCGCCGAGTTCTTCCACGGCTCGCTCGAACTGGTGGAGGAGAACACCAGTGTGATCGTCTTCCAGGGCGAGGACGAGGCGAGGGCGCTCACCGACCGCGCCGAGGCCTTCGCCAAGCGGATCTCCAAGGACGTCACGGTCTTCGACACCAAGGACTACCCGCTCGACGGCATCAGCCCGGAGTTCCGCGGCCTGCTCGCGCCGCTCGTCCTCGACACCGTCATGAGCCGCGTCAGCAAGCACCTGGAGCGGGTGCGCGACCACTCTCTCGACCTGCGCCGCTACTACCGCGTCATGGACTACTGATCCCGCCGTCCCCCCCTTCCGGGCCCTCGCGCGTGCCGGCGCGGGGGCCCGTCCACAGGAGAGTCCTTTGAGAGTCCTCGGCTTCGGCGACAACATCGTCGACCAGTTCGTCGACCGCGGCGTGGAGTACCCCGGCGGCAACAGCGTGAACGTGGCCGTCTACGCCCGCCGTCTCGGCCTGGAGGCGGCCTACCTGGGCGTCTTCGGCGACGACGACCTCGGCGACTTCCTGCGCGCCTCGATCGCCGCCCAGGGGGTCGCGATCGACCACTGCGTCGTGCGGACCGGTGAGAGCGGCGTCTCCACACTGCGCGTGGACGACGGCGACCGCGTCTTCCTCGGCTGGAACGGCGGCGGCGTCACGCTGCGGGAACCGCTCGTCCTCGGCGACGACCTGCTGCGGTACGCGGCCTCCTTCGACCTGGTGCACTCCAGCGTGTACTCCCGCAGCGAGAGCGAGCTGCCCAAGCTGGCCGGGCTCGGCCCGCTGGTGAGCTTCGACCTGTCCAGCGAGGACGAGTTCCGCGCCCCCGACTACCTCGACCGGATCTGCCCGCACGCCGACCTGGTGCTGCTGTCGTGCTCGCACCTCGACGAGGCCGCCACGCGTGCGCTGCTGGCCGACGCCGTACGGCACGGCGCGCGGCTCGCGCTGGCCACGCGCGGCGTGGAGGGAGCCATCGCGCACGACGGCAGGGTCACGGTCGCGACCGCCGCACGCCGGGTGGAGGACCCCGCCCTGATGGTCGACACGATGGGCTGCGGCGACGCCTTCCTCGCCGGGTTCGCCGTCTCGCTGCTGCACAGCGGCTGGACCACCGGCACGTCCCCGGACCGCGACGCCGTCGAGCGCGCGCTCCACGACGGCGCGCGGTCGGCCTACGAGCAATGCCTGGTGGAGGGCGCGTTCGGCCACGGACGGCCCGTTCTAACTAAGCTTTTGTAGAACCGAGAGGGAGGAACGCGATCCATGCCAGCTGAGCGGAGCCAGGCCGCCGGGCGGCCGACGATCTCCGAGGTGGCGGCCGAGGCGGGCGTCGGGCGGGCGACCGCCGCCCGCACGCTCGGCGGGTATGGACACGTCAGCCCGGAGCTGCGCCAACGCGTGCTCGCGGCGGCCGAGAAGCTCGGCTACCGCGCCAACGCCCTTGCCCGCAGCATGTCGACCGGCGTGAGCCACACCATCGGGGTGATCGTCGCCGACATCGGCAACCCCTTCTTCGCCGGGCTGGTCCGCGGCGTCTGCGACGCGTCCCGGGCCCGCGGCTTCGACACGATCGTGCTGAGCACCTACGAGGACCTCGACGAGGAGGTCGCCGCCACCAACGTGCTGATCGACAAGCGCGTCGACGGCATGATCATCGCGTCCGCCGCGGTCAGCGGCCGGGAGGTCGGCCACGTCAAGGAGGCGCTGAAGCGCGGCGTCCCCGTCGTCCTGGTCGACCGGGCCATCCCGGCGCTCGACCTCGACGCGGTCGTCATCGACAACCGCGACGCGGCGCGTGAGGCGGTCGAGCGGCTGATCGCGGCCGGGCACCGGCGGATCGGCTTCGTGTGGGGCCCGCCCATGGGACAGCCGCCGGCGACCCGCCGCGAGCTGCTGGCGGCGGCGTCGCGCAACCTGTGGACCGACGGCGAGCGCCTGCGGGGCTACCTCGACGCACTCGACGACGCGCGGATTCCCTTCGACCCCGAACTGGTGATGGTCGAGCGAAAGGTCGAGGAGCGGGTGACCCAGGAGGTCGCGCGCATGCTCGCCCTGCCCGACCGCATCACCGCGCTGTTCTGCACGGAGACCGAGGCCGTGACGGGGGCCCTGCGCGCCCTGCGGGCCGCCGGGCTCTCCTATCCGCGCGACGTCGCGCTCATCGGGTTCGACGACAGCGCCTGGGCGGCGGTCATGGATCCGCCGCTGACAATGATCGAGCAGCCGGTGCACGAGCTCGGCGCGAAGGCGGCCGAGGTGCTCCTCGACATCGTGCGGGGGACCGAGCCCGGCCGGGAGACGCACACGCTCCGCTCCCGCCTCATCGTGCGGTCGTCGGTCGGCCCCCCGCCAGGCGCCTGACGTGCTCGAGCGGGGATGTCAGCGGGGAAGCAGTTCGTAGGAGCGCTGCTGGGGCAGGCCGGCGAGCCGCCGCTGGCCCTCGGTCAGCAGGGCGGCCATCGGACCGGGCTCGCGCAGCCGGGTGAGCCGGTCGCGGTTGTACTTACGCAGCCGCGCCGCACGGCGCTTGGCCCCCGCCGCCTTGTAGGCGGCGACGTGCTCGCGGTCGGGCTTGCGCGCGCCGCTCAGCTCGTAGCCGTACGCGGTGAGCCGCTCGCCGAGCACCTCCTCGCACAGCGAGATCTCCCAGGGCTCCAGCCGGGAGGCCCACTTGCCCGAGTGGGCCGTGGTCACCTCCTCGTGCGTGTTGCTGTGCCACACCTTGTGCTTGGGCACGGCCAGCTCGGCCATGTGGCGCGGCTCGCACATCCCCGGGTCGTAGTCCTCGCCGAGGAACACGCACAGCTTCTTCAGCTCGGTCTCCGGGTCGGCGGTGAGGTCCTCGTACCGCAGCTCGTAGAAGCTGCCGGCCGGCAGCTTGCGCGCGTGCCGGCGGCCGAAGTCGACGGCCTCGGCCCAATTGGCCATGGCGTGCACGGCGTCCGCCTTGTACCAGGGCATCTGCTTGAGCGAGGCCACGCAGTCGCGGCCGTCCCTGACGAGGTGGACGAACTGCGCGTCGGGGAACATCCGCATCAGCATCTCGACGTGCCGGTAGTAGCTGGGCCGCTTGTCGCCCCAGCGCGACTTGCCGAAGCGCTCGGCGTAGCACTTGAAGACCATGCCGATGACCGAGCCGAAGCTGCCCGGTCCGAGCATGGCGGCCTGGACGAAGTCGGGCCGGCTAAGCCCGAGCTCGTGGAACTTCGTGGTCCTGCCCTCGGCGATCCAGGTCGCCAGCCTGCGCCTGTTGTCGGCCAGCCGCATGTCGCCGTACGCCCGGCGGGAGAAGTAGGCCGGGACGAGGAACCGCGTCTCGGGCGGGACCGCGATGTGCGGGTGCGAGTGCAGCATGAGCTGCAGCATGGTGGTGCCGGAGCGCGGGCAGCCGACGACGAAGACAGGCCTGTCCGAATGCATGAGTTCTATCCCCCGTGGTGAAATTGCCAGACGCCAGGCCGCGGCCCTCCCCCGGGCGCGGCTCGTGACGCGGGTCCTACGGCGTCATGCCGTACGAGCGTGCGGATCCGGCCGAGACGGCCGGTCAGACAACGATCTTCTTTTTCTCGGCGGCGGTGCGGGGCACCTGGCGCGCCGCCAGCCAGACGCGGTAGACGAGGCTCATCTCGAACGCCAGCAGCAGCGTGCCGGCCACGGCCGAGACCGGCACCAGGGCCCCGCGCCCGAACAGCGGGCCCACGACGAAGACCGCGGCGTGGAACTCGATGCCGCTCACCACGTGGGTGCGCACCCGGTGCCGCACCAGGAAGACCCGGAACCGGTCATACCAGGGGAAGCGGGCGTGGAACGCCTTCTGCAGGTCGACGACCGTGGCGCCGTCGTCGGTGGCGACCTCGCCGAACTCCGCGGCGGCCTGGCCCAGCTCGGTCCGCGGCCTGGCGCGCAGGACGCTCTCGGCGAGGACGAACTGCCCGTCCATACGCGCCTCGAGCAGCGCACGGGTGGCGTCCTTGACCCGCTTCAGCTGAGGGCCGTTGATGTAGCGGAACAGGTCGAGCACGACGACGCCGACTGCGGCGAGCACCACGTCGGTGTCCCCCGTGCGGGTGTACTCCCCGAACCCCCACCCGAAGGCACAGCAGACCACCCGCACCCGGTCGCCGACGTAGTCGAGCCACAGGCCGAAGGGCGTCCCCGTGCCCTTCAGCCGGGCGATCTTGCCGTCCATGCAGTCGACCGTGAAACTCAGATAGAACAGAGCCGCCCCGGCGACGAGCATGCCCTCCGCGAAGGCGGCCGCCGAGGCGAAGCCGATCAGCATGGACAGCCGGGTCAGCCCGTTCGGCGTGATCGATGTGTGATTGGCCACGAGCAGCGCGAGCCGGCAGGCGAGCGGATCGACCATGAAGACGGTCCACCACGAGTCTCTCGGCTTGCGCGTCGCGAGTATGTCGTCCAGCGTGAAGCCCCCCATGCAGGCAAGAATGACTACAACGGGTAGCCGTTCGCGTCTCTTCGGTAACAGGGAGGGCATCTCGTTGCCCGTTCTTGACCGTCTCCCCCATCTACGTAAACCATCCGCCAATCCGGTCGCCGATCCGTTACAGTCCGTGGTCGAGGGGGAGACCATGCCCGTTGTCACGTTGTACCGGCGGCTGCAGGGGCGGCTGCCGTCGTGGGAACCCGCACCGCGGGCCGCGCTCATCCGGGCGGACGCGGGTCCGCTCCAGGCCCAGCGCGAGACGCTGGACGTGGTGTGCGCCCTGCTGGCCAAGGCGGGTGTGCCCTACTTCTGCGTGCGCCCGCTGCCGAACCGGCCGCCGGTGATCGCCGTGCCCGAGGACGACCGCACGCGCGCGCTCGCCGCGCTCGCCGCCGGCGCTCATCCGCTGTTCGCGGCGCGGCAGCCGTACGGCAGGCAGGGGGCGCGGGCGCGCCAGGCGGACGCGGGCCGGATGCGCCCGGCGCGGCGGGCGGCGGCGCTGCTCGGCGACGCCAAGGTCGTGCGGCTGGCCATGTATTTCGCCAGCCCCTCGCGCACGCTGATGCTCGGCCCGGAGAACGGCTGCGACCTGGAGTTCTGGGCCCGGGAGGGCGACGAGCTGGTCGCCCCGAGGCCCAACCCCGCCTGCGACCGCGTCCCCGCCGACGGCCCTGCCGTGGACGGCGGCGAGGAGCTGTTCACGTCGCTGGCGTGCGCCGCCCGCCGGGCCCGCGCCTACCGCACCCGGCCCGAGTTCGTCCGGCGACTGCTGGACGACATCGACTTCCCGATCGACGCCGTCTACACGTGGGTGGACGGCGCCGACCCGGCCTGGCGGGCGCGCCGCGACCAGGCCGAGCGCGACGAGGCGCGGCGCACCGGCGCCCCGCTGAGCGAGATGGCGACCACGGAGGCACGCTTCACCAGCAGGGACGAGCTGCGTTACTCGCTGCGCTCCCTGCTGATGTACGCCCCCTGGATCAACCGGGTGTGGATCGTCACCGACGGCCAGACGCCGCCGTGGCTCGACACCACCCATCCCATGATCGCGGTGGTCGACCACAAGGAGATCTTCACCGACCCGTCGGTGCTGCCGGTGTTCAACTCCCACGCCATCGAGACGCAGCTTCACCACATCGACGGGCTCAGCGAGCACTTCCTGTACTTCAACGACGACTTCTTCCTGGGCCGGCCGCTGCCTCCCCGGACGTTCTTCGAGGGCAACGGGATCACCCGCTTCTTCCCCAGCACCGTCCACGTGCCCTTCGGCGTGCCGGAGACCGAGGAGTCCCCGGTCCACGCCGCGGGCATGAACAACCGGCGCATCCTGGAGAACCTGACCGGCCGCACGATCACGCAGAAGCTCAAGCACGTGCCGTACGCGCTGCGCCGGTCGCTCATGCGCGAGTTGGAGGAGCGTTTCGCGGCGGAGTTCGCGGCGACCGCCCGCAGCAGGTTCCGCACGTCGCGGGACATCTCGGTGGTGTCCTCGCTGGCGCACTACTACGGCTACCTGAGCGGGCGGGCGGTCCCCGGCACGGTCGACTACACCTATGTGGACCTGTCGCTGCCGAAGACGCCCGCCAAGCTGCGCCGCATGCTGGCCCGGCGCAGGCACGACGTGTTCTGCCTCAACGACACCGCCCCCACCACCGCCGATCAGGACACGCTGCTGGCCCGGTTCCTGGAGGCCTACTTCCCCACCCCGGCGCCGTTCGAGCGGTGAGCGTGCCGCAGGTCGTACCTGTCCACGAACAGGCCGCGGAAGGTCCAGCGACCGGCCGGGACGAACGTACGGGCGACCAGGGCGCGCCTGCGGGCGGGCATCGCGTTCTTGCCCGTGTGGCCGACGACCCAGAGTGTGCGCAGCCCGTCGAGCCGGGCGGCGAGCACCCCGGGGCCCACCTCGCGGCCCGGGAAGCTGCCGTCCCGCTCGGGTGACAGGGCCAGCGCCACGTCGCGGAGCCTGCCGAAGACCGACGGGTAGACCGCTTCGTATTTCCTGACCTTGGCGGGGACGAACAGGACCCCGTCCCCCGGCTTCGCCTCGGCCGCGAGCAGCGCCATGACCGGCCGCGGATCGTCCTGCCTGCCGTCCGGCCCGCGCGTGGCGAGCTGCCCGGGAACCGACAGGCCGAGCCAGGCGGCCAGCACGGCGGCGGCGAGGCCGGGGGGCAGCGCGGCCAGGCCCGCCCCGGCGAGCAGCGCCGCCGCGGGGACGCAGCAGAAGACGTAGCGGAACACGTACACGGGATGGACGGCCCAGGAGGCCGTGAGCAGCACCAGCGCGGGCACGAGCAGCCACGGCAGCGTCAGCCGCACGAGCGCGGCGGGCGTCCCGGCGGGCGTCCCGGCGGCTGTTTCGAGGCGGCGCGCGGCGCGAGCCCGGCGGACGCCCACGACCGCGGCGTACACGAGGCCGAAGAGCGCGAGCGCCCAGGTCAGCGGGGCCACCCCGGGGCCCGTCGCGCCTCCCAGGTCGCCGAACAGCTGGACGGCCAGCCTGCCCAGGTCGGCCGCACCCGGCCGGGGGATCCACCCCACCTGGGCGCTCTGCCGGGAGCCGAGCCAGGCGATCGGCGCGACGGCCGCAAGTGCCGGCGTCGCCGCGCACGCCCACCGGAGCAGCGGTCCCCTCGACAGGATCACGGCGACGCCGTGCGCCCCCACGACCAGGAACGCGAACAGGTTGAGGTAGGCCAGCACGGTCAGCGCCGCCGCGTACGCCGCCAGGACAGCCAACGTGGGCGACCGCAGCACGCGCAGGAACAGCAGGGTCACGCCGACGGCCGCCGCCGCCGTCATCGCGTACGGCCGGGCCTCCTGGACATACCTGGAGAAGACGGGCATGAGGGCCAGCAGCGCGCCACCGTACAGGCCCGCCCGGGGGGCGCCGAGCGCGCGGCCGAGCGCGCCGGTCCCGGCCGCGGCCAGCGCGCCCGCGACGACCGACGGGATCCGCAGCGCCACCTCGCCCGTGCCGGACAGGCCCGCGACGACGTGCATCAGCGCGTAGTACAGGCCGTGCACCGCGTCGACCGACTGCAGCAGGTGCGCCAGCTGGGGGAAGGAGCGGCCGACCGCGCTGACGGTGGCCGCCTCGTCCCGCCACGGCGGAGGCCCGCCGAGGTCCCACAGCCCGGCGGCCAGCGCGAGAACGGCCGGCACGAGGATCACGACAGCGGGCCGGTCCAGTCGGGCGGCCGGCTCGGGCACCTCAGCGTGTGGCGTGGCGTGCCGCGTCGGCGGGCCCGGCTGTGACGGCGTCTCGGCGGCACGGCGCGGCGGATGGCCGCCGACGGGCCGGGATGCGCGGGTCATGGCCGCATGCGCGCGACCACGCGCGCCGAGGCGTGCCCGTCGTCCCAGGGACAGTATCTGCGGGCGAACTGCTCGTAGCGCGCCGCGAACCGCCCGAGGTCGCCGTGCCGCAGCACGTCGAGCACGTCGTCGCCGGTCCTGAGGACGGGCCCGGGGGCCTCGGCCTCGAAGTCGAAGTAGAAGCCGCGCACCTCGTCCCGGTAGCGCTCCAGGTCATGCGCGAAGAACACCATGGGCCTGCCGGTGCACGCGAAGTCGAACATCGCCGACGAGTAGTCGGTGACCAGCACGTCCGTGGCGGCCAAGAGATCCGCCATGTCCGGAAATTTGGAGACATCGTGGATGCGGTCGCCGTTCGGGATCGTCATCTCCCGCGCCACCAGATAGTGCGCCCGCACGAGCAGCACGTCGTCGTCGCCCAGCGCCCCGGCCACCCTGGCCGGGTCCAGCGCGAGCCGCCCGGTGGTCTCGTCGTCCCGCCACGTCGGGGCGTACAGGATGACCCGCCGGTCGTCCGGCAGGCCCAGCCGCCGCCGGGCCGCGCGGGCGCGCGCGGGATCGAAGAGCACGTCGTTGCGCGGGTAGCCCGACTCCAGGATCTCCCCCTGGTAGCCGAACGCCCCGCGCAACGCGGAGGTGGCGAACGGGCTCGGCGACAGCAGCAGGTCCCAGGTCGCCACCTGCCGCGCCAGTTCGTCGCGCGGCACCCGCTGCGCGTACGGCATGCCCTCCAGGTCGAGCCCCAGCCGCTTGAGCGGCGTGCCGTGCCAGGTCTGCACGACCGTCTGCCCGCGCGGCTTGCGATACCACCCCGGCTGCGTGCGCCGGTTGGCCACGACGAAGCGGCTGGTGCGCAGCGCCTCCTCGTGCTCGCGCGAGCCGTACAGGACCAGGCGCACGCCCGGCGGGGCGGCGAACTGCCCGTCCCGGGTGGCCCAGACGATCTCCACGTCGGGGTGGCGGCGCGCCAGCTCCTCCGAGACGGCCCGGGGATTGCACGAGTACTGCCCGCCGCCGTAGCTGTCGAACACCGCCGCGTTCCGCAGGGTCACCCTTCGTGGAGCGGCCGACCGCCGCCTGCGCGTCGCGTACGGCCCGCGTTCGTGCGGGTCAAGGGCGGGGCGCACCGCGAGGCTCAGCTCGCCGTCGCGGGAGGTGCGGACGGAGACCTCGTGGAAGCCGGTGACCCGCGGCCGGGGCGGGTCGGCGATCAGGGCCGGGCTCAGGCACACGCGCTCGTCCCTGCCCGCCGGTGACAGGGCGAACACCCGCCAGGTCCCGCTGCTGAGCGGAAGTCCCTCGGCCGTCCTGCCGATGGCGGCCGTCCACGTCGCCTCGTCCTGGCGGACCGGCCAGGAATGCCGCTCCGCGCCGCGCTCCAGGACGATCCGGCCGGCCGGGCACCGGCCCGTCCCCTCCAGGACCAGCTCGCCGGACTCCGTCCATCGAATTGTGCTCACCTGGCCGTCGGGATCGGGATGCGGGCCGCCGGCGGCACGGGGGCCGAGCGTCAGCCCGCGGTCGCGGGTGAGGGAGACGAGCACGTTCCCGGCGTCGAAGACGCGCTCGCCCGTGGCCCCGGCCGCCCGGCCCGCGCGGGTCACGCCCCGCGCCCCGACCCGCGCGTGCAGCGCCCACCGGCCGGCGGGCAGGGTGTCGAGGGCGATCACGGTCTCGAAGCCGGAGTCGTCGTGGCAGGCGACCGACTGGCGGGAGTCCGCGGTCGCGTCGGGCCTGCGGGTCCGCCGCACCGGCAGGGTGATCCGCTCCTCCCCCCGCTGGAGCCACAGCTCGATCCGGCTGCGCCCGCTGTCCAGGTGGGCGATGTACGCGTGGCCGGTCAGGGCGAGCCTGCCGTCGGCGTGGCGTACGTCGTCCACACAGGCGACGAGCCGCAGGTCACGGGTGGCGTCGAACAGCGAGCGCGGGAGCCGGGAGTCGCGGCGGAAGGGGTAGTCGAGATACCAGCGGCGGCGCCTCAGCCCCCGCCGCAGCACGCCCCGGTGCCTGATCTCCGACGCGGCGAACGTCCGCAGCTCCGCCAGTTCGCCGGTCATGCCGTGCGCGGCGAAGTGGATCTGGAGCCGCTTGAGGACCGGCAGCCGTTCCATGGCACCGGAGTCCAGGTGGCCCAGGGCCTCGGCGAGCCTGTCCGGAACCCGGTCGCGTACGGCCTCCAGCACGGCTTCGAGGTCGGGCCCCTCCGCCAGGCGCAGGTCGTAGGCCGTGCGCAGCTGTGGCGCGTGCCGTCCGAGCAGGTCCGACACCTCCAGCATGGCCCGCAGGCGGCGCAGCGGGTCGGCCGGCGGCCGGGACCCGCGCGTGAGGCAGACCACGTCGCCGAGCACGTCGGCCGAGGTGGACAGCACGTGCGCGGGAATCGTCACCGGGAAGTCCTCGCCCAGGCCCGCTGGGAAGGCGAACCCGTGCCGGTTCCAGAACTCCCGGCGGAACACCGTGCCGCCCGCCCGCGGGTCGTCCAGCAGCTTCTGATGCCGCGTGATGTGCGTGCGCAGCCTGGCCTTCGCCGCCGGGACGGGCGCCTGGTCCGGCGAGTACGGCGTCCAGGTGCGGATCCGCCCGCAGGCGAGGTCGGAGCCGGTGTGGTCGAGGGCGCCGACCAGCGCGCGGTAGGCGTCCGCGGGGACGACCGAGCCGGGGTCGGCGAAGGCGAGGTAGCGCCCGGTGGCGAAGGCCGCGCCCGCGTTGCGCGCCGTGCCGGGGTCGTCGCCGCCGTCGCCGAGCGTGAGGAGCGTGAACCTGTGGTCGGGCGGGTGTAGGCCCCGTGGGTGGCCGACGAGGATCACCTCCATGTCGTCCAGGGTCTGGTCGCGCAGGGATTCGAGGCATTCCTCGGCGTGTTCCTCCCCGTCGTGCAGGGGGACGACCACCGAGAGCCTGGCAGGCACCGTCACGCCGTCAGCATGCCGACGCGCGGCGGCACGCCACCCGCCCCATCCCCATTGCCTTACGGTCTCTTGGGAACCTCTTGACCCGCCCTGCCGGCGCGGTCAGCCGAACAGGGCGTCCACCACCCGGCGGGCGGCCTGCCCGTCGGCCATCGGGCGATACCTCGCCAGGAACGCGGCGTACGCGTCCCCGTGCTTGTCCGCGACCTCGTCGAGGTGCGCGAGCGCGTCGAGCACCTCGGCCGCTCCCCCAAGGCCACCGTGCAGCACCGGCCCGGGCGCCTCGGGCAGGAGCCACAGGTCCTGCGGCCGCCCGGCGTGCAGGAGCACGGGGCGTCCCGTCACGGCGAAGTCGAACACCGCCGGCACGTCCCCGGCGATCAGGATGTCGGCGGCGAGGTACAACTCGTGCGGGTCCGGATGGCCGCTGACGTCCCGCAGGCGGACGCCGCCCGCCCCGGCCCCCGAGGGGTGGCTGACCAGCAGGACGTGGTCGCCGGTCAGCCCCGCCGCCAGGCGCCCGGCGTCGAGCGTGTCGTGCTCCCCCGCGACGTACAGCAGGACGCGGGCGCGCTCCGGCAGGCCCAGGCGGCGCCGCACCTCGGCGGCTCGCTCCCGGGCGCCGGGACCGGTCAGCAGGTCGTCGCACGGCAGGCCGGTCTCCAGCGCCTCTCCCTCGAAGCCGGACGCCCGCCGCAGCAGCGGCGTCCACCACGGGCCCGCGGAGACGAGATGGGTCCACTGACCCGCTCCGCACCGGCCGACGGCGGCGTTCGAGGTGTACACGGGCGCCTGCCAGGTCTGCACGACCACCTGGCCCGGCCTGCGCTCGAACCACGGCGGCAGCGGCGCGTCGGTGACGACGTAGCGGCACCGGGCGAGGGCCTCGTAGTGCTCCCGTCCCAGCATGCGCACCGGTTCGACGTCGCCGGGCAGGGCGACCTGGCCGTCCCGCACGTTCCACAGCAGCGGCAGGTCGGTCCCCCGGCGGCGCAGTTCCTCGCAGACCGCCCTCGGGCTGCCGCCGAAGCGGGTGCCCGCGCCGCCGTCGAACAGGACGGCGTCCCGCAGCGGCCTGTCCCTCATCTGGGGATAGGTCCTCGTGCGCAACACCCGCTGGGCCTTCTTGCCGCGCTCGTCGGCGGTCAGGTCACCGCTCACGGTCAGCACGGCCCGGCCCGGGCCCGACGTGACGATCCCGAACGTACGGCGGGCCGTCTGGTGGGCCGCGGGCACGTCCGTGTCGAACTCCAGCGGCAGGTCCGTCCACTCTCCCCCGGCGGCGCGTGCCCGGATCGCCAGGGCGTACCGGCCGCGCGGCAGCGGCAGCGGCCCGGCGGGCGAGCCGACCTGCTCGGGCGTCACCCGTGCCCGGAAGCGGGTTCCCGCGCCCTCGATCGGCAGCAGCCACTCCCCACGCCCCGAGGTGGTGGGGCCGAGGGCGGCCACCACCAGCGCCGACAACTCGTGCGGCACCGCGAGGCCGCCCTCGACGAGCAACTCGCCGCCTCCCCCTCGGCGCGCGGGCAGCCACTCGGCGAGGTCGGCGTACGCCGCGACGGGCTGGTCCCGCAGCACCAGGCCGCCGGTGCGGTCGCGGAACACGACGATCTCCCGCCCGGCCAGGCCGTACCGGCCGGTGGGCACGTCCTCGGCGACAGTCACGGGCGTCACCGTGCCGTCGGCGGCCCGCAGCTCGACCTCCCACCACGTCTCGGGCGCGGCGACCTCCGCCGGCACGGCGATCGGCGAGGTCCGGGACGCGGGCAGCAGATCCCGCAGATCGACGGCGACCTCGAACGTACGCCGGTCGACGTTCACGGGGTAGGTGCGGGGGACGCCTCCGGGACGCCGGGTGACCTGGAGCACCGGGCTCGGGCCGAGGTCGTTGACGACGTGGCCCACCAGGCGCAGTCGGCCGTCCCGCACCTCGCGGGTGACGACCCGGGCGGTCTCCCGCTCGGCCCGCAGCACGAGGGCGCCGGTCTCCCCGAGCAGCGGCGCGACGTAGTGGTCGGGGCCCACGGCGCGATACCCCGCCTGCTCGACGAGCGAGGCGGCGGCGCACGGGTCGGTCAGCCGTCCGCGCCGCAGGACGCCCCGGTGGAGCACGCGCAACTCGACGTGCCACCGCCCGAGCCGGCCCGGCCTGGCCAGCGCCGCGGGGTCGATCGCGAGCCGGAAGCCGCCCCAGTCGCGTTCCTTCGACCTCGTGGACACCCGGGCCCTGGTGACCGAGGCCGGCACCCGGACGCGCCGCCCGGTCCGCTCGTGAACGAGGGCGGCGAAGACCTGCTGGTGGACCCGCCGGGTGGGACGCAGGAACGGCGGGGCCGCGCGTCCCTCCACCACGAGCACGCCGTCCTCCCAGCGGACGGCGTCGATGCGGTGACGCGGGACGAGTTCGTCCCTGGCCCTGGTCACGGCGGCGGGGATCTCCCGGTCGGCGGAGCGGACGACGGGCACGTTCAGGTGGTGGCCGCCCATTCTGCGCACGAGCCGCCGCTCTGGTGCCGCCTCCCGGTCCCAGGCCAGGACCTCCAGCAGGTCGGCCAGGCGACGCAGGCGCACCAGATGCCACTGGAGGCGCCGCAGCGCGGGCAGCCCGTCGAGCACGGGGGGCGCCACGTCCTCCAGGTAAAGGCCGGCGAGGTCGAGGAAGCGCTCCCGGAACGCCGGGGAGGCCTGGTCGAGCACATCGAGGAAGTTCGTGAGGTCGCCGTCGAGCACGGCGTGGTCCCAGGCGTGGATGTGCGCGGTGAAGTTGTGCTCGCTGAGGAAACGGCGGACCTCGGTGACGGCGGCGAACCGGTCCTCCAGATGCGCGGTCCGCGTCTTGTCCTGCGTGATCGAGCGGCCGCCGCCCTCGCGCCGCCGCCACAGGTAGACCGGCGCGGGCAGCACGTCCACGGCCCGCGCCAGGAAGTGGGCGCGCAGGGCCACCGCGATGTCCTCGTACAGCACGCCTTCGGGGAAGGCGAACCCGTGGGCGTCCCAGAACGAGCGGCGCCACAGCTTGTTGGTGACCAGGCGGTCGCGCAGGAGCGCGTGGGTCCGGGTGATGTGGGTGGCCGCGGCGGCGTCGGCGAAGATGGCCCGGTGCAGGGCCGACTGGCGCGCGCCGCGCCCGTCGAGGCGCAGCACGTTGCCCGTGGCGAGGTCCGATCCCGTCCGTTCCAGGGACGCCAGGAGGCATTCGAGGGCGTGCGCCGGCAGCAGGTCGTCGCTGTCGAGGAACATCAGGTAGTCCCCGGTCGCGTGCCGCACACCCGTGTTGCGCGCCGCCCCGAGCCCCGCGTTGGCCTGGCGGACCAGCCGGAACCGGCCGTCGCGCGCCGCGAAGCCGGCGGCGATCTCGGCGCTGCCGTCGGGCGAGCCGTCGTCGACCATGACGACCTCGATGTCCTGCCAGGTCTGCGCGGCGACCGAGGCCAGGCAGCCGGCGAGGTACGGTTCCACGTCGTAGATCGGGATGATCAGGCTGAGGCGGGGCACGGGCGCTCCTTCAGGTCGGCGAAGCGGCGGACGGAAACACGCGCGGCTCAGGCCAGGCGCACGAGCGCGCGCAGGCGCCTGCGGAGCAGCCGGGCGGTGCGGCGCAGCGGCAGGGGCCCCGGACGGCGGAGCGCCCGCGCGGCCCCGGGCTCTCCCGCCTCGCCGGGAGCGTCCGTCCAGGCGCGGCCGGGCACCGGCGGGGCGGTCGTCGCGGCGAGAGCGGCGGGCAGGAACCCCCATTTGTCGCCCGCGTCCCAGACCGTGCCGTACATCTCGTGGACCAGGTCGTCGAGGTCGTCCCCCGGCCCGGCGCACCGGCGGGCGCGGCTCATCGCGGCGGTGCGCTCCAGCCGGGCGTGCACGACGCGGCCGTCCCTGCGCTCGTCCAGCGCGAGCGAGACGATCCCGAGCCGCTGCCGGTCGGCGTGCTTGACCACCGACCCGATGGCGCCGCGCGACGGCACCCAGCCCGGCGGGCAGTGGAGGCGGAACGGCACGGGGAAGCAGTCGTCGGGCACGGCCTCGCGGAACCGCACGCGCGGCTCACCCTGATAGCAGGCGAGCACCAGGCGCAGGTCGAGCGAGGGGTCGCCGAGCGGGTCCCGCCGCCCGCCGCCGAGCCGTCCCCAGGGCCCGACGACCGTCACCCGCACGTCGGGCAGCCGCCCTGCGAGCACGGCGTCGACGGTCGCCCTGACCTCCTCGTACGACGCGTCCCCCACCTCGACCACGACCTCGACGTACGGCACGAGGTAGGTGCGGTGGGGGTGCCTGCGCAGCCAGCGGAAGCTCGGGACGCGCTCGGCGAGGTGGGGCCAGTTGTGCCGCTTCACGTCGGGCTCGCGGCGCATGACGGTGGACCGGCCGAGGTGCCAGCACCGGCTGCGGCGCTCGGGCACGAACACGGCCCCCGCCTGGGCCAGCCGGTAGCCGAGCTCGGTGTCCTCGCCGAGGACCAGCGAGGCGTCCAGCCCTCCGGCGGCGCGCAGCAGGCGGGCCGGCAGCGACGCGGTGGCCCCGACCATGACGGAGAACGCGCTGAAACCGGCCGCACGCAGGTCGTCGGTCTGGTCCCAGCGCCGCTCGGTCCACTGCGGCGTGGCGTCCTCCTCGGCGAAGAGCTTGGGCACCGCGCCCGCCTCGACGGCCGCGAGCACCTCGCTCGCCGGGACCTCGTCGAGGCCGGGCACGAACCGCAGGTGCCCGAGCACGACCAGGTAGTCGGCCAGGTGGTGCCAGCGCATCTGGGCCTCCACGTGCTCGGGGAACAGCACGAGGTCGGCGTCCAGGTAGAGGATCACCTCGCCCTCGGCCGCCGCCGCCCCCGCCGCGCAGGCGCTCGCCCTCCCCCACGCCCCGCCGCGCGGGCGGACCACCCGCAGCCGCTCCGGCAGCGGCCCGGCCGACGACTCGGGCGGCGGCTCCATGGGCCGCTCGCCGTCGTCCACCACCACGACCTCCATGAGGTGGGCCGGGTAGGTCTGCCGGGCCAGGCTGGCCAGCGTCAGCGGCAGCGTGCGCTCCGCGCGGTAGGCGGGGATCACCACGCTCACCGTGAGCGTGGGGATCCACTCCCCCGGCGCGGGCGGCTTTCCGAGCACCCCGTAGTCGTTGAGCGGGATGCGCGCAGCCCCCGTCACGTCCTCACCTTCGCCCGCCATCGGGCACCGTCCTCCATCAGTTCGTTGAAGACCAGCCCGCGCCACTGCTCCTGATAGGACGCGAGGAACGACTGCACGGGCTGGCGCCAGGTGTGGCCGTACGCGCTGCGGCGGCGCAGCACGTAGCCGAGGCCGTGGGTGCGGTAGATCCGGCCGCCGACAGCCTCCACCGCCTGCAGCAGCTGGCCGTCCACGGTCCTCGCCAGGGGCCGGAAGCCGCCGGCCGCCTCGAACGCCGCCCGGGTGACCAGCATCGTGCCCCCGGCCACCAGCGGCGCGAACCGCTCGGTGCCGATGCACCTCCTGATCGTCACGTCGAGCGGCTCCAGGTAGACGAACTCCGCGGCCGACCCGACGAGGTCGGCCCCGCTGTAGCGCCGGGCGAGCAGGAGGTCGGCGAGGTGGTCGGGCCCGTACCAGTCGTCGTCGTCCACCTTGGCGAGGTACGACCCGGAGGCGACGGCCGCCATCCGGTTCAGGACCTCCCCGAACGGCGTCGCGGCGGGGGCCTCGATCACGGTGACCGGCAGCCGCGTGCGGGGGATCGCCGCCTCCCGCGAGGTGAAGCCGTGAAGCCCCACGATCAGCTCGGCGGTCACGCCGCGCTGGCGCTCCATCTGCTCGACCGCGAACGGCACCATCTCCGGGCGGCGCGTGCACAGCAGGATCGACACCCGCGGCTGCGGCGGCACCGGCAGGCCGGCGGCCAGCGCGAGGCGCCGCCAGCGGGCGGCGGCCCCGTGCTCGCGCAGCGCGGCCCTGCGCAGCCGGACGCTCATCTCCTCGCGGCGCAGGTCGGACGCGAGCGCCTCGCCGGTCACGGCGGCGAGCGCGGCGGCGAGGGTGGGGCCCAGCGCGCGGTCGCGGGCGGGATCGGGTGCGGCGAGCACCGGGATCCCGGCGGCCGAGAAGGCGGCCACGACGCGGGCGACCTCACTCGCCCGCCCGTCGAACGCGGGCACCTCGATCCCGCGCACGTCCCGCAGCCGGGCGACGTCCACATCCGTGACCCGCCCGCCTGGCGGGAGCCGTACGAGCCTGTCCCCGTTGCGGGTGACGACGAACCCGTCCCGATGCGCGGCGAGCGCCGCCATCCCCTCCGAGGGATGCTGGCGGAACCCGATGGGGTTGACCACGGCCTCGTCCAGCGGCGGCGGCAGCATGACATCAACCACCGGGTCATCAACCACCGGGTCATCAACCACCGGACCGTCAACCTCCGCCCGGCGCAGCCGCAGGTCGCAGCCCGGGGCGTCGCGGCGGTCCGGCACGGGCACTCCGGGCGGCGACAACGTCACGTTGGGATCGCCGGGCCGCCAGTCGGCCGTGCCGCCGCCCTCCAGCCCCGCCACGGGAGTGGTCGCCTCGCATCCGCCGAACAGGCCGCGCGCGACGTGCGCCACGACGTCACCGGCCGGCACCGGCTCGGTGAAGGCGGCGTCCAGGTGCCAGCCGCGGCCCCGCCGTACGACCCGCATCTCGGTCAGGTGCCGCCAGCAGGAACCCGGCGCGGCGACCGGCAGCGGCTGGGCGGCCCAGGACGGCACGTCGGCGACGGAGATCCGCACCCGCGTCGCCGTGGGCAGCAGGCCGCGCAGCGGCACCGCCCTGCGCAGGTCGGCCGGGGACCGCGCGGCGAGCACGACGCATCCGATCAGGCCGGCCGCGTCTCGTGCCCGGCCCGGGAGGGCGCCGACGGCCTCCGCGCCCTGGCTCATGTCCCGGCCCGCGTCCGCGTCGCCGCCCGGAACGATCGTGAGATCGGGGACGGGAACGTCCTGCAGTGGGGTCCAGGGACCGGCGAAGCCCTCGACGAGGCGGCCGAGCAACGTGGGGCAGGACTCGAACCCGATCCACGTCCCCCACGCCGACCGGGTGGCGGTTCGCGTCACCCGCCCTCCTCATGCTGCCCGGTTCCTCTTCCGACCGGCCCAGCATCGCGAACCCCACTCGCGAGGGAGCAGCCTTAGCCCCTTCCTTGGCCGAAGGTTTAATCGGCCTCCGTCCCAGGTGGACGGAGGTTTCCGGTCGATACGAAACCGGACTGAAGAGGAGGAAGTGCCGCCTGGCACGTTACGATGCCGCGTTATAGATCCCCCCGAGGAGTACCCCATGGCTGTACGCCGTCTGATCCCTCTGGCCGTCGCGTGCGCCCTCGCCGCGGCCGCCGCCACCCCTGCGCAGGCTCGCGGGACCGATGAACCGTACTGCGCGACCCACAAATGCATCGCCCTGACCTTCGACGACGGTCCGGGGCCATACCTGCAGACCCTGCTGAAGACCCTCGCCGCCCACAAGGCGAAGGCGACGTTCTTTCTCATCGGCACGGAGGTGAAGAAGCACCCGAAGCTCGCTCAGCAGATCGCCAAGGCGGGCCACGAGATCGGCAACCACTCGTGGGACGCCAGCTATCTGACCGACCTCACGTACGCCCAGATCAACAAGAAGATCGGCGACACCCAGCGGCTGATCCAGAAGACGACGGGGAAGGCGCCCAAGCTCTTCCGCGCGCCCGGCGGGCTGCGCAACGGCGGTGTGGAGGAGATCACCGCCAAGTTCGGGCTCATCCAGGTGCCCGGCACGACCGCCACGAAGGACTACATCAAGGACTACCGGCATGTGGACCTTCTCACCAACCGGGCCCTGGACGTGGCCGGGGAGGGCGAGGTCGTGCTGATGCACGAGACCGTCAAGCAGACCGTGCAGTCGATGCCCGAGGTGCTCGAGACGCTGACCGCGGAGGGTTACAGCTTCGTGACGGTGTCCACCCTGCTCGAGGGCCAGGAGCTCACCCCGGGACAGGTATATCCCGACCGGTCGGGCGGCTTGGGGACGACGACCGACGTCCACTGATCCTGCGGCCCAGCGCCTGGGCCGGCGCCTCCACGAAGCGGTAGGTGAGCCAGCTCAGCGTGAGCAGCGCCACGAGATAGCCGAGCCCGACGGCCACCTGGCCGGTCGGCGTGAGCGACCGGATGTCGCCGGCGAGCGCGTTCAGATACTTGAGCAGCGGGTGGTGCACCAGGTAGACCGAGTAGCTGATCAGGCCGAGCCAGGTCAGCACGCCGGGGACGCGCCGCCCGCGCAGCGCCATGCCGAGCGCGAACGTCCCGCCGGCGAGGACGATCGTGGTGATCCACACGTCGGGCTGCACCCACCACCAGCCCGCCTGGATCGACCACACCGGCGCGGCGGCCACCAGGGCGGCCGCCGCCACGACCGGGCCGAGCCCGCCCGTGCCGCGCTCCCAGCGGTACAGGGCCGTCCCCGTGAACATCACCGCGAGGATGGCCGCCCCGAACCACGGCACGAAGCTGCCGAACACGAGCAGCACGAGCGCCATCAGACCCAGCGCGTACGCCGCGACCGTGCGGAACCGGCCGGTGATCAGGCAGGCCAGGCCCGCGACGAACAGCACGCAGGCGGCGATGGCGGGCCACGGCCCCGGCAGCAGCGGCGCCGACAGCACCAGCCCGGCGGCGACCGCCACGACGCCGAAGGCGATCGCCAGCGTCCCGCTGCGCCGATGCGCCCCGCCCACGAACAGCGCGGTCACCAGCAGGTAGAACACCATCTCGTACGACAGCGTCCACATCGGGTCGGCCAAGGCGCCGGTGTGGACGACGTCGAGCAGCATGCTCACGTGCGCGGCCACGGCCGACGGGTGCCGGGGCACCTCCTGGCGCACCGGAACCCAGAACGCCATGACGAGCACGAGGGCGATCACCAGCAGGTAGAGCGGGTACAGCCGGAACACCCGGCTGACCCAGAACGCTCCGACGTCACCCCTCTTCTCCAGGGACGCGGGGATGATGTACCCGCTGACCAGGAAGAAGACCAGCACGCCGTACATGCCGAGGCTGAACCAGTAGGGGCGCAGCGACGGCATGAGCCAGGGCAGCGCGTGCTCGGCGACCACCGCCATCGCGCCGATCCCCCGCAGGGCGTCGAGCCACGCGAGCCTGGTGACCTTCGCACCTGACCGATCGGTGACGGGGTGAGTGGCAATCACACCGCGTCACTCTATCCGGCACGGCCGGGATCACACCGATTGATCCCGACTCGTTTGATCCCCGCTCAGTGATCCCCGCTCAGTGATCCCCGCTCAGTGATCCGCGGTCAGCGATCCGCGGTCACTCCCACTCGATGGTGCCCGGCGGCTTGCTCGTCACGTCGAGGACCACCCGGTTGATCTCGCGGACCTCGTTGGTGATCCGGGTGGAGATGCGCGACAGCACGTCGTAAGGCACCCGCGCCCAGTCGGCGGTCATGGCGTCCTCGGAGGTCACCGGCCGCAGGACGACGGGGTGGCCGTAGGTGCGGCCGTCGCCCTGGACGCCGACCGAGCGGACGTCGGCGAGCAGCACGACCGGGCACTGCCAGATGTCGCGGTCGAGACCGGCGTGGGTGAGCTCCTCGCGGGCGATGGCGTCGGCCTCGCGCAGCAGGTCGAGGCGCTCGCGGGTGACCTCGCCGATGATCCGGATGCCGAGGCCGGGCCCGGGGAACGGCTGGCGCCAGACCATCGCCGCGGGCAGGCCCAGCTCCTCGCCGGCCCGCCGCACCTCGTCCTTGAACAGCGTGCGCAGCGGCTCGACCAGGTCGAACTTGAGGTCCTCCGGCAGCCCGCCCACGTTGTGGTGCGACTTGATGTTCGCGGTGCCGGTGCCGCCGCCCGACTCGACCACGTCGGGGTAGAGCGTGCCCTGCACGAGGAAGTCCACCGGCCCGTCGGCGAGGATCGCGCGCTGCTCGTCCTCGAAGACCCGGATGAACTCGCGGCCGATGATCTTGCGCTTCTCCTCCGGGTCGGTGACACCCGACAGCGCCTTGAGGAAGCGCTCCGAGGCGTCCACGACGCGCAGCTTCACGCCGGTCACCTCGACGAAGTCGCGCTCGACCTGCTCGGCCTCGCCCTTGCGCAGCAGTCCGTGGTCGACGAAGACGCAGGTCAGCCGGTCGCCGATGGCCCGCTGGACGATCGCGGCGGCGACGGCGGAGTCGACGCCGCCCGACAGCGCGCAGATCGCGCGGCCGTCGCCCACCTGGGCGCGCACGGCCTCCACGGCGTCCTCGACGATGTTGAGCATGGTCCACGAGGGGCGGCAGCCGGCCGCCTCGAGGAAGTGCTTGAGCACCTGCTGCCCGTGCTCGGAGTGGAGCACCTCGGGGTGGAACTGCACGCCGTACAGGCCGCGCGAGGGGTCCTCCATCGCGGCGACGGGGGTGGCGTCGGTGGCCGCGGTGACGGCGAACCCGGCGGGGGCGCCGACCACGGAGTCGCCGTGGGACATCCAGACGGTCTGCGCGACGGGCAGGCCGGCGAACAGCAGGCCCTCCTGGAGGACCTTGAGCGCGGTCCCGCCGAACTCGGCGGAGTCGGTCCTGGCGACCTCGCCTCCGAGCGCCCGGGCCATGGCCTGGAAGCCGTAGCAGATGCCGAAGGTCGGCACCCCGGTCTCGAACAGGCCGTCGGGAACCGGTGGGGCGCCCTCCGCGTACACCGACGAAGGGCCGCCGGACAGGATGATCGCCTTGGGCTTCCTGGCCAGCATCTCCGACACCGGCATCGACGACGGGACGATCTCGGAGTAGACGTGGCACTCACGCACCCGTCGCGCGATCAGCTGCGCGTACTGCGCGCCGAAGTCCACGACAAGGACCGTGTCGAACTCAGACACTGGAAAGGACCCCCATGAAGGCAGCGAGGCGGTAACGCCAGTCTATCGGCGCGGTGACGCTGCCCGCCCGGACGTGCCCGCGACCGATGGCGCTCATAACTTGGCCGACCAATATGTGGGGGGTACGATGATCGGGGTGAGGAGGTCCCCATGGTGGAGAGGGTGGAGTCGCCGGCCCAGGACGCCCCGGCATGCCCCACGCTGCCCGGAGACGACGAGGACTCGCTGGGCTGCCTGATGGCCACGGCCTCGCGGGGCCACCGGGTCCTGCTGGCCGCTTTGCTGGCGGAGATCGATCTCTATCCGGGTCAGGACCGCGTGCTCAACGCACTGTGGGCGCACGGCCCGCAGTTCCAGAACAAGCTCGCGGCGAAGCTGGGCATCGACATGTCCACGATGACCAAGAGCCTCCAGCGCCTGGAGCGCAGCGGCCTGGTGAGCCGCTCGCCCTACCCCGCGAACCGGCGCCTCAGCATCGTGAGCACGACGCCGAAGGGCGACGCCCTGCAGCCGAGGCTGCGCCGCGTCGAGGAGGAGATCCACCGGAGGCTGGCGCGCGGCCTGACCCCGGAAGAGGTGAAGACGCTCTGCGCGCTGCTCGCCGTGGTCCGGGACAACACCTGCCGCGAGGCCCTGCACGCACCCGGCGCCGGGGACTGAATCGGTCAGGCCCTCCGGCGGGCGTGCGTGATCACGGAGATCTCGCTGCCGGCCAGGGCGTCCGTGCGCTCCCGGAGGGCGGGGCCGGCGGCGTCGCCCTCCGGCACCTGCTCGACCACCTCGAAGCCGTGCTCCTCCAGCAGGTCCGCCGCCTCTCGCGGGCTCAGGAACGTCAGCCAGGGCTCGCCGCCCTCCGCCACCAGCGGCATCAGGGTCTCCGCGTACGCCTTGGCACGCGGGCCGCGCAGCGCCTCGGGCAGCAGGTGGTCCATGACGATCTCGCTGCCGGGGGCGAGGCGGCCGAGCCCGGCCAGCGTACGCGCGACGGCCTCCCGGGTGAGATAGACGGTCACGCCGAGCCAGCTCGCGAACGCGGGCCGGGCGAGGTCGAACCCGTGCGCGACCAGCCGGTCGACGGGGCACTCCCCGGTCTCCATGTCCGCGGGGACGTAGGTGAGGCGGGGCGGCTCCGGGAGGCCCGCGCGTGCCATCGCCTCCCGTTTCCAGCGCTGGGTGCCCGGGTGGTCCACCTCGAAGACCTCCACGGGCCCGGAGGCCGACCGGCAGGCGTAGGTGTCCAGCCCCGCGCCGAGGATCACGTACTGGCGGACGCCCCGGCGTACGGCGCCGGCCAGACGGTCCTCGGTGTAGCGGCCCCGGGTGACGACGGCCGCGCGCAGCCCGGCGAGGACGGGGTGGTCCGCCATCTCGCGGTGCGGGCGCACGTAGTCCTCGGCGCACTCGCCGAGCAGGGCGTACGCGAACGGATCGCGGAAGACGACCGGCTCCCCGTCGACGATCAGGTGCGCGGCACGTGCCGCCGCCGTGTGGAGCGCGGTCCTGCTGGGCCCCTCGGTCTGCACCCGTCGAGCGTAAACCGCCTCAGCGATCTTGGCGATGGGTCACAGACCGTGCGCCTGCGCGCCGTGCCGTAGCAGTTCGAAGGCGGTGCCGGCGGCGGCGACGGCCTCGCGGTGCACCTCGGCGACCGTCCGGCCGGACGCGAGCGCCGCCCAGTTGTCCCTGGCCAGGATCTGCCGGACGGCGACGTACTGCGCGGCCACCAGGCGCGACGTCAGATGCGGCACGGGACGGGACGTGCTTCCAGGAGCGCGGGGCGCGGCGTCCGCCGCCTCGCTCATCGCCTGCGCCAGCGACTCCGTCTGCGCCGCGCCGTACTCGACCAGGCGGGCCGCCAGGCTGGGCGTGTCGAACACGAGGCGGTGGTAGGCCATCACCTCCGGGTCGTCGCACAGGCCGGTGGTCGGCTCGCGGGCGTCGAGCCCGGCCAGGAACGCGTCGTGCAGCGCGTCGAGCGGGGTCCGCCCGGCCGGGCGGGCGCGCACCACGGCCGCGGCCTCAGCCCTGTGGTCGGCGACGCGGTGCAGGACCAGGTCCTCCTTGGAGGAGAAATACCGGAACAGCGTGGGCTTGGACACCTCCGCCGCGGCGGCGATCTCGGCCACGCCCACCCGGTCGAAGCCGTGCTCGAGGAACATCGCGATCGCCACGTCGGAGAGGGCCCGGCGGGTTCGCTCCTTCTTCCGCGTCCGCAGCCCCTCGACCATGCGCACAGGCTAGCAGGGGTGCGCGCAATGCTTAACTCGGTTGTATTTTTAACCGGGTTGCTTTTTGATGCGCGGAAGGAGACGCCGGATGATCCCGCTGGAGGAGGAGCAGGCGTACGTCGAACGCTGCAGGGAGGGCCTGCGCCGGATGCTGGACGGCGCCCGGCACAACGTGATCGTCGGGGAGACCGTGGCGGGCGACCGCTACAGCGCCGAACGGCTGGGCCGCCACCTCAAGAGCCTGGCGAAGGAGCTCGGCGAGGACGACGGAGGGCCGCCGTTCTTCGGGCGCCTCGACTTCGGCCCACCTGAATCCGGCGCGGGCGAGCACACCGGGCGGCGCTACCACATCGGTCGCCGCCACATCTCCGCCGACGGCGGCGCCCAGCCTCTGGTGATCGACTGGCGGGCGCCGGTCTCCCGGACCTTCTACCAGGCGTCGGCCCGGGACCCGCAGGGCGTCGCCGTACGGCGACGCTTCGGCTGGGCCAGCGGCGAGCTGACCGGCTTCGAGGACGAACACCTCGACCGCGGCCCGGACCTCGGCGTGAATCCCGGCGGTGCCGGCCGGATCCTGACGGCCGAGATCGAACGCCCCCGGGTCGGGCCGATGCGCGACATCGTCGCCACCATCCAGCCGGAGCAGGACGACCTGGTCCGCGCCGACCTGGATGACTCCCTGTGCGTGCAGGGCGGGCCGGGCACCGGCAAGACCGCCGTCGGCCTGCACCGCGCCGCCTACCTGCTCTACGCCCACCGCCGGCGGCTGTCGCGCGGCGGTGTGCTCGTGCTCGGCCCCAACCGGGCCTTCCTCGGCTACATCTCCGCGGTGCTGCCGGCCCTGGGCGAGGTCGACGTCGAGCAGACCACGCTGGACGCGCTCCTCGCCCGGGTCCCGGTCAAGGGGACCGACAGCACGGACGCCGCCGTGGTCAAGCACGACGTGCGCATGGCCGAGGTGCTGCGCAGGGCGCTCCACCGGCGCGTCCGCGAGCCCGCCGAGCCGCTCGCCGTGGCCGACGGCTCCTCCCGCTGGCGCGTCTCCGAGGACGAACTGCACCGGGTGGTCGAGGAGACCCGGCGCGAGGCGATGCCGTACGGCGTGGGACGTGAACGCGTCCTCGCCCGCGTGGTGTCACTCGTGCGGAGCCGGGCGGAGGCCCGCGGCCGGACGATCGACACGGCGTGGACGCGCCGGACCACCCGGGCCGTCGCCTCCGCCGTGGACGCCTTCTGGCCGGCCGTACGCCCCGAGGAGGTGCTGTTCGAGGTGCTCCGCGATCCCTCGGAGGCCGCCGAGGGCGTGCTCACGGCGGTCGAACGGGCGGCGATCACCTGGACGAGACCGCCGCGCACGCACCGGAGCGCCGCCTGGACGACCGCCGATCTGACCCTGCTCGACGAGCTCGCCGGCCTGATCGAGCGTCAGCGAGGCTGGGGCCATGTGATCGTCGACGAGGCGCAGGACCTGTCGCCGATGCAGTGCAGGGCCGTCGCCCGGCGCAGCGAGCACGGCTCGCTCACCGTGCTCGGCGACCTGGCGCAGGGCACGACTCCGTGGGCCGCCCGCGACTGGGGCGAGCAGATGGCGCACCTGGGCAAGCCGGACGCCAAGGTCATCACGCTCACCACCGGCTTCCGCACGCCCGCCGCCGTCGTCGAGCTCGCCAACCGCCTGCTGGCGGAGCTCGCGGTGAACGTGCCGCCCTCCCGCTCCTTCCGGCGCGACGGACGGCTGCGCGTGCTGCGCGGGGACGACCTGGCGGTCGTGACGGCGGCGTGCGAGGCGCTCGACCACGAGGGCTCGATCGGCGTCATCGCCGCCGACGCCTCGTCCGGCCGCCTGCGCGCCGCGCTCACGGACGCCGGCCTGACCGTCGCCGACGGCCTCACGCCCGACCCGTCCGTACGGATCTCCGTGGTGCCCGCCACCCTGTGCAAGGGCCTGGAGTACGACCACGTCGTGCTGGCCGAGCCCGCCGAGATCGTCGCGGCCGAGGAGCGCGGGCTGGGCAGGCTCTACGTGGCGCTCACCCGCGCGGTGTCCCGTCTCGACGTGGTGCACCGCCGTCCGCTGCCGTCCCCCCTGACGTGATCTCCACGATCGGCAGGCGCAGCGCGCCCGGCGCCGACGCGGGGACGACCGGCCGCACGGGCGCGACCGGCCCGAGCCGCACGTACGCGGAGCCGGGGGCGGGGCGCGGGTCCGGCTCGCCCTTGTTCGGCCACAGCGCCATCGCGCGCTCGGCCTGGGCCGTGATCGTGAGCGAGGGGTTCACGCCGAGGTTGGCCGACACGGCCGAGCCGTCCACGATGTGCAGGCCCTCATAGCCGTAGACGCGGTGGTAGGGGTCGATCACCCCGGTCTCGGGCGAGTCTCCGATCGCGCAGCCGCCGAGGAAGTGCGCGGTCGCCGGGATGTCGAACAGGTCGAGCCAGGAGCCGCCGGGAAGGCCGCCGATCTCCTCGGCGGCCAGGCGGACGGCCTCGTGCCCGGCGGGGATCCAGGTGGGGTTCGGCTCACCGTGGCCCGGCCCCGCCCGCAGTTTCCCGCCCTTCAGCGAGAGCGTGATCGAGTTGTCCTTGGCCTGCATGACCAGGGCGATGACCGTGCGCTCCGACCACCTGCGGTGGTTCAACAGCCGGGGCAGCAGATGGGGCCGCCGCAGCGCCGCGCCGAGGAACTTCAGCCAGCGCGGGGCCCGCCCGCCGCCGTCCACAAGCAGCGTGCGCAGCAGTCCCATGGCGTTGGAGCCGTCGCCGTACCGCACCGGCTCGATGTGCGTCTCGGCGTCCGGATGGATCGAGGAGGTGATCGCCACGCCCCGGTTGAGTTTGGCGCCCTTGGCGGTGAGGCGTTCGAAGCCGAGCAGGGCCTCGGAGTTCGTCCTGGTCAGAGCGCCGAGACGAGGCGAGATCCGGGGCAGCGTGGTCGCCCTGAGCCGGTGGAGCAGGTGCTGCGTGCCATACGTCCCGGCGGCGAAGACCACCTGCCCGGCGGTCAGCGTGCGGGTGGGGCCGAACGGCCCGGTGCGCTTCACCGTGAGCTCGTAGCCGCCCTCGATGGGCCGCACACCGGTCACGGTGGTCTCCGGATGGACCTTCGCCCCGGCCTTCTCGGCCAGGTAGAGGTAGTTCTTGATCAGCATGTTCTTGGCGCCGTGGCGGCAGCCGGTCATGCATTCGCCGCACTCGGTGCAGCCGCGGCGGCGCGGCCCCGCGCCGCCGAAGTAGGGGTCGTCGACCTCCACTCCGGGCTCGCCGAAGAACACCCCGACCGGGGCGAGGTGGAAGGTGTCGCCGACGCCCATCCGCTCGGCGACCTTCTTCATCACCTCGTCGGCGGCGGTCACCGTCGGGTTGTCCACCACGCCGAGCATCCGCCTGGCCTGGTCGTAGTAGGGCGCGAGCTCGGCCTTCCAGTCGGTGATGTGCGCCCACTGGGGATCGCGGAAGAACGGGTCGAGCGGCTCGTAGAGGGTGTTGGCGTAGACGAGCGAGCCGCCGCCCACCCCCGCTCCGGCCAGCACCATCACGCCGTTGGAACCGCGTAGGACGTGGATGCGCTGGATGCCCTTGAGGCCGAGCGCGGGCGCGAACACGAAGTCCCCGGCCCGCCAGGAGGTCTTCGGCAGGGTCTTCTCGTCGAACCGCCGGCCGGCCTCCAGGACGCCGACCGAATAGCCCTTCTCGGTGAGCCGCAGCGCGGTCACGCTCCCGCCGAACCCCGACCCGATCACCGCGACGTCGTAGTCCAACGCCCCGCCTTCCTTCTTACTTGAGGTGCAGCCGCTTCATCGTCTTGAGCAGCCCCGCGAGCGTGTCGGCGTACGTGTCGTAGGTCATGCCGAGGATCGGCTCGAAGCCCAGCCACGTGGCCTGGCTGGCCACCGTCTGGACCTCCGTGTACTTCAGCAGGCCCTCCGTCCCGTGGCGGCGGCCGAGCCCGGACGACTTCATCCCGCCCATCGGCGCGTCATAGGAGGCGTACGCCGAGCCGTACCCCTCGTTGATGTTGACCGTGCCCGCCTTGATCCGGGCGGCGAGGCGGCGGCCCCGCGCGACGTCCCTGGTCCAGATCGAGGCGTTCAGCCCGTACGCGGTGTCGTTGGCCGCGTCGACCGCCTCGTCCTCGTTCCTGAAGCGGTAGAGCGACACGACCGGCCCGAACGTCTCGTCCCTGCAGACGGCCATGTCCTCGCCGACGCCGTCGAGCACGGTCGGCTCGTAGAAGAACGGGCCGAGGTCGGGGCGCGGCCGGCCGCCCGTCAGCACCGTGGCGCCCTTGGCGACGGCGTCCTCGACGTGGGATGCGACCCCGTCGAGCTGCCTCTGGGACGTGAGCGAGCCCATCTGCGCGTCCCAGTCGAGACCGGGGCCGATCCTCATGTTCTCCACCGCCCGGACGAACTTGTCGCGGAAGGCGTCGGCGATCGCCTCGTGCACGTAGAGGCGCTCGATCGAGATGCACAGCTGGCCCGCGTTGGTGAAGCAGGCCCGGATCGCGCCCTGGGCGGCCACGTCGAGGTCGGCGTCGTCGAGCACGATCATCGGGTTCTTGCCGCCGAGCTCCAGCGAGCAGCCGATGAGCCGCTTGGCCGCCTCCTCGGCGATCCTGCGCCCGCCGCGCGTCGAGCCGGTGAACGCGACGTAGTCGGCGCCGTCGATCAGCGGGTCTCCGACGTCCTCCGGGTCGCCGAGCACCACCTGCCAGATGTCGCGCGGCATGCCCAGCTCGGCCAGCAGGTCGATCGTCCACAGCGTGGACAGCGGCGTCTGGGTGTCGGGCTTGTGCACGACCGCGTTGCCCGCGATCAGGGCGGGGACCACGTCGGTGACGCCGAGGGCCAGCGGGTAGTTCCACGGGCTGATCACCGCGACCACGCCCTTGGGGTGGCGCAGCTCGGCCGTACGGGTGGCGATCGGGAAGATGCCCTGCCTGCGCTGCGGCTCCAGCAGCCCGGGCGCCCGCCGTGCGTAGTACAGGGTGCAGCCCGCCACGTCGGCCACTTCCTCGTACGCGTGGCGCCGTGCCTTGCCCGTCTCCCACTGCACGATGTCGAGCAGCTCCTGCCGGCGGTCGAGCATCGCGTCGTGGAGCCGCAGGAAGGGCCTGATCCGCTCCCGGACCGGCAGGGCCGCCCAGGCCTCCTGTGCCGCCCTGGCCCTGGCGTACGCCGCGCGGACGTCCTCGGGGGTGGAGATCGGGACCTCGGCCAGGACCTCGCCGGTGAACGGCGCGAGGATCTCCCTCGTCTTGCCCTCGGAGGAGACGTGCGTGAGGATCCGGTCGACCATGGCCGCGTCGAGCGTCCGATTCATGGCACCCATGGCGGAAGAATATTCCGGAGCCCCGCTCATGGCTACCGGTAAGTAATGCCGGAGCGCCAATCGGCCGCGGCCGTCGAACCGGGCCGGTACGTGATCCGTCTTTGGGGCATGAGGACATCGATTCGTACGGCGGGCATTCTCGCCGCGCTGCTGGCCACGGGAGCCACGGGCTGTGCGGGTGGCCGTACGACACAGGACTTCCCGCCCCCTCCCACGGACCTGACCGGCAAGGTGCGGCTCGTCGCGTACTCCGACTGCGACGAGATGACGGAGGGGCTGCGGCAGGCGGCCGCGCGGAACGTGACGCCCTGGGGCTTCGGGGACGCCATGCTCTTCGCGGCCCGCTCCGACGTCGCCTCGGCCAAGCAGGCGACGCCCGAGCAGTCGTACTCGACCACGAACACGCACGAGGCGGGCGTGGACGAGCCCGATCTGGTCAAGACCGACGGCGACCGGGTGATCACGGTCACCAGGGGCGTGCTGCGCGTCGTGGACGCGAAGACGCGCAAGGTCACCGGGACGCTGCGACTCGTCGCCGAGGACCAGTCGTGGGCCCAGGCCGACCTGCTGGTCCACGGCGACCGCGCGCTCGTGCTGTTCGAGGGCGGCGGGATCGTCCCGTTCGGGGCGATGGCCAAGACCCGGGTCGGTCCCGGCGGCCCGAGGTACGTGCTCGTGGACCTGTCCGGCGAGCCGCGCGTCCTCGGCGCGATGACCGTGAACGGGCAGCACATCGACGCCCGGCAGGTCGGCTCCACGGTGCGGCTCGTCGTCCGGTCCCAGCCGGAGATCGCCTTCCCGACGCCGAAGGACGAGGAGCCGGAGAAGGAACTGCTCGAAGGCAACCGCAAGGCCGTGCTGTCCGCCCCCGCCGACGCGTGGCTGCCGTCGTACGAGGTCGAGTCCGGCGGCACGAGCCGCACCGAGCGGGTCGGCTGCGACCGGGTCAGCCACCCGGACCAGTTCACCGGCACCTCGATGCTGACCATCCACACGATCGACCTGGCCGCGGCAACGCCGTTCGGCGCGCTCACCCCGATCGCGGTCGCGGCCGACGGCGACACCGTGTACGGAACGGCGGGCAGCCTCTACGTCGCCAGCAATCCCCGCTGGTGGGCGGCGCGCCCGATCGACGTGGTGCCGCTGCCCGATTCATCGGCCGCCGCGCCCACGCCGGAAGCGCCGCCCGAGCGCACGGAGGTGCACCGCTTCGACGTCTCCGCCCCCGGCGCCCCGCGTTACGTCACGTCGGGATCGGTGCCGGGACGGCTGCTGAACCAGTACTCCCTGTCGGAGTACGACGGTCATCTGCGGGTGGCGACGACCAGCGGCGCCGAGGTGTTCGGCGCGAGCCCGGGCACGAGCGAGAGCGGCGTGTACGTGCTCGACGCCGGCACGCTCGCCCAGACCGGCTCGGTCACGGGCCTCGGCAGGGGCGAGCGGATCTACTCGGTGCGGTTCATGGACGGCCTCGGCTACGTGGTGACGTTCCGCCAGACCGACCCCCTCTACACGCTGGACCTGCGGGATCCGGCCGCGCCGAAGGTCACCGGCGAGCTGAAGATCACCGGCTTCTCCGCCTATCTCCACCCGGCGGGCGAGGGGCGGCTCATCGGCATCGGCCAGGAGGCGAGCGAGAAGGGCCGGGTGCTCGGCACGCAGATCTCGCTGTTCGACGTCTCCGACCCGACCGCGCCCGCGGTGCTGTCGCGGTTCCAGCAGAAGGAGTCCGGCTCGGAGGCCGAGTGGGACCCGCACGCCTTCCTCTACTGGCCCGCCACCGGGCTGGCCGTGCTCCCGCTCCAGAACTGGGCCGACGGCGGGATCGCGGGCAGCGCGGCCCTCGCGCTGCGCGTCGGCGACCGCGAGATCACCAAGCTGGGTCTCGTGACCCACCCCCGCCAGCAGGCCAAGAGCGACTTCGCCCCCGCCGACCCGGGCATCCGGCGTTCCCTCGTCATCGGCGACGACCTGTGGACGGTGTCCGACACCGGCCTCAAGGTCAGCGACGCCGCCACGCTGGCCGACCGGGCGTGGATCCCCTTCGCCTGACGGGTCAGCCCGCGTCTCCGCCCGCCTTCGCGAGGTCGCGCGGGGGCGCGACGGGGACGATCTCCGGCGCGCCGAGGCGGATCGCGTCGGCCTCCTGATCGGTGTCCTGCTCCTGGGAGGCCCGCTCCGCCTCGACCCGCTTGGTGTAGTACTCGACCTCGCGCTTGACCTGATCGGCGTCCCAGCCGAGCGGGCCGGCCATGAGCTCGGCGGCCTCCTGGGCGACCGCGGTGCCCCGGTGGAAGGTCTCGATCGAGATGCGGGTGCGCCGGGTCAGCGCGTCGTTGAGGTGCCCGGCGCCCTCGTGCGTCGCCGCGTACACGATCTCCGCGCGCAGGTAGTCGTCCGCGCCGTCGAGGGGCCGGCCCAGCGAGGGGTCCTCCTCGACGAGCGCCAGCACCTCGTCGATCAGCGAGCCGTACCGCTCCAGCAGGTGCTCGATCCGGGCCACGTGCAGCCCGGAGGAGCGCGCCATGCGGTGGCGGGAGTTCCACAGGGCCTGGTAGCCCTCCGCGCCCGCGAGCGGCACCTGGTCGGTGCAGGACGGCGGCACACGCTGGTCGAGGCCGTGCGCGACCGCGTCCACGGCGTCGGCCGCCATGACCCGGTAGGTCGTGAACTTCCCGCCCGCCACCATGACCAGCCCCGGCACGGGGTGGGTGACGACGTGCTCGCGCGAGAGCTTGGAGGTCTCCTCTGACTCCCCGGCCAGCAGCGGCCGCAGCCCGGCGTACACGCCCTCGACGTCGTCCCTGGTCAGCGGCACCGAGAGCACGGAGTTGACCCGGTCGAGCAGGTAGTCGATGTCCGCCCGCGAGGCCGCGGGGTGGGCCTTGTCGAGGTTCCAGCGGGTGTCGGTGGTCCCGATGATCCAGTGCCGGCCCCAGGGGATGACGAACAGCACCGACTTCTCGGTGCGCATGATGATCCCGCTGAGCGAGTGGATGCGGTCGCGCGGCACCACCAGGTGGATGCCCTTGGACGCCCGCACGTGGATCTGCCCCCGGCCTCCGGCGAGCTGCTGGATGTCGTCGGTCCACACGCCGGTCGCGTTGACGACCTGGCGGGCCCGCACGTCCAGCTCGGCGCCGGTCTCCAGGTCGCACACGCGCACCCCGGTGACCCGCTCCCCTTCCCTCAGGAAGCCGACCGCCTGCACCCGGGAGGCGACGTGCGCGCCGTACGTCGCGGCGGTGCGCAGCGTGGTCATCACGAAGCGGGCGTCGTCGACCTGGGCGTCCCAGTACTGCACGGCGCCGGTGAACGCCGACCTGCGCAGCGAGGGGGCGACCCGCAGCGCCTGGCCGCGGGTCAGGTGGCGGTGCCCCGGCACGCCCCGGGTGAGGCCGAAGGACAGCCCGAGCGTGTCGTAGAGCACGAGCCCCGCCCCGAGGTACGGCCGCTCCCAGCCCGTGTGCGTGAGCGGGAACAGGAACGGCACCGGCCTGACCAGGTGCGGCGCGATCCGCTTGAGCAGCAGCGACCGCTCCCGCAGGGCCTCCCTGACGAGGTCGAAGTTGAGCTGCTCCAGATAGCGCAGCCCGCCGTGGATCAGCTTGGACGACCGGGACGACGTGCCGGAGGCGAAGTCGCGCGCCTCCACCAGGCCCACCGAGAGCCCGCGGGTCACGGCGTCGAGCGCGACGCCGGCGCCGACCACGCCGCCGCCGATCACGACCACGTCGAGTTCCTGCGCCTCCATCCGCGCCAGCGCTGCGGTACGTTCTGCCGGGCCGAGCCGCGCCGTCCCCATCCTCGCCGTCATAGGGCTCCTTCTGTACCGCTTTCGCCTGTGCCGAGCAAATCTACCCGCGAGTAGCTACCCGGGAATCCATCTTTTCCGCCGCCTTTCCCAAGGATCTCCGGAAATGTCGGTGAGCAATCCTGAGGAGTCGCGCCCCGGCCGCCCGGATGGGCGGGGCCGGCCGCTCAGGGGATGATCCGGCGGCGGCGGAAGTCCGCGAAGACGTCCAGGAACATCCGCCGGGTGTCGACGAACTCGTGGAAGCCGAACCGCCGCGCCTTGGAGCCGTCGGCGATGAAGTCGTAGTCCCAGGAGAAGACGAAGTCACCGAAGCGCCAGGACGACACCTCCTGGTAGGAGTGCTTGGCCAGGCCGTGCCGCTCGACCATCGCGTCCCACAGCGGCTCCTTGTCGGCCATGACGACCTCCAGCGACATCGGCAGGGGCGGCGCGACCTCCAGGTCGAAGAACCGGGCGATCTCCGGCCACATCTCCTCCCACCGGAACAGGTCGCCGTTGTTGATGTTGAACGCCTGGTTGGCGCACGCCTCACTGGTCGCCGCCCACACCGTCGCCTTGGCCAGCAGCGTCGCGTCGGTCATCTCCAGCAGCGTGCGGTAGGCCCCCGGCTTGCCGGGGAACCGCAGCGGCAGCCCGAGCTCCTTGGAGATCGCCGCGTACACCGCGATCACCATCGCGAGGTTCATCGGGTTACCCAGGGCGAAGCCGCACACGACCGAGGGACGCAGCGCGGACCAGGTCCACGCCTTGCCCTTCTGGCGTTCTTCGAGGAAGTTCTGCTGGTCCACGTTGAACTCGGGCGGCATGTGGTGCGGGTCGCTCTCCCGCGCGGGCGTCTTGAACGGCCCGAGGTGCGCGCCGTACACCTTGTAGCCCTGCATCAGGCTGACGTGGCGCAGGCCGGGCGCGGCGGCCTCCACCGCCTCGACGACGTTGACCAGCATGGCGAGGTTGGGCGGGACCAGCTCGGCCCAGGTCGGCCGATCCTGGTAGGCGGCGTAGAAAACGTGGGTGACGCGGTCGAGACCGCGCAGCCGCTCGCGGCAGTCCCGCGGGTCGAGCAGGTCCACGGCGATGTGCCGGACGCTGCCGGTGTCGCGCCCGCCCCGGCGGGACAGGCCGATCACCTCCCAGTCTCCGAGCTCCACCAGGTGGTCGATCAGGTTGCGGCCGATGACGCCGTTGGCCCCGACGACGAGGGCGACCTTGTTGTCCGTGCTCATGGATCAATGCTGTGCCGAGCACCTGTGATTAGTCCAAGACATGTTTTTCACCGTCTCGATAAGGTGAGTTCATGGCAAGCCTGCGGCAGCTGGAATACCTGGTCACGATCGTGGACGAGGGATCGTTCACCCGGGCCGCCGAGATCCTGCACGTGTCGCAGCCCGCCCTGTCACACCAGGTGCGTGCGCTCGAACGCGACCTCGGCGGCGCCCTGCTCGAACGCCTGCCCCGCGCCGTACGGCTCACCCCGATGGGCCGCGCGATGCTCCCGCATGCCCGCGCCGCGCTGGCCGACGCCGACCGGGCCCGGTGCGCCGCCCGGCAGGCCGGCGGTCTGGAGATGGGAGAGCTCCAGGTCGCGACGCTCTACTCGGTAAGCCTCGGGGTGCTTCCGCCCGCGCTGCGGGCCTGGCGGCGCTCGCATCCCCACGTGCGGATCACGCTGTTCGAGCACTCCCACGCCGACCGGCTGCACGAGGCGATGCTCGCCGGTCAGGCCGACCTCGCCATCGGCCCGCCTCCGCCGGACTGGGACGGCCAGGTCACCCCGATCGGCACCGAGCCGTTCCTCCTCGTGCTGCCCGGCGACGACACGATCGAGGACACGGAGGGCGGCGTGGACCTCGCCCTGCTGGCCGACCGCGAATGGGTACACTTCGCCCCGGGCAACGGGCTCGGCGACATCCTCGACCAGGCCTGCGCCGCCGCCGGATTCCATCCGTGCGCCGCGGTGCGCACCGAGCAGACCGCGACCGCGCCCGTCCTCGCCGCCGCCGGGCTCGGCCCCGCGCTGGTGCCCGCCAACGTCATCCCGCCCCACTTCGACGGGCGCGTGCTGTGGCCCCGGCCGCCGGTGGAGCGCGTCATGGCGGCCTACACGCGCGGCCGGCCCGATCCCCTGGCCGCGGCCTTCATCGCCCTGCTCCGGCGGGAGACGTCCCTCGTGCCCGCGCACGTACGCGCCCTTCTCGCGCCCGCTCCGGCCGGCGGCTGATCGGCGGCCCATCGCCTCGGAACCCCGGCGCGGCGGGCGGTCGCCGTACGCGGAAGGATGGCGGCATGAGCGTGACTCTCTCCGATGCCCGCGTCGTCACTCCCGACGGCGTCCACGACGGCTGGCTCACCATCGAGGACGGCAGGATCACCCACATCGGGCGCGGGCAGGCCCCGCGCGACGGGCTCGGCCTGGGCGGGCGCACCGTCGTCCCCGGGTTCGTCGACATCCACAGCCACGGCGGCGCCGGCGGGAGCTTCCCCGACGGCGACCCGGAGACCGCGGCCGCGGTCGCCGGCTTCCACCTGAGCCTGGGCTCGACCACCCTCATGGCCAGCCTGGTCACCGCCGCGCCCGACACGCTCGCGCGGGCGGCATCCGCGCTCGCCGACCTGTGCGAGCAGGGCCTGATCGCCGGCATCCACTTCGAGGGGCCGTACATCGCCAGGTCGCGCTGCGGCGCGCACGAGCCCACCCTGCTGCGCGAGCCCGACGTGGCGGAGTTCCGGGCGCTGGTGAAGGCCGGGCGGGGCCACGTCCGGATGCTGACGATCGCGCCCGAACTGCCGAACGCGCTCGACGTGATCAGGGACGCCGCCGCCGAGGGCGTCGTCGCCGCGCTGGGCCACAGCGACGCGACCTACGAGCAGACGATCGAGGGGATCGACGCCGGGGCGACCGTGGCCACCCACCTCTACAACGCGATGCCGTCGCTGGGTCACCGCGCGCCGGGGCCGATCGCCGCCCTGCTCCAGGACGAGCGGGTGACCGTCGAACTGATCAACGACGGCGTCCACGTCCACCCGGCGATGCTGCGCCTGGCCATGCACGCCGCGAGCGCGGGCCGTACGGCGCTGATCACCGACGCGATGGCGGCGGCGGGCATGGGCGACGGGCGCTACCCGCTCGGCCCGATGACCGTCGAGGTCGTGGACGGGGTGGCCCGGCTCGCCTCCGACACCCCAGGAGGCGGCTCGATCGCCGGCAGCACGCTCACGATGGACGTGGCCTTCCGCCGCACCGTGCGGGAGGTCGGGCGCTCGCTCGTGGACGCCGCGCTGATGGCCTCGCTCACCCCCGCCCGCGTCCTCGGCCTGGACGGCGAGATCGGCTCGATCACAGTCGGCAAGTACGCCGATCTCGTGGTGCTGGACGACGACCTGCGCGTCGGCGGCGTGATGAAGCGCGGCGCCTGGGTCCGCCACCCCTGACCGACCTGAGGAGAAGCCAAGGGCCGGGCGTGGCGGCCCGGCCCTCCCTGGCGACGGCTCAGCGCTGCGGCGGGGCGACGACCACCTCGACGCGCTGGAACTCCTTGAGGTCGGAGTAGCCGGCGGTGGCCATCGTGCGGCGCAGCGCGCCGAGCAGGTTCATCGAGCCGTCGGCCAGCGACGACGGGCCGTGCAGGATCTCCCGCAGCGTGCCGATCGTGCCGAACTCGACCCGCTTGCCGCGCGGCAGCTCGGGGTGGTGGGCCTCAGAGCCCCAGTGGAACCCGTGGCCGGGGGCCTCGGCGGCCCTCGCGAGCGGCGAGCCCACCATGACGGCGTCGGCGCCGCAGGCGATCGCCTTGGCGATGTCGCCGGAGCCGCCCATGCCGCCGTCGGCGATGACGTGGACGTAGCGGCCGCCCGACTCGTCCATGTAGTCGCGGCGGGCCGCGGCCACGTCGGAGATCGCGGTGGCCATCGGCACGACCACGCCCAGCACGTTGCGGGTGGTGTGCGAGGCGCCGCCGCCGAAACCGACCAGCACGCCGGCCGCGCCGGTCCGCATGAGGTGCAGCGCCGCCGTGTACGTCGCGCAGCCGCCCACGATCACCGGGACGTCGAGCTCGTAGATGAACTGCTTGAGGTTGAGCGGCTCGGCCCGGCCCGACACGTGCTCGGCGGAGACCGTCGTGCCGCGGATCACGAAGATGTCCACGCCCGCGTCGATCACGGCCTTGTGGTGCTGCACGGTGCGCTGCGGCGACAGCCGTACGGCGGTCGTGACGCCGGCCGCGCGGATCTCCTCGATGCGCCGGCCGATCAGCTCGTCCTTGATCGGCGCGGTGTAGATCTCCTGCAGCCGCCTGGTCGCGGCGGCCTGGTCGAGGGCGGCGACCTCCTCCAGCAGCGGCGCCGGGTCCTCGTAGCGGGTCCACAGCCCTTCGAGGTCGAGCACGCCGAGGCCGCCCAGGCGCCCGATCTCGATGGCCGTCCGCGGCGACACGACGCTGTCCATCGGGCTCGCCACGAGCGGAGAGTCGAACCGGTAGGCATCGATCTGCCAGGAGATCGACACCTCCTCCGGGTCACGGGTGCGCCGGGAGGGCACGATGCCGATCTCGTCCAGCACGTAGGCACGCCGTCCGCTCTTGCCGCGCCCGATCTCCACCTGTGTCATATCGCCTGTTCTTTCCGTTTCTTCCGGTACGAGCTAGCGCCCGTGGTAGTTCGGAGCCTCGACCGTCATCTGGATGTCATGCGGGTGGCTCTCCTTGAGCCCGGCCGCGGTGATCGGCATGAGCTGCGCCTTCTCGTGCAGCTCCTGGATCGTCCGGGAGCCGGTGTACCACATGCCCTGCCGCAGTCCGCCGACCAGCTGGTGGGCCACCGCCGCGACCGGGCCGCGGTAGGGCACCTGGCCCTCGATGCCCTCGGGGATGTACTTGTCCTCCCCGGACACGTCGGCCTGCGCGTACCTGTCCTTGCTGAACGACGCGCCGCCCCGCTCGCGGTTGCGCACCGCGCCCAGCGATCCCATGCCGCGGTACGACTTGAACTGCTTGCCGTTGATGAAGATCAGCTCGCCGGGCGACTCCTCGCAGCCGGCCAGCAGGGAGCCGAGCATGACCGTGTCGGCCCCGGCGGCCAGCGCCTTGGCGATGTCGCCCGAGTACTGCAGGCCGCCGTCGCCGATGACCGGGATGCCAGCCGGGCCGCACGCCAGCGCGGCCTCGTAGATGGCGGTGAGCTGTGGGGCGCCCACGCCCGCGACGACCCGGGTGGTGCAGATGGAGCCGGGCCCGACACCCACCTTGACCGCGTCGGCGCCCGCGTCGACCAGCGCCTGCGCGCCCGCGCGGGTGGCGACGTTGCCACCGATGACGTCCACCCGGCCGTTGGCCTTGATCTTGGCGATCATGTCGCACACGCCGCGCGAGTGCCCGTGCGCGGTGTCGACGATGATGACGTCCACGCCCGCCTCGATCAGCGTCATGGCGCGCTCCTCGGCGTCGCCCGCGACGCCGACCGCCGCGCCGACCATCAGGCGGCCGTCGGCGTCCTTGGTCGCGATCGGGTACTGCTCGCTCTTGGTGAAGTCCTTGACCGTGATGAGACCCTGCAGGCGGCCGGCCTCGTCCACGAGCGGGAGCTTCTCGACCTTGTTCTGCCGCAGCAGCCGGAACGCCTCGTCGCGGTCGACACCCACCGGCGCCGTCACCAGCGGCATCGGGGTCATGACGTCGCGCACGGCCCTGCTCTGGTCGCTCTCGAACCGCATGTCGCGGTTGGTGACGATGCCCACGAGCACGCCGTCCGCGTCGGTGACCGGGACCCCGGAGATGCGGTAGGTCGCGCACAGCCGCTCGACGTCGGCGAGGGTGTCCTCGGGAGAGCAGGTGACGGGGTTGGTCACCATCCCCGCCTCCGACCGCTTGACCAGGTCCACCTGCTGCGCCTGCTCCTCGATCGAGAGGTTGCGGTGCAGGATGCCGATGCCGCCCTGTCGCGCCATGGCGACCGCCATACGCGCCTCGGTGACCGTGTCCATCGCGGCCGACACCAGCGGCATGCGCAGCGTGATGGTGCGGGACAGCCGGGTCGTCGTGTCGGCGTCCCCCGGCTGCAGGTCCGAATAGGCGGGAACAAGGAGCACGTCGTCGAACGTGAGTCCCGGTTCGGTGAACTTGGCCATCTGCTGCACCCTCCTGCGCTGTGGGTCCCTCGCGCGTGGGTCCCTCGCCAGACCCGAGGTCAGTCTAGTGGCCGCCCCAAACCGCATTCCGCAGGCCTGTCAAGGGGGACAGCACAAAAAGTGGGGGGACCGGCTTCCGGTCCCCCCACTTCCCCGCGTCGTGCCCGCCACGCCCGTCGAGCCCCCCTCCGCGCCCGGCAGACGGGGCGTTCCCGGCTAACGCTGGGTCAAGAATGCGTCACGCAGCGTCCACGCGCAATGGCGTAACGTGCAACTGCACAAAGATGCATTTCCTGTCTCTCGAAACTGCGACCGAAACAAATGCGAACCATCACATCCATACAAAGGCCGCCACGCTCAGCCGTGCCAAATGTGTGAACGGGACGGACAGCGCGGAAAATCCGAGCTATTCTCGCGACCCGAAGCGAGGCGGGGATGAGGCGGAAGTCGGTGCACCGGACGCCGGGAAACGTTTTCGCCCAGAGACCAGTGAGCCAGTGGATCAGTGCGCCCAATGCGACCAGCACGCCGCGACCAGCACGCCGCGACCGGTGCGGCGCCGTCGGCGCTGTGCGACCAGTGCGACCACCGACGGAGCGAGCATGAGTACGACGCGCAACGCCGCCTCCCAGGCCGACCCGTTCGAAAGCCTCGGCCTCTCCCCCGACCAGGCGGCCCTCTACACGGCCATGCTGCGGCTGCACCGCGCCACGCTGACCGAACTGGCGGAGGCGGTCGACCGGCCCGCCGAGGACGTGCTCGACGCCCTGGACGGGCTCGTACGGCTCGGCGCGGTGAACCGGCGGCAGGGGGAGTTCCTCGCCCGGCATCCGGCCGCGGCGATCGGGCGGCTGGTGGCGGAGAGGCTGGACCGCATGGCCCGGGAGACCCGCCAGATCGACGAGGTGCTCGCGGCGGCGGGACGCCTGACCCATCACTACGACGCGGGCCGCGACTGGCGCAGCGGGCGGTTCACGGTGGAGCCGGTGAGCGGCGCGGACGAGCTCTGCGAGAGCGTGATCGGGCTCGCGCTGCAGGCGCCGCCCGCCGAGCTGGTCATGGCCGTGCCGGACCGCCGGACCATGACCCGGTTCGCGGACGGTTACGGCGGCCAGTGGATCCAGGCCGCCGCGGACGGCATCCTGCGCCCGCGCATGGTCGTCGCGCTCGACGCCGTGTCCGCGCCCGCCATGCGAGAGGTGTGCGCGCGGTTCTCGGCGGCGGGCGCGGGGCTGCGCGCCCTCGACGCGGTGCCGAGCTGGTTCTTCGCGCTCGGCGACGGCACCGCCGGGCTGCCCGCCGAGTGGGGCGTCCCGCTGCCGGAGCACTCCTACAACTGCTACCTGGTCCACGCCCCGGTGGCGGCAGGGGCGCTGCGGGCGCTGTTCGAGGAGCTGTGGGCCAGGGCCGCGCCGATCTCCCCGCACAACAACGCGCTGCAGGTGCTGCGGCTGGCCGCGCACGGCCTGTCCGACGACGCCATCGCCCGCCACCTCGGGGTCTCCGTACGCACGGTGCGGGCCAGGTTCGCCGAGGCGATATCGGAGCTGGGGGCCCAGTCCCGCTTCCACGCCGGGGTGGAGGCCGCTCGCCGCGGCTGGCTGTGAGCCCGTGTCCGGGCCGCGGCCCGCCGAGCTGATGGGGCGCACTTTCGCTCGTGGAGGGGGCCGTGGTCATAAGGTGGGATGCGTGCTGGAAGACGTCCCCCGCGACCCGTTCGCGGATGACCCCAACGACCCCACGGCGGAGCTTGGAGCGCCCGACGACGTGGAGCCGCTGACGCTCGCCGAGCGCGACGAGGCGCTGACCGATCTCGCCGACGTAGAGGTCTTCCGTTCCCTGCTCGAACCCCAGGGCGTGCTCGGACTGGTCCTCGACTGCCCGGAGTGCGGCGAACAGCACTACTTCGACTGGGACCTGCTGCGCGGCAACCTGCGCCAGATGATCGACAACGGCCGGCCGCAGGTCCACGAGCCGGCCTACCAGCCCGACCCGGCCGACTACGTCAGCTGGGAGTACGCCCGGGGCTACGTGGACGGCGTGATCGACACGGAGGAGAGCCGCTGACTGTCGACGTCGGCCACGAGCACGCCGAGCAACCGGACGGCGGCGTCAGTGCCGCCGACCGGATCGCGGCGGGCGAGCGCGTCGAGGACGGCGTCCGTCCGCATTACGTCGCCCTCCACGTCGGCATCGCCGTACGACCCGAGGTGGCGTGCCGTACGACGACGTTTCGTGGTCACGCAATCGACTCCAGCTCGGCCAGCTGCCGGAGCCTGGCGAGCGCACGATGCTGCGCGACCCGGACGGCACCTGGAGACATGCCGAGTACATTACCCGTCTCCTCGGCGGACAGGCCCGAGACCACCCGCAGAATGAGGAGCTCGCGCTGGGTGTCCGGAAGCCGGGAGAGCAGGTCCCTGGCGTGCTGCGCCTCGATGTAGCGCACCACCGTCTCCTCCGGCCCCGGGCCCTCGTCGGGCCCGTCCGGCAGGTCCTGCGTCGGCACGGCCGAGCGGACCGAACTGCGCAGCGCGTCGGCCACCTTGTGGGAGGCGATGCCGAAGACGAACGAGGCGAACGGGCGGCCCATGTCGCGGTAGCGCGGCAGCGCCGACAGCACCGCGATGCACACCTCCTGGGCCACGTCGTCGGCGATGTGGTACTGACCGGACACCCTGCCCAGTCGAGCCCTGCAGTACCGGACCACCATCGGGCGCAGATGTCCCAGCAGTGATTCGATCGCGGTGCGATCTCCTTGTACGGCAAGGCTGGTCAGTTCCCTGAGGTCGGACTCATCCGATCTCGTCGCAAGCCTTACCCCAGTTGCGGCGTCGGCGACGCATCCCTCGGTCACGTTAGGCATGATGCCCGTCGCGATCGTTCATGTCGTCATGGTTATCGGCTACGGATTGGTCACATTGACGCGTCGATAACGTTCCGTAATCACCTGATCACTCGGCCGTTGGAACATTCCAACCGGAATGCCCAAAACGAGAGATATACACCTGACGCCTTGACAGGGAAAAAGAAGCATGCGGGTCGTTCGCATTGCCCGCGGCCCGGCTTCGTCCCAGACGGCCGGTCCCGGGTGCGGAACGGGCAGGGACGGAAAAGCGGTGCGCCCCGCGGTCCACCCTTGCGGGCGGGCGCGGGGCGCGATGCGCGGAAGGCGCGGGATCAGTGGCCGTGACCGTGGCCGTGGCCGTGACCGCCGCCGGCGGCCGGAGCCTCCTCCTCGGGCTTGTCCACGACGAGGGCCTCGGTGGTGAGCAGCATGCCGGCGATGGACGCGGCGTTCTGCACGGCCGAGCGGGTCACCTTGACGGGGTCGATGACGCCCTGGCCCACCAGGTCGCCGTACTCGCCGGTGGCGGCGTTGAGGCCCTCACCGGCGTTCATCGCGGCGATCTTGGTGGTGACGACGTAGCCCTCCATGCCCGCGTTCTCGGCGATCCAGCGGGCGGGCTCGATCAGCGCCTTGCGGACGATCGAGACACCGGTGGCCTCGTCGCCGGTCAGGCCCAGGTCGTCGAGCTCCTTGGACACGTGCACGAGCGCGGAGCCACCGCCGGAGACGATGCCCTCCTCGATCGCGGCGCGGGTCGCGGAGATCGCGTCCTCGAGGCGGTGCTTCTTCTCCTTCAGCTCCACCTCGGTGGCGGCACCGACACGCAGCACGCACACACCGCCGGACAGCTTCGCGAGACGCTCCTGGAGCTTCTCACGGTCCCAGTCGGAGTCGGACTGCTCGATCGCCACCTTGATCTCGCGGACGCGGTCCTCGATCGCCTGGGCGTCGCCGGCGCCGTCCACGAGCGTGGTGGTGTCCTTGTTGACCACGACGCGGCGGGCCGTGCCGAGCACCTCGAGGCCGACGTGCTCCAGCTTGAGGCCGACCTCCTCGCTGACGACCTGGCCGCCGGTGAGGATGGCGATGTCCTGCAGCATGGCCTTGCGGCGGTCGCCGAAGCCGGGGGCCTTGACGGCCACCGAGGTGAAGGTGCCGCGGATCTTGTTGGTGACCAGGACGGCCAGGGCCTCGCCCTCGACGTCCTCGGCGATGACCAGCAGCTGGCGCTTGCTCTGGGCGACCTTCTCCAGCAGCGGCAGGAAGTCCGCGATGGAGGAGATCTTGCCCTGGGTGATGAGGATGTAGGGGTCCTCGAGGACCGCTTCCATCCGGTCGGGGTCGGTCACCATGTAGTGCGACAGGTAGCCCTTGTCGAACTGGAGGCCCTCGGTGAACTCCAGCTCCAGGCCCATCGCGTTGGACTCCTCGACGGTGATGACACCGTCCTTGCCCACCTTGTCGAACGCCTCGGCGATCAGGCCGCCGATCTTCGCGTCCTGCGCGGAGATCGTCGCGACGTTGGCGATCTCCTTCTTGTCCTCGACGTGGCGGGCGCTGCCGAGCAGCCGCTCGCTGACGGCCTGGGCGGCCTTGTCGATGCCGCGCTTGAGCCCCAGCGGCTGCGCGCCGGCGGCCACGTTGCGCAGGCCCTCGCGGACCATGGCCTGGGCCAGGACGGTCGCGGTGGTGGTGCCGTCGCCCGCGATGTCGTTGGTCTTGGTCGCCACTTCCTTGGCGAGCTGGGCGCCCAGGTTCTCGTACGGCTTGTCCAGCTCGACCTCGCGAGCGATGGTCACACCGTCGTTCGTGATCGTCGGGGCACCGAACTTCTTGTCGATGACGACGTTGCGGCCACGGGGGCCGAGGGTCACCTTGACAGCGTCGGCGAGAGCGTTCACACCACGCTCGAGAGCGCGCCGCGCGTCCTCTTCGAACTCCAGGATCTTCGGCATTCAGGTCTCCTTGTGAGCGCGCGGAGCCCCGGGCACGTGGTCCCGGGGCTCCACAAGCCGGCGCGGCCTACTTCTCGATGATGGCGAGCACGTCGCGGGCCGAGAGCACCAGGTACTCCTCGCCGCCGTACTTGACCTCGGTGCCGCCGTACTTGCTGTAGAGGACGACGTCGCCCTCCTTGACGTCGAGCGGAATGCGCTTCTCGCCGTCCTCGTCCCAGTTGCCCGGGCCCACAGCGAGGACGCGGCCCTCCTGCGGCTTCTCCTTGGCGGTGTCCGGGATGACCAGGCCGGAGGCGGTGGTCTGCTCGGCCTCAAGCGGCTGGACCACGATGCGGTCGCCAAGCGGCTTAACGGGAACCTTGGTGGCGGTCGTCACGATCGGACCTCCCCTTCAGATTGCGATGAATGAGCTGAAGAGGCGACCAGCGGCCTGCCGTCGCGGGTGTCAGACCTGTCTCGTCGCTATTGGCACTCTCGATGGGAGAGTGCCAACACGAAACAGTATGCAAGTGGCGCGTGACAGTCAACACGAACCGGCATCGCAGGTCAGACGCATCTGGCGGCAACGCGCCCGAGACCGGCAGTTCAGCCGTCCGCCGCGCCGGCGTCACCGTCGCCCCTTCCCGGGGGGGCGAGCGGGTGACTACGCGGAACAGGTGATGTAGAGGGTGGCCCAGGCGGGAGCCAGGAAGTCCGTGTTCTGGTACCGGACGGAGTACGACGGCCCGTCCTGCTGGACGTCGAGGACGTCGACCCCGGCGGGGTGCCGCTCCTCCTGACGCGTGACATGCGGGTGGCTGGGCGGGCAGCTCACGGTGACCAGACCGTCCTGGCCCGGCGCCATGACGGCGCGCTGTTCGAGCTCCAGGCCGGTCGGAGCCACGTGCGGCTCGTTCGAGCAGAGCACCTCGATCCTCACCGGTATGGCGTACGAGTGCGGGTCCTTCTTCGACTGGGAGTTGGTGAACGTCACCTTCACCTCACGCCCGTTGACGACGATGTCCTTGTAGTTCAGATTCTGGGAGTCGTAGGAGTCCTTGGTGGAGGACGAGACCCGGAGCATGACCGGATACGGCTGCGTCGAGGGGCACTGCACCGCCAGACGGGCCGTGCCCTCCGGGATGACGGAGGTCGCGTTCGTCACCACCGTGGTCGTCTCGGCCAGCGCCGGGCCACCGAAACCCACCAGCGTGGCGGCCACCGCCGCGATCGCACCCGTTCGCGTGATCCTGCGCATGCTCGTCTCTCCTCGTTCGTCGTGCTGTGCTTGTGCCGACGACGCTAGAGAGCCGGACTTGGGGCGCTCTTGGCAATGATCATGTGCGGGGCTTGAAGGACGCTTGGCCCGGACCCCGCACGGGCGGGATCCGGACTTCGACGTCATGGGGCCGGCCCTGCCCCGCATCCCCCGCGGGACGGTCAGGCGCGGGAGGCGTACGAGCCGGAGCGGACGTCGTCGACGATGCCGGGGCGGCTCGGCTGCCAGTCGAGGACCTTCCTGGCGAGGTCGCCGCTCACCACCTGGCTCAGGGCCAGGCCCTCGGCGAACGGGCGGCCGAGCACCTCGCTCGCCTCGTCGATCGGCCACGGCACGGCCTTCCCCGTACGGCCCGCGGCCGCCGCCACCTCGGCGACGCTCACCGCCTCCTCGGCGACGGCGTGGAAGAGGCTCCCCGGCGCCGCCTTCTCGATCGCGAGCACGAGCAGGTCCGCCAGGTCGTCGACGTGCACGGTCGCCCAGGTCGGCACCGGGCCGCCCGCGTGGACGTACCGGCCGTCCCCCTGCCCGGGGGCGGCGAGCACCGTGGGAATCCCGGCGCCCCGGCCGTACACGACGCCGGGCCTGACGACGACGCCGCCCGCGTCCAGCACGAGCCGCTCCACCCGCGGACGGTAGCGGGAGGCCGTGATGGGGTTCACCGGCGCGTCCTCGCCCGCCGCCTCGGTCGTGGTGCCGAGAACCCAGACGCCGCTGGTGTAGACGAGCCGCGCGCCGGCCAGCGCCTCGATCGCCGCGACGTCCACCTCCTCGTCGCCGACGGGGTTGGCGGCGTGCACGACGACGTCGATGTCCGGCGTCACCGCCTTCTTGAGCGTCTCGGGTTGGTGGAGGTCGCCGTGGCGCACCTCACCCGGTAGGGCGGTGTCGCGGGCCTTCGGCCGGACGAGCGCGACCACCTCGTGGCCGCGTTCGGCGAGGCGCTCCGCCAGCGCGGAGCCGATGTATCCCGTCGCGCCGAGCACCAGTACCTTCATCTCTTCCACCTCGAACACTTCGATGCTTTACTGTTGGCGCAGAAGGTATCGCACCTCCGGCTCACATTTCAACGTCGAAGTGTCGGTTACGATGACCGGTGGAGGAGGAGCGGCGAGGAGGACCCAGGCCGCGCGCGCCATGAACGACACCCTCACGAACGACACCCTCACGAACGGCACCGTCGACAACGACGCCCCCGGCAACGACGCCGTCGACCAGATCCTCGGCCAGTGGGCCCGGGCGCGTCCGGACGTGGACTGCTCGGCGATGGGGGTGGCCGGGCGGATCTCCCGCGCGTCCCGGCTGCTGGAGAAGGGCATCAAGGAGTACTTCTCCGGGCACGACCTGGAGCCGTGGGAGTTCGACGTGCTCGCGACTCTCTTCCGGTCCAACCCCGATCACCGGCTCTGCATGAGCGACCTCGCCACGGCCGCGATGGTCAGTTCCGCGGCGCTCACCAACCGGGTGGACCGCCTCGTCGCCCGGGGCCTGGTGCACCGGGAGGTCGCGCCCTCCAACCGCCGCATGGTCCTGATCACTCTCACCGACGAGGGCCGGGCGGTGGTCGACGCGCTGCTGGAGGGTCACGTGGCCAACGAGGAGCGGCTGCTGTCCGGCCTCACCGACGAGGACCGGGCCCAGCTGTCCGGACTGCTCTGCAAGCTGCTCACCTCGCTCGGCGACGTCGGCTCCTGCTGACCGCACGGCCGACGCGCGCGCCGGGCAGGCGGTAGCGTCGCGGGCGTGGACCTGGACGCCTTCCGCATGCTGCTCACGCCCGTGGGGCGCGGGGCCCTGGACGAGGCCGTGAAGATACTCGCCGACGGCGCCGACCCGGTGGCCGCCGCGAGCGCGTTGCGCCGGGGCCATCCGCCGGACCTGGCGGCGGCGGCGCTCACGCAGGCGGCGCTGCGACGGCGGGCCGAGGCCAAGTTCGGCCCTGACGCCGCGGTCATGTACTTCACCCCGCACGGGCTGGAGCAGGCCACGCGCCCCGAGGTCGCCGCACACCGCGCCACCAGAATCCAGGCCACCAGAATCCAGGCCACCGGCGGCCCTGCCGTGCTGGACGTCTGCTGCGGGATCGGCGGAGACCTCCTCGCGCTGGCGAGGGCGGGCTGCCCGGTGGACGCCGTTGACCTCGACCCGCTGACCGTGGAGGTCGCCCGCGCCAACGCGGCGGCGCTCGGCCTGTCCTCCCTGGTCGACGTCCGCACGGGCGACGCCGCGCTGGCCGACCCCGGCGGATACGGCCTGCTGTTCGCCGACCCCGCCAGAAGGGGGGCGAGGGGACGGACCTTCGACCCGATGGCGTACTCCCCCACATGGCCCGTGGTGCTCGATCTGGTGGCCCGCGCCCCGGCGGCCTGCCTGAAGGTGGCCCCCGGCATCCCGTACGAGTTCATCCCGGAGGGCGCCGAGGCCGAGTGGGTGTCGTACCGCGGCGAGGTGAAGGAGGCGGCGATCTGGACCGGGATGGGGCCGGGCGGCCGGCGCGCCACCCTGCTGCCGTCCGGGGCCACGCTCACGGCGTCCGGCGCGGAGGCGGAGACCGGGCCGGTGAGCCGCTATCTCTACGAGCCCGACGGCGCCGCGGTGCGCGCCCACCTGGTCGCCGAGGTCGCCGCCCTCGTGTCGGGCCGCCTCCTCGATCCGCGCATCGCCTACATCACGAGCGACCGTCTCGTACGCACGGAATGGGCGCCCTGCTACGAGGTGACCGACGTCATGCCGTTCTCGCTCAAACGGCTCAGAGCGGTGCTGCGCGAACGACGCGTCGGCGCGGTCACCATCAAGAAGCGCGGTTCCGCCGTCGACGTCGAACGGCTGCGCAAGGATCTGCGGCTTTCCGGCGACGATTCCGCCGTGATCGTGCTCACCCGCATCGAGGAACGGCCGTTCGCCCTGCTCTGCCGGCCCGTGACCAGCACGAACGGGTGAAACCGAAACAATTCACCGGCAATTACCGCCTTTCTCATTCCACGCCTGATGGCCGCGGGGCAGGGCCTAAAGTTGGCCGTCGGGCGTGCCGCCTGTTCGTTCATCTGCGCGAGACCGGGCCGAACCGATGTTTCGGCGAGTGAAGGAGCATTCTCGGTGGAGCATTCCAGCCACAACCTCCTCCAGGCGGGCAGCCAGACCGCCATCTCCGACCGGATGCGCGAACTGCTCGCCCGGGCGGCCCAGGACCACGTCTACGAGCAGCGGACGCAGGGCGCCGTGCTCGACGAGATCCGCCAGCGACTGGAGGGCATGGAGTGGCTCCTGCGCGAGGTGCGCGAGCGCGAGTTGGGCGGCCTCGGCGCGGCGCTCGAGGGGATCAGCCAGCGGCTCGACGACATGGCGGTCAGGCCGCCCACCTGGGCGGAGGGGCTGGCCCAGCACATGGAGCTGCTGCGCGACCACGTGGACGAGGTCGGCGGCCGGACCCAGGGCCTCGCCGACCGGATGACGGACTTCGCGCACCGGCTCGGCAAGTTCCAGGGGAGCATGGAGGCCGCCGCCGGGCGGTTCACCCGGATCGACAAGACCCTCGCCGCGCTCACCGAGCGCACCGAGCGGCTGGAGGCCGTCGTCGTCGAACGGCTGGACGCGGTCGCGGGCCGGATCGAGGCGGTGGAGAGCGGCGTCGAGACGGTCGGCGAGCGCGTCGGGAGCCTGCCCGCCGATCTCGGCATCGGAGAACTGCGCGGCACCGTGGCCGGTCTCGGTCACGCCGTCGAGGGCATGGACGCCAGGGTGACCGCGCTGAGCGCCGACGTCGGGGACGTCGCCGCCGGCGTGGACGAGATGAGCACCACCATCGCGGGCATGAACGCCGACCTCACCCTGGCGGCGGGGGCCGTCGTGCCCCTCGCGGACGCGGTGCGCAGCAAACCGGACCGTGAGCAGATCGCCGAGACCGTCTCGGACGCGGTCACCCGCGCGATGGAACCGGCCCGGGGCGACGTGGCCCGGCGGCTCGCCGCGCTGGAGGAGACCATGCTGGCACTCGCCGAGGTCCTCCTGCGCCCCGCGCGCGGCCACGCCGACTGAGAGCCGCCCCCGCCGCTCCTGTCGTCGCGATGGACACCGGAGGCGAGCGGGGCGGCGATCAGACGTTGACGACGGTGATCGGAAGCGACGAGTCGGCCGGGATCTCCAGGGTGGAGGGGTTCACGCCCGCCGCCACCAGGTCCGCGCCGAGCGCCGCCACCATCGCGCCGTTGTCGGTGCACAGGCCGGGCCGCGGCACCCGCAGGCGCACCCCGGCCGCGTCGCAGCGCTCCTGGGCCATGGCCCGCAGCCGGGAGTTGGCGGCCACGCCGCCCCCGATCAGCAGGTCCTTCACGTCGTAGCGGGCGCACGCCTGCAGGGCCTTGCGGGTGAGCACGTCCACGACCGCCTCCTGAAAGGACGCGGCGACGTCGGCCACGGGCACCGCCTCGCCCGCCGCCTCGCGGGCCTCCACCCACCTTGCCACGGCCGTCTTCAGGCCGGAGAAGGAGAAGTCGAGGGTCCCGTCGTCGTACTTGCCGCGCGGGAACGCCACCGCCGTGCCCGAGCCCTCGCGGGCGGCCCGGTCGATGTACGGCCCGCCCGGGAACGGCAGGCCGAGCACCCGGGCCACCTTGTCGAACGCCTCCCCGGCCGCGTCGTCCACGGTGGATCCCAGCGAGATCACGTCCTGCGCCACATCGGGCACCAGGAGCAGCGAGGAGTGTCCTCCGGACACCAGCAGCGCGATCGCGGGCTTGGGCAGCGGGCCGTGCTCCAGCTGGTCCACGGCGACGTGCGCGGCGAGGTGGTTGACCCCGTAGAGCGGGACGCCGAGCCCCAGCGCGTACGCCTTGGCGGCGGCCACGCCGACGAGCAGCGCACCCGCGAGACCCGGGCCCGCGGTGACGGCCACCGCGTCGATGTCGGAGAAGCGCAGCCCGGCGGCGGCCAGCGCGCTCTCAACCGTGGGCGTCATCGCCTCCAGGTGGGCCCGCGAGGCCACCTCCGGCACCACGCCGCCGAAGCGGGCGTGCTCGTCCATGCTGGAGGCGATGGTGTTGGCCAGCAGCGTGTGGCCGCGGACGATGCCTACGCCCGTCTCGTCGCAGGACGTCTCGATCCCCAGCACGATCGGCTCGTCATGCCTGCTCATGGCCGCCCCCCATATCTTCGTGTCGTGGACCGAGGTCCTTCACCATGGTGACGGCGTCGGTCCCGTCGTCGTAGTAGCGCCGACGCAGGCCGAGCCGCCGGAAGCCGAACCGCTCGTACATCGCCTGCGCGGGCGGGTTGTCGGCGCGCACCTCCAGGAACACCGAGACCGCGCCGCGCCGTACGGCCTCGGTCAGCAGCGCGTCCAACAGTGCGGTCCCGATGCCAGCACGCCGGTGATCGGCGAGGACCGCGATCGTCTGGACGTCGGCCTGGTCGCCCGCGGCCGCCAGGCCGGCGTACCCCACGACGCGGTCGCCCACCTCGGCGACGACGTAGTGCCGGGTGCGCGGCTGGTCGGCCAGCTCGCCACGCATCATGGCCTCGCTCCAGGCGTCCGCGGGGAACGTGGTCCGCTCGATGTCCATCACCACGGGCAGATCCTCGTGGGTCATCTGGCGCAGCACGACCTCGGCCTGCCTCACGGCGTGCCCCAGCGGAGGATCACGCCGTCACCCGCTTCGGCGCCCCGGGCACCTGCGCGTCGGGACGCCGCAGGTAGATCGGCCGCGGCGGGCCGAGCACGGCCAGCTCCCGCGCCTTCTCGACCGAGTCCACGCGTCCCTCGGGCACGCGGGCGATCTGCGCCGCCTCCTCCTCGCTCAGCGTCGCGAGGTGCTCGGCCGCCAGGGCAGCGAGCGCTCCCGCCGAGGGATGTTCGGGACCGCGCACCCGGTCGGCGCCGATGACGTCGGCGTACATGGCGCCGCCCGCGCCGATCACGGGCAGCTCCCCGGGCAGGTCGTGCGGCCGGTCCACGCGCGGCCCGTCGAGCCGCGTGCGCGGGTCGCCGTACCGCGCCCAGAAGACCTCCTTGCGGCGCGCGTCGGTCGCGACGAGGAACGGCCCGCTCTCCCGCGCGGAGTACGCGAGGGCGTCGAGCGTGCACACCCCGAACGCCGGCACACCGGCGGTCAAGGCCAGCGCCGTCGCGGTCATCAGGCCGACCCGCAGGCCGGTGTACGGCCCGGGGCCGGTTCCGGCGACGATGGCGGTGACGTCCTTGAGCGTCGCGCCGGACTCGCGCAGGACATGCTCGACGGCGGGTGCGAGGAGCTCCCCATGCCGCCGCGCGTCGATCGTCGTCGACTCTGCCACCACACGCTCGCCGTCGTGCAGCGCGGCGGTGACGGCGGGAGTGGCGGTGTCGAAGGCCAAGACAAGCACGGAGGTCAAGCGTAGTCGCTGTGCGGAGGCGGACGACCACACCAGGGCCGGTTCCGGCCGTTCGTCCTCGTCGCCGCGACGAATCAGGCCCGCGCGGCCGCACAACGGCGTCAGGCGGCGCGGATCAGGGAGGCGTAGACGATGATGTTGTCGCGGTACTCGTGCCGCGACCAGTCGAAGTTCCCGCCGCAGGTGATCAGGCGCAGGCCGTCCTCGGTGTAGACGCGCTCGGCGGGGAAGTCGTCCTTCGGCACGCGCTCCACCGAGTCGACCCGGTAGGAGGCGGTCTTGCCGTCGCTGCGCACCACCTTCACGACCGCTCCCTCGCGCAGGTCGCGCAGCCGGTAGAAGACGGCGGGGGCGGTCTTGGTGTCCACGTGGCCGATGATCACGGAGGCGCCGGGGTCGCCGGGCACGGCGCTTCCCGTGTACCAGCCCGCGGTGGACGGCTTGTCGAACGGCGGCAGTTCGACGTCGCCCTCGTCGGACAGGCCGAGCTTCATCAGGGGGGCCTTGAGGTGCAGCGCCGGGATGTCGATCCGCTTGGGGACGACGGAGGATCTGGCGGCGGGCTGGTTCGTCATCCCCTTGCCGCCGGCGACCGCGGCGAACACGAGCCCGGTGACCACCCCGGCGATGATCACCCCCCGGGTGGACAGAGCCAAGGTCAGGTCCCGGAGCGCCTGCGGGCCACGCCGACGCCGACGCCGAGCGCGGCCAGCAGCACGACGACGGTGACGCCCGTCGGCAGGCCGGACTCGTCTTCTGGGCCCCCGGCAGCCGTGCCGCCGCCGCCCGCGTGCGGCGCCCGGGTGGGAATCCTCGTGTGGTCCTCGGTGTGGTCGGGCTCCGGCGCGACGATCCTGAACGACGCGCTGCCGATGTCATTGGTGGCCTCGCAGCGCACCTGCACGCGGTAGCCGCCCGCCTTGGCCCCGGCCCTGATGGTCGCGCTGCCGCGCACCATCGGCACGGTCGCGGTCGGGGTGGCCGACGGCGACGCCGGGGCCACCAGCGTGACGAGCCCGGTGAAGGCCTCGGAGCGGGCGGTCGCCCGATATTCGGTGCCGCCCTGGGGCAGCGGGCACCTGGCGGTGATGTGAATGCTCTTGGTCGACCCGCCGACGATCCGCTTCGGATCGACCTCCACCCGCACGTCCTGCCGCGAGACCGAGACGAGCGGCGTCGGCAGGGCCGGGGTCAGTGTCATCGTGGGGTCGGTGGAGACGGTCTCGGCGGACGCGGTGCAGCCCAGCGCGCCGAACAGTAAGACTCCCCCGACGGCGACCTGCGTGATCCTGCTCAACGGCACACCTCTTCCACGCCGGTCCCTTACCCAGAAAATCCTTACCGACTCATGGCCGAGGATCTTCCTTCGCCCTCGATGATCCACAGGAACGCGGACAGGCGTCAAGGACTGTGCGGCGGACCGGTCTGGATCGCGTACGGACGGCGCCCGACTTGTCCCCGCAGGTCCTTGTCGCACGTCAGAGTCCGGGTTGCGGCCTTTATGCGGCTCCGGGTGGCTCCGGGGGAGGGTGCTCAGCCCAGGGTGAGCTCCGACCAGCGCGGCCCCACGCCCGTCACCCGTACGCGGCGCTCCTCGCCCTCGGCGCCCCGCTCGACGTGGACCTCCAGGCGGTCCTCGGACAGGCCCTCGACCAGGCCCTCGCCCCACTCGACGACGGTCACCGACTCCTCCAGCGAGGCGTCGAGGTCGAGGTCGTCCACCTCCAGCGTGCCGCCCAGGCGGTAGGCGTCCGCGTGCACGAGCGCGGGGCCGTCGGACAGGGACGGGTGGACCCGGGCGATCACGAAGGTCGGGGACGTGATCGGCCCGCGCACCTTCAGGCCCTCCGCGATGCCCTGCACCAGCGTCGTCTTCCCCGCGCCCAGCGGCCCGCTCAGCACGACCAGGTCTCCGGGACCGAGCAGCGCGGCCAGCCGCGCGCCCAGCGCCCGCGTCTCCTCGGCGGTCGTGGCCCCGAACTCAGCCGTGGTCACGTGTTTCCCCTCTCGGCTCGCTTCAGCAGCTCGCGCAGCGCCTCGTTCACGGCGTCGGACCGTTCGAGCTGCACGAGATGCGATGTCTCCGGCACAGTGGTGAGCTGCGCGGTCGGCACGGCCGCCGCGATCGCCCTGCTGTGGTCGAGCGGCGTCAGCCAGTCGCGCTCCCCCACGATTATCGCGGTGGGCACCTTGTTGAGCACGTCGAGCGCGGTGAGCTTGTCGTGCGACATCAGCGCCGGGTAGAAGTCGGCGATCACCTCGGAGGGGGTGGCCCTGATCATCGACTCGACGAAGTCCACGATGGTCGGGCTGACGTTCCTGGAATCGCCGAACCCGAGATGACGCAGCGCCAGGAACGACAGGTCGGTGCCGGCCTCGCGGCCCCGGTCGACCAGCGCGCCGCTCCTGCGCATGATCGAGACGGCGGGCTGCACCGCGAGGTTGACGAGCTTGGAGACCAGGGCGGGCAGGCCCAGGGTGATCTCGGCGAGCTTGCCCGCCGAGGTCGCGATCAGCGACACGCCGCGGATCTTGTCGCCGAACAGCTCGGGCCGCCGCTCCGCCAGCGCCATGATCGTCATCCCGCCCATGGAGTGGCCCACCACCACGCAGGGCCCGGGGACGAGCTCGTCCAGCACGAGCGCGAGGTCCTCGCCGAGGCGCTCGATCGTGCAGTCGCTGGCCAGCGCGCGGGCGGACTGGCCGTGGCACCGCTGGTCCCACAGCACCAGCCGGTAGGAGTCGCGCAGGTCGCGCCGCTGGTAGTGCCAGGAGTCCGAGGACAGGCAGTAGCCGTGACAGAGCACGACCGTGAGCGGCGCGTCCTCCACACCGTCGATCTCGGCATGGATCTTCACGCCGTCCGAGGTCGTGAGCGTCACCGAACGACCGTGCAGCTCGCCGAAAGGCTCACTCGCCTCCAGGTCCGGCCGCAGGCGGATGCGGCCGACGGCGTACCTCTTGGCGAGCGTGGCCGCCGCCACTCCCGCCGACGCCGCACCGAAGACCGCTCCGGCGATCCCGACCTTGCGACGTGTGCTCATGCCTGCCCTCCTCGCAGCCGCGGCTCAGCGTCCGTCCGTATGGACGCGAGGCACGCGGGATCCGATCCTCGTCACGATCTCATGGGTAATCGTGCCGAGGGAATCCGCCCATTCCTGACAGGTGGGCTCGCCATTGTCCCCCGGGCCGAAAAGGATCACCTCGTCCCCCGATTCCGCCGGATCGTCACCGAGGTCGATGACGAACTGGTCCATGCACACCCGCCCGGCGATCCGCCGCCGCCGGCCCGCTGCCAGCACCTCCGCCCGGTTGGTCCCGTTTCGCAGGATGCCGTCCGCATACCCGAGAGGGACGAGACCAAGCGTGGTCTCACGCTCCGTGACGTACAGGTGCCCGTACGACACGCCCGAGCCCGGGGCGGCCCGCTTGACCTGCGCGAGCCTGGCCGTCAGCGTCATCGCGGGACGCAGGCCGAAGTCGCCCAGCTCGGGGATCGGGCTCAGACCGTAGACCGCGATGCCCGTGCGGACCATGTCGTACCTCGCCCGCGGCAGCGTGACGGTCGCGGCCGAGTTGGCGAAGTGACGGATCGCGTCGCTCGGCACGCCCGCCTTGTCGGCGAGGGCGAGCGCCTCCTCGAAGGTCGCGAGCTGGCTCTCGATGGAGGGATGGCCCGGGATGTCCGCGCAGGCGAAGTGCGACCACAGGCCCACGATCTCGATGGCCCCGCTCGCCCGCGCGGCGAGCGCGTGCTCGACCAGCGACGGCCAGTCCGCCGCCGTCGCGCCGCCGCGGGAGTTGCCGGTGTCGGCCTTCAGGTGCACGCGGGCGGTGCGCCCGGTGCGCCGCGCGGCCTCGACGATGTCGTCCACGACCCACGTCGCGCCGGCCGACAGCTCGACGTCCGCCAGCAGCGCGGCGTCCAGCGGCTCCCCGGGTGTGATGAGCCACGACATGACCGGCGCGGTGACCCCCGCCTCGCGCAGCGCCAGCGCCTCGCGGACGAAGGCCGTGCCGAGCCGGCTCGCGCCCGCCTCCAGGCATGCCTTCGCCACCGGAGCCGCGCCGTGGCCGTACGCGTCGGCCTTGACGACGGCCATCATCTCGGCGCCGGCGGCCGACTCGGCGAGCAGCCGTACGTTGTGCTTGATGGCGGACAGGTCCACGCGCGCCTCAGCCGGGGTGGCGGAGCGCACCGTTGAGAAGCTCATTTTTCCAGTGTGTCAGGTGGACCCGGGTGGATGCGCCCAACCTGACGCCGCACGTCAGAGCGTGCGCAGGGCCTCGGGCAGCGCCTGGGCCACGTCGAGGGCGGCGATCGGCGCCTGTCCGCGTTCCGCTTCGCCGCCTCCGGCGGCCGTCCGCGCGGCCAGCCCGTGGACGTACGCCGCGCACGAGGCCGCGTCGTAGCCCGTCAGCCCGGCGGCGAGCAGGGCGCCCGCGATGCCCGACAGGACGTCGCCCGTGCCACCCGTCGCCAGCCAGGGCGTCCCCGTGGTGTTGACCCGCACCGGCCTGTCCTCCTCCGCGACGAGCGTGGTCGAGCCCTTGAGCAGCACCGTCGCCCCCAGTTCGGCGGCGGCCCTGCGTACGTGTTCGAGCCGCCCGGCCTCGATGCGCTCGCGCGGCACGCCGAGCAGCCGCGATAGCTCCCCCGCGTGCGGCGTGAGCACGGTGGGGGCGGCCCGGCGCAGCAGCGTGCGGTCCTTGGCGACCAGCGTCAGCCCGTCGGCGTCCACCAGCACGGGCACCCCGGTGGACAGCACGGCGCGGGCCACCGCGTGCGCCTCAGGCCCGGTCCCGAGCCCGGGGCCGAGCACCCACGCCTGCACCCGCCCGACCTCGTCCAGCGAGCTCTTCAGCACCAGCGACGGGTCGAGCACGGTCGTGACGGCCTCCGGCCAGCGGGCCCTGACCAGCCGCACCGGCTCGGCGGAACTCGCGAAGCGGACCATCCCCGCGCCGGCGCGCACCGCGCCGCCGACCGAGAGCACGGCGGCCCCGGTGTACCTGTCGCTGCCCGCGGCGATCCCGACGACCCCCCGCCGGTACTTGTCGCTCTCCGCGCCCGGGCGGGGCAGCAGGTCGGCCACGTCGTCGCCGGTCAGCGCGGCCACCTCGGGGTCCGGCAGGAAGGGCCCGAGGCCGATGTCCACCAGCTCGACCGCGCCCGCGCGGGCGGCGCCGGGATCGACCAGCAGACCGGCCTTGTACGCGCCGAACGTCACCGTCAGGTGCGCGCGGACCGCCGGTCCCTCGACCCGCCCGCTGCTCGCGTCCACCCCGCTGGGCACGTCGACCGCGACGACCAGGCCGCCGGCCTCGGCGGTCAACTCCGCGAGCGTCCCGTACGGCTCCCGCAGCGCCCCGCTGCCTCCGATGCCGACGAGGCCGTCCATGACGAGGTCGGCGTCGGCCAGCAGCTCGCGCGCCCTCGCGGCGTCGTACGGATGCGCGCGGCCGCCCGCCTCCCGCAGCGCGGCCAGGCCGCCCTCGTGGGTGCGCGAGCCGGCGAGGACCGCCTCCACCCGCGCTCCCCTGCGGGCCAGCCGGGCTCCGGCGTACAGGGCGTCCCCGCCGTTGTCGCCGCTGCCGATCAGCAGCGCCACGCGGGAGCCGTACACCCGGCCGCAGGAGCCGGCGAGCAGGTGCGCGCAGACCGCGGCGAGCCCGGCGGCGGCCCTGTCCATCAGCGTCCCCTCGGGGAGCCTCGCCATCAGCGCCAGCTCGGCGGAGCGGATCTGGTCGGAGGTGTAGGCGGTCCGCATGCGTCCGACGGTAGCCTGCCGCGTCGGCGATAGCGATCACCGTATGCCGGGGATCGGCGGGGAAATGCCGCCGCGGCACAATCGGCGGTCTTTCACGCGGTCAGGCCATGCCGCCGGGCCTACAGGCCATGCCGCCCGGCCCATGCGTTGATCGCCGCGGCGATCGCCTCGGGCCGGTCTTCCGGCGCGTGGTGGCCGGCCGGGCCGCAGTGCTCGACCTCCAGGCCCGCGATGTTCGCCGCGCACCAGGCGGCCGTCTCCGGCCCGATGAGCAGGGTCGGCGAGGAGTCGAAGGTGAGCAGCAGCTTGGGAACGTCGTGGCTGCTCGCGAGCCACCCGCCGTACTCGCCGACGCGTTCGGCGACGTCGGCGGGCTCACCGTCGAGCGGCATCGAGCGCGCCCACTCCAGCAGCGGGCGGCGGCTCTCACGCGTGGGGTACGGCTCCAGGTAGGGCCGCATGTCCTCCTCGCCGAGCGGCGTCAGCACGCCTCCGGTGAAGGCGGTCTCCACCATGAAGTTCCGGTCGAGCACGAGCGGCTCGCCCTCCGGGCTCCGGATGGCCTCCGCGCGGGCGCGCGGCGCCTCGCCCAGGTCGCTCCACGACATGGTCCGGACGATCGTCTCGAAGAACGCGACGCCGCGGACGCGGCCGGGGTGGCGGGCCGCCCAGTCGAAGGCGAGCGACCCGCCCCAGTCGTGCCCGACGAGCACCACGTCCTCCAGCCCCAGCCGGTCGAACCAGGCGTCGAGATAACGGGCGTGGTCGGCGAACCGGTACGGCACGCCGGGCTTGCCCGAGCGGCCCATGCCGATGAGATCGGGGGCGAGCAGGCGGGCGCCGGCGCGAATCCCGGGCAGGACCTTGCGCCACAGGTGGGACGAGGCGGGGTTGCCGTGCAGGAAGACGAAGGGAGCACCGCTGCCGGTCTCCTCGTAGTGCATCGCCGAGTCGAGCACGTCGATCGAAGGCATGGAGAGCCCTTTCGTTTGTCTGACTAACGTTAGTGGCACGAACAGATTAGATCGTTAGTCGGACTAACGCAATTGGTAGGATGGCGGCATGAGCAGCAGCGAGTCCGACATGGCCCCTCCCTCGGCCCCCCGGATGGACGGGAGGACCGGAGCGGCCCGGTTGCGGAGCCTGCCGACCCGGCTTCTGTCGCTGGCGGCGACGCAGTCCGACCGCCTCGTCAACGAGGGGCTCGCCGCCGCCGACGCCCGCAAGTGGCACTACGCCGTGCTCGCGACGCTGGAGGAGTCGGGCCCGGCCAGCCAGGCGGAACTGAGCCGCCGCACCGGCATCTACCGCAGCGACCTGGTCTCCGTCATCAACGAGCTGACCGATCGGGGCCTGGTGGAGCGCGCGCCGGACCCCGCGGACCGGCGCCGCAACGTCATCACGATGACCGAGCGGGGGCGCGCTCGCTTCGCCCGCCTCGACGACCTGCTCACCGAGCTGGAAGACGAGGTGCTGGCGCCGCTCAGCCGGGCCGAGCGCGACCAGCTCGCCGGGCTGCTCGGCCGCCTCGTGGACCACCACGCGCGCCGGGACGGGTGACTTCGCCCGAGGCGCCTCGGTGCTCGAGCGCTCCTGGTCAGGACTCGGCGACGACGTAGGCGACCGCCATGCCGCCGTCGTGCGACATGGAGACGTGCCATCTGCGTACACCGAGGTCGCGGGCCACCTCGGCCGCCCGGCCCGTGATCCTCAGCTCGGGCCGGCCGCGCCCGCCGCGCACCACCTCCGCGTCGAGGTGCCGCAGGCCCGGCGGAGCCCCGAGGGCCTTGGCCACGGCCTCCTTCGCGGCGAACCGCGCGGCCAGCGACTCCAGCGGCAGCGCGCTCTCGGCATCGGTGAACAGGCGCCTCCGCAGCGCGGGCGTGCGCTCCAGGGCCGCGCCCAGGCGCGCCACCTCGACCACGTCCACCCCGATGCCCACGATCACACCGCCAGCGTACGGCGCGACCAGTGACACGGAGCGAACCCGACGCAGTGAGCGGAGTGGCGGGCCGAGGAACGAGGAACGCCGCGGAGCGAACGAGGAGCGGTGAGCGACCAGTGACACGGAGCGAACGTTCTTCCCCGTCGCGCACCGGAGTAATCCATCGATTTTTGTCCACAGGCTGTGCACGACCCCGGGTCGGGGCGCGGAAACGCCATGGCTACGCTTGCCGTCGTGGCAGATGGGGACGCGTACGTCGAGCTGAGCCGGGAGCAGTGGCGTGACCTGCGCAAGAACACACCGCTCACGCTCACCGAGGCGGAGCTGGAGGAACTGCGCGGCGTCCACGATCCGATCGATTTGTCCGAGGTCACCGATATCTACCTGCCGCTCACCCGGCTGCTGAACCTGCACTTCACCGGTTCGCGGCAGCGCGGCGCGGCCGTCGGCGCGTTCCTCGGCGAGCAGGACGCGCCCCCGCCGTACGTGCTGGGCATCGCGGGCAGCGTCGCGGTAGGCAAGTCGACCACGGCGCGGCTGCTGCACACGCTGCTCGCCCGCTGGCCCGAGCACCCCCGGGTCGATCTGATCACCACCGACAGCTTCCTGTACCCCAACAAGGTGCTGGAAGAGCGCGGGATCATGCATCGCAAGGGCTTCCCGGAGAGCTACGACCGGCGGGCTCTGGTGAGCTTCGTGGCCGACGTGAAGGCGGGCCGCCCCTCGGTGGAGGCGCCGGTCTACAGCCACCTGGAGTACGACATCGTGCCCGGCGCGGCGCAGACGGTGGACCGGCCGGACATCCTCATCGTCGAGGGGCTCAACGTCCTGCAGCCCGCGCCGCCGGACGCCCTGGCGGTCTACGACTACTTCGACTTCTCCATCTACGTGGACGCCCAGATGGAGGACATCCGCACCTGGTACGTGGAGCGCTTCCACAAGCTGCGCCGCACGGCCTTCTCCGACCCGAAGTCCTACTTCCGCCACATCGCGGCGCTGTCGGAGGAGGAGGCGACCGAGTTCGCGGAGAACGTCTGGCGGGAGATCAACGAACGCAACCTGGTGGAGAACATCGCCCCCACCCGCCACCGGGCCGGCCTGATCCTGCACAAGGGCTCCGGCCACTCCGTCAGGCGGGTACGGCTGCGCCGTACCTAATATCGTCCCGTGCTGCATCTGCGGGTCATCTCCCCGTTCCAGCGGACCGACCAGGTCGTCGAGGTGCTCGACCGTACGCCGGGGGTCACGAACGTCGTGCTCCTCGCAAAGGCGGCCAGGCGGCCGGAGGGCGACGTCGTGCTCGCCGACGTCGCCAGGGAGGCCGCCAACACGGTCATCGGGGAGCTCAAGGCGCTCGGCCTGGAGCGGGACGGCTCGATCACGGCCGAGGAGATCGAGCTGTCGATCTCGCGGGGCGCCGCCGAGGCGGAGGAGCGGGCGCCCGGCGAGGGCGACGACGCGGTGGTGTGGGACCACTTCGAGCAGCGTGTGGCCCTCGACAGCCGCATCACGTGGGCGTTCCTGGCGTTCCTGGCCATCGCCACGCAGATCGCCGCGATCGGCGTGCTCATCCCCTCGCAGATCCTGATCGTCGGCGCGATGGTCCTCGGGCCGGAGTTCGGCGCGGTGGCGGCCGTCTCGTTCGGCCTGCTGCGCCGCCGGTGGCGGCTCGTCGGCACCGCGGCCCGCACGCTCACCGTGGGCTTCGCGTCCGCGATCGCCGTCACCCTGGCCTGTGCCCTCGTCTCGCGCGGCCTCGGCTGGATCTCCCCCGACAGCCTGCGGCACCACGACGAGGTGCGCTTCATCGTGACGCCCGACCGGTGGTCGTTCATCGTGGCGCTGCTCGCCGGCGCCGCCGGGGTGCTGTCGATCACGGCGGGCAAGTCCTCCGCGCTGGTGGGCGTCTTCATCTCCGTCACCACCGTCCCCGCCGCCGGCTACATGGCCGTGGCCCTGGCGCTGTGGCGCTGGGACGAGGTCGGCGGCTCGGCGCTGCAACTCCTCGTCAACATCGCCGGGATGGTCGTCGCCGGCGCGCTGACGCTGTTCCTCCAGCGATCGCTGTGGTCCCGGTACGGCGGCGGTCGGCAACGGGCGCGACAAGGTATACCTGAGACGTAGACGGGTTCCTCCATCAGACGGAGGCCCGGCGAACGCCCCGCCCAGTAGGGTCGGATCATGACAGCGAGCGCGACCCCATGCTTCGCGACCGAGGGGCTGACCAAGCGCTTCCCCCGCGTCACGGCGCTCGACGACCTCACGGTCGCGGCCGGAACCGGCGTGACCGGCCTGGTGGGCGCCAACGGCGCGGGCAAGTCGACGCTTATCAAGATCCTGCTCGGCCTGCTCCCCCCGACCTCCGGACGCGCCTCGGTGCTCGGCCTCGACACGGCCACCCAGGGCCTGGAGATCCGGCGCGTCGTCGGCTACATGCCCGAGCACGACTGCCTGCCCCCGGACATGTCCGCGACCGAGTTCGTGGTGCACATGGCCCAGATGTCCGGGCTACCGCGTACGGCCGCCCGCGAGCGCGCCGCCGACACCCTGCGCCACGTCGGGCTGGACGAGGAGCGCTACCGCCCGATGGGCGGCTACTCCACCGGCATGCGGCAGCGGGTCAAGCTCGCCCAGGCCCTCGTCCACGACCCGCAGCTGGTCTTCCTCGACGAGCCCACCAACGGGCTCGACCCACAGGGCCGCGACGACATGCTCGCGCTGATCCGGCGCGTCGGCACCGAGTTCGGCATCAGCGTGCTGGTCACCTCCCACCTGCTCGGCGAGCTGGAGCGGGTGTGCGACCACGTCATCGTCATCGACGGCGGGCGGCTGCTGCGCTCCTCGGCGATCCGGGAGTTCACCCGGGCCGAGCAGACCATCGCGGTGGAGGTCGAGGAGGGGCAGCAGCGGCTGGCCGAGCGCCTCACCGCCGGCGGCGAGACGGTCGCCGCGCAGGGCAGGCTGCTGACGGTCCAGGTGGCCGCGGACGACCCCGGCCGCACCTACGACGCCGTACGCGACGCCGTCTGCGACCTCGGCCTCAGCCTCCTACGGCTGGAGCAGCGCCGGGGCCGCATCGAGGACATATTCAAGGAGTCCACAGCCAAGGAGCCGGTGGCATGACCCCAGAGCCGACCGCGGTCATCCACGACATCGGATACCGCCACTACGACGGCGTACGGCTGGGGCGCGGCCGGGCGACGCTCGCCCTCGGCGTGCAGAGCCTGCGCGGCGTGTTCGGGCTCGGCCGCACGGTCCGCGCCAAGATCATGCCGCTCCTGCTCGTCGCGATCATGCTGATGCCGACGGTCGTGTCGATCGGCGTCATGGCCCTGGCCAAGCAGCGTGTCATGCCCTATCCGGGATACGCCGTCTTCATGCAGGCGGTGATCGCGATCTTCCTGGCCGCCCAGTCGCCGTACCTGGTCGCGCCGGACCTGCGCTTCCGCGTGCTGCCGCTGTACCTGTCCCGGCCGCTGACCGTGACCGACTACGTCCTGGCGAAGCTGGCCGCGCTCGCGGTCGCGCTGTTCGGCCTGCTGGCCGTGCCGCTCACGATCCAGTTCGTCGGCGAACTGCTGGTGGACCTGCCCGGGCCGCCGCACACCGCCGACTACCTCGGCGCGCTGGGCGGCGCGGTCCTCTACGCGGTGCTGCTGTCCTCCGTGGGCATCGCCCTGGCGTCGTTCACCCCGCGCCGCGGGCTCGGCGTGGCGTCGGTCATCGCCTTCTACATGTTCACCGCCGCCGTCTCCGGGATCTTCGCCGGCGTGCTGATCTCGTCGGGACGTGACGCCTACGCCGGGTGGGCCCTGCTCCTCAACCCGTTCTTCCTCGTCGACTACGCCCAGTCGGCGCTGTTCGGCACCGCGCCCGTCAACACGGAGACCGCTCCGCCCGGCATCGCATCCTGCCTGATCCTGCTGGTCGTCATCGCCCTGGCCGTGACCGGTCTCCTCCTGCGCTACCGGAAGGCGGCGTCGTGACCACCACAAGCTCTCCTGTGACCACCCGTCAGGGCGTGCTCGAACTCGCCCAGGTGTCCCGCTGGTATGGCAACGTCGTGGCGGTCAACGACGTCACGATGGCGATCGGGCCCGGCGTCACCGGCCTGCTCGGACCGAACGGCGCGGGCAAGTCGACGCTGCTGCACATGATGGCCGGGTTCCTCGCACCCTCCAGCGGCACGGCGACCCTCGACGGCCGGCGCATCTGGCACAACCACGAGATCTACCGGCAGATCGGCCTGGTGCCCGAGAAGGAGGCCGTGTACGGCTTCCTCACCGGATGGCAGTTCGTGCTGTCGTCCGCCCGGCTGCACGGCCTGCCCTCGCCCGCCGACGCGGCCCGGCGGGCCCTCGACCTGGTGGAGATGACGGACGCCTCCGGCCGTCGCATCGAGACGTACTCGAAGGGCATGCGGCAGCGTGTCAAGGTGGCCGCGGCCCTCGTCCACGACCCCCAGGTGCTGCTCCTGGACGAGCCGTTCAACGGCATGGACCCCCGGCAGCGGCTCCATCTCATGGACCTCGTCCGCCGCATGGGCGAGGAGGGCCGGACCATCCTGTTCAGCTCGCACATCCTCGAAGAGGTCGAGCGGGTGGCCCACCACATCGAGGTCCTGGTCGCGGGGCGGCACGCCGCGTCGGGCGACTACCGCGAGATCCGGCGCCGCATGGCCGACCGGCCGCACCTGTTCCGGGTCAGGTCGAGCGACGACCGGCGCCTGGCCGCCGCCCTCATCGCCGACTCCTCCTCCAACGCGGTCTCGCTGACCGAGCAGGGCGTCGAGGTCCAGGTGACCGACTACGCGCGCTTCACGGCGCTGCTGCCCCGGATGGCGCGCGACCTCGCCGTACACCTGTGGCAGGTCTCCCCCACCGACGAGGACCTGGAAAGCGTCTTCTCCTACCTCATCTCCGGGAGCACGCGATGAACACGGTGGTGGCGGACATCACCTACCGGGCCATGCTCGGACGCAAGCGGATCTGGCTGCTGATTCTGCTGCCGGTGGCGCTGGTCGCGCTCGCCGCGCTGCTCAGGCTGATCAACGGCCAGGACGAGCACATGGCCGTCATCCTGATGAAGAGCTTCGCGATCGGCACGATGCTGCCGTTGCTCGGGCTGATCGCCGGGACGGGCGTCATCGCCCCGGAGATCGAGGACGGCACGATCGTCCACCTGCTGTCCAAGCCGATCTCGCGCCCGGTGATCGCGGTGACGAAGTTCGTGGTCGCGGCCTCCCTCGTCGCGGTGCTCGCGGCCGTCTCGACCTACGCCGCCGCCTACCTCCTGGCCGGCTCGGAGTCGGGCGTCGCGACCGGCTTCACCCTCGGGGCGCTGTTCGGCGGCATCGCGTACGCCGCGGTGTTCCTGCTGCTGGGCGTGCTCACCCGCCACGCGGTCGCCGTCGGCGTCATCTACGCCCTCGTGTGGGAGGGCGTGGTCGGCGGCTACGTGCCCGGCGCGCGGAAGTTCTCCATCCAGCAGTGGGCCCAGTCGCTCGCCGACCAGGTCTCCTCCTCGCCCTTCTTCTCCACCGAGGTGACGCTCGGCTTCGCCGTACCGGCGATGGTCATCGTCACGGTCGGCGCCGTCGTCTGGACCGGCCAGCGCCTGCGCTCCCTGTCCCTCACCGGCGACGACTAGCTCAGGAAGCTCTACAGGTTGAAGCCGCCCGACACCTCGATGTTCTGGGCGGTGACCCAGCGGCTCTCGTCGGAGACCAGTGTGGCGATCACCGCGCCGACGTCGGCGGGTTCGCCGACCCGGCCGAGCGCGGTCCTCGCGGCGAGGGCCGGGACGACCTCGGGGAATCGGGTGAAGGCGTCGTCGCCGAGCCGGGTGCGGGTCGGACCCGGTGAGACGGCGTTGACGCGGATGCCCCGCGTGCTGAACTCCTTGGCCATGTAGCGGGTCAGCACAACCAGGCCGCCCTTCATCGACGCGTAGGCGGAGTAGCCGGGCTCCAGGCCGGCCTTCGCCACCGAGCTGCTGCTCGTGTTGACGATGGCCCCGCCGTCCGCCATCAGGGGCAGCAGCCTCTGCGTGAGGAAGTACGGTCCCTTGAGCAGGACCCGCATGAGCCTGTCGAACGTCTCCTCGGTCGTGTCCTCGATCAACGACGCCTCCGCGGCGCCGGCGTTGTTCACCAGGTAGTCGAAGGTGTCGCGCTGCCACGTGTCGCGCAGCACGTCGGTCACCGTGTCGCGGAAGGCCGCGAAGGTGCCGGTCTCGCCGACGTCCAGCGGCAGTGCGACGGCGCTCCCGCCCTCCTTCTCGATGGCGGCGACCGTCTCCAGTCCTCCTCGCGAGTTGTTTCCGTAGGTCAGGATGACTCCGGTTCCGCGCTTGGCGATCTCGATTGCGGCGCTCCGTCCGATGCCGGAGCTGGCGCCGGTGACGATGGCGACCTTCATTGTTCTTCTCCTGTGTGTGGTCGTAGGTGTCAGCGAGTGAACTCGGCGGCGGAGCCCGGGGACAGGACTCGGGCGAGCCAGTCGGTGCGCGTACGGCGGGCCGTGGCCGAGATCCGCGCCTGCGGATACAGGGCGTCGAATCCGTGGAAGCCGCCCGCCCAGACGTGCAGTTCGGCCTGGCCGCCGGCCGCCCAGATGCGGGTGGCGTAGTCGGCGTCCTCGTCACGGAAGACCTCGGCGGAGCCGGTGTCGACGTAGGTGGTCGGCAGGCCCGACAGGTCGTCCGCCAGCGCGGGTGAGACGTACGGGGGCACCTCGTCGCCGGTGAGGTCACCGAGGACCGAGTGCCATCCGAACTCGTTCATCTCTCGGGTCCAGACGCCGGGCCCGCCGGAGAACTGGCGGCTCGACGTGCTGACGTTGCGGTGGTCGAGCATGGGGCAGATCAGCATCTGCGCGGCGATCGGCGGGGTGCCGCGGTCGCGGGCCAGCAGGGTGAGGCCGGCGGCGAGGCCGCCGCCCGCGCTGGCGCCCGCGACGACGATCCGGGCGGGGTCGATGCCCAGTTCGGCGGAGTGCTCGGCGATCCAGAGCAGTCCCCGGTAGCAGTCGTCGACCAGGGCGGTGCCGGTGGCCTCCGGCGCGAGCCGATACTCCACGGACACCACGACCGCACCGAACCGGTCGAGCCACTCCAGCGGGATGTCGATCTGCGAGAAGCGGTCGCCCATGACCATCCCGCCGCCGTGGATCCAGTAGACGCAGGGCGCAGCTGTGGTGCGGGCGGCGTCCGCGGGGCTGAAGACCGACAGGGGGATCGGGGCGCCGTCCGCGGCGGGCACGGTGACCTCGCACCGGTCGACCTGCCGGTCTGCGAGGAGGGTATCCACGGGTATAGACGGGAGCCGGCGCAGCTGCGCAAGCACTTCCGGGTTGAGCTGGGACATGAGGGGCATGTCGGCCAGCAGCTCACGCAGTTCGGGGTCCAGGTCGGGTCGTGCCGGGGTCATGGTCACTGCCTTTCGCAGGGTGGTGCCGGACGGTGGGGCGGGGAGAGGGCCGCTGAGCGATCGGCAGGGTCAGAAGGCGGCCTTGCCGCGCACCGGGACGTGGTCGGTGTACTCGGACTCCTTGGCCAGCAGGCCGCCGATCCGCGCAACGATGGCCTGGGCAGCCTCGCCGGCGAAGATCCGGTGGTGGTCCTCCTCGCTGGCCCAGCCCTCGATGACGTGGACGACGTCGGGGTCGGACGCGGAACGGGAGACCAGGTAGACCACGCAGTGCTCGCTCGCGCCGGGGCTGCCCTCGTCCAGACCGCTGAGCAGCACGTCGACCAGCCGGTCGCCCATTCCGGGCCTGGCGGTCAGGGTGGCGGCGAAGCCGTAGTTGACGATCACAGATGCCCTCTTCTTCGGTTGTGGAACCAGGTGATTCCATTGAACCGGCGTGACCTGCGGAAACGTTAGAACGATGCTCTTCGGTGCTTGCACGATCCTCTCGGTCATGGGAGCAAGAGCACGGAATCGTGCTGCAATGGCCGCATGCGCCTCGAAGAGCTCCGCGCCCTGCTGGCCCGGCATGCCCGGCCCGACGGCACCACCGCCATCGACGGCGTCCTCATCTCGAAGGTCGACCGGTCGGATCCGCCGGCGCCCTCGATGTCGGGCACCGTGCTGGCGGTCATCGCCCAGGGCGCCAAACGCCTCGCGCTGGGCGACCGGATCTTCGAGTACGGCGCCGGGCAGTACCTGGTCGCGTCGGTCGACCTGCCGGTCACCGGGCAGTTCACCCAGGCGGACCCCGAGCGGCCGGCGCTGGGCTTCGGTCTCATCCTGGAACCGTCCGCCGTCGCCGAGTTGCTGCTGCGGGCCGGGCCCGGAGACACTCCCCCCACCAGTGGAGGCGCGGCGCCGGGCATCGTCGTCAGCGACGCACCGGCTCCACTGCTCGACGCGGTGGTCCGGCTGCTGCGCCTGCTCGACGAGCCCCGCGACCGGGCCGTGCTGGCCCCGCTGATCAAGCGCGAGATTCTGTGGCGTGTGATCACCGGCGAGCAGGGTGCGACGGTTCGCCAGCTCGGCCTCGCCGACAGCGGCCTCAGCCACATCTCGCGGGCCGTGCGCTGGATCCGCGAGCACTACGCGCAACCCTTCCGGGTCGAGGACCTGGCACGGCTGTCCGGCATGAGCGTCTCCGCCTTCTACCGCAACTTCCAGGCGGTGACCGCGATGAGCCCCATCCAGTTCCAGAAGCAGATCCGGCTGCAGGAGGCCCGCCTGCTGCTCGCCACCCATCCGGGCGACGTCACCGGAGTCGGCCACCGCGTCGGCTACGACAACCCGTCACAGTTCAGCCGGGAATACCGCCGCCAGTTCGGCGCACCCCCCAGCAAGGACGCCGCCCGCCTGCGTCACGGCGTCCACGGCCCCGCAGGCGTCCTCCCCTGACCTCACCCGATGCCCGGACAGTGACGTACGGACGGCCGCCGCGATCGGTGGCCGTCCGTACGCCGGTGAGACATCAGAACGGGCAGGTGCTGCGGTACTCCTCGACGGTCAGGCCGCTGCTCGGGCCGGGGCAGAGGAACCCGCTGTAGCGGGTGTCGTCGTCGACGAACCGCTTCATCCAGGCCACGGCGTACTTGCCGATGGTGGTGTTGGTCGTGTTCGGCGCGAAGTGGGTGGCGTTGTTGAGCTCCAGGTACGCCTTGTCGAGCGACGAGGGCAGGCTGGTGTAGAAGGGCACCGCGTGCGAGGCGACCGGCGCGACCGTGTCGTTGTCCGCACCGATGATCAGCGTGGGGGTCTGCACACCCGACCAGGTCTTGTCGAGGTTCCACGGCGTCAGCGGGACCGCGGCCCGCAGGGACGGCCGGTCGGCGACGGCCTCCAGCGTGCCGCCGCCGCCCATCGAGTGACCCATGACGCCGAGCCTGGTCGCGTCCACCCGGCTACGCACCGAGCTGCGCTGGGTCAGGTAGTCGAGCGCGGCCAGGAGCTGCCGGCCCCGGCTGTCGGGCTGGTCGAGCCGCGTCAGCGTGTCGATGTTGAACACCACGAAGCCGTGCGAGGCGAGCCGGGCGGCCAGCCAGGCGAGGCTGGACTTGTCGGCCGTGTAACCGGGGGCGACGGCCACGCCGCCGAACGTCCCCTCGGACGTGGTGGTCGGGTAGTAGATGGTCCCGCCGCCGAAACCGCTCACGGACAGAGACGACACGTCGATCTGCGCGGTCGCGTACGGCCCGCGCGACGCCTCGAGCAGCGCGTCGGTGGGGTCGGGGCCGTGTACGGAGGCGGCGTGGGCGGCGGGAGCGGTGAGGCCGCCGGCCAGTGCGAGCAGCACGACGAGCGTCAGCGTCGTGAGCGCGGCGGACATGCGTCGCAGGAGTGGGGTTGGGGGGTGTGTCGGCACGTCGGTGCACTCCCTGGGGGTAGGAGTGGGACCGGCCGCGCGGGCCGGTTCCCGCGAACGGTTTGACCGCCGTCACTGTCGCGCCGTCAAACCCGTACGCGCATCGGTGAAATCACCGGCCCCCGCAAATCACCGGCCTCACGACAGGAGGCGGGCCAGTTCGACCCGGGAGCGCACGCCGAGCCTGGCGAAGATGTTCCTCAGGTGATGCTCCACGGTGCGCGGGCTGATGAACAGCCGGGCCGCCACCTCGCGGTTCGTCGCGCCCTCCGCCACGAGGGTGGCGATCTGGAACTGCTGCGCCGTGAGCAGCCGGCCGGCCTCGGAGCGGGAACCCGAGGGCCGCACCGACTCCCCGGCCGCCCGCAGCTCCGCGCGGGCGTGCTCGCTCCACAGGCGGGCGCCGTACCGTTCGAACGTCTCCAGGGCGCCGTGCAGGTGCTCGCGGGCGGCGCCGGGGCGGCGCGACCGCCGGAGCATGCCGCCGTACAGCAGCCGCGTGCGCGCGGTCTCGAACGCGCACGCCCCCTGACGGTGCAGTTCCAGCGCCTGCGTGAAGCGCTCCCCGGCCTCGGCCGGGGGCGCGAGCAGCGCGTGGCAGCGTGCCGCCAGCGCCAGCCGGTCGGGGTCGCGGGTGCTGTCGGCCCAGCGGTCCAGCATGACCAGCGCGTCCCGCGCCTGAGCCATGTCCCCGGTGCGTACGGCGCTCTCGACGAGCAGCGGCGTCGCCATCACCCGTACGACGAGGGGGTCCCCGGTGCGGGCCACCGTGCGCAATCGGTTCACGGCGTCGGCGTGGCGGTTCGCCGCGACGTCGAGATGGGCCAGTGCCAGCGTGCCGAGCGCCTCGGCCACGCTGACGCCATGGGCGGCGGCCAGTTCGACGGCCCGCGCCGCCCGCAGGGCGCAGGTCTCCTCGTCGCCCGCGACGGCGGCGGTGAACGCGAGCCAGGCGAGGTGCTGGGCGCCGCTGGTGGCCCGGCCCGTCTCCTGTGCCAGGCGCAGGCCGTCCATGGCGTTGGCCGCGACCGCGTCGTAACGGCCGCTCCACAGCTGGGCCTGGATCAGGATCTCCAGCATCTGCGGCATGCTGGCGACCGCGCCGTGGGCACGCGCCACCTCGACCGCCCGGGACGCCAGGGTGAGCGCGTCGGCGCCGTTGCCGAGCAGGAGGCTCGCGACGCCGCCCCATACGAGCACCGAGGGGCTGCCAGCCGAGGGCGGCACCATCACCTCGGTGGCGACGCGGCGCAGCGAGGCGGTCGCCTCACGGTGCCGGCCCCGGAACGTCGCGGCCATGCCCGCGAGATACTCCAGCGCCAGGCGTGTGACGTGGTCGTCGTCGGGCCGCCGCAGGGTCTCGGCCCGCCGCGCGATCGCCAGGAACCGGCGGTTGTCCCCCGCCAGGTAGCTCGCCTCGCCCGCCCGGACCAGCGCGCGCACGGCCTGCTCGCGGTCGGTGCGCAGCAGCCGCTCAGCGGCCGCGAGCAGCGTGTCGCAGGCGCTGTCGGTCTTGCCCGCGCGCAACTCCAGGCTGCCCCTGACCAGTTCGGCACGGCCGCGCACCTCGGCGCCGGCCGCGAGCGTGTCGATCCGGGACAGCAGCGACCTCGCCCGCTGCGGCTGTCCCGCCTGCCAGGCGTGCCGGGCGGCGGCGGCCAGCCGCGCGGCCTTGGCCTCGCCCTGCCCGGTGAGCTCGGCCGCCCGTTCGAGGACGCGGAACGGTTCGGGGAAGGCCGCCGCCTTCGGAGCCGCCGCGAGCGCCCGTACGAGGTCTTCGGCGAGCCTGTCGGGGGGACCGTCGAGGGCGGCGGCGCGGTGCCAGGCCCGCCGCAGCCGCTGGTGCTCCCCGCCGGAAACACTGTCGAGAAGGCTCGCCAGCAGGCGGTGGGCGGCCCGCCGCCGGGCGAGGGACGCCTCGGCGTACGCCACGTGCCGCAGGATCGGGTCGGCGAGGTCGAAGCCGCCGTCCGGCGACTCGACGACGACGCCCGCGATCTCCGCCGCCTCCAGGGCCGCCAGCCCGGACCGCGACTCCGCCGCGCGCACCAGCGTGACCGCGTCGATGCCGGGATCGGCCGCGACCAGCAGGACGAGGTCGGCGGTGTCGGCGGGCAGGCCGCGGAGCCGGTCGGCGTGCGCCCGCCACAGCCGCCCGCCGCGCGGCGGCGTCTCGGGCGGCGGCGCCGAGCCCTCGCGGTGCGCGTCGGTCAGCGAGCCGGCGAGTTCGGCCAGCGCGAGCGGGTTGCCCCGGGCCGCCCGGACCAGCGCGGCGCGCAGGTCCCCCGGGAGACCTTCGGGGACGAGGTCGTCGAGCGCCTGCAGGGACGCCCGCTCGTCGAGCGGGGCGAGCGGCAGCGGCGGCAGGTCGCCGGGGGCCGTGCCGGGCGCCGCGGAGGCGAGCACCACGGCGACGGGGGCCGTCCGCACCCGGCGGGCCACGAAACAGATCGCCTCCCGGCTGGGGGCGTCGAGCCACTGGAGGTCGTCGGCGCACACCAGCACCGGGCGCCCGGCGGTCTGCAGGAGCCGCAGCAGCGCGGCGGGCAGCGCCAGGCCGCCCGTGCCGGATCCGGTCCGCAGCGTCTCGGCGAGCATCCGCGAGTCGGCCGCCGGCACCGGATCCGGCGCGTCCAGCCGGTCCGCCATCGGGCGGAGCAGGGCGTGCAGCCCGGCGTACGGCAGGTCGGTCTCGCCGCTGACACCCTGGGTGCGGAGCACGAGAAACCCCTGCTCGTCCGGGGCGCCGACGCCCGCGTGCGCGGCGGCGAGGTCGAGCAGTGCTGTCTTGCCCGCACCCGGTCCGCCGAGGATGAGCAGGCATCCGCCCGCACCGGCCCGGGCGCGGTCCATCAGCGCGCGGAGTGCGTCCGACTCCTTGTCACGACCCCTTAACGCCCCCGACCGAACACCGGTCAAATAAGACATGCATCAGTGTTACGCGCACATTACGCAATTGAGAAGGGCCTCCAATAAGAGACCCCGCCGGGCATGCGCCCGGCGGGGTTCTCAAGAGTCGTGCGTCAGACGCAGACCTCGCGGACGACCTCCGCGAGGCGGTCCGCCACGGCCTTGGCCTGGTCGTGCGACGCGGCCTCGACCATGACCCGGATCATGGGCTCGGTGCCGCTCGGGCGGATCAGCACGCGGCCGGTCTCCCCGAGCTCGGCCTCCGCCTCGGCCACCGCCGCCCGCAGTTCGGGAGCGGACGCCTTCGACTTCGCCACGTCCCGCACGTTGACGAGCACCTGCGGCAGCTTCGTCATCGCCGACGCGAGGTCGGCGAGGGAGCGGCCCTGCCGGGCCACCTCGGCCATCAGGTGGAGCGAGGTGAGCAGGCCGTCCCCAGTCGTGGCGTGATCCAGCATGATCACGTGACCGGACTGCTCGCCGCCGAGGGTGTAGCCGCCGTCCTGCATCGCCTCCAGGACGTACCGGTCGCCGACCGCGGTCTCCACCACGGACAGGCCGGCCTCCCGCAGGGCGAGCTTGAACCCCAGGTTGGACATGACCGTCGCGACGACCGTGTCCTTGGCGAGGCGGCCGTCGGCGTGCATCGACAGGGCCAGGATCGCCATGATCTGGTCACCGTCGATCTCATCGCCCACGCCGGTGACGGCGAGGCAGCGGTCGGCGTCGCCGTCATAGGCGATGCCCAGGTCGGCGCCGCTTTCGACGACGGCCTCCCGCAGGGCGGTCAGATGGGTCGAGCCCACACCGTCGTTGATGTTCAACCCGTCCGGGGCGGCGCCGATGGTCTCCACGGCCGCGCCGGCGCGCAGCAGCGCCTCCGGTGCGACCATGTGCGCCGCGCCGTGCGCGCAGTCGACGACGACCCGCAGCCCGTCGAGGCGGTTGGGCAGGGTGGTCAGCAGGTGAGAGACGTATCGGTCGGCCTCGCCGTACGCCTCACGGACCCGGCCGACGGACGCGCCGACCGGACGGTCCCACTTCTCCCCGAGCCGTTGCTCGATCTCGTTCTCCACCGCGTCGGGCAGCTTGTAGCCGCCCCGGGTGAAGAACTTGATGCCGTTGTCCGGCGCGGGGTTGTGCGACGCGGAGAGCATGACGCCGAGGTCGGCTCCCAGCGCGTTGGTCAGGTAGGCGACCGCCGGGGTGGGCAGCACGCCGAGCCGCAGGACGTCCACGCCCGACGACGCGAGGCCGGCGACCACGGCGGCCTCCAGGAACTCTCCTGAAGCCCGCGGGTCCCGGCCTACGACGGCGATCGGGCGGCCGCGCCGCCCGACACTGGCGTGGAACGCCCCGGCGTCGCCGAGCACATGCGCGGCGGCCACGGACAGGTCCATGGCCAGTTCCGCGGTGAGGTCGCGCCCGGCGACCCCACGTACCCCGTCGGTGCCGAAGAGGCGCCCCCCTGAGGGGGCGCCTACGGGCTCTCGCGACATTAACGCTTGCTGTACTGCGGAGCCTTACGGGCCTTCTTGAGGCCGTACTTCTTCCGCTCCGTGGCGCGGGCGTCACGGGTGAGGAAGCCGGCCTTCTTCAGCGGCGGGCGGTTGACCTCGGCGTCCAGGACGGCGAGCGCGCGGGACAGGCCCATGCGCAGCGCGCCGGCCTGGCCGGTCACGCCACCGCCGTCGATGCGGGCGATGACGTCGAACGCGTCCTCGGCGCCCAGCACGACGAACGGCTCGTTGATCAGCTGCTGGTGGACCTTGTTCGGGAAGTAGCTCTCCAGCGAGCGGCCGTTGATCGTCCACTTGCCGGTGCCCGGCACGATGCGGACACGGGCGATGGCCTCCTTGCGGCGGCCGGTGCCGTACGAGTTGCCCGTGGTGACGGGCTTGCGCACGGCGCCCTCGCCGGCGGGGGCGGACTCGGTGGTGTACTCGGAGGGGAACTCCTCCGCGGAGTAGTCTTCCGGCTCGCCCTCGACGAGCGTCTCGATACCGGTGGGCTCGGCCACGGTTCTCCTCTTAACTTTCCTGGCTCGCGATTACTGGGCGATCTGGGTGATCTGGAAGGGCACCGGCTGCTGGGCCTGGTGCGGGTGCTCGGCGCCGGCGTAGACCTTGAGCTTCTTGCCCATCTTCCGGCCCAGGGCGTTCTTGGGAAGCATGCCACGGACGGCCTTCTCGACGGCCCGGTCCGGACGCTTCTCCATGAGCTCGCCATAGCTGACGGAGCGCAGACCGCCGGGGTAGCCCGAGTGGCGGTACGCCTTCTTCTGCTCGAGCTTGTTGCCGCTCAGGGCGATCTTGTCGGCGTTGATGACGATGACGAAGTCACCCGTGTCGACATGCGGAGCGAAGATCGGCTTGTGCTTTCCGCGAAGCAGGGTCGCCACCTGGCTGGCCAGCCGGCCGAGTACGACGTCGGTCGCGTCGATGACGTACCACTGACGTTCGACGTCGTTGGGCTTCGGTGAGAACGTGCGCACGGCAGTGCCTTCTGTCGGAATGTGAACTCTCGGTAGGTTGCGCAGGCACGGCGACAACCTCCGTCTCCACATGTACGGGAGAAGACGCCGGACGCGCCGTGCACCGGTCTGCGGACAGACCGATCCACACACAACGAACTAGCAGACTACCGACCCGATGCCGCCTGGTCAAAACAACAAGAGGCGCGAGGCATTGGAACGACTCATTTGAACGTTCATCAAATCCATACCCAATCGCCTCTTCTTCCCCATGGCGCAGATCCCTATATTTGGCTGCGGTATGTGGCAGACCCCTCACAAAAATCGCACCTTCCGTGGCCCCCTACGGGGGACTCAGATGGGTCTGCTGGCGTGCGCGGTGGCCATTCTGCTCACCGGCGTCGTGATCGGCAGGATGAGCGCCAGGTCGAGTGAGATCGACGACGTCTACCTGCGCAAGTCGGAGCCGTCCCCTTCATCGCGCGCGAGCGCGGCGGGCGCGGTGCCGCGCAACCGGCCCACCCTCGACCACGTGCTGCGCACCGTGGCTCCGGTCGTCCCCCGGCAGGTGCCGCAGCGCCGGCCCAGGAAGGAAAGGCCGCCCTCCACGCTGATCGACGGTTCCGACAGCGGCTCGCGGCACACCGTTCTCACGCCAGGGACGGACGGCGGCGGCGACGCGTACGACGCCGACTCGATGCGGTCCGCCTCGATGGAGGCCGAGGTCGTGCGCCTGGTCAACGGCGAGCGCCGCAGACACGGCTGCCGGCCCCTGCGCGTGGACCCCCGCCTGGTGGAGTCCGCACGCGCGCACTCGGACGAGATGGCGTCGAGCAGGCTTTTCCGGCACAGCTCCCCCGGGGGCGCCTCTCCCTGGGACCGCATGGGCGCGGCGGGCTACTCCGACGGCGGGGCCGAGACGATCGCCAGGGGCTACCAGACCGCCGAGGCGGTCGTACGCGGCTGGATGGCCGGGCGGAGCGACCGCGCCACGCTGCTCGACTGCCGCCTGGTCGCGACCGGGGTCGGCGTGAGCACGGGCGAGGGCGGCCCGTGGTGGACCGAGGACTTCGGGTATTCCTGACGCTTCCTCATCTGTCCAAATAGCCGACTAATCTCAGCGCCATGGGTTATCCCGGCGACCAGCAACCACCTCCGCCGCATCATCCCCCGGATCCCCGCAGGCGGGACCTGCCGCCGTACTCCGGCGGGGACGACTCGCCCCTCGCCGGCCGTCGCGACGCGCCCCCCTACGGCGGGGGCCAGCCGCCGTACCAGCGCGAGCAGTCGCCGTACGCCCGCGAGCAATCGCCATATGAACACGAACAGGCGCCCTACCAGCGTGAACCGTCGCCGTATGCCCGCGAGCAATCGCCGTATGCCCGCGAGCAGGCGCCCTACCAGCCCTACCAGCAGCACCCGCCCGAGCAGCCGCCGTACGCCGGGCGCGGGCCGTACGAGCAGGAGAGCCCGCCTCGGGTGGAGGAGCTCGCGTCCGGCCCGTACGCGTCCCCATCGGGCGGGCAGGCGGGTGGCGACTGGGACGCGCGGCGGCAGCCGACGGCGCCGCAGGTGCCTCCGCCGCCGGAGCCCGCGTGGGATCCGGACGCGAAGGGTCCCCTGTGGCGTCGCCCCTGGGCCCTCGGCCTCGCCCTGCTGGCCCTGATCGGGGCGCTGTTCACCGGCCTGTGGTACGCCGCACGCAACGAGAAGCCGCCGGTCGCGGCTCCGTCGCCCACCACCCGCCCCTCGCCGATCGTCTCCGAGGGCCCTCTCGGCAAGTTCGGCTACACGGCCTCGCGGGCGACCGACAAGAGGCCGCTGTCCCTGCGGGAGCTGTTCGGCAAGGGCAAGTTCGTCAAGAACAAGCGGTCGTACGTCCGGACCGTGTCGCGCAGGGAGAAGAAGTGCGCGGACGGCGTCACCGGAGACAAGATCACGAAGGCGCTCAAGGCGGGCGGATGCACGCAGCTGCTGCGGGCGAGCTTCGCGGACGCCAAGGGCACCGTCATCGGCACCGTGGGCATCGCCAACCTCAGGACCTCCGCCGCGGCGAAGAAGGTCGCCTCCGCCGGAGGCGGCGGCGAGCGCAAGGACTACCTCAAGCCGCTGCCGGGCAAGGACGAGGCCACCAAGCACCTCGGCACCGGCGAGGCGTACGCGGGCGGCTGGACCCACGGCCACTATGCGGTGCTGCTGTGGTTCCAGTTCAAGGACGGCCATAAACCGGCCAAGAACGAGCTGAAACGGCTCTACCAGACCGCGGTGGACGTCACCGACTCGACTGTTTTCCCTGCCCTCGACACCCGTTCCCTGACCGGTGGCCCCAGCTGAGGCCAGGCATTCACTGAGGTGGGAGGCGGTGGGCGACCCGGGGCGGCACGGACCGAAACGCCCATAGGGGCACGCCAATCGCGCCCGCGCCGTTACGCTTCCGGCTATGCGTGGCAAGGATTCCGGTTCCGAGCACGAACACGAAACGGCGTGGGCCCGCGGCGAGGCGGACGCCGAAGGCTCGGCGACACCTCCGACGCCACCTCCGAGCTTCGGCCAGACCCCGCCGCCCGGGTACGGGCAGCCTCCCGCGGACGACGGCACGGCCTGGGCCCCGGACGCCGCCGGTGCGGCGGACCGGCCGCCCACCGTGCCCTACCCCACCAGGTACGGCCTCCCCGGCGGCCTCAGGGCACCGGAACCGCCGGCCGACGACCCGGAGAGCACGAACAGCTTCAGGGCCGTTCCGGCGTACGGCCCTCCGCCGGCCGCGCCCGGCCTGCAGGGAAACGCCGGTGTGCCCGGAGACGCCGGTGTTCCGGGGAACGCCGGCGTTCCGGGCGACGCCGGGGCTCTTCCCGCGCCGCGCCGTCCCGGCGACGAGGCCTTTGGCGGGCCCGCGCCCGGCGAGCCGCATCCCGGAGCCGGCCACGGAGCCAGTCACGGTGCCGTGCCGCCGCAGCCCGCGTACGGCGCCGCGCCGCCCTCCTGGCAGCAGCCGGAGGGCCAGGGAATCCACTCGTGGCAGCAGCCCGGCCAGGGCAACCAGCAGCATCCCGGGTACGGCCCGCCCGCATGGCAGCCCCCGGCTCCGGTCACTCCTCCGTGGCAGCCTCCGGCGGAGCACGCCGCCGGTCCGCGACCGCCCATGCCTGGCCCGGGCGCGCCCTCGTGGCAGCCGGAGGGCCAGGGCGTCCCTGCCTGGCAGCCCCCGGCCGACCCGAACGCCGTGCGCTGGGAGCACCCTCCGGGCCCGGAGGCCTCGTCCTGGCATCCCGGGCAGCCGCCCTGGCACCCCGCTCAGGGCGCGGGCGGCCCCGCGTACCCGCAGACTCCCCCGCCCCCCGGCCCGCAGCAGCCCGCGTACGGCCCCGGAGCGGGCACCGGGCCCCAGCAGCCCGCATATGGCCCCGGGACGCACGCCTGGCAACCGCCGGCGGAAGGAGCGAACCCCGCGGCATGGCAGCCGCCGGCAGAGGGGGTCAACCCGGCATGGCAGCCGCAGGCCGACGCGGGGGCGCAGCCGTGGCCTCCGCATGGCCCTGGAACGCCGGCCTGGGAACCACCGCCCCCGGGCTCGGCCCCGCAGCCGTGGCAGCAGGAGCCGCCCTCTGCGGGCGGAGGAGCCCCGCACATGTGGCCGGCCCCCGTCGGTGATCCCGGCGCACCGCCTGGAACACATTCAGACCCCCAGCCAGGAGCACAGTCCGGCGGGGTCACCTCCTGGCCCTACTCCGGCAACGAGTCGCAGTGGTCGCAGGGCTCCATGCAGGCCGGGACGGGTGGCGCCGGCCCCGGCTCGTGGCAGCCCCCGCGAGCCGGCGAACCGGCCGCGCCCGGCGCCTTCGGCGGCTCCCCCTCGCCGTACGACGAGGGATCTCACGGCAGGCCCTGGCACGACTCGGCCGGGTCCGCCGCCTGGTCGCAGCCCGGAGGCGCCCCCGCGACACCGGCCGCGTACGGGCCGGATCAGCAGAACGCGGGTGGCCCCTGGGCCGCGCAGCCCGGCGAGACGGCGCCCGGCGTGCCGTCGTTCCCCGAGTGGGGGCCCGCCCCCGGCGCCGGGCAGCCGTCCGGCGGGGAGGCCTGGCCCCAGGCGCAGGCGCCCCACCAGGGGTATCCACCCGCCGGCCCGCCGCAGTACGGGCCGCACGCTTCCGGCGCCGCCGAGCCCGGGGCGCCGTATGGCGCACCGCCCCAGCCCGGTCCGGGAATCCATGCCATGCAGCCGGAGTCGATCCGTCCCGGGGAGCCCGGCGACGTGGCCGTGTGGCCGCCACGGCTGCCGGGCGAGCCTTACCCGCAGGGGGAGGCGCCCGCGGGCACCTCCTGGCCCCCGACGAACGCCTACCAGAGCGAGCCCGGCGCGCCGCAGGCGCCCGAGGGCCCGTCCGGCGACCCGCTCACTCCCACCGGCACGCCCGGCCACGCCGGCGCGCCCGATTACACAGGCACAGCGGATTACACAGGCGCACCGGATTACACAGGCGCACCCGACCACATCGGCACGCCCGCGGCCTCGCCGCATCACGCCGGTGTGCCTGCGGACGAGCGCACGCTGCCCGGTGGCGTGTACCCGCCTGCCGGTGGTTCGCCCGCCGAAGGACCAGGACAGACAGGCGCGCACGCCGCCGAGCCCGCGGAGGCGGGTGCGCCGGGCGGTTCCGCGCAGGACGCTCCCGTGGGGAGCGTTCCGCCACCGGACGCGCCGGCGTCGTATCCTTCCGCGCCGGGTCACGCCGGGCCGCCCGGGGGCTTCGGGGCCGAGATCGCCCATGCGGTGACCCCGGTCGAGGGGTTCCCGATGCCCGGCGCACCGTACGAACCCGGCCAGGCTCTCGCGCACTCCGAACAGAGCGCTCCGCACAGCGAGCCGCAGCCCGTGCCCTTCGACAGGACGACACAGCCGCTGTCCCCGCCTCAGCTCGATGAGCCGTTCCAAGCGCCCACGCAGACATCGAACGCGCCTGGTCAGGCGTACGACAGCGCACCGTCCGGGACACCACTGGGGAGACAGGACGAGACACAGGATCAGACCGCGTCTCAGTCACCGTCCCAGTCGCCCTCCGCGACGTTCCCCTCGGATGTCCCGCCATCCGCCGCGCCCTCGGGCGCGGCGTCATCCGACACGCCGCCCACGGGTCCGTCCGCGAGCGACGGCGCCACCGGGGCGGACTCCCCCGACCCCAGTTCAGGACAGATGGCGACAACCTCTCCCACGACCGGTTCGCCCTCGCAGCCGACCGGTGAGACCCCGTTCGCGTTCACGCCCGTGATACCGGCCAAGGCGGGCAAGCCGGCTCCTCCACCCGGATTCGGGCCGAATCCCTCTGACCCCGGCGGCCTCTCCCCGGAGGGCAACCTCCCCGCGACGCTGAACCCCACCGGCCCTCCCCCCTCCGGTGGGAAGGTCAAGCGGATCCTGATGGCCGCCGGAGCGGTGGTCGTCGTGGGGGCGATCGGCACCGCGGCCTACTTCGCGTACTCGGGCGAGCCTGACGGCGACCAGGCCGCCCGTACGCCGGCGGCCACCACGGCGCCGCCCCCCTCCGACGAGCCGCAGCCGGTTTCCACGATCGCCTCCGCCATCCTCGACTCGGAGCAGACCGACCCCAAGACCCTCAAGCCGGGAGAGGCGTTCCCGGACGAGAAGGTGACGCTGGCGGGGCGGACGTACCGCCGGGTCAAGGTCGACGTGACCGACGACTGCGAGAAGGCGGCGGCGGGCGCGTTCGCGCAGGCCCTCACCGAGCAGCAGTGCCGCAGGGTGCTCAGGGCCACCTACGTGGACGGCAAGCGCCAGTTCGCGGTGACCACGGGCATCGCCGTGCTGCCCGGCAAGACCGAGGCCCTCGCCGTCGACCAGGCCAAGGATCTCAGCGCGAACGTCTGGTTCCGCGGCCTCAACGGCGACCAGGCGAGCAGCGCGGACAAGGTGTCGATCTCCGGGGGCTACGCCGCCGGCATGGTGTGGGGACGCTACATCGTGTTCAGCTACGCCACCTACGCCGACGGGCACACGCCGGACGCGAACGACAAGAACCTCGCGCCGATCAGCGGCGCATTCCGGGACAACATGGCGAAGGTGATCGAGAAGCGCGCCGCACGCTGACGATCCGGCGCGTGGCCTCCCCCACGGGGACCACGCGCCGCCACACCCCCGGCGATCAGAGCAGGGAGTCGCACGGCGTCAGGGAATTCGGCGTCAGGGGCTTCGGCTTCAGGGGCTCAGGGTGCGCACCCGGCGGGTGGCGGCGGCCCGCCGCGCCAGTTCCTCCGGCTCGGGGTAGCGCACCTCCTCAAGCGTGAGGCCGTGCGCGGGCGCGACGTGCACACCCGAGTCCCGTACGGCTCTCGCCAGCACCTCTCCTGGCCAGTCGACGGGCCGCCTGCCCTCCCCCACGGTCAGCAGCGAGCCGACCAGCGCCCGGACCATCGAGTGGCAGAAGGCGTCGGCGACCACGGTCGCGAGGAGGATCCCGTCCTCGCCCCTGACCCAGTCGAGCCGCAGCAGCTCACGGATCGTGGTCGCGCCCTCGCGCCTGCGGCAGAAGGCGGCGAAGTCGTGCTCACCCAGCAGGCGGGCGGCCGCCGCGTTCAGCAGGTCCACGTCCAGTGGCCGGGCGTACCACAGCACCTCGCGCCGCCGCAGCGGGTCGACCCCGCCGGGGGCGTCGCCGACGCGGTAGCCGTACCGGCGCGACAGCGCGGAGAACCGGGCGTCGAAGCCCTCGGGCGCCACGCTGACGGCGTGCACCCGCACGTCGAGGGGCAGCACACCCGCCAGCCGCCTCGTCAGCGCAGCGAGCCACTCAGCGCCGCGTTCCTCCCACGCCTCTTCCGGGGCCGCGGGGACGGGGGCGCGCCCGGACGAGGCGGCGCCCAGCGCGGCGAGCGGGAGGTCGACGTGCGCCACCTGTCCCCTCGCGTGGACGCCGGCGTCGGTGCGGCCCGCGACGGTGAGCGACGGCGGGGCGTCCAGACGCAGGATCCGGCCCAACGCGTCCTCGATCTCTCCCTGCACGGTCCGCCGCCCGGGCTGGCGGGCCCAGCCCGAGAAGTCCGTGCCGTCGTAGCCCAGGTCCAGCCTCAGCCGCAGTTCTCGCTCCACGCCATCCCTCGTACGGTGCCTCGTACGCTGCACAAACGAAGAGCGGGCCCAGCGTCCCCGGAAGGGAAACTGAGCCCGCTCACAGAGCCTGGGATCAGGCCTCGTCCTTCTTGTCGCCCTCCGCGGCGGCGGCCTCGGGGGCCTCGGCGGTGGCGCTCTCGGCGGCCTCGTCCTGCGCCGCCGGCGTCTCCTCGACCTCAGCCGGAGCGGCCGGAGCGGCCTCGGCCTGAGCCGTACGGGAGACCCTGACCGGGTTCAGCTGCTCGGTGACCAGCTCGATGACCGCCATCGGAGCGGCGTCGCCCTTGCGCGGGCCGAGCTTGGTGATCCGGGTGTAGCCACCGGGACGCTCGGCGTACGTCGGGGCGATCTCGGTGAAGAGGTGGTGGACGACGCCCTTGTCGCGGACGACCGTCAGCACCTGGCGACGGTTGTGGATGTCGCCCTTCTTCGCCTTGGTGATCAGCTTCTCCGCGAGCGGGCGGAGACGCCTGGCCTTGGCCTCGGTGGTGGTGATCCGGCCGTTCTGGAACAGCGAGGTGGCGAGGTTCGCCAGGATCAGCCGCTCGTGGGCCGGGCTGCCGCCGAGGCGGGCGCCCTTGGTGGGCTTGGGCATTTCATGCTCCTCATGGATAACCCGCTCCGGCCGTGTCAGGTACCGGGGTCGGGCCGACCGGCGTACCGGTCGTGACTTGTCATCGCCGCCTCATGCCGCCCCGAAGGGCGGCACGAGACGGTGGTGCCGCTGCTCGCGGACGGGCGATCAGTACTGCTCGGTCTCGATGAACCCGCCGTCCTCGTCGTCGTACCCGCCACCGGCGACGGCGGAGGGGTCGAACCCGGGCGGGGAGTCCTTGAGAGCCAGGCCCATCTCGTGCAGCTTCTGCTTGACCTCTTCGATCGACTTGGCGCCGAAGTTGCGGATGTCCAGCAGGTCCTGCTCGCTGCGGGCGACGAGCTCACCCACGGTGTGGATGCCCTCGCGCTTGAGGCAGTTGTAGGAACGGACGGTGAGGTTGAGCTCCTCGATCGGCAGCGCCAGATCGGCCGCGAGAGCCGCGTCCGTCGGCGACGGGCCGATGTCGATGCCCTCGGCCTCGACGTTGAGCTCGCGGGCCAGGCCGAACAGCTCGACCAGGGTCTTGCCGGCCGAGGCCACCGCGTCGCGGGGCTTCATGGACGGCTTGGTCTCGACGTCGAGGATCAGGCGGTCGAAGTCCGTGCGCTGCTCGACACGGGTGGCCTCGACCTTGTAGGTGACCTTGAGGACCGGGGAGTAGATCGAGTCGATCGGAATCCGGCCGATCTCCTGGCCAGGCTGCTTGTTCTGGGCGGCGGAGACGTAGCCGCGACCGCGCTCGACGGTCAGCTCCATCTCCAGCTTCGCCTTGCCGTTCAGCGTGGCGATGTGCAGGTCGGGGTTGTGCACCTCGACACCGGCCGGAGGCGCGATGTCGGCGGCGGTGACCTCACCCGGGCCCTGCTTGCGCAGGTACATCACCACGGGCTCGTCGTGCTCGGACGAGACGACCAGCGACTTGAGGTTCAGGATGATGTCGGTGACGTCTTCCTTGACCCCGGGCACGGTCGAGAACTCGTGCAGCACGCCCTCGATGCGGATGCTGGTGACCGCCGCCCCCGGGATGGAGGACAGCAGCGTGCGCCGCAGCGAGTTGCCGATGGTGTAGCCGAAGCCCGGCTCGAGCGGCTCGATGACGAACCTGGACCGGTGCTCCTCGAGCGACTCCTCCTGGAGGCTCGGGCGCTGTGCGATGAGCATCAGGATCTCCTGGATCCGGGACGGCCCCGTCACGGTGGACGAGAGGTCCCTGGGTTACGGCGACGCCCGCTATTTGACGCCGCTCGCCTACAACCATGATGCCGTACGGCCGGGAGTGTACCGGCCGTACGGCGTCATGAACTGCCCGGGCCCTACTACTTGGAGTAGAGCTCGACGATCAGCTGCTCCTGGACCAGCGTGTCGATCTGCTGGCGGACCGGGAGCTGGTGCACGAGGATCCGCATGCTCTCGGTGGAGACGCCCAGCCAGGCCGGGACCGTCTTGTCGCCGGCGCTCGCGCGGGCCACCTCGTACGGGAGCAGGTTGCGCGACTTCTCGCGGACCTCGATGATGTCGTGCTCGCGCACGCGGTACGACGGGATGTCGACCTTCCTGCCGTTCACGATGAAGTGGCCGTGGCGCACCTGCTGGCGGGCCGCGTCACGCGACTCGGCGAAACCGGCGCGGTAGACCACGTTGTCGAGGCGGCTCTCCAGGATCTGGAGCAGGTTCTCACCCGTCTTGCCGGCCTTGCGGTTGGCTTCCTCGTAGTAGTTGTGGAACTGCTTCTCGAGGACGCCGTAGATCCGGCGGGTCTTCTGCTTCTCACGGAGCTGGAGCTGGTACTCCGACTCCTTCGGACGGCCGCGGCCGTGCTCACCCGGCGGGTACGGGCGGATCTCGATGGGGCACTTGGCGGACTCGCACTTCTTGCCCTTGAGGAAGAGCTTCGTCTTCTCACGACGGCAGAGCTTGCAGTCCGGACCCGTGTAACGAGCCATTTCTTTCTACTCTCCTGAGCTCAGACGCGACGGCGCTTGGGCGGACGGCAGCCGTTGTGCGGGACCGGGGTCACGTCCTGGATGGACCCGACCTCGAGACCGGTCGCCTGCAGCGAACGGATCGCGGTCTCACGGCCGGAGCCGGGGCCCTTGACGAAGACGTCGACCTTCCGCATGCCGTGCTCCATGGCGCGGCGGGCGGCGTTCTCGGCAGCCATCTGGGCGGCGAACGGGGTGGACTTACGGGAGCCCTTGAACCCGACGTGGCCGGCGCTGGCCCAGGAGATCACGTTCCCGTTCGGGTCGGTGATCGAAACGATCGTGTTGTTGAACGTGCTCTTGATGTGGGCGTGCCCGTGAGCGACGTTCTTCTTTTCCTTGCGGCGCACCTTCTTCGGTGCGCCCTGGCGGCTCTTCGGCGGCATGTAAGCGCTGACTCCTGAAATGTGGCTGCTTGCCCTGCCCCTCTGCACCTTCCAACCGCTACTGCGGCGAGATCCGCGGGCCAGGGCCTAAGGACTACTTCTTGCCGGGCTTCTTCTTGCCGGCAACGGTCTTCTTCTTGCCCTTGCGGGTGCGCGCGTTCGTCTGCGTCCGCTGACCGTGGACAGGCAGCCCCTTGCGGTGCCGGATGCCCTGGTAGCAGCCGATCTCGATCTTGCGTCGGATGTCGGCCTGAACCTCGCGGCGGAGGTCGCCCTCGATCTTGTAGTTCGCCTCGATGTAGTCACGCATCGGGACGAGCTCGGCGTCCGTGAGCTGGTGGACGCGCAGGTCGGGGCTGATCCCGGTCGCGTCAAGGATCTCCTTGGCGCGGGTGCGGCCGATTCCGAAAATGTAGGTGAGAGCGATCTCCAGCCGCTTGTCGCGGGGGAGGTCGACGCCAACCAGGCGAGCCATGGTCGGGCATTCTCCTTCAGTGTGGCGGAGGTCTTGCGCCACACTTCCCCTCCCATGCCCGGGCGAGGGCCCCGGCCTCCGACCGGGGGTCTCCCGCGTGGTACGGCTTTCGCCGCCTGCGCGGGTGTGTGACGCGATTTCGTTGGTCCGGCCCTCACGCGGGTCGAGCCCGTCACGGGGACGGACTCAGCAGGGGCCTGGTGGCGACGTACTGAGAACTAGGCTCAGCCCTGGCGCTGCTTGTGGCGCAGGTTGTCGCAGATCACCATGACGCGACCGTGCCGGCGAATCACCTTGCACTTGTCGCAGATCTTCTTGACGCTCGGCTTGACCTTCATAGTCCTTATTCGTTCCGCATACGGCCCGTCCCGCTGGCGGGGGGGCTACTTGTACCGGTAGACGATCCGCCCACGGCTAAGGTCGTAGGGGCTCAACTCCACGACAACCCGGTCGTCGGGCAAGATCCTGATGTAATGCATCCGCATCCGCCCGCTGATGTGGGCCAGGACCTTGTGGCCGTTGTCGAGCTGCACCCTGAACATGGCGTTCGGGAGCGACTCAATAACAGTGCCCTCAATCTCGATGGCGCCGTCTTTCTTGGCCATGGCCCTCGCGTTTCAGTGATCGGATCGTCTGAGGCTTCGGAACACTAAGCAGCCGCGACCTTCGGGCGCTTCCAGAGAGCGGCGACCAGCCAGGCCGCCTAAACGCAAAGGTCATAGTGAACCGACAAAGGAGTGTACGACAACCCGGGCCGAATTGCGAAACGACGGCAGGGGTCCCTACACAACCAGATCACAGCGTACCCCCGGCGGGGGCGTTCGGCCAATTCGGCGTCGGCCCGTTCCCTCAGGCCGATTCCGGGGGAAGCCGCCGCACCCGCCCGCCCGGCACCGCCGAAATGCCGGGCCGGGTGGGTGCGACCTGATCACCGCGGGGGCACGGCCCGAGCGGGGCCGTACGTCGCGACACCGGACATCTACCCGCCCGCGGCTCCCGCGACGGCGGTCCTCCGGCAAAGAACACTCAGGTGCCGCGCCGAGACCGCCCGGCCGTTCCGGACAGCGTGTTGATGAGGAGGATGACGCCCCAGGGGCCCATGACCCACATGGGCCACGGATAGACGAAGTGGCCCGAGCTGACGCCGACGATGAGCCAGATCATCCAGTTCACGGCGCTGGCGCCCGCCCAGGCGGTCCAGGCGGCCTTCAGACCGGCCCGCGCCTTGTCGTCAGGCCGAGCCGGACGAGGCCGCTGTACGGACTCGGTGGCGGCGGGCAGCCGGTGCAGGTCGATCGCGGGCAGATCGGAGGTGAGCTTGGCGAGTTCCCCGTACGTACGGCTCTGGTAGACCTGCTCAAGCCGCTCGTTGAACTCGTCGATGGTGAGCCTGCCCTCGGCCACGTGCTCGCGCAGAGCCGCGGCGACCCGGTCCCGGTCGCCGTCGGAGGCCCGCATCTCAGGCGCTGCCGCCATCACCATCTCCAGGCTGTTCGAGCGATACGACCATTATGGTGCACGTTCCGCCAGGGCGGGCGTGGCGGTCAGGCGGTCTCCCCCGCCTCCGCGCCGACGCCCGGGAAGCGGGAGGCCCCGCCGTCGAGCGCCGTGAGAACCAGGGGGCCGTTCTCCGTCACCGCGACGCTGTGCTCGAAGTGGGCGGACGCGCGGCCGTCGGCCGTCACGACCGTCCAGTCGTCGGCCAGCACCTTGGTACGGTCCGTGCCGAGGTTCACCATCGGCTCGACGGCGAAGCACATGCCCACCTCGAAGCGGGGGCCGCGCCCCGGCCGGCCGTGGTTGGCCACCCAGGGGTCCATGTGCATCTCGGTGCCGATGCCGTGCCCGCCGTACTCCTGGGGGATGCCGTAGCGGCCCTGAGAACGCACGTACTGCTCGATCTGGTGGCCGATGTCGGACAGGTGCCCGCCGGCCCGCAGGGCGGCGATGCCGCGCCACATGGCCTCCTCGGTCACCCGCATGAGCTCGGTCAGCGCGGGGTCGACCTCGCCGATCCCCACGGTGATCGCCGAGTCGCCGTGCCACCCGTCGAGGATCGCGCCGCAGTCGATCGAGATGACGTCGCCGTCGCGGAGCGGGCGGCGGTCGGTGGGGATGCCGTGGACGACCTCGTCGTTCACGGAGGCGCAGATGGTGGCGGGGAAGCCCTGGTAGCCCTTGAACGACGGGATCGCGCCCTCGCCCCGGATGGCGTCCTCGGCGATGGCGTCGAGGTCGAGCGGCGTCATCCCGGGCCGGACCGACGTCCGGAGCAGTTCCAGCGTCCGGGCGACGACCAGGCCGGCCGCGCGCATCTTCTCCAGTTGCTCAGCGCTCTTGATCTGAATGCCGTGCCGGTTCTTCTTGAACACGTAACGCACCCCCTCTCGAAATTGTCCCATATAAGCCTGAACGCCACCCCATGGAGTGGAGTGGCGTTCCCGGCCGCGGTAATGAATCAGTCGGCGAACCGCCGCAGCGCCGACATCGCCCGCTGGGTGATCTCCTCGACCGGCCCGGTCGCGTCGACCCCCTGCAGGATCCCCTCGTCGGCGTAGAACGAGATCAGCGGAGCCGTCTGCTCCTGGTAGACCTCCAGGCGGCGCCTGATCGTCTCCTCACGGTCGTCGTCCCGCTGGAAGAGCTCCCCGCCGCAGGCGTCGCATACGTCCTCCACGGCGGGCGGGTCGAACACGACATGCCAGACCTTGCCGCAGGAGCGGCACGTACGGCGCCCCGCCAGGCGGCGTACGACCTCGTCGTCCTCGACGACCAGGTTGAGGACCACGTCGAGCGCCGTGCCGAACTCGGCCAGCATCTTCTTGAGGACCTCTGCCTGGGGCACGTTGCGGGGGAAGCCGTCCAGGAGGAAGCCCTCCTGCGCGTCGTCCTCCGACAGCCGGTCGCGGACCATGGCCACCGTCACCTCGTCGGGGACGAGGTCGCCGCGGTCCATGTACTCCTTGGCGAGCTTGCCGAGCTCCGTGCCGCCGGAGACATTGGCACGGAAGATGTCACCTGTCGAGATTTTCGGGATCGACAGGTGCGAAGCGATGAACTGGGCCTGCGTCCCCTTACCCGCTCCGGGGGGCCCAACCAGGACGACGCGCACTATCTCAGGAAGCCCTCGTAGTTGCGCTGCTGAAGCTGGCTCTCGATCTGCTTGACCGTGTCCAGACCAACACCAACCATGATCAGAATGCTGGTCCCTCCGAACGGGAAGTTCTGGCTCGCTCCGGCCACCGCCAGCGCGATGATCGGGATGAGCGAGATCACACCCAGATACGGAGCGCCCGCGGCTGTGAGCCTGTTGAGCACGTAGCTCAGGTACTCAGCGGTCGGCCGGCCCGGGCGGATGCCCGGGATGAACCCACCGTACTTCTTCATGTTGTCAGCCACTTCAGGGGGGTTGAAAGTGATGGACACGTAGAAGTAGGTGAAGAACACGATCAACAGGAAGAACGTGGCCATGTAGATGGGGTGGTCGCCCCTGACCATGTTCTGCGCCAGCCACTCGACCACCGCGTTGGGCTTCTGGCTGTTGCCGAACAGCGTGACCAGAAGCTGCGGCAGGTACAGCAGCGATGAGGCGAAGATGACCGGGATGATGCCGGCCTGGTTCACCTTGAGCGGGATGTAGGTCGAGGTGCCGCCGTACATCCGGCGGCCGACCATCCGCTTGGCGTACTGCACCGGGATGCGGCGCTGCGCCTGCTCGATGAAGACGACGACGCCGATCATCACAACGCCGACGATCATCACGACGACGAACTTGAACGGGCTCTGCCGGAAGATGTTCACGAGCTCCGACGGGAACACCGCGATGACCTGAGTGAAGATCAGGATCGACATGCCGTTGCCGACGCCGCGGTCGGTCACCAGCTCGCCCAGCCACATGATCACGGCGGTGCCGGCGGTCATCGTGATGACCATGGTGACCAGCGGGAAGACGTCCTGGCTGAGCAGGATCTCCTGGTTACAGTTCTGGAAGAGCTGCCCGCTGCGGGCGAGCGCGACGAACGCGGTCGACTGCAGCACCGCCAGCCCGATGGTCAGGTAACGGGTGTACTGCGTGATCTTCGCATTGCCCGACTGGCCCTCCTTCTTGAGGGCCTCAAGCCTGGGGATCACCACCGTCAGCAGCTGCAGGATGATGCTCGCGGTGATGTACGGCATGATGCCGAGCGCGAACACTGAAAGTTTCAACAGGGCGCCGCCGCTGAAGAGCTGCACCATCCCGTAGATGTTGGCAGCGTCTCCCGCCTGGGCCTGCTCAAGACACAGCGCCACGTTCTTGGCGTTGACGCCCGGAGTGGGAAGCACCGAGCCAAGCCGGAACAGCACGATGATGCCCAGTGTGAAGAGCAGCTTCTTGCGCAGGTCCGGCGTCCGGAACGCCCGGGTAATCGCGGTCAGCACGGTCCCTCCTGCGCGCCAGTGACGCGGTAACGGTCGGTGATGGCCCGCAAGGCGTCCATCGACATGTCTTCCTGCCAAAGTGCTTGGTCGGACACGGGTGGAGCCCCGTGCCAGGCGAACTCTAACGCACTACGGGCGCGGAGGCTCATAACGAACCTCCGCGCCTCGTGCAGCGTCATGCCTACAGCTCGGAAACCGAGCCACCGGCCGTGGCGATCTTCTCCTTCGCGCTGGCGGAGAAGGCGTGCGCCTGCACGTTCAGCGCCACGGAGATCTCGCCGGTGCCCAGCACCTTCACGGGCTGGTTCTTGCGGACCGCACCCTTGGTCACCAGGTCGTCGAGCGTGACGTCGCCGCCCTGGGGGAACAGCTCCCCGAGCCTGTCCAGGTTGACGACCTGGTAGGTCGTCTTGAACAGGGCGTTGGAGAAGCCCTTCAGCTTCGGCAGCCGCCGCTGGAGCGGGACCTGGCCACCTTCGAAGCCCGGCATGACTGACGTACGGGCCCTGGTGCCCTTGGTGCCACGGCCGGCCGTCTTGCCCTTGGAGCCCTCGCCGCGGCCCTTGCGGGTCTTGGCCTTGTTGGATCCGGGGGCCGGACGGAGGTCGTGAATCTTGAGCGGAGCGTTCTCGGTCATGACTAGTCGACCTCCTCAACCGCGACGAGGTGCGACACCTTGGCGACCATGCCCCGGATCTCCGGGCGGTCCTCCTTGACGACGACGTCGCCGATTCGCTTCAGACCCAGCGAGCGCAGCGAGTCACGCTGGTTCTGCTGACCACCGATCTTGGACCGGGTCTGGGTGATCTTCAGACGAGCCATCGCTAGCTCACCGCCTTCGCGGCAGCCGCCGCCTCGGCCAGGCCCTCGGCGCGGGCCTTCAGCATCGCCTTGGGAGCGACATCCTCGATCGGCAGGCCACGACGGGCGGCGATCTCCTCGGGCCGGCTGAGACCCTTCAGAGCGGCCACGGTGGCGTGCACGATGTTGATCGGGTTGTCCGAGCCGAGCGACTTGGACAGCACGTCGTGGATCCCGGCGCACTCCAGGACCGCGCGAACCGGGCCACCCGCGATGACGCCCGTACCGGGCGAAGCCGGACGCAGGAGGACGACGCCGGCGGCGTCCTCGCCCTGCACCGGGTGCGGGATGGTGCCCTGGATACGCGGGACCTTGAAGAAGTGCTTCTTGGCCTCCTCGACGCCCTTGGCGATCGCCGCGGGCACCTCCTTGGCCTTGCCGTAGCCGACCCCGACGAGACCGTTGCCGTCGCCGACGATGACCAGCGCGGTGAAGCTGAAGCGCCGACCGCCCTGGACGACCTTGGCCACTCGGTTGATCTTTACGACGCGCTCGATGTACGAGACGCCCTTGTCTGCGGCGCCACCGCGGCGGTCATCACGACGGTCACGCCGCTCGCCACCGCCGCCGGCACCGCGACGCGGAGCTGCAGCCATCAGTGGTTCCTCTTCTCGTTGCTCTTGGGACGGGTCGTCAGTCGCGACCCACGGGCCGGAGCCATCAGAACTCCAGCCCGCCTTCACGGGCGCTGTCCGCGAGAGCGGCGATGCGCCCCGCGTAGCGGTTGCCGCCGCGGTCGAACACGACAGCGGTGATCCCGGCGGTCTTGGCCCGCTGAGCGAGAAGCTCGCCGACCTTCTTCGCCTTCTCGGTCTTGTCACCCTCGGCGCTGCGCAGCGAGACGTCCATCGTGGACGCGCTCACCAGCGTGTGGCCCTGAGTGTCGTCGACGATCTGCACGAACAGGTGACGCGTGGACCGGTTGACGACCAGGCGCGGACGCTCGGCCGTGCCGAACAGGCTCTTGCGGACACGGCGGTGCCGGCGGGCCCGGGAGACCGTGCGGGCGGCCGTGTGCTTGCCGAACGCAGTCTTTCCAGCCATGCCTACTTACCAGCCTTTCCGACCTTGCGGCGGACAACCTCGCCCTGGTAGCGCACGCCCTTGCCCTTGTACGGGTCCGGCTTGCGCAGCTTCCTGATGTTGGCGGCGATCTCGCCGACCCTCTGCTTGTCGATGCCGTCCACGTGGAACAGGGTCGGCTTCTCGACGCGGAAGCTGACGCCCTCGGGGGCCTTGACAATCACCGGGTGGCTGAAGCCCAGCGAGAACTCCAGCTCCGTCGGGCCCTTGGCCTGGACGCGGTAACCGACGCCGACGATCTCGAGCGTCTTCGTGTAGCCCTGCGTGACGCCCGCCACCATGTTGGCGATGAGCGTGCGGGACAGACCGTGCAGCGCACGAACCTTGTTCTCGTCGTTCGGGCGGGTGACGGCGATGGTGCCGTCCTCGCCACGCGAGACCTCGATAGGCTCGGCGACCGTGTGAGTGAGCGTGCCCTTGGGCCCCTTGACCTGGACCTCCCGGCCGTCGATCGTGATGTCGACACCCGCCGGTACGGGGATGGGCAGCCGTCCGATTCGTGACATGCTGAGTTCCTCCCCTCGTTACCAGACGTAGGCGAGGACTTCCCCGCCCACTCCACGCTTGCTCGCCTGCCGGTCCGTCATGAGACCGCCGGACGTCGAGATGATCGCGACGCCCAGGCCGCCCAGAACGCGGGGCAGGTTGTCCTTCTTTGCATAGACCCGCAGACCGGGCTTCGACACCCGGCGCAGGCCCGCGATAGCGCGCTCGCGGCTGGGGCCGAACTTCAGCTCCATCACGAGGTTCTTGCCAACCTTCGCGTCCTCGACGCTCCAGCCCTGGATGTAGCCCTCCTGCTGGAGGATCTCCGCGATGTGTGCCTTGATCTTGGAGTAAGGCATGCTCACGGTGTCGTGATAGGCCGAGTTCGCGTTACGCAGACGCGTCAGCATGTCTGCGATCGGGTCGGTCATCGTCATGGCCGGTGGCCTTCCTCACCGCGGTTTCCCGATGGGACCTTCGGTGTGGTCGTGGGCGCTGCGATCAGCGCCCGGTTGATATGACTTCTGTACGGCTGGCCCGCGGCGGGCTTACCAGCTCGACTTGGTGATGCCGGGCAGCTCGCCCCGGTGCGCCATCTCGCGGAAGCACACACGGCACAGCCCGAACTTGCGGTAGACAGCGCGGGGACGGCCGCAGCGGGAGCACCGAGTGTACGCCCGGACCTCGAACTTCTGCTTGCGCGCTGCCTTGACCTTCAGCGACGTCTTCGCCATGATCAGGCCTCCTTGAAGGGGAAACCGAGGAGCTTCAGCAGCGCCCGGCCCTGCTCGTCGTTCTTCGCGGTGGTCACGACCGTGATGTCCATGCCCCGCTGCCGGTCCACCCTGTCCTGGTCGACCTCGTGGAACATGACCTGCTCGGTGAGGCCGAAGGTGTAGTTGCCGTTGCCGTCGAACTGCTTCGGCGACAGGCCGCGGAAGTCCCGGATACGCGGCAGCGCCAGGGACAGCAGGCGGTCGAGGAACTCCCACATGCGGTCGCCGCGCAGCGTCACGTGCGCGCCGATCGGCATGCCCTCACGCAGCTTGAACTGCGCGATGGACTTGCGGGCGCGGGCGACGGCCGGCTTCTGGCCCGTGATGGCGGTCAGGTCGCGCACGGCGCCCTCGATGAGCTTCGAGTCGCGGGCGGCCTCGCCGACACCCATGTTCACCTTGATCTTGGTGATCGTGGGCACCTGCATGATGTTCTCGATGCCGAACTCCTCGCGCAGCTTCGCGATGATCTCCTCGCGGTAGCGCTGCTTGAGGCGCGGAACAATCCGCTCTTCAGTCGTGGCGGTCATCAGCTGTCCTCACCCGTCGCCTCGGCGTCGCCCTTGTCGGCGGCCTTCTTCTCGGGCTTCTTCTCGTCATCCTTGAGCTTCTTGACGTTGCTCACGTGGATGGGAGCCTCCATGGTCTGCACGCCGCCCTCCTTGGCGCCGCGCGGGCCCTGGTTGGTGACCTTGGAGTGCTTCTTGATCATGTTGACGCCCTCGACCACCACGCGCTCCCTGTCGGGGTACGCGGCGATGATCCGGCCCTTGGCGCCCTTGTCCTTGCCGGCGATGACCTGGACGAGGTCGCCCTTCTTCACGTGCAGCTTCGGCATCACAGCACCTCCGGCGCGAGCGAGATGATGCGCATGAACTTCTTGTCGCGCAGTTCGCGGCCCACCGGGCCGAAGATGCGGGTGCCCCGGGGGTCGCCGCTGTCCTTGATGATGACGGCGGCGTTCTCGTCGAAGCGGATGTAGGAGCCGTCGGGGCGGCGGCGCTCCTTCACGGTGCGCACCACGACAGCCTTGACAACGTCGCCTTTCTTAACGCCTCCGCCGGGAATGGCGTCCTTCACCGTGCCCACGATGATGTCGCCGATTCCCGCGTAGCGCCGACCCGAGCCACCGAGCACGCGGATGCAAAGAATCTCCTTGGCACCCGTGTTGTCGGCGACCTTGAGCCGCGACTCCTGCTGGATCACGTCTACTCCTGTGTGTCGTGCCGGTTCTCACCCTCGGGGTGAGCCTGGCCGAACCTGATGTGGTCTTTTTCCCTCGGCGACAGCCGTACGACCGCCGCCGCGGGCGGACGGGACCGATGGTCGGCCCCGCCCCTTGGACGCCATCATGGGGGGCGGTCTCCCACCCCCCACGAGGCGCGTCTGTGGTGTTACTTGGCCTTCTCGAGGATCTCGACGACGCGCCACCGCTTGGTGGCCGACATCGGCCGGGTCTCCATCAGGAGGACGCGGTCGCCGACGCCGGCTGCGTTCTGCTCGTCGTGGGCCTTGTACTTGGTCGTACGGCGGATGACCTTGCCGTACAGCGGGTGCTTGACGCGGTCCTCGACGGCGACGACGACAGTCTTGTCCATCTTGTCGCTGACGACCAGGCCCTCACGGGTCTTGCGGTAGTTCCGCGTCTCAGTGGTCGGGGTCTCGGTTGCTTCAGACATCGCTCGACTCCTTCTCGACCGTGATGATTCCGAGCTCGCGCTCGCGCATCACGGTGTAGATGCGGGCGATCTCGCGGCGGACGGCGCGCAGCCGCCCGTGGCTCTCCAGCTGACCCGTCGCCGACTGGAAGCGGAGGTTGAACAGCTCCTCCTTGGCTTCCTTCAGCTTCTGGACCAGAACCTCCTGGTCCTCGACACGCAGCTCCGCGGCGGTCAGACCCTTAGCCATCACGCCTCACCCACTTCACGCTTGACGAAACGGCACTTCATGGGGAGCTTGTGCATCGCGCGCCGCATGGCCTCGCGGGCCACGGGCTCGGCGACACCGGACAGCTCGAACATGACACGGCCGGGCTTGACATTGGCGATCCACCACTCCGGAGAACCCTTACCGGAACCCATACGGGTCTCGGCCGGCTTCTTCGTCAGGGGGCGGTCCGGGAAGATGTTGATCCACACCTTGCCGCCACGGCGGATGTGCCGGGTCATGGCGATACGCGCGGCCTCGATCTGGCGGTTGGTCACATAGGAGTGCTCAAGCGCCTGAATGCCGAACTCGCCGAAGACGACCCTGGTGCCGCCCTTGGCGGCGCCGCTGCGGTCGGGCCGGTGCTGCTTGCGGTGCTTGACCCTGCGCGGGATCAGCATGGTCAGCTCCCTTCAGCACCCGGCTGCTCCGCCGGGCCGGTCTCGGGGGCGGCCTGCGCGGCCGCCTCGGTCCTGGGTGCACGGTCGGAACGGCCTGCGCCGCCACGACGCGGACGCTCGCCGCCGCCACGACGCGGACGCTCGCCCGCGCCACCGCGACGGTCGTCGCGCTCACGACGCTGGCCCGCGCGGGCGCCGGCCGCGGCCGCCTCCCGCTCGGAACGGCTGGTCGGAGCCTCGCCCTTGTAGATCCACACCTTCACGCCGATGCGGCCGAAGGTGGTGCGGGCCTCGTAGAAGCCGTAGTCCACGTCCGCGCGGAGCGTGTGCAGGGGCACACGGCCCTCGCGGTAGAACTCCGAGCGCGACATCTCGGCGCCGCCGAGACGGCCGGAGCACTGGACACGGATGCCCTTGGCTCCGCTCTTCATGGCGGACTGCATGGCCTTGCGCATGGCCCGGCGGAACGAGACGCGGCTGGACAGCTGCTCGGCCACGCCCTGCGCGACGAGCTGCGCGTCGATCTCGGGGTTCTTCACCTCGAGGATGTTCAGCTGGACCTGCTTCTTGGTCAGCTTCTCCAGGTCGCCGCGGATGCGGTCGGCCTCGGCGCCGCGGCGGCCGATGACGATGCCCGGCCGGGCGGTGTGGATGTCGACCTGGACGCGGTCGGTCGTGCGCTCGATCTCGACTTTGGAGATGCCGGCCCGCTCCATGCCCTTCTGCAGCATGCGACGGATCGCCACGTCCTCGGCGACGTACGACTTGTACAGCTTGTCGGCGTACCACCGGCTCTTGAAGTCGGTCGTGATGCCGAGGCGGAACCCGTGCGGGTTAACCTTCTGGCCCACTAGCGGGTCCTTCCCTTCGGCTCGCGGGACTCCACGATCACAGTGATGTGGCTGGTCCGCTTGTTGATCCGATAGGCACGACCCTGGGCACGCGGGCGGAAGCGCTTGAGCGTCGGGCCCTCGTCGACCCATGCCCGGCTCACGAAGAGCGTGTCCCGGTCGAGCTTGAAGTTGTGCTCAGCGTTCGCGATCGCGCTCGAGAGCACCTTGTAAACGGTCTCGCTCGCCGACTGGGGAGCGAACTGCAGCACGGCCTGCGCCTCCGAAGCGGGCAGCCCGCGAATGAGGTCCACCACGCGGCGGGCCTTCCGGGGCGTGTGGCGCGCGTACCGCGCCTGTGCCCTGGCTTCCATCGCTTTCTCCTCTAACTGCTGGCTTGAAGGCGCTTACCGCCGGCTGCGGCGGTCTTCCTTGACGTGGCTGCGGAACGTCCGCGTGGGGGCGAACTCACCGAGCTTGTGACCGATCATCGACTCGGTGACGAACACCGGGACGTGCTTGCGCCCGTCGTGCACGGCGATCGTGTGGCCGATCATGTCGGGCACGATCATGGAGCGCCGCGACCACGTCTTGATGACGTTCTTGGTGCCCTTCTCGTTCTGGGCGTCCACCTTCTTCTGAAGGTGATCGTCCACGAAGGGACCCTTCTTAAGACTACGTGGCATTTCGGCTGCTCCTACCGCTTCTTCCTCTTGCTCCGACGACGGATGATCAGCCGGTCGCTGGGCTTGTTCGGCTGTCGGGTGCGGCCCTCGGGCTTGCCCTTCGGGTTCACCGGGTGGCGACCACCGGAGGTCTTGCCCTCACCACCGCCGTGCGGGTGGTCGACCGGGTTCATGGCGACACCGCGGACCGTGGGGCGCTTGCCCTTCCAGCGGTTACGGCCGGCCTTGCCGATGCTGATGTTGGCCTGCTCGGCGTTGCCCACCTGGCCAACCGAGGCCCGGCAGCGCACGTCGACCTGACGCATTTCTCCGGACGGCATACGCAGCGTGGCGTACATGCCCTCCTTGGCGAGCAGCTGGATCTGCGCGCCGGCGCTACGGCCGAGCTTGGCGCCACCACCGGGACGCAGCTCCACCGCGTGGATGAAGGTACCGGTCGGGATGTTGCGCAGCGGCAGGCAGTTGCCCGGCTTGATGTCGGCCGTGGGGCCGTTCTCGACGCGGTCCCCCTGCTTGAGGCCGACCGGGGCGATGATGTAGCGCTTCTCGCCGTCGGCGTAGTGCAGCAGCGCGATGCGGGAGGTGCGGTTCGGGTCGTACTCGATGTGAGCGACCTTGGCCGGGACCCCGTCCTTGTCGTGGCGGCGGAAGTCGATGATCCGGTAGGCGCGCTTGTGCCCGCCTCCCTGGTGCCGGGCGGTCACCCGGCCGTGGACGTTACGGCCGCCCTTGCTGTGCAGGGGGGCAAGCAGCGACTTCTCCGGGGTGCTGCGCGTGATCTCGGCGAAATCCGAGACGCTCGCGCCGCGACGACCCGGAGTCGTCGGCTTGTACTTACGGATGCCCATCTCTTTCGTTCATCCTTCGTCGGTTCGTACCGGTCGGGGTCCGCCTCTCGGCGGTCCCCCCGGTGCTTACTCAATGGGGCGAGTCCCTCGCTCGGTGGCGAGGGGCCCCTCTCCCCGCTGCGGCAGGTGCTAGCCGATCTGACCGAAGATGTCGATCCGCTCGCCCTCGGCCAGGCTCACGATCGCGCGCTTGGAGTCCGGGCGCTGGCCGTAACCGTGCTTGGTCCGCTTGCGCTTGCCCTGGCGGTTGATCGTGTTCACGCCGGTCACCTTGACGCCGAAGATCTGCTCAACGGCGATCTTCACCTGCGTCTTGTTGGCACCCTTGCGCACCAGGAACGTGTACTTGTTGTGCTCATCGATCAGGCCGTAGCTCTTCTCGGAGACGATCGGCTTGAGGATGATGTCGCGCGGGTCGGCGATCTTCTGCATCAGGCCTCTTCCTTCCCGCTGTTCGCCAGCCGGGCCACGACCTGGTCGTAGGCCTCACGGGTGAAGACCACGTCGTCGTGGCACAGCACGTCGTAGGTGTTCAGCTGTCCCGCGTCCAGCAGGTGGACCTCGGGCGCGTTCCGCAGGCTGAGCCAGGTGACCTCGTCGTTCTCGTCGACCACGACGAGCACGCTGCGGGCCTGCGTGATCTTGCGCAGCGCCTCCAGGGTGGCCTTGGTCTTGGGCGTGTCACCCGTGACCAGGCTGCTCACCACGTGGACGCGGCCGCCGCCGGCGCGGTCGGACAGCGCGCCCTTGAGGGCCGCCGCCTTCATCTTCTTGGGCGTCCGCTGCTCGTACGAGCGCGGCTGCGGGCCGTGGACGACGCCACCGCCGGCGAACTGCGGAGCGCGGGTCGAGCCCTGGCGGGCGCGGCCGGTGCCCTTCTGCCGGTACGGCTTCTTGCCGCCGCCGGAGACGTCGCCGCGGGTCTTGGTGGCGTGGGTGCCCTGCCGACGAGCGGCGAGCTGGGCGACGACCACCTGGTGGATCAGCGGGACGTTGACCTTGGCCCCGAAGACCTCCCCGGGGAGGTCGACGGTCCCCGTCTTGGCGCCGCTGGCGTCGAGGACGTCAATGGTCGTGGTCACTTCGCAGCAACCCCCTTCTTGGCAGCGGTGCGGAGGAGAACCAGGCTGCCGTTGGCGCCGGGGATCGCACCCTTGATCAGGATGAGGCCCTTCTCGGCGTCCACGGCGTGCACCTTGAGGCTCTGGACCGTCGTGCGGACGTTGCCCATCCGGCCGGCCATGCGCACGCCCTTGAAGACGCGGCCCGGGGTGGCGCAGCCACCGATGGAGCCCGGGGAGCGGTGCTTGCGCTGGGTACCGTGCGAAGCGCTCAGACCACGGAAGTTGTGGCGCTTCATGACACCGGCGTAGCCCTTGCCCTTGCTCTTGCCCGTGACGTCGATGTACTGGCCGGCCTCGAAGGTGTCGGCGAGGAGCTCCTGGCCGACCGTGTACTCGGAGGCGTCGTCGGTGCGAACCTCGGCGAAGTAGCGGCGCGGGGTGATGTCGTGCTTGCGCAGGTAGTCGCCCAGGGGCTTGTTCACCTTGCGCGGGTCGATCTGCCCGTAGCCGAGCTGGACGGCGGAGTAGCCATCCTTCTCCGGAGTGCGGACCCGGGTCACCACGCACGGACCGGCCTCGACGACGGTGACCGGGATCACCCGGTTCGCCTCGTCGAAGACCTGGGTCATGCCGAGCTTCTTGCCCAGGACGCCCTTGATCTGCTTAGCCATGTCAGTGCGTTCCTTAGAGCTTGATCGAGATGTCCACGCCGGCGGGAAGGTCGAGACGCATGAGCGAGTCGACCGTCTTCGGCGTCGGGTCGATGATGTCAATCAGCCGCTTGTGCGTACGCATCTCAAAGTGCTCGCGGCTGTCCTTGTACTTGTGCGGCGACCGGATGACGCAGTACACGTTCTTCTCGGTCGGCAGCGGCACCGGGCCAGCGACCTTGGCGCCGGTCCGCGTCACCGTCTCGACGATCTTCTTGGCCGAGCTGTCGATGACCTCGTGGTCATACGCCTTAAGCCGGATGCGGATCTTCTGTCCCGCCATAATGGCCTCGGTGTCCTTCGCTGTCGTCCTATAAAGCTTCGCGCGGCCTGTTGCCGCAGGTCGTTTCCACGCGACCGACGTCCCGGAGCCTGTCCGGTCCTCCGTGATCTGGCAGTGGCTTCGGCCCGCGTTCGGCCGAAAGCACTGCGAGATCACGGTCTCGTCGCCCGTGGGGGGCCGTCTCCGGCCCCTGCGTGGTGCGGCGGTCAGGCCCCTGTGGACCCGACCGCCGCCCAGCGGTGCTGCTACTTGATGACCTTCGTGACGCGACCGGCGCCGACGGTGCGGCCACCCTCGCGGATCGCGAACTTCAGGCCCTCTTCCATGGCGATCGGCTGGATGAGCTGGACGGTCATCTCGGTGTTGTCACCGGGCATGACCATCTCGGTGCCCTCCGGCAGGTTCACCACGCCCGTCACGTCAGTCGTACGGAAGTAGAACTGAGGACGGTAGTTGTTGAAGAACGGCGTGTGGCGGCCGCCCTCGTCCTTGGACAGGATGTAGACCTGCGCCTCGAACTCGGTGTGCGGGGTGGTCGTGCCCGGCTTGATGACACACTGACCGCGCTCGACATCCTCGCGCTTGATGCCGCGCAGGAGCAGACCGACGTTGTCACCGGCCTGGCCCTCGTCGAGGAGCTTGCGGAACATCTCGACGCCGGTGACGGTCGTCGTGGTGCTCTTCTCCTTGATGCCGATGATGTCGACGGTCTCGTTGACCTTGACGATACCGCGCTCGATACGGCCGGTGACGACGGTGCCACGACCGGTGATCGAGAACACGTCCTCGATCGGCATGAGGAACGGCTTGTCGGTGTCACGAACGGGCTCGGGGACGTTCTCGTCCACGGCGTTCATGAGCTCGATGATCGAGTCGCCCCACTTCTCGTCGCCCTCGAGCGCCTTGAGCGCCGATACGCGCACGACCGGCAGGTCGTCGCCCGGGAACTCCTGGGCGGACAGCAGCTCGCGGACCTCGAGCTCGACGAGCTCCAGGATCTCCTCGTCGTCGACCATGTCGGCCTTGTTGAGGGCCACGACGATGTAGGGGACGCCGACCTGGCGGGCCAGGAGGACGTGCTCCTTCGTCTGCGGCATGGGGCCGTCGGTCGCCGCGACCACCAGGATCGCGCCGTCCATCTGGGCGGCACCGGTGATCATGTTCTTCACGTAGTCGGCGTGACCGGGGCAGTCCACGTGGGCGTAGTGGCGCTTCTCGGTCTGGTACTCGACGTGCGCGATGGAGATGGTGATTCCGCGAGCCTTCTCCTCGGGCGCCTTGTCGATCTTGTCGAACGGGGTCGCCTCGTTGAGCTGCGGGAAACGGTCGTGAAGCACCTTGGTGATCGCCGCGGTCAGAGTGGTCTTGCCGTGGTCGATGTGCCCAATGGTGCCGATGTTCACGTGCGGCTTGTTCCGCTCGAACTTGGCCTTGGCCACTGGTCTGTCTCCTTGAGATTCTGACTTGACTTGCGTCTTCTACCTCAGGCTCTGTACGGCGGGGCGCCCGAGAGCGCCCCACCCTACAGCGAGCGGAACTATTCGCCCCGAGCCTTCGCGACGATCTCCTTGGCGATGCCCGGGGGCACCTCCGCGTAGGAGTCGAACTGCATGCTGTAGCTCGCCCGTCCCTGAGTACGGCTGCGCAGGTCGCCCACGTAGCCGAACATCTCGGAGAGCGGAACGAGCGCCCTGATGACACGGGCGCCGGACCGTTCGTCCATTGCCTGGATCTGTCCGCGACGACCGTTGAGGTCGCCGATGACATCTCCCATGTAGTCCTCGGGCGTGGTGACCTCGACGGCCATCATCGGCTCGAGGAGTACGGCGTCCGCCTTGCGCGCGGCCTCCTTGAAGGCCATCGAGCCGGCAATCTTGAAGGCCATTTCCGACGAGTCGACCTCGTGGAAGGCGCCGTCCTGAAGCGTGACCTTGACACCGACCATCGGGTAGCCGGCGAGCACGCCGAACTCGGCCGCCTCCTGCGCGCCCGCGTCCACCGACGGGATGTACTCCCGCGGGATGCGGCCACCGGTGACCTTGTTCTCGAACTCGTAACCGTCGTTGCCCTCGCCCAGCGGCTCCAGGTTGATGATCACGCGCGCGAACTGGCCGGAACCACCGGTCTGCTTCTTGTGCGTGTACTCGACCTTCTCCACCTTGCGGCGGATGGTCTCGCGGTAGGCGACCTGCGGGCGGCCGACGTTCGCCTCGACCTTGAACTCGCGGCGCATCCGGTCGACGAGGATCTCCAGGTGGAGCTCGCCCATGCCCCAGATGACCGTCTGGCCGGTCTCCTCGTCACGGCGGACCTGGAAGGACGGGTCCTCCTCGGCCAGCCGCTGGATCGCGGTGCCCAGCTTCTCCTGGTCGCCCTTGGTCTTGGGCTCGATGGCCACGTTGATGACCGGCGCCGGGAACGTCATCGACTCGAGGACGACCTGCTTGACCGGGTCCGAGAGGGTGTCACCGGTGGTGGTGTCCTTCAGGCCCATGACGGCCACGATCTGACCAGCGGTCGCGGTCGGGCGCTCCTCGCGCTTGTTCGCGTGCATCTGGTAGATCTTGCCGATCCGCTCCTTCTTGCCCTTGACCGAGTTCACCACGGTGGTGCCGGCCTCGAGCGTTCCGGAGTAGACGCGGATGTAAGTCAGTTTGCCCAGGTGCGGGTCGCTCATGATCTTGAACGCCAGGGCGGCGAAGGGCTCGCTCGGGTCCGCGTGGCGCTCGACGATCTCCTCCTCGTTGCCCACCGCGTGGCCCTTGAAGGCCGGGATGTCGGTGGGAGCCGGGAGGTAGGCGACGATCGCGTCGAGCAGGGGCTGCACGCCCTTGTTCTTGAACGCGGTGCCGCACAGGACCGGGTTGATCGAGCCGGCGACGGTCGCCCGGCGGATGGCCGCGACGAGCTGCTCCTCGGTGGGCTCGACGCCCTCCAGGAAGAGCTCCATGAGCTCGTCGTCGTTCTCCGCGACGGTCTCGACGAGCTTGTCGCGCCACTCACGGGCGGCGTCGGCGTGGTCGGCCGGGATGTCGACGGTGTCGTACATCTCGCCCTTGGCCGCCTCGGCGCTCCAGAGCAGACCCTTCATCTTCACCAGGTCGATGACGCCCTTGAAGTCGGCCTCGACGCCCCAGGGAAGCTGGATGACCACCGGGGTGGAGCCCAGCCGGTTGATCATCATGTCGACACAGCGGTGGAACTCCGCGCCGACCCGGTCCATCTTGTTCACGAAGCAGATGCGGGGCACGCCATACCGGTCGGCCTGGCGCCAGACCGTCTCCGACTGCGGCTCCACGCCCGCGACACCGTCGAACACCGCGACCGCGCCGTCGAGAACACGCAGCGACCGCTCGACCTCGATGGTGAAGTCCACGTGTCCGGGCGTGTCGATGATGTTGATCGTGTGATCAAGCCAGCTACAGGTGGTCGCGGCGGACGTGATCGTGATGCCGCGCTCCTGCTCCTGCTCCATCCAGTCCATGGTGGCAGCGCCCTCATGGACCTCACCGAGCTTGTAGTTGATGCCGGTGTAGAACAGGATGCGCTCAGTCGTCGTGGTCTTGCCCGCATCGATATGGGCCATGATCCCGATGTTGCGGACCCTGGCCAGGTCAAGAGCGGTCGTGGTGGCCACTTCTTCGCGTCCTTAACTCGTCGTCGGTGCTCACTACCAGCGGTAGTGGGCGAAGGCCTTGTTGGACTCGGCCATCTTGTGCGTGTCCTCGCGCCGCTTGACGCTGGCGCCGAGGCCGTTGCTCGCGTCGAGCAGCTCGTTCATGAGCCGCTCGGTCATGGTCTTCTCGCGGCGCGCCCGGGAGTACTGGACGAGCCAGCGCAGCGCCAGCGTGGTGCTGCGCGAGGCCTTGACCTCGACGGGCACCTGGTAGGTGGCGCCACCGACGCGGCGGCTCTTCACCTCGAGCGTCGGGCGGACGTTGTCGAGAGCGCGCTTGAGGGTGACGACCGGGTCGTTGCCGGTCTTGTCCTTGCAGCCCTCGAGGGCGCCGTAGACGATCGACTGCGCGAGGGAGCGCTTGCCGTCCAGGAGAACCTTGTTGATGAGTGCGGTGACCAGCGGCGAGCTGTGCACCGGGTCAGCGACCAGCTGGCGGCGACCAGGGGAACCCTTGCGCGGCATGTCAGCTCTTCTCCTTCTTAGCGCCGTAACGGCTGCGGGCCTGCTTGCGGTTGCGGACAGCCTGGGTGTCCAGCGAACCGCGGATGATCTTGTAGCGAACACCCGGCAGGTCCTTCACACGACCACCACGCACGAGCACCATCGAGTGCTCCTGGAGGTTGTGGCCCACCCCGGGGATGTAAGCCGTGACCTCGATGCCGTTGGTGAGCCGAACACGGGCCACCTTGCGCAGCGCCGAGTTGGGCTTCTTGGGGGTCGTCGTGTAAACGCGGGTGCAAACGCCGCGCCGCTGCGGGCTCCCCTTGAGGGCAGGAGTCTTGGTCTTGCTGACCTTGTCCTGCCGGCCCTTCCGGACCAACTGCTGAATGGTGGGCACCGCGTCTCCGTTTCGTGCCTAGCCGGTGATACGTAGGACCCGGTCGAGGTGGCGATGCCGCCTCTCACAGGCTTGCAGGTTCTGCCGGTGTCATGACCTGCTGGTTTTCCATCCCCTTCGACCCCCGCGCTCGGGCGTGTCGCGCTCTTGTCGCATCACACCCGGGCGGACCCGGTCGATCTGGAGGAATCACGCGGCGCCCCCACACGCCTCTCTCGTCGAGAAGCGGCATTTGAGCGCACGCGTGCGAGCCCACAGAAGGGCACGGAGGTAAAGCCTACCCGCCCCCCTACAACACGTCAAAACAGAGGAGGACGCCCCGGAGGGACGTGCCCCGCTGTCTCAACATGTCGCTACGCCGACGGCCCAAGCCGGACCGCCGAAGGACTCGGCCTCCTATCATACCGCCCCCACGAGCGGCTTCTCACGGTTTCCACGCCGTCCCCGCCCGGCACCGCGCGTACGCCGAGCGCGGACAACGGAAAGCGGCCCGGGGCGGGATGCCCCGGGCCGCTTCCGTACGTCCCCGCCGCGGCGATCGCTCACCGCGGCGACCTGTCAACGGCCGTACTGGCCGAAGTCGTACTCCTCCAGCGGGACGGCCTCGCCGCTGCCGGAGCCGAACGTGTAGTCCGCCGCAGAGCCGTCGTAGCCGCCGACCGTGTACATCGCGGCCTTGGCCTCCTCGGTCGGCTCCACCCGGATGTTGCGGTACTGGGGCATGCCCGTACCGGCCGGGATGAGCTTACCGATGATGACGTTCTCCTTCAGGCCGAGCAGCGAGTCCGACTTTGCGTGGATCGCCGCGTCGGTGAGGACTCGCGTCGTCTCCTGGAAGGACGCCGCCGACAGCCACGACTCCGTGGCCAGCGAGGCCTTGGTGATGCCCATCAGGACCGGACGGCCGGAGGCCGGCTGGCCGCCCTCCGCAACGGTCTGACGGTTCATCGCCTCGAAGCGCGGCCGCTCGACGAGCTCACCGGGCAGCAGCTCGGTGTCACCGGACTCCAGCACGTTCACGCGCTTGAGCATCTGCCGGACGATGACCTCGATGTGCTTGTCGTGGATCGACACACCCTGCGAGCGGTAGACCTGCTGCACCTCGTCCACCAGGTGGAGCTGGACGGCACGCGGGCCGAGGATGCGCAGGACCTCGTTCGGGTTGCGCGCACCGGCGACCAGAAGCTGGCCGACGTCCACGTGCTGCCCCTCGGAGACCAGCAGGCGCGACCGCATCGACACCGGGTAGGCGATCTCGTCGGAGCCGTCGTCCGGAGTGATGACGATCTTGCGGGTCTTGTCGGTCTCGTCGATCCGGACTCGGCCGGCGACCTCGCTGATCGGAGCGACACCCTTGGGGATGCGCGCCTCGAACAGCTCCTGGACACGCGGCAGACCGTGGGTGATGTCGGCACCTGCCACACCACCGGTGTGGAAGGTACGCATGGTCAGCTGCGTGCCGGGCTCACCGATCGACTGGGCCGCGATGATGCCGACGGCCTCGCCGACGTCCACGAGCTTGCCGGTGGCCAGCGAACGGCCGTAGCAGGTCGCGCAGACACCGATCTTGGCCTCGCAGACGAGCGTGCTGCGGGTCCTGACCGTCTCGATGCCGGCGTTGACCAGCGCCGTCACGATGTCGTCGTTGATGTCGACGCCCGCCGACGCGACGAGCTTGCCGTCCACCTCGACGTCCTCGGCCAGGATGCGCCCGTGCACGTTGCTCTCGGCGTTCTCGGCCTTGACCAGGTTGCCCTGGGAGTCGCGCTCGCCGACGTGCAGCGGGACGGCCCGGTCGGTGCCGCAGTCGATCTCGCGCACGATGACGTCCTGCGCGACGTCGACCAGACGACGGGTCAGGTAACCGGAGTCGGCGGTCCGCAGGGCGGTGTCCGCCAGACCCTTCCGCTGGCCGTGGGTCGAGATGAAGTACTCCAGCACCGACAGGCCCTCGCGGAAGGAGGACTTGATCGGCCGCGGGATCGTCTCACCCTTGGTGTTGGACACCAGGCCGCGGATGCCGGCGATCTGCCGGACCTGCATGCGGTTACCGCGGGCGCCGGAGTTGACCATCATCCAGACCGGGTTGGTCGCCGGGAACGCGTTGACCATGTCGGTCTCGACGTCCGCCGTCGCGTGGGTCCAGATCTCGATGAGCTCCTGACGGCGCTCCTCGTCGGTGATCAGACCGCGGTCGTACTCCCGCTGGACCTTGTCGGCGCGCTTCTCGTACGACTCCATGATGGCGGCCTTGTTCGGCGGCGCCACGACGTCCTCGATGGAGATCGTGACACCGGCGCGGGTCGCCCAGTAGAAGCCGGCGTCCTTCAGCGCGTCGAGCGCGTTGGCCACCTCCACCTTCGGGTACCGCTCGGCCAGCTCGTTGACGATCGCCGAGAGCTGCTTCTTGCCGACCTGGTAGTTCACGAAGGGGTAGTTGGCGGGCAGCGTCTGGTTGAACAGGCACCGGCCCAGCGTGGTCTCCAGCCGGATCGGGTCGCCGGTCTCCCAGCCCTCAGGAGCCTCCCAGCCGCGCGGCGGCGGGACGTCCTTGAGCCGCACCCGGACCTTGGCCTGGATGTCCAGCTCGTGGCGGTCGAAGGCCATGAGGGCCTCGGACACCGAGGCGAACACCCGGCCCTCGCCTACGCCACCCTCCTTCTGGGTGGTCAGCCAGTACAGACCGATGACCATGTCCTGCGTGGGCATCGTCACCGGCTTGCCGTCCGCCGGCTTGAGGATGTTGTTGGTGGACAGCATCAGGATCCGGGCCTCGGCCTGGGCCTCGGCCGACAGCGGCAGGTGCACCGCCATCTGGTCGCCGTCGAAGTCCGCGTTGAACGCGGTGCAGACGAGCGGGTGGATCTGGATGGCCTTACCCTCGACGAGCTGCGGCTCGAAGGCCTGGATGCCCAGGCGGTGCAGGGTGGGCGCGCGGTTGAGCAGCACCGGGTGCTCGGTGATGACCTCTTCCAGCACGTCCCACACGACCGGCTTGGACCGCTCGACCATCCGCTTGGCGGACTTGATGTTCTGCGCGTGGTTGAGATCGACCAGGCGCTTCATCACGAACGGCTTGAACAGCTCCAGCGCCATCTGCTTGGGCAGGCCGCACTGGTGGAGCTTGAGCTGCGGGCCGACGACGATGACCGAACGGCCGGAGTAGTCGACGCGCTTGCCGAGCAGGTTCTGCCGGAAACGACCCTGCTTACCCTTCAGCATGTCGCTGAGGGACTTCAGCGGGCGGTTGCCGGGGCCCGTGACCGGGCGGCCGCGGCGGCCGTTGTCGAACAGGGCGTCGACGGCCTCCTGGAGCATCCGCTTCTCGTTGTTCACGATGATCTCGGGCGCGCCGAGGTCGAGCAGACGCTTGAGGCGGTTGTTCCGGTTGATGACCCGGCGGTACAGGTCGTTCAGGTCCGAGGTGGCGAAGCGGCCACCGTCGAGCTGAACCATCGGCCGCAGGTCCGGCGGGATCACCGGGATGCAGTCGAGGACCATGCCGCTCGGCGAGTTGCGGGTGTTGAGGAACGCCGCGACGACCTTGAGCCGCTTGAGGGCGCGGGCCTTCTTCTGGCCCTTGCCGCTGCGGATGGTCTCCCGCAGGTTCTCCGCCTCGGCCTCCAGGTCGAAGCTGGCCAGCCGCTCCTGGATGGCCTGGGCGCCCATGCCACCGCGGAAGAAGCGGCCGAACCGGTCGCGCATCTCGCGGTAGAGCAGCTCGTCGCCCTCCAGGTCCTGGACCTTGAGGTTCTTGAAGCGGCTCCAGACCTCCTCGAGCCGGTCCAGCTCGCGCTGGGCCCGGTCGCGGAGCTGGCGCATCTCGCGGTCGGCGCCCTCACGCACCTTGCGACGGGCGTCGCCCTTGGCGCCGGCGGCCTCCAGCTCGGCCAGGTCCGCCTCGAGCTTCTTCTGGCGGGCCTCGATGTCGGCGTCACGGCGCTGCTCGATGTGCTGCCGCTCGACGGAGATCTTCGCCTCCAGCGACGGCAGGTCGCGGTCACGCATCTCGGTGTCGACATGCGTGATCATGTAGGCCGCGAAGTAGATGACCTTCTCCAGGTCCTTCGGGGCCAGGTCGAGCAGGTAACCGAGGCGCGACGGGACGCCCTTGAAGTACCAGATGTGGGTGACCGGAGCGGCCAGCTCGATGTGGCCCATCCGCTCGCGGCGCACCTTGGCGCGCGTGACCTCGACGCCACAGCGCTCACAGATGATGCCCTTGAAGCGGACGCGCTTGTACTTGCCGCAGTAGCACTCCCAGTCCCGGGTCGGACCGAAGATCTTCTCGCAGAAGAGCCCGTCCTTCTCCGGCTTGAGGGTCCGGTAGTTGATGGTCTCCGGCTTCTTCACCTCGCCGTGCGACCACTGCCTGATGTCGTCGGCGGTCGCGAGGCCGATGCGCAGCTCGTCGAAGAAGTTGACGTCGAGCACTAGATAATCCCCTTTTGAATCAGACCTCGTCGACGGTCATCGCGCCCTCGTGGGGACGCCGGGACAGGTCGATGCCGAGCTCCTCCGCCGCGCGGAAGACGTCCTCGTCGGTGTCCCTCATCTCGATCGACATGCCGTCGCTGGAGAGAACCTCGACGTTCAGACAGAGTGACTGCATCTCCTTGATGAGGACCTTGAAGGACTCGGGAATGCCCGCCTCGGGGATGTTCTCGCCCTTGACGATGGCCTCGTAGACCTTCACTCGGCCCAGGACGTCGTCGGACTTGATCGTCAGGAGCTCCTGCAGCGCGTAGGCCGCGCCGTAGGCCTCCAGCGCCCACACCTCCATCTCGCCGAAGCGCTGGCCGCCGAACTGCGCCTTACCACCCAGCGGCTGCTGGGTGATCATCGAGTACGGGCCGGTCGAGCGAGCGTGGATCTTGTCGTCGACCAGGTGCAGCAGCTTCAGGATGTAGATGTAGCCGACCGAGATCGGGTGCGGGAACGGCTCGCCGGAGCGGCCGTCGAACAGCCGCGCCTTGCCGTTCTCCCCCACCATGCGGGAGCCGTCCCGGTTGAGCAGGGTGTTGTCGAGCAGGCCGACGATCTCCTCCTCGTGGGCGCCGTCGAACACCGGCGTGGCGACCTTGGTCCAGGGCTCGACCCGGTCCATGCCCTTGTCGCGCAGCCGCTCGGCCCAGACCTCCTCGAGACCGGAGACGTCCCATCCGCGGGCGGCGATCCAGCCGAGATGTGTCTCCAGCACCTGGCCGACGTTCATCCGGCCGGGCACGCCCAGCGGGTTGAGCACGATGTCGACCGGCGTGCCGTCCTCCAGGAACGGCATGTCCTCCACCGGCAGGATCTTGGAGATGACGCCCTTGTTGCCGTGACGGCCGGCGAGCTTGTCACCATCGGTGATCTTGCGCTTCTGCGCCACATAGACACGGACCAGCTCGTTGACACCCGGAGGAAGCTCGTCGCCCTCCTCACGGCTGAACACCCGCACCCCGATGACCTTGCCGGACTCACCGTGCGGCACCTTCAACGAGGTGTCACGGACCTCACGCGCCTTCTCACCGAAGATCGCACGCAGCAGCCGCTCCTCAGGAGTCAGCTCCGTCTCACCCTTGGGAGTGACCTTGCCCACCAGGATGTCACCGGTCACCACCTCGGCACCGATCCGGATGATGCCACGCTCGTCCAGGTCGGCCAGAGCGTCCTCGGAGGCGTTCGGGATGTCCCGCGTGATCTCCTCGGGGCCCAGCTTGGTGTCGCGGGCGTCGACCTCGTGCTCCTCGATGTGGATCGACGACAGCACGTCGTCCTGCACCAGACGCTGGGACAGGATGATCGCGTCCTCGTAGTTGTGACCCTCCCACGGCATGAACGCCACCAGCAGGTTCTTACCGAGCGCCATCTCACCGTTGTCGGTGCACGGACCGTCGGCGACGACCTGACCCCGCTCGACCCGGTCGCCCTCGGCCACGATCGGCTTCTGGTTGAAGCAGGTGCCCTGGTTCGACCGCTTGAACTTCGCCACCCGATACGTCGTCCGCGTGCCGTCGTCGTTCATCACGGTGACGTAGTCGGCCGAGACCTCCTCCACCACACCGGCCTTCTCGGCCGTGATGACGTCACCGGCGTCGGTCGCGGCGCGATACTCCATGCCGGTGCCGACCAGCGGAGCCTCACTCTTGAGCAGAGGCACCGACTGACGCTGCATGTTCGAACCCATGAGCGCGCGGTTGGCGTCGTCGTGCTCCAGGAACGGAATCATCGCGGTCGCCACCGACACCATCTGGCGCGGTGAGACGTCCATGTAGTCGACCTCGGACGGGTGGACCGCCTCGAACTCGCCGCCCTTGCGGCGGGCGAGCACGCGGGTCTCGGCGAAGGTGCCGTCGGCGTTCAGGACCGTGTTGGCCTGCGCCACGACGTGCCGGTCCTCCACGTCCGCGGTCAGGTAGTCGATCTCTTCGGTGACCCGGCCGTCGACGACCTTCCGGTACGGCGTCTCCACGAAGCCGAACGAGTTGACCCGCCCGTAGGAGGACAGCGAGCCGATCAGACCGATGTTCGGCCCTTCCGGCGTCTCGATCGGGCACATGCGGCCGTAGTGCGACGGGTGCACGTCGCGGACCTCGAAGCCCGCGCGCTCACGCGACAGACCACCCGGGCCGAGGGCGGACAGACGCCGCTTGTGCGTCAGGCCGGCCAGCGGGTTCGTCTGGTCCATGAACTGCGACAGCTGCGAGGTGCCGAAGAACTCCTTGATCGACGCCACGACCGGGCGGATGTTGATCAGGGTCTGCGGCGTGATCGCCTCGACGTCCTGCGTGGTCATACGCTCGCGGACGACGCGCTCCATGCGGGCCAGGCCCAGGCGGACCTGGTTCTGGATCAGCTCGCCGACACTGCGCAGACGGCGGTTGCCGAAGTGGTCGATGTCGTCGGTCTCGACGACCACCGAGCCGTCCGGGCCCATCGTCTCCTCACCGGCGTGCAGCCGGACGATGTACTCGATGGTGGACACGATGTCCTCGTCGGTCAGCGTGCCCTGGGTGATGTCGGACTGGACGCCCAGCTTCTTGTTGATCTTGTAACGGCCGACCTTGGCCAGGTCGTAGCGCTTCGGGTTGAAGTACAGGTTCTCCAGCAGCGCCTGCGCCGACTCCTTGGTCGGCGGCTCGCCCGGACGCAGCTTGCGGTAGATGTCCAGCAGCGCGTCGTCCTGGCCGGAGGTGTGGTCCTTCTCCAGGGTCGCCCGCATCGACTCGTACTGACCGAAACGCTCCAGAATCTGGTCGCTGGTCCAGCCGAGCGCCTTCAGCAGCACCGTGACGGGCTGCTTGCGCTTGCGGTCGATGCGCACGCCGACACTGTCACGCTTGTCGATCTCGAACTCGAGCCACGCGCCGCGCGACGGGATCACCCGGCAGCCGAACAGGTCCTTGTCGGAGGTCTTGTCGACCGAGCGGTCGAAGTAGACACCAGGGGACCGGACGAGCTGGGAGACCACGACACGCTCGGTGCCGTTGATGATGAAGGTGCCCTTCGACGTCATGAGCGGGAAGTCGCCCATGAACACCGTCTGGCTCTTGATCTCACCTGTGGTGTTATTGATGAACTCCGCCGTGACGAACATCGGGGCGGAGTAGGTCATGTCCTTGTCTTTGCACTCATCGACTGAGTACTTGGGCGGCTCGAACCTGTGATCCCGGAACGACAGGGACATGGTTCCGGAGAAGTCCTCAATGGGACTGATCTCCTCGAAGATCTCTTCGAGACCCGACTGGGCCGGGACGTCCTTGCGCCCGGCCTGGCGAGCCGCCTCAACCCGGCCCTTCCATTTCTCGTTCCCGAGCAACCAGTCGAAGGACTCGGTCTGCAAGGCGAGAAGGTCGGGTACTTCGAGCGGCTCCTCGATACGTGCGAACGACACGGTTCGGGGACCAGCGGGTACGGCGGAGGCGTTGCGCGAGGCTGCCAACAGATGTCCTTCCGAGGGCTCGCGGACTGACTACACGCACGCCAGACGACCAAGACTAAGAGTTACTCAGAGAGACGGTCGTCAAAGGGCAGCGCAAAGGGGCAGTGTAGCCGATCGGCATACACCTGTCCACTCCGCTATCGCTCTGCGCTCCACGTTGGTGGCAGCATCACCCGTCAGCGCCGAAACGTCAAGCCCGAGAGCCGACATTTCGCCTAACCGACAGGCGTCACGCTGGGTTTTTCCGCCCTCGGGACCGAGCGAGCGCCGGGGATCCAGTCCCTACCCGGGACCGGAGACGGGTAACGCTCAGTCACGCGAACGGCCCAACGCTGACCCTCGGTCGATGCCGCCGTGCCCTGAATACCCAGCCGCAGGCACGGCTTAAACGTCTTCTTTACTAACAATTTAGCCACGCGCTCAGGGAACGGGCGTGTCACCCAGGAGCGTGGACAGCCTTGAGGCCCGCCAGCCGTCGCCCTGCGTCACCATGACCAGGCGCGCCCTTCCCTGGCTGACCTGCTGCTTCGGCTCCTCCTGACCCGGGCCCGACCGCGTCGTGACCATGTTCACGAACAACAGCACCCGGACCTCTTCCGGCGTCGCCGACTCCACGCCGGCGGCGGCCACGACCGCGTGCTGGACCGTCTGGCGCTCGCGCGCCTGCGGGCCGAGCGTCGCCACGAGCGTCCGGTAGTGGTCCGCCAGCTGCCCGGTGGCGTGCGCGCCCGCCCTCAGCATGTCCCGCTCGATCGTACGGTAGTCGTACGACAACATGTCGGGCGCGTAGGACCGGGCGGCCGAGAGGGCCTCCCGGGACGCCCTCTCGGCGGCCTGGAGGCGGCGCAGGTCGAGCAGCAGCCACACGGCGGCGACGGCCAGCCCGGCCGCCACGAGGACCCCCAGCACCCGCAGCAGCCGCCTCACTGCACCAGCTCCGCCCGCGAGACCAGCCACAGGCCCGAGGCCTTCGTGACGTCCATGCGCCAGCGGAAGAAGCGCTCCTCCGGAGGGGTCTTCCTGCCGTCCTCCCAGTGGATCACCGCGTCGCCGACGATCAGCACCTGGGCCGTACGCCGGTCGCCGTCGAGAGAGGCGAGCGCGGAGGCCCGCAGGACCCCCGTCTGGACGGCCTTGTTCTTCAGCGTGGCGGTCCTCAGGGCCGCCTGCCCGGCGGCGTACTGCGCCCGCTCCGGGCCCGTGGAGGTCGCCAGCGCGCGTTTGATGTCGTCGTCGATGCGGCGGTGGTCGATCGACATGAGGCTCACGGCGTGCGCCGCGGCGGCCTGTACGGCCATCTCCCGGTCCTGCTCCGCGGCGAGTGCCTCCGTACGGGCCCGGGCGAGATGCTGGACCGCCAGCGCCAGCACGGCCACGAGGAGGACGAGCCCGACGGTCAGCGCGCGCCGCATCCCCGCACCTCCTGAGCACCCGGTCGTCTCGGCCCGATCACGTCGCGCGGATCCTATTCCGCACGATAGATCAACGGGCCCGCCCTGCCCATAGGGTCTGGATTCCGTACGACTTCCGGGCATGCGAAAGGGGCGGCCCCATCCGGCACCTGGATGGACCCGCCCCTTCGGTGAAGCGTGTTACGAAACCGTCTTACTTGACGGTGACGGTGGCGCCGGCGCCCTCGAGGGCAGCCTTCGCCTTCTCGGCCTGCTCCTTGTTGACCTTGCCGTCGAAGACCGGCTTCGGAGCGCCGTCCACGAGGTCCTTGGCCTCCTTGAGGCCCAGGCTCGTCAGGGCGCGGATCTCCTTGATGACCTGGATCTTCTTGTCGCCGGCGGCCTCGAGGATGACGTCGAACTCGTCCTGCTCCTCGGCCTCCTCGGCGGCGGCACCGGCGCCACCGGCGGCCGGGGCGGCGGCGACGGCGACCGGAGCGGCGGCCTTGACGTCGAAGGTCTCCTCGAAGACCTTCACGAACTCGGACAGCTCAAGGAGGGTCATCTCCTTGAAGGACTCGAGCAGCTCGTCGGTGCTGAGCTTCGCCATGATGTGTTCCTCCAGTGGATCTAGCAAAAAACGTGAAAAGGGACCGCGGTGCGCGCTTCCCCCGTCCGCTGCGCGGACCTACTCGCCGGCCTCTTCGCGCTTGGCGCGCAGAGCCTCGGCCAGTCGAGCCATCGTGGTGGGCAGCGCGGCGAAGGTGGCGGCAGCCTGGGACTGCTTGGCCTTCAGTGCGCCGGCCAGCTTCGCGAGGAGCACCTCGCGGGACTCAAGGTCGGCAAGCTTCGTGATCTCGTCGGGGGTCATCGACTTGCCGTCGACGACGCCACCCTTGATCACCAGGAGGGGGTTGGCCTTGGCGAAGTCACGCAGACCCTTGGCCGCCTCCACGACGTCGCCCTTGACGAACGCGATGGCGGTCGGCCCCTGGAACAGGTCGTCCAGGGAGGTGATCCCGGCGTTGTTAGCCGCGATCTTGGTGAGCGTGTTCTTCGCCACGGCGAACTTCGCATTCCCACCGAGAGAGACGCGCAGCTGCTTGAGCTGAGCGACGGTGAGACCGCGGTATTCGGTCAGAACGGCGGCGCTGGATCCCTCGAACTCACTCTTGAGCTCGGCGATCGCGACGCTCTTCTCCGCCTTCGCCATGGGCCTCCTTCCAGATGTGCCGCCGGCGAAGGCCCTCAGAAAACAGACAAGCCCCGGCGCAGGCGCACGGGGCTTGGGTGGACGTCAAACGTCCTCAAGCTTCTCCACACCTACGCGGGCCGTCCACTCACGTGGATCCTTCGGTCACCGGGCTGTACGCCCGACGACGACCGGCGGTCTTTGGCAGGAGACAGACTACGTTGTCAACCGGCAGGACGCCAAATCAGCTTCCGATGCCGGACGGCTGCTGCAGCGTCTGCGGCAGCTCACCGACCTGGTCGGCGGCCGGCGCCTCGATCGAGACCGGCTCGTTGAACGACTTGAACATCGCCGTGGCCTTGAAGGTGCCGGCGTCCGGCTTGCCGCCGTTCAGCTCGACCTTGCGCGGCAGGCCCTGGGCGTCGATCCAGGCGTCGAACTTGACGTCCTTGGCGGCCGCGAGCTCGCCCTGCAGGCGGCCGCGCTGGTCCTCGGGAAGCTGCTTGACCGCCTCGTCCACCGGGAAAGAGCCCGAGTAGTGGGTCGTGTCCACCCCGCCGACCTGCTCGCTGCCCACCGACTTCACGTCCTTGGACGCCGTGAGCATGGCGACGCTCGTCTTCAGGTCGAACTGCTGGGCCTGGGCGAGGTACTGGTCGACGTTCACGCCGGCCTGCGAGCCGAGCTGCTTCAGGTCGAGCCTGATCCACGGCTTGGTGGCGCCCACCAGGGTCTTGAGCATGTCGAGCTTCACGTACGCCACGTCGCCCTGGACGATCACCCGCACGCCGCCGGGCACGTTCTGCCCGTTGAACGCCACCTGGCTGAGGTTGATGTCGGACGTGATCTGCGGGGTCTTCTGGTAGAGCATGGTGCCCTGGACGACGCCTCCCTGACCGCCCGTGGCGTCGGTGACGTTCACCACGAGGTCCGCGGCATAGGTGTTGACGTCGTCGGCCTTCTTCGCGGTCTGCTGGATGACCTCGGCCGCTGACAGCTGTGCGTTCTGGAGAGACGGAGTCGCGGTCGTCCCGCATCCCGCGACCGTGATCGCGGCCACCGCCCCGGCGGCCACCAGTAGTCGTCGCATTGTGTCCATCCCTTCGGTGTCCCCCTTTACCTGCCCTTGACCCTATGCGCCTAACGCCACAAGCGCGCTGGCACCGGGCAAACCCTCATGAGTCGTGCACAAGACCTCTACATCTCCCATCTCGTTTGTCTTCTGATAATTAGCCCTCGTACTATCTGGGGCGAAACCAGATGCCGATGGCGGAGGAGAGCCATGCGTACGCTGATCAAGGACGTGCGGGTGTTCGACGGGGAGCGCACCATCCCCCGTACGGACGTGCTGATCGAGGACGACCGGATCGCGGAGTGGGACGGGGGGCGGGCGGACGCCGAGATCGACGGCTCGGGCGGGACGCTGCTCCCCGGACTGCTCGACGCCCACACGCACGTGTCCGACGGCATGCTTGCCCAGGCGCTGACCTTCGGGGTGACCACCGAACTCGACATGTTCTGCCTGCCGTCCAACCTGGCCAGGCAGCGCCGGCTCGCGGCGGACCGCGACGACGTGGCCGACCTGCGCAGTTCGGGAGTGCTCGCGACCGCGCCGGGAGGGCACCCCAGCCAGATCATGGCGGTCGAGGGGCCCGGGCTGGAGCACCTGGGCGACGCCGTGGGCCCCTTCGACACGATCGCGGACGCGGGCGAGGCCGAGGCGTTCGTCGACGCGCGACTGGCCGAGGGCGCCGACTACCTGAAGATCGTGATCGACGACGGCTCCACCGCCGGGCTGGACCTGCCCGTCCTGTCCCCCGGCGTCGTGGCCGCCCTGGTCGAGGCCGGGCACGCGGCGGGGCTCATGGCCGTCGCGCACATCGCGACCGCCCGGGAGGCCGCCATCGCCCTCGACGCGGGCGTCGACGCGCTCACCCACGTCTTCCACGACCTCGGGCCCGAGGATCCGTACGTGGCCGAACTGGCCGCGCGCATCGCGGGGCAGGGCGTCTTCGTGGTCAGCACGCTCAGCTACATCGAAGTGATCACCGGAGGCGAGGGCGGCGCGGAGGTCTTCGCGGACGAGCGCATCGCGTCCCGCCTGCCGGAGGGGACGGCCGGGAACACCCGCAGGGACCCCGGGGTGGTCCCGGTGCACCCGCGGGGCCTCGTCAACGCCCTCGGTGCGGCCCGGGCCCTGCACGCCGCCGGTGCGGCCGTGGTGGCGGGCACCGACGCCAACTTCCTCGCTCCCCCGCACGGCATGAGCATGCACCGCGAACTGGCGCTGCTCACCGAGGCGGGCCTCACCTGTGAGGAGGCGCTCGCCGCGGCCACCGCCGTCCCCGCACGGCTGTTCACGCTGCACGACCGGGGGCGGATCGCGCCGGGCCTGCGCGCGGACCTGCTACTGGTGGACGGCGACCCGACCCGCGACATCACCGCCACGCGCGCCCTGCGCGAGGTCTGGCGCCGCGGCGTACGGCAGAGCCGGGGCTGAGTACGGCCTACGCGAGGGCGGCCAGGAGATCGCGCAGCAACCGGTCGAGCGTCGCGGCGTCCTCCGTGGCCAGCCCCGACGCGAGCCGGGCGAGGTTCGCCGCGTGGTCGGTGAGCGTCGCGTCGATGACCTCGCGCCCCTTCTCCGACAGCGTGATCTTGAAGCTGCGCCGGTCGGCCGGATCGAGGCTGCGCTCGACCAGCCCGGCGGCCTCCAGCCGGTCGAGCCGGCTGGTCATGCCTGCACGCGACATCATCACCATGTCCGACAGCTCGGAGGGGATCAGCGTGTACGGCGGACCGGAACGGCGCAGCGCGGCCAGCACGTCGAAGTCACCCGAGCGCAGGCCGTGCCGGTTGAGGATCTCCTCGACCCGGCCCTCGACCACCCGGGCCACCTGGGCGACGCGACCGAAGACCCCCATGGCCGACAGGTCCAGGTCGGGCCGCTCGCTCCGCCACTGGTCAAGGATGTGATCGACGGAATCCCTGCGCTCTTCGGTCACGCGCCGAGTTTATTCGCCGTCTGATCACCCGAAGACGCGCGGAAGCCCCCGCCCTGGAAAGGGCGGGGGCTTCCGTCGTCGTATCGGCCGGGGTGACGGCTCAGGCGTCGATCTCGGCGGTCATCGCCCGCGTCACGTTCGGGTCGACCGGGATGCCCGGGCCCATGGACGTGGTGAAGGTGACCTTCTTGAGGTAACGGCCCTTGGCCGCCGACGGCTTGAGACGCAGCACCTCGTCCAGCGCCGCGGCGTAGTTCTCCACGAGCTGACGGTCGTCGAAGGACGCCTTGCCGATGATGAAGTGCAGGTTCGCGTGCCGGTCGACCCGGAACTCGATCTTTCCGCCCTTGATGTCGCTGACGGCCTTGGCCACGGCGGGCGTGACGGTGCCGGTCTTCGGGTTCGGCATGAGGCCGCGGGGGCCGAGCACGCGGCCCAGACGGCCGACCTTGCCCATCATGTCCGGGGTGGCGACGACCGCGTCGAAGTCGAGACGGCCCTTGGACACCTCGTCGATCAGCTCGTCGGAGCCGACGATGTCGGCGCCCGCCGCGCGAGCCTCCTCGGCACGGTCACCGGTCGCGAAGACCAGGACCCGGGCGGTCTTGCCGGTGCCGTGCGGGAGGTTGACGGTGCCGCGGACCATCTGGTCGGCCTTGCGCGGGTCGACACCCAGCCGCAGGGCGACCTCGACGGTCGCGTCGAACTTCGTGGTCGCGGTCTTCTTGGCCAGCCGTACGCCGTCGATCGGGCTGTACAGGGCCGCGCGGTCGACCTCGGCCGCCGCGTTCTTCCAGCTCTTGCTGCGCTTCACTTCATGCTCCTCGTGGAGATCGTGGTCCGGGCCTGCGCGTCGGCCCTCCCACTGCGTTGGGTGCCGGTGAGAGTCAGTCGGCGATGGTGATGCCCATGGAGCGGGCGGTGCCGGCGATGATCTTCTCGGCGGCCTCGACGTCGTTCGCGTTGAGGTCCTGCATCTTGGTCTCGGCGATCTGGCGAAGCTGCTCGCGGGTCAGCTTGCCCACCTTGTCCTTGTGCGGGTTCGCGCTGCCCTTCTGCAGACCGGCGGCCTTCTTGATCAGCTCCGGCGCCGGCGGCGTCTTCGTGACGAAGGTGAAGGTGCGGTCTTCGAAGATGGTGATCTCGACGGGGATGATGTTGCCCCGCTGGGCCTCCGTCGCCGCGTTGTACTGCTTGACGAAGTCCATGATGTTGACGCCGTGCGGACCGAGCGCGGTACCGACCGGCGGCGCGGGGGTGGCCTGTCCAGCGGGAAGCTGGACCTTCACCAGTGCCGCGACTTTCTTCTTTGGAGGCATTAGTCCTTCTCCGGGTCCTTTGTCCTACAAAAGCCTCACAGGCACGCCGAAGCAGGGCGTGCGTGAGGACGGCTATCGAGTCTACGCGAGGCGGTCAGATCTTCGAGACCTGGTTGAACGACAGCTCGACCGGGGTCTCTCGGCCGAAGATCGAGACGAGGACCTTGAGCTTCTGCGACTCGGCGCTGATCTCGCTGACCGTGGCCGGCAGCGTGGCGAACGGCCCGTCCATGACCGTGACGGACTCGCCGACCTCGAAGTCGACGGTCGCGGCGGTCGTCTTGGTCGTGGCCTTCTTGACTTCCTCGGAAGGCTCCGGGGCGAGCAGCTTGGCGACCTCGTCGAGGTTCAGCGGGCTCGGCTTGTTGGACAGGCCGACGAAGCCGGTCACACCGGGCGTGTTACGCACAGCGGCCCAGGACTCGTCGCTCAGGTCCATCCGGACCAGGACGTAACCGGGAAGCACGCGCTCCTTGATCGGAGTCTTCTTGCCACCCTTGAACTCAGTGATCGTGTGGGTCGGCACCTCGACCTGGAAGATGTAGTCCTCCATGTTGAGGGACCCGATACGGCTCTCGATGTTCTGCTTCACGCGGTTCTCATAACCGGCGTACGAGTGGATGACGTACCACTCGCCGAACTGGCCGCGAAGCTGACGCTTGAATTCCTCGACCGGGTCGACATCCGGGAGGACGTCACCGTCCTCGTCGACCTGCGCGGCGGCCTCGGCCGAGTCTTCGCCGCCGTCACCGCCCTCTGCGTCGGCGACCGTGGTCTCCTCGACCTCTGCTACGGCCTCGTCCTGCTCGGTGCCCCACTCGTCATGCTCGTCATGGGAGCGGTCGGCCGGCATCGGGGACTCGGACACGGGACTCTTCCTTCTTCGCTTGGTGTCTTGACGTGCTACGACGTCTCGGGCCGGATCAGGATCCGCCGAAGAGCCAGAGCACGCCCTTACCCAACAGCGTATCGATCCCGAACACGAGCCCAACCATGATCACTACGAAGACCAGGACAACTACGGTGTACGAGATCAGGTCATTGCGCCGGGGCCAGATGACCTTGCGCAGCTCGGCGACGACCTGCCGGTAGAACAGAGCGGGCGAGGTGCGCTTTGCCTTCTTCTCACTGGTCGGCTTGCCTGGCTTGCCAGCGGTCTCACCGCGGGTGTCAATCGCCACAGTCCTCACCTGATCCGTCGTGTCCGTCGCAGTTGCGGCGCGCTTTCACGCCATTGCTGCGCGGACCGCACTCCGCAGGGCACGAGGGACTCGAACCCCCAACCGCCGGTTTTGGAGACCGGTGCGCTACCAATTGCGCTAGTGCCCTAAGCCGTGCACCACGATACCCGAGAAACGCGTCGAAGCGTCCTTCGTGGCGTTCACGTGGCCCACTAGTCGGTGAAGTGTACGCGGGATTCACCACTCCGTCGAACCACATGGTCGCCGCACCGCCCGGAGGCGGCCCGGGTGCCGTTCCTGTGCGGTTCAAAGCTACCGTGCGAACCCGTCCGCATCCTGGATATGGAGACGAAACCGCGCGGCGCGTCTGGAACGATGGAGGCATGACCCGTCCTCGCATCTCCGCACGCATATCCGCGATCTCCGAGTCCGCGACTCTGGCCGTGGACGCCAAGGCCAAGGCGATGAAGGCGGCCGGTCGCCCGGTCATCGGCTTCGGCGCCGGCGAGCCCGACTTCCCCACGCCCGACTACATCGTCGAGGCAGCCGTCGAGGCGTGCCGGAACCCCAGGTTCCACAAGTACACGCCGGCGGGGGGCCTGCCCGAGCTCAAGCAGGCGATCGCCGACAAGACGTTGCGCGACAGCGGGTTCCAGGTCGAGGCCGCGCAGGTCCTGGTGACGAACGGCGGCAAGCAGGCGGTCTACGAGGCGTTCGCCACGCTGCTCGACCCCGGTGACGAGGTCCTGGTCGTGGCGCCCTACTGGACGACGTACCCGGAGGCGATCAAGCTCGCGGGCGGCGTCCAGGTCGACGTGGTCACCGACGAGACGACCGGCTACCTGGCCTCGGTCGAGCAGCTCGAGGAGAAGCTGACCGACCGCACCAAGGTCCTGCTGTTCGTCTCGCCGTCCAACCCGACGGGGGCCGTCTACTCCCCCGCCCAGGTCGAGGAGATCGGCCGCTGGGCCCTGGACAAGGGCCTGTGGATCGTGACCGACGAGATCTACGAGCACCTGGTCTACGGCGAGGCGAAGTTCTCCAGCATCGCCACCGCCGTGCCCGAGCTGCGCGACCGGGTCGTCGTGCTGAACGGCGTGGCCAAGACGTACGCGATGACCGGCTGGCGGGTGGGCTGGCTGATCGGCCCGTCCGACGTGGTCAAGGCGGCGACGAACCTGCAGTCCCACGCCACCTCGAACGTCTCCAACGTGGCCCAGGCCGCCGCGCTCGCGGCCGTCTCCGGCGACCTGTCGGCCGTCGCCCAGATGCGCGCGGCGTTCGACCGGCGCCGCCAGACCATGGTCAGGCTGCTCAACGAGATCCCCGGCGTGGTCTGCCCCGAGCCGTTCGGCGCGTTCTACGCGTACCCGTCGGTCAAGGCGCTGCTGGGCAAGGAGATCCGCGGCAGGCGCCCGCAGACCTCGGCCGAGCTGGCCGAGCTCATCCTTGAGGAGGCCGAGGTCGCGCTGGTGCCCGGCGAGGCGTTCGGCACCCCGGGTTACTTCCGCCTGTCGTACGCGCTGGGCGACGACGACCTGGTCGAGGGCGTCAGCCGGGTGGCCAAGCTCCTGGCCGAGGCGCACTAGGACTTCGCGATCCCGGCACGAAGGCCCGGTTTCCCTCATGCGGGACCGGGCCTTCGTCATGCCGATGACCAGGCAATGCACGCCTGTCGCCGACTTTCGCACGCCTCCGGCGTCACGGGACGGCCTTGAGCTGGCACGGGGTGCGTTCAGGACCAGAGGACGCAGATGGGAGCGGCGACGATCTTCTCGTCCATTTGGTGGATGTGCGGACCGGTGTGCAGGACGACGCCGGCCACGAAGCGGTCGCCCAGTTCGTCCCGAAGCCACCGCAGGTGCTTCGCGTCGTCGTGGCGTGGGGTGGCGGCCGCCTTGACCTCGATCCCGATCACTCGTCCCATGCCGAGCTCCAGAACGACGTCGATCTCGTGCCGTCCCTGGTCCTGACGCAGGTGGTAGATGCGGGGCCGGCTGTCGCACACCGGTACCTCCGCGCGTAGTTGCTGGACCACGAAGGTGTCGAGCAACCGGCCGAGCAGATCGCCGTCACGGAGGACCGCCTGTCCGTCCACCCGCAGCAGGGCCGCGACCAGGGCCGGGTCGACGAGATACCGCTTGGGCCCGCGGATCAGCCGCTTCAGCCGGTTGCTGAACCAGGCGGGAACCTTGTCGACGATCAGGAGGTCGCGAAGGAGGCGCTCGTACGCCTCTCCCGTGCGGGCGTTCACCGCCGCCGCGTCGTAGAGCGTCTTGTCCGTGACCACACCCGCGGTGTTGAGAGCCAGCGCCTCCAAATAGGACCGGAGGCGTACGGGATCGCGCCGTCCGTCGAGGGTCTCGATGTCCCGCGTGAGGGTCTGCTCGATGTAGCTGTCCAGCCACCGCACCCGCACCGAAGCGGGCATCCGCTGCGCCTCGGGAAAGCCGCTGCGCAACGCCAGGTCGATGTAGTCCACCAGGTTGGGTGGCTGCGCCGGTGCGACGAGCTCCTCCATCCGCCCCTGAGCGAGCAGGTCGGCGAAAGGAGGTCTCCCTGTCCTGCGCTCGACCTCCTTGACCGCCAGCCCCATCATGTCGATGCGGACGACTCTCCCCGTGCCGGGCCATGTCCGGCCGCCGAAGTCCGACCATACGGAGCCGGTGAGGATGAAGCGGCCTGGGCGGTGGTCGCCGTCCACCGCCCGCTTGACCGATCCGAGCACTTCGGGGACGACCTGCCACTCGTCCAGCAGGACCGGCTCCTTGAGCGGGCGCAGGGCCGCGTCCGGGTCGGCGAGGAAGGCGGCGTTCTCACTGTCCCGATCGAGCCGCACCACCGTTTCGACGTGCCGAAGTGCCGTGGTGGTCTTCCCGGTGGCCCGTGGACCGACCAACATGATCGCCGGCAGCGTCCCGAAGACCCCATCGATGATCGGATCCACCATGCGGGGGATGTAGGAATCGCGGCTCACCCAGGCACGCTACCAATTCGACCCAGGGGACAGTACAAAGATGACCCAGCGCGCAGTACAAAGATGACCCAGCGCGGCGGTCAGGCCGGTCCGGTACGGCCGGCGCCTCCGGGCCCGGAAGCGGGCGCGGAGGCGCGGGACGGGATCGGTGTCACTTGCCGAGGGCGACCCCGGCGACGATCTTCTTGAGCTCCCTGTCGGCCGCGGCCTCGCCGAGCTTGGCTGCGTAGTCAGGGCTGATCATGACCTCGACCCCGACCCCGGGAGCGAGGGTCCACACGATCGTCCGGGTGCCGCCGTCCAGGATCCGGTCACCGCCCTCCGACAGGCTGACCAGGTATGCCTTGCTGCCGCCGGCCTCGACCGGCTTGGCGCCCTGCGCGGCGTAGCCCTGCATGCGCTTGGCCAGCACGCTCGCGGCGTCCTTCCGGTAGACGATCATCTGGACGCTGTACATGCCGGGTTCCAGCCCGGGCTCCACCCAGCTCGTGGTGTAGCTCCGCTTGCCGAACCCGTCCTTGCCGGACCACTTGCCCCATTCGAGCCCCTCGGGCAGGTAGCCGACGTGGACGCCGCCGAGCATCCGGCCGTCCCCCAGGTCGCCGAGATCCTGGGGCATCTGCGGGTCCTCCGTACCCGTCGTGGCCGTCGGGCTCGGGGCTGCCGTCGTGGCGATCGTGATCGTGACCGCAGCCCCGGCGGGAGCGGCGGTCCCCGGCTGCGGCATCTGGGCGAAGACCGTCCCCGCCGGGGCCTCATCGGTGACGACCTTCGTGATCCTCACCTCGTAGCCGGCCTCCTTCAGGAGGGCGTCGACCTCCGCGGCGCTCTTCCCGACCACGTCGGGAACGACCCCCTCCGGCGTGGCGACCGTGTCGTCGGAGCCGACGGCGGACGCGGCCGGGGCTCCCGGGCCGGTGGCGCCGGTCCCGGCGAGGCTGCCGGCGACCGGGGCGGTGTCGGGCCGGGCGGTCAGCGCCACGGGCACGCTCACGGCGACCGCCGCCGTGAGCACGGCCGCGCCCGCCGTACGAAACCTGACGACGTGGCGGCGGCTGCGCCGCCGGACGGCCTGGCCCAGCGACGGCGACGCGTGCACGCCGGCGACCTGAGCGGCCATGGCATCCTTCAGCGCCTCTTCGACGTTCATGCGGACACTCCTTCCAGGTTCTCCATGCGTGCGCGCACGCGTGCCAGGCCGCGGGCGGCCTGGCTCTTGACGGTGCCGACCGAGCAGCCGAGCAGCGCCGCGGTCTCGGCCTCCGACATGTCCTCCCAGTAGCGCAGGACCAGTACGGCCCGCATCCGGGCCGGCAGCTTCCTGAGTTCGGTGACGAGCACGTCCCGCAGGCCGAGGTCGGGCGACTCCACGGGCGTCTCCGGCGGCTGGGCGAAGGTGATCTCCTGGAGCACCTTGCGCCGCCTGGCCTTGCTGATCGCGCCGTTCACCACGACCCGGCGCGCGTACGCCTCGGGGTTGTCGTGCCTGATGCGTGGCCAGTGCCGGTAGACCTTCTCCAGCGCGTTCTGGACCATGTCCTCGGCGTCGGACGCCGAGGCGCCGCAGACCAGGATCGCGGTGCGCAGGAGGGCGGTGCTGCGCGCGGCCAGGAACTCGTCGAAGGCCGCCTCGTCTTCTTCGGTCATGAGCTCCCCTTTCGTCCCTCCCCAACGCGCCAACCCTGCTATGGGTTGAGAGCGACATGCGGCAACATATGGAGATGGCACGTCCACTAGACACGCTCCCCAAGGCACATCTGCACCTGCACTTCACCGGCTCGATGCGGCATACGACGCTCATCGAGCTCGCCCGGGAGCAGGGCGTCCACCTCCCCGACGCGCTGGTGGAGGACTGGCCGCCGAAACTGCGGGCGACCGACGAGCGCGGCTGGTTCCGGTTCCAGCGGTTGTACGACATCGCGCGGTCGGTGCTGCGCCGGCCCGAGGACGTCTACCGGCTGCTGCGTGAGGCCGCCGAGGACGAGGCCCGGGAGGGGTCGCGCTGGCTGGAGATCCAGGTCGACCCGTCCGGATACGCCCAGCGTTTCGGCGGGCTGACCGAGACCCTCGAACTCGTCCTCGACGCGACGGAGAAGGCGGCCAGGGCGGCCGGGATCGGCATGGCGGTGATCGTGGCCGCCAACCGCACCCGGCACACGCTCGACGCCAGGACGCTGGCCCGCCTGGCGATGCGATACGAGGGCAAAGGCGTGGTGGGCTTCGGCCTGTCCAACGACGAGCGGCGCGGCCGGGCCAGGGACTACGAGCACGCCTTCCGGATCGCCAGGCGCGCGGGGCTGCTCGCGGTGCCGCACGGCGGCGAGCTGCTGGGCGCGGCGAGCGTCGCCGAGTGCCTGGACGACCTGGGCGCCGACCGGATCGGGCACGGGGTGCGCGCGGCCGAGTCGCCCCGCCTGATGGAGCGGCTGGCCGACCGGCAGGTCACCTGCGAGGTGTGCCCGCTGTCCAACGTGGGTCTCGGGGTGGCGGAGCGGCCCGAGGACGTGCCGATGCGCCGGTTGTTCGAGGCCGGGGTGCCGATCGCCCTCGGCGCCGACGACCCGCTGCTGTTCGGCGCCCGGCTGCTGCCGCAGTACGAGCTCGCGAGGGACGTCTACGGCTTCGCCGACGCGGAGATCGCCGAACTCGCCCGGCAGTCGATCCGGTCGTCGACGGCGCCCGACGCGGTCAAGAAGGAGCTGCTGAGCGAGATCGACGCCTGGCTCGCCTCCCCCGAGTGAGTCTCCGGTTCATCGGACCGAGGAGGCGATCCGCACGGCCTCTGCACGGTCCGGCCCCTCCAGCCGCAGCCCGACCAGTCCGTGCTGCCAGATGAGCGTCGGCCCGGCCACCCGCTCCTCGCGCGGCCCAGCGCCGCCCGACGGCACGTACGACACGCCGTGAGCCCGCGGGATCCACCATCCGCCGACGGCGCCCACCTGCTCCGGGAACGGTTCTCCGAGTTCCTTGTGCCAGACGACGCCCAGCGTGCCGTCGAACTCGTCGAGCCGGACGCCCGGCCACAGGAGTGTCACCACCCGGCCACCGTCGGCGAGGCGGACGTCGGCCGGTTCGCCGAGTGCTGACGGCACGGCGACGGGGAAGCGTGCGGTCCGGCGCGCCTCCTCCAGCGTCACCCGGCGCTCGCCGGGCAACCGGCTCGGCACTCCCGTGGGCAGCGGCCCGGCGCCGCCGACGTGGATCTCGACGCCCGCGAAGCGCAGCACCGACACGACCGCGGCCCGGCCCTGCGGGGTGGCCCCGAGCAGCACGGCCGCCAGCACCGCCACCACCGCTGCCGCCACCCGCGGCGACGGCCGCCATGCGGCCCGCCGCCGATCCGGCCGCCGCGCCCTGTCGTCCCGCGCCCTGTCGTCCCGCGCCCTGTCCTCCTGAGGCATGTCGTCCTCGAGGCGGGCACGTACGGCACGCGCCACGTCGGCGGGAGGCGGCGCGGGCACGGCCAGGTCCGCGCCGAGGGCCCTGAGCCGCGCCTCAAGGGCCTCCGGAGCGATCGGATCGCTGTCATCCGAGGTGCTCACGGCCCACCTCCTCCCGCAGGTGCCGCAGGGCCCGGAAGGTCCGCGACTTCACCGTGCCGAGCCGTACGCCGAGGACCTCGGCCGTCTCCGCCTCGGACAACTGCAGGAAATACCGGCAGACCACGGCTTCGCGTTCCCCCTCGGGCAACGCGCGTACGGCCTCCAGCAGGCGGGTCCTGCCGTCGGCGTCCACGGCCGCTCCCTCTGGATCCTCCGGTCCGTACGGCTCCCGCTCGCGGCCCAGCCGTACGGCGAGGTCGGAGCGGCGGCCGCGCGACCGGGTGAGGTCGTGGGTCTCGTTGGCCACGATGCGCAGCAGCCAGGGGCGGAAGGACGAGCCCCGGCGGAAGCCCTTGAGGTGGCGGAACGCCTTGACGAACGCCTCCTGGACGACGTCCTCCGCCTCGTCGGCCGCCCCGAGCAGGCTCGCCGTACGGTGGGCGACCGCGCTGTATCGGGTGACCAGCACCTCGTAGGCGTCAAGGTCACCGGCCAGGGCGCGGGTCACTGCCTCGTCGTCGTCCATCTGGGGGGTATCGGGTGGGAACGGCGGACGAAGGTGAAGCGTACGAGGAGGCGGGCATCCCGTCCACAGCACGACCGAAAGGAACTGCGCTGCCCAAGAACTGTGCTGCCAAAGAACCGTGCTGCCGAAGAACCGCGCCGCCGAAGAATCGTGGCGCCGAAGCGGCCCCTCCGGCGAAGCGGGCACCCGCCGATGGGGCGGGCACTACACTTTCCACGACCGTCAGCGTGCAGATCGAGGATCCTATGTCTGGGTATGACCGAGTAGTCCAGCCGGCGGCCGGGGACGAGGCTCTGGAGAACCACCTCGGCGGCGACGAGGCCAAGAACTACCGGCAATACGAGTTCGACATGGTCGCGCCGCACGTCGGGCGGTCGCTGCTGGAGATCGGTTCGGGTCTCGGGCACTTCGCCGAGCAGTTCCTGCCGCGCCTGGACAGGCTCGTGGTGAGCGACTTCGATCCCTACTGCGTGGAGCAGCTGCGCGACAGGTTCGCCGCCCGCGACGACGTGTCGGTGCTCCAGTTCGGCCTGCCGACCGAGATCCCCCTGGCCGACCCGGTCGACACCGTCGTGATGATGAACGTCCTCGAGCACATCGAGGAGGACGCCGAGGCGCTGCGGTCGCTGGCCAGGGTGACCGTTCCCGGCGGCCGGATCATCATCTGGGTGCCCGGCTACATGCAGCTCTACGGGGACTTCGACCGCAAGGTGGGGCACGTCACCCGCTACACCCCCGCCACGCTGCGCAAGACGGTCACCGACGCCGGCCTCGACGTCCAGGTGCTCAAGCCGATCAACTTCCTCGGCGGCATCGCCTGGTGGGCGGCCGTGCGGCGGGGCGGCGTGGGCTACCCCGACCCCCGGCTCGTCAAGATCTACGACCGGACCGTCGTGCCGCTGACCCGGCTCATCGAGCGGTTCGTCCGCCCGCCGTTCGGCCAGACCGTGTTCTGCGTGGCCCGCGTCCCGCACTGACACGCTGACGCGCTGACGCGCGAGGGCTGCGCGGAGCGGCCGCGGAGACCCGAATTGTGCGATAAATGCCTCCTACCTGCACAATGGGTCCCCCATGAGTGAAACCAGGATCCTCGTCGTCGAGGACGAGCCAAACATCCGGGACATCGTGGAAGTCGCCCTCAGGTTCCACGGCTTCCGGGTGACGGCCGTGGGCACGGGGGCCGCGGCGCTCGGCGAGGTGCTGAGGAACCAGCCCGACCTGGTCGTCCTCGACGTCATGCTGCCCGACATCGACGGCTTCGAGGTGTGCCGGCGGATCCGGGCCGACGGCGTGCACCCTCCCGTGATCTTCCTCACCGCCCGCGACGCGGTCGCCGATACCGTACGCGGGCTGACCCTCGGCGGGGACGACTACGTCACCAAGCCGTTCTCCGTCGAGGCCCTGGTCGCGCGGATCCGCGCCGTGCTGCGCCGTACGACCGTGCCGGAGGCGGCCGAGCGGGCGCACGGGCCGATCCTGCGGGTCGCCGACCTGGAGCTCGACGAGGCGCGCTGGGAGGTGCGGCGCGGCGGCGTCCCTGTGGAGCTGTCGCCGACCGAGTTCCGCCTGCTGGCCTTCCTGATGGCCAACGCCGGCCTGGTGCTCACCAAGCGGCGCCTGCTCGAGGAGGTCTGGGGCTACGGCGGGAGCTCGCAGGTGCTGGAGACCTACATCTCCTACCTGCGCCGCAAGCTCGACCCGCTCGGCCCGCCGCTGATCCACACCCAGCGCGGCATCGGATACTCGTTGCGCCCGCCTCAGGACATGTGACGGACCCGTGATGTCGCTCAGGACGCGCCTGCTCGCCGGGCTGCTCGGGGTGAGCGCTGTCCTGCTCGTCGTGTTCTCCCTGGTCAGTGTCGTCGTCCTGCGCGGGCACCTGCGTACGCGGCTGGAGGGGCAGGTGGTGGCGGCGACCGTCACGGCGGCACGCCGGGTGGTCGAGGGGGACCCGCTCGACCAGGCGCTGACGGGCTCCACCTACGCCGTCGCCGTCTACAACCTGTCAGCCGGACACGCGCATCTGGTCGGCGGCGACGCCGACGAGGCCGAGTCCGTCCCCAGCCTGGCCGAGGCGCTGGGCAAGGACAGGCTGCTGGCGTACGCCGCGCAGGGCCGCACCTTCGACCTCGACCCGAGCGGCGGCCACGAACTGCTCGCGGCCGCGGCCCTGTCGCCGAGCGGTCTGCGGCTGACGGTCATCGCGGTGCCCCTGGACGCGGTCGACGATCCGGTGCGCCACCTCCTGATCAGCGAACTGGCGACCGGCGGGGTGTTGATGTTGCTGCTGGCCGCGGGCGGCCGGCTGCTGATCGCCGGCGGCCTGGCGCCACTCGGCAAGATGGCGCGGACCGCGCACCTCGTGGCCGAGGGAGGCGACCTGTCGGCCCGGATGCCCGAGGGGCCGTCGGAGGTCGGCAGGCTCGGCGCCGCGATCAACCTCATGCTCGACCGGATCGCCGACGCCTTCCGCGACCGCCAGGCGTCGGAGGACCGCGTCCGCCGGTTCGCCACCGACGCCTCCCACGAGTTGCGCACCCCGCTGTCGACCATCTCCGGGTACGCGGAGCTGTACCGGGCAGGGGCGATCCCGCCCGAGGACCTTCCCAAGATCATGGGACGGATCGAGGCCGAGGCCGACCGCATGGGCCGCCTGGTGGGCGAGATGCTGGAACTCGCGCGGCTCGACAGGGGCGCCGCCCTCGCACTCGACGAGACCGACCTGGCCGAGATGGCCCGCGAGGTGGCCGCCGACTCGGCCGCTCTCGACCCCGCCCATCCCGTGGCGGTGGAGGCCCCAGCCTCCCTGGTCGCGACGGTGGACGAGGCCAGGGTCCGCCAGGTGCTCGTCAACCTGCTCGGCAACGTGCGGGCGCACACCCCCGAGGGCACCCCGGCCACCGTACGACTGCTGCGCGCCCCTGAGTCGGTGACGATCGAGGTGCGCGACACCGGCCCGGGGATGAGCCCGGAGCAGGCGGAACGCGCCTTCGACCGCTTCCAACGCGGGGAGGACCATCTGTCCGGCGGGGCGGGGCTCGGCCTGTCGATCGTGAAGGCCATCGTGGAGGCGCACGGCGGCCGGTGCCGCATCGTCTCCTCCCCCGGCCAAGGGACCGCCGTACACATCACGCTTCCGGCGGTGCAAGAGGCTACTGGCGGGTAGGTATCGAGCACAGCTCGTTTCACCGCCGAGGAGGTCGACGATGACGACCGATTACGCCAAGGCCAGGGAGGTGGCCGAGCAGGCGCGCGAGACGGAGTGGACCCGCCCGAGCTTCGGCAAGCAGCTCTTCCTCGGGGACTTCCGGCTGGACCTCGTGCATCCCGCGCCCCGCCTCACCGAGGAGGAGATCAAGAAGGGAGACGACTTCCTGCGCGCCCTGCGGGCGTTCCTGCAGGAGAAGGTCGATTCCGCGCTCATCGAGCGCACCGCCGTGATTCCGGACGAGGTGGTCAAGGGCCTGGCGGCGATCGGCGCGTTCGGCATGACCATCGAGGAGGAGTACGGCGGGCTGGGACTGAGCCACCTGTACTACTGCCGCGCGCTGGAGCTCGTGACGTCGTGCTCCCCCGCGCTCAGCGCGCTGTTGTCGGCCCACCAGTCCATCGGGGTTCCGCAGCCGCTGCGGCTGTTCGGCACCCCCGAGCAGAAGCGCCGTTTCCTGCCCCGCTGCGCCCGGGGCGAGATCTCCGCGTTCCTGCTGACCGAGCCGGACGTCGGCTCCGATCCCGCCCGGCTGTCGACGACCGCCGTCCGCGACGGCGACGCGTACGTGATCAACGGCGTCAAGCTGTGGACGACCAACGGCGTGGTGGCCGACCTGCTGGTCGTGATGGCCCGGACCGGCGCCAAGATCTCGGCCTTCGTGGTCGAGGCCGACTCCCCCGGCATCACCGTCGAACACCGCAACCAGTTCATGGGTCTGCGCGGCATCGAGAACGGCGTCACCCGCTTCCACCAGGTGCGCGTGCCGGTGGAAAACCTGATAGGCCGCGAGGGCCAGGGCCTGAAGATCGCTTTGACCACGCTCAACACCGGACGCCTCTCCCTGCCGGCGACCTGCGTCGGCGCGGCGAAGTGGGCGACGAAGATCGCCCGCGAGTGGGGGCGCGAACGGGTCCAGTGGGGCCGTCCGGTCGGCCAGCACGAGGCCATCGCTCGCAAGGTCGCCTTCATCGCCGCCACCGCGTACGCGCTGGAGTCCGTTGTGGACCTCGCCAGCCGGATGGCCGACGACGAACGCAACGACATCCGCATCGAGGCCGCGCTCGCCAAGCTGTACAGCACGGAGATGGCCTGGCGGCTGATGGACGAGCTGGTGCAGATGAGAGGTGGTCGCGGCTACGAGACCGCCGAGTCGCTGCACGCTCGCGGCGAGCGCGGCGTGCCCGTCGAGCAGATGCTGCGCGACCTGCGGATCAACCGCATCTTCGAGGGCTCGACCGAGATCATGCACCTGCTCATCGCCCGCGAGGCGGTGGACGCGCATCTGTCGGTCGCGGGCGAGCTCGTCGATCCGAAGGCCGGCCTGCGGGCCAAGGGTCGGGCGGCCACCCGGGCCGGGGCCTTCTACGCCAGGTGGCTGCCGAGCCTGGTGACCGGGCCCGGCCAGGTGCCCACGTCGTACGCCGAGTTCGGCCCGCTGGCCCAGCACCTGCGGTATGTCGAGCGGACCAGCCGCAAGCTCGCCAGGTCGACGTTCTACGGCATGTCGCGGTGGCAGGCGCGGCTGGAGCACAAGCAGGGATTCCTGTCGCGGATCGTGGACATCGGCGCCGAACTGTTCGCCATCACCGCGGTCTGCGTGCGCGCCCAGGAGGAGTCGGCCGAGTTCGGGCGCAAGCCGTACGAGCTGGCGGACACCTTCTGCCACCAGGCCCGGCACCGAGCCGAGGCGCTGTTCGACCGGCTGTGGGACAACACCGACGCCAGGGACGTACGGCTGGCCCGGCGGGTGCTCGACGGGCGGTACACGTTCCTGGAGGACGGCATCGTCGACCCGTCGCTGGAGGGCCCGTGGATCGCCCCCCAGCGCACCGGGCCGTCCATGTTCGACGACGTCCACCGCCGCATCGGCTGAACGCCGCACGGCCTCGTCCCCGGGCGGGGACGAGGCCGTGCCGTGAGGCCGATCAAGCTCACACGTCGTAGCACCACATCCAGCCGTGGTCCGAGATCCAGCAGCGGTACCAGCCGTCGCCGGGCTGCATCGCGTGCGCCGGGGCGGACATGACGCCGAAGGTGGTGACGGCGACCGCGGTGGTGACGAGCACGGCCGCGGCGCGCTTGATCGACTTCACTGGTGTCTCCTGTGCAAAGAATGTCCCTTGATGCGTTGAGTACACAGGAACCCACTTGTCGTGATCTGGCATCCGACTTGCACGCTGCTTGGACTCTTCGGCGCGGAAAACCCTTTGTCCTCGATTGCGGCGCCTTGTTAGGGTCACCGGCATGTGGATTCTCTACGGCGACCGCTGATCAGCCCTCTGAGCAGCTGATCCGCTCAGCTTTCCGGCCCTGTCCATCCGACGCGGCAGCTGAGTGACGGCACCTCGGTGCCGCGTTCCCGACGTACAAGGAGATCCCGTATGCGTACTCGCGCGTCCAGCAAGGACGGCAAGGAGCAGAACCCGCGCACGCCGCAGCCCCAGCGTTCCTTCCCGCCGCCGCGTCAGATCCCGGCCCCGCCCATGCGGCCGGTGCGGCAGCCGCGGCGGCTGCCCAGGGCCAAGTAAGCCGCTTTTCGCCAGAAAGGGCACCCCGGGTGATCCGGGGTGCCCTTTTCGCGCGAACGGTCAGAGACGCTCGATGATCGTGACGTTGGCCTGGCCGCCGCCCTCGCACATCGTCTGCAGGCCATACCGCCCACCGGTGCGCTCCAGCTCGTGCAGGAGCTTGGTCATGAGGATCGCGCCGGTGCCGCCCAGCGGATGCCCCAGCGCGATAGCGCCGCCGTTGGGGTTGGTCCGGGCCGGGTCGGCTCCGATCTCCTTGAGCCAGGCCAGCGGAACCGGGGCGAAGGCCTCGTTGATCTCGATGACGTCGATGTCCTCGATCGAGAGCCCCGCCTTGGCCAGCGCCTTGCGGGTGGCCGGGATCGGCGCCGTCAGCATGTAGACCGGGTCGTCGCCGACCAGCGTCAGCGTGACGATCCGGGCGTGCGGGACCAGGCCGTGGTCGCGCACCGCCTGCTCCGAGGCGATGAGCAGCGCGCCGGAGCCGTCGGAGATCTGCGAGGAGGTGGCCGCGGTGATCTTGCCGCCCTCACGCAGGGTCTTGAGCTCGCCCATCTTCTCCAGCGTGGTGTCGGGCCGCGGGCCCTCGTCGTCGGTCACGCCGTTGATCGGGGCGATCTGGTCCTTGAAGTGACCGTTGGCGATCGCCTTAGCGGCCCGCTGGTGGCTCTCGTAGGCGTAGACATCCAGGTCCTGCCGCGTGAAGCCCCACTTCTCGCACATCAGCTCCGCGCCGCGGAACTGGGAGATCTCCTGCTTGCCGTACCGCTCGACCCACTTGTCGCCGAACGGGAACGGCATGCCCTTCTCCAGGGCCGCCGAGATGCTCGACCCCATCGGGACGATGGACATCGACTCGACACCGGCCGCCACGACCAGGTCCTGCGTGCCCGACAGCACTCCCTGCGCGGCGAAGTGGATGGCCTGCTGCGACGAGCCGCACTGCCGGTCGATCGTGACTCCGGCCACGGTCTCCGGGAGGCCCGCGCTGAGCCACGCGTTGCGCGCGATGTCCATGGACTGCGGACCGAACTGCATGACGCAGCCCATGATCACGTCATCCACGGCGGCGGGGTCGACGCCGGTGCGCTCGATGAGCGCGGAGAGAGTGTGGGCGGCCAGGTCGACCGGGTGGACCGTGGAGAGCCCGCCCTTCTTCTTGCCGACCGGCGTGCGGACCGCCCCGACGATGTACGCCTCTGCCACAGTGCCTCCATAGGAAACCGAGCAATGTTCGGTTAGTGAGAGGTTACATCAGAACTTTCGTCGGGGGAGGCGACGGTATGGGCATGGTTCATGGGCAGGGCTCAGGCGTATCGTCCGGGTAGCACGTCGGCGGGCTCGGCGAGCTGGAAACCCCGGCTGTCGGCCGCGATCCCCCGGAGCCCGGTCGCCAGCGTCACCGCGACGGCCGCCCGCCCGAGCAGTTCCACCCGCGCGTCGTCCTCACGCACCACGTCGCCATCCACGTCCCCATCCACGATGCCGGCCGTCTCACCCGCCGCCTCCGCCGCGCTCTCGGTGCTCCCGGCGTCCTCGGCGTTCGTCTCCTCCGTACGATCAACCGACGAGACCCGCGCGATCGCGATCTCCGTGAGGTACGGCCAGCGGGTCTGGGCGGCGGGCGGGATGCGGTGCCCCTCTTCGATGGTGAGGATGAGCGCATCGCCCGCGTAGACGTCGGCCACCCGGCCACGGCGGACGGGAATGTGGACGACACCGTCGACGAGTTCCCCCTCGGGCCACCGTTCGGTGTCCACGGCCTCGACGAGGCCCAGTAGCCCGCCCAGGGCCGGCAGGATCTCCTCGGGTTCCAGCACGGCCGGCAGGTAGACCAGCGGGTCTCCGCCGTCCTCCGCCGGATCGAGCGGCTCGCCCTGGCAGAGTGACCAGCCGCCCAGGCGGTACGCGATGCCCTCGGCCAGGCTCTTGTCGAAGAAGTCCACCGGCAGCGGGCCCTCGGCGGCGATGCGGCACGCCCAGAGCCTGTCCTCGTCGGGCACGCCGAGCTTGACGAGGACGTCTCCGGTCAGTTCGACGGGCGACTGGATGCGCGACCCGCCCGCGAGGATGTCGTCGCCGTCGGTCCTCGCCTCGGGATCGGCGAGTTGCGCGACCGCCAGCAATGTCTTCGGATCCGGCCGGGCGGGCAGCAGCGCGGTGGGTCCCGTGCGCAGCCGACCGGGCAGCAGGAGTTTCGAGAACCAGCCCACAGGCCCTCCTCATGATCGGTCGAAGAGACCATAGCCCCGATCGGCCGCCGGCCACGAGCCCTTCCGGCGAGGTGTTCCGGCTCAGGACTTCGTTTTCGCCAGACGCGTCCCGGTCATCGTGGCGTAGACGATGACATTGTCGAAGTAGTGCCCGGTCGAATAGTTGTATTTGCCGCCGCAGGTGATCAGCCTGAGCTCGGCGTTGTCGGCGTGCCCGTACACCCGGTTGGTGGGGAACGTCTGCTTGTTCGCCTGCTCGATACCGCCCACGGTGAAGATGGCCACGGTCCCGTCGAGGCGGTACACCTCGATCTTGTCGCCGTACTCCAGTTCGTGCAGGCGGGTGAAGACGGCGCCGCGCGAGGTGGTGTCCTTGTGGCCGAGCATGACCGCCGGGCCCGCCTCACCCGCCGTAGGGCCCCCGCGATACCAGCCGATCAGGTTCGGGTTGCTGATCGGGGGCGTCTGGATCGCACCGGAGCGGTCGAGACCGACCGACTTGATCGGGGCGTTCACTCCGATCTTGGAAATGACCAGGCGCTTGGGCGTGGACGGCTGCATCGCCGGAACCGCCGGAATGTTCGGAACCGGCGGAGGCGCCGTGGCGACCGCCTGCGTCAGCGGCTGCCCGGCGCCGCCCGGCCCCACGGAGGGGGCGAGCCCGTTCTGCGGCGCCGCGAGCTTCACCGTCGAACGGGTCGGCGCGGCGTACTCGTCGGGGTTGTTCACCATGACCACCACGCCCACGATCACGATGACCAGGCCAAGGATGGCCGCTGTGATCAGCACCCGCCGGACGGCCTCCGCACCGTCACGCGGAGGCTTCCCCTCCGGCGGCTGCGGCGGAGCCACCGGCTGCATCTGGGGCAGCATGACCGGCTGGAAGACGGGCTGGCCGTAAACCGGCTGCGGGTAGCCCTGCCCGCCCGGCCCGAGAGGCACGCCGTACGGCTGGCCCGGCGGGTACTGTCCAGGTGGCGGGGTGGTCATGGCTCGTCCTACTGCCTCACCGGGCGGCGCCGGGTCCGGAGCACGAGCCCGCCGGCCCCCGCCGCCAGCATGAGCGCGGCGCCGGTGAGGACGAAGAGGCGGGCGTCGGGGCCCGCGTCGCCTCCGCCGCCGGTAGCCGCGCCGCCCCCGGGCGTGTTCTCGACCTGGGCGGACTTCGTCTTCTTCGTCTTCGACGGCGTGGGCGACGCGAAGACCGTCTCGTACACCGTCCGGGTGTTACGCGGCGTGGGCGAGGCGCTCGCGGAGGCACTGGGGCTGGGGCTGGCACTCGCGCTCGCGCTCGGGGACGCCGAGGCGTTCGTCACCGGAATCGTCGCCACCGCGGGCGCCGTGTTGGCACCCGTCGCGGCGACCACGCAGTTGTAGAGCAGGGTGGGCGTCGTGGTGGTGGTCGTGCCCGTGCCGGCGGGCGCGACCATGCTGATCTTGAAGTCCTTCGCCGTCAGCACGACGGAGGTGGCCCCGGTCGACGGCGTGACGGTCAGCGTCGCCATGGGAAGCGGCGGCATCGACCCCTCGGCCGCGACGGCCGAGGTCAGCGCCGCGCCCGTCGGCGAGGGCGTGGACACGCCCGCGGTCATGCCGGCCGGGAGCGCCGACGCCAACACGCTGGGCTGCAACTCGATCGCCGCGCCACTCGCGATCTCCACCGGCGCCGGGAACGCCGAGGTCGTGAGCGGCACGATGCTCAGGGTCGCGGTGTGCTGGGTGCCGGTCACCGCCGAGGTGCTCGCGGTGAGCGTCACGGTGAAATCGTGCGTGACGGCGGTGCCGCCCGTACCCGGAGTGCAGGTGTATGTCACGGTCTTCGTGTCGGCACGCGCGCCGAGCGCGCTCAGGCCCAGGAGAAGGCCCGCGCTGACCACTCCGGCCGCGGCGGCCCTTCCGGCGACACGGCCCCGCGCCTTTGACTTCAGCACTGACTTCTCTCCACTTCGATGCTCGCAGTCAACAGGCGTACCAGCATGCCAGCATACGGTCACGGTCAGGTAGAGATCATACGGACAAAAACCCCAAGACCGCCTCTGATTGCTCAAACATTGTCGCGTTCTCGGCATGTCCGCGTCAGCCGGACGCTAGCGCCTGCCGTACGAGCCGGGGTTCGGACCGAAGCGCCGCAGCAGCAGCCCTCCGGCCGCCGCCGCGGCCATCAGCGCCAGGCCGGCGAGCACGACGAGCCTGGCGTCCGGGCCCGCGTCGCCCCCGGCCCCGGTCTGCGCGCCGCCGAGCGGCGTCGTCTTGATCTGCTTGGTCGCCGTACGGGGGACCGACGCGGTGGCGGTCGCCGTGACCGTCCTGGTCGAGGTCGGGGTCGGGGTCGTCGTCGCTGTGGCGCTGGGAGTGGGCGAACTGCTCGCGTCGTCGTCGCTGCCGGTCGGGCTCGGCGAGGGAGAGGGCGAAGCGGACGGTGAGGCGGACGGTGAGGCGGACGGCGAGGGAGACGAGGATGCGACGACGGTGAGCGCGAGCGACGCCCGGGTCGCGGACTCCGGCAGCGTGCACGTGTAGAGCGCCTCGCCCGTGCCGGTGGTGTCCCCCGCCGGTCGCAGCCTCAGCGTGAAGTCCCCGGCCGCGACCCCGACCGCGCCCACCGCAGTCGGGGTCAGCGTGACGAGCAGTTCGGGGATCGGCGTCAGCGTGGCCGACGGTGAGATGGTCACCGGAACCACTGTGGACGCGGACGGGCTCAGCGTGATGGCCGAAGGGCTCTCCTCCTGCGTGCCGGACGCCGTGTCGTCCGTGGTCGAGTCCGTCTCCTCGATGGACGGCGTCGCGCTGGGAGAGGGTGTCGCACTCGCGGACGGCGACGCGGAGGTGTCCGTCGCCACCTGAGACTCCGCGTCGCCGGCGGACTCCGTGTCGTCCGTATCGTCCGGAGAAGGCGAGGCCGAAGGGGAGGGGGTGGCCGACGCCGACGGAGAGGGCGTGGGGGTCGGCGATGGGCTGGGCGTGGCGGACTCGCTCACGACGGGAGCGCCGGTCACCTCAATCCGGCCCTCGGCGAGCACGACGTCGTTCGCCGCGATGCCCGTCGCCGGCGCGACCATCGCGCTCTGACCTTCCGACGGCGCGGCGGGAGCGATCCGCCAGGTCACGGTCGCCGCGCTGCTCACAACCGGGTTGTCGGGCGCGACCAGAGTCACGTTCACGGGGTAGGTGGCGGCGGCGCCGCCGGCGGGGGTGCAGGAGTACAGCACAGGCTTGGTTTCGGTCGCCGCGAGCACCGGCCACGTCATCAGGGCCAGTGCGGCCGCCGCTCCCGCCGCCGACCGGGCCGCGATGCGATGCCGGGCACTCCTGCGCCGGGCACTGGGGTCGGGCACGACGTCTCTCCTGCCACCACAGTCACGTACATGTAGCGGACAGTCTCCCAGGAGTTGACCATCGACATAACCGGCGGGCGCCTTATGTCAGGAAATTCTCAGGGAACCTTCACCGGCCTCCCACGGTAGGGAGGGTGGAGGTGTTGACATGAGACGACTGCTCGTGGCGCTCGCCGCGATGGCGGCGATCCTCGCGCCGGCCCTGCCCGCTCACGCGCGAGCCGGCTTCTGGGCTGTGACCGAACTCGACCCGTTCCCCGCCGAGGTGCGGCCCGTTGTCGCCTACACGGTGGGCTTCTGGGTGCTCCAGCACGGCACCCATCCGTACGAGGGCCCCGGCGGCCTCGAACCGATCGGCCTGCGCCTGACCGGGGAGGACGGCACGACCCTGACGTTCGAAGGGACACCGCTGCCGGAGCCCGCTCACTACGCCACGTCCATCAAGGTGCCTGCCGGACGGTGGCGGGTGCAGGGCGCGCAGGGCATTTTCGCGCCGTACGAGATCGGCACGCTCACGGTGCCGGGCGGGCTGAAGGCGGCTCCGCCGCAGTTCCCGGTGCCCGGCGGCACCGAGGTCATGGATTACTGGGGACCGGTCAAACCGCCCGGGTTCCCCTGGAAGGCGACGACCGTCATCCCCAACCGCCTTCCGGCCGCGACGCCCGCCGCGTCCGCGCAGCCCGTCCGGGCCACCCAGCCGGCCCAGGTCTCCGCGGCGGGCGGTGATTCCTCGCCGTGGCGTCAGCCGTACGCGCTGGTGGCCGTCGCGATGGGGGCGGTGGCGGGCACGCTGCTGGTCCAGCGCGCGGCCCGGACGGCCGTACGGCGCAGGCCGCACGATCCGCCCGAGCGCGACGCGCGTGAGGGCGAAGAGGTGATCAGCGTGAACTGATCACCCCGCGATCACTTGCCCTTGGTCTCCGTCAGCGTCGCGTAGACGATGATGTTGTCGGTGTAGTGGTGCTGCTTGGCGTTGTAGACCCCGCCGCAGGTGATCAGCCGCAGCGAGGACGTGATCGTGTTGCTGTAGACCCGCTTCGTCGGGAACGTCGACTTGCTGACCTGCTCGATCCCGTCCACCGTGAAGATCGCCATCTTGCCGTCCGCACGGAGAACGGCGATCTTGTTGCCGCGCTTGAGCTCGCGCAGGCGGCTGAAGACGGCGGCGCCCTTGCGGGTGTTCACGTGCCCGAGGACGATCGCCGGCCCCTGGTCGCCGGGGGCCGGTCCGAAGCGATACCAGCCGGTGAGGTTCGGCTTGCTCAGCGGGGGCGTCTGGATGGCGCCGGACTTGTCCACGCCCACCGAACCCACCGTGGCCTTCACACCGATCGCCGGAATGCTGATCTTGAGCGGCCTGCCGGTGACCTTCTTGGTCGTCGTCGTCTTCTTCGCGCTGGACGACGAGGACGACAGCGGCGTCGATGACGACGAGGCCGCGCTCGTGAGGGTCAGCGGAGCCATCGGCTGGATCGCGGGAAGCGGCGGCGGCGCGGCCGGGTCCGCCGCCGTGAGCGGCACGCCCGGGCCGCCCGGGCCCACGGTCGGCGGCAGGAAGGCCACGCTGCCCGCGTCCTGGACGTTCACCGCGCCCGGGACCTGCCCGCTCTCCTGCGAGTCCGAGGGGCTCAGCACGACGAGCATCCCGGCCATCACCGCCGCGATGCCGCCGAACGACCCGGCCACGAGCAGCGTCGCGAGGACCGGCTGGGACAGCGGCTTGCGCGTCTTCTTGGCGTCGGTGCCCGTGCCACCCTGCTCGGGAGTGCCGCCCTCAGGAGTGCCGCCCTCAGGAGTGCCGTTCATCGTCATCCTCCTCAGCCCCGCTCGCCCGAGTGCGCCGCCCTGCGCCGGAGCAGTGCCACACCGCTGAGCATTCCGATCAACAACAACGCACCGCCCGAGCCGATCAGCAGCATGCCCGAGGACGACACGCGCTCCGGAGCCTCACCGGTCTGCGCGCCGCCCTGTGGCGTGATCGCCACCTGGGCCACGGTCGGCGTCGCGGTCAGCGTCACCGTCCTCGTCGCCGTCGGCGACGGGCTGCCCTGCGTCACCACTGCCGTCACGACGTAGTTCTGCGTCTGCGCCGCAGCCGGTGACGGACTGGCCGACGGAGAGGTCGAAGGCGTGGGCGTGGGCGTAGCCGAGGGCGAAGGCGAAGGCGACCCTCCACCCGGGTTCTCGTCCGTGGGACTGGCCGATGCGCTCGCCGAGGCGCTCGCGGAAGGGGACGTGTCAGGCGAACTGTCCGGCGACGGGCTGGCCGGGTTGTCGCCGCCGCCGATCGTCACCTGGACGGCGACCGGAGCGCTGATGAGAGTGCATTCGGCGCGGTACTGGGGCGGCGGGCCTGGCAGCTCACCGGTGATCACCCGGAAGGCGTCGAGCAGCGTCCGCTTGTCCTCGACGTTCTTGATGGTGATCGTGTGCTCGCCGTACTCGAGTCCGGTGAAGCTCCACAGGGTCTGACCGCCGACGTTCGAGGCGTTCACCAGCGTGCCGTCGTCGTTCTTGGAGGGGTCCACCCGCGGCGGAGTCCCCAACTGGTTGTCGACCCAGATCTCCACCGGCCCCCCGCGCCGGTCCTTCTGCGCGACGTACTCCACGCCGGTGCCGGTGAAGGTGAGCGAGGCCCACGCACCGGCCTTGTTCGTCTGGTGGAAGTCCAGGTGGTAGTCGTTGTCCCCGCTCGGCCGGTCGTTGACGTCCACCCAGTCGCCGCCGCTGTAGTTGATTTTCGGATCGACCTGGTCGTCATTGATCATGATCTCTGAGGCGGGCGGCCGGAAGTCCACGTAGAGCTTGCCCGGCTTCACCGTCACCGTGCCGGCCCTCGTGGTGTACGCGAAGTCCGAGATGGTGGACGGCAGGTCGAGGGGAGTTCCCTTCTTCATCGACCCGGCTTGGTCGATGTTCCCCACCGGCTGGAGTTGTCCCTGCCAGCCGTCGCTGAGGTTGACCTCGCCGGTCACATAGATCCTGCCGCCGTTGGGCAACAGGGTGGGCGCCCCGAAGCGGGTCGCATCCCTGTAGGCCAGATTCCACGCGACGTTGAGGGGATCACCGACCTTCAGCGTCGTGGGAACGGTGAGCTTCGTCCGGAGGTAGACGGTGCCAGAGCCGGACGCCGCGATGCCTGTGTTGCAGGCGTAGTCCACGACGAGGTCGGCGGTATTGGCCTGTGCCGTCACCGCTGGCACGACGATCGCTGCCGTACCAGCCAGGCCGAGGGCCAAGGCGGCCATGGTCCTAGGAAGACCAGCTTTCCACCGAATCACCGCATACTCCGATCACAGGTCCGCCCTGGCGGGCCTATAGCAAACCGAAGGTAGATCTTAGAGGGTTCGGAAGCGGTCAAAGGGGCCGTTATCGCGATGGTTTCGGAGTTGTGACCCTCCGTACAACTTGAAGCCGATCGACCGGTGGAGGACCAGAATCGTATTCTGGTGCCGCCAACAGATCCTGAGCCGGAAGGCGTACCCGATGCGGCGAGACCTCTTCGACGAGGAGCACGACCTCTTCCGCGAGACCGTCCGTGAGTTCATGGCCCGCGAGGTCGTCCCCCACCACGCGCAGTGGGAGAAGGACGGCATCGTCCCCCGCGAGGTGTGGAAGAAGGCGGGCGAGCTGGGCATGTTCGGCTTCTCCGTGCCGGAGGAGTACGGCGGCTCGGGGATCACCGACTTCCGCTACAACATGGTGATCGTCGAGGAGATCATCCGCGTCGGCGCCAGCGGCCTGGGATTCGGCCTGCACAACGACATCATGGCGCCGTACATGGTCGACCTGACCGACGACGAGCAGAAGCAGCGCTGGCTGCCCGGCTTCGCGTCCGGCGAGCTGATCACGGCCATCGGGATGACCGAGCCGGGGGCCGGCAGCGACCTGCAGGGCATCCGCACCACCGCCGTCCGCGAGGGCGACCACTACGTGGTGAACGGCCAGAAGACCTTCATCACCAACGGCATCAACTCCGACCTCGTCGTGGTCGTGACCAAGACCGACCCCTCGGCGGGCGCGCGCGGCACCTCGCTGCTCGTGGTGGAGCGCGGCATGGAGGGCTTCACCCGCGGTCGGAACCTGGAGAAGGTCGGCATGCACGCGCAGGACACCGCCGAGCTGTTCTTCGAGAACGTCCGGGTGCCGGTGGCCAATCTTCTGGGCGCCGAGGAGGGCCAGGGCTTCTTCCAGCTCATGAACAACCTGCCGCAGGAGCGGCTGTCGATCGCGGTGGCGGCCGTGGCCGCGGCGGAGACGGTGCTGGAGGAGACCATCGAGTACTGCCGCAACCGTACGGCCTTCGGCCGGAGCATCGGCAAGTTCCAGAACACCCGGTTCCTGCTGGCCGAGCTGGCCACGGAGGTGGAGATCGCCCGCCACTACGTGGACAAGTGCGTGCGGGCGCTCAACGCCAAGGAGCTCACGGCGGTGGACGCCGCGAAGGCCAAGTGGTGGACGACCGAGCTGCAGAACAAGGTCATCGACCGGTGCGTCCAGCTCCACGGCGGCTACGGCTACATGCTGGAGTATCCGGTGGCCAAGGCCTGGCTGGACAGCCGCGTGCAGACGATCTACGGCGGCACCACCGAGATCATGAAGGAGATCATCGGCCGGTCCTTCGGCTTCTGACGCCGCGGATCAGCGGTGGATCAGCTGTGTTGCTGTCCCCAGATCAGCAGCATGGCCACCACGAACACGACCATCACGCCTCCGTAGGCCATCGGGCTCAGCCGGAAGAACCGGCGCACCTTGTTCAGCAGCCACGCGAACAGGAACGCCAGGAAGACCAGAAGGATGAGTCCGGTGTCCACACTGATCAGTATGCGCGGGTTTCCCCGCCCCCGCGTGTCCCTCGGCACAAGCGGCACAGGGAGACTCAGCGCGAGGCTTCGCTGGCTTCCAGGGTGCTGCGTTCGAGAATCACCCGCGCGACCAGTTCCGGGTCGTCGCTCATCGGCACGTGGCCGCAGCCCCGCAGCAGCAGCGCCCGCTGCCCCGCCCACCGCGCCGCCCGTACGGCCTGGCGGCGCGGCAGCAACCGGTCGCGGTCGCCCCAGGCGATCGTGACCGGCACCTGAGGCGGCGCGGGCGGCGCGACCCACGCCAGCGAGTCCAGCGTCTCCTCGAACCCCACGCACTCGCGCATCGCCGTGGCCGCCGCGAGCATGGCCTCACGGGACAGCCGCTCCGGACGGGCCACGAACAGGCCCATCGTCAGCGCCTTCCCCTCGTCCGTGCCGGCCGCGAGCGTGGGCAGCCCGTCCGCCCGCACCGCCAGCCGCAGCAGGCGCAGCACGGCCCGCGCGTACGCGTACTCGGGCCGGGACCAGAACCCGGCGGGAGAGAGCGCGACGGCCGTGCGGACGTCGGCGGACGACGCCAGGTCGAGCGCGATGTAGCCGCCCAGCGAGTTGCCCGCGACGTGTGGCCGGCTCAGGCCGAGCCCGGTCCAGAACTCCCGCACCGCCCGCCCCAGCGTCTCCACGTTGTACGGCGTGCCGTACGGCAGCGGCGGGGACTCGCCGAAGCCGGGCAGGTCCACCGCGATGACGTCGTGCCGCTCGGCGAGCAGATCGAGGACCGGCAGCCAGCCGTGCCGGTGGTGACCGATGCCGTGGAGGAGGACCAGCGGCGGTCCGCTGCCGCGGCGGTCGTGGGCGAGCTCCATGCGTCCGAGTCAAGCACCCGGGACGGCTGGAAAGAAGCGCGCAGCGCGTCGCGTCCGCCCTCGGTCCGTTGAGGCGGATTCGCGTGCTCGTCCGCGCGGGCTGCAATCATGTTCCGTCGCAATGACTGAAGACGAAATGAACTGACAAATGACCATCATCAAGCCGGAGGAACACACCGGCCTCGCCGACCTGCCGGAGCCGGACGAGAAAGCCGGCGTCGTCGACTTGCTGGAACGCAGCGGATCAGTCGTGGTGCCCATCGGCATCGCCCTCTACGCGCTGCTCTATCTCGGCATCCAGCAGGTGTACGGCATCTTCAACATCAGCCCGGAACAGGCGGGCATCGACCAGGCCACCATGTTCGGCCGCCTGGTGGGGACACTGATCCTGCTCATCATCGGCGGCGCGCTGGTCGCGGGCATCATCGTGGCGGCCGTCTGGCTGCTCGACAAGGCCACCCTCGGCCATCTGTTCCGCCTGGCCCAGGCCGTACGCGTGCGCCCGTGGGCCGCCGCGATCGCCGGCGCGCTGTGGTGCGGGGCGAGCTACTGGGGCTTCCTCGGCTACCTCGGGCTGGGCGAGGGCATATCGCTGGTCGGCGTCGTGATCACCGCGGTGGTGATCGGCGCCCTGGCCTTCCTCGTGCCGTTCCGGCTGCTGCGGCGGCGGCCGACCGGCCGCGCGGGCATGAAGATCGTGGTGGCCGCGTTCACCGGCATCGGGCTGGGCTTCGCCCTGATGGGGCAGATGGAGAGCGACGCGCTCGCCGTCGCCGAGAAGGGCAGGCCCGCCAGCATGCTCCTGTCGATGGTGGGCTTCCAGGACCAGTGGGTGGTGCTCAACGACCGCGAAAGCGGCAAGGTGCTGCGCGGCGGTGTGGAGGTGCTGCTGCTCGGCGAGCGCGAGGGCGCGTACGCGTTGTACGACTGCGCGCATCGGGAGACCTTCCGCATCTCCATCGATGCGACCGTGCTGCGGAAGGTGACGCTCGAACCCGAACGCCCGGCCGGATACAGCTGTTTGAAGCAGAAGGACTGACCGTGACGCGCCCCGCACCGGGGGCGCGTCACGACCTAACGACCGCCGATCGGGATTTCGAACCAGACCGCCTTGCCCTCGCGGGTCGGGCGGGAGCCCCAGCGTCGCGCCAACTGGTCGACGAGGTAGAGGCCGCGGCCGCCCTCGTCGTTCTCCCCCGCGCTGCGGATGCGGGGCAGGCGGAGATCCTGGTCGAAGACCTCGACCCAGACGGACTCCGCGCCCCTGCGCAGCCGCAGGGTGAACTCCTTGTCGCCCGCGATCTCCTCCTCGAAGCCCGGCACGTCCCACGACTCGTCGAACGGCAGCGGCGGCCCGTCGAGCACCAGCTCGCGGCGCGGCACGCTGGCGCTCGCGGCGTGCAGGACCACGTTGGTCACGACCTCGGAGACGAGCAGGCAGGCCAGCTCCGCGCGTTCCTCGGGCACCTGCCATCCGGCGAACGCCTCGGACGCCATCCGCCGCGCCTCGCTCACCATGATCGGCTGGGCCGGGAACGTACGCTCCTGGGACTGCAGCTCCGTGCCGGCGGAACGGACGACCAGGATGGCCATGTCGTCGTCGATCTCGCCGGGGACGGCCACCGTGGCCAGGTCGGCGATGCGCTCGACGGACTCCCCCGACGCCTTGACCAGCTTCTCACGCAGGATGTCGAGTGCCTCGTCGTCGGCGGGGACGCCCGTGGCGGAGTCCCGCGGCGGCCTGCGGTCGACCAAACCGTCGGTGTAGAGAAGCAGGGTCGCGCCGGGCGGCAGCTCCCTCGTCTCCTCCTTGTAGACCAGGTCGGCGTGCATGCCCTTGGCCCGCACCCCCAGCGGCTGGCCGACCTCGGTGATGTCCAGGTCCCTGACCTCGCCGTCCACGATCAGCAGCGGCGGCGCGTGCCCGGCGTTGGCGAACGACAGCTGCCTCGACCACGCGTCGTACACCATGTATTGGCAGGTGACGATCGGCGGGTTGGTGATGTCGGCGCCGAAGTCGTCGTGTTCCGGCGCGGCGACGATCCTGGTCCACTCGTCCAGGCGGGCGAGGATGTCGGCGGGCGGCTTGTCGTCCTGGGCGAAGGCTCGCAACGCGGCCCTGAGCTGGCCCATGACCGCCGCCGCCTTGGCCCCCCGGCCCTCGACGTCGCCGATCACGATGCCGACGCGGCCGGCCGACAGCGGGATCACGTCGTACCAGTCGCCCCCCACCTGGGTCTGGATGCCCTGCCCGTGCGAGGCGAGCGGGGCGGCCGGGTAGTAGCGGACCGCGATCTCCAGGCCGTCGAGCGAGGGCAGCGGCTGACGCGGGAGCAGGTGCTTCTGGAACGACTCGGCGGTGTGCCGCTCCTCCTCGAACAGCAGCGCGTTGTCGACGGCGAGCGCGACGCGGGTGGCGATGGCGCCGACGAAGTCGCGGTCGAAGGTGTCGTAGTGGGGCGAGCGCCGGTTCGTGAGGTTCGACAGGCCGAGGTACATCAGGCCGAGCGTCTCGCCGCGCACGCACAGCGGGGCGACGATGGCCGAGGTCATCCCGATCTCGCCGCACAGCCGGGCCGAGCCCTCGCTCGTCGCCGGGTAGCTGACCTGCGAGAAGTCCTCGACGAGGATCGTCTCCTGGCGGCGCAGGGCGGTCTCGGCGTAGTGCCCGAGGGGATATCTGATCTCCGCACCCACCGCCCGCCAGGTGTCCGGCGGCGGCGTCCAGCCGTTCACGTGCGTGGAGACCTTGCGCACCAGGCGGTCGCCCTCGACCAGTTCGACGAAGCAGTGGTCGGCGAACTGCGGGACGAGCATCTCCGCGACCCGGTTGAGCGTCTCCTCGACGTACAGGGAGCCGGCGAGCCGCTCGCCGACCCGCTCCAGCAGGCCGAAGCGGTCCTTCTCACGCTCGTTGCTGCGCATCGCCTCGCGTGCGGTGATCACGATGCCGCTCACGGAACCGGAGGGGTGCCGCAGCGGCACGGCCTGCGCGCGCACGTAGATCATCGTGCCGTCGCCGCGGGCCACGTCGAACGTGCCCTCCCACACGCCGCCGCGCAGCACGTGCTTGGCCAGTTCGGCCGTGAGCGGATGGTCCTTCTCCGAGATCCCGAGGGTGTGCAGCGACTCCTTGCCCGGGGACGCGCCCACTCGGCCGAACAATTGCTCGGCGAAGGGGTTCCAGTAAAGGACGTTGCTGAAGCGATCCGTCACGACCACTGCCATCTCCGCGTGGTCGAGAACGGAACCGGCGGAAAGGTGGTCGTCGGCGTCCTGTGACAGATCTCCCCATCGCCTCATGCCACGACCGTCCCTTGACGAGGTGGGTTCGCTATGCCGGGCACGGGCGCTCCTGCGAAGGCTGGGTCGCGAGAAATGAAAGGACTCCCTAGGGGATTCAACCAGGCACAACTCATTCCGTCATCGTCTGGTGACAAAAACGTGTGAGGCGACGTCCCTCGGAAGGTCCGCGGTCGTGGTTCCCACCTCACCATCACCTGTCACCGTTACACCGTTGTCACTCGCCGCGAGCGTCACCTCGCGTCCCGGTTGTATCCCAACTTGCTTGAGTTTAAGCATCACGGCGGGATCGCTTTGCACTTGTTCGCTGATTCGGCGCACTACAACGGGCACGGGGGCCTGTCCCGCGAGAGTCACCATGGGAGACACCATCTCATCTCCGGCCGAACCGGACTGCGGCACCCCCAGCTCGTCGAGACCGGGAATCGGGTTGCCGTGCGGGCACACCCGGGGATTCTTGAGAAGGTTCACGAGCCGGGTCTCCACCGACTCCGACATCACGTGCTCCCAGCGGCACGCCTCGATGTGGACCTCTTCCCACGGCATGCCGATCACCTGGGTCAGCAGGCATTCCGCGAGGCGGTGTTTGCGCATGACGCGGATGGCGAGCGTGCGGCCCAGCGCGGTCATGCTGAGGTGCCTGTCCCCCTCGACCTTGACCAGGCCGTCGCGCTCCATGCGCGCCACCGTCTGGCTGACGGTCGGACCGCTCTGCTGTAGACGCTCGGCGATGCGGGCGCGCAGCGGGACGATGCCCTCTTCTTCGAGCTCGAAGATCGTCCGGAGGTACATCTCCGTCGTATCGATCAGGCCGTGTGCGGTCAAGGCTCCTCCAGTCCTTGTAAATCGATGCTACGACCTCCCCCGTGTTCGCAGCCGACCCTATTGGGGAAGCGACCCAGGATGGGAAACATCGGAGCCCAGCGATTCCTTCCGGCGGAGATCAGCCTGCCAGCGCTCAGGGAGGCCGCGCGGCACTGTGAGGGCTGCGACCTCTACCGCGCCGCCACGCAGACGGTCTTCGGCGAGGGCGTTCCCGATGCACGGTTCATGCTGGTCGGCGAGCAGCCGGGCGACCAGGAGGACCGCGAGGGCGCGCCGTTCGTCGGGCCCGCGGGGCGCATGCTCGACAAGGCGCTCGAAGAGGCGGGCATCGAGCGCGAGGCGGTGTACGTGACCAACGCGGTCAAGCACTTCAAGTACGAGCCCCGCGGGAAACGCAGAATCCACCAGAAGCCCACCGTGGGAGAGATCAACGCCTGCCGGCCCTGGCTCGAGGCCGAGATGCGCCTGGTGGACCCGGAGGTGACCGTGGTTCTGGGGGCCACGGCCGCCCGAGCCCTGCTGGGCCCGGACTTCCGCGTCACCAGGCATCGGGGAGAGCCGGTTCCCCGGCGCGAGGGGGCGTACTACGTGGCGACGATCCACCCCTCGGCGATCCTGCGCGCCCCAGACCGCGACGAGGCGTACTCCGGCTTCCTCACCGATCTCAGGGTCGCGGCCGGGCTGGCTTGATCGGATCAGGGGGCCAGCCGCTCCAGCGTCCAGGTGCCGCCGGTGCGCCGGTAGCGGAGCCGGTCGTGCATGCGGTCGGTCTGGCCCTGCCAGAACTCGACCTCCGCAGGCACCACCCGGAAGCCGCCCCAGAAGTCCGGCAGCGGCGGGTCCTGCGGCCAGCGCTCGGCCAGCTCCCGGAACCTGGCGTCGAGCTGCTCCCTCGACTCCACGACCGCCGACTGACGGGAGGCCCACGCGCCGATGCGGGAGCCGTACGGGCGAGAGTGGAAGTAGGCGGCGCTGTCCTCGCGCGGGAGCCGTACGACGGAGCCCTCGACGCGGACCTGCCGCCTGATGGGATGCCATGGGAACAGCAGGCAGGCCCGCGGGTTCTCACCGAGGTCGCGGCCCTTGCGAGACTCGTAGTTGGTGAAGAAGACGAACCCGCGCTCGTCGAAGCCCTTGAGGAGGACGGTGCGGGCGGAGGGACGGCCACCGGCGGAGCTGGTGGCGACGACCATGGCGTTCGGTTCGGGCAGGCCCGCGGCGACCGCGTCCGCGAACCACAGCGCGAACTGCGTCGCCGGGTCGGCGGCCATGCCGGATTCGAGCAGGGGCTCACCTTCGTAGCTGTGCCGGAGCCCGGGGAGGTGCGAAGCGCTGTCCACGGAAAGGTATTCTCGCCTGCTTGGCGTACGTCTCGCTCGGTGGCCCCTACCTGGGAGAACCCCATTGGGTAGGGCCGGGGGCGCGACAGTCGGGCACTGAGGGTTAAATTGACCCGCCGGTATCTCGACATCAAGGCTCTGGACTTCACAAGAGAGGGAGGCGGCCGAGAATGTCCGACTTCAAACCCGGGCTCGAAGGCGTGGTGGCGTTCGAGACCGAGATCGCGGAACCGGACAAAGAAGGGGGCGCCCTGCGATACCGGGGCGTCGACATCGAAGAGCTCGTGGGCAATGTCTCCTATGGACACGTCTGGGGCCTGCTCGTCGACAACACGTTCCAGCCGGGCCTGCCCCCGGCGGAGCCGTACCCACTTCCCGTCCATTCCGGCGACATCCGAGTAGACGTACAGAGCGCGCTGGCCATGCTGGCGCCTTCGTACGGCTTCCGCCCGCTGCTCGACATCGACGACGACCAGGCCCGCGACGATCTCGCACGCGCCTCGGTCACCGCTCTGTCGTTCGTCGCGCAGTCGGCCCGCGGCCTGGGCCTGCCCATGGTCCCGCAGAAGCGCGTCGACGAGGCCGAGAGCATCGTCGAGCGGTTCATGGTCCGCTGGCGCGGTGAGCCCGATCCCAAGCACGTGAAGGCCATCGACGCGTACTGGACGTCGGCCGCGGAGCACGGCATGAACGCCTCGACGTTCACCGCCCGCGTCATCGCCTCCACCGGCGCCGACGTGGCGGCCGCCCTGTCGGGCGCGGTCGGCGCGATGTCGGGCCCGCTGCACGGCGGCGCGCCGGCGCGGGTGCTGCACATGATCGAAGGCGTCGAGAAGATGGGCGACGCCCGCAAGTACGTCCAGAGCGAGCTGGACAAGGGCCAGCGGCTCATGGGCTTCGGCCACCGGGTCTACCGGGCCGAGGACCCGCGTGCCCGCGTGCTGCGGCGTACGGCCAAGGAACTGGGCGCGCCGCGCTACGAGGTCGCCGCCGCGCTGGAGACCGCCGCGCTCGAGGAGCTGCACGCCCGCAAGCCGGACCGGGTCCTCGCGACCAACGTGGAGTACTGGGCCGCGGTGGTCCTCGACTTCGCCGACGTGCCGTCGCACATGTTCACCTCGATGTTCACCTGCGCCCGGACCGCCGGCTGGGCCGCCCACATCCTGGAGCAGAAGCGCACGGGCAGGCTCGTCCGCCCCAGCGCCAACTACGTGGGCCCGAAGCAGCGCTCCATCAACGAGGTGCCCGGCGCCTCCGAGGTCATCGGCAAGGTCTGAGCCTCGGCGCGGGTCGCGGCCCTGCGGCGTGCCAAAAGCTCCGAGAGGCCGCCGGGCCCGCCCGCGCACCGTCACGTCAGCACCCTTGACGGCCCGCCCTTCCGGGGCGGGCCGTTTCCGCGTCACCGGCCGGGGCCGGCGGCGTCCTGGCGCCCGGGCGGGCTCGCCGACGAGACCACCGCCGGGGCGTCCCTGCCCGCGCGCTCCCGGGCGTCTCCGTCGAGGTTCCGGCAGATCTCCTTGGTGTCCTCGGGCTCTGTGGTCGCCAGGCGCCCGCAGCGGACCGCGACCTCGGACCCGCCCGAGTCGTTCACCTTCAGGATCGCGATGGCCTTGTTCTCGGGCTCGTGGGCGGCGGCGCCGAAGGAGATCACCCCGCTCGAACCGTTCCACCTGTCGCGCGGGGAGACGAGGGAGATCTGGTAGAGCAGGTCTCCCCTGCTGGGCAGCCCGCCCCGATAGGCCGCGTTGACGCGCTCGTAGAAGAGCTTGGCGGCGTCGTAGCTGAGGATGAGGTTGTCGTCGGACTCCTTCGCGTGCCGGCCGCTCAGCAGGCTCTGCACGAAGCCCGTCGGCGCCGCCGTGCCGCCGCGCCACAGCTCGCGGCTCGCCAGCGCCGCGTAGTAGACCTGGACACGCCGGTAGTCGCCGATCACGGCGCCGCTGTTGGCCACCGCCTTGATGACGTCGTCACCCGCGAGGACCTTGATCGGCTCCTTGCCGCAGTCCTTGCCCTCGACGTAGCGGAGGAAGTCGAGGAAGTCGGCCGCGCGCCCCGCGTAGAGGAGCAGGTCGGGCCCGTGACCGCAGGCCCGGCTCACCGCCAGGTCCATGCCCGTTCCCCGGTCCTTGTACGCGACGCGGTCGCCGACCGTGATCCCCACCGCGCCGGCCTCGTCCGCGTAGTCGTCGGCGAGGTTGTTCGTGTAGTTGTCGTCGTCCGTCCGGTCCTGGACGACCACCGCGGACGGCTTCGGCACGCCGCCGAGGAGCCGGTCGCGGGCGAACCTGGCGGCCAGCCGCGCCTGCCGCCGGTTCGTCGGCCCCAGGCGGAACACGTACGGGGAGGCGTAGCCGGACCCGGACCGGGCGGGGTCGTCCGCCAGATACCCGAGCCGGTCGGCGGTCGCGGTGGTCACCAGCATCGGGATCTTCGCCGTGTGCAGCGTCTGGATGGCCTCCTCGACGCCCCGGACGCTGCGCTGGAAGCCGATCACCCCGAGCACGCGGGGGTCCTCGGCCGCCATCTCGCTGACCAGTTCCGCCGTACGCCGCCCCCGATGGAAGTTCGTGCCGGCGTTGGCCACCAGCACCTGGAGGCGGGGCGCGCCCGAGACGCCGCGCTGGTACTCCTCCACGGCCGTGAGCTCCGCCCGGGCCCCGACGAACGCGCTGTCGCTCTGGTCCTGCGCGACGGAGTACTCGCCGAACAGCACCACGCTCACGTAGGTCCCGGCCTCCCTGGCCAGGGCGTTGTTGCGGTCGATCCGGGCGACGAGCCTCGTTATCTCGTCCGACGGGAAGAGCCCGCCCGGGGTGGGCCCGTCGGCGTTCACGACGCCGACGCACTCCTTGCCGTCGCGCTCGACCCAGGGCAGGCCGCCGCAGTGCGCGTTGCGGTCCTGCTGGATGCGTCCGAGCAGGACGACGGGCCCGATCAGCAGCAGCGCCATCACGCACCAGTAGCCGATCGCCCGCATCCGGCTGCCCAGCAGGCGCGGCCGGTAGTCGTCGTCCAGCGGGATCGCGGGCGCGCCGACCATCAGCCGCAGCGGCGGCACCCTCCGCCGCGCCGCCGTCCGCCACGCCGCCACCAGCGCGGACAGGTCCGACAGCCGGCCCGCGGTGACCGGCCTGCGGCCCGGCTCGAACGACTCGGGCACGGCGGCCAGCACCAGGAGCGGCGGCAGCAGCCCGGTCTCCTCGACCGTCTCCTCCAGGGTGCGCAGGAACCGCTCGTTGACGTCGCCGGACCACCGCGCGTCGAGGACCAGCATCGCGTAAAGACCGCGCCCCCAGCTCGGCCACGGGATCAGCCACTTCTGGTACGCCTGGCGCAGGTCCTGGCACAACGCGTGGACGAGCAGCCGCTCGACCTCCGCCTCGCTCGCGTTGGCGATGCGCAGCGCGTACTTCGGCAGGCGCTCGAAGGGCTTCCTGGCCAGGTATGGCTGCTTCCTGAACCAGCCGTTGAAGAAGGACCCCCGGATCGACAGCATGGCCTGGATCAACGTGCCGACGACGGCGACGAGCACGCCGAGCGCCCACGGGATCAGGCCGACCAGGTCGGAGGCGCCGCCGAGCCACCAGGCGGCGAGCGTGCCCACCGGCACCCAGGTGGTGGCCGCCCGGCCGAGGAAGTCCGCCGCGGTCCTGCGCCCCCTGTCCCCGCCGTACCTGCCCCTGCGCCAGTCCTTGAGCCGCTCCTTGAACTCCTCCTGGCCCGTACGCGACTGCGGGTCGGGCGGCCAGGTCCGGCCGGGCACGTCGACCGGTTCCCCGGGAGGCGGCTCCTCGCGCCGGCGGCGCGCCCACAGCACGAACTGGACGAGCGGGAACCGCGGCGGGGGCAGGAACGAGCCGCCGACGGGCTTGCCGAGCTGGCCGTGCTCCCCCGCGAGCGCCTCGACCAGCTCACGCAGCGTGTCGTACTCCCCCGCCCTGACCGTGGCCTGCGGGAGGGAGTCCTCGAAGGGCACGGCGAGCCGCCGGGCCGCGTCGAAGGCGCCGCCGTCGCGGCCCACGACCAGGACGAGGGGCAGGGGGCGGTCGGAGCGCCAGAAGAACGGCCTGCGAACCAGTGCCTCGATGACGGCATGCGGGTCGGCCACGCGGATGTCTCCCCGGGGGGCGGAGTCCATTCTTGAGGTGGTGCGTGATCTTAAAACGGGACCATGATGTCTCACAATCCGGACCATGGTCTAGAGCATCCGCAGGTCTCACTACGCTTGAACCGTGGCTGACATCGTGATTCCCGCTGACATCAAGCCCGCCGACGGCCGATTCGGCTGCGGGCCCTCGAAGGTACGCCCCGAGCAGCTCGCCGCTCTCGCCGACGCCGGGTCGAAGGTGATGGGCACCTCCCACCGGCAGAAGCCGGTGAAGAACCTCGTCGCCCGCGTCCGCGCCGGGCTCACCGACCTGTTCTCCCTCCCCGAGGGGTACGAGGTCGTGCTGGGCAACGGCGGCACCACGGCGTTCTGGGACATCGCGTCCTTCGGGCTGATCCGGGAGAAGTCGCAGCACCTGAACTTCGGGGAGTTCTCCTCGAAGTTCGCGACGGTCGCGAAGAAGGCACCCTGGCTCGCCGACCCCTCGGTGATCAAGTCGGAGCCGGGCAGCCACCCGCTGCCGGTCGCCGAGGAGGGCGTGGACGTCTACGCGCTCACCCACAACGAGACCTCGACCGGCGTCGCGATGCCCATCAAGCGCGTCGGCGACGACGAGTCGCTCGTCCTGGTGGACGCCACCAGCGGCGCCGGCGGCCTGCCGGTCTCCGCGGAGGAGTTCGACGTCTACTACTTCGCCCCGCAGAAGAGCTTCGCCTCCGACGGCGGCCTGTGGATCGCGCTGTTCTCGCCGAAGGCGCTGGCCCGGGTGACGGAGATCACCGAGAGCGGCCGGTTCGTCCCCGAGTTCTTCAGCCTGCCGACCGCCATCGACAACTCGGTCAAGGACCAGACGTACAACACCCCGGCGGTCGCCACGCTGTTCCTGCTGGCCGACCAGATCGACTGGATGAACGCCCAGGGCGGCCTCGCGTGGACCACCGCCCGGTCGGCCGACTCCGCCTCGCGGCTGTACACCTGGGCCGAGAAGACGTCGTACACCACGCCGTTCGTGGCCGACCCGGCGCAGCGCTCCAACGTCGTCGGCACCATCGACTTCGACGACGCCGTGGACGCCGCGGCGGTCGCGAAGGTGCTGCGGGCCAACGGCATCGTGGACACCGAGCCCTACCGCAAGCTCGGCCGCAACCAGCTGCGGATCGCGATGTTCCCGGCGATCGACCCCGCCGACGTCGAGGCGCTGACCTCCTGCGTCGACTACGTGGTCGAGCGTCTCTGAACCGAACGTCACGAGACCGACGTGACGATGTGAGGGGCGGGGCCGGAACACGGCCCCGCCCCTCGCCGTTCAGACGGTGGCCCCACTCGTGGTGGACCCCCGCGCCACGACTCGGCACGCGTGCCTGACCTGCTCGCGCCGGCCCTCGCCCTCGGCGCCGTCCGTGCCGTCCCCGGCCTCCCCGCCCTCTCCGAGGCAGAGCCGGATGGCCGTGTCGGCGAGCGCGGCCAGCGGCTGCTCGACGCTGGTGAGACCGCTCGCCTCGGCCAGGAACGTCTCGTCGAAGCCGGTTACCGCGATGTCGGACCTGCCGGCACGACGGCAGATCTCCAGCGCCCCGAAGGCGATGACGTCGTTCCCGCAGACCAGCGCGTCGATGTCCGGCCGGGTGGCGAGGATCTCCCCGGTCAGCGCGCGGGCCGCCGCCACGTCGGACGGACAGGTGAAGGTGGGCCGGTCCCAGCCTTCGAGCTCGCGTACCGCCACCTCGGCGAACGCGCGGAGCCGCTCCAGCGCGGGCGACTCCGTGGTCAGCGGGCCGATGAACGCGGGACGGCGCACTCCCGCCGCGACCAGGTGCAGGAGTACGTCGTGGATGGCGCCCCATTGGTCGGCCCCCACCCACGGCAGCTCGGCCGTGGCATGGCGGTCGATCTGCACGACCGGGATCTCGGCGGCCGCCGCCAGCATGGCGGAGGCGCTGCGCTCCCGGTCACAGGGGGACACCAGCAGCCCGTCGACGCTGCGTTGCAGGAGGTCCGCGATCACCTCGCGTTCGACCGCCACGTCGTTCTGCGCGTCGGCCAGGAGCAGGACGTAGCCGGACCCGCGTAGCCGCTGCTCGATGGCCTTGACGAGCCTCGGGAAGAACGGGTTGGCGATATCCGGGACGACCAGCCCGAAGGTGTGCGAGACGCTGCTGCGCAGCGCCCTGGCGATCGCGTTGGGCCGGTACCCGAGCCGATCGGCGGCCTTGCGTACCCGGGCCGAGAGCTCGGGATCCACCGTGGCCGCCCCGTTGAGCACGCGAGACACCGTCGGCACGGAAACACCGGCCGCGGCGGCCACGTCGCGCATCGTGACACGTGTCCCGTCTCGCACCGGACCTCCGTTTCTGTTCGGTTACCACCAGGTTTCTAGCAGGGTCTTGACACGCCCACGGGGCGTACTGCTAAACATCGGTCTTGCGATCCGAGAAAACGTTATCTCAGGCAAATCGCCTACCGCAACGTAAGGAGATCCATGTCTTCCGACCGCACCCTCGCGGGGCGCGTGGTACTGATCACTGGCGCCAGCGCGGGCATCGGAGCCGCGCTCGCCCGCCGCCTGCACGCCGAAGGCGCACAGCTCGCCCTCGCGTCCAGGCGCGGCGCCGACCTCGGCCTCGACGGCGTGTACGCCGGCAGTTGCGACGTGCGGGACAAGCAGCAGGTGGACGCCTTCGTGGCCGCCGCCGCCGAGCGCTTCGGGCGGCTCGACGTCGTCGTCGCGAACGCGGGCGTCGGCAGCTACGGGAAGTTCCTCGACGTGCCCGACCGGCACATCGACGAGATGATCGACACCAACGTGCGCGGCACGGTCTACCTGCTGCGGGCCGCCCTGCCGCACCTGCTCGAGCATGGGGAGGGCGACGTCATCACGGTGGCGAGCGAGGCGGGCCGGCGCGGCCTGCCCGGCGAGGCGGTCTACAGCGCCTCGAAGTTCGCCCAGGTGGGCCTCACCAGGGCGCTCGACAACGAGCTGCGCGAGCTCGGCATCCGGTGCACCAACATCTGTCCCGGCGGCGTGTACACCGACTTCGCGATGGACGACGGCCGGGGCCGGACCCCGGACAGCCCGCAGGTGAAGGCGATGATGACGGCGGACGACATCGCCGACCTCATCGTCTACTGCCTGTCCCGCCCGAGGCACTTCCGCATCCTGGAGACCGCGCTGCGGCCCATGAGCGAGGCGTCGTGGGGCTGAGCCGCAGCGGTACGCCCGACGGCGGCTCGGCACACCACCTCCCGCAGAACGACATCACCGACTGGAGAACCATGGGCAAGCCCGCGCTTCGCGTTCACGGGGTCATCCCCCCGATCGTCACGCCACTCGACGCCGACCAGGAGGTCGACGTCCCGTCCCTGCGCCGCCTCGTCGACTTCGTGATCGACGCCGGGGTGCACGTCGTCTTCGCGCTCGGCACGGGCGGCGAGGGGCCATACCTCACACCGGCCCGGCGTGACCAGGTCCTCGACGTCGTCACCGAGGCCGTGGGCGGGCGCGTGCCGGTGCTCGCCGGCGCCAGCGACATCGGCACCGCCCGCGCCGTCGACAACGCCAGGGCCGCCGAGCGCGCGGGAGCCGACGGCATCGTGCTCACTCCCCCGTTCTACGGCGAGGTCACCCAGGCGGAGATCGACCGGCATTTCCGGCAGGTCGCCGACGCGGTCTCCGTCCCCCTCGTGGCGTACGACATCCCGAGCAAGGTCCACAGCAAGCTGGCCTGGCAGACCACGCTCAAGCTGGCCGAGGACGGCGTGATCGTCGCCGTCAAGGACACCAGCGGCGAGGAGATCTCCTTCCGCCGTCTCATCGACGAGACCTCCGGCATCGACGGCTTCTCCGTCATCACCGGTTCCGACATCACCTGTGACGGGGCCCTCCTCCAGGGCGCCGCCGGGATGATCGTGGGAATGGGCAACGTCGACCCCCACGGGTTCGTACGGCTCTACGCCGCCGCGAGCGAGGGACGCTGGGCCGACGCCCGCGCGGAGCAGGACCGGCTGGCCCGGCTGCGCTACATCACCCAGGTCGCCGGCGACCGGATCAGCGGCTTCAGCGCCACCATCAGCTCGTTCAAGGCGGCACTCGTGGCTCGCGGCGTCATCGGCGGCGACACGACCTGCGACCCGCTGCTCCCGCTGAACGACGCCGAACGCGCCGAGGTGGAGCGGATCCTCGCGGCGGCGGACCTGCACAAGATCGGCTGAGCAGGACACGCATCGAACGCCCCCCAACGGTCGTCCGGGGTACGCGGCTCGCACCCGCGTCCCCGAACGACCGCACGCCGACCCACTGCCGTCCGTGGAACGAGGAACCACATGGCTCACAGCCCCATCCCCCGAGCAGCCGCCGAGACTCATTCGGGCGCATCGGCCAGACGCGGCCGGGTGCGCTGGATCATCGCGGTTGTCATCACACTACTCGCCATCATCAACTACATCGACCGCGGCGCCCTGTCCGTCGCGATGCCCGACATTCGCGAGGATCTCGGCTTCAACGCGACCATGTCGGGGGTGATCCTCTCGGCGTTCGTCTGGCCCTACGCGGTCATGAACCTGCCGTCGGGATGGCTCGTGGACCGCTTCGGCCCCCGCGTCATCATGACCTTCGCCATCGGCGCCTGGTCGATCTGCTGCGCCGTCACCGGCGGGATGCACACCGTCGCCACCTTCGTCGCGGCCCGAGTGGGGCTGGGGGTGAGTGAGGCTCCCATGTTCCCTGCCGCCGTGAAGGGCATCGGGACGTGGTTCCACAGATCGGAGAAGGGCACCGCCACCTCCATGATGATCGCCGGCACGCAGATCGGCCTCGCCGCCTCTCCCCCGGTGGCGACCGCGCTCATGCTCGCCTTCGGCTGGCGCGCGATGTTCGTCCTGCTCGGGCTCCTCGGCGTGGTCGGCGTCGTCGGCTGGCTGGCCGTCTACCGATCGCCGGAGAAGCACCCCTGGCTCAGCGCGTCCGAGCTGGCGCACATCCGCGGCGGGCAGGGGGACGATGCCGCGCCCGCCACCGAGGCGCCGGTCACCAGCCGGGAATGGGTGTCGCTCTTCCGCCACCCGTCCCTCTGGATGATGATCATCGGTGACTTCGCGCTGCAGTACCTCTTCTGGTTCTACATCACCTGGCTGCCCACCTATCTCCAGACCGACCGTGGGTTCACCATCGAGAACGCCGGCCTCGTGGCCGCGCTGCCGTACATCGCGGGTGCGGTGGGCGCGCTCGTCGGCGGCCGGTTCTCCGACTCGCTGGCCGCCCGCATCCCACGGATGGACGCCCGCCGGTACACCATCGCGGGCGGTGCGCTGCTGACCGCGCTGGCGCTACTCGCGACGGCGACCACCAGCGGGGCCGTGCTCGCCGTGACGCTGCTCACGATCGGTATGTTCACCTACAGCCTGACCGGACCGTCCATCTGGGCGCTGGCGACCGATGTGGTGCGCACCCAGCGGTTCGTCGGGTCCGTCGGAAGCATTCAGAACTTCGGCGGTTTCCTCGGCGGCGCGGTGGCGCCCATCGCGACCGGCGTGCTCGTCGACGCCTCGGGCAGCTTCGGCCTCGCCCTGTTCGCGGCCGGAGCGCTCGCGCTCGTCGCCGCGGCGATGTACGGCCTCGTGCTGCGCCGGCCGATCCCCGTCTGATCGTGCGGAGGTCGTGATCCTGACGTGCCGGGCCCTGCCCACGGGTCCGGCACGTCAGGCATACGGCGCGGGGGTGCGACAGCACGCCGGCGGTCTTCGGGCCGCCGGCTTTTTCTTTTCCCCCGGTTTGCAACGTCCCGATCTGTAACGGTGCGGGGTGCTCCGTCCAAGCAGGGATGTGTTTTGTCACACGACCGAGGGGAGCGCCGGTGCGCCGTGAACAGACGGGTCCGGCGGGCTTCGCCCGTGATCCCGACGCATTCGAAGCCTTCTACCGGCGGCACGTCGACGCCGTGACGCGGTTCCTGGCCAGGCGGGTGGACGACCCGCACACCGTCGCCGACCTCACGGCGGAGGTGTTCCTCGCCGTGCTCGATTCCGCGCACACCTACCGCCCGGACAGGGGCAGCGAGATCGCCTGGCTCTACGGCGTGGCGCGCAACACGGTGCTGGCACAGCGCCGCCGTACGGCGAGGGAGTTACGCGCCACCAGCAGGATCGCCGGCCGCCGCCTGCTCGACGCCGACGACATCGCCCGCCTGGAGGAACGCGTCGACGCCGAGTCACCGGCTCGGCTCGCGCTGGAGGCGATGGCCGATCTGCCGGACGGCGACCGCGCGCTGCTGGAACTCGTGGCCGTGGACGGGCTCAGCCCCGCCGAGGCCGCCGCCGCGCTCGGCATCAGGCAGGGCACCGCCCGGGTCAGGCTGCACCGCGCCCGGCGGCAGATCCAGCGCTTTCCCGGAGTGATGGAACTGATCGGAGGAACGAAGTGAACGACACTTTCGAGGACAGACTCCTCGCGGAACTCAAGGCGGAGATCGCCGCACGGGAAGTCCGGGCTCACGCGCCGAGGCGCCGGAGCGTCCGGACCCGCTTCCTGGCCGGCGCCGGGATCGTCGCCGCCGCCACAGCCGCGGCCGTCGCCGTACCGCTCGTGGTCGGGCAGCAGACCCCGGCTTACGCGCTGACACAGCACGCGGACGGTTCGATCAGCCTGCAGATCAACGAGTTCAGGGACCCGGACCGGGTCGAGAGGGACCTGGCGAGGCTGGGCGTGCGGGCCGACATCAGCTATCTGCCGCTGGGGAAGAGGTGCGCCGACGGACGCGCCCCCTTCGTGGCGGGCGACCGCACCTCCCTCACGAAGGAGGAACTGGAGAGCCAGGACCCGGCGGTACAGGCGCGCGTGCGGCGGGTGACGGAGAACCTGGCGTCGAGCAAGGCGATCCAGCCGAAGAACGGCATTACGATCCGCCCCAAGTTCATCGGGCCCGGGCAGATCGTCATGATCGAGGTCGTGGAGAACGCGCGGAAGCCGAGCATGGAGCACCCCGGGGTGGCCTTCCAGTTCTCCGGACGGCTGACGGAAGGGCCCGTGAAGCCCTGCCGGGTCGTCGACGATCCCTCGGCGTTCGACATCGGGACCGCCACCCCGCCTCCCGGCTCCTGAGCCGTTCGCGGGTCAGGCCGTCACGGGCTTGCGGCGGCGTAGCAGCCAGGCGGCGATCACGCCGCCGATGAGGCCGAACAGGTGGCCCTGCCAGGAGACACCCGGCTGGGTGGGCAGGGCCCCCCACAGGATCGAGTAGTACAGCACGGCGACCACGACGCCGAGGACGATGTCGAGGGCCCGGCGGTCGAACAAACCCCGGGCCACGACATAACCGAAATATCCGAAGACGAGGCCGCTCGCGCCGATCGTCAGCGTGTCCGGCGGACTGGTGAACCACACGCCCAGCCCGCTGACCAGGATGATGACCAGGCTCGCCGCGAGGAACCTGCCGATCCCCCGGATGGCGGCCACGAACCCCAGGATCAGCAGCGGCAGCGAGTTCGCCATCAGGTGACCGAACCCCGCGTGCAGGAACGGCGCGAACAGGATCCCGGGCAGGCCGTCCGGCTCGTGGGCGACGATGCCGTACCTGTCGAGCCGTCCGTTCTCCATGTAGTCGACGATCTCGATCGCCCACATCACCGAGACGAGCACGATCATCAGGATCGCGCTGCCGAGGGCACCGGTGAGCAGCGCGGACGTCCGCTCCCGCATCGACCGGCCCGGCGGGGGCAACCCGGGCCCGGAATCACTCATGGCTTCACCGTACGCAGTCCCGCTCACGAACGAGCGGACTGCCCCGATCCGCCCGGATCATGCCGTCGGGTTTGCCGGAAGAGGCCGGACGGCTGTATTAATAAATGAACAGTCATTTATGAAAGGGAGGGTCCGGTGGCGGGACGTCCCCGCGGGGTGGACGATTCGGTGATCCTGCGTGCGGCCGCCGAGGTGATCGGCCGGGTGGGTCCGGCCGGGCTGACCCTCGCCGCGGTCGCCGACGAGGTGGGGCTCGTGCCCGGCACTCTCGTGCAGCGCTTCGGGTCCAAGCGCGGCCTGCTGGTGGCGCTGGCGAGGCAGTCCGCGCACGAGGCGGAGGCACACCACGAGCGGCTGCGGCAGGGGCGCCCTTCCCCGTTGGAAGCGCTCCTGGCGTTGGCCGAGGAGTCGATGGCCCTCATGGACACCCCGGAGCGTTTCGCCAATCACCTGGCGTTCCTGTGCATGGATCTCACCGATCCGCAGCTGCGCGAGTACGCCCTGGTCATCCACGAGGCGCAGCGAGGGGCGATCCTGGCCCTGCTCGACGAGGCGGTGGCCGCGGGCGAGCTGCGGATCGGCACCGACACCGCCGCGCTGGCCGAGTCCGTCCAGGCGCTGATCGCCGGCACCGGCCTGACCTGGGCCCTCGACCGGCAGGGCACGCTGCCGGGGCGGCTCGGAAGGGCGATCACCGCCCTCCTATCGCCTCATACCTGTTCGAAGGAGATGTCGTGAACGACAGACTGCCGCTCGCCGGGAAGGTCGCCCTGGTGGCGGGAGGCACGCGAGGCGGTGGACGCGGCATCGCCGTCGAGCTCGGGGCCGCGGGCGCCACGGTCTACGTCACCGGCCGCAGCAGCACGGCCGGCCGCTCCGACCTGGACCGCCCCGAGACGATCGAGGAGACCGCCGCGCGGGTCACCGCGGCCGGCGGCACCGGCGTCGCCGTGCGCACCGACCACAGCGACCCCGAGGAGGTGCGCGCGCTGGTCGACCGGATCGCCGCCGAGCAGGACGGGCGGCTCGACGTCCTGGTCAACTCCGTATGGGGCGGCGACGCGCTGACCGACTGGGAGCATCCCCTGTGGGAGCAGGACCTCGACACCGGCCTGCGACTGCTGCGCCGGGCGGTGGAGACCCACATCGTCACGAGCCGGTTCGCGCTTCCGCTGATGGTCGCCCGCCGGAGCGGCCTGGTCGTGGAGGTCACCGACGGCAACACCGCCCGCTATCGCGGCTCGTTCTTCTACGACATCGCCAAGTCCACCGTGATCCGCCTCGCCGTGGCCCAGGCGGCGGAGCTCAAGCCGTACGGCGTGGCCGCCGTCGCCGTCACGCCGGGGTTCCTGCGCTCGGAGGCCATGCTCGAGCACTTCGGCGTGACGGAGGCCGACTGGCGGGACGGGGTGGCTCAGGATCCCAACTTCGCCCACTCCGAGACCCCGGCGTACCTCGGGCGGGCCGTCGCCGCCCTGGCGGCCGACCCTGGCGTCATGGCCAAGACCGGAAGCGCCCTGGCCACCTGGGGGCTGTACGGGGAGTACGGCTTCACCGACGCGGACGGCACACAGCCGGACTTCGCCGCCCACTGGGCCAACGCCCTGGAGGAGGACCACGGCCCGCTCGGCGACCCGCTCTGACCTGAGCCGTCCTCCGGCTTCCTCAGCGCGACGGCGTGACGGTCGGCGAGCCGGTCGGAGGGGCCGACGGCGTAGCGGACGGCGTGACGGTTGGACGGGCGGACGGCGTGGGAGACGGCAAGCCGGTCGGCGTGACGGTCGGAGGGACGGACGGCGTAGCGGTCGGTGAGGCGACGACCTCGGGCACGCTGGTCGCCATCAACGTGCCGTTGTAATCGATGTACTCGACGTTCACCGACTGACAGCTGAGGATCACGGGGCCGGGGGCGCTCAGCTTCGCGGTGGCGAAGAACTCGATCTTGGGCCACCTGCCCTCGTCCTGCTCGCTGCGGACTGAAACGACTCCGGTGGGCGTGTTGAGATCGCACAAGGCGTAGTAGCCGGACGTCCCCGGTCCCCTACTCGACCAGGGGTTGACGTCGACACGGGTTTGGATGATGTAGTCCCCCGCGGGCAGTTCGGAGACGCGCAGTACCTCCACCCTCGCATCGTCCCGACGCTGAACGACCTCATGGACGTAGTGGGTCCGCCCGTACGTCCCGCCGGGGTCGCCCTTCTCGCCCTTCTCGCCCTTCGGGCCCTGGGGTCCGGTCGCGCCCTGGGGCCCTTGCGGACCGGTCTCTCCCTTGGACCCCTGAAGTCCGGTCGGCCCGGTTTGGCCCTGAGGTCCGGCCGGTCCGACGGGGCCCTGGGGTCCGGCGATGTTCCAGGAAACGGTCCGGGACTCGACGGGACACGTGCCGGCGGGGGCCGGCGCGGCGACCTGCGTGTCCGTGGTGCGGCCCTGGACCGACTCCTCCGGCGCCTGGGGCATCCGCATGACGCCGTCGGGGCCCACGCAGGCCACGATCGCCGAATTCGTCGCCGCCGTCGTGGCAACGGCGATCCCGCCGCCGCCCACGAGCAGCCCCGCCACCGCCCCGGCCGCCAGCCAGGTCCCACGTCCTGTCCGCAGGTTCATCTCTCTCCCCTTCGTGGTGATCTTCACGAGGGAAGATAGGCGGGCGGGCCGGGGCGCCGCGTCCTCACAGCGATCTATACGCCGTCCGCCGTCCGGGCTAGGGCAGCGCCCGAGCCGGACAGGGACACTGTCCCAAGATCCCGCCCCCGGCTGGGACACCCCTGGGACACCGGTACCGGAAACCGTCCTAAAGCACACGGCGACGCTTGTGACACCCCCGGACATGGCTCGGGGCGCCCCTGCGCGGAGCGCCCCGAGTGGACACCGCGCGGAGCGCCCCGAGCGGCCTTACGAGGTGCGGGTTACTCGCCCTTCCAGACGGGGGCGCGCTTCTCGGCGAAGGCCGCCGCGCCCTCCATGGCGTCCTTCGAGCCGAAGACGGGCGTGATGATCTCGCCCTGCTTGCGGAACATGTCCTCGCGCGACCAGTCGGCCGACTCGACGATGACCCGCTTGGTCGCGGCGAGCGCCAGCGGCGCGTTCGCCGCGATCGTGCGGGCCAGTTCGAGCGCGCCGTTGAGCGCCTCGCCCGGGTAGGTGATCCGGTTGACCAGCCCCAGCTCGTACAGCCGGGAGGCCGGGTAGTGATCGCCGGTCAGGGCGATCTCCATGGCGACGTGGTAGGGGATCCGGCGCGGCAGCCGCATGATCCCGCCCGCACCGGCGACCAGGCCGCGCTTGGGCTCCGGCAGGCCGAACTTCGCCTCCTCGGACGCGACGACGATGTCGCAGGACAGAGCCAGCTCGAACCCGCCGGCCAGCGCGTACCCCTCGACCGCGGCGATGATCGGCTTCTTCGGCGGCGCCTCGGTGACGCCGCCGAAGCCCCGGCCCTCGACCACCGGCATGTCCCCGGTGAGGAAGCCCTTCAGGTCCATGCCCGCCGAGAACGTGCCGCCGGCCCCGGTGAGGACGATCGCGGACACGTCGGGGCTTTCGTCCAGCTCGTCCAGGGCGGCCGCGATCCCGCGCGCCACCGCGCCGTTCACGGCGTTCCTGGCCTTGGGCCGGTTGATGGTGACGACGGCCACGCCGCCGTCGACGATCTCTACGAGTACCTCGTCCGGCTCAGCGGCCGGCCCGGAGTTCACCTCGGACACCTGACCTCACTCGGCTTACTTGGGCTGGAAGCGGATGCCGCCGTCGAAACGGATGACCTCGCCGTTCATGTAGTCGTTCTCGATCAGCGTGCGCACCAGGTGGCCGAACTCCGAGGCCTTGCCGAGCCGCTTGGGGAACGCCACCGGCCCGATGAGCTTGGCCTTGAAGTCCTCGGCGTTCTTGTCGCCGATCTTCCCGTAGATGGGGGTGTCGATGATGCCCGGCGCGATGGTGAGCACGCGGACGCCGATGGCCGCGAGGTCGCGGGCGGCGGGAAGGGTCATGCCGATGATGCCGCCCTTCGACGCCGAGTACGCCACCTGGCCCGTCTGGCCCTCGATGCCGGCGACAGACGCGGTGTTGATGACGACGCCGCGGGCGCCGTCCTCGTCCGCCGGCTCGGTCTTGGCCATGGCCGCCGCGCCGATGCGCATGAGGTTGAAGGTGCCGATCAGGTTGACGTCGATCACCTTGCGGTAGGCCGCCAGGTCGTGCGGCGAGCCGTCCCGTCCGACGGTGCGCTGCGCCCAGCCGATGCCGGCGCTGCTGATCACGGCGCGCAACGGCTTGCCGGTGGCGACCGCCGCCTCCACCGCGGCCTGCACCGACGCCTCGTCGGACACGTCGGTGTGGGCGAACACGCCGCCGATCTCGTCGGCCAGCGCCTTGCCGCGCTCCGCGTTGAGGTCGGCCACGACCACGGTCGCGCCGACACGGGCCAGCTCGCGGGCCGACGCCTCGCCGAGGCCGCTGGCACCGCCCGAGATGATTGCTGCTGCTCCGTTCAGATCCATAGCCGGACCTTAACGCGCGAACCGAATGAAGTTCTACTCGGGGTGCTGCAAAATCGCGGTATCGACGTCGGGGTAGACCTTGATCCGCCGGTCCAGGCCGGTCGTGCGCAGGATGCGGGCCACCGGAGGCTGCGGTGAGGCGAGACACACCCCGCCGCCCTCGCTCGTGGCCAGCCGCCAGGCCTCGATGAGCACGCTGAGCCCACTGGAATCCATGAACGAGAGCTCTCCGAGGTCAAGCACGAGCGTGGGGCCGTCGTCGCGTATGGCATCCCGTATCTCGTCACGCAGGAACGGAGCCGTGAACAGGTCGAGCTCACCCTCCACGGCCACCACGACGGCATTGGAGAGCGATTGGCGTGCGAGCCGCAGCTTCATCGTCGAGACCTCCTCAGCTCCGGCCCACTTTACTTATCCATCACCCCGGCTGAGCAGGGACGGCGAAGCCGTAAGGAAGTTCGAGCCGGTGCGCGGCGAGCAACCGCTCGTCGGCGAGCAGCGCGTGCGTCGGCCCGTCGGCGGCGATCACCCCCTCCGACATGATGAGCGAACGCTCGCACAGTTCCAGCGCGTACGGCAGATCGTGGGTGACCATCAGCACGGTCACGTCCAGGTCCTTGAGGATTTCGGCCAGCTCGCGGCGGGACGCCGGGTCGAGATTGGACGACGGTTCGTCGAGGACGAGGATCTCCGGCTCCATCGCCAGCACCGTGGCCACGGCCACCCGGCGGCGCTGGCCGAAGGACAGGTGGTGCGGCGGCCGGTCGATCGCGTCCACCATGCCGACCCGCTCCAGCGCGTCGCGCACCCGGCGGTCGAGTTCCGCGCCGCGCAGCCCGAGGTTGGCCGGGCCGAACGCGACGTCCTCCCGTACGGTCGGCATGAAGAGCTGGTCGTCCGGATCCTGGAACACCAGCCCGACGCGGCGGCGGATCTCCCGCAGGGTGTCCGCGCGCACCGCGAGTCCGGCCACCTCCACCGTCCCGTGCCCGGCCGTGAGGATGCCGTTGAGGTGCATGACGAGCGTGGTCTTGCCCGCGCCGTTCGGGCCGAGCAGGGCGACCCGCTCCCCCCGCCCGATCGTCAGGTCCACGCCGTACAACGCCTGTGTCCCGTCGGGATAGGCGTACGCGAGCCTGCTCACCGTGAGCGAGGGGCTGCCGGAGGTCATGTCGTGCTCCACGCCAGTAGGGCCGTCACCGCGGCGAGGCAGGGCAGCATGCCCGCCATCGCCCAGTCTCGCCCAGTCGCCGATATATCCCTAATGGTCGGCATCTCGCCCGCGTAGCCACGGCTCAGCATGGCGAGATGGACCCGCTCCCCCCGCTCGTACGAGCGGATGAACAGGGCGCCCGCCGATTTCGCCAGCACGGGGGCCTGCCGGAGGTCACGGGCGACGAATCCCCGCGACTCCCTGGCGATCCGCATGCGCCGCATCTGTTCGAGGATCACGTCCAGGTAGCGCAGCATGAACGTCGCGATCTGCACGAGCAGCCGGGGCAGCCGCAGCCGTTCGGCGCCGAGCAGCATCATCCGGGGCTCGGTCGTGGCCGCCAGCAGGATCGAGGCGACCACACCCAGCGTGGCCTTGGCCAGGATGTTCCAGGCCGCCCACAGGCCGGGGACGCTCAGCGACAGGCCGAGCACCTGGACCCGCTCGCCCGTACCGATCAGCGGGATCGCCACCGCGAACAGCACGAACGGCACCTCGATCGCCATGCGGCGTACGATCGCGCCCGCCGGCACCCGGGCGGCGACCGCGACGGCGGCCAGCAGCAGCGCGTCGAGCGCGAACGCCCAGAAGCGCTCGCGCGGCGTGGCGACCACGAACACCGCGAACGCGACGACCGCCGCCAGCTTGCACTGGGGCGGCAGCCGGTGGACGGGCGTGTCGGCGGGCCGGTAGATCGGGTGATGGTGCCCGGCGCTCACTTCGCACTCACAGGGCCATCATCGCCGACCGGCCGCGCCCGCACGCGGGCAGGGCGCTCACGGCCCGGGAGCCGTTGATCGCAGGTCCGGACGCAGCACGCTCACTGCGCGCTCGCGGGCGTCATCCCGTCGGTCATCCGCCGGCGGCGGCGGATGACGTAGAACACGCCGCCTCCGGCCACGACCGTCAGCGCGACGCCCACCACCCCGGCCAGGCCGCCGGACAGCCGCTGGTTCTCCACGCCCTTGACGGCGTATCCGGCCAGCGGGCCGTTCTCCGCCGTGTGCGGCTTCTCCTGCACGCTCAGGCCCTTGTCGGCCGCCACCTTCTCCAGGCCGTCGGGGTCGCCGGAGGCGTAGAACGAGACGACGCCGGCCAGCAGCACGGCCACGAGCGCGCCGCCCACCAGCACCGGGCGCAGGCCGATCCCGGCCGAGGGCGTCTCCGGAGCCGCCGGTCCGCCCTGCTGACCCACCTGGACCTCCCCGTCGGCGGTGCGCAGCGTCAGCGCCCTGGTCATCCCGCGCGCGCCGTACACGAGATCGGGACGCACGGCCAGCACGCTGCTCACGGTGAGCGCGGTGATGAAGCCCTCGCCGAGCCCGATGAGCAGGTGCACGCCGCCCATCGCGGCGGCCACCGAGCCCAGCTCGATCGGCGCGGTGCCGCCGAGCCAGAACAGGGCCGTGAACACGAGCGCCGCCGCGGGGACGGAGACCAGCGCCGCCACGAACGACGCGGCCACCAGCGTCGCCCGCCCGCGCGGCGCGCCCCGGGTGATCAGCCGGAACACCGCCCAGCCGACGACCGCGGTCACGATCGCCATCAGCGTGATGTTGACGCCCAGCGCGGTCAGCCCGCCGTCGGCGAAGAAGAATCCCTGGACGAGCAGCACGACCGCGACGCACAACACGGCGGTGTACGGCCCGACGAGTATCGCCGCCAGGGCCCCGCCGAGCAGATGGCCGCTGGTGCCGGCCGCCACGGGGAAGTTGAGCATCTGCGCCGCGAAGATGAACGCGGCCACCAGGCCCGCCATGGGGGCGGTCCGGTCGTCGAGCTCCCGCTTGGCGCCCCGCAGGCACACGGCCACCCCGGCGGCCGCGAAGACCCCGGCGCCGACGGACACGGGGACGTCAAAGAACCCATCGGGCACGTGCACGGCTATAACCCCTTCGAAACGGGCGAATCTCCTCCCACTTTAGAGCACCGAGTTGTAGTTGCAAATGATTCGCAATTAGGGATAACCCGAGGCCCGGATCAGTGACGCAGCGCCCGGATCATCCGCCTGACCACGGTCGGCGGGGTCGCCACCCGCACCGAAACACTGAGCCGCCGGTTGACCGCCGTGGCGTACGGCCGGACGGTCCACTGCACCACCCCCCATCTCACCGCGCCGCGCCACCACCGCAGGGGCCGGTCCAGCGCGTCCGCGTCGGCGACCTTGACCGGGAGGCGCACCGGTGGGCCGCCGAGGCCGAGTTCGAGGTAGGCGTCCCAGGTGCCGGGCCGCAGGCCGGTCGTCTCGGCCGCGAACTCCCGCGGCCCCACCGCCACGGCCCGCTCACGGTGTTCCCGCCCCGACGCCCGCTCGCGCCAGATCAGGTGCCGTACGGCCGCGGCGGCGGCCTCCTCGCCCACCAGGGCCTGGCCCTCGACCCGCAGCCGCCTGCCCCGCCACCACGCCCGCGTGAGCCGTACGCCGGCGGGGACCCGGACGACGTGCCCTCCGACGTCGAGGCCGAGGTGGCCGTGGGACCGGGTGAGGAAGGGCACCGCGACGGCCCCGCCCACCAGGTGGGCGGCCGGAACGCCGGCTCCGGGTTCACGGCGGGCGCCGAGCCGGGCGAGCCTGCGCGCGCCCTCGCACTCGACGGCCACGTGGACGTCCCAGACTCCGGGCGGCAGCGCGGCCACGTCGAGCACGGCGGTGAAGGATCCGGCGGCACCGGTCCCGCCTCGGGTCAGAGAGGGCACGCGCTCCTCACGCGACATGCGCTCGCGCAAAACCAGGCCCACGCTGCCCTTGAGCCCCGTGCCGTCCAGTTCGGTGCTGTCGCGTGCGCCGTCGGCGTCGGCGAGGGCGGCCCACCCTTCGATCAGCAGGCGGTCGCCCCGCCACTCGACGCCGGCCAGCCGGTGCCGCAGCGGCGCGGCCTCGACGTGCGCGAGCCGTACGAGCCGGTCGGGGTCGTCGAGCGCGGCGACGCGGGCGGCGTCCACACCGTCGAGACCGGCGCGCACACCCGGCGTCAGCCACTGGCCGCAGATGTCGGCCACCTCGACGGCGATCTTCTCGCGCTCGGCCTCGCAGGCGGCCAGGAGCGGCGCCCCGAGCTGGGCCAGCACGTCGCGGCGCAGGTGCCGCAGGAGCAGGCGGTCGCGCAGCGCGCCGGGCGGCACGTGCCGCGCCATGACCTCGATGGGCGTGCGGACCACGCGCAGCCAGCCGAGCGGATCCCGCGCGGACGCCTCACCCCCGCCCTCCGCGTGGTAGCAGTCCCCATCAGTGACCACCGAGATCACCCGCGCGTGACAGTAGGCGTGGACGGTGAAGGTCATGTCCTCGCCGCGCCGCTGCGTCTCGTCGAAGCGGATGGCGTGCCGTTCCAGGAAGTCCCGGCGGAAGAGCTTGAAGCAGGACAGATCGTCGTAGACGGCGGTTAATGAGGCCCTGTCGGCACTCTCCCGCAACCCCTGGCGCACCCCGGCGACCTTGCCCACGACGACGTCGGCGCCGTTCCGGTCGGCCGTCGCGACCAGGCGGGCCAGCGCGTCGGGGGCGAGGTGGTCCCCCGCGTCGCAGAAGAAGACGTATCTGCCCGCCGCCCGTTCCAGCCCGCGGTTGCGGGCGCCGCCGGGCGTGCCGGGCTGGGCGTCCTGGATCACGGTGATCACCCGGGGGTGGTGCGCGGCGTAGAGGCCGAGCAGCGCGCGGGTTCCGTCCCGCGAGCCGCCGTCGACCACGACGATCTCCTTGGCCACCCGCTGCACGAGCAGCGAGGTGAGGCAACGGTCGAGCGACGCCCGGCGGTTGTACGCCGGGACGACGACGCTGACGTCGATCCCCCGATCGGCGCGCTGGTCACTCTCCGTATCCATCGCCCTTCATTATGTGCCGACGACCAGTGCGAACCGCGTTTGCGCCGCGCCGGGCGCGCCTGGTGCCCCCACCTTGCGAGTGGCGGGGCCCGCGCGCGACGCGGCAGACTGAGCGCTCATCGAGTCAACGGGGGTTTCGTGTAGATGCGCACCGCGTTGTTCCCAGACGGTTTCGTCTGGGGAGTGTCCACGTCCGCGTTCCAGGTCGAGGGCGCCACCGACCGCGACGGCCGGGGCCCCTCCATCTGGGACACCTTCGCGGGCGGGGCGTACGGCGACCCGGCCTGCGACCACTACGTGCGCCACCCGGAGGACGTCCGGCTGATGCAGGACCTGGGCATCGCCGCCTACCGGTTCTCGGTCAGCTGGCCGCGCGTGCTGCCGGAGGGGCACGGCCGCGTCAACGGCCCGGGGCTCGACTTCTACGACAGGCTCGTGGACGAGCTGCTGGAGGCGGGCATCGCGCCGTACGCCACGCTGTACCACTGGGACCTGCCGCAGGCGCTGCAGGACGGCGGGGGGTGGACCTCGCGCGAGGTGGCCCGCCACTTCGCCGACTACGCCCGCGTCGTGTACGACAGGATCGGCGACCGCGTGGACACCTGGTTCACGTTCAACGAGCCGTGGGTCGCCGCCTTCCTCGGCCACGCCTCGGGGGTGCACGCCCCGGGCCTGCGGTCGGCGGCCGACGCCTTCGTCAGCGCCCACCACATGCTGCTCGCGCACGGGCTGGGCCTGGAGGCGCTGCGCGCGCAGGGCGCCGCCAGGGCCGGCGTCGTGCTGAACCTCTCCCCCGTCCTCACCCCCGCGCAGCTCGGGGACATGTCCACCGACATCCCCGAAGAGGACGCCGAGGCGGTGGCGAGGATCGACGCCCTGCACAACCGGCAGTTCCTGGAGCCGGTGCTGCGTGCCCGCTACCCCGCAGACCTGCTGCCCCTGATCGAGAGGACCGCCGGGCTCGGCCACATCCACGACGGGGACCTCGACCTCATCGGGCGGCCCATCGACCTGCTGGGGGTCAACTACTACACGCCCATCGCGGTGCAGGCCCAGCCCAGCGCCCCGGCCGACCCGGCCTTCCCCGGCAGCGAGGGCGTCCTGTTCTGCAGTGTGCCCACGGCCGTCACCGCGATGGGCTGGCCCATCATGCCGAGCGGCCTGTCCCTGGTCCTGCGGCGCCTGTCCGAGGAGTATCCCGAGACCGAGCTGATGATCACCGAGAACGGCGCCGACTTCGAGGACGTCGTCACCGGCGACGGCATCCACGACGTCGACCGGATCAGCTTCGTCGAGGAGCACCTGCGGGCCCTGCGGGCCTCGATCGACGAGGGCGCCCGGGTCCGCGGCTACCTGCTGTGGTCGCTGCTCGACTGCGTCGAATGGGCCGACGGCTACCGGCGCAAGTTCGGCATCGTCCACGTGGACTTCACCACCCAGCGGCGGCTGCTCAAGGACAGCGCCCTGTGGTATCGCGACGTCATCAAGCGCAACGGGCTCGGCGCGGAGCGGCCGAAGCGGCCCACGCTCGAGACCGTCGCCACCCGCGCGGGCGTCTCCCGGGCCACGGTCTCGCGGGTCGTGAACGGAGAGACGTCGGTCAGCCCCGACGTGCGCGCCGCCGTGCTGCGCGCCGTCCAGGAGCTGGGCTACGTGCCCAACGCCGCCGCCAGGAGCCTCGTCACCCGGCGGACCGACTCGGTCGCGCTCGTCCTTGCTGTCCCCCGGCACGGCGGCGAGGCGCTGACCTCCGCCGTCGTCCAGTACGTCACCAGCGTCCTGGAAGGAGCCGGCAAGCAGATCACCCTCATGCTCGCCGACACGGCCGAGAGCCATCGGCGCATCATCAGGCACGTCGAGGCGCGACAGGTCGACGGGGTCGTGCTCGTCCCCCCGGACGGCCCGGACACGCTCACCGAGCGGCTCGCCCGCACCGGAGTGCCGGTCGTGCTGCTCGGCAAGCCCGCGATCGCCTCCCTCGTGCCGCACGTGGACGTGGACAACGCGGGCGGCGCGAGGGCGGCCACCCGGCACCTCCTCGACCGGGGCCGCCGCCGCATCGGCGTGATCTGCGGTCCCATGGACCTCGTCGCCGTACAGGACCGCCTCGCCGGACACCTGGCCACGCTCCACGAGGACGGACTGCGGCCGGTGATCGCGCTCGCCGGGCTGGACAGCGGGTCGGGCGCCGCCGCGGCCCGCGAGCTGCTGTCCGGCGACCAGGGCCTGGACGCCGTGTTCGCCACCTCCGACGAGCTGGCGATCGGCGCCATGGAGGCGGCGCGTGAGGAGGGACTGCGGGTGCCGGAAGACCTGGCGATCGTCGGCTTCGGCGACATCCACGCCGCCTCCTGCACGACCCCGCCGCTCACCACCGTCCGGGTGCCCGCCGCGGACCAGGCCCTGGCCCTGGCACGACTGCTCCTGTCCCGCCTCGACGGCCGCCACACCAGCCCCGTCGTCCTCCCCACGCGCCTGGTGGTGCGCGCCACGACCTGACCCTCGCCGCGGACGGCTACCAGGGGATCGGGCCCTCCTCCGAGCTGAACGTGCCGGTCGGGCCGCCGGGCGGAAGGGTGGCCATCCGCACGGCCACCGCCGCGCCCTCGGCCGCCGTACGGGTGCCGGTGTGGCCGGTCAGGTCGGTGGCGCAGTGGCCCGGGTCGACGGCGTTGACCAGGATGCCCGACCCGGCCAGCTCGTTGGCGTAGATCACGGTGAGCGCGTTGAGCGCGCTCTTCGCCGAGTTGTAGGCCAGCATCGCCCACCCCACGTTGAAGTCGTCCTTCGCGTGGGTGAGAGCGAGGGAGGCCAGCCGGGTGGTCATGTTGACCACCCTGGCCTCGCCGGCCGCCCGCAGCAGCGGGATCATCGCGTGGGTGACGGCGACGACCCCGAACACGCCCACCTCGTAGGTGGCGCGCATGTGGTCCGCCGTCGCGTCCGCCGGGCTCACGCCGTAGTCGCCGCAGAGCGCGGCGTTGTTCACGAGCACGTCGAGCCGCCCGAACTCCTCGCCGACGAGCTTGGCCGCGTTCGCGACCATCCCGTCGTCGGTGACGTCGAGCAGCAGCGGACGGGTGCCTTCGGGGGCGTGGCCCTCGTCGCGTACGCCCGCGAACACCGTCATGCCGTGCCCGGCGAGCTGCCGCGCGATCTCTCTGCCGATCCCGCGTCCCGCTCCCGTGACCAGTGCGATTCTCATCTGACTGTCCTCCTTCTGCGTACAGTGCTCACAGTCTCGAAGCGATCACTTGGAGTCGTCTGAGAGCTCACTTGGACCGGCCGCGGGAACGCTCAGGTGGGACCGGGCCCACGAGGAGGGGTGTCATGAGCGAGACCATCGCCGGAGTCGCCGTTCCCGATTCGGCGCTCGCCACGGAGGCGACCGAGCTGGTGCGGGAGGCGGCGCCCCCGTTGCTCTACCACCACTCGCGCCGGGTGTTCCTGTTCGGCTCGTTGCGGGGCCGCCGCCTCGGGCTGCGGGCCGATCCCGAGCTGCTCTACGTCGGGGCGATGTTCCACGACCTCGGGCTCACCGAGCGATATCGGCGCACGGACCAGCGGTTCGAGATCGACGGCGCCGACGAGGCCCGCAGGTTCCTCGCCTCCCACGGCGTGCCCGAGGACGACGTCCGCAAGGTGTGGGAGGGCATCGCCCTGCACACCACGCCGGAGATCCCCTACCGGCTGGAGCCCGAGGTGGCCCTGGTGACCGCCGGGGTGGAGGCCGACGTGCTCGGCATCGGGTATGCCGACCTGGCCCCCGAGGACGTCGCCGCGGTCGTCGCCGCCCATCCGCGTCCCGACTTCAAGCGGCAGATCCTGGCGGCGTTCACCGAGGGGTTCAGGGACCGTCCCGGCACCACGTTCGGCACCGTCAACGCCGACGTGCTGGAGCACTTCGTGCCCGGGTTCCGGCGCATCGACTTCGTCGAGGTGATCCAGGGGTCCGCCTGGCCCGAGTAACCGGCCTGCCATCGATCTTTCGCGCCGTACGGCATAGGTTGTCTGGTGTCGTCCCCCGGTGCGAAGGCAGGTCCTTGTGACTCAGGAACTCAGCCACGAGCGGTTCGAGACCCTCAAGCGTGAATTCGAGGCGATCGACGGCGACGGCGACGGCTTCATCACCGAGGCGGAGCTGCGGTCACACTTTCCCGGCCTGCCGCCGGAGGCGATCGGCGCGCTCGACCGGGACGCCGACGTGGACGCCGACGGCCGGTTCTCCCTGGAGGAGTTCATCCGCCTGACCGGCGCCCGCGACTGAAGCGCCCCGTCCACCGGACGCACAAAAAGTGCGTCTCGCGCAAATTTACGCCTCACGCATCTTTGCGCCGCGCGCAAGTAGTTGTATGGTGGTCCGTGTGAGCAGGGAAGGCGAGCGTCCGGGGCTGCGCGAGCGCAAGAAGCAGGAGACGCGCATCGCGCTGAGCTGGGCGGCGATCCGGCTCGCCGTGGAGCGCGGGGTGGAGAACGTACGCGTGGAGGACATCGCCGCGGAGGCGCGCGTGGCTCCGCGGACCTTCAACAACTACTTCTCCAGCAAGGGTGAGGCGATCGCCGCCAGGCACCTCGACCGCGCCCGTCTGATGGCACAGGAGCTGCGCCGCCGCCCGGCGTCGGAGCCCCTGTGGGAGGCCATCAAGATCGCCGTGATCACCCAGTTCGCGATGGGTGAGGATTACGACGCCGGGCAGCCGGACCAGCAGTGGCAGACCGGCGTCCGGCTCATGGTCAGCGAGCCCTCGCTGCAGGGCGAGATGCTCAAGGCCAACGCCATCGCCGAGGACGAGCTGGCCGCGGCCATCGCCGAGCGGACCGGCACCGACGTCACCCGCGACCTCTACCCACGCCTGGTGGCGGGCGCGGCCGGGGCCGCGATCAGGGTGGCGATGGGCCAGTGGTTGCGGGCCGATCCGCCGATGCCCGTCAGACCGCTCATCGAGGACGCGCTCGATCGGCTCGCCGCGGGACTGCCCGAGCCCTGACAGAAGGACGCCCCCGCGTGGGCGTTCCCCGACTCGCGATGTGACGTGCCACACCGGCACGCCGCTCGGCCCTTCACGCCCTGAAGCGGGGCGCCGTGGACAACCGCGCCGTCCCGTCGTTCGCCATGCCCTCCATCAGCCATGCCCGCCGAATCTTCAAGGAGGACCGCCATGACCGCCGACGTCGTGATCGCAGGAGCCGGACCGAACGGGCTGATGCTCGCCTGCGAGCTGAGCCTGGCCGGAGTGCGGCCGATCGTGCTGGAACGCCTGCCCGGGCGTACGGAGGAGAACCGGGCCAACGGACTGGTCGGCCAGGTCGTACGCGCCCTCGACCGGCGCGGCCTGTACGAGCGGCTGAGCGGCAGCGCCGAGCCGCCCCGGCCGAGCCCGGCCTTCGTGTTCGGCGCGCTGCCCCTCGACATGAGCAGACTCGACGACAACCCGATGTACGGCCTGCCGGTGCCGCAGCGCCGGCTCGAGCAGGTGCTGGAGGAACGCGCGCTCGAGCTCGGCGTGGAGATCCGCCGGGGACACGAGCTGACCGGGCTCTCCCAGGACGAGGACGGCGTCACCACGGAGATCGCCGGACCCGACGGGCCTTATCGGCTACGAACCCGCTACCTCGTCGGCGCGGACGGCGGGCACAGCGTCACCCGCAAGCTGTGCGGCATCGGCTTCCCCGGGGTGACCAGGGACGGCTCGGTCTCCCGCGGCGCGCACGTCACCGTGCCCGCCGAGCTGATCGACCCGGCCACCGGCGGGCTGAACGTGCCCGGCTACGGACCGATCCCCCCGTTCATGCACCACCGCACCGACCACGGTCTGTTCGTGTACGCGCCGTTCCCCACCGGAACGCTCGTGAACGCCACGGAATGGCACCAGGACGGCGGCGGCGAACCGATGAGCCTGGACGAGCTGAGGGAGAGCGTGCGCCGCGTGCTCGGCGTCGACCTGCCGTTCGGCCCGCCCGAGGGCCCGGGTCCGCACCAGTTGCGCCGCATGGCCGGCGGAAACACCCGCCTGGCCGAACGCTTCCTGGACGGCCGGGTGCTGCTGCTGGGCGACGCCGCGCACGTGCACAGCGCGATCGGCGGCCCCGGCCTCAACCTGGGCCTCCAGGACGCGATCAACCTGGGCTGGAAGCTGGCCGCCGAGATCCACGGCTGGGCCCCGCCCGGCCTGCTCGGCACGTACGAGACCGAGCGGCGCCCGGCCGCCGAGCGCGTGGTCATGCACACGCAGGCACAGTCGGCGCTGATCGCCCCCGGGCCGGAGGTCACCGCGCTACGGGCCCTGTTCACCGAGTTGCTGCGCGACGAGCGCACCGTCAAGCACATCGCGGACCTGATGTCCGGCGCGGACATCAGGTATGACCTCGAAGGAACTCACCCGCTCACCGGGCGGCCGGCCCCCGACCTCGTGCTGGAGACGGAGACGGGCTCCGTGCGGCTGGCCGAGCTGACCAGGACGGCCCGGCCGCTGCTCCTCGACCTGACGCCGGACGCCGCGCCGGCCGGGGCCCTCGACGGCTGGCGCGACCGCGTGGACCTCGTCACCGCGAAGACGAGCCAGGACGGCCTTCCCTCCGCACTACTGCTGAGGCCGGACTGCTACGTGGCCTGGGCGTCGGACTCCCCCCGGCCCGACGCGAAGGAGCTGGACACCCTCCGTACGGCCCTGACCTCGGCCTTCGGCGCCGCTCACTAAGGGGTCAGGCGAAGGCGGCGAGGATCGCCTCGGTCGTGTCGATCTGCGCGATCCGCGGCAGGATCACCCCGAGAGCGTTCTCGTGGGCCGAGGCGACCAGGTCGGTGACCGCGTCGGAGGCCACCGCGATCTCGTAGCCCCGCTCCCGGGCACCGCGCGCGGTGGACTCCACGCCGATGCTGGTGGAGATCCCCGCCAGCACGATCCCGGTCACGTTCCGCCGCCGCAGTTGCAGGTCGAGCTCGGTGCCGTGGAAGGCGTCCCAGCCGCGCTTGGTGATCGCGATGTCCGTCGGCCCGTCAGGCACGCGCTCGTCATACTCGGCGAAGTCGGGCGCGGGTGCGATCGCGGGCCCGGGCGCGTCCGTCCGGGCCCGCAGCACGTCGCCCCCGTCGGGGGAGAACGCCACCCGCACCCGGACGACCGGAAGTCCCCGCTCGCGGGCGGCTCCCGCCAGCCGGGCGGCGTTGGCGGCGACCTCGGCCGCCGGATGCACGGTGGGCAGGGCGGTGATCCCCTTCTGCAGGTCGATCAGTACGACGGCCGTGCGGTCGTCGAGCAGTGTGACGGGCATGTGAGCTCCTTCGGAAATAGACAGCCGAACTGTACAGTCTTGCTGAATAGATTGCCAGCAAGGCTGTGCATTTCGGCTACGCTGAGCCCATGAGGGACGCGTCCGAGGTCGCCGCCGAGCTGCGGCTCGTGGTCGGGCAACTGGTCAGGCGGGTGCGCGAGGACGACCCGATGCCTCCGGGGGTCATCGCGGTGATCGGGCTGCTCGGCCGGCAGGGCCCGATGACCACCAGCGAACTCGCCGCCGCCCGGCGGGTGCGCCCGCAGTCGATGGCCCGCACCGTCGGCCAGCTGATCGACCAGGGGCTCGCCGAGCGCGGCACGCATCCCGTCGACGGCCGCAAGGCCCCCGTCTCGCTGACCGCCGCCGGGCTCGACGCCCTGGAACAGGTGCGCACCCGGCGGGCCGACTGGCTCGCCCAGGCGATCGAGGACACCCTGTCCCCCGCCGAGCGGGAGACGCTGGCGGGCGCGGCGGACCTGGTTCGCCGCCTGGTGGACTGGGAGCCGTCCGGAGCGGGCCCCAGGACGTGATGAGTCCGTCCGCGTCAATCGATGCGGGGTCGTGAGGGTCCGTCATGGCCCCGGATCTCCGCACAACGCAGTTCGCGGAAGGGGGTTCGGCCCGTCCGGCAAAGGGTCGTCTGTGAGAACGGGGCCTTACGGCGAGCAATCGCTCGCGACGACGAACACTGGGCAATTCTCAGGGGAGCGGCCAGTAACTGGCTGCGCAGGTGCCGCTGGGCCGGCTCGGGCGCCCGGAGGAGATCGCCGCCGCCGTGGCCTTCCTCGCCTCCGAGCAGAGCAGCTTCATCACCGGTTCGAGCCTGTACGTCGACGGCGGCCTGAACCAGATCTGAGTTCCATGACCGCAAGCCGGCCGGGCGCGCGAAGGTCAGGCCTACCGCAGCAGCGAAGTCGATTCAGCGCACCAGCAGCCGCGGCGTCGTCAGCCGGTGGCGCCGGACAGCTCCGGATTCTGCTGGCGGATGGGGGTGAAGAACGCGGCGAGCGCGATCAGCAGGCAGGCCGCCCCGGCCAGCAGGCAGACCACCGCGACGCCGTGGCGCTGCGCGCCCCAGGTGAGTACGGCCGCCCCCGCCGGGCCCAGCGAGTAGTGGATCGTCCAGAAGGCCGAGGTGACCCTGCCGAGCAGGTGGTCGGGGGTGACCTGCTGGCGCAGCGACATCGAGCAGATCCCGGCCACGCTGACGCAGGCGAGATAGGCGGCGGCCGTCGCCGCGGCCACCGGGACACCGGTGGACAGGCCGAGCCCCACTATGGCGAGCCCGGCGACCGCGATCGCCCCGATCCACGACGCGCCGAACCCCAGCCTGCGGCGTACGGCACCGACGAGGAGCGAGCCGGCCACGGTGCCCAGCGCGCCGACCGCGAGCACCACCCCCACCGCGCCGTCGGACTGGCCGAGGTCGTGCTTGAGGTGGTAGATCAGCACGTCGGTCAGCCCGAGGGTCAGAAAGATGAAGAACGACAACAGGACGGTCAGGGCCCGCAGCACGGGCTGCCGCCACAGGAAGCGGGCCCCGGCGAGCAACGGGCGCCAGGGCCCCCGCTCTTCCTCGGACGAGGGCGCCGGCTGCCGCCTGAGCCGGATCAGCAGGACGCCCAGCGCGGAGACCCCGAAGCTGGCCGCGTTGATCGCGATGGCGGCCGTGGGGCCGAACCAGCCCGCCACCACCCCGGCCAGCAGCGGCCCGCCGATCCCCGCCGCCGCCGCGGTGGCGCCCAGCCGCCCGTTGGCCTCGGTGATCCGGTCGGCGTCCACCAGGCCCCGCACCGCCGTGACGTACGCGACCTGGAAGAGCATGCCGATCGCCTCGCTGACCGGCAGGACCACGTAGAGCAGCCAGACCTTCGGCCCGAAGGCCCAGGCGACCGGGACGATGCCGTACAGCGCCATCCTCGCCAGATCGCACCAGATCAGCAGGCGCCTGCGGTCGAGCCGGTCGACCAGGACCCCGGCGAAGACCGCCGCCCCCACCGACGCGGCGCTCGCCAGGCCGGTCAGCAGGCCCATCTGCGCGACCGACCCGGTCGCGTGCAGCACGAGCAACGGGACGGCGATGAGGGCGAACGAGTCCCCCGCGACCGACAGCGTCTGGGACGCCCAGAACACGGAGAAATCCCGGTTACGCCACAGCTGTGATCCTTTGGCCACCCGACCATGCTGCCGTACGTAGATCAGGTGCGGGGGCGGCGGACGACGGGAACCGGCTGGCCGCGGCGCCCGGCCTCGGCGCGCAGGCGATTCCTGAGCATCCTGCCCTGTCCGAGGAACGACCGGAACCGCTCGCGGCGGCTCCCGGCGAGGCTCCAGTCGTTCAGGGCCCGCTCGACCCGCACGCTCAGCCGGTCGCCCTCCCCCGTCGCGGTCCCGACGAGCACCACGTTCTCCTGCCATTCCATCCCCGGGCCGTGCCGATGGAAGGTGAGGCACACCGGCCCGGCGACGGCCTCGACACCCGCGGGCAGCAGCAGGTCGAAGCCCGCCTCGGTGCGTACGGCCGAGCGGGTGCGCACGGCCAGCGGCCTGCCGCCCGCGTCGACCATGGTGACGACGGGCTCGCCCAGGCGTGCCGCGCGGCCGGCGAAGGGCCGCCAGTCGGCCGGCGCGACGGACCGGCTCGGCAGCCGGGGGCCGTTCGGAGCGGGGTCGGAGACGGGCGCGGCCGCCTCACCGGGCCGGGTCCACACCTCCGGTGTCCCGGACAGGTCGCCCTCCGGCCACCAGACGATCCGCTCCGGGGTTACCTCCACATAGATGCGGGCGAAGTACCACCCCAGCCGCTTCGTCAGGAACCACGGCATCCCCGCGAACCCCGAGCCCGTCTTGGCCAGGGACTCCCGGACGTACCTGTCGGTGTTGGCCTGCAGATCGGCGTCGCGTACGGCGGCCCGGCCCTGCACGAGGACGACGGGCGGCCGGTCGAGGCCGCTGCCCTCGGCGGAGGAGTACAGCAGCGCGACGTGCGGGTCGCGGCGGGCCCGCTCGGCCTTGTCGGGATAGGTGAGGCCGGTGGTCACGTCGAGCGTGCCGCCCGCGCCGGCGAACGGCGTGACCGGCCAGGTGACGGGCCGCCCGTCGCGGGTGAGCGAGGCGTACTCGCAGACGACGGCCCGGTCGAACAGCTCGGCCGCCTCGCGCGGCCAGGTGGTCAGGGTGGTCATCGTGACTCCGGGGACGTGGGCAGGGAGATGGAGGCGCCGTACAGCCGGGCGAACCGCCGCTGGTAGGCGGGCCACCAGAACAGACGGAACATCAGCCGGGCCACGACCGGCATGTCCGCGAAGGCGGCCGCGAGCAGGGCGGGGTCGGCGCTGGAGGCGAGCCAGCCGAAGATGACGGGGATCCTGCGGCGGCCGAAGTCGGCCGTCGCCTGGCGCCTGTCCGCCTCGATGTCGTCGAGAGTGAGGTGCCGGAGCATCAGCGGCACGGCCGTGCGCTCCTCGTGGTCGAGGTGCTCGTTGAGCAGCTCGTGCAGCCGCCGCAAAGCGGGAGCGCGCTCCGGCAGGGGCGCCGCACGGTCGGCGGCGGCCTTCACGAGCGGGTCGAGCACGGCGTGCTCGGACTCCAGCTCGGCCAGCACGTCCGCCGCCTCGGGATCGTGGCCGACGAGCTTGGGCCACAGGGTGGTGTCCTCGTGGGTGTGATGGGCGTGGAGCATCTCCAGCAGGAGCGCGAGCTGCTCCTCCAGGAGCTCCCCGTGCTCGTCGTCCCGGGGGCCGCGGCAGGCGTCGGCGAGGCGGCCGAACTCCGCCCGGAACCCGGCGTGCATCAGCAGGAAGCCGGCGAGGTGTTCTTGTGTGATCATCTGTTCCCTCACGTTGTCTGGGGAACAGCGTGCGTTTCCTACCCTTATGAGCTCTTGTCGAGCGCTTGTCGGGCCCTTGTCAGCCAGTAGCCGGCGCCCGCCTCCTCCAGGATGCGCACCGCCTCCCGCAGATGGACCCGCGCTCCCGCCCGGTCCCCGAGCGCCAGCAGCGCCTCGCCCAAGTGGCCGTCGTAGGCCCCGTCGACGGTGGTGCAGGTGCCGTTCACGTGCAGCAGGCCGGCGAAGGGGCGGAACGCGTCGTAAACCTCCCGCACGACGTCCAGATCGCCGAGCCGGATCGCCGCGTGCAGCCGGCACATGGTGGCCATCGCCCAGTTGTAGTCACGCGGCGGGAGAGGGGTCTCACGCAGCAGCCGCAGGGCACGCTCACGCTCGCCCAGGTCCGCCAGCGCGCCGGCCAGGACGTAGGCGAGCCCCGCCAGTCCCGTACGCCGGAACATCTCCTCGATCCATTCCACCTCCGCGCCGAGGCGGTCCTCGTGGATGAGCGTCTCGGCCCGTACGGCGAGCATGCTCACCTCGAAGTACGCGAGGTCGGAGAAGGACAACGTCGCCCTGACGGGCTCGAAGTGGCGGGTCGGGTCGGGCACGCCCTGGAACAGGTCGAGCCCCACGTGCGCGATCGCCGCCTGCAGCGCCAGCGCCGGGTTGTGCAGGTCGCGCAGCAGCGCGTCGGTCTCCGTCAGCAACTCGCGAGCCTCCGCCACCCGGCCGTGCTCGACGAGATGAGCGACGAGGTGGAGCTGTGCGATCACTGCGAGCTGGGACGACAGGTCCGGCTCCGCCAGCAGGCGCCGTGAGGTCTCGGCCAGTTGGTCGATGAAGTCCTGCCCCTGCATGGCGAGCAGCCGCAGATGAAGCACGCGCCGCAGCAGCGCGGGGCCGCCCAGCCGCTCGGCCGCCGCCACGGCCTGCGACGAGACCCGGTCGACCTGGTCCTCGCCGCCGGTCTGGGCCAGCACGACGGCCCGCACGGCCTGGGCGGACGCCCAGGCGGGGGCGTTTCGCGGCAGCTCGCGCACGGCGCGGTCCATCGACTCCTGCAGGACGCGCACGTCCAGGCCGTGCCGGAAGGGGACCCAGACACCATGCCCCATCGCGATGTCGGCGGCCCTGACGGCCTGCTCCAGGTCGTCTCCGGCGAGGGCCAGCGCCTGTTCGATCGCCTCGTAGCCCTCGTCGTACCGCCCGGCGGCGTAGCGGCTGTCCGCCAGGCCGACCGTGAGCTCGAACCGCTCGGCCGCCTCCGCCCCGGCGAGTTCGGCCGCCGCCAGCGCCTCCTGCCATGAGGTGGCCGCGTCGTCGAGCGCGTGCCTGCGCATGGCCGCACGCGCGGCACGGGCGGCGTAGTCCATCGCCATGCGGGCCGGCTCCGGGCCCAGCTCGGCCGCCGCCAGCCAGTGCCGCGCGATGGTCGCCACCTGGTCGTCCCGGTCGCCGTACGCGCGGGTGAGCACGGCGGCCAGCCGCGCGTGCACGCCCGCCCGCCAGAGGCGGGAGCGGCGCGACAGCAACGCGTCGGTCACCAGGGCGTGCGCGAACGCGTACCCACCCAGCCTGGCGCCCGACTCGCGGAGCAGACCGGCCGCCAGCGCCGCGTCCAGCGACGGCACCAGGTCGCCCAGGTCGCGCCCGGCGACCTCGGCCATGACCCGCGCCTCGAACTCGTCGCCCGCGACCGCGGCCAGCTCCAGCAGGCCGGCCGTCTCCTCCCCCAGCCCGGCCACCCGGTGCAGCACGACGTCGAGCACGCCCTGCGGCAGTTCCTCGCCCGCCCGGGCCAGCTCGGCGAGGAAGAACGGGTTCCCTCCGGTGCGGCCGCGCAGTTCCCCGGCCTTCCGGCTGCCCGGGTCGCGGCCGGACAGCTCCCGCACGAGCGTGCGCACCTCCTCGGTCGCGAGCCCGTCGAGCCCCAGCCTGCGCGCGCCGAGCCGGGACAGCGCCGACAGGGTGGCGGTCAGCACCGACGCCTCGTGTCGCCGGAAGCTGGCCACGACAAGCAGGCCCGGCCGCGCAGTGGACGCGACGTGGACCAGCAGGCGCAGCGTCGCGTCGTCGGCCGCGTGGACGTCCTCCAGAACGACGGCCACCGGGCCGAGATCGGCCAGGAACGTCCCGACCGCCTCGAAGAACCGCAGCCGCGCCCCCTGCGCGTCGTACGCCGGGATCGCCTCCACCCCGCCCGACAGGAACGTGCGGACCTCCTCGGGCAGGACGGCGCCGGGTGCCGCGTCCGCGAGGTCGCGCAGCACCTGCTCCCACGGCCACAGGGCGGGCGCCGTCTCGTGGTCGGGGCTCGACCCCCACCCCACCGGGACGCCGGCGGTCGCGCGGAACCTCCTGAGCAGGCTCGTCTTGCCGACACCCGGCTCGCCGTCCACGAGCACGACCTGCCGGGCCGTGGCCGCCGCCGTGGCGGCGTCGGTCAGGAACCCCAGCGCGCTCTCGCGTCCCACGAACGGCCCGTCGTCCGTACGCCGCCGAGGCGCGGGGCGTCTCGCGGGCGGCGCGGCGTGAGCGGATGGCGGGATCAGCGCGGCGTCCTGACGCAGCACGGCGGTCTCCAGCTCCCGCAGCCGGGGCCCGGGATCGATGCCCAGCTCACCCGCCAGCACCTCGCGCACCCTGCGCAGGCACTCCAGCGCCGCCGCCTGACGGCCCGACCGATAGTGAGCCAGCGCGAGCAGTTCCCAGGCCCGCTCCCGCAGCGGGTGGTCGTGCACGAACGGCTCCAGGCGCGCGACCACGTCCGTGTGGCGGCCCAGCTCGAGCATGGCCTCCGACAGCCCCTCGATCGCGTCGAGCCGGAGCTGCTCCAGGCGGGCGATCTCCGGCCGCGCCCATTCCTCGGACCGCACGTCGGCGTACGCGTCGCCTCGCCACAGGGCGAGCGCCTCGGTGAGCACGGCCGCCGCCTGCTCGTGCCGTCCCTCGCCCAGGTGTCCCGACCCCATGGACACGAGCGCGTCGAAGTCCCGCGTGTCGAGGTCGATCCCGCCGGTCATCAGGCCGTACCCGTCCGCCGCGCTGACCAGGACCGTGGCCGGCGCCCCGGCCTTCCGGCCGGGCTCCAGGCGGCGGCGCAGGTTGGAGACATACACCTGAAGGCTGCCCTGGGCGCTCGCGGGCGGGCTATCGCCCCAGAGCCGGTCGGCCAGCACGTCCGCCGGGAGCACTCGATCGGCGTTCATCACGAGGAGGGCCAGGAGCGCTCGCTGCTTGGGCGGCCCGGACGGCACGGCCTGCCCGGCCACGACGAGTTCCATGGGACCGAGGACATTCAGCCGCACGGGCCAATGCTAGGGAGACGGCTTGAACCGGTCCAGCCGTCACTTTCCCGGCCCAGCGTGACGACACCGGCAGGGATACGATCACCCGGCGGCGCGGAGTGCGACGGCCGGTACGCATGCCGAGGAGAGGGCCGTATGACGGACCAGGACACCACGATCCGGCTCGTCCGGGTGGACGACGCCGAGGTGATCGCGGCGCACCGCGCCCGCGACAGGCGGGCGTACGCCGCCTGGGAACCGGCCCAGCCGGACGAGTTCTACACCGTGGCCGGGCAGCGCCGGCGCATCGAGACGCTGCTCGACGAGCACGGCCGGGGCGAGCGCTGGCCGGCGGTCATCCTCGCGGGCGGCGAGGTCGTCGGTCAGGTGACCGTGAGCACGATCCTGCGCGGCCCCTTCCGCAAGGGTTTCCTGGGCTACTGGGTCGCCTCGGCCTTCGACGGCCGGGGGCACGCGACCCGGGCGGTGGGCCGGACACTCACCGTGATGACCGAGGAACTCGGACTGCATCGCGCGGAGGCGCACACCCGGATGGAGAATCTCGCCTCGCAGCGGGTGCTGCGCGCCAACGGATTCCGACCCTGGGGGATCGCCCACGCCCACATCTTCCTCGACGGCGCATGGCATGACGAGGTGTTCTGGGAGCGGACACTGGACGACACTTCGTCTTGACCATTGCCTGGGACACCAGTTGCACGTCCCCGGCGCGTCGCGTGCCGTCGCATGACCATCACCCCGAAACTCACTCTCCGTAACCGACTCGTGGAGGAGGAGTTCGTGGTCTCAATCGACCGTCGGGGATTCGCCAAGCTGGCCGGGCTGGGCGCGGTGGGATCGGTCATGAGTCCGTCCCTGGGCACGGCCCCCGCCTCGGCGGCGCGCGCGCCGCACGCGGGAGAGCTCTGGCAGACCTGCCTTCGGGTGGCGCGCGACCACCTGCTCGTCGACAAGGACGGCAACGACCTCAAGCACCGATACCTGCAGGTGCTCATCGACAATGGCCTTCCCAGGACCCGTACGCCCAAGAAGGTCCTGGTCGTGGGGGCCGGCATCTCCGGCCTGGTGGCCGCGACGCTGCTGAAGCGGGCCGGGCACCACGTCACCGTCATCGAGGCCAACGGCAACCGGATCGGCGGCCGGATCAAGACCTTCCAGACCGGGTTCCGGGACCGGCGGCAGTACGCCGAGGCGGGGGCCATGCGCATCCCGGACTTCCACCCGCTGACGCTGGCGCTCATCGACAAGCTGGGGATCACGCGCCGGCCTTTCTACAACGTCGACGTGCCGCCCGGCGCCGAGCCCCGCGGACCGGTGCCACCGGTCGTCTACACCGCATACTCCGGGCAGGTGTGGCGTTCCGGCCCGGCCAAGGGCCCCTTCACGGCGCCCGCGCGCATGAACCACACGTTCATCCACGTCAACGGCATCACCCAGCGGCGCGACGAGTACGCCAAGGATCCCCGCAAGATCAACGCGTCGTTCGGCCTCAGGGACGACCGGACCGCGGCCGAGATCCTCGACACCGCCCTGGACCCGGCGAGGGACTACTTCTCCGTACGCAAGGGCGACAAGCGGATCGACAAGCCGCTGCCCGAGCAGATCGAGGGCTGGGCCCGGCTGCTGTACGACTACGACGGCTACTCGATGTACGCCTACCTGAAGGAGCACGCGAAGCTCAGTGACGAGGCGATCGACGCCATCGGCACGCTGGAGAACCTCACCTCCCGGCTGCCGCTGTCGTTCATGCACACGTTCCTCACCCGCAGCCTCGTCAACCCGGCCGTGACCTACTGGGAGATGGCCGGCGGCAGCAGGGAGCTGCCGTACGCGCTTGCGCCGGGCCTGCGCGACGAGATCCGCATGGACCGCAGGGCCATACGGATCGAGACGTCGGGACGCGGCGTGCGCATCTCGACGGTCAGCGAGGCGGGCAGCACGGAGTCGGAGTTCACCCGGCAGACGCCGCGGGAGACGTTCGAGGGCGACGTCGCGATCATCACGGTCCCGTTCTCCGCGCTGCGCCACGTCGAGATCGCGCCGGCCATGTCCTACCGCAAGCGCCGCTCGATCATGGAGCTGCACTACGACTCCGCCACCAAGGTGCTGCTGGAGTTCCGCAGGCGCTGGTGGGAGTTCACCGAGGAGGACTGGAAGCGCGAGCTCGGCGACCGCTACCGCCCCGGGCCGGTGGCGCACGTGACGGGCGGAGGGTCGGTCTGCGACAACGCCAACCGGTTCATCTACTTCCCCTCTCACCCGGTGCCGGGCAGCGACGGCGGCGTCGTGCTGGCCAGCTACTCGTGGGCCGACGACGCGACCCGCTGGGACTCGATGGACGACGAGGAACGGTACGGCTACGCGCTGCGCGGGCTCCAGGAGGTGCACGGAGACCGCGTCGCGGAGTTCTACACGGGCGCCGGCCAGACCCAGAGCTGGATGCGCAACCGCTACGCATTCGGCGAGGCCGCGGTCTTCACGCCCGGCCAGATGACCGAGATCCACCCCGCCATCGCCGTCCCCGAGGGCCCGCTGCACTTCGCCGGCGAGCACACCTCGCTCAAGCACTCCTGGATCGAGGGCGCGCTGGAGTCGGCCGTACGCGTGGCCCTGGAGGTCAACGGCTGACCCGTACTCCCGCGGGGCCCTTCGTGCCCAGGGCCCCGCGGGTTCACGCGGGCGGGCGACCTGGTGGTTACGGCTCGATCTCGGCTCTCATCGACTGCCAAGGCGAGGCGTCGAACACCAGCATGATCGAGACGATCTTGCCGTCGGCCAGGCGGAAGTGCTCGGCGGTGCGCTGCGTGCCGGCCGGCGTCGCGGTGTGCACGTCGTACACGAGCGTCGCCTTGGCTTCGCCGTACAGCTCGCTGATGAGATCCACCCCGGTCACGATCGACACGAACCCCGGCAACGTCGCCAGATACCCGGCCCGGTCGTCTGAACTGAAGAACGGGCTCTGGAACCGGAAGGGCTCCCCCAGATGCGCCGCGGCGGCGGTCGCGTCCCCGCGGAAACGGGCCTCGTGATAACCGCGTACGGCGCGGCGCGTCTGTTCCTGCATCTCTTCCTGGGTGGCCACGCTCATGACTGGGGTCCGATCTGACGGAGGTGGGCGGCGAGGCGCTGCTGGTTGTCGGCCAGGCGCAGGCACAGGTCGCGCAGGACGACCAGTTCTTCGGGCGTGAATCCCTGGAACAGCGCCTTCATGGCGTGCCTCGACGGCTTGCGGAAGTTCTCGATCCACGCCCTGCCGTCCTGGGTGATCTCGGCGAGGACCGAACGCCGATCATTCGGGTCGGGAACCCGGCGGACCAGCCCGTCGCGTTCGAGGGTGTCCACCAGGCCGGTGACGTTGCGGGAGCTGACCCCGGCGCCCCGGGCGAGTTCGCCGATGCTGATCCCCTGCTTGCCCGCGGCGAGCCGGATCAGCAGGTCGAGGGCGCCCGCACTGACCCCTCTGCCCTCGGAGCCGTGGGCGCGCAGGCGCTCGACGGCGTGACAGGCGGTACGGACGGCCGCGCTCGCCTCGAACGCGCGCAGATCGCCGTCCTCACCAGCGAATCGTGCCATGGCCGTCCTGGCACTCGGGTCGTAGAGATATCCGTCCGGGTCACGCTCGTAATTATGTACATCCTTCATAGTAAGTCAGAAGATTATTACGTACTTCCAGAGTTCGTCAATCGCCCCCGCCCGGGTCGTGCTCCGGGCGGGGGCCTGTGCGATCCGACGCGCTCAGCCGCCGATGCCGGAGTTCTCCGCGGCGGTGACGATCGTGGCCGCGTCCTCTGGGAGGAGATATCCGGCGTTCACCGACGCCTGCGCGGCCGCCCGCACCTTGCTCACGTAGTCGGCGTGCGTCGGGTAGAGCCGGCCGAGCACCGGCTCGGCCGTACGCGGCAGGGACGGGTCGGACGGGTCGCCCACGTTGTGCCGGTCCCACGGGTCGGCGTCGCCGTTCCACGGGTCGCGGGCGCCGTAGAGACCGCAGAAGACGCCGCTGCCGCTGGTGTCCCGCTCTCCCGTGAGCGTGCGGGTCGGCACCGCCACGTCGGGGAGCCGGATGCCGCCCACGGCCAGGCCCGTGCTCGGGTCGCGCAGGTCGGGGTGCAGCGCCGCCCCGCTCGGCGGCCGGGGCCCGCCCCTCGCCCAGGCGGCCAGGTGACGCAGCGCGGCGTTCATGGAGTAGTGGCCGGGTCCGTCGTTGAACGGGGCCGACCCGGCGGCGCAGTCGGGCCGCGGCGCGGCGGAGCCCGCCGACTTCTTCACCGTCGGGTCGCCGAGGTCGTACGCCCACTGGTCGCCGTGCGCCGTACCGGCCAGTTCCCAGTGCACCACCCGGTCAGTGTCCGGCTGCCGTGCCACGAACGCCGTCGGGACGTCGGTCTCGGTGAGCACGACGAACGCCGGCACCGACAGGTCCGTACGGATCCTGCTCGGGTTCGGCATCGCCAACACGTCGAGCAGGTTGCCGCTGATCGGTGAGCCGACCGCGCCGTTGCTGTGGATCATGAAGCCGTCGTACACCTTCGACACGGGCTGGACGGCGTTGACGTACGTCGTCATGAAGCCGGCCGACTGCGACTCTCCGTCGGCGAGCAGCGTGGTGACCCGCAGGCCGCCGAGCGGGTCCGGCCCGTCCGGGGTGCGCAGCGCCTGCCCGGCCTGGGAGAAGATGTCGTACGAGTAGGCGTCGCCGGGGTGGACGAGGCTGCCGTACCGCGCCGGGTCCCAGCCCTTGAGCCCGCGGATCTCGCCGAGACCGCCGTTGACGCCGACCTCCTGCGCCGAGACGCCGACCCACGCGTAGCCCTCGCGCAGCAGTTCGTCGCGTTCGAACCAGTAGTCCGGGGACAGTTCGATCTGGCCGCTCACGTTGAGCCACTCGACCACGACCGTGCCGTTGAACCTCGCGGGGTCGGCAGGCCGGCGGACCAGGAGCCGCGTCTTGTACGGGGCGCGGCCGGACGCCCGGACGTTCCACCGGCCGTCCGAGGTCCAGATGCCGGACTTGGCGTAGGAGGTGGCGGTGCCCTCGATGAAGTACTCGCTCTCCGTGAAGCCGGACGAGCCGAGGTCCTCCGCCGCGGCGAGGAACGGGAAGCCGTGGTCCCCGGCGGCCGGGACGCTGACGGTGGGGCTCGCCGCCGTGGCCTGGGCGGCCGGCGTGGCGCCGAGGAGGGCGGCGGCGAGCGCCGCCCCCAGCGCCGCGGCGGTGATCCGCCGCCGGGGGGACCGGACAGGTACGCGCACGGGTTACCTCCGTGGGACGAATGTCGGGGGACGAATGTCGGGAAGGCACAGTGTCGCCCGCCCCACCCGGCCGGGTAATCGGCGGAATCACCTGCGTTCGTACTAGCCCTGAACGGCGCCGGCCTGGGCCTGCCTGCGGCGGAACTCGTCGAACGGCGTGCGGTCGAAGACGAACCGGTTGTAGACAATCCTTCCGTCGCGGACCGTGACGCACTCGGCCGCGGGCGCGCTCTTCGCCGGGATCGTCTCCGCGTCGTACATCATCAGGGCCCTGTCGTCGTCCCCGAACGCCGCGATCATCTCCGCCGTTCGGCGAATCGGCGCAGGAGCGGCATCTGGTCCGCCGCTTCGCCGAGGCCTTCACCGGCGACGACATCGACACTCTGGTCGCCTTGCTCACCGACGACGCGTGGCTGTCCATGCCGCCCGCGCCGCACGAGTACCACGGTGTGGTGGCGATCGCCTCGTTCCTGCGGGCGAGCGCCGCGTGGCGGGCGGGCCGGCGCCTGGAGTTGGGTCCCACCCGCGCCAACGGGCAACCGGCGTTCACCTGCTCCCTCGACGGCCGGCTACAACAGCATTTCGAAGCGGGGCGAACTCCCTGTCGGCTCGAATGAGAACTATCGTGACCAGCATGGAAAATCCCCCTCAGCGTCGGGACTCCCCGACTTCTCACCTGCGCGCTTCCGACAGCAACAGGGACCAGATCGCCGCCGTGCTCGGAGAAGCCCTGAGCACGGGTCAGCTGAGCCACGAGGAGTACTCCGAGCGCCTGGACAGCCTCTATCAGGCCAAGACCGTGGGAGAGCTCGAGGTCCTCACCCACGACCTCCAGGTCGAGCGGCACCGTCCGGCCGCGAGCCCGGCGTCCTACGCGCCGAGCCCGAGCCCGGTCTCCTACGCGCCGGGCGCGAGCACCGAGCCCGACAACATCATCGCCGTCTTCGGCGGCGCCGACCGTAGGGGCCGCTGGCGGGTGCGGCGTCAGACCAAGGCGCTGGCCGTCTTCGGCGGCGTACGGTTCGACCTGACCGAAGCCGAGTTCGAGGCGAAAGAGGTCGAGATCACGGTCAACGCCGTCTTCGGCGGGGCCGAGATCATCCTGCCGGAGGGGGTCGAGGTCCGCTGCCAGGGCGTGGGCGTCTTCGGCGGCTTCGACGTGCACAACAGCCCGGACGTCGACCCTTCGGCGCCGGTGATCGTGATCAAGGGCCTGGCGCTGTTCGGCGGGGTGAGCGGCAGGATCCGGCGCCGCCGCGACCGCTGAGCCCCGGGACGCCGCGCGAGGCGAGCCCCACAAATCGGTGGACAGCGCTGATATCGTCCCCAAACGTGACAATCCTCGACGTTGACCAGTTTGTCGCAGACGGGTTCGCCAAGGTGGAGGCGGTGGTCCCACGCGAGGAAGGTCGGCGAGTGAGGCGTCACGAGAACGGCCCCGCGTCGTGACCTACCGGCACGCGGCCGTCCGGGACGACTACGCCGATCTGGCCAGCGGCGCGGTGCTGCATTCGGCTCCGGGGTTTCCCGCCTTTCCGGTGCGGCTGGCCAGCGAGATGTTCCAGCGCGCGATGGAGCTACGGGGCGACGGCCGGGCCACGGTGTGGGATCCGTGCTGTGGCAGCGGCTACCTGCTGACCGTGATCGGGCTGCTGCACCGTCGCCGGATCTCGGCCGTGCTGGCCTCGGACATCGATCCTGCCGCCGTTGGGATCGCGGAACGGAATCTGGGCCTGCTGACGCAAGCCGGGCTGGCGGCTCGTGCCGCACATCTCTCCGAGCAGGCCGAGCGCTGGGGCCGCGCTTCCTACACGGCGGCGGCCGAGGCGGCACACCGGATCGCAGCCGCGCTGACCGCCGACGGCGGTGACCTGCCGCACGCCGTACATCAAGCTGACGTGTTCGACGCGGACCGGCTCCGCCAGACCCTCGGCGGGCGCCGGCCGGACGTCGTGATCACGGACGTGCCCTATGGCGAGCAGACGTCCTGGCACGGGCCCAACGGCGCCGACGGGGTCGCCGGCATGCTCAGTACCCTGGGCTCGGTGCTCGACGAGAACGCGGTGATCGCGGTAGCCGTCCGCGGACGCAAGGCGCCTCGCGCCGACCGCCTGCGTACGTGCGCGACTTTCAAGATCGGCACCAGAACGGTCGCCCTGCTGCGGCCTCAACCATAAGGCGACGCCGGTCCAAAACAGTCCGCGCCGTCACCATCGCGGCCGGAGACCTTCGCGACTCCCGCGCGACGGCGTCACGGTGATTTGCCTAGATCGTGATCGGCATATTCGCCCCAGTATCCCGCGGCGCATGGTCACAATGGCGAAGTGACCGACTTCAAAGGCGTCTCGTGATCCGAGTCATCGCCCAGGTCCGTGGCCTACCGGTGGCGTTGACCGTATGCGCGTACACGGCGGCCGTACTCACGCTTACTTGGATGACCGAAGAGGGTTATCTCGGCGATGCCATGTATGGAGCGCTGACCATGGTCCTAGTGGCCTTTCCGCTCTCCCTTGTCGGGACTTCTCTGTACGGGGTGCTGAAAGACGCAATCGTCGGCCAAAGACACGATGACCCACCTACGCCTGGGATTACGTCCTTATGGCCTGGCCGGGGATCGTCACGGCCATCGCCCTGATGCTCCTGCTGAGGTGGCGGCGTACCCGTTTGACGGGCCAGATTTTCGGTTGGGCGCTGACGGCGGCCGTCACCTTGACCGGCGGGATGATCATCTTTGACGGATGGGCGCCCCGTCGGCCATACGGCTGGCCATTCCTCGTGTACGAACTGGTCATGGTCACCGGGCTGATCGCTGCGCACAGGTCCGCGCCGAAGGCGACCGCCAACGGGGCGTAACGTGCCCCTACATGCCAGCGAGCGTACGCATCCGGCCGATCCCGAGGCCCCCAAACGATCTCCAGGTTCGTTCAAAGTCGTTCACCGCACTGGTTGTCAACGATCTGGCCGTTCAGATCTGTCCAACTCGCTTCGCGATCGTTAACCCGAGCGGCTCCAACAGCGGCTCCCAAAGACCTGTGTTCTACAGGCATCGAAGCCAGGCGACCAGTGGATATCCGCCCCCGCTCGGTAGCTCTATCCATCGATAACCCGCCTCGACCCGGGCACCGATGTTCCTGGTCTCTCCTTCTCCCCACAGGCATGCAGGGCGACCACCGATGTGGAGCATGCCGTCGCGACCAGTCCACGGCACCTCGGCCGGAAGCTGCATTGTCTGCCCGCCGTCTGGGGTGAATGAACCGCCACTACCGTCGGCAACGAGCTGGGCATACCCCTCAGCGTTGATCAACGAGACCTTTCCAATGGGCAGGTTCTGCGCCACCACGCCCCCGACAAGAGCGGCACCAACCACGATCGTGGTGAGAAAAGCAGGCCGTATCGAAACTTCGCGTGTGAGTGAACGGGGCCAGCGGCGGGGGAATGACATGTCGGGACTGTAGCGCGCTGCGAATATGGTCAACAGGACATTCACCACGCAGGGCCGGGCGGTCAACGTCGGCGGCCTGTTCGCCAAGATCCCGGTCCACCTGTGTCCACGGCTGTTCGGGGTCGTTGTCAGCATCCGCGTTAGCAAGATCACCTAATGGGGGTGCTCTTCAGGGGGTGGATCGCGGCCGGTGCTCACGTCTCTACCTCGGATCGAGTACGCGCGTCATCCAGATCGTGTTGCCGCGTTCGGCGTCCTCGGTGATGCGGTCGCTTCGGTGGAAATCGAGCTTCTCGAGGACGCGGAACGAGGGTGCGTTCCACTCCCGCACGGTCGCCCAGAGTCGTCGACGTCCTGTTCGCGTCGCGGCTTCGACGACCGCACGGGCGGCTTCTGTCGCGTAACCATGGCCGTGAGCTCGTTGTGCCAGCTCGTACGCGATCTCAGGTTCGTCGAAAGATCCCTGGCCGACAGTCAATCCGCAGTACCCAATGAACTCACCGGTGTCTCGCAGCTCGATCGGCAGCAACCCCAGCCCCGGATCCGCCATCAGCGGATTGTTGAGGAGCCAGCCCCGCATCTCCTCGACCGTCGGGCGTCCCTCGGCGTCGATCCGCCGTACCGCTCGTGGATCCCGCTCAAGCCATAGCCCGCGGTACTCCTCGGCATCCGACGGCACCCACCGCCGCAACCGCAGCCGCTCGGTCACCAGCTCCGCCGGTAGATCCTCATAGGTCCCCATCCGACCAACCTAACCCGATGCTGGCCAAGACCGGAGATGACTGCAAGAGGCGGACGTTGAGCTGCTCAACGGTTGGTGGTGGACGTTGCCGTCAAGGTTGCCGTCACGGAGCTGCTGGCGCTCGGGCTTAGCGGGCGATATGTCAGCTTCCGCCAGACCGTCAGGCTTCGCGGCTGACTTCCCACAGCTGGTTGAGGCGCCCTGCCAAAGGGGAGTAGCGAACCTTGACGAGAACGGGATGCTTCAGACGCTTAAGAACCGCGGTCATCTGACGGGCGTCGCAGTAATAGGAGCCCAGGCCCTCCTTGTCCGCGGCGCCCTCGCCGAGAGGCCCCTTCCCGATCAGAGGGAGGGGCCTCTGAGCTGGAGCCGCCTTGGGGAATCGAAACCCAGACCTTCTGTTTACAAGGAGGATCCGACGTGTCCGCAGGCGTCCACTGCTGACACTGAAGCCCTGGCCGCGGGCACCTCTGGGAGGCGCCCAGTCCACCGGCTTCCACGGTCGTCCAGGACCGTTGTTAGCGCCCGCGTTAGCAAGATCCTTCCCGTGATCCCTTAGGTGCGAACGCTGGTGCAGCGTGGCGGGCACGGTCAGCGGATGTTAACGGGTGCCATCACGTGCGCTCGCCTTACCATCTGGTGATCTCCGTAGCGGTCCCGTGTCAGCGGTCTCGCTGACTTTTTGCTGACTCCGGTCGGCGCTGCCCTTCCCCAAGCGATCTTCTGACGTAACCGCCATTGAGATCCGTAGGGAAGGGCAGGCCCCTCGTTGACGGCGGCCGGCACTGCTCAGACGGTAGATACGGGGTGGTGCGGTGTGATCGTGTAAGGCGGCGTTGCTGTACGCGCTGCTGTACAGCGATCCCCTCGGCATGGCCTTGAATGGCTCGGCGATGGCGATCAAGCCCGCGCAGGAGAGGGCCAGGCCCGGGTGCAGAGACATTCACGATTGCGGTAGGCCGTGGGAAGTTCGCATACCCACACCCTTCCTGGCGCGCCTGCCCCCGAGCCCACCAATATGGAGAACCAGGAGTCCTGACCGAAGAGGTCTCTATATTTCCGACGATTCGGTTGCCGGGGACGGCTCCCGCACCCGGCCGCACTCGGGCCGACTCAGATGGGGCCGGACTGGAGGGCGGCCGCGGCCTGGTAGACCCGATACGTCGCGCTGTCGAAGTAGGACGAAGCGATGGTATCGGTCCAGTGGTCGCCGTCGGTGTCGGAGACACCGACGGTCAAGCCGTTCAGATAGCCGGTGCGGGTCCGGTTACTGTAGTCGAGCAGCCACGCCGACCCCGAGAGGCCACCACCGGGGAAGGGGGAACTGACACCGACCAACTTCTTGGCCCTGAGAATGCTCGGGAGTCCCAGGCGGTCTTCTTCGAAGTCCCAGGCGACCATGCCGAAACTCGGACCATAGCCCCACTTCAGGGCCTTGCCGTCGAAGTTTCCGCTGGGATGCGGCCCGCTCACATAGCCGAACACGCGTACGTTGACGCCGACCTTCTGGTTGTAGGCCAGACCCTGGCCGCCAACCTTGTCGCCGAGGCGGCCGACATCGCTGAGGTTGCTGTCGACACCGTTGTTGACCGTGACGAACGAGTAGTCGCGGCCGCTGTCCCGGCGGACGCTGAAGTCACGGTGTGCGTACGCGTGCTTGCCGACAAAGATGCCGAACGGGGCCTTGCCCTCGTAGTAGCAGGGGATGAACACCCAGTAGGAGTGGTATGTCTGGCTCGTGGGCTCGTACACGCAGTGCCCGGCCGTGGCGACGACGTTCTTGTACTGCGACAGCATCGCCGTGGCATTGCACCAGCGCGGGTTGCCGTCGATATCGAGGAAGAACACCTTTCCCGTGCTTCTGGGAAGATTCACGTAGTTCTGCGGCGATTCCGGCTTGATCTCCCCTACGAGCCCGGGAGGACCATCGGGGTTCGGCTCACTGCCGCGGGACCTGACGTTGACCGTGGGCTGGTACGGCGTTGCCTTGATGAGGTTGGCCGCGTTGTTGTTGATCCAGTAGGAGACGATGCCGCGTGCGTAGGCACCCGGCCCGGCGAGCGGTACGTAGGTGACGTCATCGGCGGCCTGTGCCGGGGCGGCGGGAATGCCGCCGACAAGACCGACGGCGGCCAAGGCGCACAGGGGGAGGACCAGGTGCCGGGTCCGGGGGTGCATGAGGGCTCCCTGTGGTCGGAGACGGAAACTGGGGTGAAGATAGGCAGCCTCTCTTGCAGCACACTTACAGGATGCTGGACACGCAGAACACGCGGAGAACTACCGCTTAACGGGCTGCATGTCCCCATACATCTACATGCCCCTCCCCCTGATCACCTCGTTCGCCGTCGACCCACCGCGGAGCGGCAGCGGGCCGGCGACGGAGGGGCAAGCCCGGCCTCGCGTGTACGTCAACCTGGTCGTGGTTCCTCGGTCATTGGATGCCATCGGTCACGGCCGGGCTTGAGCTGTAGGAGCTGGTCTCTGACCCTGAGCAGCCTCGGCGTAAGAAGAGCGCGCCCAAGCTCCGCGACGGCGTCATGAAGCGCGGCAACACCTGGTCATACGTGATCCGCGTCAGGAACCCCGAGACCGGCGAGAGCAAGCCCAAGTGGGTCAGCGGCTTCGCCACCGAGGATGACGCCAAGGCCGCCCGTGACGAGGCGCGGGTCAAGGCCCGTCGTGGAGAATACGTCGACCGCAACGCCATCACGGTGGCGGAGTACCTCGCGGAATGGATCGAGGGCCACGCGGTCGAGGTCAAGCCCAAGACCCTGGCCGGATACCGCATGATGATTCGCCTCTATATAGAGCCGCGGATCGGCAAGCTCCGGCTCCAAGTGCTCCGGCCGGCCACAATCACGAAGCTCTACCGCGACTTGCTGACAGCTGGCCGCCGGAACGGCAAGGGTCTCGCCCCGAACACGATCAAGCATGTTCACACTGTGCTCCGGAAGGCTCTTTCCGACGCGGTGATCGTTGACGAGATCCTTCCCAGCAACCCCGCCGAACGAGCGAAGCTCCCGCGCACGCAGCTCACCGAACCCGGCACGGTGTGGACCCCCGCGCAGCTCCGGGAGTTCCTCGACACGGCGAAGGGTCACCGGCTGTTCGCGTTCTTCCGCCTGGCGGCCTACAGCGGCGCCCGTCGTGGCGAGCTGTGCAACCTTCGGTGGGCAGATGTCGACCTCGATTCACCGCAGATCCGCCTGACCGGTTCCTCGGCCGTGGTCGAGGGGGAAAGGATCGAGGGCACTACCAAGGGCGGCAGATCCCGAGTCGTGAGCATCGACGCCGGGACCGCCGAGATCCTGCGCGAGCACCGCAAGCGTCAGAACGCCGACCGGCTCCGGCTTGGCGAGTCGTGGAAAGGCACGGATGACTACGTGTTCACGACCGGATGGGGCGATCCCATCTATCCCGATACAGTCAGCTCGCTTATGCCCGTGCTGATCAAGGCGTACAACGACACGCAGCCCAAGAAGCCCCACCCCCGTGCTCGGCTTCATGACCTCAGGCACCTGCACGCGACCACGCTCCTGCTCGCAGGCGTCCCGGTTCACGTCGTCGCGGCCCGGCTGGGCCACTCCGACCCGGCCATCACGCTCCGGGTGTACGCCCACGTGATCAGCGAGCAGATGGCGAGCGCGGCCGAGGTCTTCGCCAGCTCGATCAGGAATTCCGCCTGAGCCCTACCACTGTCAGAGGCGCTCCCCTACCTGGGAGCGCCTTCTTTGTTGCCCCGTGCGCCTGGCCACGTGGCGAGGATCTCGATACCGATCACTCTGCCGTTCTCGTCCAGGTCCAGGTTCACCATTGGCCTGTCTACGGTCACCATCTCAGCGACACCGCCGGGCGGAATCGGGCCGTGCAGGTAAACATAGGCCGCTCCGGCTTCGGGATCGTATGTCCACGTGCCCGGGTGCTCTTCCAAGGTCATCTGGTCTCCTGTTAGCAGGGGTGTTAGCAAGATCCCAAGATTGTCCAGACAGCACAAGGCCCCTGACCGCGATGACGCCGATCAGGGGCCTGTCGTACGAGAGCCGCCTTGGGGAATCGAACCCCAGACCTTCTGTTTACAAGGCACTTACCGACGCTCAAGACACAAGGGGAAACGGAGTTTCCGCAGTTCAGCGGTTGTCACCTCTGTTCACCTGTGGCTCTGTGTTGCACGCGCTTGGCGCAGATCTGTCGCAGAAGTGTCGCAACGCGAACGGCCCTCGGCGGACTCTTCGACCGAGGGCCGTTGTGCTGGTAGGGATCAGCCGAATTCCCCGTCCTTCACGCCGCCGAGGAACGCCTGCCACTCGCCTGCGGTGAAGAACAGCTTCGGCCCGTCCGGGTTCTTGGAGTCACGCACTGCCGCTCCCCCGCCGGGGAGGTCGGCCACCTCGACGCAGTTGTCTCCATTACCGCTGCGTGCGCTCTTCCGCCAGTTGAGCTCGATCGTCGATGCCACCATTCGCCCCGCCTACTCGTTGAGTTGGTGCGCCATCTCCTCCAGATACGTCACAGAGTCCTCCACGGATGCGGCACTGGCGACTACCTGCTCGTACAGATGCGAGTAGCACTGCACCTCTTCAGGCTTCTCCAGGTACACAGCCGCGGTGGCGGTCTCAAGGAAGACGAGCGGCGCTTCATCCTCGCCAGGGAACCACATCAACATGAATGCTCCGAGCATCGCGGCGTGCGCGCCGGCGGCGTCCGGGAGGACCTGGATCGTGATGTGCGGCTGGGCCGCCAGCTCAGCGAGACGCAGCAGCTGCGCGCGCATAACGGCCGGGCCACCGACGTTCTTGCGGAGTGCCGCCTCGTCGATGACCGCCCGGAACGTGGGTGGGTTGGCTCTCTGGAGGATCTCCTGCCGTGCCATGCGCGCGTCGACTCGGCGCTTGACGGCGGCCTCTTCCAGGACGCACCCTCCGCGAAAGATGGCGGCGGCATAGTCGGGGGTTTGCAGGAGGCCGGGGATGAGGATCATCTCGTAGGTATGGATGAGGCTCGCGCCGGCTTCGAAGTCCGGCAGGGCGGTCCGGAACACGTCGGAGTACTCAGCCCACCAGCCGCGGTGGCGGGACTCGTTGGCGAGCTGGACCATGGCGGCGCGTTCCGCCGGCTCGGTCACACCGTATAGATCGAGAAGGTCGACGACGTCCCGAGGGTTGGGCCGCTTCCAGGCGCCGCGTTCCATCCGCGAGACCTTGGATGGGTCCCATCCGAGTTGCCGTGCGACCTTGGTGGCATCGAGTCGGGACTGTTCCCGATAGTGCCGGAGCTTCGCCGAGAGGGTTCGGCGGCGCACGGTGGGGCTGTATGTCACAGAGACCCTCCCCCTCGCCTACAACTTTCCGGACACACCCGGACGTATCTACTCATACGAATTCGCCAATATGAACTTAGCTCTTGCTCTTTCGCTTGACGGACATGAGTATGACGGTCAGAGAGTGATTACGGGAGGCGAATGCGCGTCATGGGGTCAGGGAGCGTTGTCGGCCCATTCCTCACGAGGGCGTACGAAGGTGCCCTTCCCGGAGATGGGCCGGATCCTGTTCTCTTGCGTGAGCAGGGCGAGGACTTTTCGGACAGTACCTTCTGCCACCCCGAACTCCTCGGCCAGCCGCTTGATGCTCGGGATGGGGTAACGCTCCTTATAGGTGCCCGCGTCGATACGCGCCCGGAGCTCCTCATAGACCTGCTCCCAGATGGTTCGGTCTGGCTCGAACCACTGGTCTTCCCTGATCATGGGCCCGACCGTAGTGGATCATGACCGCGCATGCTCTGGTGGGGCAGGGCATGGCATGCCATGGCAGGGCGTATCAGGGCGTCCCTCTATACCCCCGTAAATGCAGACTTCCGTCAGCGCTCAGCGGGCGGACGGAGACGGGCACGGCGGCGAGCATTCCCTGGGCATGGGTACCGCCGTCGTGCCCCCTTCAGCACTGCCAGTCAGGGCCCTTACCTACGATTCCGGACGGCACGATGCTCCACCCACAAGTTCCCCAGCACCTGGTTGTCATCGCTGACACAGTTGAGCCGGCGAGCGAGTTGCTCCAGTTGCTGCGCCAGATGTACCCGGCGTGGCGCATTGTTCCGGTCAAGAACGGCTGCATGGCGACGAGGGTCCGACCGCTGTCGGAGGAGGAAAGGGCTGCCGGGCTCGGGTCCTCGTTCTTCAGGGGCAATGCGCAGGAGCTCGCACAGATACTGCACGATCAGATGGACATCGCCCATCAGCGGGGATCAGGGTAAGCGGGATGATCGCCAGCTACCATCCGGCCGCGTGACGTACTGCCGCTTGTCCGTCAGTCGATGACCGGTATTCGGTAGACGGGGCGGTAGCGGTCGGCCGCGAGCACGATGTCCGCCGTCTCCACTGGCCGGTCCCCCGCCCAGTGCGTCCGCTCGATCTCCATCACCCACATGCCCGGCGCCAGCCGTAGCCGTTCCGTCTCCCATGCCAGCGGCGGCCGCGCATAGGGAGACTCGGTCACCTCGGTGACGTGGATGCCGATCGCACCCATCCGAGCGATCACGCCCAACCCACGGAACTGCCCGGCCTCCGGTAACTCAACGCCGCGGCCGAGGGTGATCGCGAGCGGTTCGTACGAGGTGGACAGCTGCGTGACCTCGCCGTCCGCCGTCATGACGTACGTCGTCCGCATGACCTTGTCGCCCGGCTCGATGTTCAACCGCTCGGCGATCGCCGGCGGCGCCGGGACACGCTGGGAGTCCCACTCCACCTGCGGCACGCGGCCCTGCGCGCGCACTTCGCTGGCAAATGGAGGCAGGTTGCGGTGGTAGCGGTCCCTGGCGAGCCGCACCATCGGGGGCCGCTCGCGTACACGGTGACCCGATCCGGTGCGGGAGACGACCAGCCCTTCGTGCACCAACTGCTTGAGGGCATTGCGAGCAGTCGTCTCGCTGACCTCGTACTTCGCCGCCAACTGCGCGCGGGTCGGCAGGAGGACGCCAGGCGCGAGTACGCCGTCGACGATCTGCTGTCGCAGGTCCTCGACCAGGCGGCGGGTCTTCGTGACGTCCTCGGACATGGGCCCCATCTTTGCCGACGCATAGACACGACGGTACTCCACACCTAATGTGGAGTACCGCATCACCAATTCGGTACTCCACATTGTTTCACGGAGGACGCGTGTGGACATATGGGCCATGCCTCTTCCGGCTACGGACGCCATGGTCCCGGCCGCGCGCATCGGGGTCAGACAGTTCTTGGCCGGTCACCCCCTGGCCTTCGACAGCGAACTCGTCGCCTCCGAGCTCGTCACCAACTCGATCCGCTACTCCCGCGGCCCCGACCTCACGATCAAGGTGGTTCGCAAGGGCGACGTCGTGCGGATCGAAGTCACCGACCGCGGCTCACACACCGCCCCCCAGGCGGGTGCATCGCCGCAGGGCGACGAAGGGGGGCGCGGCCTGATGCTCGTGGACAGCCTGGCCACCGCCTGGGGCCACAAAGGCCTCGACGGCGAGTGGATGACGGTGTGGGCGGAGTTGGTCGTCGACTCGGAGGTTCCGCGATGACTACCCAAACGATGCCCGTGGTCCCGTACGTCCTGGCCCACGCCGGGGAGGCCGTCCCTCTGCGTCTGCGCTTCGCTGAGGTCCGCCCCTCCGGTCGCCTACGCCTGCAATACGTCGACCCGCGCCCTTCCGACTGGGTCCAGGGCGTTCTGCGCGCACGAGTACGCACGAACCGTCGCGGACCCGTCCGGGCGAAGAAGCTGAACACCCGCCGCCAGTGGGAGTGCCTGCGGAAGGGCTTGTGCCAGGTGTGCGGACGACTGGCCGTGCAGCCGGATGGTCGGACCCCGTGGCTACTGACTGGCAAGGTCTACCAACCGATCGGCGAGGAGCGGATGGGCACCACAGCTCCGCCGGTCTGCCGGGACTGCATCCCGCTGTCGCTGGAGCTGTGCCCGCAACTCCACACCGCGCCGATCCTCTGCACGGCTGCCGCCGCGGAGCCGGTCGGAGTGCTCGGCGACGTGTTTCAGTCTGGCCCCAGGGGCGAGGCGGTCGTGAGCCGGGAGAACGTGTTCGTGGAGTGGGATGCCGCCGCCGTGCTACCCCGCGTACTGGCCAAGCTGGCGGTCGTCGAACTCCAGGACATGCAGCCCGAGCCGCTCCCATGAGCTGCCCGTCTGCGATGTACGGATCACGTCGCAGGCGGGCTGCCCTGCCGGTTCGGGACGACGGGTCTGTCCGCCGGCAGGGCATCCAAACGGGGCCCCTCCCCAACTCCCCAGGGGGAGGGGCCACCCGAGACCGGCCCCGAGGTTGATGGCGCGCGCCTCGGGGCCACCTTCTCCCGGCCGGGCCGGTGCCCAGGCCCGGCCGGGCTCTCAACGAAGAAAGCCCCCACCGGTGTTCGCGCACCAGTGGGGGCCCCACAACCGGACCTGGATGAGAGGCCCGATCAAATGCAGAACCTAATAGACCAACTGCGGTCTGTCCCCCCGATCACACAGATCATCATCGCCGTCGCCGCCCTGGTGCTCCTCGCCCTGGCCTACTTCGCCCTGCGCGGCATCCGTCGTGCGCTGGCGCGAGCCGCCCGCGCGACGACGATGGCGATCCGCGGCTGGGCCGCCGGCCGGACAACCGAGGACATCCTGACGATCGTCGCCGCGAGCATCGCGACCGGCGTGTCCGCCCAGGGCATGTGGCGCTTCTCCGGCGACGTCCTCGGCCTCGACGGCCCGCTGCGCGTCGGCCTGTTCGCCTTCATCGAGGTCGCCGTCATCACCAGCGCCGTACGAGCGCGCAGGAAGATGCGGGAGAACTACTCGGCCGGCATCGACGGCCTGGCCGTATGGGTCTTCACCGGCCTGTCGGCCGTCCTGTCGAGCATGGACGCCCGCAGCGTCGCCGAGGCCGTCTTCCGCCTCGCCTCCCCGCTCGTGGCCGCCTGGCTGTGGGAGCGCGGCATGGCCATCGAACGGCACCGCATCACCGGCCGGGGCCGCATCCACTGGCGGCTCACCCCGGAGCGGGTGCTCGTCCGGCTGGGCCTGGCCGAGGCGACGGACCGTACCGCGGAAGAGGTCGACGCCCAGCGCCGCCTCGATCGGGTGGCACTGGCCGCCGACAACGCCTACCAGCTGCGAGAGGCCGGCGCCTCCGAGCGCAAGCAGCGCCGCGCGTACGCCCGCCTGCGGCACGCCTTCCGGGCGGCAGCCGCTCACACCGGCCTCGCCCGCGACCCCGAGCAGCAGGAGGTCCTGCGGCGCGCGGTGGCCGTCCTGCGCAGCATGGAGCAGCTCCTCGACGTCGCCCCGGAGTCGGCGTGGGCGGACGCGTCCGCGCCTGAGCCAACGCGGCAGGGCGACTTCGCTCGGCTGGCGGAGGAGACCCGGCAGCTGCGTGAAACGCTCGCGGGCCGCCATGAGACCAAGAGCGACCTGGCGAACGTGACCATGCTGCTGGCGGATCTGACCCGCCAGCGCCCGGCGTCTGTGACCCCGGCCGCGACCGCGCCGGAGGTAGCGAACCGGGTCACGTCGAAGGTGGCGGAGCCGCCGTTGTTCCTGCCCCGCGAGTGGACCCAGCAGCCCCCTGCCGTGACATCGGCCGCGACTCCGGACGTGACTAGCCCTGCGGTCACGAAGACCGTCACGCCCGAGGTCACGAACACGGCTGTGATCGACCTGTTCGACCCCGCCGCGTTCGACCTCACCTGGCCGCCGTCCGTGACGCCGGACGTGACCGATGACGTGACCCCGACCGTGACCGCAGGCGAGGTCACAGATCCGGCCGGCGAGCAGGGCAAAGATGCCGAGGATGACGCAGCCGACGGCGGCCAGGGCGCCGGGGATGACGAACCCGAGTCCCTGCCCAAAACCACGATCATGCGTGACCTGTGGGACCGCGAACGCGCCGAAGGCCGATACCCCTCCGTCCGCGAGCTCGCCGATGCCGCCGGGGCGCACCACAGTCTCGCCTCACGCCACCGCAAGGCGTGGGTGGACGAGCTGCCGTGGTGGCAGCGCCGTAGGGCCGGAGGATCCCGCCGAGAGAGAGTGACCCCCTGATGTTCCAGATCGCCCTCATCATCACGATCGTCGTGACCGCGCCGGTGATCCTCGCCGTGATCCTGGTCGCGATCGACGCCCGGGGCCGGTGACCGTGCCCCCTCAGCACGACCCCGCGCCGGCACCCGTACCGCCGCCGGCGCGGCGCAGCAAGGCCCGCATCGCTGCCAAGTGCGTGGTGCGGGCAGGCCGGGCCGCTCGCTGGACGTGGCGGCGCATCCTGTGGCCGCACCGCGACCAGCTCGCCGCGCCCGGCCTCGCCCTGGCCGCCCTCACCGCCGGGTCGGCCGCCCACCTCGCCGAGGCGCCGTGGTGGGTGGCCGGGCTGGCGTGCGGCGGCTGCCTGGCCGCGCTGCGCCGCGCCTGGGACCGCCGCGGCGTCGCTCCTGAGCACGCCGACCCCCTCACCGGAGCCGCCGCCCTGTTCGGCGGCTGGGCCACCGCGGCTACCGTGTGGGGCCCGGGCGGGATCCTCGGCCAGGCCTGGGCGGGCCTGGCCGCTGTCGCCACCGTGGGGTGGCTCATCCATCCGGCCGCGCGTTCCTGGCGTGGCCTACGCGCCCGCTGCCGCAACTGGTCGGCCCAACTGCCCGCCGTACTGGCCGGGCTCGGCGCGGCCGGCACAGCCCTGACGTCCACGCCGCGCTTGCAGGGCCAGCGGGTGGACTTCCCGCTACGGCTTCCGCTCGGCACCACCCGGGAGGACGTCGACCGGCTACGGCGGAAGATCGAGTCCGGTATGGGCTGGCCTGAAGGCAGCATCCGGGAGGTCCGCCAGGACCCGGGCTTCACCGCGTCCAACCGGATCACCCTCACCTGGCAGGAAGGGCGGATCCGCGTGCGCGCCGTCCGCCTGGCGGAGGCGCCCATCCCCGCCTCGGTGTACGACCCGATCTGGCAGGGCGTCGACGACGACGGCCGGGACCTGTTCATTGACCAGTACGCCACCGAGGGCATGACCCGCGGTCTGTACGGCGGCGAGCCCGGCTCGGCGAAATCCAACCTGCTGCGGCTGATTGCCTACCTGCGCGCCTACTGCCCGGACGTGCTGATCTGGGCCGTCGACTTGAAGAACGACGGCATGACCTTCGCCTCGATCCTGCCGCGTCTGGACCGGCTGGCGGTCAACCGCACGCAGGTCGACGAGCTGTTCGCCGACGCCGCGGCGATGATCCCGCTCCGGGGTCGGCTGCTGCGGCCGGAGGACAACCAGAAGCTTCCCCTGTCGGCAGACCGTCCTGCGGTGCTGATTCTGTTCGACGAATTCGCCACCGCATGGGGCAAGAGCCCCCGCAACAGAGCCGTCGTCGAGGCCGCGAAGGAAGTCGGCGCCAAGGGGCGATCGCCGGGCATCGGCATGGAGGCAGCGTCGCAGTACCTCGCCCAGGGTTCCCTACACCCGGACCTACGGCCGCTGTTCACCCGCCGCGTTGCGGGCCGGATGCAGGAACGCGCCGACGCCCAGTTCCTGCTCAAGCACTGGAACCGGCTCGACACGACGATCCTGCCGACCGGCGTGTTCTACCTTCAGATCACCGGCGAGCGACACGCCCGGCTGCTCCACACCCCGGAGGTGACCGACAAGGACCTGGCGCACGCGGCCGCGGAGACCGCGCACCTGGCGCCGGTCCTGGAGCAGGAGACCGCACGCGAGCTGCCGTACTACGCGAGTCGGTGGGCCGATCTGCCGGAGCATCTGCTGCCGTACTGCTCCCCCGCACAGCGCGAGCTCGTCGCCGCGTCACCGCCGGCGAACGTCACGGCCCTGCGCGCGGTCGCCGCCGCTCCCCCGCGCCGGACGATGGTGTCCGAACGGATCGACACACCAGCCGCGGTGGATCCGGCGCTCGCCGCGATGTGCACGGTGTTCGTCGACGCCCGCGGCGCGGATGTGCGAACCGGCGACGTTGTCGCGGCGGCGGCCGCGCAGGGGAGGTCACGGACCTACGCCACGGACCGCCTGGCGGCATGGCGGGGAGAGGGCCTGATCCGGCAGACCGGGAGAGGCCTATGGGCCCTGGCCTGCCCCCCTGACGGGCTCCTGGGGGCCGTCACGGCCCTCGAGGGCCCTGGGCGGACGCAGACGGGGTGACGGACCGTGACCCCCTCGCCCAGGCGGTCCTCCCCTCCCCTACCGGCCCCCGGGGAGGGGCTCCACACGCGTGCGCGCACGCGCGGGGGCGGGGGGATGTCCGGCGGACAACCGTGGCGGACATCGTCCGGGCGCACGGCGGACATTCGACCGGCGGACATTCGAGCACAGGAAGTAACGATGACAGGGCATGACCTCACCGACCTGTACGCCCTCGCCCACGACCCCGACGCCGAGTGGATGGACCAGGCGCTGTGCGCTGAGACCGACCCGGAGGCATTCTTCCCCGACGAGGGCCAGCGCCCGGACGCCGGGAAGAAGATCTGCCGCCGCTGCGAGGTCCGTGCGGAGTGCCTCGCGTACGCGCTCGAACGCGATGAAACCGGCGTGTGGGGTGGCACCACCGAGAAGGAGCGCCGGCGCATGCGCGCGCCGCAACGCGTGGCGGCCTGAGGGTGCGCCGGCGGCAGCCGTACGGCCTCGAAGTCGACGAGCTGCGTCCCCCGATTCGTCCGCTACCTCACACCCGCCATTCCCGAAGGGAAGCCCTCATGACACCCGAGGCCGCCCAAGGCGCGCTCATCTTCGCCGCGCTCGTCATCGTCACGATCGCCGCGGTGATGCTCAGCGCCAGCCGCCACCCAATGTCCACTTGCCGGCGCTGCTCCGGCACCGGCCGTAAACGGTCCTGGCTGCTGTCCAGCCGCTGGCGGCCCTGCCCGTACTGCAGCGGCGGAGTGGTCAACCGCAGGCCCTGAAGGGAACACGACGATACGCCCCCACCCGCCCTCTGTGTGAGGGCGAGCGGGGGCGATTGGCGTTCCAGGGCTGCGATGGTCGTACGGCGGACCGGCCCGGGCGGGACACTGCACGGCATGGACGCCGACTCCCGCCTGTACGAGCTCGTCGACGCCACGGTGCGAGAGCAGCGCCGGTGGCGACTGCAGGGAAATGAGAAAGCGCCGCCAGCTCCCTTCGCGCAAGTAGCCGGCGGCGCTTCCAGGACCGAGCAGGTCCCCGGACCGAACGTAGGCGACGACACCGACAAAACCCGCTCGTCCGGCAGCTAACGCTTCACGCCGGCAACCGCCGCACGGCTAGACACGTCCTACGAGCCGTCCACCCCTACGATCACGGAGCCCCCGTCATGCGTCTCCCGCTATGCCTCGCGGCCACCGCGCTCGCGCTCGCCGCCTGCACCAGCTCGACCACCGCCGACACCCCCGCCTCGCCGGCCGGGCCTCCCGCAGACGGCGGGAGTTACACCTCACCGCGAGACATCGTGGCGAAGATGAAGACCGCCGGGGTGGACTGCCCGGACTACACGATCATCGCGAAGCCGACAAACGCCCGGGAGCTGGCCAACTGCATGGACGGCAACCTCGTGATCAGCATCTTCGAGACCGAAGGCGACGTCCAGGCCAACGTCGACATGCACCGCGAGACCGCCAAGATGATCGACGGGCCCGTGAACATGCTGACCGGCAGGAACTGGAGCGTCTACTACGACGACCCGGCCGCGCTGCAAAAGGCCAAGACGGTGCTCGGCGGCACGCTGATCGCCGAGCCGGCCGCCCAGTAACGACGAGGAGGGCGCCCGCTCCCCCCGTGGGCATCACGGTGTGGGGAGCGGGCGCCCTCCGTCAGAGGAATCCCGGGCAGGGTCCGCGCCGAGCCCGGGCCCTCAGTCTCAGCGGGCCCGGGTGACGAAGCCCGCGGTCTGCGGGTCGCCCGCGCGGCCAGCCGCGACCGACGTCAGCAGCGACACCACAGCCGCCAGCCCGGCGACGGAGCCGACGGCGGGCCAGCTGACGTCGAGCAGGCCGAGCTGGCCCGCGCCGACGATGCCGAGCGCGGCCTGCGCGGCGGTCCGCACGGCACGCTCGCCCGTGTCGATCAGCCACTTCTTCATGTGCCCCTCCTTCAGGGACAGCCCGCCGGCGGCGGGACGAACGGGGTGCGGGTCAGACCCGCGGGGGCCAGGCCCACGTGCCGGGCTCGTCGCCCTCGGCCTTCGAGGTGGCCCAGTACGCGTCGTTGCCGTCGAGCAGCACCTGGAGGTTCGCGCTGTTGAACGAGGACTCCCAGACCCGGACGACGATCGCCGGGTAGACCTGGCCTGCCTCGACGTGGTTGCCGACGTGCGCCTGGTGGCCGTCGGCTCCGGCCTGGCCCGGGGCGGACGGGCCGGAGAAGCAGCTCTGGAACACCTGGAAGTCGGCACGGCGCTTGTTGATTGCCTTGGCGTCAGCCTCGTTCAGCGTGTAGTGGACGATCCGGCCGACGGTGGGCTGCTGGGACATGAGGCTCCTCGATGAGGCGGCCCCTCATATAAGGGCCGGAAACTAGAAGACCTGCCGCGTTCGGGCAGGTCACGAGAGCGCTGGTATACGAGCTGGTATGAAATCGGGCTGTTCGTCGGCGGTCAGTTCGCGTCGTCGACGAGTCCCGGCTGACACGTCGCCGGCAGCGGAGGCGGCGGCTCGGCAGGGGGCGGCGTCTGCGGGGGCGGCCGCCAGGACCACGTCATGCTCCAGGCGTCCTCGTCGACCTCGGCGACGGCATTGAGCCCGGTGGCCTTCCGGTAGCCCTTGGCGACGCCGGCGGACTGCGGCCCGAAGACTCCGTCGACGTCGATCTTCCAGCCCCTCTTGGCCATCTTCTCCTGCCAGATGCGCACGTCGGCGCCGCGCATCATCGGCGAGGTGACCTTCAGGACCCGGCCGGGCCACTGCGGGACGCCGTCCTCGAGCACGATCTTGATGGTGTCCTCCTTCGGCTTCCCGTCGACCAGCGCCGCGGCGCGCCGCACGATCTCGGCCTTCTGCGCGAGGACCTTCACGCCCGGGCACGCCAGGTGCCCACCCCATGCGGAGCCGCCCATGGAGTGGTGGCCGAGGCCTCGCCCGTTCGGGCTGTCGGTGACCCGCAGGGGCACGCCGTGCTGCTTGTGCGCCCATGCGAGCACGCGGGCGCAGGCGTCGAGCTGGGCGTCGGTGAGGTCGTCGCCGCCGCGGCCTTCGTTCTCGATCGAGATCCAGTGGGGGTTGCCGTCCGCCTGGGCCCAGGCCTTGTCCTTAGTGTCGACCCACTGCCGCAGCGCGCCGGCCCGGCCGGTGCCGAAGTGGCTGGACGCCTCGGCCGCACGGTTGCGGAACCAGGAGTCGGTGCCAGCGAGAGTCCCGGCCATGATGTGCAGGGTGACGCCGTGGATCTCGCCCATGCCGTCGCGCGTGTAGTTGACGGTGATGGGGCTCCACTCGGCGCCGGGCATACGGGCCATGTCAGGCTCCCCCCTTCAGGGCGGCGATGATCGTGGTGGCGCCGGTCACGAGGGCGCCGGCGGCGGTAATCGGGAGCGCGTACTTCCACCGCTCCAGGGCGCGCAGGCGCTCCTCATGGTCGCTGTGAGTCCGATCGGAAGCCGCCGAACTGGTGCTCTGCTGCATCCCCAGCAGGTCGAGCTTGCCTTCGATGCGAGTGAGCCGGTCTCGCAGGTCCCCGTCGTCCGCTGTCACGTGGTCCCCTGGTCGTTGGTCGTGGTTTCCCCGGCCGGGTTGGCCGGGCCGGTCTTTGTGCGGGCGCGCTGGTGCAGGTCCTGGTGGAAGGCGAGGAGGGTCCGGAGGTAGGTGAGGTGCTTCATACGATCGGGACCTGGCCGGTGTTGAAGGCAGGTTTCTCGACCAGGCCGGTCGCCTTGACCCACATGTCCCACGTGCCGACGCCGACGTCGAAGCCGCCGTCGGGGCCGATGAGGAGGCGGGCGGTGCAGCCGGTAGGGGTTGGCGGTTCCCATTCAGCGGTGTGCCAGTCTCCGCTGGCGGGTTCGGTGCCGGGCTTGGTGAAGGCGAACTCGACCAGCTCGCCCCCGCTGGCGCCGGTCACGAACGATTTGACGTGCACCGTGCTGAGGTGGGAGATGGGGTCCACGACGGCTCCAGGTCAGGTGTAGGGGGTGCTGGCGGCCCAGTCCGTGTACGGGGGGCTGGCGCGGGTGATGTCTCCGCCGAGGCTGATGACCGTCGCGACCTCGGTGAGGGTCGCGGTGTCGGTGGCGAAGACTGGCTGCACAGCGTGCGCGAGTTCGCCGAGGGTTGCGCTGTCGGTGGTGGTGAGCAGCGCGGTGACGGTGGCGGTCTCCGTCAGGGTCGCCGCGTCGGAGGCCAGCACCGTGATCTGCGCGGCTTCGGTGAGTATCCCGGTGTCTACGGTGGGGAGCACGACGACGGCTGTGTCGGTCAGGGTTCCGCCGTCTGCCACCGCCACGGTGGCCGCGATTTCAGCGGCCTCGCCGAGGGTGGCGGTGTCCGAGGTCACGGGCCCGACGATTTGTTCGACCTCGGCCTGCTCGGTCAGGGTGGCGGTGTCCGTCGTGGTGATGGTGATGACGGGCACGCCCTCGGTGAGGGTGCCGCCGTCGGTGAGCGGCAGGGTGGCCGTGACCTGCGCCTGGTCGGTGAAGGTGGCGCTGTCGACCCGATTGAGGGCTGGCTGAAGCACCGCCTGTTCGGTCAGGGTGGCGCCGTCGGTGCGGTCCAGGATCGGGGCGGCGGTGGCTTGCTCGGTGAGGGTGGCCTGGTCGGTGACGCCGAGCGCGATGGTGGCCTGTTCGGTGAGGGTGCCGCCGTCGGTGAGCGGCAGAGTGGCGGTGACGGTGGCGAGGTCGGTGAGGGTGCCCTGGTCGGTGGTGTCCTTGGGCACAATCGCGGGGGGGACGACCGGGCCGAGCCACCCGGTGTCGGCGACCGCCAGGTCGTCCACCCATACGGTGGTGGCAGAGGTGTCGAGGGTGCGCCCCTCAGCGCCGTACCAGTCCCAGGGGATGACCCCTGCCGGGTGGGCGACGCTTGCGGTCACCGAGTCGGTGATCGTCGTGCCGTCCATCGTGTTGTACCACCTGGCCTCCGCCGTGGAGGTGGCGTTGTTGTCCGCCCTCAACTCCAGGCGTTGCCAGGTGCCGTTGGGGACGGTGATGGTCTTCTCGGCAAGGAGCGTCGTAGTGTCGGTCGAGCCGACGTAGTGGTACAGGCGCAGGGTGGCGGCCCCGGACGTGGTCACGGTGACGAAGGCGGACCACGAGTAGTAGTCGGCCCCATCTTGCGTCCCCAGGTAGATTCCGGCCCACGTATCGCCTGCCGTGGGCTGGACGAGCCGGAAGTTCAGCCGCCCGTAGAAGTTGCCGTTGGGGACGGTGAGCGGGTACCACTGCAACTGCAGGAGGGAGTTGGTGCCACACGCCGCGCTGCGGGTGCCGTGCGCCGCCTGCGCCGTGGTGTACGTCGCGGCCTGCACGTAATTGAACGCGTTACCGCTAGCTCCGCCGCTGTTGGCGGTGGTAATCGCGGTGCCGTTGGTGCCGCCTTCCAGCGAGTTCGTCTGCAGCACAGGTCAGCCTCCTCGTGAACGGCAGCGGGACAGGGGATGCGCTCCCGGTGAGAAGGTCGTCACGGTCAGGCGAGGCTGAGAACCACCTTGAGCACCCACGACGCCGCGCTCGACTTCGTCCCAAGATTCTCAACCTTGCGGTTAAGCATGCGCCCGCTGCTGGCCGCGTTGAACAGGCCCCACTCCTGCCAGGCGAAGTTCGCGTCGGCCTGTGCGAATGTCGCCTGGAACGTCACTGAGGCGTTCGTAGTGGCGGTGCCGTCCGTGTGCTGAGGGAACCCGGAGTCCATCACCTTGCGCAGCTTGTTGGTGCCCTGCAGGTCCTGCAGAGTTGCGTCGGTGGGCGAGGCGGTGCCGTCACCAACAGCCAGGCGGGCGTTCGTGGTGTCGAACGCGGCCACGGTGCTGCCGCCCGTGAGGCGGTGCCACAGCGCGGACGCGCCACCGAACATCATGAGGTTGCCCTCACGCTCGATCACCTCGTACGGCTCGGCCGAAGTGTCGGAGCCGTGGTACTTCGACAGCGTCCACCGGCAACGCCACCGGCCGATGTCCCCGGTGTGCAGACTGGCGCCGACGTGCGCAGCCTCGTTCAGTCGAGCATTGTCACGCATGGGGGGAAATCCCTTCTCTTGGGCATGAAAAAACCCCCAAGGGCGGGGCCTCAGGGGCTGGGGAGTCGATGCGGGGCTAACGGAGGGCCCGCGAGGGCGGGCTGGATGGATCTACAGCGTGATCGTCTGCGCCGTCTTCGAGTAGGTCGTGGCGAAACCGCTGTACTTCCGGAGGAACACGGTGTGGCCCTGGGCGGCCAGCCCCCGCGCGATGTCCTCGGCCGACGGCGGCGGAACGTCGAAGGCCGGGTTGGTGCCCGTCCAGCCGGGGATCTCCGAGCTGGCGTACGGGTAGATGAACCACTCGGGGTCCTGGTTCACGCGCTCGACTCGCACGCAGATGAACCACACATCGGGCGTGACCCGGACGCCCTGGCCACCGCTGAAGATCATCCCGCTTGGCAGGTTCCCGTCCCGGTAATACGCCTCGGCCGCGAGATCCAGCTTCGTCAGGTTCGGTTCACCGTTGACATCCTCGATCGGCTGCGGAACGTCCTCAGGCGGAGCCCAGCGGAACATCATGACCTCCTAGTTCTCTGCCGCCCGCGAACGTCGCCGGCGGCTTCAGGCTGTACGACGACGGCAACGGGCCGTCCTGGGTGGCCCGCGCCCACTCCACGTAGCCGCGTTTGCCGGCCACGCGGATCGGGTCGATTCGGGTCTGCGACAGGATCGGCTCCAGCGGATCCGCTGGCGCGACGCGCTTGGAGCCGACGTACACCAGGGCGCCCTGCCGGTCCTTACGGGGCGCGGCCTCGTGACGCAGGAACCTGTCCTTCACCATGCGGATGCGCTCGAGGTACGCCTGGCGGCGGTCCTCGTCCGGCACGCCGGGCGTCCAGCACGTCGGCCAGCCGTGCGTGTCGCGCAGGAACTGCAGGGCGGCGGGGTTGTTCGAGGCGACGGGGTGGCCGGGGTCGGGGATCGCCCCCTCGTGCAGGATGACGTCGAGCAAGGTCGGCACATCGTCGGGGTCCAGGGCGTACTCGGCGGCCCGCCACTCGAACGTCGCGTGCGGGAAGATGTGGACCAACGTGCCGTGCCCGTCCGGGTCGGTCGTCCAGACACCCCAGACCGGGTCCGCGCCGGCGACGTTTGGCGGTGTGTCGACGGGGCCGCCGGGAGGCCGGGCGGCCAGCGAGACGCGGGAGTAGCCGAGTTCGGCGTCCCAGGCGTGCCGGACGAATGGCGGCATGCGGCGCGCTCCTTGATTGGTTAGTGGCGGTGGGCCCACCAGTAGTAGGCGAACGACGTGGGGGTTTCGATGTTCACCTGGTAGCCGGTGGTCGTGGACGCGGTGAGGGCCCAGGCCACGGGGGTGTAGGTGTTGCCGAACGCGCTGGGACCGCCCGACCGGCCGTCGCGCAGGGTGACCAGGGGGCCCATGTTGGTGGCCATGGTCGGGCCGTAGGAGTAGATGTTGCCCTTGGCGACCTCATCGACGCTGTAGGACCCTGCGTTGATCGCGTCGTAGGGGTCGGCGTCGTTGTCGTCCCAGTACCGGCCGCGAACCTGCCACCGGCCGGTGCCGTCGAACTGGATGTAGCACTCGCTGTTGACCGAGCCTGCGTAGTAGCCGAACTTCGCGTGGTTGTCGGCGATCTCCAGTTGGCCGCCGCGGGACGCGGTGGCGGCGGCGTTCATGACGTTGAGCGTCGTCATGGTCGCGCCCATCTGCAGCCTGGCCCGGTAGTTGCTGGAAGCGTTCTGGGAGGTGGTGATAGTGAGCGTTGCCTCGCCGGAGTAGATGTCGTCGCGGCTGCTGATCACCGTGTAGTTCGCGCTGCCGGACGGGTAGAACCGCATTTCAGGCACGGTGGCGCCGGGCGGGGCGAGCTCCAGCCGCCGGCCGGAGGCCGCGGTCCTAATGAACGCACCAGTGATCGTCTTGCCGTCGATCGCGTCACCAGCGATCTTCGCAGCGGTGATCGCCCCAGCCTCGATCTTGTCCGCCGTGATCGCATTTGCCTGCAGGTGCCCGGTCTGGATCGACAACGCTTGGATCAGCGCACCCGTGATGCTGTTGGCCACGATCTTGTCCGAGGCGGTGATCGACCCGTCCACGATGTTCGCGCCGCTGATGATCTGGCCGATGATGTCCGTGTCTACCAGCGGCACCGTGGCGATGCTCGCCGACGCGGACGGATCCGACTCGTTGCCCGATCGGTCGACGGCGGTCAGGCGGAACAGGCGCTCCTCGTTGTACGGCTCACCCGCCACCACCAACGCACCGGTGACCGTGAGCGAACCCACGTCCTCCCACGACACCCCACCATCGGCCGACATCCACACTCGGACGCGGTCGAAGTCCGCCGGCATGCCGGAGCCGACGCCCTGGCCGTCCCAGGTGACGTAGATAATCCCTAGCCGGGTCGCCAGCGTGGGCGCAGTCGGCACCGGCGGCGGCGTCAGGTCATCCGGGACGTACACCACGTACTCGGTGCTGAACTCGCCCGGCGTGCCGTTCGCGACGGCCCGCACTTTGATCGCGTAGTCGGTGCGGGTCTGCAGCGGCGCGTACGACGCGATCGTGCCCGCACCGTCCGTGACGGTGATCTGCCCCGACTCCTGCGTGGTGCCGTTCCGGCGGGCGAACACCTGGTAGCCGTCCACGTTGATCGCGACACCGTTGACGTCGGCGACCACGGGTGACCATGTGGCGGTGATGATGCCGCGGGCGTACCCGTCGGGGCCGATGTAGGCGTCACCCGCCACGATCAGCCCCTCGGGCGCCGCGGGGACGCGGCCGGTGGCGTCCGGGGCCGGTGCGCCGCCCGTCCCGCCGGAGGCGATCCCGCCGTCGAGAATGCCCGCCGCGCGCCTGGCGAGTCGGATCTCCCGCTCCAGAAACCTGTCGTTCAACGTCAGGTTGCCGCCGACGAGGCCGTGCTGGTCCCGGGTCAGGGTGATCTGCCGCACCCGCAGCGGCGCCATCACGCCGGCGTCGCCCGGGGCCTTGATGGTGTCCCCGGGGCGGTAGTCCCGCCACGGCAGCCACTTCGCGGCGGGCAGGACGATTCCCCTCGTGAACTGGACTCGCTCCCCCGTGGCGCGTTGCAGCAGGTTCTGCCCCAGGTACGCCGCAGTGGCGGCGTCGGCGATGCCGCCCTGCTGCTGGTAGGTCTCCCACCGGCCCCACGGCAACGTCGCAGGGGAGGTCACCTCCACCGACAGGCCCTGCTCTCCCGCGATGAGGATCGCGTTCGAGGCGTTCTCCCATGTGCCGCTGGTGGGCGCTTCGGTGACGTCCCGGCCGAGTCGGAGGTCGACCGGCGCCGTCCCGGTGGACAGGTCGCGGTTCAGCGCCCCGTCGCCGTTGAAAACGCGCAGGGTGCGGCCCTGCATCTGCCAGTCGATCACGCCCTGCTCGGCGAGGTTGAGGAGCATGGCCAGCAGGTCCCGGCCGGGCTCGATGCCCATCGTCAGCTCGGCCGACCACGGCCGGTCGGCGGAATCCTCGTCGATGTCGAAGTCGTAGGCGAGGCCGGGCAACGTGCCGCGGGCCTGCCCCTCCTGGATGAACGTCTTGAGGATCTGCCCGGGGGTAACCGCCGAGAACTGCCGTTTGCCGTCCACCATCACATCAACCGGGTACAGCACCAGCTTCTTCAGCTGCCAGGACCAGCCGGGCAGGTCGAAACTGCGGGCGCCGGTCTGGTCGGTCTCGTCGCCCTGCCGCTTGATCAGCAGGAACCGGGAGTCCGGCGGCTCAACCCATGCCTGCCCGTCGGCGGACCATTCCACGGCGATCTCGCACGGCTGCGCCAGCCACTCCGCGCGGGCCGCAACGGTGCTGTAGGTCAGCCTCAGGGAGGAGGTGTCGTTCAGCGGCCAGCCAGCATCGAGGGCCAGCGGGTACGGCAGCAGGCCCAGTTTCGCCTCGTTCGGCTGGTAGGCCACCACGCGCAGGTCGAGCACGGTCTCACCCCCCGGTGTGCTGGTTGCGGATCACAGGTGGGCGCGGCGCGCCCGGATCTCCACGGCGCTGGCACCGCTTGTGCCGGTCGCGGTGGTCGTCACCGTGATCGCCCGTGAGAACGGGTCGTGCCCGGCCATCGCCGGCGTCAGATGCAGCCACCTGCTGGCCGACCCAGGCCCCGTCGAATCCACCGACCCGGTGACGTCCGTCCCGCCGGCCAGGTCCCACGTGTTCGTGCTCACCCGGGCGGCGCGCATGTTCTCGCAGTCCACCAGCACCCGCTGCCCACCGGTGATCGCACCCGCGTAGGCCAAGGTGACCCCGGTCGCGACGTCGGTGATCTTCGGGTTGGTCGCCGGTCCGGTGATCCGGACCAGCGCGTCGACGATCGGCGCTGTGCTCCCGGCGAGCGGCGTCACCGTCTGCGCCGCCGCCGGCAGCTTGCCCGCCCAGGTGAGCGCACTCACGTCCCGCCAGTACGTGCCCGGGATCGTCAGCACGACCTGCATGCGCGCGTACCGGTTCGGTATGTCCACGTCCGGGTCGGCCGCGGCGAGGACCGTCGCGGACGCCTGAAGCTCGATCCCAGGTGCAGGCATATGCCGGACATCGAGCAGCCGGTGCCGCACCCCGAACACGCTGTAGAGCGCGGCGAGGTTGTGTTCCAGCGCCTCCAGGTCGCCCTCGGTGCCGTCCGGGCGGCAGCAGGTGACGAACAGCCCGAGCGTGATGGTGGTGGCCTCGACGTCCAGCCCGAGGACCGGCAACTGTCCCGCCCTGCCTGGAACCTCCACCGCCACCGCCTTGGCCGCGGGGAGCGGGCGGCGGCGAGTGGTGGGGGTGAGGTACCAGCCGGTGGAGTCCATCGGGACCCCATCGACGGTGTACGTCGGGTAGGTCAGCGGCGGCACGTTCACCCCCTCCTGGTGCGTCTGGTGTCAGTCGAGGCCGAGCGAGCCGACGAACTGCAGGTCCCGGTTCGTCTTCGTGGACGTGGGCTCGGGCACCGGGTAGTAGGTGTTGGAGTGCACCGTCACCCCGCGCGCCTTGGCGACGATCGCCTCCAAGCGGCGGATGGACCGTTCGTCCAGCGTCGCGACGAGCTGCCCGAATCCGCCGCCGCCCGTGCTGTAGCGGGGACCGTTCAGGCCGGGCACCACGCTGTAGCCGAGCATGTCGGCGGCCTGGTGGAGGGTCTCGCGGCCGCGGGCGCGCCTGTCGATCGGGACGACGACTTCCCGGCCGGCCTCCCCGACGAGGATGGTCGGGGAGCTGACCAGCCCGCCGTCGGCCATGGCCGCCGGTTTGATGACCACCGGCTTGGCCGACGTCACCTGCTTCAGGCTGCCCGAGGCCGAGCCCATCGCCTTCAGGCTGCCCGTCACGGTGCCGGTCTTCGCCTTGGACGAGCTGCTCGACGAGGTGGTCTTCTTCGTCGGCGCGGACGGCGCCACCGTGCCCGGCTTGCCACTGGACGAGGTCTTGCTCGACGCGGACGATCCTGCCGACGACGCCGCGGCCGAGGCCGCAGAGGCGGCGGACGACACCGACGACGCCAGCCCATCAACTGACGACGCCAACCGGTCGATCGACCCCGACAGCGTGGACATCTGACCGGCCAGGTCGCCGCCCGCCTGCTCGATCGCCGAGCCGACCTGGTCGGCCGCCTCCGCCGTCGCCGTACCAGCGTCGCCGACCGCCTTCGTGACGACCTTTGCCGTGTACCCCGTGGCCAGCGTCAAGCTGTCCAAATTGTTGAGGTCGACCTCGACCACGCCGGTTCCCGACCCTGTCGCGGGCACGGACGTTGTGCCGCCGACGGTGACGTGCTTCCCACCGGACGCCGGGACGAGCTGCTGCCCGAACATGTCGGCGACGGTGGCCAGGATGTCCAGCGACCGGGCGCGTTTGCTGGCCGCGAGCGGAATGTATGCCTCGCCGCCGCTCTCCGGCTCGGCGAACACGCGCATCGCCCCGGCGGGGGCGATCTGCGCGACGTGCGCCTCGCGTAGGCCTCCGCCGGCGTAGTACTCCACCACCCCGCCGTCTGCTTCCTTGACGGTGGTGGTGTAGGAGCGGCCGGTTTTCGTATCGACCTGGGTCACGATCTTGTAGCCGTTGAACTTGTTGATCAGGGTCTTGATCGCCGACTCGGCCTTGCTCGTGTCGGCCATGACCTTGACGGTCTTGTCCCGCAGCTTGTCCAGCGCGCCCTTAACGCCGTCGATCTTGCCCTTTGCCTTGTCGGCCTCGTCCCTGGTGATGCCGAACTTCTGCGCCAGGCCGTACACCAGATCCTGCGCGTCCCGGGACTTACCGGCCAGCGTGAGCAGCGCGCCCACCTGATCCAGCACCGCCTTCTTGGCGTCGCCCGTACGGCCCGTCAGGGTCTGCTGCTTTTCCGCCATTTCACGGACGCTGTCGATGTACCCGGAGAACTTCTCGCGGGCGGTGATGATCGCGTCACGCTGCTCGTTGGTTTTCGCCTTGGAGATGTCCAGCGTGCCGTTCGCGTCCTTGATGGCCCCCCGCAGGTCGTCGTACTTGCCCTTCAGGGTCTCGATCATCTGGGCGAAGTCCGTGCTGGAGGTGAAGTTGTTGAGCGACTTGTTCAGCCCGTCGACGGCGCCCGTCGCGCCGTTGACCTTGCCGCCCATGGTGCCGATGGCGTCTCCGGCGGTCTTGGCGCGGATCGTGGCGAGTTCTTTCTGGTGGTTCAGCTCGTCCAGCCGGTCCCGCAGCGCGTCGACCTTGTCTCCGGCCTCCTTGCCGGTTTGGGTGAAGTAGAGCCATTCGCCGATGTTGGGGCCCTGCAGGTCGAGCTGGTGCTGCAGTTCCTTGTTGACGGCGGCGATCTGCTGGTCGAGATCACCACCGGCGCCGGCGAGGACTTTCTCGGTAAACCGGTCCGCGGCAAGGGCGGCATCGTTGAAGCGCTGCTCCAGGATGAACAGGCCTGCGGTCAGGATCGCGCCGCTGGCGACGCTTCCGCCGAGCCCGCCGAGCTTGTCGGTGAGGCCGCTGATCTTCCCCCGCGCCTTTCCAGCAGCCTCACCAACGTCGGAGATTTTGCCGCGGAAGGTGCCCAGCAGGTCCGACACCGTATTGAAGGCCTGGAAGCCTTTCACGGCCAGGACGACCGCGCCGATGGCCAGGGCGAGCGCCTTGATCTGACCGGGCGACATGCCGTCGAGGATGTCCGCGAGGAGCGCGAACGCGCCGAGCTTCAGGGTCGTGCCGAGCTTGGCGGCGGCCATGATGCCGCCGATGCCGAGCGCGATTGCCTGGATCTGGTCCGGCTCCAGGTTCGCGATCTTCTCGGAGATGATGACGAGCAGGTCCAGCGCCTGCGGGCCGATTTCACCTCCCGCCTTGACGATCTTCCCCACCGCTTCGGCGATGTTGAGGAAGATCTCCTTGACCTTGGGCCCGTTCTCCTCGGCATAGGCGATGAACGCTTTGAAGTCCGGGTTGTTCTTGAGGGTCGTGCCCCAGTCGGCGAACTTCTTCGACCCGGCCTCAAGGGAGTCGACGACTCCGTCGGCGTGCGGCAGCAGGGCGTCCAGGACGCCCGCGATGCCCTTGAAGGTGTTCCCGGCGGTGTGCCCGAGGGAGGTTATGGCGTTCGGCATGGCGGTGTTCATGTCGTAGAAGAACTCGCCCCAGAACGGCGCTTTGAGGGCCGCCTTGGCGTCCTTCTCCAGGTCCAGGAAGGACCGCCCGGCGGTCCGCACGAGGGGGCTGATGCGGGGCAGCTGCGAGGAGACCAGGTCCAGCCCGCCGCTGATGGCCGGGAAGACGTCGCCCTCGAGGCTCTTCTGCCAGTCCTCGTATTTCTTCTGGAAGCCCTGGATGTCCTTGGCGAGGTCCTGCTCAGCCTTGGACAGCTGGGACATCTTGCTCGCGGCTCCGCCGGCGGCGCCGCCGGTCTTCTCCATCGCCGCTTTGGCCTGGAGCTGCTGGACCTTGAGCTGCTGGGCGGCGCGTTCGGCGTCGCGCTGCGCCTTGATTACGGCGGCCTGGGCCTTCGCGATGGACTTCTGGCCCTCGATCGCGACGCGCGCGGACTCAGACCGGGCGTCCTTGAGGTCGCGCTCGGCGTCCTGCTCCCGCCTGGTCGCGGACTCGACGCCTTCCTTGGCCCGGCGGACCTGGTCGGATCCTTCGATGCCCTTGGCGTTGGCGTCGGCCTGTTCCTTGGCGAGGTCGCCGTTGCGTTCCTTGATCTCCTTGAGCGCCAGCTGTGCTTCCTTGACCCGGAGCGCGGCGTCCTGCCGGTCCAGCCCGCTGGCCTTCGGGTCGGCGTTGCTCTTGGCCAAGTCGGCCTGGGCGCGCAGGATGTTGAGCTGGGCTCTCTCCTCGGACAGAGCGCCCCGCTCGGTCGCCAGCGCCAGGTCTTCCAGCCGCTCCCGGGCGTCCTCGCGTGCCCGCGAGAGGTCCTCAAGAGCGCGCTGGGTAGCGCGGTGGGCGTCGGCCACAGCGCGCTCGGAATCCTCGACACGCCGGGTCGCGGACGCCTGCCGCTCGGCGGCCTGCTCGACCGCCGCAGTGACCTGCTCCTGGGCCTGCCGTACGGCGGCGTGGGCGTCCCGGACGCGGTCCTGGGCCTGCGCCAGCTGGAGGGATGTGGCCGCGGCCTTGGCCTGCTTCTGGGCGAGGGACTCGGTCGCCCCGCCCGCCCCACCGGCGGACGACTCCTGCTGCTGCAGGGCCTCGTTTACCCGCCCCAGGCTCGGGATGGCAACGGCCGCGAATCCGGCTGCGCCGACGCCGGCCGCCGTGAACGCGGCACCCAAGGCACCCACGCCGACCGCGATACTCGTGGCCGCCGGTAGGGACGCCAACGCCGCGGCGACCAGGGCGATGTTCGCCAGCGCCCCGCCGACGTCAGCGTTGACGTTGACCTTGGCGGTGCGGCCGTCGACCTTCGACACCTCGCGGTCGACGGCGCGCAGCTCGGTGAGCGCCTGGCCGATGTCCGCGCGGACATTGATGTCCGCCTCGTTCATCTGGAGCTGCTGCAGCTCCCGCTCGATCCGCTGGATCTCCGCGTGTGCCTCGGCCGCGGACACGTCGATGCCGATCTTCTTGCCGCTGAGGCTCTCCAGCTCGCGGCGCAGCTCGGCGAAACGCCGCTCCGCCTCGGACGAGTCAGCGTCGATCTTGATCTTCGGCAGGGCCTTCGTCGCCGCTTCCAGACGGCGCCGCATGTGATCGGCCGAGGCTCCGGTCTCGGTCATCTGCCGACCGAGGTTGGTGGTCTCCGCCTTGGCCTGCCGCATGCCGACGAGGTAGTCACCGACACGAGCGCGGAGCGAAATGCTGACGCTGCGATCCGCCATGCGAACCACCCCCGGGGCCAGGTCGAATTACGGCGAATCGGTCACGTCCGCGGATTGGAACGTGTCATGCTGACCAGTCGGATCGGGGGATCACTCACACGCTTCTGGAGGCCCTGCGATGCCCAACCTCGGACCCTCGGACATGCTCGTCATCCTGCTCGCCCTGGTGGTGGTCGCCCTCATCATCGGCGGGATCGTCTTCGCCGCCGTCAAACTGGCCAACCGGTCGAAGAGGTCATGACCTGCGCCGAACATCGAACAGCAGGCCGTCCGGCGCAGCGGCCCATTTCGCCCTTTCCGCCTCCAGCGGGGTGCAGGCATGACACCGAAGAGCGCTTGCCTGGTAGCGGCCTTCCGCTGCGGGGTCGGTCGTCTCCGACAGGGGCTGATGGCACCCGGGGCAGCGGTCGGCCTCCTCGGCCATGTGGCCGACCGCCCAGTCGAAGTCGTCCTCATCCCACTCCGACTCCCACGTAGTTTCCGAGTGGGTAAGGCGGCCCGTCGCCTCGTCGTAGAAGTAGACGGTCCGCGCCCGTGCCGGCCGCCCCAGCACCCGCGAGCGCGGGACCTGGTAGCGGCTGGCGACGGCCATCTCCACCGCATGGGCCCCGCCTAGGCGGAGCCGCTCACGGATTTTGGGATGTCGACCTTCTTATTGTTCGCCTGGAGCACGGTCCACCACAGCTGCTCCCACTGGCCCTGCGTGAGGGTCTCGTCTACGAGCCGCTCAGCCTGCTCCACGCTCATCTTCGGGTCCACGCAGCACGCGGCGAGCGCCACCACGGGAAGGGTCTCGGCGTTGTAGTCCAGGCCCGCCTCCTCGTCCTGCGGGCGAGGCTTGTGCTGGGCGACGAGGTTGGACCACTTCCGCTTCGGCAACCCCTCGATACGGAAGGGGACGACGTTCGCCTCCATCTGCTCACGGACGGACTCCATGAGCTCGGTGATGGCCCGCACCTCCCCGTTGTCACCGGCGAGAGAGTCGCTGCGGGGCTTAGCGAGGGCGGCCTGGCGCTGCCGCTCCAGGTCCTCCCACTCGGCCTGCAGATCACCCTTCAGGCACAAGGGGACGGTCTTGGTCACTCGGGTGGCATTGGCGAAGACATCGTTGATGTCTGTCATGCGGCGACCACCGCGTTGTCGTCGGCCGGGGAGTGGTTGAACAGCTTGCTGATGAACTTCTGAACCTCGTTGGCCGCGGTCTGCTGCTTGCGCCGCTTACCGCACTCGGCCGGGTAGATCTCGGCCTCCTGCCCAGCCGCCCATGCGTCGCCCTCCGGCAGAGTGCGCCGCACCGCGAGGAAACCCATCTGCTTCTCCTGGAGGGTGTTCCAGGCGACGTCCTCGGCGGGGATCTTCTTCCGCTTGCACGTCAGCTCGATGCCGAACGCGGTGCTGCCGCCGCGCTCGGTCGGACCCGTGGACGCCAGCGAGCTGTTGTCCACCGCGGCCTGGTCAGGCGTGACGTTGAACCCGTCCTTGGTGATGTACAGCTGCAGGTCGACGCCCGCGTTGAGCTCGGCGGCGGTCGGCGCGTGGATGTTGGCGATGTTCAGGCACCACGTCACCTTGTAGTAGCCATCGCCAAGAAGGTCTTCGGTGTCTGCCATGGGGTTACTCCTTGTCGGCGTCGGCCGCGCGGCGCGGCCTGGGGGCGGTGGGCTGTCGGGCAGGCGCCGACGGCGGACCGGCCGGGGCGGTGGGCGCCTGTGCGGGGTCCGGGGCCGGCGGCTCGGCGAGCTCGTAGTCGGGGAAGTAGCGCAGCGCGGCCGGGTTGATCTCGGCCGTCGCGCCACTGTCCTTGTGGCGGACCTTGACATGGATGATCGGCATGACGGCGCCTCAGATCCGCAGCGCCGCGAACGTCACCGAAGTGACGGCCGAGCAGACGACGGTGGCCAGGCCGCCGTCGTCGGGGTCGCCGAACTGCGGCAGGACCGGAATGAGCGCCTCCGCCCCGGCCGCGATGGTGTACGCCTTGTTCGGCAAGGCCACCTGGTAGGTGGTCTTGCCGACGCCGGAGAACGTGGCGGTGATGGACGAGTCGCCGCCGTTCTTGAGGTGAACGAACGTCCGCTCACCGGCCTTGACCTTGTCGCCGGTGGTCGCGGTAGCTGGGTGGTAGGTCGGCGTGATGCCGCCCACGGTGATCGCCTGGGGTGTGCGGGTGGCCATCGGCTCCTCCTGGGCATGCCGAAGAGCCCGCCAGGGCGGGCAGGATGAAGTGGAGGTCAGAGGGGGTCTGACCTGGTCATGTACTGGGCGGTCGCGTAGTACAGGCCGGTGCTGTTGTCGTCGCGCCGTACGTGCTGGGAGCTCTCGCGGACGGCCTTGCGGACGCGCCGCCCTGGCACGGCAGGGGCGGTGGTGAGCAGCACGCCGTTGCTGCGGTCGGCGACCCACATCGCCTGCTCCGGCCCGACGCCTACGCTCGTGACCTGGTATCGCAGGTCGTTGGGCATGGTGTCGGCCAGCGTCCGATCCACCTGCGACTCGACACCGGTATCGGGGTAGAGCACCGCATACTTGGCCGGCGCGTCTCTCGGCGCGCCAGCCAGGTAGACGGGGCAGTCGTCGCCAAGCGCGCCCTGCACGAGTTCCTGAATCGCTTGGACAAGCGGGAGGGATTCCAGCGGTTCGGTCATCACAGCAGGTCCCGGGCGATCTTGTCCAGGTCCGCGATGAACGCGGGTTCGACCTTCACGGCGGCGCGGGCGCCGTCGAGGTGTGGCGGCTGGTGAACCGACCCGTACTCGAAGCCGCGGCCCATGCCGCCCTGCGGCCGCATGGACTCGGGCCCGACCTCCCACTCGACCGCGTCCCTGGCGGGGATCTGCTCGGCCGTGATGCTCCTGGGGTAGTGCTGGCCGTGCGCGCCGGCGGTGTCGCGGGCGTTGTCCCGCCACTCGTTCCGCAAGGCTTTGGCGTGCTTCTCGACGACCTCGTACGCGCGGGAGGCCGCCTTGTGCTCGGCGCCGTCCAGGAGCCGCACGATGTCGAACAGATCGGACCCGTCGAGTTCGATGTCCGCCACCCGGCCACCCCCTTTCTACGACTTGTCCTCGACCATCAGGTGCCGACCGGTGGAGGTGCCGGAGTATCCGACGTCGACGACCTCCATCGGGCGGCCAACCGCCCAGGCGTCGTCGGATGCTGTGAGGGTGAGCCGGTCCTCCCGGCGCACCTCCGGCACGGCGTCCCAGGGCAGGCGCACCGGGTACTGGTGCAGCGTGACCGACTGCGAGTCGCCCAGCTGCGTGTCGTCGCCACCGGCGGACCGCTTCAGCCGGCACGGCCCGGCGTACACGGTCTCCCACTGCTGGACGTACTCCCCCGTTGCGGGGTCGAACGTGGGGGGACCGGCCTTGCGTTCGATGAGGCAGGCGTCGAGCAGCAGTTGCGCGGCGGCCCGCCGCCCGCCTGCCAGGACGTCCTCGACACTCATGTTTGCCTCACGCTGAACGCACCCCCGCGGTAGGAGCGCAGGACATCCTTGTCGTCTGCGGTCAGGCTGGCGTTGCCGACCGTCTCCCGGGCGAAGGTCCGCGAGTAGTCGTCGATCTGCTCGGTGCGGAGGTTTTCTGGGTTGGAGATGTTCAGCGTGGCCAGTCCGAGGACGATGTCGACGATGTCCTCGGGTACCTCGGCGTACCCGTGGCTGTAGGTCAGGCGCACCCGGGGCGCCCACACCCCGCGGACACGGTTCCACGGCCACCCCATGAGCCGCGTGGAGGGGTTGTAGGGGTAGCCGCGGGTCAGCTCATTACCGAGCCGGGTGTAGTCGCGGTCCTCCACCAGGGTCATCTCAGGGGCGCCGAACTCGCCCAGCTCGACCACGGTCAGCGGGTGGGCCTCGTCGACGACGAGTGGCCGCTGTGGAACGCGCAGCACCCGGTCCCCGCCTGCGACCTCCATCGTGTCGCCGGTGACGAGGGTGATGGTCTGCCGGGTGTAGGAGCGGACCCGGGCCGAGGCTCGCCGCAGGGCGAGCGCGGCCTGGGCTTCGGGCAGGTCACGCTGGAGGTGCGCCTGGAGGTCGTCCACTGTGGCGAGCGGAGGCAGGGACACGACGGCCTCCCCTCAGATGAGCTCCTCAAGCCGGTTGACCAGGGTCTTGCGGGGATTGGCCTTGGCTGTTTCGGCCTCGTACGCCTCGATAGCCCGCTCGGAGTCATCGCCGACCCAGGCGAGGATCTCCGCCACGGTGCCGTCGGGGTCGAACTGGTCGCCCTGCTCGCCGCCCTCCGGGCCTTCGGCCGGGTCCTCGCCGAAGGAGTCGCCAGGGGCTGGCGGCATGTCCATGTCGGTGAGGACCTGGCGGGCCTCGTCGTCGACCGGGTCGACGGGGGCGCCGGTGCGCAGCATGTGCACGGCGGCGTCCCCGACGAACTCCTCACCGGCGTCGAAGTCCAGCGGCTGCATGCCGTAGTAGGCCTTGAAGGCCTCGGTCGCGACCGCGCGCATTACGCGTGCTCCAGGACCACGGCCCGCTTGTACAGCGCCGCGTCGCCCGTGGTGGCGTCGGACGGCACACCGAAGTCGCCGACCCAGGACCAGGCGGAGCCGATGACCTGCTGGAGCCGGTCCTGCGGCGGCCGGGTGATCATGGCGACCTGGACGCCGTTCGCCGGGCCGACCATCTGGATGGACGGGATGTCCGACACGTCGGTCTCGGCGAGGAGATCGCCCATGCCGTCGAACGGGGCGGAGATGAACGCCTCGGCACCGAACACGATCGGCCGGTGCACCGTGAGGTTCCCCGAGGATCCGCCGAGCACGGTCGGGGTCTCGTTGTCTCTGACCCAGTCGATGCCCGCGAAACGGCCGATCGACAGGTCCCGGTAGATCGGGGAGTCGACGCGGCCCTCGAGGGCCCTCTTGAAGTCGTCGTCGTCGAACAGCTCGTTCTCGGTGTCGGGGTCGATGTGCGCGGTGTAGTACCCGCCGAACGTCGGGACGTTCATCTTCCGCAGCCTCGCGACGGCGCCGCGGAACATCTTGAAGGTCGCGGTGTTCGACCCCGACAGGTCGTAGGCGGTGGCCGAGGTGCCCGGGCGGATGCTCACGGGAGCGTTGGCCGCCACCACGGCGTCGCCAGCGGTGTCAGCCCGCGCGGTGCCAAGCGTGAGGGTGTTCGTGCTGGTGTTGACGCCGGTCACGGTGTTGGCGCTGCCGCCAATGGTGACGTCGAGCGGGTTGGAGGCGCTGACGGGGGTCGGCTTGCCGTTGACCAGGACGGTCTCGAAGCCCTTCACCGACTGCACGACGATGGAGGTGTCGGAGGAACCGCTCGTGGTGCACCATGTGCGGCCGCCGGCGTAGGCGCCGTACAGCTTGTTGCGGGCGATGCGGTTGAGCGACTGCCCCGCGTTGATCGCGAGCTTCTGCACGTCCTCCATGTACTTGGAGGCCAGCGTCATCGCCGACTGCAGCATGTTCGTGTCGATCGCGGAGCCGTACTGGTCCATGACGACGCTGTACTGCTCGACCGCGTACGTCTGGGTGGACGGGTCGCTGCCGGTGATCGGCGTGGTCACCGGGTTCATCAGGCCGGTCCTGGTGAAGGTGCCGGTGTCGCCGAGGTTGACCCGCCACGGCCGCGGAGTGGCGATCATCGGGAACAGGAACTCCGGCAGGAGCGCGTCCTCGAAGACCTGGTACAGCAGGCCGTTCTGCATGATCTCGCGGATCGCCGCGGGGAGGGTGGACCGCACGTCGTGGCGGCCGAGGTCGAACGCCCAGCGGGCGGTCGCGGTACGCATGGATTACTCCTCGTTGATCGTGATGGACACGAGGTCCGGGTACTGCCGGGCGATCTCCTGCAGCCCGAGCAGCGCGGTCTGGGTGATTGCCGACACGGCCGCGCAGACGCGGCCGTCCTGCACGTGGCCCTCGTGCCCCTCCACCTCGATAGAGGTGAGACCCGCGCCCAGGCGGGCACGGACGTGGATCACGAGCGGGTGCGGATGCCGTATTGCGCCGCGGCGGCCTTGAAGGTCTCCCGGTCGGCCTTCCGGTAGTCGACCGGGCCGGGGTCCTGGCGCGGCCCCTGCGACGGGTCCGGCTTGGGCTGCTTCTTCGGCGGCGGGGCCGCAACCTGCTTGCGCAGGTGCGGCTTGCGCTCGAGCAGCTGCTCCAGGTCAACCTGGATGGCGTCGACGTCGATCTGCCCGTCGTCGCCCGTGTAGGAGGTCAGGTCGAGGAACGCGTGCGCGTCCTCGGGGTCGGCGAACGCGTCGGCCGCGAGAGCGCGGACCTCGGCGCGGACGGCCCGCTGCGTCGCCGTCTGGGCGCGTTGCTCGGCCCGCTCGGCCCGCTGGGCGAGCTTCTCGGCCTCAGTCTTGTCCCGGTCCTCGTACTCGGCGACCTGTGCCGCGAGCGCGTCGGCCCGCCGCTTGGCCTCGCTGGCTTCCCGGCGGAACTGGTTGCGCTCGGCCTTCATCCGGTCGAGCGCCCGCCTGCCCTTCTCGCCGAGGTCGGCGGAGTCGTCGGGCTGATTGCCCGGCTCGGGGTCGGTGTCCGGCTGGTCGTCCGGGTTGCCCGGGTCGTCGGCCGGCGGCTGGTCGGGCTCGTCGAAGCGGGCGAGGTCGAACAGCCAGGGTCGAAGATGGGTGATCATCGGTCTCCCGTTGCGGGATAGGCCCCGGCCCTTGCGGCACGGGGAGGTCTATGAGAGGGAGGCGGCGGCGCGGGCGGCCGCGCGCTGCCGCCGGCCCGTCGAGCCCTTGTCGAGGTAGCCGAACTGCTCCAGCAGCCGGATCGCCTCGTCCCGGTCGTCGCCGGCGTCGGCGAGCAACTGCTCGGGCATCGGCCGCACTGTCTGGGAGCGGCGGTATCGCTCCCCGCGGACCTTCTTCACGTTGCCGAGCTTCTTGCCGGCCAGGCCGCGTACGGTGGTGCCCTCGGTCGTGATGAGGCGCCCGCCAGCGGTCTGCATGCCCCGCCGGGCGTTGAGGACCTGGCCCATGTCCGCGCCGAGTTTGATCGCCTCGGCCCCGCCGACGGTGAAGGCCTTCTGCTGGTCCGGCTCGGGCATGCGCGCGAACAGGTCCTCCGGCGACGGCGGCGGCGTGTCGCCCTCCCGGTGCGGGACCATCGTGCAGTCGCAGCGCGGGTGCCTCAGGAACCCCGTCGACCAGGAGTACGTCCGTCCGGCGAGGATGATGCACCTGCCGCACGCCGGCAACGACACGTGCCGCACGTACGTCACCCACCGCCGGTTTGCCACCATGCCGACCTGATCCGCTGCGCGGGAGGCGTCGGAGACCTCGGTGTCGACGATCCGTGTCAGCGACTCCAGCCCGGCCAGTAGCGCCGTCTCGTCGTCGGCTCCCCGGACGAGCAGGCCCATGGTGCGCAGCGCGGGCTGCATCAGCAGGCCCGTGAGCGCCCGCCCGTCGGCCGCCAGGCCGGCGAACGCGGCCGGAGCGACCACCGCGGCTGCGAGCGGGATGCCCTGCTCCTCGGCGAGGGCGTCGGCGTACGGCTGCGCCATCGCCGCGGCCGCCGTCTGCCCCAGGACGAGCGCGCGGAGCATCTCGGCGAGCTGGGCGAGCCAGGAGTCCAGCACCTGGCCGGGCTGCACGCGGGCCCACAGGTCCTGCGCCTGGTTGACGGTGTGCCGTGCGAGGGTCTGCTGGGCCCGGTAGTGCTCGGCCGTGATCTGCTCGACCGTCACCGGTTACCCCACCGGCTGCGGGTCGGGCTGCCGCTGCGGCTCCTCGAGGGGCGGCTTCGGCCCGGACAGGGCGGCCATGTCGCCGGCCAGCACCCGCGCGAGGGCGTTGTCCGCGGACTTGGCGTCCTCTTCCTCCATCCGGAGGATCTGCGCCTGGGTGTAGCCGAGGTCCTCCCGGGTTTGCCGCAGCGGCACGATCTTCGCCGCGTTGAGCTTCACCGCAGCGTCGGCCTTCTGCGCGACGGTGGGCGTGCTCGCGTCCCGCCAGAGGGTCTCCAGGGACAGAGCGTCCGGCGGCACATCGCCGTCGCGGACGAGCAGGACCAGGCGCTGCACACGCTCCCAGGACCCGCCGAAGGAGCGCTGCTTACGCTCCGCCCGCTTCACCAGCCGGGACTCGTCCGACCGGATCGCGTCTGCCGAGGCGGGGTTGTCGGTGGCGTGGCCGAGGAACCGTGACGGCAGGCCGGCCAGGGACGCCACGAGCATCGCGAGCAGCTTCAGCGTCTCGTGGAAGTTGCTCAGGCTGGCCTCGGGGAACTGCCCGATCTGGACGCCGTCGTCCTTGGCGTTCTTCGCGATCGCCCAGATCCGGCCCGCGATCCGCTTCAGCGCCGAGATGCGGTTGCCGTTCTCGTCCTCGAAGTCCTCCGGGCCGACGCCGATCGCGTACCTGCGGGGAATCGCGTGGAACTCCGCCGACACCATCATGTCCGTGGCGACCTTGCAGGCGGCGTCCGAGATCGGGATGACCGGCTTGAGCTCGCTCACGCCGGCCCGCTTCAGCCGGGGCCGGTTCACGATCGGCTCGACGAGGACTTCGCCCAGCTCGTGGTCATCCCGCGGGTGCTCGGGGTCCTCGATCCACTCGCCGTCCTGCTTGACCCACCAGCTGTTGGAGTTCGGCAGGTAGAGGGTGGCGTGGTCGACCTTGCCGTCGGCGGTCTCCTCGCACCACCGCTTCACTGCGGCCGCGACCTTCCGCGTCCTGGGGTCGCGCTCGGCATAGCAGTCGAGCGGCGACTCCACCGTGATGATCGGCGTGTCCGGGTCGTCCTCGTTCGCCCCGACGATCGCGTAGGCGCGCTTCATGATGAGCGCGTCGACGTGCGCCTGCTGCGACTGCTCGTCCATGTCGTTGGCCTGCCAGATCCGCCACAGCTCCGCGTCAGCCTCAGCCTGTGAGCCGAAGCGGAACCCCTCGACGTCCAGCCGCTCTTCCACGGAGTCGACGACCAGCCGCGGCCACTCGATGACGACCTGGCGCACCCGCTCGTCGAGCTCCTGCAGCAACTCCGGCGCCATGTACGACAGCGACTGCTCGCCCTCGTAGTACGCGTCCAGGTTCTTGAGCTCGCGCAGCTCCTTGTCGTGGCACTTGATGAGGTGCTTCAGCCACTCCTCGTCCGAGCGGTCCACGCGCGATCACCTCATCTCATGACGATCACCTTGGAGGATCGGGTGCGGACCCGGAACAGCCCGGCGGCGTGCGCGTCGCCGGCGGCCTCGTGCGCGAGGATGCTGATCACGCACTGGTCGATCTTCTGCCCCTGGGACGGCTTGGTCAGGACGTACCGCTGCGCCGGCCGGGCCGCCTTCCGGGCGTTCTTCACGTGCACGGAGGTGATCGGGCAGCCGTCGTGCGTCAGCGGGGAGTCGGCCTTGGCGACGTCGACCAGGAGCCGCTCGGCCGCAGAGTGCATCTGCGCGACGCGGTAGGTCGCCCAGCGCAGCACGCGGGTGGCGCCGTACTTCTCCGCCCACGCATCGAGCTCGCTCGCCCAGTACGGCGGATCGCCGTACATCCGGACGACCTTGTACGTGGACATGATCTCGTCCAGGGCGGCATCCACCTCGAGCCGCGGCACCTGCCCGCCGTACCGGGCCGGGTCCCACACGGCCGGGAGCCGGTCGGGGCCGTAGGTGGGGGTGAACTGGTAGCCGTCGGCGGTCTCCGCCCGAAACCCGGTGTAGTCGTCGGAGTCCGAGCCGTCGAACCCGAGGACGATCGGCGTGCCCGGCTCCACGGTGCGCGGCCGCGCCCGCGAGTCCCACAGGTCCCCGTCGATGTAGTGGCCGGCGCCGTACACGATGCGGTTGCCGTAGAACCGCTCCGCCTGCTGGGGGTCCTTCTCCAGCAGCTCGGCCGCCTCGGCCTCGATCGCGTCGAGGTCGACATGCGGTGAGCCCTTGTAGACATGACGGTGGATCTTCCGACGTTCGGCCTTCACGCCGTACCGCAGCCCGGCCGGGGGGATGCGGTGGAAGCGGAAGATGTCGGGCCGCTGCGACTCGGCCGTCCGCTGGGCGACGGACTCTTCGCTGGGGTCCCACGCGTTCGTCGTCTCCATGGTCCTGCCGCCCATGCCGGCCGCGCCGCGGCGCTGGGTCTCGGCCACTCGGACCATCTTGTTGGTCTTCGTGTACAGCCCGGTCTCGTCCTGCAGGGCGAAGATGATCGGGTTGCCCAGCCGGGACAGGGCCGAGCTGGTGACGATCTCGATTTTGCCGTCGTTCGGCAGACGGATGAACTCCTCGCCCACGCGCATCAGGGCAGACAGCGGACCGCTCTTGATCATCGCCTGTAGGGGGCGGTAGACGTTGTCGACCTGGTCCTCGGAGGTGGCCAGCAGCTGGATCAGCGGCGTTGGCCACGGCCGACCCATCGGGTCGCCCGGCTCATACTCCCAGTACCAGCCGCAACCGCATCCCCAGTCGCGGCATTCATAGGCCTCGCCACCCTGAGCCCAGCCGTTGAAGACCGCAGGCCCGACCGCCTCGTTGCAGGTGATCGACGCCGACCAGGGGCCCTTGCCGGTCTTCTGCGGGGCGACGATCTGCGAACGACGGTAGTAGAACGCCGGCGCGAGCTGCCCAACCTTCGCGTCCGGCTTGACGCGGTAGTGGTTGACCGTGCACCACAGCTGCCAGTCGTACATCGTGAACGGGTCGCCCTTGTGGAACCCGTCGGGCACGACGCAGTGCGCCTCGATCCAGTCAGCGGCCAGGAACCCCAGCGTCGGCCAGGAGACGACCTGCTCGTCAGCCGCCGTCGCCATCGGCGACGACCTTCAGTCGAGACCGCGAGGACGGCCGGCGGGCCGCGCTCCTGCGCTCCTCCCGCTTCCCGGCGACCTCGTCCATGGCGATCCGCCACCGGTTCCGCAGCATTCCCTGCACGCTCAGGCCGAGGCTATCGAGGTACTGCCGGACCACCTTCTGCAGCTCGACGGAGGCCTTCGGCAGCTCGGCCTCGGCCAGCTTCCGCACGAACATCGCGACCTCGTACCGCTGGTCGAGCTGCTCCCACATCACCGCCTGCGGCCGCGACCACAGGTCACGCCACAGGTCCCACTCGCGCGGCTGCAGGTCGATTAGCGGCCAGTCCGGCGGGTCACCCTTGCGGCCCTCCGCCGGCAGGGTCGTCCACCCCGCCTGGTCGCTCGGTCGGTCGCGCCGCAGCGCGTTCGGGTCGGGGGCCGGTCCGGAGACCGGCCGGGATCCTCCTCTGGGCATGGCGTCCTTCCCTCCGCCGCCTTGCGCGGCATCGGCAGTCCGGTCACATTGCGTGACCGGGGGGACCTTTTGAACCTGACGGACCTGGGAGCGCCCTCCCCCGCGGTCTCCTGCAAATCGGACATAAGGGGCATATCCCCACCCCCTCTGACCTGCGGAAACGCGACAGGCCTCTGACCTGCGGAAACGCCAGGTGGGAGGAATGTCCGATTTCGCGTGTGTCGACCGCCAGCAGCGACCGTGGGTCAGCCGACGTCGATGTGCTGGTCGAAGACCAGGAGGCTCTTGGCCCCGCACTCTCTGCTGGCCTCGGCCAGGGCCTCCAGGTCGAGGTCGGCCGCGTCGCGATGGCCGGACAGGACCAGGGCGAACTGGTCGCCGGGCAGGGGCAGGACCTGCAGGCGAGGCAGGGGCTCGATCCAGTCGGACAGGTTCTGCCGGCGGGCCCGGTCAGGGTCGCCCTGCTGCGGGGCGAGCCGAGCACGCAGGTCGGTGAGGACGCCGTCGGTCGCCGGCGCCTGGTCGCTACTCACCTCGGGCCTTGCGCGTGCGCGCGGCCTTCTTGGCCATGCGGACCCTGGCCTCATGTGTCTTCCCAGCGTTGGCGATCTTGGCGGCCTTGGTCTTGCTCATCTTCGGCTTCATCGCCTCGTACGCTTTCTCACGGCCTGGGGTGATGCCGCGTACCCGGGACCTGCCTGCCATGTCGATCACCTGTCCTGATTCGCTGTCCAGCTGCTCAGCCCATGAGCCTGTCGTAGAAGTTGAGGCCCTCGCCGGCGTTCTCAACTTCGCTCACGGCGTCGTCCCAGGCTTCCTGCTTGGAGCCGTCGATGGCGATACCCCAGCTGTCGTCAGCGCCCATGATCTCCAGGCGGTCGCCTGCGCCTGTGCCGCGCCAGGTGCCGAACAGTTCGACGCGTACATCGCCGACGTTGGTCTTGAGGTCTACTCGGGTGACATGGTCGGCGGCGGCGCCCTTGTAGAACCGCTCCGACTCGTCGAAGCCTTCATAGACGACGTTGATCGCCTGGTTGATCTTGGAAAAGCTTTTGGCGTCGAACAGGGTCTCGACGGGACGGCCGTCGTCTCCGAGGTGGCGGATGCCGAACTTGTGGTCGTCGGTGATGAACACGTCGACGTCGCCGTTGCCGGTATCTACCCGGAATGAGGAGTCCAGCTGCATGTTGGCGTCCTCGATACGGCCCAGGTCTCTTTCTTTGAGCTGGACGGCTGGGGCGTTACGCAGCTCGTCGTTGGTGGCGCCCGGCCTCGGAGTCAGGCGCAGGCTGACCGTGTCGTCGTCCTCCCGGCGCAGCAGGGCGACGTTGCTGATCGCGTTGCCGCTGGGGGTGCTTTCGACGCGGGTCACCCAGTACTCGTCAGCGCCGCCCCATCCAACGGAGTTGAGTGCCGTGTTGAAGTCGTGGGCCTCGCTGCGGTCGAGGGTCACGCTGGAGTGGCCGTTGTAGACGGTGAGGCCGCCGTCGGCGTGCCGGTCGAGGGAGAGGTCGCCTCCCTTGCTCAGGGAGACATCGGCGGTCGAGACGATGTCGGGCATGCCGCGGCCGTTGCCGTGGCCTGATGGGTGGGAGGCGCCGCCGATGTTGCCGCCCGCGCCATGGCCGAACCTGCCGCGCCGGTCGCGGGGGTGGTCGTGCTCGTTCCAGGGGTGGCGCATGCTCACCCCCGGGGAGTGCTACGAGCGGTTGTTCCAGCCGCCGGGCTGCAGGCGGGCGGTTTCGCTGCTGTGGCAGGGGCCGCACAGGCCGCGCCCGTACTTCGGGTCGTCGGGGTCGAGGCCGCGCTCTTCGAGCTCGCGGCGGTCGAGGGGGTAGTGGTCGGCGTGCACGCTGCGGGCTTTCCCACACAGCACGCACACCGGGTCTCTGCGCAGCACACCGCGGCGGAAGCGACTGCGGTGGCGGGAGCCGTACCCACGCTGGGAGGCGGTGCCGCGTTTCTTCTCGGCCTTGGCCTTGCACGTGTCGCAGCGGCCGCCGGCGGTGAGGTTGGGGCAGCCGCGGGTGGTGCAGACCGTCAGCGCCTTGGCCACGGCCCCACCTCCTGGCGATCAATCGCCTGGTGTTCGAGAATTGTTCGAATGCGCAGGTACAACGAGCCCGCCGAGGTCGTCACGGGCGAGAACGGCGCTCCGGCCCGGCTGACGGCGTGGGGCAAGACGCTCGCCGTCGCCGAGGTCCTCAGCCCGCACTGGGAGCACCAGGAGCCGTGGTGGATCGGGGCGCGCGCCGGCCGGACAGTGGAGGAGCTACGCGTACGCCACTACCGCGTCCGGGCGCACGGGCCGCGGCGCCAGGTCGTCGTGGAGCTGGTCCAGCGCGCTGAGGGGTGGTTCGTCGTCGGCGTCGAGGACGGAGTCGCCCGCCTCGTCGGGGGCGCGCATCTCACGCTCCAGGTCGGCCAGCTCCAGGAAGTCGTACACGTTGTACGGGCCGATCCGACCAACCGGCTGGATGCGCTTGCGGCTGATCCAGGAGCGGACGGTGCCGGCCGGGACGCCGCAGACGGCGCCGAACTGGCTGGGGGTGACGAGGTCCTGGGGCTGCACGATCACCCCCGGAAACGCGAAAACCCCCGAACGGCCTGTTCGAGGGCATACGTGATCTGCTGGCATCAGCGTTGCACGCAGGTGGCAGGTTCGGCAAGTAGGCGGCCGATCATGGCGTGTCGGCGAGCCCGAGCCACTCGGCGACCGTCATGCCCATCGCCTCCGCCGGGATAGTGAACGGCAGGAGATGCGGGATCACGACAGCGCCGCCGTCCGAGGTCACGCGGACGTCAGCGATGTCAGGCAGTTGCGGAGGGGAGGCAATCACGATGCCTCCAGTGTGCCAGGTGACGGCGCTTCCGGGGTGCCGTCAGGGCGGCTCGGTGAACCCACGGCAGGCCTCAGGCGTCCCAGAAGGTACTCGGGGACTCAGACGACAGCAGACCCCCGGGGGAAGCCCATGGCACGCAGAAAGTCGGTCAACCTGTTCTGGCCGATCATGATCGCGGCCCTCGTGATGGGCGGCTGCATGAACCTCGTCAACTCGGTCTTCGGCGACGGGGACGACAAGCCCGTGCAGGCTGCTGAGGTGTTGGCCTCCCCCAGCGCGAGCACAGGCCCACTGCCCAACCTGATGAAGAAGACGCTCGCCCAGGCGCAGAACCAGGTCGAGGCACTCGGGTTGGAGCTGTTGACGCAAGGCATCGGCGACTACGACTACTGCGACGACCGGTCCGATTGCTTCGTCTACCGGATGACGCCGAAGGCCGGTACGGTCGTCCAGCCCGGTGGCGTGGTCGCGGTTCGGGTCGTGACCAGGGAAGAGTGGGCGTTCTACAAGAAGCATCGGACGATGCCGAACGTGGTCGGCTGGGCCGAGGATCGGGCGGATGACCTGTTCGACCCGATCGACGCGTCCGTCACGTCGTCGAACAAGGAGTCGGCCTCGGTGCCCGTGGGTCAGGACCGTGTGATCGCGCAGTCGCCGAAGCCTGGGGCGCGGTTGCGGGTCGGGCAGAAGATCAAGCTGGTGATCGGGTACAACTTCGGCTCCACCTCCTCCTCCGGCGGCGGCGGTGGCGGTGGCGGGGTGGATATCGACGTCCACCACCATTCCCACAAGAGCAGGTTCTGCAGCAGACACTGGTGGTGCTGAAAGCCCTCGCCCTGGACACGCGAAACCCGGGCGACCCTCCGTCCGGAGGGCTCCCGGGTTCACTTCCCCGCCCTGCTGGGCGAGGCGATCGCCGTGCTACCGCCCGCGGCTCATGAAACCGACCGACCAGCCGTCCACGTCCTCAAGGCGAACGCGCCACCAGTTCCGGGCTTCCTCGGAGATCTCCGATCCGAGGACGGCCACGGCATTCTTCAGGTGGACGAAGCGCGCCGGATCGAGCTGCGGGCTGTCCTCTTCGTCACCGTTCTCCTGCGCGGCGGCCTGGCGCCTCTTCCGTTCTTCCCGCTCGACCTGGCGCTGATCGGCGAACTGTGTGAAGAGCGCGTCGAACCCCTGGATCTCCGGGTCGGCGAGGTTCTGGGCCTTGCGGAGCATCTCGGCGACACCCCTGCCATACGCCTCGGCCGAGACGAGCGTCCCGGTGATGATCGCGCCGTTGGCGGACAGCGTGATGCCGAAGTCGAGATCGTCGGCGTTGTTGATGATCTCGACAAGCACTTGCAACATTCCATCTGGTTCTGCCATGTCTGGGAGCCTAGGAGACCGGGCCGACAGATGGTGCTGCTTCAGGAAGCCGTTCCATCAGACCTTGCGCCAGCCGGGGATCCAGGCGCCGTCCTCGACCACGTAGTCGCCGAACAGGGCCGGGGCCTCCTCCCGCATGATCTCCCCCACCCGGCCGAACACGAGCCGGATCTCTTCCTCAGCCCCGGGCGCGGTGCGGGCCTCGATCGTGTGCCGCAGGGTGCGTACGTTGGCCGTCCATACCAGGCCGGTCGCGACGCCCTCGGGGGCGAAGCGGCGCATGAACGACGTGCGGTGCTTCTTGGTGGCGAACTCGACGCCGTCGTCGTCCAGGCCGAAGTGGCCGGCGGCCCACGTCTGGAACTCCTCCATTCGGTCGAGCATCTCGGTCGCCCGCTTCATCAGCTCGGCGTCCTCACGCGCCCACTCGGGGAACCAGAACGGCAGCTCGTCGAGGCGGACAAACCGCAGCGACTCCTGCGAGATCGCCACGCCGGGCCGGTGTCTCACGAGCTCGTGGGTGAGGACCCGTGAGACGTTGTGCAGGACGAAGCTGAAGCTGAGGTGCTCCAGCACGGACCCGTGCGCCGAGGCGAGGATGTTGCGCAGGTACGCCTCCTGGTCCTGCCGGATGCGGGTGACGTTCGGGTTCAGGCCCGGCTCGAACGACCGATAGCACAGCCGCCCGGCGAACTCGGCGAGATTCTGGGCGTCGAACTCGCCCCGCTCCAGCCGCTCCAGCCAGGACTCCCCGCCGACCTCCTGGAGGTAGCCGGCGAGCTCGTCGTAGTCGAGCTCGGGGCGGGCGACGAGGAACACCTCGGGCTCAACGTGCCGGGTCACTGGGTTCCTCTCGTAGGCCGCGCGCCTCGCAGATCGGGCACTTGGGCTCCTCGCCGGGGATGACGACGACGCAGACGGGGTTCCGTACGGCTCCGCATGTGCAGCGGTGGGCGGTGCCGCAGAGGTGCTCCAGGTGGCCGGCGCAGTCGCCTTCGAGGACGCGGGTCTCCCCGGGGAGGGCCGGGAGGCGCGCGGTCCACTCCTCCACCGTCGCGCGGTAGCGGGCTTGGTGGGCCGCACGCTCGGCTTCCTCGGCGGCGGCCTGGCGGGCGCGGGCCCGCTGGGACATGCGCTCTTCCCAGGTGCCCCCAGGCACGTCCCGGCCAGTCACGGCTCAGCCTGGCCCGTCGAGTAGTCGCCGTCGTTCTCGCGGTCGGCGGCCACGGCCTCATCCCAGGTGACCGCGAACTGGAAGTAGGCGCGGCGCGGCCGACCAGCCTCGACGTGTTCGAGGATGGCGCGGGCGTCTGCGCGGGCCCGCTCGGCGGCCTCGTTGGCGGACCACTCGACGATCTCGTCTGCGGTCTTGTCCCACAGGACGAGCGTGTCGGTGATCGTGTCGAAGACGGCGAGACGGCCGTCCGGCTGCCGGATGATCTGAGTGCCCACGGTGTTCATCCTCTCCTGTCAGGCCCGTCCGCTCAGGGTGCCGTAGTCCACCGGCGGCCGGGGAGTCTTCGCGTCCGCGCGGGCCTTCTGCTGGGCCCGGGCCGCGACGCGGGCGGCGCCGGCCTGCTGGTCGACCATGCCCTGGTATTCGGCCATGGTGATCGTGCCGCGGGTGCAGTCGGCGGCGCGGCAGCGGACGGCGTCCTCGCCGGCACGGCGTTCCAGCGTGTAGCGCTTGCAGGAGGGGCAGCGCAGCGGCATGCGCTGGACGGTGACGTCGGTGGGGTCCCAGCGGTCGAGGCGGGCGTACCAGGCGAGCAGCTCCTCGGCGAACGGGACGGCGAGGTCGGGGTGGCGGAGGATCCGCTCGACGCGGGGGGCTAGCCAGGCCGTGCCGAAGGTGATGGCGTCCATCAGGCCGCCGAGGCGGGCGAGCTCGTCGACGCCGAGGACAGCGGCCTTCCAGCTCCGCAGCCAGCCTTCGAGGTCCTCCAGGTCCTCGATCGTCGGAGACGGGGACGTGTGGCCCGGCGTGCGGGAAACCACCGGCTCACCGGTGGCGCCGCGCATGCCGTCAGACTCCCGGACGGCGATCGCCGCCATGCCGTCCAGACGGGACAGCTTGGACTTCACGTCCCAGGTGCAGCCCTGGTCGAAGATCGGGTCGCCCAGGATCGGGATGAAGCGCGGCGGCACGGGGGCGACCGGCGCCTCGCCGGGGTCGGCGTCCGGGTCGGCCAGGCGCTCCTGGTAGTCCGCGAGCTCGGCCTGGTACGCCTCCATCGCCTGCTGGTAGGCGCGCTGCCTGCGCCGGGCGCCGGCCATGCACGGCCCCTGGCACCACTTGTCGCTGTCGTCGTACGCCACCCGTTCCCCCTCGTTCATGATCGATCTATGTGTGTCGCCGCAGGTCGCATCAGCGCGACCTGTGGTTCCTCCGGCGCCGGTGGTACTCCGTCTTGACCCTTCGGCTGCGCGGGTGCCGATGGCTGGGGAACAGGACCGCGAAACCACTCCAGGAGAGGTGGCCCCGGAGGCGGATGGTGACCGGGAAGCTCGGCCAGGCACTTTCGACCAGGCCACCGCTGGCGAAGGTCAGGTCGCTCTTGATGTCGGTGACGTGGTCCGACAGGTCCACGGGCTCGCCGTTCGGCGGGACGAAGTAGAGGCGCGTCTCACTCACGGCCGGCCCCGGTCTGCTCGCCGTCGGCGGGGCCATCCCCGATGAACTCCAGGAGGTCTGTCAGCCCGTCAGCGTGTGGGCCGCCGTGCCCTGCGAGGAGGTTGCATACCAGGCGGTCCCCGTTCGAGGCGCGGCCGCGGGCGCCACACGCGGTCGGGGGGATCCATCCGAAGTGGGCGGCGGTGTTGCGGAGGATGGCGGCGAGCTGATCGCTCATGCCGAACCGGTCGCGCTGGATCTCCAGGCTGCGCTCGAGGTCGCCGTCAGCATGGCGTTCGGTGGCGGCCTTCCAGTCGGCGAGCATCTCCACCAGGTCGACGAGCGTCATGTCGTTCACGCCGTTCGGGAAGTGCTCGGGGTGGTGGCGGTTGTGCGCGTAGTGGTGCTGGAGGCCTTCGCCCAACGCCTCCAGGAAGCCCTTGTACTCCTCCGAGCCGTACGTCGAGGTCTTCAGCTTCGGCGTGAACTCGTTGAAGATGCCCAGCTCGGGCGGTTCGGTCTTCGACAGGTCGTGCCGCACGGACCGATCGACCAGCTCGCTGATCGCCATTCCCATGAGGGCGCCGACGCGCAGGGAGTGCTTGAGCGTGTCGGCCCGGCTGTCGTAGGCGGGGTCATGCACGGTTGGTCTCCTCGGTGGTGGCGAGCGCGGGCTGGGGCCCGTGAAGCTGGACGACGCGGCCCCTGGACATGGCCTTGGTGAGGGTGGTCTCGCGGCCGTCGGGCAGGCGCAAGGTGCATGGGGTGCCGAGCCAGAAGGCGGCGCCGTAGTGCTCGACGACCGCGAGAACCGTGCAGTCCCCGGCGGGCTCGCGGGGGTTGACCAGGACCTGGACGTGAACGTCCAGCGGAGTGGCACGCTCGTCCGCCAGGGTGGCCGAGCCCTCGTAGATGGGCCTCGGCGGGAGCTCGACTACCTGGTAGCCGCGCTCGGCGAGAGTTTCCAGGAAGTCCCTGGGGTGGGTCGACGAGCTGTGGATGCCGTGGTGGCGGGTGAGGTGGTCGTCGAGGGTGTCCGAGACGGCGCGTTCGAGGGGCGGGAGGTCGTCGCGGCGCTCAGGCATGGCGGTTGGTCTCCTCGGTGGTGGCGTCGTGGGGCGCGCGGATGACGATGGCCGGCCCCCACGGGGTGGGCTCGGTGGCCATGTCGCCCGCGACGAGGCTCTGGCCGCGCTCGCGCTGCCAGGCGTCGGCGAGAGCGCGCAGGATCGCGGCGCCCATGTCCAAACCGGTGGGCAGCGGGATCACGGCCAGGGGCGGGACATCGCGCCTGTAAGCGTGGGTGAGGATCTCGTGCGGCGTCCCGGGCTCCCAGCCCAGCACGTGCGCGATCGTCTGGAGGATGCGGCCGCCGACCGGTTTGCCGGTCTCGGCCTTGTTCCAGGAGTTGATGTTGATGCCCGCCCGCTCGGCGGCGGCCGTCTGGGAGGGGATGCCGAGTTCGATGCGGCGGGCGCAGATCGCCCGGCCGAGGGCCGCCCAGTCGTAGTCGTCGCGGTCAGCCACGGCCGCCTCCAGTCTCGACCTCGTCGGCGGCGGCGAGCAGTACGGCGACGATGCTGGACCCCTCGCGCAGGCGGTCATGCCGGTCGATGAATCGGCGAACGCCGGTCCGGAAGCCCTGGTCGTCGTCCGGGATGGCCCGCAGCTGCTCAGCGACCGCGCTGCGCTCCTCAGCGCGGGCCTGCGCGGCGATCGCCCCGGCCTTCTCCGCCATGGCCTGGTCGGTGAGTTGCTCAACCATGGCCAGCAGCTTCGGCCGCTCCCGCCCGATGGCCTCGGCGGTGATGCGGCCGACCATCTCCTCGTGCTGCTGGAGCGTGGCGGCGCGGAGAGCGTGCTCGGCGATGAGCGGGGCGGCCAGCGCGAGGATCGCGGCGACGTCGCCCTGGCATACCGCGCACTCCGCGTCGTACCGATGCTCGCTGTGCGCGGTCCACGGGCCCGAACCCCAGGTGTGGCCCAGGACCGCGCGGACCGCGGTTTCGATATGGTCAGCCATGCTCGGCCTCCAGGAACTCACGGACCTCTCGTACAAGCTGCTGCAGCACGTCCGGGGTGACCTGGTCGTCGAAAGCCCGGCGGGCGATGGCCGCGCCGCGGCGTAGCCCGCCCCAGTAGGTCACCTGAGAGCCCGAGGGGATGGCCGACGGGCCGGCCTTCTCCTCGGCGAGGATCGCCTTCGCGATCGCGGTGCACAGGATCGGTCCGGCCAGGCTGATGAGCAGTTCGACCGTGCGATAGCAGTCGGAGCAGGGCGCCCACGTCTCGACGGCGCGATCGCCGTGGATGCAGTACGCCTGTGCCGCCAGCAGGGTCGCCCTCGTAGGAATCTCAGCCACGGCGCTCGGCCTCCGTGGCGGCCTTCACCGCGCGCACGGCCACGGCCTTGCGGATCAGTACGGCGACGCCGCCGGCCAGGATCAGCGACCACGCGGTGGCCCACCAGAGCTCGCCGTCGACGGCGTGGTCGACCAGCATGAGGGCGGACAGGACCGCGACCAGCCATGCGTCGGCGACGACCAGGCGTTGGAGGAGCCTCATGGGGCGCACCAGCTCGTACGTCGTGGCGAAGATGTCGGGCTTGCAGGGGTAGAACTCACCCCGGACGCCCTTGATGATCCAGTCGCCGAGTTCGGCTCGCATGGTGCCTTCGAGGGTCCGGATGCTGATCGAGTGCGGTGTGTCGCCGTCGGTCTCCGAGCAGCGATCGGGGTTCGAGCAGGTGTAGTTCGCTGTCGAACCGCTGCCAAGGATCCAGTCGATGATGTGGGTGGCTCCATCGGCGGTGCCATCCCACTGATGGGCTTCGACCTCGACGGGGAGCTTGCGGTATCGGGTCACGAGTCCTCCTGGGGGGATTTCGGCTGGCGGGGGCAGTGGCAGATGCAGTCGCAGCGATAGGTGTCGAACGGCGGGGTGAATCCGGTGCACAGGCCGTGCGCGCGGTGGTCGCAGCCCCATCCGCGTTCTCCGTTGTGCGGGAGGTCGCACACCTGCTTGTGGCAGAACGGGCAGCGGGACGCGACAAAGCTGTGGTCGCAGACCGGGGGCTCCTGCTCGCCGAGGTCGGCCGCGCGCAGGGCGCCCATGGTCGGTGCGTCGATCGGGGCGCCGGGCTTGTACTCGGCGATCAGCTTGGCCTCGCCGCCCAGGCCGTTCGCGCCGTGCGCGTTCATGCGGGCCAGGAGGGCGGCCTGCAGGTCGTACAGGGCCTCCAGCCAGAGGGCGCCCTCGCCGGCCGGGAGCGGCCGCAGCGGGCGGGGCGGGGCCGGGGCGGTCAGCACAGCGACGGCGGCGGCCGGGTGGCCGAGGGGCTGGTCGGCGTTCGCCTTCCAGAACCCGGCGAGGTAGCGCATCACGGCGGCGATCACAGCCTGCTCCTTGGGGTGCGGGAGGCGGGGGACGTACGGCGGGCCGGGTCGAAGCGGACAACGTTGGGCGGCAGAGGGGCCCGGGCCAGCGGCGTCGCGGGCAGCGCGGTCTGGACGGGCCGCCGACGCGCGCACGTGGCCACGTGGGGCACATACCGGGCCTCCCAGTCCTTCGGCGGGCGGGCGTCAGTCCCGGTCAGGGATCGGGACCGCCAGGTGCCGGCCGGGTCCCGGTAGCAGGCCTGGTTGCCCGTCTCGTCCGGGGTCGGGTCGACGGCCAGGCGCTTGTTGGCCACGGTGGTGGTCCACAGGATCGGCTTGGTGCAGTCCCTGCATGGGCGCAGCTCCGACGGGGCGGGGATCACCGGGCGCTCCGGGGTGGAAGGGACGGGGCGACGGCGTCCAGCGCGACGTCGGCCAGGGCCTCGACGTGATCAGCGGTGCGGGCCAGCTCCGGCCAGGCTCGGGCCAGGCCGGCGATGAAGGCCGCCCGGGCCACGTCGTGCGGGTCCGGCTGCTCCCCGCCGGACGACGCGACGCGGACGTGCGCGCACTGCTCGACCGTCATGTCGCCGAGCTGCGCCAGAGCCACCCAGCGGGGCCGGTGCGCGCTCATCGTGGGCTCCGGGACGGCAGGGCCAGCGCGGCCGTGGCCAGGCCCCACGCCTGGCGGGCGCGCTCGAGTTCGCGGCCGCGGGGGGCGTGACGGCGCGCCTTGGCGTACGCCCGGGCGGCGCCGTCGAGGGTGGCGCGGGCCTCGACGAGGGTCTGGTCGGCGGCCGCGGACGCGGCCTGGGCGGCGCGGAGGTCGGCGGACAGGTCCATCAGGCGTGGGCTCCCTCGGAGGTGAGCTGATCCGGGGTGAGGCCGAAGTGGTTCAGGACGGCTTCGAAGTCGACCTGGTCCTGTTCGGTCCAGGGGTGGTCCTCGACGGCGGCCGCCGGGGCGGCGCAGGCGCAGGACGGCTGGCCGCAGACGGTGCACAGGTCCTCGAGGGCGGCGTCGCGACCGAGACGGCGGAGGACCTCGCGGAGCTCGGGGATGTGCTGGTGCGGCAGGAACTGGCCCTCGGCGGCCACCTGGGCGGCGTAGCGCTCGATCGCGGTGAGGCCGAATCCGGCGGCCAGCGCGGCGTCGACCATCGGGATCAGGTGCCGCTTCCGGGCCCAGCCGGGCGCGTCGCTGTAGCGGGGGATGCTCGCGACGAGGGATCGGGCTGCGAGGGAAGTGACCGGTTGCGCCGAAGGCGCCGTCGCGTTCGCGCGCGCGGTACGGACCGTAAGACCGCCTACGGCGGTAACCGGAGTCTCCCCTGTTCCCCTGTTCCCCTGTTCCCCTGTTCCTACTTCCAGCGCCGAGGTTCCGGCGGGCTCCGTCGAGGTCTCGGCGGGTTCCGCCGAGGATTCGGCGGGCTTCTCCGACTTGGGCTGTTCCTGCTGGTCAGACGGCTTGGTGGTGGGCTTGCCCGGGTTGGGGTCCCACGGCTCCCCCTCCTCCGGGGCCGGGTACTTCGCCCCGGACCGCTTGTCGATCTTCTGGTGCTTCTCCCAGGAGGGGATCCAGTAGTACGGCCTCCCGCCGACCTCGTAGAAGACCACCCCGAAGGCTCGGCGGAGTTCGCCGAGCATCCGCCGAATGTCCGCCGAGGAGATGTCCTCGTCGTGCGGGAAGGCGAACCCGGCGAGCTCGCGCGGGTTCGCGGTGCCCCGGCCGAAGTCGTCCGCCCAGTTCCACATCGCGATGAACAGCAGCCGCGCCCACGGGTCCAGGCCCCGCATGCCGGGCGAGGACCACAGCTCAGGCTTGATCGAGCGGATACGTGCCACGAGCGTTGATGCCTTTCAGGTGGAGGGAGTCAATCTGGGCGGGGGCAGGGCCTGTAATCGGCGGTTGGGCATTACGAGCACCTCCTGGAGGGGGTGAGGGCATGGCGAATAGACCCGCGGCTTGGGTTCCCCTTGCCAGGGGTGTACGTACACCCTAGCCTGTGGTGTACGTACACCAAAAGGAGGCGGCTTTGAGATACGGCCGAACAGGCAGCACACTGGAGCGCGTGCCGAACAAGCCCCGCACCCAGCACCGCTCCGTCCGGGTGGATGACCCGGAGTGGGCGGACCTGGACGCGGCGGCCCAGTTGGACGACAGCGATCGCGCGAAGATCATCAACGCGTACATCGCGTTCCACCTGCGCCGGCCAGGCGCCGAACTCCCACCGCGCCCCACCGAGGAGCAGATGGCCGAGATCGTCGCCCGCCGAGAGGCCAGCGCAGCCACCGACTCCTGACCTCCGCCGCGTCCTCATGAGCCCGCCCGGGCGGGCTCAGCCGCCTCGCAGCACTCTCCGTCCGGGGCCGGGCACCCGTGCAGGCACCGCCCGCACGACCGCTCCGCGCAGTGCTCCCCCGACTCGTCCGTACGGCACCACCACGGGTCGCAGACGCAGCACCGAGGCCGGTCGAACACCAGCAGCAGGCTCAGCCCGAGCGCCTCGATGTACTCCTCAACCGTCAGCAGACGCAGCGCACTGGGGTCCCCGCTCTCGATGAGGCGAATCCGCTCGCGCTCCTTACCGAGCCGCTTGGCCATCTCCCCGAGCGACACCTCATGCTGGATTCGGTGCTCGACGGCGGCCTTGATCAACGTGGCCGGGTCGCTGGACAGCGTCCTGCCGCGTGCCGTGTCGACGACGGCCAGCCGCAGCGCCACAGCGTTCGCGTACGCCGCGGCGTTCAGCAGCATCGGGTAGGCGTTCCCCAGCTCCCACGCGCCCAGCGTGTCCGGCCGCACCCCGAGCTCGGCCGCCACCACCTTCCGCGTCCGCCGCAGCTGCTTGCGCCGCTGCCGCAGCACGACCATGAGACGGTGCGGGGCCGGCATCAGCCCACCTCGGAGAGGCCTGCGAGGCGCCGGATCGTACGGACGACCATCTGCAGCGTGTCGTCCATGACCCGCTCCCCCTGGCCGTCGATCGCCCGCGGCCGCATCGCCGTGAACGTCGCGGCCAGCTCGGCGCCGAACTCCTGGCGGACGCAGCCGCGGTGCTCGGCGACGGCCTCCGCCACGACCTCCTCCAGGTCCCGAGTAGTCCCGCTCACCGGGACGACGACAGCGTCGCTACTGGCCACGCAGCGCCTCCGTCTCCGCGGTACGGTTCGGCGCGGACAGCAGGCACTGCAGCGCCTGGTCGAGGTCCTCCGGGGTCACGTTGTGGCCGTGCACCACGGCCAGCACGCGGGTGCCGTCCAGGGAGTACACGGCGCGGGCCGGCTCCCGGCGCGCGCGCTTCGGGGCGTACGTCTTGCCCCGCTTGGCCTTCACGCGGCCCTGGCTGATCCAGGGGTCACTCATCGGTTGGTCCTCCATCAGGTGGGGTGTCAGGGGCCGCCGGGCGGCGTGCAGGGCCCGCAGGGGGCTCGGAGCGGCCAGCCAGGGCGGGCCGGGCCAGGGTCCGGGGACTGGTCATCCGACACGAGCCCCCTCCGTAAGCGGGAGCCGCCGAGGGACCTGCCGCTCCAGCGCGGCGATCTGCCGGCGGAACTCCTGCTCCAGGTCGGCCCACCGCTGCCGGGCGGCCGCCAGTTCGCTTTCGGCGGCCGCCGCCCGCTCATCCGCCGCGCGCTCCGCCCCTGCGATCAGCGGGGCGGCGATCTCCTGTGCGCGCGCCTCGATGTGCCCCTGCAGGTCGGCGACCGTGGCATGCAGGAGCTCGACCTCGGTCCGTACGGCAGGCTGCACCGGCGGGTTGTCCACGTGCATGCAGTCCAGCCGGTAGCCGACGCCGTGCACAGTCCGGATGATCTCGCCATGGCGATCGCCCAGAGCCCGGCGGATCGCACGGATGATCTCGAAGACCGACTTGGAGGCGCCGGGAGACCACTCTGTCTTCCAGGCGTTGCGGTAGATCTCGGCCTTCGTCCGGGCCACCCCGGGAGGTGAGGCCAGGTAAGCCAGGACATCGAACGCGGTGAACCTGAGTGTGATGGGCTGGCCGCCGTACCACGCCTGGCGGGCGTCGGTGTCGATCCGCAGGAGGCGATTACCCACGCGCGACCTCCAGCGCTTCCAGCACCTGGTCGAGCTCGGCGACGGCCTGGGCGCACAGGTCCCGGCACACCACGGCGTTGGTGGCGCCGCCGTCGCTGGTCTCCAGCCTCCGCTCATGAGCCTTGCGCTTGTCGTCCCAGCGGGCGCGCATCGCGACCAACTGGTCGCGCAACTCGCTCACCGGCTGAGCCTTGGGTCGGCGAGCCCAGCAAGCTGTCGACGGAAGCGCCGCGTCCGCTCGAAGATGGTCCGTAGATTGCGCTCCGCGGCTTCCTGGCGCTTGCGCTCGCGCAGCTCCTTGGTCGCGCCGCGGTGCGCAGGGCCGTTCCAGGTGGACATCAGCGGGTTGCCTCCTCAGGGTCGTGCCGGCGCGAGGCGGCCATGACGATCTGCTCGTCCTGGCGGATCACCGTCTCCCAGCACTGGCCGCACGCCGTTTTGCCGATACGCCGGCGCGAGGTGTGCTCGCGGGCGTCACACATCCGCTCCGCACGCCGCGCGAGCGGGTGGGTCTTGGACAGGTAGTCGGGCTCCCACGCCAGCGACGAGGTGCTCCCGCCGTTCTTCGCGCGCTGCTTCTTCCGGAACTCCCGCACCGCGGCGACCGCCTCGCTCGCCGCCAGCTCGCCGGATCGGACGCGCTCACGTCCGGCCTCGTCGAGCTCCAGCAGGGCCAGGAGATAGGAGACGGTGGAGTCCGGGATGCCCGTTCGCGCGCTGATGAGGGCGTTGCTGTAGCCGCTCTCCCGGAGCTTGCCGAGGGCCTCGGCCTTCTCCATCGGGTTGAGGTCGCGCCGCTGGACGTTCTCGACCAGCATGACCTCGACCGCGGTGGCGTCGTCGACGTCGCGGCGGATGATCGCCGGTACGGTGGTCAGCCCGGCCTCGATCGAGGCGACGTGGCGGCGGTGGCCAGCGAGGAGCTCGTAGCCGCCGGGCACCATCGGGTGCGGTCGAACGGTCAGCGGCTGGAGCAGGCCGTGCGCCTTGATCGAGGCGGCGAGGTCGGAGACATCGCCGACGTCGTCGCGGATGTTGTCCGGGTTGCCCTGGATCTTGTCGATGGGCAGCTCGACCGTCGTCAGCCGCGCCGGTGGGGCCATGTCCTCCGTGCGTGCCGCCTCCCGGCCGGTGCTGGCCTTGAGCTGGCGGGCCCACGCCAGGTGAGCCGCGTCGACCCCAGGCGGGTCGGGGACGCGGCCGCCCGGCGCGCCTGGGCAGGTGACTCGCCCGTCCGTCCCCACCAGCCAGCCCCTACGGCCCTCGGCCAGTTTCCGGACGGCACCGGGTGGCCAGTCCATGAGGTCGGCCGTCTCCTGCACCGTGTGCTCTGTGGTCAGGAGCGCGAGCGCCTTGGACATGGACACGTTCATCGTCTTCGTCATCAGGCGTCCTCGATCAGGGCCCGGGCCGTGCGAGCCGCCGGGCAGACGTCAGGGGCGAACATGCAGTCGCGGCCGGCATGCTCGACGGCGTGGTCGTCCAGCCAGTCCGCCCACGGCTCGCGCACCTTCTCCGCCACGTCGGGAACGCCGGACCGGACAATGGCAGCCGCCGCTTGAAGCTCGTCGACGACCAATCCGCCTTCCCGGCCCGTCACGGCGGTGTCGGCCTCGATAGCCAGGTCCGCCGGGAGGCGACGCCGGATCGCCGCCTCCCGCTCCTTCACGAGCTGCGCCTCGGTGTGGTCGAGCACGCGCTGCAGCTGGGCCACGTCGTCGACCAGCCGGCGCTTCGTGCTCAACCACAGCCAGATCCGCGAGCCGTACATCAGTGCTCCTCGGGGAACACGTCGTGCAGGTCGGCCACGATCTCGCTGAAGCTCGCCCGGGTCTCCGCAGTCACGATCTCCTCGAACTGGGCGGCGGTTGCGGCCGTACGGCGGCGTGCCTTCCAGGCGTCCCAGGCGCCCCAGAGGCGGATCCCGCCGAGGAGCAGGGAGAAGAACCCCGCCGCCAGGCCAACCACCAGCAGGTCATGGCCACGGTTCACCGGACGTCCTCCATCCGGATCGACAGCAGCTCACGCAGTTGGCGCACGCAGCGCTCGGGGATCGCAGGGGCCATGTGCGCCCACTCGTCCGCCAGGGCCTCGATCTCGTGGGAGACCCGGACGAGGTCCGCCTCCTGGCGGCCGGACTCCTCCCGCAGTCGGGCAACCGTCGCGTCCGCGGCGCGCACCCGGTGCTCCATGACGGCTCGGCCGAGCCCGTGGCCGAAGACGCTGCCCCACAGGCCGGCGACCATGGCGAGCGCGACCATCGCGACGATGACGATCACGGACTCAGTCACGACCGCCACGCCCGCGATCAGCGTCACCATCGCGGCGGTCGACAGGGCGGACACGTACTGCGGCACCTGGGCCGCGCGCTCGATCGTGGACGGGTAGGCGCCCTCGGCGGCCGGGGCCTGGTTAAGCTCAGCCACCGGTCACCGCCCTGGCCTCGGCGCGCTCCCGAGCGGCCTTCTCGATCTCAGCCCGTCGCGCCTCGATCAGCGCGATGGCCTCGTCGTCGGTCATGCCCACGGCGCGCAGGGACGGGCACGGCCACATGACGTTGTCGTCCGGGTCGTCGCACTCATCCGGGGTGCAGTGCAGGCAGATGAACCCGCCGAAGATCAGCTCGTCATACTCGTGCAGGGCGATCAGGGCCGCCCGCTGCTCCTTGAGCCGCTCCAGCTCGGCGCGGCGTTCGTCCCACTCGGCGACGTGCGGGGGCGTCCGGCCAGCCGCACGCCACGTCTCGTCCGCGTAGTTCGTGCAGGGGTGGCATGACCCGCACGGGGCGTCGAGCTTGGCCCGCAACCACTCGACCTGGGACAACAGCTCCTTCGCGTACTGCGCCGAGTGCTCCAGCCACTTGGCCACCGGGTTGTCGATGCCGCGCACCGTATCCGGGTCGTAGGGAGCGCGCGGGATCGCGACCTCCTTGGCCGCCACGGAGCTGCGCTCCTCGATCTCCCGACACGGAGTGATCAGCAGGTATCCGTCCGGTCCCTTGACGGGGAAGGCGGGCTGAGCGCCATGCATGCCGAGCCGCTTGAAGCCCATCACGTAGATCCACCCGGAGTGCTTGGTGGCGAGCATGGGGCCCTGGTGCTTGGTGTCGCCGATCCAGTGCCACGGCGGAGCCGGCACGGCGTCCAGTGCGGCCTGGATCTCGGCGCGACGCTCGTCGGTCAGGGGTGCCATCAGACCGTCGCCCCGTCGGACAGCTCCGACGGCGGCATGACCGAGGTCTGGTCGGCCGGTCGGCGGCGGCACTCCTCGCCGGCGCGCACCCAGCCGTCCGGCTCCTGGTGGATCGGGCCGCGCTGCGGGTCGATCAGCATCACGTCACCGCAGACCGGGCACGGCTGGATCGGCGGAATCACGGAGATCCGGTCCTCCGGGCCGCCGAACGCGGCCGCGTGCTGGCGGGGGTCGCCCTGCCCGCCGAACGGCGGTGCGGCGTTCGGCGCGACGTGAACGTCGGTCGGCAGGAGCGAGATCACGTCGCCGGACAGGCGCCTGCGCTTGCGGTCGATCGACTCGCGCAGCTCGGCGATCACCTCGTCGGTCGACTCCAGCTCCGCCAGCAACTGGCCGCGGCGCATGAGGCGCTCGTTCAGGGCGGTCTGGTCGGCGTCGATCAGCTCCCGCAGGTCGCTCTCGCCGGCGGCCGTGAGCCTCTTCTTCGGCGCGGCCGGGGCTGGATGCTGCTGGTCGGTGTACGGGTGCTGGAAGGCGGTGGTGGACATCTGGGGTCTCCGATCAGGAGTGGGGATGAGGTTGTTAGGGGTCCCGCTGCTCACCCCCGAGGAGCAGCGGGACGGGGAGGGTCAGGGGCCGGTGGCCGGGCAGGTGTGATCGGCCGGCATGTCCTGGCCGTGCACCTCGCAGCGGACGACCGGGACGGCCTGGAACACGGGAACGAGCAGCCGCAGCGCCCGCCGGTTGGCGTCGCCGCGGGCGACGTAGCCGAGGTCCTGCAGCACCTGCAGGTCCCGGTACAGGTCCCCCGGCGAACGGTCGACGCGGACCGCGAGCTCGGCCACAGTCGGCGCCCGGTCGCAGGTCTGCAGGTGCGTCGCGATCGCCTGAAGCAGACCTCTCAGGCGCGGGGTCAGCGGCATTCCGCCTCCAGGAGAGTCACGACGAACGGGGCCGCGCCGCACGCGCAGCGCAGGACCTCGTCCAGGTCCCAGGACCGGCCGCCGCAGTCGAGGTGGCCGTACCGGTGCAGCGCCCGGATCAGCTCCCCGGCGGCGTCGTGCTCGTACTCGGCGAGGGTGATCTGCACGACCGGCAGCAGGGTGTCGGTGACGGCCTCGGCGGGGGCGGAGCGCCAGCCGCCGTGGTCGTCGAGCAGCACCCAGCCGTACCCGGCGTGCAGGACAGGGACTTCGTGGGGGCGGGCCAGCCCGTGGCGGTGGATCTTGTAGCCCCAGACGTACGCGTCGGTGACCTTCGCCCGGTCGATCCGGTCGTGATCCCGCCGACACGCGTCGAGGAGGTTGCTCGCCGAGTTGCTGGCGGCCCGGCCCTTACTCCCCGGGCCCCCGGCCCCCTTGGCCATGCGGTGCGCCCGCTCGGCCGCCGCGGCGATGCCGCCGCACTCCAGGCCGACCTCGCACAACCCGCCGGAGCGGCGCCGGACGGCGGCCACGACCGCCGTCGACGGCCCAGCCGGGCGGGAGGCCTTCGCCTTCCCGCCCCTCCGGCCGCTGTTCGGGTCGCCCGCGCCGATCGGCGCCTTCCGCTCCGGCGACTTGCCGCGCGACATCTGCTGGCGGCGAGGGGGCATCGGGGAGCGCTTCATCCTGCGGTCGCCTCCCGCAGGGAGTCCTTGAGCTTGGCCAGGCGGCGCTCGCCGATGCCCGAGGTCAGCCGGATCTCGTCGTCGGTCAGCTCGGCGAGCTGGCCGAGGGTCATGGTGGCTCGTTGGGTGGCGAGCGGGCGGGTGACGTGCCACGTCAGGCCGGGCAGGTCGGCGACGGGTGTGGACAGGGGCAGGCCGGACTCATGGATCAGATCGGCCAGGGACTGGTCAGCCACGGCTGCCCCCGGCGGGGAGGACGAGGTGGTGCCGGTCTACGAGCACGTCGAACGCCGGGTGCTGGGCGGCGACATCCTGGTAGCGCACCGAGGTCTCGCCGTCCGGCCCAGCCACCAGCTGCACACGGAGGATCCGGACCGGGTCGCCGTCGTTCCACTCCACGCAGCGCACGATCTGCTGCTCGACGAGAGTCTCGGCCGAGATGAAGTGCGACGAGCAGAGCTCGCCCTTCCCCTCGGGGTCGGGGACCCAGACGCAGCCGCCCGGGCACCCCTCGTTCTCCGTGCAGCCGCAGAGACGGCACGCGGGCTCGTCGGCCTGGGCGACGGCGTCCAGGAGCTCGGCGGGGAGCTGCCATTCGACGACCTCTTGCAGCACGCGGTCGTCCGGGCTTGTGGCCCTACCGGTAACGCGCCGCTCGCAGACGTCCTCGGCCTTCATATAGAGCCGCACCGAGAGGCCGGCCAGGGTGCCGTGGACGTTGACGCCGTAGTAGGAGCCCGCCGTGTCGACCTCGATGCTCGTTCCCGTCATGTGCGGGATGAGCGTCCGGGCGTGAGCGAGGGGCTCGTCGAACAGGTACAACGTGATGGAGTTGTTGGGGTCCTTGCCCGCGGACGGCAGGGGCACCTCGGGGTGCTCGCGCAGCAGCTGGGCGAGTGCCTCCAGGCCCTCGATGTACCCCTCGCGGGGGTCCGGCGCCTGGGCGGCGTCGCCCTGCTCCGGTACGGTGGTGGTCACTGATCCACCACTCCTCTCTTCACGGGATCTGTTGGTGGGTCTTCGAGGTCCTCGCCGTGCACCCGGTGAGGACCTCGGCGTTTCAGCGGGTCAGCGGGTCGGGAGAAGGCCGGCCAGGGGGGCCTCGCGACGGGCGCGGCGCTCAGCGCGGGCCTCGCTCTTGACCTCGCGGGCGATTGCCGCACCCAAGGACTGGTGACCGTCCTTGTGGTCGCTGCGGCGGCGCTGGCGCGGCGTCAGTTCGTTGCGGCCGGTCTGGGCGCGGTAGCGGTCAGCGCGCTGGTCACGGTCGAGCATGGTGATCTCCCGTCAGGTGGTGGCGGTGGAGCGGCGCTCGCGCTCGACGAGCTCGCGCGCCCGCTCGCTGGGGTGGTCGGGCTCCAGGTGCTCCCACGACAAGGCGAGGGAGACGATCAGGTCGGTCACGGCGATCACGCCGGCCTCCTCTTGCGTCGGGCCTCGGGACGTGCGCGCGGTATCTGCAGCCCCGCGCCGAGTTCAGGGGCGGGGGCGAGAACGCTCGTACGCCGAGGTGTGGAGGTGCGGGGGGCACGCGCTTTCGGGGCGACCGCGAAGCCGCGGATGATTTCGGTGATCTGCTCCTCGGTCCAGAACAGGCGCCCGCCGGGCGTGCTCTGGGTGACCGGGATCGTGACGCCGGCCTGGTGGTACAGCCAGGACTTCGACCGCCTCGTCAAACGGGCGGTCTCTTCGATGTCGTAGAGGGCGGGGATCGCCATCACTCACCACCCGTCTCGGGCCCGGCGTTTCCCTCGTCCGGTCGCAGCAGGTCGGCAGTCGAGATGTTCAGCGCGCGGGCCAGCGCCCGCAGGAGCGGAGGGGAGGGCTTGCCGTCGCCGTTCTCAAGCTGGCTGATCCGCGACTGGTCCACGCTGCAGCGCCTCGCGAGGTCGGCCTGGAAGAGGCCGCTTAGCTCGCGGTGTCTGCGGAGCCGCTCGCCGTCGAACGGCAGGCTCAGTGCTTGCTTAGCCATGAGGCGACATTAGTTCTCATTGCTTCTCATAGTCAAGGAAAACATCTCATGGCTCGCCGACCTCATGAGTTCTCTTGAGAACTTGCAGCTAGGCAGGAGAAGACGTATGAGCTAATGTGAGTTGACGAGCGATCTAGACGACTCCATGGAGGTCCGGGTCATGACGCCCGACGACCAGGCTCGAAGTCGCCTAAGCACCGCCATGAACGATCGGCGCGTGGAACTGCGGCTCAAGTGGAACCAGGTGGCCCAACGGGCCGGCATATCCATCGCACACCTGGCCCGCATCCGCGGCAACGAGGGCCCTCTGACAGACCTGGCCAAGTCCAGCCTGGAGACGGCCCTGGAGTGGCCCCGAGGGACGATTGATCAATTCCTGCAATCAGGAGAAATCAAGACGCCGCCAGCCGCCAGCCCGACGTCCATCCAGATCCCGGAGAACGCGAGCGAGGCGGAGCGTACGGCTCTGCAGGCGATCAAGGACCTACTTGAGGCGCAGAGTCGGGAGCTCGCATTGCTTCGCGAGGAAGTCCAACGTTTGGCTACTAAGCGTGATGCGGACAACACGAATGATGAGCGCAGAAATACTGCGTGATCGACGGAAATCTGCAGTAAGGGACCTAGTCAAATCGGGATAAAGGCCACAATTTAGATCACAAACCCGTTACTTTCCGTGAGAGTAGGGGTCTCCCTACTGGAGGGGCGGGCTTCCCGTAAGTAACACTGCAAGCCCCCATGCCCAGGGACCACACATCGCTGCCTGACCAGCAGGAGGCGGACAGTGACGTCCCACTCACATTCCCCGTCCACCCTCGATCCCCTGGAGCGCATCAAAGATCAGGTACGACAGCTCTTGGTCCGCAGCGACTGCGACACCCTGGCCAACCAACTCGGGCACGCCCTCACGCTCGTCGAGGCGAACCGAACCGTCATAGCCCAACTTTCAGGGGCAGCGCCTTCCCCTTCAGACGCCCCACCCGCGGAGCTCGTCTGTGCACTCCGCTCCCCGCGAGGGACTCAGCACGTCATCCAACTTCAGGTCCACGGCAAGGCCGTCCGCGTCGCGATCAACCCCAACGGTCACGCGGACCCCATAAGCGAAAGCCGCACCTGGAGACGCATACGCGATGTGGTTCTGGAGGATGCGGCATGACCGCTGAAATGTGGCGATTCCGCCGGCAAGACCTCGGCGAGGAGATCTCCGCGGTCGCCTACGAGGCCGACACTGGAAACGTCCCCGTCATCGTCGCTTCGCTCGAGGCCGACCGCAGCATTATCGCGAAGATCAAGGACTACCGGGTCGAAGCCCTGACCTTGGTTCCCGGGATCCCCATGCTCTTCGACACCTTCCGGAAGACCCTGCGCGGGAATCCGATCGCCGCGGCGGCCGGCGCCGCAATTATCGCCATCACCGGCGGTGTCGAGCTGGCCGTAACCGTCACACCACCACAGACGTCAGCGATCATTCGGGACGAGCCTGCCGTCGACCGCCCCATGCTGGATTCAGTCGCGGAGGAAACGCTGCAGACGGCCCGGCCGAGGCCCGCGACGCGCCAGCCCATGTCCAGAGTCGCCAGGCCCACGCCTCGTGCGACTCGTCGAGCAGTTCCCGCTCCTTCAGGGCGGCCGTCGGCCACGCCCAGGCAGACGCCGGTGGTCGTCATCCTCGACCCCGGACCGCAGTCCCCGCCCGTGCGCAGCGGCGACCATAACGGCATGGACGGCCACGGGCGCCAGCCATCTACGCGATCGCCCGTCATGCGGGGCGATGGTATGGAACGATCCGTTCGCTCCCGGTGACCAGCGAGGCTGGTTGACGAACACCCAGAGGACCCGATGGCATCGACCTACAAGCGCGGCACCACCTGGTACGTGAAGCACAAGCGGGCCGACGGCACCTACGGCACCTCCTCCCGCGACGAGCACGGCAACAAGTTCCCCACCGAGCGCGCCGCCAAGAAGTGGGGCGAGGCGCAAGAGGCCGACGTGCGGCGCGGCCGATGGGTGGACCCTCGCGCTGGCGCGATCAGCCTGGAGGAGTGGGTCGCCAAGTGGTGGCCCGCCTACGGTGCAGGCCTCGCAATCAGGACGAGGAACAACTACCTCTACATGCTGGAGGTGCACATCCTCCCCCGGTTCGGCAAGACCGCGCTGAAGGACATCACCCCGGTCGACGTGGCCACCTGGGAGCAGGAGATGCGGAACGAGGGCTACGCGAGGAACACAGTCACCGGCGCGCGAGCACGGCTGGTGACGATCCTCGGCGATGCCCTGGCCCAGGGCCTGATCCAGTCGAACCCGGCCCTGCGGCCGCGCCGGCGCGGCCGGTCCGCGGCCGCCGAGGAGACCGAGGAGAAGGTGTGGCCCACACCGCTGCAGGTCCTCCTGCACGCCGAGCGGGCCGCGCTGCTGTCCGGCCGCGACGACGACTTCATCATGAACGTCACCGCGGGCTACACCGGCATGCGGTGGGCCGAACTCCAGGGCCTGCTGTGGGAGCACGTGCAACTCGGCACGCTGCGCGTGCAGTGGCAACTGGTCGAGGACGGCCTGTTCTACCTGCAGCCGCCCAAGTACGGCTCGCGTCGCACCCTGGACCTGCCGGCGTTCCTCGCCGAGCTCCTGGCCGACCTCCGCATGCGCCGCGACGGCGCCCGCTGCCGGTGCGTCCCCCGGCAGGTGAACCGGAAGGAGGAGCCGTGCCCGGGCGGCCAGCCGCACGTCTTCCTCGGCCCGGACGGTGGGCATCACCGGGCGTCGAACTACCGCGACCGGGTCTTCTACCCGGCCGCGCACGGCCGGTTCCCGGCCATGGAGGGGAAACGGCCGCGGCCGGCCCGGCCGGTCCTGGTCGACGTCGCCGGCGGATGGCCGGGCCTGCCGGTCCCGCCGTGGCCGATGGCCGAGCCCGGGGTGCCGTTCGTGATCCCGCGCGGCCGCGGTATCCGCGTGTACAGCCCGGAGGTGGTGCACCTCGCCTCCTGGACCCCGGTGCTCGAGGACCTCACTCCGCACGGGCTTCGGCATGGCCATCAGGTGTGGATGGACGACCTCGACCTCAGCGAGGCGTTGAAGGTCGAGCGGATGGGCCACAAGATCCGGGACATCCGCGGCGTCTACAAGCACGTCTCGCCCCAGGCCCGGGAGGCGCTCCGTGCCGGGCTGCAGGAGCTGTGGAAGGCGTCGCTTCGGGAGCGCGCGGCACTGTGCCCGCACTCACCGGTACCGCTCCTGGACGCGATGCTTGAGCCGTACCGCCGGACGGCCCACGAAGATTTTTGGCGCAAAAATGTCGCAAACAACGTCAGAGCCCTATCCGGATGACCCCGGAATAGGGCTCTGACCTGCGAGCCGCCTTGGGGAATCGAACCCCAGACCTTCTGTTTACAAGACAGATGCTCTGCCGATTGAGCTAAGGCGGCCTGCTACCAGACGAGTTTAGTGGGCCGAGAGCCGTACCGTCACGGTGAAATCACCGGCGACGGTGGCGGGCGACCTCGTAGAGGGCGATCCCGGCGGCCACACCGGCGTTCAGCGACTCGGCGGCGGCGTTCATGGGGATGCGGGCGATCTGGTCGCACGCCTCCCTCACCAGGCGGGACAGGCCCTTGCCCTCCGAACCGACGACCACGACGAGCGCTTCGCTCACGAGTTCGACGTCGGCGATGTCCACCGTGGCGGTGCCGTCGAGGCCGACCACGAACAGGCCCTCTTCCCGGTACGCCTGGAGGGTCTGAGTGAGGTTCGACGCGCGGGCGACGGGGAGGGTCGCGAGAGTGCCGGCGGAGGTTTTCCAGGCGCCGGCGGTGACGCCCGCAGAACGGCGGGACGGGACGAGCAGCCCGTGCGCGCCGAAGGCGGTCGCCGAGCGCGCGATGGCGCCGAGGTTGCGCGGGTCGGTCACGCCGTCCAAGGCGACGATCAACGGCACTTCGGCGGCGTCCCTGGCCCGCTCCACGAGCTGCTCGGGGTGCGCGTAGTCGTACGGCGGGACCTGCAGGCCGATGCCCTGGTGGACGGTGCTCTCGGTCAGCCGGTCGAGCTTGTCCCTGCTGACCTCCAGCAGGGCGATGCCACGGTCAGCCGCGATCTTGATGGCCTCGCGGACGCGGTCGTCGTTCTCGACCCGCTGTGCCACGTACAGCGCGTTCGCGGGGACCCCCGCGCGCAGCGCCTCGACCACCGGGTTCCGGCCGCCGATGACCTCCGGGGCGTCCTCCCGGCGCGTACGGCTCCCCGCACGCGAGGCCGAACCCCCGCCGCCCCGGGTCTCGCGCTCGATCCGCTCGGCGCGGGCCTTGTCCTTGTACCAGTGCCGCATGTGCGCGGGCGGCGTCGCTCCCTTGCCTTCCAGGGAGCGCCTGACCTTGCCACCCGAGCCCTTTGCCGGCCCCTGCTTCTTCGACGGCTTCCCTGAAGCCCTTCCCGCCATGGTCTCTAGCGTAGGGCCACGCCTACTGTGCCAGCTCCCACCGCGGGCCCTGCGGGGTGTCCTCCACCACGATCCCGGCCGCCGCGAGCTGGTCGCGGATCGCGTCGGCCGCCGCGTAGTCCTTGCGGGCACGCGCGGCCTGCCGCTGCTCCAGCGCCACGGTCACGAGCGCGTCCACGACCTCCCGGAGCCCCGAGTCGCCGGTCGTACGCCACTGCTCCGACCTGGGGTCGAGGCCGAGCACGTCGAGCATGTTCTGCGTCTCGGCGAGCAGCCGGGCGACCTGCTCCTTGTTGCCCTGGGCCAGCGCGACATTGCCCTCGCGGACGACCTCGTGGATCACGGCGAGCGCCTGCGAGACGTTCAGGTCGTCGTCCATGGCGTCCACGAACGCCTGGGGCAGCGGCGCGGCGGCGTCCACGTCGTGGATCACCTCGGCGGCGCGGGTGACGAACCCCTCGATCCGGCGGTATCCGGCCGCGGCCTCCTGGAGCGCCTCGTCGGAGTAGTCGATCGGCGAGCGGTAGTGGGCCGCGACCAGGTAGTAGCGCAGCTCGACCGCGCGCACCTTGCGCAGCATCTCCGGGATCAGCAGCGAGTTGCCGAGCGACTTGCTCATCTTCTCGCCGCCGAGCGTCAGCAGCCCGTTGTGCAGCCAGTAGCGCGCGAAGCCGTCGCCCGCCGCCTGCGACTGGGCGATCTCGTTCTCGTGGTGCGGGAAGATCAGGTCGACCCCGCCGCCGTGGATGTCGAAGGTGCCGCCGAGATACTTGGTCGCCATCGCCGAGCACTCCAGGTGCCAGCCAGGACGGCCCCGGCCCCACGGCGTCGGCCAGGTCGGCTCGCCGGGCTTGGCGCCCTTCCACAGCGCGAAGTCGCGCGGATCGTGCTTGAACGAGTCGGTGTCGGTGTCGCCGGGCGCCCGCATGTTCTCCAGCTTCTGGTTGGAGAGCTTGCCGTAGCGGTCGGCATAGGAGACCACGTCGAAGTAGACGTCGCCGCCCGACGCGTACGCGTGCCCCTTGTCGATCAGCCGTCGCATCAGCTCGATCATCTCCGGCACGTGGCCCATCGCGCGGGGCTCGACGGTCGGCGGCAGGCAGCCGAGCTGGTCGTACGCCCAGGTGAAGGCGCGCTGGTTGCGCTCGGACACGACGAACCAGGGAACGCCCTGCTCGGCGGCGACCCTGATGATCTTGTCGTCGAGATCGGTGACGTTGCGGCAGAAGGTCACGTCGTAGCCCTGCCGGATCAGCCACCGGCGGAGGACGTCGAAGTTCACGCCGGACCTGATGTGCCCGATGTGCGGCGGAGCCTGAACGGTCGCACCACACAGGTACATCGAGACCCGGCCGGGCTCGACCGGTACGAATTCACGGACCGTACGCGTGCTGGTGTCGTAGAGGTGCAGGCTCACGAAGGCAAGGCTAACGCCTGACGGCGCAGCACAGGGCTACTTGGCCGCGCGTGAACGCCTCTGTGTGGCCGATCACGGAAACTTGCGACACATAAGTCCCGATATAACCGGAAACAAAACCGGTAACGATCCGTACGGCAGTCCGCGCGACCTTCGTCCGCCTCACGCGGGGCCCGGCCGGACACGCAGCGTCGCCGGGCCGCCCGCGACGACCGGAGGCGGCCACTCAGGTGGACGCCAGTCGGAGACGCGCCGGGACCGCCGCAGCGCTCTCGAAGCCCACGCCCGCATGCTCGCGCGGCTCCGGCCGCGAGGCCGGAACGCAGCGGGCCGGGACATGCCGGGCCGGAACGCTCCGGAGGTTCCCGGCGGAGTCCCCGGTTCCGACACGAAACAGGTGATCACGGGGGTGCGATCAATCGTCACTCCGATTCTGTAGGCTCGAAACGCCATGGACGTGACTCCCCCCGGCGCGGCAGGCACGGCCTCCCGCCCGTCCCGAAACACCCCCTCCGGAATCCCGTTGGTGCTGCGCCGTCTGGCCATCGGCCTCGCAGGCGCCGCCCTCGCGGTGCTCGCCGGAGTCGCCTGCGCGCTGTCCTTCGACGACCTGCGGGCTCTGGCCGTCTCCGGGCGCGCCGAGCCACGGCTCGCCTATCTGTATCCCGCGGCGTTCGACATTTTGCTGGTCGTCGCCCTGGTCAGCGTGCCGTTGCTGCGAGGCGCGCGTGTCCTGGTCCGGTTACAGGCCGGCTTCGTCCTGGTCGTGCTCCTGGCGTCGGCCGCCGCCGCGAACGCCGCGACCGCCGTCGGCGTCTCCTTCGACCCCGACGCCGGCGCTCTCGTCGTCGCGCTGCTCCCCTGGGTGATGCTCGCCATCGGGCTGTGGCTGCTGCTGCTCCTGCTGAAGCACGTGCGCACCAACCGGGCCGACCTGGACGACGACGGCGACGACGGCGACTCCGACGACGACCTGGTGCCCTTCGACGGCGGGCGGGAACCCCGGGCCGCCGTCACCGCCCCCTATCCGACGGCCGTGCAGGAGCGCCCCGCCCCCGCGCACGCCATCGCCGAGGAGCACGGCGCGCCGCCCCTGCAGCCGGTTCCCGAGGCCGTGGCGCCCCCCGGCTACGTCCCCCCGCTGCCGGTCAGCCCGGTCTCCGAGACCGTCGCGCCACCCGAGTACGCCCCGCCGCTGCCCGTCACCCCTCCGCGGGCCGAGGACGAGGCCGGACCACGCGCCGTCACCCCCGACACCGACGAGGACGGTGTACGGCTGCCTCCCGAGGCGATCCCCGAAACCGTCCCCGAGGCCGAGTCTGAGACGACGCCGGACCAGGAGCCGGACGAGCCCGAGGTCCTGCCGGTCGTGCCTCCGACGGCGGCGCCCCGCACCCCGCCCGTCACCACAGAGCCGCTCGTCACCACAGAGCCGCTCGTCACCACAGAGCCGGCCGTCGAGACGGCGGCGGACGAGCACGTCCGCGACGCGGAGCCCGTCGCCGCCGAGACGCTCGCTCAGCCCGCCCCAGCCCCGGCCCCAGCCGCAGCCCCAGAGGCGCCTTCTCCCGCCGAAACGGGTGACCGCCCGGCGCGGCCTCGCCGGAACCGTCCCGTGCGCTGGGGCGACCTCGTACGGCCGCACACCGGCGACGTCCTCGTGCACCCCCGCCCCAAACCGGAAGAGCCCGCCGACGCCGAGCCGGAGCCGCCCGAGGACGAGGCGGGTGTCGACACCCAGCCGCTCCGCCAGATCAGGGACGTGCCGGATCCCGCCCACGCGCCGGACTGCGCCGACCCGGACGAGCAGGAGGGAAGGCGCGGGCCGCACGCCGCGGAAAGCGGCCATCAGGGCGCGCCGGAAGCCGGGAACGCCGAGGAGGGCGCCGAAGGCACCGGGGAGGGAACCGTGCCGATGGCGCCTCCGTCAGGCCGGATGCGCAGCACGCCCCGCCCGCCCGCCTGACAGCGCCCGCGGAAGCCGCCCGTGGGGCCGACCCGCCCGCTCCACGGGCGTTCGCCGGCGGAGGGGCGGGCCGATTCTCCGGGCCGCACAGCGCGCAGGCCCGCCCGGCTGGGGAGCCGGACGGGCCTGCGCGCTATGTGGTGAGGGCGGGGGCCGCCCTACCGAGCGAGTGCCTTACACCCGCGACCCTCGCTTGAGGCCGGCGACGATGCCGACACCCACGACGGCCAGTACGACCTGCATGACGAGTTCGATCCAGTCGATGCCCGGCGTCGTGTCGACACCCATGACCTGGGCGATCGCGGTACCGATGAGCGCGGCGACGATACCGACCACGATCGTCAGCAGCCAGCCGATCGGCTGGCGGCCCGGCAGGAACAGGCGGCCCAGAGCGCCGATGACCGCACCGATGACGATGGCGCCGAGAATGGACTCGATTGTCATATCGACCTCCCGATGAGGGTGACCCTTTCATCCTCGGACTGTGGGCTACCCCACGGAAGGGAAATATGCGCCCCATGAAAGAAAAAAGAGGACGGCGGCTCGATTCCGCGCCTTGGTTCGAGCCGCCGCCCACGCGTTAGTGAGACGCTCCGGGTCTCATTCAGGTTGGCATGTCCGATTGGAACGGAACATTCACGCCGGAAGGATCAGAGCGGTCGCGATGGCCGCCACGCCCTCGCCGCGACCGGTGAGCCCGAGGCCGTCGGTCGTGGTGGCGCTGACGCTCACCGGCGCCCCGGCGGCGGCCCCGAGGGCCTTCTCCGCCTCCGCACGGCGAGGTGCGACCTTCGGCCGGTTCCCGATGATCTGAACGGCCAGGTTGCCGATCTCGAATCCGGACGCCCGCACCTGGCGGGCCGCCTCCTCCAGGAGGGTCACGCCCGCGGCGCCCGCCCAGCGGGGGTCGGAGGTGCCGAAGAGTGCGCCCACATCTCCGAGCCCGGCCGCCGACAGCAGCGCATCACAGCAGGCATGCGCCGCCGCGTCGCCGTCGGAGTGGCCGGCCAGCCCGGTCTCGCCCGGCCAGAACAGTCCGGCGAGGTGGAGCTCCCTACCAGACGCGAAAGGGTGGACATCGACCCCGACGCCCACCCTTGGCGATGTGATGTTCAGGAGTTCAGCACCTCGTCGAGCAGGGCCTCCGCCTTGTCCTCGTTGGTCTTCTCGGCCAGCGCGAGCTCGCTGACGAGGATCTGGCGTGCCTTCGCGAGCATGCGCTTCTCACCGGCGGACAGGCCGCGCTCCTTGTCGCGCCGCCACAGGTCGCGCACCACCTCGGCCACCTTGTTGACGTCCCCCGACGCCAGCTTCTCAAGGTTGGCCTTGTAGCGGCGGGACCAGTTGGTGGGCTCCTCCGTGTGCGGCATGCGCAGCACGTCGAACACCCGCTCGAGTCCCTCTTGGCCGACGACGTCGCGCACACCGACGAGCTCGGCATTTTCCGCTGGTACCTGTACGGTCAGGTCGCCCTTGTCGACCTTCAGCACCAGGTAGGTCTTTTCCTCACCCTTGATGGTTCGGGTCGTGATGGCCTCGATCCGAGCAGCCCCATGGTGGGGGTAGACGACAGTGTCGCCGACCTGGAAAGTCATGTGACGAGTACCCCTTCCGCTGTACTCCAGGGTACCACGCGGTTACCGCCTCCCGGAACAGTGAAAGGAACATAACTGCAGGTCAAAGCCTCGTTTTGGGGCTTGACAAGCCACTCACTCTGTGAATCGGCATAGAGGACATACCAGGTGACCTGCGCTGCTGCGGCCTGTGGACCGGGAGTCGGCGACGGACCGGTGACCGGCGCGGATAAGGTGATTGCTGCCCATACACGTGCGTACCAAGGAGACCTCGAACCGTGACCAGCAGCAGCCGTCGCAGGGCGATCGCCGTTGCCGCGCTCCTCGCCGCCGCCATCCCTGCGCTGGCCGCGTGTGGCGCCGGTTTCGACGCCAACACCAATGTGCCGTACGCCCCGAACGAGGCGGGTGTCCTCTATGACGGCGACGGCGCCGGCAAGGCCTATGGCAAGAACGGCGTCATGATCCCGCAGGCGTTCATCCTCGGGCCGGACTCCGGCCAGGAGCTCGCCGCCGGTGGATCGGCGCCGCTCTACCTGACTCTCCTGAACAGCACGGGGACCGCCGACCAGCTCACCAGCATCGTCCCCGAGGAGCAGAAGGCGACCTCGGTCAAGGTGCAGAGCCCCATCGACCTCCAGCCGGGCACGCTCGCCAACACCTCCGGGGTCACGGTCGAGGGCCTGAAGACGGCGCTGCGCGGCGGCGAGAGCATCAAGCTCACGCTGCAGTTCAAGAACGCCGGTGACGTCGCGCTCACCGTGCCGGTCGTCGCACGCAGCCGCGAGTTCGCGACGCTGCCGCCCGCGCCGACGGCCCCGGCCTCGACGGTCGCCACCGAGAGCCCGGCGCCGTCGGACACCGCGACTCCGGAGACCGGCGAGGCCACTCCCTCCGAGTCGCCCGCCGCGAACACCCACTAGCGGCCGCGTAGACGCGCAGGAGCCCCTGTCCGGCCGGACAGGGGCTCCTTTCCGTGCGGACGGGCCGCGCGAGCCGTACGAGCCCGTACGGGCTCACTCGTCGGCGGGGTCGAACTTGTAGCCGAGGCCGCGCACGGTGAGGATGCAGCGGGGGTTGGACGGGTCGGCCTCGACCTTGGCCCGCAGCCGCTTCACATGCACGTCGAGCGTCTTGGTGTCGCCCACGTAGTCGGCGCCCCAGACCCGGTCGATGAGCTGGCCGCGGGTCAGCACCCGCCCGGCGTTGCGCAGCAGCACCTCGAGCAGCTCGAACTCCTTCAGCGGGAGCTGCACCTGCTGGCCGCGCACGGCCACGATGTGCCGGTCGACGTCCATGCGAACCGGTCCCCCGGTCAGGACGGCCGACTCCACCTCCTCGATGTCACCCTGCCTGCGCAGCACCGCGCGGATGCGCGCCACCAGCTCGCGGGACGAGAACGGCTTGGTCACGTAGTCGTCGGCACCCAGCTCCAGGCCGACGACCTTGTCGATCTCGCTGTCCTTCGCGGTCAGCATGATCACCGGCACCTTGGAACGCTGCCTGAGCGAGCGGCACACCTCGGTTCCGGGCAGGCCCGGGAGCATCAGGTCGAGCAGGACGAGGTCGGCGCCGTTGCGATCGAACGTGTCCAGCGCCTCGGGGCCGGTGGTCGCCACCGCGACCTCGAACCCCTCTTTCCTGAGCATGTATGACAAGGCGTCCGAGAACGACTCCTCGTCCTCGACGACGAGTACCCGAGTCACTTAACGGCCTCCTGGGGGATGGTCGTGCTTGGTACGGGGACCGCCTGACCGCCGAACGCGGGAAGGCGAAGAGTGAAGGTCGAACCGGAGCCCTCTTTGCTCCACACCGCGACCTCGCCGCCGTGGGCGACGGCCACGTGTTTGACTATCGCGAGGCCGAGCCCGGTGCCGCCGGTAGCCCGGGACCTGGCCGCGTCGACGCGGAAGAACCGCTCGAAGATGCGCTCCTGCGCGCTTTCCGGGATGCCGATGCCCTGGTCGCTCACGCTCACCTCGACGGCGTTCCCCGCCGGCCTGGCACTGATCACGACGCGGGTGTGCTCGGGGCTGTAGGCGACGGCGTTGTCGATGAGGTTGCGCAGCGCGGTGACGAGAAGCTCCTCGTCGCCCCAGACCTTGAGGCCCTCGGTGCCGCCCGCGACGAGCGTGATGTCCTTCGCCGAGGCCTTCGTGTTGCACCGGTCGATGGCCTCGTGGACGGTCTCGTCCACGGGCACCTGCTCGGGCGCCGGGATGGGCTCGCCGCCCTGGATCCGCGACAGCGTGATCAGGTCCTGCACCAGATAGGTCAGGCGGGCGGCCTCGTGCTGCATCCGGCCGGCGAACCGCTTCACGGCCTCGGGGTCGTCGGCCGCGTCCTGGACGGTCTCGGCGAGCAGGCTCAGCGCGCCGACCGGCGTCTTGAGCTCGTGGCTGACGTTCGCGACGAAGTCCCTGCGCACCGCCTCGACCCGCTGCCGCTCGGTCTGGTCCTCGGCGAGCACGAGCACCTGTCCGTGGGAACCGAGCGGAGCCACCCGCACCGCGAACGACGTGGACTCCTGCCCGAACTTGCGGCCGGCGGTCTCAATCTCGCTCTCGCGGATCTCGCCGTCCCTGCGGACCTTCCTGGCCAGCGCGAGCAGTTCGGCGGCCATGAGGGACTCCCCGCGTACGAGGCCGAAGGCGCGCGCGGCCGAGCTGGCGCGGAGCACCCGGTCCTCGCGGTCGAGGACGACCGCCGAGGAGGGCAGCACGGCGAGCACCGACGCCACCCCCGGAGGCAGGCCGTCGTCCACCGGTTCCGGTGTGCGGGGCTTGTCCGCCTGCCGTCGGATCGCGAGCATGACGAAGGAGCCAAGGACAAATCCGCCCATCGCCGCCAGGCTCGCCAGCAACTCGTTCACATTCAGCAGCCTAGGTGGCATTTCTGGTTCTTCCACCTGTCCTACCTGGCACGACGCCCCTGTTTCCGGAAAAGTTCATCCGGCGGTCGGGATTCGTTCATAGATCCGCGCGTAGCGTGGCGGCCATGCGCGACGCCTATCACGAAGAGCTTGCGGCCCTGACCGACCGCCTGGTGGAGATGACCCGCCTGGTGCGGTCGGCCATGTCGAGAGGGACGACCGCCCTGCTCGACGCCGATCTGCAGCTGGCGGAGAGCGTCATCTCCCAGGACGCCGAGGTCGACCGGCTGCACCAGGAGCTCGAGGCCTCGATCTACGAGCTGATGGCCACGCAGCAGCCGGTGGCGGTCGACCTGCGTACCGTCATCACCGCCCTGCGGATGGCCGCCGACCTGGAGCGTATGGGCGATCTCGCCGAGCACATCGCCAAACTCGCCCGGATGCGCCACCCCGAGTCCGCCATCCCGGCCGAGCTGCGTGACACGTTCGTCGAGATGGGCGCCATCGCCGAGAACCTGATCACCAAGGCGGGCAGCTGCATCGCCTCCCGCGACATCGACCTCGCCAAGGAACTGGAGGATGACGACGACGCGATGGACCGCCGCCACCGCCGGCTGTTCCGCGTCCTGCTCTCCAAGGACTGGGAGCACGGCATCGAGGCCGCCATCGACATCACGCTGGCCGGCCGCTACTACGAGCGGTACGCCGACCACGCCGTACGCGTCGCCCGCGACGTCGTGTACCTCGTCACGGGTACGCGCGACGCGGACGCCCTCGCCGGCTGACGCGGCGGCGTACGGGGGGCGCGAAAGCCCCGGTCCTCGGGGGGCCGGGGCTTTCTGCGTTTGACTGCGCCCGCTCCGCTCGGGCGGCTCGGGGCGCACACAAACCCGAGCCTTCCGGCACGAAGAAGCCGGTCGTCTACACATGGCCGAAGGCCGCGCCCCTCGCTGTGGGACGCGGCCTTCGTGAGAGGCGTGAGGGTTACTTCTTGCCCTGGTTGGCGACGGCCTCGATGGCGGCCTTGGCGGCCTCGGGGTCGAGGTACTCGCCCTTGCCGACCGGGCGGAAGTCGGCGTCCAGCTCGTAGCGCAGCGGGATGCCGGTGGGGATGTTCAGGCCCGCGATTTCGGCGTCGCTGATGCCCTCCAGGTGCTTGACCAGCGCGCGCAGGGAGTTGCCGTGCGCCACCACCAGCACGTCGCGACCGGCCGCCAGGTCGGGGACGATCGCGTCGTACCAGTACGGCAGCATGCGCACGACGACGTCCTTGAGGCACTCCGTGCGCGGCACCAGCTCCGAGGGCAGCAGGGAGTAGCGGCCGTCGCCGAGCTGGGAGTACTCGTCGTCGTCGGCGATCGGGGGCGGCGGCACGTCGTAGGACCGGCGCCACAGCATGAACTGCTCGTCGCCGAACTCGGCGCGGGTCTGGGCCTTGTCCTTGCCCTGGAGCGCACCGTAGTGGCGCTCGTTCAGCCGCCAGGAGCGCTTGACCGGGAGCCACAGCAGGTCGGCCGCCTCAAGCGCGATGTTGGCGGTCTTGATGGCCCGGGTGAGCACCGAGGTGTGCACCACGTCGGGCCGGATGCCGGCCTCCAGGAGCAGCTGCCCGCCGCGCCGTGCCTCCTCCTCGCCGGTCGGCGAGAGGGTGACGTCCACCCAGCCGGTGAACAGGCCTTTGACATTCCATTCGCTCTCGCCGTGCCGCAGCAGCACCAAAGTCGCCATGCGGCCAATCCTATCGGCGTGCGGCAGACGTCCCGTTGGTCAGGACTCGACCACCCGGGCGAAGGCCCTGAGGTTGGCCAGCGACTCGCCGCGCTTGACCCGCCACTCCCACTCGCGCCTGATGGACGTCGCGAAGCCCAGCTCAAGGGCCCGGTCGAACGACTCGTCCGAGTAGGTGAGGACGCAGCCGAGGACCCGGTCGATCTCCTCCTCGGTCACCGCGTCCAGCGGCAGCCGGCCGACCAGGTGCACGTCGCCCGTTGCGTCGACGGCGAAGTGGACGCCGTACATCGAGCCGTTCTTGTGGAGCAGCCAGCGGTAGAACTCGGCGTGGTTCTCGTCGGGCTGCCGGCAGAAGAACGCCTCGATGTTGAGCGCCTGGTCGCCGATGACGAGCCAGGTCAGCGTGGCGAGCTTGTGCTGGCCCGGCAGCCGGACCAGGAACGCGCCCGGCTTCGGCCGCTCGTAGGACAGCTCGGCGGACTCCAGCGCCGACGCGATGACGGCTTCCAGATCCGGTCTCATAGGGACCACCCTACGAGTTGACCGCGATGGGGCTCCGGTGGAGCTGGGCCATGGCGCCGGCGTACACGTCGGCCAGCCGGGCGGCGGTCGCCGACCAGCCGAAGCCCGTGGCGTGCTCCACGGCGTTGGCGGCCAGCTCGCCGAGCCGGTCCGGATGCCGGGCCAGCTGGGCGAGCTCGCGCGCCCAGTCGTGCGGGTCGTGCCCCGCCACCAGCACGCCGGACATCCCGTCCTTGACGGCCGTGCGCAGGCCGCCGACCGCCGCCGCGACGACCGGGGTGCCGCACGCCTGCGACTCCAGCGCGACCAGCCCGAACGACTCGTTGTACGAGGGCACCACGGTCACGTCGGCGGCCCGATACCAGTCGGCCAGCTCCGGCTGCGGCGAGGGCGGCGCGAGCCGTACGACGTCGGCGATGCCCAGCTCGGCCGCGAGGTCGCTGAGCAGGGAGGGATGGGCGAGGCCGTTGCCGCTGGGCCCGCCCACGCAGGCCACGACGAGCCGCGACCGGAGCGAAGGGTCCTCCACGAGCATCCGGGCGGCGGCCTTGAGCAGCACGTCGGGGGCCTTGAGCGGCTGGATGCGGCCCACGAACAGCAGCACGTGGGCGTCCTGCGGCAGGCCGAGGCGCTGGCGCGCGGCGCCCTTGGACGCGGGCTGGAAGACGGCGAGGTTCACGCCGGGGTTGACGACCGCCACCCGCTCGCGCGGCGCGCCGTACAGGCCGATCAGCTCCTCGGCCTCGGCGGCGGTGTTGGCGACCAGGCGGTCGGCGACCTCCACGACCTGCTCCTCGCCGAGCACGCGCATCGCCGGCTCGGGCTTGTCGCCCTCGGCGAGCAACGCGTTCTTCACCTTGGCCATGGTGTGCATGGTGTGCACGAGCGGCACGCCCCAGCGCTCCTTGGCCAGCCAGCCCACCTGGCCCGACAGCCAGTAGTGGGAGTGGATCACGTCGTACCTGCCGGGGTCGTACATCGCCTCGGTGCGCAGGACGCCGGACAGGAAGCCGCACAGCTGCCCGGGGAGGTCGGCGCGGTCGAGCTCCTCGTACGGCCCCGCTGTGACGTGGCGCACGAGCACGCCCGGACTCATCTCGGCGACCGGAGGCAGGTCACGGGCGGTGCGGCGGGTGAAGATCTCCACCTCGATGCCCAGCGCCGCGAGGCGCTTGGCGACCTCGAGAATGTAGACGTTCATGCCACCCGCGTCCCCGGTGCCCGGCTGGTCCAGCGGGGATGTGTGCACGCTGATGGTCGCGACGCGGTTGACCCGACGCCGTAACACCGACACCCGAACCACCTCCGAAAGCGTTATAACCACCAAAATCATCACTGGATTCCCCGACATCGGTCAGCACCGGGGGGCCTGAGAGGATGTCGCCTGCCGACCGGGCAGTGTGGAAGGACGATGGCGGTGACGATGACCAATCCCGCAGTGACCGATCCCGCAGGAACCGATCCCGCAGGAACCGATCCTGCGAGGACCAGGACCGCGGTGGTGACCGGCGCGAGCAGCGGCATCGGCGAGGCGACGGCCCGCCGGCTCGCCGCGGAGGGATACCGGGTCGTGGCGGCGGCGCGACGCCGGGACCGGCTCGACGAGCTGGCGGCCGAGGTGCCCGGCGTGCGCCCGGTGACGCTGGACGTGACCGACCAGGCGTCGGTGGACGCGCTGGCCGCCTCGCTGGACCGCTGCGACGTCCTGGTGAACAACGCGGGCGGCGCGTTCGGGCTCGAGCCGGTGGCCGAGGGCCGGGTGGACGACTGGCAGCGGATGTACGACGTGAACGTGCTCGGGTCCCTGCGCATGACCAGGGCCCTGCTGCCGAAGCTCATCGAGTCGGGGGACGGCGTGCTGGTGATGCTCACCTCGACGGCCGGGCTGGTGTCGTACGAGGGGGGCGGCGGCTACTGCGCGGCCAAGCACGCCCAGACCTCGATGACCGAGACCCTCCGTCTGGAGCTGTGCGGCGACCCGGTGCGCGTCGTCGAGATCGCGCCGGGCATGGTGAGGACCGAGGAGTTCGCCCTGACCCGCTTCCGCGGCGACGCCGAGCGGGCCGCCAAGGTGTACGAGGGCGTCCCCGACCCGCTGAGCGCGGACGACGTCGCCGACGTGATCGCCTTCGCCGTGACCCGCCCGTCGCACGTGAACATCGACAGGCTGGTCGTCCGGCCCCGCGCGCAGGCCGCCCAGCACAAGGTGCACCGGGTCGCGCCGGGGACATGAGGCCGGTCCGGCCCGGCCGTCCCGTGGGGACGGTCACGCGGGGCACCACCGGGCACAACCGGCTGCGCCGCTGCGACCGCTGGATCGCCGCCGTGTACGGCCCGCTGCTGCGCTCGGCCCGCGCGGGGGCGGCGCCGCTGGTGGTTGACCTCGGCTACGGCGCGTCCCACACCACGACGACCGAGCTGTTCACGCGGCTGCGCCGGATCCGCCCCACGGTCGAGGTGGTGGGCGTGGAGATCGCCCCCGAGCGGGTCGCGGCGGCCAAGCCGTACGAGCGGGAGGGGCTGTCGTTCGTCAGGGGCGGCTTCGAGCTGCCGGTCCCCCGCCCGCCGATGATCGTGCGCGCCTTCAACGTGCTGCGGCAGTACGGCGAGGCCGAGGCGTGGGAGCACTGGGACCGGCTGCGGGCCGGCCTGCACCGCTCGGGCGTGCTCGTCGAGGGCACCTGCTCGGAGGTCGGCCACCGGGCGACCTGGGTGGCGCTCGGCGCCGAGGGGCCGCGCACGCTCACCTTCGCGGCCCGGTTCACCGGTTTCGATCGCCCATCCGACCTGGCCGAACGCCTGCCCAAGACGCTGATCCACCGCAACGTCCCGGGCGAGCGGATCCACGCGTTCCTGGCGGACTGGGACCGCGCCTGGGCGACCTGCGCCTCCTTCGGCGCGTACGGCACGCGGCAGCGCTGGATCAGGGCGGCCGAGCTGTTGGCGCGGGACTGGCCGGTGGAGGCGACCCCGCCGACCGGCGGCCCCGGCCGCTGGCGGCTCGGCGAGCTGACCCTGCCCTGGAGCAGCGTCTCCCCCGGCGGTTGATAACGTCCCGCCCATGCGTTTCGTCCTCGACCCGGAGATGACCCCCGAGCTCTTCGAGGAGCTCCTGAGCTGCTGGGCGGAGGTGACCAACGCGGGCGGCGCGGTGGGCTTCGTGCCTCCCGTGACGCCGGACGACGTCAGGCCGACGGCGGAGGAGGCGTTCGCCCGCACGCGCTCGACCGCCGGCCCCGAGGCCCCCGACAGCCTCCTCGTCGGGTTCGGCGACGACGGCGCCGTGGGCGCCTGGCTCATCCTGGGCGACAGCGACTCGCGCCTGCGGGCGCACTGGCGATGGCTGCTTCGGGTCATGGTCCATCCCAAGCACCAGGGCAAGGGGTACGGCAGGGCGCTCCTGCTCGCCGCCGACGACGCCGCCAGGTCGCTCGGCCTGGAGGCGTTGCAGCTCACCTGCCGCGGCGGCACCGGGGTCGACCGCTTCTACGCGAGCGTGGGCTACCGGGAGACCGGCCGGGTGCCCCGCTCGATCCGGGTGGCCCCCGGTGACGACCGCGACGAGATCTACATGAGCAAGTGGCTCTGAAAGTTTTGGCCCAATGCTTATCCGATGTCCCCTAGGGCCGACTCGAACACCGCATAGGCTGCGGTACTGAACAGCACGAAGCGCACCTCTTCCACCACGACCGGGGCGGCCTGCCGTACCGCGGTGATCGCGATGCGGGCGGCGTCCTCGACCGGCCACCGGTAGATCCCCGTGGAGATCGCGGGGAACGCCACCGTACCGGCGCCCAGCGCGTCGGCGACGACGAGCGACTCCCGATAGCAGGAGGCGAGCAGATGGGATCGGTCCTCGCTCCGCGAGTACACGGGCCCGACCGTGTGGATCACCCATCGCGCGGGCAGGCGCCCGGCGGTGGTCGCGACGGCCTGCCCTGTCGGCAGCCCCTTCCCGTAGCGGGAGGCGCGCAGCGCGCGGCACTCCTCCAGGATCTCCGGGCCGCCGCGCCGGTGGATGGCGCCGTCCACCCCGCCGCCGCCCATCAGGGACGAGTTGGCCGCGTTGACGATCGCGTCCACCCGCTGCTCGGTGATGTCTCCTTCGACCAGAACGATTTTCATGCGTCCCACCTCTCTACGGAACGTAGTACTACCCCAGGTAGGCTTGAAAACGTGAAGGGACTGGGAGAGCTTGAACGCAGCATCATGGACATCCTCTGGGCGGAGAACACCCCGCTGACCGCCCGCGAGGTGGGACGCCTCATCGAGGACCGCGACCTCGCACCGACGACCGTGATGACCGTGCTCGACCGGCTCGCCCGCAAGGGCTTCCTCACCCGCACCCGCGACGGCCGCGCCTGGCGCTACCAGCCCGCCGCGAGCCGTGACGCGTACGTCGCCGAGCTCATGCTCGAAGCCTTGGACATGACCGGCGACCGCGACGCGGCGCTGACCCGCTTCGCCCGCGCGGTCTCCGGATCGGAGGCCGAGATCCTGCTGAAAGCCCTCACGGAGCTGGAGGAAGAGTGATCGCGGCGGCGGTCTTAGCGGCACTCGCGACGATCTGCGCGGTGGCCACGTGGCGGCTGACGTTCGCGCGCTGGACCTGGCGCGCCCCGCGCACGGCGATCCTGCTGTGGCAGTCGCTCGGGCTGACCTGGGGGCTCGCCTCGACGGGCGCTCTGCTCGCCTTCGCGCTCGACCCCTACCGCAAGGGCGTCGTCCACGGGCTCGGGGAATTCCTGCTGAGCGTGGAGTTCGGCGTGCGCCAGCCGTACGACTACCTCCGGCTCGCCGCGCTGGTCGCCGGCCTGTCGCTGCTCGCGGTGCTGGTGGCCCTGCCCCTCGCGGCCGGGGCGCAGACGCTGCGTGCCCGCCGCCGGCACCGGCTCCTACTCGCGCTGGTCGCCAGGGACGAGCCGGCCGTGCCCGGCGTACGGGTGGTCGACTTCCCCGGGGCCGCCGCCTACTGCCTGCCCGGGCTCAAGTCACAGGTCGTCATCAGCGACGGGACGCTGCACCTGCTGTCGTCCGCGGAGCTGGAGGCCGTGCTGGCGCACGAGGCCGCCCACGTGCGCGAGCGCCACGACCTGGTGCTGCTGCCGTTCGCCGCGCTGCGCCGCGCGCTGCCGTGGTCGAAGCTGGTCCGCGACGCGCAGGCGTCGGTCGAGCTGCTGGTCGAGATGGCCGCCGACGACCGCGCCCGGCAGCAGTGCTGCCCGCGCAGGCTGGCCACCGCCCTGCTGCGCTTCGGCACCTCGGCCGCGCTGCCCACGCCGCAGGGCGCGCTCGGGGTGTCCGCGCCGTCCAGCGTGATGGCCCGGGTCGACCGGCTCGTACGGCCCGAGGTCGCGCTTCCGGTCGCCCACCGCTTCCTGATCCTGGCCGGATCGGTGGTGCTCGCCACCAGCGCCCCACTGCTTTGGCTGCTTCCTGGCTGAACCTTTGGTGCTAGCTGGAATTATCCACCGAGTTTGCAATTGCAAGCAGTGCGAGGCAGACTGGGGGTATGGAACTGCCCAAGGTCGCCTCGCTCGGTGAGTACATCCGCCAGCAGCGGCAGCAGGCGAAGATCTCGCTTCGTCAGCTCGCCGCGCAGGCCGGTGTGTCCAACCCTTACCTGAGCCAGGTGGAACGGGGCCTGCGCAAGCCGAGCGCGGAGATCCTGAACCAGATCGCGAAGGGTCTGCAGATCTCCGCCCAGGCGCTCTACGTCCAGGCCGGCCTCATTGAGGACCGCGAACCGCACAGCGACGTGCTGGCCGCGATCCGGGCCGACGTCACGCTCAGCGGGCGGCAACGCCAGGTGCTGATCGACATCTACGAGTCGTTCCGCAAGGAGAACCGGGTCGACACCGCCCAGCCGCCGCAATCGGCTGAGCATCTCGGGGACGGCCCGGTTCTCCCACGCGACGGCATTACACCGGATTCGAAGGAAGGATAGCCCATGACCATCACGACCCAGGCGAAGAAGATCACGGAGTCCAAGCCGTTCTACGCGCTCACGGGGGCCGGCGACTACGCCGTGGAGAAGGCCCGCGCCTACGCCTCCACGATGCAGGGCAAGGCGGAGATCGTCGCGCGCGAGCTGCCGGAGAAGGCGAAGGGATACGCCGACGCCGCCACCGCCCGGTTCAACCGGCTGTACGACGACCTGGCCACCCGTGGCCGCAAGGTCGTCAGCCGCGTGAGCGGCGAGGCCGCGCTGGAGCTGACGGAGGTCTCGGAGACCGCCGAGCCGGCGATCGCCGCCGAGACCACCGCCAAGCGGACCGGTCGCGCCCGCTCCACCACGGCCCGGGGCTGATCTCCGGCCCGCCCGAACGACACGGCGGCGGCCCGCCTTCCCTCCGGGGAGGCGGGCCGCCGCCGTTCACGGGCCGCCCGGCCTCGCGGATCGACGGCGCGACCCCGGGCAGGGCGCGGCGCCTTGGGGAGTTCGCGGAGACGGGCGTTCCGCGCCCGCGCCATGTGTCGGCGCCGCCCATTAGTCTGGGGGCGTCAGCGTCTGTGACCGTGTGGGAGAGTCCATGTTCGGGCCCGTGTATGGCGTCCTCGATATCGTCTTCCGGCTGCTTTCCATCGGGGCCTTCCTGTTGTCCGGCTGGGCGCTGCTGCACGCCGTGCGCATCCCCGCGAACGCCTTCCCCGCGGCCGGCAAGCAGACCAAGCGGCTCTGGCTGCTCATTCTCGGCCTCGCGACGCTGTTCACGTTCGCCGCCGCGATCAACTACCTGGGCGTGGGCATGGGGCTGCCCAACATCTTCACGATCGCCGCCGTCATCGCGGCGGGCATCTACCTCGCCGACGTGAAGCCCGCGGTCAACGACCACCGGGGCGGCGGCGGCAACCAGGGGCCGTACGGGCCGTGGTGACCTGCGGTCAGAGCCAGTCGCGGGCCCGGAACACCCGATAGAGCGCGGCCGAGGCGACGACGATCAGCACGGTGGACATCCAGAAGCCCCACGAGTGGTCGAAGCCGGGGAACGGGATGTTCTGGCCGTAGAAGCCGGTGATCAGCGTGGGCACCGCGATGATCGCGGCCCAGCTCGTCACCCGCTTCATGATGAGGTTCATCCGGTTGCCCTGCATGGTCAGGTGCGTCTCGCGGATGTTGCTGACCAGGTCGCGCAGCGACTCCGTCCACTCCGTGGCCCGCAGCACCTGGTCGTACACGTCCTGGAAGTACGGCGTCATCTCGCCGTCGCCGGTGAGGCCGTTGCGGCGCACGAGCGTGTTCACCGCCTCCCGCATGGGCATCACGATCCGGCGCAGCGTGACCAGGCTCTTGCGCAACTCGAACGTGCGCCGCTGGTCCTCCGGGCCGACCGGCCGGTCGCCGAACACCGTCCCCTCCAGGTCCTCGACCTGCTCGTCCATGGCCTCGACGGTCCCGAAATGGCTGTCCACCACGTAGTCGAGCAGGCCGTGCAGCAGGAACGCGACGCCGTACCGGGCCAGGCTCGCCCCCTCGTCCCAGCGCCGGATCACCTCCTCGATGGAGAAGTCGTCCGACTGGCGCACGGTGACCAGCGCGTTCTTCGTGATGAAGGCGGTGGCGGGGGCGATCCGCACCTGGGCGGAGTCGCTGTCGAAGGCCGATGCGTAGACGCTGAGGAACATGTGGCTGTCGTAGACGTCGAGCTTGGGCCGCTGCCGGTGCTGCAGCGCGTCCTCCACCGCCAGGGCGTGCAGTCCCAGCTCCTCGCTGATGGCGTGGAGGTCCTCCTCGGTGGGGGCGCACATGTCGAACCACACCACCGCCGACGGGTCCTTGACGTGCTCGGAGACGTCGGCGACCGGAAAGCCCTCGGCCTCCAGGGTTCCGTTCCGGTACAACCGGGTGTGTCCCATGGACGGTTACCCTACCGATCCGGCGAGCCCCACCGAAGGGGGCGCCCTCCCGGGATCAACGCAGGAGGACGCCCCCGTCCGCACGGCCCCGGCGGTGCCGCCGCGTCAGCCCTTGGTGAGCTGCTGGAAGCGGATCATGTTGCCCGCCGGGTCGCGGAAGGCGCAGTCGCGGACGCCGTACGGCTGGTCGATCGGCTCCTGCAGGACCTCGGCGCCGGACTCGCGGATCTTCTCGAAGGTGGCGTCACAGTCCGGGGTGGCGAAGACGACGGCACGCAGCATGCCCTTCGCGAGCAGGTCGCTCAGCGCCGCCCGGTCCTCCGGGGAGGCGGTCGGGTCGGCGTTGACGGTCTCGAGGACGATGTTGACGTCCGGCTGCGACGACGGGCCCATGGTCAGCCAGCGGGCGCCCTCGTACCCGACGTCGTTGCGCAGTTCGAGGCCGATGACGTCCCGGTAGAAGGCGAGCGCCTCGTCGCCGTCGTCGACCGTGATGTAGCAGTAGTGAAGCGTGAGTTCCATGCCGATGACGCTACGGCCGGCGGTGTTCCCCACGCTTCTCGATTCCTGACCGGTCCGGCGGCCCGCATCCGATCCCCCCTTGGAGTAACGGGACCGGTAGGGTTGCGGCTCATGGTGGATCTCGCGCGCCGGCTCGGACTGGCGGCACTGCTCGCCGTCCTCGCCGCCTCCCCCGCGCACGCCGTCGCCGCGGCTTCCGGGCCCCTGGCGAAGGACGAGGTGACGATGGAGCTCCGCGAGAACGGCGTGCTCCACGTGAAGGAGACGGTCGCCCCCGCCGGCGGGACGGTGCGGCGCACGCCGCTCACCCGGACCCGCTTCGACGACGGCCACGACCGCGTCTACCGCATCTCCAACGTCAAGGGCGGCTCGTACGACGGGACGACCCTGACGTTCAAGGGCACGGTGGAGTACGACGTGACCGGCACCGTGACGCCCACGGCGTCGGGCGAGGAACTGCGGTGGTTCGCGGTGTCCGGCCCCGTGCAGGACGCGGTCGTCACCGTGACCGGCCCAGGCCGGGTGCAGAACCTGTCCTGCTTCGCGGGTGAGCTGAGCGCGGCCATCGCCTGCACCAGCGCCTCGGTCGAGGAGACCGGCACCACCTCCACGTTCGAACAGCAGGGCCTCGGGGAGGGCCAGACGCTCACGGTCGTCGTCGGCTACCCGAAGGGCGCGACGGGGGCCCGGCCGATCCTGGAGCGCAGGTTCGAGCTGTCCACCGCGTTCACGCTGAACGCGGTGACCGGCGGCTCGCTGGCGGCGCTGCTGGTGCTGCTGCTGGGCGGCGTGGGGCTTCTGTACTGGACGCGGGGCCGTGACGCCCGCGTGGTCGGCAGCGAGTCCGCCCCGATCAGCGGCCACCGCGACGGGCGCTTCAGCCCGCCGAACGACGTGCGCCCCGGGCAGATCGGCACGCTGTTCGACGAGCAGGCCGACGTGGTCGACGTGACCGCGACCATCGTGGACCTCGCCGTGCGCAACTACCTGCGGATCGACGAGCAGCCGCGCCAGACCTACGACACCCCCGACTGGTGCCTGGTCAAGCTGCCCGGCGCCCCGATCGGCCACCTGCTGCCGTACGAGCGCGCCCTCTACGACGCGATCTTCGACGGCCGCGACAGGGTGCTGCTGTCGGAGCTGCAGGGGTCGTTCGCCGCACGCCTGGCCACGGTGCGCGACGCGTTGTATCAGGACGTCATGGCGCAGGGCTGGTTCGCCCGGCGGCCCGACTCCACCCGATCCCGCTGGACGACCCTCGGCCTGGCCGTCGTCGCGCTCGGGGTGGTCGCCACCGTCCTGCTCGCCTGGTTCACGACGTACGGCCTGCTGGGACTCGCCCTGATCATCGCGGGGGCCGCGCTGGCCTTCGGCGCCCAGTACATGCCGGCCAAGACGGCCAAGGGCGCCGCGGCCCTGGCGCAAACGCTCGGGTTCCGCCAGTACCTCGCCGGGGCGAGCGTCGACGACGTCCCCGTCGGCCAGCGTGTGGAGCTGTTCTCCCGCTACCTGCCGTACGCGGTGATCTTCGACAGCGTGGACCGGTGGGCGCGGGTGGTCAGCGCGTTCAACGGCAACGGGCGGCAGACCGACTACCTGTACTGGTATCAGGGCCCGGCCGAGTGGGACCTGTCCAGGTTCGCCGACTCGATGCGGACGTTCGTCATGACCACCTCCGGGGCCATCTCGACCTCCCGCCAGTTCCGCTCCCTGTGAGCCTCATGGGTCGAGGGGGCGGTGACGCCGGTAGTGCCGGGCGACGCGGGCCCGGTTGCCGCATCGCGCCGCCGAGCACCAGCGCCGCCGCGGATTGGCGGGCAGGAACAGCATCACGCAGTCGTCGGCCGCGCACTCCCGCACGGTCGTGACCGCCGGGTCGGTCAGCAGCTCGGCGACCGCCTCGGCGAGCGCCGCCGCCGGCCGGGCGCCCGGCGGGCCGTCCCTGCGCGGCACGGCGGTCACGGCCGCGCCGTCCCAGGCCAGCTCGCGGATGGCGGGCGCCGCGCGCTGCGCGCTGTTGAGGCCGCGCAGCGCGTCCTCGGGCGGCCGCAGGCCCAGGCGCGCCTGATCGATCGCGGCCGCCGCGTGCTCACGCACCTCGTGCACCGCGTTCACCGCCGCGGCGAGGTCGTCGTCCGTCAACTGCGCCTCCCCGCCCTCCGGTAGCGCCCCGGCGAGCCGGCCGGCCTGCAGGCCCAGCCAGGCGCGCAGCCCTTCGACGGCGGCGATCAGGTCGACCGGGCCGTCCGGTGTGCGCGGCCGGGTGTTGACCAGGTCGAGGGCGAGCGGCTCCCCGGTCAGCGGGACCAGATCAATCATGATGCTAATGCTATCTCCATGGATTGACGCATTAGATCGCTAGGCGGTAGAACTAATGCGTCATCAGCACGAGGAGGCATTAGACATGACGCCGCTCACCGTTCCGCGCACGCTCCACCGGCACGTCGACGTCGGGGACGTTCGGGTCTTCTACCGGGAGTCGGTGCCGGAGGAGGGCGGCGACGACGCCCCCGTGATGCTGCTGCTGCACGGATTCCCATCCGCGTCACACCAGTTCCGCCGGCTCATCGACGTGCTCGGATCTCGCTACCGGCTGATCGCGCCCGACTACCCCGGCTTCGGGCACACCGAGGCGCCCGCGGGCTTCACCTACGGCTTCGACAACCTCGCCGACGTGATGGAGGGCTTCGTCGAACGGCTCGGACTGGCCCGGTTCGTCATGTACGTCTTCGACTTCGGCGCTCCGGTGGGATTCCGGCTGGCGACCCGGCACCCCGAGTGGATCGCCGGTCTCGTCGTGCAGAACGGCAACGCGTACGAGGAGGGCCTGTCGGACGGCGCCCGCGCCTTCATCGCGCTGCGCCCGGACGTCGAGGGCGACGAGGACAACGTGCGGGCGCTGCTGACGCTGGAGATGACCCGCGGCCAGTACGAAGGCGGCACGACCGATCCCCGGCTGGTGGCCCCGGACGGCTGGACCCTCGACCAGCACTTCCTCGACCTGCCGGGGCGCAAGGAGGCCCAGGTGGCGCTGGCCTTCGACTACCACACCAACGTGGAGCGCTACCCGCTCTGGCAGGCCTGGCTGCGCGAGCACCGGCCGCCGACGCTGATCACCTGGGGTCGCGACGACATGTTCTTCCCCGAGCCCGGGGCCCACGCCTACCTGCGCGACCTGCCCGACGCCGAACTGCACGTCCTCGACACCGGCCACTTCGCGCTGGAGGACCGACTCCCCGAGATCGCCCCCCTGATCGCCGCGTTCCTCGACCGCGTCTGGAAGTGACCGGCGGCCCTTAGCCGGCCCAGTTAGCCGGCACGGTCAGGCGGGACGGTCAGGCGGGACGGACGCGGACCTCGCCGACCGGGACCCCGCCGCCAAACAGCGGGGCGGTGGCCAGCCCGGCCAGCTCCGGGGCGTCGATCCCGGCGGCGCGCAGGGCGGCCACGGTGACCGGCACGCGGGCCCGGTCGCCGCCGTCCACGATCTTCACGGCGCCGGCCCGGCCCTCGGCGTCGGCGAAGGCGTCGAACGCCTCCGCGCCCGCCTTCACCAGCAGCCCGGGAACGGCCCGCATCAGCAGGGCCTCGGCCCGGGTCGTGCCGCTCGTCCACTCGGGATGCGCGCGCATCGCGTCGGCGACACGCCGCTCCGGCGTGCCCTCCTGGGCGAGCGTGAGAGCGCGGAAGGCGCGCGCGACCCCTGCCAGGGAGACGAAGAACAGCGGCGCGCCGCAGCCGTCCACGCCGGTCGCCGCCACCCGCTCCCCGGTCAGCTCCTCCACGGTGGCCCGGATGGCCCGCTGCAGCGGGTGGCCGGGATGGCGGTAGTCCTCGGTCGGCCAGCCGTTGACCACGCAGGTGGCGAGCATCGCCGCGTGCTTTCCCGAGCAGTTCATGAAGATCCGGCGGACGTCGCCCTGCTCCCGCAGAACCTGGTGGCGCGCCTCACGGTCGAGGGGCAGGTCCTCCGGGCACCGCAGGAAGGTCTCGTCCAGCCCCGCACCCGCGAGGATCTTCCGTACGCCGTCGATGTGGAAGGGCTCGCCACTGTGGCTCGCGGCGGCGAGCGCGAGCAGTTCGTTCTCGAGCGGCAGGCCCGCCCGCACCATCGCGAGCGCCTGCAGGGGCTTCATGGCCGAACGCGGCGAGGTCAGGCTCGACGTGTCCCCGCGCACCAGGACCGGGGCGCCCTCCGCCCCGATCACGTGCACGCGTGCGCGGTGCACCGACTCGACGAACCCCGACCGGACTACCTCGACGACCATCTCCGACATAACGGGCAGTCTATGAAGCTCACGGACGTGGCAGAATTCGGGGCCATGCGTGCGGTCGTACAGCGGGTCAGCTCCGCGTCCGTTGTGGTGGAGGGTCAGGTCGTCGGCGCGATCGACGAGCCCGGCCTGCTCGTGCTCGTGGGCGTCACCCACACCGACGGGCGGGCCGAGGCCGCCAGGCTCGCCGCCAAGCTGTGGGGACTGCGCATCCTGCACGGCGAGAAGTCCTGCTCCGACATCGGCGCGCCGCTGCTGGTGATCAGTCAGTTCACGTTGTACGGCGACGCGCGCAGGGGCCGCAGGCCCACCTGGCAGGCCGCGGCGCCCGGCCCGGTGGCCGAGCCTCTCGTGGAGGCCGTGGTGGCCGAGCTCCGGGCGCTCGGCGCGCGGGTGGAGACGGGTGTCTTCGGCGCCGACATGAAGGTCACCCTCACCAACGACGGCCCGATCACCCTCGTCCTGGACGTCTGACCGTCACGGTCTCCCCCCGCCTGCCATCATGATCGGATGCGGGAGGCCTGGAGCACGTGGGGACACGTCGTCATCGCGACCGTCTGCGCCGTTCCCGTGGCCGCTCTCGCCGTCCTGCTCCTCACCCGCCGCCGCGCCCGCCGGGGACATCCCGCTCCCCTCCGTACGGCCGTCGCGGACGTGGTCATGGTGGCCGGGACCGCACCCTGGATCTGGATGATCCTCACGCCGGGGACGGAGGAGGGCGTGCACGTCGTCCCCCTGGTGGACCTGGCGGGCCAGATCGCGCAGTTGTCCCCGGGAGCGGCGGTCGTGCAGATCGGCGGCAACCTCCTGGTCTTCGCCGCGCTCGGCGCGATGCTCCCGGTCCGCTCCGCGCGCTTCGTCTCGCTTCCCGCGGTGGCCGCCGTCGCGGCCACCGCCTCGCTCTGCGTCGAACTCCTCCAATACGGCCTGCGGCTCGGACGGGTGAGCTCCGTGGACGACGTGATCCTGAACGCGGCGGGCGCCGTGCTCGCGGCGCTCTGCACCCGGAGGTGGTGGGCCCGCCGTTAGACGCTCCCTAGCGGATGCGGCGGCGGAGGGCGGGGTCGATCGTCACGTTGCGCCCGGCGTCCGGCGGCACCACGACCTCCTGGCTCGCCGCGACGCCGCCGGCAAGCAGGTCGATGTCCACCGGCACCGTACGCTTCACGACCGCGAGGGCGATCGGGCCCAGCTCGTAATGGCGGGCCGCCGAGCCCACGAAGCCGATCTGCCCGGGCTCGGCGGAGCCCTCCACGGCGGCCTCCGGCTCGGCCTCGACCGGCGTGCCGACGCCAAGGGTCACCGGGGCGCCGTGCGGGGGCAGCTCGTCCACGCTGCCGTCGAGGTGCAGGAAGACCAGGCGGCGGGGCGGGTGGCCGAGGTTGTGGACGCGGGCGACCGTCTCCTGCCCCCGGTAGCACCCCTTGCTCAGGTGCACGGCCACGCCGATCCAGCCGATCTCGTGGGGAATCGTCTTGTGGTCGGTCTCGAACCCGAGCCTGGGCACGTGCGCGGCGATGCGCAGCGCCTCGTAGGCCCACAGACCGGCGGGACGCAGGCCCAGCTCGTCCGGGAGGCCGCCCAGCCGCTCACGCGGCACGAGCAGGTCGCCACCCACTACGACGGCCCCCTCCACGGTCGCGCCCGTCGCGGCGGCCCCTTCCACGGTCGCGTCGGTCGCGCCGGCGCTCGCGGCCGGAGGGGGCGGGGCGAGCGAGACCACCGCGTAGTCGGAGGTGACGTCGGCGACCTCGACGCGCAGCATGAACCGCATCTTCTCCAGGAAGGCGACCAGCTCGGCCGAGGTGCCCGGCTCCACGTGGGCCCACACGGCCTCGCCGTCGTCCACGAGCGTGAGGTGGTGCTCGACGCGGCCCTGGAGATCGAGCAGCAACGTCTGGGTGGGCGTGCCCGGCTGGAGCGTGTCGAGCTTCTGCGAGCTGAGGCTGTTGAGCCAGCTCAGCCGGTCGGGCCCGGTGATCCGCACGACCTCGCGGTTGCTCCGGTCGACGAGCGCCCGCCCGCCGGCGAGCGCGCGCTGCTCGGCGTAGGGATCGCCGTAGTGGGCCGCGACCGTCTCGTCCGGCGCATGCGCGGCCACCGCGCCGGATGTGTCAAGCAAAGGGCTCCGCATGCGCTCAAGGCTATTCGGTCCCGTAGGGCCGACGTGGCGGCGGCAGGCTCTGCTCGCCTGTGGACGACGCTCGGCCTGTGGACGACGCCTCAGAACGGCACGCGACGGACGGCGACCAGCGCCACGTCGTCCTCGCGGGCGCCGAAGGTGGCGATCAGCCGGTCGCAGAAGCCCTCCAGGTCGTCGCCGACGTCCTCGGCCTGCTGGCGGGCGACCTCCAGGCTCTCGTCCAGCAGTTTGTCGCGGTCCTCCACCAGCCCGTCGGTGAACAGCAGGACCGTGGCGTCCTCTGGCAGCCGGACCCGGTCCACCCGATAATCCTCGTGGGCCACGCCGAGCAGCAGGTTGCCGAACCTGTGGTAAACCGCTCCCTTCCCGGCCAGCAGCGGCGGGATATGCCCGGCGTTGACGATCTCACTCTCTCCCGTCGCGGGATCGATCAGCATCAGGCAGACGGTCGCCGTCATGCTGGGGTGATAGCGCCGCAGGACGGCGTTGAGCAGGCTCATCGACCGGGCGGGATCGACGGCGTCGATCACCGACGCCCGCAGCGCGTTGCGCAGCTCCGCCATCACGGTGGCGGCGTGCAGCGAGTGGCCCTGCACGTCGCCGAGCGCGACCAGGACCCGGTCGCCGAGGTGCAGGACCTCGTAGAAGTCGCCGCCCACCTCCACGTTGTCCACCGCCGGCTGGTAGCGCACGCTGATCCGCAGGCCGGGGATCCGGGGGATCTCGGCGGGCAGCAGGCTGCGCTGCAGCGTGAGCGCGATCGTGTGCTCCTCCGCGTACGCGCGGGCCGCGTCGACCGCCAGCGCCAGCGCCTGGCCGAGCTGCCGCAGCAGGCTCAGCTCCGCACCGTCGAGCGGCGATCCCGTCTCCACCCCGAGGAACACCGGCGGCCGGCCCGTCTTCGTACGGCACAGCACGCCCGACACGCGCGCGACCACGTCGCTGTCGGGGACGACGCGAGCCCAGGTCGCGTTGTCGATCTCGAACGTCTGTACTCCCGGGAACTCGCCGATCGAGATGGTGCTCAGCCGCTCCAGCGTGTCGGGATGGACCGGCCTGGCCGCCGCGCGCTCCCCCGGCCGGGCGGCGAACCTGCGCAGCCTCCCGTCCGGCGGGATGGCCAGCACCCGCGAGTAGCGCTCCAGCAGGCGGGAGCAGCCCTCGGCGGCCGCCGACAGGAGCCGTTCGAAGTCCTCCGCCTGGTTCATCTCCAGCGTGATCTCGGCTAGCTCGCTCAGCCTGGCCGCCATCCGCTCGGCACGCTGCCGCGCCCGGTAGTACCGCAGGGTCGCCCGTACCGTCGCGGCGAACTCGTCGGGCTGGATCGGCTCCGACAGGTACGCGTCGGCTCCGCGTTCCAGCCCCTCGGCCCGGTCGGCCGGGGTGACGGCGTTTCCGGACACCTGGATCACCGGGATCGCGGCGGTCTCCGGGTTCGCCTTGATCCTCTCGCACACCTCGATGCCGTCCACGTCGGGCATCCGTACGTCGAGGATGACGAGGTCGGGCTTGAGCGCGCCGACGATGGCCAGCGCCTCCTCGCCGCCGCCGGCCTCGACGACCCGGTGCCCGCCACGGCGCAACCAGCTCGCCAGGATGTAGCGCTTGGTGGGGATGTCGTCGACGACCAGCACCGTCGCCGCGGCGTCAATCATCGGCCCCACCCCCGTCGCCCTCCACATTCCCGGCCTTGTCGCGTACGGCCTCCCGGATCGCCTCCAGAAGCTGGTCCCTGCGCAGCCCGTGCTTCGACAGCACCGGGTGGGACGCCCCCGCCTGCTCGGACACCACCGACACGACCACCGCGGGGATGCCGTGCAGGCCCTCGTCCTCGGCCATTTCGTGCAGCAGCGCCGTGCCGTCCAGGCGCGGCATGAGCAGGTCGATCAGGACCACATCCGGGGGCCTGTCGCGCATCAGGCTCAGGGCCTCGATCCCGTCGGCCGCCTCGTCCACCTCGGCCGCGAACCCGAAGAGCATCCGCCGGGCCACCGCACGGAACCCCGCGTCGTCGTCGGCCACGAGCACCCGGTCCACCTCCGGGGTGGCAATCCGGTGCGGCACCCGCAGCGTGGCCGTGGTGCCCTCGCCCGGCCTGCTCGCCAGTTCCAGCGTGCCGCCGAGCGCCTCCGCCAGCCTCCGGGCGTACGGCAGGCCGAGGCCGGTGCCCTTCGCCTTGAGCTGCAGCGACCCGGGCACCTGGAAGAACTCCTCGAAAACGCGCTCCAGATGCTCGGGGGGAATGCCGATGCCGGTGTCGGTGACGGTGAAGACGACCTCGGCCATCGCGGGGTCCACGACGGCCGTCAGCCGCACCTCCCCATACTCGGTGAACTTCAGCGCGTTCGACAGCAGGTTGCGCAGGATGGTGGTCAGCATGGTCTCGTCGACGACCATCTCGCCGACCTCGTCCGACACGTCGACCGACAGCGTGACCCCGTCGGCCGGTCCGGCGGGCTGGAGCGTCATGCGCAGCTGCTCGGCCAGGGCCACCACGTCCACCATCGACGGCTGCGGGTCCAGCCGCCCGGACTCGGCCTTGGCCAGGTTGAGCAGCTCGCCCACCAGCGCCAGCAGGGTCTCCGCGGACCCGCCGATGAGGGTGATCTGGTGCTCCTGCTCCTCGCTGAGCGGCTCCGCGCCTGAGCCGAGCAGCAGCCGGACCAGCCCGATGATCGAGGTCAGCGGCAGCCGCAGCTCGTGGCTCACGCTGGCCCAGAACCGCTGCCTGGCCTCGGCCGCCTGCCGGAGCTGCGACGACTTCTCGTCCAGCTCGGCGTAGAGGGCCACGACGCCGCGGTTGGTCTCCTCCAGCTCGGCCGACAGCTGGTTGTACAGCGCTAGCACGCCCTGGTTGGTCTCGGCCAGCTCCGCGTTGAGCCGGAGCACCTCCTCCAGGGTGCCGGCCAGCTCCCTGTTCTGCTCACGCAGCACGTCCATGGCCGTAGTGGGAGGCGACAGGCGGGCCAGCTCCTCGCGGATGTCGTCGAGCGGCCGGCGTCTGCGGTGCTCGGGCGCCCGCTTCACCAGGGTGACGCGTCTGTCCTCGGCCGACAGCGCGATCTCGTCGACCATGCGGCCGGCCAGCTTCAGGCCCTCGCTCTGCCGCACGTCGGCGCCGTCGGGGTAGTCCACAGTGATGACCAGCCGGTCCTCACGCAGGTCGAAGACGACGGCGCTCCCGGCGCCCCGCGCCAGCGCCTCACGGCCGATCTCGCTGAGCGCCGTCGCCACCCGGATCTGGTCCTGGGATTCGAGCCCGACGAGTTCGGCGATCTGGCGGCCCAGCTGCCGTACGGCGAAGACGTCCTGGTCCCTGCGGATCTCCGCCCGGGTGAGCACCTCGCCCATCACTGCCCCTGTTTCACGGTCACGACGCAGGCGTCGTCCCTGCGGCTGCCCGCGTCGCGCAGCAGGGTCGCGCCCACCACGGCCGGGGAATGGGCGAACAGCCCGGGGAAAGAGGCGGGGTCCCAGCGGTCGGTGAGACCGTCGGAGTGGAGCACCACCGTGGCGTGCGGCGGCAGCGCGTACACGTACTGCTGGGGACGCCTGCCCTTGTGCCCGGCGATGCCGGGCAGCGAGATCATCCCCTGGCGGCCTTCGCCATGGGCGATCCAGCCCGAGATGTTGCCCAGCCCGGCGAACGTGACGCTCTCACGGCCGACCCGCACCACGGCGACCGCCCCGCCTCGCGTGTGACCCAGCCCCCGGTGCAGGCGTTCGAGGGCGGTGGCCGGAGGGGCGTGCGGATCCTCCATGAAGATCCGTACGGCCTCGCGAGAGGCGTGCGCGGCGAGACCGCCGTGACCGAGCCCGTCGCAGACGAGCACGCTGATCGCGTCGCCGTCGTCGGCGAAGGCGAAGGCGTCGCCGCACACGCTCTCCTCGCCGATGGGGCGGCGCAGCCCGCTCACCCGCAGCGGCGGGCCGGGCAGGCCGTGCGGGGTGAAGTGCAGGACCAGCACGGTTCCCCTGCCGGGCACCGAGTAGACGTCCCAGCCGGTGGCCATGCGGGCGATCGCGCCGAGGCCGATGCCGAGCGTGCCCGAGGTGGAGTAGCCGTCCCGCAGGGCGCGGGCGAGGTCGGCGATCCCGGGACCCCTGTCGACGGACACGAGTTCGACCACGCCCGGCTGCTCCAGGTGGGGGCGTACGAGCACGGCGCCCTCCACCGCGTGCTTGACCAGGTTCGAGACCGCCTCGGTCACCGCCACCGCGACCTGGCCGGTGCGGTTCTGGTCGAACCCGGAGGCCGTGGCCAGCGCGACGGCCGTCCTGCGCACCGCGCCGATCACACTCGGATCGGCGGTGCGGACCCAGACGTCCTCGTGCCGGTGCGTCATCGTCGTGTCACCGCGCCCACTTAATCACCGCGCCCACTCAATCACCGCGCCCACTCAATCACCGGGCCCACTTGGTCACCGTCACGCGGGTGCCCTCGCCGGGAGCGGACGCGAGGTCGAACTCGTCCACGAGCCGCCGCGATCCGCTCAGCCCGAGTCCCAGCCCCCCGGCGGTGCTCCAGCCCTCCGTCATCGCCTGATCGATGTCCGGGATGCCCGGACCCTCGTCGCTGAAGACGAGCCGCAGCCCGGGCCGCCGCCCGCCTTCCAGCACCTCGATCAGCACCCGGCCGCCCCCGGCGTGCACAAGGACGTTTCTGGCCAGTTCGCTGGCCGCGGTAACGATCTTCGTCTGGTCGACCAGGGAGAGCCCTATCTCGGCCGCGAGGCTTCTGACCTGCTGACGCACTATCACGACGTCACCGTTGGTGGCGATGGGCAACTCCCGGGGCACGCTCACCCCGCGGCGCCCCTGACATGCCCCAGCATCGCGACGCCCTTCTCCAGGTTGAGGGCCGTGCGCACGCCGCCGAGCGACAGCCCCAGTTCGACCAGTGTGATCGCCACAGCGGGACGCATGCCGACCACCACGGTCTCGGCGTCGAGCATGCGGGTCATCGCGGCGATCGTGGACAGCATCCGGCCGATGAAGGAATCGACGATCTCCACGGCCGTGATGTCGATGATCACCCCTCGTGCTCCCGAGGAGACCACCGTGTCTGCCAGGTCCTCCTGCAGGGCCAGCACGCTCTGGTCGTCGAGGTCGATCTGGATCGAGACGATCAGGATGTCGCCGAGCTTGAGAATCGGCACACGTTCCATCAGGCGCGCTCCGCCCTGACCGCGACCCTCGTCAGCGCGGCGCCCGTGATCTCCACACCGCTCCGCCTCAGCGCGTACGACAGCGCGTCGGCCAGCGAGGCCTTGGTGACGATGTCGCCGAATTCGATGCCCAGCGTGACGATCGTGTGCGCGATCTGCGGGCGGATTCCGGAGATCACGCATTCCGCGCCCATCAGGCGGGCCGCGACGACGGTCTTGAGCAGGTGCTGGGCGACCTGCGTGTCAACGGCGGGCACGCCGGTGATGTCGATGACCGCGTGCTCCGAGCCCGTGTCGACCAGGGTCTGGAGCAGCTTCTCCATGACGACCTGGGTGCGGGCCGAGTCGAGCGTGCCGACGAGCGGCACGGCGACGATGCCCTCCCACAGCTTCACCACCGGCGTCGACAGCTCAAGCAGTTGCTCGGCCTGGTCGAAGATGATCCTCTCGCGAGCGGCGGAGTAGGTCTCAAAGGTGTACAGGCCGAGGTCGTCGATGAGCCGGGAGAACCACACGAACCCGCGCAGCGTGTCCGGGCCGCCGTCGGTCTCGGCGACCTCGTACAGCGCCTCCTTGAGCGAGAACACGAGCCGCGCGGTGTCGGAGGGCGTGTGCCCCTGGCGGACGCGAGCGCGGGAGAGCTCGGCGAGCAGCCCGCGTACGTCGGCGAAGTCTCCGTCCTCGCCGCTGAGCGCCGTGCTCAACGCCTGGTAGAGGTCACGGAGTTCGCCGGGAGACGCTCCGGACAATTGGGTCCACCGCTGGAGCAGCCGCTCCTCGCTGGACAGAAAGAGTTCAACTATGCGCCGCCTGGCGGCCTCCGCAGGAACGGTCACCATCATCTCCTGACGATCGGCGTGGTGCGCCACTCGTCACGCTACCGGCCCCGGGGCATAGCTCTCAAAAGGGGACAAGATAGTCAAAGTCGGCATTTGCGGCAATGGCCAAAGACGGTGAGATGGCGGACGTCGGTGGCGAAGCCCAGTTCGGTGTCGAGGGCCGAGACGAGGCCGTCCACCAGCCCGGGGGCGACCTCGGTGACCTCCCCGCAGCCCCGGCAGACGAGGTGGACGTGGTCGGCCTCGGAGGCGAGGTGATAGGTGGGAGCCCCGTGGCCGAGATGGGTGTGCGTGACCAGCCCGAGCTCCTCCAGGAGCTCAAGCGTCCGGTAGACGGTCGAGATGTTGACGCCCCTCGCCGTCTGCTGCACCCGGGAGCAGATGTCCTCAGGCGTGGCATGTCCCAGCTCGGTCACCGCTTCCAGCACGAGCTGGCGCTGGGGAGTGATCCGGTAGCCGCGGGCCCGCAGCTCCTCGTGCCAAGTCTCGGCCATGCCCAGAGTGTAAGTCGTGCCCGCCGAAACATGCCCTGCGTCGGCCACTCCCTCGTCGCCTCCGGGGGACATCTCCTCGGCTGTCGCGGGAGGGGCGCGAACTTCGACGGATTAATCGTTTGCCCGCGCGTGGATCGCTCGCATAGCGTGAAGGCACGCAGAAGGGAGGTGGTCCAAACAATGGTTGATCATTCTTGGGCTAGCGAGGTGGCTGTCCGCTAGGACGCGTCCATCTGGACCTTCCGTCTGGATGTCGTACGACGTCCTGGCGAATCCTCGACAGACACCGGAACCCCGGGCAGCCGGCGGCCGCGGACGACTCCCGTCCCGGCCATGGTCCAGCCGGCCCGCCTCGTCAGGAGGCGGAGCGCGCCCGGGGTTCTTTCTTTTCCTCTATTCCTCGAAGTCGCCGACCCGCTTGAGCTCCGCCGAGGCGTGCGACTGCAGCGGGTGCCCCAACGCCGCCATGTCGTAGGCGTACATGAGGTTGCCGTTGACCAGGCCGTAGAGCCGGTGGCCCGCGTTGTACTCCTTGGCCGTCGTGGTCCGCGCGACCACGTCCGTATACAGCTCGATCTTGTGGAAGACGACCTCCCCCACATAGATCTCCACGATGCCGGTCGGGTGCGCGAGGCACACCTCGACCTGGCGCTCGGACTGGATCCGCCAGAACCCCGTCTCCGTGGACAGAGGCCGGACCTTGTTGCCCTCGGCGTCGAGCAGCCACGTGCGGCTCTGATAGGTCAGGAACGGCTTCCCGTTGTGCCCGAAGACGATCTCCTGGCCGAAGTTGGCGCTCTCCATGGTGGGATAGCCGATCACCCCGGCCCCCTCCCAGCGGCCCAGGAGGAAGGCGATCGGCTTGAGGTCGGGATGTACGTCCATGAAGACGAGCTTAGAGGCGCGCGAGCGGCCCCTCGCACCACGTGCGGCATGCACGGATTGCCCAACTTGTACGGCACGTGGCAGCGCGGCTCCGACCCCGGCGGACTAGGCTCTCAGTGCCGCGACCGCCGAGATTTGCCCGGACGGAGCGGTGTCCAGAGTGGTGCATCGCAAGGCGGAGGAGGAGCTCGTAGCCGGAGGCTACGGGCGACGACGAGAACGCAGCGAGGTGCCGCTCTGGGCGACGCGACGGGGCAAAGATCGGCGGGAGGGGCACGGACATGGCACGATCACTGGTGATCAAGGTGACGGCTGGGGCGGACGCCCCGGAGCGCTGCAACCAGGCGTTCACGGTCGCGGCGGCCGCGCTGGCGAGCGGTGTCCCGGTCTCGCTGTGGCTGACCGGCGAGTCCTCGTGGTTCGCGCTGCCGGGACGGGCCAAGGAGTTCGCCCTGGCCGAGGCCGCCCCGCTGGAGGACATGCTCGGCGCCGTGCTCGCCGCGGGCAGGGTCACGCTGTGCACGCAGTGCGCCGCCCGCAGGGGCATCACCGTGGACGACGTGATCGACGGCGTGCGCATCGCCGGGGCCCCCACGTTCGTCGAGGAGGCCCTGGGCGAGGGCGTGCAGGCGTTGATCTACTGACCGGTCAGCTCGGCAGCACCGCGCGCAGGCGCTCGTCGCGCAACGCCTGATACCAGCCGTCGTCGATCGCGGGCAGCGGGCCGGTCACCCAGCTCAGCAACAGGTCGGCCAGCGCGGGGTTGCGGGCGAGCGCAGGCCCGTGCAGGTAGGTGCCGATGACGCGGCCCGCGTAGCAGCCCTCCGTGCCGTCGCCGTTGCCGGTGCCGACGATGGTCCGCGAAAGCGGGCGCACGCCGGGGCCGAGCCTGGTCACGCCCATGTGGTTCTCGAAGCCCGTCAGCGTGGGCAGCCCCAGGGCCGGGTCCACCTCGGCGGCCAGCTCGCCGACCGCGCGCCGCTCGCCCCGCCCCGAGCTGATGTCCAGCAGCCCGACACCGGGCACCGGCTGCCCCTCCTCGCCGCCGAACACCGTGCCCATGATCTGGTAACCGGCGCAGACCGCCAGCATGGCCGCGCCGCGCTGGATCGCGGCGTGCAGGCCGCCGTCGCGGCGCAGCCGCTCGGCCCCGAGGATCTGCGGCCGGTCCTCGCCGCCGCCGATCAGGTAGACGTCGCCCTGCTGCGGCACGGGGTCGGACGACCGTACGTGGACGGTCCTGGTCGGGATGCCCCGAGCCCGGGCCCGCTGCTCCAGCACCAGGACGTTGCCCTGGTCCCCGTACGTGCTGAGAAGGTCGGGATAGATCCAGACGATGGACAATTCAGACTGCACGGCCGAACTCCGCTCGGATCTGCTGGAACGCGGTGTAGTTGGCGATCACGTCGATCTTGCCGGGCGCGAGGAGGCCCACCGCCTGCTCGAACGAGTCGCAGAGCTGGAAGGGGACCCCGGCCACGGCCAGCCGCAGCGCGAGGTCGAGGCGGCGCTCGCCGGTGACGAGGACGGGCCTGCCGCGCAGGATCCGGTAGTCGACGTCCCACAGCCAGGAGGTGTCGCGGCCGTCCGGCCCCTGCGCGTTGACCGACAGGATGATCGGCAGCGCCGGGTCGGCGACGTCGAACGCCTCCAGCCAGCCGGCCGGGTTCTTGGCCAGCAGCAGCCGCAGCGACCGGCCGTCCCTCTCGACGGTCGTGTAACGCCCGGCGACGGAGGTGACCGTACGCAGCCTGGGCAGCGCCCGGCCGGGGTCGAGGCCGAGGGTCTCGGCGACCGCCAGCGCGACGGCGGCGTTCGCCCGGTTGGCCTGGCCGGGAAGCTGGACGTCCAGACGCCAGTGCTGGCCCCGGGGGTCGGTCACGTACTCGCCGTCGAGCACCCAGCTGGGCTCGGGCCGGTGGAAGGTGCACTCACGGCACGCCCAGTTCGTATCGGCCATCTGGGCCGGGGTGAGGCCCTGACCGCCGTTGCCGAACCCGGCGCGGTCGAGCGGGCCGCCGCACTCGGGGCAGCACCAGGAGTCCTCGCGCCAGCGCTGCCCCGCCGCCACCCAGGTGACCCGGGCGGCGGTGGACGCGCCCCAGGTGACCAGCGGGTCGTCGCAGTTGGCGATCACGTGCGCGGGCCTGCCGGCGAGGGCGCGGCGCCACTTCTGGGCCAGCAGCCAGATCTCCGCCGCCCGGTCCATCTGGTCGCGGCTCAGGTTCATGAGGCAGACGATGCCGGCGTGGGTCGTGTCGAGGACCTCGGGAAGGTACTTCTCGTCGACCTCCAGCACGCCGTACGGCGCGTCCTTGTTGGAGGCGAGCGCCGACACGTGCCCGGCGGGCATGTTGGCGCCGAACGCGTTCGTCGCCACGTCGCCGAGCTCCTGCAGCGCCGAGGTGATCAGACGCGTCGTCGTGGTCTTGCCGTTCGTGGCGCTGACCAGGACGAGCTTGCGGTCGGCCGCGAGCTTGCGCAGCAGGTCGGGCTCCAGCATGAGGCCGACCCTGCCGCCGATCACCGAGCCGTCGCCACGCCCGGTGGCCCTGGACAGCGTCGCGGCCGTGCGGCCCAGGGCGCTGGCGAGCTGCGCCCGCAACGGAAGCTGACTCATGCCGCGATCCTAGTCGGCCGCGTGGATGTCACGATCCGAAGGACAGCTCCGCGGGGGTGTCGCCGTCGAACGGCAGGACGAACCGGCGCGGCCAGGACAGCACGGTCTCCAGCCAGCCCGCGCTCATCGTCTGGGCCACGTACTTGACCCGCTCGCGCGGCTCGACCCCGATGGCGACCGTCGTCACGTCACGCTGGATGCCCTCGTGCTCGTCGTCGCCCAGGATGACCCGCCAGGCCAGCGCGCGGTTGCGGTCCACCTCCATCGACAGCGGGTGGTGGCGCAGCGCCTTGGCGCGGTGACCGAGCAGCTCGGTGCGCACGCCGACCGCGACCCCGCCCTCGGCCGGCTCGGAGCCGTTGACCCCCTGGTGGGGGTACGGCCGGCCGGCGGGATCGGTGCCGAACAGCGGATACTCCATCGCCGGGGCCGGGGTGCGCAGGTTGGGCGCGGGATGCCCGAACGGGAACAGCCGGTCCACCTCGTGTAGCCAGCGGACCTGCGGAATCACCCAGGCCGCGCCCGGCCGCTCGCCCGCCCGCATCGGCGGCTCGCTCTCCGGGCCGTCCGCCTGGCCCGCCGCCAGCAACCCGGCGGCGACCTCGGCGGCCTTCTCGGTGAGCAGCGCGGGGTCGAACCACGTCCGCAGCGACCAGGCGCGGCGCGCGACCGACCGCTCGACCAGCGTGGCCAGCAGGCACTCGCGCCGCTTGGCCGGCAGCTCCGCCCAGATGTCGGCGAGCACGCGCGGCACGCCCGGCAGCGACCGGTTCGTCACGAACGCCAGGACGACCGTGTCGGTCCAGATCCGCAGCCACGCCCACTCCGGGGCCACCGCGAGCAGGTCGGCCTCGCGCAGCTCGACCAGCGTGCACGCCTTCCCCGTACGGCACTCGCGCCCACAGGCGGCCGAGCGGCGCCCGCAGATCGGCGGCACCGGGCCGAGCGTCCCGCGCTCGCGGTCCTCGCCCAGCGGCACCTGGACGCGCAGCGGGCGGTCCATGCCATCGGCGAACACCGCGGCGAAGCCCGGCTGGAGCGACACCACCTGGCGCGACTGGTCCTCGCTCAGGTTCATCGCCGCGCCGACGAGCGCGCGGTCGTCCTCGGCCGGGAGCCGGTGCACGACCTTGAGCGCGGTGTTCTTCACCACGTCGGAGACGAGCTTGGTGGGGATCTGCTCGGCCACGATGATGCCCTCGCCGTACGCCCTGATCTCGGCGAGCATCCCGGCCAGCAGCTCGACGGCGTGGGTGGAGGCCCGCTGGGAACCCCGGTCGCGCAGCAGCCGGTGGGCCTCCTCGATGACGATGACGTGCCGCAGGCCGCCGACGCCGTCCTCGGCCCGCGGTTCGGAGCGGGCGCGCATCCGCAGGTGCTCGACGATGCGGATGATGAGCGTGCCCATGAGGAACGCCTTGTCCTCGTCGTTGGCCACGTCCTCGATCGCGAGCACGACGTTGCGCTGGAGCAGGCCGCCGATGTCGGCCGGGTGGCCGCCCTCGAAGAACCGGCCCGCGCTGCCGACGCGCAGGCTGCGCAGTCGCAGGCTGATGAAGCCCTCGACGTCGGCCTGGACCTCGTTGCCGTACCCGATCTCCTGGATGACCTCAAGCGCGTGCTGCTGGAGCTGCTCCAGGGTCGGTACGGCCGGCTGCACGGCGGCCCCGGGGATGCCACCACCGGTGACCACGTCCCAGCCGTTGGCCTCGTAGACGCGCTGCAGCGCCAGCGACATGATCTGCGGGAACGGCTCCTCGGCGTCGAAGGCCGCCATGAACAGCGCCCTGACCATGTCGATGTGGGCCTGCACGGGGTAGCCGGGCTCGGGCGCGAGCGGGTTGACGCTGATCGGCACGTTGTCGGGCGCCGAGGGGTTGATGACGGTCAGCGGCGCCAGGTGCTCGACCCGGCCGGCCATCGCGGCGTACTCCGACTTGGCCGGCTCGATCGCCAGCCACGGGATGCCCGCCTTGGTGAGCTGCTCCAGCAGGTGACGCACGGTCTGTGACTTGCCCGAGCCGGTGGCGCCGGTGACGAAGGCGTGGCGGTTCAGCGTGGTCAGCGGCACCCGGAACGTTCCGACGGCGCGGTCCTGCCCGTCGACGATCGCGCCGAGGTCGACGGTCTCCACCGAGCCCTCGACCTCGGTCTCGCTCGTCACGTCGAAGAAGCCCGCGTCGAGCACCCGGACGCCCGGCACCTCGCGGTGCGGCAGCCCGGCGAGCGCGGCCAGCGCCCCGGCCGTCGCCGCGAACGGCGCCGCCGCGCCGTCGGCCGAGTCCTGCAGGTTGACGGCCAGCGCTTCGCCGAAGCCGTACACCGACTCGCAGGTGCCGTCGCCGGTCAGGGCGGGCAGCGACATCGCGCTGCGCAGCCGGTAGGGGTGGTGGCTCATCTCGACCGAGCCGACCAGCACCGGCGCGATCTGGCGCAGTTCGTCGGGGCCGGCCGCGCCGGCGAGCACCCGGACGTTCCACAGGCCGGCCTCGCGGAAGGCGTCCAGCTCCTGCATCCTGCGCTCGGCCCGCTCGGCGTCGAACCGCGACCGCTCCGAGGCGTCGCCATACTGGCGCAGCACGTTGAGCTGGGTGCGCAGGTGGGCCACCTCGGCGTCGAGCAGGTCGGTCGGCTCCGCGACCACCACCCACGCGAACGGCCGGGACATGAGCGTGACCAGCGTCGACTCGAACAGCGTGGGCCGCTTGGGCTCGTCGGGCTCCGGCTCGCGCCTGCCGTAGAGCGGCGGGGCCTGGCGGCCGGGGCACGGCGTCCAGACGAGGTCGGCGAGGTCGGCCAGCCACTCGTCGCCGATCTCCACGCCGCGCGCGCCGCCAGGGAACAGCAGCGGCTGCGGGCCGGTGACCGGCGGCTCGGGAGCAGCCGCCGCGCGCCGCGGCGGCTTGGGCGGCGTGAGCGGTCCCGCGTTGGTGATGAGCTCCAGCGGCGCGCCCGAACCCCGCGACAGCCAGCCGATGACGAACGGCCGGTTGCGCTGCGCGGCGGACAGGACCGCGGGGAGCACCGTGACGAAGTCCCACTCCGCGGACGAACTACGCGATGGGGCCGTGATCGCCTGAATCCGGTACCACGGCCCGCTCAGGGGGAACGTCTGCATGAGACCCCTCAGTTGACGACGAACAGGGGAGAGACTCCTTCAACGATCATGCCCGCACACCCCGGTTGACGATGCCCTTACCGACTGCGGACGGTGTCATGGGCGCATACGACGTTTCGGGAGCGGTCATGACCGCTTGCGCCAGTCCAGGCGGGGCGGCGGCGGGCCGACCGTGAGCAAGCGCAGCGGGGGCACATCGGGCAGCGGACGCAGGCATGCTCATGACCGCTTGCGCCAGTCCAGGCGGGGCGGCGGCGGGCCGACCGTGAGCAAGCGCAGCGGGGGCACATCGGGCAGCGGACGCAGGCATGCTCATGACCGCTTGCGCCAGTCCAGGCGGGGCGGCGGCGGGCCGAGGTTCGGGGGCACATCGGGCAGCACACGCTCCTCCGGCTCCGGCTCGGGCTCCGGGGGCGCGAGGGCGGCCCGGCGGATCTCCTCGAACTCCCCCAGCGTCGTCTTCGGGAAGGTGAGTATCGCCGGGTTCGCGTCCGCGAGGCGCACCTGGCGTCCCTCCGCCGTCGAGTAGGTGACGATCACGGAGGTCGTGGGGAGCTGCTGGAGCTGGTGCGGCTCGACCAGGAACTCCCGCGACCGCTGCAGGACCCCGTCGGCGACGGTGGGCGCGCGCCGCCCCCACTCGGTCGACTCGGTGATGTCCTCCCGCAGGTCGCCCTCGCTCTTCTCCTCCCCCTCCGTACGGCTCTCGCCGACGGTGGAGGTGTAGAAGCCGCTGGGGCCGTTGACCGCCGAACTGAACGTCTCGGTGAGCTGGGCGAGCTCCAGGCGGTGCTCGGTGCCGACGTGCTCGCTGGCCACCCGGGCGTCCTCGGCGTTGCCCAGGCGCATGAACGCGACCGCCGCGTGCCCGCGGCCGAGCCGCTCCCGCACGGTCGGGGTGAGGCTGCGGTAGGTCAGCACGAGCCCGGTGCGCGAGGTCTCGCAGGCGTCCATGAGCCGGTCGAGCACGTCGCCGCGCAGCTTGTCCGCGCCCGCCACGATGATCGTGTGATACCAGGGCCGCTCGCTGGCCGGCGACTGGCGCAGGATGTGCGTGAGCGCGGTCGCGACGTAGGTCCCGAGCACCCGGTTGCCGAAGACCCCCGCCTGCCGGTCCATGCTGACGACCCGCAGCCGCGCGGGCGGCAGCCGTACGGCCTGCGAGCCGAGCGTCTCCAGCTTGCGCAGCTGCGATTCCAGCGCCCAGGCCCGCTCGATGACCACCCGGTCGGCCACGCCCCGGCCGAACAGCGTGCCGATGCGTTCGAGCTGCGACGCCGTGAGCAGGCCGCCCTTCATGTCGTCGCGCGGGTCGCCCACCTGCGCGAGCGCCCGCAGGGCGGCGGTGACCTGGCTGATCGTCGCGTTCTCGCCCAGGACCTCGAGCACGCGCTCCAGGATCGCGTTGTCGAAGCCGATGTCCCTGCTGGTCTCCTCGCTGACGCTCACCACGTGGGCGAGCACGTCGGCGAACGCCTCGGGCTTGAGCGTCGCGCCCAGGTCGAGCCGGGGCAGGTCCACCGGGAGCACCCAGACGAGCGGGTCGTCCCCGCCCCTGCGCGCCAGCTCGATGAGGTCCTTGGCGATCGCGCCCTCCGACAGGTCGAGCACGGTCAGGTGGCCGCCGCTGTAGAGCCGGGTCGCGCCGATCAGCGTGACCAGCGCCGACCAGCCGGTCAGCGTGCCCCCGGCCACGTCGACCCGGTCGATGTCGTCGGGCACGGCCACGGAATACCAGGTGATCTGCCTGTCGAAGCGGTTCTTCTTCTCGGCCCAGTCGCGGTATTTCGCGGCGTGCTCCTCCTGGGCCGTGACGATCTCCCGCTGTCGGCGCTCCTGCTCCCGCAGCGCCTTGCGGCGGCGCTCGTCGAGCCGCTCGTTGACCGTACGGTCGCCCTGCCGGATGGCGTAGGTGCAGATGGCGGCCACGCCGCCCGCGGCCACCAGGCCCAGCGCCACGAACGACCAGGTGAGCAGGCCGGTCACGCCGAGGACGAGGATCCCCGCGGCCACCACGGCCATGAACGTACGGAAGATCCGGACCGGTCGGTTGAGCAGATCCTTCTGGAGCCGCTCCCGGTGGACCCACTCGGTGTCCACCGGAGGCTCGGTGACGTCCTCCCTGGCCGGTCGCTTCGGCGGCGGCCCGGGATCCGGGTACAGCAGCGCGTACTGCCAGCCCAGGTAGATCCGATCCGCCTGCAACTGGGCATGCTCGGGGTGCGGGTCGCCCACGGGCCCTCCATGTCCGCCTCCGTCACAGCGTAGGAGCTGGAAGCCCTGTCAGGGCGCGCTTCTCGCCATTCGGACGTATTTCCACGCGGGGTGCCGAACCATTGCGACCAATGGGGCAAGTGTGGTCGTACTACCATCGCTTGCCATGACGTCATCCCCCAATGGCGCCCGCCGACGACGCCCGGTCCTCGTCCCGGTCGCCCTTGCGCTGGCCGTGGTGGGCATCGGCGTCACCGCCGCCTCCGGAGGCTTCAAGGAGGCCCCGGACAAGCCCCCGCCCACGGTCTCGCCCGGAGACACGATCGACCAGGGGCAGTTCCACACCCAGTTCATCAAGGCGATCGACACCACGGAGAAGGGCGACTTCGGCACCGACAAGCGCTATCTGGAGCTCGTCCTCAAGGTCACCAACATGGGCGACAAGACGGCCTCGGTGGGCATCATGCCGGACTCCGGGAAGTACTCGCCGTTCGGCTCCTTCGCCGGCTCTCTCCTGCAGACCCGTCCGGAGATCAAGACCAAGTACGGCCCCCAGGTCTCCGTGCTCAGTCTCGGCGTCGAGAGTCACCAGCTGCATCCCGGGATCACCACCACGGTCGTGGTGAAGTACGAACTCGAGCCCACCGCGACCGCGCCCCCGGAGATCAGCCTCGACGTGGGCTCGTTCGTGTACGAGCAGCTCGGGCTGCTGAACCAGGGTCATGACTGGCAGCTCGTGGGCGAGTACAAGGACGGCAAGGGCCCCTTCGAGCCCGAGGTGGCCGCGCAGATCACCCTTCCCGTGCGGAAGGAGATCAGCTGATGACGCTCATTCAGGCGGACAGCCGTACGGCCCGTCGTGCCGCGCGCGGCAGGCCGCCCCGGCGCGGACTGATGCGGCGTGTCGCCGCCGGGGTGGCCGGAATCGCACTCGCGGCGGCCGCCGTGTACGCACAGCAGAACTTCGCGATGTCCTTCGAGCAGCGCACCTCTTACCTGACCTACAAAGGCGGGATCGGCGAGACGGTGGAGACCAAGCGCTTCACCGTCAAGGTCCTGTCGGTCACGGCCGCCCATGCCGTGGACACCACGGACTACTCGAACAAGGTGACCAAGGTGGCCACGAGCAACCTGTTCCTCCTGGTCGACGTCTCGGCGACGAGCATGCGCGAGCCCTTCAAGCTGAGCAAACTCGGTCCCCCCGTCCTCCTGACGGCGGACGGCCGGCGCTACCAGCCGACGGACAAGGTCAACGAGACGCTGACGCTGTTCAACAAGTACATCCAGCCCGGGTTCTGGTCCAGCGGGCTGCTCGTCTTCGAGGTGCCGAAAGACGCGGTGCCGGGCGCCGACCTCGTCTTCATCCCTCCCGTCAGCCCGCTGGTGAGCGACAACTACGCGCCCGAGGCGCAGATCGACCTGGGGCTGTCCGGCGCCGCCGCCGACCGGCTGATCTCACAGGCGGAGGACTACCACTCACTCGTGAGCGCGAGCCGATGACCGAGACGCCCATGGACGGAACCCCGCCGAGGAACGGCCCGGACTCCCGGGACTGGTTCGCTCCCCCGGCCGAGCAGCCCTCCGACATCACCTACAGCGGCGCCGTGTCCCGGCCCATGCCGACGGCGCCGCCCTCCGTGCCCATCCCCGGCACGCTGAAGCCGCCGACGGACCTGCGAGTGTGGCCGCCTCTGGAGCCCGAAGGGGAGGACAGGTCCACGCAGCCCTTCCCGGCGCTGCGGACGAACCGGCAGCCGCCTCCCGCGGCGCTCGCGCCCGCGTCCCCCTCCGTGGAGGCGCCCGCGCGGCCGCCCGCGGAGGTGCCCCAGGAGCCGCCCACCGTGTCCCAGGAGCCGCCCGCGGTGTCCCCGGAGCCGCAAGCGGTGTCCACAGCGCCCGCGCGGCGTACGGGCCTGCTGGCGGGGGGAGCCGTGCTGTCCGTCGTGCTCGCCGTCGGCGCCCCCACGCTGTTCGGCTACCAGGCCTACAAGTACGGCCGCCCCGACGACACCGTCCGCGTCGTGCAGCCCGGCCAGGCGGGAGTCTGGCAGCACGTGTCGTGGCAGGCCACCGTGGAGAAGATCAAGGACCCCACCGGCAAGCCGGAGCGGTCCGACCGGCAGTGGCTGAAGATCGTGGCGACCAGGACCGCGCTCGACGCCGAAGGCGCCATCCGTCACGGGGAGCCGGCGGAGGTCACGTTCACCGACCGAGCCGGGCGCACGTGGCAGGTGGAGATGATGAACAACGAGACGCCACCCGACGTGAAGGACAACAAGATCGGCACGCCCTACCGGCTGGAGATGATGGCCGTGGTCCCGCCCTCCGTGGCCGACGAAGTCGAGGTCGTCCTGCGGCCGAGCACTTACCGGGACGTGCCCGATCAATCCGCCGCGGACTTCGTGAAGAACGCCTTCACCTCGACGGAGAAGAACGATCAGGTTCTGCGGTTCCGCCGGTGACCGGTGCTCCGCCGTTCGCCCGCGCCCGCGCCCGCGCCCGCGTCGCGGCCAGGTCGAACGTGGCGGCGAGCAGGCACATCGTCACCAGGGTCACGACCAGGTCCACGACGTAGACGACCGGTTCACCGGTCGCGAACCACAGATACGGCTCCTCGCTCGCGGTGAGATAGCGGCCCGCCCTGAGGAGAAAGTCGCCGCCGATGTGCAGGCCGACGTAGCAGAGGGCGAACAGCCCGAACAGCGCGACGCCCCCGCGCGCCGTCAGGCGCAGGGAGTTGAGCAACGGGATCCACCGGGCGGTCCAGCCCGCGCTCAGCTTCACGAGGGCGAGACGCGTCCAGTTGTGGGTGCGCTCCAGGTGCGCCGCCGCCTCCTCCAGGCGGGTTCCCCTGATCGTGGTCCGGGTGTCCTCCGCGTACGCGCCGTAGACGAGGATGCCGACCGTCAGCCACGCGAGAGGAATGGCGAGGGCGTCGATGACGTGCGGCCAGACGTCGCCCAGCCACTCCGAGACCTGCTTCCATCCCGGGACCCCGTCCTCGGCACTGGACGCGAAGTCGTGCCAGGCGGCGATGGCGGACCGGTGGCCGATCCAGTCGGAGCGCGCCCCCACGGCGGTGGCGAGCGCGTTGATCCCGTAGAAGGCGAACGCCAGCTCCCCGAATGTCGCGAGCATGCCGGAGAAGCGGCCCTCCCCCGCTTCGTGGCGGCGGCCGAAATACCACTTGACCACGTAGGCGACGGCCATCGTCACCAGGGAGACCTTCGGGTCGAGGTTGAGCAGCCCGGCCGCCACCCCGCTGTCGTCACCGCTGCCGGCGTCGAGGATGTACCGGTCCGGCTGCCGCATCATGTCGATGCCCGAGAACTCGCGGGCGTCGTCGGCGACGAACCCCCAGGTCGTGTAGATGCCGGCGAAGACGAGCGCGGTCCGGTTGAGAGCGTTCAGCAGGCTCTCCTTGGCCTCGCCGCCCGCGCGCCGGGCCTGGGTCTCCAGGAGCGCCTCGCGGATGACGTACAGCATGCCGACGGTCGTGGCGAGCGACGTCATCACGACGAGCGTGAAGAGCAACATCGTCAGGACCAGCCGGGCCTGATACCACGAGCCGTGAGAGACGGTCGCGGCCAGCAGGAGCAGCGCCCACCGCACCAGCCGTCCGGCCGAGAACCAGAGGATCAGTGGCAGGGCGCACTTCGCGAGGATCCGCAGGGCGTTCAGCGGCAGCGCGTACGGCGACAGCCTCCAGGAGGCCCGGCGCGGCGCGGCATCCTGGCGAGGGGCGGCAAGTGCGGACGTTCCGGACACCTGCCGCATGCTATCGGCTCCCGGTCTTCCCTACGGAGCGATGAGCTCGACTGTGGGGAAGTAGGTCCGATATCGGGTGGTGTCACGAGTGAGCAGCCGGTATTTCCGCACCGCCGCATGCGCGCCGATGAAGAAATCGGGTAGCGGCGACCTCTTCTCGCCCCCGCGTCTGCGATAGGCGAGCAAGGCCTTCCCGGCCAGGAAGGCCGCCTCGAAGGGGACGTTCTCGCGCTCGTAGTCCTCGGGCGGCAACGCCTCGTTCACGCTCTCGATGCTCTCGTAGCCGACTGAAACCTCGGAATACACGACCGGATTGACGACCAGCCGTCCTTCGTCCAGAGCCCGCGCGAGGGCGTCCGCGGACCAGGCCGCCCACTTAGGGTCATCGGTGGCGACGTCGAGCAGGACGCAGGAATCGACGAGGGTGACCCGCTCACGGACGACACGCAGGGTGCTACTCGTCACGCAGCAGTCCCATGATCTCGTCGGTTGTCATGGACGTCGTCGCACTGCCCCTGAGCCGCTGCGCGGCGCGCTGACCCCGCGTGCTGCTGCTCTCCCGACGCACGATCTGCAGGGTGTTGCCCACCTCGATCACATCGACCTCGTCACCGGGATGCAGACCGTACTTCTCGCGGATCTCGGCGGGGATGGTGACCTGCCCCTTGCTGTTCAGCCGCATCGCGCCCGTTCCCATCACGTATTACGTGTAGCACGTAATACTAGCCGGTGACAGGAAAACCGAGAAGGCCGGTGCGTTCGCGGAACGCACCGGCCTTCTGTGAAGCGGTGGATCAGACGGTGACCGAGAGCTGGGCGACCTCGCCGAGCTTGGCCTCGACGGGGACGTCCTTGGTGACGCCGCCGCCGGCGATGATGCGGACGGTCCACTGGCCGGGCGCGGCGAAGAAGCGGAAGATGCCCTCGTCGGAGACGACGACCTCGCCGGTGAACTCGCCGCTGTGGTCCAGCAGACGGGCGTACGCCGTGCCGGCGCCGGTGACGACGCCCTGGATCACGGCCTGGTTGGACAGGTCGATGCCGGCCGGCAGCGCGACGGTCTGCTCAGGAGCAGCGCAACCCTGGGTGGTCATCAGCGGGCCTCCCCCAGCTCGATCGGCACGCCCACGAGCGAGCCGTACTCGGTCCACGAACCGTCGTAGTTCTTGACGTTGGCCTGGTCGAGCAGCTCGTGCAGCACGAACCAGGTGTGCGCGGAGCGCTCGCCGATGCGGCAGTAGGCGATGGTGTCCTTGGCGAAGTCCACGCCGGCGCCCGAGTAGAGCTCGCGGAGCTCGTCGTCGGAGCGGAAGGTGCCGTCGTCGTTGGCCGCCTTCGACCACGGGATGTTGCGGGCGGTGGGCACGTGGCCGCCGCGCTGCGCCTGCTCCTGCGGCAGGTGGGCCGGGGCGAGCAGCTTGCCGGTGAACTCGTCGGGCGAGCGGACGTCGACGAGGTTCTGCTTGCCGATCGCGGCGACGACGTCGTCGCGGAAGGCGCGGATGTCGTTGTCCGACTCCTTGGCCGCGTACTGCGTGGCCGGCCGCTCGACGACGTCCTCGACCAGCTCGCGGGACTCCAGCTCCCACTTCTTGCGCCCGCCGTCGAGCAGCTTGACGTTCGCGTGGCCGTAGACCTTGAAGTACCAGTAGGCGTAGGCGGCGAACCAGTTGTTGTTGCCGCCGTACAGGACGACGGTGTCGTCGTTGGCGATGCCGCGCGACGACAGCAGCGCCTCGAAACCGGCCTTGTCGACGAAGTCGCGGCGGACCGGGTCCTGCAGGTCCGTCCTCCAGTCGATCTTCACGGCACCGCGGATGTGACCCTTGTCGTAGGCGCTGGTGTCCTCGTCGACCTCGACGAGTACGACACCCGGCGTGTCGAGGTTGGCCTCGACCCAGTCGGCGTCCACCAGAACGGCGGAGCGGCTCATTGGATTCTCCCAGGTTGTAGACGGCGAATGAGCAGGTACGTTTCGCAGCCCGGGCGGAAGCCGAACGCTGCGTTGAGGAAGGCGGCCAGCAGTGCCGCTGCTGTCGCACCCAAGGCCAGTGCGGTGATCCCCTCCGCGAACCCGATCAGTCCCACCACCGCGAACCCCAGCCCGGCGGCCTGCACGAACCGGTGGAAGACCAGCCCGTACGGCGACGTTCCGACGGCGCCGAGCACGAAGACGTTCGCCTGCGCGGCGAACAACCAGAGGCTTCGCGTGACCAGTGCGACCGCGAGGACCGCAGTGGTCACGACCGCGCCGGAACGCGGAGCACGAGGGTCGATCTGCATCGTGGGGATGCTCCTGAAGGATTCTTTGGAACGCGGCACGAAGCCGCAGGAATCACCCTCAGGCCATGCGACAGAGCGAGGTCGCGACGCGGCAGAAGTCCACCGCTCGCCGCTTCGTGAGCAGCTCTGTCGTGGGAGTCATGACCACGACAGTACCTTCCGTCTCGGCATCTGTCACACCTTGTCCGCTGGATGAGACGGTGCGTGAGACGCCCCGTCCACGGCCGCGCCGAGCGCGGCGATGACGTCGGCCTTGCGCGGCTGGCCGGACGCCCTCTTCACCACGTTGCCCGCCCCGTCGAGGACGAGCACGGTCGGAGTGCGCAGCACGTCGAAGCGCCTGACCAGATCGAGGCGCGACTCCGCGTCGATCTCCACGTGCCGTACGCCGGGGACCATGCCGGCCACCTCGTCCAGGATCCGGCGGGTCGCCCGGCAGGGCTGGCAGAACGCGGTCGAGAACTGCACCAGCGTGGCGCGCTCGCCGAGGTCGGCGCCGAGATCGCCGCTCGTCACCGGGGCGTGTTGCACGGCCCGCATCCTTCCGTCGCGCCGTCTCAGGACCAGCCCCAGGACCACGCCCAGGACGAGCGCGGCCACGAGGGTCGCGGTCCCTGCCATCACCGTCTGCAACCGCACGCGCGGCGCGGCTGATTCCCGCGCCGGATCACGGCGAGGTCACAGCCTGGCGGTCACCAGGACGCGGCCGCCCGAGTCGGCGAGCTCGATCCGGTCGATCTGGCCGGTCCGCAGCGCCGTCGAGCCTTCGAGGACCATCTTCTGGCCGCGGTACTCGCCTCTGCCCACGGTCCAGCTGCCGAGGGTCGAGACCGTGCCGTCCTTGGCGACCGCGCGCAGCGTGCAGACCGTGCCCGCCGGGACCCCGGCGACCCTCGCGACGACCTGCGTCCCGCCGTCGTGAGGCACGAGCCGTACGGCCATGCGTACGTCGCCGCTGCGCCCGCCCGCCTCGGGCGACGCGGTGACGGTCGCGTCGGCGCGCGGCGGCTCGACCTTCCTCGCCACCGCCCCCTTGGACGACGCGGCCGAGGGCGCGGGCGACGCCGGGGCGAAGAAAGGCTCTTGAAGTGCTTCCGCGCTCGGCTGGTCGGCCTGGCCCGCCTGAGCCTGGGCCAGCTGATCTTGGGACGCCTCGCCTTGGGACGCGCGGCTCGCCAGGTCCGGAGCCGCGGCGGCCGACCCCACCGCCGTCCTCTCCGATGCGTTCTGCGCCGCCGACACCCACGCCGTGCCGCCCACGGCCGCGACGACGACGGACGCGGCGAGCGCCAGCAGCACGCGGGACCGGCGCCCGCGCCGGGCGGGCGCCACGGCCGCGGGCGCGACCTCCGCCGCGGCAGCACCCGCGAGAACATCCGCGAAAACACCATCGAGTACGGCGCGCGGCGGAGCGGCGGCGCGCTCGATGTCCTCGGCCGACACGCGGGCCAGCAGCGGCGGCAGCCCGGACAGCTCGGCCAGCTCCGCCCGGCACGCCGCGCAGGTCTCCAGGTGGGCCTCGACCTCGGCGGCCTCCTCGTCGTCGAGCGCCCCCAGCACGTGCGCGCCGAGCGAGATCCGCACCTCCTCGCAGGTCATGGTGCCAGCCCCCGTTCCTCCAGGGCGAGCTTCAGCGCCCGGAGGGCGTAGTAGGTCCGCGACTTCACCGTTCCCTGCGGGATGCCGAGGATCTCCGACGCCTCCTTCACCGATCTCCCCCGGTAGTACGTCTCCAGGAGCACCTCGCGGTGCTCCGCCCTGAGCGAGGCCAGCGCCTCCGCCACCCCCCACGACTCGACGGCCCGTTCCAGCTCGTCGTCGGCGGGCAGCACGGCGAGCGCCTCGTCCCCCATCTCCTGCGGCCTGGACTTGCGGGCCCGGTGCTGGTCGACGACGAGATTGCGGGCGACGGTGAACAGCCACGCGCGAACCGGGCGTCCCTGGAGCCCGGAGGGATGCCGCCAGGCCCGAAGCAGCGTCTCCTGCACCACGTCCTCCGCCCTGCCCGGATCACCGGTCAACCGCAGCACGTAGCCGTACAGCGGCCCTCCGTGATCCTCCCAAAGTGCGCGTATGAGCTCCTCGTCGGCGGTTCCGGCTGGACTCACACCCTCATCACGTACGCCGGGGCGCGATGGTTCGGCGGTGTGACGATCGTCACGTGAGCCGTCATCGGAGGGGGACATCGGACGCGGTGCCCTGGACCGCGAGCCCTTCGCTCGTCGACTTCACCCGGGTGATCCTGAGGTTGAGCGGCAGGTTCTTCACCGGCACGGTGAACGAGATGAGCCGCTCGGGGTTCGGCACGGGGATGGCGCCGGCGATCTTCACGTTCGTGGGCGTGAGCCGTATCCCGCCCTGGACCACCTGGATCTTCATGTCGGCGGTGACCGGCACCTGGTTCCCGAGCACGGGCACGTTGCCCGAGACGCGGAGTTGGTCGTCGCCGGCGCCCTCGACCTTGATGCCGCGCGGCGCGTGGGCCGACAGGGTCTGCCGGGAGATGACCACGGTCCCCGTCACGCGGTCGGCCCTGATCTCGGTGGCCGCGGCGTTCTGGATCAGGTCGGAGAGCGGGGCGGTGACGCCGTACAGCGTGGCGTCGATGCGCTCGAGCTGGACACCCTCCCGCTCCACCTTCCCGATGCCGATGCTGATCTCCTCGTACCGGCCCGAGATGGCCTGGGTGAGGAACGGTATGCCCTTCACCTGTACGGACGGCGCCTCCGCCAGGTCGTACTTCGCCTCGATCTGCCGGGCGATCTCACGCTGCACGCCGACAACGGCGACCCGGTCGAGCACGACGAGCAGGATGGCCAGCAGGGCCACGGCCACGACCAACTTGCGCATCCGACTCCTCCGAAGGCGCCTTTGCGATCAGAGTAGTCGCTCATCCCCCGGCGAAGGGAGGTAAAACCTCGACCACGGCGCCTTCGGGGAGGTCGATCGTCGCCGGATCGCGCGTGCCCGCCGGGGCGCCGTCGACGAGGAAGGAGCACCGGCGCAGCACGCGCTCGACGGCCGGGTTCCGCGAGATCCGCGTGAGCAGGTCCCCCAGCGTCTCCGCGTCGAACGGCTCCTCCGGCACGCCGGCGGCCTCCTTGGCCGCCGCCCAGTAGCGGATGGTTCCCCTGGCCATGACGCGCCGCTCCCCTCTGTCTCACGTCACCCTTCGGAAGCTCTCCGTCACCGCCACGTTACGGCGGTAAACCACGTGACGTGTTGTTCACACGGGTGACGCACATTGGACGCAAACTTCGTGTGAGCTACCCTACGAATTAATGGACTCGGGCGATGTAGCCCCCGGGTCCTTACGTGTTTGTACGGCTGTCGCGGTTTCCAGTGCTGCAAACGGCGCCGAGCCGACATGGTGCGAGGAGGCTCATGTGAGCAATCTGCTCCTTCTGACCAACGCCCTGGAGCCGTCGGCGGAGATTCTCCCGGCACTCGGACTGCTGCTGCACTCGATGCGGGTCGCGCCCGCCGAGGCCTCCGCGCTGATCGACACGCCCCCGGCGGACGCCATCCTGGTGGACGCGCGCCGCGAGCTCGTTCAGGCCAAGAGCCTGTGCCGGCTGCTGCGCACGACCGGCGTCACCTGCCCGCTGATGGCGATCGTGACCGAGGGCGGCCTCGCGGCGATGACGGCGGAATGGGGCGTGGACGACGTGATCCTCGACACCGCGGGGCCGGCGGAGGTCGAGGCCCGGCTTCGGATGGCGATCGGGCGGCTGTCGCTGGCCGCCGCCGACGAGGTCCCCGACGAGATCCGCAGCGGCGACCTGTCGATCGACGAGGCGACCTACACGGCCCGGCTGCGCGGGCGCGCGCTGGACCTCACCTTCAAGGAGTTCGAGCTGCTGAAGTACCTCGCCCAGCACCCTGGCCGGGTCTTCACCCGCGCTCAGCTGCTGCAGGAGGTCTGGGGCTACGACTACTTCGGCGGCACCCGCACCGTGGACGTACACGTACGGCGCCTGCGGGCCAAGCTGGGCGCCGAGTACGAGGCGCTGATCGGAACGGTCCGCAACGTCGGCTACCGATTCGTCCCCGACCGCGGCGAACAGAACGAGGCCGAACCCGCCAGACGCTGATGGCCCGCCCCGATGGGGCGGGCCATAGCTTTCTCCATGGTTACCGGATTTCGCGTGATCAACGAATGAGGTTGATCCGGCCGGCGACCGGCGGGGCGATCGGCGAGTGCGCGCCCATGTAGGCGACGAACGCGTCGATGTCCAGCGGGCCGCTCCACAGGTCCGTGCCCTTGGTGAAGACGGTGAAGCCGTCGCCGCCGCCGATGAGGAAGTTGTTGGCGGCCACCCGGATCTGCTGGGTGTCGGTCACCGCGGTGCCGTTGATCTTGATGTCGGAGACCCGCGAGCCCACCGGCTTCGTCGTGTCGAAGGTGTAGGTCAGCGACGAGGACGGCTGCAGGATCCGCTGGGTGATGCCACCGGTCGCCGGGTCGACCGTCCAGATCTGCTGCTCGAGCAGCTCCTTCAGCTGGGCCCCGGTGAGCGTGACGACCTGCATCAGGTTGTTGAACGGCTGCACCTGGAAGGCCTCGCCGTACGTCACGACGCCGTCGCCCTCGGAGCCGCTCTGCGCATAGGTCAGGTCGGTGCGGACGCCGCCCGGGTTCATCAGCGCGATCTCCGCGTTGCCGCCGTTCTTGGTCGCCTCGAGCTGCGCGTCGGCGATCAGGTCGCCGAGCGGGGTCTCGCCGACGTTGCTGCCACGCCCGATGTTGGCCGTGATCTTGCCGATCGGCTTGTTGGCGACGGTCGAGACCCGATCCTGCCAGGTCTTGATGTACGCCTCGGTGTCGGCGTCCGGGGTGACGGTGCGGGTCACCACGTTGTTCTTGGCGACGACGCTGGAGCGGATGACGTCCTTCGTCTTGCGGTCGACCCGGAAGTCGATCTGGGTGATCGCGCGGCCGAACGACGAGCCCTGGGTGTAGACGCGGTCCTGACCGGCCGGGTCCTTCACCTTGCAGACGTACGCCTGGTGGCTGTGGCCGCTGATGACCAGGTCGATCTGCGGGTCGAGGCCCTTGGCGATCCGCGAGCCGTTGCCGGGGACGACCGGGCACGAGCTGGGGTCCTGGTTCGGGGTGATGTTGTCACCCTCGTGGACCAGCACGACCTGCGCCTTGACCCCGTGCTTGTCGAGATACTTCGACACCTTGTTGGCCGCCGCGACCTCCTCGGTGAACTGCAGGCCCTTGATACCGGCGGCGGTGACGATGTTCGGGGTGGTCTGCGTCACCAGGCCGATGAAGCCGATCTTCACCCCGTTGATCTGCTTGACGTAGAAGGGCGGCAGGGCGTAGTCGCCGTTGCTCTCCTTCAGCACGTTCGCCCCGAGGTAGTCGAAGTTCGTGCCCTTCCACTTGCCCGCCGGGGAGCAGCCGTCGACGGGGTGGCAGCCGCCGTTCATGATGCGGTTGAGCTCGTCGATGCCCTCGTCGAACTCGTGGTTGCCGGCCGAGGAGGTGGCCAGGCCGAGCTTGTCGAGCAGGGCGACGGTCGGCTCGTCGTGGTAGGCGGCGGACAGCAGCGGCGATGCGCCGATCAGGTCGCCCGCGCCCACCAGGAGGGTGTTGGCGTCGCGCAGCTGCTTGAGGTGGGCGGCAAGGTAGGACGCGCCGCCCGCGATCGAGTACTTCGCGCCGGCGATGCCGGTCAGCGAGCCGTCGGTGTCGGTGTTCGCGCCGTTCGGGTCGAGGATCCGGGAGCTGGACCCGGTCGGGGGCTCCAGGTTGCCGTGCAGGTCGTTGATGGTCAGCAACCGGACGGAAACGGAGGGACCGGGCTTCTTGTCGGGCTTACCGGCCTGGGGAGCGGGAGATGCGGCGGCCGTGCCCATCGTGAGGGCGGCGGCGCCGACCACGGCGGCGCCGGCGACGGCCAGTCGCGTCAGAGATGCTCGGGTCATGACCCCCGACAGTAGAGCGGGGATCTAAGCAGGAAATGGCGCAAAGATAACGATTCAGGGAGGGAACCCCTGGCGTCTATTGCCGAAGCCCGGTGTGGCACCCGCCGGGCCTTCACCTATCGTGCCAGCTATGGATGTACGCGTGGAGATCACGGAACGGCTCGATGACGAGCAGGTGGCGGCGGTGCTCGCCCTGGTGGAGGCGGCCGCCGAGGCCGACGGTGTCGCTCCGCTCAACGAGCACGTGATGCTCCAGGTGCGCCACGGCGGCGATCACGGGGGCGATCAGGGTGCGAGAGCCGTCCTGCTGTACAAGGACGGGAACGTCGCGGGCTTCGCCCACCTGGATCCGGCGGACCCGGAGGAAGGGCCGAGCGGCGAACTCGTGGTGCATCCGGCGTTCCGCCGGCTCGGCCTGGGCCGGCGACTGCTGGGCGACGTGCTGGAGGCGACCGGCGGCAGGCTCCGGTTGTGGGCGCACGGCGACCTGCTCGGCGCGGCCCGCCTCGCCGCGGGCGCGGGCCTGACCCGGGTGCGCTCCCTGTGGCAGATGCGCCGCCCGCTGTCCGAGCCCCTGCCCGCCGCCGTCCTGCCCGAGGGCGTACGGCTGCGCACGTTCGAGCCTGGGCGGGACGAGGAGGCGTGGCTCGCACTCAACGCGCTGGCCTTCGCCACCCACCCCGAGCAGGGCTCCTGGACGCCGGCCGACCTGGAACTGCGGAAGCGGGAGCCGTGGTTCGACCCCGCCGGCTTCTTCCTCGCCGTACGGGGAGACGCCCTGGCGGGCTTCCACTGGACCAAGGTGCACGGCGGCGACGAGCCGATCGGGGAGGTCTACGTGGTGGGGGTCGCGCCCGGCGAGCGCGGCACGGGCCTCGGCCGGGCGCTGACGCTCGCCGGGCTCGAGCACCTGCGCGCGCTCGGCCTCGCCCAGGTCCTGCTCTACGTGGACGAGGAGAACACCGCGGCGGTCCGGCTGTACGAGTCGCTCGGGTTCACGCGGTGGAACACCGACGTGATGTATCGGCGCTGAACGCCGACGGGCCGGCCTCCCTGAGGGGAGGCCGGCCCGTTTCGTATGGGGGCGTCCTCTATCCGAGGACGAGGTTGAGGATGAAGTAGCCGATCGCGGCGGCGACGGCCGCGGCGGGGATCGTCAGAACCCACGCGGTCACGATGTTGCCGGCGATGCCCCACCGCACGGCCGACAGCCGCCGTGTGGCGCCCACACCCATGATCGCGGAGGTCATGGTGTGCGTGGTCGAGATCGGGGCGCCGAACCCGATGGCGGCGGCGTAGAGGACCGTGGACGCGGCCGTCTCGGCCGCGAACCCGCGCGGCGGGTCCAGGTGGATGATCCGCCTGCCCATCGTCCGCATGATGCGCCAGCCGCCGGAGTACGTGCCGAGGGAGATCGCCGTGGCCGAGGCCGTGATGACCCACTCGGGGATGTCGCCCTGCGGGGACGCGTATCCGCCGACGACGAGCGCCAGGAAGATCACGCCCATCGTCTTCTGCGCGTCCTGCAGTCCGTGACCGAGCGCGATGGCGGCCGCCGACACGGGCTGCACGTATCGGAATCCACGGCTGGTGCGGTGCGGGTTGGACTTGCGGAAGAGCCACAGAAGAATGATCATGATGATGCCGCCCAGGATGAACCCGATGACAGGCGACAGGACCATGGGAATGACGACCTTCTCCACCACCCCGGACCAGTGCACGGTCGCGCTGGCGGCGATGGCGGAGCCGCACAGCCCGCCGATCAGGGCGTGACTGCTCGATGACGGCAGGCCGAAGTACCAGGTGATGAGGTTCCAGACGATCGCCCCGATGAGGGCGCCGCCCACGATGAGCAGCCCGTGGGTGCCGTCCGGAGCGTCGATGATCCCCTTGCCCACGGTGTGGGCCACCGCGGTGCCGAGATGGGCGCCGATGAAGTTCATCACCGCGGCGAGGAGCAGGGCGACCCGCGGCGTCAGCGCCCGGGTCGAGACGGAGGTGGCGATGGCGTTCGCCGCGTCGTGGAAACCGTTCGTGTAGTCGAACGCCAGCGCGATGACGATCACGCCGATGACAAGCGCGAGAACCACTTAGCTTTCCTTGACCGCGATCGTCTCGATCGTGTTCGCGACGTGCTCGAAGGCGTCGGCGGCGAGTTCGAGCTGCTCGATGACCTCACGCATCTTCATGACGGTGAGGGCGTCGTACTCGCCGCTGAACAGCTTCGCCAGCAGCCTGCGGTAGACCTGGTCGGCCTGGTTCTCGAGGCGGTTGATCTCGATCCAGTACTCGTTGAGGTGCTGCATCGAGCGCAGGCGCGGCATCGCGTCCGCCGTGAGCTCGGCGGCCCGTTCGAGGACCTCCACCTGACGTACGACCTCCTTGGGAAGGTGGTCGATCTGGTAGAGGACGATCAGATCGGCCGCGGCCTCCATGTAGTCCATCACGTCGTCGAGATTCGACGCGAGGCGGTAGATGTCCTCACGGTCGAAGGGCGTGATGAAGCTCTCATTGAGCCGGTTCATGATCGCGTGAGTGCGCTCGTCGCCCGCGTGTTCGCAGGCGCGCATCTTCTCGGCCAGACCCTCCCGGTCCGAACCGTCGCTGATGATCTCGACCAGCAGACGCGATGCGGTGACGAGGTTGTTCGCCGAGTCGGCGAACAAGTCGTAGTAGCTGTCCTCACGGGGCGTGAGACGCAGGCGCACGTCGTTTCTCCAGATGTGCGGGGACGGTCCGCAGAGAAGAGTACGGGTTACCAGTGGAAATGCGAAGTTCAGGCCATGCAAGCCCGCTTGTAACCTACTCTTCCCCTTCCCGCTGCCCAGAACGTCTCCCGTGACACACTTGTTGCCTGAGCCGCTTCAGATCTTGGTGCGGTGGAAGTTCAGGAACGACCTACTCGGAGTCGGCCCCCGCTGCCCCTGGTAGCGCGAGCCGTACCGGTCCGAGCCGTACGGGAACTCGGCGGGCGAGCTGAGCCGGAACATGCAGAGCTGACCGATCTTCATACCCGGCCACAGCTTGATCGGCAGCGTGGCGACGTTGGACAGCTCGAGTGTGACGTGCCCCTCGAAGCCGGGGTCGATGAAGCCGGCCGTCGAGTGCGTCAGCAGGCCCAGCCTGCCCAGGCTCGACTTGCCCTCCAGCCGCGAGGCGATGTCGTCGGGCAGACTGATCACCTCGTACGTGCTGGCCAGCACGAACTCCCCCGGGTGCAGGATGAACGGCTCGTCGCCGTCCGGCTCCACCTGTCGGGTGAGGTCCGACTGCTCCCTCGCGGGGTCGATGTGCGGGTAGCGGTGGTTCTCGAACACCCGGAAGTAGCGGTCCAGCCGCACATCGATGCTGGACGGCTGGATCATCGCCGGGTCGTACGGGTCGAGCTTCACCCTGCCCGACTCGATCTCGGCACGGAGGTCACGATCGGAAAGCAGCACGGGTGCAAGGCTAGTGGGCCCCCTGACCGGCGGGTATCGGGGATCTTCGCGTCGGGACTGCAGGAGCACGCCCCGGATCCGCTACAGTAGGGGCAGCGACGGGCTCCACAGCCGGTCACGCGGGTGTAGTTCAATGGCAGAACATCAGCTTCCCAAGCTGACAGCGCGGGTTCGATTCCCGTCACCCGCTCCACGCACGAAGGCCCAGGTCAGGGAGCACATCCCAACCCGGGCCTTGATCATTTCTGGCACCTGTTCGATCTTCCGTGCAATTAGCGTGCAATTAGCCCACGGGGACCAGGACGGCCGCCGACCCGCCCTCGTCCTCGTCACCGGCTCCGCTGATGTGCCGGTCGATGGCATCCGTGATCGTCTTGTCGGCACCGCGTACGGCGTGCTGGTAGATCATGGCCGCCCGGACGTTGTCGTGACCCATCCGGGCCATGAGGTCCTTGAGCCCCGCGCCCGACTCGGCGGCGAGCATGTTTCCGGTGTGACGCAGATCATGGAAGTGAAGGCCGGGAAGGCCCATCTCCTTGACCACGTCCACCCAGCGCGTACGGGTGTTGAAGCCGCTACGCCGCAGCGGGCCGCCCTTGGCACCAGGGAAGAGGAGCGCGCCCGGTTCGTCCTGCACGTAGGTAGCAAGGTGCTCGCGCAGCGCGGGGACGATCGCTTGCGGGATGCCCACGGTCCGCCGTCCGGCCTTGGACTTGGGCTGGCCGAGGACCAGTTCACCCGTGGAGCGCTCGACGAAGGCCGCCCGAACACGCACGGTCCCGGCGTCCAGGTCGAGGTCACTGCGACGAAGGGCGCTGACCTCACCCCATCGCAGACTGGCGAAGGTGGCGAGCAGCACCAGGGCGCGGAAGCGCCGGTCCTGGGTGCAGTCGGCCCGGCCGTCCATACCCATCGCCCACAGCGCTCGTTCGGCATCCGCTCGGGTGCGGAAGACCTCGGGATGGGTGCGCACCTCCCCGTGCCGCTGGAAGCGGAGCCGATAGGCGTTGTCCTTGAGCTTGCGGACGTTGCCGATCGGGCGACGGCCCACGAGGTCCGCCAGCTCGAAGACCTGGGCCACGGTGAGGACCGGCCGTTCTTGTGCGTGCTCGTCGCCGGCCCCGCGGATCCGGCACGGGTTACGCGGGATGATGTGGTCCTCTTCGGCCGCCGTCATTAGCACGGCCCGCAGCAGCCGGTACGTCTTGGCCGCGACCGACACCGAGACGCCGTTGCCGAGCAGGTCGGCCCGCCACTGCCGAATCATCGCGGTCGAGAGCTTGCCGAGCTGGACCCCGCCGAGGTACGGCGTGATGTGCTTCTTGAGCAGCCACGTATAGAGATCGACAGTGCGCGGACGGAGGCCGGGACGCTGGGAGATCCATGTCTCGGCGTAGTCCTTGAGCTTGACCTTGCCGCGATCGGGGTCGGTCCACTCCCCCGAGATCATCTTGGCCTCTATCAGCGTGAGCGCTCGTTCGGCATCGCCTTTGCGCTCGTACGTCTCGGAGCCCGTACGCCGCCGCCCGTCCGGCCCCAGGTAGCTCACCTGATAACGGCCGGACGGGAGCTGACGGATGTTGCCGAAACGGCGATGGTTCGGCTTGTTGCCCTTGGCCATCAGGCCGCCCTCCCGGTGATGTCGTGGGCCGTCAGGGGTGCGACCGTGCCCGCGACGACGAAGGCGGTCAGTGCTGACTCGGAGATGCGGACATGGCGACCGACCTTCACGAACTCGATGCGCCGTTCGGCCACCAGGCGACGGACGAAGCGGACCGAGGTGTTCAGGCGGGCCGCCGCTTGCGGGACAGTGAGCAGTTGATCCAAGGTGTTCCTCCTTTCACGCGGCGGACTGAATTGCCGAAAGATCTCGACCCTCGGCTTGGGCCTGGAGCTGGTGCATGTGGTTGCGCCAGCGCTGGCGTTCGTGGACCGACCGCAGCAGCCGGACGCCGATGGGGGCCAGCTCGGGATCACCGGGCTTGACCGGTCGCCAGATGTAGCGGTGGGGGTCGACCGGCGCGTCTTCGACGCCGAGCGCTTCGAGCACCCACGTGCGGCGGTCCTGCTTGTGCTCCGTCAGCGTCTTGTTGGACCACTTCCGCGAGACGAGGACGCGGCGGCCCGCGTAGCCGAGGTGATCGGGCTTGTGCGCCTTTCCCTTGCACCGGCCTGGAGCCATTCCGGGCTTGGCGCCCTTGGGCTGCAGGCCGTAGCGCAGCCAGTTCGGGCACGTTGGCGAACACGGCTCGAACCGCAGCGCCTCCAGCAGCCGTTCGGCGTGTGCCTTGCGGCGTGGGTCGTCGGTGCCGAGTGCGTCGCCAAGGGACTTGGTCAGGTACTTCGACAGGTACCCGATGAGCTGGTCGGCGTCCGGGGTTCCGGCGAGCACGCTCTGTATGTCGAGCTGGTCACCGAAGCGGAGCACGTGCAGGGGTTCCGCCTCGTCGTCCTGGTCGAGGGCGTCGAGGGCCTGTTCCCAGGTCGGCAGGACTTCCCCGGTGGTCGGGTCGAGGTAGCCGGCCCCGTCCTCCCACATGGGCAGGTGGTCACCCTCGAACCGCACGTGGTCAGTCGAGGGCCACCACACCTGGTGATACGTGGCGGCGATGATCTGCCGTAGTTCCGCACGGGGCAGGGTGCCGCGGATCGCCATGTGCAGGTGCGGCGCGAGCCGCTTCTGAGGCTCGACGGTGGCGAAGTACTGCACGTCATAGCCCGCCACCCGGCGGAGGTTCTGCACAAAGCGGTCCACGAGCTTGGAGAAGTGCAGCGCGTCGCGGGCCGCACGGACGTAGTCGTAGGCGTCCGGGTTCAGCGGCACACCGTCTTGGACCCGCCCGTACGACGGGAGCGTGAGCGTGACGAACATCGACGGCCGGTAGGTCTTACCTTCGGAGCCGGTGAAGGTCCGCCCGAGCGTGGTCTTGGTCATCTGCCGCTTGGGCAGATCCGGGGCGTCCTGCCGCCGCTTGGTCGAGCGGGAGCGCTTGCCGGAGGTTCGGCCGAGGACGCTGCCGCGCATCCCCGCACGGTTGATCTCCTCGTCCAGCTCCACGATCGCGGCGTCAAGGTCGGTGGTGTCGCCGCCACTCTTTTCCACCTCATCCCGCCACGCCTGGGCATCGGCCCGCAGCTCGACAAGGTGACGCTGATACTCGTCGGCATTGTCCGGGAGGTTGACCGGCTCGGCTTCGAGGTGCCAGCCCTCCCGGCACTGCGCCCTACGGAGTTGCCGGTTGCGCTTGGCGCAGGGCGGGCACTTGCTCTCCAACGTGGCACCGCACGGCACGTCGATGACCTCAACCTGGCCGGTGAGGATGTCCTGCCGCCGCAGCGGGACGGGGCGGATGCACACCCCGTACTGCTTGGCGATCTCTTCCACGACCTCACGGGCCAGCGGTTGAGCCATGCGGACGGCGCGGGATGTGGAGCGGTCGTGCGGGTTGGTCACCGGTCACCGTCCCAGGAGCCGATGGGGTCGAGGAGGTCTGCCGGACCGAGACCATCGACCATCACGGCGGCTTTCTCGCCGCACTCGTGGCACTCGACGATCCCGCGCACCGGGTCGAGCCACAGCACATCGAGCGCACCGCAGCCCGAGCAGCGCAGTCCGTCGAGGATGTGAGCCAGGCGCATCATCGGCCCACCCCCGCGAACTCGGCGACCATCGCGGAGATGTCGGCATCGGAGACGTACGCGGCCCGCACCCGCACCGGATCAGGTGAGGTCTCCAACCGGACGTAGCCGACGCCCGCACCCAACTCAGGAACCGGTGAGATGTCATCGGCCAGGGCACCCCGGTCGCGCGCGCCGTCGCCGAGGACCATGTCCACCTGTTCCGACTCGTCCAGCCGGAGGGCGATCTTGTCGGGGAACAGGTTGCGGATGTTCATGACCTCCTTACGCGGGTCCTGAAGCGCGGCCATGACACCGACACCGACCGCCCTGCCCTGCGTGGTCAGCGTCGCCAAGGCCGCCGTGATGCGCTGACGGAGCTGTTTGTCGGGCTGGTAAGCGGTCAGGAACGCCACCTCGTCCACGAGCACCAGGACGAACGGGTCCGCCACGGTCGGCGTGTGCGAGCGCTGGAGGCCGGCGAACCGGTCGGCCCGCTCCTGCATCACACACACGGCCTCATCCAGCAGGTCGGCGCACTCCTTCGGATCGGCCGCATACCGGGAGCCGAACAGCGCCCGGCCGAAAGACAGCTCCATCCGCTTGGGATCGAGCGCCCAGACCTGCACCAGGCCCGCCCGCATCGCCGGGAGGAGCCCGCGGATTGTCGACCACAGGTAAGAGCCCTTACCGGCCCCGGTCGCACCGGCGATCAGGACGTGTGTGCCGTGGACCTTGAGCCGCAGCGGCGTACCGTCCTCGCACCGGCCGATCTCGACCGCCCCCACCGACGCCTCGTCGGGGACGGGAAGCGCAGGGAGGGGTTCGGCGAGGGGGTCGCGGCGGGGGAAGGTGAGCACGAGGCGACCGGCCCGTGCGATGGTGACGCGGCAGGAGGGTGCGCCGAAGCCGTGGGCGAGGTGTTCGATGCGGTCGGCCCAGTCGGTGACGGCTTGGCCGTTGAGCATCTTCACGCTGAGGCGGTCGGCCCAGCCGTCGCACTCGACACGGATCAGGCGGGGTAGGTAGTCGCGTCCTCGGATGTGCCGCCCGAGGCCGGAGACGATCATGACGGGTTGCCAGTGCCGCCGGTAGACGGCGACGAGACGCCACCAGGCCAGCAGGGGCCAGCCGACCAGGCGCAGGAACGAGGCCCGGTCCAGCAGCGCCCAGGACAGCCCGGCCGAGGGCAGGAACCCGGCCAACACCAGGGCTTGGCGCCAGCCGTACAGGGTCCACACGACGCCGAAGGCGACCGGGACGGCTACCGCGACCGGATGCCGGACGACCAGGCGGACCAGGCCCGCGACCAGGCGCGAGAGCCAGATCACGATGGTGACGATGGCGGGCGTCTTGACGACGGCCGGGCGGAAGACCACGGCCGTGTCCGGGGTGGTGGAGACGAGGTTGCGCGCCTCGTCGCCGGGGAGTTTCTTGAACATTAGGCTTGGTGTCCTCTCAGGCATTGGCGTGTGTGAGAGATCTGGGGGGCCGCTGGAATGCCAGTTCCAGCGGCCCCGTCCTTGTGTCAGGCCGCCGGACCGGTGGCCTGCGCGTGTTCGGTGTGGTCGGCGTGCAGGCGCTCGCAGTCGGCCAGGTACCGCGCGGCGGCGTTGAAGATCTGCCGGGCGATGTCCAGGTCTTCGGCGGTGACCGGACTGGCCGCCCCAGTGGCCGAGACCGTCACGTCCGCCTCGCCGGACTCCAGGACCAGGTACGGCCGCCCCGACTCCAGCACTCGCGCGCTGGCCGCAGTGATCGAGCCGTAGAACGAGACGCCGATGCGGGGACGCTCACCGGGATCGACCGACATGGTCAGGTGCGTGTACGGCCGCCAGTTCACGCCGCCGCCTCCTTGCCGCCCGCGTGTCCGGACTTGGCCGAGCCCATCCGAGGCGGCCGCATCTCGCGGACGCGGATGGAGTAGGCCAGGCGGCCGTTTCCGTTGACGTACGGGGTGACGGTGACGCCGTCGAACTCGACCGGCGTGAACGGCAGTCCCGCGACCGGGGCCGGGGGAACCGGCTGGACCGGAGCGATGATCTTTACGGCGACGGTCTTCTGAGCGGGCTTGACCTGGGGGTCGGCGTCCATGACGGCGATCTGCCAGACCAGTTCGCCGCTCTGCTTGTCCCGCGCCTGCACGAATCGGCCGTTGGTTGAGGCGTCGAAGTCCTTGACCGCCTCCACCTCACCGACGAGATAGCAGCCGTGCGGGAAGACCATGGCGAAGCTGACGGGGATCGGACCTTGTAGAGCCATCAGGCATCCTCCTCTCTCGACTGATAGGCACTTAACCTATCGAGTGACTTGAGCATAAGAGAGCCCACTTGCTAGGTCAAGTGCCTAAGCTAAGTGGGCTCCAAGGGTGAGGCGTTCCTACCCGATGGGATAGGCGTCCTCCAGCTCGTGACGGTCGGCAGGCAGCACGACGGCCAGCACGGCAAGCGGCCGGCCACCCGGGTCGCGTACGGCCGCGTAGACGTCGAGGACCGGCGTGCTCTTGGGCATGCCAAGCCGCTTGACCTCATCAGAGGTGGGCATCCGGGCCGTGATCTGCTCGATGACGTGATCGAAGCGGACGCCCTTACGCGCCTGAATATGCTCGCGGACGCCCTGGGCCAATGGTTCGGCACTGGTGAGGTCGGTCCCCTCGGACAGATCGAGGGGCAGCCACAGCGAGACGATCTCGGAAGGCTCGCCGCCGCGTGAGACCAGCCGGCGACGGAGGAACGCCTTGCTCTTGGGCGACAGGTCGAGCAAGGCGGCGATCCTGTTCGGCGCGGCTACCGCCCCGGCTTCCAGCAGTTCGGCCGAGGAGGTCTCGGCGTTGGTCAGGTAGGCGTGGCCGGGCCGAGGTTGTTCGAGCGAAGCGAGCGCGGGACGGCCCCGCACGAAGCGGCCCTTGCCCTGCTGGGACTCGATCCAGCCCTGTTCCCGCAGCATGCGGAGGGCCGCCACGACGGTCGGACGGGAGACGCCGAACTCATTGATGAGCTGATTCTCGCTCGGCAGGAGGGTTCCGGGAGGATAGTCCCCCGCTTCAATACGCCGCTGAAGCGTCTGCACAAGCTGTGCATACTTCGGAGGCACGGACTCTAGAGACATCACGACCGTCCAGCAGCCGACAGGTTGTTTTACCAAGTTTGAGCCTAGACCGGCTCGATGCTTCTGTCACCTCATACGGCTGCACGCACAGACCGAGAGGAGGGGACCGGCAGGGCCACACGGGGGACACGGGGGTGGGTCACTGTGGCCCTGCCGGGGATCAAGAGCGCGACGAGGCAGGGATTGATGGCTGCCGACCCCTCCTCGGCTCACTGCCTCGCCGCGCCCGCTTCAACGGCAGACGTAGGCGGCTATCACCTTCGCGGCGCCCTCCAGATCGGACACCGGGTGCCGCCTGCCTGCCGAGTTCCATGAGTAGTACTGGCCGCCGTAGCCGACGAAGACCCACACCGGCATGCCCCGCCCGCCCGGCGGGGTGACCATCAGCGCCGTGTTGTTCTCGCGGAGCGCGGCTGCGATGTTGAGCCGGGTCAATGCGTCACGCAGTCGGATGAGCTTGTCCGCCTCGTCCGTCCGGTTCATGTAAGCCACCGCTGCTACCTCGATCGGGTTCATGTTCCGCTCCCTTCGGCCCGGCCGTTTCCGAGGCAGTCGAGGCACTCCCGCTCCCCACCCGAGTCGTGATCGTCGCTGGTGTCGCCGCCGACGACGAGCTGGCGGCGTGAATGGCACTGCTTGGTGCCACGTCCCCGACACGAAGGACAGGGTCTTGCCTCGCTGTTCTCGTCTGGCCGGGTCACCGTCGCCATCTCCTCGTTCATCCGGCCTTCCCTGTGGCGGGAAGCCGCTTGACGTACCGTGGTTGGTTGATGGCAAGTCCACCGGCAAAGCGAGCGCGACAGGACCCCCGAGAAGCCCCCCTCTTGCCCCCCCTGATGACCCCCCGACGGGAGGAAGACCCCGAGATGCCAGACAGCATCCCGAATGTCCAACTCCGCGCATGGCGCAACGCGCAACAGCTCACCCGCGCCGAATTCGCCGAGCGGATCAATCGGACCCCTGTGGGCATCAAGGAACGCCTCGCCGTCGATGAAGAACGCATCCGGCGTTGGGAGGCCGGCGAAGTCTCCTGGCCCCGCGCACCTTTTCGGCTCGCGCTGACTCAAGCCACCGGGCTACAGCCCGAAGATCTCGGCTTCTCCCCCACAAAGAGAGGCAGCGGCAATAGCCGCCTCATCGAGGCACACATCATGCCGGTCGACGCGCTTCGGGCCGAGGCCGACCTGTACGGCACGATGGAACTCGCCCAGCAGCTCCAGGCATCCGATGTCGGAACCGGCACCCTCGAAGCCCTCGCCGAGGCCGTCGATCTGCTGTGCCGCGCCTACCCGGTTGTTCCTGCCGCGACGTTGCGCGACCGGACACAAAAGCGCCTCGCCCAGGTGACCCGGCTCCTGTCCGGGAGGATCACACTCGACCAGCACCGCGAACTACTGGTCATCACCGGATGGCTTACCGCTCTGCTCGGCTGCGTTCATTACGACCTGGGCGAGCGCGAGGAAGCCGAGACGGCCCGCCAGGCCGCCTACGGGATGGGTCGCCAGGTCGGGCACGGCGAACTCATGGGCTGGGCACACGAGATGTCGGCGTGGTTCGCCCTCGTTGAAGGCCGCTACGAGGATGTCGTCACCGCGGCCCGCCAGGGCCAGGCCCTCGCCGGCCAATCCAGCGCACAGGTACAGCTCACCTTGCAAGAAGCCCGCGGCTTGGCCCGCATCGGCGACCGCCGCGAAGCCGACAAGGCGCTCTCACGCGGAGCCGACATCCTCGCCAAACTGCCGATCCCCGAGAACCCGGATCACCACTTCGTGTTCGACCACGCCAAGTGGGTGTTCTACGCGGCCACGGCCTACACGTGGTTGGAGGACAACGACCGGGCCGAGGAACACGCCCTTGAGACGATCCAGATGCACACCCGCCCGGACGGCACATCCAACGCACCGATGCGAGTCGCCGACGCTCACATAGACCTCGGCATCGTCCACGCCCGACGCGGAGACCTTGACGCCGCCGTCGAGCAAGGCATGGCCGCATTCGACATCGAACGCAAATCCCTCACCGACCTCGTCAACCGAGCCGGAGACCTCGACCGGGTATTACGTCAACGTTATCGCCAAGAGGTATTGGCTGACGAATTTCGTGAGCGTTACGTTATTGCCCGTAGAGCCCTGACTACCCGCCGTCTTGATACTTTAGACTGAAAGGATTTCGTCGCTACCACCTTCCCGCGCACAACTTCCGCACCATGGGCACTTCTACAGCCACTACCTGCTTATTCAGCGTCGCCGCCTCCTCTTAGACCTTTTAGTGCGCGGAGATTTTGTCACTGCGGAACTTTTACCGCTTTCCTTTCCAATCTCAGGATCACTCCCCTCGGATCTCCTGGACTGATTTACCTTGCCCTTCTTCTCCGAAGACCTAAATAGCTCAAAGAGCAAGGCAGACACAACACCCCCACCCAGCGCCATATAGATTGTGGCCGCCAAATTGAGTTTGCGCCACAACTTCTCCGAAGACTTATCCATAACCATAATCTTGGCCGACACCCGAGAAATAGAAGGCAATTGCATGTAATTGCTTTTCTCGGATGCTGGGTCGGAAGCGCTGAATTCAACTTCCTCCGGCAGGCCCTGCGCTACTATCTCGGATGACATGTTGCTCATTATCGCAATATCCATCCGCTGAGATACGATGAATCCTGACAATTCAGGCGAAGGGGCCGGCCCTGTTGGCGTACCCCCCACGAGAGGTGTCTGAAGTGCTCTACGGGGCCCCGGAATTCCCATAAAAGATCCTGCTTTAAACCCGGGAAAATCATTTTCCCCGACCCCCGTTACCACAAATCCTGGCTTGACATCGTCCCCTGCACGTTGCATCAGAGATGCTCCTTGCTTCAAGGTACGAGCCTCGGTACACGGCGGAGGATCCGAAAGTGTGAAGTCGAAAGCCTGGGCATCGCGAATGCCAAAATCTTGTAAGTCGGGGAAGCTTATATTCCGTGCCTCAACAGCTTTTATTAGGGGCTCGCCATCTTTCCAGTCGATACCAACGGGTTCCTCAAGCCTTGCCGTCCCCCCCAACAGCAGGGAGACTTTAACTGTGGGAATGCGTCCGACATGAGGGGCTTTGCAGGGTAGCAGCACATAGGCGGCACCACGCCTGGCGTAGCTATCTACTCGCTTTTTCGACGCTTTTTCAAACTGTGTTTTATCTAACCAAGTAACTGATTCCGAGGTGCTATTCAATTGATATCTCGGCTCGTAAATCAAACGGAGTCTGATGTATCTTGCATATCCATAGTACTTCAGCGGGAAGGCTACAGTAGCCCATCCAGTAGGTGACGCATCTACAGGAATAGCGCTCTGCACTTGATCCGTGATTATTAGTGCGGGAATTGACAAGGCAGAGATCAGAAGAAGAATAATCCGCATTAGGCGGCGAGGTCGGATCTGCTGTGGAGACTTACTTCTAAACACTCATCCACTGTAGGCTTCCCACCTCAGCTTGAAGCCTCTTTTGAAAATCTACTCTGCTACAGATTCGTAACGACACAAGGCCACACCGACACCGCAACTATATGATCGGGTGATCCCCCAGCCCATATATCTAGACCGCTCACCAGTAACACGTTTTACGGTCACCCAAATACCGCAAAACAGGGTGACCCCAAAGTCAGAGGTCAGTGCGAGCTACCGATAAGGACACGCACGCCCTATCGGCGCCAGTAGATATTGCCGAATTCCGCTTATAGGAATCAAGGGCGGCGCTCCGCGCCGCCTCGCGGCCCTACGCCCGCTCGGCGGCCGGGCATGCGGCCTGGGGGCCGGTCCCGGCCGCCGGCAGCTCGGGCCACCGACTCACTGGGCCCTATATCGACGTACTACGTCACCCCACCCGCCGCGTCATGCTTTCTCTGATCCGCATCGTCACCCAACCCGCGTCTTGCCACTTTCCGCCGAACCAACTCGCGACGGATCTCACTCATGGCTCCGACCATGCCGCTTATCAGCGTGAGCACAACCACGCGGTCCCATCCGAAGTCGTACTCGAACGGCCGCCACCGGCTGTGAAACAGCCAAAAGGCCATGAGACCCACGGGAAAGGCCAGAAAGATCGCACTGATGCCACTGAGAAACGCACGGACCAGCGACTTCGGCCGCCCCTGCTGTAAGCGGTCACGAGAAAATCCTGGCTGGCGGCTATGTCAGTCCAGGTAGGTGGCCACCTGGTTCCTGATGGACGGACAGGAGAAATCCTGGTCGACAGTCAGCTGGCTCGCCTTGCTGATTGTCGTCCGGGCTGAGCGTTCACTTGGATAGATCAGCTCAGCCCAGGAGCGTAGACCGACTGTTGCTTCCTGGTGAACCGGTCGAGGTCCAGGCGAACGCCTGTCAGCGCCTCAACGGTTGCCAGTGCGGTCTCCCAGTCAGGGTAGGGCGTAGCGGGTTTCACACCCGCCTCGTCATCGGCCTTCATCCGCTCTCCCAGCGCCCGCAAGGCCCCCAGATGGGCATCGAGCGCGGTGGGGTCCTGGCCGAAGCACTCCGGTCCATAGGGCGACGAGACTTGCCCCACCGACGTGACGAGAACGCCGTCGGCCGCATAGAACAGCTCGTGGGCGTTGTTGACCAGCCACCAGAAACCCCACGCCTGCGCGTTCTCGGTCAGGCGGGCCCAGATGTCAGGATCGCTGGGATAGGCGTTCTGCGCCAGCACGATCACACCGCGGTCGCTCTGTTCCAGGACGACGTGTTCCCCCAGCTCCAGCACCGTGCCGGGACTCGCGGCGTGGGGGTCGGCCCCCAGTCGGCGTGCGACATCGGCGACCGTAAGTGGCTCTGCATGCCCTCGCACCACCATCCAGAACATCGCCTCGTTAATGTAGGGATCTACTCGACCCAGATCCTGGCGGAGCTGCACGTAGTAGTTGATCATGTCGGGCGTGACCGGGCTCATGCTCTTCCCCCTCGCATGGTGGAGACGACAGGGTAGCGGCCGGTTCCGACATTTCCGATCAAGCATGGTGACCATTGGCCTTCAGAGACGTTGGCCGTCTACCTGGAGAAGTCCTGGCCGTGGGCCAGGATGCTCATGGCCCACGGCCAGGAGAACTTCATGTCCGTCCACACCTGCATAGCCACCTCATCTCTGCAGGAAACCCATCTCCTGACACAGCCAGCCAGTCAGACGCCCGTCGATAAGTCCTCTGCCTGCACCGTTGCGCGCTCAGTCCATCGCCACGCACGCCTATGATGGCCGGACTTCCACGTCTCGCTCGCTCCCTGAGCATGGATCACCCACTCTCGTAGCCCCGGCAAGGCCACCTGACGCAGTTCTCTTCGGATCAGTGCACGGTCGACGGACCGAACCGGATAGATAGTCACCGCAATGCCGTAGACATCCGGATGGATCCCCCCGGCGCGACCCGGACGCCAATGAACATCCATGACGAAGTACTGCGGAACCTGCCCCCAGAACTCCACTTCACGAACATTCTGGAGTTCCTCCCCGAGGGCCTCTAGCAGGTCCGGCCGCGTCAATGGCCAAGCCGCTCCCCGAGCCAATCGACGATCGCGGCCCGACATCGTCTTTCCCCCACTCTCGCGTACCGTCACCGTCAACACAGAAGCGCGCCTCCGGCGGGGGCGCTCCGGCTCCAGGATGATCGCGAAGGCATGCCCACCGCCACGGCCTGTGAGGGCTGAGGTAGGGCGCCTGACCAACCCGCCCACCATCGACCCGGGACAAGCCGAGCAGACCAGGGCCAGGGGGTCAAGGTCGTTCGTCCGTAGGGCGCTCCACCTTGCCCCCCTGGCCCTGTCCCGCTTCCCCTTCGGGCGGGTCGACGGCGGACGGGATGATCAGGGAGGCAAGGCGTGCGCGCCGCGCAGGGAAGCCAGGTCACAGGCTGATCGCCGTGCGATTAGCGTGCAATTAGACAGGGTGACGAGGGGGCAACCACGGTCACTCATGACCAGTCGCACGCCCAGGTCAACACCCCTAACGGCCGTGATCCATACACTTCCCAAGCTGACAGCGCGGGTTCGATTCCCGTCACCCGCTCCACACACGAAGGCCCAGGTCAACGTACGGCCTTGCACATGACCGTGCCTCATACGTCTCCTCACTTCGACCGGTGAGAATGCCTTCGGCGATAACTCAGGCCAAGGTCACCGATGGCAGCCGCAGTGTGGAGGCCCGTGCCCGCGCATTGCCATACTGCAGTTCCCTCCACCAAGGCGGCGTGTAAGCCAAGCCGGTGCTCGGGACAGGTCGGCCATACTCCCCAGATGTGTTCCATGATGTCGCCCTGAACCGCGTCCGCGATCTCCACAAGCGCGACGCCGGCGTCTCTACCGCTGCTCAGCCAGATGGGAGGGCCGCCATAACCTCCGCAGCACCCCACCCGCGCGCAGCCGCTGTCATCCCAGTCCGGGAGCGTGATCTCCAGCACCGCATCGATACCTGCGGCGCGGACATCGCCTTGCACGACCTTCACTGCTGTCTCCAGCGTGGCCCACAGGCGATCGAAGCCAGTCGCCGTAAGCAGTTCCCGCCCGAGCTGAGCCACTTCCTCGGAGGTCAACTCCGCTGTCGGGCGTTCCAGGATCTCTCTCACCGGAGAGCGGCCTACATCGAGTTCCTCCATCAGGCACGCAAGCTCGACCACCGGCTCCGCACCAAGGTCGCCCTCACGCAGCCCCCGGTAGATCTGGGCAGCAAACCGCCCGGCGTCGTTTCCGTCCTGATAGATGGAGTACACGTCAGGAATTGTCTCCCTGCTCGACTTGAATGACCAACGCGAGCCCAGGTAGGGAAGCGGCCAGACCACAGCCTTGACCACGTGCCAGATGCATGCCAGAACAGGCGGAGATCTGCGGTCGCTGATGGGTACTCACAGTCACTCGACCGGCCTTGACCTGCATCCCCGTTTCCCCAGCTCAGCACGGCAAGATCAGTAGCCTATTCCCAAGCTGACAGCGCGGGTTCGATTCCCGTCACCCGCTCCACACACGAAGGCCCAGGTCAGGGAGCACATCCCCACCCGGGTCATCGATGGCTCGGCTCCGCTGTCAGCACCACGTACCTGCCCGCACCCTTCTGCTGCCGTAGCCCGGTGAACAGCCTCGCGTTAGAGGCATCCAACTCGGGGTTGAATCCGTCGGACGACGGATCATCAGAGGAGTGCAAGGGTTCAACGAAGATCGTCGCGGGCCATCGGCTCGACTCCATGCTCACGAAGTCCACCGACGAAATGCTGGGCTTCCAGCCGTGGGACTCAAGACGTTCGACGACTTGGTCGAGGGCACGGCCGGCGTCCGTAGCGCCGACATCGACGACGAGGATCGCAGAGATATCGTGCTCGCCCTCCCAGTACCATTCGCTGGTGGTATCCGCTGCAACCTTACCCAACGTCCGCATCTCGGCGACGAGATCGGGGTCGACGCGTGTCGTGGTCTGCCAGAAACCGCACGAGGAAATCATTAGCGCGCTGATAGCAAGCGCCATCCCCAGTATGATCCGGGCAAACATGCCGCTACTGTACCCGTTGCACGAGCGACCGAAGATCAGCCAGGGCTGCAGTTCGGGTTGCAGGCCGTACACCACCACCGACACACCGGCCGAGCTTGACGCCGACTCCGCGGCCCCCGGTGATCGTGCTGATAAGGAAGAGCAGTAATCGTCGAGGCGATGCGCAACGCTATGAGAGCCATCTTGATCTCGGCGGGATATGAGGTCCTCGATGAGGATGACATCCATATTCTGGAGCTCCGGATTGTCGCCGGACCCGTGAGCCCAACAGAGCACCCATGACCAGCACCGTAGCCTTGATCGTCGTGCCATTAGCGTGCCATTAGGCAGGGTGACGAGGGGGCAATCACGGTCACTCATGACCGGCTCCACGCCCAGCTCAGCGCCCGTACGGGCCGTGATCCATGCAATTCCCAAGCTGACAGCGCGGGTTCGATTCCCGTCACCCGCTCCACATACGAAGGCCCAGGTCACGGAGTGAATCCCGACCGGGCCCTGATCATTTCTAGGGCCGGAAGCCCCGCGGGCAATTAACGGGCAATTAGGCCACCGGCACGAGCGACCTGGCCGTCCCGTCGTCTCCCTCCGCACGACGCCGTCGTACGAAGCCGCGCCCGATGCCTGTTGGCAGCAGACTTGGGGGCAGGCGCAATGGGCCCAGTGAGCCCGTCGCATCGTGGCTCAAGGCCGGGGTGCGAAGGCGCTGAGGAATGTGGCCACCGCGGATTCGGTGATCGCCTTGCGTTCGAGGCGGGGGATGCAGCGAGTGCCGAAGCGTGACCGCGCCTCCAGCGGCCCGGTCAGCAGCGCCGTGAGGTGTTCGGCGGCCAACGCCGGGTCGGAGATGTCGATGTGGCCTTCCAAGGCCAGTCGGGCGAGCCGGTCGGCGAGCGCTTGGGCGACCGGCTCGGCGACGCCGACCTGCGTCAGTTCCAGCAGATCGGGAAACTGCGGAGTCTCGGCGTACAGCAGGCGCCTTAGCGCCCAGGACTGCGGGTCGCAGTAGCAGTCGACGAGGTGGATTCCGACGTTGGTCAGCGCGGCGGGCAGGTTGTCACCCGCCTTGGCCAGCAGTGCCACCGCGGCCAGGTTGCGGGCCAGCGCCCGCTCGGACAGCGCGGCGATGGTCTCGCGGAACAAGTTCTCCTTGTCGCCGAAGTGGTTGTAGACGGTGGCCTTGGCGACTCCCGCCTCCGCGGCGATCTGGTCGACATGGGCCTGCGGGTAGCCCTCGCGTGCGAACACGCTGAACGCGGCGTCCAGGATGTCCTTCCGCTTGTCGATGCGGCCCCTGTCCAGCTGTGGGCTCATGTTCTCAGCATACCGGGCCGTTCACCGAACCAGACTCTTCAGGCTAATGGGCCCCACGGTCGAGACTATACTGATAGGACTGTTTAATTAGACTCATGAGTCTACTTAAGGAGACGTCATTGAGGACCATCGTGATCACCGGGGGCACTGACGGCATCGGCAAGGGACTGGGCCTCCACTACCTGGGCCGCGGCGACCGGGTGATCGTCGTCGGCAGCAACCCGGACAAGGGCCGCCGGTTCCTAGAGGAGGCCCAGGCCATCGGCTCGGGCGAGCGCGCCGCATACATTGAGGCCGATCTGAGCCTGGTGGCCGAGAACCGGCGGGTCGTCGCCGAAATCACGCAGAGCCACCCGGTCGTGGATGCCCTGGTGCTGGCCGCGCGCTACTACCGCTCGACCCGCCGCGAGACCGCCGAGGGAATCGAGCACAACTTCGCGCTCTTCTACCTCAGCCGGTATCTGTTCAGCCACGGCCTGGCCGACCGGCTGGAGGTAGGGGAACAGCCAGTGATCCTCAACCTGGCCGGACCGGGCGGTGACCTGTCGGCGATGAACTGGGACGACCTCCAGTTCACCCGCGACTACCGGCCGGACCGGATCATGGCGCAATGCGGCAAACTCAGCGACCTGGCCGGCGTCGGATTCACCGCCGCACACCCCGGCACCCGGATCCGTTACGTCCTGGCGCATCCCGGCCTGACCGCCACCGGATTCACCGGTGACTACAACGAGGCCGACGCTGCGCTGGTCGCCGGAATGCACGGCCGCGGCCAGCCGGTCGACGCGGCCGTGGACATGCTGCGACGCCACCTCGACAACCCCGACCCAGAACCGTTGAGCGCCTACATGCAGGACACCAAGATCGACGTGGGCGGTGCGCCCTTCGATCCCGCCGCCGCGCGACGGTTGGCGGACATCACCCATACCGTGCTCTCCGGGAGCGGCCAACCGGCCTAGAAGGCCGTCCTGCGATCCAGGTTGACCGCTGTTCCCGATCGCCATGATCGGCCCCAACGACATCGATGGGCAGGGCAGGAACTCGTGGACTCCCGTGCGGGCCTGCCGGTCCCGCTGGGGGCGGCCGCCGAACTGCTGACGCGGGCCAGGGAGCTGCCGCCGGTCACTGTCGCACTCGGCCTTAAGGCCTCGCGCCCGGAGCACTCGCGCGAGACCGTCTGTCACACCGTGTCGCCGTTCGCACGAACGAGCATTCCGGAGCGGGGAGCGTCCGAGCGGAAGATGCGCCAGCGGGCCGCGACAGCAGGAGAGTGCCCAGGTCAGCCGTTGGGCTGACCTGGGCCATTAACGGGCCATTAGGCAGGGTGATCAAGGGGCATTCACGGTCACTTGCGGTACGGCGTGACGCCAGGTCAGCGGCCCCAGCGGACAGGATCAAAGCTATTCCCAAGCTGACAGCGCGGGTTCGATTCCCGTCACCCGCTCTCACTGTGAAAGCCCAGGTAGACCGATGGATTCGGTACTTGGGCTTTGACGTTTCCCGATGTTGCTGATCTATGCGTGCCATTAGGGTCGTGATCACCCTGTCGGAACCAGTAGGACAGGGGCATGACTCAAACCTTGATGACAGTGACGCGTACACCGCACAGTGCGGCAAGGTCCTCGGGGTCGGAGGTGAGGACCGTGACGGGGTCTGGGGCAGCGAGGGCGGTGGCGCTGAGCATGGCATCGATGGCGTACTTGTGCCCGTGCAGGCCGGTGTTGGACAAGAGTGTGGCGGCGTTGCGGGCGATTGCTTCGGTGACCGGCTCGATGACAAGGCGGGACAGCGTCCACTCCAGAGCCGGCCGGTTGACGCGAGGGTGGACCACCTCAACGAGAGTGGCAGCAGAGGTGATGACGCGGAGGTCGTCAGCACGGGCGAGAGCAAGCCAAGCGGTTACGGTGCGGTCGCGCAAGACGGCCTTAGCCAGTCCCTCGCTGTCGAGGACAAGTGTGCCGCCAGGAGTAGCGGGAGAACGGGTCACGCAACCGCCCCACCATTGGCCTGTCCCCGCCGGGCCTGGTGGAGTTGGTCGCGCAGTGCCTGGACCTCGTCGTCGGTGATTGGGCCGTGTTCGGCCTCGGCGACCTGGATGAGTTCGCTGAGGTTGTCGCGCTCGATCTGGCGGGCGACGGCGGCGGCGACGTAGGCGGACAGACCGGAAGGCCCGCTCCGGGATCGGGCGGCCTCGGCGATGTCACGCGGCATGGTGATCGAATACTTACCGGTAGGCTCGCTCATGCTCTCTATCCTACCTCTCATCCTCCTGTGGTTGCCGGCGGTGAGTTGTGCATCAGCGAGAGCTGATCGGTATCCTGCGTCCCCTCGCGCGTCCGCCAGCGTGCCCGCTGCGTGCCCGTTCGGATGGCGACCATGGGGAAGTCACGGGGACTCACGGTCACTCGACCGGCATGCGGCCAGGTCAGTGTTTCCCCTGCTCGGAGGCTATGATCTTGGAAGATTTCCCAAGCTGACAGCGCGGGTTCGATTCCCGTCACCCGCTCCACGTACGAAGGCCCAGGTCACGGAGTGAATCCCGACCCGGCCCTGATCATTTCTAGGGCCATCAGCTGACCTTGCTCAGTCCTGCGGCTTGCGCCAGATGATGCTGTAGCGCAACAGAAGGTGACGGCGATACTGGGAGCCAGGCAGCATCTCGGCGGACAACGCTCGCATCTGCGGGTACGTCACCGGCGGCGGCCACACCGTGGGGGACGGATGCTCCCAGTGACCCTTCATGGCGCGGTGGAAGGTACCGACGGCGAAGTTGGCCAGGTCGCGCGGCAGGTCGTTGGGCATGGTGCTACGGGCGAGGCCGACGATGGCCAGGACACCGCCGGGGCGCAGCAGCTCGCGCATGCGGGCCAACCCGGCGGCGGCGTCCATGTGATGCAGGGTGGCCACGGATGCAATGACGTCGAACGAGGCGGGCTCGAAGGGGTGAGTGAGGAAATCACCGAGGATGTAGTCGACGTCATCCGGGTGCTCGCGGGCTTGGTCGATGCTGGGCGCGTCGAGGTCGATGGCAGTGACGCGCGGCACGGTCCGCCGCAGTTCGCGGGTGAGCATGCCCTCGCCGCAACCTACGTCGAGGGCGTGCTGGGGACCATCAGGGATCGCGCGCAGGATGCGGGGGTGGTGATGGATGTTGTGGTTCCAACGCCTGCGGTTCTTCACGGTCGTGTGTTTATCCTGCCGGACAGCCGTTGACGGATCCCTCTAAGAACCCCTAACCAAATGAAGCGCGTGGTCGGCCAGGAGACCGGCCCCACTGTGCCTGCGGTCTGCGATCCACCTCATATCGTCACGTACTGAAGTGGGAATCCGATGACCAAGTACGCCAGTGGCGCGAGGGCCAGGGCCGTCAGCAGGGTCGGCATCCGCTCTCTTTGCCGACGTGCCATCACCAGCGGTACAAGGACGAGGACGGCCAGACAGGCCCATGCTTGCGGGGCGTAATGCAGGACGAAGGCATACAAGATGCCTTCCATCCCAAAGACACCTCCCAGCGCGGCGAGCCCGATGACACGGTTACGGATGGTGCGTCCGTTCCGCCACCACAGCCCAGCCACACCGAACAACGAGCCGCTGATGACCGCCATCACAAGCCACACCAGCGGATAGGTGAGGCTGCCCATCCCGTCACGGCCGAACTCCGCGTACCCGTAATACCCAACGACCAGACCGATCGAGGCACACAGGCCGGCGACGGCGGCTGACCGCGCTGACGCCCAGCCGGCAAGCAGGGCGCCGACGACGAACGCCGGGACACACCAGACAGCACCGGAGTTGGCGACCTGGTTCCAGGCGCCTGGAAGCCAGCCCTGGGCAAGATTGGTGACAACACCGAATCCCAGGCCCGCCAGCAGTGCGGATGTCCACCAACCGCTGAGTTTTGCGATCGGACCGAAGCGGCTGCTCATCAGGAAGATCCCCCCTGTCTTCCCTCGCTGGATACCGGCGGGTCGCAACTATATATGCAAGCTATACATGGAGCCTTTTTCATCCTAAGTAGCGGTCGTCTTCGACGGCTTGCAGGACGAGGACGGCCTGCACGATCGGGGTGGCGCGGTGATGGCAGCAGCGGAGCTTTGACAGCAACTTCCACCCTTTCAGGGTCGCAATGGCGCGTTCGCCGAGGGCTCGGATGCGTGCGTGGGCGCGGTTGACGTCCTTTTGCCCGCGCGACAGCTGGGGACGGTGTCGGTGGCGCTTGAACGGGGTGCGGACCGTGCCTCCCGCGCCCTGGTAGCCCTTGTCGGCGAAGGTGACGACGCCGTTGGCGGTCAGGGCGTCGATCAGACCCACGATGCGGGATGCGGTCAGGTCGTGCACGGCCCCGGGGAGAGCCGGAGAGGCCCACACCAGGCGACCGGCGGGGTCGGCGAGGACCTGGACGTTCACCCCGTGGCGCTTGTGCTTGCCCGAGTAGTAGGGCTTCTGGTCGGCGACCCGGTCGATCGGGATGAGCGTGCCGTCGAGGATGGCGTAGGCCAGACGGGCGGCCCGGAGCGCGGCAGCCTGGACGTCGTCGGCCAAGGCGGCGAGCAGGTCGACCGACTCGCGCACGTACCGCCAGGCGGTGGTGGTGCCGATGGCGAAGCCGGCGGCCAGGCGGGCGTAGGTGTCCCCGTTCCGCAGGTGAGCCAGTACCAGCAGTGCCTGCTGTCTTGGCGTGAGGCGCCGCCACCGGCTGCGGCGTTCGGCGCGGCGGGCGCGGATGAGTTCGGCCAGACGGGTAAGGGTGCGGTTCGACAGGGGAATCGCGGCAGGGTAAGACAGCATCGAGGCTTCCGGTTGGGGCATCGGATCTTGGTCGACTGCTGTCTTACCGGGAGCCTCACCTCACTCCCAACTTGTCCGGCCAGCCCGCCTCCTGCGCCCATCCTGACCAGCGTGATCAGGATGAAAATGACTCATGATGTGTCTAGTTGGTGATCACGTCGTCACCGCAAGATCCCTCACTGACAAACCAGCACGATGATGTGCATCATTCTGTTAGGTGCTCTAAGGCAACTACCCCTTAGCGGCGCTGTTGATCGTGCCATTGGGGAAGCGGTCGCGATCAATGCGTGCCAGATGCGTGCCAGAACGGACGGTGATCAACGGCGAATCGCAGGGACTCACGGTCACTCGACTAGCCTTGACCTGCATCCCCATTTCCCAACTCAGGACGGCAAGATCAGTACCCTATTCCCAAGCTGACAGCGCGGGTTCGATTCCCGTCACCCGCTCCACACGAAAGTCGGGCCCCAATGGTCCGCGAACACAGGTTCTGATCCTGGCTGGACCTGATCAAGCCCACCCCCTGAGAAAATCGCTGGGTGATGAGCCCCTTGATCCGTCCAAGAACCATCAAGGATCTGCGTGCCTGCATCGATGCTCTCGCCACCGTGCACGCTTCCGATCGCTACCCAGTGGACTGGCCCGCCGATCCCGGGCCATGGCTGACACCTTTCAACCTAGTTGAAGCATGGGTGGTGGTTGAAGCTCTGACGTCGTCGGACACGTGGGACTCTCACAGTTTGACGCGGCAACGCTTGAACCGCCCCTCGCCCGGGCCATCGGTACGTCGGCCGGTCCGGTCGGATCGATCACCCGGCTCTTCGTCACTCCTCAGGGGCGAGGCTACGGGCATGCCACTCGCCTCCTCGACGTGGTCGGCAAGAAGGCCGCCGATCTAGGGATACCTCTCGTGCTCGACGTAGCCGACGACGGCCACGCGGCCATCGCCCTGTACGAACGTGCCGGATGGCAACGTGTGGCAAGCGCCCGCGCCGAGTGGCTGAACGCAGCAGGCGAACACGCTTTGCTGCACTACTACGTGAGTCCCGAGACAACGCGGAAGCCAGCTCAGAGCGAGTAAACGCCTTCAGCTCGACGACAGGCGGGCCAGGCTGGCGAGATGTATCGCTCCTCCAAAAGATCGCGCTCGCGGACTGATCACCGTGCAATGAGCCTGTGGCGCGTGACCACTCCCACCACGCCGCCTGTTGCGATGTGCAGCCGGTGATGTGGAACAGCGGCGCGATGCCCAGGACGACGTCGTCCAGGCCGAGGCCGATCCAGTCCCGACAAGCCTGGGCACTGAACACCACGTTGCGGTGGTGGCCATCGCACCTTTGGGCGGACCCGTCGTCCCGGAGGTGTAGGTCAGGAACGCGATGTCGTGTGGACCCAGCCGCCGGTGGCGCGGCGTTCCTGTACTACACAAGAAACTTCAGCAGGTCGGTCGTTCCCGGGCACAGGACGCGCTCGATCCCCGAGAAGACCCACTTGTCGTCACGGGTCACTTATCCGCGGCTTACGGGAACGATGTCCTTGCCCAGCGGCATCAGCGAGATCGGGATCATTTTGAGGTTCGCGATCCCCAGCGGGATGCCGATGATCGAGATGAACAGCGGGATGGCGGTCACGATGTGCCCGATCGCCAACCAGATCCCGGCGACGAGCAGCCAGATGACGTTGCCGAGCACCGACCACGCACCGGCGGACGGCTTGTCGGCGACGGTCCGGCCGAACGGCCACAGCGCGTAGCCCGCGATCCGGAACGACGCGATGCCGAACGGGATGGTGACGATGAGGACGCAGCAGATGATCCCCGCCACGACGTAGCCTAATGCGAGCCACAGGCCGGCGAAGATCAGCCAGATGACATTAAGGACGGTGTTCATAGTGCTCACTGTCCCACCCGGCCGGCTCAGCAGGTAGTGGACCAGGTCCAGGGCAGCGCCGACATTTCGCCGCCGCACCAACGGATGGGAGGGCGACGGTCAGGCGGGCGGCGGCGCCGTGCTGGAGCGGACGATCAACGTCGTCGGCGTTGATCCCACCTGACACCGCCACCACCCAGCGACCAACTGATTGACCACGCGGTCAGCGGCCCGCCGCTATTTGGCGGACCCGACAGCGCGGAAACCGCCGAAAAGCTGACATCAAGATGGCCACACGTTCGGACCGTACGACTACGAGGTTGACACCACCCTGGGGGTATCAACCGTCCTTACGCAATCGATAGTGACCGCCTGGCGGTCAAGGGGCACGCGACGCGCGATAAACGAACTCGATGCCTCCGGGGGGCGCTCCGGCTCCAGGGTGATCGCCCGCGTGTCACTGCTGGCCCGTAGCTAGCTGAGGTAGAAGCCATCGGGTGCGCGCCGCGCAGAGAAAGAGCAGGTCACAGGCTGATCGTCGGGCCATTAGCGGGCCATTAAGCAGGGTGACGAGGGGTCAACCACGGTCACTCATGACCCGCCCGAAGCCCAGGTCAGCGCCACTACGGGCCATGATCCATACAATTCCCAAGCTGACAGCGCGGGTTCGATTCCCGTCACCCGCTCCACACACGAAGGCCCAGGTCATCCCTGAGGGGGCGAGACTGGTCAAGTAGCCGCTCCGCCTGTCTTTGTGTCCGTTGAACCACCGAGACACCCTTTGCAGGTCACCCAGGACTGGGCGTGCGGCCTGGGGACGATCCCTGCCGCTGCATTCTTCTCAACATGATGGTGACCCCGCCGAGACAATCACAACGGACGATCGAGTAGTGATCGGATTGAAGATGGTGCTGGCGCTGTCGCTGGTCGCCTCACTGCCACAGGTCGAAACCGTGCCATCGGTCACGCCGGTCGTCCGGGCCGGCGACTCGCTCGCTTCCGTCAGGAGTGCCGTCGAGCAGCAGTTCGCGAACCGGAGCGGCGTGCACGTATCGACGAGAGCGCGGCACAGGTCCTTCTGGCCCGGTCTTACGGGAATCACCACCACCAAGGGCGTCTACCGGTTCGCACGCTCGGGGATATCCCGCTCCGACATCACGCAAGTCAGCAAGCTCTCCTTCGGCACGAGCAGCATGCGCCTGATCACCATTGGCAGGGACAGGTACGCGCAAGCCAGCGCGACCGCGTCCATTCCACCAGGAAAGAAGTGGGTTCACTCGCGGCAGGTGGGTTTTCCGCAGGCGAAAGCGCTCGTCGAGGGTCTCAGCCCAGAGTTCCTCCAGCTGGCCGCCCCGGGTGCCGATTCCGGCACCTCCGGCGGAAAGGTGGACGGCGTGCCGACCATCCTGTACGCCGGTGATGTCACAGTGCCGGAGCCCTTACCGAGTCCGGCGGGCATCCTGTTCAGACTCGGGGAGGAGTCGGAGCCCAGAGGGCGAATCAGGTGGAGGCTATGGGTCGGACCCGACAATCTGCCGCGGCGCTTCACCGCCTCCATGGTCTGGGACGCCCTTGAGGCGGAGAACGTGCGGACGATGAACTGGACCACCTTCTACAGGCACTGGGGAGACCGCGTCGAGATCAAACCTCCCCCCAGGCACCTGTGGGTCGAGTAGAACAGAGACATCCGCCCTCCGGAACCGCAGCCTGGCACGTGACGCCCTCAGGGCACGACGAGAGCACATCAGACATCGTGATCAGCGCGAACGCCGACGAGGCGGCAGCGTCGGGCCGAGCGCAGCAGCCTCAGCCGCGTGCCCGTTGCGTGCCCGTTCGGTCGGCGAGCGAGGGGTAACCGCGGGGACTCACGGTTACTCGACCGCCCTAGGTCCAGGTCAGCGTTCCCCCAGCCCAGATGGTGTGATCTTGAAAGACTTCCCAAGCTGACAGCGCGGGTTCGATTCCCGTCACCCGCTCCAAGAGCGAAGGCCCAGGTCCGGAAGATGATCCCGACCCGGGCCTTGATCATCTCTACGGTCTTCACTCGTGTGCCAGATCAGCCGATCATGAGGCGCCGCCACGCTATCAGCGGTCCGGTGTATTACTCGGGCCTGCGCGATCAGGTCGCGGCCAGCGGTGCGCCGATCTGGATGTCGAGGTACGCCACCAGATCATCTCCGTCGACAGCGCCCCGACGCGCATCGATGATCAGGACCGTTCCGGCCACGATGCCGGCGAAGCTGGTGCCGGATCGCCGGGACTGTTCGATGCGCTCCGTGACAGGACGGCGGACCGCCTCGGCAAGAAAGGTGAGGCCGTGCGGAAACTCCTCGCTGAGCAGGTGTCGTTGCCGCCCCGACTCGATCAGGCTGCCGATGCCGAACTGGGCCGAGACGATCTGATCACCACGGAGGGCGACACGGAAGTAGCCGTTCGACTGGGGGCGGTTGCAGCTCTGCTGGGGTGGATAGAAGCAGTCGTAACCACCGGCCAGAAGATCACCAACAGCGGAGCTCATCGTGGTCGCGTAGTGCTCGGAGCCGAACGGCCAGCGCCGCACGAAGGTGTCCCGGGCGGTGACGACCAGTCCGTTGTGCCCGTCGTAGCTGTAGTCCGCGTGCGTGTCCCGCCACCCCGTCCGGGGGATATCGTCACTCCGCCGCGTCGTACGGGCCCGGAGGTCGCGATCGAAGTCGTCGATCTCCTGCTGCACGCGATCACCGGCGTCGGGCCAGATCGCGGTCAGCGCCGGTGCCGCGGCCGCGGCAACCTGATCGTTCTCATGGTTCGCCTGGGTGGACGGGAACCACGCCCAGGCGAGCCGGTCGTCGCGGTCGAGCAGGAACTGCGCCACCTGCGGATAGAGCGCGTCCACCTCGTCGCGGTGACCGATCCGGCACCACACGGCACGGCCGTCCGCATTGGCTCGGACCTGTGCACAGAACCAACCGGCCTCCCTCAACGGCCGGGTGAGAGCCCCTGCTGTGCCGTCGGTCGGGGCCGACTCGGCCTGCGAGTTCTCACCCGCTGCGTCATGCTCGTAGACGCCAGCGGGCGGGAGCGATGGCGGCTCGTCCGATCGGGTGCAGCCCGTCAGCGCGAGTGGACCGAGGCACATGATCATCAAGACGATGACACGCGCTCGACGGACCGGCCGATGTCGGCATGCGGGCGCGGAAAATGGGCGGGACACGGAGTTCATCGAAGCCGCCGCCCCCTAAGCCGGCAACTTCGGTCGTCTGGCGCGGATGCACGGTGGCATCGGGGCAGTCGGCGAGTGAGCATGCGACGGTGGTCTGGGCGCCGCTCGGGGTGAAGGCCGATGTCGTTCGCAGTGGCGTAAAACCCCACTCGTTGAACCACCATTCGTCCGGCAGGAGCAGAACTCGGTCCCTGCCCCTGGGAAGCGACGAGTGCAGCGTCGCGCGGACCCAGAGAACAGGCCAGCAGAGCACCGCAGGAAGATCGGTCTAACACTTCGAACCCGGGCCACGTGCCAGACCCGTGCCAGAACGAACGGCTGTCAGCGGTGCATTGCGGGGACTCACGGTCACTCGGCCAGCCTTGACCTGCATCCCCGTTTTCCCAGCTCGAGGCGGCAAGATCAGTAGTCCATTCCCAAGCTGACAGCGCGGGCCACTGGCCCGGGTAGCCTACGCCGCCGGATCAGGACTCGCCGGGGCGGATCAGTCCGCACTCGTAGGCGAACACCACCGCCTGGACACGGTCGCGCAGGGTCAGCTTGGCCAGGACTCGGGTCACATGCGTCTTGATGGTCGGTTCACTGAGGAACAGGGCGGCGGCGATCTCGGCGTTGGAGAGGCCACGGGCGATCATCACCAGCACCTCCAGCTCGCGCGGGGTCAGATGATCCAAGCCCGGGGGGGCGGCGGCCGACGGGCGGGGGCGGCGTACGTAGTCCTCGATCAACCGCCGCGTGATCTCGGGGGCGAGGAGCGCCTCGCCCGCCGCGACGGTGCGGATTGCGTCAGCGAGCTGCCGGGGCGGTGCGGTCTTGAGCAGGAAGCCGCTCGCGCCGACGCGCAGCGCCGCGTAGACGTACTCGTCGTGGTCGAACGTCGTGAGGATCAGCACCCGGGCCCGGCTGCGGCCGTCGGCGAGCAGCCGCCGGGTGGCCTCGATGCCGTCCATGCGGGGCATCCGGATGTCCATCACGACGACGTCGGGGTCGCCGGTCAGTGCGGCGTCCACGGCCTCGCCGCCGTCGGCCGCCTCGCCCACGACCTCGATGTCGGGCTGGCCGTCGAGGATGGAGCGGAAGCCGCCGCGCACCAGGGCCTGGTCGTCGGCCAGGAGGACCCGGATCACGGCAGGGAGTCCGCCCCGGCGCGGGTGGGCGGTTCGGTCAGCGGCAGGCTCGCCCGCACCGCGAACCCGCCGGCGGGCTGGGGCCCCGCGCTGAGCGTGCCGCCGTACAGGCCGACCCGCTCCTGCATGCCGACGAGCCCGTGCCCGGTCCCGGTGCCGGCCACACCGTGCCCGTCGTCGAGCACCTCCACGGTCACCTCGTTCTCCGCATAGTGCAGCAGCACCCGGGCCTGCGCGGGGCCGGCGTGCTTGAGCGTGTTGGTCAACGACTCCTGCACCACACGGTAGAGGGTGAGTTCGACGCCGGGGGCGAGCGGGCGTACCGTGCCGGTCGCGGACACCGTGACCGGCACCCCGATCTCGCTCATGTGGCTGGCGAGGTCGGCGAGGTCGGCCGTGCCCGGCTGGGGGCGCAGGCCCGGCCCGCCGGCCGCGCCGCGCAGCAGGCCGAGCATCCGGCTGAGCTCCGTGATCGCCTGCCGGCCCGTTTCCTGAACCGAGCGCAGCGGGGCCCGGGCCGCCTCCGGGTCGCGGTCGAGCAGGTCCTCGGCGGCGCCGGCCTGCACAACCATGACGCTCACGCAGTGCGCCACGATGTCGTGCAGCTCCCGGGCCAGCCGGCCCCGCTCCTCGGAGATCGCGGCGCGGATGGACTCCTGACGCTCGTCCTCCAACCGCCGTGCGAGGGCCCGGGCCGCCTCGTGGCCGTGCACCTGACGGCGCACGATCCGGCCTGCGGCGACGCAGAACAGGTACGGCAGCCACATGATCGGCAGGTTGGGCGTGCTGTGGACGCTCGGCACCAGCAGCCAGTCGACCGCCATCGCCGCGCCCGGCGCGAGCACGCCCGCGATCACCCGGCGGCCCCCGGCGTACCGGGCGGCGGAGTAGGCGGCGATGAGCAACGGCAGAAAGTCGCCCCACAGCTGCACGGTGAGCGTGGTGAACAACTGCGGCCCGGTGGTCGCCAGCGCCACGCACACCGCCGTCGCGACCGGCGCCCGGCGGCGCAGCGCGAGCACGGCGGTGGCGACCGCTGTGGTGATCGCGCGGAGCGGCTCGGAGCCGTAGTGGTCCGCCTGCTCGACATTGAAGCGCAGGTCCAGTTGGGCGAAGACGGTGAGCACCAGGGCGAGCACACCGTCGCCGATCAGGTGCGCCTGGCGCCGGTCGGTCATGCGGCGAATGTACGGCCTGCTCGGCCGTCGCACCTCATCCTCCGGTATTTCCCGGGTCATCCCCGAGTATCGGCACGAGGCGACCCCGGCTCGATGCCTCCGCCCCGTCCGCAGAGCGACCCTAAGTCCGCCGGAGTGCGCCAGGGCGGCGCGGCGGCGGAAGGATGATCATGAACGACATGCGAGCACGCCTGGCCGGCTGGGCGCTCATCGTCGGCTCCGTGGTGGCGACCGCCGGATATCTCCTGGCGAACACACTGGCGAGCGGCGCCGGGGACGCCCGGTACACCGGCTCGAACTGGCCGCTGCTCAACGGCATCGCCATCGGCGGCGACATCCTCGTCGTGCTCGGCCTGCCGGCGATCCTCGCCGGGCACGGGCGCCGGGCGGAGAAGCTGACCATGTTCGGGTACGCCGGCACCGCCGCCGTGCTGATGATGCTGAACGTCGCCGAGGGCGTCATCGAGGCCTTCGTCAAGCCGTACCTGGTCGGGCACGGCGGCGTCCCGTCGGACCCGCCGGCCGGTTACGACGTCTACGAGACGATCGCCCTGGTCCTGATGTTCGCCGGCATCATCAGCCTGGGCATCGCCGTGCTGCGGGCCAAGGTGTACCCGTGGTGGACCGCTGTGCTGCTCATCGCCTCGCCGGTGGCGAGCTTCGCCGGCCTGCCCGGGGGCTGGGCGCTGATCGCCGACTACCTGTTCTTCGCCGCGCTGCTCACCATCGGGGTGCTGACGGTGCGCGGCTCGGCGCGTCCGGCGGTCGACCCGCAGCCGCGGGTCGGAGTCGAGCAGCAGGCTTGAGCCCCGCCTGCTCCGTGCGTCCTCACTTGCGGCGGCGGCTGCTGATCGCACGGTGATCGCCTCGCGGACGAGCGCCGTTCGGGGTAGCCGCGCAGCCCAATGGTCCAGCAGAACCGCGGCACCGCGGTCTCCAAGGTGCCGCGCTCGGGGGCGAGCACGCCGATCGACGGACACCCGACGTCTGGCTTCGGGTCCCCAGAGAACCAAAGCGAGCAGAAACCCTTCACCCCACCTACGTGAAGATCAGCGGTGTGCCCACATGGGCACACCGCTCCGGCAGGAGCAGCGGCCCCGATCAGCCGTGATGGTGGAACCGATGGCCCGGGCGAGCTCTGTGGGCAGGGGATACGGGCGTTCCATGGGAAGCATGCCCATGACGCCCCGACCATCGCGTAGCACCTCTCGCATGTCGCGGACCTGGTCGGTCAGGTCAGTAATCGACAGGACCCACTGATCGAGATACCGGTCGACGGCTTCGCCAGACAGCCCTACCTGGATCGATCGGTACGGCAGAGAATTGTGATGCGGGTCGCGTTCGGGATCCCATTGGATCCGGACCGGACTTTCGTGCAGGCGTTTCTTCCACGCCTCGCGGTCTTCGCCATCGCCGGGATGGCTGAGGCAGGAATGCTCAAGCGCCCATTCGAATCCCTCTCGTGTGATGTCGATGGCCAGGACCCTGGTCTGACCGGGCTTGGTGGCCCAGCCGCAGCGGTACATCATCCACAGGAAGGACGGTTTGATCCAGGTCATTCGTTCACGCTTGAAGGGCGAAACAAATCGTTGCGCGGCGACGGCCGGGGCCGCGATGGCCGGGTCGTATGCCTGGTAAACGGTGATGGCTTCGTCGGTGAAGGCGGCGCGGATCTGCCGGTACGGGACATTCATTCCGCAGAGCATCGCGAACCGCAGGCCTGCCAGACAACCGGATTAACCGGAACACGACGGGTACTTGCGGCGCTGATGGATCCCCTCGGCCCATGCGACAACGCACGCGCCGACGGCAAGCTCCTCGATGAGCGACGCGCTCGGACCGGTCAACACCGGCAGTTTGATCAGGGAGCCGGAGGGGATGGTGGCGTCAGACTGTGCACGCGGCGTGCACCTCTCCCCGCCACTTTCACTTTATATCAGATTCGTGGGCCTCATGAGACGCCGGAAAGTGTTTCATACTTGCCCGTTGCGAACCGACCCGACGAACGATGGGGGAACGGGATTGGACTACGTGCTGGGTTTCGAGCAAATCGACTCGACGAATGTCGCAGACGTCGGCGGAAAGGGGGCGCACCTGGGCGAGCTATCGCGAATCGATGGCATCCGCGTGCCGGACGGCTTCTGCGTCACGACGGACGCCTTCCAGCGGGTCGTGGCCAAGGTGCCGTCGATCGACGCTCAGCTTGACCTGCTGTCGGGCGTGAAACCGGACGACCGCGCGGCGATCCGCACCCTGAGTGCGGATATCCGCCGCGCCGTCGAAGGCGTCGCGCTGCCCGACGATCTCGTGGCAGCGATCAGCGAATCGCTCGCCCGGTTCGGGGAGCAAGCCTCCTACGCGGTGCGTTCCAGCGCGACGGCCGAGGACCTGCCGACCGCGTCCTTCGCCGGTCAGCAGGACTCGTACCTGAACATCGTGGGCCTGGCGGCGATCCTTCTGCACGTCCGGCGGTGCTGGGCCTCGCTGTTCACCGAGCGGGCGGTGACCTACCGGTGCCGTAACGGCTTCGACCACCGGAAGGTACGGATGGCCGTGGTCGTACAGCGGATGGTGTTCCCGGACGCGGCCGGGATCCTGTTCACCGCGGACCCCGTGACCTCGAACCGGAAGATCACCACCGTGGAAGCTGGTTGGGGGCTCGGGGATGCGCTCGTCTCCGGTCTGGTCACCGGGGACGTCTACACGGTGCGCGACGACCAGGTCGTCACCAGAGCGGTCGCCACCAAGCCGCGGTTCGTCCAGGCGTCGCCGGGAGGCGGTACCCAGGACGTACCAATCGAGCCGCAGCGGCAGACGCAGCCGGCTCTGACGGACGCACAAGTCGTGCGCCTGGTGCAGTTGGGCCGGCGAATCGAAGCGCACTTCGGCCGGCCCCAGGACATCGAATGGTGCCTGGTCGGCGACGACTTCCACATCGTCCAGAGCCGGCCGATCACCACCCTGTTCCCCATCCCCATGACCGATGACCAAGACAACCACGTCTACATCTCCGTCGGTCACCAGCAGATGATGACCGACGCGATGAAGCCGCTGGGCCTGTCCCTGTGGCAGCTGACGACCCCGCGGCCCATGCACGAGGCGGGCGGGCGGTTGTTCGTCGACGTGGCCCCCGTCCTGGCGACATCCGCGGGCCGCACGCGCCTCCTCGGGACCTTCGGAAACGCCGACCCGCTGGTTCGGGACGCGCTGCAGACCGTCCTCGACCGCGGTTTTGTCCGCTCGCTTCCGGACGAGGGTTCCGGCCCCGCATCCGCCGGCCCCGCATCCGCCGGCGACGCGCCCGCCCCGATCGAGACCGATCCGGCCATCGTCACCCAGCTGATCGAACGCAGTCAGGCGTCCGTCGCCACCCTGCGGCGCGAGATCCAGGGTTTGTCCGGGCCGGCGCTGCTCGACTTCATCCTGGCCGACATCGCAGAGCTGAAGCGCATCCTGTTCGATCCGCGGAGCTCCCAGGTGATCATGGCGGGGATGGGGGCGGCCTGGTGGCTCAACGACCACCTCGAGGCGTGGCTGGGCGAGAAGAACGCGGCCGACGCGCTCACGCAGTCCGTCCCCCACAACGTCACGTCGGAGATGGGGCTGACGCTCCTCGACGTCGCGGACACGATCCGGCCGCACGCGGACGTCGTGGCGTTCTTGCGGCGCGTCGTGGACGAAGGCCGGGAGGGCGACGGCTTCCTGGACGAGCTGGCCGGGCTGCCCGGCGGACGGGAAGTGCGTGACGCCATCCGGGGCTACCTCGACGACTACGGCATGCGCTGCGCGGGCGAGATCGACATCACCAGAACGCGCTGGAGCGAGCAACCCGCCACGCTCGTGCCCACCATCCTCGGCAACATCAAGAACTTCGAGCCGGGCGCCGGCAAGCGACGCTTCGAGCAGGGACGCCAAGAGTCGCAGCGGAAGGAACAGGAACTGCTGACGCGCCTGCGCGCTCTACCCGACGGGGAGCAGAAGGCCGAGGAGACCAAGCGGATGATCGACCGCGTCCGCGCCTTCGCCGGATACCGGGAGTACCCCAAGTACGGCATGGTCAGCCGCTACTTCGTGTACAAGCAGGCGTTGCTGCGGGAAGCCGATCGCCTCGTCAAGTCCGGCGTCCTGCGCGAGAAGGAGGACATCTACTTCCTCCGGCTCGAGGAGTTGCGGGAAGTCGTGCGCACCAACGACGTGGACGCCGAACTCATTCGGGAGAGGCGGGAGGCGTTCCGGTCGTACGAGGCGCTCACCCCGCCCCGGGTCCTCACGTCGGACGGCGAGGCCATCACCGGCCAGTATCGGCGTGACGACGCCCCGCCCGGCGCGCTGGCCGGCCTCCCGGTCTCGGCCGGGACTGTAGAAGGCCGTGCCCGTGTCGTCATGGACATGGCACAGGCCGACCTTGAGACGGGCGACATCCTGGTCACCGCCTACACCGACCCCAGCTGGACTCCCCTGTTCGTCGCCGCCGCCGGACTCGTGACAGAGGTAGGCGGCCTCATGACGCACGGGGCGGTGATCGCGCGAGAGTACGGCCTGCCGGCGGTCGTGGGCGTGGAGCAGGCCACCCGGCTGATCCGGGACGGGCAGCGGATCCGCGTTCACGGAACCGACGGGTACGTCGAGATCCTCGGCTGAACCCACGTGCTGGTCGATCATGGCCGCCCGGACGTCGTCATCAACGGTGAGCATCGCGCTTTGCGGGTCAAAGGTGCGAACGGGTGGATGGCTCCTCGAAGCCTAGACTTGCGGGCATGCCGATCCACCTGAGTCTGCTCGACGGTGTGCGGTGGCGGGGGCAGCCGGTGGTCGGAGAGAGGGCTCAGGCGCTGCTCGCAGCCCTCGCGCTCGCCTGCCGGACCGTGAACGCCGACCGGCTCGTCGCGGAGGTGTGGGGGGACAGCGAACCGGCCAATCCGGCGAAGGCGTTGCAGGTCCTGGTGTCCCGGACCAGGTCGGTCGTGGGGTCGGAGTCGCTGGTCACGGAAGCGGGCGGCTACCGGCTCGAGGTTCCGCCCGACCGGGTCGACGCCGGCCGGCTGCACGGTCTGTCGGACCGAGCGTGGGCACTGCTCGTCGAGAATCCGGCCGCGGCGGCCGCGGCGGCGGAGGAGGCGCTCGCGCTGGGCATCGGGGCGCTGCCGCCCGAGGGTGACGGCCCGCTGGCCGAGGTGCGCCGGCGCGCGGAACGCGACCTGGCGTCCGCGCGGGTCGTGCTCGCCCGGGCCCGGAGCCGGAGTGGCGACCACGGCCCCGCCCTGCCCGAGCTCGAGGAGGCTGCGCGCGTCCACCCCGAGGACGAGGGGCTGCTCGCCGACCTCCTGCGCAGCGAGGCCGCGGTGCGTGGGACAGGCGCCGCGCTGGACCGCTTCGAGCGCTACCGGTCGGACCTGCGCGAGCGGATCGGCGCCGACGTCGGCCCGGAGCTGCGGCGGGTCCATCGTGAGCTGCTGGCGCTCGACAGCCCCGTGCGCGCCGGTGTGCGGTTCGACACGACCCCGCTGCTCGGCCGCGACGACGACCTCCGGCTGGTGCGGGCACTGCTCGCCGCCTCCCGGGTGGTCTCGATCCTCGGTCCGGGCGGGCTCGGCAAGACTCGGCTCGCCCATGCCGTCGCCCGCGAGGCCCCGCAGCCGGTGGTGCACTTCGTCGAGCTGGTCGGCGTGACCGCGCCCGAGGACCTGGTCGGCGAGGTCGGGTCGGCGCTCGGCGTCCGCGACTCGGTGACCGGACGACGCACGCTCACCCCGCAGCAGCGGGCCGACGTCCGGGCCCGGATCGCCCAGCAGCTCGATCTGGCCCCGACGCTGCTGGTGCTCGACAACTGCGAGCATCTGGTGGAGGCGGTCGCCGACCTGGTCGCCTATCTGACCGCGACCACACGGGAGCTGCGCGTCCTCACCACGACCCGCTCGCCGCTGGCGATCGCTGCCGAACGCGTCTATCCGCTGCCCCAGCTGGGAACCGGTGACGCCGTCGAGCTGTTCTGCGACCGCGCGACCGCGGCCCGGCCCGGTGTGCACCTCGACGAGGATGACGTACGCGCCGTCGTGGCCCGCTTGGACGGCCTGCCGCTCGCGATCGAACTGGCCGCCGCGAAGGTGCGGGTGATGTCACCGGTCGAGATCGCCCGACGGCTGGAGGACAGGTTCTCGCTGCTGCGCGGCGGCGACCGGAGCGCCCCCTTCCGGCACCAGACGCTGCTGGCGGTGATCGACTGGTCCTGGAACCTTCTGGGCGAGCGGGAGCGCAGGGCCCTCCGCCGCCTCTCGGCCTTCCCGGACGGCTTCACCCTCGACGCGGCGGAGGAGGTGCTCGGCGACGACGCTCTCGGCGACGTCGAGGAGCTCGTGGAGCAGTCCCTGCTCACGGTTGTGGAGACAGCCGAGGGCGTCCGCTATCGCATGCTCGAGACGGTGCGCGAGTTCGGCCGGGTGCGGCTGGACTCGGCCGGCGAGACCGCCGACGCGCGGGCCGCCGTACGCGCGTGGGCCGTCGGCCACGCCGACCTGCACGGCACCCGGCTGTACTCGCCCGAACAGGTCGACGCGATGGACCGGCTGCGTTCGGAGGAGACGAACCTCGCCGACATCCTGCGCGAGTCCCTCGCCGACCCCGACCCGGAAGCGGCCGTGGTGCTGTTCTCCGCTCTGGGCGGCTACTGGACGATCTGCGGGGACCACGCGCGCAGCATCGTCCTCACCCCGGCCGTCACCGCCGCCCTGCAGGGCTGGACGCCTCCGCCCCGGCTCCTCGACCGGACCCGGCTGGCCCTGAGCATCGCGCTGTTCAGCGCCACCCTCGTCTCCTTCGGAGAGACGGGGACGCTGACGCGGCTGCTGTCCGGGCTGGGCGCCGACTCGGCGAACCCGGCCGTCCGGGCGCTGGTGACCGCGCTGCTCACCACGGTGTTGGAACCCGAGCACGGCTTGGACAATCTGGCCGCCGATCCCGACCCTCTGATCCGCCGGATCGCGCTGCACTGGCTGAGCCACGGCCGGGAGAACACCGGCGACCCGGTCGGCGCGATCGAAGCGGCCCGAGCAGCCCTCGAACTCGTCGGCGACGACGGCGGTCCCTGGCACCGGGCGGTGCTGCACACCCAGCTGGCCGGCCTGTACGCGCACCTCGGTGACTCCGCGTCGGCTTCCAGACATGCCACCGAGGCGCTCCCGGTGCTCGAACGCCTCGGGGCGTTGGACGACGCCGTCCAGATCCGCGCCGCCCTCGCCATGGCGGCGCTCGCCGAGGGCCGCCGCGACGAAACCGCGCGGATGCTCGACGAGCTGGAGGCGCTCGCCTCCCAGGGCGTCTACGGCGGGGTCCTGTCGGTCGCCGCCTGCAGAGCGGAGCTGGCCCTCGCCGACGGCGAAGTCGCCGAGGGACTGCGGCTGTATCGCGAGACCGCCGAGGTGCTCCGGACCATGCGAGTCCCGGGCGCGGCGGACGATGCCACCCCGTGGGCCATCCTGGGCGAGGTCATCGCGCTCTCGGCGTTCGCGCAGTACGGCGAGGGCGACGACGGCGCGGACCTCTTCGAGTCGCTGCGGGTCAAGGTCCTGGTCGTGGTCGGCCCGGACCCCGCTAACAAGGACTACCCGGTGATGGGGATGGTGCTCGCCGGGCTGGGCATCTGGGGCCTGCTGAAGGGGGCGCTGCCGGTCGAGGAGGCGGTGCGGCTGCTCGTGCTCGCCGACCGGTTCGCCTACAACCGGTTCGCCCCGACGATGCAGTGGTCGGTGCTGTCCGCGCACGCCGAACGAGTCGCCCCCGGCGCCATCTCCCGGATCGAGGCCGGATACGGCGAACGGCGCGGCCCCGACCTGCTGGCCGAGGCCCGCGCCGTCCTGGAGCGGGTGGTCTGACACCGGCTACATCTTGCGGGAGTAGGAGCGGACCGCCAGTGGCGCGAAGATCACGACGACGGCCGCGCAGCCGATGACGGCCCAGCCGACCTCGGCCGTCACGGCCCCGTCGTTGAGCAGGTCGCGCACGGCGGAGACGACGTGCGACACCGGGTTGACCTTCACGAACGCCTTCAGCCAGCCGGGCAGCGTCTCGGCGGGGACGAAGGCGTTGGACAGGAAGGTGAGCGGGAACATGATCATCATCGAGATGCCCTGGACACTCTGCGCCGAACGCGCCATCGTGCCCAGCCAGGTGAAGATCCACGCCAGCGACCAGCCTGCGATCACGGTGAGTGCGACGCCGCCGATGCAGCCGACCACGCCACCGCCAGGACGGTAACCGATGAGCAGGCCGGTGACGAGCGTCAGCACCGATGCGATGCCGTAACGGATCAGGTCGGCGATCATCGGGCCGGCCAGGGGTGCGATTCTTGCGATCGGCAGGGACTTGAAGCGGTCGAAGACCCCCTTGTCCATGTCCTCACGCAGCTGCACGCCTGTTGCCATGCAGACGGTCAGGGCCGTCTGGGCGAGGATGCCGGGGATCAGTACCGGGAGGTAGTCCGACACGCTGCCGGAGATCGCGCCGCCGAAGATGAACGCGAACATCGCTGTGAACAGCAAGGGCTGGATGAGGACGTCGAAGAACTGCTCGGGCTTGCGGCGCATCTTCTTCAGGGCTCGCCATGCCATTGCCAGGATCTGGACCCAGGTTGCCTGAAGCGAGCTGCGGGACGTGGTGCGGGCGACCACGGCGGACGGGTCGATGCGCTGGGCGTCGCGGGTGGTCGGGGTCATGGTGCTCGTGGTCATCGGGCCGCCTCCATCTGGGGTTCGTCGGCGCCGTGGCCGGTCAGCGCCAGGAAGACCTCGTCCAACGTCGGCTTGGCGACGCTTACCGAGGAGATGCCGAGGCCTGCCTCTCGCAGGCCGATCAGGACGTCCGCGGCCCGGTCGGGGTCGGGGAGGGGGATGTTCATGCGTCCTGATTCCGGGGTCAGGACCGGGTCCTCACCCAGCACTCGGCGGACGACGTTCGCGGCCAGGGCGGTGTCGGATCCGTCCGCGAGCCTGAGCTGCAGGGTTGAGTCGCCGACCTGGGTCTTCAGGGCGTCGGGGGTGTCTTCTGCGACCTTTCGGCCTCGGTCGATCACGGCTACGCGGTCGGCCAGCTGGTCGGCCTCGTCCAGGTATTGGGTGGTGAGGAGGATCGTGGAACCGTCGGTGACCAGCTCGCGGATCGTGTCCCACATCTGGCCTCGGGTTCTCGGGTCGAGGCCGGTTGTGGGTTCGTCCAGGAAGATCAGGGGTGGGCGGGTGATCAGGCTTGACGCCAGGTCCAGGCGTCGGCGCATGCCGCCGCTGAACTGGGACAGGGGACGGTCGGCCGCCTCCTGAAGGTCGAAGCGTTCGAGCAGGTCACCGGCGATTGTCTTGGCCCGGGTGCTTGTCAGGCCCTGTAGGCGGGCGAACAGCCGGAGGTTCTCCCGGGCGGTCAGGTCCTCGTCCACCGAGGCGTACTGGCCGGTGACGCCTACCAACTGCCGGATGCGGTGGGGTTCCCGCCGGACGTCGACGCCGAAGATCTCCGCGTGGCCGCCGTCGATCGGAAGCAGGGTGGCGAGCATCCGGAGCATGGTGGTCTTACCTGCTCCGTTGGGGCCCAGGACCCCGAAGATCTCGCCCTGCCGTACGTGAAGGTCGATTCCGTCCACGGCCCGGAAGTCGCCGAAGTTCTTGACCAGACTGTCGGCCCGGACGGCACTGAGGTCCGCCATGACGCGTCTCCTCTCTCCGCCGGGTACCTCCCGGCGTACGAGGAGAGCTTCCGCGTCGCCGGCTTCATCGCGGCTTCACGGTGGTTTCACCCCTGACCTCGCGGTTTCACCAGCTCCGTGCCCTTCTCCGGTATGGCGCGTCTTCGCCGTCCGGAAGAACGGCCTGCGCGCTGTCCCGGTCATTCGCGGCCGGTCGACCTGACCGCGCAAGTTATCTCGCGAACTCCCGCGCACCGTGCAGTCTCGTCCTCAGGTGCCGCTGAGTCAGGCCGCAGTCCAACCACACATCAAGCGGCCCAGGCTGGTCGGTGTCGGCGCGCCTGCCATACGGCAGCCGAGCTGGATCGATGCCATCACGCTGCGCGATGAGTACAGCCAAGCTCATATCGGCTCACCGCATCCGCCCCGGCTACGTGATGGATCCCCGCACGATCAGAGCTCGCAAGCTCCAAGAGGGCTGCTGCCAGGTCACGGACATGCACGGGGCAGCGCACATCGTCGGTGAACAGCACCCCGTGCCTGCCGCCTGCGGCCAGCGAGTGCACCAAGCCTTCGTGCGGAGAGTCGCCGTTCCCGATGATCAGAGAGGTCCTTGCGATCACCGCCGTGGGGCTGATCACCTGCACAGCCACCTCCGCGGCCGCCTTCGCCGCTCCGTACGGAGTGACCGGATCGGGGACGCGGTCCTCCGCATAGGTGACCGCCTTACCTGAGAAGACAGCATCACTGGACACGTGCACCAAGCGTCCGCCGCTTGCGGAGGTTGCGACGGCCACGTGAGCGGCGCCGACGGCCGTCGTCACCCAGTCCGACTGACGGAAGGCCGCGTTGACGACGACATCAGGGCTGAACGCGCCGACCAGGTCGACTACGGCAGTACGGTCACGAACATCAAGTGGTAGCCAGTCGACCCCCGCTGCCGTTCCCGGCCGAGTCAGACAGGTCGCAGCCACGACATGGCCGTCCGTCGCGGACTGCCGCACGAGTTCGTTGCCGAGAAAGCCGCTGCCGCCCACGATGAGAATCCTCATGGACTGTGACCGTACTTCAGCGAGGTGGCCGCCTCCGGAGTGCTGTCCCCGCCGGACGCGGTGACGCCGCTCTGGAAGTGCGTCATGCGTCTTCGGGCCCGAGCCGGAACACTAATCGGATTGGCCGGCGGATTCGAGTATGTGCTTCAACCGGGTGAGGTCGGCCTGGACGAGGCCCGCGTCGCGGGCGAAATCCTCGTCGTTCACACCCGGAAGGCGGCGCAGGGTGAAGACCACCTCGCAGGCGTCGCCGCCGGGGATGACCCGCATCGGGTTGTAGACGACCTCCCCGGAGGGCAGCGTGACGTCGTGGTCGAGAACGCCGTACTCGTTGCGCTCCACGAAGGCCACGCCGACCCGGCCCGACGGGGTCTCCACGTACCACCGTCCGCCGACGTTCTCCACCGAGCTGCCGAGCCCCGGAGCCCATTCCGGGAGGTTGGTCGGGTTCGACGCGTATTCGTAGACGTCAGCCGCGTGCCGGTCGATCCACACGCTGATGTGCCTGGATTCCGAAGCCATGCGCGCCATCATGCCCGGAATCGGCCACTGCTTGACCTCGAGCGCGCTCGAATTCCTAGCAATCCGCTGCTGGAGCCGCGCCTGTTCCGCAGCGTGCCGTTCGGCGCGGCGATCCTGATGGCGCTGTTCGCCCTGTGCGGCTTCAGTGCGTTCCTGTTCACGACCACGCAGTACCTCCAGGACGTACACGGCCGGGCTGTGCCTGCTCCCGGTCGGAGCGCTGGTCGTGGTGCTTGGCTGGCGCTCGGACTCGGCGCCGGCATCCTGGTCCTCGCGCTGCTCAGCACCGGGCGCCGGGCCCTGGGCACCGCCACACGGGCGGCGGCCCTGTTCGAGGACCTCGACCGGCACCGCTGACCGGGCGAGAGGTCCCGTCCGCCGTCAATCCGAAGACCCCAGGGCTGCCAGGCCGGACCGCACCGCTTCGGCTTCCCGATCGAGCAGGCTCCGCTCCCTGGTGCCCCAGTCGGCCTCTATCCGGAAGGCATCCCCCTTGAACCGGGGGAACACATGCAGATGGAAATGGAAGACCTCCTGGAAAGCGGCCTTGCCATCCGCCAGGAAAACGTTCACGCCCTCGCAGCGAAGGCCCGAGCGTCGTAGAGCCCGCCCCATGCGGTGGCCGATCCTCCACACATGTGCGCTCGTCTCCTCGTCCAGGTCTTCCAGGCCGGCGGCGTGGACGCGGGGAATCACGAGAAGGTGACCGGGCGTCACCGCCCCGATGTCCATGATCACCACGACGTGGTCGTCCGCGTAGGGGATGCTCGCCTCGGCCTCTCCGCGGATGATCGCGCAGAAGACGCAGCCCGGTCCCTCATGCTCTCCCATACGCACATGGTGGCGGGTGCCTCTCCCTGATCTCTATCGGCCGGCGAGGACGTCCGCGTGTTCTCCGGTACGGCGGGTCCTGGCGGGCCTGGCCGTACGCCTGCGGAGGACCCATTCGACCACGACGACGTTGATCACCCAGCCGGCGAGCATCAGCATCGCCCGGACGAACTCGGAGGGCTGGCCGATCAGCAGCATGACCGGCAGCTGGGTCAGGACCTGCGTACCCGCGCCCATGCCGATCGCGTAGCCGCGGGCCATCCAGGCGCGGTGGCGGGCGACGTCCCTGCGCCTGATGGCGGCGACGCCGAGCACGATGCAGCCGGCCATGGCCGCGCCGAAGACGAGCCGGAAGCCGGTGAGGAGTTCGCCGTCACCGGGAGGGCGGGCGTAGAAGAGCGTCATCCACAGGCCCGACAGCGCCGAGGCGAGCCCGCAGACGGCCAGCAGCCGCCCGGCCACGCGGTGCCAGCCGGGCCTGCGCCCGCGGAAGCCGCGGTGGAACTGGAACGCTCCCAGCAGCGAGTACAGGGTGACGCCGACGATGTGCACCAGCACGGGCGCCGGCGAGGCGAAGAACCGGGCGTTGTCCGGTGTGACGGTCGCGCCACCGGCGAGCTGGGCGGCCCGGGAGGCGCCCGCGATCACCGGTATCGCGCTGAGCATGAGCAGCCCGACGGGCACCAGCCAGTCTCGCTTGGCGGAGGGGGTCACGCACTGTCCCTTCTTCGCACCGGGCCCTTGCCGCCCGAAGCCGGACCGCCCGATCTACTGCGGGTGTACGGCGTACACCTCTCGGCTCAGAGTAGGGTGTACGGCGTACACCGTCAAGGGATGGCTCCGGGGAAGGCGATCGGGATGCCCCAGCAGGTGGACGGCGGGCGCCGGACACCCCTCAACCGGGACAGCGTGCTGCGTGCCGCCGTCGCGCTCGCCGACGAGGCCGGGATCGAATCGGTGAGCATGCGCAACCTCGCCCACAGGCTGGGTGTCGTGCCGATGGCGCTCTACAAGCACGTGGCCAACAAGGAGGAGCTCCTCGACGGCGTGGTCGACGTCATCGTCGGCGAGATCGATCCCCCGGCCGGCGGCGCCGACTGGAAGAGCGCGGTCCGCGCGCGCGTCCTGTCGGCCAGGCGCGCGCTGCTGCGCCATCCCTGGGCGTCGCGTGTCATCGAGTCGCGCCCGCACCCCACCCCGGCCGTGCTCGACTACATCAACTCGATCATCGCCACGTTCCGGGCCGGCGGCTTGTCGGCCAACCTCACCCACCATGTGATGCACGTCCTCGGGAGCCGCATGTGGGGGTTCACGCAGGAGCTGTTCCCCTCACCGCCGCCACCGGCCGACCCGGAGCTGCAGGCGGCCATGATCGCGGAGATGGCCCGCAGGTATCCCCACATCCTGGAGGTGGCCATGGCCGCCAACCACGACGAAGGGTCCGTGGTGGGCCAGGGCTGCGACGACCAGTTCGAGTTCGAGTTCGCGCTCGACCTGCTGCTCGACGGGTTCGAGAGGCTTCACCGGCAGGGGTGGACGTCCTCCGGCAGGTCCTGAGAGCCCTCCGGTGCAGACTGGTGTGCATGGCGACCGGGGAAATGACGGGAGAATTCGGCAAGGCGGTGCGCCGCTGGCGCGACCGGGTCGCGCCCGAGACCGCCGGGCTGCCCGCGACCGGGCAGCGGCGCGCGGCCGGCCTTCGCCGTGAGGAGCTGGCCCTGCTGGCCGGGATCTCCGTCGACTACGTGACCCGGCTCGAACAGGGCCGCGCGTCCAACCCGTCGGCCCAGGTCGTCGAGGCCCTGGCGCGGGCCCTGCGGCTGTCGGGCACCGAGCGCGCGCACCTGTTCCGGCTGGCCGGGCTGGCTCCGCCGGGTCCGGAGACGGTGCCGACGCACATCACCCCGAGCGTCCGGCGGCTGCTGGACCGGCTGACCGGCACGCCCGTCGCCGTCTTCGACGCGTGCTGGACGCTGCTCCTGGCCAACCCGCCGTACGCCGCGTTGATGGGCGACCCGTCGGAGTGGCGCGGCGACCGGCGAAACTCGGTGTGGCGGCATTTCCTCGGCCCCGGCAGCCGGGCCCGGCACACCCCGGAGTCCCTGCGGGCGTTCGAGGCGGCCCTGGTCTCCGACCTGCGCGCGACCGCCGGCCGCTATCCGGCCGACCAACGGCTGCGGCGGCTGATCGCGGATCTGCGCGCGAACAGCGAGCGGTTCGCCGAGCTGTGGGATTCCGGCGCGGTCGGCCGGCACGAGGTTGCGCGCAAGACCATCGACCATCCGGACGTCGGCCCCCTGACGCTGGACTGCGACGTGCTCATCGTGGCGGGCGGCGACCTGCGCATCATGGTCTACACGGCCGAGCCCGGCACCGAGGACGACGAACGCCTCGCATCGCTCACCCATGTTCCGAAAGCTTTCGACATCCACATCAGGGCGAACATGGCAGCCGACTGAAAATATTCGGCCGATCACCGAAACATTCAGAATCGTACTCGTGTCTCGACGTTAGACTGCGCCTTGTGACCGTTGTCGACGAGCCGCCTGCATCCGACCCCGAGCCGTTGACCCTCGCACAGCTCGCCGAACTCGCGGGAGTGTCCAAGGCGACGGTCTCCAAGGTGGTGAACGGCCGGTCCGCGGTGGCGCCGGAGACCCGCGCCCTGATCGAGGGCCTCATCCGTGAGCACGGCTTCCGCAGGCAGCGGCGGCGCTCCAGTCCGGCCGCCGTGCTTGAGCTGGTCTTCCACGAACTGGCGGGCGACTACCCGACGGAGATCGCCCGGGGGGTGGGGCAGGTCGCGCGCGAGCATCACCTGGCTATGGCGATCTCCGAGTTGGAGGGCAACCACGTCCCCGGCGCCGACTGGCTCGAGGACGTGCTCGGCCGCCGCCCCGCCGGCGTCATCGCGGTCTTCTCCAGCCTGACCGACGTCCAGCGCGAGCGGCTCGCCACCCACAGGATCCCCCTCGTCCTCCTGGACCCGACCGGCGACCCGGGACACCGCGTCCCCTCGGTGGGCGCGGGCAACTGGAACGGCGGGCTCACCGCCACCCGCCACCTGCTGGAGCTGGGCCACCGGCGGATCGCCATCATCACCGGGCCGTCGGACGCGCTGTCCAGCCGGGCCCGTCTCGACGGCTACCGCGCCGCGCTCGACACGGCCGGAGTGCCCGTCGACCCGGACCTGATCTGCCAGGGCGACTACCAGATCGAGGACGGCCTGACGCACACGCACCGGCTGCTGCGCCTGCCCGACCCGCCCACGGCCGTCTTCGCCTCCAACGACGGCCAGGCCATCGGGGTCTACCACGCGGCCCATCAGTTGGGGCTGCGCATCCCGGAGGACCTCAGCGTCGTCGGCTTCGACGACATGCCGCCGGTGCGGTGGGCCATCCCGCCGCTGACCACGATCCACCAGCCGCTGGCCGAGATGGCGGAGGCGGCGGCCACCATGCTGGTGACGCTCGCCAGGGGCGAGCCTCTCCCCCATTACCGCAAGGAGTTCGCCACGACCCTCGTCGTACGCGGCAGCACCGCCTCTCCGAAACGCTAGGCGCGGCGGAATCTCCGGCGCGACGGGGTCGCCGCACCGGAGGTCCGCTCAAGGACGGTCAGCAGGTGGAGTTGGTCTGCGTGAGCAGGCCGAGCCGCCACGGCAGGGAGTTGTAGTCGCCGCCGGAGCCGGGGTTCAGGCCCTGGTACAGGTACTGCATCTTGCACGGGCTGATGGTCAGGGTCTGGTCGACCATGGTGCGGACCATCTCACCGTGGCTGATGTCGTTGGTCCACGCGCCGCCGGGGAAGGTCACGTTGCTCGCCCCGGCGAACGGGCTGGACTCACTGGCCGCAAGTGGCGTCCACGACCCCGCGATGCTGGTGGAGGTCCAGGACCGGAAGTAGCGCCGGCCACCCGACCCGATCGCCTCGACGATCAGCAGATAGCGGTTGTCGCCCTGCACCTTGTAGACGTTGCTCGCCTCGAACACATTGTTCCGGTTGGAGTCCTGCAGCGCGATCACCGTGTTGCCGAACCCGTTGGGGAAGTTCGCCAGCGTCGTCTGCGACCGGTACAGATGCCCGTTGTCGTCTGAGGAGAACAGGTAGCAGTCGGCGTTGTCGCAGATCACCCACATGTCGACCCAGTAGCCGTTGCCGATGTTCTGCCGGATGATGTCGGGCATCCCCGAGTAGAAGTTCTTCGGCGCGCTCCACCCGTTGGGGTTGCTGATGTCCGGATTGGTGGAGTAGGAGGCGTTGCCGGTCTGGTACACGAGGTACCACAGCTTCTGCGGCGCGAAGTAGAACACCTCGGGCGCCGCCCGGTAGCCCGAGCCGATCGGGGTGCGGTCGAGGTAGTAGTGCGTCGCCGAGCCCGCCTGCGACCAGTCGGAGAAGCTCAGGTACACCATGTTGTAGCCCGAGGCGTTGGCCGTGCTGGCGAACACGTGGTACTTGCCGTTGTAGTACACCACCGTCGGGTCCTTGATCCCCGCGATGTTGTGCGTCGCGTCCGACTTCGGTGCGATCAGCGCACCGCTGGAGCTCCACCGGAAGCTCGACGGCAGCGTCCCGCCGCCACCCGTCGGACTGGCCGACGGGCTCGGCGACGGACTCGCTGACGGGCTCGCTGACGGGCTCGGAGAGGGCGAACGCGTGGGCGTCGCGGAGGGGCTGGGCGACGACGGGGTTCCCGTGCAGGGCACGCCGTTCAGGGAGAACGAGGTGGGCGCCGGGTTGGAGCCGTTCCAGGAGCCGTTGAACCCGAAGGAGACGCTGCCGCCCGAGGGGATGGCGGCGTTGTAGCTGACGTTGGTCGCCGTCACCGACGACCCCGACTGGGTGTGGGTGGCGTTCCAGATCTGCGTGATCTGCTGACCGGCACCGAAGGTCCAGGACAACTGCCAGCCGTTCACGGCGTCGCCCAGGTTGTTGACGACCACGTTGGCGCCGAAGCCGCCGCCCCACTGCGAGGCGATGGTGTAGTCGACGCGGCAGGCGACGGCGGCCTCCGCGCTGTGGGCGTTCAGCAGTCCGGTCGCCGCCGTCATCAGGAGCGGCATCGCCGTTATCGCCAGCTTCCGGCGCAGGGACGTCCGGGGCGGCGCCGCCGGTTCGGCGGCGGAGCGGTGCGGCGTGCGCGCTCGCCAGGAAAGGCGCATCTGTGTCTCCTCAGGTCAGGGGCTGGTGCAGGTGACGGACGGGGTGGCCGCGGTGCCGTTGGCGGTGAAGCCGAAGGTGGTGGACGAGCCGGCCGCGATGGAGCCGTTGTAGTCGGTGTTGCGGACCGTCACGCTGGAGCCGGACACGCTCTGCGTGCCGTTCCACAGGCTGCTGATGCTCTGCCCGCCCGGCCAGGTCCACTTCACGGTCCAGCCGTTGACGGCCGCGCTGCCCGCCCGTACGGTCACCGTCGACTGGAACCCGCCCGGCCAGCTGTTGGTCGTCTCGATGGCCGCCGAGCACGCCCCCGTGACAGGAGACCTCGTCGGCGACGGGCTGGTGTTCGGGGACGGGCTCGTGTTCGGGGACGGGCTCGTGTTCGGGGACGGGCTCGTGTTCGGCGTCGCGGCGTTGAGGGCGTCGAGGACGGCCGTGTACGCCTGCTTCTTGGTGTAGTTGCCGTCGAACAGCAGCGGGGTGTCGCCGCTGCGCCAGGAGTACTTGTCGGTGACGCCCCAGACCGTGATGCCGGTGCAGCGGGGCACTGCCGTGCAGGCCTGGGTGACGCGGCGGTAGGCGTCGGCCTGGGCGGAGCCCGAGCCGCCGACGTCGAGCTCGGTGATCTGGACGTCGACGCCGAGCGCGGCGAACTGGGCGATGTTCTGCTGGTAGTTGGACGGCACCGACCCCGACGACAGATGCGACTGCAGTCCGACGCAGTCGATCGGCACACCGCGCGCCTTGAAATCCTTGATCATGTTGTAGACGCCAAGGGTCTTGCTCGCGGTGGCGTTGTCGATGTTGTAGTCGTTGTAGCAGAGCTTGGCGCTCGGGTCGGCCGCCCGCGCGGCGCGGAAGGCCTCCTCGATGAAGCCGTTGCCGAGCTTCTGCGTCCACACCGAGCTGCGCAGGGTGCCGACGGCGCCGCCGTCGGCGAAGGCCTCGTTGACCACGTCCCAGGCGTAGATCTTGCCCTTGTAGTGGCCCATCACCGTGTTGATGTGGTTGACCATCGCCGAGCGCAGGTCGCTCGTCGACAGGCCGCTCACCCAGCTGGGCAGCTGGTTGTGCCACACCAGCGTGTGCCCGCGGATCTTCATGCCCTTGCTCTGGGCATGGCTGACGATCTGGTCGGCCGAGGTGAAGCGGAACGATCCGCGGGAGGGCTCGGTGGCGTCCCACTTCATCTCGTTCTCGGGGGTGACGGCGTTGAACTCTCGGTCCCAGGTGGCCACGTAGGCCGAGTCGCTCATGTGACCGGCCGCGATCGCGGCGCCGTAGTAACGGCCGCTCTGGGCGGCGGCCGCGCCGAGCGTGCCGGCGGCGGCGCCGGCGGGGACGGACGCCGAGAGCGCGGTGACCGTGCCGAGTACGCCGAGGGCGCCGGCGACCAGCAGCCGGCGGGTGCCGACGAGCCGTCGCCGCCCTCCGTCGGCGGGTAAGGAATTTTCGCCCATGCCTGAGCCTCCATTGCGGAATCGATGAGGGAACGCGGAAGACGCCCGCGGGAACAGCACGCGATCCGTCGTCGCGTCGAAAACCGCGGCCCCTGCCACTCACCACCGACCCCGGCAGGAGGAGCCGCCTCGGGGAGTCAGTCTGGAAATCACCCCCGAAACATGTCAAGGGCGTTTCCAGAAAGTTTCGACGCCAAGATGCACGCAGAGCGCTGCAGGCTGGACTGATGTCAGCAATCCGTCGATGTAATTTTCCTGGCACTCCCATCGATGGCCATCACGACGCAGGCATCGATGAATGTTTCATCACCCCGTATCCCTCGGACGGTGCGCCCGGAGCTCGTCGCGGCAGATGAGACGTGCGTACGGACGCAACGGCGGCGCCGGGCCGAAGACGCCGCCTTGACGGGCAGTCGACACGTCGTATTTGCTCCGGCGCACCACCGCCTCCGGTCACCCCGAGGAGAGGAGCAGGCGACTCGTACAGGAATGTTAGCGCTAACAATGATGAAAGGAAACGGCGTGAGACGAAGGCTCAGAGTCCTGCTGGCCGCCGCCGCCCTGCCCCTGGTGGTCGCGAGCACGCTCCTGGCGACCCGGCCCGCCGCGGCGGCGTCGCTGACCCCGGTGACCGGCTTCGGCGCCAACCCGACGAACCTGAACATGTACCTCTACGTGCCGGACAGGGTCGCGGCACGGCCAGCACTGCTGGTCCTGGTTCACTACTGCGGCGGCTCTGCCGGCGCGATCTTCAACGGCAACGGGCACGACTTCGTCACCGCGGCCGACCGCTACGGATACGTCATCGTGCTCCCCGAGGCCACCCGCAGCGAGAAGTGCTTCGACGTCTCCACCCCGGCCGCGCTCCGGCGCGACGGCGGCGGCGACTCCACCGGAATCATGTCGATGGTCGCCTACGCCCGCCAGCGATACAACGTGGACCCCGCCCGGATCGTGGTCAGCGGTTTCTCCTCCGGCGCGATGATGACCAACGTGCTCGCCGCACAGTATCCGGACGTGTTCTCGGCCGCCTCGGCGTTCTCCGGCGTACCCGCCGGGTGCTTCGCCACCACCAACGGCTCACTGTGGAACAGCCAGTGCTCCGGTGGGCAGCTCGTCAAGACCGCCCAGCAGTGGGGCGACCAGGCACGGGCGATGTATCCGGGCTACACCGGCCGCTACCCGCGGATGCAGCTGTGGCACGGCACCACCGACACCACGCTGGCCTACGCCAACTTCGGCGAGGAGATCAAGCAGTGGACCAATCTGCACGGGCTGAGCCAGACCCCGGCCTTCACCGACCACCCGCAGTCGTCCTGGACCCGCACCAGGTATGGCACCACGGGAACCCAGGCCACCGTCGAGGGCATCAGCATCTCCGGCGTCGGCCACCAACTGCCGATGACCGGCCAGCTCGCCTACGCCATCGCCTTCCTCGGCCTCGACGGCGCCGGCGTCACGCCGTCCCCGTCCCCGTCCCCGTCCCCGTCCCCGTCCCCGTCCCCGTCGCCCTCGCCCTCGCCCTCGCCCTCGTCATCCCCAAGTAGCTCGCCGAGCAGCTCGCCGTCGCCCAGCGGCGGATCGGGCGCGTGCCGGGTCAGCGCCACCGTCAACGCCTGGAACAACGGGCTGACCGAGAACATCGCCATCACCAACACCGGCTCCTCCGCCGTCAACGGCTGGTCCCTGGCCTTCACCCTCCCCGGCGGACAGACCATCACCAACGGATGGAACGCCACCTACTCCCCCAGTAGCGGCCGGGTCACGGCGACGAACGCCGGCTACAACGGCTCGCTGGCCCCCGGGGCGTCCACCGAGATCGGCTTCCAGGCGACCCACACCGGCAACGCCGCCAAGCCCACCGCGTTCACGCTCAACGGAAACGTCTGCACCGTCTCCTGACGAATCCCTATCCCCTGGAGATTCTCGTGCGCCTCACTCGACATCGGCGCTGGCTCGCGGCCGGGATGGCCGCGGCGCTGAGCGTCCTCGGAGTCGTGACCGCAGGCTCCGCCCGGGCCGCCGCGGGCTGCCGGGTCACCTACACGGTCACCAACCAGTGGCAGGGCGGCTTCGGCGCCGACGTGGACGTGGTCAACCTGGGTGATCCGATCAACGGCTGGCGCCTCACCTGGTCGTTTCCCGCCGGGCAGACGATCAGCCAGCTGTGGAACGGCGACTACACACAGTCCGGCGCCCAGGTCACGGTGACCAACGCCTCCTACAACGGCAGCATCCCGACCGGCGGCAGCGCGTCGTTCGGCTTCAACGGCTCCTGGACCTCGTCCAATCCGGTGCCGGCGAGCTTCGCACTCAACGGCACCACATGCAGTGGAACCGTCACCAGCCCCAGTGCCGGCCCCTCGGCGAGCCCGAGCCCCAGTCCCAGCCCTACGCCGTCGCCCTCACCGTCGTCGACGACGTTCTCCAACCCCGTGCTGTGGGAGGACCTGGCCGACATCGACGTCTTCCGGGTGGACGACACCTATTACTACTCGGCCTCCACGATGCACTACTCGCCCGGTGCGCCGATCCTGCGCTCCTACGACCTGGTCAACTGGGAGTACGCCGGTCACTCGGTGCCCAAACTGGACTTCGGGTCGAAGTACGACCTGAACGGCGGGCGGGCGTACGTCAACGGGATCTGGGCGTCGTTCCTGAACTACCGCAAGAGCAACAAGACCTTCTACTGGGGCGGCTGCGTCGACTTCAGCAAGACCTACATCTACACCGCCACATCGGTCGAGGGCCCGTGGAACCGGCACACCACGATCGGCAAGTGCTACTACGACGCCGGGCTGCTGGTCGACGACGACGACACGATGTACGTCTCCTACGGCAACACCGACATCAGCGTGGCCCAGCTGTCGGCCGACGGGAAGACCGAGGTCCGCAGCCGGCAGGTGTTCTCCACGCCGTCCAGCGTGGGCACGCTGGAGGGGTCGCGGATGTACAAGCGCAACGGCGCCTACTACATCTTCCTGACCCGCCCGGCCAACGGGCAGTACGTGCTGAAGTCCACCAACGGCCCCTTCGGCCCGTACGAGATGCGCCAGGTGCTGCTGAACATGGGCGGCCCGGTCTCCGGCGGCGGGGTGCCACACCAGGGCGGGCTGGTCCAGACCCAGAACGGCGCCTGGTATTACATGGCCTTCCAGGACGCCTACCCCGGCGGCCGCATCCCCGTCCTGGCCCCGATCACCTGGACCTCCGACGGCTGGCCGACGGTGCAGACCGTGAACGGCGCCTGGGGCGGCTCCTACCCCTACCCGAACGTGCCGCGCCCGCCGCGTCAGGTGAAGTCCCCGACCGGGACCGACACCTTCGCCGGCACCCAGCTGGGCCCCGAATGGGAGTGGAACCACAATCCCGACACCACCAAATACAGCGTGAACAACGGGCTGCGGCTGCAGACCGCCACGGTCACCGACGACCTGTACTCGGCCCGCAACACCCTGACCCACCGCATCCTGGGCCCGTCCTCGACGGCGACGATCCAGCTGGACTACTCGGCCATGCGCGACGGTGACCGGGCCGGGCTGGCGATGCTGCGCGACTCGTCTGCCTGGATCGGCGTCAGGCGCGACAACGGCCAGACCCGGGTGGTCATGACCAACAACCTGACCATGAACAGCAGCTGGGCCACCACGAGCACCGGCACCGAGGTCGCGAGCGCGCCCGCCTCCGGCGGGCGGATCTGGCTGCGGGTCAACGCCGACATCCGTCCGGGCACCGGCCGCCAGGCACGCTTCTCCTACAGCACGGACGGGGCGAACTTCACCTCGTTCGGACCGGCCTTCACGATGGGCAACGCCTGGCAGTTCTTCATGGGTTACCGGTTCGCCATCTTCGACTACGCCACCCAAGCGCTGGGCGGCGCGGTCACCGTCAGCCGGTTCGACCTGACCACCCCCTGACGCCGGCGGGGTTCCGGGTGCCCCCCTACTCCACGACCCGGCGGTAGACGCACAGCTGCACGCCGGTGCCGCCGGTGGTCGTGGAGACCAGTTCGAGCCTGTGCCGCAGGCCGTCGCCCGGGAAGATCGTCTTTCCGCCGCCCAGGATCACCGGCATGACGATCAGGCGGAGCTCGTCGACCAGGCCCTCGTGCAGGAGGGTCCGCACGAGGCTCGGGCTCCCCATGACGACCAGGTCGCCGTCGCCCGCATCCCGCAGTTCGCGGATGCGGGCGACGGCCGCCTCGCCGGGGATTCGCGTGGTGTTCCAGGTCAGCTCATCGTCGCCCAGCGTCTCGGACACCACGTACTTCGGCATCGCGTTCATCCGGTCGGCGAACGGGTCACCGGCCCGCGCGGGCCACGCGGCGGCCATGTTCTGCCAGGTGCGGCGGCCGTAGAGCAGCGCTTCCGCCTTGCTCACCGCGTCGTCGTAAGCGCCCCCGACGATCTCGGGGTCGAAGAACGGGTGCGTCCAGCCGCCGTGCGCGAAGCCGCCGTCCGTGTCCTCCTGAGGGCCGCCCGGCGCCTGCACGACGCCGTCCAGGCTCATGAACTCGATGACCGCGATACCCATGACGCTCTCCTCTGTGTCTGCCGGTCTGTGTCTGCCGGTCTGTGTCTGCCGGTGCCGTCGTCGGCTCCGTCGTGGTTCTCACGGTAGCCACCGACAAATTTAATTGTCAAGACAGTTGATGTGTTCGGAGGAGTCATGCCACCCTCGCGCGCACTTCGTTCTGCGAGAGAACAAAGTGTTGTCAGTTCGATTAAAAGGTCTTCACAAATGGGCGAAAGCGGAATACCTTCGCGTCACCGCGGGCCTCCCTCTCGGGTCGCCCGTTCACCCCCCACAAGGAGCTGTCTTGGCAGTTCGAAGGCACCTACGCCGGATGGCTGCGGTGTTGTCCCTCTCCCTGGCCCTGCCCGCCATACCGACGGCGGCGCTCGCGCACCCGGGAGACGGGGACTACAAGGTGCTCGTCTTCTCGAAGACCACCGGCTTCCGGCACGACTCGATCCCCGAGGGCATCGCGGCCGTGCAGAAGCTCGGCGAGGAGCACCACTTCGCGGTCGACACGACCGAGGACAGCGCCCAGTTCACCGACGAGAACCTGGCGCAGTACCAGGCCGTGGTCTTCATGTCCACGACCGGTGACCCGCTGGGCACGCAGGAGCAGAAGGACGCCTTCCAGCGCTATATCCAGAAGGGCGGCGGTTACGTGGGCGTCCACGCCGCCGCCGACGGCGGCTACAACTGGGCGTGGTACGGCAAGCTGGTCGGGGCCTACTTCAAGTCGCACCCGGCGATCCAGCAGGCCACGGTCAAGGTCGAGGACCCGGCGCACCCGTCGACCAAGGGCCTGCCGACGACCTGGACCCGTACCGACGAGTGGTACGACTACCAGACGAATCCGCGTGGCACCGTGCACGTGCTGACGTCGATGGACGAGAAGTCCTACTCCGGCGCCACGATGGGCGCCGACCACCCGAACACCTGGTGCCAGGACTTCGACGGCGGCCGTTCCTGGTACACGGGGCTCGGCCACCTCAAGGAGAACTACAGCGAGCCGAACTTCCTGAAGCTGCTGCTGGGCGGCATCGAGACCGCCGCCGGTGTCGTGCAGGCCGACTGCTCGGCCTCACAGAGCGACAGCTTCGAGAAGGTCGCCCTCGACACGGACACGTCCAACCCCATGATGATGGACGTCGCCAAGGACGGCCGGGTCTTCTACGTCGACCGGCTGGGCGACGTGAAGATCATCAAGCCCGCCGGCGGCACCGTGCAGGCCGCGCGCCTCAACGTGTTCACCGCCAACGAGAGCGGTCTGCTCGGATTGGCGCTGGACGAGGACTTCGACTCCAACCACTGGGTCTACCTCTACTACTCACCCGTCGGGGAGAACGTCGACCGGCTGAGCCGGTTCACGGTGAAGGACGACACCGTGGACCTGGCGAGTGAGAAGAAGCTCCTCGACGTCCCGGTCCAGCGGGCCGAGTGCTGCCACCACGGCGGCGGCATGCTCGTGGACCACAAGACCGGCGACCTGTGGCTCGCCACGGGTGACAACACCAACCCGTTCAACTCCGACGGCTACGCGCCGATCGACGAGCAGTCCGGACGGGCCAACTGGGACGCGCAGCGCACCTCCGGCAACACCAACAGCCTGAGCGGCAAGCTGCTGCGCATCCACCCCGAAGACGACGGCACCTACACCATCCCGGCCGGCAACCTGTTCGCTCCCGGCACCGCGAAGACCAAGCCGGAGATCTACGGCATGGGCTTCCGCAACCCCTTCCGCGTCGGCCTCGACCCCAAGACCGGCCGCCCGATGGTCGCCGAGTACGGCCCCGACGCCGGGACCGCGAGCGCCACGCGGGGGCCGGAGAACACGGTCGAATGGAACCTGGTCACCAAGCCGGGCAACTTCGGCTGGCCGTACTGCATCGGCGACAACAAGCCGTACGTCGACTACGACTTCGCCACCAAGAAGTCGGGCTCGCCGTTCGACTGCGCCGCGCCGGTCAACGACTCGCCCAACAACGACGGCCTGACCAAGCTGCCGCCGGTGATCCCGGCGACGGTCTGGTACCACTACAACACCGACCCGCAGAACTTCCCCGAGCTCCAGGGCGGCGCGCCGATGGCGGGCCCCGTCTACCGCTACGACGCCGATCTGAAGTCGGACGTGAAGTGGCCGGCGTACTGGAACGGCAAGGCCGTCTTCGGTGAGTGGAACACCAACAAGATGTTCTCGTTCCAGCTCTACGAGGACGGCGGCAAGCTCGTCGAGATCAACCAGATCCTCGGCTCGCTGAGCTTCAAGAAGCCGATGGACATGAAGTTCGGCCCCGACGGCGCGCTGTACATGATCGAGTGGGGCTCCGGCTTCGGCGGCGACAACGCCGACTCCGGCATCTACCGCATCGAGTACATCAAGGGCAACCGCCCGCCGGTCGCCCGCGCCACCGCGGACAGGACCGACGGCCCGCTCCCGCTGACCGTGAAGTTCTCCAGCGAGGGCACCCGGGACCCGGACAACAAGGCGCTCACTTACGCGTGGGACTTCGACGGTGACGGCACGACCGATTCCACCGAGGCCAACCCCACCTTCACCTATGAGAAGGCGGGCGAGTACAGCGCGGTCCTGACGGTCACCAACGCCGACGGCAGGAAGGCGACGGCCAGCGTGACCGTCCAGGCGGGCAACAGCAGGCCGAAGGTGACCGTCGAGCTGCCGCCCGACGGCGGGTTCTTCGAGTTCGGTGACCAGGTGAAGTACAAGGTCACCGTCACCGACGCCGAGGACGGCGCGATCGACTGCGACGAGGTCCAGGTGCAGGCGCTGCTCGGCCACGACACCCACGGCCACCCCCTCGACCAGGCCAAGGGCTGCGAGGGCGTGCTGCAGACCGCATCGTCGGGCGGCCACGGCGACGCGGACAACCTCTTCTACGTCATCGAGGCCGGCTACACCGACAAGGGCTCCGGCGCCGCCAAGCCGCTCACCGGCCGGGGTCAGGTGATCCTGCAGACCAAGCGCAAGCAGGCCGAGTTCTTCGCGGAGACCGGCCGGGTCGCGGACGGCAAGGGCACCGACGCGGCGGGCGTCCAGACGGAGACCACGAGCGACCCGCAGGGCGGCAACCTCAACATCGGGTGGATCGAGGACGGCGACTGGTGGTCGTTCGACCCGGTCAACCTGTCGAACATCACCGCGATCCGCTTCCGGGCCGCATCCGCCGGCAACGGTGGGACCATCCAGGCCAAGATGGGCAACCCTGAGACCGGGAAGCTGATCGGCTCGGTCACCGTGCCGGGCACCGGCGGCTGGCAGAACTGGGTCGACGTCACGATGAACCTGACCGATCCGCCCACCGAGAGCGGACCGATCTACTTCGTCGCGCGCCACCCGGCGGGCGCCGCGGGCGCCTTCGTCAACGTCAACTGGGTCGACTTCGTCGGCAAGGGCGTGACGGAGAACCAGCGTCCGGCCGTGTCCGTGAGCGCCAGCCCGGCGACGGGCGTCGCCCCGCTCCAGGTCGACTTCACGGCGACCGCCTCCGATCCCGACGGCGACACGCCGCTCACCTACAAGTGGGACTTCGGGGTGACGGGAGCGCCGCACCCGACGACCGACAAGGCGAGCTACACCTACACCGCGCCGGGCACCTACACCGCCGAGGTCACGGTGACCGACGCCAAGGGCGCGGCGGCGACCCAGAAGATCTCGATCAAGGTGGACGCGCCGACGATCTTGTGTCTCACCGGCCGTTCCGACGACTTCCTCGGAACCCAGCTCGACCGCGACCGCTGGTCGGTCGTCCGGGAGAACCAGGACCTCAGGGTCGCGGACGGCAAGCTCGTGATCCCGACCTCGACCACCGACATCTACGGAGCCGGCGGCGACACCCCGAACATCGTCGTGCAGCCGGCGCCGTCGGGCGCGTGGGTGGCCACGGCCAAGGTCACGCTCAAGGTACTCGACGCGTACCAGCAGGCGGGCCTGGTCCTGTACGGCGACGACGACAACTACGCCAAGATGGTGCTGCAGGCGCGGGGCACCGGCAGCCACTCCGAACGGATCTTCCAGTTCATCCGCGAGGAGAACGGCAGCCCGAACGAGGTGGCGGCGAGCAACACGGCCAACCTCGGGGACGCCTACCCCGACACCGTGTACGTGCGGTTCGTCAGCGACGGCACCAACCTGAAGGCCTACTACTCGGCCGACGGCGGCACGTTCACCGCCATGCCGGAGACCAAGCCGCTCGCGGGCATCGAGAACGCGAAGATCGGCCTGCTCTCCCTGGCCGGGTCCGGCAACCGCCCGGTGGCGGACGCCTCCTTCGACTGGTTCCACATCACGCCCGACGACAAGGCCACCAGGCCGGGTCCGGACGACGAGTTCGACGGCACCGCCCTCGACGGCTGCCGCTGGAACGCGACCGTCCGCCCCGACGCCTCGGCGGCGCGGGTGACCGGCGGCCAGCTCCAGCTCGACACCACGAAGGGAGACATCTACGGGACCGGCAACAGCGGCCCGAAGAACTTCATCCTGCAGACCGCGCCTGACGGCGACTGGGTGATCGAGACCAAGATCGACGGCTCGGCGTTCAACGAGCGGTACCACCAGGGCGGCCTGATGGTCTACGCCGGTGACGACGACTACGTGAAGCTCGACTACATCACCACCAACACCGCGGGCTCCGCGGTGGCGCGGGGCCTCGAGATGCGCAGCGAGGTCGGCGGCGTCGTCCAGAACCCGCAGCCGTCGGTGGGCGACCTCCCCGGCGGCGTGTGGTGGCTGCGGCTGGCCAAGGAGGGCGACACCTTCCACGGCTACTACTCCGCCGACGGCGCCGACTGGACCGAAATCGCCGCGAACGGCGCACCGGCGCCGGTGAAGAACAGCGCGGTCGCCACCGGTGCGAAGGCCGGCCTGTTCACCCTCGGCGCCGACCAGACGGCGTCGAAGACGGCCAGGTTCGACTACTTCCACCTGGTCAAGGGCGTCGTCGACAAGACCGCGCCGGTGACGACCGCGACGACAGACCCGGCGCAGCCGGTGACCGGCTGGTTCACCGGAGCGGTCACGGTGAAGCTGACCGCCGCCGACGAGCCGAAGGGCAGCGGGATCGACAAGACCGAGTACCAGCTCGACGGCGGGGCCTGGACCGCGTACAGCGCTCCGGTCGCCGTCTCGGGCGACGGCTCGCACACACTGGCCTACCGCTCCGCCGACAAGGCGGGCAACGTCGAGGACGCCAAGACCCTGACGGTCAAGGTGGACGCGACGGCGCCCACGGTCGTGGCCTCCGGTCTCGAGAACGGTCAGCGGTACGGCGACAGCCAGGACCTGCGGATCGGCTGGCGGGCCTCCGACGGCGGCTCCGGGATCAAGACGGTCACCGGCACGCTGGACGGCAGGCCGTTCACGGCGGGGACGCTCCAGGCGCTGTACACGCTGGCCCTGGGCGAGCACACGCTCAGCGTCACCGCCGTCGACGAGGCCGGCAACAAGGCCGTCCAGACGGTGAAGTTCTCCGTCGTCACCTCGACGGGCGACATCGCCGCCCTGATCGACCGCTTCGAGGCCGCAGGGAAGCTCACGGGCAAGAACGCCCACAAGCTCCGGACCAACCTGGCGACCGTCCGCGACGCGGAGGACAAGGACAAGAAGACCGACAAGATCGTGAAGGAGCTGGAGAAGTTCGAGGACGTCGCCGGCGACAAGAAGGTCGTCACCGACGCCGAGGTTCGCGCCACGCTCCTCCGGGACGCCGACGCGCTGATCGTCCAGTACGGCGGCACGCCGAGGGCCTGACGCCCGAGGCCCTTGCCCACGGCGTCGCCCGCCTGGTTCTGGCGGCCGGCTGACCGGCCCCGGCTCCCTCCCCGGGGTGCTTACCCGGGGAAAGACCCGAGGGCGCGGGAGACGACGGTCTCGGCGGGGCGGCAGAGCACCCGTTCGAGGTCGTCGGTCCGCTGTTCCAGCATCCCCGCACGGATCTGCGCGTTGATCCAGCTCATCGGGCCCGGCCCTGCGTCGGGCACCTCGCGGTAGGGCACGCCGAGCGCCTCGCGCAGACTCGCCGGGTCGTCGTAGTCACCGCGGCGCGCCGGCACGCCCTCGGGCGCGCGGGCGGGGTCGCGCACCGCCGCCACCACCTCCGTACGGGTGCGTAGGTGCTCGATGACGAGGCGGCCGAGCGCGCCGGAGGCGGCCGAGATCACGATCATGGGCCAAGTAGACTTCCGGCCGTCTCGACCCTGCCACTGGTTTTCGCGGGCACTGATGGCGGGCGGAAGCGGGCGCGGTAGTCGTCCCAGTCCCAGGTGGACAGGAAGGCCGCCGCTGCCGTCCGGCCGTTGAGGTAGAGGTCGAGCTTCTGCCGCTCGTCGAGGTCGAAGTCGACCACCCCCACGCTCTCGGTGTCGACCTGGATGGTGCGGGCCCTGACCCAGGGCTGGTTCAGATACGTCTGGTCGTGGCCGACGATCGCGGTCCCGACCAGGGACGTCAGCAGCCTCAGGGCGGGCAGGTGGGGAGCCCCGGCGAACGGCAGCCTGAGCGTGTCCTCCCGGAACGCGGGGAGCAGCTTGACCCCGAAGGTGGGCCAGCGCGGCTGCTCCCCGTCCTGCCGGTCGAGCGTGTCGATGGGGAAGTTGGACAGCACGCCGCCGTCCACGAGGGTCGACACCAGTCCAGTGCCGGGATCGGCGATCGTGACGGGCTCGAAGAAGAAGGGGATCGACATCGAGGCGCGGACCGCGTCGGCCACCCGCTGCGTGCCCGGCTCCGCCACGCCGTAGACGCTCCGGTAGTCCCACGGCAGGCGCACCAGCCGGCCCAGGGTGACGTCCGTGGCCGTCACCACCAGGCTGTAACGCTGGTCCTCGCCCATCCAGGGCGCCGGGTCGTCGAGCGCCAGGTCGTCGAATGTCTCGACACCCAGATCGGCCAGTTCGTTCCCCAGCCACTCCCGCAGGTAGTCGCCCTCGAACACGCCCCGCTCGAACAGCAGGGACAGCAGCGAGAACCCGGCGCCGACCAGCGGGACGCGCTCCACGGCGGACGCGTCCCTGAACTTGCGGTAGTCGACGCGGAACAGGAGCTCGCGCATGCGCTCCGGCGGCATCCCGGCCGCCGCCAGCGCCCCCACCACCGCCCCCGCGGAGGTCCCGGCGACACGGGTGCCGGCGGCCCGCCCGAACCGGTATCCGGCGGCGTGCAGTTCGTGCAGCGCGCCGACCAGGCCCACGCCCTTGACGCCGCCGCCCTCCAGCACCAGATCGGCCCGCTTGTCCATCCCGGCCATCGGCACCAGCCCTTCTTCCGACCGTCCCGCACCGGATTTACCGCGCGTGGACGGCCCGCACCCCGGCGCCGCGCCAGTGCGGACGAACCGTCACTCCTCCTTGTCCTGGTCCTTGTCCTGCGGATACCAGCGCAGTTCGATGACGTTGCCGTCGGGGTCCTTCACGTAGACCGAGGTGGCGACGCCACGCGCCCCGAACCGGGGGCCGGGTCCGTCGATGACGGTGAGGACGCCGGAGTCGATGACCTCCTGCCAGTCCAGCGGCTCGACGACCAGGCAGAAGTGGTCGACGTTCGGCTCGCCGCGGGAGCCGCGCAGCAGATCGATGATCGTGTCCGGCGACACCCGCACCGAGGGGAACGGCGCCTTGCCGGCCCGCCACTCGTCGACCCGCACCGGCTCCAGGCCGAGGACGTCGCAGTAGAACGCCAGCGACCGCTCGACGTCCTCCACGGTCAGCACCAGGTGGTCGAAACCCTTGACCCGCATGTTCGTTGTGCTCATGGATCCAACGATGGCCGGTCAGGCGGCCGGCACCAAGCCCCGATCACACTACGATCGTTGACTCGCCTTCAACGATGGGGATCCGCATGCTCGAACGGCACGAGATCGAGACCTTCCTGACGCTGGCCGAGGAGCTGCACTTCGGTCGTACGGCCGAGCGTCTGGGGGTCACGACCGGCCGGATCAGTCACGTGACCAAGAAGCTGGAGCGGCGCATCGGCGCGCCGCTGTTCGAGCGCACGAGCCGGGTCGTCCGCCTCACGCCGATCGGGCGGCGGCTCGCCGACGACCTGGCGCCCCTGGCAGCCCAGATGGAGGCCGCCGTACGCCGGGCCGTCGAGGCGGGTCGCGGGATCACCGGCCGGCTGCGGGTGGCCTTCCTCGGCGAGTGGACGGCGCCGGCGCTGCTGCGGGCCGTGGCCCTGTTCACCGAACGCCATCCGGACTGCGAGGTCGAGGTCCAGGAGGTGCAGCTGTCCAACTCGCGGGCGAGCCTGCTCGACGGCTCGGTGGACGTGCTCATCGCGTCCTACCCCTTCGACGGCATGGCCTGCGGGCCGGTCCTGCTGAGGGAGGCCCGCGTGCTGGCCGTGGCCGCCGGGCATCCGCTGGCCCGCGAGGAGTCGGTGTCCCTGGAGGTCCTCGGCGACCACCCCGTGGTGCAGTACCCCTCCGTCACCTCGGCGGAGTTCAAGCGCGACCGCACGCCCGGCCACACCCCGTCCGGCAGGCCCGTCCCCAGGGGACCGGTCGGCGGCACGTTCTCGGAGATGCTGTCCCTCGTCGCCATGGGCAAGGGGGTTCTGCCGGTGGGCGAGCACAGCCGCACGTACTATCCGCGCCCCGACGTCGCGTACGTGCCCATCCGGGACGCGCCGCCGATCGAACGCGGACCGGTGTGGCTGGAGACCAACACGACAGCCCGCGTACGCGAGTTCGTCCGGGCCACGGCCGACGCGAATCCTCCGCGTGGCGCATCCGAAAAGGTGGTATCCGCCCTTTAGGATCAGCCGTAAATCCGTGGCCCCCTGCACGGCTCCCGGAGTTCACGCACGGTTCAGCCGGTCTCGCAAAGGTGCCTTTCGTAGCCGGATCCGGTTTTCCGGCGGGACGCGAAAGGGCACCACATGAGCGAGGGGCACGCACACCCCCACCCCCATCCCCACACCCACGACCACGACCACGGGCACGACCACGGGCACTCCGACCCCGGTCCTGTCGTGGACATGACGGTCGCGGACGAGGAACTGTCGCCTGACCAGCTCTCCCGCCGCCAGATGTTCCGGCGGGCCGGGCTGCTCGGCGCCGGCCTCACCGCGGCGAGCGTGCTGGGAGCCCCCGGCCAGGCCGCCGCGGCGAGCGCCGCGACCTCTCGTGGCGAGCGCGAGCCGAAGGACGGCTTCCTGTGGCTCTCGGGCGACCACCACATCCACACCCAGTACAGCTCCGACGGCATGTACCGCGTCATCGACCAGGTGCGGCACGCCAACGCGTACGGGCTCGACTGGATGGTCATCACCGACCACGGGAGCACGACGCACGCCAAGATCGGCGTGGAGAAGGTCAACCCCGACATCGTCGCGGCCCGCGACGCGGTCAAGGAGACCCTCGTCTTCCAGGGCCTGGAGTGGAACATCCCCGCCGCCGAGCACGGCACCGTGTTCGTCGCCCCGGGACGCGGCGAGGTCGCGACGCTGAAGGAGTTCGAGAACTCCTTCGACGGCTCGGTCAAGAACGCCACGGCGAGCACCCCGCAGAACGAGGCCCTCGCCATCGCGGGACTCAGCTTCCTGGCCGACGCCGTGAAGCGCCGCCGCATCCCCGACGCGCTGTTCCTGGCCAACCACCCGGCGCGCAAGGGCATCGACTCGCCGCACGAGATCCGCGCCTGGCGCGACGCCGCGCCGGGGATCGCGATCGGCATGGAGGGCGCGCCCGGCCACCAGGCCGCCGGCATCCCCAAGCCCAACGGACCCGGCTCCGGCCGCGGCTACTACGACAACAGCCCGAGCGCCGACTCCTTCCCCGGCTACCCGGCGGAGAGCTACAAGACCTTCGGCGGCTTCGACTGGATGACCGCGACCGTCGGCGGCCTGTGGGACAGCCTGCTCGCCGAGGGCAAGCCCTGGTGGATCACCGCCAACTCCGACTCGCACACGATCTACGCCGACACCAGCGACCGCGGGCCGAACAGCGACTTCAACGGCAACGGCCGGTACGAGGACCCGATCTACAACGGCGTGCACAACCTGTCCAACGGCGACTTCTGGCCCGGCTACTACAGCCGCACCCACGTCGGCGCGACCGGGTTCTCCTACGGCTCCGTGATGGACGGCATCCGTCAGGGCCGCATCTGGGTGGACCACGGCGGCCTGATCAGCGGCCTCGTCGTCCGCGCGCGGGTGCGCGGCAACAGCGGCGTCACGCTCGGCGACACCCTGTACGTCCGCCAGGGCGCCCAGGTCGAGGTGGCCATCCAGATCACGCTGGCGAACCGGCCCAACTGGGCGCAGTTCATCCCCACGCTGGCCCGGGTGGACGTCATCCAGGGCGACGTGACCGGCCCGGCCTCCGACAAGGACGTGTTCACCACCCCGAACACCAAGGTCGTCCAGTCGTACGAGGTCGGGAAGAACACCGGCACCGTCACCTTCACCTACCAGGTGGGGGCCGTCGACCACCCCGTCTACGTGCGGCTGCGCGGCACCGACGGCAACCGCGTCGCCCCCGGCCTGCTCGGCGCGTCGGTGGACCCGCACGGTCCCGCCATGGACGTGCTCGGCGACGCCGACCCCTGGAAGGACCTGTGGTTCTACAGCAACCCCATCTGGATCGTGCCGCGTCGATGAACCTGCCGATGATCGTCGGTCTGGATGACGGATCGCGTACGGTCGCGGGGGCCGAGCACCTCCTCCACCAGGTGGTGGAGGCGCTCGGCTCGCCGGCCGGGGTGATCGGCTGCACCCACTTCGTCCGCGCCGGCGCCCTGCCGCACGTCGCCTGCTCGCTGGCCCTGCCCGGCGCGGCCGGCCTCGACCTGACCCGGCTCCCCGAGGGGGTCTCGGAGGCGGAGGGCGCGGCGCTGGCGGCGGCCGAGCACGCGGCCCGCGACGGCGGGCGCGTGGTGCTGTTCCCCGGCCGCGACGACCTGCCGGGCACGCTCACCGTCGGCGAACTGCTGGCCCGTACGGCGATCGACCGGGTCCTCGTGCTCGCCCAGCCGGAGCCCCCGGCCGACGACGTGGTCCTGGTTACCAACGACCACGTACGCCCGGTCTGGCGGGACGGGCTGATGACCCTGCTCGCCATGCCGGCGCCGGGCGGACGCATAGCCCCGGCCGAGGTGCCGAACCCCACGCCCTGCTGCGCCGACCACGTCTGACCGTGTCGATATATTTCAGGCGCCCTCGTTGAGGTAGGTCAGCACGGCGAGCACCCGTCGGTGGTCGTCGTCGGACGGCGGCAGGGCCAGCTTGGCGAAGATGTTGTTGATGTGCTTGCTGACGGCCTTCTCGGTGACAACGAGCCGGGCCGCGATGGCGCTGTTGGAGCGTCCCTCGGCCATGACGGCGAGCACGTCGCGCTCCCTGGGGGTCAGCGCGGCCAGCCGGTCCCGCTGCCGCCCGCCTCCGAGCAACTGGGCGACGACCTCGGGGTCCATGACCGTGCCGCCGTCCGCCACCCGCCGGACCGCGTCCGCGAAGTCCTTGACCTGCCCGACCCGGTCCTTGAGGAGATAGCCCACGCTGCCCGACCTGTCGGACAGCAACTCGGCCGCGTACACCCGCTCGACGTACTGCGACAGGATCAGCACCGGCAGGCCGGGAACCTCCCGCCGGGCGGCGATCGTGGCGCGCAGCCCCTCGTCGGTGAAGCTCGGCGGCAGCCGCACGTCCACCACGGCCACGTCGGGGCGCACCTCCACCAGCGTCCTGGCGAGGTCCGCGCCGTCGTCCACCGCCGCGACGACGTCGAACCCGTACGCCGTGAGCATGCGGGTGAGGCCGTCCCTGAGCAGGGTGAGGTCTTCGGCGATCAGGACGCGCACGGCAACTCCGCTTCGACGGTGGTGGGGCCCCCGAGGGGACTGGTGACGCGCATCGACCCGTCGAAGGCGGCCAGGCGGCGTTCGATGCCGCGCAGGCCCGTGCCCCGGGTGGGGTCGGCGCCGCCGCGTCCGTCGTCGGCGACGCGCAGCGCCAGGCGGTCGCCGAGGTCCTCGACGGTGACCGTGATGCGGCCCGCCTGGCTGTGCTTGACGGCGTTGGTGATGGCCTCGACCACGGTGAAGTAGGCGGCCGACTCCACCGGCGGAGCGAGCCGGCGGTCCAGGCGCATATCGAGCTCGACGGGGACGGGACTGGTCAGGGCGATGGCGTGCAGCGCGCCGCCGACGCCGCGGTCGGCCAGCAGGGGTGGGTGGATGCCCCGGACCAGGTCGCGCAGTTCGGTCATCGCGGTGTGCGCCCCGGTCCTGGCGTCGGCGAGCAGGGCCCTGGCGGTGTCGGGGTCGGCGTCGAACAGGTCCTCGGCCATGCCGAGGTTCATGGCCAGCGCGACCAGCCGGGCCTGGGCGCCGTCGTGCAGGTCGCGCTCGATACGCCGCAGTTCGGCGGCCGAGGCGTCGACAGTCTGGGTCCTGGTCTCGGTCAGCCGGGCGATCCGGGCGTTCAGCCGGGTGGCGGTGGTGGGCGCCAGCAGCCACCGGGCCTGCGCGGCCTCCAGACGGACGAACGCCCGCGGCGCCAGGCAGGCCAGCGCCGTCGTCACGACCCCGACCGCGACGGCGGCGAAGGCGCCGGGCAGGTCGGTGACGACGAGCCACTCGTATTCGACGCGCCCCCACGCGAGCCACAGCAGCGGCATGAGCACGCCCTCGGCGCCCGCGAGGCACAGGCCCACGGCGACCAGCGGCAGCGTGTACTGCAGCGGGGACACCGCCCACAGCAGGTCGCGCCAGGTCGCGGGGGTGCCCGTAATCGTGCGGACCCTGGCGAGCAGCCCGTCGTCCGGCATCGGCGGGTATGGCGAGGGGATGCCCGCACCGGTACGGCGCCGCTGGACGTCGGCCAGCCTCCGGGTCAGCTCCACGGCCCGGACGAAGACGGGCAGACCGAGGCCGCCCACCAGCCCGAACCCGGCCGCCGCGACGGTCAGCACGAACAGGCCCAGGCCGGCCGCACCGATCACCCCGCTGACGAGCAGGTGGCGCATGTCGTCTCGCCATCGCCGGACCATGGCGATCAGTATCGCGTATCCCCCTATCGGCTGACGGTGGAGTTAGCACCACTGTCAACCGACATGTCTGCACTCTCGTTGGCGAGCCGGGCCGTCAATAGCGTCGTGGCCATGAAGAATCACCTCCGCGTCTCGGCCGCCGCGCTCGCCGCTTGCGCCGCTCTCGCCCTCGCTCCGGCCGCCGCGCATGCCGCCGGCAAGACCGATGCCGTCCAGAAGTCGCTGGACACCCTTGTCCGAACGGACAAGTTCCCCGCAGCCCTGGCTTCCGTACGCGGCCGCGACGGGCGCGTGCGCGATTACACCGCCGGGGTCGCGGACTTACGCACCAGGGCGAAGGTGCCGGTGGACGGCTACGTCCGCATCGGCAGCAACACCAAGACCTTCACCGCCGTCGTCGTGCTGCAGCTCGTCGGCGAAGGAAAGGTGAAGCTCGACGAGCCGATCGAGACCTACCTGCCGAAGCTCGTCCGCGGCAGGGGCGGCGACGGCCGCCGCATCACCGTGCGCCAGTTGCTCCAGCACACCACCGGCCTGCCGAACTACACCACCTTCCTCGCCGAAGGCGCGCTCCCCTACCAGCACACCTACTTCCAGCCGCGCGAGCTGCTGGATCTGGCGCTGAAGGAGAAGGCGCACTTCACGCCCGACACGAAGTGGGAGTACAGCAACACCAACTACGTCATCCTCGGGCTGCTCGTCGAGAAGGTCACCCGCCGCCCGGTGAACGAGCAGATCGAGGAGCGGATCATCAAGCGGATCGGCCTGCGCCACACCTACTTCCCCAACGTCGGCGACCAGGGCATCCGCGCCCCGCACCCGAAGGGCTACCACCGCGACGACCCCGACAAGCCGCTTACCGACGTCACCGAGTGGGACCCGTCCTTCGGCTGGGCGGCCGGCCAGATGAACGCCACCCCCAGTGACCTCAACCGCTTCTTCACCGCCCTGCTGGGCGGCAAGCTGCTCGCACCCGAGCAGCTCGCGCAGATGCGCACGACCGTCGACGCCTCGTCCGGTCTGTGGCCGGGGGCGCGGTATGGCCTGGGCCTCGTCAGCACCCCGCTGAGCTGCGGCGGCCTCGCCTGGGGGCACGGCGGCGACATCATGGGCTACTCGACCACGGACGCAGCCACCGACGACGGCCGCGCCGTCACCATCGCCGTCACCCAGTTGCCCGGCGACGCCACGGCGCTCGGCCACCTGATGAACGCCCTCGACATCGCCCTCTGCACGTGACCCGCCACGTGACCCATTCGGTATGGACCCTTCTGTAACACGTTGCCGTTGCGGTAGAAGATCACTCGTACCATTTCTCCTCTTTTCGAGGTACACGTGAGAAAGATCCTGCGAGTGGCCGCGGCCCAGATGTTCGCCGCCGCCTTCGTCCTCGCCGCCCTGTCCGCTCCCGCGAACGCCGACACGACCGCCGGCACCACCGAGAGCGACGCCGAGATCACCCAGGAGTGGCAGACCGCCTGGGACACCTACCACTTCACCGACACCACCCCGCCCGCGCCCGGCTCGGGCCGCAGCCGGGTCACGAACAGCATCTCCATCGACATCGACGCGCCGATGCCGCTGACCTTCAACAAGTACTCGAACTTCAACAACCACATGGGCAGGAACCCGTTCCTGAGGCGGGTCGTCACGCACAAGGAGTGGCGGACGCCCCCCGCGACCTACCGCAACCTCACGGCGATCGAGGAGATCCCGTACGAGGGCACGATCGTGGTCAGCAAGACCCACGCGCAGCAGCGCCTCCACCCGAACGGGTACTACTACGAGACCGACAGCTGGTCGCAGCCCAACGTGGTCACGCACCAGAAGATCGACTTCGACCCGCTGCCCGGCGGGAAGACCCGGGTCACGGAGAACCTCACCTTCGAGGCGGACTCCTCGCTGATCGACTTCGTCGCCGCGAACGGCACCGCCTCTCACCAGCAGCTGCAGGCGGCCCTCAAGCAGGCGATCGAGAGCGGCGAGCTCTGATCCCCGGGCATCACTGAAAACGGGCGTCTTCCGGGAGGGAGACGCCCGTCTCGTGTCAGTGCCCGATTCCGCTGCCTCTGCTCTCCGCGGCCTGCAGGGTCTGGTTGATCGAGCAGTTCTTGATCCCGCCTCTGCAGTTGCCGCTGAGGGAGTCGGTGAAGACGCTGACGCTCGACACCTGCTGGACACCGGCGAAATCGACGGCGCTGTTGCCCGCGGGGGCGTTCACGTTCCGCTTGCCCGTGTTGAGCTGATAGGGCGGACTGCTGATCGTCGGCGCGTTGGCGGTGTTCACGCCGGCCGTGTGCTGCGTGCCCCCGCCGTCGTCACCGAACCCGCCGCCGAGACCACCCCCGAAACCGGCGAGACGGGCGTCGATGCGGGCTCCCCCGTGACCGTGGCCCTTGCCCTTCTTCCCCTTGCCCTTCTTGCCCTTCTTGCCCTTAGCGCCGCCGGGAACGGCCTCGGCGCCATGAGCAGCGGTCTCCGCACCATGAGCGGCGGTCTCCGCGCCATGGGCGGCCCCGGCACCGTGAGCGGCGGCCTCGGCACCATGACCGGCCTCGGCGCCGTGAGCGCCGCCGTTGCCCGCGCCGTGACCATGACCGGGATCGGAGTTCGCCGCGCGGACGTCCTGGAGTCTCGGCGCCGCGAGCGTCTGTGACGCCACCACGATGTCCGCCAGCCCGACGAGGATCGCGGCGACGACGGCCAGACGCCGGGCGGACACCGCCACGACGCGGGAACTCCCCGTTCTGTTGTCGCCCATCCGATCCACACCTGCCTTTGCTTAAGGTCACAAGCGACGCATCCGGCTCATACCCCTCGCTTCGCCTCTCTTCTCCCGGCCTGCGATGTGCTGTGTGCTTGCTGATCCCTTCTTTGCGCTACGCGGCTCCGCCCACGTGTGCGGCGTACGCGCCGGGCGGCCAGGCAGCGATGATCTTCGTGGACAGGGTCGCCCCGAGGCGGATGTAGAAGCGCTGGGCGCCCTCGTTGTCCTTCAGCACCTCCCACCGCACGACCATCTCCTCGGCCCCCGCGATGCGGGCCACCTCGGTCATCAGCAGGCGGCCGACTCCGCCGTCGCGGGCCTCCGGCCGTACGAACAGGTCGTCCAGGGCGAGGATGTCGCGCCCGGCCCAGATGTTGAGGTGGCGGACGACGGACACGAAGCCGATCGGCCGGCCGCCGCGTTCGGCGAGCAGGACGATGACGTCCTCGCGGCTCAGCAGTTCGCGCATCCGCTCCTCGGACACGGCGACGTGCCTCAACTGGTCCTGGTGCGCGGCGAGCTCACGCAGCAGGGTCAGGGCCGTGGCGGCGTCCTCGGGACCGGCGCGGCGGATCGTCACGGGAATGTCGTTCATGGTGGTCTCCGATCAGGTTGTGGCGATGGCGGTGAGCACGTCGAGCCCGGCCGCACGGCGGGCCGGCAGCAGCCCGGCCAGCAGACCGGCGACGGCGGCCACGGCGACGACGAGCAGGAGCGGACCGACCGGCAGCGTGAGCGTGGCCTCGGTGGTGCGGCCCAGCGCGGTGACCGTGCCGGCGGCGAAGGCGACGCCCAGGCCGACCCCGGCGACGATCGCCAGGGCCGCGACGAGGACCGCCTCACCGCGGATCATCCAGCGCATCTGGGCGCCGGTCATGCCGACCGCCCGCAGCAGCCCGATCTCCCGGGTCCGCTCGATGATGGACAGGGCGAGCGTGTTGGTGATGCCCATCAGCGCGATCAGGACGGTGAGCATCAGCAGCGCGGTCACCAGCCCGAGGACCTGGTCGATCATCGCGTTCCGCCCGGCGACGGCCCCCGCCTGGTCGCGCACCTGCGCGGTCGGGGCGTCGGCGAGGGCCCGTTCGATGGCCTTCTTCGCGTCCGCGTCGCGCACTCCGTCGGCGACCTTGACGAAGACGCTCGCGTCGACGTGCTCACGGTAGTTCCGCTCGAAGGTGTCCAGCGAGATGACGTAGCCGGTCGACAGCGCCTGGGCGTCCCGGTCGCGCAGCAGGCCGACCACCGGGAGGCGCCGGGTCCCGGTGCGGGAGAACGTCATCTCCAGGGTGTCGCCGATCTTGAGGTGCCGCTCTCTGGCGACGTTCGCGGCCAGGACGACCCCGCCGTCCGCGACGGCGTCCAGGCGTCCGGCGACCATGTGGAGCGAGGTGACGCGGGGCAGCGTGACCGGGTCGACCGCGGTGAGCGCCTCGGTCGACTGGCCGTCCTTCCAGTGGCCGTAGCGCAGCCGGGAGGCCACCCCGACCTGCGGCAACTCGCTGACGTGGTGGTAGGCGTGCGCGGGCAGCCCGCCCAGCATCTCGTTGCGGGCGCTCTCCACCACGTAGTCGGCGGTGATCGCCTCGGTGTACGACCGCGCGGTCGAGTCCTTGATCGAGGCCCCCAGCACGGCCGTGAAGCTGATGAGCGCGAGACCGAAGGCCAGGGCCAGGGCGGTCGCGGAGGTACGCCGGGGTGCCCGCGCCGCCGACTCCCGCGCCAGCCGTCCGGGGACGCCGGCCGCGCCGAGCGGCCGCCCGAGCAGCCGCACCAGACCCGGGGTGACCGCCGGCCCGAGCAGGGCCAGCCCCACGACGGTGCTCACCGCCGCCTCGCCGAGCACGACGACCGACCCCGGCCCGGCCAGGACGATCGACAGCCCGGCCACGCCGAGCGCGGTGAGAACCGCCCCGACGACGGTGCGGCCCCAGCCGGCCCGCCCGGAGACGTTGTCGGCGGACGCGCGCCGCATCGCCTCGACCGGCGCCACCGAGGCGGCGCGGCGAGCCGGCCCGAGCGCCGACAGGACCGTGACGCCGACGCCGACCGCGAACGCGACGACCAGGGTCCGGGGAGTGACGACGAGTCCGCCGCCGGGCAGCGTCATGCCGAACGCCCCGAGGAGGTCGCGCAGCCCCGCCGCGCAGGCGACGCCGAGGCCCGCACCCGCCGCGGAGGCGGCCAGCCCCACCAGCAGGGCCTCGCCGAGCACCGAGCGCATGACCTGGGCGCCGGTGGCTCCGGCGGCACGCAGGACGGCCAGTTCACGCGTGCGCTGGGTGACGACGATCGAGAAGGTGTTGGCGATGAGGAACGCCCCGACGAGCAGGGCCGCCGCCGCCAGGGCGAACAGCATCACCTGCAGGTAGGAGATCTGCGTCTTGGCCGCCGCCGCGCTGGAGGCGGCGACGTCCCGGCTGGAGGAGACCTCGTACCCGGACCCGAGCGCGGCCGACACGGCGGCACGCAGCCGCTGGGTGTCGGTGCCGCCCGCGGCGACGACGGCGACCTCCGAGGCGTTCCCGTCCAGCGCGAGCAGCCGCTGTGCCGCGGGCAAAGCGACCAGGGCGACCGTCGTGTTCGGCAGACCCTCCGCCGCCCCGAACCCGGCCAGCCCCACCACGCGGAGCCGTTCCGTGCGCTCGGCCCTCACGGTGACCTCGGCGCCGAGGCCGATGCGGTGCCGGCGGGCGGTCGCGGCGTCGACCACGACCTCGCCCTCGGCGACCGGGGCACGCCCGGCGCGCAGGGTGAACGCGCCGACCGGCGCGGGTTCCCACGACAACAGCAGCGACGGGCCCGCCGGGACGATGGTCTTGCCGGCGACGGCGAGCAGCCCCTGACCCCGTACGACGGGGGTGGCGGCGGCCACGCCCGGCACCGCGCGGACGCGGTCCACGACCTCGGCGGGCAGCGGGTCACGCTCGACCTCCACGCCCATCGCCGAGTCGAACGCGGCGGCGTCGCGGACGGTCAGGTCGACCCCCGCGGTGGCCGTACGGAACTGGTCGTCGAGCAGCCGCTGGGAGGTATCGGTGAGCACCAGGCTGCCGGTGACGAAGGTGACGCCGAGCAGGACGGCGAGCAGGGTCAGCGCCAGCCTGCCCCGGCGGGCGACGGTGTTGCGGACGATCAGGCGCCACATCGCGATCACTTCTCCCCGTCGTGAGTGAGGGCGTGCGTGAGGCCGTGCGTGAGGGCGTGCTCGATGCGGGCCACGCGGCCGTCGGCGAAATGGACCACCTGGTCGGCGTACGCCGCGGCGTTCGCGTCGTGGGTGACCATGACGATGGTCTGGCCCAGTTCGCGGACGGCGTGGCGGAGGAAGCCGAGCAGCGCCTCCCCCGCCCGGGAGTCGAGGTTGCCGGTCGGCTCGTCGGCGAAGACGATCCGCGGCCGGGCGGCCAGCGCCCGGGCCACGGCGACCCGCTGCTGCTGCCCGCCGGACAGCTCGGCGGGACGGTGCCGCAGCCGGTCGCCCAGCCCGAGCATCGCGACGATCTCGTCGATCCACGCCTGGTCGGCCCGCCGCCCGGCGAGGGTCAGCGGCAGCACGATGTTCTCCGCGGCGGTCAGCGTGGGAACCAGGTTGAAGCTTTGGAAGACGAAGCCCACGTGCTCGCGGCGCAGCAGCGTACGCTGCCGCTCGCTCAGCCGGCCGAGGTCGGTGTCCCCGATGAGCACCTGCCCCTCGTCCACCGTGTCGAGCCCGGCCAGGGCGTGCATCAGGGTGGACTTGCCGGATCCCGACGGTCCCATGACGGCGGTGAACCGCCCGGCGGGGATCGACAGGGTCGCGCCGTCGAGGGCCCGGACGGCGGTGTCGCCGCGGCCGTAGATCTTCACGACGTCGCGGGCCACGGCGGCGGCGTCGGTACGCGGAGGTGTCTCGGTGATGGTCATGGAGGCAGCGTCGCCGCCGGAGCTGTCCGCACGCTGGTCGCGGTCTGGTCGCGGCCTCCCGGCCCTCCGGCGGTGGCGGACAGCGGACGGACAGCGGGCCGCCAGAGCGGGGTAGCACGGTGAACGGCGTGGAAGACCAGAGCCCTCAGTGGCTGACCGTGTGCGTGCCGGCCCTGCTGTGCCGCAGGTGCGTGCGCCTGCTGAGCAGGCACGTGCGCGACGTTCCCGGTGTCACCGCGTTCGAGGTCGACGCCGCCCGGGGTCTGCTGCGCGTACGCGGCGGCGTGGACGCGGGGAATCTCGGGGCGGTGCTGGCGGCGGCGGGGTTCTCGGGCGACCGGTGCGAGCACCGGCGCAGCAGCCCGTGATCTTCAGTTCGTGAGCGCGGCGGCCTTCTCGCGGGCGTGCGCGGCCTCGTCCGGCAGGCCCGTCTCCTCGGCGCAGCCGGCCAGGAACGACCACAGGCGGGCCCTGGCCCAGGGGAACTCACCCTCCTTCAGCAGCGCCAGCGCGTCCCGGCACTCGCGGACGGCGGAGCCGGCGTCCCCGCGCACCCGGGCCATGCGCGCCCGCCCCCACGCCGCCCATGCCTGGCAGCGGGGGTTGCGCGCCCGCCGTGCGACGTCGTCCGCCTCGGCGAGCAGCGCCGTGACATCGTCGCCCTCGTCCACGTCGAGCCGGGTGTGGGCCGTGTGCACGAGGGCGAAGGTCAGCCCGTGGAGCGAGTTCCGGCCGCGCACCTCGTCCACGGACTCCCGCAGGACGGCCAGGGCCTCCTCCCGCCGCCCGGACTCGCGCAGGGCGATGCCGAGATGCGCGAGGATCGCGCTGCCGATGATGCGGTCGCCGACGGACCGGGCCAGGTCGAGAGTGCGCCGCCACCGGACGACCGCGTCCTCGAAGTCGCCCAGGCGCAGGGCCAGCAGCGCCTCCAGATACTCGGTCATGCCCAGCCACCAGCCGTCGTCGGAGTCGCCCAGCTCACGCCGGCTCCGCTCGATCAGGGCGCGGTAGTGCCCGGGGTCCCCGCCGTACTGGCCGGCCCATGCCGTCACGAGCCGGGAGATCGCGGCGTTGCGTACGTCGCCGATCTCCTCGAAGACCGCGAGGCTCTCCTCGGTGGCGGCGACCGAGCGCGGGGTCGGATAGTAGACGTGCAGGAGCCCGATGCCCTGCAGCGCGCGGGCCCGTGCGGCGGCGGCGGACCCGCCGCCGGTCTCCAGCAGCGCGGTCAGCGCCCGGGTGCCCTCGTAGCGCACGCCGTAATTCCAGAACATCACGAGCGCGCAGGCCAGCCGGAAGCCGTTCTCGACGTCGCCGCTGTCGACGGCGTGGTCCACGGCGGCGCGGAAGTTGTCGTGCTCGTCGTAGAGCCGGGTGTAGACGGTGAGGTTACGGACGTGCGGCCCCTGCTCCTCGGCGAGGCGCACGCAGTAGGCGAGGTGGCGGTCGCGGCACTCGGCGACCTCCCCGGCCTCCTCCAGCCGGGCCCACGCGTAGTCGCGTACGGTGACGAGCAGCCGGAACCGCCCGGTGGCCGGTTCGGGCACGACGAGCGACCGGTCGACCAGCCGGAACAGCAGGTCGAGCACCTCTCCCCGGCTGACGCCGCCGAAGGCGCACACCTCCTCCGCGGCCGCCGGGGTCCAGCCGCCGCGGAACACCGCGAGGCGGCGCAGCAGCCGCCGCTCGGCCTCCGACAGCAGGTCGTGGCTCCAGTCGAGGGTGGCGCGCAGCGTGCGGTGACGTGCCTCGCCGGTGCGCGGTCCCGCCGTCAGCAGCGAGAACCGGTCCGCCAGCCGGGCCTCGATGTCGGCCGGAGACAGCGCCTTCACCCGGGCGGCGGCCAGCTCGATGGCGAGCGGCATGCCGTCGAGCCGGCGGCAGATGGACGCCACCACGGGAGTGGTCTCGGCGTCGAGCGTGAACGAGGGCCGTACGGCACGGGCCCGCTCAGCGAAGAGCCGCACGGCGGGCCCGTCGTTGTGGGTGACGCCCAGCGGACCGACCGCGACCTGCACCTCGCCGGGGATCGCGAGCGCCTCCCTGCTGGTGGCCAGCACGCGCAGCCGCGGGCAGGCCGCGGCCAGCCGCTCCACGAGGGCGGCCACGTCGTCCACCAGATGCTCGCAGTTGTCGACCACGAGCAGCGTGCGGCCGTCGCGCAGGTGCTCCTCGACCGCGTCGGCCGCCGCGGTGCCCTGCGGCGGCACGCCAAGTTCGGCGGCGAACGCGTCGGCGACGTCCGTCCCGGGCTCCAGGGCGGCCAGGCGGACCAGCAGCACGCGGTCGGCCCGCGTTACGTCCGGCATCTCGTCCGGCGTCTCGTTCACCCTGCGGGCGATCTCGAACGCGAGCGTCGTCTTGCCCATCCCTCCCGGGCCGGTCAGCGTCACCACCCGCGACTCCGCGAGCCGCTCCAGCGCCGCGGCCACGTCGTCCTGGCGGCCGATCACCGACGTCAGCCGCCGTGGCAGCCGGTCACCGTGCACCGGCTGCGGCTGCGGCTCCTCGCGCGGAGGGGACGGGACCTGCTGGCGGAGGATGGCCTCGGCGAGCGCCTGGAGCTCCGGCGACGGGTCGATGCCGAGCTCGTCGGCGAGACCGCGGCGCAGCGCCTGGTAGGCGGCCAGCGCCTCCGCCTGCCGCCCACCGCGATACAGCGCGAGCATCAGCAGGCGGTGCAGCCGTTCCCGCAGCGGGTGCCGCGCCACCAGGCGTTCGACGTCGGCGACCGCCTCGTTGTGCCCGCCGGACTCCAGCAGGAGCTCGAACCGGTCCTCGACCGCGCCCAGCCGCAGCTCCTCCAGCCGGGCGCTCTCCGTCGTCGCCCACGTCGTCTGGCCGACGTCGGCCAGCGCGGGCCCCCGCCACAGCCGCAGCGCATCGTCCAGGCTGCCCAGGGCGGCGATGACGTTCCCGGCGGCCGTCTCCTCCCGCGCCCGTACGAGCAGCCGCTCGAACACGTGCGCGTCGACGGCGTCCTGGGGCACGGCCAGCCGGTATCCCGGGGCCTGCGTGACCAGGACGTCCGCGCCGAGCCCGGCGGCGGCGAGGGCGCGGCGCAGCTTGGACACCCGGATCTGCAGGGCGTTCGCCGCGTCGGCCGGCAGGTCGTCGCCCTCGTCGCCCCACAGCGCGTCCGTCAGGCCGTCCACCGGCACCACGCGTCCGCACGACAGGGCCAGCCGGGCCAGCAGGGCCCGCACGGACGGCGGCAGGGCCGTCGCGGAGCCGTCGGATCCCCGCACCTCGGTGGGCCCGAGAACCGCGAACGTCACGGCGGTGTTCGGCATGTCACTCCTCGTCACTCCCGGCTCCACCGGGGCTGCCCAATATTAAGGGGCGATGAGCGTTTTGCCGGGATTGCTGGTGGTGGTCGTCAGGTGACCGGCCAGGGCGCGTGCGTCGCGATCCACCCACCCCAGCACCGACGAGCCGCGGGCGCGCTGCCAGGGCAGACCGAGGAAGTACAGCCCCGGCCAGGCCGTCACTCCCTCGTGGTGCACCGGCGCCCCCTGCTCGTCGAGCACCGGCACGTGCAGCCAGGGGTAGTGCGGGCGGAAACCGGTCGCCCACACGACCCCGTCGGGACGCACGCGACGGCCGTCCGCGAGGACGACGGCCCGCCCCTCGGCGTCCACGGCGCGGTCCACCCGCTCCACCCGCCGCAGCAGCCGCTTCACGTCCGTCCCGATGATCAGCTCGCGGCTCCTGACGCGGCGCCCGATCCGGCTGTCGCCGCGGATGTCCATGAAGCCCAGGTGGGAGAACCACCAGAACAGGTCACGGCCCAGCACCCGCTGGGGCAGCACCCGGCCCATCGACGAGACCGACAGCCGGACGCGCCGCCCGGTCCCGGCCAGCTCCTCGGCGATCTGCACGCCGGTGTTGCCCGCGCCGACGACCAGGATCTCGCCCATCGGGAGCTGCTCGGGCCGGCGATACCGGCTGCTGTGCAGCTGGGTGACGTGCGGGTCCAGACCGGACGCGAAGGCGGGCGTCCGCGGCGTGTGGAACGCCCCCGCCGCGATCACGACCCGGGCCGCTGTGTGGGTCGCCGTGCAGGTCGCCGTGTGCGCGCCTGCCGAGGTCTCGACCAGGAGCCGCCCCCCTTCCGGCCGTACGGCCGTGACCTGGCAGCCGAGGCGCACCGGGAGGGCGAACCGCTCCGCGTACGCCTCCAGGTAGTCGGCGACCTCGTCCTTGCCCGGATGACCGTCAGGGTCGCCGGGGAACGGCAGGCCCGGCAGCCCGTCGTACCGGCGCGGGGTGAACAGCGTGAGCGAGTCCCACCGGTGGCGCCACGCGTCTCCCACCCGCCGATGCGCGTCGAGGATGGCGAACCGCAGACCGGCGCGGCGCAGGTGGTAGCCCAGCGCGAGCCCGGCCTGGCCGCCTCCGACGATCAGCGTGTCGTAGTCGGCGCCGCTCATTCGGCGGCCTCGTAGCCGGCCTCGGCGATGGCCTCGCGCACGGCGGCCGGGTCGGCCGAGCCGGTGACCACCACGGTCTTGGCGGTGAAGTCGACGGCCACCGAGCCGACTCCGGGCACCTCGCCGACGGACTCCGCGATCGCCTTCACACAGTGGCCGCAGTTGATGGCGGGCACGGACAGCACGAGCTGGTTCACCTTGGCTCCTTCACGTGACGGGCCGCCCGGTGCGGCCCACGTGGAAGCACCATGACGGGCGCCGCTGTCCGGTCCCTGTCGCTAGGTCTCGTCAGGTCTCGTCAGGTGGACAGGTGGCGGGCAGCGGCGGGAAAGCGCCGCGCGCGACCGTCGCCTCGAAGCTCTTCGATCAGGAGGTGGAGCGATGACGGTCGTGACGAGCATGTGCACGCTGGACATCGGCGGCATGACCTGCGCATCCTGCGTACGCAGGGTGGAGAAGGCCCTCACCCGGGTGGACGGCGTGGCGGCGGCCGAGGTGAACCTCGCCACCGAGGTCGCCACCGTCACCTACGACCCCGCCCGCGTCACCGTCGAGACGCTCGCCGAGTCGGTCGTGCGGGCCGGGTACACCGCCGAGATTCCCCAACCGGAGCCGGAGCCGGTGCCGGGCACCGAACCGGAGCCGGACACCGAGCCGGACCGGGAGGTCGCCCGGCTGAAGCGCACCTGGCAGGTCACCCTCGCGGCCGGGCTGTCGATGATGGTGCTGATGTACCTGCCGCTGCCCATCGACGCGATGGACTGGCTGATGCCGCTGCTGCTGGTCGTCGCGACGGTCGCGCAGTTCTGGGCGGGCCGTCCCTTCTACCGCGCCGCATGGGCGGCGGCCCGGCACGGCGCGGTCAACATGCACACGCTCGTCGCCATGGGCACGACGGTGGCGTACGGCTACAGCGCGTTCGTCACGCTGTGGCCGGCCGCGGCCGAACGGCTGGGGCTGCCGCTGCACGTGTACTTCGAGATCTCCGTCGTCGTCATCGCGCTCGTCCTCATGGGCCGGTGGATGGAGGCGAGGGCCAAGAAGCGGACGACCTCCGCCATCAGGGAACTGCTCGGGCTGCGGCCGAAGACGGCCCGCGTCCTGCGCGGGGACACCGAGGCCGAGATCCCGGTCGAGGACGTCACCGTCGGCGACCTCGTCCGGGTGCGCCCGGGCGAGAAGATCCCCGTGGACGGCGTCGTGACCACCGGCGTCTCCACCGTGGACGAGAGCATGATCACCGGTGAGAGCATGCCGGTGCGCAGGGGCGAGGGCGACCCGCTGATCGGTTCCACGATCAACCGGACCGGCTCGGTGGTGATGCGGGCCACCGCCGTCGGGCAGGACACGACGCTGGCGCAGATCGTCCGGCTGGTCGAGCGGGCGCAGGGGTCGAAGGCGCCGCTGCAGCGCCTGGCCGACATGGTGTCCGGGTGGTTCGTGCCCGCCGTCATCGGCATCGCCGCGCTCACCTTCGCTGTCTGGGCGATCTTCGGCCCCGACCAGGGACGGCTCACGCTGGGCATCGGCACCGCCATCGCCGTACTGATCATCGCCTGCCCGTGCGCACTCGGCCTCGCCACCCCCACGGCGATCATGGTGGGCACCGGGAAGGCCGCCGAGCTGGGCATCCTGATCTCCGGCGGCGACGCGCTCGAACAGGCCCGCCGCCTCACCACGGTCGTCCTGGACAAGACCGGCACGATCACCCGCGGCCGTCCCGACGTGACCCGCCTCGTCACCGTCGCGGGCGGGGACGCCGACGAGCTTCTCGCGTACGTCGCCGCGGCCGAGACGGGCTCGGAACACCCCCTCGGCGAGGCGATCGTCACGCACGCCTGGAACCGCGGGCTCCGCCTGCCCGAGGCGGAGCGATTCGACGCCGTACCCGGCCACGGCGTCGAGGCCCAGGTGGGCGGCAGGGCCGTACTCATCGGGAACGCCGCACTCATGCGCCGCCATGACGTGAGCTTCGGCGAGCTGGAGCAGGTGGCCGCCGAGGCCGCGGCCGAGGGAGCGACCCCCGTGTACGTCGCCCTCGACGGCCGCCTCGCCGGATTGATCGGCGTGGCCGACACGATCCGGCCCGAGTCCCGCGAGGCCGTCGACCGGCTGCGCGCGCTCGGCCTGGACGTGTGGATGCTGACCGGCGACAACCAAGCCACCGCCGATGTCGTCGCCCGGCAGGTCGGCATCGACCACGTCATCGCCGACGTACGGCCCGAGGACAAGGCCGCCCGCGTGGCCGCCCTGCGCGAGAACGGCGCGGTCGTCGCCATGGTCGGCGACGGGATCAACGACGCCCCGGCGCTGGCGACCGCCGACTTCGGCATCGCCATCGGCACCGGGACCGACGTCGCCATCGCGGCCTCCGACGTCACCCTCGTCGGCGGCGACCTGCGCGGCATCGTCTCGGCCATCGTCCTGTCCCGGCGCACCGTACGGACGATCAAGCAGGGGCTCGCCTGGGCGTTCGCGTACAACGTGCTGCTGATCCCGGTCGCCGCCGGTGTGCTGTACCCCTTCAACGGCGTGCTCCTCGACCCCTCCCTCGCCGCCGCCGCGATGGCGATGAGCTCGGTCAGCGTCGTCACCAACGCGCTGCGCCTGCGCCGCTTCCGGCCCGGCTCCGGAGGGTCCCGGCTCGCCGACTGGGGCTATCTCGCGGGCATCGCCTGCCTCGCGGTGGCCGTGGGCGCCGGGTTCACCGCGCTCAGCCGTACGGAGGCGGCCCAGCGCGGGATGAACGGCGTGCTCGCCTGGGTGGAGAACACCGGCATGCCGATGCGCCCGGCGATGAGCGTGATGATGACCGCCGAGACTGAACCCGTCCCCGCGGAGGACGCCGGTGTCCGGATGGACATCCGGGTCCCCCAGGACGTCACCCCCGGCGTCCCCGCCACCGTGCGCATCCGCCTGACCGACCCCTCGACCGGCCGTCCCGTCGACGACGTCGTACGCAGCCACGAGGCGTGGATGCACTTCATCGCCACCCGGGCGGACCTGGGCACCTTCGCCCACGTCCACCCCGAGCCCACAGGTCGGCCCGGCGAGTTCTCCGTCCGGCTGACCTTCCCCACCGCCGGCCGCTACCTCGTCAACGCCGAGTTCCGGCGGCGCGGGGAGATGACCGACGTCCTCGACCACCAGGAGATCACGATCGGCCGCCCGGAGGCTTTCAGGGCCTCTTCCACCGCCTCTTCCGCCGCCTCTTCCACTGCCTCGGAAACGGCCTCGCCGTCTCCCCGCGAGCAGATCGTCGGCGGCCTCCGGGTCACCCTCACCGGCGAAGCCGAGGTCGGCGGCAGGAGCGGCCTCACCTTCCGCTTCGCCGACGCCGCCACCGGCAGGCCCGTCTCCGGCCTGCGCCCCTACCTGGCCGCCGCCGGACACGTCGTGATCATGCCGCTCGACGGCAAGGGATTCGCCCACGAGCACGCGGAGGCCAAGGACGACCAAGGCCGTCCCGTCTTCGCCCTGCCCGGTCAGACCTTCGGGCCCGAACTCGGCCTGCACGCCCGGTTCCCCCGCCCCGGCCTCTACCGTCTGTGGGCCCAGTTCCGCGACGCCCAGGGCCAGGTCCTCACCACGACGTTCACCCTGGAGGCCCGTTAGGGCCGTGTTCACGAGCCTTGTCCACGAACCTTGGCTACGAGCCTTGTCCACGAACCTTGGCTACGGACCTTGGCTACGGACCTTGGCCACGGACCTTGGCTACGGACCTTGGCCGGGTCGGTCACTGCGCCGGAAGTAACCTGCGGTCCTCGCGAAGCCCGCTTCGCTGGGCCTTCGCTCCGGTCCTCGCTCCCTTCCGCTCCGCTCCCTCAATCCCGGCGAACGTTTGTGGACAGCGGCACTACACCCGCAGTCGCCGGGCTCTGGTGTGGGTCGGGTGGTAGGTGAAGGTCCAGCGGTCGGTGCCGGTTTTGTGGCGGGTGTAGCGGTCGGGGTGGCGGTAGCGGTCGCGGTTGTGGAACTGGCAGGCCGGTCCGAGCAGTTTCAGGTCGGTGAGCCCGCCGGTGCTCCAGTTGTCGGCGTGGTCGATCTGGCACATGGTGGCGGGCAGGGGGCAGCCGTCGATCCAGCAGGTGGCGTAGCGGGCGAAGACGGCCCGTCGTTGGGCGGGGGTGGCCAGGCGGACCTTGCGGCCCATGTCCAGCACCTGCCCCTCGGCGTCCATCACCAGACGCACCAGCGTGGAGGTGCGGGCCAGCCGGTGCACGCCGGAGACGGGCAGCATCTGCCCGGTCGCCAGCAACAACCCCGGCGCCGCCCCCAGCAGCACCCCTGGTGCGGCCGTCCCGGGCAGCGCTCCCGGCGTCGTCCCTGGCGTCGTCCCTGGCGTCGTCCCTGGCGTCGTCCCTGGCGCTGTTCCCGGTGGCCTGTCCGGCTCCGGTCCCCGCTCGCGCGGCGCCGTTCCCGGTGTCCCCGGCGCCCCCCGCGCTCCGCACGAGCACCGCGCCTCGCCGCCGCACCCGCATCCGTCCTCGTCGTGCCCCCGGTGCTCATGGCCGTGGCACTCACACCCGCCCCGCCCATGCCGGCACTCCCCCGCGGGCCGATGCCCGGCCTGGGTGTGACGTCCAGGTAGGTCCTTGGGAGGAGGATCCGGCTGTGCTGTGTCTGGATGTGCTGTGTCTGGATGTGCTGTGTCTGGATGTGCTGTGTGCGGGTGCACTGTGTGCGGACGCCCGCTGCCGCCGCGCGCCAGCGATGCTGACGCGCGGCTGGCGTCCGTAGCTTCCGTTTGGCCCGCACCACGGTCGCAGTCCTCGCCCTCTGCGGGCGCGGCGTCGTCGCCCTCGGCAGGGGCGGTGCTCGCATCGCAGGCGTCTTCGGCGCTTCCGGTGTCGCCGGGGGCGCAGTCGCCGGTGTCTTCGGCGTCGCGGGGCTCGGTGTCGCTGGGGCCGGTGTCGCTGGGGCCGGTGTCGCTGGGCCCGGTGTCGCTGGGGTCGGTGTCTTCCGGGTGGTCGGGATGGTCGGTGACGGGGTCGGCAGGGAGGGATTCGGCGTTGACCAGGACCAGGAGCTCGGTGGCGATCTTCTGCTCCAGGAACGCGATGAACGCATCCGCGTTACGCACCCGCAGCGGCCGGTCATCCCCCTCAGCCTTCGGCTTGGCGTAGGCGTCCAGCAGGCTGCGCAGCCGGGCGGCGGCCTCACGCGGCAGATAGAACTCCCCTTCCAGCCCACCGCCCCCGGTAGGGCGGACCCGCAGGAAACGCCGGGCGTAGTCGGCCTGCTCATCGCGGTCCTCACCGTCGGGGTTCAGCACGGCGCGGAGGTAGCGGCCGGCCTTGGCCACCTCCGCCGCCCCCGCTTTGCCCGCCAGCTCCAGCAAAATCGGCTCAGCCAGGTCGGCCTGCTCGTCGCTCAGCTGGGCGGTGGCGGTGCAGATCGCCTCCACCACCCCCGCCGCCAAGCCACCCGCGGCAAACCGCTCCCGCACCCGGGGCAGGCGGCCCAACTCCACGGCCAAGGTCAGCAGGCGACCCGCACCGGGCACGCTCAACCCTCCGGCGGTGCGCAACCAACTGCGGGTGGAGGCATGCCCATGCTGCCTGGCCCGCCCCGCACGATGCACCCGCCCGACGCGGTCCGCCAACGCGCACGTGATCCGATCCCGCGCGAACATCAAATCCTCAGCCTCGGCCAGGCAGACGTCCACATCGTCCGGAAGCGGCGCCAGCGCCAACGCCTGCGCCGACTCACGAACAGAACCCACCAGCACCCACGACGAGCGGGCTCGGCGATCACCCGCGCCGGCGGCACCCGGGCTGTCGGCGCTGTCGGCGCCGGGCGCGGCGTCGCTCCTGTCCTGGCCCGCCCGCTGCGGCAGTTCGGGGTCGCTGATCGGGAAATGCTCCCGCGCGAGCGAACCCTCGGCCGACCACAACGGTGAACCGGAGGTCAACCGGTCCCACCAGTCGTCAGAGATATTCGAATGATTGGGGTGTTCAGGATCAAGGTCGAACAGGTCCATCGCACCTCCTAACCGAATTCGAAAATCTGTTTTAATTCTCTCTGCCGGTATCACCCTGAGCAACCGTGCGACGGGATTTGTTGGAGCCACAGGCTTACGGAGCAGGGGCCAGGAGATCGAACAGGGCGTGGAACACGCCGGAGAGCCCGACCGCGATGAGGATGGGAATCACCAGGCTGAGACAGAGAGCCAGAGCGCAGCCACGACCTCCGCCCATCGGGTTGGGAACCGGTTCCTGCGGCTCCAGCCCATGCCACAGCGATCGGGGTTCGAGGAGGAGGAACAGCATCGCGCCCACCTCGCCCACGGTGAACAGCCAGAACCAGGCCCATCTGCTCCCCAGCCTGGGCCGGGCCGCACCGATCATGACGAGGAGCGCGGCCATCCAGGCCCCGCCGACGAGCCAGGTCGCGCCATGGAACGGCACGCGAAACGGCCAGCCCGAGAAGAACCCTGCGCGCGAGTTAGCGAGCCGGGCCTCCGGGCGGGGAACGGTGGCGTTGAGGTCGCGCAGGAGTTCGCGGGGGGTGTAGGCCCCGTTCCCGGAGCGGTCGGCGTGATACCAGAGCAGAGGGCCCGTCGACCAGCGCAGATCCACCGGGGTGCCGGAGTAGACGACGTACGTGACCTGCCCGGTTCGGAGCGCCGTGTGGAAGTCGGCGAGGGTGCGCTCGCGCGGGGTCGCGCTGAGCACGGTCACCAGAGCGCCCCACAGCAGCACGACGAGCAACGCCACGCGCACCCATAGCCCCGCGATTCGGTACGGAAGTCGCATGACGCGAGCTTCCCTCAGCGGGCCCGCGACGGCACCCCTCTTCCAGAGACGGCTACAACCGGTCCTGGCGGGGCAGCACCACCTCGCGGGCCAGGAGGAGCAGGGCCGCCGCCAGCGGGATGCCGAGCAGGGCCCCGACGATGCCGAGCAGCGCCCCGCCGAGCAGGGCCCCGACGATGGTCGCCACGGGCGGTACGTCGACCGACGACTTGAACACCTTCGGGGAGATCCAGTAGTTCTCGACCTGCTGGTAGACGACGAAGAAGACCACGCAGGCGATGCCGGCCTGCACCGAGGAGAGGAAGCCCACTCCCGAGGCCACGACCGCGCCGATGACCGCGCCCACCAGCGGGATCAGGTCGGTGACCGCGACGAAGATGGCCAGCGCGAGCGCGTACGGCACCTTCAGCATGGCCAGGAACAGGTAGGTCACCACCCCGGCGATCAGCGAAATGATCAGATTGCCCGCGACGTAGCCGCCGATCTGGTTGATGATCTCGTCGCCGAGCAGGCGGACCCGCGTACGGCGTGAGCGGGGCACGAACCGGTAGGCCGTCTCCTTGATGGAGTTGAGCGACCCGAGGAAGTAGAGCGTGAGCACGAGCACGGTGAAGGCGCTGAACAGCGCACTGATCACTATGCTCGCCACACCGAGGAGGCCGCCGAACATCTGGGTGGCCAGCCCGCCGCCCGCGACGTACTGCTGGATCTTGTCGAGGATCTGGTAGCGCTCGTCCACCGAGCGGATCAGCGGGTGGTTCTGGAGCTGCTGCACGTAGTCGGGCAGCTGTCGCACGAACCCGGTGGTCTGCTCGGTGAGCGGCGGCACGACCGCGAGCCCGAAGACCACGAAGAACGCGATGACCGACCCGAACACGATCGTGATCGCGAAACGGCGGGACAGGTTGCGCCGCTGGAGCGCCTCCACCGCGGGGTTGAGTCCGATGGCCAGGAACAGCGAGACCACGATCAGCACGAGCGCCGAGCCGGCGCTGGCGATCGCCTGGACCAGGAGCCACGCGGTGAGCACGCCGAGGGCGCCGGTCAGGCCGAACATGAACGGATTGCCGCGCAGCGGGCGTCCCGGCAGGCCGAACGGCCGGTCGGAGGCCATGGCACCGTCGAGAACACGGTCAACGGGATCAGCGGCGTCAACGGGGTCAACAGGGTCAGCACGGTCGCCGTCCGGGGACCGGTCGGGGGTCGCCGGGGAGCCGGTGGGCTCCGGCGTCGTCTCCCCCTGGCCGGGGAGCGAGGGGAAAACGCTGGAGATGCCGCTTCCTGGGGAAAGACCGCTGTCGGACACGCCCCCACTGCTGCCCCACCATGGTCACTTGACACGGATTTATCCGGACAAGTCCTCCATATGGCGCTCAATTGCCCCGTTGACCTCGGCGCCCAGCAGCACGATCAGCGAGGAGAGGTAGAGCCAGACCATGAGCACGGCCACGGCCGCGACCGCGCCGTACGTCTGGTTGAAACGCCCGAAGTTGGTCACGAAGACCGACAGGCCCGCCGAGACCACCACCAGGGCGGGCATGGCGAGGCCCACCCCCCAGGCGACCGACCGCCACCGCGACTCCCGGCGACTGCCGGGGACGAACCGGTAGAGCAGCGCCAGTCCCGTCCCGATGAGCAGGACGAGCGCCAGCCAGCGTGCCGCCGAGACGGCGACCCGGGCCACCCGGCCGAGGCCGATGTATCCCAGCACGACCGGGAACGCGGCGATGAGCGCCAGCAGAACCGACACTCCGACGATCGCGACGACCGTATAGAACAGCGCCAGCAGGCGGGTGCCGATGAGGCCGTGGCTCTCCCGGCCTCCGTACACCGTGTTCAGGCCCCGCATGAGCGCCTGGACGGCCCTCGACGAGGCCCACAGCAGGCCGACGAGGCTGAGCGCGAGATTGGCGCTGAGCCCCTTCTGCCCGGCGCGCACCGCGCTGGAGAGCTGGGAGACCAGCAGGTGGGCGACGGGTCCGGGCAGCGGCCGGGTCAGCGACGCCAGTTGCCCGGCCGCCTGACGGGGGTCGGCCACCAGCCCGTAGACCGACACCACGACCAGCAGCATCGGGAAGATCGACAGCGTCCCCCAGAAGGCGATGCCTGAGGCCAGCAGGGACAGCCGCTCGCGCTTCGCCTCCTCCCGCACCCGCCCGGCGATCCTCTTCCAGTCCTCCAGCGGCACTGTCATGGCCGGTGCGGCGATCGGGCGGCCCGCAGCAGTGCGGCGCCTGCGAGGTAGACCGGGAGCATCGGCGCGGGCAGCCCCTCCGAGCCGGTGAGCGCCGCGCCGAGCAGGCCCGTGACGACCAGGCCGGCGCCCGCCAGGGTCACGACCACCGTCCCCGCCCCGGCCCTCCCTGCGTCCGGCGCCGGGTACGGGCCCCCGCGCCGCTCGATCGCGTGCCTCTCAAACCTGGCGAACACGGCGACGAGGACCGCGAGGGTCGCCGTCAGGAACGCGAGCCAGGGCACGCGCAGGAGCAGCCAGGCGGCCGATCCGGGAGGCGGCTGCGGCAGCAGGCCGCTGATGTAGAGGGCGGGCACGGCGATCACGACCGCCGTCATGTGCCAGAGGAACACCGTCATGATCACGGAGTTGGCCGCGACGACGGCCGTCCACGGCCGCGTACGGCGCAGCATGCGCCCGCCGCGCTCGTGCAGCAGCAGGGCGATCCCCGTCTGCGCGACCGCCAGGGCGAGCAGCGCGAGCGTCGGCGGCGAGGTGTTCTGCAGGCGGTCACCGGGATCGGCCACCATGCTCACCGGGTACGGCCCCGGGACGGTGAGCAGCACGAGCGCCGCCAGGCCGCCCGCGATCATGGGCACGGCCACGCGGGGCCGGGCGGGCAGGGCCCCCTCCCGCCAGGCGATGCCGAGCTGGTAGACCGCCGCCCAGGCCAGCAGGTAGTTGGCCGCGTTGAGCACGGCCGGGCCGCCGAGCAGCCGCGCCGCGTCGCCGAACGCCACCCCCACCGCGAACACGGCCGGCACCGCGAGGCCCGCCCTGCGGTGCAGCGCGAGCAGCACCGGGGTGAGCAGGACGACGATGACGTACGCGATGAGGAACCACAGCGGCAGGCAGGCGAGCCAGACCGCCAGGGTCACGGTCGCGCGGTCGGCCCCCGTGAGGAGCGCGAGCAGGGTCGCGCCGCCCAGCGTGAGCAGGAACGCCGTCGTCGGGCGGATCAGCCGGTCGGTGCGGGACAGAAACCAGCCGATCGCGTCGCCGCCCCGCCGCCGGTAGGAGCCGAGCGAAGCGGCTCCCGCGAAGCCGCCCACCAGGAAGAACACCGGCATGACCTGGAACAGCCAGGTGAGCGGCCGGGCCCAGGAGACGAACGCCAGGACCGTGTCGCCGCCGACGCGCTCGCCGTACGTCACCACGACGGCGAGCCAGTGCCCCAGCACAACGAGCGCGATGGCGACGGCGCGCAGCAGGTCGATGTGACGGTCGCGGCCGGGCGGCGTGCGCTCCGCCGTACGCCGCAGGGGCGTGAACATCTAGTCGCTCTGATGCTGCGGCTCGCTGATCTCCTTGACCACCGGCGTGAGCAGGTCGGCGGTGAGCTGGTGCATCTGAAGGAGCAGGTCGTCGATCGTCAGCATGCCGACCACGCCTCCCTCGGTGGCCACCGGGAGCCTGCGGAAGGAGTGGCGGCGGAACGTGTCGAAGGCCACCTCGAGCTCGTCCTCCGCCCGCACCACCACCGGCTGGTCCGACATCACCTGGCTGACCGGCGTGTCCCCGTCCTTGTCCTGCGCGAGCACACGTATGGCGAGGTCACGGTCGGTCACGATGCCGGCGATGCCCCGCCCCTCCGACACCACGACGCAACCGACGCCCGAGTAGTCCATGTGCCGCGCGACGTCCCGCACCGGCGTGATCGGCGGGACGACGACCACCGGCGTGGACATGACTTCTTTGATCTTCATGGCCGGCTCTCCCCCTCGTACGGAAGTCCGCCCCGCTTGTGACCTAATGCCCTATTTATCCCCCTAAGTCCGAATAAACGTGGAAATGGAGGTGGTCCCCATGATCACGCTGAGCATCATCAAGGCCGACACAGGGGGGTTCGTCGGCCACACCGCCGTCCATCCCCGGCTGATGGCCGAGGCCAGGCGGGAGATCGAGCGGGCGAAGTCCTCCGGGCTCCTCATCGACGGCCACGTGGAAAGCTGCGGCGACGACATCTCCCTCATCATGACCCACACGTACGGCCAGGAGGCGGGGCTGATCCACTCCTTCGCCTGGGACACCTTCCAGGCGACCACCCACCTGGCCAAGGAACTCGGTCTGTACGGCGCCGGCCAGGACCTGCTGTCGGACGCCTTCTCCGGCAACCTGCGCGGCATGGGCCCGGGCTACGCGGAGATGGAGTTCGAGGAGCGGCCGTCGGAGCCGGTGCTCTGCTTCCTGGCGGACAAGACCGAGCCGGGCGCGTGGAACCTCCCGCTGTACAAGATGTTCGCCGACCCGTCCAACACCGCCGGGCTGGTGATCGACGAGAAGATGCACGCCGGGTTCGCGTTCGAGGTGTACGACCTGCACGAGGACCGGCGCATCGTCTTCGACTGCCCGGCGGACCTGTACGACATGCTGATGTACATCGGCGCTCCCGCGCGCTACGTGATCCACAGCGTCCGCTCGAAGACCCTGGGCATGACCGCGGCGGCGACCAGCACCCAGCGGCTGTCGCTGATCGCCGGGAGGTACGTCGGCAAGGACGACCCCGTCCTGATCGTGCGCTGCCAGTCGGGCCTTCCTGCCGTGGGCGAGGCGCTGGAGCCGTTCGCCTTCGCCTACTCGGTGGCGGGATGCATGCGCGGCTCGCACCACGCGCCGCTCATGCCGGTGGCCACCGGGCAGGCGCACCCGTCGCGGTTCGACGGCCCGCCGCGGGTGGTCGCGCTCGGCTTCCAGATCAAGGACGGCAGGCTGATCGGCCCGCGTGACATGTTCGACGACCCGGCGTTCGACGGAGCCCGCCGGCAGGCCGTCGAGGTGATGGACTACCTGCGCCGCCACGGCCCGTTCGAGCCGCACCGGCTGCCGCTCGAGGACCTGGAGTACACCACCATGACCTCCCTCACCAAGCGCCTGGCATACCGCTGGACGCCGATCACGACCGAGGTCGCGACCCCGGTCGGCGGCTGACGAAAGAGGTTCCTGATGAAGGCGTCGGTGGGCGACCGCCTGATCGTCGAGAGCATCCATCGGGGCAGGGCGGGCCGCGTCGGGATCGTGATGGCGCTCTACCACACGGACGGATCGCCCCCCTACCTCGTGCGATGGCTCGACGAGGAGCGGGAGACGCTGTGCTTCTACCCCGGGCCCGAGGCCCGGATCGAGCACTACTGGCAGCGGGTGCCGGAGAGCCCCTGACCGCCTTCGGGGCTGAGCAGAGCGCGCACCTCGCGCGGAAGCTGACCGAGCGCGTGGTCGACCACCCCCGGCGTCAGCTCCTCGTACATCACGGCGGTCACCGCCTTGGCGAGCTTGGGCACGTCGGCGTTGGCGATGCGACCGGTGGCGGCGAAGTGAGCGGTGAACTCCTCGCGGTCCCGGCGGATCGGCACCGCCGAGGGGTCCCATCCGTTGTAGTAGACCCCGCGCAGCAGGTCGGGCAGCTGCGCGGCGAGGTGCGCCGCGGCGGGCACCGGGAGGCCGTCGCGCACGGCGTGCAGCCAGGTCCGCAGCACGCGGTGGGCGAACTCCCGGTCCTCGGTGCCGATGGTCCCGGCGAGGACGGCCAGCCATCGGTTCGTCGTCTGGACCGTGTGGTCGAGGCTGTGCACATGGGCGATGGACATGACGTCCTCCTCCGCTAACAGTGGCTCCATCCCACGCTGCGCACCCGGCCACGGCCTCTACCAGGGCCGATGGTCCCTATTCGGCTGCCAGCCGCAAGCACTCGACCACGTCCTCGTCGCTCGTCTGCGTGAAGTCGTCGTACCACGCGCCGATCGCGTAGAAGTGGCCGGGCGTGTCCAGGCAGACGACCTCGTCGGCGTCCCTGCGCAGGCTCGCGATCGTCTCGGGGGCGCCGACCGGCACCGCGAGCACCACCCGGGAGGCTCCGTGCGCACGGGCCACCTGGCAGGCGGCGCGGGCCGTCCCGCCCGTCGCGATCCCGTCGTCCACCACGATCACCGTGCGGCCGGCCAGGTCCACCGGCTCGCGGCCGCCCCGGAAGCGGCGGGCACGGCGCTCCAGCTCGGCCCGCTCGCGCTCCTCCACCTCGGCCATCTCGTCTCGGGTGATGTTGGCGAGCCGTACGACGTCGGGGTTCACCACCCGCACCCCGCCCTCGCCGATTGCGCCGAAGCCCAGCTCCGGCTGGTAGGGCACGCCCAGTTTGCGTACGACGATCACGTCCAGGGGGGCGCCGAGGGCCCTGGCCACCTGGAACGCCACCGGAACGCCTCCTCGGGGCAGCCCGAGGACGACCGCGTCCTCCACCCCCTGGAGTCCGCGCAATCGCTCGCCCAGGCGCAGGCCGGCGTCACGACGATCGACGAACACGACAGTCACCCCTGCCTTTCACCGTCGTTCTCCGCCGCCGTCCGCGGTAGGGCCGAAGGGCCCGGGGAAGACTTGAAGCATGTCCCATCCCGGAGAAATCGACGAGCTCAAGGCCAGGCTCGACACGACGGAACGGCAGGTGCGCGCGCTCGCCGAGGCCGTCCGGGTGCTGGCGGGCGGCCTGGAGGGCGGGCCGCTGGAGGAGGCCGGGCAGGCCCGGCCCGAGCACGCCGCCCGGCTCGCCCACGAACTGCTGCTCGCGGCCGGCTTGATCCGGCCGCAGGAGAGTCCGTAAGTCGGTGCGTAGACTGTCGCCGTGACCTCGACCGACCGGGCCCTCGACAGGGAGCTTCCGCGTCAGAGGCTGACCGTGGCCGAGATCGCCCACCTGGCGGGAGTGTCCGCGCCGACCGTGTCGCGGGTGCTCAACGGGCATGCGGGAGTCGCCCTGGCCACCCGGCAGCGGGTGGAGGCGGTGCTGCGGGAGCACGGATACCGGCGCCGCGACAGCGAGCCCGCCGCGATCCTGGAACTGGTCTTCCACGCCCTGGAGAGCCTGTGGGCGCTGGAGATCATCCAGGGCGTCGAGCAGGTCGCGCGGGAGCGCGAGCTGGCCGTGGTGCTGACCGAGATGCAGGGCCGGCTCACCCCGGGCAGGGCGTGGACCGAGCAGGTGCTCGCCCGCCGCCCCACCGGTGTCGTGGCGGTCTTCTCCGAGCTCACCGTGCAGCAGCAGTCGCAGCTCGCCACCCGCTCGATCCCCCTGGTCGTGCTCGACCCGACCGGCGAGCCGCTGCACCAGACCCCGTCGGTCGGCGCGACCAACTGGAGCGGCGGGATGGCCGCGACCCGCCACCTGCTCGATCTCGGCCACCGCCGCATCGCGATGCTGAGCGGGCCGACGCAGTGGCCGTGCTGCCGGGCGCGGCTCGACGGCTACCGCGCCGCGATGGACGCGGCGGGCGTGCCCGTGGACCCCGCGCTCGTGCGCGTCAGCACCCTGTACGTGGAGGGCGGCCTGCGTGACGCGGCCGAACTGCTGCGCCTGCCCGATCCCCCGACCGCCGTCTTCACCGCCAACGACCTGCAGGCGCTCGGCGTGTACGAGGCCGCCAGGAGGGCCGGGCTGCGCATCCCCGAGGACCTGAGCGTCGTCGGGTTCGACGACCTGTCGTTCACCCAGTGGGCCGGACCGCCGATGACGACCGTGCGGCAGCCGCTCGTCCAGATGGGAGCCGCCGCCGTGCGGATGGTTCTGGCCCTGGCGGACGGCGAGCCGCTCGAACAGCACCGGGTCGAGCTCGCGACCACCCTCGTCGTACGGGAGAGCACGGCACCGCCACGCCGATAAACAGTACTTTCGGCCGGTTCTGCCCAGGGTGGCCGATCTCGTAGCCTCGCTGCTGTGCGTGTAGGGGGATGGGCGGCCGACGCCGGGCTGGGCGCCGTGTTCGCCGCGGTGCTGGCGTTCTGGGCCTCCCGGATCGCCGACAGCTGGGGCGGCGGCTACTGGCGGTTCGACTGCGCCGCCGGGGCGGTGGTGTGCGTGATCACCCTGGCGCGCCGGTTCGATCCGGCACGCGCGGCCGCGGCCGGTCTGGCCGTCGCCGCGACCGCCGTCCTGGCCGCCAGGTTCGCCGATCTGCCCAGCGAGCCAGGTCCCGGGATGGCCCTCGGCCTGGCGGTGCTGGTCGCCACGGCGGTCAGGGCGCTGCCGGTCCGCACGGCCTGCGGCGTGGCGGCCGGCGGTCTGGCCGTCGCCGCCGGCAGCCTTCTGACGGCGCACACGCTCGCCGCCGGAGTGCCCTCGGTCACTTTGATGAACGTCCTGACCTGGGCCGCCGCCGTCGTGGCCGGGCTGTGCCCGCGGCTGCTCGACGCCCGCAGGCGGGCCGTCGCCGACAGGGTGCGCCGCGCGGAACGGCTGAGGCTCGCCCGCGAACTGCACGACGTCGTCGCCCATCACGTCACCGGCATCGTGGTCCAGGCCCAGGCCGCCCGCCTGGTCGCGCGGAAGAGCCCCGAGAAGGCGGGCGACGCCCTGGCCGAGATCGAATCCGCCGGGTCCGACGCGCTGGCCGCGATGCGCCGCGTCGTCGGCCTGCTGCGCGACCCGGACGAGCCCGCCGCCCCCGCGCCCGGCGGGCTGGGCGGGCCGGGCGGGCCGGGCGAGCTGGGCGAACTGGTCGGGCGCTTCGAGGCCGGCGGCCGTGCGGTGCGCCTGCGGCTGCCCGGTGAGGAGGAGACGGCGGCGTGGCCGCCCGAGGTGGCCGGCACGGTCTACCGGGTCATCCAGGAGTCGCTGACCAACATCTCGCGCCATGCCCCGAACGCCCGCTCGGTCACGGTCACCGTGGAGCGGGACCGTGAGACGCTCACCGTCGAGGTCGCCGACGACTCGCCGCGGGGCCCCTCGCGGCACCACCAGCGCGGCGGGTACGGCCTGATCGGGATGCGCGAGCGGGTCGAGGCCCTCGGCGGCGCGCTGCGTGCCGGGCCGCGTCCCGGGTCCGGCTGGTCGGTGCTCGCCACCCTGCCTGTCCCCCTGCCCGCGCCCTCGCCCTCGCCCTCGCAGGAGCGGGCACGCCGATGACGATCACCGTGCTGGTTGCCGACGACCAGGCGATGGTCCGCGGCGGCCTGCGGCTGATCCTGGAGGACCAGCCCGACATCGAGGTGGTCGCCGAGGCGGCCGACGGCGCCGAGGCCGTGGAGGCGGCCCGGCGGCTGCGGCCGGACGTGTGCCTGGTGGACGTGCGCATGCCCCGGCTCGACGGCATCGAGGTGACCCGCGCCCTGGCCGGGCCGGGCGTCCCCGATCCGCTGCGGGTGGTCGTGGTCACCACGTTCGACCTGGACGAGTACGTCTACGGCGCGCTGCGGGCGGGCGCGACCGGCTTCGTCCTCAAGGACTGCGGCCCCGCCCTGCTCGTGGAGGCCGTGCGGGCCGCCCACCAGGGGGACGCCCTGGTCTCCCCGTCGGTCACCCTGCGGCTGCTGCGCCACCTGACGTCTCATCCCCCGGCCTCCGGCAGGGTGGACCATCCACTCTCGAACCGTGAGTTGGAGGTCGTCAGGGCCGTCGCCCGGGGCCGTACGAACCAGGAGATCGCGGCAGAGCTGTTCATCTCGCTGAGCACGGTCAAGAGCCACGTGGCCGGCGTCCAGGCCAAGCTCGGCCTGCGCAACCGGGTCGAGATCGCCGCCTGGGCCTGGGAGAACGGCATCGCAGGCGGCGGGTAGCCGAACCTGGCCGCATCCCCGGCCGTCGTACTCCTCAGAGCTCCTCAGAGGAGTACGGAAGGGAAGTCGATGATGAGACGTATCGTGGCGCCAATGGCGATCATAGGAGCGGTCACCGGGGCGGCCACTGTGACGCCGGCGCTCGCGGCACCGGCACCGGCACCGGTCTGGTCGTACGCCGATCTGCCCCCGCACAAGGGCTACGACCGCATCGATCTCGTGGCGGCGGCCGGCGCACGGGACATCTGGGCGGTGGGCACCCAGGATCGGTACGTGCGCGGGGTCAAGAGGACCTACAGCGGCAAGGACGGAACCCAGACCCTGGCGCACTTCGACGGCATGACGTGGCACCGGGCCGCTCTGCCGCCACACGGCAGGATCCGGTCTCTGTCCGCCGCTCCGTCGAGCGTCTGGGCGCTGACGTCCGCGCACGACGGGGACGAGCACGACGGGAACGAGGTGGTGCGCTGGGACGGCCGCCGGTGGCGGAGCGTGCCGCCGCCGGCGCCCGGCGCCAACGAGATCGCCGCCACATCCGGCGGGGGCGCCTGGCTGGCGACGTGGACCAGGAACGAGAGCAGGCTGCTCCGCCACGACGGCAAGGCGTGGCACACCATCCCGTCGCCGAAGGGACTGGCGGTCACCGACATCCTCGTACGCGGCGGACGCGACGTCTGGGTGGGCGGGTGGCTGAGGTCGGGCAGGCCCGGCGCCCAGACCGAGGCCCCCGCCCTGCTGCACTGGGACGGACGGTCACTGCGCCGGATCACGATTCCGGCGAAGGTCTTCCCGCGCGGGATCGCCTATGGGGCGAGCCAGGTGAAGGACATCGTGGTCGCGGGCCAGGGGGACGTCTGGGTGACCTGCTATGACCTGGACGGCGGCCCCGATGACGCCATCGCGTTGCGGCGGCGGGGGAAGACCTGGCGCAGGGTGACTCCGCCGGCCCGCACCGCGTCCCTGCACGGCGTGGTCGACGACGGCGCCGGCGGCGTGTGGTTCGACTACGGGCTCGCCGAGCCGATGTGGCACCTCCACAGTGGTCGAATCAACAAGGGACGGTGGTCGAAGACGGAGGCGCTCCGGCCGCCGTCCGGGCGGGGGTTCGGCGGCTACGGCGCCGGCGAGGACATCGCGCACATCCCCGGCACGACCCTGCTCATCCGCGCCGGGGCGTCATCCGTTCCGGACGTGGGCAAGGACGCCGCGACGACCACCGCCTCCTACAACTCCACGGATGGATTGATCGTCGCGGGCCCGGAGGCCTCCTGACACACAAGAAGCCGGACATTAGCTATCAATGCGTGTTATAGCACCCCAATTGGGCAGGAGGCAGGCAGCCGAACTCAAGGAGGGTGGCAGCATGGCCGTCAGTGGCATCATCTCCGCCATAATCATCGGACTCATCATCGGCGCTCTCGGTCGGCTGGTCGTTCCGGGGCGCCAGGCCATCCCTATCTGGCTGACCGTGGTCATCGGTATCATCGCCGCTCTCATCGGCACGGCGATCGCCGGAGCGCTGGGAGTCGCCCCAGCGGGCGGGTTCGGCTGGATCCAGCTGATCATCCAGGTCGTCCTGGCCGCCATCGGCGTCGCCCTGGCCGCAGGGGTGTACCACCGCAGAAGCGTCGGTTAGGCCCTCACCCCACTGATGGCCCCGGCACGTCCGGGGCCATCAGCATGTCCGGACTGTAGTGATCTTTACGAAATCACCGACATCTATTGATTCCCCCCGTCACGGCTCGGCGTACGGTCGTTAACCAGGGGATTTCCTGCGGGGAAGACGCGATCCGGGGGAAGTGGTCCGCGATGGACCAGGCGGTCCTTGCACGTGTTCCGGAGGTGTTCGCTCGTCGTGTGGGGCCGGCGCTCGGCCTGGCCGACGAGGCCGACGTGGTGGCCAGGGCCTGTCACGCGATGGCGACGCGCTTCCACGGCGGCGGCAGGCTCATCGTCTTCGGCAACGGCGAGGCCGCCACCGACGCCCAGCACATCTCGGTGGAGTTCGTCCACCCGGTGATCGTGGGCAAACGCGCGCTGCCGTCGTTCTCGCTCACGAGCGACGTCGCGACGATCACGGGGGTGGCCGCGACGGCGGGCCTGGACGAGGTCTTCGCGCACCAGCTTCGCCGCCTCGCCGCGCCGCGGGACATCGCGCTGGGCATCTCGCCCGACGGGGGCTGCGTGAACGTGCTCAGGGGCCTGGAGACGGCGCACCGGCTCGGCCTGCTCACGCTGGCGCTGACCGGCGGCGACGACGGCGGCCCGATCGGCCGCAGCCCGGCCGTCGACCACGTCCTGATCGCCCGCTCCGCCGACCCCCGCGTGGTCAAGGAGGTGCACGTCACCACCTACCACATCCTCTGGGAGCTGGTGCACGTGTTCTTCGAGCAGCCCGGCGTGCTGGATCCAAGGGTCATCCCATGAACTGCCACGACGAGACGTGCGTCACCTGCTCGGACGAGGCGGTCGCGGTGACCGTCGTACGGCTCCTGGAGCAGGACCTCGCCCTCGTCGACACCGGCCGTGGCCGGGAGGTGGTCAGCGTCGCCCTTGTGGACACCGAGCCCGGCGACACCGTCCTGGTCCACGCCAAGGAGGCCATCGCGGTGGTCCGGGAGGTGAAGCGATGACCGACGACTCGATGGCGGCGCTCTACCCCTTCCTCTACTCCGGGTCCACCGACCTCGACGCGGTGATGACCTCCGTACGCCAGTCGACGGTGGAGAAGGTCGACGAGATCGTCACCCTGCGCCGGGAGGTGCTGGAGCGCGACGGGGAGCGGATCGCCGCCTGCGCCGAGGCGATGGCGAAGGCGTTCGCGGCGGGGGCCCGGCTGTTCGCCTTCGGCAACGGGGGCAGCTCGACCGACGCCCAGGACGTGGCCACGCTCTTCATGAACCCCGGAGGCACCGCGCGCCCGTTGCCGGCGTTCGCCCTCACGGCCGACATCGCGGTGGTGACGGCGCTGGCGAACGACATCGGCTTCGAGGTGGTCTTCGCCCGGCAGCTCGCCGCGTCCGCCTTCGCGGGAGACATCGCACTGGGCCTGTCCACCAGCGGCAACTCCCGCAACCTCATCGCCGCGTTCGAGGAGGCGGAGCGGCGCGGCATGCTCACGGTCGGGCTGGCCGGCTACGGCGGCGGCCAGATGGCCGAGCTCGGCACCATCGACCATCTGTTCGTGGTGCCGTCGGCCTCTGTGCACCGCATCCAGGAGGCCCAGACCACCGTCTATCACGCGCTCTGGGAGCTCACCCAGCAGGCATTGACCCGTATGGAAGCTGGTGACAGCGATGACGGCGCCGGTACAGCCGCCGCGGGCGGCGTCTGACGGGCAGGAGGAGCCCGTCGTCCACATCCTGTGGATAAACGCCGGGCTGAGCTGCGACGGCGACTCGGTCGCGCTCACGGCCGCGACCCAGCCGAGCATCGAGGAGATCGTGCTCGGCGCGCTGCCCGGCCTGCCCAAGGTCGCGGTCCACTGGCCGCTGATCGACTTCGAGTGCGGCCCGATGCAGGGCGCGGACACCTTCATCGAGTGGTACTTCAAGGCCGACCGAGGCGAGCTCGACCCGTTCGTGCTGGTGATCGAGGGATCGATCCCCAACGAGTCGATCAAGCGCGAGGGCTACTGGTGCGGGTTCGGCAACAACCCCGACACCGGCCAGCCGATGACCACCAGCGAATGGCTCGACCGTCTCGCGCCCAAGGCGACCGCCGTGCTCGCCGCCGGCACCTGCGCGACGTACGGCGGCATCCACGCGATGGCGGGCAACCCGACCGGGGCGATGGGCGTGGCCGACTACCTGGGCTGGGACTGGCGGTCGAAGGCCGGGCTGCCCATCGTCAACGTGCCCGGCTGCCCGATCCACCCCGACAACCTGTCGGAGACGATCCTCTACCTGCTCTACCAGCTCGCCGGGCAGGCGCCGATGATCCCGCTGGACCACATGCTGCGTCCCACGTGGCTGTTCGGCCAGACCGTGCACGAGGGCTGCGACCGGGCCGGCTACTACGAGCAGGGCCAGTTCGCCACCGAGTACGGCTCGCCGAAGTGCCTGGTCAAGATCGGCTGCTGGGGGCCGGTCGTGAGGTGCAACGTGCCCAAGCGCGGCTGGATCAACGGCATCGGCGGCTGCCCCAACGTGGGCGGCATCTGCATCGCGTGCACGATGCCCGGCTTCCCGGACAAGTTCATGCCGTTCATGGACGAGCCGCCCGGCGCCCGCGTCTCCTCGACCGCGAGCGGGGCGTACGGCACGGTGATCCGCGCGCTGCGCGGCATCACGTTCAAGACGGTCGACAAAGAGCCGAAGTGGCACAAGAAGGGCCGCGAACTGCTCACCGGTTACAAGGCGCCCTGGAGTTAGCGATGACGCTGCAACGCGACCGGGAGCAGCCGCTCCCCACCGAGAAGGAACGCGAACTGGTCGAGATGGCCTGGGATCCGATCACCAGGATCGTCGGCAGTCTCGGCATCTACGCGAAGGTCGACTTCGCCAACCGCGAGGTCGCGGAGTGCTACAGCACCTCATCGGTGTTCCGGGGCTACAGCATCTTCATGAAGGGCAAGGATCCGCGCGACGCCCACTTCATCACCAGCCGGATCTGCGGGATCTGCGGCGACAACCACGCCACCTGCTCGGTGTACGCCCAGAACATGGCGTACGGCGTGCGCCCTCCGCACCTCGGCGAATGGATGATCAATCTCGGTGAGGCCGCCGAGTACATGTTCGACCACAACATCTTCCAGGAGAACCTGGTCGGGGTCGACTACTGCGAGAAGATGGTCCGCGAGACCAACCCCGGCGTGCTGGCGCAGGCCGAGCGGACCGAGGCGCCGCACGCGGCCGACCACGGATATCGCACGATCGCCGACATCATGCGCTCGCTGAACCCGCTGGAGGGCGAGTTCTACCGCGAGGCGCTGGCGATGAGCCGCACCACCCGGGAGATGTTCTGCCTGATGGAGGGCAGGCACGTGCACCCCTCCACGCTCTACCCCGGCGGGGTGGGCACGGTGGCGACCGTGCAGGTGTTCACCGACTACCTCACCCGGCTGATGCGGTACGTCGAGTTCATGAAGCGGGTCGTCCCCATGCACGACGACCTGTTCGACTTTATTTACGACGCGATGCCCGGCTACGAGCAGGTGGGCCGGCGACGGGTGATGCTCGGCTGCTGGGGCAGCTTCCAGGACCCCGAGCACTGCGACTTCGACTACCGGAACATGAACGACTGGGGCCGCAGGATGTTCGTCAGTCCGGGCATCGTGGTGGACGGGGAACTCGTCACCAACGACCTGGTGGACATCAACCTCGGCATCCGCATCCTGCTGGGCAGCTCCTACTACGACGACTGGGCCGACCAGGAGCCGTTCGTCACCGAGGACCCGCTGGGCAACCCGGTGGACATCCGGCATCCGTGGAACCAGCACACGATCCCGCATCCGCAGAAGCGCGACTTCACCGACAAGTACAGCTGGGTGATGTCGCCCCGCTGGTTCGACGGGCAGAACCTGCTCGCGCTCGACACCGGCGGCGGGCCGCTCGCCCGCCTGTGGGTCACCGCCCTGTCCGGCCTGGTGGACATCGGCTACGTCCGGTCCACCGGGCACAGCGTGGAGATCAACCTGCCCAGGACGGCGACCCGCCCGGAGAAGACGTTCGAGTGGCGGATCCCCCAGCGCAACGGGGAGTTGCTGTCGAACGCCATCGAGCGCAACCGGGCCAGGACGTACTTCCAGGCGTACGCCGCCGCCTGCGCGCTGCACTTCGCGGAGCAGGCGCTGGGCGAGGTCCGCCAGGGGCACACCCAGACGTGGTCGCCGTTCACCGTGCCCGACGAGGCGATCTCCTGCGGCTTCACCGAGGCGGTGCGGGGCGTCCTGTCGCACCACATGGTGATCAGGGGCGGCAGGATCGCCAACTATCACCCCTACCCGCCGACGCCGTGGAACGCCAGCGTGCGCGACTTCAACGGCACCCCGGGGCCGTACGAGGACGCGGTGCAGAACACGCCGATCTTCGAGGAGAACCCGCCGGAGAGCTTCAAGGGCATCGACATCATGCGCACCGTGCGCAGCTTCGACCCGTGCCTGCCCTGCGGCGTCCACATGTACCTCGGGCGGGGCAGGCAGCTGCGCATGGTGCACAGCCCGCACGCGTTCACGGGGACGCCATGACTCACGACGTCGCCGCCTCCGGTGAGCGGATCGAGCGACTGCTCGGCGCGCTGGTGGACGCCGAAACCCGTGCCATGGCGGAGGAACTCCTACGGGAGGTCGTCGGCCTCTACGGCGCGGGCCTCGAACGCGTCATGGCGATCGTCACCGAGACCGGGGCGGCCGGCGCGCTGCGCGATCTGGTGGAGGACCCGCTGGTCTCGGGCCTGCTCGTGCTGCACGACCTGCACCCGCTGACCACCGCGGAGCGGGTGCGGGCCGCGCTCGACGGCGTGCGCCCCTACCTCGGCCTGCACGAGGGCGGCGTCGAACTGCTCGGTGTGGACGACGGCATGGGGGGCAGCGTCGTACGGCTGCGGCTGGAGGGGGCCTGCGACGGCTGCCCCTCGTCGCGGATCACGGTCACCGAGTCGATCGAGCGCGCCATCGCCCGGGTGGCCCCCGAGGTCGCGCGGGTGGACGTCGAGGGTGCCGTTACGGATGCGGTGCCGCTGCTGCAGATAGGCAGACGCCCGCCCGGCCCGTGTCCGGTGCCCGAGGAGGTGTCGTGACCACCGGCCTGCGCCGCTTCCGCGAACCGGCCCGAGCCGAGGAGGCGGAGCGGTGCGAGATGTGCGCCGAGCTCCTGTCAGAGGAGCACGGGCACGTCGTCGACCTGGAGACCCGGGCGCTGATGTGCGCCTGCCGAGGCTGCCACCTGCTGTTCGTCCGGCCGGGCCAGGGCCGGTATCGCGCCGTGCCCGACCGCTTCCTCTACGCGCCGTCCTTCCAGGTCTCCCCCGCCGACTGGGACGACCTGGGCATCCCGGTGCGTACGGCGTTCTTCTTCCACAACTCCTCGCTCGGCCGGACCGTGGCCTTCTATCCCAGCCCGGCCGGGGCGACCGAGTCGCTGCTCCCGCTCGCGACCTGGGAGCGGGTGCTCGCGGCCAACCCGGCGCTGGCGGACGCCGAGCCCGACGTCGAGGCGCTGCTGGTGGACCGGGCTCCCGACGGGTCGTTCTCCTGCCATCTCGTGCCGATCGACGCCTGCTACCGGCTCGTCGGCCTCGTACGGCTGCACTGGAAGGGCTTCGGCGGCGGGCGGGAGGCGTGGGAGGCCATCGACGGCTTCTTCGCCGCCCTTCGCCGGCGGGCCCGCATCGTTGAAAGGGGCTGAACTTGGACGGTGATCTCCGCTTCGACTGCCTGGACGCCCGGCCGGAGCCGTACGCGGCCTCGCCCACGCTCGTCTTCCGCCTGCGCGTCACCGACCCCTCCCCCGAGGGCGTCCACGCCATCGCGCTGCGCTGCCAGATCAGGATCGAGCCGCGCCGCAGGCCGTACGGGCCGCAGGAGGCGGCGCTGCTGGCGGACCTGTTCGGCGAGCCGGCCCGGTGGGGCGACACGCTGCGGCCGGTGCAGTTCGCCATGGCGCAGGCGATGGTGCCCACCTTCACCGCGAGCACGGAAATCGACCTGCCCGTGCCGTGCGGCTACGACCTGGAGGTGGCCGCGGGCAGATACTTCGCCTCCCTGGACGACGGCGAGATCCCGCTGCTGATGCTGTTCAGCGGGACCGTGCTCGCCCGCTCCGGCGGCGGGGTGAGTATGCGGCAGATCCCCTGGCACTGCGAGACCCGCCACCGCCTGCCGGTCGCGGTGTGGCGCGAGACGATCGACACCGCCTTCCCCGGCTCCGGATGGCTGCGGCTGCGCCGCGACACCGTGCGCGAGATCCTCCGCTTCAAGTCCGAACGGGTCCTCGCCACCGTGGACGAGGCCGTGGAAGCCCTGCTGAAGGAGGCGGGCCGGTGACCGCGCCGATGGACGCGGCCCGCCGCGTCGCGGACGCCGTGCTGTACGAGGGCTACCTGCTCTACCCCTACCGCGCCTCGGCCGCCAAGAACCGCATGCGCTGGCAGTTCGGCGTGCTCGTGCCGCCGAACTACCCCGGCGAGCCGTCCACCAGCGTCACCGAGTGCCTGCTGGAGGCCCCCGGCGAGGCCCAGCTTGACCTGCGCCTGCGGTTCCTGCACGTCAGGAGCAGGACGGTCGAGCGGGAGGAGGACGACGGCTACTGGCCCGTGCCGAAGCTGACCGTCGGAGGGCGCGACTACCTCAGCTACGACGAGGCCACCGAGCGGGAGGCCCGCACCGGGCTGTCCCTGACACACGTGACGGGCGGGGGGCGCACGATCGAGGTCCGGGTGCCCGGCGACCGCGTCATCGAGCCCATCGCCGGTCCCGGCGGCGAGCGGACCGGCCGGATCGTCTGCGAGCACCAGCCGCTCGGCGCGGAGATGCGGATCTCCGCCGAACGGCTGCCCGGGCCGTACGGGCTGGTCCGCCTGCGGGTCGAGGTGGAGAACACGGCCCACTGGGAGCGGGCGGACGCGCCGCGCGAGGAGGCCCTGCGCCGCTCGCTGATCGCCGCCCACCTGCTGATCGGGGTGAGCGGAGGGGCCTTCGTCTCGCTGCTCGACCCGCCGATGTGGGCCGAGGCGGCGGCGCGGCAGTGCCGCAACGAGAACACCTGGCCGGTCCTGGTGGGCGAGCCCGGCCGCCGCGACGTCGTGCTGTCCTCGCCGATCATCCTGTACGACCACCCGGCCATCGCCCCGGAGAGCCCGGGTGACCTGTTCGACTCGACCGAGATCGACGAACTGCTCACGCTGCGCACGCTGACCCTGACCGAGGAGGAGAAGCGCGAGGCCCGGGTCACCGACCCGCGCGCCGCCGAGATCCTCGAACGGGCCGCCGACCTGTCGCCGGAACTGCTCGAACGCCTCCACGGCGCCATCCGCCACCTGGAGGTGCCCGCCGCGAAGCCGGCCGGAGACGAGAGCGTGGTCGTCGGCGGGGTGCGGATCGCCAAGGGGAGCCGGGTACGGCTGCGGCCCGGCCGGCGTCGCGCCGACGCGCACGACATGTTCCTGGCCGGGCGGACCGCCCGGGTCGAGGCGGTGTTCCTCGACCTGGACGGCCTGCGCCACCTGGCCGTCACGCTGGAGGACGACCCGGCCGCCGACCTCCAGCGCGAGCAGCGGCGTTTCCTCTACTTCGCGCCCGACGAGGTGGAACCCGCATGAGAACCCTGGTGGCCGGTGTGGGCAACGTCTTCCTCGGGGACGACGGTTTCGGCGTGGCGGTGGCCCGCCGCCTCGCCGCCGCCGGGGTGCCCGACGGGGTGGAGGTCGGCGACTTCGGCATCCGGGGCATCCATCTCGCCTACGAGCTGACCTCGGGATACGACCTCACGATCCTCGTGGACGCGATCCCGGGGGGACGGGCCCCCGGCACCCTGTCCGTCCTGGAGCCCACGTCTCCGGAAGCGGCGCCGGCCTTCGTGGATGCGCACGCGATGACCCCCGACGCGGTGCTCACGCTGGCCTCCGGCCTCGATCTCCCACCGGGAGACAGAGTCCTGCTGGTCGGCTGCGAGCCCGCCGACGTCTCTCCGGGGATGGACCTGAGCCCGCCGGTCGCGGCGGCCGTCCCCGAGGCGGCCGCCCTGGTGCTCGAACTGATCGCGGAAGAGATCGCGGAGGAGGAGCGGCGATGCTGAAACGCGTGGTCTTCGTGCTGCTCGCGGCCGGGGTGGGCGTGCTGGTCGTCCAGTCGCTGCCCGACATCCGGCGCTACCTGCGGATCAGAAGGATGTGACACCGATGCACGAGTTCGGGATCGCCGAGGCCGTGGTCGACGCCGTCGAGCGCCGGGCCGACGGCAGGCGGGTGCGCCGGGCCCGGGTGCGGGCGGGCGCGCTGCTGCGCATCAGCCCGCAGGCCCTCGACCAGGCCTTCTGCCTGGCCTCCGCCGGCACGGTCGCCGAGGGCGCGACGCTCGACCTGGTCATCGAGCCCGTACGGCTCATCTGCCGGGGCTGCGGGCACTCCGCTACGTGCGCCGACCCGCTCACGATCTGCGGATTGTGCGGGGGCATCGACGTCGACATGGAGGGCGGCGACAGCCTCGTCCTCGAATCCATCCAGCTCGAACCAGCGGAGGCGTCCTATGTGCCTTGGCATTCCGGGCGAGATCGTGGAGATCCCGCCGGACCAGACTGACCTCGCCAGGGTCGACGTGAGCGGGGTCCGGCGGGCCGTCAACATCGGCCTGCTCGACGGCCAGCCCCTGGGGCCCGGCGACTGGGTCCTGATCCACGTCGGCTTCGCACTGTCGAAGATCGACGAGGCCGAGGCCAGGGCCGCGCTTGAGTTCCTGGAGGGCATCGGCCAGGCGTACGAGGACGAGCTGGCGGCACTCCGCAACTCGTCCATCGGCGACTCGTCGACGGAGAGGTGAGCAACGGTGCGTTTCGTCGACGAGTATCGCGACGCGGACAAGGCGCGGGCGCTGTCCGCCAGGATCGCGAGCCTGTGCGAGCCGGGCCGGGCCTACAAGTTCATGGAGGTGTGCGGCGGCCATACCCACACCATCTACAAGCACGGGCTGGAGGACTACCTGCCCGAGACGATCACGCTGGTGCACGGCCCGGGCTGCCCGGTCTGCGTGATCCCGATGGGCCGCGTGGACGACGCGATCCACATCGCCGAACGGCCAGATGTGATCATGACGTCCTTCGGGGACATGATGCGGGTGCCGGGCGGGCGCGGGTCGTTCTTCGACTCCACGGCCCAGGGCGCCGACATCCGCATGGTCTACTCGCCGCTGGACGCCCTGAAGATCGCCCGGCGCGATCCGGACCGCCAGGTGGTCTTCATGGCCATCGGGTTCGAGACCACCGCGCCGTCGACCGCCATGACCGTGCTGCGGGCGGCGGCCGAGGGCGTGCGGAACTTCTCGGTGTTCTGCAACCACGTGACGATCATTCCGGCGATCAAGGCCATCCTGGACTCGCCCGACCTGCGTCTCGACGGCTTCATCGGGCCCGGCCATGTCTCCACGATCATCGGCTGCCGGCCGTACGAGTTCATCGCCCGCGACTACGGCAAGCCGCTGGTCGTGGCGGGCTTCGAGCCGCTGGACATCCTCCAGTCGGTCTACATGCTGCTGCTCCAGCTGGCCGAGGGGCGGTCGGAGGTCGAGAACCAGTACGCCCGGGTCGTGCCGTGGGCGGGCAACGTCAGGGCCCTGCGGGCCATCGGCGAGGTGATGGAGCTGCGGCCCTACTTCGAGTGGCGCGGCCTCGGCTTCATCTCGCACTCGGCGCTGCGCATGCGCGAGAAGTACGCGGCGTACGACGCGGAGCGGCTGTTCGAGATCCCCGGCGGCCGGGTGGCCGATCCGAAGGCATGCCAGTGCGGCGAGGTGCTCAAGGGCGTGCTCAAGCCGTGGGAGTGCAAGGTCTTCGGCACGGCCTGCACGCCGGAGACGCCGATCGGCACCTGCATGGTGTCGTCCGAGGGCGCCTGCGCGGCCTACTACAACTTCGGCCGCTTCTCCCGGCAGCGGGTGAGGGAGGCGACGCGGTGACGAGCCGTGAAGAGCAGGTCCTCGAACGCATCGACCGTGCGCGGCAGCGGAAGGCCCGCGTGCGCGAGGAGCACATCACGATGGCCCACGGAGCGGGCGGCAAGGCGACCCAGACCCTGATCGAGGCGGTCTTCCTCGACGCGTTCCGCAACCCGCTGCTCGAGCCGCTGGAGGACGGCGCGGTGTTCGGCGCGGGCGGCGCGCGGCTCGCGTTCACCACCGACTCCTACGTGGTCTCCCCGCTGTTCTTCCCCGGCGGCGACATCGGCGACCTCGCCGTCAACGGGACCGTCAACGACCTGTCGGTGTGCGGGGCCCGGCCGCTGTACCTGTCGGCGGGCTTCGTCCTGGAGGAGGGGTTCCCGGTCGAGGACCTGCGGCGCATCAGCGCGTCGATGGCGCGGGCCGCCGCGGCGGCGGAGGTGTCGATCGTGACCGGGGACACCAAGGTGGTGCAGCGCGGCAAGGCCGACGGCTGCTACGTCACCACCGCCGGCGTGGGACTGCTGGAGCGGGACGCGCGTCTCGGCGTCGCGCACGCCCGTCCCGGCGACGCTGTCCTCGTGTCCGGCCCGGTCGGCGAGCACGGTGTCACGATCATGCTGGCGCGGGGCGAGCTGGACATCGAGGCCGACGTGACGTCGGACACCGCCCCGCTGAACGGTCTGATCGCCGCCCTCCTCCGGGACACGGGGGACGGCGCCGTACGGTGCCTGCGGGACGCGACCCGGGGCGGCGTCGCGACGATATTGAACGAGATCGCCCGCGCCTCCGGCGTCGCCGTCGTCGTCGAGGAGGACGCGGTGCCCGTACGGCCGGCCGTACGCGGAGCCTGTGAGCTGCTGGGCATCGACCCGCTCTACGTCGCCTGCGAGGGCCGGATGGTCGCGGTCGTGGACGGGGACGCCGCCGGCGCCGCGCTCGCCGCGCTGCGGAGCCACCCGCTCGGCGGAGGCGCCGCGATCGTCGGCCGCGTCCGGGACGATCCCCCCGGCCTGGTGCTGCTGAAAACCGCCTTCGGGGGCACCCGAATCATCGACGTGCTGGTCGGCGACCCGCTGCCGCGGATCTGCTGACGGGGAGGTGACCTCATCATGAGCGAGACCGAGCGGCCGGACACCGAGCGACCGGAGACCGAGGCCAAGCGGGCGGGCGACCTGGCGTTCCGGCCGGAGGCCGCGGGCGAGCCCGGACCCGGGCGGGAGCCGTCCGCCGAGGAGGAGTCGGGCGTGTCCGCCACGGACACCGAGCCGAAGGCTCCCCTCGGCGCGGGCGAGACGCTCAGCCGGGGAGGCGAGGAACTCGCCGAGCAGAAGCAGGAGCCCGGCCGGGACCAGGTGGGTGTGCAGGGCAAGACCGACCGTCCGCACGGCCGCTCCACCCTCGAGGACTCCACCGGCATCGCACCGGAGGAGCCCATCGACGAGGAGAGTCCGCCCCTGCCCGCGGGTGACCAGGGCGGCTAGCCCATCGGCTGGCCCTGGTGGCGGCGGCGCGTCCGGAGCATGAAGAAAACGGCAGCGGCGCCGAGGGCGGTGAGCAGGGCGACGCCGCAGAGGGTCACCCGCCACCCATCGGTGAACGCTGCCTGTTCGTGAGCGGCGACGTCGCCCGCGGCGATTCGTGCCGCCGCGACAGCTGAGCCGGTCTTGGTGCCGACGACACTGACCAGCACCGCGCCGAACATCGCGATGACCAACGCCTCGGCCGTGCCACGCACGGTGTTGAGGAATCCCGCCGCCACTCCGACGCGGTCGGGTTCGACGACGTTCATGGCCTGGCCGTCGGTGATCCCGAACGACAGTCCCATCCCGACGCCGATCAGCAGCAGCGGGCCGAGCAGCGCGAGCGTCCCGATCCCCGGGTGAAGCACGGTCAGCCAGGCGTTGCCCGCCGCGACCAGGGCCAGCGCCACGGTGATCAGAGCGCGTCCGGACACACCGCGGGTCACCAGCCAGCCGCCCAGCGGCGGGACGACCAGGACAGGGGCGGTCAGCATGAGCATCATCACGCCCGCCTCGCTCGCCGAGACTCCGTTCACACCCTGCAAGTAGGTGGGCAGGAAGACCAGCACGCCCAGGAAACCGACCGAGGTCGCCAGGGTCCCCAGGCACCAGCCCATGAACGACACGTTCCCTACCAGCGTCAGGTCCAGGACGGGGCGATCACTGCGGCGTTCCACCAGGGCGAAGGCCACCAGCAGCACGGCTCCCGCCGCCAGCGCGCCGAGCACCGGCGCCGCGCTCCAGCCTTGCTCGGGCCCCCGCATGACGCCGAACATCAGGAGGGCCAGCCCGCCGACGAAGGTGGCGACTCCGGCACGGTCCACGCGCGGACGTTCGGCTGCCCGTGACTCGGGGGCGAACCTGCTGCCCGCCAGGACCAGCAGGCCGACGGCGACGTTCACGCCGAACGTGCCACGCCAGCCGAACTCGCCGACCAGCCAGCCCGACAGGCTCGGGCCGATCGCGATGCCGACGCCCGCCATGGTGCCCATCCCGGCGAAGGCACGCGTACGCGCCGTGCCCTCGAACGTCGCCGCCAGGATCGCGCCGCCCGCCGCCATCATCCCTGCGGCCCCCACCCCGGCCAGCAGCCGTGCCGCGTTCAGCACCCAGATGCCGTCCGCGACCGCGCTGACCAGCGCCGCGACCGTGAACAGCGCGGCACCGAGGGTGAAGACGCGACGGCGGCCGAAGAGATCGGCCAGCGAGCCGCACACGAGCGTGAACGCCGCGAAGGTCAGGTTGTAGCCGGCGACCACCCACTGCAGGGATCCCGCCGACACGTCCAGGTCGCCCCCGATACGCGGGACCGCCACTGCGGTACCCGCGATCGACATGGCCAGCGCCAGGACGCCGAGCAGCACGGTGACGGCGGTCACCGGCGGGCTCACCCGCCCCGCACGTCGTGCGCCGATGCTGATGGTGCTCACAAAGCCCTCCGATTCGTCGGTGGGCACCATCCTGGAACCTCAAGTTAAATTGAGGTCAAGCTCGTGGGGAGGACCTCGATGGCGAAGCTGAATCCGGCCGATCTGCTGACCGTCGGCGAGGTCTCGCGACGTACGGGGGTCGCCGTCAGCGCCCTGCGCTTCTACGAAGCGCAAGGGCTGATCTTCTCGCAGCGGACGGTGGGGAACCAGCGGCGGTACTCCCGGCACATGATCCGCCGCGTGTCGCTGATCCAGGTGGCGAAGCGGCTGGGCATCCCGCTGCGGGACGTGGCGGAGGTCTTCCGAGACCTCCCCCATGACCGCAAGCCCACCAGGCGAGAGTGGGAACGCATCGCGCGCGCCTGGTCCGCCGATCTGGAGATGCGCCGCGCCGCTCTCGAACGGCTCCAGCGCGAGCTCACCAACTGCATCGGGTGCGGCTGCGTCTCCATGAGTGCCTGCCGGTTGCTCAATCCGTACGACGAGTTGGCGAACCAGGGCCCCGGCCCGCACCGGCTCGACCCTCTTCCCGCCGACCCCGACTGAAATGACGATCAAGGGGGACAGCCGCGGGCCGCGGCGACGGCGGCCTGGCCGAGGCTGACACCGCCGTCGTTCGGGGGGACGCGGTGGTGGGTGAGCACCGTGAAGCCGCGCTCCTCCAGCAGGGTCACGGCCCGGCCGAGCAGCAGCAGGTTCTGGAACACGCCGCCGGACAGGGCCACCGTGGACAGGGCGCAGGCCTCCCTGATCAGGACGCAGCCGTCGGCGACGACGCGGGCCACGGCGTTGTGGAACCGCGCGGCGACGACGTCGCGCGGCACACCCGCGCGCAGGTCGTCGGCGACCGCACGGACCAGTTCCACGCCCGGTACGGCGAATCGGGTGCCCGCGGGGACGAGGCCGCAGGGATACGCCTCGTCCACCGCGGGGTCGGCGAGCTGCTCGAACTCGACCGCGGCCTGGCCCTCGTAGGTGATCGTGTCGCGTACGCCCGCGATCGCCGCCACCGCGTCGAACAGGCGGCCCATGCTGGAGGTGGGGGGCGCGTTCCCGCCCCGGCGCGCCAGCGCGACGACGGCCGCCCACTGCCCGGCGTCGCGCCGTACGACGTCCAGATCCTCCGGGACGTGCCCTTCGTAGGCGAGATCGAGGTAGGCCGCGGCCATGCGCCAGGGTTGTCTGATCGCGGTCGCGCCCCCGGGCATCGGCACCGGCGCCAGGTAGCCCGCCCGTTCGAATCCGGCCAGGTCGGCGACGAGGAACTCGCCACCCCACAACGTGCCGTCCGAGCCGTACCCGAGGCCGTCGAAGGCCACCCCTACGACCGGCCCGGCGACGCCGTTGTCGGCCAGGCAGGAGGCGATGTGGGCGTGGTGGTGCTGCACTCCCACCAGGTCCGCGTCCTGATCGAGGGCCCACTTGGTGGACAGGTATTCGGGGTGCAGGTCGTGCGCGACCACCTCGGGCGTGATGTCGAACAGCCGCCGGAAGTGCTCGACGCCCTCGGTGAACGACCGCAGGGTCTCGTAGTTCTCCAGGTCGCCGATGTGGTGGGAGACGAACGCACGGTCACCTTTGACCAGGCAGAACGTGTGCTTCAGCTCGGCGCCGCAGGCGAGCACGGGCCGGGGGGCCGCCCGGGCGAGCGGCAGCGGGTGCGGCACGTATCCCCGCGACCGCCTGATCGGCAGGTCGCGGCCACGGAAGACCCGTACGACCGAGTCGTCCGTACGGATGTGGATGGGACGGTCGTGGGTCAGGAAAGCGTCGGCGATGCCGCCGAGCCGTTCCAGAGCGTCCTCGTCCCGGTAGGCGATCGGCTCGTCGGACACGTTTCCGCTGGTCAGCACGATGGGTCTGCCCAGCGCCCGGAGCAGCAGGTGGTGCAGCGGGGTGTAGGGCAGCAGCACGCCCAGCCATCGGTTGCCCGGTGCCACGGACGGTGCCACGGACGGGGCCACGGACGGGGCCACGGACAGCGCGACGGGCGCGTCCGGCAGCCGCCGCAGCAGCACGACGGGGCGGGCAGGCCCGGTCAGCAGGCGCTCCTCGGCCGGGTCCACGGCGCACAGCAGCCGGGCCGCGGCCAGGTCGCCCGCCATCACCGCGAAGGGCTTGTCCTCGCGGTGCTTGCGTGACCGCAGCGCCGCCACGGCGCGCTCGTCCGCCGCGAGCGCCGCCAGGTGGTAGCCGCCGAGTCCCTTGACCGCCAGCACGCCGCCCTCCCGCAGCAGCCGTACGGCCTGCCCGAGTGGGTCGTCGGCCGGGTCGCCTGCGGCGCCGATGAGTCGCAGCCGGGGCCCGCAGGCGGGACAGCACACGGGCTGCGCGTGGAAGCGCCGGTCGGCGGGGTCGTGGTACTCCCCGGCACAGTCCGCGCACATGCGGAAGCCGGCCATCGTGGTGTTCGCCCGGTCGTAGGGCACGTCGCGGACGATGGTGAAGCGCGGGCCGCAGCAGGTGCAGTTGGTGAAGGCGTAGCCGCACCTGCGGTCGGCCGGGTCGGTCAGGTCGCGCAGGCAGGCGGCGCAGGTCGCCACGTCCGGCGAGACGAGCGCGTGCCGGTCCCCACCGGGCGCGCTCGGCGCGATCACGAAGGTGCAGCGGCCGGTGAGGGGCGCGGGGCCCGTGCTGATCCGCTCGATGACCGCCAGCGGCGGCGGGTCTCCGGTCAGCGCGGTGAGGAACTCCTCGACCAGCGCGCTGCCGCCCTCGATCTCGATGAAGACCCCGCGCTCGTCGTTGCCGACCAGCCCGGCGAGGCCGAGCCGCGTGGCGAGGCCGTACACGAAGGGCCGGAAGCCGACCCCTTGCACGATCCCCTCGACCCGGACGGCGACGGCACGCCTGCTCACCTGGACATTGTCTCAGCCGGGCAGGGAGATCAGGCGGGGAGGTCGAGCACGTCGTCGAGGGCGACGACCTCGATCAGATGACGCAGGTATGGGGTGAGGGCGACGATACGGAAGGCCGTCCCGCGTTCCTCCGCGTCCCTGTAGGCGTTCATCACGACCGCCATGCCCGAGGAGTCGATGAACTTCAGCCCCGACAGGTCGAGTTCGAGCACGCCGACGCCTTCGGCGAGCGTCTTGGCCACCTCGGCGGATGCGTCGCCCGCCGTGGTGAAGTCGAGCTCACCGGTCAGCACCAGGCGCGCCGCGCCGGGCTCGGGGGTGAGCGACTCGACCTGAAACGGGGGCGTGTCCTGCATCAGACGCTCGTCTCTGTTCGTTGACCCGCGGGTTGGCTTGATCGGCTACAGCACGCCTGTGCCGCGGCGACGCCCTCGGTCAGCAGCGCCCGGGCGCGGGGGCAGTCGGTCAGTACATCATGGAAAGCCCCCAGCCCGAGCACGACGGACTCCGCAGGCACCTTCCTGGCCACCAGCACCTGGCAGGTCCAGGTGACGAAATCGGTGAACAGCACGGCGTCGTGGACGTACATCGCGGCGATCAGGAAGTCGGCGATGTGACCGAGGTCCTCGGCGGTGCGCTCCAGTTGCCGCGCGCTGTAGCCGCCCATCGGGGCGTACGCCTCCCTGAGCGTGTCCATGACGCGGGCCAGCAGGTCGGCGCGGTGCCGGGTCAGGTACGCGTACTCCGCGCCGCCGAGATGAACCGCGGCGTCGTCGGGGCCGTCGTGGGCGGCGGGGAAGGACGGCAGCCCGGCGGCGAGCCGGTCGGCCGCCGCGTCGGCGGTGGGCGCCCAGGCGTCCGCGCCGAGCAGGCGGGCGAAGCGGCCGTCGGCGCCGAACCCGGCACCACCGGCCAGCACGGGGATGCCCACGGCCTGGCAGGCGGCGATGGTGGCGTGCGCGCGGGGCAGCCGGGTCGTCAGCGTGCAGCCGAGCGCGACCACGTCGGGCCCGGTCTGGTGCAGGTGCGTGATCAGGTGCGGGCCGGGCACGCTGGCGCCCAGGAAGTCGACGTGCCACCCCCGCAGGCGCAGCACCTCCGCCATGATGCGGGTGGGCAGCGCGTGATACTCGCCGTCGGCGCAGGCCACGGCCACCCGGCCGCGGGTCGGCGCGGGCCGCACGCGCCCGCTGACGGCGGCCACTGCGCGCTCGCTGACCGCGGTCGCGCCGTGCTCGCGCGCCACCGACCACTCGTTCGACGCCCACAGCTCGCCCACCCGGCGCTGGCCGGGGGCGACGACCTTCAGCAACACGTCCTCGGCGGGCACGCCCTCGTCGATCAGGCGCACGACCAGGTCGACCGCGCCGTACTCGTCGGCCCGGCCGATCAGGTCCAGGTAGCGCCCGCCGACGGCCTCCAGGTTCTGCGTCACCACGATGTCACCAGATGTCACCACGATGTCTCCACCCGCCCCGTCCCCGCGCGTACGGCGAGCAGGGCGCGGTCGTCCTGCTGGGTGCCGCCCAGCCACTCGCTGCTGAGCTGCTCCAGCCGCTCCACCAGCGCCTCGACCGGCATGCCTGCGCAGGTCGCCAGCGCCTCCTTCAGCCGCGCCTCGCCGAACATCTCCCGGCCGCTCGGGCCGCCGAACGCCTCGGTGATGCCGTCGCTGTACAGCAGACACACCTCGCCGGGCGCCAGGTCGAGCGTGACGGGCCACAGGGTGATCTTCTTCAACGCGCCGAGGATGGAACCTCGGACGGCGACCTCCTCCACCGTGCCGTCCCGGCGCAGGACCAGCGGCGGCGGGTGCCCGGCCACGGCCAGGTCCACCAGCACATGATCGCCGGGTGCGGTCCGTAGCGCGGCGAGGATCATCGTGACGTAGGAGTTCGGCGCCGGGGAGGTGAGCAGCGACCGGTTGAGCAGTTCGAGCAGCCGGTCGGGACGGCTTTCCAGCAGCAGCAGCGTACGCAGGCTGTGGCGGACCTGACCGGCCAGGACCGCCGCGCGGGCGCCCTTGCCGCAGACGTCGCCCAGGATGACCAGCGGCGGCCGCTCCACGATCCCGGTGTCGGGCGCCGCGTCGGGCAGGTAGACGTCGTAGAAGTCGCCGCCGATGGCGCCCGCCTGCTGGGAGGCCCGCAGCCGGCCGGCCACCCGCATGCCCTCGATCTCCGGCAGTTCGGGCGGCAGCAGGTCGCCGGTCAGGATGGTGTTGATCGTGCTCTGCTCCCTGAACAGGGAGGCCGCCGAGATCGCGGCGCCGGCCCGGATCGCGAGGTCGCGCGCCATCACCTGGTCGTCGTCGTCGAACGGCGACCGTCCGGCGCGGCGGGCCAGCACGATCGCCCCGGCGGGCACGCCGTTGCCGGGCAGCGGGAGCACCAGCAGGTGGCCGGCCGGACCGAACCCCTCCGGCAGCAGCCAGTCCGGCGTGCCGCCCGGGTCCTGTTGTCCTGCGACGCCGTGCCGCAGGCCCGCGAGCGCGTCGGTCAGGCCGGGCACCTCCGCCGCCACAGCCGCGGGCAGGACACCCTCCTCCGCGCCGTTCCGGCCGGAGACGGCGCGCACCCACTCCATCCGGCGGCGGGAGGCGGGCGGCAGCAGCAGGATCGCCACGTCGGACAGGAAGTCGGCCCCCAGTTCGGTCGCGGCCCGGGCGCACCGGTGCGGGTTGAGCGAGGCGGACAGGCGGCGGCCGGCCTCCAGCAGGAACTCGGTGCGCCGCGCCGCGGGCGACGGCTCCGCGCCCAAATCAGTGAGGCCCAAATCAGTGAGGCCCGGTTCAGTGAGGCCCAGGTCGGTGAGGTACCAGGCGAGCCGGCCGTCGCCGACCGCCTCCGCGCGCATCCGGATCATCCGGCCGCCGTGGACCACGCTCCGGCCTTCGGGGGCAGACGGGATGGAGCCGATCGGCGCGGGCGCGGGAAGGCCCGGCTCGACCCGCGGCACCAGGCGGACCGCCGCCGCGTTGGCCAGCGTCACGACGCCGTCCGCGTCGCACAGCACGATGCCCTCGCCGCTGCGTTCGAGCAGCGCCGCCATGAGGTCGGGGGCCGTCCGTACGGTCCCGCGCCGGGGATCGGCGGAGCCTCCGTGCCGGGGGTCGGCCGAACCGGTGGCGCCTTTCACCCGTGCGTTCCCGTCATGGCCCGCCCCCCGATTGATTCGTTCCTCCACACTACCTTTGCCCAGAATGCGGCCGTATGACGATCTTGCCGATGACACGGTCGTGCGCCGCGGGCCGGAGTGGCGTTCCGGCCCGCGGCGTGCGGGGATCAGCGCGGCTCAGCCCTTGGCGCAGACGGCGCCGTTGAGCGTGAACTGTGCGGGGACGCCGTTGGTCCCGGTGGTGGAGTTGCCGTTCAGGCCGAAGTTCACGGAGCCCCCGGCGGGGATGGCGGCCGTCCACGACTCGTTGGTGACGGTCACCTGCCGGCCGCTCTGGGTCGCCTTGGCGTTCCAGATGCTGTTGATCGTCTGGTTGGCCGGGAAGGAGAAGACGAGCGTCCAGCCGTTGATCGCCGTCGTGCCGCCGTTCCTGATCGTGACGTCGGCGTTGAAGCTGCTCCCCCAGTCCGAGAGCCGGTACGCCACCGTGCACGCCGCGGGCGTCACCGACGGCGAAGGAGAGGGCGACGGAGACGGGGAGACGGAAGGGGACGGAGAGGGGGACGGGCTGTTCGAGGGGCCGGGGCCGTTCTTGGCCGCCTGCCGCTGCGAGTGGGTGCGGAAGGCCGCCAGTTCCGGGGCGCCCGCGGAGACGCCGAACTTCCCGTCCACGCTGCGGTCCTGATACCACCAGAACGCGCTGCCGTCGCCGTCGGCCGCCTCGAAGTCGGGGAACAGCGCGCCCCACCACGCGGAGCGATCGACGTTGTGGACGTTGAACTCGCCCATGAAGAAGGGCTTGCCGACGAGGTTGTGCGAGTCGGAGATCCAGGAGCGGATCAGCGCCTTGGTCTGGTCGAGGCTCAGGTTCGCCCACGACTCGGTCGGATAGGGATGGGCCGAGGTGAAGTCGACGTACGGCGACTGGTGGATGTAGACGAACGGATTGCCCTCGTCACCGCCGAAGCCGTATTTCGTGCCGTGCCCCTCCAGGCCGGTGCCCAGCAGGTGGTTGGGGTCGATCCCCTTCACGAAGGCGCCCATCTCGTCGACCCAGGCGCGCAGGGTCGTTCCGTTGACGTTCTCCGAGGCGCTCTGGTCCTGGTAGCGGGGCTCGTTCATGAGCTCCCAGGCGAAGATCGTCGGGTCGTCCTTGTATTTGGTCCCGCTGTAGTGGTTGACGCGGTTGAGCGCGTGGCTGACGTAGTTTCTTGTACGAGGTGAAGCAGCCGGGGCACCTCGTCTTGTCGAAGAACGCCGCCCGCCCCGGATGGCCGCCGGACAGGCCCTCCCACTGAAGCCGCGTGTCGATGCCGCCGTAGGCCTCCCAGTAGTTCTCGAAGACCGGGATCAGCTTGACGCCGTGCGCCTTGGCCGACTGGATGATGTAGTCGAACTGGGCGAACTCCTGCTCGTTGTAGACGCCCTTCGACTTCTCGAACCCGTGCCAGTCCTCGTGGCTGAACATCCACACCCGCAGGACCGTGACCTTGTCGGCCTGGAGGTTCGCGAAGTGCGCGTCGATGCGCGCCTTGTCCATGTACTGCGTCTCGGTGTCGCCCGAGCCGCTGCCGAACGTGAACAGGTCGTAGGTGTTCGCGCCGGCGAAGTAGAAGGTCCTGCCGTCGAGGCAGAAGTGGATCCCGCAGCGGTAGGCGAATCCGGCCGGGACGGCGGCGGCCCCGGCGCGCTGCGCCGACCCGGTGAGAACCGGCACGAGGGCGAGCAGGGCCGCGGCGATCACGGCGAGGGCGGCGGGCAGACGGCGTAAGGCAGGGGGGTGGTCCTTCACGTGCTTCTCCCTGAATCGGTTGAGCACCGGAACCAGAAGGTTGTCCGGTTGCCCCTGAGTCAAGAACTTAACCAGTTAAGTTTCAAGACCCAAACCAGGTGGATTTCCCGTACGTGATGGAGCGCTCCAAAAGGCCCGGAGGGAGGCGCGGGCCGGGGTCAGGACCGGCCCGCGCTGGCTCCTACTCGGCCCCCTACTCGGCCCGGATGTCGTCGATGTGGAAGGTGCCGGGGCTCACCCAGACGAACATGCCGCGAACGTCCTTGAGGTCCTCCGTCGTGCAGGACATCGCCGAGGTGAGGTCGATCTCCACCGTCCCCGTGCCGTCCTGGTTCTGCCAGCCCCAGGTGGACTGGCACCAGGCCCAGCCGGAGCCGGTCTGCAGCGCGACGCTGGTCGAGGTGCCCGCGGCCCCCGTCTTGATGTCGTACTTCAGCGTGCCCTTGGCCGACAGGTCGACGGGCTCGGGGAAGGCCGCGCCGAACCAGCCGCCGCCGGTCGCGTCCACCCGCAGGCCGTGCGCGCCGTCGGTGGCCCACTCGGTGGACTGCGCGACCGTGCCGGCGTCGCTCTGCCAGTTGCCGGGCGCCCAGCCCTGCACGCCGTCCTCGAAGGAGAACAGCCTGATCGCCGCGCCCGGGTCGGGCTTGACGGTCACCGTGATCGTGGCGGTGCCGGACCACCGCAGCAGGCTGTCGCGCACCCGGTAGGTCGCCGTGGCCCGGCCGCTGAAGCCCTCCGCGGGAGTGAAGGCGACCTTCCCTGACGCGTCGGCGGTGAACGTGCCGCCGGTCACGGTCACGCTCGCCTGACGGCCTGCCTTGGCCGGGTCGAGGTCGAGCGTCTCCGGCCTGATCCTGGCGAGGTACGCGATGTCGTTGGCGGTGGCATCCACCGTGATCGGCGTGCCGAAGGTCGTGACAGCGGTGTCGTCGTCGGCCACCGGCGGGAAGAGCGGCAGCCTGCCGCGGATCGTCGCCGAGGCGTTGGTGATCGTCGTGCACACCGGGCCGGGACAGTAGACGGTGAAGCCGTCGTAGTCGGGGTAGAGCGTGCCGTCGTCCTGCGTCCCCGCGATCAGCCAGTACAGGAAGCCCGCGCCGCCGCCGGACACGAACGCGTCCGTCCACTCCCTATAGACGGGGTTGCGCACGGCCTTGCTCAGCAGGCCGAACTCGCCGAGCATCACCGGCTTGCCGATCCTGCGGCCGTCGGCGAGATGCTTCTTGATCCAGGTCGTGCCCCAGGCGGCGTCCTTGCCCCATCCGTCCGGATAGAGATGCAGGGACATCAGGTCCATCTTCGGCAACCTCGCCAGCGCGACGGTGTCCACGCCCTCGCCGCAGTTGTCGGTCCAGTCCGAGCCGCCGGGGTCGGTGCAGTAGAAGCCCTCGTCACCCGCGCCCACCAGGTGCTTGGCGTCCACCGACTTGATGTGCCGGGACATCTCGTCCGCCCAGGCCGTGACGGTGGCCGTGGTGCAGCCGGGCGAGGTCGGGTAGTTGCCCGACCCCTTGCACCGGGGTTCGTTTCCCAGCTCCCAGGCCATGATCGTGGGGTCGTCCTTGTAGGCGACGCCGGTCAGCGTGTTGACCCGGTTGAGCAGGTGGCTGATCCAGCCCTTGAACCAGCCCTTGATCGTGGGGTTCGTGTAGAAGTCGTCGTGATACTGGCCCTTGGCCCAGCGGACGTACTGGTCCATGCCGCCGTAGGCGTTCCAGTTGTTGACGAACGGGACGACCAGCTTGATCCCGGACTGCCTGGCCTTCCACAGCACGTAGTCGAGGTGCTCCAGGCCGTCCGCCCCGTCGTTGTAGGCGGGTCTGGTCCCGTCCCAGTACTGGAAGTAGACGCCGTCCGCCTTGCCCTGGATGGAGTCGGACCCGTCCTGGTTGCCGATGTCCAGCGATCCCCAGTTGCGGATCACGGACAGGTCGGCGGCCTTCGCGCGGGCGAACACGTCGTCCACCATCGCGTGCGACTTGTACATCAGGTAGTAGTTGTTGCTCCCGGCGAAGCGGAACGGCTTGCCGTTCAGCACGAGGTGGGCGCCCTCGCGCTTCACGAAGCCGGAATCCCCGGTCGCGGCGCTCGCCGTGGCCGGCACGGCCGTCAGCCCCGCCAGCACGGCGGCCACCGCGACAGCCGTGCGTAATCCTCTCGGTCCTCTCATCGACACTCCTTGTGGTCGGGGAGGCCCGGGCAGGTCAGGTGCCCGGGTCGTCGTCCTGCAACAGGACGAGGGCGGCGGCGCCGAACAGCCCGGCGTCGCGGCCCAGGGAGGTCGGGTCCACTCGCAGGCGCCGCAGGAAGCCGAGCCCGGCGTTCCTCTCGATCGCCTGCCTGAGCGGGTCGAACAGGATCGGCCCCGCCGCGGCCACGCCCCCTCCGATGACGACGTGGTCGAGGTCGAACAGGGCGGACGCCGTGAGCACGGCGGTGGCCAGCGCGTCGGCCGCGCGCAGGAAGGCGAGTGTGGCGGTGGGGTGCCCGGCCCGGGCGTCGGCGGCCAGCGCCCGCGCGTCCTCGCCGGTCCAGCCGTTCGCGGCGGCCCACCGGACCATGCCGGGCCCGCTCGCGATGGTCTCGACGCAGCCGACGCCGCCGCAGGGGCACGGCTCGCCGCCGGGATCGACCGTGATGTGGCCGATGTGCCCGGCGTTGCCGGTCGGGCCGACGTACGGCACGCCGTCGAGGACGAAGCCCCCGCCGACGCCGGTGGAGACCACCATGCCGAGCATGGCCCGGCTCCGCGCCGCACCGTCCTCGCTCAGGCCGCGCCACCACTCCCCGAGCGCCATGCACTGGGCGTCGCCCGCGAGCCGTACGGGCCTGCCGGGCAGCACCTCGCCGAGCGCGTCCACCAGCGGGAACTCGCGCCAGGCGGGGATGTTCACCGGGCTGACGGTGCCCCGGCGCGGGTCGAGCGGCCCGGCCGAGCCCACCCCGATGCCGTCGAGGCGGGCGGGCGGCACGCGCTCGGTGATCCGGCCCACGACCTCCGACAGCGTCCGGTCGGCCGACCCCGGGCCGCGCAGCGGCACCTCGGCGCGGGCCAGCATCTCGCCGTCGGGAGCGACGGCCGCGGCGGCGAACTTCGTGCCGCCGATGTCCACCGCGAGGACGGTCATCGCCGCATCCCCGGCCCCTCAACCACGCTGGCTCCCGCCTCTTGCCTGACGAACGCATCACTTAACCGGATAAGGCCCGGCCAAGGTATTCGGTGCGTGACCACCACGTCAACGGCTGATCACCGACGTGATCCCTCCGCGAGCTTCAAGATCCCCAACCGCGACGAGAAAGCGCAGCCAGGCGCGGGTGACCAGCCCATCGCGGGGTACGCCGGGACGGATCGGCCGAACCGGTTCAGTGGGAAAGGTTCACCATGGATCCGCCCGGATCCGACCATGACAGGGGGTATCCATAATTCCGATGGGTTAGGTAGGGTTAACGAGTGCATTTCGACTACACCATGGCGATCGGCTCGTTCCTGGTCGCCGTCGTCGTCGGCCTGACCGGGATGGGCGGCGGCGCCCTGATGACGCCCATGCTCGTGACGTTCTTCGGCGTGCCACCCCTCGCCGCCGTCTCCAGCGACCTCGTCGCCGCCGCCGTCATGAAACCGGTGGGCAGTCTCGTGCACCTGCGCCGGGGGACGGTCAACCTGAGACTCGTCGCCTGGCTGTGCGCGGGCTCCGTGCCCGCGGCGTTCTGCGGGGTGCTCATCGCCCGCGCGCTGGGCAAGGGCGAGGCCGTGCAGCAGGTGATCCAGAAGGGCCTCGGCATCGCCCTGCTCATCGCGGCGGCGGGCCTGGCCATACGCGGCTACCTCGCGATGCGCGACCGCGCCGAGGGCCGCACCCCCGAGACCGGCCGCCGCACCGCCGCCCCCGGCGAACCCGCCGCGACCGAGATGCCCTCCGTCACCGTACGGCCGCTGCCGACCGCACTGGTGGGGGCCGTCGGCGGGCTGGTGGTCGGCATCACCTCGGTCGGCTCCGGCTCACTCATCATCGTGGCCCTGCTGGCGCTCTACCCGGCGTTGAAGGCCAACCAGCTCGTCGGGACCGACCTGGTCCAGGCCGTGCCGCTCGTCATGTCGGCCGCGCTCGGGCACCTGCTGTTCGGCGAGTTCACGCTGTCGGTCACGGTCGCGCTGCTGGTGGGCTCCATCCCCGGCGTCTACCTCGGCTCGCGGATCTCCTCGCGCGCCCCCGGCGGGCTGATCCGCCGCGTCCTGGCGTTCGTGCTGCTCGCCTCGGCGCTGAAGATGTTCGGCGTCGGCAACACCGAGACCGTCTGGGCGCTGCTCGCCGTGCTGCTGCTCGCCCCGGCCTTCTGGACGGTCCTGCGCGTGCGGTGCGGCCTGCCCGCGCTCCCCTGGAGGCGGGAGACTCAGGCCGCCGGGAGGTGACGGCGCAGGAAGTCCATGGCCAGCGCCCACGCCGCACGACCCGCCTCCGGGTTGTGGAACATCGGCGCGAAGAAGTTGTGGAAGGCGTGGCCGGCCTCCTCCTGCACGTGGACCTCCACGTTCGGCCGTCCGGCCGCCGCCTCCTCCACGACCGCCACCCTGTCACGGGTGATGTAGGGGTCCCGGCCGCCGAAGTGGAACTGGATCGGGCAGCGGATGTCGCCCAACAACTGCGGGGCGTCCGGCACGGCCGAGCCGTAGAAGGACAGCACGGCCGACAGGCCGGGCACGTCGCCGCGGGCCGCGACCGCGTAGGCCAGCGAGCCGCCGAGGCAGAAGCCGAGCGCGCCGGTCCCGCCCGTCACCTCGGGCCGCGCCGCGAGCGCGGTCAGCGCCGCGGCGCAGTCGTCCGCGGCCTTCTCCGTGTCCAGGTCCGCCGACAGCTCGAGTGAGGCCCTCAGCCCCTCCTCGTCGTGCGCGGCCGCCCAGCCGGGCCGCAGCCGCCAGAACAGGTCCGGCACGCCGACGACGTAGCCGAGCCCGGCGAGGTCGGCGGCGACCGCCCTGATGTAGTCGCTCACGCCCCAGATCTCCGGGATCAGCAGCAGCCCCGGGCCGGTCCCCCGCTCCGGAATCCACAGGCGCAGGTCGAAGCCGCCGTCCGCGACCGTCACCGTCTGCGTGCGCTCGGCCATCGGTTCCTCCCGTTCGCGCTGCCGACGGCGATCATCTCACGCCTGTAGATCGCCTCCTACAGATCGCGCAGGGCGGGGAGGAGCTCCTTCTCCGACCACTCGAAGAACTCCCGCTGGCGCTCCCGCCCGACCTGCACGAGCGCGAGGTGGGTGAAACCGGCCTCGGTGTACTGCCGCACGGCCTCGACCACGGCGCCGACGTCCGCGCCGCAGGGCACCTTCTCCGCCACGTCCTCCGGCCGTACGGTCTCGGTCGCGGCGGCGAAGTTGACCGGCGCGGGCAGCTCCGACATGACCTTCCAGCCGGCCACCGACCAGCGCCACATGCGGTGCGCCCGCTCGACCGCGGCGTCCTTGTCGGGGTCGTAGCAGACGGCCAGCTGGCCGTAGACGGGCTTGCCCTCGCCGCCGGACGCGGCGAACTTCTCCACCAGCGACCCGTCCGGGTCGGTCGCCACGAGGCCGTCGCCGAGCTCGGCCGCGATGTCCACCGACTGCTCGCCGGACGCGGCGACCGCGATGGGCACGGGCCGTTCTGGCAGGTCGAACAGCCGGGCCGAGTCGATGTCGAAGTACTCGCCGCGGTAGTTGCGGTAACCGCCCTGGAAGAGCTCCCTGATGACCTCGATGGCTTCGCGGAACATCTCGTGCCGGGTGTTGACCGGCGGCCAGCCGTGCCCCACCACGTGCTCGTTCAGGTTCTCGCCCGCCCCCACACCGAGGGTGAACCGGCCGTCGCTGAGCACTCCCATCGTGGCCGCCTTCTGCGCCACCACCGCGGGGTGGTAGCGCATGATCGGGCAGGTCACGTACGTCATCAGCGGCAGCCGTTCGGTGGCCTGCGCCGCCGCGCCCAGCACCGACCAGGCGTACGGAGAGTGGCCCATCTCCTCCAGCCACGGGAAGTAGTGGTCGGAGATGACCGCGTAGTCGAAACCCACTCGCTCGGCCGCGACCGCGTCCTCCACCAGCTCCTTCGCGGGCGTCTGCTCGCACATAAGGGTGAAACCGATCTCTGCCATAAGGCCACCCCTACCCACGGCCGCGCGCTGTCAGACCGCGCGGCGATACTGGTCGGGCCACCGCCCGGCCGCCTCCAGCTCGCGCGCCGCGTTGTTCGGCCAGTAGGGGTTTCGCAGCAGCTCACGGCCGAGCATGACCGCGTCGGCCTGCCCGGAGGCGACGATCTCCTCCGCCTGGCGCGGCTCGGTGATGAGGCCGACGGCCGACGTGGGCAGGTCGGTCTCCGCCTTCACCCGGGCCGCGAACGGCACCTGATATCCCGGCCCCACGGGGATCCTGACCTTCGGCGCGTTGCCGCCCGTCGAGACGTCGAGCAGGTCCACCCCGTGGGCGAGCAGTTCCTTGGCCAGCCGCACGGTGTCGTCGGCCGTCCAGCCCTCGCGGGGGTCCTCGGGGTTCTCGCTCAGCCAGTCGGTGGCCGAGACCCGGAAGAACACCGGCAGCTCGTCCGGCCACTCGGCGCGCACCGCGTCGACCACCTCCAGCGCGAAGCGGGCGCGGTTGGCGAAGGAGCCGCCGTACGCGTCGGTGCGCCGGTTGCTGAACGGCGAAAGGAACTCGTGGATCAGGTAGCCGTGGGCGCCGTGGATCTCCACCACCCGGAAGCCCGCCGCGAGCGCGCGGCGCGCGGCCGCCGCGAAGTCTTCCACCAGCCGCCGGATGTCCGCCTCGCTCAGCTCGTCCGGCACCGGGTGGCCTTGGTCGAACGGGATCGGGCTGGGGGCCACCGGCTGCCAGCCGTGGTCCTCGGGACCGACCGGCGCGCCGCCTCGCCAGGGGCGGTCGGTGGACGCCTTGCGCCCGGCGTGGGCGAGCTGGATGCCGGGCACCGCGCCGTGCTCGGTGAGGAAGCGGGTGATGCGGCCGAACTGTTCTTGTTGGCGCTCGTTCCACAGCCCGAGGTCGGCGGGGCTGATCCGGCCCTCGGGGGACACGGCGGTGGCCTCGACCACGATCAGCCCGGCCCCGCCCACCGCCCGGGAGCCGAGATGGGTGAGATGCCAGTCGGTGGGCACGCCCTGCCCGGGCCCCTCCACGGCCGCGCTGTACTGGCACATCGGCGTCATCCAGACACGGTTGGGAATGGTCAGGTTCCGCAGGGTCAGGGGCTCGAACAACGCGCTCACGCCGCGCTCCTCTCTCATCGGTACCCTTGTACGATAGCTGTCGTAGTACGGCATCTGTCAAACTACGAAGACCATCGTACAAGGGGAGGCCCCGTGACCCCTCAACCCCGGACCCTCGACCATCCGGACCGGTCCGAGATCCGGCTGGAGAACGTGCTGCACGCGCTGTCCGACCCCGTACGCCTCCAGGTGGTGCACTTCCTGGCCGCCGGCGGCGAGTCCTCCTGCTCGGCGATCGACCTCGCGGTCAGCAAGTCGACGACGACCCACCACTTCCGGGTGCTCCGCGAGGCGGGCGTGATCAGGCAGGTCTACCGGGGGACCGCGAAGATGAGCTCCCTGCGCCGCGAGGACCTCGACGCCCTCTTCCCCGGCCTGCTCGAGACCGTGGTCGACGCCTACGACGCCCAGCGAGCCAGGCTCTCGTAACTGCCCAAATCGAGTTGACCAGTTACCGTCTTTGCTCTACCTTTGTAACTGCCTAAGAAATTTAAGACAGTTACAACGGCGACCTGGACGGTAATGATGTTCTACGACTACTCCCTGGCCACCGAGCGCGTCACCGAGTTGCACCGCGAGGCCGACAAGGCACGCGTCGCCAGCCGCCTGGTCGCGGCCCGGCGCTGGTCACGCCTCGCGTCCTGGGCACAGCGACAGGCCCGGAGAGCGAGCCACGACCTGGGCTGACGGCCGTCACCGCGTCGGCCCGGAAGGGAAGGGCCGATGCGTACGACACGCGACAACCGCACGGCGGTGGTGAAGCCGGCCATCGCCGCCCTCATGGAGGACGCGGGCACCGGCCTCGACTACGGCACCCGGCCCGACCGCCTGCCGGGCCTGCTCACTCCCCTTGACCGCTTCTTCGTACGCAACCACGCTCCGACCCCCCGCCTCGACGCGAGAACCTGGACCCTGCGCGTCGAGGGCGGCGGCGTACGCCGCGCCGTCCGCTACACCTACGACGACCTGTGGCGCCGGTTCCCGCTCGTGTCCGTCGTCCGCACCCTTGAGTGCGCGGGCAACCGGCGCGCCCTCTTCGGCGCTGAGCACGACCACCGCTTCGGCGGGGTGCAGTGGGGCCGCGGCGCGATCGGGACCGCCGAGTGGACCGGGATCCCGCTGCGCGATCTGCTCGAACCCGCGGGCCTCACGGACGCCGCCGTCGAGGTGATGCCGGAAGGGCTCGACGAGGCGCGCGGGCGCCGCCCGATGCCCCTCGCCAAGGCCCTGGCCCCCGACACCCTGCTCGCGCTCGCCATGAACGGCGAGATCCTGCCGCCCGACCACGGCTTCCCCGCCCGTGTGGTGGTCTCCGGCTGGCTCGGCGCGGCGAGCATCAAGTGGGTGGGCCGGATCGAGGTGTCCGACCGGCCGCTGCGCGTGCCGTGGAACACCGAGGACTACGTCATCGTCGCCCCCGGCCGTCCGGCCGTGCCGATCACCTCGACTCCGGTCGCGAGCCTGGTCGAGTTGCCCTGGCCCGCGCGGCTGCACCCCGGCCCGCAGACGATCCGCGGCCGGGCGTACGCCGGGGAGAGCCGCGTGGCCGCCGTCGACTACCGGATCGACGACGGCCCCTGGCTGCCTGCCGCCCTCGACGGACCGGACCTCGCGGACGTCTGGACCCGCTGGCGGTTCCCCTGGGACCCCGCCCCCGGCGCGCACGTCGTGCGGGTGCGGGCCACCGACGAGCACGGCCGCTCCCAGCCCGACGCCACTCCCTGGAACGACCTCGGCTACTGCCACAACTCGGTGCTCCCCCACCCCGTTCTCGTGGCGTGACGGGGCTCAGGGGACGAGCACCACCTTGCCCGTGGTCGCGCGGGTCTCCAGCGCGGCGTGCGCGGCGGCGGCGTCCTTGAGCGGGAAGCTCTGCACCAGCGGGACCAGCGAGCCCGACCCCGCGGCCGCAAGCGCCCGCTCCTCCAGGCCCCGCAGGCCGCCCGGCCGCTTCAGCACCCGAGGGCCGACCGCCACCGCCGCGGTGATGCCGCGCGCGTACAGGTCCTCCGTGGTCAGCGCGGTCGGACCGCCCTGCGCGTCCGCCCAGCCGAACAGCACGATCCTGCCGCCGACGCCGAGCAATTCCAGGGTCTTGCGCCCGAGGTCCCCGCCGACGCCGTCGAGCGCCAGCGTGACCTCCCGATCGCCGAGGAACGCTCTCACCTCGTCGGGCCAGCCGGGAACCGCGTAGTCCACGGCGTGGTGTGCGCCCAGGGCGAGCACCCGGCTCACCTTGGCCGCGCCGCCCGCGAGCCCGACGACCGTGGCGCCTGCCCGCACCGCCGCCTGCACGAGCAGGTTGCCGATGCCTCCGGCCGCCGCCGTCACCACGACGACGTCGTCCGCCCGGATCTCCGCGACGTCGAGGATGCCCATGGTCGTCCGGCCGGTGCCGATCATCGCCACCGCCTCGCCGTACCCCAGGCCGTCCGGGATCTCGTGGATCGCCGAGGCGTCCCGTGCGGCCAGTTCGGCATAGCCGCCGGGAGCCATGCCGAGATGGGTCACCACCCGCCTGCCGACAAAGCCAGGATCGACCCCGGGGCCGACGGCGTCGACGACCCCGGCGACCTCGCGGCCGGGGATCGTGGGCAGGTCGGGGACGGGGATCGGGCCGCCGGCGTACTTCCCGGCCCGCAACGTGGTGTCGACCAGGTGCACCCCCGCCGCCCGTACGGCCACGCGGACCTGGCCGGGCCCGGGCTCGGGGTCCTCGACCTCCTCGTAGACGAGATTCTCGGCGGGACCAAAGGCGTGAAGTTGAATGGCATACATATGTCCCGTTATAGATCTCCGAGACACGCCCCCACATCGGACGATGGTCCTAGGTCTCACGCGGGACGATAGATGGAGTCACAGAGTTATGGCGTTCTTCGTTGGGTTTTTCCCCGGCGGCCCTTATGCTCGCACCAAGTCCTCTTTACTACCGTGAGTGAGGAGATGTTGCGTGGCTGATGACGCGCCGCCACCCGGTATCGATGCGCGCGTCCCCAATCCCGCGCGCATGTACAACTACTTTCTGGGCGGAAAGGACAACTTCGCGGCTGACCGGGAGGCCGCGGAGCGGGTGCTGAAGGTCGCGCCCGAGGCCCCCGCGCTGGCCCGCCGCAACCGCGCCTTCCTGCGCCGGGCCGTCCGTTATCTGGTGGCCGAGGCCGGGATCCGGCAGTTCGTGGACATCGGCACCGGGCTGCCGACCGAGGGCAGCGTCCACGAGGTGGCGCACGAGATGGAACCTGGCGTCCGGGTGGCGTACGTGGACAACGACCCGGTCGTGCTCGCGCACTCCCGGGCCCTGCTGTCGGGCACCACCGCCACCACCGTCACCGTGCACGGGGACCTGCGGCGCCCCGAAGAGATCCTGGCCGATCCGGAGCTGCGGTCGCTGATCGACCCCAAGGAGCCGGTCGCCGTCCTGCTCGTGGCCGTGCTGCACTTCCTCACCGACGACGACAAGCCGGCCGAGCTCGTGACCCGCCTCAGGGAGTCCGTCGCCCCGGGAAGCCACCTCGTGCTGTCCCACGTCACCGACGAGGAACGGGCCGGCGACGCCCACGAGGGGGCGGCCGTCTACCGGCAGGCCAGCACCGGTGTCACGCTGCGGAGCCGCGAGCAGATCCACGAGCTGTTCGACGGCTTCGACCTCGTCGAACCGGGCCTCGTCCCGCTCGACGACTGGCGGCCCGACGACGAGAACCTGCTCGCCCGGCAGGCCCGCCGTCACCTGCCCACGTGGTTCCTCTGCGGGGTCGGGCACACGCCCTGAAAAGGCCGTGAATATTGTGTTACGTCCTGCGTGTACTTGTTTCTTCCTTTAGGGGCAATACGCCAGGCTATGCGGCATGCTCAAGCGCACCAGGCTGTTCGGGCAGAAGACCCGAGTCACCTTCACCCTGCCCGTTGACGAGCCCTCGGGGACGGTCAGCGTGGTGGGCGACTTCAACGACTGGCTGCCCGGCCGCCACGAACTGCTGCGGCGCAGGAACGGCACCCGCACCGTGTCGGTGATCCTCCCGCCCGGCGCGCACCGGTTCCGCTACCTCGCGACGGGCGGCGTGTGGTTCGACGACGACGGCGCCGACCAGGTGGACGAGCAGGGCAGCGTGCTGCACCTCTGACCGTTTCTCCGGCCAGAAGCAGGGCAGACGGGAAGCCATGAAGGCAGTTACCTGGCACGGGAAGCGCGACGTACGGGTGGAGGAGGTCCCCGACCCGGCCATCAAGGAACCCACCGACGCGATCATCCGGGTCACCACGACCGCGATCTGCGGCTCCGACCTGCACCTGTACGAGGTGCTCGGCCCGTTCATCGGCGAGGGCGACGTCCTCGGCCACGAGCCGATGGGCATCGTCGAGGAGGTCGGCGCGGAGGTCACCCACATCTCCCCCGGCGACCGGGTCGTGATCCCGTTCAACATCTCGTGCGGCCACTGCTACATGTGCGACCGCGAGTTGTACGCCCAGTGTGAGACCACCCAGGTCCGCGAGTACGACACCGGCGCCGCTCTCTTCGGCTACACGAAGCTGTACGGCGAGGTGCCCGGCGGCCAGGCGGAATACCTGCGCGTCCCGCAGGCGCAGTTCGGGCCGATCAAGGTGCCGGACGGGCCGCCGGACGAGCGGTTCGTCTACCTCTCCGACGTGCTGCCCACCTCCTGGCAGGCCGTCGAGTGGGCCGAGGTGCCCGACGGCGGCAGCGTCGCGGTCTTCGGTCTCGGCCCGATCGGGCAGATGTCCGCCCGCATCGCCCGCCACCGCGGCTACCGGGTGATCGGTGTGGACATCGTCCCCGAACGCCTGGAGATGGCCCGGCGGCACGGCATCGAGGTGATCGACGGCAACGACACCGACAACGTGCCCGAGGCGATCCGGTCGATGACCAGGGGCCGGGGCACCGACTCGGTCATCGACGCCGTCGGCATGGAGGCGCACGGCTACACCGTGGGCAAGTTCGCCCAGACGGTCACCGGGATGCTGCCGGACAAGGCGGCCGCCGCCATGATGACCCGCGCCGGCCTCGACCGGCTCGCCGCCCTGCAAGACGCCATCGAGACCGTACGGCGCGGCGGCACGATCTCGATCAGCGGCGTGTACGGCGGGATGACCGACCCCATGCCGATGCTGCGGATGTTCGACAAGGGAGTCACGCTCAGGATGGGCCAGGCCCACGTCAAGCGGTGGGTGGACGACCTCATGCCGCTCCTGACCGGCGACGGCGATCCCCTGGGGGTCGAGGACCTGGCGACCCACCGCCTCCCGCTCGACCAGGCCCCGCACGGTTACGAGATCTTCCAGAAGAAGGAGGACGGCGCGATCAAGGTGCTGCTCAAGCCCTGACGGCCGCGGCCCGCCTGACCCGGCCGCGTACGGAGGTCCCGAGGAAGACGGCCCCGAACACCAGGCCCACGAACAGGGCGATGGAGGCCCCGGTCGCGACGTTCCACAGCGTGGAGACCCACACGCCCGCCAGCGCGCACGCGACCCCGATCGCGGCGGCGAGCGGGAACAGCGGCGCGAGCCTGTCGGTGAGCAGGCGGGCGGTCGCGGCCGGGCCCACGATCAGCGCCACGGCGAGGATCGTCCCCAGCGCGGGCACGGTGGCGACGACGGTCACCTCGACGACCGCGAGCAGCGCGAAGTCCAGCAGCACGGTGGGCAGCCCGAGCGCCGCCGCCCCCACCGGGTCGAACGCCGCGAGCAGGAGTTCCTTGCCTATCAGGGCGAGCAGGAGAAGCACGCCCACGGCGACGGCGGCGGTCGCCACCAGGTCGCCCGTGCCGACGGCGAGGACGTCGCCCACCGTGTAGGCCGCCAGGTCCTTGGTGAAGCCGTCCTGGGCCGACACCAGCACCACGCCGAGCGCGAAACCGCCCGACAGCGCGATGCCGGTGGCCGTGGTGAAGTCCTGCCCGCGGCCCCGGCCGAACGCCAGAACGGCGGCGACCACCAGCAGCCCGAACAGCCCGCCGCCGAGGTAGAGGTTCACCCCGAGCAGGGCGGCGACGACGATGCCGGGGAACGTCGCGTGCGTGAGGGCCATCGTGAAGAACGGCAGCCGCCGCGCGATCACGAAGACCCCCACCACCCCTCCCAGCGCGCCGACCAGGACGGCCTCGACCAGGGCCCGATGCACCGTGGAGTCGAGCCAGGTCACGCCGACACCTCCAAGACGGTGCGGCGGCGTGCGCGGCTCAGGCCCGCCTTCCTGCGGACGAATCCGGCGGCCTGGGCCAGGCCGTACATCACGACCAGGACGAGCACCACGGTCGCACCGGAGGCGAGCCTGACGCCGTGCCCCACCGACGCCTCGTAGCTCACGACGAGCCCCAGCCACCCGGCGGCGGCGCCGACGAGGCAGGCCAGCGGCACGATGACCGCCAGCCGGTCCGACAGGCTCCGCGCCGCCGCGGCCGGCACGATGAGCAGCGCGATCACGAGGACCGTGCCGACCGCCTTGACGGCGGCCACGACGACCAGCGCGACCGCGACGTTCAGCACGAGGTCGAGCAGGCCGACCCGCACCCCGGCCGCGCGGGCACCCTCGGGGTCGAAGGCGCGCAGCAGCAGCGGTCGCCGCAGCACCGCCAGCAACGCCACGACCAGGACCGTCACGACGGCGGTCTGCGCGAGTTGCGCCTCGGTGACCGTCAGCACCCGCCCGAACAGGAACGCGGTGAGGTCGGAGGTGAAGCCCGTCTGCCGCGACACCAGCACCACGCCGACCGCGAACAGCGTGGTCAGCAGCATGGCGAGCGCGGCGTCCTCGCTCACACGGCGGCGCTGGGTGAGCAGCGTGAGCAGGACCGCAGTGACGACCCCGGCGGCCAGCGCCCCCCAGAAGATGCCGCCGTCTCCGGCCATGAGGTGGCCGATGACCACGCCGGGGAAGACGGTGTGCGTCAGGGTGTCGCTGACGAAGGCGAGCCGGCGCAGCAGCACCAGCACGCCGACCGTGCCCGCGAGCGCGCCGAGGACGATCAGTTCGACCAGCGCGCGGGCCATGAACGGCAGGTGGAAGGGCTCGAAGAGAATCATGTCTGGGTCACGATCACGCGGTCGCCGCGCAGTTCGAGCGCGTGCCCGCCGTACGTCGCGCGCAGCCGCTCGGGCGTCAGCACGTCGCCGGTCGGGCCGAAGCCGAACTGGTGCCGGTTGAGCAGGCACACCTCGTCGCAGGCGAGGTGCGCGATGGCGAGGTCGTGCGTGCTGACGACGACGGAGGCGCCCTGCGCCTTCAGCGAGCCGATCGCCTCCAGCAGCGCGTGCTGGCTGACCGCGTCCACGCCGTTGAACGGCTCGTCGAGCAGCAGCATCCGCGGCTTGGCGGCGATGGCCCTGGCCAGCAGCACCCGCTGGCGCTGCCCGCCCGACAGCGTGCCGAACCGGTCGCGGGCCCGCCCGGCCAGCCCGACCTGCTCCAGGGCCTCGGTCACCTCGGCCCGGTCGGCGGCGGAGGGGCGGCGCAGCCAGCCGATCCGCCGGTAGCGGCCCATCATCACCACCTGCTCGACCGACACCGGGAAGTCCGGGTCGAGCGTGTCGGCCTGCGGCACGTAGGCGACGTCGCGGCGGGCCTGCGCCGGAGGCCGGCCCAGCACCTCGATCCGGCCGCGCACGACCGGCACCAGGCCGAGCAGCGCCTTGATCAGCGTGGACTTGCCCGCCCCGTTCGGGCCGATGAGCGCCACGGCCTCGCCCTCGTGGACGACGCCGTCCAACTCCTCCAGGACCGGGACGTCGCCGTAGGCCACGCTCGCCCGGTCGAGCACCAGGGTCGGCGCGCGCTCACTCATGCGGACGTCCCCCTCAACGCGTTGACGATGGTGTCGGTATTGTGCTCCTCCATCTGGAGGTAGGTCGCACCGGCCGACCCCTCGGGGCCGAGCGAGTCTCCGTACAGCGCGTCCTCGCCGGCCACGACCGTCACCCCGGCCTCACGGCCGATCGCCTCGGCGGTCTTGGGCGGCAGCGACGCCTCCGAGAAGATCGCGGCCACCCCGGTCGTCTTGATCTTGGCGACGAGGTCGGACACCTGCTTGGCGGACAGCTCGGCCGAGGTGTCGAAGCTCGGGATGATCGATCCGACGAACGTCAGCTTGTAACGGTCGAGGTAGTAACCGAAGGCGTCGTGGTTGGTGACGAGCTTGCGCCGGTCGGCGGGAACGGACTCGAGCTTCTTCGCGATCTCGCCGTCGAGCGCGTCCAGCTTCGCGTCGTACGTCGCCCGGTTGGCCTGGTAGGCCGCGGCGTCGTCCGGGTCGGCGGCGGCGAACCCCTTCTCGATCGTGGCGACCATCGTCTTGACGTTCAGCGGGTTGTGCCAGATGTGGGGATCGCCCGCCTCCTCCTCCGACCCGTCTCCCTTGCGGATTTGGATCCCCTGAGAGGCGTCGACCACCGGCCCGTCGAAACCGGCGGCCGAGATCGTCTCGTCCAGCCACTTCTCCAGGCCCACCCCGTTCTTGACGAGCACGTCGGCCTCGGAGATGGCCTGCATGTCGGCCGGGGACGGCTCGTAGTCGTGGGGATCGACGTTCGGCCTGAGCAACTGGTGGACGCTGACCCTGTCGCCGCCGACGTTGCGGGCGAAGTCGGCCACCTGCGTGGTGGTCGCCACCACCTTCAACGGCCGTGCCGGATCAGAGGCTGGATCAGAGGAGGAGGGCTTGTCCGAGCCGCCGCACCCGGCGGCGAACAGGACGATCAGTGCGGCGGACGACAGCGTACGGGCGAGCGGCGAGAGCACGACGAATCCTCAAGTCGGCATGTCAAAGTCGGTGTATCAGGGGAAACATCCCTTTCAAATGTCTCGTAAATGAAAATCATTGTCAACCTAGGACACTTCGGCGCCGGGCCCGCCCGGCCAGCACGGCCCGGGCCGTGCCCGGGTTGTCGGCGAAGACGCCGTCCACGCCGAGGTCGTAGAGCATCGTCAGCCAGCCCATCACGTCGCCGGTCGCCCGCTCGTACGCCGGCGCGGCCGGGTCGCCGCGCCGGAAGTCGGCCGGGAGCTGGGCGTTCTCGTCGCGGACGGTCCACACGTGCACGTCGAGCCCGGCCCGGTGGGCGTCCCGCACCAGCGTCGTGGGGACGAGGAGGCGGCCGTCGGGACCCGTGGGGACGACCCGCGAGGTCGCCACGCCGATGCCGTCCGCGTACGTCGCGACCTCCTCGAGCCCGGCGGGCGTGACCATCCGGTCGTACGGAGCGCCGGAGCCGCCGACGAGCTGGATCAGCGGCAGCCGGGTCTTCCCGCGCAACTCGCGCAGGTTGGCCGCTTCGAACGACTGGATGAAGACCGGGTCGTGCCGGTCGCGCCAGCCGTGCCGGCCCAGCACGTCGAGCAGCGGCTCCTCCAGCGGCAGGCCGACGGAGGAGAAATAGGTGGGGTGTTTGGTCTCGGGGTACACGCCCACGCCGTGCCGCCCGGCCAGCTCCACGACCTCGTCGAACGTCGGGATCTGGGCCAGGCCGTCGAAGGCCGCGTTGCCCGGGCGCAGGCCGGGGATGCGCTCGACGGCCCGCAGCGTGCGCAGTTCGTCGAGCGTGAAGTCCTCGGTGAACCAGCCGGTGATCGACACCCCGTCGATGGTCTTGGTGGCGCGGCGGGCGGCGAACTCGGGGTGGCTCGCCACGTCGGTGGTCCCCGAGATCTCGTTCTCGTGGCGGGCCACCAGGACGTGGTCCTTGGTGGAGACCAGGTCGGGTTCGATGTAGTCGGCCCCGAGCGCGATCGCCGTCTCGTACGACAACAGGGTGTGCTCGGGCCGCAGGGCGCTGGCGCCCCGGTGGCCGATGACGACGGGTTCTGGCTGGTGTGACACAGCGGCCACGGTATATGCATCGACATACGCGTACGGCTCCCGCGCCGGGACGCGGGAGCCGTACGGAGGACGGGGGAACCGTCAGTGCATCGTGGCCGGTCTCGTGGATCCGATCAGACCTGGCCGGCCTTCTCCAGAGCGGTGCAGCAGGTGTCGACCATCAGGCGGGTGACGACGTAGGGGTCGACGTTGGCGTTGGGGCGCCGGTCCTCGATGTAGCCCTGCTTGTCCACCTCGACCTGCCACGGGATGCGAACCGAGGCGCCGCGGTCGGACACGCCGTAACTGAACTTGTCCCACCGGGCGGTCTCGTGGTGGCCGGTGAGGCGGTCCTCGACGCCGTGGCCGTAGTTCTTGACGTGCTCCATGGCGTTGTCGGCCAGGGCCTCGCACGCGGTGATGATCGGGTCGTAGCCCTCACGCATGGCCTTGGTGGAGAAGTTAGTGTGCGCGCCCGCGCCGTTCCAGTCGCCCTTCACCGGCTTCGGGTCGAGCGTGGCGGCGACGTCGAACTCCTCGGCGGTGCGGTAGAGCAGCCAGCGGGCGACCCACATGTGGTCGCCGACCTCCAGCGGACCCGCCGGACCAACCTGGAACTCCCACTGGCCGGGCATAACCTCGGCGTTGATGCCGGAGATCTTCAGGCCGGCGGCCAGGCAGCGGTCGAGGTGCAGCTCGACGATCTCGCGGCCGAAGACCTCGTCGGCGCCGACACCGCAGTAGTAGCCACCCTGCGGGGCGGGGAAGCCGCCCAGCGGGAAGCCGAGCGGGCGGCCCTCCTTGAAGAAGGTGTACTCCTGCTCGATGCCGAACCACGACTCCTGCTCGGCGAACCGCTCGGCCACCTCGGCGAGGGGGGCGCGGGTGTTGCTGGCGTGCGGGGTCATGTCGGTGTGCAGGACCTCGCACAGGACCAGCACGTTGTCGCCGCCGCGGATCGGGTCGGGGCAGGTGAACACCGGCCTGAGCACCAGGTCGGAGGAGTGACCCGTGGCCTGGTTGGTGCTGGACCCGTCGAAGCCCCACAGCGGCGGCTCGGCGCCGTCCGCAAGGACCTTGGTCTTGGAACGAAGCTTCGCGGTCGGCTCCGTGCCGTCGATCCAGATGTACTCGGCCTTGTAGGTCACGTCGATCCCTTTCGAACGAGGCGGCCTGGCGTTTCGTCCGCCACGCTCGAGATTGCCGTTTCGGCGTTTCGTAGCTTTTGCTCATTTGTGAACACGGTGTTAACGCGGATTCTTTGCCTTGCCCTCCCAGTGACCTCATGTGACCTGAGGCACATGATCCGCGGCTGTGCGGGCAGTCAGAGGGCGTCCATGAATCGCAACCGCACAGCAACCAGCATTTGGGAGTGAGGCAGATGGTCTTATTGGGCCTGCTTCTGGTCCTGATCGCGGCGGGGGCCGTCATCGAGGTGTCGGTCAACGACACCGCGAACACCATGCCGATCACGGTCCTGGACCGCACGTTGAACCTCAGCCCGTTCGAGCTGTTCATCGCCGGCGTCGTGACCGCCGCCGTGTTCGTCGCCGGCCTGCTGCTCATCACCGGCGGCATGCGCCGTGCCGCCGTGAAGCGCCGCAGGCTGCGTGAGGCGCGCCTGGCGGAGCGGGACCGCGTGTCCCGCCTGGAGGCCGAGAAGCGCGACCTGGAGCGCCGGCTGGAGACGAACTCGACGACCACGGCGACCCCGACGACCACCCCGGCTGCGCCGGCCGCCGAGCCCGTCACCAAGCAGTATCCGAAGGTCGACCGGGACCGCGACGGCGTCGACGACCGGGCCGAGCGTCCCGCCGCACCGCACAACCGCCTCTCCGTACCCGCCCAGCAGTCGTCCCCCGACCAGCTGGTGGCGGGCGGGCGTCACGCGGCCGACGAGCGCCGCGCCTGATCCGTCCTGTCGGGGGTGACACTCGCCCGTCCGGTCATGACCGGACGGGCTCGGGGGACCGCTCGGGAAGCCGCGCCCTGCTGACGTCCCGCCTCTGCGCGCACGCCAGCTCCGCGAAGGTGATCGCGTTCCGTACGGCGGCGCCGCCGGGGTCGTTGTTGAAGTAGACGTAGGCGTCGGGCACGTCCCCCAGGCGGTCCACCCAACTGCGCAGCGCACGCCGGCCGTAGTTGGGCCAGGGTTCGGCCCCACCCTCGTGGAGGCGCAGGTAGACCCAGTCGGCCGTACGCCACAGGGGCCCGGCCGGCCGGCCGAGACGGTCCGCCCAGCACAGCGCGGCCCCGAACTCGGTCAGCAGGGCGCGGATCTCGTCGGTCCACCACGAGGCGTGCCGCGGCTCGACGGCGACCCGTACGGCACGCGGGAACCGGGCCAGGCAGCCGCGCAGCCGTACGGCGTCCACCTGCAGGGTCGGCGGCAGTTGCAGCAGGATGGGGCCCAGCTTCGGGCCGAGGCCCTCGGCCACGCCCATCAGCCGCTCGACCGGCTCCTCCGGGTCCTTCAGCCGCTTGATGTGCGTCAGGAAGCGGCTGGCCTTGACCGCCATGACGAAGTCGGGCGGCGTGCGCTCCCGCCACGACTCGAACGTCTCCCGCTTCGGCAGCCGGTAGAAGGCGTTGTTGTTCTCGACCGTGGCGAAGATCTCGCCATAGCTCTCCAGCCACAGCCTCTGGGGCACACCGCCGTAGGCAAGGTCGCGCCAGTCGGCGTACTGCCACCCAGAGGTCCCCACCAGCACGGGCATGTCCCTCCCCTACCCAGCGAACGGCATAGATCGCGGTCAGCGGGGCACGCGACGTCAAGAACGAGCAAAAACGCGACGAAAGGGGAGCACGATGATCCAGGGCAAGACGATCGCATTCCTCGTCGCCCCCGAAGGGGTCGAGCAGGTCGAGCTCACCGAACCGTGGAAGGCCGTCGAGCAGGCGGGCGGCACGCCGAGGCTGGTCTCGGTGGAACGCGGGGAGATCCAGGCGTTCAACCACCTCGACAAGGCCGGCACCTTCCCCGTGGACGCCGTGGCCGGAGAGGTCTCCGCCGCCGACTTCGACGGGCTGGTCCTCCCTGGCGGGGTCGCCAACCCCGACTTCCTGCGGATGCGGCCGGAGGCCGTACGGTTCGTCAAGGAGTTCTTCGACGCGGGCAAGCCGGTCGCGGCGATCTGCCACGCGCCGTGGACCCTCGTCGAGGCCGACGTGGTGCGCGGGCGCACGCTGACCTCGTGGCCCAGCCTCCAGACCGACCTGCGCAACGCGGGGGCGAACTGGGTGGACCAGGAGGTCAAGGTCTGCACGGGCGGCCCGAACACTCTGGTGACCAGCCGGAAGCCGGACGATCTGAAGGCCTTCTGCCAGGCCGCCGTGGACGCGTTCGGCGCCTGAGCGAAGCCCTTCCCGGGTGGATCAAGCTCTGTCATGCTTTCCGGGTGCGATTCCGCGGACTTACGGCATGACCGAGGTTTTCACGCTCGGAGAGGCATTGGGCGTCGTCTCCGGCGACCGGCTCCGGCATGACACGACCATCCGCCTCGACGTGGAGGGGCCCGAGCTGACGACGGCGGTCGGCCTGGCCCGGCTCGGCCACACGGTGAGCTGGCTGGGCCGGGTCAGCGCCGACGAACTGGGCATGCGCACGCTGACCGTCCTGCGCGGCGAGGGCGTGGACGTCTCCCACGTACGGGTGGACCAGACGGCGGCGACCGGGCTGATCCTCCGCCAGCGGCGCATCGGCCGTTCGTCGCACGCCGTCCACTACCGAGAGGGATCGGCCGGGTCGCACCTGTCGACCGGCGACGTGCCCGGTGAGGCGGTCCAGTCGGCGCGGATCCTGCACATCACCGGCGTCACCCTCGGCCTGAGCGGCCTGGCGTGGAGCGCCGTCCACCACGCCGTCAAGCTCGCCAGGGACGCCGGGGTGCTCGTCTCCGTGGACGTCAACCACCGCGCGAACCTGTGGGAGAGCGCGGAGGAGGCCCGGCAGGGGCTCACCGAACTCGCCGCCTCGGCCGACGTGCTCTTCGCGACCCAGGACGAGCTCACGCTCGTGGAACCCGTGCTCGCGTCCACGCCCGAACTGGTCGTGACCCGGGGCGCCAAGGGAGCCAGCGCCACCGTCGAGGGCCTGCGCTACGACACCCAGGCCGCCCCCGTGACCGCGGTCGATCCCTCCGAGGTCGGCGGCGCGTTCGTCGCGGGCTACCTCAGCGCGATCCTGGAGGGGTTGCATCCGGCGGACCGCCTCAAGCGCGGCATCTCGGTGGCCGCCTTCGCGGTGGCCAGCCACAGCTCCTGGCAGGGCCTGCCCACCCGCGGCGAGCTGCCCCCGTGACCAGTGGCGGTGATGGGGTGGTGATCGGCCGCCTCCCGCTGGACGAACAGCTCACCGCCCTGCGGTCTGTTCTCTCCTCCAACGAGGTGCTGCTGGACGTACTGGACCGGACGGCGTCGATGGCACTGCCCGGCTGGTACCTGACGGCGGGGTGCCTGTTCCAGACCGTATGGAACGTCGTCACGGGCAGACCCGCCACCAGCGGGATCAAGGACTACGACGTCTTCTACTTCGATGCCGACGATCTGTCGTGGGAAGCCGAGGACGCGGTGATCAGGGCAGGGAGAGAGCTCTTCGGCGGCCTGCCCGCCGAGGTCGAGATCCGCAACGAGGCTCGTGTCCACCTCTGGTACGAGCAGAAGTTCGGCGTCCCCTGCGCTCCGCACACGTCCACCGAATCGGCCATCGACTGCTTCGCCGCGACCACCTGCTGCCTCGGAGTGCGCCTGGAGCCGACCGGCCGGTGGCGCGTCTACGCCCCACACGGGCTCTCCGACGTGTTCAACCTCGTCGTACGTCCCAACCCGGTGCTCGCCCCGCGTGAGGTCTACGAGGCCAAGACGGCCCGATGGCGCCGCCAGTGGCCCGAGCTGACCGTGCTGGACTGGCCGACCGCCTGATTCTCCGGCCCGCCATCTGTGACTCCAAGAGATTCTCGCGTGAGCTTGCACCGGCCATTCGAAGACGAAAGAATTCATACACGTTTTCGAATTGCTTGAGGAGGGTGTGATGGATCCGTTCGACCGTGATCCTGATCACCTTCGTCGTTCGAATAGCTCTGACGACTGGTGGGACCGGTTGACCTCCGGTTCACCGTTGTGGTCGGCCGAGGGTTCGCTCGCGCGGGAGCATTTCCCGATCATCGAACTGCCGCAGCGGGCGGGCCAGGACACGAGCGACGCCGCGACCGGTGCCGACAGCGCAGACAGCCCGGGTGTGGATGCCGCTGGTGTGGGTGATCGCCGAGCGCGGTCGTCGTGGGTGCTGGTGGGTTCTGTTCGTGAGTCGGCGCAGGCGTTGGCGCTGGCGCCGCTTCCTGATGATGTGGACGTCTGCCTTGCTGAGGCCGAGGACTTGATGTTCGCGCGGGATCGGATCACGTGCGCGTTGGCGGATCGGGTGGGTCGGGTGCATCGTGCGGGGCGGGCCAGGCGGCATGGGCATGCCTCCACCCGCAGCTGGTTGCGTACCGCCGGGGGGATGAGCGTGCCCGGTGCGGGCCGTCTGCTGACCTTGGCCGTGGAGTTGGGCCGCCTGCCGCGGGTGCGGGAGCGGTTTGCCGCCGGTGGCTTGGCGGCGGGGGTGGTGGAGGCGATCTGTACCGCCACCGCGCAGTTGAGCGACGAGCAGGCCGGGCTGGCTGAGCCGATTTTGCTGGAGCTGGCGGGCAAAGCGGGGGCGGCGGAGGTGGCCAAGGCCGGCCGCTACCTCCGCGCGGTGCTGGACCCCGATGGTGAGGACCGTGATGAGCAGGCCGACTACGGGCGGCGTTTCCTGCGGGTCCGGCCCACCGGGGGCGGTGGGCTGGAAGGGGAGTTCTACCTGCCCCGCGAGGCCGCCGCCCGGCTGCGGACCCTGCTGGACGCCTACGCCAAGCCGAAGGCTGAGGGGGATGACCGGCCGCTGCGGGTGCGTAACGCGGATGCGTTCATCGCGTTCCTGGAGCAGAAGATCGCCACCGAGCTCCTGGTCCTGGTCAACGCCGAATCCCTCCCCACCGACCCCGTCACCGACCAATCCGACCACCCGGAAGACACCGACCCCAACGACACCGAAGACACCGGCGACTACGCCCCCAGCGACACCGGAAGCACTGACGACGCCTGCGATGCGAGCACCGCCCCTGCCGAGGGCGAGGACCGCGACCGTGCCGCGGGCCAAACGGGAGCAACGCCCACCGGGCACGCGTCAGCATGGCCTACGCGCGGCGGCAGCGGGCATCCGCACACAGCACAAGCACACACAGCGCATTCGCACGCAGCGCAGCCGGATCCTCCTCCCGAGGCCCCATCTGGACATCACGCCCACGCCGGGCATCGGCCTGCGGGGGACTGTCGGCATGGGCAGGACGGGTGTGAGTGCCACGGCCATGAGCACCGGGGGCACGACGAGGACGGATGCGGGTGCGGCGGCGAGGCGCGGTGCTCGTGCGGAGCGCAGGGGGCGCCGGGGACACCGGGAACGGCGCCAGGCGAGCGGGGACCGGAGCCGAGGAGGCCACCGGGAACAGCGCCAGGGACGACGCCAGGAGCGCTGCCCGGGACAGCGCCGGGGGTGCTACTGGGGGTGCTGCTGGGGACGGCGCCGGGGTTGTTGCTGGCGACCGGGCAGATGCTGCCCCTCACCAGCGTGCACCGGCTGGCCCGCACCTCCACGCTGGTGCGTCTGGTGATGGACGCCAACGGGCAGGTGCTCGACATGGGCCGCAAGGTCCGCCTGGCCACCCCCGCCCAACGACGGGCCGTCTTCGCCCGCTACGCCACCTGCTGGATCGACGGCTGCCCACTCCCCGCCACCATGTGCCAGATCGACCACGCCGACAACTGGAGCACCGGCGGCCTGACCGACCTGAAACTGCTCGGACCGGCCTGCCAGTTCCACAACCGCGACCGCTACCGCCACCCCGACCGCTACACCCGCCACAAGACCGGCACCGACCGCTGGACCTTCACCTACCGGCCGCCGCCCAGGGCTCGGCCCTGACGCGGGCGCCCTCAGGGTCGTAGAGCGGCTCGCGGGTGATGGTGGCGCCCACCTGGCGGCCGTTGACGCCGATCTCCAGCCGGCCGCCTGGCTCCAGATCCGGCGACAGGGCCGGTGGGAGGTAGGCGTACGCGATCGAGCGGCCGACCCGGTGGCCGTACCCACCGCTGGTCACGCGGGAGACCGGACGGCCGTCCAGCCGGACGGGCTCGCCGCCCAGGCAGACGTCGCGCTCGTCGTCGAGCACCAGGCAGCGCAGCACCGTGCGGGGACGCGGCAGGGCGGCCCGGCGTTCCGGCCGTACGGCGAAGCCGAGCCCGGCCTCCAGCGGGCTGGTCTCGGGCGTGACGTCGAGGCCCCAGACGCGGTAGCCCTTCTCCAGCCGCAGGGAGTCGAGCGCTCGGTAGCCCGCAGGTCGCATGCCGTGTGGCAGGCCCGCCTCCATGAGGGAGTCCCACAGCGTCAGCCCGTACTCGGACGGGCAGTAGAGCTCCCAGCCGAACTCGCCCACGAACGTGACCCGCTGGGCGAGCACCGGGACATGTCCCACGCTGATCTCGGCGGCCCGCAGGTAGCCGAAGGTGAGGTCGTCGTCCGTCAGCGACGCAAGGATCTCGTACGCGCGAGGCCCCCACAGGCAGTAGCACGCGTAGGCGGAGGTGACGTCGGCGACGGCCAGCCCGTGACGGCGCAGCAGCGCGGTGTCGTGCACCCCGAACGCGGTGCCGGTGACGAGGCGGAACCGATCCTCCGCCAGCCGGGTCACGGTCACGTCGGCCTCGATGCCGCCGCGTTCGTTGAGCAGTTGCGTGTAGACCACCGTGTAGGCCTCTGCGCCGACGGGCCGGTCCAGAGCGTTGCCCGCGAACCGCTCCAGGTCAGCGACAGATCCGGATATCTCCAGCTTGGCGAAGGATGTCTGGTCGAACAGCCCAGCGGCGTCCCGCGTCGCCAGGCACTCCTCGCGGATCGCCGGAGACCACACCCGGCCCGCCCAGCCCCTCGGCCGGACCTCGCCAGCCCGGGACGTGGACGCGTACCAGTTGACGCGCTCCCAGCCGGCCTTCTCGCCGAAGGAGGCGCCCAGCGCCTCGTGCCGCACCCAGGCGGGCGAACGACGCAGCGGCCGGGCGGCGGTGCGCTCCTCACCGGGATAGACGATGTCGTAGTACTTGCTGTAGGAGTCCAGGGCCCTGGCGCGGGCCCAGCGGGCGGACCGGGCATGAGAGCCGAAACGGCGCACGTCCATGCCGAAGACGTCGTATTCGGGAGCGCCCTCGGCGATCCACTCGGCCATGACCTTGCCCACGCCACCGGCGGCGGCCAGACCGTGCACGCAGAAGCCGGCCGCCACCCACAGCCCGGCGACCGCGGTCTCCCCCAGCAGGAACTCGCCGTCGGGCGTGAACGCCTCCGGCCCGTGTACGACCTTGCGGAACGCCGCCGGATCGTCGCCGTCCCCGACCGACTTCAGTGACGGCACCCGCCGGACCGCCGAGTCCCACGACTCGCGGAACTTCGGCATGTCGGGTGTGAAGAGCGTGCGGGCTTCGGCGAGCGGGCGGCCGGTGTCCCAGACCTGCGGGCTCCTGATGTAGCCGCCGACGAGGATGCCGCCGTCCTCCTCGCGGAAGTACACGATGTTGTCCGGATCCCGCACGGTCGGCGTGTCCGCGGGCACACCGGCCGGCGGAGTCACGACGTACTGGTGCTTGATCGGCACGATCGGGATGTCGGCCCCGGCCATCCGGCCGACCACCCCGGCCGCCGCCCCCGCCGCGTTGACGACGGTCTCCGTGCGCACGACGTGCTCGTCGTCCCCGCTGTCCTCGCCGCGCAGCCGTACGGCGGTCACGCGGCCCTCGTGCACGTCGATGCCGGTGACCTCCACGCCGGTGAAGATCCGTACGCCGAGCTTGCGGGCGCCCTCGGCCAGGGCGTGACCGAGCCTGGCCGGGTCGAGCCAGCCGTCTCCGGGCAGCCACAGCGACCCGAGGACGTCGCCCACCTCCAGCAGCGGCAGCCGGTCGAGCGTGCCCCGGGGGTCGAGCAGCTCCAGGTCGAGCCCGTACGTCTCGGCGGCCCCGGCCTGGCGGAGCAGTTCCTCCATGCGCTCGGGGGTGGTGGCCAGGCGCAGGCCGCCCACGCCGTGCCAGCCCGGATCGAGCCCGGTCAGCTCGCGCAACTCGGGGTAGAGACCGGCCGAGTACATGATCATCCGGGTCTGCGTCACGGTGGACCTGAGCTGGCCGACGAAGCCGGCGGAGTGCCAGGTCGTGCCCTCGGTGAGGTCGTGCCGCTCGACCAGGATCACGTCGGTCCAACCGAGCCTGGCGAGGTGATAGGCGACGCTGCATCCGGCCACTCCGCCGCCGATGACGACGGCGCTGGCGTCTGCGGGAAGTTGCGACATCGGTACCGTCCTGTAACACCCGGCCCAGACAATCGGATCAATGGTCTGAAGGTAGACCAAAAGGAGCCGGGCATGCCAGATCCCGTCGCAGACGCAATGGATCTCGTCACGGCCTGGGCCGGGCGACCGCTGACCTTCACGACGATCAAGGGCGGGCTCAGCCACCACATCGCCAGGGTCGACAGCGAGGACGGCGACCGGTGGCTCCTGCGGGTTCTCGACCCGCGCATCGCCGAGACCGGCCTCGGCATCCCGCCCGACCAGGAGATCGCCAACACGGTCGCCGCGGCGTCGTCCGGGGTCGGCCCCCGCGTCGTCCACGTGCTGCCGGGCGCCCTTCTCCTGGAGTACGTCGAGGGGGTCACCCTTGACGTCCCGGCCGTGGCCGCACGGATCGAGGAGGTGGCGGACGCCTGTCGTCGCCTGCACGCCGGCCCCCGCTTCGGCAACGACTTTGCGATCTTCGACAAGCTCCGCGAGTATGTGGCGCGGTGCCACGCCCACGGCCTGGCCCTTCCCGCCGGATACGAGGACGTGCTGCCGGTCGCGGCCGACGCGGAGGCGGCGCTGGCCCGGCGCCCGCTGCCCACGGTCCCCTGCCACAACGACCTGCTGGCCGAGAACCTGATCGCCACCGGCGACGGCGTCCGGATCGTCGACTACCAGCTCTCCGGCAACAACGACCCCTGTTTCGAGCTGGGGGACATCGCCGCCGAGTCCGACTTCGACCCCGACCAGGTCGTACGGCTCACGCGCGCCTATTTCGGCGACGACGAGCACGTCCCCCGCGTGCGACTAAACCTGATCATGTCCAACCTCACCTGGACGCTCTGGTTCGTCATCCACCAGGGGCTGGTCCGCTCCGGGGCCCTGCCCGGATTCGACTACTCCGCCGAGGCCGCCGACAAGTTCGCCCAAGCCGTACGCGACCTCGAGGATCCATGCTTCGGCCGCCTGATCGACGGGATCGGCGGCCGGATACCCCGCACCGGTTAGAGCCAGTTAGAGGAGGCCTCAGTGGCGCAAGCCCTCGACGATGACGCCAAACGACTAGCGGAACTCGGTTACAAGCAGGAACTGGCCCGCACCTGGAGCGGGTTCTCCAACTTCGCGATCTCCTTCTCCATCATCTCGATCCTGGCCGGATGTTTCACGACCTTCAGCCAGGCGTGGAACAACGGCGGGCCCCTTGCGATCTCCATCGGCTGGCCGCTGATCTCGGCGTTCATCCTGATCATCGGGTTCTGCATGGCGGAGCTGGTCTCCGCGTACCCCACGGCGGGCGGCATCTACTGGTGGGCCGCGAAGCTGGGCAGGCCGGTCCACGGCTGGTTCACCGGCTGGCTCAACCTGATCGGACTGATCGCGGTGACCGCGTCGGTCGACTACGGCTGCGCCACCTTCCTGAACATCGTGATCGGCCGGTTCAGCGACTCCTGGGCGAACGGCGACGCGCTGCGCCAGACCTTCCTGCTGTTCGCGATCGTCCTGGTGCTGCACGCGTTGATCAACATCTTCAGCCACCGCCTGATCTCACTGCTGCAGAACGTCTCGGTGTGGTGGCACGTGTTCGGCGCGGCGGCCGTCGTACTGATCCTGATCTTCGGCCCGTCGAAGCACCAGAGCGTGGGCTTCCTGTTCGAGACCTTCAACCGCTCCGGCTTCGGCGACGGCGACTCGGGCCCGACGTTCTGGCTGTACGTGCTGCCGCTGGGCTTCCTGCTCACGCAGTACACGATCACCGGCTTCGACGCCTGCGCCCACGTGTCGGAGGAGACCCACGGCGCGGCCCGCACCGCCGCCAAGGGCCTGTGGCAGTCGATCTTCTACTCCGCGATCGGCGGCTGGATCCTGCTGCTGGCGTTCCTGTTCGCGGCCACGAACGTGGACGCCGTCAACGCCGAGGGCGGCTTCGTCGGGGCCATCTTCACCTCGTCGCTGTCGTCCACCCTCGCCACCGTCGTCTTCGGGATCTCCACGGTCGGGCAGTTCTTCTGCGGCATGAGCTGCGTGACCTCGATGTCGCGGATGACGTACGCGTTCTCCCGGGACGGCGCGGTGCCGGGCTGGCGGCTGTGGTCGAAGATCGACCGCAACCGCACGCCGGTCAACGCGATCATCGGCGGGTGCGGGGTCGCGCTGCTGATCACGCTGCCCGCGCTCTACGCGCCCGAGGGCACGACGACCCCCGTGGCGTTCCTCGCCGTGGTGTCCATCGCGGTGATCGGGCTCTACCTCGCGTTCCTCATCCCGATCTGGCTGCGCCTGCGCGCCGGGGACTCCTTCCAGGCCGGGCCGTGGACCCTCGGCCGCAAGTACAAGGCGCTGTCCTGGATCGCCGTGATCGAGATCGCGATCATCTCGATCTACTTCATCCTGCCCATCGCCCCTGCGGGCGTCCCGGGCAACAAGGACTTCGCCTGGACGTCGGTGAACTACGCCCCGATCGCCGTGGGCGCCGTGCTCATCGGCATCGCCCTGTGGTGGCACCTGTCCGCCAAGCACTGGTTCACCGGGCCCCGCCGCACCGTCGACGACATCGGCGACGACGTCGGCGAGCCCGAGCCCGTCGCGTGACGGCCTAGAGCCCTCAGGAGGCCTCGAACGCCTCCGCGACGACTCGGCGGGTCTCCTCCATGGAGGCCCGTTCGAGCTCGCGGGCGATCGAGGTCATCTCCACGTCGGGCATGCCGCAGGGCACCGCGAGGTCCCAGGGCGTGAGGTCGCCGTCCACGTTGAGCGCGAAGCCGTGGCTGGTGACCGACCGGCTCGACCGCATGCCGATCGAGACGATCTTCCGCCCGGTGTCCCGGGTCCACACGCCGGTGAGCAGCTCCGACCCGGCCGGGGTGTCGCGCCGCTCGGCCGGGACGCCGAGCTTGCCCAGCGCCTCGACCAGCCGCAGCTCGACCTCGCGGATGTAGTCGACCACGCCCTCGCCGGCCCGCAACTTCACGATGAGATAGCCGACGAGCTGCCCGGGCCCGTGATAGGTGAGCTGGCCGCCGCGGCCGGTCGGCACCACGGGGATGCCGGCCGACGGGGCGGGCAGGTGGGACTCCATCGTCCGCTTGCCGACCGTGAAGACCGGCGGATGACTGAGCAGCCACAACGTGTCGGGCCGCGCGTCGTCCTGCCGTTCCTCGACCAGCGCGGCCATGCGCTCCATGGCCTTCTCGTAGTCGACCAGGTCGTCCTGGACCAGCGTCAGGGGCCGTTGCCGCATCATCGCTCACCTCTCCTGATGTGAGCATAAACGGGCCCACACGGCCCCGTGCCGCCTACCTGCGCTCGTACGAGTAGTCATAGCCCGGCGACGCGGAGGCCGGGGCCTTGGGGAACAGCACCCACATGATGATGTAGGCCACGAACTGCGGACCCGGCAGCAGGCAGGACAGCAGGAACAGCACCCGCACGACCGTCGGCGACATGCCGTACCGGTCCGCGATCCCTCCGCAGACACCAGCGATGATCTTGTGCTGTCTCGATCGGTACATCGATCGGCTCCTTTCGTCATCCGGTTCAACGGACGGCCTCGTCAGTCACGTTCCGCGAGGAACCCTGAGAAAACCCCGATCCCCTGACCCTGAGGCCACAGGGGTCTATCCGCACTGCCAGGGCGCCCCCGGCACGACCAGCGGGCCGCCCGTGACCGGGTCCGGTACGACGACGGATGTGAGCCCGAAGACCTCGTGGACCAGATCGGCGGTGATGATGTCGCCCGGTGCGCCCTGGGCGACGATTCGTCCCGCCTTCATGGCGATGAGGTGATCGGCGTAGCGGGCGGCCTGGTTGAGGTCGTGCAGGACGACGACGACGGTCCGGCCGCGCTCGCGGTTGAGCTGCCGCACCAGGTCGAGCACCTCGACCTGGTGCGCGATGTCGAGGTATGTCGTCGGCTCGTCCAGCAGCAGGAGGCCGGTGTCCTGAGCGAGGGCCATCGCGATCCACGCCCGCTGCCGCTGGCCGCCGGACAGCTCGTCGACCAGCCGCTCCGCGAGATCGCCGGTCGCGGTGCGGTCCATCGCCTCGCCGACGGCCTTCTCGTCCGCCTCAGTCCACTGCTGCCACCACTTGTGGTGTGGCTGCCGCCCGCGGGTGACCAGTTCGGAGACCGTGATCCCCTCCGGCGGCACCGGGGTCTGCGGCAGCAGCCCGATCTCCTGGGCGACTCGCTTGGTGGGGATGCGTGCCAGCGCTGTGCCGTCCAGCAGGACCGCGCCGCGCCGCGGCTTGAGCAGCCGGCCCAACGCGCGCAGGAGGGTGGACTTGCCGCACGCGTTGGGGCCGATGATGACGGTGACCTGCCCGTCCGGGATCTCCAGGTCGAGGCCGTCGACGACCGTACGGTCCTCGTACGTGAGCACGAGCCCTTCGGCCCTCAGGCGGTTGCCGGTCATGCGGTGCCTCCGGAGCGGCTGCGAGTGCGGACGATCAGCCACATCAGATACGGGGCGCCCACCGCCGCGGTGAACACGCCGACCGGCAGCTCGATCGGGGAGAACAGCTTGCGGGCCAGCAGATCCGCGACGGTTACGATCAGGGCGCCGGTCAGCGCGGAGCCGACCAGGGGGATCTGTGCGGTGCGGGTGAGGCGGCGGGCGATCTGCGGGGCGAGCAGCGCGACGAAGTCGACCGGGCCTGCCGCGGCCGTCGCCACCGATGCCAGGACGACGCCGAGGACGGTCAGGCACAGGCGGACCCGGCCGAGCCGTACGCCGAGAGCGGTCGCCGTGTCGTCGTCGAACAACACCGTGCGCTGGGCCCGGGCCGCCCAGAACAGCGCCGGCGTCAACACGAGCAGGATCGAGGCGAGCGGTAGGGCGTGGTCGTAGCCGCGGCCGTTGAGCGATCCGGTGAGCCAGACCTTGGCCTGCTGGGCCACCAGGTAGTCGCCCTTGGTGAGGAACAGCTGGGTCAGGGAGCCGAGCGCCACCGAGATGCCGATGCCGATGAGCACGAAGCGGGCGGCGTGCAGGCCCCTGCGCCAGGCGAAGACGTAGACCAGCGAAGCGGCGGCCAGGCCGCCGAGGATCGAGACGTACGGCAGGGTGGTGTGCGCGGTGACGCCGAAGGTCATCGCGGCGACGGTCGCCGCGCCCGCGCCATGTGTCACACCGATCACGTCCGGGCTGGCGAGCGGGTTGCGGGCCACGGTCTGGATGAAGGATCCGGCGATGCCGAAGGCGGCGCCGGCGAGCAGACCGACCACGAGGCGGGGCATCCGCAGGGTGCCGACCACGAACTCATCGGGGCTCGGCTGCCCCGCAAGCACGCGGACGACCTCCGTGGGACTGACGAAGGATTCACCGACGCACAAATAGACGACGACGGTCACCGCGAGCACCGCGCCGAGCAGGGTGGCGACGAGGGTCGCCCTGCGGTGCAGCAGGAAGCTGCCCCGCCCCGCGCGCAGGACGGAAAAGCCTGTGGGGCGCACGGTCACGCCGCCACCACCGCCTTCCTGCGTACCAGTGCGATCAGGAACGGTACGCCGAGCAGTGCGGTCATGACGGCCACCGGCACCTCCGAGGGCGGGAAGACGACGCGGCCGAGGACGTCCGCGACCAGGATCATCACGGGACCGAGCAGGACCGCCGCGGGAAGGACCCAGCGGTGGTCCGTGCCCACGAGCGCTCGCGCGATGTGCGGGACGGCCAGGCCGGTGAAGGCGATCGGACCGGCGGCGGCGACCGCGACGCCGGTCAGCACGGTGGCGCCGAGACCTCCGAGGATCCGCAACAGGGGGACGTTGTGGCCGAGCCCCTTGGCCACGTCCTCACCGAGCGCGAGCGCGTCGAGTCCCCGGGCCATCGCGGCGACCAGCAGCAGCCCCGCGAGGAGGAACGGCCAGGTCTGACCGGCGATCTCAGCACTCCGGCCGCTGATCGAGCCGACATGCCAGAATCGGAACTCGTCCAGGGCCTCGGCGTCGATCGTCACGATGCCGGAGACCAGGGAGGCGAGCAGGGCGTTCATCGCGGTGCCGGCCAGGGCGAGCTTGACCGGGGTGGCGCCGCCGCGCCCGCCGCTGGCGATGATGTAGGCCGCGACCGCCGCGATCCCCCCGCCCGCGAAGGCGAACCATACGTAGCCGCTCAGCGAGTGCACTCCGAGGAACGCGATCGCGCACACCACGCCCACCGAGGCGCCCTGGCTGACGCCCAGGATGCCGGGCTCGGCGATGGGGTTACGGGTGATGCCCTGCATGACCGTGCCGGCCACGGCGAGGGCGACGCCGACCATCACCCCGATGAGGGTGCGAGGCACCCGCAGCGACCGTACGACCTGGGCGTCGTCGCTGCCGCCGCCGTGCACCAGGGCGTCCACCACCACGCCCGGCGCGATCTGGCGGCTGCCCACCGCGAGGCTGAGCACTACGGCGAGGACCAGCAGGCCGGCGAGGACCAGCAGGAGCGCGCCCCCGGCCGTCGGGCCGATGCGGCGTCGGGTGGCACGGGACATTCGTTCGCTTTCTCGGAGTGCGGAACCGTGCGCGCCTAGCCGGCGAGGTACCTCTCCAGATCCCCGACGACCTCCATGGCGGCGGTGACGCCGAGGCCGAGATACCAGGTCTCGTCCGGGACCTCGTAGGCGTGCCCGGCCTTGACCGCCTTGAGGTTCTTCCACAGCGGGTTGCCCTGGACCGCCGACTTGTCGGTGGCCTTCGGATCGCCGTAGACACCGGTGAAGATGACGTCCGCGTCCGCCTGGTCGATGTTCTCCGCGCTCACCTCCGCGGCGAGGTCGGGGATGCTCTGGTTGTCCGGGCGCGGGACGCCGGCGTCTTCGAGGATGGTGCCGATGAAGGAGGCCTTGGCGTAGAGGCGGATCACGCCGTCGGGCAGGAAACGCACCATCGAGACGACGGGCTTGTCGTCGCCCAGCTTCGTGCCGAGGTCCTTCACCTTGCGGTCGTACTCGGCGAGTCTCGCCTTGGCCTCGTCGGTCTTGTCGAGGGCGGCCGCGTTGAGGAGGTAGTTCTCCTTCCAGGTGAAGCCGGGACGGATGGAGAACACGGTCGGGGCGATCTTCGACAGCTCGTCGTACTGCTCGGCGGCGCGCAGCTGGCTGCCGAGGATCAGGTCCGGGTGCAGCCCGGCGATCGCCTCCAGGTTGAGGTTGTTGATGGTGCCGACGTTCTTCGGGGTGCCGGCGTCCTGCTTCAGGTAGGACGGCAGTTCGGGCGACCCCTCGCTGGGCGCGAAGCCGACCGGCTTGACGCCCAGGGACACGACGTTGTCGAGCTCTCCGACATCCAGGACGACGACCCGCTCGGGCGCGGCCTTGATCTCGGTCGTGCCCATGGCGTGGGTGACGGTGCGCGGCCACTCGCCCGGTTTGGCGTCGGTGCCCATCGCGGCGGTCTTCTCCGCGGCGGTGCTGAAGTTCTCGCCGCCCTGGGCGACGGCCTTCTTGGCGGCCTCGGCGGCCTCGGCGGGCGCGCCGGCATCCGCGCCGGTGCCGGAGGAGGTGCCGCACGCAGCCAGTGAGAGTGCGACTGCGACGGCGCCGATACCGATACCGCGGTGCCGGAGAAACATACAGGGCTCCCTGCCAAGACAGTAAATTAGGTAAGCCTTACCTTATAGGGATCTTCCCTGGTTTCATCAAGCCCGAAAAGTGTGGTTATGGTCACTGGCGGCGCGCAGGGCCGTCGATTCGACGGCATCTCGCTGGTGATCTTCCTCAGGAAGAGGGCATATAGGGAGGCAAAAGAGCATCCTTGGAGATCCATATGGACATAGCGACCCTGCAGGCACAGAGCCGCCTGTACCTGCGCCAGAAGATCACCGTGATGGTGAACAGGTACGTCGTCCATATGGCTCTCCCCGACGGTTCCGAAGGCGAGGTCGTGGCCTTCGCCGAGCAGAAGCGGATGGCGCTCAAGGAGCAGGTGACGCTCTACACCGACGAGTCCCGGCAGGCGACGCTGGCCGGGTTCAAGGCGCGCAAGGTCCTCGACCTCGCCGGCGAGTACGACGTGGTGGACGACGCGGGGAACCCCATCGGGATGTTCCGCAAGGATTTCGGCCGGTCGCTGCTCCGCTCGACCTGGCACCTCCAGCAGCCGGGACTGCCCACGCTGACCGGGCAGGAGCGGAACCTGGCGGTCGCCCTGCTGCGCCGGTTCTCCGACTCGCTGGAGTGGCTGCCGTACCACTTCGACTTCAGCATCGGCGCCTCGATCGCGTTCTCCGTCGACCGCAGGTGGGGCCTGCGCGACCGGTACGCCATCGACATCCGCGACCCGCGCCTCGACCGCCGCCTGGTCATCGCCATGGCCGTGGCGCTCGACGCCCTGCAGGCCCGGTAGCCCTCGAGGGAATTGCCGAAGCAAGTGAGCCTGTTATAGTCAGCGACAAGCCGTATGGTTCTGGCTCCGCGGTCCGACCGCCAGTGAACACTGATGAGCCCATACGCGCATCACACGTATTCCGAGAGCATCTCTCAGCCACCGGTCAAAGCAGCACAGGCCGATATGCACTGAGACGCTGCGCCGGGAGGAACCTCCGGTCCTCGCGAAGCCCGCTCCGCTCCCGCCGAACCGGCCGTTCCCACATCAGCTTGCACCTCTACATCCGAGACCCAAGGAGTCCCATGACCATCACTTCTCTCAGCGTTCCCAAGCCGCGCAGCGTTTCCCGGCCCCCGGCCCGTACGAAGACCGCTCAAACCACGGAGGTCACCGGCCTGTTCGACCGGTCCGGCAGGAACGCGGTGATCCGTACCAACGGCTACCTGCCCGGCCCGAAGGACGTGACCGTCCCGGCCGCGCTCGCGGGCGCGCTCGACCTGCGCCGCGGCGACCACGTCCGCGGCATCGCCCAGAACGGCACACTCACCTCCGTAACGGTCGTGAACGGCGCGCCCGCGGACACCGCGCGGCCCCACTTCGCCGATCTCGTGCCGATCCACCCCGACGAGCGGCTGCGCCTGGAGACGACGCGGAACGTGCTGGCCACGCGGGTCATCGACCTGTTCGCGCCGATCGGCAAGGGCCAGCGCGGCCTGATCGTCGCCCCGCCGAAGGCCGGCAAGACGATGCTCCTCAAGGCCGTCGCGAACGCGATCACGACCAACCACCCCGAATGCCACCTCATGGTCGTCCTGGTGGACGAGCGGCCGGAGGAGGTCACCGACATGCGCGAGTCGGTCCGGGCCGAGGTGGTCGCCTCGACCTTCGACCGTGTGCCGCAGGACCACATCACCGCGGCCGAACTCGCCGTCGAGCGGGCCAAGCGGCTCGTGGAGAAGGGCCGCGACGTCGTCGTGCTCATCGACTCGATCACGCGCCTCGGCCGGGCGTACAACATGGCCGCGCCGAGCGGCGGGCGCGTGCTCACGGGCGGCATGGACGCCCGGGCCCTGCACCAGCCCAAGAAGGTGCTCGGCGCCGCCCGCAACATCGATGGCGGCGGCTCGCTCACGATCCTCGCCACCGCGCTGGTCGAGACCGGCTCGAAGATGGACGACAACCTCTTCGAGGAGTTCAAGAGCACCGGCAACATGGAGCTGAAGCTGAGCCGGAGCCTGGCCGACCGTCGCGTCTTCCCCGCAGTCGACGTCATCGCCTCCGGCACGCGCCGCGAGGAACTGCTGCTCCACCCCGCCGAGCAGCCGCCGATCTGGCGGCTGCGCCGGGCGTTGCAGGACCAGGAGGCGTTCGAACGCTTCCTCACCTCGATGAAGAACACCGGCTCGAACGCCGAACTCCTCCTGGCCCTGGCGAAGGGCTAAATCCCGATCGGATGCCAGACGGTCTTGGTCTCCAGGAACGCCGTCATCCGCTCGATGCCGGGGTCGGCGAGCCAGTCCACGCGATCGGCCGGCGGCCGGAGCACCCGCTTGAGGTTCTCCGCAGCCAGTTCCTCACACGTGACGGCCAGCTCGGGGTCGGCGCCCGACAGGTCGATGCCGTTGACGTCCATGTGGCCCGCCAGCCAGGGGGCGATCTCGGCGGCCGATCCGGTGAGGATGTTCACCACCCCGCCCGGCAGGTCGGAGGTCGCCAGCACCTCGGCCAGCGTGATCGCCGGCAGCGGCGCGCGCTCGGAGGCGACCACCACGCAGGTGTTGCCGGTGACGATCACCGGCGCGATCACGCTGACCAGTCCCAGGAGCGGTCCCGCCGGCGGTGCCACCACCGCGACCACGCCCGTCGGCTCCGGGCTCGACAGGTTGAAGTACGGCCCGGCCACCGGATTGGCCGACCCGAGGACCGCGCCGATCTTGTCGGACCAGCCCGCGTACCAGACCAGCCGGTCCACCGCGGCGTCCACCAGCTCACCGGCCTTTTTGATCCCCACGCCGTCGGCGTCGGCGACCTCGGCGGCGAACTGGGCGCGGCGGCCCTCCAGCATCTCGGCGATCCGGTACAGGATCTGGCCCCTGTTGTACGCCGTGGCACCCGACCAGCCGGAGAACGCCTTCCGCGCGGCCGTGACCGCGTCCCTGGCGTCCTTACGCGAGGCCCTGGCCGCGTTGGCGAGGAAGTCGCCCTTGGAGGAGGTCACGACATACGACCTTCCGCTCTCCGAACGCGGGAACGCGCCGCCGATGAACAGCTTGTACGTCTTGCGCACACTCAGGCGTTCGGTGCGCTCACTCATCGAAGGTTCCAATCTCCAGAGGACGGGCCGGCTGGTAGGTCTGGCCGCACCGGCACACGCCGCCGCGGTGCGCGAACCAGCCGTGCCGTACGGCGAAGCGGCGGGAGCGGCGGCCACGGGAGAAACCCTCCCCGGCCCCCGCGCGGACCCGGCGGACGAGACGGCGGCGACGGCCGTCGTCGCACCTGCCGGACAGGCGGCCGGAGGGATGATCACACCGCAAGGTATGCCTCCAGACCATGCCGCCCGCCCTCGCGGCCGTAACCCGACTCCTTGTAGCCGCCGAACGGCGAGGTGGGATCGAACCGGTTGAACGTGTTGGACCAGACGACGCCGGCCCGCAGCCGGGACGCCATCCACAGCATGCGCGAGCCCTTCTCGGTCCAGACGCCCGCCGACAGCCCGAACGGCGTGTTGTTGGCCTTCTCCACCGCCTCGGCGGGGGTGCGGAACGTCAGCACCGACAACACCGGCCCGAAGATCTCCTCCCGGGCGATCCGGTGCGACTGGGCCACACCGGTGAAGACGGTGGGCGGGAACCAGTAGCCGCGGTCGGGGATCGGGCAGGCGGGCGACCACCGCTCGGCGCCCTCGGCCTCCCCGGCCTCCGACAGCTCACGGATCTTGGCGAGCTGCTCGGCCGAGTTGATCGCGCCGATATCGGTGTTCTTGTCCAGCGGGTCGCCGAGCCTCAGCGTGCCGAGACGCCGCTTGAGCGCGTCCAGCAGGTCGGCGGCGATCGACTCCTGCACCAGCAGCCGGGATCCGGCGCAGCAGACGTGGCCCTGGTTGAAGAAGATGCCGTTGACGATGCCCTCGACGGCCTGGTCCAGCGGCGCGTCCTCGAACACGATGTTGGCGGCCTTGCCGCCGAGCTCCAGCGTGAGCTTCTTGCGGGTCCCCGCGAGGCTCCTGGCGATGAGGCGGCCGACCTCGGTCGAGCCGGTGAAGGCGACCTTGTCCACGCCAGGGTGGTTCACGAGCGCGGCGCCCGTCTCACCCGCGCCGGTGACGATGTTGACGACCCCCGGCGGCAGGTCGGCCTGGCGGCAGATCTCGGCGAACGCCAGCGCGGTCAGCGGCGTGGTCTCGGCCGGCTTGAGCACGACCGTGTTGCCGCAGGCCAGCGCGGGCGCGATCTTCCAGGCCAGCATGAGCAGCGGGAAGTTCCACGGGATGACCTGCCCGGCCACGCCCAGCGGCCGCGGGTCCGGACCGAAACCGGCGTAGGTCAGCTTGTCGGCCCAGCCGGCGTAGTAGAAGAAGTGAGCCGCGACCAGCGGGAGGTCCACGTCGCGGGACTCCCGGATCGGCTTGCCGTTGTCGAGCGTCTCCAGGACCGCCAGCTCACGCGACCGTTCCTGGATGATCCGGGCGATCCGGAACAGGTACTTGGCCCGCTCCGCGCCCGGCATGGCCGACCACACGGGGAACGCCTTGGCCGCGGCCTGGACTGCGCGGTCGACGTCGGCCTCCCCCGCCCACGCGACCTCCGCGAGCACCTCCTCGGTGGCCGGGTTGACGGTCTTGTGGCGTTCCTCGCCCTGCGGCTCGACCCACTCGCCGTTGATGAACAGGCCGTACGACGGCCGGATGTCGACGATGTCCCGCGACTCGGGCGCGGGTGCGTATTCGAACATGCCTCAGTCCAGCCCTCAGTCCAGCGTGAAGTAGTCGGGACCGGCGTACCGGCCGGTGGCCATCTTCTGCCGCTGCATGAGCAGGTCGTTCAGCAGCGAGGAGGCGCCGAGGCGGAACCAGTCGGGGTGCAGCCAGTCCGGCCCGGCGGTCTCGTTGACCAGCACCAGATACTTGATGGCGTCCTTGGTGGTGCGGATGCCGCCCGCGGGCTTCACGCCCACCTTGCGGCCGGTCGCGGCCAGGAAGTCGCGCACGGCCTCCAGCATGACGAGCGTCACCGGGAGGGTCGCGGCCGGCGACACCTTGCCGGTCGAGGTCTTGATGAAGTCCGCCCCGGCGATCATCGCGAGCCAGGAGGCCCGCCGCACGTTGTCGTACGTCGCGAGCTCACCGGTCTCCAGGATCACCTTCAAATGAGCGTCGCCACAGGCTTCCTTGGTGGCGACGATCTCCTCGTACACCTTGAGGTAGTCGCCGGCGAGGAACGCGCCGCGGTCGATGACCATGTCGATCTCGGATGCTCCGGCGGCCACGGCGAGGGACGTGTCGGCGACCTTCACCTCGAGGGAGGACCGGCCGCTGGGGAAGGACGTGGCGACGGACGCCACCTTCACGCCTGACCCGGTCAGCGCCTCTACGGCGGTCGCGACCAGGTCGGGGTACACGCAGACGGCGGCGACCGACCCCACCGACGCGTCGGCGGGGTCGGGCCGCACCGCCTTGGCGCACATCGCCCTGACCTTGCCGGGGGTGTCCGCGCCTTCCAGGGTGGTGAGGTCGACCATCCCGATGGCCATCTCGATGGCCTGCTTCTTGGCGGTCGTCTTGATGGATCGCGTGCCCAGCATCGCGGCCCGGGCGTCCGCCCCGACCCGGTCGACGCCGGGAAGGCCATGCAGGAACGCCCGCAACGTCGAGGGTGAGGAGGCGACCTCCGCGAGCGGAGTAGTCATAGTTGGCACGAGACCAGCATCCCCGACCACTCGGAATGATTCCAAACCCGGGGACCCCGGCGTTCCTAAGGCATCGCCTTACCCGCCTTAGAAGTCCTACGCCGCAGTGCCATGCCAGAGATAGGGCATCCGCCCGATGTGCCGCACCACGCCTTAGACCGAACCTTGAGGAGTACGGAAAGAACCCCGAACAACAAGAGACCTCGAACAAGGAGACACAGTGATGGGTCCGGAACTGCAGTACCAGGTCATGATCAGCCGGGCGGCCGAGCTCCAGGAGGAGGCCGCCGACCACCGCCGCGCCCGCCAGGCGCAGGCGGGCAGGAAGGCTCAGCAGCGCTCCGGCCAGCGCCGGCTGCGTGCGGCCTTCGGCAAGCTCCGCACCTCATGACATGCGCACGAAGGCCCGGCCGGACCCTCCCTCCCGGCCGGGCCTTTCAGCCGCCATGACGTCGCCATGACGCCGTGACGACCCCGTGACGACCCCCTGACGACGCCGTGACACGCGCCATAAAAAAATCACGCGAAGGCACGCAAAGGGTCATGACATGCTTGAGGACATGACACGCCGGGCGGTGAGCCCCGTCTTCGTCGGGCGGGGCGCGGAGCTTGAAACCCTGGGCGAGGCCTACGACCAGGCCAGAAAGCAGATCACCGCGGCGGTGCTCATCGGCGGCGAGGCGGGCGTGGGGAAGACCCGCCTCGCCGGCCGGTTCGCCGAGCAGGCCTCACAGGACGGCGCCCACGTGCTCGTCGGGGGCTGCGTGGAGCTGTCCGCCGAGGGCCTGGCCTACGCGCCGTTCACCGCCGCGCTGCGGCAGCTCGTCCGGGAGTGCGGCGCGGCCGAGGTCGCCGCCCTGCTGCCCGACGGCGCCGCCCGCGACCTGGCCAGGCTGCTGCCCGAGTTCGGCGAGCCGAGTGGCGACGGGGAGACCGAGTCTGCCCGCGCCCGGCTGTTCGAGCTGATCCTCGCCCTGCTGGAGCGCCTCGCAGAGCGCCGGCCGGTGGTGCTCGTCATCGAGGACATCCACTGGGCGGACCGCTCCAGCCGGGACCTCATCGCCTTCCTCAGCCGCAACCTCAAGTCGGCTCCCGTCCTGATGGTCATGACGTACCGCTCGGACGAGTTGCACCGCACCCATCCCCTGCGGCCGGTGCTGGCGGAGCTGGGGCGGGTCGACGGCGTGGTCCGGGTGGACCTGCCCCGCTTCACCCAGGGCGAGGTCGCCGCGCAGATGGCCGGGATCCTCGGGGTGACCCCCGAGTTCGCCAGGGTGGATCGGGTCTTCGAACGCAGCGGCGGCATCCCGCTGTTCGTGGAGGCGCTGCTCGACTGCGGCGACGAGTGCTCGTTCCCCGACTCGCTGCACGACCTGATCATCGGCTCGGTGGAGCGGCTGCCCGAGGAGACCCAGCGAGTGCTCCGGGTCGCTGCCGCCGGGGGCGTACGCGTCGGGCACGACCTGCTCGCGGCGGTCAGCGGCGTGTCCGACGTGGACCTGGAGAACGCGCTGCGGCCGGCCATCGCGGCCAACGTGCTGCAGGTGGCCGACGGCGGGGCGTACGCGTTCCGGCACGCACTGATCCGCGAGGCGGTCCACGACGAGCTGCTGCCCGGCGAGCACGCGCGGATGCACGCGCGATACGCCGAGGAGATCGACCGCGACCGCACCATGGTGCCCCCGGGCCGGGCGGCCATCGAGATCGCCCACCACTGGTACTCCGCGCGCGACGACCTGTGGGCGCTGATCTCGGCCTGGGAGGCGGCCGAGAAGGCGGCCAAGTCGTTCGCCTACACCGAGCAGGTCCAGCTGCTCGAACGCGTGCTGACGCTGTGGGACAAGGTCCCCGACGCCGCCGAGCGCATCGGCCACGACCACTGCACGGTGCTCGAGCGGGCCTCCGAGGCGGCGTACGTCAGCGGCGACATGGAGCAGAGCCTCAAGTACGTGCGCGGCGCGCTCGCCGAGCTGGACGAGCGGACCTCCCCCGAGCGGGTGGCCGAACTGCTGGTCCGCATGGGGAACATCAAGTCGCAGAAGGGCAAGTCCGGCGGCCTGGAGGACCTGCGGCGCGCCGAGCGGCTGGTCCCGCTGCCCGGCGACATCCGCACGCTCGTGCTGACCCGGCTGGGCACCGTCCTGATGAACTCGGACGAGGTCGTCGAGGGCACCGCGCTCACCCAGGAGGCGCTGCGCATCGCCCGCGAGACGGGCGACGAGGTCCAGGAGGCCGACCTCCTGATCAACCTCGCGCTCGGCCACTCCATCGACGGCGACCTGGAGACCGCGTTCGCGACCAACGAGCGGGCGCTGGAGATCGGGACCCGGCTCGACGCGCCGCGGATCATCCTGCGCGCCCTGGCGAACAACGTCGACGCCCTCGACAACCTCGGCCGCTCGGAGGAGGCCGTGGCGCTCGCCCTGGAGGGCGAGAAGCTCGCCCGGCGGTACGGCAGGTTCCGCCAGCACGGGGTGTTCATCGCCAACAACCGGGCGGAGGCGCTGGAGTCGCTCGGCCGGTGGGACGAGGCCGTCGATGTGATCGAGCGGGCCATGACGATGGGACCGACCCTGCGCAACCGGTGGCACATGCTGCGCGTCAGGGCGGACATCGCGATCGGGCGCGGCGAGGAGGAGCTGGCGCAGGACGTCCTCACCCAGGTCGGCGCCTTGTCCCCGCACCGGGACGAGCAGACGCAGGAGTGGACGAACAACACCCGGCTGGTCCTCGCCTGGCACATGCTGCGCGGCGAGCCGCTGCAGGCCCTGGACGTCCTGGAGACGGCGCTGGACGACCCGCCGCTGTCGCGCAAGGCGATGCTCGCCGGGCGGCTGCTCGCCTCGGTCCGGTACGTCTGCGATGCGGCGGCTCCGGTCGCCCCCGATCGGGTGGCTCATGTGCGGGAGATGGGCGACCGGCTGGCCGTCAACCTGGGCGGCGGGCCGGTGAACGAGGCGTTCGGGCTGGTCTACCGGGGCGAGTTCGACGCCGCGGCCGAGGCGTGGCAGCGGCTGGGCCGTCCGTACGTCCGCGCCAAGGCGCTGCTGCACGGCGCCATGGCCGCCGCCGCGAGCGGCGACCGTGAGGGGGCCTCGGCGCGCCTGCGCGAGGCCTGCCCGCTCGCGGTCGCGCTGCGCGCCACCCCTCTGGTCACCCAGATCGAGACGCTGGCCCGCCGCGTCGGCTCGCCCCTGTCCCGATCCACACAGTCCGACACCACACCGTCCGAGCCCGTACGGCAGGCCGACCTGACCCCTCGCGAGCTGGAGGTGCTGCGCCTGGTGGCGGCCGGGCGCAGCAACCGGGACATCGCGGCCGAGCTGTTCATCTCGGCCAAGACCGTCAGCGTGCACGTGTCGAACATCCTGCCCAAGCTGGGCGTGTCGACCCGCGGTGAGGCGGCCGCGGCCGCCCACCGCCTGTCTCTGCTCGACTGATCCAACCGAAAAGAATCAGGCGATCAGGGCCTCGGCCAGCAGCAGCACGCCGAAGACGGCGAACGCGGCGGCGGCGCCGTACTTGATCCACTTCTCGGGCAGGCGCGCGCCGAGGAACCGGCCGACCAGGATGGCCAGCGCGTCCGCGGCGACCATGCCCACCGTCGAGCCGACCCACGTGCCGAACCAGCCGTGCTGGGTGGCCAGCGTGATGGTGGCGAGCATGGTCTTGTCGCCCAGCTCGCTGAGGAAGAACGCCACGGCGACGGCGATGAACGCGTTGCGGGTGGTCTTGGCCGCCTTGCCCTTCTCCTCCTCGGTGAGTTCGTCGCCGCGCAGCGTCCAGGCCGCGAAGGCGAGGAACGCGAGGCCGGCGATGATCGAGATGGCGGTCGTGGGGAGGGCGTCGCCGACGACCCTGCCGAGGCCGACACTGGCGAGGTGGACGAGCGCGGTCGCGACGGTGATGCCGGCCAGCACCGGCCCCGTCTTGAACCTGGTCGCGAAGGTCAGAGCCATGAGCTGGCTCTTGTCGCCCAGCTCGGCCACGAAGATAACGACGAGGGAGATCCAGAGGGCTTGCAACGGGGTCGCCTTCCTGCAAGGGAGGTGCGACCGGGCCGCCGTACGACACCCAGGGAGCGCGGGCACGACTTCGGCCCGGCAGCATGTGGTCATGACTGTCGGGCCGAAGGTCTCGTCCGCCACGGGGGCTCCACGACCGGGCGTACGAACCGCCAGTGTGTCGATCAGTGGATTTCGGACTACTCCCCTTCGGTGTTCTCCGAGTCTATCCGAACCGTCCGGCTGAGCTAAAGACTCACTCCCACCAGCACGGGCTCGTTGACGAGCCACACCCCGAACTTCTCGTGCACGCCGTCGCGCACCTCGCGGGCCAGCGCCAGCAGTTCGGCCGCACCCGCCTCTCCGGAGGGGTTGGTGAGGGCCAGCGTGTGCTTGGTCGAGATGCGGGCCCGGCCCCTCTCGTAGCCCTTGGGGAACCCGGCGTTCTCGATCAGCCACGCCGCCGGGACCTTGACCGCGCCGTCGGGCATGTCCCAGCGCGGATGGCCGGGGGCCCGCAGGGCCAGGGCCGCCGCCTCCTCGGGACCGAGCACGGGGTTGGTGAAGAACGACCCGGCGCTGCGTGTGTCCGGGTCGTCGGGGTCGAGGACCATGCCCTTGCCCCGCCGCAGCTCCAGCACCGTCTCGCGCGCGTCGGCCAGCGGCACCCGCGCGCCGACCTCCACACCGAGCCGGACGGCCAGCTCCCGGTACGCCACGGGCCCCGACAGCGGGGAGCACTCCAGGGCGTAGGTGACGGCCAGCACGATGTGCCGGCCGGGGTCGTGCTTGAACGCGCTGTGCCGATAGGCGAAGCCGCACTCGGCCGCCGTGAGGTCCCTCACCTCGCCGGTCATCCGGTCGTACACGCGGACGACGGCGACGGTCTGCGAGACGTCCTGCCCGTACGCGCCGACGTTCTGGATCGGGGTGGAGCCCACCAGCCCGGGAACGCCCGACAGGCACTCGACCCCCGACCAGCCCTCGGCCACGCAGCGGGCGACCAGGGCGTCCCAGTCCTCCCCCGCCTGCACGGTGACCAGCGCACGCCCGTCCTCGACCGTCACGTCCACGCCCCGGGCGGCGACGCGCACCACGAGCCCGTCGAACCCGTCGTCGGACACCACGAGGTTGCTGCCGCCGCCGAGCACCAGCACGGGCTCGCCCTCACGGTCGGCCTCGGCCACGATCGCGACCAGCTCGTCCTGCGTCTCCGCCTGCGTGAACGCCCGGGCGGGTCCGCCCGTCCGCAGCGTGGTGTACGGGGCGAGCGGCACCCCTGCCAACCGGTCAGCCATCGGTCTCCTCGCACCCGGAACATCCCGACGAACAGGATAGCTATCCGCGGTCCTCGCGCTCCGCCTCGGCGATCGACTCGTCGACTCTCGACGTGGCCGAGCTGCCGTCCCACAGGAGCTGGGAGGCGACCACCGACGGCTCGCCCGATGGGGTCAGCGCGGTCTCGATCGTCCCGCCGGGAGCGACGTCCCGCTTGACCTCGGTGATCTTCTCCGGGCCCGCGGCTCCGGCGGCCTCCCTGGCGTTCTCCACCCGCGGTCGCGGCATCGCGCCGCCGTGGGCGTCGCCGGCCTTGCCGGGATCCTGGGTCTCCGCGGCGACGCCGGCGACGTCGCCACCCTCCCGCTGCGTGGTGACCGGCTCGTTCTTCGCTTCGATGTCTCGCTCGCTCACGATCCGACCGCTACCCAGCACCGCCACGGCCAATCGGGCCGGCCCAGGAGAGGCTGGTCAGCAGAGGCTGGTCAGCAGAGACTGGTCAGGAGAGCTGGACCACCGCGCGGGCCTTGGACAGGACGCGGGCGTCGCCGGACTTCGCGGTCAGCGCGACGACGACGCGCTTGTCCTCGCGCTTGTCCTCGATGATCCCGCTGATCGTGATCGTCGCGCCGTTGTCGTCGTCCGGCACCACGACCATGGACGAGAACCGGACGCCGTACTCCACCACCGCGCCGGGGTCGCCCGCCCAGTCCGTCACGAACCGGCCGCCCTGCGCCATCGTGTACATGCCGTGCGCGATGACGTCGGGCAGGCCGACCGCCTTCGCGTGCCGCTCGTTCCAGTGGATGGGGTTGAAGTCGCCCGAGGCGCCGGCGTACCTCACCAGGTCCACCCGGCGGACCCGGTACTCGACGGCCGGGATCTCCTGGCCGGTCTCCACCTCGTCGTACTTGACCGTCGCCGCCATGATCAGACCGCCCCTCCCCGCTCAACGATGATGTTGTACGTCCGGCAGACCAGCTCACCCGAGGTGGTCGAGACGTCGCTGCGCAGGGTCAGGAACTCGTTGCGGCCGACGCTGCGGATCTCCGCGATGGTGGAGGTGCACACCAGCTCGTCGCCCGCGTGGATGGGCCGCTCGTACTCGAACCTCTGCTCGCCGTGCACGACCATCGCGAAGTTGAGCCCGAGGCCGGGGTCGCCGATCGCGTCACCGGTCCCGAGAAGGCTGAACACGATGGGGAACGTGGGCGGCGCGACGACGTCCGGGTGCCCGGCCGCCACGGCGGCCCGCCTGTCGTGGTAGATCGGGTTGGAGTCGCCGATCGCGGTGGCGAACTCGCTGATCTTCACGCGGCTGACCTCGTAGGGCGCGGACGACTCGTACGTCCGCCCGACGAAATCGCGGTTCAAAGGCATCGGGCCGGGCTCCTTCTGACGAGCTGGGTAGGCCGTACCGTAACAGACCCGCGCCGGCGAACACCGGCCCCGCCCTGCCCGGACACGACACCGGCCGGATACGACAAACCGGCGCCCCGGAAGGGAACGCCGGTGTCGGAAGTGCCTGCGGTCCGCGCCGATACTCAGCGGGTCTCGCGGTGCGCCCGGTGCGTCTTGCAGTTGGGGCAGTACTTCTTCAGCTCAAGCCGATCCGGGTCGTTGCGCCGGTTCTTCCGCGTGATGTAGTTGCGGTGCTTGCACTCCTGGCAGGCCAGCGTGATCTTCGGCCTAACGTCTGCGGCAGCCACGTGGGAGTGCCTTTCTGCGTTCGGGACTACTGGACAACCCACACCGGGGCCCCTTGTTCAGGTGACCCGGAAGGGTAGTAGCGGAGGCCGGACTTGAACCGGCGACACAGCGATTATGAGCCGCTTGCTCTGCCTGACTGAGCTACTCCGCCTCGGCCGGAAACTGGATCCGGCCACGCAAGGATACCCGACCTGTACGGCTATTCGCGCATCGGGATCAGCCATGATCGAGGTCGGTCTTCCGATGGGAACGAGACGTCCCCACCAAGCCGAAAGCCCCACCCTGCAGCGCTCAGTCAGAAACACTGCTTGGATAGGACTTTCCGGCTAGAGCCCCCAAACGGAATCGAACCGTTGACCTTCTCCTTACCATGGAGACGCTCTGCCGACTGAGCTATAGGGGCGGGTCCGCTTGCCGCTCTCGCGCTGCGGACAGGTGTAACCATACACGGCCACGGCGGTGTTCGCGAATTCGAATCTCCCCTGCGGGCACGGCTCAGGGCGTCGGCAGCACCCCCGACAGGTCGGCCTCGGGACGGTGCCGGACAGGCACGTCGGCCGTGACCGCGTACCGGCTGAAGTAGCCCTTGCCCTTGACCGGGATCACGCTGCTCAGCGTCACCGTGGCGGCGTACGGCGCGTCCGTGCACTCGGGCAGGCACCAGGTGCCGCTGAGCCTGCCCGCCCCGGTCGCCCGGGTCGGCCCCCAGGTCCGCCAGGTGACCCCGCTCATCGTGCTGAACTCCGAGAGCACGAGGTCCGCCGGCCGCTGCTCGGCCCTGCCCCGCTCGGAGTTCTGGAGATTGAGCACGTACACCGGCGTCTCGGCCGCGGAGCCGGTGGGCGCCGACCCGCAGCCGCCGACGGCGACGCAGAGCGCGGTGACGGCGACAGGCAGGCAGACGGGCAGACAAGCAGGCAGGCTGACAGGCAGGCGCATCGATTCCCCCTCGGCACTCTGAGTGCCCAGGGCCCGCCGCTGTTACGCCTGTGACCTGGCTACTTGACGGCCGTACGGGCGTCGCCGGCCCGGACGGGCAGCGGGATCACCTCGCACAGGTCGGCGAGGTCGACATACCGGGCGACCTCCTCGACCGAGAGACAGTCGGCGACCACCTGACCGTTGCGCCGCACCCGCAGCACCTGACGGTCGCGGTGGTACGCGGGGACGATCTCGTATCCGTCCGGTCCCACCCATCGGCTGTCCATAGGGGAACAAGCTATCGGGTTTTCCCCACGTCTATCTCCCGTCCCACGGGAATCGCTTAAGTAGGGTCTTACTCGACGCCAAGTGCCGGGCCGCACAGTGAGCGTGACGCACCACCGTTCCCACGTTCACGAAGGGTCCTTCGATGTCCGACACCCCCAACCTGCTGGGCTTCCGCATCGCGCACCGGGCGATGCGCACCGACTCCCGGCGCCTCGCCGACGTCACCGCCGAGATCGGCGCGGGCCGGCAGTCGTGCGGCCCGGAGCGCGCCGCCGCCATCCGCGAGTACGCGACCAAGCTGTGCCGCGGCATCCACCATCACCACAAGGCGGAGGACGACCACCTGTGGCCTCTGCTCGTCCGCTCGGCGGGCGCCGAGATCGACCTGAGCGAGCTGAGCGAGGACCACTCCGAGCTCGACCCGCTGCTGGAGGAGATCCAGGCGGTCGCGGGCGAGCCGGCCGAGCTGGCCAAGCCGCTGCGCCGGCTGGCCGACCTGCTCGACGAGCACATCCAGGAGGAGGAGCGCACGATCTTCCCGGTCATCATGCGGCACGTCTCCGGCAAGGACTGGGAGGAGATGGAGCAGCACGTACGCAAGGGCGGCGACCCGCGCTTCGAGCTGCCAAGGATCGAGCAGCACGCGCGGCCGGAGGAGCTGGTGGAGCTGCGCAAGCTGGCCGGACCCGTCCTGGTCGTCATGCTGGCGCTGATGCGCCGCGCCCACCGCCGCCGCGAGCGGCTCATCTTCGGAGCCGCGTGAGCGCCCGGCGGGCGGCCTCCTCCCAGTGGGGGGAGCCGACCTGCCGGGCGACCTCGGCGGCCCGCGCGTAGTGGGCCTCGGCGTCGCCGGGCCGGTCCAGGAACACCGCCAGGTCGCCGAGCGTGTGCGCGACCGGCCCGAGCGTGACCGAGCCCGAGTGCAGGCCGGCCAGCTCGCCGTCGGACGACAGCAGCAGGCGGTAGCACTCCTCGGTCGTCGCCCGGTCGCCGAGCGCGATCGCGTTGTCCGCGCGGAGAGCCATGAACACGAGCCAGTAGTAGTCCCGCCGGGGGACGCGCGCGGAGGCCCACACCGCGCGGGCCTCCTCCATGCGGCCGGCGCTGACGAGCGCCCGCGTGTACAGCTCGCACACGTCCTGCGGCAGGCGTGCCCACAGAGCGGCGAGCTCCTCCACCGACTCGTGGACCCGCCCCGCCGCCAGCTTGACCACGAAGCGTCCGACGATCCCCACCATCGCGCCGTTGGCGTCACCGGTGCGGGCCAGCTGCTCCCCGAGGTGCGTGTAGACGCTGTCGGCCCGCTCGAACTCGCCCCTGACCAGCAGGTGAAGGGCGTCGAGGAAGGCGAGGATACCGAGGGCCAGGCCGAGCTGGCCGCTGGTCGACAGCTCCATGGCCTTGTCGGCGTGCCGGCGGGCCGTGATCCAGTCGTTGCGGCTGAGCGCGACCATGAGCAGCGAGAAATGGCCCAGCGTCTGATAGCCGAGGAGCCCGGCGGCGGCCGAGGCGGCCAGCAGATCGTGCCCGAGCGTCTCCAGGTCGTCCCGCCGCTCCGGGGTCAGGCAGACCCAGTAGCGGGCGTTGAGCGCCATGCATCGCAGGCGGAGGTCACCGAGGGCGTCCGCGATCGCCAGCGCCTCCGTGCTGGCCGCCTCGATGCGCTCCGCGTCGTGTCCTTCGAGCGCATGGCAGAGGGCGACGAGCATCCGGCAGCGCAGCTCACCGGCCTCCGCGGGCAGCGACTCCTCGATCGCCCCGACGAGATCGGCGTCGAGCGCGCGGTCCGGCTGGATGGTCCAGATGACCGGCGCGTCGAACGAGGACACCGCCCGCGCCACCGTCGCGCGCGCCCCCACGCTTTCGGCCCCCATGCTCTCGGCCCCCGTCTGTCGGGCCACCGCGAGGGCCTTCGTCCGGTTGCGCACCGCCGTGATCACGTCGCCCGCGTGCGCCTGCGCGGACACCAGACGGCACAGGAGGTCGAGGCGGACGTCCCGGGGCGCGTCGTTCGCCCCTTCGCTCAGCAGGTCGAGCGCGCCCAGCGCGCCCTCCAGCAGCGCCGCCGCCTCTTTGTGCGCGTACAGGGAGGTCGCCTGCCCGGCGGCCCGCGCCGCGTACTCGGCCGCCGTGAGGGCGGTCGCGGTCGTCGCGGCGGCGAGCGCGTGGTGCCCGAGCGCCCCCACGTCACCGGGGCGCACCCGCTCGAGCGCCGCCAGGACCTTGCCGTGCATCCGCGTACGGCGCAGCCGCGGGATGTCCTCGTACAGCGTCTCGCGGACGAGCACGTGGGCGAACCGGACGCGGCCGGGTCGCGGTTCCTCCAGCAGGCCGGAGAGCACGCCCGCCTCCAGCCCGTCGAGCACGGTCTCCTCGTCCGCCCCCGGCATGGCGATCAGCACGTCCGCTTCGGCCTCCCGGCCGAGGACGGCGGCGTTGCGCAGCGTGGTCTGGGCCGTCGCGGGCAGCCGGGCGAGGCGGCGGCGGATGAGGTCGCGCACGCCGGGCGGCAGCGCGTGGGCCGCCGACGGACCGTCCACCGCGAGCAGCCGGGCCGTCTCGGTCACGAACAGCGGGTTGCCACCGGTCCGCTCGGTGACCGTGCGCACCGTGACCTCGTCGATCTCCGTGCCGGATCGTTCCGCGAGCAGGCGGGCCACCTCTCGCTCGCCGAGGCCGCCCAGGGTGATGTTCTCCACGGCCTGCACGGCGAGCGCCGCCCCGGTGGCCGTGAGGTCGTCGCCCGCCTCGGCCGGCCGGTGCGTCAGCAGGACGAGGACCGGCGTCCGCGCCAGGCGGCCCGCCAGGTGACGCAGAAGCTGGAGGGTCTCCTCGTCGGCCCGGTGCACGTCCTCCAGCACGATCAGCAGCGGTCCCGGCACGCCCTCCAGGTAGTCGCCGGCCGCCCGCGCCAGCCAGAACTGGCCCACGGGCGCGGCGTCGTCGGTCAGCAGAGGCGCCAGCCGGGCCGCGGTCTCGGGTTCGGGCGGGCAGGTCGCGGACAGGTCCCGCAGCACCTCGCTCCACGCCCACGCGGGCGGCACGCCGCCGGTCGTCTCGGGGCACCGGCCGACCACGGTCTGCCAGCCGCCCGCCGCCAAGCGCCGCACGAGCGCGTCGGCCAGCGTGCTCTTGCCCGAGCCCGCCTCGCCGCCGAGCCAGGCGATCCGGAAACCGGCCCGGGCCCGCTCCGCCGCGGCGGCCAGCCGGGACAGCTCGGCCGTACGGCCGACCATGCGGGCGGGTTCGGTGTCCGGGGTGGACGGCGAGGCGGGAACCACGCGTACGGCGGCCTGCACCCCGGTCGCAGGCAGCAGGGCCGCCGGGGCGAGCGACTCCGCCTGCGCGAGGATGTCCGCCTCCAGCGCGCGCAGGGCGGGCCCGGGATCGACGCCGAGCTGGTCGGCGAGCAGGGCGCGGGTCCGGCGCAGGACCGCCAGCGCCTCCCCCTGCCGCCCGGCCCGGTAGTAGGCGAGCGCGAGCAGCCGTACGGCGTTCTCGCGCAGGGGATGGGCGGTGCGGTGACGCTCCAGCTCGGGGACGACCTTGGCGTGGCGGCCGAGCGCGAGGCCGGCCTCGGCGCGGTACTCCGCCGCGACCGCCCTGAGCTCGTCCAGGTGGACCACCTCGGGGACGGCCCACTCCTCGTCGGCGAACTCCGCGTACGCAGGGCCGGCCCACAGCGCCAGCGCCTCGTCCACGACCTCGAGCACCTGCGCGTGCCGCCCCTCGGTCAGCAGGCCGGCGGCGGACTCGACCAGCCGGGGGAAGCGCCAGGCGTCCACGTCGCCGGGCTCCAGCGCGAGCCGGTATCCCGGTGGAGCGCTGACCAGCACGCGGGCGGCGGCGCGGGGGGCGCGGCCCGGCTCAAGCACCCGCCGCAGGTTGGAGACGTAGACCTGAAGCGCGCCCAGCGCGCGCGGCGGCGGCTGGCCCCTCCACAGGTCGTCGACGAACCGGTCGGTCGACACCACGTGTCCCTGGGCACAGACCAGCCGGGCCAGCACGGCGCGCTGGAGCGAGGTCCCAAGGTCCGCGGGGCGCCCGTCGACCTCCGCCGTGATTCGTCCCAAAACCCGCAGTCTCACCATTACGGGGGCAAGCATAGGGATCAGGCTCGGTAGTGGTAGTAACCGAGCAGGTCATGCAGCGCGGACACGTCGTCCATGCGGATGCGGGTCCCGGTGGCGAACGCGTTGATCATCTTTCCTCCGCCGACGTACACCCCGACGTGGTGGGTTCTGCCGGGCCTGCCGTAGAAGACCAGGTCGCCGGGTTGCGGCACGCCGACCCGGCGCAGCCTGCCGATGTGGTCGTCGGTGTTGCCGGGGCCGAGCACGTCGCCGTCGAACGCCAGGTCGTACACCCAGCGGGTGAACCCCGAGCAGTCGAAGCCGCGCGTCCGGCTCGCCGGGCAGGGCTTGACCGAGCCGGTGTACCCCCGGCAGGTCCCCTTCGACGGTCCGGGCCGCACCGAGTGCCCCCCGCCCCAGGAGTACGGCAGGGCGCCCTGGGCGGCGTACGCGACGGCGACGGCCCTGGACAGTTGCTCGTTGAGCGGCGCGGACCCCGCGGCGGCGAGCGCGACGATTCCCCCGATCAGAACCAGCCGGCGCCTCAGCGCGCGCTCAACCCCCATGAATCGTGACAATAGTCACTCAACTCCGTCATGGCGATGGAAGCTTTACTTCACCCGATCGACGCGCCGGAGGGGGATTGTTACCCTGAGTACGGCTCAGCTCGTACGTTCATCGGCGTGTCGGTCGAAGCGCTTCGTCGGTCGCCCCGGACCTCCCCGTCCCGTTCCTCGGTGGTCCCCGGCGCCAAGGAGAGCGAGGGGAACCACCGTGGAGACGTGGACGGCACCAACCCCTTCCCCCACCCACTGGTGGGTGCTCGGGCTGCGCGGAGAGCTGGATCTCCACGCGGTGCGGCACCTGCGTGAGCCGCTCCTCGGGCAGATCGAGGCCCACGGCCCGTGGCTGGCGATCGACCTCAGCGAGGTGCGGTTCATCGACACCACGGGCGTGGGGCTGCTCGTGCGCCTGCTGCACAACCTGCGCGACAGGAACGGCGACCTCGCCCTCATCGCGCCGGCCGGCCAGGTGCTGCGGATCCTCCGCTGGACGAACCTGACCCGGCTGTTCCGCGTCCTCGACACGGCCGACGCGCTGGACGACTAATCCGGCAGGATCGTCACCGGCGTGTCGTCGCCTCCGGTCGGAGGCGTCACGGACACCACGCTCCGGCAGCTGTCGCCACAGCCGCCGAACCGCTCGGGGTTGACGGGCGTGAAGTCCGTCGGCGTCACACCGCGCAGCGCGCTCAGCATCGTGTCCTTCCAGATCGGGCCGGGGACGCTGGCGCCGAACACCTCGCCGTAGTAACGGCCGCCGATCGTGACGCCGTTCAGCTTGTACTTCGACGAACCGCGCGGGTCGCCGATGCTGACCGCGCCGGCCAGGTCGGGGGTGAACCCGGCGAACCAGGCGGTGGCGGAGGCGTCGGTGGTGCCGGTCTTGCCCGCCGCGTCACGCCCGATGCCGCCGACGGAGGCCATCGTGCCCTTGGTCAGGACGCCGGACAGCACGTGCGCCGCCGCGTCCGCCACCTCGGGGTCGAGGGCCTGGCGGCACTTGGGCTTGTAATCCGTCGTCTTGCCGGTGCTGTCGGTGATCCGGTTGATCGCCATCGGCGCGCAGTACTTGCCGCGCGCGCCGATCGCGGCGTACGCGTTGGCGACGGTCACGGGGTCCATCTCGTTGATGCCGAGCGTGAACGTCTCGAACTCGTGGAGCGCGGTGCCGTCGGAGCGGTGGATGCCCAGCGACTTGGCCGTCTTGACCGTCTCGCAGAGCCCGACGCGGTGCTCCAGCTCCATGAAGAACGTGTTGACCGAGTGCCAGGTGCCGGTCTGCAGGGTCAGCCAGCCGGGCGACCCCTCGTCGTTGGTGACCGTCCAGTTGGGGTCACCCACGGCCCCGCCGGTGCAGGTCTTGAACGCCGAAGCGCCCGGCGCGGTGTAGCCGGCGCCCACGCTGAACCCGTCGTTGATCTTCATGCCCTGCTCCAGCGCCGTGAGCAGGGTGAACGTCTTGAAGGTCGAACCGGCCTGGAAGCCGATGCCGCCGCCGTGCGCGGCGTCGGCCACGAGGTTGTAGGACACCTCGTTCTTGCTCTTGCGCGTCCCGTACGGGCGGCTCGCGGCCATCGCCTTGATCGCCCCGGTGCCGGGCTGGACCAGCGCCTCGGCGGCCACGGGGTTGTCGGACGGGTGGACCCACTTCCTGATCGCCTTGTCCGCGGCGGCCTGCATCGTGGGGTCGATCGTGGTCTTGATGGTCAGGCCGCCGCGGTTGAGGAACGCCAGGCGCTGCTTGGCCGTCTTGCCGAACTCGGGGTTGCTGAGGATCTCGTTGCGCACGTAGACGCAGAAGTACGGATACGTGCTCGACTCGCAGCCGCCGGGCAGCGGGGTCCCCTTGTAGCCGAGCCTGGCCTTCTTCGCCTGGGTCGCCTGGGCCTTAGTGATCTTGCCCAGCTCGGCCATCCGGTCGAGCACGACGTTGCGCCGCTTCAGCAGCCGGTCGCGGCTGGTCTTGCCCAGGTTGGGGTCGGTGGCGTTGGGGTCCTGCACGGCTCCCGCCAGCGTGGCCGCCTGCGGCAGCGTCAGCTTGCTCGCGTCGATCCCGAAGAACCGCTTGGCCGCCGCCTCGACGCCGTACGCCCCCGCGCCGAAGTAGGCGATGTTGAGGTACTTCTCCAGGATCTGGTCCTTGGAGTACTTCTTCTCCACGCCCATCGCGTACCGCAGCTCGTTGAGCTTGCGGGCGTAGCTGGCCTCCAGGGCCTTGTTCTTCTCCGCCTCGGTCTGGGCGGAGTTGAGCAGGACCTGCTTGACATACTGCTGGGTGATCGTCGATCCGCCCTGGGCCACCCCGCCCGACTGCAGGTTCCTCGCAAGCGCGCGGACGGTGCCCTCGAGGTCGATCGGGCCGTGCTCGTAGAACCGGTAGTCCTCGATCGAGATGATGGCCGTCTTCATGATGTCGGCGATCTGGTCGAGCGGAACGACCTCGCGGTACTGCTCGTAGAACCGCGCGATCTCGTGGCCCTTCACGTCCTGGACGACCGAGACCTGCGCCAGCGGGGGCTCGACGAGGTCCCGGGGCGCGATGCCCACGTCCTCGACGGCCGACACCAGCCCGACGCCCGCGCCTCCGACCGCCGGCAGCGCGATCCCCGCGACCAGCACGCCCGCCGCCGCTCCCATGGCGGCCAGACGCAGCACCTTCCCCGCAGCGTTCACCTGATCCTCCCCCAAATGGCTATAGACAAGGTTATGGGGCCGTAAAGCGCGGTCGGCCCCATAACGCGGTGTTACGGCAGTCGGCCGAGGCCGCGCGCGAGCACGGTCGCCGTCTGGGCGACGACCGTGTTGTCGGCGGCGCCGCCGGCCGCCGCACGGTGGGTGTAGATCGCCATGATGATCGGGGCGGCGTTCCCGCGCGGCCAGACGACGGCGATGTCGTTGGCGGTGCCGTACGTGCCGCCGGTGCCGGTCTTGTCGCCGACGATCCACGACTTGGGCAGCCCGGCGCGGATGCGCGCGTCCCCCGTTGTGTTGTCGCGCAGCCACGTGATCAGCCGGGACCGGTCCTTCGCGCCGAGCGCGTCGCCGACGGTGAGCGCGCGCAGGTCGCGGGCGACGGACGCGGGTGTGGTGGTGTCCCGCTTCTCCTTGGGCGACCAGTCGTTGAGTTCGGTCTCCCAGCGGTCCAGCCGGGAGCTCGGGTCCTTGAGCGTGCGGAAGTAGCGTGTGAGCCCCTTCGGCCCGCCGATCCGCTTCAGCAGCATGTTCCCTGCGGTGTTGTCGCTGTAGATGATCGCCGCCCGGGCCAGCTCGGCGAGGGTCATGCCGTCCTTCACGTGCTTGCTCGTCTCCGGCGAGTTGTCTTTCACCTCGCCGGCCTTCCAGTGGACGACCTTCCGCGTCAGCTCCCGGTCGGTCGTCCGGGCGAGCACCGCCCCTGCCGCAACCGCCTTGAAGGTGGACAACAGCGGGAACCGCTCACCCGCCCGGTAGCCGATCGTCTTCCCGGTCGCCGTGTCGATCGCGTACGCGCCGATGCGGCCCTTGAACGAGGTCTCCAGGGCGCGCAGCGCGTTGGCCACGTCTGTCCGGGGCGCGGCGGCGGCCGGGGTCGCCGCGGGGACGGCGCCGGCCAGGATCGAGACCGTGATCGCGGCGGCTTTCAGGGCGACCGGCAGCGTTCGTGTCATGGCATGTCCTTGCTCTCGTCCGGCATAGATCCGTCAGACGCAGGAGCAAAGCAAAGTGTTCGGAACATGTCCAATATTCATATGGACAACCGATCGATATCGGTTCCCACATGAACCCAGCTCAGAAGAGAGGCGGCCCCCGTGCCGGTAATACGGGAGCCGCCTCGGTCATCGGGCGCGTTACCTCGCGTTGCGACTCTCCGGCGGGCCGAGGTAGCTCGGGATCACGCCGCCGGTGTCCACCACGAACCGCTGCACGACCACGGTCGGGTCGGCCATCCAGAACTTCAGCGTGTGCACGCCGGGTCCGCTGATCGTGTGGGTCGTCGTGGTCACGTTCGCGTTGTCGGACGTGTTGCGGGCCCACTGCGCGTTCATCGTGGTGTCGTTGGCCCCGGTGACCTTGGTGACGTTCACCTCCTGCGGCGCGCCGTCGTCGATCGAGACGGCGTACCGCAGGCCCTCGGTCGGCAGCACGTTGTTGCGCGGGGACAGGTACGCCGAGACCTTCACCGGCCCGCCGCCCGTCACGGTGAACGTGTACTCCAGGCGTGCGCCGTCCCCACCGGGATCACGGCTCTCGGCGGTGACGGGCCACGGGGTGACCCCGTCGCCGGTGCGGCCGATGCCCGGGACGACCTTCCAGCCGGCCCCGGACGCGCTCACGGCCCGGGTGTAGTGGGCGGCCTCGATCGCGACGTACCCTCCGGCCTCGACGAAGCCCTTCACCCGCAGGTCGGGCCGCTGGACGGGCTTCTGTACCAGGGCCTTGACCGTCACCCGCGCACCCGACGGGCCGGTCACCGTGATCGGCACCTCGGTCGTGCCCTGCCGAGCGTGACCACGCCCTCGAAGCCCTGCTCCTTCATCCGGCGGATGCCGTCGGCCCAGTACTTCTTGATCGCCTCGCCGTTGCGGCGGTAGCTCCACTCGCCGGTCCCGCCGTACGGGTCGTGGCGGGGGGTGACGATGTTCCCCTGGCCGTCGCGTACGGCGGCCACGGCGTGCCGGTTCCACTCCTCGATGCCGCGCATCATCGGCGCCTCGTGCGATCACACTCCCAAGGCCAGAAACTTTCTAACCAATTCCGAAATGTTTCCGAAACGGCCAAAGTAAACGGAGGCTAACCATCACCACAGAAGTGGTCAACAGTTATTTCGTACGGAGCGAATGAATGGCGTAACCGGCGGCGGCGCCCACCGCGTACCAGAACAGATCGGGGGCGTTGAACGTCGTGCCGAGCACCAGCCGGGCCAGCGTGCTGCGCGCCGACAACTCGGCCGGCACTCCGGTGAGCTGAGCGAACTCGACCAGCCAGCTCACGCCGAGCGCCACGGCCGCCACCACGAACGGCCGGGCGCGGGGCGCGGCCACGACGACCAGCGCGTACACGAGGAGGGTGTAGAGGAGATCGCCCGCATACTTGGCGACCGCGCCAGGCAGCAGCGCCCTGACCGCCAGCCCGGCGGCCACGACCACCACGGCGGCGGCCAGGGCGGCGAGTCGGCGATGCGGCATCCGGGCACCCTATCGAGAATCCGGCATTTCCCGATCGTCAGTGGTTTCGGTGGTAGCGCACCCAGATGTCGCCGCCGTGACACGCGGCGGCCACAGCGGCGCTGACAGCTCAAGACGATGCGCGCCAGGACGATCGTTGATCTCCGTCGTCACGGAGCAGCTCGAGATCGCCCTCGACGCGCTGCACGCCTGACCGCCTGTCACACAAGCGAAAAATCACCCCATGGAACGATCTAGCCGGAAAAACAATGGCTAGTTAAACTCCGAGTCAGCTTCGGCCACCCGTTCGGGTGGCCGTTCGCTCGTCGCCCAACGGGGAGGGCCCGCACCCTCCCATGCCCGGGGGCGGCGCGGCTCCTCCACGCCTGGACGGCGAGGCCTCATAGGTCTCCATGGAGGTGTCGTGTCGAAGAAGCCCCCACCTGCCTACTTACGGACCACAGCGATCGTCGCCGGCCTCGGCCTCGTGACAGCGATGATCCCGGCGGCAGCCGCCACCGCGGACCCCACCCCCACCCCGTCGCGGTCGTGGAGCGCCACGGCCGTGACGGGCGCAGAGCGCGTCCAGGGCGCCAAGTCGGCCAGCGGCCGGCTCGCCAAGAGCGACGCGGCGCTGCTCGCCTCGAAGTCGCCGGAGCGGACGAGCGTCGTCGTGAAGCTCGACTACGACTCGCTCGCGGCCTACAAGGGCGGCCTGCCGGGCCTTCCCGGCACCAGCCCGTCGGTCACCGGTAAGTCGCTCAACCTGAAGAGCGGCGACGCGGCGAAGTACCAGAAGCACATCGAGGGCATCGAGAGCACCTTCCTCGGCGAGCTGGGCAAGAAGATCCCCGGCGTCAAGGTGGGGCAGAAGCTCCGCACGGTCTACGGCGGCGTCGCCCTGACGCTGCCCGCCAACCAGGCCGCCGACCTGCTGAAGCTGCCCGGCGTGGCGGCGGTGCAGGAGGACAAGCGGGAGCAGCCGCTCACCGACTCCAGTCCCGAGTTCATCGGCGCGACCACCATCTACAACCAGCTCGGCGGCGCGAAGTCGTCGGGCAAGGGCGTCATCGTCGGCATCCTGGACACCGGCGCGTGGCCCGAGCATCCGTCGTTCGCCGACCCGGGAACACTCCCGGCTCCCCCGCCGAAGGCGGACGGCACCCCGCGTACGTGCAACTTCGGCGACAACCCGCTGACGCCGGCGGCCGACCCCTTCCAGTGCAACAACAAGCTGATCTCGGGCCAGCCGTTCCTGGAGACGTACAACGCGGTGGTGGGCGGAGAGGTGTACGGCACCAGCGCCCGTGACTCCAACGGCCACGGGACGCACACCGCCACCACGTCGGCGGGCGGGCCGGTCGACCACGCCAACCCGCTCGGCATCGACCGCGGCGCGATCCACGGCATCGCGCCCGCGGCCCACGTCGCGGTCTACAAGGTCTGCGGCGCGGAGGGCTGCTACCAGTCCGACTCGGCGGCCGCGGTCGCGCAGGCCATCGCCGACGGCGTGAGAGTGATCAACTTCTCGGTCGGCGGCGGCGCCGACCCCTACAGCGACCCGGTCGAGCTCGCGTTCCTCGACGCGTACGCGGCGGGCGTGTTCGTGTCGGCCTCGGCGGGCAACTCGGGACCGGGCGCCGGGACGACCGACCACCGCGGCCCGTGGGTGACCACGGTGGCCGCCTCGACGCAGAGCCGCACCTACCAGTCGACGATCACGCTGACCGGCGGGCCGTCGATCAAGGGTGCGTCGATCACCCAGGGCATCTCGTCGCCGCTGCCCGTGGTGCTCGCGTCGGCCCCGCCGTACAGCGACCCGCTGTGCGTCAACCCGGCGCCCCCGGGGCTGTTCACCGGGAAGATCGTCGCCTGTGAGCGCGGCCCGAACCGGGTGCTCAAGGGATTCTCGGTCAAGCAGGGCGGCGCCGCCGGGATGATCCTCTACAACTCCTCGCCGCTCGACGTCATGACCGACAACCACTGGGTGCCGACGGTTCACATCGACAAGCCGGAGACCGACGTGCTGCTCGCCTGGCTGAGCTCGCACCCGGGCGCGACGGCGAGCTTCACCCAGGGCCAGAAGGCCACCTGGCAGGGCGACGCGATGACCACGTTCTCCTCGCGCGGCCCGGGCGGCGACTTCCTCAAGCCGGACGTCACCGCGCCCGGCCTGCACATCCTGGCGGGCAACACCCCGACCCCCGAGTCGCCGCTGGAAGGCCCTCCGGGCAACCTCTACCAGGTGATCGCCGGCACCTCGATGTCGTCGCCGCACGTCGCGGGCGCGGGCGCGCTCGTGTTCGCGCTGCATCCCGACTGGACGCCGGGCCAGGTCAAGTCGGCCCTGGAGACCACCGCGACGACGAAGGTCACCAAGCAGGACCGGACCACCCAGGCCGACCCGTTCGACTACGGCGGGGGCCGCATCGACCTGACCAAGGCGGGCGACCCGGGCCTGACCCTCGACGAGACCGCGGCGAACTACGCCGCCTCGGCCGCCGACCCGATGAACCGGATCGACCTCAACCTGCCGTCGGTCAACGCGCCCGTCATGCCGGGTGTGATCAGCGCCAAGCGCACGCTCGTCAACGCGACCGGCAAGACGCTGACCTACTCCGCGACGGGCACCACCGTCAGCGGGGCGAACATCACGGTGCTGCCGCCGCTGTTCACGGTCAAGCCGGGCAAGAGCCAGAAGATCACGGTGTTGATCACCGCACCTGACCTGCCCGACGGGCAGTACTTCGGCCAGGTGAACCTCAAGCAGGTCGGCGGCAGCCGGGAGCAGCACCTCCCGGTGGCCTTCTACCGGCAGGAGGGCGCCGTGCCGATCGACCAGACCTGCGCCCCGAGCACCATCGCCAAGAACACGGGCGAGTCCACCTGCACGGTGACGGTCCAGAACAACACCCTGGAGAACACCGACGTCACCGCGCTGAGCACGCTGGACACCAAGCTGCGGCTCACCGGCGTCACCGGCGCGACCAAGATCGGCAGCCAGATCGTGACGACCAGGAGCACGCTCGCGGGCAGGCAGCCGGACAAGCCGACCATCGCTCCGGGTGAGACCCCGGCGGGCTACCTGCCGCTCTCGGCCTTCGGCATCGCCCCCACCCCCATCGGCGACGAGGAGGCGCTGAACTTCAACGTCCCGGCGTTCACCTACGCCGGCCGTACGTACAACAGGATCGGCGTCGTCTCCGACGGCTACACGGTCGCGGGCGGCACGAACGGCTCGGCGGACATCCAGTTCGCCCCGCAGACGCTCCCCGACACCGCGCCGCCGAACGGCGTGCTCGCGTCGTACTGGACCGACCTGAACGGCACGGGCGCCCCCGGCGTCTACGTCGCCAGCCTGACCGACGGGGTGAACAGATGGATCGTCGTCGAGTGGCGGGTCTACCTGTACGGCACGAACAGCCTGAAGGTCTTCCAGCAGTGGATCGGGCTCAACGGCACCGAGGACATCTCGTACGCCTACGACCCGGGCAACCTGCCCGGTGACCCGGGGGCGGCCTACGGCCTGACCGTCGGCGCCGAGAACGCGGACGGCACCGCCGGCAGCCAGATCAGCGGCCCGCCGACGCAGGACTACCGGATCACCAGCACGCCGGGCGCCCCCGGCGGCACGCTCACTTACTCCTTCAAGGTCAAGGGCGTGTCCTCGGGCACCGGAACCGTCACGACCGGCACCTCCACTCCCCAGGTGAAGGGCATCACGGTCGAGGTCGACAAGATCACCGTGCAGTAGGGTTTCCTGGAGGTTTTCGAGGCCCGGCGGACGTGCGGCGTCCGCCGGGCCTCCTGCCGTTTCAGCAGCGAGACCCGGCGGTGCCCGCGAAGCGAGCCTCAGCCGGCCTGCGCGGACAGGCGCCTGACCTCAGCCCGGACCGGCCCGCTCAGCCCGTTGCACAGGCGGTCCGCGCGGCCGTCGGAGGACACCGCCAGCAGGGCCGCGATGACCGGGGGCGGCACGTACTCCAGCACCCGGCAGGCCCGCTGCACGGTCATCGCCTCCAGCAGCCGGACCGCCGCCGGGGCGGCGCCGAGCGTGGAGAGGATGTCGGCGACCGTCCGCTCGTCCGCGTGCGCCAGGATGCCGGCCCCCCGCGCCGGGGTCATCGCCTGGAGCAGCGCGCACGCACCTTCGGCCGTCATGTGGTCGAGCAGCCGCCCGACCGCCACCGGCGACAGCGCCGCCAGCGCGGCGGCGGCCAGGGCGGGCCGTACCGCCATCGCGTCCGCCAGCGGGCCGGCGGCTCTCGGCTCGAGCGCGGCGAGCAGCGCGGCGGCCTCGGCGGCCGGCCGGGCGAGCAGCAAGCGCGCACCCTCCACCGGTGCCGCCGCACGTAGCTCGTCCGGGGTGAGCCGCGGGCCGTGCTCCGGCCGCCGTACGGGCTTCGATCGCACGGGTTCTCTCACCGGCTCCCGCACGCGCTCTCGCCTTGGTTCCCGCGGACGCTCCGGCATCGTGCGGTTCCCGCCCGCCAGGATCGCCCGCAGCCTCCGGTCCAGTTCGGCGGCCGTCGTCCGCCGGGCGGGATTCTTGACCAGTAGCCCGGCGATCGCGTCGGCCATCGGCCCGGACCTGCGGGGCCGCGGCGCGCTCTCCCCCGTGATCGCGTACAGGGTCGCCGGGTAGCTGCCGCGCCGGAACGGCGAGTAGCCCTCGAGCGCGCAGAAGAACGTGACGCCGAGCGACCACAGGTCCGACGCCGCGCTCGCCTCGAGCCCGTTGACCCGCTCGGGGGCCATGAACTCCGGCGTCCCGAGGATGGAGGTGCGCGAGGTGAGCCGGCTCTCCCCGGAGATCTGCGCGATGCCGAAGTCGACCAGGAAGACGCCGCCGTTCCGGCCGAGCAGGATGTTGGCGGGTTTGACGTCCCGGTGCAGCACCTCGGCGGCGTGCGCGGCGGTCAGCCCGGCGAGCACGTCCCGCCCCAGCGCGGCGATCTCCCGTTCGGGCAGGACCTCGTCGGTGATCCTCGCCTCCAGCGAGCCGCCCTCGACGTACGCCATGACGATCCAGGGCGACCCCTCCTCCTCGAAGACGTCGTAGACCCGGACGACCGAGGGATGCTCGATCCGGGCGGCCGCCCGGACCTCGCGCAGCGCCCTCTCCCGCTGGATCGCCAGGTCCTCCCCGTTCGGCCACAGCATGATCTCCTTGAGGGCGACCCGCCGTCCGATCAGCCGGTCGGCGGCCAGCCACACCATGCCCATGCCGCCCCGGCCGAGCAGGGACAGCAGTTCATAGCGGCCGCCGACGACCTGGCCCGTCACGCCCGCCATCTCAGTCGTCGTCCGGGAGCAGCTCGACGTCGGACCGATCGCCGACCGGCATCCGTACCGTGCGGGTGTCCGGCATGCGGCGCAGCGCGTCGTCGTCCGGCGAGCGGTATCCGTCGTCCTCCTCCACCCGGCTGTCGTACGGCCCACCGGGCCGTGCGAACGGATCCGTCAGCGGTTTGGTGGTCGGGTTCGGCGGGGCCGTCCGCTGCGGGCCGGAGTCGCGGGACCAGATGGACCACAGGTTCCGATCCTCCGCGCCGACCGCGGAGGCCGGGACGGAGCCGTTGGCGGGCCGGGCCGCGAAGCTGCCCCGCGCCCGGCGGAACTCGTCCTGCTCGGCGAGCGCGAGCACCCGTTCGTAGTTGCCCGGCCGCTGCATGAGCTTGACGAAGACCGGCAGGCACTCGATGAGCAGGAACAACAGGAACAGCAGCCCGCGTGCGGCGCTGAGCGTCCCGTCCTTGCCCGTCACCTCGTTCAGCGCCCGCAGCCGGATCAGCAGCCCGTTCATGGCCAGGTTCTCGTTGTCGAACGACTCCCGCAGGGCGGTCTGCCGCTCCAGCGCGGCGTCCAGCTCGGCGCGCGCCTTCGGCAGGGCCGCCTGCGCGCTTTCCAGCCGGGACGCCTTGGCCGCCTCGCTGCCGGCCGCCAGCTCCTTCCTTCGCGCCTCGATCTGCCGGTTGAGCAGGTCGATGCGGCCCTTGTTCTTGTCGTACGCCCGCTTGCTGTCCTGGGCGAGCGGGCCGTCGCCCTTCTTGGGGCAGGACTTGCCGCCGTAGAGCTGGCACTGCCATTCCTTGTAGTGCTGGTCGGCGAGCTTCTGCTCGTTCGCCCGCTCCGCGGTCAGGTCCTTGACCTTCGGGTCCCGGGCGGGGTCAAGGGGCACGTCACCGCGGGAGGAAACCACCTTTTCCAGGTCCGCGACCTCTTTGCGCAGCCCCTCGACGTCTTTTCCCACCGCGCTCTGCTTCTGCTGCGCGATGAAGGTCTCAGCCTCCCGCTCCTTGATCTTGGCGATCTGAGCGTTGATTTCGCCCTGGAAAATCTGGAGCACCAGCGGGGTGGAGATGACGAAACCCAGCAGCACGGCCATGGCGATCCGGGGAGCGGCCATGAACAGCCTGCGGCGGAGCGGGCCGTCCGACCTGATCGTGCCGACCAGCCAGCGGTCCAGGCTCATGATGGCCAGGCCCCACACCAGGCCGACCACGATGGCGACGAACAGGTTGACGCCGAGGGCGCTGTGCAGCGCGAACGACATCGAGATGACGGCGAGCACGCTCGTGGTGAGGACGGCGCCGCCGATGCCCTCGAACTTGCCATACTCGGTCTTACATTGCGCCAGAACATCCGATTGCGCCCCAGAAAGGGCAATCAGAAAACGCCGCATGCTTGTCCTCGCAATCGGGTCGTCTCCGGCGGTCGCACCCCATAGGACGTGGTAAATAACCCTCAACCCCGGCTATCGTAGTTGCCTTCCGCCACGTTTCCGAAAACTTGAGATTTCACCTGATGGGATGACCAGAAGGCGGGACATATTACGGAGGATCTGGGTGTCGGAGCCCGACAAGGACCTGCTGCGCAAGGCCCTCGCCCGGGCCGTGGCCGGGCTCACCGGCGCCGGCCGTCTCACCGTGGTGGAGGTCGCCGTCGACGGCGTCACCACCTTCACCGTCCACCGGGATGAGAACGGCACACCCCGGGGCCGTCGCCGCTCCGCCACCTGGACCGACCTGCTCATGGAGCACGGCGAGGATGAGCCGGGAGCGGCCCAGGCCGCCCGCCAGGCCGTGCTGCGCGCCGCAGGGCTCCCCTCCCCCGACGGCGAGTTCGTCTTCGTCCGTTCGACCTCCGAGAGCGCCGAGGCCGAGGCGGCGCTCGAATGGCTGTGCGCCGAGCGGCCCGCGCCGGTCCACCCCGCCGACGCGCCGCTCACCGCGCTCGTCGAGGAGGTGCTGGCCGGGACCCCGCTGTCCCGGTCGTACGACCTGGTGGTGCTGCGGGCGGATCGGGCGACCGGCCGGCTGGAGCTCGCGGGCAAGCAGCTCTTCCCCGTCGGGACGCAGCCGGGCACCCGGGCGAACGTCGCCCTCCGGTGCGAGCCCGGCGACGAACACGGCACCGTGTTCGCCGTGGTCACTCGGCAGGGCCGGGAGCCCCGGCTGCTGTCGATGCACTCCGGCAGGCTCACCCCCGGGCCGTACGAGGTGACGGTCGAGCTGGTGCGACCGGGGAAGGTCCGGTTCGTCGGCCTGCCCGAGCTCGTGCTCGACTGGCGCGACTGGGGCGAAATGGTCGCGTCCGTGCCCTCCCGGCTGCCGGCCAGGACCGGCCCGTCCCACCTGATCTGCGCGGTCGAGGTCTGCGGCCCGCCCGAGAAGGTGACCGAGCGGCTCAGCCGGGCGCGCCAGGTCGTCACGTTCCTGTCCGACGAGCTCGCCGACCTGTTGCGGGTCTCCCTCGTCGCGTACGGCGCGCACTCCTTCGGCCGGGCCAAGGAGCACCCGGTGGTGACGGCCTGCTGGCGGGCCCCCGCGGCCCGGGCGCTCGCCGAGCTGGACCGATTGGAGGAGCGCGGCGCCGTCACGCAGGGCTATCCGTACCATCCGCACGCCGCCCAACTGGAGGACATGCTGGCGGAGGTGGCCGCCCGGCTGGATCGGACCGCGCCTGCGCCGACGGTCCTGCTCACGGTCGGCGAGCGGCAGCCGCACCCGGCGACCGCCGACCCGTCGGGGCTGCTGCCGTGCCCGCACCGGCACGACTGGAAGCGGCTGCTCGAGCACCTCGAACACCGCTGCGGCGTGGCGTTCGGGGCGATCTGCGACCGGCCGCCGGGCCAGGCGAACCGCGTCTGGCGCCGCCTCGGCGCCAAGGCGCTGGGGCACCTCGACGCCCTGGACGCCCAGGAGCTCGCGGCCGACCTCGGCCTGGCCGCGCCCGCGACCGGACGCCTCCCGTTCCCCCTCATCGACGAGACGGAGTGAGACCTACGCATGCCCCCCGAGCCCGCCTCCGGGCAGGCCGCCCACGGCATCTCCATGTGGGGTGCCCCCGGCAGCGGCAAGACCACGCTCTTGGCCGCCCTGTCCATCGCCCTGACCCGCAGGAACGACGACTGGAAGATCATCGGGGCGGATCCCGCCTCGACGGACTACCTGATCGAGAAGACCGACGAACTGTCCCGCGGGCGGGTCTTCCCGGAGGCGAGCCGGCTGCTTGAGCGCTACCGCTGGATGCTGATCGGCCACCCGGATCCGCCGCAGGAGGGCCGGGGGAACCGCAGGGCCGCGCCTGTCCCCGAGGCCAGGATCGGCATCAACATGAGCGACGCGCCGGGCGGCCTGTTCGCCCCGGGCCGGCGGGGCTCGGAAGGCGGGCCGGCCGACCTGCGTCAGCAGGAACTGCTGGACAACCTGAGCGAGGGGCGGGGCATCGTCTTCCTCTTCGACCCGATTCGCGAGTTCGACGTCGGCGACGCGTACGACCACCTGCACGCGCCGCTCACCCGGCTCGCGGAGCGGATGCTGAGCGCGGGGCAGCTCACGCAGGGGAGGCTCCCGCACCACATCGCGGTGTGCATCACCAAGTTCGACGACCCGCGGGTGCTGCAGACCGCCCAGGAGGAGAACCTGCTCACGCTCGACCCGGACGATCCGTGCGAGTTCCCCCGGGTGACCAGCGAGGACGCACCGGTGCTGTTCCGGCAGCTGTGCAAGGTGTCGGCGAGCGGCGACGCGGACCTGGTGCTCAACTCCCTCGACAAGTTCTTCCACGCCGACCGCATCCGCTTCTTCGTCACCTCCTCGATCGGGTTCTACGTTGACCGGCGTACGAACGTCTTCGACTGGCACGACTACGTGAACCTGCTGCCCGAGGAGGCCGGCAGCGGCCTGCGCATCCGGGGGCAGATCCGGCCGATCAACGTGGTCGAGCCCATGCTGTGGCTCGGGCAGCGGCTCGCGGCCGGCGAACCCGGGGGACAGGGGAGATGACTGGCGAGACGGTCCGGAAGATCAGCTTCGAGTGGGCGCTCGAAGGCAAGCACCCCGGTAGCTACGACGACTACGAACTGCTGAGCTGGAGCGAGGGACGGCTCACCAGGGAGGTGTTCGACGAGGTCAGGGACCTGTACGCGACCGGGACCGCGTCCGGACTGCCCCAGGTCACCATCGCCAGGGCGAGCACGATGGAGAGCGGACGGCAGTCCTACTACGTGGTGCTGGCCGTGCAGGAGTGGTCCCCGCACCACGACGGCACCAACCGGAAGATCGCTTACACGCGCTGGTTCTACGTTCCGTACGAGCAGCTCATCGACCACAGGGTGTCGTACGAGGCCCTTTACACGGCGCTGCGGGCGCTGCCGGAGACGCCCGCGCCGCCGCTGACGGCGGACGTGCCCGCGCTCGACCTGTCAGCCGTGTCTCCCGGGCCGGACGCGCTGTCGGCCGCCGCGCTGCTGCTGACCGGGCGGCAGGTGTGCGTGGTGGGCGCCGAGGGGGTGCCGATGGCCGAGCGGCTGCGGTTCCTGGACACCGTCGCGGCGCTGCTGCCGTACGGCATGCGGGCCAGGCTCACCGCGGCGACCTGGACCAGCAGCACGGCCAACCACAAGATCAAGCTGTTCTTCGCCCGCCACGCGCCCAGCGGGGCGCACGCCGTGCCGTGGGAGCGCGGGGCCGACGTCGGCCACGAGCAGGCGAGGCATTACCACGAGACGCTCAGGTGGGCCGGCGACCGCCTGCCCGAGGTGATCGTACGGCTCGCCGAGCAGACCGGCCCGCTGTCGTTCGCCCCCGAGTATCGGACCACGGTCCTGGAACTGCTCGAAGGCGCCATCCGTCCCCTGACGGAGCCGTCTGTCGACGCTCCCGAGACCGGCGACGCGACCCCACCGGTCCCCCGCGAGCAGCCCGCAGGGACCGTCGCGGTCCCGCAGGACGAGCCCACCCGAATCGACCGCGATGTCAGCGGCCACGAAGAGCGCCGGGGGACTGTCGCGGCCCCACGGAACGAGCCGGGCCGAGCCGACAGGAACACCGGCGGGCACCGGCACAGGGGGGCGTCCTGGCCGGCCACCGGGGACGGGACGGTGACGCGGCCGGGAGTCGATCCGTTCACCCGGATCGAGAGCAGGCCTGAATCCCCCGTGTGGCACGGGCACGGCGCCGGGGGGCGGGGCGGACTCGTCATGGTCGTGGCACTCGTCGTGCTCGGCATGGCGCTGAGCGCTTTCGCCGTACTCCTGGTCGCCGGCTTCCTCAGGCGCGACGAGGGACCGGCCGTCCCGGAAGTCGCGGCTCCCCTCTCAAGCACGGTTTACATTCAGACCTCCCCGGGGCAGGCCTCCCGCTTCGTCGCCGAGGCCCTCGCCGAGGTGCTGCGGGACGCGGGGGACCAGCCGATCTTCGAGTGGGCCGACCCGGCCAATCCCGTCCGGCTGCGAACCGAACCGACCGTGACCATCGCGTACGACCTCGACCTGCTGGAGTTCCTCACCCGCGGCAACTTCTCGGTCGACGGCCCCGACGAGATCCGGAACCAACTCGGCGCCCAGCTCTCCGGGCAGGGGCTGGCCCTCGTGGCTCCCCTCCCCTGGACCACACAGGACGTCCTCGTCTACGCCCCGGACCTGATCAAGCCTGACCGGCTGAAGGCGAGCCTGGAACATCCGGAGCAGGGAGACGAGATCCTCGTCCGGGACACCTTCGGCGCCGGGCCACGGGAGATCCTCCACGGACGCTACCCAGACCTCCGGCTGCGTTCCGTCCCCGCCCGAGAACTGGCGCAGGAACTGCAGCGGAAGAAGGCGAGGGCCGCGATCGTGCCCGGTGACACCGACCTGTTCGGCTACGAACACTCGGGCCTGATGGCGGACCTGCTGCCGCGACACTCGCTCGTCGTGCTCGCCAACAGCGCGGTCGGTCCGGAGCTCATGCCGACCCTGACGGCGCTGACGGCGAACCTGGACGCCAAGCGCATCGAGGCGGGCAGCAGGGATCCCCAGGAGGTGGCGAGGGAATTCGCCGATCGGGTCGCCGCGTCGCTTCCGGGCAGGGACGCCACGTCGGCATCGGAGGAAGAGGCGGAGCCCGCGCAGGACTCGTTCATGCTCCCCCTGACGATCCTCTTCTTCGTGATCGTCGCCGCCGCCGTCGTGGTGGTGCTGTGCCTCATCGGCTGGCCCGCGGCCCTCGCCCGCCCCGGGAGCCCCCGCAACCGGAAACCCTGATTCACGGACGGCGCTCCACCGTTTATCGTCGATGGACGATGAATGGGGAAGCGAGACCGCCTGGCCGGCCCACCGCCGCCGAGTACGCCGGCTGGTTCAAGGCCCTGGCCGACGCCACACGCGTCCAGATCGTGACCCTGCTCGCCCGCGCCCAGGCGCCAATGGCGGTCAAGGACATCGTCGAGGCCGTCGATGTCGGGCAGTCGACCGTCTCGGCGCACTTGAAGGTGCTGGCCGAGGTGGGGTTCGTGCTGGTCGAGCATCGCGGCACGGCCAGCCTTTATCGGATCAACGACGCCTGCGTGGAGTGCTTCCCGACCGCCGCCGACGTCGTGATGGGCCGCCCCGTTCCGGACACGCCGCCCTTCCCCGTCCCCGTCGCCAGGAGACACGACGTGCCCGGTGATGGGGCGGCCGGGATCCTCATCCGCCCCATGCGGGAGAGCGACGCCGCGCAGGTCCTCGCCATCTACCAGGCCGGTCTCGACGGCGGAAACGCCAGCTTCGAAACCACGGCGCCCACCTGGCAGGCGTTCGACGCCGCGAAGCTGCCGCTCCACCGGCACGTCGCGGTCGACGCCGTCAGCGGGCAGGTCATCGGCTGGGTCGCGGTCAGCGCCGTCTCCGGCCGCTGCGTCTACGCCGGAGTGGTCGAGCATTCCGTGTACGTCCACCCCGGCCACGGTGGCCGCGGCCTCGGGCTGGCGCTGCTGAACGCCCTCATCCAGTCCACCGAGACCGAGGGCATCTGGACCATCCAGTCGGGGATCTTCCCCGAGAACACCGCCAGCCTGCGCCTGCACGAGAAGGCCGGCTTCCGCGTCGTCGGCACCCGCCACCACGTCGGCCGCCACCACGGCCGCTGGCGCGACGTCGTCCTCCTCGAACGCCGCAGCACCGTCACGGGCCTCTGACCGTCTTCCAGCCGACCGTGAGGAGCACTCTCAGAGACCGAGAGCGAGCGTGGCGAGGTGGCGGGCGATACCGGCGGTATCGGTGTCCTGCACGTTGCTGAGCAGGACTACCTCGATGTCGTCGTCGGGCAGGTACATGTTGCTCGCCGCGTAGCCCTGGAGAAGACCCGGGTGATACCGGAGTCGGTGCCCCTGGAGCCGGTCGACGAGCCAGCCGAAGGCGTACGCGCTCGACGGCAGGTTGAGGCAGCCGGTGGAGGGGCACGGCGCCTGTGGCGTGAACGCCTGCTTGACCGTAGCGGGTGGCGCGACCGTGAACGCGCCGAACGCCCGGTCCCAGCGGGCGATGTCGTCGATGGTGGAGTAGATGCCGGTCGCCGAGAACGCCTCGGAGCCGTTGATGGGCGGGGCCGGCTGTCCGAGCGTGAAGTAGCCCTTCGCGTACCCGTCGGGCGGATTCCCCCTGCTGTAGCCGGTGTGCTTGAGATGCAGCGGACCGGTGATCTCATCGCGCAGTACGGTCCCGTACGGCTTGTGCGTCACCGCCTGGATGATCGCCCCGGCCAGGATGTAGCCGGAGTTGCTGTACTTCCAGCTCGTGCCGGGCGGGAAGTCCAGTGGCAGGTTCACGAACCGCTGGATGAGCTCCCGGGTCGTGGTCGGTTGCGAGAGCTTGGCATAGAAGCCGGGCAACTGCTGGATGTCAGGGATGCCGGAGGTGTGGTTGAGGATCTCGCGGATCGTGATGGGCCGCCAGTCCGCCGGGCAGGCCTTGATGTATGCCGGCACGAGATAGGGACAGATCCGGTCGTCCAGACCGAGCAGTCCGCGGTCGCGCAGCTTCAGCACGATCATCGAGGTGAACTGCTTGGTGACCGAGGCGATCCGATAGACCGTGTCCGGCCGATTGGGAATGTGCTTCTTCTCGTCGGCCTCGCCGGCGGCGAAACGCGCCAGCACCTGCCCACGCCGTACGACCAGCGCCGAGCCGGTGAACTTCTTCTTCGCGGCCAGATCCCGCAGGTATGCCAGCATCTCCGCACTGGCGGGATCATCCTGCGGCGCCGATGACGTGACCGGCGGGTCCGATTTCTGCGCGGAATTGTTCGTAACATCAGTGGCCAGTGAGTCCGATTTCTGGGCAGGCTGGTTCGTGATGTCCGACAGGCTGTTCTGATCGCTGTAGGAGTTCGCGGTCGTGTCCGCCTTCTGCCAGTTGTACGGCAGTGCCCGCGAATCCGTCTCGCCCTTCTGCATGGGCGTAACGGCAAGCGTGACGTCGCGGAGCAGGTTCTGGCGTTGGCGCTGCCGCTCGCGCTCCGACTGCCGCTGCTTGTCGCGTTGCCTGGCGCGATTGCGCTCATGCGCTCGGGCACGATGACGAAGGGTCGGGTGATCGACGCCGACGCCGGTCAGGACGGCTCCCCCCGCGGAAGCGGCGATGGCGGGAGTGCCCAAGGGTATGGCCCCGCCGGTCAGTGCGGTGCCGAGCATAAGGAACCCGACAGCATTAGGACACTTGGGCATTTTCTCCCCCATGAAACGTACCGCTGTCCTGAAATTCCGACATTCCCGAATTTATTGAGCTCGAGAACGCTCGGCGGACCTTTCTTCTGGGGGCTTGCTATCCGTTCGCCGGCGCCACAAACGCCGATCGACGCGGTTTTCCTTCCGCATATCCCTCTGTTAGCGCTACTCGACGGCCACAGGCCACTTCGGCGAAAATATCAGCGATTTTCGGAATCGATCGCCAATCGCCCGGAATCAGATGCCGCGGAAGGCGCTACCGAGGAAAATCCTCGGAATCATGCTGTGACCGCCAACCGTGGATCAGCAGGTCGAACACCGTCTCCACAGCCGCGCATGGATCGTGTCGGTCCTTGGCCAGGATCGGGATTTCCAGGACGAACCGCGCGAGTGCCGAGCATGCGAGATCATCCGCCTCCCGCCCGAGTTCCTCCGCGATCACAGCGCCGAGGGCGTCCGCATGCCGCATCCACATACGCTCCGCGTACTCGCGGAGAGCAGGCGTTCGGTCCACCAGCGCGGTGAGCTGATGCAGACGAGGATCCGACGCGATCCGCACCCAGGACTTCAGCGCGTGGGCGCGGAGCGCCTCGATCACACTCTGGTCCTTGGGCCGTTCGCGGACTGCGGCGGTCAGCGCCGCCTCGACTTCCTCCTCGCGATCGAAGACCAGCGCCTCTTTGCTCGGGAAGTGCGCGAAGAGGGTCGTCGTCGACACGTCGGCCCTTTCGGCGACGTCGCGGACGCTCACTCGTTCAAAACCGTGCTCCAGGAAGAGCTCCAGGGCGGCGTCGGCGATGGCCTGCCTCGTCGCGGCCTTCTTGCGCTCGCGACGGCCAACGGTCGGAGAGTCGGGCATGGCGTCACTGTACCCCACAACTGGACTGAGACAGAAACTGTAACGGTTGCACTTATGTACTCGTTCTGCTTTGGTGGTCTCCGCAAGGGGGTTGCCGTCCCGTGGGGGTCGCGGCACCGGTCGTCGCCGTGTGGCGGCGCCACCGGGAACCCCCCGCCGACGAAAGGAATCCACCGTGGACTCTCCGACACCCGCGAACGCACGGATCAGCATCATCGGTGCCGGCCCGGGAGGCCTCACGTGCGCACGCATCCTGCAGCGGCACGGCATTCCGGTGACGGTGTACGACCGCGATCCGGACGCGGACTCCCGCAACCAGGGAGGCTCGCTCGACCTGCACGAGGAAGACGGCCAGCTCGCACTCCGCGAAGCGGGCCTGCTGGAGGAGTTCTTCGCGCTCGCCAGGTTCGAGGCGCAGGAAATGCGCCGAATGGACTCAGCGGGGAATGTCCTTGCCCACCACCTGCCGGCGGAGGGCGAAACGGTCAACCCCGAGATCGACCGCGGACAGCTTCGCGATCTCCTGCTGCGCTCACTCGCCGCGGGGACGGTCGAGTGGGGACGCACTCTGGAATCAGTGAGCGGACCGGCCGACGGACCGCGAACGCTGACGTTCACCGACGGGACGACCGTCGAGGCGGATCTCGTGATCGGTGCGGACGGCGCCTTCTCCCGCGTCCGCAATGCCGTGTCGCCCGCGACACCGCGCTACGTCGGGGTCAGCTTCCTGGAGGCATGGTTCGACGACATGGAGAACGCGCACCCCGAGCTTTCCGAACTGGTCGGGAAAGGCAACGCCCACGCCGGTGACGGGAAGCGCGGCCTCTTCGCGCAGCGGAACAGCGGCGGCCACATGCGCGTCTACATCATGCAGCGCGTCCCCCTGGACTGGATCGCGGCGAACGGGCTTCGCCCCGAGGACACCGAGGGCATCCGCGCGCATCTACTCGGCGAGTACGCGGCCTGGTCACCGCGGATGCTCCGGTTGATCACCGACAACGACGGCGCCTACGTCGATCGTCCGCTCTTCGCCCTGCCGGTGCCGCACACGTGGAAGCCCTCGCCCGGCGTGACGCTCCTCGGTGATGCCGCACACCTCATGCCGCCGTTGGGCGTCGGCGTCAACCTCGCCATGCTCGACGCCGGCGAACTCGCGCTCGCACTCGTCAACTCCTCCACCATCGACGACGCCGTACACAGCTACGAGAAGGCGATGCTGCCGCGCTCGGCCGAAACAGCCCAGATGCTCGAACACGGCGCCGAGTCCCTGCTGGCCGTGCCCGACCCCGACGAGATCGACCCGTTGGGTCAAGCCCAGCCCTGACCCCCGGCTGACGATATGCAGGGAACAGCGGGGTGCCAGGTGTGGACGCGCATAGCCATGAGGTCAGTCCGGCCAGGTCTCCTCCGAGCAGAGCACTCGAGCGGCCTCGTGGGGTTCGGCGTCGCGGACGTGGTAGCGCCCGTCATCCATGCCGAGCATCGTCACGATGCCCCAGACCAGGACACAGCCGCCGCGGGGGTCACGGACCTGCGGGCGATTACCGTCACGGCGATCGCCGGAGTCTCATGTCATGCCTGGCAGCAGGACTTACCCGCGCTCGCCGTCTCCTTTTCGGCGTCGTCATTGGCGCAGCAGGCGGAGTCGGCCTCCTTGATGAGGGTGTCGGCGTCGGCCTTGACCACGTACACCTCCCAGGGCTCGTTGCCAGGGCCATGGACCCACACCTTGTCCTGGAGCGCGTAGCAGCAGGTGGTGTCGTTCTCCTCGAAGGTCGCGAGCCCGGCCTCCTTCAGGCGTTCGGTCGCCGCCGTGACCTGGGCGGTGTCCTCGACCTCGACGCCGAGGTGGTCCATCCGCGTCGGCTCCCCCGACTCGCCTTCCAGCAGGACGAGCTTGAGCGGCGGCTCGGCGATGGCGAAGTTGGCGTACCCGGGCCGGCGCTTGGCGGGCTCGACGCCGAACAGCTTGGAGTAGAACGCGACCGAACCTTCCAGGTCGGCGACGCGCAGAGCGAGCTGAACACGGGACATCGGTGTTCTCCCTTGGCCGTGAAGCAGCGGGCAGCCGAAGTGGCGCGCCTGCTTCGATGAACTTCTAATCAACAGATACCCGGAGTTTGTGCCCCTGCCTAGACCTATGTCAAATTAGAGGGATGTCGAAGCAAGAGCTGCCGATCATCGACGCAGGCGTGGACGCGTCCGGCGTGGCATGCTGCGCGCCGCTGGCGTGCGAGCCGTTGTCGGAGAGCGAGGCCGCCGAGCTGGCCCCGTTGTTCAAGGCGATCGCCGACCCCGTACGACTGCGCCTGCTGTCCCTGATCGCCTGCCACGAAGGCGGCGAGACCTGCGTCTGCGACCTGACGGCGGCCTTCGACCTCACCCCGCCGACCATCAGCCACCACCTCAAGGTGCTCAAACAGGCCGGGCTCATCGACTCCGAGCGCCGGGGCACCTGGGTGTACTACTGGATCAACCCCGCCGTCCTGGCCCGCATGTCGGCCCTGATCAATCCGGCGTCGACCGCCCTCGCTGGCACGGCGTGACCGCGAGCATCGGACGACGGGCGTTCGCCGAGTTCCTATGAACGCCTCCGGCGGGGCCTCGGCTGCGGGTGATCAGGGAGGCGAGACGTGCGCGTCCGCGCCGGGTCCCGGGCTTGATCGCGTCCCACACCCGTGCCATCTCTCGCGAGAAACAGGAGAGAGCCAGGCGCACGCACGGATCAAGAAACGAAGAAGCCCCGACCGGCATCTCTGCTGGTCAGGGGCCGCTTTTCCTGCTGGTGACAGGTCCAGGGTTCGAACCTGGATAGGCTGAGCCGACGGTTCACAGCGCGTGACCATTCCAGGTGCTTCGATGCTCTTGACCTGCGCCGGAGCCCGCTCGCCCGGCCCTGATTGTCAAGATCATTGCACGCATATTGCATGGCTCGGAAACGATCAGTTCCAGCACGTAGACTCGGAGCCATGACGGCTGCTGCTCCTGAAGAGTACGAGGACATGCATCGGCTGGTCGACCAGCTCACCGGAGACCAGCTCCGGGAGATCGGCGCGCAGACGCTGCGGCTGGTTCACTCCTCCGAGCGCGCCGAGAGCGAGTCATGGCCTCCGGCGTTCTTCGGCTCCGTCCGTGCCGGCCGCTCGGATGTAGCCGCCCGTACCGAGGAGATCCTTGCCGAGGGCTTCGGACACGGCGATTGATCGTCGTCGACACGGGCCCGCCCGTGGCCGCCACGATTTCCGACGATGCCGATCATGAGCGCTGTGTCGGCGAGTTCAAGCGCCTCCACGATGCGCGCCGAGAGCTCCTCATCCCCAGCTTCGTCGCGGCCGAAGTGTGCTACATGATCTCCAAGTTCGGCGGTGCCGCACCGGAGGCGCGTTTCTCCACGCTCTCGAGTTGGACGTGTTCACGCTCGTCGAGCTGACCAAGCCTGACCTCTCCAGAGTCGCCGCGCTGGTCGAACGCTACGCGGACTTCCCCCTCGGCGCCGTTGACGCCTCGGTCGTCGCGGTGGCCGAGCGCTTGAAGGTCAACGAAGTGTTCACGCTCGACGTACGGCACTTCGCCGCGGTCCGCCCCGCTCACGTGCCCGCGTTCACCCTGCTTCCCGGGTAGGGCTTCCCTCCTGCACCGGGTGATCAAGTCCTCCGGGCTCCTGCGGCCTCGCACGCTCCTCCCCCGTCCGCGCATCCCGTATGCCGTCGACCCGCTGCGGAGCAGCAGCAGGCCGGTGACGGAGGCGCAAGCCCGTCCTCGCGTGTACGTCAGCCGGTCGCCGTTCCTCGGCCATTGGACGCCAAGAGGCACAGACGGGCTTGAGCCGTAGGAGCTGGTCTGCTGGGTTTGCCCAGGTCGATGGCAGGAGGGATGCGCGGGCTCTACATCAGCCATCTACGGCCGGCGTTCTCCAGCCGGGCGGCGCCCCGGAGCCGGAGCGCCCCCGCCGGAGGCATTGGTCATAGGACTTGGCGTATCTGTAGTGCCAGTTCCCTGATGTTCACGGGCTGAGTGGTGTTCACGCGGTGGACAGGGCCGAGAGCGAGTGGCTCTGCTCGGCGGGCCCATTCACCCCACTGTTGATCATCCGGATGTGAGGCGCCGTAGATGAGGTGTCGGTCAGCAGATCGTTTCTCGTATCGCTGACGCGCGAGGGGTACGGGGACGTCGCACCATACCTCCTGTACGTTAGCGACTTCCGCGCTCTCCAGGCCGGCGATGAGGACCGGTCGCAGATTCGCCCAGCCATGGGCTTTCGAGCACCGCACCGTGCTTAGTGTCGGCGAGGGATTCCTTGATGCGGTCTTTGCTGAAAAGGGGCAGGCCGAGAGCGTGAGCGAGGGTGGTCTTACCCGAGCCGGACAGGCCGTTCACGAGCACGACGAGCATTCGGCGATCGTAGGTCATGGCACGTAGGTGATGGCGGCCCGAGCTGCCGGCGGCCGGGACCGGCCCCCAGGCCGCACGCCCGCCCGCCGAGCGGGCGCAGGGTCGCGAGGCGGCGCGCAGCGCGCCTCGCGATTTCTATTAGCACAATTCGGCAGTAACTTGTCTTGTCCCGCGACATGCTTGACACATCAGTTCCACGACGTGTTTGACAGGTACTGGTGCCGACCGGTCTCGTGCTTGGTGCGCGACTGGCGTGCACCAAAAGAGCAGTTCCATTCTGGAGTAGCCCCCTATATAGGCCAGTATCGGGCAGTGCCAGATGCCCTCGCCAGCGCGAGCGTGAACACTTCTACCAGAAAGCAATGAGTAGTTAATTTAGGGCTATTTTCCTCACGCCCTGGACGCCAGGAAAGTCTTTTAAGGTGCGGCCGACGACCTCCGCCAATCTAGGGTTATTCAGTTTGACGTAGAAGCTTTCGCCAATTTCGTCAGCCATAAGCACCGCACTCTCCACACTTTCTGGCCAGTAATGCCTGGCAACTTCTAGCGCGTGCGCGCGATCTTCAAAATAGACGGCGTCTACTCCCAGAATTTCATGCAGGCGATCCAAGATGGCCCGCTTCTGATCGTCAGTTATTCCGCCGGTCAAGCGACCCGCACATACCTCTATCGAGGAGCTGCCGCACAAAGCCACTGCCACATCGGCCTTGCCCTGCCAAAAGTCGGTCGGCGCCCTAACGACAGCGAGCACACCTGTCATGGACTTCAGTTCCTCTGCCATGCGGGCATAGTCTGTTGAGTGCCGTAACGTCCCGTAGAATGCACGCGGGGAATTGTCGGCGCTATAAATTCCCGAAGAACCAGAGCGCCCATCGATCCAGAGCTTCCTCTGTTCCTCACTTTCAGCGTAGACGTCCTCCTTGCTCTGGTAGCCGAAAGAGGTAACGGCTGGACTTGCGCGTAGGGCCGCCTCTGTGAGGCTCACAATCTTACGTTCATCACGCGCGGGGCGGCTGCATGCTTTCACGTATGTGAGATGGGAGTCGCATAGCAGTACCTTGAATCGAAGTTGCTCCGCCCAGGGGCCATCTGGAGGTGGTAGTGGTTTTCGCGACTGCTCGCGCAAATACCAGCTAGCGCTCCCTATCAAGGCCAGCAAGACGAGAGTTCCCGCGCCAATGATCAGCATTTTCCTATAAGTGGACACCCATTTCCGTAATCGCGACTCTCGATCTGGGTCGTTCCCGAACGATAACTCCTCGGCGCCTGTCATCTCCGTTGATGAGTCCACAACCCCCAGTTTGCCGACATAGGTCACTCATGGTCAACTCTTCCATGGAGCGACCAGATGGAGCCGTCCCCCTGAGAAAGCACGACGATGGCGAGAACCGACAATGCGATCCTCTTCGCCATTACACGTCTAGGCCGGGAGGGGTCGGCCGACCAGGGCCGCTCCCTCCCGGGAACCATCAACGCCGGTGCCCCGGCAAGACCAGCAGGGTGATCGAATTCGCCGGGTACGTCGCATTGACCCGGCCCTGGTGCACCATGAGATCGTCACCGCGCACAATCGAGTTGAGATCGGCCGGGCTGTAGGTGAACCGCTGCGCCCTGGCGTTGCCGTGCAGTCCGGCGATCGACAACGGTGAGGTCAGCTCACCGCCGGTCTTGTTGATGACCATCAGGGTCAGCGCCTTGTCGCGCGAGCGCTGCGCCCCGTACACCGCCAGCTGCCCTTGATCGCTGCTGGCCGCCGACACGCTCACGTCGCCGAACCGGCTCCCCGCGCCGTCATAGTTGCGATACATCCGGAACGCGTAGGCGCCGGGCTGCGTCGGCTGGGGTTCGCCCCAGATGGTCGCGAGGTCGAGACCCTCGCGCCCGAAGATGCCGAGAACGTCGGCCTGCGTCAGGGCGCCGTTGATGTCGTCCAGCGCGCCCCAGTTGTACTCGGTGATCGCGGTCTTCGTGCCGGGGTAGTACTGCGCGACCCACTCCTTCATCTTGCGGATGAACTGCAGCGGCGGCGCGTTCACGCCCGTGGGGCCGATCCAGGACTCCTCGACGTACGTCGGGTCCCACAGCGAACGCGTGGACCGCAGCCGCCACGCGTTGGACTCGGGGTCCTTCCCGCCGTTGATCTGCGGGTAGTAGTGCTGGTCGAAGTAGTTGAGCATGCGCTTGCCGCCGTGCACGTCGCTGTAGTCCTTCATGTTCTTCAGGAACCACTGCGACAGGTTGAGCCCGCCGTGCGCGGCCGCGTCGGCGCCCGGCGCACATCCGTCCACCCCGGACGCGACCCACTCGCAGTATCCCCAGCCGGAAGGGCCGAGCACCGCCGCGCTCGGGTCGGCGGCCTTGATGGCCGCGGCGGTTGCGGTGCTCTTGCTGCCCAACTCGTCGTACGAGACCGCCTCGGGGTGCACGTCGCGATGCGTGGAGTTCCACAACACCGGCTCGTTGTCGAGCTCGTAGATCGACACGCCGCCGCGCGCCGCCGTACCGAACTGGCTCACGAGATGCGACACCATCTCGCCGTCGAACAAGGCGTCCACCGGGATCGAGGTGTCCTCAGGCACCGCCCCGGTGAGGTTCGCGTTGTTGAGCCTGCCGTTGCCGCAGCCGGCGTCCCACTGGTCGAATCCGTCCTGAGCGGGGAACCGGCTGGCAGGGAATCCGCAGGCGAACGGGTGCTGGGCGGGCGAGTCCTTGGCCACCCACCCGCTCATCGGCACGGTGACGACCTGTTTGCTGCCGCGGTCCTGGTTGGTCTTGACGAACGCCTCGACCGTGTTGTCGGGCCCGGCGACGATGTTCTCGAAGTACCAGTCGCTTCCCGTGTTGTAGGTGTGGTTCTTGAAGTTGTAACGCGTGCTCGCGTTGCCGCCCCAGCGCGCCACCGGCAGGCCGATCTCGGCGGCGAACGCCGGGTCGGCGCCGTTCATGCCGTAGATGTCCGGACTGATCGCGTGCCGGGCGGCGGACAGGTCCACCGACAACCTAGGACCCGCTGCGGCCACAGCCGGGTCCAGGGCCGCCTGGGCGGTCAACGTCCCCGCCACGAAGGACACCGCTACGCGGAGCGTCGTGGCCGATCGCAGCTTCCGCCGCCATTGAGCACCCATCATCGACGCTCCCGTCAATCGATCCATCGGTCAACAATCGAGGAGCCTGACCGGATGCTTCACGCGAGTCAAGGCACTGCAGTCGCGCGGAGGCGGGCGGCCAGGCGGTACCAAGAAATCTTGGTTCCCTGACTTGGTGCGTCTCCTGGTCAAGCCTTGGCCGCCCCGTAACGACCCGGCCGCGGTTCAAGAGGACAGCCTGAAAGTTGCACACAGCCCACGAATTCGGCCTCTCAGGGTTCCTTAGTCCATGGTCGTCCAGGGCCGTCCAGGCTTGTTGTTAGCATTCGCGTTAGCAAGATCACCCATACGTGCTGAGGATCTCCATCGCCTGGAGCACGTCAGGAACAACGTGGTCCGCCTGGTGTCATCGTTGGGCCATCTTCCCTCGGCCAATCCAGACCGCGCGAAGTCCGGCCGCGCGTCCGCCGGCAATGTCAGCGATGAGGTTGTCGCCAATCATCCAGTATCCGGAGCACTACGGTTTCTCCGCCCATACCGGCCCTGAACTGGGCTCTGCCTCAAGCGCAGCCGTTACCTGACGAACTGCTACCCTCAAACCACCCCGAAGGTCGTGGTCACCGGCCGTTTCGATCGTCACTGGCGCTGATACCACCACTGTCGTTGCGGCCGACAGTTGTAGAGCCTCCCGCATCCGGAGCCACTCCAACCTTTGCCGTCACTCATCCTGCCCAGAAGCTCGAAGATCCGGAATGCTGTAAGCAACAGAATGCGACAGAGAACATCTCTCCGCTAGGGTCGACCCGCTGAGGCTGGACTTCGCGCCCGGATTGAACGTAATCATCGGGGGGCGCGGCTCAGGAAAATCGACCGTGGTGTCCGCACTGCGTCGCGTATATAGCGGCACAGACGGCCTGCCTGAAAAAATCAAAGCCGACCTCGACGACTTCTATGAGCGTGTATTCGGCGAAGCGACCCTCTCCGCGGTGCATCACCTTCCGATCTCCGGACAGAGCCAAATCGCACTCTGGACAGCAACCGACGGCAGTCGCACAGGCCGAGACACCGGCATGACTCCCACGAGCTTCCCCCTGCGTGTCTTCAGCCAAAAGGAGCTATACGAGCGGATCGCACCTGACTCCGGCGATCCGCACGCCGCATCACGACACCTGCTTGCCCTCATCGACGAGGCACTCGCCGTAACGGACGAGTCTCAGCACGCCGACTTCCTGGCCGAGCGAGCCGAGATCGAAGCCACCTGCCAGACTCTCGTCGCCCGTCGACTCCTGATCGAAAGCGAGCTCGGACAGCGTCCGGAGCTCGAGGCCCGCGAGGCGGAACTCAGTCGGCAGGTTGCACATCTTGATAACCCGGTCACTCGGGAACGGCGGGAACGAAATGAAGCGATTCTCAATGATCATAAGAAACTAGAAGCCCTCGCCACTCAGATTGCGAAATCCATTGCGGAGCTACGGGGAGCCGTCGATCGCTTGCTGCCTGCAAGCGAAGCGGAACGCTCCAGGCCCGAGATCCACCATCAGACGTTGGTGAACATCGAGTCAACCCTTCGACAGAACCTCCTCGGAGCGCTGTCAGAGGCCGAAGCCAAATTGCAGGTTGCCGAGGCAGCACGACGGAGAGGCCAATGGGCCGACGAAGTACAGCAGGCGCGTCTGGACGACGAGGCATATCAAACCGAACTCGTCACCCTGGGCGTGGACCCGGAGCAGTATCTGTCACTACGGGAGGAACTTGCCATTGTACACAGGCGGCTGAACGACCTGGTAGCACGAGCGAGAGAGCTAGATGACGTTCACAAAGGCGAGCGCGATGCGTGGCAAGCATTGTCGCTCGTCCACACTCGACGCGCCCAGAGGCGGCGACGTCTCACGCAGGACGTCAAAAACCGAAGTCAGACCCTGCGCTTCGAAGTGAAGCCTCATTCGGATTGGACGGGGTGGGCTCGTGCGATACGGAAAATTCTGAACCTGAGAAGCGATGGTTATCCCGAAGAAGTTCGCAGCCTAGCCCGTTGGCTGTGGGCCGGCCCTACTGACACCCTGGAAGATCGCCTTAAGCTATGGCGAACTGCCCTCATCGGCAATTCCTATACGGAGCTAAGTAACCAGCTCTGCCGGAGTGGCGAGGAGCGGGGACGGCCCGCCTGGTGGAGAAAGCTAGCTGGCATCGACCAGACCATGCGCGTCCGACTTGCCACGCTGATGGCCGATGACACCGTGACCATGCTCTTCCTCAAGACTGACGGCAACCCTGATCAGAATAAGAACTGGCAGGACGTCTTGCATGGCTCGCCCGGGCAGCGCAGTGCCGCCATGCTCAGCTTCGTCCTTCACCAAGGAATCGAGCCGCTGGTATTGGACCAGCCAGAGGACGACTTGGACACCACGCTAATCTCCGAGCTGATCGTCAACGAACTCCGCAGGAGCAGATGGAAGCGGCAGCTTATCGTGGTTACGCACAACGCCAACATTCCTGTCCTCGGTGACGCCGATAGGGTGATCGTCCTGGAGAGCGTCGACGGAAGTATCAGGATCAAGAACAGCGGAAGACCTCATGTTGGCCCAATTGACGTACAGGAAGTACGAATGGACATTCAAGATGTCATGGAAGGTGGTGTAAAGGCATTCATCAAGCGTGGGATGAAATACGACAACGAGGTCAGCTCCTACAGACGCGACGTGGCCCGCATGAACCCCTCCCCGGACGTCACATCATCCTGACCGCCGACTCTTAGCCGGGCTTCCTAGCCGTTCCCCGTTCTCTTCTTCCACGAGCTGCAGGACTCTCTAAGGGGATCAATGCGAGGGACTTGGGCGACGCCCGTTGGGAGATCGCAAGATAGAGCGGGAGGAACCCCTCGCTTTGACGATCATCACTCGTCGACCGGACGTCCCGTCTGCGACAGCCGCCAGCAAGACACCGGGGCCGGCAACCATCCGCGGATGCCGGCCTCACGCTGAAGCAGGCAGGGTCGAGAGTGCCGGGCAGCCTGGGAAGATACCACCAAGATCATTGCACGCATATTGGTGGACCGGCGACAGACGGGGGCTCAGAGTGGCCTACGGCTGCACATGCCCGGAAAGCAGAAGAGGCCCCGGAGGGCCTCTGAGCTGCTGTTCTGCTGGTGGCAGGTCCAGGGTTCGAACCTGGGTAGGCTGAGCCGACGGTTTTACAGACCGCTCCCTTTGGCCACTCGGGCAACCTGCCTTGTCTTCCGCTCGCTGCGGCGACAGGTAGAAGAATAGCGGACTTCCCGGGTGCACGTGACATGCGTTCCGGCGCGCCCCGCTCACTTGATCATCGGCGGGCAGAGGGCCCGGAAACTCGGGAGCGGGCGCAGTGGACCACCGGCCATAGTGGAACGGTGATCAGACAGGCGGAGCCGGCGGATCTCGCGGCCCTTGCGGAGATCGAGAGAGCGGCGGACGGGATGTTCGTGCCGCTCGGCATCGTCTTCCCGCCGGGCACCACAGTCATCGAAGAGTGCGACGACCCAGGGCGTGTCATCGTGGCCGGCCGGCCGCCGGTGGGGTTCGCCCTGCTCGGGGTGGTCGACAGCCTCACCCACCTCGAACAGATCGCCGTACATCCCGACCACGGCAACCAGGGGATCGGGACGCGGCTTCTCGATGCCGTCTGCACGACCGCCAAAAAGTCCGCACAGGCCGATACTGCCGCGGTGACGCTGACGACGTTCCGGGACGTGCCGTGGAACGCCCCCTGGTACGCCCGGCGGGGCTTCCGCGTCGTACACCCCCATGAGTGGGGGCCCGAACTCACCACGCTGGTCGAGCACGAGCGGGCCCTCGGCATAGAGGTGGCGCCCCGCGTCGTGATGAGGAAAGACCTCTGATCACATCGGCGCCCACTAATCTCGAAGGGCAACGGAGAGAGGACACGGACACCGATGGCCGACAGCAGTTTCGACGTGGTGAGCAAGATCGACCGGCAGGAGGTCGACAACGCCCTGAACCAGACGGTCAAGGAGGTCGGGCACCGCTTCGACTTCAAGGGTACGGGCGCGAGCATCTCCTGGTCGGGGCAGAAGGACATCGAGATCAAGGCGAACAGCGAGGAGCGGGCCAACGCGGTTCTCGAGGTCTTCAAGGAGAAGATCGTCAAGCGCAACCTGTCCCTCAAGATCCTGGACGCGGGCGAGCCGAAGCTGTCCGGCAAGGAGTACCGCCTGGTGGTGTCCCTCAAGGAGGGCATCGACCAGGAGAACGCCAAGAAGATCTCCAAGCTCATCCGGGACGAGGGCCCGAAGGGCGTGAAGGCGCAGATCCAGGGCGAGGAGCTCCGGGTCAGCTCCAAGAAGAAGGACGACCTCCAAGAGGTGATCTCCCTGCTCAAGGGCAAGGACCTCGACATCGCCCTTCAATTCGTCAACTATCGGTGACCCGCGTCACATCCGCACAACCAGCACAAGGCCCTGACCTGCGGGTTCAGGGCCTTTGTCATCTCCGACAGACCCCGGAACCATGACCATTTGGTTGCCCGAAGCAACGATCAGCATATGATTGCTTAGGGTAACTAAGTTTGATCACACGGGGAAGGACTTCGATGGCGAATGCGATGACCAGGGAGACGCCGCCAGGCGCGGCGGCCCCCGCGATGACGCACCGGGAGATCCTGGAGGCTCTCTCGGGGCTGATGCTGGGGATGTTCGTCGCGATCCTGTCGTCGACCGTCGTGTCGAACGCGCTCCCCACCATCACGGCGGAACTGCACGCGGACGAGACCACCTACACCTGGGTGATCACCTCGACGCTGCTCGCCACGACGGTGTCCACCCCGATCTGGGGCAAGCTCGCCGACCTGATGAGCAAGAAGATCCTCATCCAGCTCGGACTGGCCGTCTACGTCATCGGCTCGGCGATCGCCGGTCTGTCGCAGAACTCCGAAATGCTGATCACGGCCCGGGTGATCCAGGGGCTGGGCGCCGGCGGACTCACCGCCCTCGCCCAGGTGATCATGGCGGCGATGATCTCGCCGCGGGAGCGCGGCCGCTACTCCGGCTACCTGGGCGCGGTGTTCGCCGTCGCCACGATCGGCGGCCCGCTCGTCGGCGGCCTCATCGTCGACACCTCGTGGCTCGGCTGGCGCTGGTGCTTCTACGTCGGCGTGCCGTTCGCGATCCTCTCGCTGATCGTGCTGCAGAAGACCCTGCACCTGCCCGTCGTCAAGCGCAGCGTACGCATCGACTGGGGCGGTGCGGCGCTGATCAGCGCCGCGGTCTCGCTGCTGCTGATTTGGGTCTCCTTCGCCGGCAACAAGTACGACTGGTGGTCGTGGCAGACCGGCGCGATGGCCGGCGGCGCGGTCGTGCTCGCGGTGCTCTTCCTCGTGGTCGAGTCGAAGGTGAGCGAGCCCATCGTCCCGCTGCGCCTGTTCAGGATCCGGACGGTCAGCCTCAGCGTGGTCGCCAGCGTGCTGGTCGGCGTCGCGATGTTCGGCGGCACGACCTTCCTCAGCCAGTACTTCCAGCTCGCCCGGGGCGAGACGCCCACGGTGGCCGGCCTGATGACGCTGCCGATGATCCTCGGCCTCGCGATCTCCTCCACGGTCTCCGGGCAGATCATCACCCGCACCGGCCACTGGAAGGTCTTCCTGGTCTCCGGCACGTTCTTCCTCACCGCCGGGTTCGCCCTGATGGGCACGCTGCGGTACGACACCGACTACTGGCTCGTCGCCGTCTACATGTTCTGCGTCGGCGTCGGCATCGGCATGAGCCAGCAGAACCTCGTGCTCGCCGTGCAGAACCAGGTCCGCGCGGAGGACCTGGGCGCGGGCAGCTCGGTGGTCTCGTTCTTCCGCTCCCTCGGCGGCGCGATCGGCGTCTCGGCCCTCGGCGCCCTGATGGGCGACCGCGTCAAGCGCTACCTGGAGGAGGGCCTGGCCGCGCTGGGCGTCCACGGCACCGGCCAGGAGAGCGGCGCGATCCCGAAGCTCTCGGCGCTGCCCGCCCCGATCCGCACGGTCGTGGAGAGCGCGTACGGCCACGGCATCGGCGACCTGTTCCTCTACGCGGCGCCGCTCACCCTCCTCGCGCTGGTCGCCGTGCTGTTCATCAAGGAGGTCCCGCTGCGGACCACCGCGATCACCGTCCGCGCCGACGCGCCGGAGACCGACGAGACCCTCGACCCCGAGATCGCCCCCCAGCGGAACGGCGCCACGACCGGACGCCACGCGCAGCGCGAGCGGCAGCGGCCGATCACGGCCGAGGCCGAGATCTCCTCGCCGAACGGCCACGCCTTCACGCAGCCCCTGAACGCACAGGTTCTCACCGCCACGCAGGCCCAGCCGTACGCCGCGGTCGCCGTGGAGACGCACGGCCCGGGAGGGATGGACGGCGTGGAGATCCGCGGGTTCGTCAAGGGCCAGGACGGCGTGCCCGTGGGCCGCGCCACGCTCACGCTGATCGACGTGCGGGGCCACCAGCTCGGCCGTACGGTCACCAGGGACGACGGGGGCTACGCGCTCGGGACGCCGGGCGGCGGGACGTACGTGCTGATCGCATCGGCGGGCGACCGGGAGCCGCAGGTCGCGACGCTGGTCGTGGGCGACCAGCCGGTCGACTTCGACATGGTGCTCGCGGCCTCGGGCCGGCTCGTCGGCACCGTACGCGGGACGGACGGGACGCCCGTCGCCGAAGCGGTGGTCGTCGTGACCGACGTGCGCGGCGAGGTCGTGGCCACGAGCTCGACCGATCCCGAGGGCGGCTTCTCCTTCTCCGGCATCGTGGCCGGCACCTACACGCTAACGGTCAGCGGCCCGGCGTACCGCCCGGCCGCCGTCCCGATCGAGGTGCTGGGCACCGGCCAGACCCGCCACGACGTCGTGCTGCTGCCCGGCGCGCGGGTGCGGGGCACGGTCCGCGTGAAGGACGGCGTGCCGCTGGCCGACGCCAGGGTCACCCTGCTCGACGCGGCCGGCAACGTGGTGGGCGCGGCGACCACCGGCGAGGACGGCGAGTACGCCTTCACCGACCTGACCGGCGGGCAGTACACCATCGTCGCCAGCGGCTACCCGCCCGTGGCGAACACGCTGAACCTGGGCGGCCAGGGCGACGAACCGTACGACGTGTGGCTGGGACACGAGCGATGAGCGTCTCCGAGACGGTCCCCAGGGGATTGCACGCCCTGGTCCGGAGCAAGGACGGCTGGGCCGTCCAGCACGCGGTCGTCACGGTGACGGACACGACCGGCCGCCAGGTGGCGCGGGCGGACGCGGACGCCGACGGGCAGGTCGTCACCGCCCCGCTACCGCCGGGCGTCTACACGGTGGTCGCGACCGCGATCGGATACGCGCCTGCCGCGTCCACCGCGATCGCGACCGCCTCGGGCGCCGCCGAGGCCGGCACGCTGGTGCTGGCCCGGCAGGGCGGGACGGAGCTTCCGCCGCCCGGCGTGTGGACGATCGACCCGGAACACTCGAAGATCTCGGCCACGGCCCGGCACCTCGGCCTCAGCAGCGTGCAGGGACGGTTCACCGAGTTCTCCGGCCGGATCGAGATGGGCGCCACTCCGGAGGAGTCGTCCGTGTCCGCCGAGATCGTCGCGGAGTCCATCGACACGGGCAGCCGGATGCGCGATGATCACCTGCGTTCCGCGGACTTCCTCGACGTCCCGGTGCACCCGGTGATCACGTACCGGAGCACCGGGCTGTCGCCGGCGGGACCGGACCGGTGGACGGTGCACGGCGTGCTGACGCTGAGCGGCGTCAGCCGCCCGGTCGATCTCGACATGACCTACCTGGGCACCGGCCCGGACCTGTGGGGCGGGCTGCGGGCGGCGTTCCGCGCGGTCACGGAGTTGCGCCGCGAGGACTTCGCGATGACCTACAACCAGGTCGTCCAGGCGGGGATCTCGCTGATCGGCGCCACACTGAAAGTAGAGCTGGACATCCAGGCGGTGCGCGGGTAGACCCCCTGCCACACGCAACAGGAGGAGGCAGGCCATGACGGAGGCGGAGATCGCTCCCCGACCGCCCACGGCCGGCGAACGCGAGGCGTACTGCGCGGTCGAGCGGCAGCTCGCCATCCTGCTGCGGCGCACCAGGGCGTTCTCGGCGGGGATGGGGCGCAAGGTGCATCCCGAGCTGGACCCCGGCGCGTACGGCCTGCTGGTCCGCATCGACCAGAGCTCGCCGATGAGGTCCAGCGACCTGGCCGCCTACCTGCGGGTCGGCCGAGCGACGATCAGCCGCCAGCTCAAGGTGCTGGAGGAGCTGGGGCTGATCAGCCGCAGCCCCGACCCCGAGGACGGCCGGGCCCACCTGCTGGCCCTCACCCCCGAGGGCAGCAGGCGGCTCGACGACGCACGGGCCGCGCGCGAGGGCCAGCTGCGCACGCTGCTGGCCGCCTGGCCGGAGGAGGACGTACGGCTGCTCGCGCGGATGCTGGAGCGGTTCAACATGCTCACCGAGGGCATGCATCCCTGAACCTGGAGACCGGACGGATGTAGACCATCCCGGTCACGAAGGTGAGGACGCGACAGGGCGAGAGGCCGTCAGGTACGGCAGAAGACATGGAAGCTCCTGGCGATACACAAAGAGGCTCTGTATCCGCCAGGAGCTTCTTCCTGTCAGGCATACCGCTTCCGGCAGGCCGGACCCCCGGGATGGGCAATCGGGCGCGAGGTCACGACGGGTGGCGCCCGACCGGCGGCACGATCACCCCAGGGGACGGGGCCGCCCGCGCCTCACATCGGGACCCTCTACTTCTCCTGCGCGCGGGGCAGAGGTTCGTAAGCAGCCGCGCCGAAAACGACAGGGGGCGACAGACGGGACGGAAGGGTTGCGGTGGGTGCGTAAATTTGGGATAACGTGTCCCATCACAGAAGTCACTAAGGAGCATCGCCCTGCTGGCCGTTCTCTGCAACCGAGGCGTCATCACCGCTCCTGGCACAGGCCGTCCCTGCCACCAGGCACGGCTCCCCTCGCGCGGCAGAGCACGAGCCGACCTATTAGAACCAAGGAGTGCCTCGTGCTCTCACGATCGATAACGCGGCGTCGGCTCGCAGTGACCGGCGCCCTGGCCGTCGCCACGGGGCTGACCCTCTCGGCATGCGGCGACGGCACGACCGGGACCGACACCGCCGCCCCGATCCCCAGCGCCACAAGCACCCTGGCGCAGCTCGTGCCGCAGAACATCGCGGCGGACGGCAAGATCTTGATCGGTAGTGACGCTTCTTACCCGCCCAACGAGTCCGTCGACCCGGCCAGTCAGAAGATCGTCGGGTGGGAGGTCGAACTGGGCGAGGCGCTGGCCGCCAAACTCGGACTCAAGGCCGACTTCCAGAACGCCGGCTTCGACACGATCATTCCGGGCATCCAGTCGGGCAAGTACGAGCTCGGCATCTCGTCCTTCACGGACAACCCGGAGCGCGAGAAGGTCGTCGACTTCGTGACGTACTATTCCGCCGGCGTCTCGTGGGCCACTCTGAAGGGCAACCCGAACGGCGTCGACCCCGACAACGCCTGCGGTAAGAAGATCGGCGTCCAGCAGGGCACGGTCGAGGTGGACGACATCAAGGCACGTAGCGAGAAGTGTGTCAAGGACGGCAAGCCCGCGATCGAGCAGGTCGTCCGCAAGGGCCAGACCGAGGTCAACGCCGACCTGGTCTCCGGCAAGATCGACGGCATGCTGGCCGACTCCCCCATCGTGGGTTACGCGATCAAGGAGACCGGCGACAAGCTCGAGAGCATCGGCCAGATGTACGACGCGGCCCCCTACGGCTTCGCGGTCGGGAAGAACTCCGGCTCGTTCAAGGACGCCGTGCTGGGTGCGTTCAAGGAGCTGATGGCGGACGGCACCTACACCAAGATCCTGGAGAAGTGGGGTGTCCAGGACGGCGCCATCACCGAGCCCGTGATCAACGGCGCCGGCGGCTGATCCATGTCCGTCCGCGAAACGGAGGCGCGTACCGGGACGATCAAGGCCGTCCCGGTGCGTCACCCCGGCCGCTGGGTGGCGGCGGTGGCGGTCGCGGTGCTGGCCGCGATGCTGATCAACAACCTCGTCACCAACGAGGCGTACAACTGGCCCGAGCAGCTCAAATACCTGTTCTCGCCTCCGGTGCTCCAAGGCGTGCGCAACACCATTTGGCTGACCGTCGCCGCGATGGCGGGCGGCATCGCCCTGGGCATCGTGCTCGCCCTGATGCGGCTGTCGGCCAACCCGCTGCTGCGCGGCGCGGCCTGGATCTACATCTGGGTCTTCCGGGGAACCCCGCTGCTCACCCAGTTGCTCATCTGGGGCAACATCGGTGCGCTGTTCCCCACCATCGGCCTGGGCATCCCGTTCGGCCCGCAGTTCGTCAGCGCGGAGGCGAACATGCTGTACAGCGCGGCCGCCGCGGCGGCGCTCGGGCTGATCTTCAACGAGGCGGCCTACATGGCCGAAATCGTGCGCGGCGGCATCCAGTCGGTGGACTCGGGCCAGCAGGAGGCCGCCAGCGCGCTGGGGCTGACCAAGGCGCAGACGCTGCGCCGGATCATCCTGCCCCAGGCGATGCGGGTGATCGCGCCGCCCACCGGCAACGAGGCCATTTCGATGCTGAAGAACACCTCGCTGGTCATGGCCGTGCCGTACTTCGAGTTGACCTTCGCGGTGCAGAACATCTACGCGCACACGTATCAGATCATCCCCATGCTGATCATGGCCTGTATCTGGTACCTCTTCCTCTCGTCCCTCATGATGATCGGCCAGCACTACCTTGAGCGGTACTACGGCAAGGGGCACGCGCGGTGAGTGAGACCACGAACGCCCCGGCGGACGCCATGGACGACGGTCTGATGGTCAAGGCCGAGCAGGTCTGCAAGAGCTTCGGCCATGTGGAGGTCCTCAAGGGCATCGACCTTCAGGTCCGGCAGGGCGAGGTGATGTGCATCGTCGGCCCGTCCGGCTCGGGGAAGTCGACGTTCCTGCGCTGTATCAACCATCTGGAGAAGATCGACGGCGGCCGGCTGTGGGTGGGCGGTCACCTCGTCGGCTACCGCCAGCGCGGCGACAAGCTGTACGAGCTGCGCGAGAAGGAAGTCGCGGCGCAGCGCAGGGACATCGGCATGGTGTTCCAGCGGTTCAATCTCTTCCCGCACATGACGGCCCTGCAGAACGTCATGGAGGCGCCGATCCTCGTGAAGGGCGAGAGCAAGGACGCGGCCAAGGCCAGAGCGGAGCAGTTGCTCGACAGGGTCGGCCTGTCCGACCGGATGGGCAACTACCCGTCCCAGTTGTCCGGCGGGCAGCAGCAGCGCGTAGCCATCGCGCGGGCACTCGCGATGCAGCCCAAACTCATGCTGTTCGACGAACCCACCTCCGCCCTGGACCCGGAACTCGTCGGCGAGGTCTTGGACGTGATGAGGGACCTGGCCAGCGATGGTATGACCATGGTCGTCGTGACACACGAGATGGGCTTCGCCAGAGAGGTCGGCGACTCCCTGGTGTTCATGGATGAAGGTGTCATCGTCGAGCAGGGCGTCCCCCGCGAGGTGCTGGCCAACCCCCAGCACGCTCGCACCCAGGCGTTCCTGTCCAAGGTCCTCTGACCCTGCAGCCCTCGGCGTCTGACGTCCGGAGCGCCCCCTTGGTGGAACAATGGCGTACTTCGATGGGGGTGATGGGCGGGTGGGCGCGCTCTCGGAGCAGGTGCGGGCGGCGATCGCGAGCAACGTGCGGCACGCGCGGCACACGCGCGGGCTCAGCATCCGCGACCTGGCGGACCGCTCCGGCTTCAGCAAGGCGCTGCTGTCGCAGATCGAGCGCGGCCTGGCCAACCCCACGGTCGAGGTGCTGGCGGGGCTGGCCGAGGCGCTCGACCTGTCCTTCGCCGACATCACTCGTACGCCGCTGTACGAACCGCAGGTGATGCGCCGCGCCGGCGACGACGCGGCGCGCACCCTGCTGAGCTCCCTCGACCGGCGTCGCTTCGAGCTGTACGAGACGCCGCTGCCGCCGGAGCACGCCCACGAGAGCGCGCCGCACGGGCGGGGGTCGGAGGAGTTCGCCTACGTCCTGTCCGGGTCGGTGACCCTGGAGGTCGCCACGTACGAGGTCAGACTCGAGGCGGGGGACGCCGTGCGGTTCTCGGCCGAGGCCGAGCACGGCTACCGGACCGGCGCGGAGCCGGCCCGGCTGCTGACGCTCGTCTCGATGCCCTCCGACTGACCGGCTAGCCGACCTGCCGTCCGAGCGCGATCATGCTCCGGTAGCTCGGCCGGCCATACCACGCGAGCCGGTCCAGCGTCGCGGCGGGCAACGGCAGGTCGAGCGCGTCGAGGTAGGTCTCCCCCAGATGAGCGTCGGTCCACGGATCGTTGACGTGGAAGACGTCCCCGTCCACCCCGTGGACGGCGATCCAGTGCGGGCAGCTCTCGTCGTGCATGCCGAGCTGCTCGATCAGCACGAGCGCCACCCCGCCGTCCTCGACCACCGCGCGGAGCCGGTCGAGGTCGAAGGCGACGGTCTCCACGCCGATGCCCCTGCCGGCCAGCTCGGCACGGAACCCCGTCTGGATGAAGCGCCTCAGCTCGCGCTCCTCGTCCGTACGGCACAGCTCCAGCAGGGTCGGGGCCTCGGTGGACAGCAGCACCTCCGGCCTGGCGCCCCGCCCCGCGGCGGCGAGCGCGAGGCCCAGCGGGTCGCAGCCGGCCACCGTGGTCGCCTCGCGCCACAGCCGCAGCTCCTCCTCCCGGGAGGGCTCGCCTGCCAGCCCCAGTCCCGCCAGGGCCATCTGCAGCGCCACGGGCCCGCAGGTGAAGTCGGTGGTCTGGCGCATGTACGGCAGCGCCCGCGCGGGGGGCCGCTCGCGCCAGCGCACCTGACCACAGCCAATCTCGGTGCCGCCGACGACCGGGCCCGCCCAGGTGGGCACCGGCACCTCCTGGTAGCCCCGGCCGAGCGAGCGTTCCCATGCCACGTCCCGCGCCGCGAACCACCGCTTGACCGCCACCGCGCCCTCCCGCCAGGCGCGCTCCTCGATGGTGCGGACGAGCGCGTCGGCGACCGCGTCGTCGGACGCCCACACGTCCACGATCTTCCGGTACGCGGTGAGCGGCCTGTGCACCTCGAAGGCGGCGCCGACCGGCGTCCCGTCCTCCGTACGGGCCGTGACGAGCGTGCGCACCTGCACGCCGCCCGCGAGCCGCCAGCGGCGCAGCAGGTCGGCGGGCACGGCGTCGAGTCCGTCGGCGACGGAGGCCACGTCCCCCGTCACGGGCAGCACGTCGACGCGTAGTTCGGTCATCAGGATCTTCACTCCGCTCGGGTCGCCGCCGGCACGGACGCCAGCAGCCGTTGGGTGTACTCGTGGGCAGGGGCGCCAAGCACGCCGCCGACCGGCCCGGTCTCGACGACCCGGCCGCGGTGCATCACGTACACGCGGTCGGCGACCTGCCGCGCGACGGCCAGGTCGTGGGTGATGAACAGCAGGGTCAGCCCCAGGTCGCGGCGCAGGTCCGACAGCAGGTTGAGCACCTGCGCCTGGACCGAGACGTCGAGCGCCGAGACGGGCTCGTCGCAGACCAGCACCTCGGCGCCGGGAGCGAGGGCCCGGGCGATCGCCACGCGCTGGCGCTCCCCGCCGGACAGCGCGCGGGGCCTGCGCCGGGCGTACGCCGCGGGCAGCCCGACCAGGTCGAGCAGGCCGGGCACCTCCGACCGGGGGCGGCCCGCCGCCTTGAGGGCCTCGGCCAGCGAGGCGCCGACGGTGAGGCCGGGGTTCAGCGCGGAGTACGGGTCCTGGAACACGTACTGCACCCGCCTCGGGCCGGTGGCCCCGCCGCCGAACTCGACGCTCCCGCCGTCGGGCCGTTCCAGGCCGACCACGCATCTCGCGAGCGTGGTCTTGCCGGACCCGGACTCGCCGACGACCGCGACCGCCTCGCCCGCCGCAACCTCCAGGTCGACCCCGTCGAGCGCCGGCGCGGCCGAGCCGGGGAACTTCTTGGTCAGGCCCCTCACCACCAGCAGCGCGGGCCCCGCCGCTTCGGCCTCCGGGTGAACCGCCGGTGGCCGGGGCTCGGCCACCGGGCGCACGTCCGAGGGCCGCACACACGCCGCCGCATGCCCGTCAGCGACCGCTGCCAGGGCCGGCTCCGCCGTACGGCACGCCTCGACCGCGAGGTCGCACCGGTCCGCGAAGGCACAGGCGCCGCTCACCGCGTACGGCCGGGGCACCGAGCCGGGGATCGTCGGCAGCGCCGGCAGGCGATGGGTGACGGGCGGGTCGCAGGCCGCCAGCCGCGCCGTGTAGGGGTGCGCCGGCCGGTCCATCACCTCGGCCGCCGGGCCCTCCTCGACGAGCCGCCCGGCGTACATCACCATGATCCGGTCGGCCCTGGCCCGGGCGAGCCGCAGGTCGTGGGTGATCAGGATGAGGCCCATCTGACGCGCCCGCTGCAGCCCGGCGACGAGTTCGAGGACCTCGTGCTGGGTCGTCACGTCCAGGGCCGTGGTCGGCTCGTCCGCGATCAGCAGGCCCGGACCGGCGGCCAGCGCGGCGGCGATCGCCACCCGCTGGCGCATGCCGCCGGAGAGCTGGAAGGGGTAGCGTCCGGCGACCTCGGCGGGCAGCCCCACCTCGGCCAGCAGGCGGGCGACCCCGGCGGCGCGGCCGGCGCGCGGCAGCGCCCAGCCGATCTGCTCACCGCAGCGGTGCACCGGGGACAGTGAGGTGAACGGGTCCTGGAGCAGCAGCGCGATCTGCGATCCCCGGATGCGCTGCCAGGGCGTACGTGCCTCGGCCAGGTCGTACGCCTGCCCGGACAGCTCCAGCCGTCCGGTGGCGTGCACGCCCTCGGGCAGCAGGCCGGTCAGCGCCCTGGCGGTCATCGACTTGCCCGAGCCGGACTCGCCGACGATCGCCACGGTCTCCCCCGGCGCCACCGTCAGGTCGATTCCCGGGACGAGGACGCCCGCCGCCGAGGTCACCCGTACGTCGCGGGCGTCAAGTAGTGGAATCACCGGGCCACCACCCTGCGGTCGAGCAGTTCCGACAGCCAGTCGCCGAGCAGGTTCACCGCGGTGGCGGTGAGGATGATCAGCACGCCGGGCACGACGGCCGCGAGCGGATTGTCGCCCAGCAGCGCACGCCCGTCGGCGAGCTGGCGTCCCCAGTCCGGGGCCCCGGGCGGCACGCCGAGCCCGAGGTACGACAGCGACGACAGCGCGACCAGCGCGAACGCCACGTTGAGCAGAAGGTTGGCGACCACGATCGGCACGATGTTGGGGGCGATGTGCCGGAACATGATCCGCGTCGGCCGGATGCCGAGGATCTTGGCCGACTCGATGTAGGGCCGGGGCGTCTGCTCCATCACCGCTCCCCGCACGAGCCGCACGTCGGACGGCGAGAACAGCACGATCAGCACGGCGACCGTGACCCAGTAGCCGCGCCCCACGAGCCCGGCGACCACGATGGCCAGCAGCACGGACGGCAGCGCCAGCAGCAGGTCGGCGTAGCGGCCGGCCAGCATGTCCACGATCCCGCCCCGGTAACCCGCGAAGGTCCCGAGCAGGAACCCGATCACCATCGACCCCACGGCGACCACGATCGGACCGGCCAGCGCCGAGCGGGCGCCCGCGAGCGAGAGCTGCAGGATGTCGCGGCCGAGCTGGTCGGTGCCGAACAGGTGGCCCTCGACGCCCGCCCCGACCACGCCCAGGTAGACGTCCTGGTCGAGGGCGTGCGGCGCGAGCAGTTCCCAGCCCGCCGCGCACACCCCGACGGCCACGAGCACGACGGCGGACAGGATCGCCACGACCGGCGGCCGCCTCTTCGCCGGCTTCAGCTTGATCGGTTTCAGCGATTTCGCCGACTTCATCGGTGCACCGCCCTGGCCCGCACGCGCGGGTCGATCGCGAGGTACGACAGGTCCACGACGAGCGCGGTCACCGACACGACCAGCGCGACGACGAGTGTCAGCGCCTGCACCACGGGGATGTCCTTGAACAGCACCGACTCCTCCATCAGCGAGCCGAGGCCGGGCAGCGCGAAGGTCACCTCGATCAGCACGGTCCCGCCGAACAGGTAGGCCACCATCAGGCCGAGGCTGGTCACGATGGGGATCGCCGCGTTGCGCAGCACGAGGCGCAGCACCCTGCGTTCGGACAGGCCGCGTCCCCGGGCGAACGTCACGTAGTCCTGGTCCAGCTCCCGGATGACCGCCGCCCTGGTCAGTTTCACGACGAAGGCGCCGAGCCCGAACGCGAGCGCCACCGCCGGAAGGACGAGATGCCACAGTGCGTCGAGGAACCCCTCGCCGGTGCCGTAGACGGGGAACCAGCCCAGTCCCAGGGCGAAGACGTACAGCAGGATCAGGCCCACCGCGAAGCCGGGCGCGCTGACGCCGACGACCGAGGCCGACACGATCATCCGGTCGAGCGGCCGGCCGCGCCGTACGGCGGTGGCGATCCCGGCCGGGACGCCGGCCAGGACCGACAGCAGGAACGCCAGCCCGGCCGTGGCCGCAGTGACGCCGGTGCGGTCGAGCAGCAGCGGCCCGACCTGCCCTCCCGTGCGGATGGACGTGCCGAAGTCGCCGGTCACCGCGTGGGACAGCCACCACCAGTACTGCGCCAGGAACGGCTCGTCCAGGTGGTGCAGCTCGCGGATCCGGGCCAGGGCCTCCGGCGTGACGTTGCGGGTGCCCAGCAGGTTGCGGGCGATGTCGCCGGGGGCGAGGTACAGCAGCGCGAAGACCAGCAGCGACAGCGCGAGCAGCAGCGCGAGCGTGGCGGCGGCCCGGCGCAGCGCGAAGGCGAGGACGGGCCCGTTCACTGTGTTGTCCTCACTGGGCGCTGTACACCTGGCCGGGCCAGTCGGCCAGCAGGGTGTAGGAGGTGTAGTCCCTGACGCCGATCGCGCTGCCGAACGCGGTCGCCGCCTGCCCCCACCACAGCGGCAGGTACGCGAGGTCCTCGGCCTGCGCCGTCTGGGCCTCGATCAGCAGATCGGCCCTCTTCGCCGGGTCGGCCTCGGCGGTGGCCTTCCCCATCGTCGTTGCGATCGTGTCGTTGGCGTACTTGGCGGGGTTGCCCTCGCCCAGGAACCAGCTCGGGAGTTCGCCCGGGTCGCCGGTGGTGTTGAAGTACCACATGTAGCTCAGCGGCGGAAACTCGTTCAGCTCCGCCAGCCACTGCTCGATCGGCAGTTCCTTCACTTCGAGCGTGATGCCGATCTTCTTCAGGTCGGCGGCGAACGCTTGCGCGGCCGTCCCCAGGTGGGGGCCGGTGTTCGGGTAGGACAGGCTCGCGCTGAACCCGTTCGGCACCTTCGACTGCGCCAGCTCCTGCTTCGCCTTCTCCAGGTCGTACGCGTACTGGGGGACGGCGGCGAGCCGCTGCGCCGCCTCCTGCGGCGTCCACAGCCCGCCGAACTGCTCGGGTGTGGACAGCGCGGTGGCGACCTGGCCCCGGCCGCGCAGGATCTTGTCGACGATCGCCTGGCGGTTCACCGCGTGGGCGACCGCCCTGCGGACGTGCACGTCGTCGAACGGCGCGGCCTTCGTGTTGAAGGTCAGCCCGGCGTAGGAGCGGTCGGGCGCGTAGACCACCCGGGTGCCGGCGGCGCCCTCCCACTGGCGCGACTGGGCCAGCGGCACGTTGAGCGCCATGTCGGCCTTGCCGGCCTTCCACGCCAGCAGGCGGGTGTTCTCGTCGGGCACGAACTCGAACCGAATCTTGGCGATCTTCGGCCGGGTGCCGTGCCAGGTGTCCACCCGGGAGAACTCGACGTAGGAGTCGGGGACGAAGCCCGTGACCTTGTACGGCCCGGTCCCGACGGGGAGCGACTGCGGGGTGCCGAAGCCGCTCTTCGCGTTCTCCCACGCGGCCTTGGGGGCGATCCACAGGGCGTCGGCGTTCGACGGGAGCCAGGCGAACGCCACGTCGGCGGCCTTCGCGGTCAGGGTGATCTCGGCGTCCCCGGTCTTCTCGGCCTTCTTCAGGTTGGCCCAGTAGGCGGCCGTGGCGGGCGAGACCTTCGCGTCCCTGGCCATCTCGATCGAGTGCAGCACGTCGTCGGCGGTCACCGGGGTGCCGTCGTGGAACCGGGCGTCCGGGCGGAGCCGGTAGACGTAGGTGGTCGGCGACGTGCGTTCGAAGCTCGACGCCAGAGCGGGGACGATCTTCCCCGTGGTGTCGACGCCGACGAGCCCCTCCATGCAGATCCCGGCGACGTAGTAGTTGAGGATGCCCGACTCCTGCCCGGGATAGAGGTTCGACAGCGATCCGGGCAGCGACACCCGGAGCACCTCGATCTCCTTGCCGGTGTCCGTGCCGGAGGCGGCGCTTCCGCTCGACGCCTTCGAGCCGGCCGACGACGACGGCGCCGCGCCGCAGGCCTCCAGCAGCGCCGCGGCCGACAGCACGGTCATGCCGGTGACCGCCGTCCTGAGGAATCCCCGGCGGGTGTGGACGCCGCGCTCGTCCGTTTCTGCCATGTCACGCCTTCCCTGTGACCTGGCTTGTCTACCAAGCCGCCCCAAATGGATAGAAGCAGTAAACACCACGGAAGGCCGGATCTTCCATCCCTTTCCCGACCGAATGTGTAGAGATCTTGGCGTGGCCCATTCGTGACAGAACCTTTCGCCGCCGCACCGCATCTATCCAGGCGAGACGAAAGGAAGCCCCATGAGAAAACCCGCGATCCTCGCCCTCTCAGCGGCGGCCACCATGACGCTGACCGCCCTTGCCGGCACCGCGCAGGCCGAGGCGCGTACGGCAGCCGCCTCCGCCACGGCGTCCTCCTCCGCGTCCACCGTCCGCTACGCCTGGCTGAAGTCCTGCAGCAAGAAGGACGACTACTTCCCCTGCGGCTCCTGGCACCTCGCGCTCCGCAACGGCCGTGACAGCGTGCTCAAGGACGCCCAGGTGTTCCCGCGTACGGCGAAGGGGAAGATCGACAAGCAGTCGTACGCGCCCCTGACGGTCAGCGGCGACGGCCGGCAGGTGTCGTACTTCCGGAAGAAGGACGGCGCGCTCGTCGTCCGCGACGTGACCACGAACAAGGTCCGCGCGCTCCCCCGCTCGGTGTCGAAGCTGCCCAAGGGCATCGGCATGGGGGACCTCGCCACCTCGCTGTCGCGGGACGGGGGCGTGCTCACGGTCGACTACTACGACGGTGACGACAAGCTCCCGTCCCTCATCGTGAACGTCCGTACGGGGAAGGTGCGCAAGATCCCGGCCGACGCGGCAGTGGTCGGCTTCAGCCCCGACGGGAAGCACGTGCTGGTCTCCCGTGGGACCGCCGAGAACACCAGCCGGTTCAGCGTGTACGACCAGGACGGGCGGCGGACGAACACCCAGGTCGTGCCGCAGGTCGTGGCCAACAACAGCCCGATGGCGCTCGCCGACGACGGCTCCTCCGTGGCGGTGCTGATCAGCACCGGGTCCGGAAAGCAGCGGCTGCGGGTGTACGACCTGTCGAACGACAGCGTGGGCGAGGCCGTGGACGTGCGCGTGCCCAAGAAGGAGTCGGCCAAGCGCCTGGAGTGGACCCCTGACGGCGGCCTCAAGCTCTGGGAGACCCTGGACTCGGCGAAGACCGGCGAGACGTATCGCGTCGTCGTGCGCAGCCTCGACACCGACACGGGCGCCACCGCCACGCTGGACTCCTTCCGGGTGAAGTCCAGCGTGTGGACCTGGTGGTTGCCCGGCGAATGATCCGAGTTATCGTCCCGATATGGGCAAGATCTATGAGAAGCTCACCGACCGGCTGCGCGAGTTCGTCACCACGCAGCCGGTCTTCTTCGTCGCGACCGCCCCTGAGCGGGGCGGCCACGTCAACGTGTCCCCCAAGGGATACTCCGACACCTTCGCGGTCATCGACGACACGACGGTGGCCTACCTCGACCTCGACGGCAGCGGTGTGGAGACCATCGCCCACATCCGCGAGAACGGCCGCGTCACGCTGATGTTCTGCGCCTTCGGCGGACCGCCGAAGATCGTCCGTCTCTTCGGCACCGGCCGCGTCGTGACCCCCGGGGACGCCGACTTCGCCGGCCTGCTCGCGCTCTTCGGGCCGCATCCGGGGGTGCGGTCGATCATCGTCGTAAGCTGCGACCGCATCGCCGACTCGTGCGGCTACTCGGTGCCCTTCATGGCGTACGAGCAGGACCGGACGCTGCTCGACGAGTGGGCGGGGCGCAAGGACGTGCAGCAGCGGCGGAACTACCGCGCCAAGCACAACCGGGAGAGCATCGACGGGCTGCCCGCGCTGGGGGCCGCGGAGACCGACCCGGTCACCCAGCATTCCTGACATGACCCGCGGGCCGCACCTCACCTGCGGTAGCCGGCCATCCGTTCCAGACGGGCGATCCGCGCGGCGACCGGAGGGTGGGTCGCGAACAGCCTGCCGATCCGGGTGCCCCGGAACGGGTTGACGATCATCATGTGGCCGGCGGAGGCGAGCCTGCCGTTCTCCGGGAGCGGCAGCCTGCGGACCTCCATCTCGATCTTGCGCAGCGCGGAGGCGAGGGCCAGCGGGTCGCCGGTCAGCCGTACCCCCGCGTCGTCGGCCGCGAACTCCCGCGATCGCGCGATCGCCATCTGGATCATCGTGGCCGCGACCGGACCGAGGATCATCACGAGGATGGCGCCGAGGAATCCCGGCCCCTCGTCGTCGTCCGAGCCGAAGAACAGGCCGGCGTACCCGAAGTACGTGATCATCGTGGCCAGCGCGCCCACGACCGAGGAGATCAGGATGTCCCGGTTGTGGATGTGCGACAGCTCGTGGCCGAGCACTCCCTTGAGTTCGCGCTCGTCCAGCAGCCCGAGGAGGCCGTGCGTGACGCACACCGCCCCGTCACGCGGGTTGCGCCCGGTCGCGAACGCGTTGGGCTGCATCGTCGGGGACACGTACAGGCGGGGCATCGGTCCGCGGGCCTCGGTGCACAGCTCGCGGACGACGCGGTAGAGGACCGGCTGCTCCACCTCGGCCACGGGCCGGGCCCGCATGGCCGACAGCGCGATCCTGTCGGCGCAGAAGTAGGCGACGCCGCTGACCACGAGGGCGACCACGACCGCGATCCGGGCACCCGTGCCGCCCCCCAGCCAGGCCCCGGCGACCAGGAGCAACGAGGACAGCGCTCCCAGCAGGACCGCGGTGCGCAGGCGGTTGTGGTGCACGCCTCCTCCTCCCGGTTCGGTGTGTCCGGCTCGGTGTGTCCGGCTCGGTGTGTCCAGTTCGGTGCGTCCAGCCCTACCAACGTGCATGGTCTGGACGAACGTTCCCCGTGACGCGCCTCACCCTGAGACCGACAGCACCACCTGCGGGACCACGGAGAAGACCACGGTGACGGCCACCGTGACGGCGACGGCGACCCCCGCCGCCGCTCGCGTCGAGACCGTACGGCTCTCGCCCGCCGCGGGCGGCGCGAACAGCCGCGCGGTCCAGGCGATGTAGTAGTACAGCCCGGCCACCGTGTTGGCCGCCATGACCACGGCGAGCCAGCCGAGCCCGCCGTCCACGACGGCCCGGAAGACGACGATCTTCGCGAACAGGCCGGCGAGCCCGGGTGGCAGCCCGGCCAGGCAGACGAGGGCGAAGGCGAGGGACAGCCCGGCGGCCGGGCTCCGCAGCGCCAGCCCCCGGTACGCCTCCAGGTCCTGGCCTTCGGGCAGCCGCGCCACCAGCAGGACCACCGCGAAGGCGATCAGGTTCATCGCGGCGTAGAAGACGAGATAGGCGACCGACGCGCCGACGGCCGCGCGGGGTTCGGCGGCGTAGACGGCCAGCGGCGCGAGGATGTAGCCCGACTGCGCGACCGACGACCAGGCCAGCAGCCGGACCGCCGCGCGCTGCCGCATCGCGAGGACGTTACCCGCCGTCATCGTCAGGGCGGCGACGACCGCCACTCCTGGGGCCCACAGCGCCGCTCTCCCCGGCAGCGCGAACGTCAGCAGCAGGATCAGCCCGGCGAAGCCCGACGCCTTGGACACCACCGACAGCAGCGCCGCGACCGGGATCGGGGCGCCCCGGTAGACGTCTCCCGCCCAGAAGTGGAACGGCACCGCGGCGATCTTGAATGCGAAGCCCGCCGCCACCAGCACGATCGCCGCCGCCGTGACCTGGGCCATGTCCCCGGTCGTCCGCAGGGCGGCGTCGATCCGGTCGAGGTGGACCGAGCCGGTCACGCCGTAGAGCAGCGAGACGCCGAACAGCGTGATCGCGGTGGAGACCACCGAGACCAGGAAGAGCTTGAGGGCGGCCTCGGACGCGCGGCCGTCATGGCGCCGGAGCGCGGTCAGCGCGAAGACCGGCAGCGACACCAGTTCCAGCGACACGACCAGCATGATGAGATCACGGGAGGCCGGCAGCAGGACCGCCCCGGCCAGCGTGGCCAGCAGCAGGAAATACCACTCCCCTGCCGGAATCCGGCTTCCCTCTCCTGGCCCGGCGCCGCGTTCTGCGGCGATCTCCGTCATCGACAGCAGCACGACGATCACCCCGGCGGCCAGCACGACCGCCGCGATGATCAGGGTGAAGCGGTCCACGACGAACGAGCACGACGCGGCGGCCCGGCCGGGTGCGGACGCGCCGCCGAGGGAGGCGGGGACGCAGAACGTGCGCCGTGTCCCGCCGCTCGCGGCCTGGACGGCCACGACCGCCAGGGCGGCGACCAGGCCGCCGAGCGTGACGAGACCGAGCATCCGCGCGCCGCCGGGGCGAGGCGGCAGGAACGCGTCGAGCAGCAGCACGAGCCCGGCGACCAGGGCGAGGACCAGCGGCGCCGCCACGGCGGCGTAGTCGATGGACTGGATCACCCCGCCCGTCATGGCGCCACCCCCGATCCGAGGAGCGACTGGACGGCGGGCGTGGTGACGGCGAGCAGGGCCTTCGGCCACAGGCCGAACAGCACGATCAGCGCCACCAGCGGAAGCCAGGCCGCCAGTTCGTGGGCGGTGACGTCCCCGAAAGGCCGCCGCGCCCGGCCCACCTCCGCGGCATCCAGTGCGACCACGGCGGCTCCGGTCGCGACGGGCTCGACCGGAGCCGCGCCCTCCCCCGCCTCGCTCAGCACCTCGCGTACGCCTTCGGCGGTGGCGAGCGGCGGCCCCGGCGGCTCATACGGCCCCCGCGGCGCAAGAGGCCCGGCGGGCGGGATGGTCTCGACCGCCCGGCCGTGCGTCACCCGCGAGAGCATGACCAGGAAGTAGGCCGCGGTGAGCACCGTGCCGAGCCCGCCGGCGGCCATGAACCCGAGGAACAGCGGCCGGGAGAGCCCGGCGGCCGGACGGAACGCGCCGAGCAGCGCGAGCATCTCCCCCCAGAACCCGGCGAGGCCGGGCAGGCCCAGCGAGGCGACGCAGGCGAAGGTCAGCAGCGACCCGACGTACGGCAGGCGGCGCAGCATGCCGCCGCCCAGCCGGATCATGTCGGCCGTGCCGTACCGCTCCTTGGCGGCTCCGGCGAGGAAGAACAGCAGGCCGGTGATCAGCCCGTGGGCGACGTTGGCGAACAGGGCGCCGTTCATGCCTACCGGCGTGAGCGAGGCGAACCCGAGCAGCACGAAGCCCATATGACCCACGGACGAGTAGGCGATCATCCGTTTGAGGTCTCGCTGGGCAAGGCAGGCGAGCGATCCGTACACGATGCCCACGACGGCGAACGCGCCGAGCCAAGGGGCCAGGGCCGCCGCGCCCTCGGGCAGCACCGGGATCGCGATCCTGGCGAAGCCGTACGAACCCATCTTGAGCAGCACGCCCGCGAGCAGGACCGAGCCGACGGTCGGCGCCTCGGTGTGCGCGTCGGGCAGCCAGGTGTGCAGCGGCCACATGGGCGTCTTCACCGCCAGGCCGAGCCCGATGGCGAGGAACGCGAGGATCTGCGCCGACCGGGCGATGCCCGAGCCGTGGCGCCCGGCCAGCGCGACCATGTCGAGCGTGCCGGCCTGCGTCCAGACGACGAGCAGGCCGATGAGGAGGACGGCCGAGCCGAGCAGCGTGTAGAGGATGAACTTCACGGCCGCCGCCCGCCTGCCCGCGCCGCCCCACAGGGCGATCACGAAATACATCGGGACCAGCACGACCTCGAAGAACACGAAGAACAGCAGCAGGTCGAGGGCGAGGAACGTGCCGATCATGCCGACTTCGAGCACGAGCAACGTGACGACCAGCGCGCCTGACCTGCCGCCCGCGGGCGGGTGCCCGGCGAGGTGGACGAAGCAGAGGAACGTCAGCAGCGCGGTCAGCACGACGAGCGGCAGCGAGACGCCGTCCACGCCCAGGTGGAACCGCAGACCGAGGCCGGGGATCCACGTCCGGTCGATCTGCAGTTGCATTCCGGCGGGGCGCGCGTAGTCGAAGACCGCGGCGAGTGCGACGGCGAGGACCAGCACCACGGCGGAGACGGCGATTCCCCAGGCCACCGCCCTGCCCCGTACGGCCGGGACGGCGAAGACGGCGGCCCCCAGCAGCGGGACGGCCACGAGCGCGATCGGCAACCAGCTCACGTCGTCACCACCGGGAACAGCCGCGCGCCACCGGTCCGATCCGCCGTGACCGCGATCGGCCCGAGCCCAGCCGGCGAACCGATCGCACGGAGCCGCGCGCCACCGCTTCGAGCCCGCCGCATCATGTCAGCACCACCGCCGCGACCGCGATCAGCACGATCCCGGCCAGCAGGCCAGTGACGTAGAGCTGCGCGTTGCCGTTCTGGGCGAGCCGCACCAGGCCGGAAAGGCCGAGCGTCGCCCGGCCGGAACCCCGGACCGCGCCGTCCACCACCCGCGCGTCCGTGCGGACAACTCCCCTGGCCAGGCGCAGGACGGGCCGGGCGACCAGCGCCGCGTACGCGGCGTCGACGTAGAAGGCCCGCTCGCACGGCACCCGGAAAGGGCCGAGCAGCCGGGCGGGGTCCTGCTCGGGCACGGCCCGCCACAGGGCGTACACGATCCCGGCGCCGAGCAGCGCGACGGCGAGGCTGACGGCCGCCGACCCCCACTCGACCTCCACACCGGCCGCCGATCCGGCGAGGCCGAGCAGCAGGGCGGGCACGGCCAGCACGCCGGCCGGCCACAGCATCGACGGGGGCGCCTCCCGGCCGTCGAAGACGTGGGCGACGCCGGGCGGCGGCTCCGCGAGCGGCTCGATCCGGGCGGGGCCGAAAAACGTGCGCAGCCAGGCGCGGGCGGCGTACGCCCCGGTCACCCCCACGGTCAGCAGCGCCGACGCGTACACGAACGGCTGGGCCGGTCCCGTCCCGTGCTCGATCGCCGAGATCACCGCGTCCTTGCTGAAGAAGCCGCTCGCGGGCGGCAGCCCGGCGAGCGCGGCGAAACCGATGGTCATCGTCCAGAACGTCACGGGAAGGGCGCTGCGCAGCCCGCCCATGTGGCTGATCAGGTTCGACCCGACGTGGTGGATCACCAGGCCCGCGCAGAGGAACAGCAGGGCCTTGAACGCGCCGTGCGACACCAGGTGGAACATCGCCGCCCGGTCGGACCCGGCGGCCAGTGCCGCGGCCATGTACGCGAGCTGGCTGATCGTCGAGTAGGCCAGCACGCGCTTGAGGTCGTCCTGCGCGAGCGCGGCGAGCGCGGCACCCAGCATGCCGACGGCCGCGACCACGCCCAGCACGTCGAGCGTGGGCGGCGCCGCGAGGAAGGCGGGATAGAGCCGGGCGACGACGAAGATTCCGGCCGCCACCATCGTGGCCGCGTGGATGAGCGCGCTGATCGGGGTGGGACCGGCCATCGCGTCGGGCAGCCAGGTCTGCAGCGGCACCTGCGCGCTCTTGCCCGCGACCCCGGCGAGCAACAGCAGGGTCGCGACGATCAGCGTGCCCTTGGGAATGTCGGCGCGCAGCACGTCGTCGATCCGGAAGCTGCCCGCCGACAGGCCCAGGGTGAAGATCCCGAACAGGAAGCCGACGTCGCCGAGCCGGGTGACCAGGAACGCCTTGACCGCCGCCCGTGAGTTGGCCCGGTCCTCCCACCAGTGCCCGATGAGCAGGTAGGAGCACAGGCCCATGATCTCCCAGCCGACGTAGAGGACGATCAGGTCCCCCGCGTAGACCACCAGCAGCATGGCGCTGGTGAACAGGCTGACGAACGCGCTGTAGGACGGGTAGCGGGGTTCGTCCCGCATGTACCCGACCGAGTAGACCTGCACCGCCAGCGCGACCACGACGACCAGGATGCCCGCGAGCACTGACAATCCGTCGGCCCGCAGAGTCAGGGAGATCGGCACCGACCCGGTCTCGACCACCGTCAGCGTGCCCTCGGCCCGCCCGGGGAGCAGCTCCGACCAGAACCGCCCTTCTGAAGCACCCGCTCCCCGCGCGAGGGCTACGGCGAGCCACACCGTGAGCGCCGCCGACACCGCGCCCGGAGCGATCGCGAACCACGCCGCCCGCCGGTACGCGGCCCGTTCCGTACGGGCGCCCAGGCGGGTCGCGAGCAGCCCGGCCGCGGCGGCGGCGAACGGCAGCAGGACGATCAGAACCACCACGGCGGTCACGAGGCGCCCTCCCCATCCGGGCGCCCCGGGTCGGGTGTGCGTCCGACTTCGGCGAGCGCCCGCAACCGGTCGACGTCGACGGTCCTGCGCGTGCGGAAGACGGCCAGCACGATCGCCAGCCCCAGGCCCACCTCGGCCGCGGCGATCACGATGACGAACAGCGTCAGCACCTGGCCGCTGTGCAGGCGGTCCCTGAGCCAGACGTCGAAGGCCACCAGGTTGAGGTTGACCGCGTTGAGCATCAGCTCGACCGACATCAGCACGAGGATCGCGTTGCGCCGGGCCAGCACGCCGTACACACCGATGGAGAACAGCAGGGCGGAGACCGCCACCGGGTAGACGACGTGCACCTCGCTCACCGCCTCCGGGCCGCTGGCCTGGTCGATAACCGGGTCATTCCCGCCCCCTGATGTCCGTACGGGACAGGACGATCGCGCCGATCAGTGCGGCGAGCAGGAGCACCGACAGCGCCTCGAACGGCAGCACCCAGGTGCGGAAGACGCTCGCCCCCAGGGGTTGGGCCGCCCCCTGCCCGGGTTGGAGCGGCGCGTACGCCGTGCGGAAGCCGGTGACGACCACGGTGACGAGCACGGCGGCGGTCGCGACGGCGACCAGTGCGGCGGCCCACCGGTTGCCGGAGTCGAGGCCGGCGGAGGGCCCGATGGGCGCGCGGGTCAGCATGATGCCGAACAGCAGCAGCACCACGACCGCGCCCACGTAGATCAGCACCTGCACCCAGGCGACGAACTCGGCGGTCAGCACCAGGTAGCCGCCCGCGAGCGCGCCGAAGCAGACGACCAGCCACAGCGCCGCGTGGACGAGCTGCCTGGTCGTGACGACCAGCAGGGCCGAGCCGACGACGACGGCGCCGAGCAGCAGGAAGACGACCTCAGGCCCCGAGGGCGGCCACAACCCCGGCGCCTGGGAGGTCATCGCTCCCCCTCGGGCCCGTCCTTCTTCTCCGGCGATGGTCCGGCGTTCTTGGGCAGCGAGCCCGGCGGCCGGATGGAGCGGATGTCGCGCATGGCTCTCGGCGGCTCACGGCGCGGGCGGCTCTCCGGCCCACTCGCGGGTTCCGCCGCCGGTCGCCGCACCGCCTCCCGCGCGGTGTCCTGCTCGGTTCGCTGCGCCGTTTCCCTGCTGGTTTCCTGTGCGGTGTCCTGCGCCGCGGACGCGCCCTCGGCCGGTCCCTTCACCGGCGCGGGCGGCGCCGTACGGTGGGCCGGTGCCGGGCGGGAACCGGCCGACAGTTCCTTCGGCGACTCGGCGCCGACCTCATGGGCCGGTGGCGGCGGCACGGTGGCCGCCCACTCGCCCAGCCTGTCCTTCTCATGCAGAAGGTCGCGGATGTCGTACTCGGCGTACTCGAACTCGGGCGACCAGAACAGCGCGTCGAAGGGGCACACCTCGATGCAGATGCCGCAGTACATGCACAGCGAGAAGTCGATCGCGAAGCGGTCGAGCACGTTGCGGGCGCGCGGACGGCCACCCTCGGGCGCCGGGAGGGTCTCCTTGTGGGAGTCGATGTAGATGCACCAGTCGGGGCACTCGCGGGCGCAGAGCATGCAGACGGTGCAGTTCTCCTCCACCAGAGCGATCACGCCCCGGCTGCGGGCGGGCAGGTCGGGGTGCACCTCCGGGTACTGCTGCGTCTCCGATTTCCGCAGCATGTGCCGCATGGTCACGGCCAGGCCCTTGGCCAACCCTTCTCCTGGAATGCGCGCCACAGGTTCATCATCGCGCACTATCGGCGGCGAGTGAACGTGTGACTCCATCCCAGCTGTTTTCCACACCGTCCACAGCGTCATCCCCAGGGTTGTCCACAGGGTGTGGGGAGAAAGGGAAGCGCAAAGACCGACAAATCCGTATCGTCTGGGCCATGAACGGCTATGGCGGACCGGGAGGTCGCCCCTCCGGACCACAGGGACCGTACGGGCAGCAGGGACCGTACGGACAGCAGGGACCGTACGGACAGCAGTGGCCGCCGAGCCCCTACGGCGCCACTCCGTCGCCGTCCGTGCCGCCGCCGAGCCCTTACGGCCCGGGCGCCCATCCGACGCCGCCCGTACCGCCGTCGCCGCCGCCACCGGTGAAGCGGCCTTCGAGCGTCCCCGGTTTCCTGTGGGCGTTCGCCCCGCTGTACACCTGCGGCTTCGGCACCCCCTTCACCATGCTGTACGCCGCCGTCCGCAGGCGCAGCGCCTGGTATGGGGTCGCCGCCGCCGGATACGCCGCGGCCACCGGCGTGTGGATCTACCTGTCCGAGGTGTACAAGGACACACAGGAGCCGCCCCTGGCGTCCCTTCTGATGATTCTCGGCATGCTGACCCCCTGGCTCTTCGCCACCGTGCACTCCCTCGCGGTCAGGAAGCAGGTCTTCGGCGACGTCCCGCCGTACGAGGCCGGGAACGAGCAGGCGATCGCGCTCGCGCAGCACCGCCGCGCCCTGCGGCAGCAGGCCAGGGAACTGGCGGAGCACGATCCGGCGATGGCCCGCGAGTTGCGGATCGGGCGGCCCGACCTGCCCCGGCAGTACGACGACGGCGGCCTCGTCGACGTCAACCACGCCCCCGCTTCGGTGATCGCGAACCTGCCCGGCCTGACGCCCGCGCTCGCCGAGCAGATCGTGCGCGTACGCGACCAGGTCGGCGGCTTCGTCTCGGCCGAGGACGTCTCGGCCGCCGCCTCCCTGCCCCCGCACCTCACTTCCGACCTCGCCGAATATGGCATTTTCCTCCAATAACCATGCGGTAATCCCGATTGTCGTCGGCGATATCCCTGGCTGGGCCATCGGCGTTTCCTTAGGCTCTTAGGTGCGTCAGCCGCGACAGCCGGAGGGGCCAGTGACGTCACCCGAATCCGCCGAATGCAGGGCGGACATGGCCGCGGCCGCCACCGCCGTGCGGGAGATCCTGAACGCGCTCACCGCCGTCCCCCCGATGTTCGGGGACCACACCTGGCAGGGCCCGGCGGCCGACCGCTGGGCCGCCGACTGGAGCGCCCGCAGGACCCAGCTCACCAGGCTGCTCGATGCCGTACTCGCCGAGCAGCCGCGCCTGATCGCCCGCGTGGAGGAGGCGGAGCGCCGGAAAGTCGCCTCGTAAGCCGCCGAAACGGGGAAAGGAATGCCGTGGGGGAATTCGTGGGGGTCGATCCCGCCAATATCAAGGATCTGGCCAAGCGGCTCGAACAGGTCCACGATCTACTGGCCCGGCACAGCCCGCTCATTCAGCAGAAAATGCAGAAATGGGGTAGCGAAGTCGGATTCACCGCACTGCCCCGCCTCATCGGCGCGGCGCTCGACGACGTCCGTGACATGGACGCCCGCACGACCAGGGCGTACGAGCTGGCGAGGGAGCAGGGCTGGAACGCGCTGACCCGTGCGCCCGGCGTCCTCGGGCTCACCTTCGAACGCCCGCCGAACGTACGGCTGGACTGGGAGGCGACGGGACAGAGCGGCTACCAGGGCAAGCGCGACGCCGAGACGCTGGCCGCCGCCCTCGCGGCCGAAGACCCCGAAGAGGCCCGCCTCGCCCTGTCGGGACTACGGGAGAGCCTGGAGCGGCACCTCGCCGACAAGGACTACCAGGCGGTCTTCTGGGCGGGCGCCGGGCCGCTCGCGCTGCGGGCCGCCCGCGCGCTGTACGAGCGGACGGGAACCACCCTGTTCAGCGCGGAGAGCGTGAGCATCCTGCGAGCTCTCGGGGCCTCCCTGGCCGCCGCCGGCCAGATGCGTGTCGGCACGGGCAAGGACCGCCGCCCCCTCCTGCCCGCCGAGACCCGCGCCGCCCTCACCGGGAACTCCGACCCCTGGTCGGTCGGCATGCTCGTGAAGTACGGCCCCGACGGCAGGTCGTGGGACTCCCACCTGCTCGCCGACCTGACCCGCGCCATGCTCGACGCCCGCGCCGCGGGCAAGACGATCTGGCCGCCCACCCGCGGCGAACTGGAGACCGACGCCGACGCCTCGCGCCACCAGCGACTCATGGCGGAGTACGACGCCGTGGGCGCCGTACTCCAGCGGGCCGCCGAGAACGGCATGGCAGCCCGGCACGTCCTCGGCGATCCGGCCACGGGACTCACGTACGCCCGCATGCTCGTCAGCGACTCCTGGCACACTCCCGGCTACGACCCCGGGCCCTTCCTCAGCTCGTACGTGCATCCTGGAGGCGCGCTTCCGCCCACCGGCCAGGTGGACCTCTCCACCCCCGCCGGAGCCTTCCTCAAGGCCGCCGTCTCGGCCGAGCGCGGCACCTCGGTGGACGCCAAGGAGTCCGCCTGGTCCGTCGTCCACATAGTCCAGGCCACCGCCGAGTTCTCCAACCTCCACCCGCAGACGGTGCTGCCCGACGAGATCCGCCAGGCATTGATCTACACCGCCGAGCGCTACCTGCCCGACTTCGCCAAGTCAGTAGGGCATGACTTCACCTCCCAGCCGCTGCCGAAAGAGAACAATCCCGCCAATCCCTGGACGGTCGTGATCAAAAACAGCGAACTGGAGGCGACGCTCGCTCAGGCGCTGCGGACGCCGGAGGATTTCGGACGGTTCAAGGGCATCCTCAACGCTCGGGTGGCGGTCGCCGTCGCGGCCACCATCACGGATCCATCGGACGCGGATTACCTGAGCGAAATAGCCAGCCTGTACGGAACGGTGCAGCGCTTGCAGAACGATCGGCACTTCGCCGACGCGCAGCTGCGAGACGAAGAGGAGACGCGAAACCAGACCGCTTTCGCGATCCTGACCGGAGGTTTCGGCGCGCTCAGCTTCAGCAATCCATGGGGACCGGGAACCATTACGCAGTTCCTGACGGGGGGTTTCGCGCCAGTTGTGAGCGAGTCGTTCGACACGGACCACGCGTTGCGCGCGCTCCAGGAGAATGCGGACGCCTTCCGCAAGCAGGTTCTTCAGATCGAGGTTCCGGTGGTGCGGGGCCTCATCGGTTCGGGGGCGCTTCATCCGCCGCGCGACGCCACTTGGTACACGAACGGCAGGCTGACGCCCAACGCCGAATTCGTCGAGTGGCTCAGCGACCACGCAGAGACCTCCTACGGGGGAAGGACCCTGCTCCAGTGGATCAGGTCCGCGCAGGAAGCCATGAGGATGCAGCAGTGAGGGCTCTGAAGGCGGGGACCGTTCTTCTCCTGTCCATTGCGTTCACCCTGTCCGCCTGCACAGAAGACGAGAAGCCGCACAGGCCGGCGAACGACGAAGTACAACGGCGCGACCAAGCGCTCGTCGCCGTGGTCCAGTGCCTTCTGGACCACGGCGGCATCCCCGATGCCCACCTCCGCGACCAGCCGTGGCTCGTAAGGGGCAAGGTCCGGGGAAGCGCGGAACTCGTCGAATGGCTCAGTGTTCATCGCGAGACCCTCTACGAGGGCAAGTCGCTGCAGGTGTGGGAGGACGAGGCGACGGCGGGGTGGCCGGGGTGGAAGTGCCCGTTGTGATCATGTTCAGGCCGTGAGGACCCTGACGACTCCGGTGAGGGCGAGCTGGAGGAGGGCGAGGGGCACCAGGACGGTCCAGGCGAACTTCTGCAGCTGGTCCTCGCGCAGCCGGGGATAGCTGACGCGCACCCAGATGACGACGAAGGCCAGGGCGAAGACCTTGAGAAGCGTCCACACCGGGCCGGGCAGGAGGGGCCCCTGCCAGCCGCCGAGGAACAGCACGGTCGTGAGGGCGGACAGCACCACGATCCCGGCGTACTCCGCCAGCATGAACAAGGCGAAGCGGAACCCGGCGTACTCGGTCATCGGGCCCATGATGAGCTCGGATTCCGCGATCGGCATGTCGAACGGCGGCCGGCGCAGCTCCGCCAGCCCGGCGGCGAAGAACACGAAGGCCCCGATCGCCTGCCAGGGCAGCCACCACCAGCGCCACTGCTCGGCGATGCCCTGCAGGGACAGCGTGCCCGCGGCCATCGCCACGCTGGAGGCCGCGAGCACCAGCGGCAGCTCGTACGACACGAGCTGGGCGGCCGCCCGGATGCCGCCGAGCACGCTGTACTTGTTGGCCGAGGCCCACCCGGCCATGATCGCACCGAGCACGCCGACGCCCATCACGGCCAGCACGAAGAACAGCCCGGCGTCGAGGTCCGCGGCCGCCAGTCCGGGGCCGACCGGGATCACGACCATCACGACGAGGTACGGCACGAGCGCCACCGCCGGGGCGATCGCGAAGACCCGCCGGTCGGCCGCGGCCGGGATGACGTCCTCCTTCTGGGCGAACTTGACGCCGTCCGCGAGGAGCTGTGCCCAGCCGTGGAAACCACCGGCGTACATCGGCCCGAGGCGGGACTGCATGTGGGCCATGGCCTTGTGCTCCATCTGCCCGACGATCAGCGGCAGCAGCAGGAACGCCGCCACCACGACGACCAGCCGCACCGCGACGTCGAGCACCTCGGCCATGAGACCCCTCAGTCCATTACGACGACCAGCCGGGCGGCACGCCCGGGGGCAGCATTCTGCGGCGGCTCGGCGAGCCGTGGCCGGACTCCCCCGGTTCCTTGGCCCCGGGCCAGGCCTTGGCGACCCGGGCGGCGAGCACGAAGTCCTTGCGCAGCGGGTGGCCCTCGAAGCCGTCCGGCAGCAGCAGCGGGCGCAGGTCCGGATGGCCGTCGAAGACCACGCCGAACATCTCGTACGTCTCCCGCTCGTGCCAGTTCGCCCCCCGGAAGACGCCGGTGGCGGTCGGCAGGCGGGGGTCCGCGCGCGGCACCCGGGTGCGCACGAGCAGGTGCGCGAACGCGACCGGGTCGAACACGTGGGCCACGACGGCGAACGCCTCGGGCGGCTCGTCCACAGCGGTCAGCCAGTCGAAGAACTCGAATCCGGCCGAGCGCGCGAACGTCAGCGCGTCGATCCACTCGCCGGGGTCCACGTCGAGCACGTCCTGGCCGAAGGAGTCGGTGACGCGTGAGCCGTACCGCTCGCGCAGGGCCTCGGCGGCGCTCATGCGTCCGCCCCCGGCAGGTAGCGGTCCTCCAGCGTCTCGCCCGCGATCTTCTCCTGGAGCTTCATGATCCCGTGGAGCAGCGCCTCGGGGCGGGGCGGGCACCCGGGGACGTACACGTCCACCGGAATGATCTGGTCCACGCCCTTGGTGACGCAGTACGAGTCCCAGTAGGGCCCGCCCGAGTTGGAGCAGGCGCCGAACGAGATCACGTACTTGGGGTCGGGCATCTGCTCGTACAGCCGCCGTACGGCGGGCGCCATCTTGTCGGTCACCGTGCCGGACACGATCATCAGGTCGGCCTGCCGAGGGCCGTTGGCGAACGGGATGACCCCGAAGCGGATGAAGTCGTGCCTGCTCATCGACGTGGCGATGAACTCGATGGCGCAGCAGGCCAGCCCGAAGTTGAAGACCCACAGCGAGTAGCGCCGGCCCCAGTTCAGCACGAACTTCATCGGCTTGGGCGCCAGCCGGGACACCGGCCCCACCGTGGGCATCGGGAGATCGTTCACGGGCATGCGGTCACCGCCATGCAGTCCATTGTCCTCCCCGGAGCCGGTCGGGTCACGTCCAGCCCAGCACCCTCTTGCGCCAGGCGTACAGGATGCCGAGCGCGATGAACCCGAGGAAGACGAACATCTCCACCAGCGTCGTCACGCCGTAACCGGGGGCGGCGAAGACGGTGGCCCAGGGGAAGAGGAACACGGCGTCGACGGCGAAGACCACGTAGAGATACGTGAAGACGTAGTAGCGGATCTGCGACTGCGCCCAGCCCTCGCCGACGGGATCGACCCCGCACTCGTACGTCGTGAGCTTCTCGGGGGTCGGCCGGTTGGGACGTAACATCCGGTTCACGAACAATCCGCCGGCGAAGATCGCCATGCCGACGAGGAAGAGGACGACGACCATGGCATATGAGCCGAAGTATCCACTCATACCGCCTCCCAGGTCTCGAGAATAACCCCGGCACGATCTCAAGGGCTGAACACCTGACGGTCACATCCGGGTCCCCCGCATATAGTTGAGGATCGTGACCCGAATCAAGCTCGTCGCCCGCTTGCACCTGGACCTGTGCCGGCTCGCGTCGGGCCTGTGTCGCCCGGATGGTTCGCGAAGCTGACGGTGCGCCGCCCCCCTGGCGGCCGAGGCACCAGCGGGAACGCACCACAGGTGCGGAAAGTCCCGGTAGAAGGCACTTCAAGTGCGCATCTACGAAAAACCAGCGTGACCCCGATGGATCTAGCATGGATATGACAACGTGCCACCAGCAGGCAGCCCTGGGCGCGTCAAGGAGGACTGAGGAGCTGTGACCAAGCAGGTTCAGCAACTCGACCGCGTGATCATCCGGTTCGCGGGTGACTCGGGCGATGGAATGCAGCTCACCGGTGATCGGTTCACGGCGGAGACGGCCCAGTTCGGCAACGACCTGTCGACGCTCCCCAACTTCCCGGCGGAGATCCGCGCCCCTGCGGGCACCCTGCCCGGGGTGTCGAGTTTCCAGTTGCACTTCGCCGACCACGACATCCTGACTCCCGGCGACGCGCCCAACGTGCTCGTCGCCATGAATCCCGCCGCGTTGAAGGCGAACCTCGGCGACCTGCCCAAGGGCGCCGACATCATCGCGAACATCGACGAGTTCACCAAGCGCAACCTGGCCAAGGTGGGCTATGCGGGCAACCCGCTCGAAGACGACTCGCTGGCCGAGTGGCGCCTGCACGCGGTGCCGCTGACCTCGCTGACGGTCAAGGCGCTCGAGGGCTACGACATCTCCAAGAAGGACGCCGAGCGGGCCAAGAACATGTTCGCGCTCGGGTTGCTGTCGTGGCTGTACCATCGGCCGACCGAGGGGACGATCGGTTTCCTGGAGGCCAAGTTCGCCAAGAAGCCGGAGATCGCCAAGGCGAACATCGCGGCGTTCCAGGCGGGCTGGAACTACGGCGAGACGACCGAGTCGTTCTCGGTCTCTTATGAGATCAAGCCGGCCACGCTGCGTCCGGGGACCTACCGGAACATCTCCGGCAACCAGGCGTTGGCGTACGGGCTGATCGCGGCGTCGGTGCAGTCGCGCCTGCCGCTGTTCCTCGGGTCGTATCCGATCACCCCGGCCTCCGACATCCTGCACGAGTTGTCCAAGCACAAGCGGTTCGGGATCCGCACCTTCCAGGCCGAAGACGAGATCGCCGGCGTCGGGGCGGCCCTTGGGGCCGCGTTCGGCGGGTCTCTCGGCGTGACCACGACCTCCGGCCCCGGCGTCGCGCTCAAGGCCGAGACCGTGGGGTTGGCGGTGACCACGGAGCTTCCGCTGATCGTCGTGGACGTGCAGCGGGCCGGGCCCTCCACGGGGATGCCGACCAAGACCGAGCAGACCGACCTGCTGATGGCGTTGTACGGCCGTAACGGCGAGTCGCCGGTGCCGGTGCTGGCCCCGGCCACCCCGTCGGACTGCTTCACGATGGCGATCGAGGCGGCGCGGATCGCCCTTGCCTACCGCACGCCGGTCATGCTGCTGTCGGACGGCTACCTGGCCAACGGTTCCGAACCGTGGCGCATCCCCGAGATCGACGAGCTTCCCGACATCTCCGTTGCGTTCACCACGCAGCCGAACGGGGAGGACGGCACCACGTACCTGCCTTATCTGCGGGACCCGGCCACGCTGGCCCGCCCGTGGGCGGTGCCGGGCACGGCGGGGTTGGAGCACCGGATCGGCGGCATCGAGAAGGCCGACGGCACCGGGAACATCTCCTACGACCCCGACAACCACGATCGGATGGTCCGCCTGCGGCAGGCGAAGATCGACGGCATCGACGTGCCCGACCTGACGGTCGACGACCCCGACGGCGACGCGCGGGTGCTGGTGCTCGGCTGGGGCTCGACCTACGGACCGATCGCGGCGGCGGCCCGCCGGGTGCGCGCGGCCGGGCACAAGGTGGCCCAGGCGCATCTGCGGCACCTCAACCCGCTGCCCGCCAACACCGGCGAGGTGCTGCGCTCCTACGACAAGGTGCTGCTGCCCGAGATCAACCTCGGCCAGCTCGCCATGCTGCTGCGGGCCCGCTTCCTGGTCGATGTGATCAGCTACAACCGGGTGCGCGGGCTCCCGTTCAAGGCCGCCGAGCTCGCCGCCGTCATTCAGGACGTGATCGAAAGTGACTAGTGCTGAACTGCCCGCCTCCGGCAGGACCCCTCTCAACGGCAAGGGCCTGGCCCTGATCCCCCGGACCGACGCCAAGCAGACGCTGAAGGACTTCAAGTCCGACCAGGAGGTGCGCTGGTGCCCCGGCTGCGGTGACTACGCGATCCTGGCCGCGGTGCAGTCCTTCCTGCCCGAGCTGGGCCTGCGCCGGGAGAACATCGTGTTCGTCTCCGGCATCGGCTGCTCCTCGCGTTTCCCGTACTACCTCAACACCTACGGCTTCCACTCCATCCACGGGCGCGCCCCGGCGATTGCGACCGGGCTGGCCGCCTCCCGGCCGGACCTGTCGGTGTGGGTCATCACCGGTGACGGCGACGCCCTGTCGATCGGCGGCAACCACCTGATCCACGCGCTGCGCCGCAACGTCAACCTGAACATCCTGCTGTTCAACAACAGGATCTACGGCCTGACCAAGGGGCAGTACTCCCCCACCAGCGAGATCGGCAAGATCACCAAGTCGACGCCCATGGGGTCACTGGACAAGCCGTTCAACCCGATCTCGCTGGCGCTCGGCGCCGAGGCCGGGTTCGTCGCTCGGACCATCGATTCGGACCGCAAGCACCTGCAGGGTGTGCTGCGCCAGGCCGCCGAGCACCGCGGCGCCTCGCTGGTGGAGATCTACCAGAACTGCAACATCTTCAACGACGGCGCCTTCGACACGCTCAAGGACCCCGGCACCCGCGACGAGATCACCATCCGGCTCGAACACGGGCAGCCGATCGTCTTCGGCACCGGCGACAACGAGCGCGCGGTACGGCGGTCGTCCACCGGCGGGGTCGAGGTCGTGCCCCGCGCGCAGGTGACCGACAGCGAGATCCTCGTGCACGACGCCCACAACGTGGACCCCTCCCTGGCGTTCGCGCTGTCCCGGCTGGACGAGCCGGCGTTCGAGCACGTGCCGATCGGCGTCTTCCGCTCCATCGACCGGCCGTCCTACGACCAGCTCCTCAACGAGCAGGTCCAGACGGCCACGACCGGCAAGGGCGCCGGCAGCCTCACCGACCTGCTCCACGGCGGAGACACCTGGACCATCGGCTGACGTATCCGAGGGGCGGCTCCCGACGGCCGCCCCTCACGGAAATCCCGCACGGCGTCTCCCGCATGAATAGGCTTCTCGGCTAGAGCATGATCCACGAGATGTGTCAGGGAGGCCTCCATGAGGTGGGACAGCAGCCGTGTCCTGGTGACAGGCGCCACCGGATTCATCGGGTCCCGGCTCGCCCTGCACCTGACCTCCCTGGGCGCACAGGTACACGGCGTCAGCAGGCGAGCGGTCGCTGACGACACGCTCATCTGGCACACCGTCGACCTCAGGGACGCCGAGGCCACCGCGGAACTCGTCCGCTCCGTCCGGCCGGACGTCATCTTCCACCTCGCCGGAGAGGTGACCGGCTCGCGCGGTGCCGAGTCCCTGATGCCCACGATGACCAACACCGTGATGGGATCGGTGAACCTGCTCGACGCCGCACGCGGCACCGGCACCCGGGTCGTGATGGCCGGCTCCATCGAGGAGGCCAGATCGGAGCTGGGCGAGACGCTGACCTCGTCCCCGTACGCCGTCGCGCGGTGGGCCGCGACGGGGTACGCGCGGCTGTTCCACCAGCTGTGGAATCTCCCGGTGACCGTCCTCCGGATCGCCATGGCATACGGCCCCGGCCAGCCCGACACCACCAAGGTGGTTCCCTACGTCACGCTGTGCCTGCTGCGAGGCGAGGAGCCGCTGCTGACGGCAGGCAAGCGACGCATGGACTGGGTGTACGTCGATGATGTGGCCGAGGCGTTCGTGCTCGCCGCCGAGAGGGAGGAGGCGGTCGGCCGGGTCTTCGACATCGGCACGGGCGACGGCATCGCCGTATGCGAGATCGTGAGCAGGCTCTATGAACTGGCCGGCAGCACGGCGATACCGCCGTTCGGCACGCGGCCCGAGCGCGTCATGGACGTCGAGCGGTTCGCCCATGTGGAGGAAGCCGCCGAGGTGCTGGGATGGCGCGCCGGAACGCCCGTCGACGACGGGCTCAGGCGCACCCTGGAGTGGTACGGCCGGCGGCTGTGACGGTCACTTCCCCTTGTCGCGGCCGAACAGTTCGACGATGGCGGGCGGGGTCCAGCGCTTGGCGACCTGCCTGGCGTTGAACTTCCACGCCTCGCCCGGCCGCTCCTTGAACAACGTCGTGTGGTCCGCGGTGACCTCTTCTTCGGGACGGCCGTTGGTGTAGTAGTAGAGCGCCATGGATCGCCGGGCCCGGTCCTCCGGGCAGGTCAGCGGATCGGGATGGCCGTGATTCGCGTCGTCCGTCGTGGCGAACAGCACGAACCTGTTGAAGACGGGCAGGATCTTGTGCTCGCAGACGGTCATGTCCTGGTTCCACAGCTGCAGGTGCCCGCCGTAGCTCTCCTCCCAGTCCTTGTTCAGGTAGAGCAGGCCGTTCAGCCGCCGGTCGAGGTTGAGCTTGCGGCTCTTGTTGAAGTCTGCGTGCACCTTCAGGAAGCCGCCCGGGCGGATCTGGTGCAGGCCGCCGCCCTCCAGGTGAGGGTCGGACACCAGGTGCTTGATACCGGTCAGCCGCTCCAGGAACTCCACGAACACACCGCTGTTGAACTCGGCGAGCAGGGCCCTGGTCGCCGGGCCCATCTTCTCCGTGTCGGCCAGGGCGAGCTTGATCTCACGGGCGTCGTCGAACCGCTGCCAGCTGGCGTCGCGAGGCTCGGGGAACTCGGACAGGACGGGCTCCAGCACACTGGGCGGCAGGAAATCGTCGATGACCACGTGCCGGAACGGCTTGGCGTCGAGGAACTCCGCGCCCAGCCGATCGGCGATGGGGAACAACTCCTCGCGCCTGAAGGTGAAAGCCTGAACGTCTTGCATGCTGCCGACCCCCTCTGAACCTGCCGATCCCACTGGTGTACATATCGTGGCGGGGAAGTCCGCTCGTTACATGGGGAGAGCCGGCGCCCAAGGCGCTAGCATGCGCGTGGCCGGAACGTCGCAACCGTCGGAGCCCTGCCTCGGAGGCTGGCATGCCAGGCACCCCCCGCGTCGCTGTAGTGATCGTCACCTACAACAGTGCCAAGATCCTCGGAGGATGTCTGGACTCGTTGGCGGCCGGAGCACGGGGCGTCGACCTGCGCGAAATCGTCGTCGCGGACAACGCCTCCAAGGACGAGTCGACAGATCTCGCCCGGCGAGCCGGGGCGACCGTGGTGCAGGTCGGCAGGAACGCCGGGTACGCGGCCGGTTTCAACGCGGGCGTGGCCGCCCTGGACCTGGAGCGGCTCGACGCTGTCATGGTCCTGAACCCCGACTGCCGCCTGCGGCCGGGCTGCCTGGCGCCGCTCGCCGCGGCACTGGACGAACCGGGCCGCGGCATCACCGCCCCACGTCTGGTGGGCGTGGACGGCCACACCCATCCCTCCCTGCGCCGGGCTCCCAGCGTACGGCGGGCGTGGGCGGAGGCGTTGATCGGCGGAGGGCTGGCCGGGCGCATCGCCGCCCTGGGCGAGGTGATCACCGACCCCGCCGTCTACGAGCGGCCGGGGCCGGCCGAGTGGGCGACGGGCGCCGCCCTCCTCATGTCGGTGAAGGCGCTGACCGAGGTGGGGCCGTGGGACGAGTCGTTCCTCCTGTACAGCGAGGAGACCGAGTACGCGCTGCGCGCCGCCGAGCACGGCTGGTCCCTGTGGTACGAGCCGGCCGCCGTGGTGGAGCACATCGGCGGCGATGCCAAGATCAATCCCATGCTGGCCGCGCTGTTGACGGTGAACAAGGTCAGGCTGTTCCGCAGACGCCGCGGCCCCGTCTCCACCATGGCCTACTACCTTGCCGTGGTCGTCGGCGAGAGCATCCGCGCGCTACGCGGGCGGCGAGCGGCGCGCGAAGCGGTGGTGTGGCTGCTGCGCCCCTCACGCCGCATCCAGGCGCTCCCCGACTGAAGAGCCAGACCGGAACGGTTCCGTAGAGGCGCCCGATACCCGAACGCCGTAACGATCGACGCGACGCACGCGACTACTGAGGGGATGCTGTCGTGACGAGGGGGCCTGCCGGTGAGAATCAGCGTGTTCGGGCTCGGCTACGTCGGCTGCGTCTCGGCCGCCTGCCTGGCTGCGCGAGGTCACCAGGTCGTCGGCGTGGACGTCAATCCCCTCAAGGTGGACCTGATCGGGCGTGGCCGGGCGCCGGTGGTCGAGGAGCGGATCGGCGAGCTGACCGCCGAGGTCGTCGCCTCCGGTGCGCTGCGCGCCACCACCGACGCCGTCGAAGCCGTCAGGGAGAGCGAGCTGTCGCTGGTCTGCGTCGGCACTCCCTCCGCGCCCAACGGCAGCCTGTCCACCGCCTACCTGGAGCGGGTGGCCGAGCAGATCGGTGAGGCGCTGGCGGACCGGCAGGACTGGCACACCGTCGTGTTCCGCAGCACGATGCTGCCGGGCACCACCGCCTCGGTGCTCGTCCCCATTCTGGAGAAGGCCTCGGGCCGCACCGCCGGCGTCGACTTCGGCGTCGCGGTCAATCCGGAGTTCCTGCGAGAGGGCACGAGCGTCCGCGACTTCTTCGACCCGCCGAAGACCGTCATCGGCGAACTCGATCCCGCCAGCGGCGACATGGTCGCCAGGCTGTACGGCGGGCTGCCGGGACAGGTGTTCCGGGTGCCGGTCACCGTCGCCGAGATGACGAAGTACGCCGACAACTCGTTCCACGGCTTGAAGATCGCCTTCGCCAACGAGCTCGGCGCCGTCTGCGCCGCTCTCGGGGTGGACTCCCACCAGGTGATGGACGTGTTCCTGGCCGACACCAAGCTCAACGTCAGCCCCGCCTACCTGCGCCCCGGTTTCGCCTTCGGCGGCTCGTGTCTCCCCAAGGACCTGCGTGGCCTCGTCTACGCCGCGCACCGAGCCGACGTCGCGGTGCCGCTGCTGTCCCACGTGCTGCCGTCGAACGAGGAGCACCTGCGCAGGGCCTTCGACCTGGTCGCCGCGGCAGGCAAGCGCCGGATCGGGCTGTTCGGCCTGTCGTTCAAGCCGGGGACCGACGACCTGCGGGAGAGCCCCCTGGTGGAACTCGCGGAACGCCTCCTCGGCAAGGGCTTCGACCTTCGCATCTACGACGCCAATGTCTCGATGTCCCGCCTTATCGGGGCTAATCGGGACTACATTGAAAGCCGGCTACCGCACCTGAGCGAGCTGCTGTCCAACTCGGCCGAAGACGTGCTCGCGCACGCGGAGGTCTGCGTCGTGGGATGCGACGATCCCGCGGTACTGGACGCACTCGTCCACGCTGGAGACAGGAACGTCGTCGATCTCATCCGCCTGCCCGACGCCGAGGAGCGTCGGCGACACCCGGGATACGTGGGACTTGGCTGGTAAGGCACTCATCCTGGTGGAGAACCTGTCCGTGCCGTTCGACCGGCGCGTGTGGCAGGAAAGCCTCGCGCTGCGCGACGCCGGCTGGGAGGTGCACGTCATCTGCCCACAGGGCGGCAAGCGCGACACCGAGCCGTACGCCGAGATCGACGGCATCAAGATCCACCGCTATCCGCTCAAGGCCGCGACGGGCGGCCCGCTCGGTTACCTGCGCGAGTATGGCTCCGCCCTCTGGCACACCTACCGATTGGCCCGCCGGCTCGGCCCGATCGACGTCATCCACGCCTGCAACCCGCCGGACCTTTTCTTCCTGATCGCCAGGCTGCTCAGGTCTCGGGGTGCCCGGTTCCTGTTCGACCAGCACGATCTGGTGCCCGAGCTGTACCTGTCACGGTTCCAGCGTGGCCAGGACTTCCTCTACCGGCTGGTGTGCCGCCTGGAGCGGGCCACCTACCGGGCGGCCGACGTCGTCGTCGCCACCAACGAAAGCTACCGGGAGGTCGCGCTCACCCGCGGCGGCAAGCGCCCGGAGGACGTCTTCGTGGTGCGCAGCGCGCCCGCCGTCGAACGGTTCCACGAGGTTCCGCCGCAGCCGGAGCTGAAGAAGGGCAAGCCACACCTGCTGTGCTACCTCGGCGTGATGGGACCCCAGGACGGCGTGGATTACGCGTTACGCGCCCTGGCGAAGCTACGGGACGAGCAGAACAGGACCGACTGGCACGCAGCCTTCGTCGGCGCGGGAGACGCGTTCGACGACATGGTCCGGCTCGCCCGCGACCTCGGCCTGTCGGACCTCGTCGACTTCACCGGCCGCATCCCCGATGAGGACCTCCTGCGCTACCTCTCCACGGCCGACGTGGGCCTGTCACCCGACCCGCTCAACCCGCTCAACGACGTCTCCACGATGAACAAGGTCATGGAATACATGGCCATGGCCCGCCCGATCGTCTCCTTCGACCTCCGTGAGGCGAAGGTCTCCGCAGGCGAGGCGGCGGTCTACGCGCCGCCGAACGACGAGTCGGAGTTCGCCAAACTCATCGCCATGCTCCTCGACGACCCGGAGGAGCGCCGCCGGATGGGCGCGATCGGGCGAGAGCGGGTCGCCGGCCCACTGTCGTGGGAGAACTCGCGGAGGTCGCTGCTCGCGGCGTACGAGGCGGCCCGGACCCGGTGAAGCCGATCGCGAGCGTCGTCATCCCGGCGTTCAACGAGGAGTCGACCCTGGGTCGCTGCTTGGAACCGTTGCTGGCCGGAGCCGAGCCGGGCGAGCTGGACGTGGTCGTCGTCCCCAACGGATGCACGGACGGGACCGCGCGGGTCGCGCGGCGACTCGGGGCAAGGGTCGTGGAGTCGCCGCGGCCGGGCAAGGCGAACGCGCTGCGCCTGGGCGACGCGGCGTGCTCGGTGTTCCCGCGCATCTATCTGGACGCCGACGTGCTGCTGGACGCCGAGTCCGCAAGAGCCCTGACGGCCGCGCTGGAGGATTCCGGCGCACTGGCCGCCGCGCCTGTCCCGGTGTGGGACCTGTCGGGCACCAGCCGTACGGCCCGGCGGGTCCACCACGTGCACGAGCAGTTGCTGAAGCCGCGGCGGGCGCTGGCGGGCGTCGGCGTCTACGCGCTGAGCAGGGCCGGGCACGCGCGGGTGTTCCCTCTTCCCGACGTGGTGGCCGACGACGAGCTGGTACACCGTAGCTTCGGCCCGCACGAGCGCGTTGTCGTGCACGAGGCGCGATCGGTGGTGAGGCCGGCGCGGACGGTCAGGGCGCACCTGCGCCGGCGCGTACGCGTCCGGCTGGGCAACCGCGAGCTGGCGAGGCTGGGTCTGCCCGCGCCAGAGGGAAGGCTCGGACCTCGCGCACTCGCGACACTGGTCGCGTCCCGGTCCGTGAGCCCTCTGGACGCCGCCTGCTACCTGGCCGTCCTGCTCGCCGACCGCGCGCTGACCCGGCGAGAGTCGGCACGCGCGACCTCGATCACCTGGGCGACCGACACAACCAGTAGGTGAAGGGAAGCACATGCACGTGGAGCCCACCAGGCTTGGGGGGGTGCTGCTGTTCGTCCCCACGCCTCATCGGGACGACCGCGGACTGTTCACCCGGACCTTCGACGCCCGGCTCGCCGCCGAACACGGACTCGATCCGAACTCCTTCATCCAGGACAGCCAGTCCCGCTCCCGCCAGGGGACGGTACGCGGCCTGCACGGCAGGTCGGGGCGAGGTGAGGCCAAGCTGGTCCGCTGCGCACGCGGGGCGATACTCGACGTGCTCGTGGACGCCCGGCCCGGCTCCCAGACGTTCGGCGAGCATCTGACCGTACGGCTGGACGACGAGTCGTTCCACACCCTGTACGTCCCGCCGGGGTTCCTGCACGGCTTCCAGGCGCTCACCGAGCAGACCGACGTCTGCTACCGAATCGACCGGGAGCACGACCCGGCCGAGGATCTCGCCGTGCGCTACGACGACCCCGACTTGAAGATCGACTGGCCGTTGCCGGTCAGCGCGATCAGCGCCCGGGACCGGTCGGCGGGTACGTGGGCCGATCTTCGGGAACGTCTACCGCGATGAGATCGCTACTCCTGAGGGCCGCCCCTCTCGCGCTGCTGGTGGCGGCCTGTACCCCGGCGTCTCCGCAGAGCACCCCGCCGGCCCAGCCGTCCCACACCGCCACCCCTACCTCCCAGGCCGCCAAATGCCCCGGCTATCCCACCCCGGCCTGCACCGGCGTACCCAAAGGCGTCCGGCTGAAGACACTCCATCCGAATTTCTACGGCGCCTACCGCGTAACTCAGGACGGGACGGTGCTGGACGGGGTGCACATCCCCGGCACGCTTTTGATCACCGCCCAGAACGTGACCGTACGCAACAGCCAGATCGACGGCGATGCGAAGAACGACTACGACGGCAAGATCTACCCCTTCACCATCAGCGACTCCACCGTCGGCCCGGAAAGCGGCTGCAACCAGAGCGTCGGAATCTGGAGCGCCCAGTTCACCGCCACCCGCGTCCACGTCCGCAACCACAGCGACGGCTTCAGCGTCTCCGGCGACAACGTCGTCATCCGCGACTCCTACGTCATGCTCTGCTCACGCCCCGGCGACCACTCCGACGGCATCCAGACCGTCGGCGCCGGCCACACCCTCGTCTTCGACCACAACACCGTCGACCAGCGCTACGCACCCCAGCACACCGCACCGGTCTTCCTCGTCGACCCCAACACCGGCGTCCAGGTCACCAACAACCTGCTCATCGGCGGCACCTACACCATCAGAGTCAGAGCCGCGTCCGGCGCCGTCGTACGCGACAACGCCGTGGTGAACAAATCGTGGGACTACGGCCCCTCCGACACCGACTGCTCGAAGACGACCTGGACGGGTAACAGGCTGGTCACCATCGATGACGACTACTCCGTCACGAGTACGGTCGGACCTCTGGAGTGCGTGGGCTGAGGCTCTTCCCCGCCACCGCGTTCTCCTGTCGCACGACGCGAAGCAGGGCTCCCGCCGCACCGATCTGGAGGAACATCAGGCCCGTCGCCGCCGGGTAGGAGAGCTGGTCGAACGTGATCGAACAGACCAGTGGGACCAGCAGCGGCGCCGTCATGGACAGGGCGAGGTCCCGCAGCACCGGGTCCGAGGTGAGGTGCCTGGCTCGCTGGGCGGCGTAGACTCCCGTCCCCACCAGCACAAGGAACGCCAGCACGCCGACGATTCCCGACTCCACCAGCGTCAGCAGGTACTGGTTGTCGAAGACCTGGTGTTTGGGCGCGTACCAGGTGGCCAGGCCGCGGCCCAGCCACGGATGGCGGAGAAACTCCTCCAGCGCGTTGGGGTAGTCGTGCACGCGGTACCGGATGCTGTCGTCGGAGCCGAAGCCGGCGAACAGCCGGTAGAACGTGCCGAGCACGCCCGGCATGACGATCTGGACGACCACCAGAAACCCGAACACCACGCCGAGGGCCCGGAGGCGGCGCCGCGCCGGCCAACCCGCCATCAGGACGACGCCGGCCGTCGCGACCGCGATCACGCCTGTGCGCGAGACCGAGTAGACCAGTCCCATGGCGATCATGGCGGTGCAGAACCACCAGCGCAGCGGCGAACTGCCGCGGTCGCGTGCGTGCACGGCGTAGTGCACGGCGACAGGCAGGATCATGGCCGAGACCACGGCGAACTCGATGGGGTGTCCGAGGGTGGCCGCGACCCGGTTCAGGTCGTCTCTGGCGAGGACGTTGGTGATGCCCTCCACGCCGTTGGCCTGCAGGAAGGGCAGCGCCATGTAGGCGGTGAGGTCGAACTCCAGGATGGATTGGAACCCGCCGACGACGGACACCACGACACCGGCGACGACCAACCCCCGCATCACCAGATCGAGCCGTCGCCTGTTGGCTATGCCGTCGCATACCGCGAGGCCCAGGCCGATCCCGCCGACCAGCACCACCAGGGCGTGGTCCATCAGGTTGAGTTCGTCCTTCTCGAGGTAGCCGAAGGCGGCGTGCCCGTAGACGGCCAGGCTGGCGGCGAGGTAGAGGAACAGCCCGGTGCGGGCGGGGTTGCGGCCCTTGGCAGCGCCCAGCGTGGTGGTGGACTGGGCGAACAGCCAGAACAGCCCCAGTGCCAGGCCCACCACGTCCGCCGGCGTCACCGACAGAGGCAGTCCGCGCAGGATCATGCGGGCGGGGACGCACAGCAGCGCCACGATCGCCACGACTGCCAGCGTCGCGCTGTCGGCCGCCTGGAAACCCTCGGGGAGACGTCGTGGTCCGAGTGCCGTCGTCTCCCCGGCGGTGGAGACGGCCATCACACCGTCTGCTCCGCCTTGGGCGCCGACTGGGCCGGCACGTTCAGGCGCCTTTCCGGGCCCTGCGTCCGCCTTCCGCGGGCGCGACGATGGACGACGAAGCTTTCGACGGCGAAGGCGGCCGTGAGGCTGCCCATGAGGCCCAGGGCGGCGGCCGCGGCGGCGGCGCGGCTCCTGCTGCCCTTCTTCGCCTCAGGAGTCGTGGGCTCGACGACGTGCGTGATGGTGAGGAACGTCTTCGGCGGCGCCCCCACGGCCTTCTGGCGGCGGGCCAGTTCGACATCGGCCTGTGCCATCACCTTGGCGACCAGTGCCGTGGCCGTTGCCGGGTCCGGCGCCTCGGCCTCAACGAAGACGAACGGACCGCTCATCATCAGTTCGGGGTTGGTGCTCCCGTTGGTGACCTTGTAACCGACGTCGCCGCCCCGCGGCACGCCGAGCCGTTCTCCCATCTCCGGCGCGCCGAGCGCCTGAATCAGCAGCGACGCGGTCATGTTGAGCCCGTAGTCGAAGGTGACCAGAGGATTGGAGCGGGGGTTGACCAGTTCGGGATCGTCGGGCACGCTCGCCCCGGTGGTGGGGATCGTGATCAGCATGATGCCCTGGGAGGTGTAGGTCACGGGGATCCGGGTGTAGACGAAAAGCGTCGCGCCGATACACAGGACGAAGGTGGGCAGCACCACGTACCATCTCCGGAACAGCACGAGGACTGTCCCCCACAAGTCCATCCGATCCCTCCCCGTGCGGTCCTACTGACTATCGCACGGAGCCCCTGGTTTTGTTACGGCAACGCGTGATAAGTCTGACCAGCCGCTATAGACGTCTTCGATCCGGAGGTCACGATCGATGCCAGAGCTGGCCGTCATCACCCCGACCTGGAAGCCGGACCTGGACTTCTTCGCGGCCCTGCACCGCTCGTTTCTCCAGTTCACTTCCGAGGACACGGTCCATCACGTCATCGTGCCCTGGGCGCACAAATCGCACTTCACGCAATTCGCCGGACCGCGCTGCCGCATTTGGACGCATTCCGAATTGCTCCCCCGCCGCTATGTCCGGATGCCCGGCGGGGTGTGGGTCAATATGCGGCGCCCGTGGCCGCCGGTGCGCGGCTGGGTCATGCAGCAGGCGGCCAAAATCGCCGCCGCCGGCATGGTGGAGGCGGACACGGTGCTGCTCGCCGACTCCGACGTGGTGTTCGTCCGCCCGGTCGAAGTCGGCGACTTCTCCGCGCATGGCCGGCTCACGCTGTTCAGGAAGGAGGGCGCGGTCCACGCGGGAATGGAGCGGCACGTCATCTGGCACCGGGTCGCCCACGAACTGCTCGGGCTCCCGGCCGCGCCGCCGCCTCCGCTGAACGACTACGTCGACGCGCTGGTCTTCTGGGACCCCGCGCGGGTGCGGGCCATGCAGGCGCGCATCAGCGAGGTCACCGGCCTGCCCTGGGCCGACGCTTTCACCTCCCAACTGCACGTCTCCGAGTTCATCGTCTACGGCGTGTACGCCGACGAGTCCCTCGGCGAGGAGCAGCGGCCCGCCACCAGCCCCGAGATCTGCCACAGCGCCTATATCAGGACGCCCATGGATCACGAGGCCGCGATGGCGTTCGCCGACCGCATCGGCCCGGACGCAATCGGCATGATGATCTCATCGCACTCGCACACGTCGGCGGAGGTCCGGGAAGCCGCCGCACGGCGGTGCGCCGAGGTGGCCGCGTCGCGCTGACCCGGTGTGCCGGTTCGCGGCGCGGGGTCAGCCGCCGCGTTTTCCGGGTGATCGCCCGGAGGAGCCGTTCTCCGAAGGCCGCCCGCCCACAGCGCTGTCCGCCGTGAAGATCGGATCCATGATGATGACCATGGTCTGGTCGGAGTCGTCGTCGGCGTCGGTCACGGAGGTGCCGTTCGCGGGTGTGGGATCGTCGACGGCCGGCGGCGGGTCGCTCTGCGCGAACGAGGCGGACGAGGAGGCGTCGGCGACCGCCGTGCCGGGCGGCGCGACAGGCGTCACAGGCGATCCGATGCGCGCCTGATCCTGCTTGGGGGCGGGGATCCGCCACTGGACCGTCGCCGCGCCGAGCACGTCGGGGTCCTCGCTCCAGCCGGACATCCGTTCGAAACGGCCGTCGCCCGCCGCGATCCGCGTCACGCGCTTACGCCTCGCCACGGCGTAGGCGATGCCGAAGCAGACGAGCAGCGACACGGCGAGAGCGCTGCCCGCCGTCTTCCACTGGACGCTCGTCACCCGCTCCGGCTGGGAAAGCGGGACCACGTCGTTGAGCGAGACGAACGTGGACTTGGGCGCGTCCAGCGCGACCTGCCGGTCGTTGAGCTCCTTGCGCACCCGCGCCTGGACCGCGGCGACGGTCTTGCGCGCCTGGTCGGCGGTGGGCGCGACGACCGACACGTAGATGTAGGGCCCGCTGATGTCCAACAGGTCGGGGTCGGTACGGCCGTCGTCGACCGTGAGCGCGACCGGCCCGTCCTTGGGCGCGCCGACGTCGTGCCGCATCTCGGGGGTGTTTATCGCCTGGATGAGAATGGTGGCCGTCGTTTTCAGCCCGTCGCTGAAGCCCAGTAACGGGTTCTGCAGGCCGAAGGTCTTGCTCGGGTCGATCGTGGCACCCCTGGCCGACGTGGTCAGGACCATCAGGGCGCTGGATTGGTACCTCGCCGGGACGAAAAAGAACGTTCCCACCGCGACCAGCAGTGACAACAGAATCAACGGCGGCCCTACGGCCTTGCGCGTGAGTAGGCTGCTGAGGATCTTCCATAACTCCATATACGCGTCCCCCGCCCTCATGGCGCACCCGGGCGCCGGGCGGCCCCACATCTCCATCGCCGCCCGCGGACAGATCGTTACACGACAACCCTGATGCGTGACGATTGCTCGATGGGTCTTCCTTTGAGCTACAGCGTTACACGACGAGCGTCCCCTCCGATAGACCATCGTGGGCCGGGCCGACGTCAGGAGGACGACTTATGGCGACACCCCCATTACAGGGGCACTCCCGGCTTGCCGGCCTCGACGGGATCAGAGGGCTCGCCGCGCTCTTCGTCGTGCTCCACCACTGCTGGCTGACGTCGTTTCCCGGCTTTCCCTCCGACAACGGCCCCATGTGGGCAGGTTGGCTCCTTTATGGACACTTCGCGGTTGTCGTCTTCATTGTCCTGTCCGGCTTCTCACTCGCCGTCGGACCGTCGCGCCATGAATGGCGGCTCGGCGGGCTGGCCAGGTTCGGCCACCGGCGGGCCTGGCGCATCCTGCCGCCGTACTGGATGGCCCTGGTCTACAGTCTGATCGTCGCGTGGACCGTCGTCCCGCAGACGGACGCCGGCCCTCCGACGGCCAAGAGCGTCGTGCTGTACGGGCTGCTCATCCAGGACGTTTTCGGCTCGCCGAGCCCGAACGGGGCCTTCTGGTCGATCGCCATCGAGGCTCAGTTGTACGTGGTCTTCCCGCTGCTCCTCCTGGTGATCAGGCGCTTCGGCGCGGCCGTCATGACGGGCGCGGTCACGGCGCTCGTGGTCGCCGTCGGAGCGCTGTCTCCCGTGGTGCCGGCCGTGGCCCTGCTGGACCGGTTCACCCCACAGTTCGCGGCGCTGTTCGCCTTCGGCGCCGTCGCGGCGGGGGTGGTGGGCGGACACTGGCGCGCCCCGGCACCGTGGGCGGCAGCCGTGGCCGCGGTGCCGGTTGTGGCACTGATCGTGGTGCAGGGCTCGGTGTGGACGGTGAACCACTACTTCTGGGTGGACCTCGCCCTCGGGCCCGCGGTGGGCCTCTTCCTGGCGGCGCTGGCCGCGGGCAGGCCCGCGCCGCTGGTCACGTTCCTCGACACCCGTCCCGTTCGGTCCCTCGGATCGTTCTCCTACAGCCTCTACCTGACGCACGCGCCGTTGGTCGTGACGTTGCATGAACTGGTGGTGGCGCCGCACGTCCCGAAGGGCATGCCGGCCTTCCTCACCATGATCGCGCTCGCCGTGCCCGCCAGCCTGCTGGTGGCATGGGGCTTCGCCGCCGTCTTCGAGCTGCCCTTCCAGCGGCACCGCAGTTGGGGGGCACTGCGCGCGGCGATCGGTGAGAGGCTGCGGCCGTCGCGCCGCAGGACCTCCACGGCGGCTCCACCGTACGAGCCGGAGAGGTCAGCCACGCCGTGACAGGGCCTCCGCCTCGTACTCCAGGGCCAGTTCCTCGGGGACCTGCTCCAGATCGGTGCAGCGCCGGAAGTCCCGCAGCGTCGTGCCCACGCACAGGGCGTCGACGTTGGGCGCCCCCCGGCGAGCTCGGACGTCGTGGATGTCGACCGTACGGAAGTCGATGCTGAAGCGCGTACGGCCGGAGGTGTTGGGGACGGTCGAGTGCAGGTGCGCGCCGGAGAACATCACGAAGCCTCCGGGTTCGGGGATGACGCGGACCTGCGGCTCCAGTTCGATCGTCTGCTCCGGCTTGGGCTGCCGGCGGGTGTCGCTGTAGATGTGCGTGGCGGCGCTCGGACGTTCGACGGCCGTCCAGTCGGCGTAGTCGTACCGGTCGCTGCCGTTCCCGACCGGCTGGTCGAAATACCGGGTGTGGAAGGCCATCACGTTCTCGGGGACGACCGGATAGATCGGCATCCACCAGTTGACCTGACTGAAGGGAGCCGAATACCAGCAGTCCCGATGCGGGTGGTATGCATAGGAAATTCCTGACGTCAGATACTCGTCGGAGGTGGAGGTCCGCATCCGCGGCACGTCGAAATACGTGTCCCACACCGAGCAGCCGGCCTCTTCCAACACCCGCGGAAGCAACTTCTTGCAGCGTTCGTGATGAATGAAGCGCGGCTTGAGGTCCGCCAATAGCGCGGCGAATCGCTCCACCGGCATCTCGTACTGCGCCAGCTCGGGATCAAGCGTCCCGAAAGCCTTCTCGATGAGCTCGCGGGCGAACTCCACAAGCTCCGCCGACGCCGGTGTGGCCGAATACACGAAAAGGTCGCCCTGGAAGATCATCTGTCGGCGCCGGTCGTCGTCGACCTCATGGTTGAAGAAAATCGAGGTCATAGCATGCCGTCTCTCTGCTTTCCACGTCCCTGCCCCGGGACGCTCCGTCGTCAGTTACTCGCCGATTTCGGCACCACCGTTACAACGGATTTGGCCGTTACCGACATGTCACCGAATCCATGACGGAATAGGAGAGATCGCGGCGTGCGATCAGCGACGAACTGTGGCGAGCGCCAGGCGCGCCGCCTTGCGGGTTCGATGGCTCAGAGTCTGGCGCTGCCGGCGGGCGTACGTCCGGGCCACCACCTCCCAGGCGCGCCTGCGCTGCTCCGGGGTCAGGTCGAGGGTGCGCAGGTGCCGCACCACGGCGGCGAACTGCAGTGTGGTGGCGAAGTGCACGGTCCACCCCGGAACGCCCAGCGCCCGGGCGATCTCGGGCAGCCTGCGGAAGCGGAGCCCCCGGTGCGCCAGGATCTCGGGGACGTGGCCCCAGGGACCCGCCAGCGCCAGCATCACGGCGAAGACCTCGTCCTCGCGCAGCATGACGGGCCTGGGGACGCGTGCGACGGCCTCACGCCGCATCAGCCCGTACAACGGGTCCAGCAGCATGTGCTCCTGCGTGTGCACGACCATCATCTCGGTGAACCGGTCGATGGGATCGTCGGACAGCAGCCGCGTGCCATCGTAGGGCGGCGGCTTCATCGCCGCGCCGTCCGGGCCGGTGTAGAGGGTCTCCGAGGTGACCAGGACGAGCCGCTCGTCCTCGGCGAAGACCTCGAGCGGGCGCGACACGCAGTTGGGCTCCAGCAGGTCGTCGTCACCCATCCAGCGGAAGTACGTGCCCTGGGACAGCCGCAGGACCGCGTCGAAGTTGCCGACGACGCCCACGTTCGCCGGCTGGCGGTGGTAGACGACGCGGCTGTCCGCCCTCGCCAGCTCCCTGCAGTACTCCTCCGTGTGGTCCGTCGACGCGTTGTCGGAGATCACCAGCTCGATGTCGGCGTGGTCCTGCTTCAGCGCGGACCGGACGGCGTCGCCCATCCGGTCGGCTCCGTTGCGTACGGGAAGTCCAATGGAGACCAGCATTCTTGCCACTCCAGATCAGGATGTCGGACGGGGCCGCAGGACCGCCTGAGGCAGGGCGCGCAGCCGGTCGGCCGGAACGACGATCAAAACGTAAACGACCAAGCCCACGGCGGCCCCCAGGCCCAACGTGACCCAGGGGGGCGCGTCGTCCAGTACGGACAGCATGCCGAGCACGGCGGCGCCCGACACGAGGCCGCCGAGGCTCGGCCGCAGGAGAGCGGGTGCGATGGGCGCCACGCGCACACCGGCCGCGCGCAGCCCGAGGACGGCCAGGGGCAGGGCGACGAGCAGCGAGGCGGCCGCCTGGCCCGCGGCCGCGCCCCGGATTCCCTCCATGTGCGTGCCGACGATCACGGCGGGCACCAGAGCCAGGCCGTATCCGACGTTGATCCAGACGGTCAGCGTGGTGGCGCCCTGGCCGTTGAGGATGTCCAGTGCGAAGGACGTCAGCATCCGCACCACCATCACCACAGCGAGGAAGCGCAGGACGCCGGCCGCCTGGTCCCACTTCGCCCCGTAGAGAAAGGCCACGAGCGGGTGCGCCAGCAGCCCCATGACGATCGCCAGGGGTAACACGCCGGAATACAACAGAGGCACCGACTTCTGGACGCCCCGGGAAAGGGAGTCGGCTTCCTGCTCCGCCAGCCGGGAGAAACCCGCGATGGACACGGTGCGAATCGCCGTTCCGATCAGCCCGGGCACCCAGCTCGACACGTTGAAAGCCAGCAGGTAGTAGCCGAGCGGTTGGGTGCCCATGATGTCGCCCACGATGATGTAGCCGACGTTGAGCAGCGCGACTTCCAGGCCGATGCCGGCCGCCGACGGGATGCCGAAGCGCAGCAGCCTGCCGGCGATGGCGCGGTCGAACCCGATCCTGAACGGCATGCGTGCGACCCGCAGCACGATGACGCCGGTGACCACCGCCTGCGCGACCTGCCCCCAGGCGAAGCTGTACGGCCCGGCCTCCTCGGCGGCCAGCACGATCGCGACGGCGGCGTTGACGGCGAACCCCGCCAGGATCGCCATGCTGTTCTGCGCTTGCTGGAACCGCCGCAGCAGCGCCGCGCTCCTGACCGCCGTGACGGCCTCGACCAGGATGACCGCTGTGAGGAGCCGGACGACGGGCGTGGCCTCGGGACTCCCGGCGTGCGAGGCGTAGAAGGGCGCGGCCACCCAGAAGGCCCCGTACAGGGCCGTGGCGGAGAACAGGTTGAGCAGGGTCGCCGTGGGCGACATCTCCTCCAGCGAGCCTCGCCACTGGATGGTCGCCGCCATGATGCCCAGGTCCTTGACCACCATCACGAAGGAGGTCGCGGCCAAGGCGACCGCGTAGACGCCGAAGTCCGCGGGCGACAGCAACCTGGCGAGGATCAGACCCATGACGAAGGACCCCGCCTTCATCACGAGGTTGCCGAGCAGGCTCCACCCGAACCCGCGGCCGGCTTTCTCGCCGATGCTCCGCGGGTCGGCCTGGGCCTCCGTCACGGTGGCGTCTTCCTGCTCCACAGCGGACCCCTTACGCTATTCCCGCCTCGGCAATCCGTTCGAGCCAGATCTCGCGCCAGAACGGCGCGAACTCGCGCGGACAGTTTGATTTGTACAGGCCTTTGCAGACGACGCCCTCCAGAAGGATGCAAGGGTTCTTCATTTGCAACATCCGGCCGGTCTTCTCGTCCAGGCAACGCTCCACCCGCGCCAGGACTCTGGCCGTCTTGCCACACCAGTGCGCCATCTCCTCCTCGAAGCCCAGACCGCGGTTCTTCCGGTCGGAGCCGAGGGTGGCGACGATCTCCGCCCTGGACTTGATGCGCACCATTTCGCCCGGCTGAAGATCAAGAATCCCCGTCGGAGTTCTCGTGTTGGGTCCCGGACCGACCCAACCCCAGGTGAGCCCCTGCCTTATCCGCAGCCAACGCGGCAGGCGGCGCCTGCTGAAGTTCTGATAGCGGTCGAAAAGTCCGAAGAATATTGTGCGCAGGGTTTCCCAAACGGTCGCGTTGCCGGTCCTGACGTCGGCGACGTACTGGCCGCCGTCACGGAACGGCAGGCAAACGGGCGCCGCACGCAGCAGCTCGGTCGCCTGGCACGAGAACCGCTCCTCGCCCTCCGGCCCCGGCTCCTTGCGCGCGTTCTCCACCAGCAGCGGCAGCAGGGTGCCCGGCGAAACCCGCGGTTCGGCGGAAGCGCCGGAGGCCTTCTTCAGCCAGGCGGTCTTCCAATAGATCGAGCAGAAGGTCTGGCACCCGCCATGCGCGGACCCGTCGCATCTGCCTCCTTCGAGGTACACGGCGTCGTCCATCCGGCGCATACCGGTCTGGGTCATGGTGTCGCAGAGCTTGTGCGCCACCTTCTTGACCACCATGCGCTTCCCACAGAACTGGAGCATCTCCGGCATGAAAGGCAGCCCGTCGAGCTCTCCGCGTTCGTCCAAAGTGGCGAGGATCTCCTCCTCGCTGAGGACCTCCACGAGGTCCCCGGCCCGCAGGCTGAGCGCTTGCACCATTCCCTCTACTCCTTCAGTAATCCCGCGGCACGCAACGACCCCGCGGCGGCGGCTACAGCGGAGAACGGCAGCCTGGACCGTTCCGCGATGTCCAGGAGGCTGTGATCACCGTCTGACAGATTGAGCACCCACAACATCGCCATCTGCGCCTGTTTCGTGTCACTTCGGCCGCCGATGGAGCCGTACAGACCGCGCCGGCCCAGCTGCGGCTCGCCGTACGGGCTGGTGTTGAGGTATCTGCGGTTGTGCTCCAGGATCTCGACGGCCTCCCAGAGCACCTCCAGCGTCTCCTCCATGGCCTCGGGTGCGACGAAGCCGGGATCGTCGCCTGAGGTGTGGTACTCCGGGTAACCGGCGTACGGCGTCCGGGTCAGCGACCCGACGCCGAGGTTGAACCCGGGCGAGCAGTACTGGCGCTCGTCGTAACCGTAAGGAGTGAAGTCGACGATCTCGTGTCGTCTGCCGCGCAGCACATGGGACATCACCTGGTCGATCTCGGCGTCCCCGCGCCTGCTGCGCTTGTACGTGAGTGGCCCCCGGTCTCCCGCGCAGGCCAGGGTGAGACCGTGCTTCACACGTTCCACCCGGTTACGCGCCAGCCAGGTGATCGCCCCGATGGTGCCGGGCGCCATGATGAACCGGTATGTGTACCAGGGGTCGCTGATCCGCTGGGCGAGGGCGACCGCCACGGCGATGCCGGCGAGGTTGTCGTTGGCCAGCGACGGGTGGCACACGTGGGTGGAGATGATCACTTCGTCCTGCACGCGTCCCGGGATCACGTGCTCGGCGTAGGTGAGGTGACCCGGCTCCAGGGTGGAGTCGATCAGCACCTCGTAGGGCCCCTCCCCCAGTTCCGCCAGCGTGCTCGCCCTGAGGCAGAAGCCCCAGGTCTCGGCGAAGTAGCTCGTCCGGTACGGGATCAGGTCCGGCTGATCCGGCAGGGTGTGCAGGTGGGGACGGAGTTCCTCGAGGGTGAGGGTGGCGGACACCGGCACGCTGTAGCCCACCACATGGAGGTTGGAGTCCGCGAAGTCGACGACGCGACGGCCCGCCGGATCCTTGATGTAGGCGTCGCGGATGTTCCACTCGTTCGGGATCGTCCAGTCGAGCACCTGCGTCCCGGTGGGCACCTCCGAGACCTGGAGCGGCAGGTGCTCGCCGACGACGCGCAGCGTCTCCCGCACCCCGTCGCCGGTGATGCTCCTGCACAGCGGATACAGCCGCGCCACGAGGGCGTGCATCTCCTCGCCGGTCACGGCCGGAGCGTCTCGTCGATCGTGCCGGCCGCCCTCCGCCCGGACAGCCACGCGAGCCGGGTGAAGCGCTCGGCGAAGTCCTCGGCGGTCAGCCCGTGCGCCTGGTAGGCGTCGTACAGCTCGACGGCGCCGTCCTTGACCGTCCACCGGGCGGCGTAGCCGGGCAGCGCGGCCCTGATCCTGGAGAAGTCGACGCGGTAGGAACGAGGATCGGCGCCGGTTTCGCCGGTTATCACCAGCGTGGAGCCCGGGACCACCTCGATCACGTGCTGCGCGATGTCGGCGACGGTCACGTTGTTCAGCTCGGTGCCGACGTTGAACGCCTTCGCGTGCACCGCCTCGCGTGGGGCGACGAGGGCGGCGGCGAACGCGTCGGCGATGTCGGCCACGTGGACGAGCGGCCGCCACGGCGTGCCGTCTGACAGCACGCGCACCTCCCCCGTCAGGAAGGCGTGCCCGACCAGGTTGTTGAGCACGATGTCCATCCTGAGCCGGGGTGAGAACCCGAAGGCGGTGGCGTTGCGCAGGAACACCGGCGTGAAGTCCGGGTCCGCCAGCCCGACCAGGTCCTCCTCCACCCGCACCTTCGACTCCGCGTAGGGCGTCACCGGCCGCAGCGGCGCGTCCTCCGTGAGCAGGTCGTCGCCGCCCGACGCGCCGTACACCGAACAGGTCGACGCGTACAGGAACCGGCGGACACCGGCGTCCTTGGCCAGCCGTGCCAGGCGGGTCGAGGCGTGATGGTTGATGTCGTAGGTCAGCTCGGGTGCGAGCGCGCCGAGCGGGTCGTTCGAGAGGGCGGCGAGGTGGATCACCGCGTCGAAGCCCACGAGGTGCTCCGGTCGCACGTCGCGCAGATCCACCGCCAGACCCTCGGGGTCCCGCGGGAGCGGGCCGAGCACGCACTCGGCGAACAGCCCCGAGTCGAGGCCGACCACCTCGTGTCCCGCCTCGGCCAGAACGGGGGCCATCACGCTCCCGAGGTAGCCCACATGCCCGGTCAGCAGTACCCGCATCAGTTCTCCAGTCGAAGAGTGAGCTTGTTCACGTGGAAGGCCTCCGCGTAACGGGACTGGCACTCGATGCCGCGGATGCGCGCCAGCCCGAGGAAGGCCTCCCGGTCATACCATGATCGATGTCGTTGGGAAGCGTAGTGCCGCTGGAGCAGGCTCACCTTGGCCTCCGCGATCTCCTCGCCGAGCGGCTGATACACAGAGGGCCTGCCGAGGTCTCCGTCCCACTTGACGATCTCGTAGCCGAGCACGAGGTGATCGCGGAAGGCCGTCGGGACCAGCCTGGCCAGGCCCCGATGGTCCTGATGAGCGTCACCGGTCCATGGCGCGAAGATCAGATCGGGGTCGGTCTCCGCCCGCAGCTCCTCCACGGCCGCCTTGGCCTCCTCCCAGTGCGCGGGCAGCCGGCCGTCGGGCAGCTTCAGGACCCTGAGCCGCACGTCCGCTCCCGGGCAGAAGGCGGCGAGGGCGGCACGCTCCTCGTCCTCCCGTTCCGTGCCGCCGCCCGACAGCACCAGAGCGTCGACCCGGATGCCGGGATGGGCGGAGCAGAGGGTCAGCAAGCTGCCGCCGGCGCCGATCGGAAGGTCGTCGCAGTGCGCACCCAGCGCGACGATCCTGGTAACGGACGAGGCCGTGCGCAGGCCGATCACTGGCGCTCCCACAGCGCCCACGGGCGGTTTCCGCGGGAGTACGCGTCATCCAGGGCGAGGCGCTCCTTGACAGTGTCGGTCGGCCGCCAATATCCGCGATAGGGGTAGGCGAGCAGCCGACCTCTTTTGGCCAACTGCACGCAGCCGTCGCCCACCAGGTCGCCGTTCTCCGGGATGTGGTCGAAGATCTCCTGCCGCAGGACGAAGTAGCCGCCGTTGACCCACAGCGGCATCTGACTGACCGGGGTGATGCCGCCGACCTTGCCGTCCTCGCCCATGTCGATGCAGTGGAACGTCTCGGCGGGTGGCACCACCATCATGGACGCCCCGGCGTCAGCGCGCTCGAACCGCTCGATGATCTCCGGCAACGGGGCATCGCTGAGCACGTCGGCGTAGTTGGCCAGGAACATCTCGTCGCCGTCGAGATGATCCCGGACCCGGCGCAGCCGCTCCCCGATTGGTGAGTCGATGCCCGTGGTCACGAAAGAGATAGACCAGTCGGAGATGTCCGTCGACAGCAGCTCGACCCGGCCGCCGCGTAAGACGAAGTCGTTCGAAGTCGTTTCCTGATAATTCAGGAAGAATTCCTTGATGTGGTGAGCGCCGAAGCCGAGACACAGGATGAACTCCGTATGTCCAAAATGGGCGTAGTAGCGCATCACATGCCAGATGAGCGGACGGGGACCCACGAGTTGCATCGGCTTAGGGACGTCACCGGGGGTGCCGCTGCGCATCCGCGTGCCGTACCCGCCGCAGAAAAGCACGACCTTCACGAGACGAACTCCAAGGTTGGGATGGGGAAGACCAGCTTTCCTCCCCATTCGTGGACATAGGACAGCTGCTCGGTGAGCTCGGCCCGCAGGTTCCACGGCAGAACCAAGACGTAGTCCGGGCGGTCTGCGGCGATCCGCTCCGGGGGCAGGATGGGGATCCTGGCGCCCGGAGTGAACTTGCCGTGCTTGTAGGGGTTCCTGTCGACGGTGTAGGCCAGCAGGTCGGGCCGGATGCCGCAGTGGTTCAGCAGCGTGTTGCCCTTGCCCGGCGCGCCGTACCCGACGACCGTCCTGCCTGCGTCGGCGGCGTCGATCAGGAAGCGCAGCAGGTCGCGCCTGACGCGCGCCACCCGGTCGGCGAACTGGGTGTAACCGGACAGTTCGAGCAGTCCCGCGGCCTTCTCCATGGCCATGACGTCCGCCACCCGGGGGCCCGGCCGGCCCGAGGGGCGTGCCCACAACCGGACGGATCCTCCATGCGTGGGAAGCAGCTCGACGTCGACGAGGGTGAGCCCGCCGGCGGCCAGCGCCCGCTGGGCGGACGCGACCGTGTAGTACTGGAAGTGCTCGTGGTAGATGGTGTCGTACTGGTTCAGCTCGATGAGGGTGAGCAGGTGCTGTACCTCGATCGAGACCCAGCCGTCGTCGGCCACCAGAGCGCGCAGTCCCTTGGTGAACCCGACGATGTCGGGGATGTGCGCGTAGACGTTGTTGGCCACCACCAGGTCGGCGGGACCGTGCTCGGCCCGGACTGCGGCGCCCGTCTCAGGCGTGAGGAACGCGGTCAGGGTGGGCACGCCCTTGTCGCGCGCCGCCTGCCCCACGTTGGCCGACGGCTCGATGCCCAGGCACCGCACTCCCCGTTCGACCACGTGGCCCAGCAGGTACCCGTCGTTGCTGGCGACCTCGACGACGAAAGAGGGATTGATACGTTCCATCGCGCCGGCGACGAAACCTCGCGCGTGCTCCACCCATGACGTGGAGTACGACGAGAAGTAGGCGTACTCGGTGAAGGTCTCCTCGGGTGTGATGAGGGGCGGGATCTGGGCGAGCCAGCAGCCGGTGCACACCTGGAGATGCAGCGGATAGGTGACCTCGGGCGCCGTCAGTCCCTCGGCGCTGAGAAACAGCTCGCAGGGCGGCGTCGCTCCCAGGTCGACCACACCCGCGAGGCTGGGCGAGCCGCACAGCCGACACTTTGTCATCATGCTCCCCGAATCGGTCGATCGACTGAGGTAGGCCCTTCAAAGACGCGTCAGATACAGATCTGGTTTGCTCCCCTCGCCCTCGACCCACCAGCGGTAATTCGGCTCATTCGTGGCCTGCGTTACAAGGCGCTCAGGGCGTGGCAGGCTTCCCCTCATGGATTCCCTCAGCATTCCGGGCGCCTGGGTCCACACACCCCAGATCCATGCGGATCCGCGCGGTTCGTTCCTCGAGGCGTTCCGGGCGTCCGATTTGGTCGCGGCCACCGGTCACCGGCTGGAACTGGCCCAAATGAACTGCTCCGTCTCCACCAGGGGAGTGCTGCGCGGCATCCACTTCGCCGACGTCCCTCCCGGCCAGGCGAAATATGTCATATGTGTTTCGGGAGCGATCCTCGATGTGGTCGTCGACCTGCGGATGGGCTCGCCCACCTTTTTGAAGTGGGAAAGTGTGCGCCTGGACGAAGAATCCAGGCGCGGTCTGTACATCGCCGAGGGACTGGGGCACGCGTTTCTCACGCTCAGTGAACGGGCCACGGTCGTATATCTGTGTTCACAGCCGTACGCACCCTCCCGTGAGCACGGTGTGCATGCTCTCGACCCCTCCATCGGCGTCGAGTGGCCGGTGGAGGGCGCGCCGATCCTGTCGGAGCGGGACGCCGCCGCGCCCACGGTGAAGGAACTCGTAGAAGCCGGGGTCCTGCCCGCCTACTCCGAATGTCAGGCCTTCTACGCCTCCTTGAGGTAGGGCCAGGCCGCGTGCAGGGCGTCCCGCCAGTCCCTGATGGGGGCGATGCCGGTGGTGGCCCACCTGCCGTGCCCGAGGACGCTGTTGGCCGGCCGTCGCGCCGGTCTGGGATATTCGGCGGCCGTGACGGGCCTGACCCGGTCCGGATCCGCGCCTGCCAGCTCGAAGACCTCCCGCGCCAGGCCGTACCAACTGGTGCTCCCGCGACTGGTGGCGTGGTAGATCCCCGGCGAGGCGCCCGCCGTCACCAGGCGGAACAGCTGCGCGGCCAGGTCGGCCGTCCAGGTGGGCTGGCCGACCTGGTCCGCCACGACCGAGACGGCGCCCTCGCCCGCCGCGAGCCTTGTCATCGTCCTGACGAAGTTCGGCCCGCCGCTCCCGTAGAGCCATGCCGTACGCACGACCGTCCCGCCGTTGCCGAGCGCCGCACGCTCCCCGGCGAGTTTGGTCCGCCCATAAGCGCCGACCGGCGCCGGCTCCGCGTCCTCGGCGTACGGCTCGGCCGCCGTGCCGTCGAAGACGTAGTCCGTGGAGAGCTGCACGAGCCGCTCCCGGCACACCGCGGCCAGATTGCGGACCGCGTGGCCGTTGACCGCGAGGGCCTCCTCCTCGCGGGTCTCGGCGTCGTCCACGGCCGTCCAGCCCGCGCAGTTGACGACCACGTCGGGGGCCGCGTCGCGTACGGCGTCCGCCACCGCACTCGCGTCCCTCACGTCGAGATCGAGGCGCGTCAGCGCGACGACGTCCTCGCCCTCCTCGCGCAGCAGCGCCACCAGATCGGTGCCGAGCAGCCCGCCCGCGCCGGCCACCATCCATCTCATGGTTCCTCCCGGGGGACGATCAGGTCGGTCAGCGTCGCACGGTGGTCCGTTCCCGGCAGGGACAGCGTCGTGAAGGCGTCCACGGCGATGCGCCGGTCGGCGAGCACATGGTCGATGGCCACCTTGGGGATGAACCACGGCTGCCCGAGGTACGGCCAGGTCGGGGCGAGCCCCTTGCCGGTCGCGTCGGCCGCGTCCCGGTAGCCGGTCGCGATCAGCTCGCGCAGGACCGCGTGGTCGAGCGTGGAATTGAAGTCACCGGCCAGAACGCGAAGCGTGCCGCCCTCGGCCGCGGGAAGCGCGCGGATGCTGGATGCCCAGCAACCCGCCCGCCAGCCCTGTGACGGCGCGCAGGCGTGGACGGCCACCACGCTCAGCCGGCCGCCGTCCGGAAGGGCGAGCCTGGCCGGGATCTGCCGGGGCCATCCGAACGGCGGACCGTCGGCTTCGAGCGGCTGGCGGGCGAAGACGCCGCTGCCCATCGCGTCCGGCGCCGCCTCGCTGACCTCGAAGGGCAGCAGCCGCTTGAGACCGGCCGCGACGAGGCGGTCGCGCATCGGCTCCGTCAGCTCCAGCATGACCAGCACGTCCGGCCGGTGCCGCCGCACCGCGTCCAGGATCGCGCCGGCGGGCACGCTGCCATGGAGGAGGTTTGCCGACAGCACCCGCAGCCGATGCCCTTCGGCGATCCGGGCGGAGCCGTCCGGCAGGGCACGCGGAAGGACGGCGGCGCCGAGGGCGCCGCTCACCACCGCGGCCGCCAGGGCCGCGCGCCAGCGGCGCAGGGCGACCGCGACGGCGAGCGGCAGCAAAGACGCCCCGGCGACGTACGGGGTGAAGGACACCAGTTGCGACCACCGGAGCTTGGGTTCCCAGCCGGTCAGGCGCAGCACCGACCATCCGGCGAACGGAATAAGGGCCAGCCACGGCGCGAGCAGCGCCCAGCGTCCTCGCGGCCCGTCCGCCCTGAGGGTCTTCGACTCCGCCACGGCGGACTTCACCACGCTCTACCGCCCGGCCCGGTGTGACGAGGGCCGGTGCGACGGCTTCCACCAGGACGGGTTGTCCTTGTACCACTGCACGGTCTCCGCCAGGCCCTCCTCGAAGCTCACCTCCGGCGCGTAGCCGAGGTTGCGGAGCTTGCCGTCGTCAAGGGAGTAGCGGCGATCATGTCCCTTGCGGTCCGCCACCCACCGGATCCGGTCCTGCGGCAGATCGAGGGCCTCCAGGAGGCGCGTGGTCAGCTCGAGGTTGGTGAGCTCCGCCGTACCGGCGATGTGGTAGACCTCGCCGGGACGGCCGATCTCAGCCACCCGCTGGATGCCGCGGCAGTGGTCCGCCACGTGGATCCAGTCGCGCACGTTGCCGCCGTCGCCGTACAGAGGGACTGTGCCCCCCTGGATCAAGGTCGTGACGAACAGCGGAATGATCTTCTCTGGATACTGGTAGGGGCCGTAGTTGTTGCCGCATCTGGTGATCGACACGGGCAATCCGTGGGTGATCGCGTAGGAGCGCGCGATCAGGTCGCCGCCCGCCTTGGACGCCGCGTACGGCGAGCGGGGTGCCAGCGGAGCGCTCTCGTCCCACGAGCCGGTCTCGATCGAGCCGTACACCTCGTCCGTCGAGACATGCACCACGCGGCGGACACCCGCCGCGACGCACGCGTCCATGAGCGCCTGCGTGCCCAGCACGTTCGTCCGGACGAAGTCCGCCGCCGTCTCGATGGAGCGATCCACATGCGACTCGGCCGCGAAGTGGATCACGACGTCGTGCCCGGGAACCACGTCGGCCAGCAGCGCGCCGTCGCACACATCGCCCTGGACGAAGTCGTAACGCCCCTCGACGGGGGCGAGGTTAGCCAGGTTGCCCGCGTAGGTGAGCTTGTCGAGAACGGTGACGGACGCTCCGTGGAAGGCCGGATAGCCACCGGTCAATACGGCGCGAACATAATTCGAACCGATAAATCCGGCGCCGCCGGTAACGAGGAGTTTCACGAGACGATCAACACCCGTCCTGATGTCGTGTACTTAAAACTCGGCAAAACCGATGCGACCCTGTTACCACTCTGGTAACAATATCCCGCGGTAGTACCCATAGAACCATCAAACCGGACGAATTCGCGATCATCACGCGGAACGGAGTCCCACCATGGTCCATTCGGTCAGGGGTGGCAGCAAAGGGGAGAGTGGCTCACGCCGGGGCCGCCGTGTCAACGCGGCCTTCGCGTTGCCCTTGTTGCTGGTCGTGGTGGCCGTTCCCGCTGCCTGGATCGTGGCACGAGAGGGGGAGGCCGGGAACGAGCCGCACGCGGCGGCGGCTCCCGCGCCCGTGGCGACGCCCAAGCTGCGGGAGGTCAGCTTCTGGACACCGGCGACGAAGCCCGAGGTCCCCGTGCACGCCGACCACGCACCGGTCGAACTCGGCTCACGGTTCACCGTGGCGGAGGACGGATGGATCTCCGGCGTCCGCTTCTACAAGGCGAGGGGCGAGAAGGGCAGGCACAGCGGCAGCCTCTGGGACGCCGACGGCAGGAGGCTCGCCACCGCCGCCTTCGTCGAGGAGACCCCGAGCGGCTGGCAGGAGGTCCGCTTCGGCTCTCCCGTCCAGGTCCGGGCGCACGAGACGTACACGGTCTCGTATCACAGCGAGCACGGCACGTACGTGGCCAGCCCCCTTGGCCGCGGCAAGGCGCCGCGATCGGGCCCGCTGACCGCCGTGCCGAGGAAGACCGGCGTCTACCGGTACGGCGACCGCGGGTTCCCCCGCGAGTCGAACCCGCGGAACTACCACTACTACGTGGACCCGATCTACCGCTGGTGGTGGCGGCCCCGGCCGTCCCAACCGACGACACCCCCCTCTGCGGCCCCCTCGCCGGCGGCCACCCCGTCCCCCGCGCAATCTCCCGTCCGGTCTCCCGTTGAGTCTCCCGCTGGGTCTCCCGTTGAGTCTCCCGTTGAGTCTCCTACGTGGTCTCCCGGGCAGACCGCGGGACCCACCCGCGTTCCGACACCATCGCAGTCGGCGACCCCTGCGGTCAGTCCCTCCGCCGAGACCCCCACCCCCACGCCCACGAGGACACGGCAGACGCCCACGCCTACGAAGACAGTGGAGAGCCCGACGCCGACGGTCACGAGGAGTCCGGCGACTCCCGTACCGAGCCGGTCCCAGACCACCACGGCCCCGGACACGGGCGGGACGGCGTGCTCGGGCGGCTATCCCGCCCCGGCGTGCACCGGCGTGCCGAAGGGCACGCAGCTGAAGACGCTCCAAGCCGACTTCTACGGCGCCTACCGGGTGACCAAGGACGGGACGGTGCTGGACGGGGTGCACATCCCCGGCACGCTTTTGATCACCGCCCAGAACGTGACCGTACGCAACAGCCAGATCGACGGCGATGTGAAGAACGACTACGACGGCAAGATCTACCCCTTCACCATCAGCGACTCCACCGTCGGCCCGGAAAGCGGCTGCAACCAGAGCGTCGGAATCTGGAGCGCCCAGTTCACCGCCACCCGCGTCCACGTCCGCAACCACAGCGACGGCTTCAGCGTCTCCGGCGACAACGTCGTCATCCGCGACTCCTACGTCATGCTCTGCTCACGCCCCGGCGACCACTCCGACGGCATCCAGACCGTCGGCGCCGGCCACACCCTCGTCTTCGACCACAACACCGTCGACCAGCGCTACGCACCCCAGCACACCGCACCGGTCTTCCTCGTCGACCCCAACACCGGCGTCCAGGTCACCAACAACCTGCTCATCGGCGGCACCTACACCATCAGAGTCAGAGCCGCGTCCGGCGCCGTCGTACGCGACAACGCCGTGGTGAACAAATCGTGGGACTACGGCCCCTCCGACACCGACTGCTCGAAGACGACCTGGACGGGTAACAGGCTGGTCACCATCGACGATGAGTACAACGTGACCTCCACCGTGAAGAACCTTTCCTGCCAAGGGTGAGCGAGGCAGCGCTCGCGGTGGAGGGGACGCCATGACCAAGTCGTCTGGCGGTTCCGCGAACCTGGCCCCTTGGGGACGGCCGACGATAGCGCGACCAGGCAAGGATCTGAGGGACACGACCTAGGGAGCCGCATGACAGCAGTGTTCACGGGCAGCAGACTGGACGACGACGACCGGCGGGCCCTCGTCTACCGGGGAGACGTTTTCGTCTATTCGGCCACCTCGGCCTCGGCCGAGCTGGTGCTGTTCGCCCGCGAGTTGATCGAGGAGGCCTTCGGCGGGCTCGATCCGGAGACCGCGCAGCACGAGATGGACGTCGAGCGGTTCGCCGGCCTGCTCGCCGACCTCAAACCGCGGTTCATCCACCATCCGCAGTGCAAGAAACTGCTGCCGCTCATCCTCGAAGAGGTGGGCTGTTCGTTGGACAAGACCTACTTCGACGTTCCGCGGTTGCGGACGTCCACCTCCCACGACTACCTGACCTCGGGCATCTCCTACGCCTTCCACCCGCATCGCGACTGCTGGTACTCGGCGCCCTTCAACCAGATCAACTGGTGGATGCCGATCTACCCGGTGGTGCCGGAGAACGTCATGGCGTTCCACACCCGCTACTTCGACCAGCCCGTCGCCAACGGCAGCGCCCGCTACGACTACGCGAAATGGAACGCTACAAGCAGGCACACGGCCGCCCAGCACATCCGCAGCGACTCCCGCGAGCAGCCCAAACCCGAGGAAGAGGTGGAGCTCGACCCGCAGGTGCGGATCGTGCCGGAGGCCGGCGGATTCATGCTCTTCTCCGGCGCCCATCTGCACTCGACGGTGCCCAACACCTCGGGCCGCACCCGCTTCAGCATCGACTTCCGCACTGTGCACATCGACGACGTGCGGGCGCGCCGGGGCGCGGCCAACGTGGACGCGGCGTGCACCGGCACGACGCTGCGGGACTTCAGGCGCTGTGCCGACCTCGCCCCCCTGCCCGAGGAGCTGGCTCTGGAGTACGAGGCCGAGGCTCTGACCCGGGCGCGCCAGGCGTCCGAACCTCTCAGGAGCTGATCTGAACCTTGCTGTGGTCCCCCAGCACCAGACGATGAGCCTTCGGGGTGTCGGGTGCTGGGGTGACCTCGACGTCGTGCCCGATCAGTGACGCCTCGATCCGGCGGACCCCTTCGATGGATGCGCGGGACAGCACGATCGAATACTCGATCTCGCTCCCGCTCACCACACAGTCGGTGCCGATCGAGGTGAACGGGCCGACGTACGAGCCGCTGATGACGGTCCCCGCGCCGACGACCACCGGGCCGACGATGCGGGAGCGGCGCACCGAGGCGCCGGCCTCCACCACGATCCGGCCGATGAGCTCGCAGTCCTCGACGTCGCCGTCGATCCGGGGCTCCAGGGACTCCAGCACGAGACGGTTCACCTCAAGCATGTCGGTGACGTTCCCGGTGTCCTTCCAGTAGCCCGAGATGACGGACGGCTCGACGTCGTGGCCGGCGTCGACGAGCCACTGGATTGCTTCGGTGATCTCCAACTCCCCCCGCCAGGACGGCTTGAGCTCCGCCACCGCCGCGTGCACGGCCGGGGTGAAGAGGTAGACCCCGACCAGGGCCAGGTCGCTCTTCGGCTCGCGCGGCTTCTCCTCCAGGCGGACGACCCGACCGTGCGCGTCGAGCTCGGCGACGCCGAACTGGCGGGGATCGGACACCCGGGTGAGCATGATCTGCGCGCTCGGCCGCCGGGCGCGGAAGCGCTCGACCAGGCCCCCGATCCCGCCCACGATGAAGTTGTCGCCCAGGTACATGACGAAGTCGTCGTCGCCGAGGTAGTCGCGGCCGATCAGCACGGCGTGCGCGAGCCCGAGCGGCGCCTCCTGGCGGAGGTAGGTGGCCTGCAGGCCGAACCTGGACCCGTCGCCCACCGCCGCCTCGATCTCGTCCTGGGTGTCTCCCACGACGATGCCGACCTCGCTGATGCCGGCGGCCGCGATCGACTCCAGGCCGTAGAACAGGACGGGCTTGTTGGCGACCGGGACCAGTTGCTTCGCCCGGGTGTGGGTGATGGGCCGCAACCGGGTGCCGGACCCGCCAGCGAGCACGAGGGCCTTCATGTCAGTACGCCCCTCTGCCGCCGGTGACCGCGGACCACGTTTTCCACAGGATCTGCAGGTCCAGCATGAGCGACCAGTTCTCCACGTACCGCAGGTCGAGCCGGACCGACTCCTCCCAGGACAGGTCCGATCTGCCGCTCACCTGCCACAGTCCGGTCATGCCCGGCCGCACGACCAGGCGCCGGTGCACGTCCGTGCCGTACCGCTCGACCTCGGCGGGCAGCGGCGGACGCGGCCCGACGAGCGACATCTCCCCACGCAGCACGTTGAGGAGCTGCGGCAACTCGTCCAGCGAGTAGCGGCGCAGCAGTTGGCCCACGCGGGTGATCCGTGGATCGTTCCGAATTTTAAACAGCACACCGTCCGATTCGTTGGACTCGGCCAGTACCGGCTTGAGCCGCTCGGCGTCCACGACCATGGTGCGGAACTTCAGCATGTGGAACTCGCGGCCGTACCGGCCGATCCTGGTCTGCCGGAACAGCGCGGGGCCGGGGCTGGTGGCCCGGACGACCGCCGCGATGGCGAGCATCGGGAAGACCAGGACCAGAAGGAACGCGGCCGCCACGATCCTGTCGAAGGCGTTCTTGACGAGGCGCCGGGAGCCCTGGAGATCGGGGTGCTCGACGTGCAGCAGCGGCATCCCCGCTACCGGGCGGACGCTGATGCGCGGCCCCGCGACGTCCATCAGCGCCGGGGCGACGAACAGGTCGGTCCCCCGCGACTCGATCCCCCAGGCGAGGCGGCGCAGCGCGGCGCCGTGGAGTTCGGGACACGCGAGGACCGCGACCGCCTCGGCTTCGACCTTGTCGACCACGGCGGGCACGTCCCTGAAGTCTCCTAACACGGGCACGCCGTCGACGTCGGAGCGCTGCCTCCGGTACTGCGTGCTCGGCACACAGGCCGCCACCACCCGCATGCCGTGATACGGCTGCCGCCTCAGCTGCAGCACCAGTTCGTGGATGGACTGCCGGTGCCCCACGGCCACGATCGGCCGCATGTGCTGCCCCTTGGAGCGCAGACGGTGCAGCCGTTTGCGCATGCGATGCCGGAACAGCAGCGTCAGCACGGTGGCGAGCGGCAGCATCGCCATGACATAGCTGCGCGCCACGTTGGTCTGTGTGAGGTACGCCCCGATCGCGACGGCCGCGACGAGCCCCAGGCCCGCCTGGGTGACCGAGCGGAATTCCTCCGTCCCCTCGCCGTGGGCGCGTCTGCGGTAGCCGCCGGCGACGCCCACGACCACCGGCCAGAAGATCGTCAGTGCCACGCCGAACGCGATGTCGTACACCGGGATGAAGGCGCCGAACCCCAGTCGCGTGAACTCGACGCCGGAGAGGGCGAGAGCCGCACAGAGCAGGTCTCCCACCAGGAGGATTCTCGAATAGGAACGCGTCGGCACGCTCACCGGCAGCCGTACATGGACTTTCCGGGAGGACACCCCCGATTCCGCCAACTCCGTCTGCGATTCCATCTCACCGCGCCTAGGTAGTCGGACCGTCCAGGTGATTGACGCCCCTCGCGTCACAAAGGTTGACCCGCGGTCGACCATTTCAGGGCGTGCCCGCACGAAGATGATGTTAGACAGCGACCGCCCAGTAGGGAACGTAAGTCTCCTGTCCACAATTGGTCGCAATGAGTCCACCTGGAGGACTTGACGGAACGGTCCAAGATGCCGCCACCGACCGCCATCAGGGCATATACGGTATTATTCACTCGACCATAACGGATATTTGGCCCTCACTCCACCGTCACGCGGGAGTGCTGCCACATTTGCACGCTTATGCGCCAAAAATTCCCTTTGTTCGGATCGATGCTGAAGTCACCCTCGGCATTGCCGGTGCCGTCAGCGGCGCGATGTGCGAGGGACAGGCAAGCGAACCCGCCTATGTCCGGCACGTCCCCACTTGTCGAACTACATTCGGCATCATGTCCGTACGCGTCAACCGAGACGGCCTGGCCCCGCTGGAGGCCGGCCGCCTCACCGGTGTGGAGCGCTTCCGGGCCGGTCTGGGCCGTCACGGCGCTCCTGACCTCTAGTCGTATTCGAGGTCGGGTAACGGGGACGGCGGCTCCGGGCTGCGCCACACGACGACGTAGTCGGAACGCGCGCTCGCGACCGCCGTGCTCAGCCGGTCGAGGTCGAAGTCCGGCAGGTAGCGCAACCGGGCCAGGAAGCTCGCGTCGGTCGCCGAGTGCGGGACCACACAGCCCTCGCCCTCGCGGTCCAGCAGGACGATGAAGACGTCCTCCGGCGGACCCGGCGGACCCGGCGGATCCTGGTCGCCATGGCCGCCGACGCGGACCTCGACCACGTCCTCCCAAGCGAGGGCCTCGACGCTGCCGTCGGCGTAGTGACGTGTCACGCCTTCTTCGGTGACGTACACATAGGTGTCCGGCACTGGGTTGCCGTGCATGGGCGCGATTGTGACGACTTGAAGCGGCATGGTGCAAGGGAATCCGCACCCTGGAGAAAACGTGCAAGGGAATCCGCGTTCAAGAGAATCGCCTGGAGCTCCCGCGGGCTCAGGGGTGCCGCCACCGCAGGTGCTCGCGCACCGCGTGGACGGCCGCGTCCGCCGGCCCCTCGGCGATGACGCGCAGCAGCGCGGCGTGCTCCGCCGCGAGCTGTTGGGGATCGCCGTACGCATGCCTGAGCCCGACCAGCCCGAGCCGTGTCTCGGCCGCGAGCGTGGCGTACAGGCGCTCCAGGCGGGGACTGCCGGCGGCGGCGACGAGCGCCTCGTGCAGCGCCATGTGCTCGGCCACCACGGCCGCCCAGGGCGCGCCCGGCGGCAGGCCGGACAGGCGGGCCAGCGCATCCTCCGCCGCCGTCACCCGGCGCCCCGCGACGGCCTGTGCCATCAGTTCCTCCAGCGGCCCGCGCACGTACATGAGGTCGGCCAGGTCGGCGGAGGTGATCACTGGGACGTACGCGCTGCGGTTGCGCTCGCGCCGCAGCAGCCCCTCGTGGACGAGCAGCGCCAGCGCCTCCCGCACGGTGGGGCGGGCCACGCCGTACCGTGCGGACAGCTCCTGCTCGGGCAGCGCGGCCCCGGGCTCGATGTCCCCGGACAGCACCCGCTCGCGCAGCGCGGCGGCGAGCGCCTCGACGGTGGAGACGGGCCTCAGCGTGGTCACGGTGCCGAGCCTAGTGGCGGCTTTCTGCCGATGCCTTCGGCGTCTCGGGCGCGGGAGTGCCCGGCGTGCGCTCCCTGGCGGGCAGCGCCACCACGACCAGTCCCAGGGCGAGCAGCACCAGACCGGCCCACGACACGAGGGACAGGTGCTCGCGCAGCGCCACGACCCCCAGCAGGGCCGCGACGGCCGGCTCGGCCAGCGCGAGCGTGGCCGCCGTGGCGACGGGGGTCGTGCGCAGGCCCCGGCCGTACAGGAGATAGGCCAGCCCCGTCGTGGCGCAGCCGAGGTAGAGCGCGGTCAGCAGGCCGCTCGGGCGCGCGAGCCAGGCCGGTCCGGTCAGCGCGAGGACCGGCAGCATGAGCACGGCCGCGCCGCCGAAGAGAACGCCCATGACGATCCCCGACTCCATGCCCCTGCCGATGGCCCGGGCCGCCACGACCGCGTAGAAGGCGTACAGAAGCCCGCCGAGGAGGGCGAGCGCGACACCCGCCGCGTCCGCGCCGCCCGTTCCCCCTCCCCCGCCGGTGACGAGCACCGCGCACCCGGCGACGGCGGCACCCGTGGCGAGCGCCCAGCGCCCGCTCGGCCGCTCGCGGCCGACGATCCAGGACAGGAGCCCGGTGAAGACCGGGCCGCTGCCGATGGCCACCACCGTGCCGATCGCCACGCCCGTCCTGCCGACCGCGGCGAAGAAGCACAGCTGGTAGGCCGCGACGGCGGCGGCTCCCAGGACCAGCGCCCAGCGCATCGGAACGTTCCCATGAGGGGTGCGACGGGCCCGGCGATGCGTGACCAGCGCCAGCGCGCCCAGCAGGGCCCCGCCGAGCACGAGGCGGGCCGCGGCCAGCGAGACGGAGCCGGCGGCGGCGAGGGTCCCCACGGTGCCCGCGGTCCCCCACAGGACGGCCGCCGCGACGACCGCGAGCGGGCCCGATCTGGAGTTCATGCAGAGATTGTCTGACAACTAGACAGTGCTCGGCAAGAGCTTTCTTCCGGAACGTCGAGACTGTCCTGATATGGGGCTGTGGCCCAAGTCGTTAGGAACGATCCCTGGTGGCCCAGCTCACGGATTGCTATGGTTTCGCCACTATTAACACATGTGTAACCGACGGGCAGGTCTGATGGCTGGTCGGAAACGGTCCATCCGCTTCAAGATATTCGCGATCCTGCTGGTGCCTGTGACCGCCCTGGTGGTGATCTGGGGGTTCGCCGCCACTCTGACCATCGAGCAGGGGCAGCAGCTCCTGCGCATTCAGAAGGTCTACGACAACATCGTCTATCCCGTCAGCGAAGCCATCAACGAGCTGCAGAGCGAGCGGTTCGTGTCGGTGAGCTACCTCGCCTGGCGCACCTCGACGCTGCGTACCGACCTCCAGGTGCAGCGCCGCAAGACCGACGCCACCTCGGTCCTGCTGACCCGCCTGTCGGCGCAGGCCCGGGACGAGACGCCCTCGGCGATGTGGGACCGGGTGCAGGACCTGCTCAGGCAGATGGACCGGCTCGACGTCCTGCGCGGCCAGATCGACGACCAGCGGCTCACCCGCCTCGACGCGATCGAGGAGTACAGCGCGGTCGTCGAGACCGCCCACCAGGTCTACGACCGGCTGATGATCTCCTCGGACATCGACATCGTCGAGCAGACCAAGGCGCTCATCCTCCTCACCCGCAGCCGCGAGGTGGTGAGCCAGCAGTCCGCGCTCGTGCTGGGCGCGCAGGCGTCCGGCCGGATGACGCAGGACGAGCGGGACGCCTTCTCCGGGATGGTCGGCAAGCGCCGCCTGCTCTACCAGCTCGGCACCAGCCAGCTCGACCCCGGCCTCCTCAAGCAGTACGGCACGCTGAACTCCACCGCGGTCTACACGTCGTTCGTCTCCCTGGAGGACGACGTGATCGCCAGGGTGCGGCCCGGCCAGCCGCTCCCGCCGGAGGCGATCGCCTGGCCGACGACGGCCCAGGCCCTGACCCGCCAGCTCACCGAGACGACCAACGCGGCCAGCGACGCCACCGCCGCCCGCGCCGTGCCGCTGGCCCAGGGAGTGCTCTGGAACATCGGCATCGTCGGCGCGCTCGGCCTCGCGGCCGTGCTCGCGACGGCGTTCATCTCCTTCCGGTTCGCCCGGACGGTGACGGGCGAGCTGAGCACCCTGCACAGGGCCGCGGCCGACCTGGCCGGGCGCCGGCTGCCCGACCTCGTACGGCGACTGCGGCGCGGCGAGGACGTCGACGTGGCGGCCGAGACCCCGCCGATGGCCCAGGCCAGCGACACCGTCGAGATCGAGAATGTCGGCCGCGCCTTCACCTCGGTGCAGCACACCGCGATCGAGGCGGCCGTCGGCCAGGCCGACCTGCGCAAGGGCGTCAACAAGGTCTTCCTGAACCTGGCCCGGCGCAGCCAGTCGCTGCTGCAGCGCCAGCTCGGCATGCTGGACGGCCTGGAGAAGGTGATCACCGACCCCGACCTGCTGGAACGGCTGTTCGGCGTCGACCACCTCACCACCCGCATGCGCCGCCACGCCGAGGGCCTGATCATCCTGTCCGGCGCCGTGCCCGGCCGCGGCTGGCGCAACCCGGTGCGGCTGTACGACGTGGCCCGCGCCGCCACCGAGGAGGTGGAGGACTACCTGCGGGTGGACGTGAACATGCCGCACGGGTACTCGCTCGCGGGCAGCAGCGTCACCGACGTCGTCCACCTGCTCGCCGAGCTGATCGAGAACGCCACGGTCTTCTCCCCGCCCCAGACCCGCGTGCAGGTCAGGGGGGAGATGGTCGCCCGGGGCTTCGCCATCGAGGTCGAGGACCGCGGGCTCGGCGTCCCCCCCGAGGAGCTGGCGCACCTCAACGCGCGGCTCGCCGACCCGCCGGAGTTCGACCTGGCCGACAGCGACAGGCTCGGGCTGTTCGTCGTCGGGCTGCTGGCCCGGCGGCACAACATCCGCGTCTCCCTGCGCACCTCGCCGTACGGCGGGACGAGCGCCGTGCTCCTGCTCCCGCAGGAGATCGTGGTGGAGAACGAGACCAGGGAACCGGCGGTCGAGCGCCTCGCCCAGCCGGAGTCCCTGCCCCCAGCCCTGGCCCTCACGCCGCCGGTCGGCGACGGCGCCCAGGACTCCCTGCCCCGCCGGGTGCGGCAGGCCAATCTGGCGCCGCAGCTCAAGGAGGAGCGGAGCGACCTGTTCTCCTCCTTCCAGGCGGGCTGGCAACGCGCTCAGGAGGACTCGTGAGCGAGCACGAGGACGGGCCGCTGCTGCGCCCCTACACGCTGACCCGTGGCCGTACGCGCCCGAGCGGGCCGGACTTCGACCTGATGACCATCATCAGGACGGCTCCCGCGGCGTACAGCGGGGTCTCCGGGCTGGCCCCCGAGCACTGGCGGATCCTGCAGCTGTGCCGGATCCCCCTCTCCGTGGCCGACCTGGCCTCGGAGCTCGGCCTGTCGCTGAACGTCGTGCGCATCCTGCTGGGCGACCTGCGCGACCAGGGGCTGATCAACGCACGGCCGCAGGCCACGGTCGCCCAGCTGCCCGAGGAACGCATCCTCCGCGAGGTGATTCAGGGACTCCAGGCGCTGTGAGGCGTCAGGAGTCCGCTCCGCAGGCCGCCGCTCTTTTCCTCTAGGAGTCCGCTTCGCAGGACTCCAGCAGCCGCTGCACGTGCCATCGGGCCGGTGTCGTCAGCTCGTCGACGTACCGGTCCAGCATGGCCGCGCACGCCACCGGGTCGGCGGTCTCGACGGACGGCAGGACCAGGATCTCCTCCTCGCCGTCCAGCACGAGGTCGCCCCGCACGCTGAACGTCCCGTCGCCGACCCCGACGGCGGTCTCGAACACGAGGTCGTGCCCCGGGAGCGCCAGCGCGGCGCCGAGCCGTACGACGGGCCCGGCCAGGTCGGAGACGGGCTCGACGCGGACGTGGGGGAAGAAGTCGCGGGAGACGGACCGACCCATCTCACTGAATCGCGCCGCCGTTCGCATCAACGCTTCCAGGAGTTCGGCGGCACCCTGACTGTTGGCGTCCACCCACGCAGGGTAGATCAAGGAAAGTTGCGGTTAGGCCAAATAATTAGGTTCGGCCGGAGATTTCGCCGAAAAGCGCGGTCTCAGCGGAAGGCGTAGCATTCCACCTCGGCTCGCCGGCGGGTCAGCCCGCCGCCCACCGACTCCTCGACGCAGGAGCGCTGCGCCGCGCTGAGTTCGAGCACGCCGCAGACGCTGACCCCGGAGTACGTGCGGCAGTCGAGGTTCGGGTTGAACGCGCCCACCTTGTACTGCTCGCGCACCTGTGTGCGACAGCGTTGCCGCGCCTCGGACGTCTTCGGGTAGCGGCATTGGCCGACGAGGATGTCGTACTGCTTCTGGCTCACCTCCTGCCGCTTCACGCCCCCTTTGGGCAGCGCGGGCGCCTGCGGCGGACTCCCGGCCCACGGTCCGGTCCTCGGGTGGCCGCCGGTCACGGCGGCCACCGAGGCGACCGCGGCGACCGTGCCGAGCATGGTCATCGCAGCGAGCACGGCGACAGCGACGATCTTTCTCATGGCGATCCTCCCGAGCAGGAACGTACCCACGGGGGAACGGCCGCCCCCGGCGCCGCGCCGGTGCCCGCATGGACGGCCGTGACCTTGTGTCATGCCGAAGTCGACGCATTCATTACGGGGAGTAAATACAACATTGCGAAGTGTGACGGCTAACGATCAAGGGTAGGTGTGGCCACGGAACCGGCGGGGACGGCACTCACGCCATTCACACCCGATTCTTCGGTTCGAAATCCGGTCATTTCCGACACAACGGAGCTTTTACGTGCGATTTGTTCACGCAGTCACGACAGGCGCGCTGGTCCTCACCGCGCTGACGGTCACCGGCGCGGGCGCGACCGCGCTGGCGGACGCGGGCCCGCAGACCACGTCCCGCGCCGTCGTCGACGGCTACCAGGTCGTGACACTGCCCAACGCGAACGTGCCGAACTTCACCCGGCGCACCGTGTACTGCCCGCAGGGCAAGCGCGCCGTGGGCGGCGGCGGCGAGGCCCAGGGCAACGACGCGGTCCTCGTGGGCAGCTTCCCCACCGCGGACGGCACCGGATGGATCGCGCTCGGCCGGCAGAACTACTACAACACCGTCGGCATCAGCGTCTACGCCGTCTGCGCCAACGCCTGATCGGATCACTCGCGGCACAGGGGAGCGGGCAGGGGCCCGCTCCCCTCTTCGTACGCCCCCTGGTGCCCTACGGGGTGCTGACGGGCGACGGCGCGAAGCTCGGGGCCGGCTCCTTCCTGATGAAGGGGGTGGAGGTCCCGCCCAACGCCAGGCGGGCCGGCAAGGCCGCCGTCCGGCGCTGCCGCCCGGCGCGCGCCAGCCCGCTCACGGTCAGCGTCCCGTCGCACGGCCACTCGTCCGCCCGCTCGCCCGACCGGTCCCACACGGCCAGCGGGCCGTCCAGGCGCGCGGTGAGCAGATACTGCAGCGGGGTGCGCGGCAGGAACAGGTCGACGTCGGGCGTCGCGCGCCGTACGGCCCTGGGGAGCACCGGCTCGCACAACCGCACCAGCGTGGCGGGCACGGCACGCTCGACCAGTGCCCGGATGTCGGGCACGGACAGGTTCGCCACCTCCCGGGCCATCGAGACGTTCCTGACCAGCACGCGCACCGGTCCCGACGCGCCGTCCATACGCGCCAGCGCCTGCTCTGATCTCGCGTCGCAGACGACCTGGTCGGCGAACAGGTCGTGCACGCCGGCCACTCCCCCGGCCCCGATCGCCGCGACGGCCGCCGCCAGCGCGTCCGCACCCGTGATCGCCTCCCACCGGAGGACGGGACCGCAGGCCGTGCAGCCCGTCGCGGCGGACGTCGACCTGCGGAGGTCCGGCTCCCGGCACTCCCGTCGGCAGTCCTCGCACAGGACGGCGGAGGGCGCCTCGGCCGCGGGCGGCCGGCAGTCGTCGCAGCAGACGAGCGGATACGAGTACCTGCGGCCGGCCCGGTCAAACAGCTCACGCACACAGGCCGAACAGAGCCCCCGCTCGCTCGGCCAAGCGCCGGGGGAAACCGAGATGACCATGGAAGCCGCACTGCCCCCGGCCGGTCACTCTAATCACTCACGTCACATGATTTTCAGAGTGCCCCCACCTGCGGTCACACCGGGCGGGCCTGCTCACCGTCGGCGAGGGCACGCAGGGACGGACGGAGCGTCTCGGCGATCCGCTCGGGGGACGCGCCGCGCAGGCCCGTGAGGCCGAGCAACTGATGGGCGATCGTCACGCCCAGCATCGTGCTGACCATCAGGGCCGCCCGCAGTTCGGCGTCGGCGGAGCCGATCGCGTCCGCCAGTTGCGCCACCTGGCCGTCGAGCTTGCCACGCACCTCCTCGGCGGCGTCGGGATGGGTGAGCATGGAGCGCATCATCGCCAGCGTCGCCTCGGGCAGCGGCCCCATCTTCATGCCGATCCTGCCCAGCAGTTCCTCGACCGGCTCCAGCTCGCCGTCCAGCGGCGGGATCGACGGGATCCGCACGGCCTGCTCGAACAGCTCCTGCTTCGACCCGAAGTACTGCATGACCAGGGCCGGATCGACCTCCGCGGCCGCCGCCACGGCCCGGATCGTCGTGCGCTGGAAGCCGCGCTCGGCGAAGATCGCCCGCGCGGCGGACAGGATGCGCTCTTCGGTGCGGCGCCGGCGCTCTGCCCGGCTCGTCGGCGTCCCCTCCACGTGACGACTCTACCGGCGTTGACCACATCGGCCCGTTCGCTCTACAGTCGTTGAGTCAACAACTGTTGAGCGAAACCGCTTTTCACCTGAATGGAGCGAACGCATGCAGCTCACCCCGCGCGAGGTCCTGGCCCGCTATCACCGGGCGATGGTCGACAGGTCGGCCGACGACCTCGCCGACCTCTACGCCGCCGACGCCCATCACACGTTCCCGTTCCGGGCGCCGCTGTTCCCCGCCCACCTGGAGGGACGGGAGGAGATCCGCGCCCTCTACCGCGCGGCGTGGGGCGCGAGCCCCGTACGGCTCGCCGAGATCCACGACGTCGTCGTCCACGAGGCGGCCGACCCCGAGGTCGTCACCGGCGAGTGGGAGGGCACCGGCACGGTCGAACCGGACGGCCGGCCGTTCCGGGCCACGGGCCTGCTGACCCTGCGTGTACGGGACGGCGAGATCGTGGAGACGCGCGACTACATGGACGTGTTCGGCACCTACCACGCGATGGGCCGGCTGAAGGACGTCGTGGCCGCCGCGGAGAACGGCACTGCGGAGGGCAGCGCCGGCACGGCCTGATCGGGGTCGTGCGCCTGCCCGGGGGCGCGGCCACAATGGTGACCATGACGATCTCGGGGACCACCGTCCGCCGGGCGGGAGCGGCGGACGCCGCGGCCCTCGTCCGGCTGCGCGCCGTGATGCTGGAGGACATGGGGGCGGAGGTCGGGGACGAGAGCGCGCCCTGGCGGGCGTCGGCCGAGGCGTGGTTCGACCGGCGGCTGCGCGATCCGGCGGACTTCGCCGCGTTCGTGGTGGACGACCCGGAGCTCGGCGTGGTGAGCTGCGCGGCGGGCACCTGCGACCCCCACGCCCCGGGGCCGACGAACCCGAGCGGCCTGCAGGGCCACGTCTTCAACATCTGCACCGACCCGCGACGCCGCCGCCTCGGCCTCGCGCGCGCCTGCCTCGACGCACTGCTCGTCTGGTATCGCACCGAGACCGAGGTCCGGACGATCGACCTCAACGCCACGTCGCACGGGATCGAGCTGTACCAGTCCCTCGGGTTCGACGCGCCCCGCTACCCGGCTCTCCAGCTGCGGCTGGGCCCGCCGCTCGGGCACGGTTTCACGAGTCGCTAGAGGTCGAGCCGGTAGCGGACGGTCCGATGCGTCGGCACGTAGCCGAGTGCGTCGTTGATGCCGCGCATGTACGTGTTGCCGTCGGCGGTGTCGGCGAGCAGCCCCCCGAGGCGCGGGTGGCGTTCCCGGACCAGCCGGATCGTCTCGGCCTTCATCCAGCGGCCGAGGCCGCGCCCGCGGTGCTCGGGAAGGACGCCGGTGCCGTAGTGCTGCCCGTCGCCCGTGCCGTCACCGGGGACCACCAGCTCGGTGAAGCCGGCGATCGTCCCGCCGTCCTCCTCGACCGCCGCGACGGTGTGCAGGAGCTCGCCGCGCCGCGCGACCGCCTCTGCGACGGCCCTGACCCGAGCGACGTCCCAGGGCGTCGGCCTGTAGTCGAGGCCGTCCATCGGCATGTCGTCCATCGCGCGGCGGGACGCGGCGAACGTCCCGGCCAGTTCGTCCGGGACGACGCCCTCCCAGGAAACCAGCCGATATCCGGGATGCGGCTCCGCGAGGGCCGCGGCGAGGACGGCGCGATCCACACCGGCCAGCGCCAGGCGGGTGAACGTCAGGCCCAGCGCCGGACGGAACCCCCGCGCGGCTAGGAACGCCTCTCCGGGGGCATCGGCCTCCGCATCCGCCGTGACGCACCACCGGCCCTCCTCACGCGCCGCCGCCAGGGCCGCGTCGAGCAGGCGCGACCCCACCCCGGCGCGGCGCTCGGCCGGGTGGACGTGCAGGTCGAGCTCGGCGAGGTGTTCGTGCCCGGGAGCGGTGAACAGGCGCAGGTACGCCGATCCGGTGGGTACGCCGTCAGGCCGGGAGGCCAGCCAGGCCAGCCTGCGACTCGAGGCGCCGGTGTGAGGATCGACCAGAAGGGTCAAACGCAGAGACACGGGCGCACACCGTAGCCATCGGGCCGCTCACCGATCAACGGGATTTACCGGAAGTCCTGCGCGGGCAGGGCCGACAGGACCCGCAGCACCCGCAGGAACGCCTCCTTGTCGCCGTCCGGCAGCCGGGCGAGAAGCCGTTCCTCCATCCGGCGGATGCCCGCCTGAGCACCGTCCCGTACGCGGCGGCCCTCGGGCGTGATGGACAGGAGCCGGACGCGGCGGTCGGCCGGGTCCGGGCTCCGCTCGATCAGGCCCCTGCGCTGGAGGTCGTCCAGGACGCGGATGATGCGCGTCTTGTCCGCGCCGATCGACTCCGCCAGCGCGGCCTGCGTGCGCACCGGCCGCTCGTCCAGGCCGAGGAGCACGACGTACGCCCACATCGACAGGCCGTGCTCCCGCAGGATCGGCGTCTCGGCGGCCATCAGCGCCCTGGTCAGGGGAGCCGCCATCGCGGCGAGATCGGGGCGGTCGGACATGCCCCACAGCTTAGGCATTGACAGAAAATAAGCGTATGCATATCGTCTGCACTCGCTTACGAAAGTTGGAGGAGAGATGGACATCCGGGAGCTGGACCGGCGGGCCGTACAGGCGAGCGTCGAAGTGGTGGCCGAGGTGCGCCCCGGCGACCTGGAGCGCCCGACGCCCTGCGCGGACTGGACCCTGGCCGACCTGCTCGCGCACATGACCGCCCAGCACCTCGGCTTCGCCGCGGCGGCGGAGGGACGCGGGGCCGACCCCGGCGTGTGGCGGGAGCGGCCCGGCCCCGACCCCGTCTGGGCCTACGCCGCGGCGGCCGAGCGCGTCACCGCCGCGTTCGCGGCCGAGGGGGTGCTCGACCGCGGGTTCGTCCTCCCCGAGCTGGGGGTGGACGCGCCGTTCCCGGCCGTGCACGCCATCGGCTTCCACTTCATCGACTACCTGGTCCACGGGTGGGACGTCGCCCGCACGCTGGGGGTCGCCTACGATCCCGACCCGGACCTGGCCGAGGCCGCCTGGCCGATCGCCCTGGCGGTGCCGGACGGCGACTACCGCGAGAGGCCGGGCGCCGCGTTCGCGCCGAGCGTGCCCGCCGCCCCGGAGGCCTCCCGCTTCGACCAGATCCTCGCCCGCCTCGGCCGGACCCCCGCTCACGGGAGCAGCAGGCCCCAGTAGAGGGACCACGGGAGGAACACGGCGCCGCCGGCGAGCAGGAGCCCGAGGCGGACCCGCTCGCCCCTCGTCCCGGCCCGCCGCCACGCCGGGACGGTCCGTACGGAGGCGGCCACCGTGGTCAGCGCCAGGGCCTGCAGGGCCAGCCAGACGACCGGGCGGCCGAGCAGCACCGGCCCCGGCGCGGCCAGCTTGCCTCCGGTCATGAGCAGGTAGAACAGGAAGGCGAACGACCCGAGCACCGCCACCAGCCCGGCGGCGCTGACCACGCGCGGCGCCGCGGGCGTGGCCGTACGGGCCCGCCCGCGCAGCCGGCGGACGAGGGCGGTCACCGGGTAGGCGGCGAACGCGGCGATCAGCAGCAGCACCACGGCCAACTGCACCGGGGCCGACTCCCACGGCGCCGGACGGTCCACCGGCACGGTGGACGTCGCCTGCTCGGGCGCGGGGCCCGAGGTGCTCGCCAGCGGCGGCCGCCCCGAGACGACCTCGCGGACCCAGGAGCCGACGAGGTCGGCGTACCCGGGAGCGAGGGCGGGGAGCCGGGTGACGCCGCCGTCGGGCGTGAGGTGGGCGGCGTGGTCCGCCCCGGGGAAGAACCGGAACGTGTAGTGCCGGTTGCCGCCCTTCTCCAGCGCCCGCGCGAAGACGGGCGGGGTCTCCTTCGGCGGCGTCAGCAGGTCGTGGACACCCCAGACGGCGAGCACCGGCTGCCGCACCGCGGCGAGGGTCGGCTCGGGGTCGTACCAGGGCTCGGGGAACATGCCGCCGTCCGCGACCACCCGATAGAGGTTCGGCTCGGCCCGGTCCACCAGCGATCCCGCCACCTCCGCCTTGCGCAGGCCGGCGGCGACGGCCCAGGTCTGCTGCCTCAGCGGCGTGAGCGCGTTGGCGCCGACGACCACGACGAACGCGACGTCCCGCGAGCGGGAGGCCGCGAGGGGCGCGACCCAGCCGCCCTCACTGAGCCCCCAGACGCCCACCTTCGCCGGGTCCACACCCGGCTGCGACCGCAGCGCGGCCACCCCGCCCAGCGCGTCGTCCGCGAGCGTCGAGTAGGACCGGCGGAAGGTCGAGTAGCCCTCCGATCTCTTGTCGTAGACGAGCACGGACATGCCTCTGCGGGCGAACTCCACCGCTTCGCCCATGAGCTTGGCGCGCGGCGTGCCGGTGCCCGCCCCGTGGACGAGCACCATGCCGGGCCGCCCGGGTGCCGCCTTCACCGGCGACAACACGGTGCCGTGCAGGGTGAGGCCGCCGCTGCCATGGAAGCTCACCTCCCTTCCGGTCAGGTCGGCGGGTACGGCGACCGCCTCCCCTGTGACGGGGGACGGCGGGGCGGCGGCGGCCGCTGCGGGGGCCGCTGCGGGGGCCGCCGTCAGGGTGAGAACGAGGCCGATGGCCAGGGCGATTCGACGCATGTGCCGAAACTAGGTGCAGAGAACTCTCGGCAAAGCGTTCTCTGCAGATATCGTTCTGGAGGACTAGGGTGATCCTCATGAAGGACGAGGAGCCGTTCCTGCTCGACGATCCGGCCCGCCTCAAGGCGCTGGCCCACCCCATGCGGCGGCTCATCCTGCGCCACCTCAACATCCACGGGCCCGCGACCTCCACGACGATCGGCGAACTGCTCGGCGCGAAGACCGGCACGACCAGCTACCACCTGCGCCAGCTCGAGAAATACGGCTTCATCGAGGAGATCCCGGAGCGTTCGGGCGGCAGGGAACGCTGGTGGCGCAGGGCCGAGACCCCGCGCGACCTGCGCGCGCCGACCCCCGCGCAGCTCGCCCCCGAGGACCGCCCGGTGCTTGAGGAGTTCCACCGCATCGGTTTCGAGGAGGATCGGGCGCTCCTGGAGCGCTTCCCCGAGGCCTACCGGCGCGATCCCGACTGGGCCAAGGGCTCGCGTGGTCTCGGCCGGATGACGAAGGAGGAGTTCGCCGAGTTCTTCGACGCCTACGTCGCGCTGCTGCTCAAGTACAGCCACCGGGCGCAGGACGCGCCGCCGGGAGCGCGCCCCCTGCACATCCGGATGTTCGCCCTCCCCGCCGACGAGTCCTGAGCCCCCACGGACTCACACGACCCAGCCTGTGAGCTGGGTTATCGTGAAAATGCCGCCGATTTCCGGACGCTGCCCTACCGGTCACGGCGCAGGCGCACCATACGGCCGCTCTCGTCGGGGAAGGGAACGTCCGATGTCCGAAGTGCTCCGTGCCGTGGACAGCTTGAGACAGGCCATCAACCGTCATGACCTCGACGCCCTGGCGCAGTGCTTCGACGAGCGAGCCGTTCTGGTGGCCCCCGACGGCATCGCCGAGAACAGGGAGGAGATCACCTCCTACTACGGCGAGTGGATGGAGGCGTTCCCCAACATGGTGATCACGCCGCAGTCGGTGACCATGTTCGGGGACACGGTGGCGGCGGAGTTCACGATCAGCGGCACGCACAAGGGGCCGCTGCTCGTGCCCGGCGGGGACGTGCTCGAGGCCACCGGGCGGGCCGTCCTCGTGCGCTCATGCAGCTTCTCCACCGTGGAGGACGGGGTGATCCTCAGCCACCGGCTCTTCTACGACCAGCTGGAGATGGCGGCCCAGATCGGCGGCTGCCTCTGTTTCGGCGACGACTCGTAACAGGCCCCTCCGCGGGAAGGCGCCAACCGGCCGCGAACTCTTTCCCCCTCATCGGGCGAAAGGGGGTAGCCGGATGGATGGAGCCCCCCGTGATCCCCGAAGCACCAGCCGATCGCGCCGACGACGCCGAGCTGATCCGGCGGTCCCGGCGCGACCCCGAGGCCTTCGCGGACCTGTTCGACCGGCACGACTCCGCCCTGCACCGGCACGCCTCCGCCCTGCACCGGTACGTCACCCGCCGTCTGGGCGCCTCCCTCGCCGACGACGTCGTCTCCGACACGTTCCTGACCGCCTTCCGCAAGCGCGAGCGCTACGACCTGACCCGGCCGGACGCCCGCCCCTGGCTGTACGGCATCACCGCGAACCTCATCGGGCGGCACGCGCCGTACGGAGATCCGGTTCTACCGGGCGCCGGCGAGGACCGGGGCGGACGAGGTCGCTGAATATTTCACTGAATTCAGTGCCTTCAGCAGATCTCGTACGACGTTTCCCGAGGCGCCGCACGATACGGTCGAATTCATCACGAAAAGGGATATTTCCGCTTCGGTGAATCGCGTACATGAGCCGCGCGATTGCCGAATCCGGGGAGCGCCGCGCCCGTGCGCGAACCGGAACGGGTGCGGATGCCAGAGCCGGTCATCTCACCCGGGAGACGATCGCCCATGCCCCTTCGGTCACCATCGGTTCGTCCGCAGGATCCTGACGGCCGTCGCGGCGGTCGTCCCCATCGCGGCGCCGGAGGCGACTGGCACCACGAGCAGTTCGTGATGCTGGTGAACAACGCCCACCCCGCGCTCTGAGCCCGCTGCGAGCCCTACCTGTCCACCCGCCCCATCAGCACCTGCGCGTCGGCGCTGATCGGCGCCTGGGCCGAGGTGTCCACCTGGGAGGTGATGTCGATGCCGTTCCTGAGTTGGCTCCACAGTCCGAGGATGGCCGCCGCCTGCGCGACGATGAGCGCGATCCCGCTGCCCGCCGTACCGAGCCGGTAGACGACGGCCACGGGGGTGAGCCGCGACGCGAGACCACCCGGGCGGGTCTGGAGGGTCCGCGCGTCCATGAGGACGGCGACGACGGTGAGCACCAGGAACAGCAGCAGCACCCGCACGAGCGAGCCGCGCACGGGGGCCTGGCCGATGACGTTGTTCAGCACGGCGTGCGCCCCGGTCGCCGCGGCGTACGCGAGGACCGGCACGACGCCCTTGAGATAGCCGCGCCTGCCGGGCAGGCGACGCCACAGCGCGCCCAGCACGAAGCCCGCCACCGGCCAGATCAGCAGCCCGCCGATCAGGTCGCCGGCCAGGCCGTAGAACCCGTTGGGATCGGTGAGCCGGTCGAGCCAGCCGTCGTGCCCCCGGCTGTCGGTGCTCCACGTGGCCCAGATGAGGAACACGGCGGCGGGCGCTCCCACGTAGGACGCGTACCGGGCGGCGAGCCGCGCGTTCGCCCACCACGACACGCCCGGGCCGCGCGACAGCGCCACGTCGAGCGGGCTGAGCCCGTCCTCCCTGTCGGGATCCAGGCCGATCTCCATGCGAAGCCGGCGGATGCGGTCGGCGACCGGCCCGATCTCCTTGGTGTGTTCCGCGTCGTCGATCTCCCCCGCCGCCCAGCGCCGCCGCAGCCCCTTCTCCCTCTGCTCCAGGTCGCGGTACTCGTCCACGATCATCGCGAGCCGGCGGCGTGACACACCCGGGTCGGCGACCTCGGCCCGCCGCGTCAGCCGCAGCAGCAGGGGCAGCGCGGCCAGCCCCACGAGCCCGGCGAGCGAGAAGGGCATCCCCGCGTACGTGTTGAACCACCTGATCGTGCCCACGACGAACAGGAACACCAGGAGCCACACGGCGGACGGCCCTACGGAGTCCGTACGCCGCCCGTGGAGGCGCAGCAGCAGCAGAAGCAGGAGCACCACCAGCGGCCACATGAGGTAGGAGAGGCCGCGCAGCAGGAAGAAGGGCGACGTCGCCGCGCCCGGCAGGAAGCCTGTGGTCCGCAGGCCGACGACGGCCGCGTGGGCCACGTAGGCGAGGGTCAGCAGCGCGAGGCCGGGGACGCTCCAGCACAGCAGGACGCGCACGGCGCGCGGCGTCCTGCCCCGGACGCGGGCGGCCCGGACCGCGATCGCCCACGCCGCACCGGTGAGCAGCAACGCGGTGGCCACCGCCGACGCCACCCACAGGGGGCCCCATGGCTCGGCGTAAAGGGCTTGTGCGGCCAGGAGCGCCAGGCCGGCGGCGACGGCGAGCACCGCGCCGGCGAGCATCGGGCCGCCCCGCCGGAGTCCGGTGCGCGCCAGCCCCCACACCGCCAGGCAGAGCGGCGCCGCCACGACGAGGATCGCCAGCGTGTCCGGCACATGGAACACGCCGGCCAGGAAGAGCGTGCCGGTCAGCGCGCCCACGACCAGCACCGTCTCCACCGCCGTGATCATCACCAGGGCACCGAGGGTGATCCGGATGAGGACGCGCTCGTCCCGGTCGGCCGAACGCCGACGGAGCAGCACGAGCAGCCCGGCCAGCAGCAGGTAGGGCAGCGCGAAGCCCAGGTAGGTCGCGACCGTGAGCACGTCCTGCCCCCGCAGTTCGGTCCAGCGCTGGAACGCCGCCCGCGCGGACAACGGCAGAACGACCTCGACGCGCGGCGGGGCGGCGCCGTCCCGCCAGACGTAGGTGCCGCCGGGCAGCACCTCCGACGGCAGGGGCGTCACAGTGCGTACCCGGGACTCCGGCGTCTTGACGGCCACGGTCCGCCAGCGTGCCCCGGCCAGCCCGGGCGGCATGGCCCCGAACGCGGGCAGCAGCGCGACCAACCGGGTTCCGCCGGACTCGCGGCTCGACCACAGCCCGGCGGACTCCCCGCCCCCCTGGATGTCGTACAGGTCCAGACGGCTCTCCTGCGTGCTCTGGACCACCACTTCGGTGCCGTCGGCCGACATCGTGACACTCGGCGTGCCGCCGTCCGGCAGCAGGCAGCCGACCGCGCTCCCGTCGCCGAGCAGGGCGGCGGCTCCCGGCCAGTCGCGGGGCACGCCGACCCGCGTCGTGCTCGTCATCACGGAGGTGTCGTGGCCGCGTTCCGCGACGGTCACGGACGTCTCCACCCACGACGAGCGGGGAGGCCCGAACCCGCAGTCCATGCCGTCCGCGAGCGCCGGACCCGGATTCAGTGACAGCAGGCCGAGCACCGCCGCGCCGAGCACCACCGCAGTCGTCAGCCGCCGCACAACCGACCTCCCGTACGCGATCGATCCCCAAAGGATGAGTCGCACGGAAGGCGGCATTGGTTACGGCCCCCCGCTCAGCCGGTCGGAAACTCCTGGCGCTCTCTGTCGTCAGGGGCCGGTCAGGCGGCGCTCGCCCTTCGTCGTGATCACGTAGACCTGCCAGGTGTAGTAGGCGTAGTAGTTCCTGATGTCCCGCTTCATCTGGCGCGCGTGCGACAGGACCGCGTCGACGTACGCCTCGGAGTGGTTGTAGGCGTACAGCGCGCGCCGGTAGTCGCCGGGCGCGCCGGACGCGTGGAGGTAGTTGGCCGCGGCGAGCAGGGCGTCGCTGGTGTCGTCGATGTCGCCGCCCATGCCGTACGCCTTCCAGGTGCCCGGCATGAACTGCATCGGCCCCTTGGCGCCCACGTAGCTCGGCGAGCGCACCCGCCCGAACTTGGTCTCCACGAGCATCACCGCCGCCAGCACCTCCCACTCGACGCCGAACCGGCGCTCGGCGCGCCGGAAGTCGGCGAGCAGGGCGTCGGCGGGCTCCGGCGGCTCGACCTTGATCTTGATCGGCCCGCTGACGGGATGGGCGAGGGAGAGCAGGTCGCGGATGGCCGTCACGTTGTCCCGCGCCCGCGCGGCCGCGTCCTTGGGCAGTTTCCCGTAGGTGCGGGACGCGATCTTGGGATTGCGGGCGAGATAGCGGTAGACGCGCTGCTCGTACAGGGACAGCAGGACCACCGGCTCGGGCGCCTCCCCCTTCGCGGGGTCGCCCGTACGCCTCCAGACGTCGATCGCGTCGCGCAGCCGCCCCGCCGTACGAGTGAGGGCGTCGGCCAGCCGCGCGGGATCCTTGGGGATCGCCTCGTCCGGCGCGGGCAGGTCCCGCACGGACGGCTCCGGCGTCGGCCCCTCCGGACTCGCAGAGGGCCGTTCCGGCGCGGGCGTGGTCACGCTCGCGCCGGGAGCGACCGAGGCGGCCTCGCCCGGCGAGCCGCCGCAGCCCGAGAGCGGGACGACCACGGCGGCGAGCGCGGCGGCCAGCACCGTGCGGCGCGGCATCGGCGGTGAGATCACGGCAGGCTGATCGTTCATCGTCACCAACGTATGCCCAGCGGTGACGTTCCATGCCCTCTTCGCCGCGAGGCGGGAACGTTTCACGGCCGACCCCTTTTTCCCTCCTGTGAAATTCGGTGTTGACTCGCACAGTTATCGCCCAGTAGTCGTCGTCACGTGCGACTGCCCCGCGTGAAATTCGAGCACCGGCCTCACCGATTCGAGGACGGCACCATTCGCATCGGCGGCGAGATTTACGGGATCGCCGCCGAAATCGCGGACCCGTACGGCTGGGTGTGGACGGCCCTCACTCTGATGGACGGCACCCGCACTCGCGACGAGATCGCCGAGCGGCTGTGCCTGGCCCATCCGGAGCTGCCGGACGCCGCGTCGATCGTCGAGCAACTGGTCGCCACCCGATACGTGGAGGACGCCGCGGCGGCGCCGCCCGCCGGGCTGAGCGAGCGCGAGCTCGACCGCTACAGCAGGAACCATGCGTTCTTCCGCACGGTCGACACCATGCCGCGCGCCCACGGCTGGGAGACCCAGCTCCGGCTGAAGTCCGCGCGGGTCGTGGTGCTCGGCCTGGGCGGCACGGGCAGCCACGCGGCCTGGGCGCTCGCCGCCGTCGGCGTCGGCACGATCCACTGCGTGGATCCCGACCTGGTCGAGCTGTCCAACCTCAACCGCCAGGTGCTCTACGGCGAACACGACGTCGGGCGCCCGAAGGCGGAGGCGGCCGTCGCGCGGCTCCGGTGCGTCAACTCGGACGTCTCCGTCACCGGCGAACGCCGTCACATCGGCAGCAGGCGCGAACTGGACGGCCTGATCGCGGGCTACGACGCGCTCGCCCTCTGCGCGGACCGGCCCACCGGGCACGGCATCAGGGTGTGGGCCAACCGCGCCTGCGCCGCCGCGAACATCCCCTGGGCCGGCGGCGGATACAGCGGGCCGCTGGTCACCGTGGGGTGTTTCGCGCCGGGAGCGGGCGCGTGCTACGAGTGCCTCAGCAGCGGCGAGGAGGCGCGGCGCCGCCCCGGCACGCCCGTGAACCTCGGCGGGCCCGGCGTGATCGCCACCTCGGCGGGCGTGTCCGGCCAGCTCGTCGCCCACGCGCTGCTGGGGCTGCTGACCGGGGTGCCCGTGCCGCCGGTCGGCACCATCCAGGGGGTCAACCTGATCGCCGCGGACCACCACGTGTGGGTCCGGCACCCGCCTCGTCCCGGCTGCCCGGTGTGCGGGACCCGGGCCGGCGAACCGGAGCACAATTCATTCCGGCGAATGACCGAAATCGACGCCGACTGAATGAATAACGAAAGTCTTGACTGTCTCCGGCCAATGGACGAATCATGAACGGGTTCTCGCGAGAACATCCATGTCCCCTCCCCTCCAGAGAGAGGAACCGGATGAACACGAACGAGCACGAGGCCGAACCCGTCGACGAGATCGCCGCGCCGGCGAAGACGAAGATCACCATCCGGCTGCTCGACAAGATCGAGACCACGACCAGCAGCAACAGCGTCGGCAACTGATGAAGCGCCGGCTGCGGCGTGCGGGGGTGCCGCGGGGCCGCCCGCACGCCGCGACCGGCGAGAGCCAGCACCAGCCGGAGCGCAGGGAGGGAAGGGTGGCAAACGCCGGCACCATCTTCGACGACGTACGGCAGGCCGAGGCGCGGGTCCTGTCCGCCGACGCCTACCAGGCCGAGTTCACCGAGGAGTTCGAGCGGGCCCCCGACGGGGTGTGGAAGCTCGAACGCGCCCAGGAGTTCTTCGAACCCGACGTGGCGAGCTGGCGGGCGATGATGGCCGGCGACTGGGACGGGTCGCTCGCCATGCTGGAGGAACTGCGGGAGTTCCTCGTCGACTACTACCGGACCCGGCCCACGGCCCGCCGGGTCCGCATCGTGGAGACGCCGCCCACCCCCTATCTCCAGTGGGAGCTGCACGTCCTGGCCGTACGGGCGACGGCGGGCGAGCGCCCCCGGGTGCTCCACGCGGACGCCGTACGGGAGCTGGAGCACACCGCGCCGCTGCCCGAGATCGTCGTGCTCGGCCCCGCGCTGCTCTACGAGGTGCTGTACGACGAGATCGGCGCTCATGTGGGCGCCCGGCGGATCACCGATCCCGCCCTGGTCGCCCCGTGCCTGGCCGCGATCAAGGAACTCTACGGGCGGGGAGAGGACGTGCGGGCGTACGTCGAGCGGGAGGTCGCTCCCCTGCCGCCGCCCTCGATCTCCGACCGGACGCGCGACCTCCTGCCCGGCTACTCCCACCACACCGGGACCTTCCGCCCCTGACCCCGCGCCTGGAGGCCCACGTTGGGAGAGGCGACCGGGGTCAGGCTGCGCGACCTCGCGTTCCGGCAGGACGGCTCCCAGTGGATCGTCGGCCGCCCGGACGGGAACGAGTTCGTCGCCGTGCCCTACGAGGGGATGCGGGCCATCAGGCTGCTGTCGGCGGGCGCCACGGTCGAGGAGACCGAACGGCGGCTGCGCGCCGAGACCGGCGCCGATCTCGACGTCCGCGACTTCGTCCACGCCCTGGGCGAGCTGGGCTTCCTGGAGGAGCCCGGCGGACCGGCCGTCCCCGCAGGGCCGCCGACCTTCCCATGGCTGCGCCCCCGGCACGTGCGGTGGACGCTGCACCCGCTGCTCCACCTGCTGGTCGCCGTCCTGATCGCCGCCGGGATCGTGACGGCGCTCGCGCGCCGGGAGACGCTTCCGGGCTGGCGCGACCTGCTGTGGAGCGAGCGCGGCACGCTCGTGCTCGCGTCGCAGATCGCCGTCGGCTGGTCACTGATCTTCCTGCACGAGATGGCCCACCTGTCGACCGCCAGGGCCGCTGGGGTGCCGGGCAGGATCCGGCTCGGCACCCGGCTGCAGTTCCTGGCCGTCCAGACCGAGGTGTCCGGCGTGTGGCTGGCCGGGCGGCGCGTCCGCCTGACGGTCTACCTCGCCGGAATGGCGACGGACGCGGCGGCCTGTTCGGCCGCGCTCCTCCTGACCGCCGCCCTGGGGCGCCATCCCGCGCTGTCTCTGGTCGCGCTGACCTCGCTCGGCATGCTGGCCACGCAGTTCCTCGTGTTCATGCGCACCGACGTCTACTTCCTGCTGCAGGACCTGACCGGGTGCCGCAACATGTACGGCGACGCCTCCGCCTACGCCCGCCACCTGGCGCTGCGGCTGCTCCGCCGCCCCTCCCCCGACCCGCTCGCCGGGCTGCCGCGCCGGGAGCGCCGCGCCCTCAGGGCGTACGCGGTGCTACTGGTCGCGGGCACCGCGGCCTGCCTGGGGGTGGCGTTCGCGGTGACGGTGCCGGCGACGCTTACGCTGCTCGGCCGGGCGGTGGGCGCGCTGGCCGCCCGCGCCGACCCGCTCGCCGAGTTGGACGCCGCGGCGGTGCTGCTGTCCGCGGTGGCGTTCCAGGTGCTCTGGGCGCGGGCGTGGTGGCGCAGGCACGGCCCGCGCGTGCGGCGCTGTCTGCGCCGTTGATCAGGACTGTGTGTAGGAGCCGGTCGCCAACTCCTCCAGCAGGCCCGGCCCCGCGGGGTTCCAGCCGAACAGCCGCCGCGCCCGCGACGCGTCCATCGGCGACGAGCGGGTGAGCGCGCCGGCGGCCGGCCCCATGGCGGCGACCGCCTGCTCCAGCGTGAGGGACACGGCATGGGCGCCGGTCAGCTCGGCGACGGCCTCGGCGATCCGCCGCATCGGGGTCCACTCGTCCGAGGCCGCGTTGACGACGGCCCCGGCCGTGCGGTGCTCGAGCGCGGCCACGTAGAGCGCGGCGAGGTCGTCGACGTGCACCGACGACCACTCGTTGGCGCCCTCGCCGACGTAGGGCACCGCCCCGCTCTGCCGTCCACCGGCGATGAGCCCCTGGAGCAGGCCCGAGCCGCCGCGCGCAGCAGGTGGTCATCTTCACCGCCGAGCCCGGGTCCCCCGCCTACGAGTCCCTCCAGTTCCTGAAGGTCGTCGGCGCCGAGCAGGTGCCCGCCGACGCCTGACGGCCGCTCGATGTAAAAGATTCTGTACACGAGGTCAAAGATTCGCTACCTTGGTAATGTCAAAGATTCTGTACATCGGAAGGTGTCGATCATGACTCACGTGGAAAAGCGCGCCTGGATCAGGCTGGTCGTCGCCGTGCTCGCCTACGCCGCGTACGTCGTCGCCGTCCTCAGACGGGCGGACGGAGGCCCGTTACCCGACGTGCCGTACACCGCCGCCCTGCTGTGGTCGGTCGGCGGGGCCATCGCCGCGTCGATCGTGGCCGAGATCGGGATGGCGATCGTCAACCCCGGGACCTCGAGGGTCATCGACGTGCGCGACAGGGAGATCGGACGGCTCGGCGACCACACCGGTCAGGCGTTCGTCGCCATCGGCGCGGTCGCGGCGATGCTCATGGCCATGGCCGGGTGGGACCGGTTCTGGATCGCGAACGTGGTCTACCTCTGCTTCGTGCTGTCGGCGATCCTCGGCGGGATCACCAAGATCATCGTCTATCGCAGGAGCCTTCCGGAGTGGTGAAGCCCACACGCGTGACGAACCGCATCCGCGCGCTGCGGTTCGCCCACGACGAGATGACCCAGGCCGAGCTGGCCGAACGCATCGGCGTGACCAGGCAGACCCTCATCGCCATCGAACAGGGGCGATACTCGCCGTCCCTGGAGATGGCGTTCCGGATCGCCCGCGTGTTCGGCGTTCCGCTCGACGACGTGTTCCAGTACCCCGACCTCCCGGAAGGAACGCCATGAAAGCCATCGCCCAGGACGCGTACGGCCCGGCGGACGTGCTCCGCCTGCGCGACGTCGACCGACCCTCCATCGGTGACGAGGAGGTGCTCGTCGAGGTCCGCGCCGCCGCGGTGGACCCCGGCGTGTGGGTCCTCATGACCGGCCGTCCCTACCTCATGCGCCTCGCGGGCTTCGGGCTGCGCCGGCCCAAGGTCGCGGTCCGGGGCCGTGACGTGGCCGGGGTGGTGGCGGCCGTCGGCGCCCGCGTGACCCGATTCCAGCCGGGCCAGGAGGTGTACGGCACTTGCGAGAGCGGCTCGTACGCCGAGTTCGCTAGCGCGCGGCAGAGCAGGCTAGCGCCGAAGCCGGCCGGCCTCACGTTCGAGCAGGCCGCCGCGGTGCCGGTCTCCGGCATGACGGCGTTGCAGGCCGTCCGCGACGCCCACGTGCAGCCGGAACACCGTGTGCTGGTGATCGGCGCGTCGGGGGGCGTGGGGTCGTTCGCCGTGCAGATCGCCAAGGCGTCCGGCGCGAGCGTCACCGGCGTGTGCTCGGCGGCGAAGGCCGGGCTCGTCCGCTCGCTCGGCGCCGACGAGGTCATCGACTACGCCCGCGAGGAGATCGACCGCGACGGCGCACGCTACGACGTCGTCATCGACACAGCGGGAAACCGGCCGCTGTCCCTGCTGCGGCGCGCCCTGACATCGCGCGGGACGCTGGTCATCGTCGGCGGCGGGCACACGGCATACCGCTTCACCGGGGGCATGGGACGCACGTTCCGGGCGCCACTGCTGTCGATGTTCGTCGGTCAGCGGCTGCGCCCGGTGATGAGCAGGGAGCGCGCCGAGCACCTGGAGGAACTCACGCGGCTCATCGAGTCGGGCGCCGTCACCCCCGCGATCGACCGCGCCTATCCCCTGAGCGGGGCGCCCGACGCGATCCGTCACCTCATCGAAGGACACCCCGCCGGCAAGGTCGTCGTCACAATGTGACCAGCCTCAGCGAGTCAGGGGGATCCGGCGGGCGCGGACCGTGCGGTGGCTGATCCGCCAGCCGTCGTCGCCACGCACGAGCGTGTCCTCGTAGGTCACACTGCCCGTGGTCCCGGCTGCGTCGACTCCGATGCCCTTCGAGATCGCCCGCGCCCGACCGTCGGCCGCCTCGGTCACGACGATGTTGGTGACGTGATGGGCGACGGGGTTGGCCTCGCCCAGGGCGAGCGCGGCGTCGCGCAGCGCCGCGAGCCCGACGATCACCCCGCCGCCGAGATCGCTGACGTCGTAGGCCACGTCGCACACGAACACCTCGTGCAGGCCGTCGAAATCGCCGCTGTCCGTGAGGTGGCCGTGCAAATTGATCAGGTCCGTGATGGCCGTGCGGTCATCGGCAGTCAGGGTCATGCGTCCTCCGCCGTTCCTCGAAATGGGGAGCTCCCCGATTCGAGCTGTTACCGTAAACGGGGAACTCCCCAGATAGCAAGGGACCGGATAGCAAGGGAAGGAGCGGCGGATGCCCCCGAAGGGTCCCGAGCCCGCACCGCCCGGCCGCACGCGCAGGGCGGACGCCTCACGCAACGCCGCGCTGCTGCTCGCCGCCGCGCGCGAGCTCATCGCCGGTTCAGGGCCCGACGTCGCGCTGGACGAGGTGGCGCGGCGAGCCGGGGTCGGCAACGCGACCCTGTATCGGCACTTCCCCACCCGGGCCGACCTGCTCGTCGCCGTGTACGCGGACGAGGTGGTGGAGTTGTGCCGCCAGGGCGCCGGCCTGCTGACCGACCCGTCCCCGGCCGACGCGCTCTTCTCCTGGCTGGACGCGTTCGTCGTGCACGTCGCGACGAAGCGGCCGCTCGCCCTCACGGCCACGGAAGGTCCCACCGGCCGTCGTAGCGCGTTGTTCGACCAGTGGCACACCTCGATCCGCGCCACCGCGTCGGACCTGCTGGAACGGGCGCAGGACGCCGGTGCCGTACGGCCCGAGCTCACCGTGGCCGACATGCTGGCCCTCGTCGGCGGCGCGGCGCTCACCGGAACCGACGTGGCCCACGCCCGGCGGCTCACCGCGCTCCTGCGCGGCGGCATGGAGACCGGCACCGGCATCTGAGAGCAACACCGTGTGCCGGATGCCCCGATCCGGCACACGGCGTGCGGTCAGCTCCAGGTCGCGCCCTTGAGCACTTCCGGCAGCCCCGGCGTGTTCCAGACATCGATGATCAGGATCTTGGACGAGGGCAGGAACCATTCCCGCGCGGTGAAGCTCTTCGTCCGGTGGGCGCCGTTGTTCGTCACGCACTCGTTGGGCCAGGCGACGTACTTCGCCTTGTGGCCCTTGCCGATCTGGAACAGGCCTCTCGAGCCGGCCTTGTCGCCGGGGTTCCAGCCGGTCTTGGAGTCGAACGGACAGGGCACCAGGGCGCTGAAGGGATACCACTGGTACTTGCCCGTATAGGTGAAGGAGCCGCCCCCGACCGGCACGCCGGTGAACTTCTTGGGGCCGAGCAGCCAGAACGACCGGCAGTTCGCGGCGAAGGCTTCCGGCCGCTTGCACGCGCCGGTCGCCACCACGACCTCGTCCCCCTTGCGGTGCACCTTCCAGCTCGCGGGGATCCTCAGGTTCATCCCGCGGAAGGCGAAGGTCTTCGTGCCCGAAGCCGACGAGCCGGAGAGGGTGGTCAGGGCTTCCGCCGAGGCCGCGGCGGGAGCGGCGAGGATGGCCAGCCCCGCGAGCGCGGCCACGGCGATAGATCGTTTCGTCATGGCGGGAAAGCTACCGATCTCCACTTGGGAACGACTGAGGGTTCGGTTGAGGCCGGGCGACCAGGTTGGGCCTGGCGAAAAGTGATATCACTTTGCTAGTGTCGTGCTAGACACCGAGGAGAAGACATGACAGACCTGCAGATCGCCGTCGACATGCCGGCCCCCCAGACCCACGAGCGGACGGCGCGAGCGGCCTCAGGGTGGCCGATGCTGATCCTGGCCCTGCTGTGCCTGCTGAGCCCGGCCGCGCTGATCCCGATCGGAGCCGCCCTCGCGGCCGACGGCAGCGGCGGCGCGGGAGCCGCCCTGATCGCCGCCGGGGTGCTGCTCTTCCTGGCGGCCCTCGTCGTCCTGACCGGGCTCACCGCGGTCGCGCCGGGTGAGGCGCGGGTGATCCAGCTGCTCGGCCGCTACGTGGGCACGGTCCGCACGCCCGGCCTCCGGTTCGTGGTGCCCTTCACGCAGAAGCGCCGGGTGTCGACCCGGATCCGCAATCACGAGACCGACGTCACCAAGGTCAACGACGCCGACGGCAACCCGATCGAGATGGCCGCCGTGGTGGTGTGGCAGGTCGAGGACACGGCGAAGGCCGTCTTCGAAGTCGACGACTTCGTGGAGTTCGTCGCCTTCCAGACCGAGACCGCGGTCCGTCACATCGCCGGCAGCTACCCGTACGACGGGCACGACGACATGCTGTCCCTGCGTCAGAACGCGGACGAGATCACCGGCCGCCTGTCGGCCGAGATCCAGGCCCGGGTGGCGTCGGCGGGCGTCAAGGTCATCGAGTCGCGCATCACCCGCCTGGCGTACGCTCCCGAGATCGCGCAGGCGATGCTGCGCCGCCAGCAGGCCGGAGCGGTCGTCGCGGCCCGCCAGCGGATCGTCGACGGCGCCGTCGGCATGGTCGAGGCCGCCCTGGCCCGCCTCGACGAGCACGACGTGATCGAACTCGACGAGGAGCGCAAGGCCACCATGGTCAGCAACCTGCTCGTCGTCCTGTGCGGCGACCGCGACGTGCAGCCCGTGGTGAACACCGGCTCCCTGTACCACTAGACCGTAGGCGACCGAGCAGATTGTGGCGACCGAAAGAAAGAGCATCTTGCTGCGGCTGGATCCCGCGGTGCACGACGCGCTGGCCCGCTGGGCCGGCGACGAACTGCGCAGCACCAACGCCCAGATCGAGTTCCTGCTGCGTCGGGCGCTGTCGGAGGCGGGACGGCTCCCGGGCAACGCCGGCCGCATCCCCCGGCGCGGCCGGCCCGCCAAGAAGGAGGCCCCGCCTCCGGGAGCTCCCACCACCGAGCCACCCGACGACTGAGAGGAAGGGCAGCCCCGTGGACATCCCCGGCTCGCTGACGGCTCAGCTCTACCTGCTGGCCTACGACCCCCGCAAGGAGCGGGTGGTGACGAACTACCGCTTCCCCTACCTGCTGCGCGCGGCCGCCCTCACCGACCTGCTGCTCATCGGCCGGATCACCGACGACGGAGGCAAGGTGCGCGTGGTGTCGGAGGACCCGCTCGCCGACCCGGTCCTCGACGGCCTGCTGCACCAGATCGCCCAGTCGGGACCCCGGCCATGGCGGCACTGGATCAGCAAGGACGGCCGCGCGACGGTCCGGGCGGTCCGCGACGAACTGGAGACGGGCCGCTGGGTCAGAGTCGAGCTGCGCCAGCCGTTCCTGATCTTCAACAGGAGCTGCGTCCGCGTCCGCGACACGCGCGTGGTGAAACGACTCACGACACAGGTCGCCACCGCTCTCACCGGCCCGGTCTCCCGGGTCGGGGCTCGCGAGGCGGCCCTTGTCGGCCTGGCCGCCGCGGGAGAGCTCGGGACGGTCCTCCCGAGAGCCAGACGGCGGGCGCACAAGCAGCGCATCGCCCTGCTGTCCGAACGCGGCGGCCCCACGGCGCCGGCCCTCCGCAAGGTCATCCAGCAGGCCCGCGCCGGGAGCGGCGGCTGACCTCGGGACAGACCCGCGTACGTGGCCCCGGCGCGCGTTCACCTGCCGCAGGTGCGGAGCATGTTGAGCAGGGCGACCTTCTCCGCACGGGTCACGAAGAGCCGGTAGTGGTGCTTCACGGTGATCCATGAGGTCGCGTAGCGGCACCAGTAGCCGCGGCGCGGCGGACGCCAGCTCTGCGGTCCCTGGCCTCCCTTGGCCATGTTGACGGAGTGGCTCACCACGACCAGCTCGGGACGGCTGAGGTCGTTGGCGAACGCGCGCCGCTTCGCCTGGCTCCATCTCTTGGCGCCGGAGCGCCAGGCGTACGCCAGGGGAACGACGTGGTCGACGTCGACCTGCTTCACACTCTTCAGCACCTTGCCGTCATACGGGCTGTGCCAGACGCCCTTCACGGCCTGGCACGCCCCGTTCCTCCGTACGCCCCGCCCCTGGCGGGCGAGAACCACCTCCCGTGCGTCGCACTCCCCCTTGTGGTGCGCCCATCGCGGCTGGAACCGCCGATGGCTGTAACCGCGAATCGACAACGGCTTGGCGACCTTCAGCTGCGCCAGCATGCGGCGGGCCGACGCCCCGGCACCGGCCTGCCCGCGGGCGTCGGCCGCGGCCTGCGGAGCGATCGCGACAGCGGTGATCGGGAGGACGACAAGGGAGAGTGCGGCTATGTGGAGGGTGCGATTCACGGAGATCATGGTTCCAGCCATATCAGTCTCTCCCCACCGGCCGTGACGATATGCGACGGGCGCAGGGCGATCCGCAGGTGGGAATGTCCGGCGATCGCGGGTGGTTCCAAGGCGATAGAAGTTGAACATTCAATTAGGAGGGCGGCCATGCCCGCTGTCACAGCCGACACCCTGACGCTGCCACGAGTCGCCGCACCGGATCCGGCCGTGGCGGCGCCACGCCCCGTCCGCTCGGTGACGACCGCGCCCAGCGGCTTCGAGGGCGAGGGCTTCCCCGTACGGCGCGCGTTCGCCGGAGTGCCGCAATCGATGCTGGACCCGTTCATCCACATGGACCAGATGGGCGAGGTCGAGTACGCCCCGGGCGAGCCGAAGGGCACGCCGTGGCACCCGCACCGCGGCTTCGAGACCGTCACCTACATCATCGACGGCGTCTTCGAGCACCAGGACTCCAACGGAGGCGGCGGCACCATAACCAACGGCGACACCCAATGGATGACCGCCGGGGCCGGCCTGCTGCACATCGAGAAGCCGCCGGAGCACCTGGTGGTCTCGGGCGGTCTCTTCCACGGCATCCAGCTGTGGGTGAACCTTCCTCGCGCGCACAAGTTCCACCTGCCCCGCTACCAGGACATCCGGGGACGGGAGGCGGCGCTGCTCGCCTCGGCCGACGGCGGCGCGCTGCTCCGCGTGATCGCCGGGGAACTGGACGGGCACGCCGGCCCGGGCGTCACGTTCACCCCGATCACGATGGTGCACGCGACCATCAGCCCCGGCGCCCGGCTCGACCTGCCGTGGAACCCGGAGTTCAACGCCCTCGCCTACGTCCTGGCCGGTCAGGGCACCGTGGGCGCCGAGCGGCGGCCGGTCCGCAAGGGGCAACTCGCCGTCTTCGGCTCGGGCGCGTCGCTGACCCTCGCGGCGGACACCGCCCAGCCCCAGGCCGAGCCCAATCTGGAGGTGCTGCTGCTCGGCGGGCAGCCGATCCGCGAGCCGGTCGTGCACTACGGGCCGTTCGTGATGAACACCCGCGCCGAGATCGTCCAGGCCATGGAGGACTACCAGGCGGGCCGTCTGGGCGTCATCCCCGCCGAGCGGGTTCCGCACGCCGACGGGCCCCTGACCGCAACGGACTGACACATCCGTCGAGAGGCCGGCCGAGCAGCGCGTCTACCCGCCGCTCGGCCGGCCCGAAGCGGCAGAACCACGATTCCATGCACGGCCCGGTCATTCCGTCCCGAGCCGCTCGCTGATCGTACGCAGCGCTTCGAGGAGATCGCGGGCCGACGGAGGCTGCTCCGGATCGACGAGCCACTGGGCCGCCATCCCGGCGAGCAGGGCCTGATAGAACGAGCCGACGGCCATCGCCGTGCGTTCGTCCGCGACCGGATCCAGGTTTTCGAAGATCGCCGCCAGGCCCAGCTTCGCCTGCCGGTTGGCGGCCGCGAACGCCTCGCGCAGCTCAGGGAGCCGGTCCATCTGGGCGATGAGCTCGAACTGGATCGCCCAAAGCGGCCTCAGCCTGACGAAGGACTCGATGATCCGCGTCCAGGTCGCCTCGAATCGCTGCGCGGGCGCGCCGTCGAGTGACGCGTCGGCGGCGAGAATCTGCTCGATCTCCTTTCCCCACTCCTCCATCGCCTCGATGAGGGCCGCGTCGAGCAGGGCCTTCGTCGACCTGAAGTGATAGCCGATGGCGGCGAGGCTCGTGCCGGCGGCCGCCGCGATGTCACGAGCGGTAGTGCCGGAGTATCCCTTCTCCATCAGACACCGCTTGGCTCCCGCGAGCAGATCTTCCCGGTTTCCCATGCCCAGAGCTTAGCCGATGTCAGCACAAACGTCTTGGACATCCGTGCTAGACAGATGACTGAGACGCTTGTACAGTCCAGGGCATGGCGAACATCCTGATCTCCGGCGGAAGCGTCGCCGGACTGACGCTGGCTTTCTGGCTCCGCGAGCGCGGCTTCGCGGTGACCGTCGTGGAACGCGCGCCCTCACTGCGGGACGGCGGCTACAAGATCGACGTTCGGGGCGCGGCACTCGACGTCGTCGCCCGCATGGGCCTGCTGGACGAGGTGCGGCGGCACAGCACGGACATGCAGGTCGCACGCTTCGTCGACGCAGGCGGCAGGCAGATCGGCACGATGAGCGCGCAGCTGTTCGGCGGCCGCGAGGGTGACGACGTCGAGATCATGCGCGGTGACCTCGCCCGGCTCCTGCACGCGGCGACCGGAGACGGCGTCCAGTACGTCTTCGACGACTCCATCACGGCCCTGCGGGAGACCCCCGAAGGCGTGCACGCCACCTTCGCGAACGGCTCCCCGCGTACGTTCGACCTGGTGGTGGGCGCCGACGGCCTGCACTCCAACGTGCGCGCGCTGGCCTTCGGCGAGGAGTCCCGGTTCGTCCACGACCTCGGGCACCACATCTCGATCTTCACGGTGCCGAACCATCTCCACCTGGACCGCACGGAGATGATGTTTCCGGCCCCGGGCAGAAGCGCCGGGATGTACAGCACCGGGCGCGGCGATGACGCCAAGGCGATGTTCCTCTTCTCCTCGCCGCCGCTGGAGTACGACCGGCGGGACGCCGCCCAGCAGAAGAAGCTGCTCGCCGACGTCTTCTCCGGCCAGGGCTGGGAGGTCCCGCGCCTCCTCGACGCCATGGGGGACGCGCCGGACTTCTACCTGGATTCCATCAGCCAGGTGCGCATGGACCGCTGGTCGTCGGGCCGGGTGGCACTCGTGGGCGACGCCGCCTACGCGGCCTCACCCGCGTCCGGTCAGGGCACCAGCCTGGCCCTGGTCGGCGCCTACGTTCTCGCGGGCTGCCTCGCCGAGGCGGCGGGAGACCACGCCGCCGGGTTCGCCGCGTACGAGCGCGAGATGCGGCACTTCGCCGAGGAGAACCAGAAGCTCGCGGCGAACAACCTCAAGGGCATGGTGCTGAAGTCCAAGGCGCAGATCCGGTTCCAGATGCTGATGTTGCGGCTGATGCCGCATCTGCCGGGGAAGAACCGCATGATCGAGCGGATCACCGAGCCGATCCACAAGGCCGCGACCGCGATCACGATCAGGGATTACCGAACGCCGGCCTCGTAGCCACCAGGCGAGGGAGAAGTCTCCGCGCAGGTGTCAGTCGTCGACTGTCCTCGCGCCACGTCAACCTCGCGGGCCGAACTGGCAACATTCCGGAGTTCCCCGGCATCTCACACAGCATGAGATTTCGTACGGCTCTCGCGACGCTTCTCCTGACCGCCGTTCCGCTGAGCGGACAGCCCGCCGCGGCCGCCGCGCCGGTCACGATCGCGTACGCCCAGCGAACGCAGACCTGGGAACTGGTGCTGACCAACGGAGACGTGGTGAAGGTGCCCGAAGCCCTCGCCGTGGCGCCCCGCGACGCGGTCAACGCCGGGACACGGGCGGCGTTCCTGATCAGCGGGGACGGCCGGCACTTCTTCTACTTCCGCAAGTCGGATGGGCTGTTCGTCGAGCGAACGCTGCACGGCAGGGAAAAAGCGATGAAGAGCATCACGGCGTACACGATCGGCGAGGAGTGGCCGTCGGTGTCGGACGACGGCGGTTACGTCGTCACCGGGACCTCGGCGCCGAGTCTGGGGGTCTTCGTGGACCTGCGGAAAGGCAAGACGTTGCGGCGGCCCGGAGGGACGGACGACTGGAACATCGCGGGGTTCAGCCCGGACAGCAAGCGGCTGCTGCTGCAAGCGGTGGACGGGGGCCGGGTGACGGTGTTCGACCGAGGGCTGCGCACCCGGTTGCGGTCGAAGACGCGGCTGTGGACGATCGCCCTGGCGAACGACTACGTGACGGCGGCGGTGAGTGTCGGCCCATGGCCCAAGTCTCGCAAGCTGCGCCTGGTCAACCTGCGCACCGGCCACACGAGCGGCACCGTGACCGTGCGGTTGCCCCGCGGGCAGTACGTCGACGACCTCGACTTCGACAAGGCGGGACGCCTGATCGTCCGGTCGAAGACCAAGACGGGGGTGGCGGTCTACCGGGTCTCAAAGGCGACCGGCAAGGCGACGACGCTACGGACCATCACCAGGCCTGACGCGGAGGTTTGGGTACTCCCCGGGGACACCGAATACGAGCGGTGGACGGAGAAGAGCAGTCGATGAGGTGGCGAGTCCGGCCCTCCTCCACCGGCGACGCGTGAACGGATCCCCTCCGCCAGACGTCCTATCCGTGAGCGGGAGGGGAGCATCGTGCGTACCGTATTCGTCTCGGTGGCGGCGCTCGGGCTGGCGTGCATGCCGGCCGTGGCGGCCTCCGGTGTGACCCAGCAGGGCCGCCAGGCCGGGGAGACCGCGCCGGTGTGGCGGCTGACCAGGGTGAACACACTGCCCGGCGACGACGTCCTCAACGACGTGACGGTCCTGGGCAACGGGTCGGTGTGGGCGGCCGGTCACCGGGTCGTGAACGGCAGGCAGCGGGGCCTGGTCCAGTGGTTCGACGGCGGATCCTGGAAGGCCATCCCGGGCAGCCCGCCGTACGAGCTGAAGGCCGTGGCGGCCACCTCGAACAAGGACGTATGGGTCTTCGGCCCGGGGAAGGCCGCTCGGTGGAACGGCCGCGCGTGGACCACCGTCTCGCTCGGCAGCGGCTTCTCCGCGACGGACGCCGACGGAACGGGTGCGAAGGACGTGTGGGCGGTCGCCGAGTCCTCGGCCTCGGCCAGGCACTGGACCGGGTCCTCGTGGAAGAGCGTCCGGCTGCCGGCCCGCGCCGCCGCCGTCGACGCGTACAAGGCCGCCGACGTCTGGGCGGCGGGGACCAAGGGCGATCGTGCCGCGATCATGCGGTGGAACGGAAGGTCCTGGGCGCTGGTGCCCACGCCCGCGATCAAGCTTCCCGCTCCTGACGCCGCCGCGGTCCTCAACGACATCGCCGTCGTGAGCCCCGGCAACGTGTGGGCCGTCGGCGGCGTCACCTGGGAGGGCGCCGACGACGAGGGTGACGACGTGACCTACAGCCGCACCCTGGTCATGCGCTGGAACGGCAGCTCGTGGACCGCCTCGGTCGGCACCGTCAACGCACAGCCGTACACGGAGGTGGAGCCCGACGGCAAGGGTGGCGTGTGGGTCGTGCAGAGCAACTGGAACTCCACCCTGTGGCACGTCACGGGTTCGACGTGGCGGAGCACCCCGATCCCTCGGAAGACCGGCACCGACGCCGTCCTGTTCTCGATCGCGCGCAGGCCCGGGACGGCGACGCTGTGGGGTGCGGGATTCACGGTGCCGCAGGGCGACCCCGACGACCCCTCGGCCAACGGCACGTTCTGGCGTACGGGGTGACCACCCGACCTCGCCCCGCCGTGAACCGGTGGCGCGGTCGCCGTTCGCTCGTACCGACTGAGACGTGGCCGAGGGCAGAGAGGTGAGCAGGCGGCGGAGCGAGTCCCTCATCCCACGGGGCGCCCTGACGCTGGGTCTCGCGGCCGCCGTCTTCGGATCGGCGTGCTCGGCCGGATCCCGGACCGCACCACCGCAGACGCGGACAGGTTCTTCCACCCCGTCAGCCATCCTCCCGACCGCCTACCAGGGAGCGGAATGGCGCCGCATCAACCCGATCGACGCCGGTTTCGATCGCGCCCGGTTAGACAAGATCGCTCTCGATGCCGGAAAGAGAGGCGCGAACTGCCTGGTCGTGATCCGGCACGGGCGGCTCGTGGCCGACTGGTACTGGAACGGCACCGACGCGACCACCAGCCAGGAGGTCTTCTCCGCGACCAAGTCCTACTCCAGCACTCTGATCGGCATCGCCGAAGCGGAGGGCGGACTTTCCGTCGATGACAAGGTGTCTGAGTACGTCCCCGAGTGGGTGGGCACCTCCTCCGAAAACGTCACGATCAAGGACATCCTGAGCAACGTCTCCGGTCGGCACTGGGATTTCGACACCGACTACCGTCGCCTCGTCCGGGCAGCCGATCGTACGGGCTTCGCCGTCGGCCTTGCCCAGGACGCGGCCCGCGGAGACGTCTGGGCATACAACAACTCCGCCATCCAGACGCTCGACGCCGTGCTCACGAAGGCGACCGGGCGGAGTCCCGCGGCATACGCGCAGGAAAGACTGTTCGGCCTCATCGGCATGAGCCGCTCGAGGATGACCCGCGACGGAGCCGGCAACACCAACATGTTCTCCGGCCTGAACTCCACCTGCGAGGACATGGCCCGCTTCGGCTACCTCTTCCTCCGCGAAGGCAACTGGCAAGGGAAGCAGATCGTCCCCCGTCGGTGGGTCGAGGCGGCGACCGGCCGGCCGTCGCAGAAGGTGAACGCCGCCTACGGCTACCTGTGGTGGGTGAACGCCCGCGGTCCCGTCGTCGACGACCCGCTGAAGCCCAGTACGCGAGAGCAGAGTTCCACCGCCCCACATCGGCGCCTGGTCGACGGCGCACCTCACGACATGTACTGGGCACTGGGCTTCGGCGGCCAGGTCATCCAGGTCGATCCCGGCTCGGACACGGTCGTCGTACGGCTCGGACGGAACGTCCCGGAAGCCCGATACGGACCCGCCGACGCCTCCGAAGTGGTGACCACCGCCCTCGTGAAGCCGTAGGGAGATCACCCGCGGCGGTTGGGATCGACCGGGGTGCGCCGAGGGAAGCCACCCCACGCGAGCCGTTCGCGGACTGTACGCCCGCGCCTTGGCGGCCCGGGAAGCGCTCGGCCCGTGTGACGAGCACCACATCTTCCCTGCGCGGAGACGCTCTGACCTGCGGCTTTTAACTTTTGACCCTTTTTAGGTGATCCTTACCGTTATGGCGCCCTTTGCGACAATATGGGGCAACTTGGTAGTTTCCTTGCCCTACGGCGGGGTCCCCGTGACGCCGCCGTCGCGAACCCGGTCCGGCCGTGTTCGAGAAGGACATCCACAGTCACCGTCGCCATGTCCTCTCCGCCCCCCTGGGCGCCGGTGATGCCGAATCCGTGCAGCAAGGAGGCCCGGAGCCGGGGAACCAATCGACCTTCGACGAAGGTCTGGGGTGAATCGGCGCGCCAGCGCCGTAGGGCGACTTCCCCGCCCGAATCCGTCAGCTAACCCGGTAGGCGCAAGCGGAAGACCCTAGGGAGAGATCCCCTGTCTACCAACTCCACCACTCTGCTCCGCATTGCCTGCGTCACAATCAGTAGCGCCGCTCTCACTGCCTCTGTAGGAGCATTGAGCGCACTCCCCGCGGCCGCCGCGACGGGAAAGGTGACAGCCCCACCCCTCGCCTCGACGGTCATCCCGCCGGAGCCCCCCGTTACGGTGACCACCCCGTACAACGGCGAGGCCCCCGCGGCGTCCACGGCGGATGACTCCGCGAACACGAAGCTCACCAAGTCCGCTCTCCAGCAGGAGAAGGCCGAGCACGCCATCGAGGTGGCGAAGAAGCACCTCGGCGATCCGTACGTGTGGGGTGCCACGGGCCCACGGGCATTCGACTGCTCCGGGCTGGTCCAGTTCGCCTGGCGCAAGGCCGGCGTCAAGCTCCCGCGGACGACGTGGTCCATGCTCAGCGCCGTCAAGAAGAGGGTCTCCCTGGCGCATCTCAAGCCTGGCGACCTCATCTTCACCAGTGGCGGCGGGCACGTGGGCATGTACATGGGGCACAAGAAGGTGATCAGCGCTCCCCACAGCGGCGCGGTGGTCAGTGTCGACAAGCTCAACGGTTACTGGAGGAGCAGCTTCCTCACCGCCGTGCGCCCCGGCGTCTGACTCTGAGCCATGGAGACATCCTCGGCGGAGATGTCCTGACGCCTGCCAGCGCCAGGGGCATCTCCGCCGGGTCCGGCCGGTTCGCCGGACCCTGACGGACTACGCGTCCTCCGCGATGAGGCGCTGGAGCAGGGCCAGCAGGGTCCCGCGGTCCGCGTCCGACAAGGCGGTGTAGCACCTGGCGAGCACCTCGTCGGCGACCTTGTGCCCGGCGTCCAGGATCTGCTCGCCGGAGGGGGTGAGATGGTGCTCGATGCGCCGGCCGCGCCCGGGCCTGCGCTCGATCCATCCCTGGGCCACCAGCCGACCGGCGAGGGTTCCGAATGCCTGCTCGGACTGGAAGGTCGCCGCGGCCAGCTCCCGGGCCGACGCCCCGGGAGAGCGGCTGATCGCCCGGAGGGCATCCCACTGGGCCAGCGTCGCGCCGATCGCCGACAGCCCGCCCTCGAGGGCCCGGTGCTGCCGATACTGGGCCTGCTTGACCGCTCGTCCGAGTACTTGCAGATCGCCATGCACGGCATGAGTTTAGTGCAAGACTAAGGTAGTTTAAATAAACATCCTTAGTTATGCTGCGTCCATGAACACCATCCCGCTCTATGACGACCTGTCCCTCGCCGTGTCGGAGGCCGGAACCGGCAGACCGGCCCTGATCCTGCACGGCGGCGGCGGCCCCGCCACGGTCTCCGGGCTCGCCCAGCACCTTGCCCGGACGACACACACCATCACGCCTGCGCACCCCGGCTGGGACGGCACCCACCGCCCCCCATGGCTCACCGGCATAGACGACCTCGCGCTGGCCTACCTGCACTGCCTGCATCGCCTGCGACTGCGCGACGTCCTCGTCGTCGGTTCCTCCCTCGGCGGCTGGACCGCCGCCGAGATGGCCGTACGCGACACCGCGGGGATCATCACCGGGCTGGTGCTGGTCGACGCCGTCGGCGTGCACATCCCCGGGGAGCCGATCCGCGACTTCTTCTCCCTCGACGCCCGCGGCGTCGCCGAGTACGCCTGGCACGACTCGCAGCGTTTCTACGCCGACCCGGCCGGCATCCCCGCCGACCAACTCGCGCGCCGGGCAGCCGACATGGCCACCATGCGCACGCTGGCGAACGACCCCTACATGCACGACCCCAAGCTGCTCCGCCGGCTGAGACACGTCGACGTACCCGCTCTCCTGCTGTGGGGAGAAAGCGACCGGATCGTCACCCCCGCCTACGGAGCCGCCTACGCCGACGCCTTCGGGAACGGCCGGCTGCAGGTGATCCCGGAAGCCGGCCATCTGCCGCACATCGAACAGCCGGCGGCCACCTTCGCCGCGATCGACCACTATCTGCACGCAGCCGCGGCCGATTCCCCGGGGATCGCGGTGGGCGGCCGCGAGTAGGGGCGCTTCAGCCAACGACTGTGCCCGGCGCGGGCGGGACCCTGCGGGCGGAGGCCGCGAGCCGGTCCGCGAGCGCGACGACAAGGCCGCGGAGCTCGTCCGGTCGCTCGATGACGAACGGCAGGTCGAGCGACGCGAGCACCGGAGGCAACCAGTCGAGCCGCTCCGCTCGCAACTCGACGCGGAGCCAGCCCTCGGTCTCGGGATCCGCGCCTCCCACGGACGGGGACTCCTCCACAGTCGCGACGCCGGCGGGAAGCCGGGCGCGGATCTGCTCGACCGTCCCCTGGATCCGCAGGACCACTTCATGCCGGTACGGAGCCTTGGCGAACCCTGACAAGACGTGCTGCGCCGCGTCGAGCCCGGCGGGCGGCTCGAACGAACCGGGCAGGGTCCTCGCGTCCGCGATGCGATCCAGCCGGAAGGTCCGATCCTCGCCGATCTCGGGATCCTCACCCGTGACGTACCACCGGCCCGAATGGGCGACGAGCCCGTACGGATGCAGCGTGCGTTCGCTGCGCCGGCCGTCGGCGGCGGTGTATCTGATCGAAATCGGCCGGCGATGGCGCACCGCGTCGGCGACGGACAGCAGGACCGTGGTCTCCGGGGCGGCGAACTCGCCGGGCGGAGCCGTGAAGGCGAGGGATTCGAGCACGGTGTCGAGCCTGCGAGCGAGCCGCTCGGGCAGGACCCGCCGGATCTTGGCCGCCGCCGTCTCACTCGCCGTGCCCGTCGCCGTCATCAACCCTGCCCGGCGTCCGGCGACCAGGCCGAGCAGCACGGCGAGCGCTTCGTCGTCGCTCAGCATGAGCGGAGGCATGCGGTATCCGGGAGCGAGCCGGTACCCGCCGTAGCGGCCGCGCACCGACTCGACGGGCACGTCGAGGTCGATCAGATGGTCCACGTATCGCCGCACGGTGCGCTCGTCGACGCCGAGCCGGTCGGCGAGTTCGGCCATCGTCCGAATACCGCCCGACTGCAGGAGCTCCAACAGCGTGAGCACGCGATGAGTAGGTCGAGCCACGTCACACAATTTAGTGAGAATACTGGGCGGTTTCTGTCCGGTATCCGTCCTAGTGTGCCGCTGGAGAACGACCCCACGCACCAGGGAGATCACCATGGACTTCGTATCGATCCGCATCATCACGGGCGACGTCGCGCGCCTCGTCGGCTTCTACGAGCGAGCCACGGGAGTGCGGGCCAGTTGGTCCAGCGAGGACTTCGCCGAGCTCAGGACCACCTCCGCCACCCTCGCGATCGGCAGCACCCGCACCGTCCCGCTCTTCGCACCTGGCGCCGCCCGTCCGGCCGACAACCGCACCGTGATCGTCGAGTTCCTCGTCGACGACGTGGACCGCGTGCATCAGAACCTGGTCGGCTTCGTCGAGGAGTTCGTCACAGAGCCCACCACGATGCCTTGGGGCAACCGATCGCTCCTGTTCCGCGACCCCGACGGCAACCTCGTCAACTTCTTCACCCCCGTCAGCCCGGCCGCCATCGAGAAGTTCGCCCGCTGACGACAACGCGGCCAGGCGCCTCTGGATGGGAGCTCCGGGACTCCAGCGATCTCGGTGCTCCCACTGCCCGCGCTCTCTCCAGAGACCGGCCCTCACCCGATCGCGGCGCGTAGAACTGCGGGCTTCGCCGGCAACAAGGCCCACCGAGCAGAAGACGCCGGTGCCGCCGAGCGCGTATCCGTGTGACCCACAGGTCCGCCGGAAGGACAGGGACAACTCAGCGTTCGTAGAGGTACCACCCACTGGGTGTCTGCTCGCAGTAGTACCAGTCCCCGGAGTGCCCTTCCGTCTCGGCTCTCGTTTCCTCGAAGTAACCTTCCACGGCACTGCAGAAGAGCCTGCCGTACTCACTGTTCGGGAAGCTGCTGATCAGCGTTGCCGCCTGTGCGGGGACGGCGAGCAGGCCGGCGCTGGAGGCGACGACGGCCGCGACGACGGCGATGCGCATTCTGATTTTCACGGTTCGACTCCCATCGATCGGGTGCTGGGGGCGGATCCGGAGCCCACGGCGAGTTGATGTCGTACCGCCGACGGTAGGGTCGGCGGCGGAGGGCTCCCTGGATCTTCTGAACCTGGGTTTGGCATGCCCACCAAGAGGCTGTGGTTCTGCGCTATGGCGGCAGCCTGAAGGCGCAGGGGTCGTTCCGTGGTCGACGGCTTGGGGTGGAGCGCGGACCTCGGTGAACGTTTCAGCGGTGTTGCAGGAAATCGTTTTGGCGAGCTTGGCGGCTCCGTACGCCGAGGACGCGTCGTAGCGGCACTCGGACATCAGGTCGTCGAAGTCGGCCGGGCGGCCTTGTGGCCGATGGAACTGAGCGAGACGGCCCGGGACCACCTGGTGGAGCGCGTGATCATCGGAAGCAGCAGCCCGGTGAGCGTGAAGCGGGCCGAGCATGTCCGTCCCGATGTGTTCCACGGGTTCATGGCCGAAGACGCCAGGAGGAGGACATCGGAGGTGAGCATTCCGGGAACCTTGGGTGTGGTGGAGCCGCCATCGCGGCGCGGTGGTAATGCAAACTTCAATCATGGGCAACGAGCGGGCGGCAGCCCGGGAGCTCGGAATGTTCCTACGCTCTCGGCGCGAGAGGACGACTCCGCAGGACCTCGGGCTGGAGCCCGGCCCGAGGCGGAAGGTCGAGGGACTTCGGCGCGAGGAGGTCGCTGCTCTGGCCGGGCTGAGCACCGACTACTACCAACGCCTGGAACAGGGCAGGAACGTGCGTCCCTCCGACGCGACACTGGACTCGATCGCCGACGCGCTCGGTCTGGACGAGGTGGAACGACGTCACCTGATGAGGCTGGCGCAGTTGGCGCGCAGGCCACGACTGCCGGCCCCTCGTGCAGCGGACCGGGTGCCGAGGAACACCAGGCTGCTGCTGGCGGCGATAGACCTGCCGGCGTTCGTGGCCACCCGGCACCTCGACATGCTCGCATGGAACAATCTGGCCGCGGCGCTGCTGGGCGATCCCCGCGAGCTTCCGCCGGACCGGCGCAACGTGCTCCTCACGCTGTTTCATGAGGAGGAGTTCCGGCTGCGGTGCCCGGGCTGGGAAGCCATGGCGTTGGACTACATCGGCATACTGCGTGCCGCCGTCTCCACCGATCCCGATCATCCACGGGCGGTCGCGGTCGTGAGTGAACTGAGCATCAGCAGCCCGGAGTTCCGTCGGCTGTGGGCACGGCACGACGTCAGGGAAGTCGTCCACGGCACCAAGACCATCCGGCACCCGCGCGTCGGTGACATCGCCGTTGAATGGGACGCCTATCCGCTGCAGCCCCCACCCGGACCACTGATGATCGTGTTCACCCCCAAGGCCGGGCATGAGGAGCGGCTACGCCTCCTGAAAGTCATCGCAGACGCCGGCGAGGACCGTGAGCCAGAGCCTCACGCCGCACCCTCACCTGCCTCGCACCTCGCCGACGCGGCAGGCGACCGGTACCGCCGAGGCCGCAGTAGCCGTTTGGCACCTTGAAGACGTATTGCTGGTGGTAGTCGTATCGCTGAGGCAATGATTCAGCCCCTACACCCCGTACGAGGCGGACTTTCTAGCGGCATCGCCCCGGCCCAGGTGAAAGTCGATCAGGAATCCGTGGCCGTCGGCGTCTTGGCCGGCTCATTTGGATCACGTGTCGGCTTGACCACCGGCTGGCCGGGGTCCCCCGGCTTGACCGCCGGCGGGTCGCCCAGCGGCTTCGACGCCACATCGTCGGCGGGCGGAGCGCTGACCGTCACAGGGATACCGTAGTCACCGATGTCCATGACGTTGCGGTGGCCGTTGTCGGCGAAGGTGACCTCCAACCGCCGAACCCGGCCCTGGTCGTCCACATCCACCGTGCCCGAGGCTGCTGCGGGCTCGCCCCTGGCGGCTGGGCTTTGCCGGCCTTCCAGGGAGAAGGCGAACCGCTGCCCGTTCCAACCGGGGCCGGAGGCCGGGCCGTCCTCACGGACGTCAGTGGCCGAGCGGAGTCGCTGGAGGGCCGCCTGCGGATCCTGCGGGGCGAGCTTCACCAGGAGGACGGCCGCGGGCGCGCTGTCCAGTCCCGTGTTGCCACCCGACCGGACGCGCCACTTCGTCTCGCCGCGCGGCTTCACGTACGTCTGGTCGCCGACGAACCGGGTCTCGGACGCGTCCCCCTCCTCCGTCATGACGCCCATGTGGCGGACGGGATCAAAGGCGCCCTCCCACGTCCTGCCGCCAGCTTCGATGTGGATGCGGAACCTCGGCCGCCGCCCTCGTCTCTCGCACATCACCCGGGCCCGGGAGATCGGGAAGATCAGCGCGCGGGATCTCACGCCGCCACCGGGCCCGCCACCAGGATCGATGGGTGTTCACCAGGATGCGCCGCAGGTAGGCGTCCGGGTCGCTGCTGGTGTCCAGCCGGTGCCACACCCTGGACAACTTGCCGAGGCCGGACTGCACCAAATCCTGAGCCGTGTGCCAATCTCCCGTGAGCAGCACCGCCGTTTTCAGATGGTGGTCACCCCGGCGCCGCACGAATTCCACGAAATCCGCGTCCACCCGGTCTCCTCTCGTCGGGAACCCCCCCCCCCGACACTCCCTGAGGTCCACCCCAGGTTGACGAGAAGCCCGCGATTTCCGCGAGGACGGCGGTGACCACCCGGGCAAGGGGACCTTCGTGGCCACCACAGCGAACGAGACCCCGGAGCAGGCCTGACACTGGCCCCGGCCTACAGGGGTCTCGAAGAATCAGCGGTTTGCGTTACGTAGCCGAAAGAGGCGCGTACGGACAGCAGGAGCTACCTCACGGCCTGACGCCTTCGGGGAATCCGGTCCAGCGTAGGTCGGGTGGGAGGTGGCTCATGTCGTTGAACATCACGATCGTGGGCGGCAGGCCGTTGCGGTACTCGATGACCGTCAGTGCGGTGTTGGCGCTGTTCAACCCGAGCCACCGGGATGGCGGCGCGTCCAGTGCGTGCCGCACCAGCCACGCGAGCGGGTAGGCGTGCGTCACCAGGACCTCGTGTGTGTCGGGCTGGGCCCCTTTCGCGGTTGTGTCGGGGGCCTTCGCGAACCGGGCGACCAGGGCCTCGGCCAGCCTCTGGCCCGAGGCCGCCTCGGTGTCGTCGTAGCCGTCGAAGAAGCCGGCCCAGGACGGGGGCGTTTCGGCCGCGCTGGGAACGTAGGGCACGTGGTCGACGAGTTCGGCGGCCTCGGTTACGGGCACGTTCGGTAGATGACGGGCGAGTTCGTGCGCGCTTGCTACGGCACGTGGTAGCGGAGAGTGCCACACGGCGTCGACCGGTACGCCGGCGAGCCGTTCGCCCAGCAGGCCTGCCTGCCGGCGCCCGGTGGCGGTGAGTTCCCCAAACGCGTCGGCCGCGCCGTGGCGTGCAAGGTAGAGGCGTCGAGTTGTCATGCGTAGTTAGGGTCGGGGTCCCGTGCAGGCCCGTTTCCCGTCTCCTTTTGGTCGGTACGTGTGAGTTCGGCGGCGGGGCGCTTGGATGGAGTCGGCTTGGCGGTGCGCGGCCAGGCGGTGCGATCATCGTCAGCGAACGAGGCGGGGGCCATGCCGTTGCGGCTGCCGGCACTGTTGCCACGTCGGCGGCGTGCGATTCTGGCAATGACTCCCGGCCGGGGACGGAAGCGATCAATCACGCGTTTGTCGCCGTGACGGTGCCGGTGGTGCCGTCGATGGTGATGACGGTGTCGTCGCGGAGCCTGCTCGTCGCGTTCGGGATGCCGAGGACGGCGGGAATGGCGTGCTCTCGAGCGACGATCGCGGCGTGGGAGAGCACGCCTCCGGTTTCGGTGACGACGCCGGCGGCGATGCGCAGCAGCGGCGTCCAAGCAGGGTCGGTGAAGGGGCAGACGAGGATGTCGCCCGGGCGCACGCGCGCGAAGTCGCCGAAACCACGGACGATCCTCGCGGTGCCGGTCACGGTCCCGTGGCTGCCCGGCGTTCCGGTGAGTGTGGCGGCTGTGATGTCCGAGGCGCCGGAAGGAGATGCCGGTGGTGGGGGTGCGGCGGTGACCGGCCGTGCTTGCAGAATCCACGTGCGGCCGTCGGCGATCGCCCACTCGATGTCCTGCGGGCCACCGAGTACGGCAGCAATCTGTTTGCCCAGCTTGGCCAGCTGCGTGGCGGTCGCGTCGTCGACCGTCGGCTGGTTCCGGGTAGCGGTCGGCACGTCGCGGATGACGAGCTGCGTGCCGTGCCGGTCAAGGCGCTTCTGTTTGTCTGCGACGGTGCGGGTGACTGCGCCGTCCTCGGAAACGCGGTAGGCGTCAGGGGTGACCTTGCCCTCGACGATGCTGGGGCCGAGGCCCCAGGACGCCTCGATCCGGGTCGCGTCGTTCGGGTCCGCGGGTGTGAACATGACCCCGGATACCTCGGCGTCCAGATGGCGTTGGACGATGACGGCCATCAAAAGATCGTCGGACGGTTGGTCGTCACGGCCGGAGGCAGCCCGGTAGGCGATGGCACGCGGGGAGAACAGCGAGGCCCAGCAGGCACGTACGGCCTTGGCGACCTCACTGACTCCGTGCACGGCGAGGAAGCTCTCATGCTGACCGGCCGCCGATGCCTGACCGGTGTCTTCCTTTGCTGCCGATGATCTCACCGCCACGGGCGGATCGCCGAGCTTGTCGAGCGCGCGTCCCAGCGCATCGATCACGGCGGCGTGGACCGGGCGGGCCTCAATCGCCTGCCGCGCCGCATCAACATCGTCCGACTCGCCGGCGAACCGCCCGAGGTCCAGGTCGTGGACAGCGGCGAGGTAGGCGGCGAACGAGACGACGAAGCCGTCAGGAACCGGCAGACCCGCACGGAGCAACGCGCCGAGTGCGCCGGCCTTGCCCCCGCAGGTATCGGCGACAGCCTCCATGAGGGGTACGATCATCCACTCCGCCCTTCAACAGAAGATTGACAACAATTTGTTGATTGTGCATCCTGAGACGCATGCGACGCAAGGACGACATCGCTCACAGGGAGCACGCTGACCACGTCCAAGCCCAGCGTGAGCGGGACGCGCGTGAGCGTCTTCTGGACCTGGGCGCGGATGCGCTCGACGCCCGTCCGTGGCGACCCCCGCCCGTCCCGCCGTCGGCGGTCGACCTTGTGCAGTTCGCCGTCTGGCGCAACGCCGACCTGGACCCGGAGGACATCCTGAGCGCGCTCGCCCTCTTGCCCGCCGCACGAGCCGAGGTCGAAGGACTCGAATCCGCCCTGCTGTTCATCGCCCGGAGCGCAGGTCTGACCTGGGCGCAGATGGCGCACGTGATGGGGTTCAACTCCCCGCAGGCGTGCCAGCAGCACTACACCCGCCTGGCGGCGCGACAGGAGGCCGGCTCGTGACGCGCGACTCTCCGCCCGGCCTCCTGGTCCTGCACGCCGTGCGCATCACCGGGTTCGCGGACACCCCGGTGATCGCTCATCGGTACGGGCTCGATGCGGCCACGACGAAAGAGATGCTGCGCGACGCCGAGACACGTGGCTGGGTTGAGCACACCGCCTTCGCCGGCGCCGGAGGCTGGTCGTTGACCGAACCGGGCCGGGCCGAGAACGAGCGCCGGCTCGCGGCCGAGCTCACACTCGCCGACGCCGCCGACGAGGTCCGAGACGTCTACCGCAGGTTCCTCCCGCTGAACGCTCTCCTGCTACAAGCCTGCACCGACTGGCAACTCCGGCCCACCGCCGGCGATCGGCTCGCCGTCAACGACCACTCCGATCCCGCCTGGGACGCCGGAGTGCTCCATGAGCTCGCCTGCGTCGACCGGGCACTCACGCCACTCGCGGACCGGCTCGGTCGCGTCCTCACGCGGTTCCGCGGATATGACACACGATTCACCACAGCTCTGGCGCGCGCCCGAGCCGGGGAGGGCGCCTGGGTCGACCGCACCGACGTGGACTCCTGCCATCGTGTCTGGTTCGAGCTCCACGAAGACCTCATCGCCACGCTCGGCCTCGACCGGCACGCGGAACCCTGACCCGCCATCCCGGCGAAGAAGGCGAACAACGCCGCATTCGCGGAAGGCATCCAGCCGGCTCTGCCGTTGCAGGGCCCCGATGCCCAGGTCGTTCCTCCGGCAAGAGGGTTCCACCTTGGCCCCGGCTCCCCTACAGGTGGCGACGGCAGACGGGACAGCAGCTAAAGAGAGGCGTGCAGGGCAGTGCAAGCACCCTGCTGCATCCACTCGTCAGAAGAGATCTTCAGGCCCGTCGGACACCATGCCGAAGGGTCACCTGCGTTGACAGCAGTACCGCCGAGGCCGCAGTAGCCGCTGGGGTTACGGAACAGGTACTGCTGGTGGACTTCGCGGCTAGCGTGGCCTGGAGCGGAAGTCAGCCCAGAGGTCGACCGCCTGCTGCAAGTCGAGGGCGGCGACGTCCTCGCGAGACATACCGACGGTGTAGAACTGGCCAGTGTCTGCAAGGACTTCGAGCATCGGGATGTGAAGACCCCCTCCGGGCGTCACTGGATCCCCACCACATTGCGCCGCCGGTGATGATCGCCTTGACGGGGTCGCCGATCTGCTCGGCGGGGATCCACTGCCGCGAGCCGATCAGCGCGGCTTGCAACCGGGACTCGACCCTGACGAACTCCGACGCCAGTGCGCTCATCAGTTCCTCGAGGTCCCCCTGCACCCGCGCTGCCTCGACGATCAGGGCAGCAGCCGCTCCCAATCTTGTAATTTTCACACACATGATCATGAGTGGCTGCTCTCGTTGTGCCGCATTCCCGGCACAAGATCGATCAGAGTGGGGCGCATTGTCCCAGCTCACCCTGCAAATGGCGGCTGCCGTATTAGCCATGCTCCATCATGAGGACAACAGTCGCCAGATTCTTGTGGCCAATTGGTCAATATCGCCCTGTATCGATTCGGGCTAAATCAATGTTGATCGATCACCTGCCCGTCCCGCATAAGGAGAAGCATGCGAAAAGCCACTTCGCTCCGCCGGCTCGGCCTCGTCTCAGTGGTGGTGGCGGTCGGCCTAACCACCTCGCCCGTGGCCGCACACGCTGACGGCTATAACGTTCCCCGCAGCGCCACTGCTCTGGGGGCAGGCAGCACCGCAGCGGCCGGGTACGCGTTGGCCGAACAGCGGGCCCGGCAGGCCGTCCTCGCGGACGGCCACGACTGCACCCCTGGCACGTATAACACGTATCCGACCTATATTTCGCCGGGCGGCGGCACCTGGGCCTACCGGTCCACCCACGACGCGATGTGCGTCGACTGATCAAGGTTCAACAGATCGGCCCCCGCCGAGGTTGCCCGCCATGGTGGAGCCCAGCGCCAGCAGGCCCAAAACGCTAAATCCACCCCGATTGAGCCCCAGGCTCAACGCCGTGGTCATTTGCACCCTGCGAGTCATCCCGCCCATGTCACCTCCTCTCGCTGCAGGCTGGCGTACAAGACCCGACGAAGGAGCTTGCAGATCGCTTGGGGTCCCCCTCATGTCCGTCTACGCGTGGAACAGTCGCGGCGGTGGCCCCCGCTTCATGAAGTTCGGCAAGCACGTCCGGTACAAGGTCGCCGACGTGGAAGCGTGGGAGCACGAGCACTACGTGGAGCAGGCGAACTGACGACAGCGCAGGCGCCATCGTCGTCCCCCACCAGCACAGAAGGGCCCGGCACCGATCACGGTGCCGAGCCCTTCTGTTCCGGTTCCGTTCCGGTTGACGTTGCATCACCGATTCCTGGGGATGGGAGATTTCCATCGGGAAAATCGAAGACGGAGAGGAGCCTGCGGGCGCCGCAGCGCGCTAAGAGCTGCTAACGCAATGAGTTGAGGCGCCGCCAGCAGATCAGGGCGCAGCCGAGGCTGAGGAAGGCCTGGTGGATGTCCACGCGGACCTCCCAGCGGATCCGAAGTCGTCGGAAGTGATGCAGCAGAGCGAAGGCCTGCTCGACAACCCAGCTCTGTTTGCCCAGGCCAGAGCCATGCTCGGTGCCCCGGCGGGCGATCAGCGGGCGGACGCCCAACGCCCGGACGAGCCTGCGGTACTTGTCGTGGTCGTAGCCCCGGTCTCCCAGCACCACATCGGGCCGTCGCCGGGCCAGCCACGCTTACCCCGCACAGGCGGGATGGCCTCCAGCAGCGGCACCAACTGGGTGACATCGTTGCGGTTGCCGCCGGTCACGATGACGGCGAGAGGGATGCCATTGGCGTCGGTGATCAGGTGGTGCTTGCTGCCTGACCGACCTCGGTCGACAGGGCTCGGGCCGGTCTGCGCCCCCCTTTAGCGCTCTGACGTGGGAGGAGTCCACGGCAGCGCGGGAGAAGTCGAGTGCGTCGGCTGCCCGGAGGCGATCGAGCAGTGTCTCGTGCAGGCGTTGCCAGACCCCGGTCTTCTGCCATTCGGCCAGGCGTCGCCAGCAGGTCATGCCCGAGCCGTAGCCCAGCTCCTGCGGCAGGTGCTCCCAGGCGATCCCGGTGTGCAGGACGAACAGGATGCCCTGCAAGACCAGGCGGTCATCCAGGCGTTTCCGCCCCGGGTGGCGGATCCGGCGCTGGTGTTTCGGCAGCAACGGCTCGATGACCGCCCATAACTCGTCGCTGACCTCCCACGGCTTGTGCCGCGCCACTTGTCACCCCTCTCGCCTTGTTACAGCGAGAGATCAAACCACAACGGAGATCATTCTGTTAGGCGCTCTAAGCGTCCGTTGACCCGGCCAAGCTGCACTACCTCTCTGCATGACCGCGGCGGGCTCGGTCTTGCACCGAGCCCGCCGCTCCAGCTCCACCCGGTCCTTGATCGCGCTCCCTGATGAGGCTCACATACGCCTTCGCGTCGAACGTCAGGAACACCCGAGCCGGACCCGCGTCACGCCATCAGCGCTGCAGTGTCAGCACACCCGGCCGGTAGGGCAGAAGGCCGTAGTCGCCGCCGGAGCTGGGGCTACGTCCCTGGTAGAGCAACTGCAGATTGCAGGGGTCAACGGTCTTGGTCTGATCGGGGTTGCTGCGAACCAGATCGCCGTGGCTGATGTCGTTGGTCCAGGTGGCGCCGCTGTTGGCCTTGCCGGCGAAGGGATTGCTCTCGGTCGCGGCCTGCGGCGTCCACGAACCGTCCAGACTGGTGGCCGTGAACGAGCGGAAGTAGCGACCCTGCGAGCCGATCGCCTCGACGAGCATGAGGTACTTGTTCTGGCCCTGGAGCTTGTAGACCTCAACCCCTTCGAACAGGTTGTTCGTCGTGTCGCTCATGACCACCGTCGATGTCGAGCCAAAACTGCCGGGGAAATTCCCGATAGGCATACTGGCCCGGTAGATCTTGCCGTTGTCCCCGGCGAAGAACAGATACATGTTCGTGCTGTCACCGATGAGTGTCTGGTCGATGGGTCCTGTTCCGGAGCCGGAGATGCTTCCGGAGAAGAGCACCTGCTGCGATGACCAGCCATTCGGATTAGTGGGGTCGCTCGACGTCCTGTAGGAGAAAGCGGTCCCGCCCCACTGGTAGGCCAGCACCCAGATGTTCTTCGGGGCGAAGTAGAAAAGCGTAGGCGCGACAGTGGAGAAAGACATCGTGTTCTGGCCGGCCGAGGCCATGTCGGACCAGTTCGTGAAGAGGCCGAAGTTCATCGAACCCCAGCTCGTTCCCGTGTCGTGCGTCGTCGCATAGACGAGATGCTTGCCGTTGTAGACGACGTTGGTGAAGTCCTTGAGCGAGACCCACCCCGACTTCGGGTTCGCCAGCGGGCCCGTCGATGTCCAGCGGTACGACGACGGAAGAGCGCACGTGCCGGTTGGCGTCGGCGTCGGGCTCGGGCCGCCTCCGGGGGTGCTCCACTTCTGGTTGCTCTGCCCGTTGCAGGTCCACAGTTGGACGAGGGTCCCGTTGGCCGTGCCGAGTCCAGTCACGTCCAGGCACAGACCCGACTGCGTCCCCCTGATGGAGCCGTCGGCGTTCTGCTGCCACTTCTGGTTGGCCTGGCCGTTGCAGGACCAGATGACCACCTTCGTGCCCGGCGAGGTCCCCTGGCCGTAGGCGTCCACACACCGCGTGCCGCCGAACGTGCGCAACTCACCCGCGGAGGTGAATTCGAACGCCTGGTTCGCCTGACCGCTGCAGTCCCAGATCTGCAGGCTCGTGCCCAGCGCGTCGGTGTTGCCCGCCACATCCAGACACCGCCCCGACGCCGCACTGACCAGCGGCGCCACCGCCGCCGACGCCGGCACCGACCACGTCACGGCGGCCGCCATGACCGTCGTCAGCACCGCGGCCAGCGTCGCCACGAGGCGCACGCCGACACCGGCCGGCGAACGATGCCGACCGCTCCTCACACGAATGGGGGGTGAATCCATTGTTTCGTTCTCCTTGGGGTGAAGGCGTGGCGAAACGGGCCACACCAGGGAAACCGCAGTGGTCTCACGGGGCCGGGCAGGGATAGTCGGCCGATCGGGACGGATCCCTAAGCTCTGCCGCCAAAAGGTCGACGGGCTCGCGAATCGTTTCCGTACGGCCCGGTTCGTTGTCGTTCGTGTGCGGAGCTCGAGACCCGCCGCATCCTTTGAGACCTCGCCCCCGGCAAGGGCGGTGGAAAGGTCGATGGTGGCCGCGGTGACGAGTCCGCCCCCCATCACCCGGCGCGCCACCGTACATATCACGCTGCTCGAGGGGCGAAAGCGCGGTTGCGCCGATCGCCGGCTGGACCGCGGTGGGCCGTCACCGCGAATTTGGTAGCGCTAACATTCATGTCGGCACCCTTGGCTCCTCTCCCTCGGCTGCTTGGAGGTGATGGTGCAGCGGAACAAATACGACCGGGCGAGGCCGCGTCAAGAGTTCGGCCACTCCCGATGTCGACCATGCCTAGATACCGCTAAGGTGGGCGCGCAGCCGCGGACCGCCTCCGATCATGGAGATCCTCCTTCCCAGGCCGCCGTGTTAACGCTCACATTTTCGCGACGCGAGGAGCCGCGTCCACAGGTGTCGATGCCGGTGGTAATGGCGGATCAAACTAGGACTCACTGGGTTGCGTCAAGAGAAGGATCGAGAGCTCCGTGGCGCTTCAACCTTCTGGAACGCACCCATCTGGCATTACCCGCCCGGCCCCCACCGTGTGCGAGACGGCTCGTGATGAAACTTTCAACCGAGCGCGCGCTGACGCCGGTGGCAACCTTGCCAAGTCATTGGCCATCCCACTCCCGGCGAGCAGGGAACTTCCAGGCCACGGATGCTGACCACCGCCGCCACCTGCTGATGCCGACGGGTCACCACGAGATCGGTTCCACGCTCGGCGTCCGCGACCCACGCTCGGCTCGACGACCAAGGTCCTTTACCGCAGCCTATGAAATCTCCGGCTCCGGGCAGATCGGCGCCCACATTCGGCACCATGGAGTTCCACGACGAGGGCTGCGCCGACATCCACGATCCCCTCGACGAGCCCGCGCTTCCATGGCATCTCACTGCGCTACAGGGGCCGGCAGACAAAACGGGCGACCTCGTCGCCGGAGGCGCATAGCCATCAACGATGAAAGTTTCATCGCGGCGTCAACGGCAGCCGCGGTATCGTCCCCGGTCAAAACTGAAGGAATGGACGGGTTACAGGCGATGGACTCTCGAGGAGAAGGCGAGATTCTTGACAGATCTCATGACTTCATATTTGCTCCGCTTCACCACCACTTCCAGTCGCCCGGTAGAGAGGAGCACTTAGCCGCCCCCGTCACTGTTATCGCTAACATGTCCTCGGCTCCACTGCCAGGTGGAACTGATTGGGATCGGGAGAGCCCGGCACAAGCCGCCTTCATCTGGTGTTCACCAGATCAGAATCCGCATTCCGAGATTCCCACGTTCTCCATCGGAACCGCCGAGGAGAGAACGCGGCAGCGCATGTTAACGCTAACGGGCACTGAAATCACCTTGCTCTTCTGCAGCGGGGAAGGGGCAAGCGCGCACACGCCGACGATGGTCGGTCGCCGCGCCGCTCCGGGTCGACTGACTGACGGTGGGCTCATTCAGCTTTCGAATCCGTCCGGGGAGGGTGCTCGGTCGGCATGCACATGTCGGCTGCGGACGCTCCACCAGATGGAGGAAACAAAATGGCTTTCCTATCGACGCGCGTCCATTTTCGAACGGCAAAGGGAGTTGCGTGAAGTTGAGAAAGAGATCCATCTTTACCACTATCGCGGTCGCCGCGCTTCTCGTCCTGGCTACGGGACGCATGGCACTCAGCGACAGCCTCGGCGTAACCATGTCGTCCTCGACTAGCGCCGTCGCAGCGGCAACCGCCGGCTGCGGCAAGGCCCCGACACTGAGAAGCGGTACACAGACGATTACGAGCAGCGGCAAGAATCGCACCTGGATCCTGAGGATTCCCGACAACTACGACAACAACCGCCCCTACCGGTTGATCTTCGCGTTCCACTGGTTGAACGGCACCGCCGACCTTGTGGACACGGGCGGATCAGACGGAGCCGTCTGGTCCTACTATGGACTCAAGCAACTTTCGAACAACAGCACTATCTTCGTCGCACCCCAGGGCATCAACAATGGCTGGGGCAATACCAACGGTGAAGACCTGACCTTCGTCGACGACATGATGGGGCGGATCGAGGGCGATCTTTGTGTCGACACGACGCAGCGCTTCGCCCTGGGGTGGAGCTACGGCGGCGCGATGAGCTTCGCGGTCGCGTGTGCCCGGCCGACGATCTTCCGTGCGGTCGCGGTCTACTCGGGCGCGCAGCTCAGCGGGTGCAGCGGCGGCACTCAGCCGGTCGCATACATGGGAATTCACGGCATCCATGACTCGGTGCTCAACATCTCCCAGGGCCGGTCGCTGCGTGACAGGTTCGTCACGAACAACGGCTGCACCCCCATGAACCCGCGGGAGCCTGCGCAGGGCAGCCTGACGCACATCATCACCGCCTACTCGGGGTGCCGGGCCGGGTACCCGGTCGTGTGGGCCGCGTTCGACGGAGATCACACCCCCTCTCCAAACGATGGGTCCACCTCTACCAGCGGTGCCAGGACCTGGACTTCGGGAGAGGTGTGGAAGTTCTTCACACAGTTCCAGTCCGGTCCGTCGACGTCTCCCTCTCCCTCACCTTCGCCCTCCCCGTCCCCGTCCCCGTCCCCGTCGTCATCGCCTTCTCCGTCGCCCAGCGGCGGATCGGGCGCCTGCCGCGTCAGCGCCACCGTCAACGCCTGGAACAACGGCCTGACCGAGGACATCACCATCACCAACACCGGCTCCTCCGCCGTCAACGGCTGGTCGCTGGCCTTCACCCTCCCCAGCGGACAGACCATCACCAACGGGTGGAACGCCACCTACTCACCGAGCAGCGGCCAGGTCACGGCGAAGAACGTCAGCTACAACGGGTCGCTGGCACCCGGAACCTCCACCCAGATCGGCTTCCAGGCCACCCACACCGGCAACGCCGCCAAGCCCACCTCGTTCACCTTCAACGGAAGCCCCTGCACCATCGCCTGATCCACAAGAATCACCGGGGGTGGCGCCCGACCAGACTCCACCCCCGGGCCCTCCCCGGCGTATAAGGCCCGCTCCCTCCAGAAGCCGCAGATCAACTGGCTCGTGAGAGGTCCTCCTCCCCCGCCAAAATGGTCAGAGGTAGCAAAGGGTCAGTTGCTATCGGCTGATCTTGCCGACGTGAACGACCTGTATCCGCTCGTGACCTGCCGTCAGGGAGGTCACGAGCGGCACGTCGGATGTGACGATCACGACAGGACCCTCTTGAGCCAATGCCGTAGCCGCGACCATGGCGTCGACAGCTCGATCAGGGGGCATTCCCGCCGCCCCGATCAGCTTGCCGGCCCGTTCCCCGATCTCGCGAGTGACCGGTTCGACCACCACACCACCGAGAACACGATGCACCCCCGCGTCACCTGGGGTGCCTCTCAGCGCTTCGGCCAAAATGGCGGCGGACGTGAGAACACGCCGTCCATCCAGGTGCGCGGCGTGAAGCCGGACATACATCGCCCTATCGGTCGCCGCCGGCGAAAGACCTTCGTTGTCGAGAACGAGGGCACCGTGCTCGCGCGGGCGTATCCGCTTCCGCTGCTTCACGCGCTCGGCCACTCTGCCCGTGCCGCCGCCAACTCCTCATCCGTCACCGGGCCATGGATCTCTCGAAGATCTGCCACCAGATCCCCCAGCCGGTCACGCTCCAGTTGACGAACCAGCGCATGGGTGACGTACGCCGAGACGTTGCCCTGTCCGGCCCGGGCCCGCAGTTCGGCGGCGACGTCCGCAGGCACGGTGATGCTCATCTTGTCGGTCCTCAATGGCTCACCCATGCGCCAATCCTCCCAATGGGAGGATCGCACTGCCCAGGTATCGCCAGGTGTCACCGCAGTAGACGAGTTGGCCAACACGAGCGGCCTCCTGCTGCGGCCCAGTCGGCACGGCCAAGGCCCATGGCCTGCTAATCCTCAGAGGAGGTTGTCAGGCCGACGGGGCAGGAGACGCTGGTGCCGCCGATGCCGCAGTAGCCGTTCGGCACCTTAAAGAGGTATTGCTGGTGGCAGCGGTTCTCTTCGGGCAACAATTCGCCGCTAGCGTGACTTGGACCGGAAGTCAGCCCAAAGGTCGACCGCCTGCTGCAAGTCGAGGGCGGCGACGTCCGCGCGCGACATACCGACGGTGTAGATCAAACGATCCGCGAGCCAATCCGGCACCGGCTCCCTGGGGGGCGGTTGCTCGATGCGGATGTGATCGGCCAGCGCGCCCAGGCGTTCGATGATCTGCCCAAGCTGCACCACCTCGGGACGCCCCTTGCCGGCGGCACGGACCCTGGCTGTGGCCTCGGCGTAGACCTCACCATCGGCTCTTTCGCCCACAGCCCATACTTCGCAGATCTCGATCGACTTGTCGTCCGTGATTCGATAGACGACCCGCCAGGTGTTACGTCCTACCACGAGCTTGCGAAAGCCGGTCAGCTCCCCGCCCAGTGGATAGCCGGCCTCCGGATTCTCCAACAGCACAAGGATCTTTTTGAGCACCTTGGGCGCGGCGTCCGGACCGATTCGCCGCAGGTCATCGACCGCCGGGGCGGTGAAGACGACGTCAGACACGGGCTACTCGTCGTCCGGCAGCGCGGCCAGCGACTCCCGCGTGTGCCCGAAAGCGGAGAGCACGTCATCGAGCGAGACACGCTCTCCGGTGTCGGTGACCGAGCGTGCGAGCACGAGCGCCAAGTCCCGGAGATCGGCGGCGGCCTCCTCCAACTCTTCCAGGCGCCGGATGCTGACAACCGCCGCCACCGGCTGATGCCGACGGGTCACCACCAGATCAGTCCCACGCTCAGCGTCAGCGACGAGACGCGCCACCCCACGCTGAGCCGCTTCTGTGACACTCAACTCGGCAGCTTCATGCAGCACGGTCATACCACTACTGTACAGCAATCTGTATAGAGAATGCAGGAGACGCCCGATTCCGCCAAGGCGATCACATACGTCAGCAGCGCGGATCCGATCTCATCGTTGCCCCTCGTCATCCTCCCAAGGGGCAACGACTCACGATCCTGCCAGGTGACTGATCAGGCTTCGCCGGCGGTCAGGCCCACGGGGCAGGAGACGCCGGTGCCGCCGAGGCCGCGATGACATGGGTACTCTTCGCGCCTGAGCCGATCCGGCGAGAAGACCGAGAACCAAACCATTCCCGCCGGCATCCAACTCATCATGATCAGCGTGACACTCTCCTTGCTGCTGGCGTTGTCCCCGGCGGCCGCGATCGAGATACCGAAGAACTTCCTGATCAGCGAGCGCGACGCACGCAGGCACCTGAGCCCCGCTGAAGCAGAAGAAAAGGGCTATAAGATCAGCGACAAACTCACCGAGCCGTTGGAGCTGAACCCGTGCGGGCACCGGCGTGCCGTCGATCGTGATCGGGCGGCAGCCCGCACGATCACGCAGTGGACCAGCGCACCTGGTGGCTCCTCCGAACAGCTCGTCATCTACAAGAGCCCCCGGGCCGCCCATTCCGCGTTCACCCGTCTGCGCGCCGAGGCCAAGCGGTGCGCGCGCAAGGGCGACCCGTCGGCACCCGAACTCGAGATCCGTTGGCGGACGAGTAAGGCCAAGGCGGGCGACGAGTCCATAGGCATGGGTTATCAGACCTGGCAGGACGGCAGTATGAACGAGACGATCACGGGCATCGTCGCGCGCAGGGGCAGCGCCTTGATGATCTACACGACCACCGAGGGAATCTACGACCCCGGCCGGCTGACCAAAAACGCCAGGAAGATGGCCACCAAGGTGTGTAAGTTGCCCGGCGTCTGCTGAAGGCGGGCGACGGCCGAAGCCCTCCTCGCCCGGGGATCAGCGGAATCCGCTGGGCGAGGAGCCGGGTCGTTCCGCGGGACGACCCGGCCGGCGATTCCGGCGTGACACGGTCACGGCAGCAGGCGATCGACGGTGGCGTGGCGCCCCCTCAGACCTCGGCGGCTCCTGCTCCGGTCATCGACGCGGTCCTGGGGTGCACTCGTAGTACCTGGCTAGGCCCGGTCTTCCGCGGCGACGGAGCCCGCGGAGTAATGGGTGCACGGGCTCGCTACGAGGAGACGCTACTGAGAGTCACCAGCCCGGCGGTAGATCGTTCGGTCTGCGAGTCCACCACCATCGGGTCTCGGTCCTCTCAGAAAGAGGCCTCCAGTACTGCCCCAGCTCTGCACCGCCATCTTCATACGTCACCGCTCGGTAGCGCTCGTCGAGCCGATCCAGGGCACGGCGCAACATGGCCCGTAGCTTCCCACTCAATACCTCGCAGTACTCTTCCAGCCCATCCCGCACGGTGAGGTCATTGAGGTACTCGTAGACCATGTAAAAGTCCTGCTCAGGCCACTCCTGTTCCATGTCGTAGATCAGTGATTCCCACAGCCTCAATGACGACAGAACGCCATAGGCGGGTTCCTCGGCCCGGGCAGCGTATTCGGGTGCCATCCCCTCCTTCTCCTCCACCAGCCGTTGGAGATCCAGGACGGCGAGCTCCTGACGCTCCTCGGGAGTAAGACCCGCGGCCAACGCCTCCGTCTCACTCCCGCGCCGGGTACGTCGAGCCACTAGTTCCCATCTCCGGAAGTCAGTGGCCACCGATAAGCCTCGGTTGCCTCGATCGGCCAGTTACGAGGTCGAGGGGTCGACCGCTACTCCTCGAAGCACTTCGACTGGAACAAGAGCGTTGACCGCGCGACTGAGCTTGACGTCGGTCGTAAGCAACGGCAGTTGTCGCTCCAACGCGGCCTGCACAAACAATGCGTCGGACATGCGCAGCGAATAGTCGACTGCCAGGCTGGCCGCTCGCTGGACACGATCGACGACGAACCACCGGAGGAACACTCCAGTGTCGACGACGTATCCGTCAGTCACGCAGCTCGTCCCGCAGGCTTTGCAGCTCCTCATCCACACCGGTCACGCCGCTCATCCGCTCCTGAACCGCGGCCAGGGTCGCAAGGACGGCCTTTCGAGAGGTGTGACCGGGGACGCTGCCGCGGACCAGCGCGAGCACTCGCCCGACCTGCTCCTCCGGCAGTTCGTCGATCAGGTGATGAAGCTCTTCACGCTGCACGCTCACAGGACGAGTCTAAGTGTCACCGTCAGAGATCACCGGGAGACCTGCAAAGCCTGTCAGGCTTCGCCGGCGGTCAGGCCCACGGGGCAGGAGACGCCGGTGCCGCCGATGCCGCAGTAGCCGTTCGGCACCTTAAAGAGGTGTTGCTGGTGGTAGACCTTCGCTTCGAGCAATAATTCTTGCGGAGGTCGCCTTGCCTGAGCCATCCCCCATCCCCGTCGTCTCCTACGCTCGCATCTCCGCCGACGTCAGGCGGGACGAACACGGAGTCCAGGACCAGCACAAGCTCAACCGGGAGACCGCAGCCCGGTACGGCTGGACCGTCGTCCACGAGTTCACGGACAATGACAAGTCCGCTGCGAAGGCCGATGTCGTCCGCGACGACTTCGAGGCCATGTTGAAGGTGCTCCGCTCGGGCGAGCTTCCGGACGGCGCGGAGGTGCGAGGCGTCGTGATCGTGGCTGAGGATCGCCTCGCTCGACGTCCAGGTGACTACGAGCGCTTCGTTGAAGCGATCACCTACCAGGACGGCCGCGTCTTCGCGGATGCGCGGGGTCAGAAGGATCTCTACAGCGAAGACACCGAAAGCATGGGCCTGTTCGGCGCGGTCATCTCCAAGATGGAAGTGCGGAAGATGCAGCGCCGCATGCGCCGCTCCCACCGGGCACGGGCCGAGCAGGGACTCCCCGTCGGCGGAACGCGTCCCTTCGGCTGGCTGCCCGATCGCTTGACCCTTGATCCGGAAGAGGCGCCTCTCGTACGTCAGGCGATCCTCGACCTCGTCGCCGGCCGATCGCTCAACTCCATCGTGAACCAGTGGCAGCGGGATGGGGTTAAGACCTCCCTGGGCAACCTCTGGACTCCCCGCTCCCTGAAGATCACGGTCACCAACCCTCGTGTCTGCGGCTGGCGTGAGATGAACGGCGAGTTGATACGAGACTCCGAGGGCAACCCGGTGGTCGGGCAGTGGCAGCCGATCGTGTCGCCTGAACAGTGGATGGCGGTCAAGTCCATCTTCGACGCGCGCAAGGGTCACCTCGTCTACCGGGACGGCCGACTCGGCCCGATCCTTCCGCGAGACTTCAAGGAGCCCCGCCACCTGCTCACCGGGTTCCTCCGGTGTGGCCGGACCCAACCCGACGGCACTCTGTGCAATGCGTCCCTCCGAGTCACGCACCAGAAGCACTGCGTGCAGCACATCTACATCTGTCCCGCCAAGACGGTGGGCGGCTGCGGAGGTCTGGGCAGACGCGGGGACATGGTTGACCTCTACATCTCGGAAGCGGTCCTCGCGAAACTCGAAGAGGTGCAGTTGTCCTCTTCTACAGGTCCTACCGAATGGCCTGGCCAACAGGATTACGAAGACGCCAAGGTGCGGCTCGAAGAGCTACGCAGCCAATGGACGGCTGGGAATATCAGCAATGAATTGTTCTTCACGGCGGCTCCTGACCTAGAGAAGCGCATTTCCCGCCTTCGCGCCGACGCTCAGAGCTTCGCAGCGACGGCTCAACGACGACAGGCCCGCTCCGCTACCGACGTGGCCGAGATACGGCGGCGGTGGTTCCTGTCGGAGAGTGAGGGCGGTCTACCGCTCTCGTTGAAGCGGTCCTACATCCGGGAGGCGCTGCATGCGGTGATCATCTACCCGAGCGGTAAGGGGCGCAGGCGCTTCGATCCCGACCTTCTTGAACTGGTCTGGCGTGAGGACTGAGGACACGAGAACGCCCAAGACGTCCAGGACGTCTTGCAGTCGGCGGTAGCTCCCCGGCCTTACCGTCAGGCGACAACTCGCTCCCCCATTTCCCATAGCAGCCGGACGTCTACGGACGCCGCTGGACGCCAGCGGACGCCCTGGGACGCCGTCATGGACGTGACGCGAATTCCGGCTGCGGAACTGACCGGTACGCATACGCGTCCTACTGGGGTAGAACAGAACTGCAAGAAGTCACCGTCTCCCTGACGGAATGACATAGGCGAGAAGCTACGCGACCCATTTTCCGGCGTGCATGAGATCCGGGCGGCAAACAAAATAACCAACGCCGTACCGCTGGAGGGACCCGGCCCAGCGGCAGGCGTCACGCCCTTTCACTTTCTGGTCGCACACTCCCAGGTTCTCTCGCTGACGTGCCCGTGTTCGGCCGTTCGGCTGCTGGCTCACGGTGCGCGGCGTCTGTTCCGCATGCGCGGCGGTGGCTCCACCCGCGAGGAAAGGAGCCCAGCTGACCACACCGACCCCCATGTCTGCCCAGGAGTGGGGCAGACGCAAAGCCGCCGAGTCTCCTCGTTGGTCTGCCGACAAGTGGCACCGGGTGGCCACCGTTCTCGGTGCCGTGCTGGCCGACGAACCTGGCCGCACCGAGCCCGCCGATGAGGAGAGCGGGCGGGATGCCGCGTGAGCGAACTCCCTCCCCTCTCCCCCGATGTCCTCGCCGCTGCCCAGCGCGCCGCCATGCCGGACTTCGCCCGGTGGCAGGAGATGGTGCGCGCGACGGGCGGCTGCGCCCAGCCGATCCGGCTGCAAGGCCGACGGATCACCTTCGATGCCGGGCTGGAAGTGCTGGACGTCTACCGGACGGCCGACGAACCGACCGGGTACCTGCTGACCGCGTGCGGCAACCGTCGCGCGTCCCGGTGCCCGGCCTGCTCGGAGGTCTACCGGGACGACACCTATCACCTGATCCTGTCCGGCCTGCGCGGCGGCAAGGGGCTGCCCGAGGACGTGAGCGCCCATCCTCGGGTGTTCGCCACGTTCACGGCCCCCTCGTTCGGCGCGGTCCACGCGCGCCGGGTGAAGGGGGACAAGGTGCTGCCGTGTCGTCCTCGGCGAGACAACCCGGTGTGCGAGCACGGCAGGCCGGAAGGCTGCGGGGTCCGCCATGCCGACGATGACCCCCAGGTCGGGCAGCCGATCTGCGTGGACTGCTACGACTACCGGGGCGCGGTCCTGTGGAACGCGCACGCCGGTGAGCTGTGGCGGCGCTTCACTCAAGCTCTGCCCGCGACGCTCGCCCGGCACCTCGGCGTCTCGCGGGCCGAGCTTCGTCGGCGGCTGCGGCTGTCGTACGCCAAGGTGGCCGAGTATCAGGCGCGGGGCCTGGTCCACTTCCACGCGGTGATCCGTCTCGACGGCCCGAATGGTCCGTCGGATCGTCCACCGGACTGGGCAACGGTGCCGGTGCTCCAGGAGGCGATTCGGGAAACCGCGGCTGCGGTCTCGGTTCCCGTGCCGGACGATGACCCGTCGTTCGTCGGCCGGTGGGGAACGCAACTGGACGTGGACCCCATCTACGTCGCGACGGGGTTGGAGGGCATCGCGGATCAGCGGGTGGCGGCCTACATCGCGAAGTACGCGACGAAGGGGGCCGAGTCCGCCGGGACCGTGGACCGGCCGATCCGGGAGGTCGCCGACGTCGCACGGCTCGACGTCACCGAGCACGCCCGGCGCATGATCTACACCTGCTTCGCCCTGGCGAACGATCCGGCCTACCGGCTGATCCCGCTGCGGCAGTGGGCGCACATGCTCGGCTACCGGGGCCACTTCTCGACCAAGAGCCGTCACTACTCGACCACGCTCGGCGCGCTGCGCCAGGTGCGGGCCGATCACCAGGCCGAGCGGGCTCGGGAACGGCGCGGCCTGCCTGATCCTGCCGAGCGGAAGACGGTGACGGTTGGTGAGTGGCGTTTCGCCGGAAGCGGCTACCGGCACGGCGAACACCTGTGGGCTGAGATGATCCAGCAACGCGTCGCCACAGCGCGCCGGATCGCGCGTGAGCGGGAAGAATCGGCCTGACCTTGCCGGATGTGAGTCCGGGAGTGGTGCGGCCGGCGCAATGCCGTAGGCACCCGAAGGGCCGCGAAGCGGTTGGGCCGGCGGCGCCACCGGGGAGGCTACTGCCCTCGGCTTGTCGGCTCTACGCTTGGTGCGCCTTCCATCGTCTCGCTGACAACCGATAGAAGGCTGAAGGCCCCCCGACTCGTTCGGGGGCCTTCACTCATCTTCGGTGTCTCTCCTGGGCGGGCCGCCGGTCTCGGGGTCGGCGACGAAGGTGCCTTTGCCGAGAACGGTGTAGACGTCTCCTGCTTTGAGCAGTTCGTTGATGACGCGGCGTGCGGTGCCCTTGGCGATGCCGAACTCTTCGGCCATGCGGGGTTCGCCAGGGATGGGGTGGCCCACCTGGTATTCGCCCGTCCGGATACGGCGTCGTATCTCTTCGAGGACGGCTTCCCATTTGAGCTGGTCAGGCCGGAACTCGATCACGGGCTCAAGAGTAGGAACGAAAGCGTTCCATGTCGTTACCACAGGTACCTAGAGGTACCTAGGAGAAGGGCTAGGTAGGACTAGGAAGGTTGGCGTACGCTCAACCCGTCAGCGAGACAGATGGGAGAGCCATGCGTCAGAACACGATCAGCAACCAGACCGCCGACCAGCAGGCGGGCATCCTGGCCGCCCTCAGCGACCTACTCCGATCCCAAGAGGTCCGTACCCGGCTCATCAGCCACATCACCCTGCGGATGACCGGGCTCCCAGCCTGGGACCCGGCAGTCTCGGAGCTGGACATCTACGGCCTCGGCGGACAGGTCGCGACGGTCACCATCGACCAGAAGCACAAGCCGCGCCGCTTCCTGATCAAGCTACCGAAGTCCGGGACCGTCGTTCCGCTGTCCACCGTCGACCAACCGCAGTCCGCCGTCCGCCGGATCGCCGGCTGGGCCAACGGCGGGACACTGTAAGGCAGCGGTACTGATGGCGGCCTCCATCCCGCACCTGGACGAGTGCCTGAGCCCGCACTGGGAGATGCGCCAAAAAGATCACGTGAAACTCGTCTGGCATGAGCCGTTCGAAGGGGTCCGGCGGGTGCGGGCGCTCGCGTGGACGTGCGACTGCCGAGCCGTCGTCTACGAACTGCTCCAGGCCGGTGGGCAGGCGTTCATCCGCAAGACCACCCAGACCGAACCCACACCGGAGGTCGAAGAGACACGCCGCTGGTCGATCGAGGAGGCGCGCAGGGTGTGGAATGCCCTACTCCTCGGCGAGATGCGATAGATGGTCCAGCCTTCACGCGGCCCCGCTCACCTCGGGCGGGGCCGCACGCGTACTTACGTCCCGCGCCACTCCTCCCCCGCCCCCGATAGCTGCCGACATCAGTGGCCCGACCGAGGTGTCAATGCCGTCTTCGCGTGTCCGTCCGCCAACGACCTGCACCGCAACCCCACACCCAACCCGCACAGACGGCGTTGACACCGACCAAGGGCCACGAACAATCGAGCAGCGGGGGCGGTAGAGGTCGGAGGTGCCCATCTAGAGAGACAGCCAGGCGTCATGAGATGCACGGTCTTCCGAATCGTTATAGCCGTAAAATCCCCGACCATGACTACCAATCGGACCGTGTCGTTCGATGTCGACGTCAGCTACCGTCAGATCTACCTCGCCGACCTCGCCGACGACATGTGGGCTCCGGAAACCTTCCTAGATGACCATCCCGAGCACCCTGTGGGCATCATTCGGGTAAAGGACGGTAAAGGTCTCCTGGTCACGGGCCTGCACACGGGGACGGTCGGCTTCTCGGTGACCGTGTCGGACCGCGATCCAGAGCCGGACGTCAACGAGTACGAGGACATCGTGGAAATCAGCTTCCACACCCAATCAGGACGAATCTTCCTTATCGAGTGGGGAGGCGAGGGATTTCACAAGCTACCCGACTTGTCGTCGGGCCCGGGCTGGTACCGATTGCGGTATCACGCCGTCCACATGGACCGGGCCACAGAAGCGGACTGCTCGACGGATGCCGTCATCGATCGTTATCTGCTGCAGATCTGGCCACAAAATGAGTCCATCCCCCAAGTAGTCAAGAGCACGAGTCGCACGCTCACCTACTGGCGCAATGCGAAGTGACGTCCCAACGTAGGACAGGACCGATTTCCGTGCCGATGGGCGACCTCGCCGAGGAGTGAAGGCGTGGATACGCAGCCAGGACCTGACTCTGGCGGAGGCCGGGAGGACCTCGACATGATAAGGCGCGTAACCGATGCCGACTCGACACGCCGTCCGACCTGGACGTCGACGTAGCGGAGGTGCAACCGGTCATCTCGCGCAGCAGTGCCACTGCCGCGAGCGGCAGCCGCCGCTGCAGCTCGTCCAGATGCGGCACCGATCCTCGCAGGTCAGAGGTCATGACGTCGCCATCCTTCCTGGTCGGGAGCGGCGCAGCCGTCAGGGTCGGCCTTTCCGAGCCATGCATCGCTCCAGCACTTGGGCTCGATCGCCAGGATGAAAAAGGTTAACTAAATGGCTTTCCTGTACGCTGCGCGCGGCCCGAGTCGCTGGCGGCCGGGACCGGCCCCCAGGCCGCATGCCCGGCCGCCGAGCGGACGCAGAGCCGCGCGGCGGCGCGGAGCGCCGTCGCCTTGACCCTGTAGTGAAGGTTCTCGCCGAAGATGGCTCTGGCCCTCGGCCGACACCGGGCTTGCCGGGCGGCCAAGGGCCAGGATCAGTCAGTTACCGCAGGTCAGGCCTCTCCAGAGGTCAAGCCGATCGGACAGGCGACTCCCGTGCCTCCGATCCCGCAGTAGCCGTTAATGTTGCGGAAAAGGTACTGCTGGTGATAATCCTCGGCGAAGTAGAACTCGCCGGCGGGGGCGATCTCGGTGGTGATCTCGCCGTACCCGGCCTGGGTGAGCACCTCCTGGTACGCGTCCCGGGACGTCACGGCCGCCTTGGCCTGCTCCGGGCCGTGGGTGTAGACGGCCGACCGGTACTGCGTGCCGACGTCGTTGCCCTGGCGCATGCCCTGTGTGGGGTCGTGGGCCTCCCAGAACACCTTCAGGAGCTCCTCGTACGACACCTCGGCCGGGTCGAAGACCACCCGGACGACCTCGGTGTGTCCGGTCAGGCCGGTGCAGACCTCCTCGTACGTAGGGTTCGGCGTGTAGCCGCCCGCGTAGCCCACGGCGGTCGAGACGACCCCGGGGGTCTGCCAGAACTTGCGCTCGGCACCCCAGAAACAGCCCAGCCCGAACTCGGCGATCTCGGTACCCTCGGGATACGGCGGAGCCAGCGGCCCACCGAGGACCTGGTGGCGGGTGGCCACCGGCATGACCTCGGCACGGCCCGGCAGGGCGTCCGCGGGGTCCACCATCGTCGTCTTGTCTGTGCCGAACAGCCAGCCCATCACGAACCTTCCTTCCGCTCTGCCATCACCAACCAGACGCCGGGCGGCCTTGTTCCTTACATAAGCGCCTCTAAATCTCAGGCATAGAGACCCTTATTTGTGCTGAATCTAGGTAAGCAGCAAATATAGGCTTCATGCCTGATACGCGCCGCGGTGTCCTATATGGCGTCGCCGCCTACACGATGTGGGGTCTGTTCCCTCTCTACTGGCCTCTGCTCAAGCCGTCCGGCGCCGTGGAGATCCTCGCCCACCGGATGGTCTGGTCGCTGGTCGTGGTGATCACGGTCCTCGCCGTACGCCGCCACTGGTCGTGGATCCGCACGATGACGCGCCGCCAGATGATCCTCCTCGCCCTCGCGGCCGTCACGGTCTCGGTCAACTGGGGCGTCTACATCTACGCCGTCAACGCCGGCCACGTGGTGGAAAGCGCGCTCGGCTACTTCATCAATCCGCTGGTCAGCGTGCTGTTCGGAGTACTGATCTTCCGTGAGCGGCTGCGTCCGTGGCAGTGGTTCGCCGTCGGGCTGGGCACGCTCGCGGTCCTCATCCTGACGCTCGGCTACGGGCGCCTCCCCTGGATCGCCCTCGTGCTCGCCGTGAGCTTCGGCACGTACGGCCTGATCAAGAAGGCGGCGGGGGTGGGCAGCGCGGAGAGCCTGACCATCGAGACGCTCGTGCTGCTGGTGCCTGCCCTGGGCTATGTGCTCGTCCTGCAGGCGAACGACACCGGCACCTTCGGCGGTCACGGTCTCGGTCACACGCTGCTGCTGATGGCGGCCGGCCTCATCACCGCGGTGCCGCTGATGCTCTTCACGGCCGCCGCGCTGCGGGTTCCGCTCACCGTCCTCGGCCTGCTCCAGTACATCGCCCCGGTGCTCCAGTTCCTGTGCGGGGTGCTGATCGCCCACGAGACGATGCCCGCCAGCCGGTGGGCCGGGTTCGTGGTCGTCTGGCTCGCGCTGAGCGTCTTCACCTGGGACAGCGTCCGCTCCGCCCGTACGTCCCGGCAGGAACGCGCGGCCGCGCTCGAGACCGTCTAGTACGCCTCCCGGAGTACGGCGTCCGCCTCCGGCGGGAGGACGACGGGACCGGCGGGAACGGCGAGGATCGGCGGCATGAGCAAGGAATTCCGCTTCGGGATCGTCGCCGGCCTGGCCGCCGACGCCGCCGCGTGGACGGCGACGGCCCGCCATGCCGAGGACCTCGGCTACTCGACCCTGCTCGTCCCCGACACGCTGGGGACGCTGCCGCCGCTGCTCGCGATGACCGCCGCGGCCACCGTCACGACGACGCTGCGCGTGGGCACGTTCGTGCTGGCCGCGCCCTACCGCAATCCCCCGCAGCTCGCGCACGAGCTCGCCGGGCTCGACTTCCTGTCCGGCGGACGGCTGGAGGTCGGCGTGGGGGCCGGCCGTCCCGCCGCCGAGGACGAGGCCCGGGCGCTCGGCATGCCGTACGGCACGGCGGGCGAGCGCGTCGCGCTGGTCCGGTCGGTGATCGGCGAGGTGCGGGCGGCCTTCGCCAGGAGCAGGACCACCGTGCAACGCCAGGGGCCGCCCGTCCTGGTCGCCGGGGCCGGTCCCCGCATGCTGACGCTGGCCGCGCAGGAGGCGGACATCGTCGCGCTCGCCGTCCCGGCCGACACGCCGGAGGAGGGCCTGCGCGGGCCCGTCGGCACGCTGCGGGAGTTGGCCGGGGCGAGATTCGACGACATCGAGCTGAGCATGAACCTGCTCCAGATCGGCGACGAGCCGCCCCCGTGGGTGCCCGAAGGGTTGCGCACCACCTCGGCCGACGCCGTCTCCGTGCTGCGCGGCTCGCCCCGCGAGATGGCCGACACGCTGCTGCGCCGCCGAGACGAGTTGGGCCTCTCCTACATCACCGTCAACGGCTTCTTCGCCGACGCCCTCGCCCCCGTCGTCGAACTCCTCGCCGGCCGCTGAAGTCACCGTGTGGCCGAAAGGCGTGACCGGGTGCGGGCAGGCGCCCCCGAGGGCAACTCGGCGAGGATGTCGGCGAGCGTGACCCCGGTGAGGCTGCTCCGCCACGCACGGTGCGCCTCGGCCATCTTCTCGGCGAGGACGCAGATGCGCAGGCAGTCCTCGGGAGGCAGCGCCCCCCGTCCCTGCTGGCGGATCTCGCGGCACTCGTACGGCGAGGAGGCGCCGTCGACGGCCTCGACGATCTGCAGCAACGTGATGTCGGAAGCCGCCCGCGCGAGCCGGAATCCGCCTCTCGGGCCCGTCATCGCGGCCAGCACACCGGCTCTGACGAGCGCCTGCAACTGCTTGGCCAGGTAGGGCGCCGGAACGTCGTAATACTCCGCGAGCTGTGCCGCCGACGCGGTGGCTCCCGGCTCGAGCTGCGCCAGCGTGGTGGCGCAGTGCAACACCCACTCGGTGCTCGCAGGCAGCTTCATGCCCTCCAGTGTATTGGAGACTTTGCGGATCTATTTTGTCCGAGATAGCATCCGAGGCGTCTAGCGAAGGAGAGATCATGCGAATCGCAGTCGCCGGCGCCACCGGGAACATCGGGTCGCTCACCGTCGCCGCTCTCGAACGGGACGGGCACGACGTCGTACGCGTCAGCCGTTCCCTCGGCGTGGACCTGCTGACGGGCGAGGGGCTCGACAAGGCCCTGGACGGCGTCGAGGCGGTCGTCGACGCGACGAACGGGCCGGCGAACGACCCGGACACAGTGGTGGAGTACTTCGGCACGACCACCAGGAACCTGCTGGCCGCCGAGGAGCGGGCGGGCGTCCGCCACCACGTGCTGCTCTCGATCATCGGCATCCACCGGGTGGAGGGCAACGCCCACTACGCCGGCAAGCGGGAGCAGGAGCGCCTGGTGTCCGCCGGTTCTGTGCCGTGGACGATCGTCCCGGTCGCGCAGTTCCACGACTTCGCCGAGATGATAGCGGGCTGGACCGAACAGGACGGCGTCGCCGTGATCCCACCGCTGCTGGTGCAGCCGATCGCGCCCGCGGACGTGGCCGGCGTCCTCGCCGAGATCGCTGTGGGCGAGCCACGGGGGCGCTACGCCGACGTGGCCGGTCCCGAGCCGCAGGACCTCGTCGACATGGCCCGGCGCACCTACGCGGCCCGCGGCCGGACGGTCAAGCTCGTGCCGACCTGGTCGGGAATCTTCGGCACAGCGATGGCCGGCGACGTGCTGCTGCCCGGGGAGGGCGCCCGCATCGCGCCGACCACCTTCGACGAGTGGCTGGCGGCCCAGCGCTAGAGCGCGCTGCCCGCGTCTATTTCAGCTCGGCCCACTGCCAGACGGGGACCTTTCGGCCGCCGGGATGCGGACGCCGCCGGCCGGGTGATCCTCACCCGGCCAATGGTCCCCTACGAGATGGTCAGCCCGTGCGCTCGACGACGTAGTCGCACAGGGCGACGAGGGCCGTACGGGCGGGGATGTCGGGCAGGCCGGAGAGGGCCTCCTTGGCCCTGTCGGTCCAGCGGATGAGCTCCTCGCGGGCCTGGTCCATGGCCCGGTTGGCCCGCAGCAGCGTCAGCGCCTCGTCGACGTCGTCCTCGGCGACGGGCCCCGACAGCAGGGTGCGCAGCCGGGCGTCGGCGGGGTCGCCGGAGGCCAGGGCATACAGCACGGGGAGCGTGCGGACGCCCTCGCGCAGGTCGGTGCCGGGGGTCTTGCCCGAGTCGGCCGTGGGCGCGGCCACGTCGATGAGATCGTCGCCGAGTTGCCAGGCCACGCCGATCGCCTCGCAGGCGTCGGTCAGGCGCTCGACCACGTCGGCGGGAGCGCCGGCGAGCATGGCACCGAAGCGGCCCGAGGTGGCGATGAGGGAGCCGGTCTTGTCGGCCAGCACGCTGATGTAGTGGGCGATCGCGTCGCGGCCCTCGGCGGGCCCGATCGTCTCGCGGATCTGGCCGCGCACCAGGCGGGAGAACGTACGCGCCTGGATCCGGATGAGCTCGCTGCCGAGGTCGGCGAGGATCTCCGACGCCTGGGCGAACAGGTAGTCGCCGGTGAGGATGGCCACGGTGTTGTCCCACCGGGCGTTGGCGGACGGGGAGCCCCGGCGCACCGGGGCCTCGTCCATCACGTCGTCGTGGTAGAGCGTGGCCAGGTGGGTCAGCTCGATGACGACGGCCCCGGACACGACGCCCGGGGCGTCCGGGTTGCCGAACTGGGCGGCCAGCAGCACGAGCATCGCCCGGAACCGCTTGCCGCCCGCCTCGATGAGGTGCCTGGACGTCTCGGTGACGAAGGCGTCCTCACTCTCGACCGACGAGCGCAGCAGCTTCTCCACCGCCGCGAGCCCGTTGCCGAGGTCGTCGGCCAGCCGCTCGTCGACGAGAGGAATGTCCACAACGGGCGGCGCGGCCATACGGAGATCTCCTATCGGACGAACAGGGACTGTGCAGCCGTGTGCGCGAGGTCCAGCACGGGCTGGGGGTACACCCCGAGAACTACCGTAGCCAATGCCGCGATACCGACCACAGCCGCGGTGCCCCGCGACGGCAGCACGACGGACGGGCCGTCGGCGGCCGGGTCGCTGAAGAACATCAGCACGATCACACGGACGTAGAAGAACGCGGCGACGGCCGAGGCCACCACACCAATAATGACCAGCGGCATGGCGCCGTTGGCGACGGCCGCCTGGAAGACCGCGTACTTCCCGAAGAACCCGCTGGTCAGCGGGATGCCGGCGAAGGCCAGCAGGAAGAACGCGAACGTCCCGGCCAGCAACGGCGAACGCTTGCCCAGCCCGGCCCACCGGGACAGGTGCCACGCCTCGCCGCCCGCGTCGCGCACCATCGTGACGATGGCGAACGCGCCGACCGTGGTGAAACCATACGCCACCAGGTAGAACAGCAGGCCGGACAGGGCCGAGGTGTTCTCCGCCTGGGTGCGGCCGGTGGCGACGACACCGATGAGCAGGAAGCCGCCGTGCGCGATCGACGAGTAGGCGAGCATCCGCTTGATGTCGGTCTGCGTGATCGCGAGGATCGCGCCGACCACCATCGTGAGAATCGCCACGCCGTAGAGCACCGGACGCCAGTCCCAGTCGAGACCGCCGAGGCCGACCCAGAACACCCGCATCAGCGCGCCGAAGGCGGCCACCAGGGTTCCGGAGGCCATCAGCGCGGTGATGGGCGTGGGCGCGCCCTGGTAGACGTCCGGCTTCCACGCCTGGAACGGCGCGGCGCCGATCTTGAACAGCAGGCCGACGCCGAGCATGGCCGCGCCGATGTAGAGCAGCGTGTCCTGGCCGCCGACCGTCCCCAGCGCCTGGTTGATCTTCGCGAGGTCGATCGATCCGGCGTAGCCGTAGATCAGGGCCGTGCCGTACAGGAAGAAGGCCGAGGAGAACGCGCCGAGCAGGAAGTACTTGACCGCGGCCTCCTGCGACAGCAGGCGGCGGCGCCGGGCCAGGCCGCACAGCAGGTACAGCGGCAGCGACATGACCTCGAGGGCGACGAACGCCACGAGCAGGTCGTTGGCCGCCGGGAACAGCAGCATGCCGCCGACCGCGAACAGCAGCAGCGGGTAGACCTCGGTGTGCGCGGCGCGCTCGACGAGCGACTGCTCCTCCTCGGCCGAGCCGGGCACGGCCGCCGCGGAACCGACGAAGTGCTCCTCGTCCTTGATGAGCAGCACGCTCACGAAGGCGAGGATGAGGATCGTGCCCCAGATGAACAGGGCCGGGCCGTCCACGGCCACCGCGCCCATCGCGGCGGGCTTGGTGGGCACACCCTTGATCGCCTGCCAGACGGCCAGCGCGAACGCGCCGGCCAGCGACAGCAGCGTGAGCGGCAGGTGGATCGCCGAGCGCAGGTAGCGCGGGGCGAATGCCTCCACCAGCACTCCGACGATCGCCGCGCCGAAGACGACGAGCACCGGCGCCAGGAGGGCGTACTCGATACTCGGCGCCTGAATGGTGCCGTTCACTACTGGCCCTCCTGAGCAACGGGTACGGCCGGCTTCGGGTCCGTGACGGAGACACTGGACAGCGTGTCCTTCACGGCGGGATTGATCACGTCGAGCAGCGGCTTGGGATAGAAGCCGAACACCAGCAGCAGCGCGACGAGCGGCGCCACCACCCACTTCTCCCTGGCGTTGAGGTCGGGCAGCGACTTGACCGACTCGGCCGTCGGGCCGTTCATCGTCCGCTGGTACATCCACAGGATGTAGATCGCGGCGAGGATGACGCCGACCGTCGCGATCACGGCCGGGACGACGTAGCGCTGGTAGGTGCCGGTCAGCACCATGAACTCGCTGACGAACGTGCTGAGACCGGGCAGCGAGAGGCTGGACAGACCGGCCACCAGGAACGTACCGGCGAGGATCGGGGCCACCTTCTGCACACCGCCGTAGTCGGCGATGAACTGCGAGCCCCTGCGGTAGATGAGGAAGCCCGCGATCAGGAACAGCGCGCCGGTCGAGAAGCCGTGGTTGACCATGTAGAGCGTTGCGCCCGAGCCCGCGCTGGTGGTCATCGCGAACACGCCCATCGCGATGAAGCCGAAGTGCGACACCGAGGTGTACGCGATGAGCCGCTTCATGTCGGTCTGCCCGATGGCCACGATCGCGCCGTACACGATGCCGATCACCGACAGCGTGATGACCAGCGGCGTGAAGAACTTCGCGGCGTCGGGGAAGAGCTCGAGGCAGAAGCGCAGCATGCCGTACGTGCCGACCTTGTCCAGCACGCCGACCAGCAGGACGGCGGCGCCGGCCGGGGCCTGCGCGGCGGCGTCCGGCAGCCAGGTGTGGAACGGCCACAGCGGCGCCTTGATCGCGAAGGCGATGAAGAAGCCGAGGAACAGCCACTTCTGCGTCGTCACGTCCTGGATGGTGCCGACCAGGTCGGTGAACATGAACGTGCCCTTGCCGGCGATCGAGTAGAGCGCGATCACCGCCACCAGCATCAGGAGCCCGCCGAACAGCGAGTACAGCAGGAACTTCACGGCCGCGTACGACCGCTGCGCCCCGCCGTACGACCCGATCATGAAGTACATCGGGATCAGCATGGCTTCGAAGAAGACGTAGAAGAGGAAGACGTCGGTCGCCGCGAAGACGCCGATCATCATGGCCTCGAGCACGAGCAGCAGCGAGAAGTACGTCCGGACCGAGCGCTTGCCGGCCTCGGCGTCATGCCAGGAGGCGAGCACCACGATCGGCACGAGGATCACCGACAGCAGGATCAGCACCAGGGCGATGCCGTCCACGGCGACGCCGTAGTGGACGCCGAACGCGGGAATCCAGTCGTACGTCTCGGCGAACTGGAACTTGTCGCCGTTCGGGCTGAACTGGACCGCCATGGCGACGGTCAGCGCCAGCACGATCAGCGACACCACGAGGGTGAACTGCTTGGCGAGCTTGTCGTTGCGGACAAGGGTCACGCCCAGCGCGCCGAGTACGGACACGCCCATCAGGGTTGAAAGCCAGGGCATCACAGGTTCCCTACGACGAGCCAGGCACCGGCCAGGATGGCGGCGCCCAGGAATATCGACAGCGCGTACGAGCGGACGAACCCGGTCTGGACCCTGCGCAGACGCCCGGACGTGCCGCCGATGCCGGCGGCCAGTCCGTTCACGAGGCCGTCGACGCCGCGGTTGTCGAAGAACACGGCCAAGCGGGTCAGCCACTGGCCGGGGCGCATGAACAGCGCCTCGTTCAGGGCGTCGCCGTACAGGTCACGACGGGCGAAGGTGGTGAGGAACGAGGCGCGCGGGGCCACCGCGGGCACCTCGGCCCTGCCGTACTTGACCCAGGCGAGGGCCGCGCCGACCGCGACGAGCGCGAGCGTGACCAGACCGGTGAGGCTGAACGGGTGGAACGACGGCATCTCCTCCGGCGCGCCGACGGCCGGCGAGAGGAAGGTCATGAACCGGTTGCCCAGGATCAGGAACGCGCCCAGCCCGATCGAGCCGACCGACAGGATGATCAGCGGCCAGGTCATGACGGCGGGCGACTCGTGCGGGTGGGCCGTGGGCTCCCAGCGCTTGGTGCCGAAGAACGTCATGAACACCAGACGCGACATGTAGAAGCCGGTGATGCCCGCGCCGAGCACGGCCAGCCAGCCGAGGATCGCGTTGTGCTCCATCGCGGTCTCGATGATGCCGTCCTTGGTGAAGTAGCCGGACAGCAGCGGGAACCCGATGATCGCCAGGTAGCCGATGAGGAACGTCACGAACGTGATCGGCATGACCTTGCGCAGCGCGCCGTACTTGCGCATGTCGACCTCGTCGTTCATGGCGTGCATGACCGAGCCGGCGCCGAGGAACATGTCGGCCTTGAAGAAGCCGTGCGTGATCAGGTGGGCGATCGCGAAGGCGTAGCCCGCCGGGCCGATGCCCGCGGCGAGCACCATGTAGCCGATCTGCGACATCGTCGAACCGGCCAGCGCCTTCTTGATGTCGTCCTTGGCGGTACCGATGATCGCACCGGCGAGCAGCGTCGCGACGCCGACGATCGTCACCACGAGCTGCGCGACCTCGGCGCCCTGGAAGATCGGGCCGGACCGGACGATCAGGTAGACGCCGGCGGTGACCATGGTCGCGGCGTGGATGAGGGCCGAGACCGGGGTCGGGCCCTCCATCGCGTCGAGGAGCCAGGACTGCAGCGGGAGCTGCGCCGACTTACCGCAGGCGCCGACCAGCAGCAGCAGGCCGATCGCGGTGAGCGTGCCCGAGGACGCCTTGGAGGCGTTCGCGAGAACGTCGTTGAAGGCCAGCGTGTGGAACGTCGCGAAGATCGTGAAGATGCCGATCAGCAGGCCGAAGTCGCCGACGCGGTTGACGATGAACGCCTTCTTGGCCGCGGTCGCCGCCGAGGGCTTGTGCTGCCAGAACCCGATCAGCAGGTACGACGCGAGACCGACGCCCTCCCAGCCGACGAACAGGGCCACGTAGTTGTCGGCCAGCACCAGCAGGAGCATCGCCGCGACGAACAGGTTGAGGTAGGCGAAGAACCGCCGCCTGTTCGGGTCGTGCGCCATGTAGCCGATCGAGTAGATGTGGATCAGCGAACCCACACCGGTGATCAGCAGGCAGAACGAGATCGAGAGCGGGTCGACCAGCAGCCCCACCTTCGCCAGGCCCGGGATGAAGTCGTACAGCTCGATCCCGCGGCGGCGCTCGCCGGGGGCGAAGCCGAGCAGCTGCGCGAACGACAGCGCCGCCACCACGAAGGACGCGACGGCCATGAGCACGCCCAGCAGGTGGCCGAACTTGTCGGTCCTCCGGCCGCCAAGCAGGAGGACCGCCGCTCCCACCAGGGGCAGAGCGATCATGAGCCAGGCTGCTCCGATCGCTCCGCCGGAGTGCTGGATGATCTCAGCGGGTTCCACGGCCACCTCTTAGTACTTCAGCAGGCTGACGTCGTCGACCGACGCGGACCTGCGGGTTCGGAAGATCGTCACGATGATGGCCAGGCCGATGACCACCTCGGCGGCGGCCACGATCATCACGAAGAACGCGATGAGCTGGCCGTCGAGGTTGCCGTTCTGCCGGGCGAAGGTGACGAACGCCAGGTTGCAGGCGTTGAGCATGAGCTCGACGCACATGAACACCACGATGGCGTTGCGCCGTACGAGCACGCCGACGCCGCCGATGGCGAACAGCAGCGCGGAGAGCACCAGGTAGTGCGTGGTCACTTGCCGTCCTCCTCGCTCAGGGACTCCCTCACGGACTCACCGCGCGGGCGGACGACCCGGCCTGCCACGACGCCCTCTTCGACGCCGTCCTCGGGCATCGGCTCGGTGTCGGGGCCGCCGTCCCTGGCCTCCTCGGCCAGGGTGGGCGTGCTGTGCCCATTGGGATGCCCGTCGGCGCGCCGCTGCGCGGCCTCCTCCTGCTCCAGCACGTGGGCGACCTCCGGGGGCAGGATGCCCTTGGACTCCTCGTACCGGGCGATGTACCGGTTGACCGACAGCGGCGAGACGGAACCGTCGGGCAGCAGCGCCGGCATGTCGATGGCGTTGTGCCGGGCGTAGGTGCCGGGGCCGGGCAGCGGCGCCGGGTTCTTGCCCGTCTTGCCGAAGGTGACGAAGCGCTCCCGGGACAGGTCCTTCTGGGTCGGCTTGGCCTCGGCGCGCTCCCGGTGCGCGAGCACCATCGCGCCGAGCGCGGCGGTGATCAGCAGCGCCGAGGTCACCTCGAAGGCGAACACGTGGCGCGTGAAGATCAGCTCGGCCAGGGAGGGCACGTTGCCCGCCTGCGTGGCCGCCGCCAGGCCCTTGGGCGAGCCGACGACCGCGTTGCCGATGCCGAGGGCGAGCAGCACGGCGAAGCCGAGCCCACCCACGACGGCCCAGAACCGCTGTCCCCTGATCGTCTCCACGAGGGAGTCCGACGAGTCCACGCCCACGAGCATGAGCACGAACAGGAACAGCATCATGACCGCGCCGGTGTAGACGATGATCTGCACCGTCGCCAGGAACGGAGCGTCCTGGACCGCGTACAGCACCGCCAGCGAGATCATGACGACGCCGAGCATGAGGGCCGAGTAGACGGCCCTGCGGCTGAAGACGAGTCCGAGTGCGGCGATCACCGAGACGACCGCGAGCACCCAGAACGTGATGGACTCACCCATTGCTTCGACCCAACCGGTAGTAGTCCTCCTCGGTCTCGCCGAGGCGCATCGGGTGGGGCGGCTGCTCCATGCCCGGTCCCAGCGGTGCGAGGAGCATCTCCTTGGTGTAGATCAGCGACTCGCGGCTGGAGTCGGCGAGCTCGTACTCGTTGGTCATCGTGAGCGCCCGGGTGGGGCACGCCTCGATGCACAGCCCGCAGAGGATGCAGCGCAGGTAGTTGATCTGGTAGATGCGGCCGTACCGCTCACCCGGCGAGAAACGCTCCTCGTCGGTGTTGTCACCGCCCTCGACGAAGATGGCGTCCGCCGGACAGGCCCAGGCGCACAGCTCGCAGCCGACGCACTTCTCCAGGCCGTCGGGCCACCGGTTCAGCTGGTGCCGCCCGTGGAAGCGCGGCGCGGTGGGCCGCTTCTCCTCCGGATATTGGGCGGTTACCGGCTTCTTGAACATGTGGTGGAAGGTGACGCCGAATCCCTTGATCGGGTTCAGCCAATCAGTTGCTCCCACTGGTCACCTCCTTGGCGGCGTCGGAATTGAGACGCGCGGCGGGCACGACTCCGTGGTAGTGCGGGGCGTCGAGCGGCGGCACCGGGAACCCGCCCGCCGTCGGCTCCTCGCGCAGCTGCTCGAACTCCTCCTCGACCCGGGCGGCCTTGGCCTCCCTGCGGCGCTGGTTGACCGTGTCGAACCGTAGCCAGATCGCGAAGGCGCCGATGATGACGACGGCGCCGATGCCCATGACGATCGCCCGGTCGGCGTCCGGCAGGCGCAGCGCCTTGAACGTGGCGGCCATCAGGATCCAGCCCAGGTTGAGCGGGATCAGCACCTTCCACCCGAAGGCCATCAGCTGGTCGTAGCGCACCCGCGGCAGCGAGGCGCGGACCCAGACGAAGAAGCCGAACGCGATGACCAGCTTGATGAAGAACCACAGCATCGGCCACCAGCCGGAGTTCGCGCCGTCCCACAGGGAGATCGGCCACGGGGCCCGCCAGCCGCCGAAGAACAGCGTGATAGCAATCGCCGAGACCGTGAACATGTTCACGTACTCGGCGAGCATGAACATCGCGAACTTCAGCGAGGAGGAGTACTCGGTGTGGAAGCCGCCGACCAGCTCGCCCTCGCCCTCGGGGAGGTCGAAGGGCACGCGGTTCGTCTCGCCCAGCATCGTGATCGCGTAGATCAGGAAGGACGGCAGCAGCGAGACCACGTACCAGGACGGCGTCGGGATGGACAGCCCGCCGATGTCCCAGGTGCCGCCGCCCGCCTGCTTCGCCACGATCTCCGAGGTGGACAGCGTGCCCGCCTGGAGGAACACCGCGACGAACGACAGGCCCATCGCGATCTCGTACGACACGACCTGGGCGGCCGAGCGCAGGCCGCCCAGCACGGCGTACGGCGAGCGGGAGCCCCACCCGGCGAGCACGACGCCGTAGACGCCGATCGAGGCGGTGGCCAGGACCAGCAGGACCGCGACCGGCAGGTCGGTGAGCTGCAGCGGCGTCTTGTGGCCGAACATCCACACCATCGGCCCGAACGGCACGACGGAGAAGGCCAGGAAGGCCGGGACGGCGATGATGACCGGGGCCAGGAAGTAGATCACCTTGTCCACGGTGCGTGGCATGATGTCTTCCTTCAGGCCCATCTTCAGGCCGTCGGCCACCGTCTGCAGCAGGCCGAACTTACCGGCCCGGTTGGGGCCGTAGCGGTGCTGCATGCGCGAGATGAGCTTGCGCTCTGTCCACACACCCATCAGCACGCCCAGCATCAGGAACACGAAGATGACGACGGCCTTGATGATGGTGATCCACAGAGGATCGTGGCCGAAGTCGGTCAGCGTGGGTCCGGGGTTGTTCACGAGACGCTCCCGATCTTTACGACGTCTCCGGCGACCGCGCGCAGGTCGCGCGTGACCGACAGGCCGGCGGAGTTGGACGGCACCCACACGACACGGTCGGGCAGGTCCGCGACGCGCACCGGCACGACCACGTCGGCGCCGATGGTGATCTTGCCGCCGTCGACCGCGCCGATCTCGGCCGCCGTCGCCTCGGACAGTAGCGCCGCCGTCGAGCGGGCGGTCCCCGCCAGGTAGGGCTCGCCGTCCTGCATCCGGCCGTCGTCGAGCAGCAGGTGCCAGGTCGCCAGCACGGCCTCGCCCGCCTGCGGCTCCCTGACCGGGCGGCCGGTCACGGAAGGCGCGACCGGGCGGGTGCCCTTCCACGCGCCGAGCGCGGCCATCTCGCGCCGGGCGGCGGCGGGGTCGGGCAGGCCGAGGTGCACGTCCATCTGGTCGGCGATCGAGGCGATGGCGCGCAGGTCGCTCATCAGGCCGGGGACGGCCGTGGCCACGCCGAACGAGCGGCCCCTGCCCTCCCAGTCGACGAACGTGCCGGACTTCTCGGCCACCGCGGCGACCGGCAGGACCACGTCGGCCCGGTCGGTGACCGCGCTGGCGCGGATCTCCAGGCTGACGATGAACGGCGTGTTCTCCAGCGCCGCCAGGGCCCTCTCCGGGTCGGGCAGGTCGTAGGGGTCCACGCCCGCCACGACCAGCGCGTCGACCTCGTCGTTCAGCGCGGCCTCGATGATGCCGGCCGTGTCGCGGCCGGGCGCCTCGGGCAGCGCGGCGACGCCCCACGCCCGGGCGACCTCCGCGCGGGCGGTCTCGTCGGCGGCCGGGCGGCCGATCGGCAGCAGGCCCGGCAGGGCGCCCGCCTCCAGCGCGCCGCGCTCACCGGCCCGGCGCGGCACCCAGGCGAGCCGGGCGCCGGTGGCCTGCGTGAGCCGTAGGAGCGCAGACAGGGCGCCGGGGGAGGTGGCGAGCCGCTCGCCGGCGAGGATGATCGCGCCGGCGGGCAGCACGTCGCCGGTGACGAGGTCGCCGAGCGCCTCGGCCTCGCCGCCGGGCAGCGTGCGGATCAGCGTGCCCTTCATCTTGGCCAGGCCCGGCGTGGCGAACGGCGCGAGCGAGTAGACCTTCAGGCCCCGCTTGCGCGCCGCCTTGCGCAGGCGCAGGAAGACGATCGGCGACTCCTCCTCGGGCTCGAACCCGGCCAGGAGCACGGCCGGGGCCGTCTCCAGGTCGGCGTAGGAGACCTCGATGCCCTTGCCGGCCACGGCGTGGGCGAGGAACCGCGTCTCCTCCTCGGAGTGCGGGCGGGCCCGGAAGTCGATGTCGTTGGTGCCGAGGGCGATCCTGGCGAACTTGCTGTACGCGTAGGCGTCCTCGACCGTGAGCCGCCCGCCGACCAGCACGCCGGCCTTGCCCCGGGCCCGCAGCAGGCCCTCGGCGGCGACGGCCAGCGCGTCCGGCCAGGAGGTCGGGACGAGCTTGCCGCTCTCGTCACGGACCAGCGGCGACCGCAGGCGGTCGGGCTGGGTGGCGTAGGTGAAGGCCCAGCGGCCCTTGTCGCAGTTCCACTCCTCGTTGACCTGCGGGTCGTCCCCGGCCAGGCGGCGGGTGACCTTGCCCCGGCGGTGGTCGGTGCGCAGCGAGCAGCCCGACGCGCAGTGCTCGCACGCGCTCGGCGTGGAGACCAGGTCGAACGGGCGGGAGCGGAACCGGTAGGCCGCGCCGGTCAGCGCGCCCACCGGGCAGATCTGGATGGTGTTGCCCGAGAAGTAGGACTGGAACGGCTCGCCGTCGGCGACGCCCACCTGCTCCTTGGCCCCGCGCTCGAAGAAGTCGATGAGCGGGTCACCGGCGATCTGCTCGGAGAACCGGATGCAGCGCGCGCACTGGATGCACCGCTCGCGGTCGAGCAGCACCTCGCTCGACAGCGGGACGGGCTTCTCGAACGTCCGCTTCTGCTCGACGAACCGGCTCTCGCCCTGGCCGTTCGACATGGCCTGGTTCTGCAGGGGGCACTCGCCGCCCTTGTCGCAGACCGGGCAGTCGAGCGGGTGGTTCAGCAGCAGCATCTCCATCACGCCGCGCTGGGCCTTCTCGGCCACGGGCGAGGTGAGCTGCGTCTTGACCACCATGCCCTCGGCGACCTCGATCGCGCAGGACGGCTGCGGCTTGGGGAAGCCGCGGCCGTTGCCCGCGTCGGGGATGTCGACCAGGCACTGGCGGCAGTTGGCCGCGGGCGAGAGCAGCGGGTGGTCGCAGAACCGGGGGATCTGGATCCCCAGCAGCTCGGCGGCCCGGATGATCAGCGTGCCCTTGGGGACGCTGACCTGGAAGCCGTCGATGGTCAGGGTGACCATGTCCACGACAGGCTGCTCCGGCTGCGTCGTCTGAACTGTCACTTGGACCCCCACACCGTGGAAGCGGCGGGATCGAACGGGCAGCCGCCGATCTCGAAGTGCTTGAGGTATTCGTCGCGGAACTGCTTCACCGACGAGTGGATCGGGCTCGTCGCGCCGTCGCCGAGGGCGCAGAACGAGCGGCCGAGGATGTTGTCGGCGATGTCGGTGATCGTGGCCAGGTCCTCCTCGGAGCCCTGGCCCTTCTCCAGCCGCTTGAGCACCTGCTTGAGCCAGTAGGTGCCCTCGCGGCAGGGGGTGCACTTGCCGCAGGACTCGTGCGCGTAGAACTCGGTCCAGCGCAGCACGGCCCGCACCACGCAGGTCGTCTCGTCGAAGATCTGCAGGGCGCGGGTGCCCAGCATCGAGCCCTTGGCCCCGACCGACTCGAAGTCGAGCGGCACGTCGAGGTGCTCGGCCGTGAAGATCGGCGTCGAGGAGCCCCCCGGCGTCCAGAACTTCAGCTCGTGCCCCTCGCGGATGCCGCCCGCCATGTCGAGCAGCTCGCGCAGCGTGATGCCCAGCGGGGCCTCGTACTGGCCCGGCCGGGTCACGTGGCCCGACAGCGAGAAGATGCCGAAGCCCTTGGACTTCTCGGTGCCCATCCCGGCGAACCAGTCGGCGCCGTTGGCCACGATGCTCGGCACGCTCGCGATCGACTCGACGTTGTTGATCACGGTCGGGCACGCGTACAGGCCGGCGACCGCCGGGAACGGCGGCTTGAGCCGGGGCTGGCCGCGGTAGCCCTCCAGCGAGTCGAGCAGCGCGGTCTCCTCACCGCAGATGTACGCCCCGGCGCCGCTGTGCACGACGAGTTCGAGGTCGTAGCCCGAGCCGAGGATGTCCGTCCCGAGGTAGCCCTTCTCGTACGCCTCCCGGACCGCGGCCTGCACCCGGCGGATGACGTGGAGCACCTCGCCGCGGATGTAGATGAACGCGTGGTTGGCCCGGATGGCGTAGGACGCGATGATCACGCCCTCGACCAGCGCGTGCGGGTTGGCCATCATGAGCGGGATGTCCTTGCAGGTCCCCGGCTCCGACTCGTCGGCGTTGACCACGAGGTAGTGGGCCTTGCCGTCGCCCTGCGGGATGAAGCCCCACTTCATGCCGGTCGGGAAGCCCGCACCGCCACGGCCGCGCAGGCCGGAGTCCTTCACCGCCTGGATGACGGCGTCGGGCTCCATGCCCAGGGCCTTCTTCGCGGCCGCGTACTCGCCGTACCCGTCGAGGGTGAACGAGTCGGCCTGGTCCCAGTTCCTGGTCAGAACGGGCGTGAGGGTGGTCACTTCTCTTCGCTCCCCTCGGCCTTGGGGGCCTCCCAGCCGTTGGCCTTGGCGACCTTCAGGCCCTCCAGCGACGGGCCGGCGGCCGACGGGCCGTCACCGGCCTGGCCGTCGGGCAACCCGGCGAGGACCCGGGACGCCTCCTTGAACGTGCACAGCCGGCGCGGGCCGCGCGTGGGCGCGACCTCCTTGCCCGCGCGCAGGTCGTCGGCGAGCTGCTTGGCCGACTCCGGCGTCTGGTTGTCGAAGAACTCCCAGTTGACCATCATGACCGGCGCGAAGTCGCAGGCGGCGTTGCACTCCAGCCGCTCCAGCGTGATCTTGCCGTCCGCGGTGGTCTCGTCGTGGCCGACGCCCACGTGCTCGCTGAGCTCTTCCCAGATCTGGTCGCCGCCCATGACCGCGCACAGCGCGTTGATGCAGACGCCGACGTTGTACTCGCCGGCCGGCTTGCGCTTGTACATGGTGTAGAAGGTCGCCACACCGACGACCTCGGCCTTCGACAGGCCCAGCATCTCGGCGCAGAACTCCTGCCCGTCGTCGGAGACGTAGCCGTCCTCCGACTGCACGAGGTGCAGCAGCGGCAGCAGCGCCGAACGCGGCCGGGGGTAGCGGCCGATGATCTCCTTGGCGTCCGTCTCCAGACGCTCGCGGACCTCGGGCGCGTAGCTCACTTTGCCCTCCTCGCCTTCGGCTCGGAGCCAAGTTCGCTATTGGCGCTGTGCTTAATGGTTCGCTCGCTGCGCTCGCTCACCGGTCCACACCTCCCATGACGGGGTCGATCGAGGCGACCGCGGAGATGACGTCGGCGACCATGCCGCCCTCGCACGTCGCGGGCACCGCCTGCAGGTTCGTGAACGACGGGTCGCGGAAGTGGACCCGGTAGGGCCGGGTGCCGCCGTCGCTGACCACATGCGCGCCGAGCTCGCCGCGCGGCGACTCGACCGAGGCGTACGCCTGCCCGGCCGGCACCCGGAAGCCCTCGGTCACCAGCTTGAAGTGGTGGATCAGTGCCTCCATGGAGCTGCCCATGATGTGGGCGATGTGGTCGGGCGAGTTGCCGAGGCCGTCGGGACCGAGCGCGAGCTGCGACGGCCAGCCGATCTTCTTGTCCTCGATCATCACCGGGCCGCCCTTGAGCGGGCCGGACAGCCGGTCGAGCGCCTGCTCGATGAGCTTGAGGGACTCCTCCATCTCGGCCACCCGCACGAGGTAGCGGCCGTACACGTCGCAGGTGTTCTGCGTCGGCACCTCGAACTCGTACGTCTCGTAGCCGCAGTAGGGCTGCGACTTGCGCAGGTCCCAGGGCAGGCCGGCGGCGCGCAGCATGGGGCCGGTGACCCCCAGCGCCATGCAGCCGGTCAGGTCGAGGTAGGCCACGTCCTTGGTGCGCCGGGTGTAGACCGGGTTCGCGTCGAGGAGCTTGCGCATCTCCTTGATCCGCCCCGGCATGATCTTGAGGAACTCACCGATCTTGTCGACCGCGCCGGCCGGCAGGTCGACGCTGACGCCGCCCGGACGGATGTACGCCATGTTCATCCGCAGGCCGGTGATGTACTCCATCAGGTCGAGCACCATCTCGCGCTCGCGGAAGCCGAACAGCATCGGCGTGGTCGCGCCCAGCTCCATGCCGAACGTCGCGATCGCGACCAGGTGCGAGGAGATCCGGGTGAGCTCCATCGTCAGGACCCGGATGGCCTGCGCCCGCTCCGGGATCCGGTCGGTGATCCCGAGAAGCTTCTCGACGGCCATGCAGTAGGCGGTCTCGTTGAAGATCGGCGCGAGGTAGTCCATGCGGGTGACGAACGTGACCCCCTGGGTCCACGTCCGGAACTCCATGTTCTTCTCGATGCCGGTGTGCAGGTAGCCGATCACCGTGCGCGCCTCGGTGACGGTCTCGCCGTCGAGGGTCAGCACGAGCCGGAGCACGCCGTGGGTCGACGGGTGCTGCGGGCCCATGTTGACGACCAGGCGCTCTTCGGCCGACTCGCTGACGGTCTTGACCAGTTCGTCCCAGTCCTGACCGGCGACGTCGTAGATCCGGCCCTCGGTCTCGGTGGTGCTCACGACGCTCTCCTCGCTGCCCTCGTCCACTCGTGCAGGTCGCCGCGGATGCTCATGAGTACGACCTCCTCCGGTCCGGCGCGGGGACCTCGGCGCCGCGGTACTCGACCGGGATGCCGCCGAGCGGGTAGTCCTTGCGCTGCGGGTGCCCCTCCCAGTCGTCCGGCATCTCGATCCGGGTCAGCGCCGGGTGGCCGTCGAAGACGATTCCGAAGAAGTCGTACGTCTCGCGCTCATGCCAGTCGTGCGTGGGGTAGACCTGAACCGTGGAGGGGATGTGCGGGTCGGCGTCGGGGCAGGAGACCTCCACCCGGATGCGCCGGTTGTGCGTGATGGAGCACAGGTGGTAGACGGCGCGCAGCTCCGCACCGGTCTCCTCGGGGTAGTGGACGCCCGAGACGCCGAGCGACAGCTCGAACCGCAGCGCGGCGTCGTCGCGCAGGTGCTGCATCACCTCGGGCAGCCGCTCGCGCCGCACGTGGAAGGTGACCTCGCCGCGGTCGACGACCACGCGCTCGACGGCGTCGGCGAACGTCGGCTCCAGCGCGTCGGCCACCTCGTCGAAGTACGAGCCGTACGGCCGGCTGCTGGACAGCTTGGCCGGGCGGCGGACGACCAGGCGGTTGTAGCCGGAGGTGTCGCCGCTGTCCTTGACGCCGAACATGCCCTTGCGGGCGACGGGCTCCTCGGGCAGCCCGGGCAGGTTCTCGGTGGTCACTTCCCGGCCCCCTGGTCGATCAGCGGCAGCGTGCGCAGCGCCTGGAGCTCCAGCTCCTCGATCTGCTTCTCCCGGTGCGCGCCGAACTTGATGTTCTGAATCTTGTCGTGCAGCTTCACGATGGCGTCCATCAGCATCTCCGGGCGCGGCGGGCAGCCGGGCAGGTAGATGTCGACCGGCACCACGTGGTCCACGCCCTGCACGACGGCGTAGTTGTTGAACATGCCGCCGCTGGACGCGCACACGCCCATCGCGATGACCCACTTGGGCTCGGCCATCTGGTCGTAGATCTGGCGGAGGACGGGCGCCATCTTCTGCGACAGCCGGCCGGCCACGATCATCAGGTCGGCCTGGCGCGGGGACGCGGAGGCGCGCTCCATGCCGAACCTGGCCAGGTCGTGGTTCGGGCCGCCGGTGGCCATCAGCTCGATCGCGCAGCAGGCGAGACCGAAGGTCGCAGGCCAGACGGAGTTCTTCCGGGCCCAGCCGGCCACCTGCTCGACGGTGGTGAGGACGAACCCGCTCGGGAGTTTCTCTTCAAGACCCATGGCTAATCCCAATCGAGGCCGCGACGCCGCCACACATAGGCGTACGCCACGAGAACGGTGACGATGAACAGCACCATCTCGACGAGTCCGAACACGCCGAGTTTGTCGAAGGCCACCGCCCACGGATAGAGGAAGATGATCTCGATGTCGAACACGATGAACAGCATCGCGGTGATCATGTACTTCAGCGGGAAGCGGCCGCCGCCGACCGGCTGCGGAGTGGGCTCGATGCCGCACTCGTAGGCGTCCAGCTTCGCGCGGTTCCAGCGCTTCGGACCGGTGAAGGGCGCGATGCTCACGGAGAACACGGCGAATCCCGCCGCGATGACCGCGAGCACCACGATCGGCACATACAGCTCCATGGCTACATGTCCTCGCTTACTCGGTGAATTTGGGCGATCACGAGAATGCCGGAGAGCACGGCCGGCCGGGCGGCCACCTGCGGGGCCGGCGGCGATGTGCGCGTCGTCTCGGTCATGCGGGCTTCAGTCATGCTGGCTTCGGTCATGATGGCGGAGCCACCTTGGACAGGGCGTTGATTATGCGGTCGGAGACGTCGCCCCGCCGGTCTGTGAGATTAGCGAGCAGCTTGAAGGCGAATCTCATCAGGGTGGGATGGGGCATCCCGTGCCGGGTGGCGAAGCTCATCACTCCCGGCCTCCCGATCGCCTCGACGAACAGGCGGCCGAGGGTGAAGTATCCCCCATGGGCGTCTTTGAGGATACGCGGGTAGGCGAGTAACACGCGCTCACGCTGGGCGGGCGTCGGCCGGGACAGCGCCTGGACGATCACTTCGGCCGCGGTCCTGCCCGTCTCCATGGCGTACGCGATGCCCTCGCCGTTGAACGGGTTGATCGACCCGCCCGCGTCGCCCACGAGCACCAGCCCGCGGGTGTAGTGCGGCTGCCGGTTGAAGCCCATCGGCAGCGCGGCGCCCCTGATCGGGCCCGTCATGTTCTCTTCGGTGAAGCCCCACTCGGCCGGCGTGTTCTTCATCCAGCGCCGCAGCAGGTCGCGGTAGTCGATGTTCTTGAACGCCTCGCTGGTGTTCAGCAGGCCGAGGCCGACGTTGGAGGTGCCGTCGCCGACGGGGAAGATCCAGCCGTAGCCGGGGAGCAGCCGGTCGCCGTCCCACAGTTCGAGCCACGTCTCCAGATAGTCGTCGTCATGGCGGGGGCTCGTGTAGTAGGTGCGCACCGCCACGCCCATCGGGCGGTCCTCGCGCTTGTGCAGGCCCAGCGCGAGCGACAGCCGGGTCGAGTTGCCGTCGGCCGCCACCACGAGCCGCGAGCGGTAGGACACCTCTTCGCCGTCCGTCTTGGCCGTCACGCCCACGACGTGGCCGCTGCGCTCGTCGAGCAGCGGGCCTGTAACGTTCACGCCCTCGCGCAGCCGGACGCCCGCGCGCTCGGCGTGCCTGGCGAGGATCTGGTCGAAGTCGGCACGGGTGCGCACGAGGCCGAAGTCGGGGTAGCTCGACAGCTCGGGCCAGTCGAGTTCGAGGCGCATGCCGCCGCCGTAGACGCGCAGCCCCTTGTTCCTGATCCAGCCGGGCGCGTCGATGTCGACGCCCATGGCGACGAGTTCCTTGACCGCCCGCGGGGTCAGCCCGTCACCGCAGACCTTCTCACGCGGGAAGCGCGTCTTCTCCAGCAGCAGCACGTCGAGACCGGCGCGCGCGAGATGGAAGGCCGTCGTCGCACCCGCGGGACCAGCACCGACGACGATGACGTCGGCGTCGACCTCTCTCCGCGTCACGCGGGCTTGCTCGCTCACGGGGGACCTATCCATTCCAGGGAAGGAAGGCCTCGAATTGGTTTAGACCTTCGTGCCTTTGTGAACAACTTCACAAACTGTCGCGCCGCAGTCTAACCCCTATCGGGCGCGCAGTGTCAGAGGGGTATGGCCAAGCGCGCATCATCAGGCTTTGACCGCCCGATGCAGGGCCGCGATGCCGAGCGTGAGGTTGCGCCAGGCCACCTTCCGCCAGCCGGCCTCCTGAGTGATCCTCGCGAGCGCCTCCTGGTCGGGCCAGGCCCGGATCGACTCGGCGAGGTACTCGTAGGAGTCGGGGTTCGAGCTGACCATCCGGGCCACCGACGGCAGCAGCTTCATCAGGTACTGCGAGTAGACGAGGTCGAACGACCGCGGCGTCGGCCGGGAGAACTCGCAGATCACCAGCCGGCCGCCCGGGCGGGTCACCCGCAGCATCTCGCGCAGCGCCTGCCCGGTGTCGGCCACGTTGCGCAGGCCGAAGGAGATCGTCACCGCGTCGAACGTCTCGTCGCGGAACGGCAGGCGCAGCGCGTCGCCCGCGACGAACGTCACCCCGCGCACGCCCCCGCCGTACAGGCCGGAGCCGCCGCGCCGCTCGACGCCCGTGCGGAGCATGCCGAGCGAGAAATCGCACGCGATCGCCCGCGCACCGAGCGCGGTGAACGCGTCGGTCGAGGTGCCGGTGCCCGCGGCGAGGTCGAGGACCAGCTCGCCGGGCCCTGCGTCGATCGCCGCCGCGGTGGCCTTTCGCCACAGGCGGTCCTGGCCGAGCGAGAGGACGTCGTTTACCAGGTCGTAGCGCCGGGCCGTGCGATCGAACATCGCGGCGACCTCGTGCGGCTGCTTGTCCAGCGATGCGCGCGTCATGCACGCAAGCCTAGGCGGCGACGGGCAGGCCCCCTCACCGCCGCCACAGGATGAGCGGAACGTAGTTCATCGATTACGCTGAGTCTGCTAGAAATTGGGGAATGCGCGTCACCACCGCACTGCTCGCAGTCGCATCACTCGCCACATGCGCCGCCGTCATCCCCGCCGTCCAGGCGTCCGCCGGGGTGCCGCAGCCCCGCGTGGTGTCGGAGAACCCGGTGAACACCACTCCGCACGTGCTGGACGGCATCGTCACCGCGTTCGCGCTGGTCGGCCGCACCGTCGTCGTGGGCGGCGATTTCAGCGCGGTCCGCGAGGCCCGGGGCGGGGAGGAGCTGCCGCGGGCCAACGTCTTCGCCTTCGACCTCTACACCGGACGGGTCCTGCGCGACTTCGCGCCGGACCTCGACGGGCCGGTGGCCGCGCTGGCCCCCGGTCCCGGCGGCACGGTCTACGTGGGCGGCGCGTTCGGCGCGCCCTCCCGGGGCCTGGTCCGCCTCAACGTGTCCGACGGCGCTCCCGTCGACGATTTCTCCGCCCCCGTCTACGGCGGCGAGGTCACCAGCCTGGTACGGCTGGGCGACGCGCTCTACGTCGGCGGCGACTTCAGCAGGATCGGCCGCAGCCCGCGCACCGCGCTGGCCCGGGTGGACGCCGAGACCGGCGAGGTGGACCCCCGATTCACCGTCACGCCCGGCGACGGGCGCCACGGCGATCCCCGGATCTACGCGATGGCGGCCGTCCGCGACCGCTTAGTCGTGGACGGCTCGTTCTCCACGCTCGACGGCCTGCGCCGCCCGCAGCTCGGCGTGATCGACCTGACGACCGGGCGGGTGGCCGACTGGCACACCGAGGCGTACGCCCCGGCGTGCAAGCCGGACTTCCCGTCATACGTGCGGGGGCTCGATCTGTCCCCCGACGGGCGGTACTTCGTGGTCGTCACGACCGGCGGGCCGGCCCCGCGCACGTCCAAGCTGTGCGACTCGGCCGCCAGGTTCGAGACGTACGCGAAGGGCGAGGCGGTCCGTCCGACCTGGGTGAACCTGACCGGAGGGGACTCCCTGTACTCCGTCGCGGTCACGGGGTCCGCCGTCTATGTGGGCGGACACCAGCGCTGGCTGGACAACCCCCGGGGCGCCGACACGGCCGGTCCGGGAGCGGTCCGCCGGCCCGGGATCGGGGCGATCGACCCGGTCAAGGGCAAGGCGCTGCGGTGGAACCCCACGCGGGAAAGGGGAATCGGGGTAAAGGCCTTCCTGACCGTAAAGACAGGTCTTTTGGTGGGAAGCGACACGACGGAGCTCGGGCATGAGTACCATGCCCGCGTCGGCATGTTCCCGACGGCCTAGTTCTTCCCCGCCTCCCGCCGTTTCCCGGCGATGCGCTCGCTCACCGCGTCGCGCTGTTTGGTCAGCAGCACGTAGCTGGCCAGACCGCTGACCAGGACCGCGACCAGGAGTAGTGGGAACGACCGCAGGCCGACGAGATACAGGACGCCGAGAGCCACGGCGAACAGGCCAAGGCGCGAAAGGGTGTAAACGACAACCGGATGCACAGCGTCGAGGTTACGTCACTCTCCCGACGCGCCAGTCTCTCTTCGCATCTGCTGCGGGCACTGCTAGTGTTCACAACAAGGCGCTTTTGTAAAGAAACACCCATGAGCGCCCCAAAGAGGCTCTATCATATAACAATCGGGCACTGAGCCGGTAACAACCCGTGATCTTCTGCGAAAACCACGGATAAATCAGGCTTCGCTCGGCACACTGGTTACCTGTCCGCCCGCTGCAGGACGCGGGACGCGAGGGGGAGAGATTGTGGAGAGTAGCAGCGAGCGACTGCTGACTCCTGGAGAGGTTGCCGCTCTCTTCAGGGTCGACCCGAAAACCGTGACCCGTTGGGCCGCGGCCGGGCGCATCAGCAGCATCCGTACCCCCGGGGGGCACAGGCGGTTCCGTGAATCGGAAGTGCACGCCCTCCTTCGCGGTGAGGACGTCCTCACGGCCGAACGGCCGAACGGCGACTCCCCGCGAGTCTGACGCAGTACCAGCACCAGGTGATCCTGCGCGCTACCCGGACGCCGCAGGGTCACCGGAGCCAGCCCCACGTCGAGTCTGCGTCCCGGCCTGTCCTGCTCCCTTGCCGGGTACGTCAGTCCTGCTCCGCCTTGAAGGCCAGGAACGCCTGCTCAAGCGCGTCGTCGCCCTCACGCCAGCGGCGCCGCCGCTCGGCGTCCTCTTCCTCGGTGATCGACTCGGCCAGCCAGCGATCGTAGTCCGGCTCGCCCGGCGCGACCTCCACGTACGCGTTGCCGATGATGCGTCCGTCATCCGTGGTGAGTGACCTGGGCACGCGCAGCGTCCCGTCGCCGAGCCGGATCACGTACATCCGAATCACCTAGATTCCGTAACGCCGGTTGAAGAAGAGCATGACGTTGAGGGCGGCCCGTGTGTCGCCGCCCAGCATGTCGACCAGGGCCGGACGCTGCCGGGACGCGATCGCCGCGAACGCGTCGGCGAAGAACTCCTTGCACCCCAGGCCGCCGGGCTGCCGGTGGAACGACGACGCGAACAGCGGCAGGCACTCCTCGTAGAGCGCCGCGAACTCCGGGGAGTCCGACACCCACTCTCCCGGACCAGCGTCCACGTCGTCCAGCGCATGCCCGACTTCGTGCATCATCACGTCGGGCGTGGGCGACGGCCGGTCCCCCACCACGATCTTGCGGTCGCCGTACGCGCCGGCGCAGATGTCCCAGGTGGCCCGTCCCGACGGCAGCGGCGCCCCGCGGAGGTAGCCCATGTCGTCCAGATCGGGCACCCCGCCGCGCCCGACGTAGATGCCTTCGAGCCCGATGGCGAGCTTGGTCTTGAGCTGCTCGGGCAGACTCGCCAGGCTGTCCACGGCCCGTACGGCGTCGGCGGAGGGAGGCCCTTCCGCGGCGTCCCACTCGCGGTAGAGGATGCGCTCCAGCGGTCCGCAGTGCCGCCTGCCGTCCCGCAGGTCGGGCGCGTCCGGTGGGTGGGGCGCGGCCCGCGTCGGCAGGTCGTCGAGCTCGAAGTCCCGCCAGGTGTACTGCGGCCGGTCGTCCACCACCGGCGCCGTCACGGTGTGGACCCGGTCCACCGGCTGCTCCGGCGGCCAACCGGTCCAGTCGGCGCCCCACTGCGCTTCCCACTGCGCGCGACGGCCCTGCGGCCGTTCCGCGGGCCGGTCCTGGGTTCGCTCCGCCGTGCGGTCGGCGGCCCGGTCGGAAACGCGGTCGGTGGCACGATCGGGAGCGCGTTCAGGGACGTCCGTGCGGCGGTGGGAGGACCAGTAGGGCCCTCGCTGCCACCACCGCGACCCCCGCCGGTGGCGGCCCCTGTCGCCCGGCTCCGCCATCGCACCCCTCTGTCAGGCTCCGCGTCCCTCGGCATGCCGTGTACCGGTCCACCGTACGATGCCGGGCTGTCCCCGTCACCCCGAAGCCCGACACGATCAGTCGCCGGTATGGCTTACCGTGTGGGCATGCCTAGCGTGATTATCGGCCTGGCGCTGCTTGCCCTCTGGCTTTACTGCCTGTTCGACGTGATCACGACCCCCGAGGAGAACGTGCGCAATCTCCCCAAGTTCATGTGGGTCCTCATCGTGATCTTCCTGGCGGACGTGGGCGCGCTGACCTGGCTCCTCGTGGGTCGTCCCCGCACCCGGCACGCCATGTACGCGGCGGGGAGCGGCGGATGGGCCCCGAGCGGCGACGCGCCCCGCGGCCCCGACGACGACCCCGAGTTCCTCCGCAGCCTGGAGCGGCGCCTGCGCGACGAGGACTGATCCCCCCGCAGGCGCCGCCGCCCGTCACTTCGGGACGTCGGCGTAGGAGTGCAGTCCCGAGAAGAAGATGTTGACGCCCACGAGGTTGAACAGCAGGCAGGCGAAGGCGACCAGCGAAACGATCATCGCGGCCTTGCCGCGCCACCCGGCCGTCGCCCGGGCGTGGAGATAGGCGGCGTAGACCACCCACGTGACGAACGCCCACACCTCCTTCGGGTCCCAGCCCCAGTAGCGGCCCCACGCCCGGTCGGCCCACAGAGCGCCGGCGATGACGGCGAAGGTCCAGATCGGGAAGGAGATGACGATCGCGCGGTGCGCGACGCGCTCCAGGCCCTCCCTGCTCGGCAGCACCGACGGCCGCCCGTCCTTGCGGATCAGGTAGAGGATCGCGCAGACGCCCGCCAGGATGAACAGCCCGCTGGCCACGATCGCCGCCGTGACGTGGATCGCGATCCAGTAGGAGTGCAGCGCGGGCATCACCGGGCCCGCCTGGACGTGCAGGAACAGCACGGCGAAGCCCAGCCCGAGCGCCGCGGTGACGGTCACGAACGCGCCGAGGAAGCGGATCGGCTGGCGGATGAGCAGCGCGAGGAACGCGGTGACGGCGGCGAAGCAGATGGCCACCACGAACTCGTACATGTTGGCCCACGGCCACCGGTCGACGGCGATGCCCCGGGTGAGGATGCCGCCGAGGTTGCCGGCCCACGCGATCCAGGTGAGGACCACGCCGACGGTCCCCGCCCTGACCGCCCACGCGGCCGGCTGCGGACCTGAATCCTCCGTCGTTTCCTCAGGCAGCGCCGGGCCGCCCGCGCCGACGAGCTCCCGCCGGCGCGCGGCCACGACCGTGCGGGCCCGGCCGAAGGCGAGATCCAGCGCGTAGCAGATCATCGCGGCGAGATACAGCAGGACGGTGACCAGGATGAGCTGGTCGCTCAGCGTGGCGAGACTCTCGTTGACCTCGGCGGGCATCACTCACTCCTCGTCCGGGCGGGCACCCGGCGCAGCGTTTCCGGTGGGCGCGTCCGGCGCGACGTGCCCGGCGCTTCCGGACTCGTCCGGCTCGCCGCCCTGGTCGCCGTCCGGGTCGCCGGCGGGCTGGTCGCCGCGCAGGGCGGTGACGATCTGGGCGAACTCCTCGGCGAAGGCCGGGCCGCCGCCTTCGGTGCGGGTCAATCCTCCCACCGTGGCCGTCCCGTCCTTCACCCGCACCCAGACGCGGCGGCGGCGGATCGTGAGGGACAGCACGAGCCCGATCACCGCGGCGGCCGCCGCCAGCAGGGCGGGCTCCCGGCCCGGGTCGTAGGTGATCTGGAGGCTGATCCACTCCTTGACGCCGGTGAACTGGATCTTTCCGGCGCCGTCGGCGAGCTCCTTGGTCTCGCCGACGTTGAGCGGGGTCGGCTGCGCCGACATCTTGCCGAGCGGCTTCAGGCTGGTGGTGTCGAGCTGGTACACCGACTGCGGCTGCCCCGACTTCAGGCCGAGGTCGCCGGCGAACGGGAAGACCTGCACGGTCGGGTTCGCGGCGCCCGGGAAGACCGACACCCAGGCGTCGCCGTTCGGCACTGTCGTGGGCAGGAAGCGCGCCAGGAACCCGAGCTGGGTCGGCTGGGCGTCCGGCACCTTGATCACGCACTCGGACGTGTACGTGGCCTGGTCGTCGGCCAGGCACGGCACCGGGCCGTCGTAGGCCACCTGGCCCTTGCCGTCGGTCACCCGGAACGTGGGGGCGTAGCCGTGCCCGATCAGGTAGGTCAGCGTGCCGTTCACGTCCAGCGGGTCGTTGACCTTGAGGTCCACCTCGCGCGGCGCGGCCGTCGGCGAGTCCTGCACGGTCAGCTTGGCGAGGTAGTCGAGCGGCTGCCCCTGCTTCTCCCCCGCGGCGACGTAGCTGGCCTGGAAGTCCTTCAGGGTGAAGGAGAACGGCTCCAGCGACTCGGCGGTGACCCGGCTGCCGGGCATGAAGCGGTCGTAGGCCGCCACGGCGTTCGAGAAGCCGTCGCCCTCCACCACCAGCACGTTGCCGCGGTAGCCGAACAGGCCTCCGGCGCCGACGGCGAACAGCAGCACGAGCAGCGCGACGTGGAACAGGAGGTTGCCGGTCTCGCGGAGGTAGCCCTTCTCCGCCGCCACCCAGCCGTCGCCGGTGACCACGCGGAACCGCCTGCGCCTGAGCGTGGCGGCGGCCTGCTCCAGGGTGAGACCGCCCTCGAACGCCTCGCTGTGCGGCAGGCGCAGGAGGTTGCGCGGCGCGGCGGGCGGGCGGCGCCGGATCTCCTTGATGTGGGTCAGCGCGCGCGGGAACACGCAGCCGGCCAGCGAGATGAACAGCAGCAGGTAGATCGCGGCGAACCAGGGCGAGCTGAAGACGTCGAACAGCCAGAACCGGTCGAGCCACTTCGCCTGGGTCGGGTTGTCCTTGAAGTACTGCGCGACCCTGGCCGGATCGACGCCACGCTGCGGATAGATGGACCCGGGAACCGAGCCGAGCGCGAACAGGAACAGCAGGATCAGGGCCGTGCGCATCGAGGTGAGCGTGCGCCAGGTCCAGCGCATCCAGCCGATCGGGCCCAGGCCGACCGGCCGCGTCCGCTCCTGCGTCTCCTGCCGGGCCTGCTCCTGTGCCTGCTCCTCGGCCGCGGTCTCGTCGCGTACGGCGGAGGCGAGGTCGTCGGGGGGGCTCATCAGATCACCGGCCTGAAGCCGCCGACCCACACCTGCAGGTGGACGATGATCTCCGACCACTGCCCGGTCACGAGCAGCACGCCGACGGCCACGAGCATCACGCCGCCGACCTTGGTGATCAGCGGGGTGTAGCGGCGCACCGCCTTGAACGTGTGGAGCGCCTTGCGGTAGGCCAGCCCCGCCAGTACGAACGGCAGGCCGAGGCCCAGCGCGTACGCGAAGGCGAGGGCGGCGCCGCGCAACGCGCTGCCCTGGTTCACCGAGAGCGTCATCACCACCGCCAGCGTCGGGCCGATGCACGGCGTCCAGCCGAGGCCGAAGACGACCCCGAGCAGCGGGGCCGTCGCGATCCCGGCCGCGGGAAGCCGGTGGATGCGCACGTCACGCTGGAGGCCGGGGACGATCCCCACGAAGGCCAGCCCGAGGACGATCGTCACCACCCCGAGGACCTTAGTGATCACGTCGGCGTTGCCGTGCAGGGCCGCGCCGAGGCCGCCGAACAGCGCGCCCCCCAGCATGAACACGACCGCGAACCCGAGCACGAAAAGCGCGCTGCCGAGCACCATCCGGCCCCGCTTCGGGTCGCCGCTCATGCCCGTGACGTACGACAGGTAGCCGGGGACAAGCGGCAGCACGCACGGCGAGACGAACGACACGAGCCCGGCGACCGCGGCGATCGGCGCGGCCAGCAGCAGCGACCCGGTCGCGACGGTGCTGCCGAGGTCACTCATCGGTCACCTTGGTGACGGCCGAGAGCAGGTCGTCGTACTTGACCGCGCCGAGCGCGCGGGCGGCGATGCGGCCCTGGGCGTCGATGATCAGCGTGGAGGGGATGGCGGCGGGCGGCACCGTGCCCTGGAACTGCAGCAGCACCTTGCCGCTCTGGTCGTAGATGCTCGGATAGCCGGGCTTGACCGCCCGGTCGTACGCCTGCGCGGACGCCTCGAGGTCCTTGAAGTTGACGCCGAGGAACTCCACGCCCTTGGACTTCGTGGTCGCCGCGATGTCCTTGAGCGTGGGCGCCTCGGCCCGGCAGGGCGCGCACCAGGAGGCCCAGAAGTTCACCACGTGGACCTTGCCCGCGGTCAGCGTGGCGGTGCCGCCGTCGAGGGTCGTCCCCTCGATCACGGGCGCCTTGTGACGCTGCGCCGCGGCGAAGAATTCGACACGACCGTCCCCCGCGACGAAGCGCGTGTCGCCGGAGCGGGGCTGAGCCGCCTGGCCACCCGCGCAGCCGGCGAGGGACGTGACGACCACGGCCACGGCGGCGAGCGCGGTCATACGCTTGGCGGTCAGGCGCTTGGCGGACACGGGAGGAGGATCTCCTTGTACTACGACCGGTAGAGCTGTAAGCCTACCGACCGGTGGGGGTGCCCCGTCCGGCGGGTCACACGCCGGGAACGGATTGCGGACCGGGCGTCTCCTCGTCCTCCGAGCCCGCCCGAAGGGCCTCCGGGAGCGCCTCGTCGGCCTTGTCGAACAGCGCGGCCTCGCCCTGCGGCGACGTGCCGACCCTGAGCAGCGCCCCGGCTGGCTCGCTGTAGCCGACGCTGATGAGCCGGTCGCCCTCGAAGGTCAGGCTGGTGAGGCTGGCGAGCGCGCACTGACGGCGGCGCGGGTCGTGCCACAGCCGCCTGCCCTCGGCCGCCAGTCGAATGATCCAGATGGGCAGCTGGTGGCTGACGAGCAGTGCCTCGTGGCCGCGCGCCGCCGCCCGCGCGTCGTCCACGACCGCCTTCATGCGTGCCACCACCTGGGTGTACGGCTCGCCCCACGACGGACGGAACGGGTTCCTGAAGTGGCGGTAGGAGCGGGGGTCGCGGAAGACGTTGTCGCTCCCGGTCATCCGCAGGCCCTCGAAGACGTTGCCCGCCTCGATCAGCCGCTCGTCGGCCGCCACCTCCAGGCCCAGGGCCCGGGCGGCCGGAGCCGCGGTCTCCTGGGCGCGCTCCATGGGAGAGCTCCACACCGCGACGATGTCCCTGCCCTCGACGGCCTTGGCGACCACCTCCGCCATCCGGCGGCCGGTCTCGGACAGGTGGTAGCCCGGCAGCCTGCCGTACAGGACCCCACGGGGATTGTGAACCTCACCGTGCCGGAGCAGGTGAACGATGGTCATCTCTGTCATGACCTGGACAGCCTACCCGCCGGGCAGCTCGGAGCACGCGGAGCGCAGCGCGTCGGCGGCGGCGCGGATCGCGGGACGCCGGGCGGCGTCGGTCCGCCAGGCCGCGTAGATCCGCCGCACCGGCGGCGGCTGGACGGCCAGGACGGCGACTCCCTCGGGCAGCGGTCCCCGGCCCAGCCGGGGGATGAGCGCGCAGCCGTGGCCCTCGGCGACCAGCGCGAGCTGGGTGGGGTACTCGTCGGCCATGCAGACGATCCGCGGCTCCCGCTCCTCGGAACGCAGCAGGAACACCAGGAAGTCGTGACACACCGTGCCGGGGGTCGAGCTGATCCAGCTGTCGCCGGCCAGGTCGCTCAGCCGCACCCGGTCGGCGCCCACCAGGGGGTGGTCGGCCGGCACGACGACGTCGGCCACATCGTCGAGCAGCGCCGTGCGCGACAGGCCCTCGGGCAGCGCCATCGGCCGGTTGAGCCAGTCCTGCAGGACGGCGAGGTCGAGGTCGCCGCGCGCCAGTTCGCGGGTCTGCCGCTCCGGCTCCCTCTCGTAGACGAGCAGGTCGAGATCGGGGTGCTGCCTCTTGAGCGTGGTCAGCGCGCGCGGCACGATGCCCCGGGCCGCGGTGGGGAAGGCGGCCATGGTCAGCTTGCCGACCACCGCCCCGCGCAGCGCCTCGAAGTCGGCCTCCGCCGTCTCCACGAGCGCGAGGATGCGCTCGGCGTGCTCGGCGAGCAGCCCGGCGGCGTCGGTCAGCTTGACGCCGCGCCCGTTGCGTTCGATCAGGACGGCGCCGGTCTCCCGTTCGAGCTTGGCGAGCTGCTGGGAGATCGCCGAAGGGGTGACCATCAGCGCGTCGGCCGCCGCGCCCACGGAGCCGTAGATCGACACGGCGTGCAGGGCCTTCAACCGGTTCAGGTCCAACATGTAGACAGTCTAAACCGTTCTCCTTAGAAAAACTTGTTTGTGCTCAACTGTTTAGCGATGCGACGATATAGCCATGCGAATCTTCAACAAGCTCTTCACGAAGTCCACCCGTTCCGAGCAGACCTCCTATCTGGAGACCCTGGCGAGGCAGGCCCGGCAGACCCGCGAGCGCCGCCCCTCCTCCGCCCGCTGACCTCACCGCAATGCCGCGGGAGGCGGCGGGGTCCACCGGGCCGTCGCCGAGCGAATGCCGTATTGGGGCTTGAGTTCCTGCGGGATCGCGTAGTGCATCACGCGCCCGCGGGTCAGCGACGACAGCTCCAGCATCGTCAGCAGATGCCCCAAGCGGTCGGCCAGCTGCGCCGCCCAGGGCCCGCGGTCCTCGAAGCTCTCCAGCGCCCGCAGCAGCGTGGGCGCGACCTTGATGACGGAGTCCCAGCGGGAGCGGGGAACCTCCAGCCAGTCGGCCGCGGTGTCGCCGATGAGGAAGCGGATGAGAGCGGGCACCACCGGGTCCAGCAGCGTTCCCGGCACGACCTGCTCGTACATCTCGATCAACTGCCGGGTCAGGTGCGCCCCTTCGGGTGACGGGCCCATGTGGCGCACCATGTACCGGTCGGAGAACTCCCGGGCCGCCGGCAGATCCGGGGGGATGTCCGCCGGATCGCAGCCGAGGATCGCCCCTACGACCCGCCAGGCGTAGTAGTACGCCTCGGCCCCGTCCGGCGTGATGTGGACGCCCATGCGGTGCAGCGCGTCCAGGACCTGCAGGCTGAACATCATCAGCCCGCCGAGCATGTCCTCCTGGCAGATCGGAACCGGCTCCGGCCACCTGTCCTCCTGCTTGAGGTGACGGCGGATGGAGGCGTGCAGCAGTCGCACTTTCTGCGCGGCGGGCAGGAACCGGCCGCCGGCCTCGAACGCGTCGGGCTGCATCAGGTACACGGTGAACTGGCCGGTCTCGGCCATCCGCCGGGAGGGGTAGGCCAGCGAATGCGTCGCCGACAGCAGCCTGGCCACGTGCGGGACGACGTAGCACGCCGGCATCGCCGCGAACGAGAGCGCGGTGGATATGTGCACGTCGTTGTCGATGAAGAACTGCCTCGCCTGCTCCATGACCGCCCAGTCGACCCAGTCCGGCGGCATGGCCGTCGCCCTCAGGTAGTCCCTGGCGACGTTGGGCAGCCCCTCGGGCAGTTCCTGGCCCGAGGTCGTGAACCAGCGCATCAGCGTGTTGAACCTGCCCACCTGCCCGTCCACGAACAGGGCCTCGACCGTCGCGTCCGCCAACTCGTCCCCGCGCAGCCGCAGGCCGTTCATGTACTCGTCCGTGTAGCCCCTGCAGTCAGGCATCCGCTGTCACCTCGTCGATCAGTTCGGTCAGGGCGTCGGCGGCGTGGGATGCCAGCCGGGCCGTCCGCAGCGCCGCCCGCGCGGTCTCGGCCCGTTCCGCGATCATCCGTCGGACGCCTTCGGGCGCTCCCGACCGCCGCATGATGTCCCGGATCTCCATGGCGCCATGCGGGGTGACGACGCCGTCGAGCAGGTCGTGCAAGCGCCGGCGGTCGGGCTCCGAGGCCTCGGCCAGTGTGAGGGCCAGCAGCGCGGTCGGCTTGCGGCCTGAAAGGTCGTCCAACACCGATTTGCCGGTCCGCTCCGGGTCGCCGAACACTCCCCACAGGTCGTCGCGGAGCTGGAACGCCTCGCCGAGCGGACGGGCGTAGGCCGCCAGCGCGGCCAGCACGGCCGGGTCCGCGCCGCCCAGCACCGCGCCGATCCGCAGGGGTCCCTCGATCGTGTACGACCCGGTCTTGAATCTCACGATCGTCAGGGACCGGGCCAGTTCCGGAGAGCGTCCGGTACGCAGGATCTCCAGGCATTCGCCCGCCACCAGCTCGCGGCCCATCGCGGTCCACAGCGGCACGGCGCGAGCGAGGAACGCCCGCGGCAGGCCCGAGGTGTGGAACATCTGGGCCGCCCACACCATCAGCAGGTCACCGATCAGGACAGCAAGAGCGTCCCCCAGCTTCTCGTGTGCCGTGGGTCGTCCGCGGCGTAACGGACTGCGGTCGATGAGATCGTCGTGGACGATCGCGGCGGCGTGCACCAGTTCCAGCGCGGCCGCGGCGCGGACTGCCGCGTCCGCATCGGCCTGTCCCGACGCCCGCCAGCCCCAGTAGCAGAAGGCCGGGCGGATGCGCTTGCCGCCGGCGACTGACACACGCAACTGCTCGGCGACGGGGGCGAGCTCCCCGTCCAGCGCCAGCAGCTCGGCGATCTCCGTGTCGACGAACTCCCCCAGCGCCTTGTCCACGCGGACCAGGAGGTCACCCACGGGAGTGCCGCTCGGCCGCTCGTCTGGCCAGGATCTCCATGTGCGCCTCGGACGCCGGGGCGGCCCGCTTGAGCGCCAGCTCGCCGCGTGCGCGCAATTCCTCCCTGACCTCCGTCAGGCCGGGAAGCAGCCGGGCCGCGCCGCGCAGCCTCTCCGCCACCAGATCGGCCGCCCCGGCCACCAGGTGAAGCACCTCGTCCTGCGGCTTCACTCCACCCACCCCATCCGTACGCTCGGTTCACAGGCCACCACAGAAAGTGATATCAGCCGAACCGTCGCCCTGTACGGTGAATGCCGCATCGCTCAACACGGCCCCCCACACCCACCGGCGCTCCCCTCGCCGTTCTCGTGCGGATCAGCCTTCTGGCGGGTGGAGGAGAACGACGGGCGTCCCGTCGTCTACGTGTACGAGCGGGACCCCGCCACGGGCGCGTACACGCCGACAGGGATAGGGCGTCAGACCCCGGCGGCCTGGGCGGCGGCCTTGGCGGCCAGGGGCAGGGCCTCGGCCACCCGGGTCAGCGCCTCGTCGTCGTGGGCGGCCGACAGGAACCACGCCTCGTACGCCGACGGCGGCAGGTAGACGCCCTGGTCGAGCATGCTGTGGAAGAACGCGCGGTACGCGTCGGTGTTCTGCGTCCGGGCAGAGTCGAAGTCAGTGACCGGGGTGTCGGTGAAGAAGATCGAGAAGAGGTTCCCGGCCCGCTGGAGGCGGTGCGGGACCCCGGCGGCGGCCAGCGCGTCGGAGGCGGCCCTGCCGATGACCAGCGCGGACGCGTCGATCCTGTCGTACACGTCGTCGTCGCAGGCGCGCAGCGTGGCCAGCCCGGCCGCACAGGCGAGCGGGTTGCCCGACAGCGTGCCGGCCTGGTAGACGGGCCCCTCGGGGGCGAGGGCGGCCATGACCTCCGCCCGCCCGCCGAACGCGGCGGCGGGCAGCCCGCCGCCCATGACCTTGCCGAACGTCATGAGGTCGGCCTCGACGGGATCGATGCCGTACCAGCCGGAGGCGGACACGCGGAACCCGGTCAGCACCTCGTCGATGATCAGCAGCGCGCCGTGCTCGGTGCACAGCTCGCGCAGGCGCCGGTTGAAGCCGTCGGCGGGCGGCACCACGCCCATGTTCGCCGGGCACGCCTCGGTGATCACGCAGGCGATCTCGAACGTGCGGAACGCCTCCTCGACCGCCTCGAGCGAGTTGTACGGCAGCACGATCGTGTCGGCCGCCGAGGCGCCGGTGACGCCGGGGGTGTCGGGCAGGCCGAAGGTGACGACCCCGGACCCGGCCGAGGCCAGCAGCGCGTCCACGTGCCCGTGGTAGCAGCCGGCGAACTTCACGACCTTCGCCCGCCCGGTGAAGCCGCGGGCCAGCCGTACGGCGGACATGGTGGCCTCGGTGCCGGAGCTGACCAGGCGGACCTTCTCGACGGGGACCACCCGGGAGACGATCTCCTCGGCGAGCAGGACCTCGCCCTCGGTCGCGGTGCCGAACGAGAAGCCGTGCGCGACGGCCTCCTCCAGGGCCTCCACGACGGCGGGGTGGCGGTGGCCGAGGATCATCGGGCCCCAGGAGCACACCAGGTCGACGTAGCGGTTGCCGTCCACGTCGGTGATGTACGGCCCCTCTCCGGAGGCCATGAAGCGGGGCGTGCCGCCCACGGCGCCGAAGGCGCGCACCGGCGAGTTGACGCCGCCGGGAACGATCCGGCGGGCGCGGTCGAACAGGTCCTCGGAGGTCTGCGTGCGAGTCACGCCCTCCAGATTACGGGCCCACCCGTGCGGGGCCCGTACCGGGAACTACTCGCAGAAGTCGGCGAGCAGGTCGAGCACGCGCAGCGGTTCGGGCAGCGGACGCCCGTCAGGGGGCCTGATCCAGCTCACGACCCCGCCCGTGGGCGTGGTGGACGGCGGCGCGAGCACGTAGCTGTCCCGGCAGTGCCAGCGCAGCCCCGGCGTGCTGTCGATCGTCTCGGGTCCCGCGTCCAGGCTGCAGGACCACCACTCGTCCTCGTCCTCGGGAGCGCCGCGCGTGGCCACGAAAAAAAGCACCCGGTCGCCGTTCTCGGCGACCGGGCCCGTGTCGAAGCCTGCGGCGTCCATGGCGGCCAGGGCGGGACTGCCCGCCGAGGCCGGTACGTCGAACACGTCGAACACCCTGCCGGTGGGCAGGATCACGTTCGCGTCCGGGTCCTGTTTCCACCACCGCGTGAGCAGCGCGGTGTCCGTCGTGGCCTGCATCTGCCACGCGGGCGACAGCGGGTGCATCCCCGGGTCGGGACAGCCGACCCGGTCACAGGAGCACGCCCTGCCTCCTTCGCTCAGCGGATGGGCGCCCATACAGCTCGCCCAGCCCAACTGCGCGTACTCGAGCACCGACGTCATCTTGCGCGGCGCGTGATGCGCACGCCGTTTCGCACGTCGGGCCAGCGGTACCCCCACCATGGCGCTCCTCCCCACAAGCGTCACACCCGCTGCCTTCCTGCGGTACGCAAGATGCTCGCGGTACGTACCTGATAATGCCTTCTGGCCGATTTCGGTGCGGCAGGACCCCCCTGATGAGGTGTCAGGATAGTCCGCGGGCGACCTCTGTGGCCCAGTAGGTGAGGATCATGTCGGCACCGGCGCGGCGGATCGCGATCAGCGACTCCATGATCACCCGCTCCCGGTCGATCCAGCCGTTGGCCGCCGCCGCCTCGACCATCGCATACTCGCCGCTCACCTGGTAGGCCGCGACCGGCACCTCGACGGTGTCGCGCACCTGCCGCAGGATGTCGAGGTAGGCCAGGGCGGGCTTGACCATGACGGCGTCCGCGCCCTCGGCCAGGTCGAGGCGCACCTCGCGCAGCGCCTCACCGATCGGGCCGGCCGGGTCCTGCTGGTAGGCGCTGCGGTCGCCGAACTGCGGCGCGCACTCCGCCGCGTCGCGGAACGGCCCGTAGAACCCGGAGGCGTACTTGGCGGCGTACGCCAGGATCGGGACCTCGGCGAAGCCGTTGGCGTCGAGAGCCGCGCGGATGGCCCCCACCTGGCCGTCCATCATGCCGCTCGGCGCGATCATCTTGGAACCGGCCGCCGCCTGCGCGACCGCCGCCGACGCGTACCGCTCCAGCGTCGCGTCGTTGTCCACCTCGCCATCGGCCGTCAGCAGGCCGCAGTGGCCGTGGTCGGTGTACTCGTCCAGGCAGGTGTCGGTCATCAGCACCAGCGCGTCGCCCAGGTCGGAGGCGAGGTCGCGCAGCGCCACCTGGACGATGCCGTCCGGGTCGTCGGCGCCCGAGCCCCGGGCGTCCTTGTCCGCGGGGATCCCGAACAGGATGATCCCGCCCACGCCGACCTCGGCCGCCTCGTGGGCCGCCTTGCGCAGCGACTCGCGGGTGTGCTGGACCACCCCGGGCATGGAGCCCACCGGCTGCGGCTCGGCGATGCCCTCCTTGACGAACATCGGCAGGATGAGCTCGGCCGGGTGCAGCCGCGTCCCGGCGACCATCCGGCGCATGGCGGCGGTACGGCGCAGCCGCCGGGGCCGCGCCACCGGGTATTGGGCGTTCACAGTGATCTCTCCGCTCTGGATCGCGCCGGCCCGCCGGGTGTCCCCGGCGGGCCGTACGCGAGTCGGTTCATTTCACGCGTCGCCGCGCGCCCCTGCGCATCTGGGACGGACGACGGGGCACCTCCCCCGCCGAGACGGCGGCGTGCCGCATCTTCGCACCATAGTCCGCCAGCGCGGCGGCGAGGGCCGAAGCGGACGGCTTGTCGGACATCACGTCGACCCGCAGACCGAACTCCTCGGCCGTCTTGGCCGTCTGCGGCCCGATGACCGCGATCACCGTGACGTTGTGCGGCTTTCCGGCGATGCCGACGAGGTTCCGCACGGTCGAGGACGAGGTGAACAGCACGGCGTCGAACCCGCCGCCCTTGATCGCCTCGCGGATCGGGGCGGGCGGCGGCGCGGCGCGCACGGTCCGGTAGGCCGTCACGTCGTCGCACTCCCAGCCGAGCTCGGTCAGCCCCGCCACCAGCGTCTCGGTCGCGATGTCGGCCCGCGGCAGCAGCACCCGGTTGATCGGGTCGAGCATCGAGTCGTACGGCGGCCACTCGGCCAGCAGGCCCTCGGACGACTGCTCGCCCGTCGGCATGAGGTCGGGCTTCACGCCGAACTCCACGAGCGCCCGCGAGGTGGCCTCGCCCACGGCGGCGACCTTGAGCCCGGCGAACGCCCGGGCGTCCAGGCCGTACTCCTCGAACTTCTCGCGCACCGCCTTGACGGCGTTGGCGCTGGTGAAGGCGACCCATTCGTAGCGGCCGGTCACCAGGCCCTTGATGGCGCGGTCCATCTGCTGCGGCGTGCGCGGCGGCTCGACGGAGATCGTCGGCACCTCCTCGGGCACCGCGCCGTACGAGCGCAGCTGCTCCGACAGCCCCTTGGACTGCTCCTTGGTGCGCGGCACGAGGACCCGCCACCCGAACAGCGACTTGGTCTCGAACCAGGACAGGCGGTCGCGCATGCCGACGGCGTCGCCCACCACGATCAGCGCGGGCTCGGTCATCCCGGCGTGCTTGAGATCGGGACCGAGCCGCCCGAGCGTGGAGACCACCGTGTACTGCTCGGTGGTCGTGCCGTCGCTGGTCACCGCCACCGGCGTCGAGTCGGGCTTGCCGGCCGCGATCAGCGCCTTGCTGATCGGGACCGCGTCCGCGACGCCGTTGTAGATCACCAGGGTGCCCTCGCACGCGGCGTGTTTCGCCCAGTCGTCCACCTGCGCGGCGTCCACGATGCGGAACTCCGGCGCCGACGCCGCCGGCGGGATGCCCGCGTACGTCAGCACGGCCGTGGCCGGCGGCACGCCGGGCACGATCTCGAAGTCCACGTCCGCCTTCGCACAGGCGGCCACCTCGTCGGTGACCGACGAGAAGAAGGACGGGTCGCCCGAGCACAGCCGCACAACCGTGTGGCCCGCCTTGGCGGCCTGGATGGTCTTCAGCGACACCGAGTTCTCCGCCGCGTCGGCGGAGATGTCGACGACCTCGGCGCCCTCGCGGCAGTGGCGCAGCAGCGAGCCGTACACCTGCCGGTCGAGCACGACGACGTCCGCCCTGCCCAGCAGGTCGGCGCCGCGCAATGTGAGCAGGTTTTCGTCACCGGGGCCGGCGCCGACGAAGGCGACGAACCCCGACCGGGTCTGAGTGCTGTGATTCGCGGGGCTCAATGGGCCTGCTCCCCCATCAACGTGTCGGCCCCCTCGGCGATCATGGCTGCCGCGAGTTCGCGGCCCATCTCCACGGCCGTCGTAGAGGGTCCGGAGGCGGACTTGCGCACCGACCGTGTGCCGTCGACGGCGACGACGGTGGCGGTCAGATTGAGAATGTGCCCGTCACCGGAGGCGAAAGCACCTACCGGGGCCGCGCAACCGGCCTCGAGGGCGGCGAGCACCGAGCGCTCGGCGTCGACCGCGGCCCGCGTCAGCGGGTCGTCGACGGCACGCAGCAACTCGATGAGATCGTCACGGTCGGCCAGGCACTCGACGGCGAGGGCGCCCTGCCCGGGAGCGGGCAGCATCTCGTCGACCTCGAACACCTGGGCGATCTCCCCGTCCCGGCGGATCCTGGCCAGCCCTGCGGCGGCCAGCACGATGGCGTCGAGCTCGCCCGACGTCACCTTGCCGATGCGGGTGTCCGCGTTTCCCCTGATGGGGACGTAGTCGATATCCGGCCGGAGCAGGCGCAGCTGGGCCACCCGGCGCGGTGATCCGGTGCCCACGCGGGCCCCGGCTGGCAGGTCGTGCAGCTTGACCGGGCCGACGAGCGCGTCGCGCGGGTCGTCCCGCCGGGTGATCGCGGCCATCGCGATCCGCTCGTCCGGCTTGGTCGGCAGGTCCTTCAGCGAGTGGACCGCGAAGTCGACCTCGCCGGCGAGCAGCCGGCCGCGCAGGTCGTTCACGAACACGCCGGTGCCGCCGAGCTGGGTCAGGTGGGCCCGGGACACGTCACCGAACGTGGTGACGCCGACGAGCTCCACCTCCCGGCCGGTCAGGGCGGTCAGCCGGTCGGCGACGATCTGCGACTGCGAGGTCGCCATCAGGCTCTTGCGGGTGCCGAGCCGCAGGGGGGCGGTCACTGCTCCACCTCCAGGCTCGAAACGGCTTCGGGCTTCTTCGGGTCGAGGCCGAACAGCTCGCGCAGCGCCTCCGCGTACTGGTCGCCGCCCGGGGATGCGGCCAGCCGCTTGACCCGTACGGTCGGCTCGTGGAGCAGCTTGTCCACGACCCGCCGTACAGTCTGGGTGATCTCGTCGCGCATCCGCCCGTCGATGTCCGGCAGGCGGGACAGCAGCCGGCCCATCTCCGCCTCGACCACCCCGGCGGCCTTGCTGCGCAGGGCCACGACCGTGGGGGTGACGAGCGCGGCGCGCGCGGCGTCGAGGTAGGCGGCGACCTCCTCGGCCACGATGCGCCTGACCTCGCAGATCGCCTCGGCCCGGCCGCCGTCGGAGACGTCGTCCACGCCGTCCTGCTGCATCGACTTCAGGTCGACCAGCGTCACGCCGGGCAGGTCCCGTACGCCGGGGTCCACGTCGTGGGGCAGCGCGAGGTCGAGGACGAACAGCGGCCTGCCGCGGTCCCCGATCGTCTCCGGGGTGATGGTGCGGGTCCCGGCGCCGACGCAGGAGATGACCAGGTCGGCCTCCGCCAGCTCGGCGGGGACGTCGGCCAGGTCCGCGGCCCGCCCGCCGACCGTCTCCGCGAGCCGCTCGGCCCGCTCGCGGGTGCGGTTGGCGATGACGATGTCGGTCACGCCCGCGCGGGACAGCGTCGCGGTGGACAGCGAGCTCATCGAGCCGGCGCCCACGACCAGGGCCCGCCTGCCGGTGATCGGGCCGAGCACCCGCTCGGCGAGCGTCAGCCCCACCCCGACCAGCGACGCGCCGGCCCGGTCGATGCCCGTGTCGGCGTGCGCGCGCTTGCCGACGCGCAGCGCGTGCTGGGCCAGCTCGTTGAGCGTGGTCCCGGCCGTACCCTCCTCCTGCGCCAGGCGCAGCGCGGCCCGGATCTGGCCGAGGATCTGCCCCTCGCCGATCACCATGGAGTCGAGCCCGCAGGCGACGGTGAACAGGTGCTGGACCGCCCGGTCCTCGTAGTGCACGTACAGGTGCCGCGCGAGCATCTCCTGCGGCAGGCCCGAGTGCGCGGCGAGCATGTTCGTCACCGCGGTGACGCCGCCGTGGAAACGGTCGACCACGGCGTAGACCTCGACGCGGTTACACGTCGAGACGACCAGTGCCTCGGACACGTTCTCGTCGGACTGCACGTCGTGCAGCAGCTTGACGAGCGCGTCCCCGCTGACCGTGACACGTTCGAGCAGCGCGACCGGCGTGGTCCGGTGGCTCAGGCCGACGACGAGGACACTCATGAGCTCGCTCCGATCGATGGCTCACTCACATGACCACCCCGTCCGGCCACTCCTCGGCCATGATGGGCCCTCCATTAGCCTTGCGCTGCTCGTGGAACGCAAGTATCTGCAGTTCGATGGATAAATCGACTTTACGGACATCCACGCCGTCAGGCACAGCCAAGACGACGGGGGCGAAGTTCAAAATACTGGTGACACCGGCCGCGATGACACGGTCGCAGACCTGCTGCGCCGCCGTGGCGGGGGTGGCGAGCACCACGATCGAGACTCCGCGCTTCTTGATCACGGACTCCAGTTCGTCGGCGTGTTCGACGACGAGACCCGCGATGCGGTCGCCCACGACGTGCGGATCGGCGTCCAGCAGGCCCGCGATCCGGAATCCGCGGGAGGCGAACCCCCCGTAGTTGGCCAGCGCCCGGCCGAGGTTTCCGACGCCCACGATGGCGACGGCCCAGTCCTGAGTGAGACCAAGCTCACGCGATATCTGGTAGATGAGGTACTGCACGTCGTAGCCCACGCCCCGGGTGCCGTACGACCCGAGGTGGGACAGGTCCTTGCGGAGCTTGGCGGAGTTCACGCCGGCGGCGAGCGCGAGATCCTCCGAGCTCACTGTCGCGGTGCCCCTTTCAGCCATCCCGTTGAGTGCGCGCAGATAGAGCGGCAACCTCGCCACCGTGGCGTCGGGAATGCCACGGTCGCGGGCCTGCGGGATACGGCGGATCACTTGCCGGGGCTCCAGGGGGACGGACGGCCGGTTGCGCCCCCGGCCGCACAGCGGATGCGACGGATGAGTACAGGTTAGTGCCTTTGTGAAGCTATGCACAAAGTCGATCGTGCGCGGCCTCCTATGTGTCAAGGGTCCCAGGAGGGGGCGGCGGTCTCCATTCCGGGCCCGAGGGATCGCGATAATCGAGAGCATGGCTCCTCGAGACCACCGGATCACGCTGCTCGGCAAGCCCGGCTGCCACCTGTGCGACGACGCCCGCGCGGTGGTCGAGCGCGTGGCCGCAGAGCTGGGCGTCCCCTGGGACGAACGCGACATCACCGCCTCGCCGGAAGACCAGGCCGAGTACTGGGAGATGATCCCCGTCGTCCTGATCGACGGCGTGCAACACGACTACTGGCGGGTGAACGAGAACCGGCTCCGCGAGGCCCTGCTGCGTTGAAGCCGAGGCCGGCGTCGATGCGGTCACCCTGATCCGGCTCAGGGTCGTCTCGTCCGGCCGGACGAGCCCGACCTTGGTCAGCGAGAACGATGCCGGGCGCGCGAACCGCTGCGAGCCTCCTGGCTATGTCCATGCGAGCACTCATGTCCATACGAGCATTCAGTGCGGCGATCGCGGGATCGATCGCGGTCTCACTTCTGCCCCTGTCGGCCGCGGCGGCCGCCGACCATCCAGGGTTACGCCAGGCTCTCCAGCGGCTGACCACCGGCGACGACGTGCCGGGAGCGCTGGCGGAGCTGCACGACCGGCACGGGGACGTGACGATCACCAGTGGGGTGCGGGACACGGTCACCAAACGACCGGTACAGAAAGACAGCAGGTTCAGGATCGGCAGCAAGACCAAGACGTTCGTCGCGACTGTGGCGCTCCAGCTCGTCGCCGAGGGCAGGATCGAGTTGGATGCGCCGGTCGACCGCTACCTGCCCGGCCTGCTGGGGCCCGACATCACCGTGCGCCACCTGCTGCAGCACACGAGCGGTGTGCCCGACTACCTGGCGCTGCTGAACCCCGCCGACATCGTGGCCCACCGCTACGACCACTGGAACGCGACGGACCTGGTCGAACTCGCTCTGCGACACCCCATGGAGTTCCCCGCCGGCACGGACTGGAGCTACTCCAACACCAACTACCTCATCGTCGCCCTGATCATCGAGAAGGAGACCGGCAACACCTACGGCGCGGAGATCCGCAGGCGTATCCTGCGCCCACTGCACCTGAACGCCACCTCCGTCCCCGATGACGGGCTCGACATCCCCGGCCCTCATCCCCGCGGATATCTCAAGACCGGTGAAGGCCTGCTCGACATCACCCGCCTCAACCCCACGGTCGCCGGGGCCTCAGGCGGGATGATCTCCAGTGCGTCGGACCTCAACCGCTTCTACGCCGCCCTCCTGCGAGGTCGCCTGCTGCGTCCCGCCGAGCTGAGGCAGATGATGGCGACCCGTCCGACAGGCCCCGGCGGCACCGGCTACGGCCTGGGGCTGATGAGCACGCCGCTGCCCTGCGGCGGGGTGCTCTGGGGCCACAGCGGCGACATGCTCGGCTTCAGGACCAGCGGCGGGGCGACCCTCGACGGCAGGCAGATAACGGTGATGACCAACCTGTACCGCATCGACGGCGTCCACAACGCCGACCTCGACTCAGTGGTCACCGCCGCCCTGTGCGAGACCGCGGAGAAGTCGTGATCGAGGGGTCCTCGCGGGCCTAGAGGATCTGGCGGGTGGGGAGGGGGACCACCTTGGCGGCGTTGACGCTGAGCTCGATGACGTTGGCCGCCAGCACGTACTTCACCCGCTCGGTCGCGAACCGCTCCATGTGCGGCTGTCGCTGGTGCTCGCCGTAGCCGACCTCGTCCCGGTAGAGCTCGTAGACGATGCGCTGGAGCGGGGCCGACTTGACCGCGTGGCAGACGAACAGCAGCGTGTCGGGCTCGTTGCGCTGGACGGCCTCCACCGTCTCCTCCGCCAGCTTGTCGAACGCCTCGCCCGAGCCGTCGAGCAGTGTGAAGACGGTGAGCAGGCCGTAGATGCCGGGGGCCGGCTTCACCGAGCCCCCCTGACCGGCGGGCCGGCCCGTCTGCTGCGGCGCATGCGGGTCCCCCTGCCCGCCGCCCTGGCGGCTCATGGCCGGCCGGGACCTGCCGCCGAATCCCACGCCGAAGCTCGCCGCGAGATCGGCCGGGTCGGGGACCTCCGCCCCGGGATAGAGGGCCCCCGTGGCGGGCATCGCCCGGTCGGGCTCGGCCGGAGACGCCGCGGGCATGCCGTACTCGGGCCGGCGGGGCTGGCCGTACTGGTCGGCCGCGAGAAGCTGGCCGGTCGCGGGCCCGCCGAAGTCTTCGGCGGACGGAGTGCCGTCGGAGGGCCGCATGCGGGCGGCGTAGTCGACCTCGCCCGGCTCTCCCGCCCGGTATTCGGCCACCAGGTCGCCGAGCCCGGAACGGCGCGGCCCTCCTTGCCCCCTAGGCGCTCCCGGCATCCCGGGCGGAACCGCGCCCGGTCCGGCCGGGTGGCCTCCCGGAGCCCCACGCGGCGGCACGGGCGGCCCGGAGGGCGCGGAGGGCACGCGGGTCTCGGCCCGCAGGGCGCTGTCGGCCCGGCCGCCGCGCCGCCCCTGCCATTCCTCCTGCGGAGCCTCGTCGTCCTCGCCCTCGTCGTCGTACGGCGCGAGCGGGCGGGCCACGGCGTACCAGACGCCTCCGGCGGAGGCGGCCAGCACCACGACGACGACCAGCCCCGGGAGTCCGAATTCGAGCACACCCGAGATCGCCATTCCCGCCGGGGCGAGCACGACGGTCGCGTTCATGTTGTCGACGTCGTACTCGTCTCCGTCCCGCCACGCCATCACCGCCATGGCGAGGCAGAGCAGGAGCAGGAAGACCACCAGGCCGTGGACGCCCCGCAGCAGCCACTCGGGCCAGAGGTCCCAATGGGTCGGCCCGTCGGGCAGCGACTTGTCGAACCCCGCGGTGACGACGGGGTCGAGCACCATGATCACCGTGCCCACGACCGTGAGCGCGGCGCCGAGGAGCCAGCCGGCGAAGCGCGCGCTGCCCTTCTCCGCGAGGAGCTGGATGACGCCGACCGCCAGCCAGAGCGGCGCCAGCAGCGAGCCGGTGATCTGGTAGGCCCGGAACGTCACGGGCCCGAACCCGGTGAGGTGGCCGACGGCGACGGCGCCGAGCGACAACGCCAGCGCGCCCGTGGCGATGCTCCACGCGATCAGCCAAGCGGCCGGCTCGTCACGGAGACGCCCGACGAGGACGCCGGTGGTGATGCCGGCGAGCAGGGCGCCGGCGAACGCGAGGATGGCGACGAGGACTTCCATGGTGGCACCCATGCTGCCGGACATCGGCTCCCCACCGGTAGCCGGTCACCCTGTCCGGGAATGTCACCACCCGCGTCTCCACTCCTGAAGTCGATTCCTCCACCCGAACGGATTGTGTTATCTCCCGTTGATTTCTAGAGTGTTCGAGCACGCCGACTCCCCTTCCTCCATGGGATAACGGATGCCGAACACGTGGCCGTTGGCCGGGCTTTCCCCTCCGGCCGCCGCAGGAGCAGCGCAACCCGCGCGTTCCGCCGGTCTCCCCGACCGCGAGCACGAGCACGACGAGATGCGGAGCCTCGTGCTGCGCGCCAAGACCGGCGACAGCGAGGCGTTCGGCGTGCTCTACGACCACTACCTGGAGCTGGTCTACCGATACGTCTACTTCCGGGTCGGCAGCCACGCGCTGGCCGAGGACCTGACGAGCGAGACGTTCCTGCGGGCGCTGCGGGGCATCGCCGAGTTCACCTGGCAGGGCCGCGACTTCGGCGCCTGGCTCGTCACGATCGCCCGCAACCTCGTCACCGATCACTACAAGTCGGGCCGCAACCGGCTCGAGGTGACCACCGCCGAGATACTCGACACGCCCCTGGACGGCCCGCACATTCCCGAGAACGCGGTCGTCACGAACATGGTCAACGAGCGCGTGATGCAGGCGATCAAGCAGCTCGGCGCGGAGCAGCAGGAATGCGTGATCCTGCGCTTCCTGCACGGGATGTCGCTCGCGGAGACGGCGAAGATCATGGGCAAGAAGTCCGGGGCGATCAAGGCGCTCCAGTTCCGGGCGATCAGGGCGCTCGCCCGGGCGCTCCCCGACGATCTCGGCTGAGAGCCCCGTAACCATTACCCATACCCCATCGTTGGGCATGTGGCAGGTCGGATCTTCAGGCGGATTTCGCGGGCCGGCCGGGAGGCGACGAACGCTTCCCGAGGGCCCGCGACGGATCTCCGCTGGGCGTCAAGCGGGGAATGGCGGGAGCGGTGATGGGCTGGTGGCGATCCCCGCGCCGCGCGGGCGGCCGGTCGGCGGCCCGCACCCGCGGCGTCGCCGCGCGCGTGGCCGGCCTCCGCTCCGTTCTCGGCGGCGGCCCGAGACCGGAGTTCCGCGAAAGGCTGCGGGCCGAGCTGATGCGCGCCCACGCCGCCGAGCGCGCCGCGGGCAGGCACACGGCGGGAAAGCGTGTGGCGCCCCCAGGCGCATCCCCGCGGCCCCGGCCCCGCCGGTCCCTGCTCGTACGGCTGCGCCCCCCGCTGGTGTTCTGCGTGCTACTGGCGGGGATGTTCGGCACCGGTGTGCGCACCTACCACTCGGTGCCCGGCGAGGTGCTGTATCCGCTGAAGAGGATGGCGGAGTCCACGGTGCTCGACCTCGCGTACGACCAGGAGGATCTGGCGCAGCGGCAGATGGTCGCGGCGCGGCAGCGGGCGAACGAGACCGCCTCGCTGGTGGACACGTCGACCCCGGAGCGCCGCCGGCTGATCGGGCAGACGCTCGACGACATGGAGTCGACCACACGCGCCGCGTTGAGCCGGGTGGCCAGGCAGGGGCGCACCGGCGGCGAGGCGCGCGAGTTCGCCCGTGAGCAGCGCAATCTCGTGGAGCCGCTGCTGCCGAAACTCGACCGGGAAAATCGCGATAAGGCCAACCAATATCTGAGTTATATCGAGTCGTTCACGGGTTCCGGACGTTGACACGTCATGTCCCGCTCCCGTTCCGTCCACTCTCCGGCGGTTAAGCTGATGAGTCATGAGGCGGCTATTGCGACGGCGGGAAGCGGCGGAGATCGCCGGCGAGGTGGCGGCCGCCGCGGCGGTGTCCGTCCCCGAGGTCGTCCCCGACCTCACGGCGGCGGCGTTCTTCGACGTCGACAACACCATGATGCGCGGCGCCTCGATCTACCACTTCGCCCGGGGACTGGCGGCGCGCGGCCTGTTCACCAGCCGTGACCTCATGAAGTTCGCGCTCGGGCAGGCGTGGTTTCGCGTGCGGGGCAACGAGAACCCCGAGCACATCGCCAAGGCCAAGGAGATGGCCCTCGCCTTCGTCGCCGGGCTGAAGGTGGACGAGGTCGTCCGGCTGGGCGAGGAGATCTACGACGACGTGATGGCCGACCGCGTGTGGCAGGGCACCCGCGCGCTGGCCCAGGCGCACCTGGACGCCGGCCAGCGCGTGTGGCTGGTCACCGCCACGCCGGTCGAGCTGGCCCGGGTCATCGCGCAGCGGCTCGGGCTCACCGGCGCGCTCGGCACGGTCGCCGAGACCGCCGACGGCGCCTACACCGGAAGGCTCGTCGGCGACCTGCTGCACGGCCCGGCCAAGGCCGAGGCCATCCGGGCGCTGGCGCGCCGCGAGGGCCTCGACCTGGCCCGCTGCTCGGCCTACAGCGACTCGGCCAACGACCTGCCGATGCTCTCCCTGGTCGGGCACCCGCACGCGATCAACCCGGACAGCGAACTGCGCGAGCACGCCAGGGAGAACGACTGGGAGATCCGCGACTTCCGCACGGGCAGGAAGGCGACGATGATCGGCCTGCCGATCGCCGCGACCGCGGGGGCCATCGCGGGCGGGGTCGCCGCGGGCATCGCCCTGCGCCGCCACTACCGCTCCGCCCTCTGATCAACCCCCCGGTCACCGGCCCGCGGGCTCCGCAGGGGACTCGCGTACGCCCATCAGCGCGGCCGTGACGGCCGTAACGGCGACGAGCGCCGCGGCGATCCAGAACGTGAGCTGGATCGCCCCCAGGGCGGCGCTGCCCGGATCGGCGTGCGACCGGACGTCCGCGGTGAACCTGTGGAGGAACGCGGTGCCGAGAACGGCTACGCCGAGGGTGCCGCCGAACTGCTGGACGGCGTTGAGCAGGCCGGCGGCGGAGCCGGTCTCGTGCGCCCGCACCCGTGACAGGGCCGTGGTGAAGAACGGGACGGTGAACAGCCCGTTTCCCGCTCCGCTGAGCGACAGCGCCGCGAGCAGGGGCCAGGGGTAGCCGTCGGCGGGTGCCGAGTGGTAGACGGCGACGGCGCAGACCAGCCCGGCGAACAGAGCCGCGAGCCCGACTAACATGATCTTCGCTCCGTGGCGGGGAACCAGACGGGCGCCGGCGTACCAGGAGGCGGCGGCCATGGCGGCCGACCACGGGAGCAGGGTGAGCCCGGCGGTCAGGACGTCGCTGCCGAGCCCCAGCTGCACCTGCAGGACGATCGCCACCATCAGTCCGTTCATCACCGCGAAGAACAGCGTGGAGGTCGCCAGCGCGGCCGGGAAGGCCCGGTCGCGGAACAGGCTCGGTTCGATCAGGGGGCTGCGGCCCCGCCCGGCGCGGTGACGCTGGTGCCATCCCAGGACCGCGAGGACGACGACGCCCGCGGCGAGAGCGATCCAGACCCAGGTCGGCCAGCCGGCGGCGTCGCCCTGGATGAGGGGATACACGATCAAGCCGGTGCCGAGCACCACCAGCCCCGTGCCGGGCAGGTCGACGCGGGGAGGGTGAGGCGACCTGCTCTCCCGCAGGGCCGGCCCGATGGCCAGGACGAGGGCGGCGAGGGGAACGTTGACGAGGAACGCCGCCCGCCACGACATGCCGAACAGGTCGGCGCGGGTGAGGAGAGCGCCGAGCACGGGCCCGCAGACGGCGGCCAGGCCCATCACCGGCCCGATGGACCCCATGGCCCTGGCCAGTTCGTCGCCCTCGAACATGGTCCGGATCAGTCCGATGGTCTGCGGAATGACCAACGCGGCCGCGGCTCCCTGGACCGCACGTGTGGTGATGAGCATTCCCGAGCCGGTCGCGCAGGCGCAGATCGCCGATGCCAGCGCGAAGAGGGCGACCCCGGCCGCGAACACCCGCTTCCGTCCGGCGAGATCACCCAGGCGGCCGCCGGGCACCAGCAGCACGGCGAAGGGCAGGGTGTAGGCGGCGCTGAACCACTGGATGTCGGACTCGGCGCCGCCGAAATCGCGGTGGATCACCGGCGCGACCACCGTCGTGATCGTGGCGTCCAGCAGGTTCATCGCCTCGGCGACCAACAGCGCGAGCAGGGCCGCCCACCGCCATCGATATCCCGTCGTGGCGGCGGTGTCCTCCCGTACGAGCATGGCTTGTCCTTCCCGATCGCGTCGTGGGCAGGCAGCAGCCTGGGGCGTACGGGTGGGACGTTCCAGCCAGCAAGCCGAATTTGCGGATTTCTTCCGTGGAGGGCGAAACAGCGAGAGAATCCGACGATGCTGGATGAACTGGACCGGGGTCTCGTCCATGCCCTGCACATCGACGGGCGAGCGCCGTTCAGCCGGATCGCCGATGTCCTCGGCGTGTCCACCCAGACCGTGACGCGCCGTTACCGTCGGCTGCGCGCCGAGGCCGGGCTGCGCGTCGTCGGCCTGCCCGAGCAGGACCGCACCGGCCAGGCACAGTGGGTGGTCAGACTCACCACGACCCCCACCGCGTCTCAGGCTCTGGGGCACGCGCTGGCCCGGCGTCCCGACACCTCCTGGGTCAAGCTGGCCTCCGGAGGCACCGAGATCTTCGCGATCGTCCACGCGGAGGACGACAGCCGGCCGTCACGGTCGCTGCTGCTGCACGACATCCCGCGTACGTCCGGGATCACGGCCGTCTCGGCGCATCTGCTGCTCCACACCTACCTGGGCGGTCCGACCGCCTGGCGCGGACGGCTGCGCACGCTCAGCGACGAGCAGCGACAGGCACTCGCAGGGCCGGCCCCCTCACCCGACAGCCGCGACCAGGTGAGCCTGACGGACGGCGACCGCGTCCTCGTCGACGCCCTGCGCCACGACGGCCGCGCCGGCTATGCCGAACTCGCCGCGGCCACCGGCTGGTCCCCGGCCACCGTGGCGCGCCGTCTGGCCGACCTGCGCGCCAGCGGGACGATCTTCTTCGACGTCGAGGTCGACGTCGCCGGCTACGGCGTCACCGCCCAGGCGCTGCTGTGGATGGCCGTCGCGCCGGCGCATCTGGACCAGGTCGCGGCCACCCTGGCCACCCACGACGAGCTCGCCGTCGTCGCGGCCACCACCGGCGCCACCAACCTGCTCGCCCACGCGCTCTGTGCCGGCCCCGCCGACCTGCACCGCTACCTCACCCGCAGGCTCGGCACGCTCGACCAGATCCGCACCCTGGAGACGGCACCCGTCCTGCACACGCTCAAGGCGGCCGGACACCTCACTCCCGTGGCCGCCCGGCCGGGATTCCGCGCGGCACGCACCTGATCGGCGATCAGGCCGCGGACCGGCGCGGCACGGCCCGCTCGATCAGGCCGGTCAGCTCCCGGTGCACCAGCCCGGGGCGTTCGAAGCCGATCATGTGCCCGGCGCCGGGGATCTGGACGAACCGGGCGCCGGGCAGCGCATCGGCGATCCGGCGGCTGTGGGCGAGCGGGGTGAGCCGGTCTCGCTCACCCACCATGACCAGCGTCTCCGTCCGCTGGAGCGCCTTCAGCGCGGCGAACTTGTCGTGCACCCGGAAGTCGCGGAAGAACCCGACCATGACCTCCGTCGGCGTCGCCGCGGCCATCGCGTTCACCAACCGGATGTGCCGCCGGCTCGCTCCCTTGCCGAAGGCGACGTATCGGGTCACCGGCAGGTTCGTCCAGTCCTTCACGCGGGGCCGCGCGTCGATGGCCGCGGCGCGGGCCAGCATGTTCTCGAACAGCAGGGGCGTGACGCGGGGAGCCAGCCGCCCGAGCGGCCCGGGGAGGCCGAAGGTGCCGGCGTCGAGCCCGCCGGACGAGGTGCTGAGCAGCGCCGCGCCGGCCATCCGCGACTCGACCAGGGCGGGATGCCGGTCCGCGAGCGCCATGATCGTCATGCCGCCCATCGAGTGGCCGACGAGGACGACGGGCAGCCCCTCCGGCACAGTGGCCTCGACGACGGCGGCCAGGTCGTCGCCCAGCCGGTCGATCGTGCACGCCTCCAGCGCCCCGGCCGAGGAGTCGCCGTGCCCGCGCTGGTCGTATAAGACGAGCGTGCCCAGGCCCGCCAGGGCCTCGCGCTGGGGCTGCCAGCAGTGCCGGTTCATCAGCCAGCCGTGCGCGAAGACGACGGCGCAGCGGGGTTCGGGGTGGTCGTCGATCTCCACGGCCAGGCGGACCCCGTCGTCGGTCGTGACCGTCGTCCGGCGCCCGGACGCGCCGTTCGGAGCCGGTGCGGCCTTCGCCCGTCTGGTCTGGATGCGTCGCGCGGTGCCGATCGCCAGGCCGAGGGCGAGCCCGGCGAGGGCGGCGTTCCGCCCCTTGCTCATGGTGGTGCTCCTCCGGAGGTGAGAGTGAGCACACCATACCGACCAGTAGGTCTCTTTGTTAGACGTCGTCGCCAATAAGTTTCCGGCGGTGCCGTGTCAGATCGGGGGAAACGCCGGCCCCCGGCGCAGCCGCAGAGCGTCGAGCTGCCGTTGCATGGTCTCCCGGATGTGGTCGGTCAGGTCGAAGACCAGCATGGGGTCGTCGGCCTCCTCCGGGGCGTACTCGTCGGTCCGGATCGGCTCGCCGAACTCGATCAGCCACTTGGACGGCAGCGGAAGCAGGCCGAGCGGCCCGAGCCAGGGGAACAGCGGCGTGATCGGGAGGTAGGGCAGGCCGAGCAGCCGGGCGAGCGACGGAATGTCACCGATCTTGGGGTAGATCTCCTCCGCCCCCACGATGGCGCACGGGACGATCGGCACCCCGGCCCTGATCGCCGACGCGACGAACCCGCCCCGGCCGAACCGCTGGAGCCGGTAGCGCTCGGAGAACGGCTTGCCGATGCCCTTGAAGCCCTCCGGGAAGACGCCGACGACCTCGCCCTTGCGCAGCAGCCGGTCGGCGTCCTCCGGGCACGCGAGCGTGTGCCCGGACTTGCGGGCCAGGTGCCCGAGCACGGGAAGCTGGTAGACCAGGTGCGCCCCGAGCAGGCGCAGCGGCCTGCCCAGCTCGTCGTGCACCGCGACCTGCAGCATCAGCGCGTCCACGGGCAGCGTGCCGGAGTGGTTGGCCACGATCAGCGCGCCCCTGTTTGGCGGCACGTTGTCGAGCCCGAGGGCCTCGGCCCTGAACCAGTGCCGGTAGAGCGGGCGCAGCGCCTCCATCAGCACCGTGTCGTTGAGGTCGGGGTCGAAGCCGAACTCGTCGATCTCGTACTCGCCGGTGACCCTGCGCCGCAGGAAGGCGAACAGCTCGGCGAGCCGCTCGTCGGCCGTGCTCCCGTCCTCGCGCCGACCCTGGAAGTCGTCCATCAACGTCCCGTCACGAAATCGGCCGGACGAAGTCGGCCAGCCAGTCGACCAGGGCGCGCGGCAGCTCGCCGGGTCCGCCGCGCGATCGGAGGAAGTCGTCGAACGCCGCCGCCGTGCTGTACTTCGGCCGCCAGCCGAGCTCGGCGGCGAGCCTGGTGGTGTCCACCGCGCGGCCGTGGCTCATGAGCGACAGCTGCTCGGGCGAGAAGTCCACCAGCCGCGCGCCCCGGGCGAGCCCGCTGACGAGGCGGAAGGCGGGAGACGGCATCGGGACCACCGGACGGCCCGTGCGCCGCGCGCACTGCGACAGCAGCAGGACGCCGTCGCCCGCGAGGTTGAACACGCCCGGGTGGTCGGCCCGCGCCGTACGGCACAGCACCTCGACGGCGTCGTCCTCGTGGACGAACTGCAGCCGGGGGTCGAAGCCGAGCACGGTGGGCAGCACGGGCTGGGAGAAGTACCGCGTCAGCGGCGAGTCGACGCCCGGCCCCATGAGGTTGGCGAACCGCAGCGTCGTCGTCGTCACGTCGGGCCGGCGCCGGGCGAAGCCCCGCACGTACGTCTCGACCTCGGTGGCGTCCCTGGCGTACCCGGAATGCGACACCTCGACGGGCTCGGTGTCCTCCGCGAACACGGCGGGAGCGTGCGGCGAGGAGCCGTACACGGCCGTGGTGGACCGCACGACCACCCGGCGCACCGTGGCGGAGCGCTGACACGCCGCGAGCAGCTGCATCGTCCCGATGACGTTGTGCTCCTTCATGGCCGGCCGGCCGCCGCCCGTGCCGCTCACCCGGCCACTGCCGCCGGGACCGCTGACCAGGCTGAGATGCACGACGGTGTCGACATCGGCGTCCCTGATGACCTTGATCAGGTCGGGACTGCGCAACGCGACCCGGACGAACTCGGTGCGGCCGAGCGCCGCGCCGTCCTCCCCGGCAGGGGATGGCGGCGGCGCCGTGTCCACGCCGATGACCCGGTCGATCTCCGGGTCGGCCGCGAGCGCGATCGCCACGCGAGCGCCGATGTGACCGGAGACACCGGTGACCAGCACAGTACGAGTCATCGACGCCTCGCCGGGGGTGTGCGTGTTCACGGTCGCCCGGTCCCTTGGGACCGGTGCGCGCTCCGTCTCGGCTACTTCTTGTTACGCCGCTGGATGCGGGTCTTCTTCAGCAGCTTGCGGTGCTTCTTCTTGGCCATGCGCTTGCGGCGCTTCTTGATCACAGAGCCCACGGGACCCCCAGGTGAAGGTGTGACTGTCAGACCGGCGCGCGAGCGCACACCGGCTCAACAGACTACCGGCGATCCGTGGTAGATCGCTCCCCCGGGGGACCCCGCGTCGACCGGGAGTCGGCCACGCCACCGTCAAGCGTGGTCGCCCGGACGGTTCATCCTGCTTCGATGAACGCGTCCCGCAAGTAGTCGTGGACCGCCTGCTCGGGCACTCTGAAGGACCGGCCGACACGGATGGCCGGTAACTCCCCGGAGTGCACAAGCCGGTACACGGTCATCTTGGACACCCGCATGACGGTCGCCACCTCGGCCACCGTCAAGAACTTCACCTCGCTGAGAGGTCTTTCGCCTGCACCCATCGGACGCCTCTTCCGCACGTGTTTCCGGGTTATCCCCACTGGTGCCATTGCTCACGCACGTGTACTGCTGTCAGCGTAAGTCCGGACCCCGAGTAGGCAAACCCCTCATTCCATCAGTCAACGGAGCCGTGTGCCGTCAAAATCGGGAAAGTCGCTGGCAGCAGCCGGGCCGTGCCCCTCGCCTCAATCTTGGAACGGACCAACTTCTCTCACATTAGAGTCGCCCAGACACACGAAAAAGTTGGCAAACGGTCGACACAGAGGTACAAAAGCGGGCGCGAAATGCCCGGTTTGGGAGGTCCGGAAGGGGAGTCAGAGGCTGCGGGCGACCCGGGCGAGCAGGTACGCCGTCAACGGAGCGTAGAAGCGCGGCAGCACGTTGTCATCCAAGGGCACGGTGACGGCGATCTTCCCCTCGGCCTCGCCCACGAACAGCGCGGGGTCGTTGCTGTCGGCGAAGCCCACGGTCTCGACCCCTGCCTCGCCCGCGGCCCCGGCCCAGCCGTGGTCGGCGATCACGAAGTCGGGCCGCTCGTCGGCCAGCATCGCCTCCATCGGCGCCGCCTCGTGGGTGTGCACGAACGTGCCCCGGTCCTCCAGCATCGCCACGCCGTCGAGGTAGCGGATCCGCCTGCGGCGGCCGAGACCGCCGACGTACGTCCACCCCTCGGCCGGGAAGAGCAGGGTCGCCCCGTTCTCCGCGAGGAACCGCGCCAGCGCGAGGTGGATGGTGAGCAGGCCTGTCGGGTGCCCGGTGGCGAGCACGATCCGGGGCGAGCCGCGCCGGAGCACCTTGGCGATCCGCTCGCCCATCTCCTCGACGGCGTCGATGGTCCGCTCGGGGTCGATCGTGTCGGGGCCTTCGCGGTGGCCGGGATCGGCCGCCACCCCCGCCTTGCCGGCCATGAGCGCCAGCACCTCGTGGTAGGACCACTCGCCTTCGAAGGTGAGCCCGAAGAGGTAGTGCGGGTCGCGCAGCGCGAGCGACCGGTAGTGGTCGAGGTTGTTCTCGCGGCTGGTCGCCACGTCACCCGCGATGGCGGTCCGGACAAGGTGTTCGCGCAGTTCGGCTCGGGTGGGCTTTCGGGAGGGTGGTGGTGCGGTCACGACAGGTACAGCGCTCCTCGGCTCGGCATGATTCCAGACCTCTCACGGCATGGGGTCCAGGCCGTGGAAGGGGAACACCGCGTTCCTGGTCGCCATGACGGCCCGGTCGACGGCGTCGGCCGGATCGTACCCTTCCGAAATATCCCGCCATTGCGGGTGCCGTCCGTCCGTCATCGTCAGAGGCGGTATCTCCCCGGTGCGCTCCTCCACGTACGTCCGCCAGGTCGCCGGTGTGGCGGTCGACGGTTCGACGGGGCGTCCCAGCGCCTCGGCGATCAGATGCGTCCACGCCCGCGGCACGACCTGGACCAGTTCGTATCCCCCGCCGCCCACCGCGATCCACCGGCCGCCGGCGGTCTCGTGGGCCAGCCGATGCAGCGCGGCGTACGCCGTGCGCTGCCCGTCCACGCTGAGCATGAGATGGGCCAGCGGGTCGAGGGCGTGGCTGTCGCAGCCCTGCTGGGTGACCAGGATCTGCGGCGCGAAGGCGCGCAGCAGCGGCGGGACCACCGCGTGGAAGGCGCGCAGCCATCCGGTGTCGCCGCACCCGGCCGGCAGCGCGACGTTGACCGCGGTGCCCTCCGCGCCGGTCTCCTGAGGGAAGCCGGTGCCGGGGAACAGCGTGCGCGGGCTCTCGTGCAGGCTGATCGTGAGCACCCTCGGGTCGTCGTAGAACGCCGTCTGCACGCCGTCGCCGTGGTGCACGTCCACGTCCACGTACGCGATCCTCGTCGCGCCCTGCGACAGCAGCCACGCGATGGCGACGGCCGGGTCGTTGTAGACGCAGAAGCCGCTGGCGGCGCCGGGCATGGCGTGGTGCAGCCCGCCCGCGACGTTGACCGCGTGCTCGGCCTCGCCCGTCCACACCGCCCTGGCGGCGGCCAGCGTCGCGCCGGTGACCAGGGCGGACGCCTCGTGCACGCCCACGAAGGCGGGGTTGTCCTCGGTGCCGAGCCCGTAGCGCAGGTCGGGACGGCCGTCCTTGGAGACGTTCTTGACCGCCTCGATGTAGTCCCGGTTGTGCACCAGCGCGATCTCGTCCTCGGTGGCGGGGGCGCAGCCGGTCATCACGGCGCCGTCGAGCACGCCCAGGTCGCGGGCGAGCGCCATGGTGAGCTCGACGCGTACGGGCGCGAGCGGATGGCCGGGCCCGAAGTCGTAAGAAACCAGAGCGTCGTCCCAGACGACCCGCACCGCCTGACTCATGCCGCGACGGTACCGCACAGGCCGTCGACGCCCTTCATTCGGGCGTCACACGCCCGATCAGTCCGTACGCAGGGCGACGACGGGGTCGAGCCTGGCCGCCCGCCGGGCGGGGGCGACGCCGAAGAAGACGCCGACGGCCGCGGAGACCCCGAAGGCGAGCGCGATCGACCACCAGGTGATCGACGCCGGCACCGGCGAGACCGCCTGGATCAGCAGCGCCCCGCCGACCCCGGTCAGGATGCCGATCACACCGCCGATCGTGGTCAGCAGCACGGCCTCGATCAGGAACTGGCCGAGGATGTCGCGGCCCCGGGCGCCGAGGGCCTTGCGCAGGCCGATCTCCTTGGTCCGCTCCCTGACGCTGACCAGCATGATGTTGGACACCCCGACGCCGCCGACCAGCAGGGAGATCCCCGCGATGGCGGCCAGCACGCCCGTCAGCATGCCGAGGACCGTGCCGATCGTGCCGAGAAGCTGGGTCTGCGTGACGGCCGAGAACGTCTCGCCCGGGTAGCGGGCGGCCAGGGCGGCCACGACCCGCTGCCGCAACGGTTCGATCTCGTCCGGGCCGGAGGCGCCGACGGCGATGCCGTTGATCCTCGGCAGCCCGATCAGCCGCTGCGCGGTGGTGACCGGCAGATGCACCTCCTGGTCCCGCGCCACCCCGAACGTGGATCCGACGGTCTCGTACACGCCGATCACCCGGAACCGCACTCCTGCGATCGTGACCTGGCGGCCGATCGGATCGACGTCCCCGAACAGCTTGGCCGCGACCTCCGAGCCGAGGATCACCACCCGCCGCCGCGTGTCCACGTCGGTCTCGGTGAGATAGCGCCCCCGGCGCAGCGGCCGGTCGAAGACGTGCGGCATGTTCTCGTCGGTCCCGGTGAGCGTGGCGAACACCTCCACACGGCCCACCCGGACCGGCTCGCCGGAGTTCACCGCGACCGTCACCTTCGAGGGGTCGCCGACCACGCGCCGCACGTACGCGACGTCCGACAGGTCGAGGCGGCTCTGCGTGGGGGCCGCGCCCAGCCCCACCTGCCCGGGGACCACGAGGATGATGTTGCTGCCGAGCCCCGCGATCTCCTTCTCCACGGCGTTCTTGGCCCCGGTGCCGATGGCGACGAGGATCACGACAGAGAGCACGCCGATGATCACGCCGAGCATGGTCAGCATGCTGCGCAGCCGGTTGACCCGCAGCGCCTCCACCGCCATCCGCAGCGCCTCGGCGGTCCTCATTCGTCACGCTCGATCCGGCCGTCCCGTACGTGGATCTGGCGGCGGGCCCGGGCGGCGACCTCGGCGTCGTGGGTGACGAGGACGACGGCGACGCCGCCCTCGTTGAGCCGTTCGAGCAGGCCCATCACCTCCTCGCCGTTGCGGGTGTCGAGGTTGCCCGTGGGCTCGTCGGCCAGCAGCACCCGGGGATCGCCCACCAGCGCCCGGGCGATCGCCACCCGCTGCTGCTCGCCGCCGGACATCTGGGACGGCCGGTGCGTGAGCCGGTGGCCGAGCCCGACCGCCTCAAGCGCCGCCCTGGCCCGCTCCCTGCGCTCGGCGCGGGACACGCCCCGGTAGACCAGCGGCAGCGCCACGTTGTCGAGCGCGGACGTGCGGGCCAGCAGGTGGAAGGACTGGAACACGAAGCCGATCGTGCGGTTGCGCAGATCGGCCAGCCCGGCGTCGTCGAGCGTCGCCACGTCCACACCGTTCACCCGCAGCGTGCCGGAGGTCGGCCGGTCGAGGCAGCCGAGCAGGTGCATGAGCGTGGACTTGCCCGAGCCGGACGGGCCCACGATCGCCGCGAACTCCCCCCGCCCGATGCGCAGGCTCACCCCGCGCAGCGCGTCGACCAGCACCCCGCCGTCCAGCCGGTAGGAGCGGGTGAGGCCGATCGCCTCGAACGCCGGCGGTGCCGCCGGCGCCGTCCCGGAAGCCGTCACCGGCGTCGCCGGCGTGGCGGGCCCGCCGGCACGGTCGTCGTGGCTCACGACAGCGACTGGCCGGGGCGTATGGCGTCGGCACCCCTGACGACCACCTGCTCGCCCGGGGACACCCCGCTGAGGATCTCCACGACCGCGTCGCCCTGCGCGCCCAGCCGGACGACCCGCCGCTCGGCCTTGCCGCCGCGTACCGCCCACACGATCGTCTCCCGGCCGCTCGTCACGATCGCCGACGCGGGCACGGCGGTGGCGTTCTCCGACCGGCGTACGGCCAGCCGCACCACGGCGCTCATCCCCGGCTTGGGCGCGGGGGCCGCGCCGCCGTCGTCGTAGGCGCCCCGGCCCAGGCGCAGCCGTACGGGATAGCTGACCCCGCCGGTCGCGCCCTCCTTGGGGGTGACCCCCACGCCCGTCACGGTGGCGGTGTACGTCGCGCCGGTCACCGCGTCGAACTCGACCTCGGCCGGTGTGCCCCTGCGCACCAGCAGCACGTCGGTCTCGTCCACGTCGGCGGACAACGTGAGCACGGACACGTCGGTCACCGTGACCAGCGGGTCCCCGGCGGCCACCGGGACGCCGGTGGCGATCGTCCCGCCGGAACGGCCCGCCGGAGCGGCCGCCGCGGCTCCCGCCTGGCCCGCCAGCCCGGCCGGCAGCTGCGAGACCAGCGCCCCGAGGCCGGCCGCGCCCGAGGCGGAGGACGCGCCGCCGAGCGTGACCACGCCGCCGAACGGCGCCCTGACGACCAGGGCGTCCACGGTCTGCTCAGCCGCGCGCACGGCCGCCCTGGTCTGGGACCTCGACGCCACACGCAGGGACGCCATGGACGCGCTCAGCCCGCTCATCCCCGCGTTCACCTGGCCGCTCACCTGCGACAGCGTCTGGTCGAGCGAGCGGGTCAGCCCGTCGAGCACCTCGCCGAGCGCCCGCCGCTGGGCCCGCCGGTGCTTGTCCGCGGCGTCGATGGCGGCCAGCAGCCGGGCCCTGGCCGCGCGGTCGTCGATCGACCTGGCCGCCTTCCTGGCCTTGGCGAACGACCGGTCGACGTGCGCGTCGAGCGAACTCGGCAGTCGCAGGCGCGGCAGCCGTACGCTCACCGGAGCGCCGCCGAAGGACACCGGGCGGGCGGCCTGCCTGTCGGCCTTCCGCGCGGCCGAGAGCTGCTGCCTGGCCTGCGGAGAGCTGATCCTGGCGAGGATCTGGCCCTTCTTCACCGTGTCGCCGTCCTGGACGTACAGGCGGGCGACCGTGCCGGAGGCGGGGGCGGTCAGGGTGGCCGTCGCACGCGCGCCCACCGTCGCCGGGGCCTCGACGACCTCGCTGACAGTGGTCCTGGTGACCACCGCCACCGGGGCTTTCCGCGGTTCTGACGAGGAGCACCCGGCGGCGAGCAGGACGGCGAGAAGCGGGACGATCCCGCGACGAGACGTCACCCGCCAATCGTAAAGCGGTGGTCATCTTCCGTCCCGGGAATGCCGGTCGGCACAGGGCATCGGCGCGGCAACCGGGACACTGTCCGTGAACCGGGGCAGTGTCAGGAGGAAGCGCCGTATGTCAGCCGGCGGCGAGACGGCGGCTGCGCTCGCAGGCCGCCTCGATCGCGTCGAGGAACGCGGCCCGCACCTTGTGGCGCTCCAGTTCGGCGATGGCGGCGATCGTCGTGCCTCCCGGCGAGGTCACGGCCTCGCGCAGGATCACCGGGTGTTCCCCCGAGTCGCGCAGCATGATCGCGGCGCCGACGATCGACTGGGTGACCATGTCGAGGGCGGCGGCGCGCGGCATGCCCAGCAGGATCCCGGCGTCGACCATGGCCTCGACCAGGTAGAAGAAGTACGCCGGGCCGCTGCCGGACAGGGCGGTGGCGGCGTCCTGCTGCGACTCGGGGATGCGCAGCACCTTGCCCACCGGGCTGAGCAGCTCCTCGGTGCGCTTGAGGTGCTCCTCGGAGGCGTGCGCCCCGGCCGAGATGACGCTCATGGCCTCGTCCACCAGGACGGGCGTGTTGGACATGACGCGCACGACCGCCACGCCGTCTCCGAGCCTCGCCTCCACGAACGCGGTCGTGATGCCGGCGGCCACCGAGATCACCAGCCGGTCGGCGGCCACATGCGGGGAGACCTCGGTCAGCAGCGCGCCCATGTCCTGCGGCTTGACCGCGAGGATCAGCGTCTCGGCCAGCTTGGCGGCCTCGGCGTTGCTCGCGACCCGCACGCCGTACCGCTCGCGCAGCGCCTCGGCCCGCTCGGGCCTGCGGGCCGTCGCCACGATCTCGTCCGGCCGCAGACCGGCGCGTACCAGCCCGGAGAGCAGGGCCTCGCCCATCTTTCCGGTCCCGAGAATCGCGATCATTCCTGCACCTCTTCTGGGCTTCGCCGGGATCTCCCCGCAGCCTACCGACCTCGCGGGACGGAGCCGAATGCGCTGCGCCCGTGGTGTTCCGCCAATCGGATCGCGGAATTCGGCGAGGAGGCGTCGGTGAGGCGCTGCGCCTGCTGCACGCCGCCGTACGCCCTGAGCCCATGCTCAAGGCGTACGGCGGCACTCAGGGGATTCGGAGACACTCAGGGGGTTCGGCGACGCAGGGTGGCGGCCCCGAGCAGAAGGGCCAGCACGGCCGACCCCGCCACCACGGCGACGTCGCGCCAGAACTCGGCGCCCGGGTCGGCGTCCGCGACCGCGTGCGCCATCGCCTCGATCGCGTACGACATGGGCAGCACGTCCGAGATCCACTCCAGCACGGTCGCCATCTGCCCGCGCGGCACGAGGATCCCGCCGAGCAGGATCTGGGGGATCATCACGATCGGCATGAACTGCACGGCCTGGAACTCCGTACGGGCGAACGCGCTGCACAGCAGGCCGAGCGCGGTGCCGAGCAGGGCGTTGAGCAGCGCGACGAGCACCAGCGGCCACAGCGGGCCCGGCAGGTCCAGGCCCAGCCAGGTGAGGGAGACGGCCAGCGCCAGCGCCACCTGGGCACACGCCGCCAGCCCGAACGCGAGGCCATACCCGAGGAGGAGGTCGAGCCGGCCGAGCGGCATCGCCATGAGCCGCTCCAGCGTGCCCGACGTGCGCTCGCGCAGGGTCGCGATCGAGGTGATGAGGAACATCACCAGGAAGGGGAAGACGCACAGCAGGATCGGCGCCCAGCGGCCGAACGACCGCTCGTCGTCCATCACGTAGTAGAGCAGGATCATGACCAGCGTCGGCACCAGGACCATCAGCGCGACCGTCCGCCGGTCGTGGCGGAGCTGGGTCGTGATCCGCCTGGCGGTGGCGAGGGTGATCGCGAGGTTCATGCCGCCGCCCTCTTCTCGATCAGGCGCAGGAACGCCTCCTCCAGGTCGGCCGTGCCCGTGTGCGCGCGCAGGGCGCCTGGGGTGTCGTCGGCGAGGATCTCCCCCTGACGCAGCACGATCAGCCGCTCGCACCGCGCGGCCTCGTCCATGACGTGGCTGGAGACCAGGATCGTGGTGCCGCCCTCGGCCAGGCGGTGGAAGAGCGTCCACAGCTCCTGCCGCAGCACGGGGTCGAGCCCGACCGTCGGCTCGTCCAGCACGAGCAGTTCCGGACGGCCGAGCAGGGCCACGGCGAGCCCGGCGCGGCCCAGCTGGCCGCCCGAGAGCGTGGACCCGAGCTGGTGGGCGGCGCCAGCGAGCCCCACCTCCGCCAGCACCCGCTCGGGGTCCTCCTTCGGCGCGCCGAGCACGGCCGCGAAGTAGCGCAGGTTCTCCAGCACGGTCAGATCCCGGTAGACGGCCGGGGTCTGCGTGGAGTAGCCGATCCTGCGGCGCAGGCCCGAGCTCCCGGCCGGCTCGCCGAGCACGCTCACCTCGCCCCCGGACACGATCTGAACGCCCACGATCGCCCGCATGAGCGTCGTCTTGCCGCAGCCGCTCGGCCCGAGCAGGCCGGTGACCTGCCCTCGCGGCACCTCGAAGGTGAGGCCGTGCAGGACCTCTGCCCCGCCCCGCGACACCCGCAGATCCCGTACGGCGATCGCGGGACCCGATAAATTCATCATGCGTTGAAATTAGCCCCACGACACGGGCGCGTCAACGCGTGGGCGGCCGGTCGCGGGTGAACCGGAGAGCCTTTACAGCCGTGTAAGGGGCATGAGAAAGCTCTGGCTCGTGGCCCTCCTGTTCCTGGCGGTCGCCTGCGGAGGGACCTCCTCCACCTCGGCCTCACCCGAGCAGCCGGAAGGCTCCCCCTCCGGCGCCGGGGCCGATCACGGCTCGCCCGCGCCGACCGGCCCGTCCGGGGCACCGAGCGGCACCCCGTCTCCGGTGACGCCGGCCGGGCCCACGCTGAACCCGCGCAAGGTGCCGTGGGAGAGCGCCACCCCCGTCGACGACGGCAGGTCCCTCGACGTCGTGTGGTGGTCCGGAGTGGAGCCCTGCAACGTGCTCGACCGCGTCGAGGTGACCGAGACCGCGCGCGAGGTCACCGTCACCCTGTACGAGGGGCAGGACCGGCGTTCGCCCGACGCCGTCTGCATCGCGATCGCGATCCTGAAGACCACGAAGGTGCACCTCAAGGCCCCGCTCGACGGGCGGAAGGTCGTGGACGGCGCGAAGTAGGCCGCCGAGCCGGGTCAGGTCCGCTTCGGGGCCGGAGCCGGGTCCACACCCCGGGCGGGGCAGGGAGGACAGACCACACAAGTTCGCGATGACGGGATGAAATCCGCGCGCTCCAGGGTTGAGCCTCATAGACTCAAGACGTTTGACAGACCCCCCAGCGGGGCTAGTATTTGAGTCTGACCGACTCAACTTTGACTACAAGGACGTACTCATGGCACGTGCGGTAGGTATCGACCTGGGGACGACCAACTCCGTCGTCTCGATCCTCGAGGGCGGCGAGCCCACGGTCATCACGAACGCTCAGGGCTCGCGGACCACGCCGTCCGTGGTCGCGTTCGCGAAGAACGGCGAGGTTCTCGTCGGCGAGGTCGCCAAGCGGCAGGCGGTGACCAACGTCGACAGGACCATCCGCTCGGTCAAGCGCCACATGGGCACGAACTGGTCGATCGAGATCGACGGCAAGAAGTTCACGCCCCAGCAGATCAGCGCGTTCGTCCTGCAGAAGCTCAAGCAGGACGCGGAGGCGTACCTGGGCGAGAAGATCACCGACGCGGTGATCACCGTCCCGGCGTACTTCAACGACGCCCAGCGGCAGGCCACCAAGGAGGCCGGCCAGATCGCGGGCCTCAACGTGCTGCGCATCATCAACGAGCCCACCTCCGCGGCCCTGGCCTACGGCCTGGACAAGGAGAAGGACCAGACCATCCTGGTCTTCGACCTCGGCGGCGGCACCTTCGACGTGTCCCTGCTCGACGTCGGCCAGGAGGACGGGCACGGGTTCGTCGAGGTCAAGGCCACCAGTGGTGACAACCTCCTCGGCGGCGACGACTGGGACCAGCGGGTCGTCGACGAACTGGTCACTCGCTTCAAAAACGCGCACGGCGTGGACCTGTCCAAGGACAAGATGGCCCTCCAGCGCCTGCGCGAGGCGGCCGAGAAGGCCAAGATCGAGCTGTCGGCCCAGACCGAGACCACGATCAACCTGCCCTACATCACCGCCTCCTCCGAGGGCCCGCTGCACCTGGAGGAGAAGCTGACCCGGGCGGAGTTCCAGCGGATCACCGCCGACCTGATCGAGCGCTGCAAGGGCCCCTTCCACCAGGTCATCAAGGACGCGGGGATCAAGATCTCCGACATCGCCCACGTGGTCCTGGTCGGCGGCTCCACCCGTATGCCGGCCGTGTCCGAGCTGGTCAAGGAGCTGACCGGCGGCAAGGAGCCCAACAAGGGCGTGAACCCGGACGAGGTCGTCGCCATCGGCGCCGCGCTCCAGGCCGGTGTCCTCAAGGGCGAGGTCAAGGACGTCCTGCTGCTCGACGTCACCCCGCTCAGCCTGGGCATCGAGACCAAGGGCGGGATCTTCACCAAGATCATCGAGCGCAACACGACGATCCCGACCAAGCGCTCGGAGGTCTTCACCACGGCCGAGGACAACCAGCCGTCGGTGCAGATCCAGGTCTACCAGGGCGAGCGCGAGATCGCGGCGTACAACAAGAAGCTGGCCACCTTCGAGCTGACCGGCATCGCCCCGGCACCGCGCGGCATCCCGCAGATCGAGGTCACCTTCGACATCGACGCCAACGGCATCGTGAACGTCTCGGCGAAGGACCTCGGCACGGGCAAGGAGCAGTCGATGACCATCACCGGCGGCTCGGCCCTGGGCAAGGAGGACATCGAGCGCATGATGCGCGAGGCGGAGTCCTACGCCGAGGACGACAAGCAGCGCCGTGAGGAGGCCGAGGTCCGCAACAACGCGGACGCGCTGGCCTACCAGACGGAGAAGTTCCTCCGCGAGAACGACGAGAAGGTCCCGGCCGACGTGAAGACCGAGGTCAACGACTCGCTCGCCGAGCTGAAGAAGGCGCTGGAGGGCACCGACATCCCCGTCATCCGCACCGCCGCCGAGAAGCTCGCCACGGTCAGCCAGAAGATGGGCTCGGCCATCTACGCCCAGTCACAGGCCGGTGCCGAGGGCGCCGCGGCCGGCGCGGGCGCGGAGGACGCGCAGGCGAAGGCCGACGAGGACGTGGTCGAGGCTGAAATCGTCGACGACGAGCGGGAGGGCGGCCGCAAGTGAGCCCGCGTGAGAACGGCCCCGAGGAGGAGCCGGTGATCCGCGACAACCGCAAGATCGACCCGGAGACCGGCAAGGCCCGCGAGGCCGCCGGGGGCGTGCCCGAGGCCGCCCCCGGCGACCAGGGCACGGAGACGGCGGCGGCGCCCGCCGAGGGGTCCGCGACGGACCTGCTCGCCGAGCGCACCGCCGACCTCCAGCGGCTTCAGGCGGAGTTCAGCAACTACCGCAAGCGGGTCGAGCGCGACCGGATCGCCGTCAAGGAGCAGGCCGTCGCGAACGTGCTGACCGAACTGTTGCCGGTGCTCGACGACATCGGCCGCGCGCGCGACCACGGTGAGCTCACCGGCGGCTTCGCGAAGGTGAGCGAGTCGCTGGAGGCGACCGTCGGCAAGCTGGGCCTGACCGTGTACGGCGCGAAGGGCGACCCCTTCGACCCGACCGTGCACGAGGCCCTGCTGCACAGCTACTCGGCGGAGGTGACCGAGCCGACGTGCGTCGAGATCCTCCAGCCGGGCTACCGGATCAACGACCGGATCCTGCGCGCCGCCCGCGTGGCCGTCGCCGAGCCGAGCGAGGAGGCGGCGCCGGAGGAGACGGCGGCCGGCTCCGGCGGGCCGGACGAGAACTGAAACCGCGGAGGTCTCTCCCGATCGGCGAAGATCGGGAGAGACCCGCGAGGGCACCCGCGACGACAGCCGCGGGGACGGCCGCGAGAACACCGATTCACTCCCCTTTCGTGTGCGAAGGAAGCGATAGATGAGCACCAAGGACTACTTGGAAAAGGACTACTACGCCGTCCTTGGTGTGCCCAAGTCCGCGAGCGCGGAGGAGATCAAGAAGGCCTACCGCAAGCTCGCCCGCCAGTACCACCCCGACGCCAACCCGGGGAACAAGGAGACCGAGGAGAAGTTCAAGGAGGTCTCCGAGGCGTACGACGTGCTCTCCGACGTCAAGCGGCGCAAGGAGTACGACGAGGCGCGCACGCTCTTCGGGTCGGGGCTCGGCGGCTACGCCGGCGCGGGCGGGACCCGGGCCGGCGGCGGCTTCAACTTCGACCTCGGCGACCTGTTCGGCGGCACGGGGTCGGGCGAGCGCATCGGGGACCTGTTCGGGGGGCTGTTCAACCGGGGCGGAGCGGGCACGCGCACGACCACCGCCCGGCCACGGCGCGGCCAGGACATCGAGTCGGAGGTGACGCTCGCCTTCGGCGAGGCGGTCGACGGCACCACCGTGTCCCTCCGGCTCACCAGTTCGGCCGCCTGCACCGCCTGCGGCGGCACGGGGGCGAAGGCGGGCACCACGCCGCGGGTCTGCCCGACCTGCGAGGGAACCGGGGCGGCCAGCCGCAACCTCGGCAACTTCGCCTTTTCCGAGCCGTGCCGCGACTGCCGCGGCCGGGGCCTGGTGGTCGACGACCCCTGCCCCGTCTGCGAGGGCAGCGGGCGCGGCAAGAGCACCCGTACGATCCAGGCCCGCATCCCGGCCGGGGTCGGCGACGGCCAGCGCATCAGGATCAAGGCCAAGGGCGCGCCCGGCGAGAACGGCGGCCCGGCCGGCGACCTCTACGTGCTGGTCCACGTCAAGCCGCACCCCGTGTTCGGGCGCAGCGGGGAGAACCTGACCGTCACGGTCCCCGTCACCTTCCCCGAGGCCGCGCTCGGCGCCGAGATCAAGGTGCCGACGCTGCGGGGGATGCCGGTGACCCTGCGCATCCCGGAGGGAACGCCCAACGGGCGGACGTTCCGAGTGCGCGGCCGGGGGGCCTCCCGCAAGGACGGCACGAAGGGCGACCTGCTGGTCACCGTCCAGGTCACGGTGCCCCAGAACCTCGACGACAAGGCCCGCGCGGCCCTCGAGGAGTTCAGGAACGCCACGGAGGGCCAGGACCTTCGCGAAGAGCTGATCAAGCAGGCCAGAAGCGAGTGAGCCGATGGATGCCAGGTTTTTCGACATCTCCGACGACACCCCCGTCTATGTGATCTCCGTAGCCGCCCAGCTGTCCGGGCTGCACCCGCAGACGCTGCGCCAGTACGACCGGCTCGGCCTCGTCAGCCCCGGCCGTACGGCCGGGCGGGGGCGGCTGTATTCGACAAGGGACATCGTGCTTCTGCGCGAGGTCCAGCGGCTCTCCCAGGAGCACGGCATCAACCTCGCCGGCATCAAGCGCATCCTCGAACTCGAAACCGAGAACATGCGCCTGCGCGAGGAGGTCACCCAGCTCAGGGGTGAGCTCACGATGTTGCGGGCACTGGTCCGCTACGAACTGCCACCTGCCTGACCGGCGAAACGAGGCATTCACATATGGACTACAAGTTCACCCAGAAGAGCCAGGAGGCACTGTCCGCGGCCGTCCGGCGCGCCGCGGCCGACGGCAACCCCGAGGTCGCGCCCGCGCACCTGCTGACGACCCTGCTGGCGCAGAACGGCGGCATCGCCGGGTCGCTGCTGCAGGCCGTCGGCGCCGACCCCCGGCACCTGCGCGCCCAGGCCGAGGATCTGCTCGACCGGCTGCCGAAGGCGCAGGGCTCCACCGTGAGCGCGCCGTCCAGCTCACGCCAGCTGCTGACCGTGCTCAACACCGCCGCGCAGCGGGCCAAGCAGCTCGAGGACGAGTACGTCTCGACCGAGCACCTGCTGGTCGGGCTCGCCACCGACGGCGGGCAGGTCTCCGACCTGCTGAAGGCCGCGGGCGCCACCCCCAACGCGCTGCTCGAGGCGTTCGAGAAGGTCCGCGGGCATGCCAGGGTGACCAGCGAGACCCCTGAGGACACCTACCAGGCGCTGGAGAAGTACGGCGTCGACCTCACCGAGCGGGCGCGTTCCGGCAAGCTCGACCCGGTGATCGGCCGCGACAGCGAGATCCGCCGGGTCGTCCAGGTGCTGTCGCGCCGCACCAAGAACAACCCCGTGCTGATCGGCGAGCCCGGCGTCGGCAAGACCGCCGTGGTCGAGGGCCTCGCCCAGCGGATCGTCGCGGGCGACGTGCCCGAGAGCCTGCGCAACAAGCGCCTGGTCGCGCTCGACCTCAGCGCGATGGTCGCGGGCGCGAAATACCGCGGCGAGTTCGAGGAACGCCTCAAGGCCGTGCTCAACGAGATCAAGGAGAGCAACGGCCAGATCGTGACGTTCATCGACGAGCTGCACACCATGGTGGGCGCGGGCGCCGCCGAGGGCGCGATGGACGCCGGCAACATGCTCAAGCCCATGCTGGCCCGCGGCGAGCTGCGCATGATCGGCGCCACCACGCTCGACGAATACCGCGAGCGCATCGAGAAGGACCCGGCCCTGGAGCGGCGGTTCCAGCAGGTCTACGTCGGCGAGCCGACCGTCGAGGACACGATCGCGATCCTGCGCGGGCTCAAGGGCCGCTACGAGGCCCACCACCAGGTGCAGATCTCCGACAGCGCCCTGGTCGCCGCCGCGACGCTCTCCGACCGCTACATCACGGCGCGTTTCCTCCCGGACAAGGCGATCGACCTGGTGGACGAGTCGATGTCGCGGCTGCGCATGGAGATCGACTCGCGGCCGGTGGAGATCGACCAGCTCCAGCGCAGCGTGGACCGCCTGAAGATGGAGGAGCTCGCGCTCGTCAAGGAGACCGACGAGGCCAGCCGGCAGCGCCTGGAGAAGCTCCGCGAGGAGCTGGCCAACCGCCAGGAGGACCTCAACGCCCTGGTCAGCCGGTGGGAGCGGGAGAAGGCCGGCCTCAACAAGGTCGGCGAGCTGAAGAAGCAGCTCGACGAGGCGCGCGGCGCGGCCGAGCGGGCCCAGCGCGACGGCGACTTCGAGGCCGCGTCCCGGCTCATGTACGGCGACGTCCCCCGCCTGGAGAAGGAGCTCGACGAGGCCACCAAGGCCGCCGAGACGGCGGAGGCCGAGGCCGAGCCGATGGTGAAAGAGGAGGTCGGCCCCGACGACATCGCCGAGGTCATCTCCTCGTGGACCGGCATCCCCGCCGGGCGGCTGCTGGAGGGCGAGACCGCCAAGCTGCTGCGGATGGAGGACGAGCTGGGCCAGCGCCTGATCGGCCAGCGTGAGGCCGTCCAGGCCGTCTCCGACGCCGTACGGCGTGCCCGGGCCGGCATCGCCGACCCCGACCGGCCGACCGGCTCGTTCCTCTTCCTCGGCCCGACCGGCGTCGGCAAGACCGAGCTGGCCAAGGCGCTCGCCGAGTTCCTGTTCGACGACGAGCGGGCCATGACCCGCATCGACATGAGCGAGTACGGCGAGAAGCACAGCGTGGCCCGCCTGGTCGGCGCGCCGCCCGGATACGTCGGCTACGAGGAGGGCGGCCAGCTCACCGAGGCCGTGCGGCGCAGGCCGTACACCGTGGTGCTGCTGGACGAGATCGAGAAGGCCCACCCCGAGGTATTCGACATCCTGCTGCAGGTGCTCGACGACGGCCGGCTCACCGACGGGCAGGGCCGCACGGTCGACTTCCGCAACACGATCCTGATCCTCACCTCGAACATCGGCTCGCAGTTCCTCGTGGACCCCGCGATGGAGAACGGGGCCAAGCGCGAGGCCGTGCTGAACGCGGTGCGGGCGTCGTTCAAGCCCGAGTTCCTCAACCGGCTCGACGACATCATCGTGTTCGACGCGCTGGGCACCGAGGAGCTGTCGCAGATCGTGGACCTGCAGGTCGCCCGGCTTGCCCGGCGCCTGTCGGACCGGCGGCTGAAGCTGACCGTCACGCCCGCCGCCCGCGACTGGCTCGCGCTGACCGGCTACGACCCGTTGTATGGCGCCCGCCCGCTGCGCCGCCTGATCCAGTCGGCCATCGGCGACAAGCTCGCCAAGGAGCTGCTGTCGGGGGCCATCCGGGACGGCGACGAGGTAATCGTCGACTTTGACGAGGCAGGTGACACGCTGACGATCCGGCCCACTCGGTAAGGTCTTCCCCACCATTGGGGCAAGCGCGCCCCGCCCTTTCTCCTCGCTGCTACGTTCGGCGTTCGTCGGACTACGGTACGCGATCAGGGGGACGTGGATGTCCAGGACATCACGAAGTATTCGAGGGCGGTGCGTCGCGCTCGCGGCGGTCACTGCCGGAGTGAGCTGGCTGACCGGGGGCCCGGCGATGGCGAAGGGCGGCGCGCTGGCCGACGCCTGCCGGGCCCAAAGCCGCGACGTCACAAGCCATGACGTCACGGGCCGCGACGTGACGGGAGGACTGACCACCCTCGCTCCGGCGGCGGGCGTGCTGAGCATCGCCGACGCGGCCGGAGCGGCCGCCGGGCAGGGACGCAACTCGCTTCCCGCCGGCTCGGCCACGACCGCCCGCACCGTCCCGGGGCCCGCTGACCTGCCGGCCGTGCCAGGCCCCCGTACGCTGCCGGGCACGATGCCCGCTGCGGTGCCCGCTGCGGTGCCCGCTGCGGTGCCCGCTGCGGTGCCCGGCGGCGCGGCGGCACTGCCCGCACCGGCGGGCGCGAAGACGCTGCCCGCCGACGCCAGGACCCTCTCGGCGCCCGCGAAGGCGGTCTCCGCCCCGGTGCAGAACGCCGTGGCCGGCGCCACGGCCGTCTCCGAACCGCGCCGCGCGCCCGCCGCTCCCGCGGCGGATGCCAAGACGCTGTTCCCGGCCAGGAGCACCGTGCCCCTCCTCGCTGTCGCGCCGACCAGGCCCAGCGCCGCGAACGCCTGCGCCCCGCAGGCGCTGCGGACCGCGCCGGTCGCCCAGGAGCGGGAGCACCCCGTCGTTCAGGGGCATCCGAAGAAGAGCCACCGGCATCCCAAGCCGGAGAACGAGCCGGCGGGCTCCGCGTCCCGGGGCGACTCGGCCCAGGGCCCGGCGTCGCAGAAGCCGGGGGTACAGAAGCCGGGGATGCGGAAGCCAGGGGCGCAGAACCCGGGAGCACAGAACCCGGGGGCGCAGAAGCCGGAGGCGCGGAACCAGGGCACACAGGGCGCTCTCGCGCCCCAGAGCGAGTCCCACAGCACCAGTTCGCAGAGCGGCGCCTCGGGCCAGGAGCAGAGCACGCAGACCTTCCCGGTCCGGAACCACCGCCACCGCAAGGCGCACCACCCCCACAAGCAGCCCGGCGCCATGGCGCCGGCCCAGGCCGCCAACCAGAGCGCCAATCAGGCGGCCCCGCAGGCGGGTCAGGCCGGCCGGCCCATGACCGGCACGCGGAACTCCTCCCTGCCGGAGGGCGAGCTCAAGAAGGGAGCCAAGGACAGGCGTCAGCGTCACGACGACGCGCGCGGACGGGGGACGGCTGCGGCCGTGCAGCCCGACGCGATGGACGGCCGGCACGTGCCGCGGCTGCTGCCGCGCGAGCACCCCAAGGCGGCCACGCGCCAGCAGAACGGTGACATCACCGCCCCTGCCGCCCTCACCAAGGCGACGGGCACGCGCGCGGTGACCGATTTCGCCACCGCGACCGGCAAGAAGCTCCTGCCGTAACCCTGCGGCCGCCGTACGCCACGGACGCGCGAGGACGGCGCCTCGCGGCCGGCGGCCCGGGTTCGGCGACCGGGCCGCACGAGGAACGAGTTCGCCGGGCGGGGAGAGACGCGAGCACCTGCCGGGAAGGTTCACACCGGCCCGGCCGAGTGAGCGGCGTCGCCCCGGCTCCCACCCGGACTCGACCACCGAGATACCGAAGACAACGAGACCAAAGACAGCGTGACCGAGGGGCCGTGATCCACGGCCCCTTTTCACATGCCCACACCACCTGCTCCGGCAAACGGTCCGGAGGGCTCAGCGGAGGCCCTCAGCCGTAGCCGGGACGCCGAGAGGGCTCAGCGGGAGACGTCGAGGAGGGCGTCGAGGTCGTCCTCCGGCAGGCCGAGATCGACCCGGATGCGGTAGCGGGTGCGCAGCAGCGAGTCGCGGATGCCCGGCCCCGTCGCGCCGCAGGAGCGGATGCCGTCGGTGGCCCACTCGTGCGCCGCATCGAGGTCGCCGTAGGCCACGAGTGTCTCGGCGACGGTCAGCGCGGTGGCCGGGTTCCAGTCCCCTGCCCTGATCGCGGCGATCACCGCCCTGGCCTCCTCGGGCCGGTCGAGTTCGAACAGCGTGTCGGCGATGCCCGCACGCGGGTCCACCGGCACCTCCCCGCCGTCCTCCAGGGCGCCCTGGTAACGGTCGAGGGCGGTCGCGGGCTGACCGGCCTGGCGCCACTCCTCAGCGGCGAGCACGAGGATCGCCGCCCTGGACATTTCTCCCGACTCGTACCCCTGGGCCAGCTCGTCGAGGCGGCGGGCGAGGGCACCGTGGTCATCGAGCAGCAGGGCCTGTTCGAGCAGTCGGTCGACCTGCTCATTTGTCACATGTGCCACAGAGCCGAGGCTACCGATCCCGGCCTGTTTTCGCAGGGCAACACCAGGCATTGCCGAAGCAACGATTAGTACACGTTTGGCTACTATGCGCTTTTCCCGGCAGATAGTCGGGCATATCGCACCACGCCTGTGCCAATCGAAGCTCGGCGAGGAGCGTTACAGCATGTCCAAGCGGGTGATATTGACTCTCGCCTCCACAACGGTGCTCGCCGCCGTGGTCCCGGGTTTCGCCGGCTTCGTCACGGCCCAGTACGAGGCGCTCGACCAGGCCCGCGCCGAAGTGGCCCGACTGCAGGCCAAGCTGCAGATTATGGAGCTGAGAGTCGAGCCCGCGGCGTCTCTGAGATGCCGTGCCGACGCGGCCGGGAAGAGACAGCCGAGCCTGATGGACGAGGACGACATGCGGGAGCTGACGATACCGCCGCGCACCCGCACCAGGTCGTGGCAGAACACCGCCTATGTCCCGGCCACCGCGCCGGGGCTGTGGCCCTCGATCGGCGTCCCCCGCGCCGTACCCGGCCCGCAGGCGCCGGGCGATCCCGGCCGCCCCCGCGAGTGAGCCGCTCGCACGACGCCACCCGCCTCCCGGCACGAGCCGCTCCGCCCGCCGCGTCGTCACTCGTGCCGCGAGATGGCGGAGGCCAGTTGGCGGGACAGGTATCCGCGGACGAGCTGTTTGGCTTCGGCCACGATTCCGGGGTCTCCATTCGGATCGTGCCGGAAGGCGAGCTTCAGCACCGCGTCCCCCGCCTCGACGGCGACGATGATGGCACGGTCCAAATCCTCGCTGTCAGCCAGTCCGAATTCGGTGAGAAGCAGCGCGCGGAGCCGTCCGGCGATCACGGTGTTGTTGTCGGCCACGGAGTCGAGGAGGTCGAGGTCGAAGACCTCGCCGAAGTGCAGCGAGCGGAACCCGGGCACCGTGCGGTGCATCTCGACGTACTCGTCGATGATGGCGTCGACGGCGTCCCACCAGCCGGCGTAGTCCTCGACCATGAAGCGACGCCCGACCCGCGCGACGAACAACTCGACGTTGCGCCGCGTCAGGGCCTGGCTGAGCGCCCGCTTGTCGGGGAAGAACTGGTAGACCGAGCCGATCGCCACCCCGGCCCGCTCGGCCACCCTGGTGGTCGTCAGCGCGTCGTACCCGCCCTCGTCGAGCAACTCGGCGCAGGCGTCGAGCATCCGCTCCACTCTGCGGGCGCTGCGACGCTGCGAAGGACGCCGCCGCAACGGCTCACCGGGATGCGACGAGCGCGGCGACATCCCCTCATCACCCCCACGGCCCCACTTCTCGACGGCGGCACAGTGCTCGACGACGAAAGCGGGACCGCCTGCTTCCCTCACGTACCGGCTGGACACCCACCCATCTTGCCTGTTTCACGCGCCGTGGTCAGCGCTTATCGACCAGTCGCCTGAATTGCGGCAAGAATCCCGTAGCGCCGCCGTCAGGAGTCAGCGGGTGCGGCCGACAGGCCGGTGCAGCCGCGCAGCGCGCGGTAGGCGCCGAGCGCCTGCTGCTTGGCGCCGCCCGTCACGGGAATCGGCACGCCGCCGTTGATCCGGGCAGGGGTCCACTCGTCCTTGAGGACCTTCCTGCCGTTGATCGTCAGGGTGAGCACGCCGGTCGCCCCGGTGTCCGGGCCCCAGTTGTAGAAGGCGAAGTTGCCCAGGCCGTACTGCACGTACGCCGGACCCGAGTAGCCGCCGCCCAGCAGGATGTGCGCGTGGCTGCCCACGATCACGTCGGCCCCCGCGGCCACGAGCTTGTCCGCCAGGCTCCGCTGCACCGGCGTCGGGCACTTGACCAGCTCGGTGCCCCAGTGCAGGAACACGATGACGGTGTCGGAGTTCTTGCGGGCCTGCCGTACGGCACGCAGGAGACGGGGCTCGTTCTTCGCCGAGGCGAGCCCGCCCTTGTCGCCGGAGGCGGTCCACGACTGGATGAACTGCTCGTCGAGCACCTGGGTCGCGCCGATGATCGACACCCGGTTGCCGTTGACCGTCCTGCGGTAGGGCCGGTATGCCTCGGTCTCGTTCGCGCCGATGCCGATGACGGGGAACTTCGAGGACCTGATCGCGGCGAGCGTGTCCCGCAGGCCGCTCTCCATGTAGTCCATGCCGTGGTTGTTGGCCATCGTGACGACGTCCACCCCGGCGGCCTTGAGCGCGGTGAACGCCGTGGCCGGGGCGCGGAAGGTGAACTGCTTGCCCGGCGCGGGAGTGCCGGCGGTGGTGATGGCCGTCTCGAGGTTGAGCGCGGTGAGATTGGATTTGCGCAGCACGGCGGCGATCGGGCCGAGCGCCGTACGCGGGTCCGCGTTGAGCCGGTTGCGGAGGACGCCCTCGAAGTGCACGTCGCCCGCGAAGGAGATCGTGAAGGGCCGCCGCTGCGGCTTGGGAGACGGCGTCGCGGTCTTGGCCTCCAGTTGCGACGCACTGGGGACGGGCTCACTCTCCGCCGGGCTGCACCCCGCGACGAGGAGGGGAGCCGCGAGGAGGGCGAACAGGGACAGGGCGAGGGGCTGACGTCTCACGGCACCCGAGCATGCCATCTCCCGACGACATCCGGGGAGCCGTGGGAGATCCCGGGGCAAAAAACTTGGAGAGTTCCTTTACTTGAGTCATTCAAGTTTACTGCTAACGTGAGGGCTGTGGACGACGCCGGGCGCCTTCGCCAGGCCGGACTGCGGGTGACCGCGGCCCGGCTGGCGATCATGCAGACCGTGAGCGGAGGCGACCACCTCGACGTGGACGCCATCCATCGCGGTGTGTGCGAACGCCTCGGCCAGGTGTCCCTGCAAGCCGTCTACGACTCGCTGAACGCGTTGCAGCGCGGCGGACTGCTCCGCCGCATCGAGCCCGCGGGCAGCCCGACGCGGTACGAGACGCGGGTGGGCGACAACCACCACCACCTCGTCTGCCGCCGCTGCGGAAAGGTCACGGACGTCGACTGCGCGGTGGGGCACGCGCCCTGCCTGGAGCCGGCGTCGGACGCCGGCTACCTGGTGGACGAGGCGGACGTCATCTACTGGGGCCTGTGCCCCCCGTGCCGGGCCGAGGCCGGCAGCGCCCAGCCCGACTCCGCCCGCGTCTGAGCCTCGCGTCCCTGCTTTCCGTTGCTTTCCGCACGCATTCCCATGAAGTGACCCCGGAGGACAGCCCTATGACCGACAGGCCCATCACCACCACCGACGCCGGGATTCCCGCTCCTAGCGACGAGTTCTCGCTGTCCGTCGGCCCCAACGGCCCGCTGCTGCTGCAGGACCACTATCTGATCCAGAAGATGGCCCACTTCAACCGGGAGCGGGTTCCCGAGCGCGTGGTGCACGCCAAGGGCGGCGGCGCGCACGGCGTGCTGCGGATCACCGAGGACGTCAGTCAGTACACCAAGGCCAAGCTGTTCCAGAAGGGCCAGGAGACCGAGCTCTTCCTGCGGTTCTCGACCGTCGCCGGCGAGCTGGGCAGCGCCGACACCGTACGCGACCCCCGAGGCTTCGCGATCAAGTTCTACACGGAGGACGGCAACTACGACATCGTCGGCAACAACACGCCGATCTTCTTCATCCGCGACCCCTCGAAGTTCTCCGACTTCATCCACTCGCAGAAGCGCCGCGCCGACACCCACACGCGCGACCACAACATGCAGTGGGACTTCTGGACGCTGTCGCCCGAGTCCGCCCACCAGGTGTCGTTCCTCATGACCGACCGCGGCACTCCGCGCACCTGGCGGCACATGCACGGCTTCGGGTCGCACACCTTCCTCTGGTACAACGCCGGCGGGGAGAAGTTCTGGGTCAAGTACCACTTCAAGACCGAGCAGGGCATCGAGAACCTCACCGACGCCGAGGCCAAGGCGCTGGTGGCGGCGGATGCGGACTTCCACATCCGCGACCTGCACACCGCCATCAGGAACGGCGACCACCCGGCGTGGCGGGTCAACGTCCAGATAATGCCGTTCGAGGACGCGGCGGACTACCGGTTCAACCCGTTCGACCTCACCAAGGTCTGGCCGCACTCCGACTACCCGGAGATCACGATCGGCCGGTTCGTGCTGAACCGCAACCCGGAGAACTACTTCGCCGAGGTCGAGCAGGCGGGCTTCGAGCCGGCGAACCTGGTGCCGGGCATCGGGCCCTCCCCGGACAAGATGCTCCAGGGGCGGCTGTTCTCCTACCCGGACGCCCACCGCTACCGCATCGGGCCGAACTACCTGCAGCTTCCGGTCAACGCGCCGAAGGTGCCGGTGCACAGCTACAACCGCGACGGCCAGATGCGCTACCGCAACCCCGGCGACCCGGTCTACGCGCCGAACAGCGTCAACGGCCCCGCGGCCGACCCGTCGCTCTACGAGGGCGAGAACTACCAGGTCGCCGGTGAGATCATCCGGAGCGCCCACGTCAGGCACCGCGAGGACGACGACTACGTCCAGCCGCGCGCGCTGTGGGAGAGCGTGCTCTCGGACGTCGACCGCGACCACATGGTGAGCAACATCGTCGGCCACGCCTCGGCTCCCGAGGTCACCGCCGACATGAAGAAGCGCGTGGTCGAGTACTGGACCAACATCCACAAGGACCTCGGCCAGCGCGTCGCGCAGGGGCTCGGCGTCGCCTGACCCCCTTCCCCTCACGTACGGCTCGCGCCCCTTTCCGGGCGCGGGCCGTACGCGCTTGTTCGTTTCTCCTGGACCTCGCCACTTACTCCCAAGTGCCTGTCCGGTGAGGAATTGACATGACATAGTTGCGGGGTGTCACGGCTCCGTCGTCGCAACACTCACAAGCCGGTCTACCTGCTCCCAATAACGCTGACGGTGCTTACCGTGCTAGTCGGAGCAGCGCTGACCATCGCCTCCCCCATCGCCATGAGCAAGATCGCGGCTTCCCCGGATGTGGACTGGGAGCAGCTCAGCTATATCGGACAGACATACGGTGCCGCTTCAGCGATTTTTTCGGCCCTCGCCCTCACGGGAGTCGCAGCCTCCCTGATCCTGCAGGCCAGGCAGGCCCGCGCGGCGAGAAAAGAAATCGAACGAAACCACCATTTCCAGTTGATGGAAATGGCCATCAATAATCGCGAGCTTCTCGCCTGCTGGGGCGCCCTCGACTCAGAACATGAGGCGCGGATATTACGGCAGCAGCTCTACTTGAATCTGATTGTTTCTTACTGGGAGATGATGTACGAGGTCGGGGAGACCTCTACTCAAATGCTTCGGTCACACGCACAGACCGCACTCTTTTCCCAGCGATTGGGATACGACTTCTGGACGGACACACGTATGGCTCGTCTCGCAGTCGCGAACAACGCACGTAAGCGCCGATTTTGGCAGATCATAGATGAGGAATACAGGGCTGTCCGATCCTCGCGGACCGTTCCTTCGAAGACAAGCCGGCCTCGTCGCAACAGGCCGTCACCCTCAGCTCTTGCCTCAATAGCTGTTGTAGCCACCACCGCCGCCTACTGGGCGGTAGAAGTTCTCAGGAGGAAGAAGAAGGGCCTGGCCGCCGGAAGGGCCGGCCAGGCCGAGGATTAAAGGTCGAACTCGCCGTCCTTCACGCCTCCGATGAACGCGTCCCATTCGGTGGGGGTGAAGATGAGAGCGGGACCGTCCTGGTTCTTACTGTCGCGCACACCCACATGGCCGTCGGGCAGTACGGCCACCTCCACACAGGCGCAGTTGTTGGCGCTCCGGCTGCTCTTCCACCAGGCGGCACCGGACAGGTCAATCGAGTTCATGGACAATGTTTCTCTCCCCCCGGAAATCATCCGCGCGGGTTTCCGGGGCGGTCTAGAGCTGGCTAACGCCAGTGACGGACGGTTTTCTCCAAGAACCGGCGGGAGTCGTCCACGTCGAGGGCCTTCGTCTCCAGGTAGTCGAATGCCACCTCGTACCGGTAGACGATCGCCTCGTCCTCGACCAGACGTCCGCCCAGAAGTGCCTCCAGGTACACGACATCGTGGAACTCGGGCAGCTTGAGGTGGCAGAACGCCCCGGTGTTGATCGGGTGGTCCGCGTCGAGCGGAAGGATCCGCAACTCGACGTTCGGCAGCTCTGACACCTCGATCAACCGCCTGAGCTGTTCCCGCATCACCTCGTGGTCGCCGAACCGGCGCAGCAGGACCGACTCCTCCAGGACGGCCGAGATGGCCAGCGGGCTCTCCGCCCTGAGAACCGCCTGCTGGCGCGCCATCCGGACCTCGATCCGGCTGCGGACGCCGCCCGGCGCCTCAAGGGTGCTCCGCTGTCCGCTCTCCATCATGGCTCGGACGTACGCCTCTGTCTGGAACAGACCCGGCACCACCTGGGGTTCCCAGTCGCGTGCCGCCGTGGCTTCGGCCTCCAGGCCAAGGAACGTCGTGTATTCCTTCGGCAGGGAGTCGCGATAATCCTCCCACCAGCCCTTCCGGGTCGCGTCCCGGTGCAGGGCGAGCAGCTCTTGGCGTTGGCGGGAATCTACCATGTAGATCACCAGAAGTGCCTCAACATCGCTCGTGCGAGGCGAGGTGCGCGCCGTCTCGATTCTGCTGATCTTCGCTGCCGACCAGCCCAGCCGGGAGGCGACCTGGTCGCCCGTCAGGTCGGCGCGCTCGCGTAACCGGCGCAGTTCCTGCCCCAGCCGCCGGCGGCGGACGGTGGGACTGCCGTGCTCGGGCACCCCGGCCGACCTCCTTCATCCGGTGAATCCGGTGGTTGCGGTGGACGCACGGATGGTGGGCGCGCCCTGCGGTTCGGGCGCGCGGGTGAGGAGCGCCCTGTCCGAAGATTACCGCGCCCTCTCGTGCAAGTTGCACCGTGATTTGCAGCGTATCCGCACAAGATTCTTGCGGATTTCTTTTCGTCAAGTATTGCAGGGCATTGCGTCCTGAGTCACGATCGATGCGGGAAGGGTCTTCCGGAGTGTGGGGGCGCCGGCGGTCGCCGGCGAAATACTCCGAGGCCCGTTTCCCATCCGGGGCACGCGCCCGGCGAGGGGCGCCGGCCGCCTCGGATGCGCGTGACAACGGGAGGCATCCGGGCCAGCGGGATTTCGACATTCGGCCGGCGTCGCCGGCGCTCGCACTGCACGAGCAGCGAACACCGAATGGGCCGTTCCGTGAATGGAGCGCGCCCTCCGTACGACGAATTCAGGACGACGAGATCTCCGCTTGGCACCCATCCGGAAGGAGTCTCTTGGTGAATCCCCCCGGTGCCGCCTGGTTATCGCTGATCAAAAGCCGGATGACGATGGCCGACCTGGCGCTGTGCGCCGACCAGGACAGGTGGGCCCGCGAACTGAGATGGACCGTGAGCCGCACCGGCTTCGGCGCCCGCCACTACCGCGACCCCCGCTTCGACCTCGTACGCGAACTGGAGGAGGTCGGCCGCCTCTTCACCGTCTGACGCCCTCTTCACCGTCCGGCACTCCGCGACAACCGCACAGGTTCGCCATAGGTCCCCCGGTGGGCTCGCATCCGAGGGTGCGACCGCGTACGACAAGGCGCGACGCGTCGTCGGACGGGAGGAGGGCGTGCGTTTCATCGAGCGGACGGCACGCGGCGCCGGATCGGGGACGAACTGATCGTGACCGGTTAGGCTTGCGCAGGTGACGACCGCGCTCATCCACGAACGGCTGCAGTCCCAGCTCGCCTTCCACACGGAGATCGACAAGCTGAAGCGCGTCATCCGCCGGAACTCGCTGATCGACGGCTCGCGCCGGGAGAACGACGCCGAGCACTCCTGGCATCTGGCCATGATGGCGATGACGCTGGCCGAGCACGCGCCTCCGGGAACCGACATGTCCAGGGTGGTCGCGATGCTGCTCGTCCACGACATCGTGGAGATCGACGCCGGCGACACCTTCGTCTACGACTCCGTCGCGGTCGAGGGGCAGGCCGCTCTCGAACGCGCGGCGGCCGACCGGATCTTCGGGCTGCTTCCGGAGGACCAGGGGGCGCGGCTGCGCAACCTGTGGGACGAGTTCGAGGAGCGACGCACACCGGAGGCGAGGTTCGCCAGGGCGCTCGACCGGCTCGCGCCGATCATCGCCAACCACCACAACGACGGTGGCACGTGGGCTCTCTACAAGGTGACGGCCGGCCAGGTCATGGAGAAGGTGCGGCTCATCGAGGAGGGGTCTGCCACGCTCGGCGAGTACGCCGCGGGGCTGGTCGCCGGATCGGTCGCCCGGGGTCATCTGGCGCCCTGACCGGGGCGTGCCAGCCCGAAACTCGCATATACCGTCTCATGCCTGTCCATGTTCACACCCGTGACGCGGGGGTACGTGATCCCGTGTTAGGGGGCGAAACATGGAAGAGACGACCAGGCCGCGTGCGGGCCGTACGGCACGGAGGGTCCCTTCGGCAGAGCTCCTCGACGGGCTCGAGCGGGCCACCGTGCTCGACCGGCCGATCAACGTCATATCCAAGAAGGTGCGCCGCAGTCTCGGCCCCGGCAAGCTCCGGGACTTCCTGCACGGGGTGCCCATGGGACACCCGCTGCACCCGGCGCTCGCCATGGTCAGCTTCGGCTGCTGGCTGTCGGCGGGCGTGGTGGACATGACCAAGACGGGCTCACGCGCGGCGCGGACGCTGATCGTGGCGGGACTCGGCAGCGCCGTTCCCACGGTGGCGGCCGGCCTCACCGACTGGTCCACGATGCACCGGGAGCAGCAGCGGGTCGGCCTGGTGCACGCGATGACCAACGCCACCGCCGCGATCTGCTACACCGGCTCGCTGTTCTTACGGATGACCGGGCGCGAGCGGGCCGGGCGCACGCTGGCGTACGCGGGACTGGCGGCGGCCTCGGCGGGAGGCTACCTCGGCGGGCACATGTCCTACCGCCAGGCTGCAGGGGCCAACCACGCGGAGTCGGTCAGCCACCTCATGCCGCTCGGCTGGCACGACCTGTGCGCGCTCAAGGACCTGCCCAACGGGCGGCCGGTCCGGCGGCGGCTCGGCTACATCGACCTGTTCGTCCTGCGCCTCGGCGACGACGTGAGCGTGCTCGCGGACAACTGCTCCCACCTCGCCGGCCCCCTCCACCAGGGGCGGGTCGCCATGGAGGAGGGCGAGGCATGCATCGTCTGCCCGTGGCACGGCAGCGCCTTCCGCATCTCCGACGGCCGGGTCATACACGGTCCCGCGACGTCGCGCCAGCCGGCCTTCCAGACCCGCCTGCGGCAGGACGGCGTCATCCAGGTCCGTCCCGCGGAGTGACCGCGCAGTGACCGCGCGGTGACTCCACCACGGCGACTCCACCGCGGCGGCGCACCCATGCCTGGACCCCGGGTCAGCCGGTGTCCGGGCCGCGGTCGTCGGCGGGATGTTCGACCAGCGCGAGTACGCGGTTGGACATGAACCTCGCGGTGCGGACGGGCGTGCCCGCCCGCGTGACCTCGGTGACCTCGACCACTCCCCGGCCCGTCGTGATCTCGATCCGACGGCCCGCCCTGGTCGCGACCACCTCGTAGGTGTGCGGGGTTCCCCCCGCATCGATGACGATCTCCACCCGGTCGCCCTTCACAAGGGCAGACATACCCTTTCAGGACACCAGCTTCACTATCGCCACGATTCCGACGACAACAATGAATCCCCGTAGCAAGGGCGCGGGCAGCCGGCGGCCGACGCGGGCGCCGAGGAAGCCGCCGACGGCCGAGCCGAGCGCGACCATCAGCACGGCGGCCCAGTCCACCGGCGCGATGAACGCGAACAGCACCGCCGCGGTGGCGTTGACCAGCAACGACAGCAGGTTCTTCGCCGCGTTCACCCGTTGCAGGTCCTCGTCGAGGAAACTGCCGAGCAGGCCGATCAGCACGATGCCCTGGGCGGCGCCGAAGTAGCCGCCGTACATGCCGGCGCCCATGACGCCCAGCCACAGCCACGGCCCGCCGTGGGGGTGCGGCCTGCGCCGTACGGCCAGCCACTCGTTGATCCTCGGCTGGAACACCACGAGGAGGCAGGCGACCGCGATGAGCACCGGGACGATGATCTTGAACGCCTCGGCGGGCAGGAGCAGGAGCAGCACCCCGCCGGCGAGCGAGCCGATCACGGACGCGACGCCGAGCCGGAGCAGCCGCTCACGCTGTCCCTTGAGTTCGGCGCGGTAGCCGAGCACCCCGGTCACGCCGCCGGGCACGAGTCCGACGTTGTTGGACACGTTCGCGACGATCGGCGGGAAGCCGACGGCCAGCATCGTCGGGAACGTGATGAGCGAACCCGATCCCACGACGGCGTTGATCGCCCCGGCCCCGACACCGGCCGCGAAGACCGCGGCCGCCTCCCACGGCGTCACTCGCACCTCTCCCTCGTACGGCTATCCGCCAAGGGTAGGCGCCGGGCTCCGCGTGGGGTCAGAGGGGCCGGGCGTACCAGCGGCCCTCCTGGCCGCGGTCGAGGTGCAGCGGCACGCCGAAGGTCGCGGACAGGTTCTCCGGCGTCATCACCGAGTCGATCGGCCCCTGGTCGACGACCGAGCCGTGCCGCAGCAGCAGCACGTGGGTGAACCCGGCCGGGATCTCCTCGACGTGGTGGGTGACCAGCACCATCGTGGGCGACTTCGGGTCCCGGGCCAGCGCGCCGAGGCGGCGTACGAGGTCCTCGCGGCCCGCGACGTCGAGCCCGGCGGCGGGCTCGTCGAGCAGCAGCAGCTCGGGGTCCGGCATGAGCGCCCGGGCGATCTGCACCCGCTTGCGCTCGCCCTCCGACAGCGTCCCGAAGCGCCGCCGGATCAGATGGGCGCAGCCGAGCTGGTCGATGAGCTCGACCGCCCGGGTGACGTCGTGGGAGTCGTACTCCTCCGTCCACCGGCCCAGGATCGCGTACGACGCGGTGAGCACGAGGTCGATGACCTTCTCGTCCGGCGGGATGCGCTCCGACAGGGCCGCGCTGGCCAGGCCGATGCGAGGTCGCAGGTCGAACACGTCCGTCTGGCCGAGCCGCTCGCCGAGGATCTCCACCGAGCCCTCGGACGGGAACAGCAGCGATGCGGCCACCTGGAGCAGCGTCGTCTTCCCCGCGCCGTTCGGCCCGATCACCACCCAGCGCTCGTCCTCGCGGACACTCCAGTCGATGCCGCGCAGCAGGGCGGCGCCGTCCCTGCGGACGGCCACGTCCTGAAGCTGAAGCACCTGACCGCCCATGTGGCCCCCTCCCGTGGTTCGCTGAGATAAAACTATGGCAGTCCGACCACATATCGTGGATCGGGTGCGCATCGATTCACCGATCTCCGCCACGCTCGTCGCCTGGGGCAATGCCTGGCTCGGGGGACACGTGAGCCTGGAGCACGCCCTCGACCGCGTCGAGCGCGAGGCCGGGCCTCAGGTGGTGGCGGCGGATGACGTCGAGACCCCCCTGCTCGCCTACCTCGTCGACCGGCGTATCGAGGGGCTCGGCGGGTTCCGGCTGGCCCTGCCGGTCCCCGGCGACCCGCTCGGGCTCACCGGCCCGCCCGCCTTCAACGGCGCCGCGCTCGACGCGGGCCAGGCCGCCGTGGCCATGCTGCCCGGCCGGTGCCTCGGTCTCGTGCCGTCCGCCGACCGGCGCGGCTCGTCGTACTCCGGGGTCCGCTGGACCGTGGCCGAGGCGTCGGCCGTCCCGCCCGACGTGCCGTCGCTGGCCGAGGCGGAGCAGGCGCTGCGGACCGCCATGATGGCCGCCACCGATGCGCTGCTGGCCGTGGGCGGCCCGGCGCAGGGCTTCCCGGTGCCGGACGCGCTCGACCGCGCGGGCGAGGCCCTCGCTCCCGGCTATCCCGGCAGGGCACACCGGGTCGGCACCCTCGCCGCCCGGCTGTCTGCCGCGCTCCGTCTCGCCGACGAGCGGGGGCTCACCTCCGAGCAGGTCGCCACCCGAGGGCAGGCCCTGCGCGACCTCGACCGCGCCGTACGGCGGGCCAGGGTGGCCGCCCACAACGCGATCGTGGAGTCCCAGGTCTGACGCGCGCGCGAGACCTGGCTCACTGCTTCGCGATCGCCTCGCGGACGGCGGGCACGACCTCCTGGGCCCAGCGGGCCAGGAGGGTGGGGTCGGGGTCGCCGTGATCGGCGGAGAAGAGTGTGAAGCCCGACGCGCCGTGCTCCAGCACGGCTCCGGTCAGTTCCTCGACCCACTGGCCGACGGAGCCGCCGATCCAGCGGCCGTCGGCGTCGCGGGTGGCGGGCAGCGGCCGGTCGGTGATGCGCCCGGGGAAGTTGAAGATCGTGCGGATCTCACGCGGATCGCGGCCGGCGGACGCCGCCGCCTCGTCGACGACCGGCCGCGACGTGCGGTAGCGCTCGCTGAGCCAGTCGGCCGCGTGGCCGGGGATCCAGCCGTCGGCCACCCGGCCGGTGGCGGCGAGGGATTTCCGGCCGACCGATCCGGTCCACACCGGCGGCGCGGGCACGGGAGCCGGCTCGATCCGGTTCACCTGGTAGTGCTTGCCCTGGTAGGTGACCGGAGGGCCGCCGCCCGACAGCAGCTTGACCAGGACGATCGCCTCCTCGAAGGCGTCCACGGCGTCGCCGGGCGTCAGCCGCGGCACCCCCATGTCGGCGATGCGATCCCACAATCCGCCCGCGCCCATGCCGAGCACGATCCGGCCGCCCGACAGCGCCGACAACGACGTCACCATCCTGGCCAGCATGGGAGCGGGCCGGGTCGGCAGGTTGGTGACGTTGGCGAACCCTGCGATGCGCTCCGTGCGCCCGAGAATGAAGCCGAGCGCGGCGTAGGCGTCCACACGTCCGCCGAGGTAGGGATGGTCCGACAACGTGAAGATGTCGAGCCCGTCCCGGTCGGCCTGCTGAGCCATGCGCAACAGCTCGGGTATGTCGTCGATGCCGGAATGCGCGCCGAACCCGAAGACGACGTCATGTGCTGACAACGTTCTGCCTTTCCATGCGGACGGAAGGGGGTCGTAGTTCGCGCCACGAACTATATTAGTTCGTAACACGAACCACAACTCCCCCCTGCGGGTTCAGCGCATGGAGTCCGGTTCCAGGAAGACGGTGGGGACCTTGTTGTCCGTCACGACGCGGCCGAGCAGGGCGGCGAGCGTGTCGCGCTCCGCCGGGGCCAGCCCCGCCGCGAGTTCCTCGACACGACGGCAGGTCTCGGTGTAGAACTCGTCGGCCAGCTTGGCGCCCTGCCTGGTGAGCGACACCCGCACCGCGCGGGAGTCCTGGGGGTCGGGTGCGCGCTGGACCAGTCCGTTGCGCTCGCTGCGGTCCACCAGGCCGGTCAGGCTCGACTTCGCCAGGCCGAGCATCGCGCCCAGCTCGCTCATGCCATAGGGCTGCGCCATCAGGACGCACAACAACTGGCCCTGCTGCTGGGTGAGGCCGTACTCGCGGGCGGAATTCGCGTACACGGCGTTCACCAGAAACGTGGACCGCACCAGTGCGGCCACCGCCCCAATCTGGCCGCCGACATCCTTGCTCACCGGCCCAGAATAACCAATTCGCGAGACGAACTACCGTGTCCTCTGGCGTACAGAAGGAGCGGCTATCGGGGCGGCTGGAGCGGGGCGGCGGCCCGGTCCACGTTGTCGGCCACGCGCCGGAGCAACCGGATCAGTTGCTCCGCCTCCTCGGCGGTGAGACCGGACAGCGCGTCCCGCTCCCCCTGCACCAGCGCCTCGCGCACCAGGTCGAGGTGGCCCCGCGCCAGGTCGGTGACGGAGAAGAGGCTGCCCCGCCGGTCACGGGGATTCCGCTGCCGGCACACCAGGCCGTCCCGCTCCATCCGCGACAGCATCTCGGCCATCGTCGGCTGTTCGACCCGCGCCAACCGGGTCAGGTCCTTCTGCGAGAGCGGGCCGCCTTCGGCCAGCGTCAGGAGCACCGCGGCGTTGGCCATGCTCAACCCGAGGGGGCGCAGTCGCAGCTCATGGAGGCGGATCACCTTCCTCGACGAGTGGTTGATCCAGTACGCCGCATAGCGCTCCGGGACCCACCGCTCCCCCTCGCCTTCCATTGGCGCCTCTTTCCCGCTCGACCGGCCGTCCGGCGTGGGCACGCGACGGCATGCCCCGCGCGGGGCGCCCGTCCGCCGCCCGGCAAAAGGCTACCGACACCGTGCGGGCCAATTGCATAGGGTCCTATGCATCTGTTTACATAGGGCCCTATGTACCAGCCCGACAGATCGGACAAGGCATGAAGACAGCCATCGTCAACGCCCGGGTGTTCGACGGCGAGAGGCCGATCGGCCCCGCCGGTGTGCTCGTCGGCGACGGGCGGATCCTCGCCGTGGGAGGGGACATGCCCTCCGACGCCGAGGTCGTCGACGCCGCCGGGGCGACCCTTCTCCCCGGCCTGATCGACGCCCACGTCCACACCAGCGAGGACTCCCTCGCGCTCGCCCTGACGTTCGGCGTGACGACGGAACTCGAGATGCAGGGCGGGCACACCCGGCACGCCCGCGCCCACATCGAGGACGACGACACGCTCGCCGACGTCCGCTCCGCCGGCTTCGGTCTCACGGCGCCCGGCGGGCATCCCAGCGAACTGGTCCCCGAGGACTTCGACATCCGCCCCTTCATCGGGAACGGCGCGCCGGATGACCGGCGGCAGGCCGGTCCTCCCCCGGAACCGCACGTGACCACCCCCGAGGAGGCGGTGGCGTGGATCCCTCGCCTCGTGGCTTCGGGCTCGGACTACATCAAGTTCATGGTCGACGACGGGACCGTCGAAGGGCACCCGGGCCTTCCCATGCTCGACCAGGCGACACTGAACGCCGGCGTCGCCGAGGCCCACCGGCACGGGATGCTCGCCATCGCCCACGCGCTCACCGTCGACGCCACCCGCATGGCGATCGAGGCGGGCGTGGACGGCCTCGCCCACCTGTTCATGGACCGCCCGCACACCCCCGAGATCATCCGGGTGATCGCCGACTCCGGCGCCTTCGTCGTCGCGTGCGTCTGCCTGAACGCCTCGCTGATGGGGATGACCGGCGAGGCGCTGGCCGACGACCCGCGGGTGAGCAGGCGTCTCGACGACCGCTGGGACAAGACCCTGCGCGGCAGCTTCAACCGCTACCCCCAGGGCAGGCTCGACGACGTGCTGGCGTCCGTGGCAGCCCTGCACGAGGCCGGCGTGGACGTCCTCGTCGGCACCGACACCTCCATCCCCGTGCCGTTCCTCGGCGGGCTGGCCCACGGCGCGAGCGTGCACCACGAACTGGGATACCTCGTCCGCGCCGGTCTCGCCCCGTCCGCGGCGCTCCACGCGGCGACCGCCGCCACCGCCCGGCGGTTCCGGCTGGACGACCGCGGGCGCATCGCCCCAGGGCTGCGCGCCGACCTCCTCCTGGTCGACGGCGACCCCACCACGGCCATCGGCGACACCCTGAACATCCGGGCCGTCTGGCGGCGCGGCGCCCAGCTGGCCGGGTGAGCCGGCGGGCGCTCAGGCGAGGCCGTGGCGTACGGCGTAGAGCGCGGCCTGGGTGCGGTCCTGCACGCCGAGCTTCATGAGCACGTTGGAGACATGGGTCTTCACCGTCTTCTCCGCCACCACGAGCTCGCGGGCGATCTCGCGGTTCGAAAGGCCGACGGCCAGCAGCCGCAGCACCTCGCGTTCCCGGTCGGTCAGGGCGGACCCCGCTCCATCCTGCTCGCGGTCCGCCGGGCCGGCCAGCATCGCCTCGGCGGCCTCCGGCGCGAGCAGGACCTGCCCGCCGTGCACGGCCCGGATCGCCTGGACGAGGGCGCCGGGGTCCACGTCCTTGTAGAGGAAGCCCGCCGCGCCCGCCCGCATGGCCGGGGCCACGTCGCCGCGGTCGCTGACCGAGGTGAGGACGATCACCCGCACATCCCGGCCGGACAGCTCCGCGAGCGTGCCCAGGCCGTCGAGCACCGGCATCTTCAGGTCGAGCAGCAGCACGTCGGGGGCGAGCGTGCCGGTCATCTCGACCGCCTCGGCGCCGTCGGCCGCCTCCCCCACGACGCTGATGTCCTCCTGGATCTCCAGGAACGTACGCAGGCCCTGCCGTACGACGGGGTGGTCGTCGGCGATGAGCACGCGGATCACGCGGGCACCTCCAGTCGTACGGTCGTGCCGCGGCCGGTCGCGGAGGAGACCGACAGCGTGCCGCCGACGGCTTGGGCCCGGTCGCTCATGGAGAGCAGCCCCAATCCGCGCACCCCCGCCCCGTTGAGTCCGGCACTGTCGAACCCGGCGCCGTCGTCGGTCACCTCCAGCACCAGCGCGGCCTCGCGATGCGCGAGCCGTACGTCGATGCGGGCCGCCCCGGCGTGCCGTACGGCGTTGTGCAGCGCCTCCTGGGCGACCCGGAGCACGGCGACCTCGATCTCGGGCGCCAGGTCGCCGGGCGGCTCACCCTCGGCCAAGAACGCGACCGTCGTGGGGTGCAGTCGGTCGAGGAGGGCCGCCTGCTTGCGCAGGCTCTCCAGTAGGCCGTGCCGGTCCAGCTCGGCCGGGCGCAGCTCCACGATCACCGCGCGCAGCTCGGTCAGCGCCTCTCCCGCCATCCGCTCGACCCGCTCGATCGCCTCGGCCGCCCGCTCGGGGTCCGTACGGGCGAGCGCGGCGGCGGCCCGCGCGGTCAGCCGCAGCGAGAACAGCTTCTGGCTGACGGCGTCGTGCAGCTCGCGGGCCATTCGCGTGCGTTCCTCGACGACCGTGAGCTCACGCCCCCGCTCGTACAGCCGGGCGTTGGTGATCGCGATGGCGGCGTGCGCCGCGAACAGCGTCAGCAGTTCCTCGTCGGCCTCGCCGAACCCGCCGGGCGTCCGTTTGTTGGACAGGAAGATGATCCCGAGGACCGTACCGCCGTCCATGATCGGCACGCCCAGGAAGTCCTTGAGGATGGGGTGGGCCTTCGGCCACCACTCGAACCGGGGATCCCTGCGGATGTCGGCCAGCCGGACCGGCGTCCCCTCGCGGAGCATCGCGCCCAGCATGCCGTGCTGGCGCGGGGTGGGGCCGATGGCCGCCCACTGCTCGTCGGAGATGCCCTCGGCCACGAACTCGGCGAACGCGCCGTCGTCGTCCGGCACGCCGAGCGCGGCGTATTTCGCGTCGAGCAGCCGCGCCGCGGACCGCACGATCACCTGGAGGACCTCGCGGACCGACAGGTGACGGGTGACGGCGAGCACGGCCGAGCTGACCGCGTGCAGCACCGCGTCGCGGTCCCGCGCGGAGGCGGCGACGGGGTCGGCAGGCTCGGGCACGGACACAGACTAGTACCGCGACCGCCAAGGGGCCTGCGTCGGCCGCAGGTCCTAGACCCAACTGCCGAGCGACGGCCGGACCTCGGTCGGATGTGCGTCTGACGTGCTGATTCCTAGCGTGAAGCGCATGAAGCACGCACTCATCACCGGAGCGTCGCGAGGGCTGGGACTCGCTCTCGCCAGGGCGCTCGCCGACGACGGCTGGTCGCTCCTCCTCACCGCGCGGGGCGAGGAGGACCTGATGTCGGCCGCCTTCGACCTCGACGCCCGGGCCATCCCCGGAGACGTCGCCGACCCCGCGCACGTGGCCAGGCTCGCCGAGTCCGTGCCCGAACTGGATCTCCTGGTCAACAACGCGAGCGGGCTCGGTCCCGCCCCGCTGCCCCCGCTCGCCGACTATCCGCTGGACGCGCTGCGCGCGCTGTTCGAGACCAACGTGATCGCGCCGCTCGCGCTGGCGCAGGCGACGCTGCCCGCGCTGCGCAAGCGGCGGGGCGCGATCCTCAACATCTCCTCCGACGCCGCCGTCGAGGCGTACGAGGGCTGGGGCGGCTACGGCGCGACCAAGGCCGCCCTCGACCAGGTGTCGAACGTCCTCGCCGCGGAGGAGCCCGACGTGGCGGTCTGGTGGGTGGACCCGGGCGAGATGCGCACCCGCATGCTGGCGGACGCCGTCGGCCCTGAGGAGGCCGGGGCCGCGCCGCCGCCCGAGAGCGTGGTCCCGGCGCTGCTGCGCCTCGTGGGCACCCGGCCCGCCCCCGGCCGCTTCACCCGGGGAGAGTTGGAATGACCGCCCCTGACCCGGCGATCCGGCCGTACGGGGCGGGAGGGTCGTTCGAGTTCGCGCTGACGGCGCCGCTGGAGGCGCACGAACCGCCGGAGGCGCGCGGGCTGCGCCGCGACGACGTCAGGTTGCTGGTGTCCCGCCGCGACACCGGCGAGGTCACCCACCACGTCTTCGCCGACCTGCCGTCGCTGCTGTCCCCCGGCGACCTGCTGGTGGTCAACAACTCCGCCACCCTGCCCGCGGCGGTGCGGCTCGACCGGCTGGCCGTCCACTTCTCCGGCCGCCTCGCGTCCGGCGAGTGGCTGGTCGAGCTGCGCCGCCGTACGGCGACGGCGACGGAGCCCTACTCCGGCGCCGCGCCCGGGGAGTGGCTGCCGTTGCCGGGAGGGGCCACACTGCGCCTGCTGGCGCAGGAGACGCCACGCCTGTGGCGTGCCCTCCTGGACCGCGACGTGCTCTCCTACCTCGCCGCGCACGGCGTGCCCATCCGGTACGGCTACGTGGGGCGCGACTGGCCGCTCGCCGACTACCAGACGGTCTTCGGGGTGGAGCAGGGCAGCGCGGAGATGCCCAGCGCCGGCCGTCCGTTCACCCCGGAACTCGTCACCGCCCTGGTCGGCCGGGGGATCGGCGTCGCACCGATCACGCTGCACACCGGGGTCGCGTCTCCGGAGAAGGACGAACCGCCCTATCCCGAGTGGTTCTCGGTCTCCCCGTGGACGGCACGGCTGGTGAACATCACCCGCGAGCACGGGGGCCGGGTGATCGCCGTCGGCACGACCGTCGTACGGGCTCTGGAGACCGCCGCCCTCGACGCTCCCGCCCCGGGCGCGGTGCGGGCGGCGTCTGGCTGGACCTCGCACGTCGTCACGCCGGTGGGAGGCGTGCGAGCGGTCGACGGCCTCGTCACGGGCCTGCACGAGCCCCGCTCCAGCCACCTGATGATGCTGTCGGCGATCACCGGGACCGGCGTGCTGGCCCGCTCGTACGAGGCGGCACTGGAGGAGGGCTACCTCTGGCACGAGTTCGGCGACAGCCATCTCATCCTCTGAATACGTGATCGAACCGTGATCTCGATCGTCAAGGCTGACCGCATGCGTACCCTCATCGGCAAGCCGATCGCGCTGCTGGCCGTGCCACTGGCCGCGGGCGCGCTGGTCGCGTCCGGCGCGCCCGCCTCCGCCGCGTCGGCCGCGTCCACCTCGTCCACGGCGGTCGCGGCGTCTGCGGCGTCCGCCTCGTCGAAGGCGGCATCCGCGCCCGTCCGCATCCAGGTCAGTTTTCCCTACAGCGTCCGCGCCGGGCGCGTGGTGTCCTTCAAGGTCACGCTTGTCAACAAGCTCAGGACCAAGACCGACGAGATCTTCCTGGCGGTCAAGTTCCCCAAGAACGTCACCAAGACCCGGATCTACGTCCCGCACGGCACCAACTATCACGAGCAGTGCACCCGGGAACGGACCCGCTCCCTGTGCGTGCTGCCCGGTCTCAAGAAGGGCAAGAGCTACACGTTCTGGGCGAAGGCCCAGGTGAGCGGGTCCGCCCGCGGCAAGCTCTACGGCTACTTCGGCGGCGCGGTCGTCGACACGTCGCTGAACAGCGACCCGAAGGAACTGCTCAGCGAGTTCGGCGACAGCATCGGCTGGGTGAAGTCGAAGAGCACGATCACCCGCTGAGCTCCCCGCCACTCACGACAATCCCCCGCCCCACGGCGCCCGCCCGGCCTCCCCGGGCAGGCGCCGGCGATCGTGAGCGGGCCCCTGTCAGGCCGCCACGGCCTGCTCCTCGGGTTCCATGAGCCCCGTCCTGACCTGAGCCTCGGCGATCCGCGCCAGGGCCGCCCGCGCCTGCCCCCGGTGGGCCCGCCCGCCGTACGCGGCCGGGCGGTCGAGCCGTACGGCGGGGAAGACCGTCACCTCCGCGACGAGGCCCCTGGTCGCGACGATCCGCAGGACGGACGCGAGCAGCGTGTCGTCCCCGACGTACGACGGCCGGGTGGAAGGGGCGGCGCGCTCCCCAGTGCCTCGACCGGCCGCAGCGCCCTCCAGGAAACGCAGCGCCACCGGCCGCACGGGCACCCCCGCGTCGAGCGCCGCCTGGAACACCGCGGGCCGGAAGCGCCCCATCTCGCGCCCGCACCACGTCGTGCCCTCCGGGAACGCGGCCACGCTCTCGCCGCGCCGCAGCGCGGCGGCCATGTCCGCGACGACCCCCGGCAGGGCGGACAGCCTGTCCCTGTCGATGAACAGCGCGCCGCCCCCGGCGGCGAGCGTACGGACGACCGGCCACCTGCCCACCTCCGCCTTGGCCAGCGGGCGGCAGGCGAAGGTCGCCGTGATGACCAGGGGGTCGAGCCAGGAGACGTGGTTGCCGACGAGCAGGGTGGGCCCGTCCTCCCCCGGTACGGCTCGCGCCCGCGGCGAACCACCGATGCAGGAGAACCCGCGGCGCGTCACGACCCTGACACCGAGGGCCCGCAGCAGCAGACGCGACCAGCGCGTCGTGACCGCCCCGCGCCATGCCGTACGGCCCAGCGCGAGCGCGATCGGCAGACCGGCGAGCAGCACGGCGACCGCGCCCGTGAGGCGGGCGGCCCGGCGCAGAGGGCCGGCCGTACGCGCCTGCGCGCGCAGGCAGACGTCCGGCGCGCAGGGAGACACCGGCAGCCAGGCGGAGGAGGCCGCCGGCAGGTGCGCGACGGCGCTCACCGCGTCTGTCCCAGGAAGTGGCGCAGATAGCGGGGGTCGGCGTCGGCCACGGAGAGCAGCACGAAGAAGTCCGCCGTGCCGAACTCCGGGTCGTACGCGGGAGCGCCGCAGATCCACGCGCCGAGACGCAGGTAACCACGCAGCAGCGGCGGCAGCACGAACCGGTCGGGGCGGGAGACCCCTGCGTCGCGCCAGGGCGTGTGCGGCGTGACGCGATACTCCTCGGGCCCCAGCTGGACCCGGTCGACGACGCCGGCCGCGACCGCGCCGCCGTCGTCCAGGGGCACCGAGCAGCAGCCCGCCAGCCAGCCGTGCCCGCGGCTGGTCATGTACTGCGCGATCCCGGCCCACATCAGGGCGACGACCGCCCCGCCGCGGTGGTCGGGGTGCACGCACGTGCGCCCGGCCTCGACCAGGTCGCCGCGCAGGCCCTTCAGCGCGCCGAGGTCGAACTCCGAGTCGGAGTAGAGCCGGTCGGACCGCCGGGGCGGCAGCAGGCGGTAGGTGCCGACCACCGTGTTCCCCTCGCGGACGAGGAGGTGGTCGCAGTACGCGTCGAGCGGTTCGACGTCGAGCCCGTTCAGAGGGGAGTCGAGCCGGGCGCCCATCTCCTCGGCGAACACCTCGTACCGCAGGCGCTGGGCGGCACGCAGGTCGGCGGCGCTCTCGGCGAGCCCGACGGTGTACCGGCCGGCGTCGGTGGAGCGGCCGGGGCCAAGGGAGTGTCCAGGCTGGAGGGAGATCGTCATGCGCGTCGCGTCCTTCCTCGGGGGTGCCGGCCACGATGAGGCGGACGCGGCGAGGCGGACGGCGTGGGACGTCCCGCCTCGGGTCCTGGCCTGTTCGCGGCCCACCACCATGACGACATGCGGAAATGACAGCGGACCCTCAGTGCGGGGGCATGAAGGCGTCCGCATCGTGAACCTCGTGCGCGCTCATGACAAGCCGCGCAGTAACCTCAAACAACGTGAACCAGCGCACGCTCCTGATCACGCTGACCGGTCCGGATCGCCCGGGCGTAACCTCGCGGCTGTTCTCCGTGTTGGCCGGGTTCCCGGTCGTCGTGGCCGACGTTGAGCAGGTCGTTATCCGTGGCCGCCTTACCTTGGGCGTGCTCGTCGCCTATGCCGGGGGGCCGCCCACCGGCACCGGAGGCACGATCGGCGGCCTGTGGACCGCCGTCGAGCAGGTCGCCGCCGACCTCGACATGGACCTGGAGATCGCGACCGGCACGACCTCCAAAGAGAAGCGGCGACGCGGGCGGCTGCACGTCACCGTCCTCGGGGCGCCGCTGCTGCCCGCCGCCATGGCCGGGATCGCCGGCCGGATCGCGGCGAGCGGCGCCAACATCGACAGGATCGAACGGCTGTCGAGCTATCCGGTGACCTGCATCGAGCTCGCCGTGTCCGGCGCCGACCCCCAGGCGATGCGCGCGGAACTGGCCGCGGAGGCGGCGGCGCAGCAGGTGGACGTGGCCGTGCAGCGCAGCGGCCTGTACCGCCGCGCCAAGCGCCTCATCGTGATGGACGTCGACTCGACGCTGATCCAGAACGAGGTCATCGAGCTGCTGGCCCGGCACGCCGGCTGCCTGGACGAGGTCGCCCGGGTCACCGACGAGGCCATGCGCGGCGAGCTCGACTTCGCCGAGTCGCTGGTCAGGCGGGTCGCGCTGCTCGAAGGGCTGTCGGAGGAGGTCTTCGAGAAGGTCGTCAAGGAGGTCGTCCTCACCCCCGGCGCGCGCACGCTGGTGCGGACCCTCAAGCGGCTCGACTACCGCTTCGCGATCGTCAGCGGCGGCTTCACCCAGATCACCGACTCCCTCGTGGCGGACCTCGGCATCGACTACTCGGCCGCCAACACCCTTGAGGTCGTGGACGGCCGGCTCACCGGCCGGGTCGTCGGCGAGATCGTGGACCGGCCAGGCAAGGCCCGCGCGCTGGAGCGCTTCGCCGCCGAGTCGGGCATCCCGCTGAGCCAGACGGTCGCGATCGGCGACGGCGCCAACGACCTCGACATGTTCGCCGTCGCCGGGCTCGGCATCGCGTTCAACGCCAAGCCCATCGTGCGGCAGGCCGCCGACACCGCGGTCAACGTGCCGTATCTCGACTCGATCCTCTACCTGCTCGGCATCTCCCGTGAGGAGGTCGAGGCGGCCGACGCCGAGGACGGCATGCCGCCTGCCATGTCCTGACGCCTCAGGGAGTGTCCGCGAAGGCACCGGCCGCCGCCGCGCACAGCCGTACGGCGTCGGCGTCCAGCGAGCGCAGCGCCTGGTCGACGGCGGCGGTGCGCAGCAGCGCCCGCCCCGAGCCCGGCTCGGTCGCATCCGCCTCCAGCTCGGTGAGCCGGCGCTCGGCCTGGGCGCCGACCCACACGGCGTCGTCCGCGAGCCCCCGGCTCACCTCCGCCGCCGGCTCGTACGGCTCCCGCCCCCGTACGGCCTCCGCGGCGGCCCGCAGGTGGCCGGCCACGGCGTCCAGGACGTCGGGAACCGGCCCGGCGCCGGTCGGCTCGTCGCGCAGCACCGAGATCAGCGTCAGCAGGTCGTCGCGGACCCGCTGGGCGGCCTCCAGTGCCTCGTCGACGGCGTCGGGGGCCGTGCCGCCGGGCTCCTTGGCGATGTAGCCGAGCGCCCCCGCGACCATCTCGGCGTCCACCGCGGCCTTCCTGATCCGCTCCTCGGCCCGCTCGGCGCCCGCTTTCCCCCTGGCCAGTTGCGCGAGCGTCCGGGTGACCGCCGCGTGTGAGTCGAGCATCCGGCCGACCCGCTCGGCCAGCCGTTCCGTCTCCCCCCGCGGCCACAGCAGGCGCGCGCACGCGATGGCGATGACGCCGCCGACGACGGTCAGCACGACCCGCGACTCGGCGATCCGCGCGGTCTGCTGCACCTGGAAGTCGAGCAGCAGCAGCACACACATCGTCATGAACGTCGCCCAGTAGGCCTGGTGCGTCGGGGCCAGGCCGAACGCCAGCGCGGCCGACACCCCGATCAGCGCGACGAGCAGCCAGTGACCTGGCGTGATGTGCAGGATGGCGGCTGAGACCAGCCCCCCGGCCGTGCTGCCGCCCACTCGCGCCCAGACCTTGGCCCGCGTCTCCCCGTACGTCGGCTGGATGGTGACCAGCACCGCGATCACGAGCCAGTGCGGGAACGCGGGCTTGAACACCACGATGACGATCGAGGCGAAGGCGGTGCCGAGCACGACCCGCAGGGCGTGCCGCACGCGCGGGTCGTCGAAGGCGAGCGGCGGGGGGACCGCCAGGGTGGCCAGATCGAGGCCGGGCGCGCACAGGCGGCGGGCCGCCTCAGCGGAGCCGTCGAGCGCCTCCCGGATCCGCCGCGCGCTGTGGGCGATCTGCCGGAGGAGGACGAGCACGACCATCTCGCGCTCACCGCCCGCGGCCCGGTCGCGCAGCCGGTTCACCCGGTCACCGAAGTCCACGACGGGCACGTGCTCGGGCGGGCACTCGGCCAGATAGGCCCGCAGCGACGCGGACAGCGAGCCCACGAGGTCGCCGAGCCCCGCCTCGTCGGCCGCGCCCGGCGCGCGCCGGGCCAGCGTGTCGCACAGCCCGCGCAACGCGACGATCTCGTGGAACACCCGGCGCAGCGCGATCGCGACGTCCTCGGCCGCCCGCGACCGCTCCCACCGCAGGCGGCGGGCCCGGGCCGTACGGATCTCGGCGATCGCGTCGGCGGCCTTCCTGCGGCGCTCGTCCCACTCGTCCTGGCCGACCGCGGGGTCGGCCACGGCCTCGACCAGCCCGGCCAGGGTGTCGGCCGTCTCGTCCAGCATCGTGACGACCGGGCGGGTGCGCCGCCACGGCCAGGCCAGGGTGAGCAGGACGGCCGCCAGCAGACCGCCGAGCAGTTGCAGGCCCGTGTGCGGCGCGGGGTCGAGCGGCAGCGGGTTGGCGGCGGTCAGCAGCAGCGTGAGCGCCGGGGTGACGCCGATCGGGCGCACCAGACCGCCCAGCCCGGCCAGGGCCGAGGCGACCATGACCATGAGCCAGCTGCTGCCCGACAGCAGGATCCCCAGCGACGTCCCCACGCCGACCGACAGCACGACACCGAGCAGATACGGCGTACGCACGCCCGCGGGGTTCGCGATGGCCCGCGCCGCGACCAGCCACGCGCCGAGGCCGACGGTCGCGCCGCCCGCGGGGTGACCGGTGAGCAGGCCCGTGAGCAGCGGGACCACCAGGCAGGCGGCTCCGGTCAGGCCGAAGCCGAGCGCGAGGCGCGGATCCTCCAGCCTCGGCGCCCTGGCGAGCACGACGTTCCTGAGCGGCAGGCGCTTCTTACTACCCGCCTTGCCGGGCCGCAATCAGGGGCGGCTCACCTGGACCAGCCGTCCGGTGCCGGGGGCGGCGTCCTCCCACGGCACGTCCAGCTCGATCACCGCGTACGCGCCGGGCGGGAAGCCGTCGAGCCTGGCGTCCGTCAGGGCGGTGACGAGCTCGTGCACCCCCGGGTTGTGGCCGACGAGCACCACCGACGCGATCTCGCCGTCCGTACGGCGCAGCACGCCGAGCAGGTCGTCGGGGTACGCCTCGTAGATGTCGCGTTCGATCTCGACGGAGGCGTCGAGGCCGAGCAGCTCGGCCGTCCTGCGGGTGCGGACCGACGGCGAGCACAGGACGAGCACTGGGTTGAGCATGGTGGCGAATCGCCGGATCTCCTCCCCGGCCGTCCGGGCGTCCCGCTCACCGCCGGAGGTGAGCGGACGTTCGCTGTCCGGGAGGCCGGGCGCGTGGCCGGCCTTGGCGTGCCTGACCACGACGAGCGTCCGGGCACTCATGGCATGGCCCAGATGGCGAGACCCACGATCACGGCGATCATCACCGCCATGGTCAGCAGGATCAGCGCCAGCGTCCTGCCCCCGTTCGGCTTGTCCATAAGTGCTCAGTGTATGGAGAAGGTCCCCCGCTCCAGGAGCGAGGGACCTTCGGGCCGCGTGAAGGGCCGTGTGGAGGCCGCGTCAGTGGGCGACGGGCTCCGTGGCACGGGAGGCCTTGTCGGCCTCGCCGGACGGGGCGATGCCCGAGGCACGGCGCTTGGAGACGACCACGGCGCCGACGACGACCGCCACCGCGACGACCGTCGCGGTGACGCGGACCGCGACGTTGTCGGCGTACGCGACGACGGCCGGGGCGATCAGCAGCGCGACCAGGTTCATCACCTTGATCAGCGGGTTGATGGCCGGGCCCGCGGTGTCCTTGAACGGGTCGCCGACGGTGTCGCCGATCACGGTGGCGGAGTGCGCCTCCGAGCCCTTGCCGCCGTGGTGGCCGTCCTCGACCAGCTTCTTGGCGTTGTCCCAGGCGCCGCCGGAGTTGGCGAGGAACACCGCCATCAGCGTTCCGGCCGCGATGGCGCCGGCCAGGTAGGCGCCGAGCGGCGCGTACCCGAACGCGAAACCGACCGCGATCGGGGTCAGCACGGCGAGCAGGCCGGGGGTCGCGAGCTCGCGCAGCGAGTCGCGGGTGCAGATGTCCACCACGCGGCCGTAGTCGGGCAGCTCGCTGCCGTCCATGATCCCCGGCTTGGTGCGGAACTGCTCGCGCACCTCGTACACGACCCGGCCGGCGGCGCGGCCGACGGCGCTGATCGCGAGGCCGGAGAACAGGAACACCACGGCCGCGCCGATGATGAGGCCGACCAGCACGTTCGGGGCGTCCACCGACAGGCTGAAGTTGGCGAACGAGCCCAGGGCGTCCTTCACGCCCTGCGTCGCCTTGGCGAGTTCGCCCTCGACCGCGGTGCGGAACGAGCCGAACAGCGCCGTCGCCGCGAGCACGGCGGTCGCGATCGCGATGCCCTTGGTGATGGCCTTGGTGGTGTTGCCGACCGCGTCCAGGGAGGTGAGGACGCGGGCGCCCTCGCCCTCGACGTCGCCCGACATCTCGGCGATGCCCTGGGCGTTGTCGGAGACCGGGCCGAAGGTGTCCATCGACACGATGACGCCGACCGTGGTCAGCAGGCCGGTGCCGGCGAGGGCCACGGCGAACAGCGCCACGGTCACGTTGCCGAAGCCGAGCAGGAAGGCGCCGTAGACCGCGCCGCCGATCAGCAGCGCCGAGTAGACCGCGGACTCCAGACCGACGGAGATGCCGGACAGGATGACGGTGGCGGGACCGGTGAGCGAGCTCTCGCCGATCTCCCGCACCGGGCGCCGGTTGGTCTCGGTGAAGTAGCCGGTGAGGATCTGGATGGCGCTGGCCAGGACCAGGCCCACGAGCACCGCGCCGATGGCGATCAGGCGCGGGTCGGCGGTGAGCGCGGCGACGTCCGCGGAGGCGCCGGACAGTTCGGCGAAGCTCGACGGGAGGTACGCGAACGCCGCGACGGCCACCAGCACGGCCGAGATGGCGGCGGAGATGAAGAAGCCGCGGTTGATGGCGGCCATGCCGGAACGGTCCCGCCCGCGCGGCGAGGTGGCGAAGATGCCGATGACGGCGGTGATCACACCGATCATGGGGACGATCAGCGGGAAGACCAGGCCCTCGGTGCCGAACGCCGCCTTGCCCAGAATCAGGCTCGCGACCAGGGTCACCGCGTACGACTCGAACAGGTCGGCGGCCATGCCGGCGCAGTCGCCGACGTTGTCACCCACGTTGTCGGCGATGGTGGCGGCGTTGCGCGGGTCGTCCTCCGGGATGCCCTGCTCCACCTTGCCGACCAGGTCGGCGCCGACGTCGGCGGCCTTGGTGAAGATGCCGCCGCCGACACGCATGAACATCGCGAGCAGCGCGGCGCCGAAGCCGAACCCCTCGAGGACGTTCGGCGCGTCGCCCTTGTAGACCAGCACGACGATCGCGGCGCCCAGCAGGCCCAGGCCGACCGTGAACATGCCGGCGACGCCGCCCGTGCGGAACGCGATGCGCATCGCGGTCCTCTCACCCGACTCGCGGGCGGCGGACGCGACGCGGACGTTTCCGCGTACGGCGAGCCACATGCCGATGAAACCGGTCAGTGCGGAGAACACCGCGCCGACGACGAAGAAGACGGACCGGCCGATTCGCTCGCCGGTCGAGCCCGCCGGGAGCAGCAGAAGCAGGAACGGAATGATGATGACGAATACGGCAAGCGTCCGGAACTGCCGCGTGAGATACGCGGCGGCGCCCTGCTGCACGGCACGCGCGATGTTCTGCATTCGCTCGGTGCCCTGCCCGGCGGCGAGCACTTCTCGCACCAAGCCGCCCGCGACGGCCAAAGCGAGCAGCGCCACGACGGCGACGACTATGACAAGGGTGAGATGGGAACCGTTCAAAGCTACCGCTGCGCTCTCGCCAGCGGCGTGATAGGCAGACATCCGTCCTCCTCGGCCAGACGGGGTTTCGGTCCTGCCCGGACGGCGCCGACGATCCGACTGGCCGTGCGGCGCACTTCCGGGCGGTTGGCAAGTGCCGCTTCCGGTTGCATCCGCAATACCTTGGCCGGTGCCGGGAGTCTACGCAGCGACGCCACGGATATGAAGGCCCTCGTGCCCCGTAATCGAGGCGGCGTCCAGTAATGGACGAACATTTGCACCGCTATGAAGGTGCTTTGACCAGCGAAGTAAGAGGCGTGGCGGTGATGGTCGCCCTGGTTACGGTACTCCCTTGTCCCCATTTCGAGCCATCCGAAATTAGGGCGGGCATAGCAAAAAGATCGAGTGCCACGCCGGGGGCGACACTCGATCTGCTCGAAGGTCATGCCTCGAAGGTCCTGCTCGGAAGGTCTTCGAGGGTCCTTGAAGGTCCTCGGATGTCCTCTGAGGTTCTGGACGTCCTCAGAGGCTTTCGGAAGGTTCTCGGAGGCTCTTGGAGGTCAGAGGGCGGCGACGCCGTTGGGAGACGCGGGCCAGCTCATGCGGATCCGCATGCCCTTCGGCCCGGGAAGCACCTCGACGTCGTCGGCCAGCCCCGCGATGACCGCGATGCCCAGGTTGTCGATCTCGGGCATGAGGCTGCCGTTCGCCTCCAGCACCTGGGGCGTCACGTCCTCGCTCGGAGCGGCGTCGGTGACCGTCACCTCGAAACGCCCCGCGTCATCGCGTAACTCGATGCGTACCGGCTCCCCCGGGCAGTGGAGGCGGTGCGCCTCCACAGCCCGCGAGCACGCTTCTCCGACGGCGAGCCGCACCTCGTCCAAGATCGCCTCCGCCACGCCCGTGCGCCGGGCGATGGCCGTGGCGACCAACCGGGCCGTACGCACGTGGGCGGGCAGGGCGCTGAACGTCAGCTCGACGGTGGCCATGTTGCTGAGTCCCCGGCCGTCACTTGTCCCGGCCGTGGGCTTCCTTGGCCTCCTCGACCGAGGCGTAGATCCCGAAGACCTTCGTCAAGCCGGTGATCCGGAAGATCTTCAGGATGCGCTCCTGCGTGCAGACGAGTTCCAGGGAACCGTCGTGCGCCCGCACCCGCTTGAGGCCGCCGACCAGCACGCCAAGGCCCGTCGAGTCGAGGAAGTCCACCTTCTCCATGTTCACGAGCAGGTGGAAGTTGCCCTTGTTGACCAGGTCGATCAGCAGCTCACGCAGTCTGGGCGCGGTGTAGACGTCGATCTCACCCTCGACATCGACGATGGTGAGATTGTCCTCGGAATGGTGGTCCAACTTCAGATCCACAGATCCTCCAGCGCCTTACTTGCGTAGGTCTCGATACAGGTCATGCATCCTGGTAGCCCAGAGGCACGACCCGATGCGCGGCATTCAACCACGCTACGACTCCGTGTCTATACGAAATCACGACTCCGGGCGACTCTCCCCGCAGATGCCAAACTGGAAACCAGTGACTCCGACTTCTTCGTCCTCTGCCCGAACAGGCGACCTTCTCACCCGTCTGCTCGCGGTTCCCGCACGCCGGGGGCGCGTGACTCATGTGGAGCACGTTCCAGCACGTCAGGCAGGTGAGGCAAGGTGGCCGGAATGGGCTCCTGATCTGCTGGTCTCGCGCCTGCGCCTGCAGGGGGTCTCGGGCCTCTGGGAGCACCAGCTTATAGCCGCCGAGCTGGTTAAACGTGGCCAAAACGTGATCATTGCCACAGGGACCGCGTCCGGGAAGTCCCTGGCCTACCTGGTTCCGGCCGTCACGGAGATCTTCTCCGGCGGCACCGTGCTGTATCTCACTCCGACCAAGGCGCTCGCCGCCGACCAGCTCAGGGCCCTGCGGAAGCTGCGGCTGACTCAGGTGCGCGCCGCGACGTACGACGGGGACACGCCACCCGAGGAACGCCGGTGGGTCCGCCAGAACGCCAACTACGTGCTGACCAACCCGGACATGCTGCACAGGTCGATTCTGCCCCGGCACTCGTCCTGGTCGTCATTCTGGCGGCGGCTGCGGCTGGTGGTCGTGGACGAGTGCCACGGCTACCGGGGCGTCTTCGGCTCCCACGTCGCCCAGATCCTTCGCCGGTTGCGCCGGGTCGCCGCCAGGTACGGCTCCTCTCCCGTGTTCCTGCTGGCATCGGCCACCGCGAGCGACCCCGCCGCCGCAGGAGTGCGCCTGACCGGCCTTGAGATGGCCGAGGTGACCACGGACGCCTCCCCCAGGGGTTCGACTACCTTCGCCCTGTGGGAGCCTCCCCTGACCGATTTACGCGGGGAGAGCGGGGCTCCGGTCCGCCGTACGGCCACGGCCGAGGCGGCCGATCTCCTGGCGGACCTCGTGATCGAGGACGTGCGCACTCTCGCGTTCGTCCGCTCCCGCCGCGCCGCGGAGGCCGTGGCCCTCACCGCCCGCCGCACGCTGGAGGAGGTCGAGGCCCTCCTCGACGCCGGGCCCGCGCCGTACGGGGAGGACATCGAGGGCCTGCCGGAAGAGGTGAGCGACTCGGACGACGGCGGAGCTTCGGGCGAGGCCTTCGACGAGGTTGGCGCGCGGTCCTCCATGGAGGCCGCCGGCACCGGAGAGGTGGCCGAGACCGCCGTGGGGCTCCGGACGGGTGGTGGAGTTCGGCTGGCCGACCGGGTGGCGGCCTATCGGGCGGGCTACCTGGCCGACGACCGGCGGGTGCTCGAAAAGGCCCTGCGCTCCGGCGAGCTGACCGGCCTGGCCACCACCAACGCGCTCGAACTCGGCGTCGACGTCTCAGGGCTCGACGCGGTCCTCATCGCCGGATGGCCCGGCACCCGCGCCTCGTTGTGGCAGCAGGCGGGCCGGGCCGGCCGCGCGGGCCAGGACGCGCTGGCCGTGCTGATCGCGCGTGACGACCCGCTGGACACCTACATCGTCCACCACCCGGAGGCGGTGTTCGGACGGCCGGTGGAGGCCATCGTCCTCGACCCCGACAATCCGTACGTGCTGGCACCCCACCTGTGCGCGGCCGCCGCGGAGATCCCGCTGACCGAGGACGACCTGGAGATCTTCGGCCCTGCGGCGCAGGGCGTGCTCGACGACCTCGTGAGCCGGGGACTGCTGCGCAGGCGCCCCACGGGGTGGTTCTGGACGAGCCGGGACCACGCGGCCGATCTGGCGGACATCCGCGGCTCGGGCGGCGCCCCGGTGCAGGTCGTGGAGGCGTCCACCGGTCGCCTGTTGGGCACGGTCGACGAGCCGTCGGCGCACACCATGGTCCATGCCGGGGCCGTCTACCTGCACCAGAGCGAGACGTTCGTAGTCGACGTGCTCGATCTGGACGCGGGGGTCGCCCTGGTCACCGTCGCCGAACCCGACTACGCGACCTTCGCGCGGGACGTCACGGACATCCGGGTGATGGAGTCGCTGCGTTCGCGGCCCTTCGGGCCCGGCACTCTGCACTTCGGCTCGGTGGAGGTCACCCGCCAGGTCGTCTCGTACCTCAAACGGCGCGCGCAGACCGGGGAGGTCCTCGGCGAGGAGCCGCTCGACCTGCCGCCGCGCACGCTCTGCACACGCGCGGTCTGGTGGACCCTGCCCACGCCCGCACTCGCCGATCTCGTCCAGCCCGGACACGCGGTGGATCTCGGCGGGGCGGCGCACGCGGCCGAGCACGCCTCGATCGGCCTGCTGCCCCTGTTCGCGACCTGCGACCGCTGGGACATCGGCGGCGTGTCCACCGAACTCCACCCCGACACGGGCCTGCTGACGGTCTTCGTCTACGACGGCCACGACGGAGGCGCGGGCTTCGCCGAGCGCGGGTACGCCCGGGCGTCCGACTGGCTGACGGCGACGCGGGAGGCGATCGCCTCATGTGAATGCGAACGCGGCTGCCCCTCCTGCATCCAGTCCCCCAAGTGCGGCAACGGCAACGAGCCGCTCGACAAGGCCGGGGCGATCCGCCTCCTCGACATCCTCCTGGACGCCTGACCCGGCGCGCGGAGACGCGAGCCGGGGCCGCTGGAGCCGACGACCATGCCCACTCAGCTCTCGGGTGGACGAGTCGGGCCGGCGGCGGGTGACCGCCCAGGTGATCGCCGCCGCCCGCGGTGAGGTCGGCTCCGGCGCTGCGGGCCTTGGCCCAGTGGGCGGGTCGAGCCGTGAACTCTCCGGGTCAAGCCGGCTTGCGCCAGACGACGGCGTAGCGGAAAAGCGGAAGCCGACGCCAGCGCATCCCCGGCAGAGCAGCCGAGGCGATCTGCTTCACCTGCGCGTACGTGTGGGGAAAGGCCATCTCCACGGGTGCCGTGTGCTGCCAGTAGCCGCGTGTACGCGAAAGCACCTGGTGCTGGGCGACGCCGACGGCATCCATCAGGTAGTCGCGCAGGCGTCCGTTGTTCGCGCAACCGATCACGACGAGCGCCCCACCTGGCGCTGTAAGCGAGGCCAGCCTTGCGAGTCCGGCGCTCAGATCAGGCAGGTGGTGCACGGTCGCGATGGACGCGACAACGTCGAAGTGTCCCTCGGGCAACGGATTCCTCATCACGTCGCCCGCGACCCAGTCCACGTCCGCCCTCGTCGCGCGAGCCCGATCGAGGACTGCCGGATCCAGATCGATGGCGGTCACCTGCGGCACCAACTCGCGTAGATCGGCCGCCAACAGACCATCGCCCGTGCCGACGTCCAGAGCCGTCTTCGCCCCTGGCGCGACGGCTTCCAAGGCCAGACGATGGTAATGCGTGTTGTGATTCCATCGGCTGCGCAGATCAGTGGGCACGCTCAAGATGTTCGCACGAGCACCGCGAACCGAGGCGAGCCGCCGCGGCCGTCAGAGGTCGCGGTGGCGGCCGGAGTAGAGGCTGTCGTCGTCCTCCGTCCAGACGTCCGGCTCGGGCTGACGGAGAGGCCGTTCCGGCATCTGACCGTTGAACGCCGCCCCCGCGGGCACCACCGGCGTCGGGACCACCGGCATCTGACCGGGCAGCGCCGCCGGAGCCGGCGGCGGCTCCTGCTGGTCCGGCCGGTCGAGAGTGGCCGTCGGCTGCCGATCGGACAACGGGGTCTCCTGGCCCATGTCGGTGCCCGTGATCGCGCCCGTGATCGTGTCCGTGCTCTCGGTCGTCGGGGAGACGGCGGCCAGGCGGGTCTCGGTGTCGGCCTCCGTCTCCGGGGGATTCTCCCGGGCCTTCGGCCTGGCCAGAATCACGGAGGGACGTCGTACAGGCGCGTTCCCCCGGGCCTTCGCCGTGGCGGCGCCGCCGAGCGCGGCCGCACCGCCGGCCACCGTGGCGGCCTGAGGCGAGGCTCCCGTCTTTCCTGTCGCCGGCTCCGAGCCCCCGGATCGTCCGTCTCCTCCGCTGTCACTTGTGAGGCCCTTGCGCCGCAGCCAGGCGCCCAGGTTCGCGCCCGTGAGCAGCAGGACGACGGCGAGCGCGACGTACACGCCGAAGCTCAGCCCGCCGAGCGGCAGGAAGGAGGACTGAGCCGTCATCTTCGGATCGTCGGTCTCCTCCGGGACGACCACCGGCTCGGTCTGGTCACTGCCACCGTTCGCCTCCGGCAGCGTGAGCTCGGTGTCCTTCGGCAGCTCGGTGTCCTTGGGAGACGTGGTGTCCTGAGGCAGTACCGGTTCCGGGTTCGGCACCGCGGTGGTCTGGTGCGTCTTCGGGGTCTTCGCGGCGGGCGACTCGACCGCCGACTGACCCGGCTTCTTCGACGGGGTCGGGGAGGGGCTCGGGGACGGCTTCGGGGCGGGAACGGTCACGTACACGGCCGCGGAGCGCTGAGACGCGACGGTGCCGCCGGTGCCGTCCGATCGGAACGCGCGGACGGAGACGTCCACCTTCTGTCCGCCCACGCCGGCCGGGAGCGGGAGGCTCGTCCGACAGGTGGAACCCGAGCAGGCGGAGTCGGCGGAGACAGAGCCGGACTTGCCGGCCTTGATCGAGGTGATCTCGTACGACTGGAGATCCGGCTCGGCGCCCTTCGCCCAGCTGACCAGGATTGTCGAGGAATTCTTGAGCCGTGCCTCGACCCCGGAGGGAGCCTCCGGCGGACGGCTGAGCACAAAGGTGGAGGTGGCGTAGGTCTTGTGCGTGACCTCACCCGACAGGGTGACCGTGAACGTGCCGTTGGGGGCGTCGCCGGGGTCGAAGGATCCGCTGATCGTCTGGTTCGCGCCACCAGAAGCGATCTTCTGCCGGGACACGGAAGGGCCCTCGACGTACAGGGACATGCTGATCTGGTACCAGTCCGTCTTCGCGGTCACGGCCACCGGACCGGACGACTTGACGACCTCCCCGTCCGCGGGGGACAGGATCTCGGCGTTGGCCGCGTTCGCCGGTGCGACACCGACCATCGGCATGGACGCCAAAGCCACCAAAACGATCATCGCCGTTGTGCCCAGCCTACGAACCCTGGTCACGACGCATCCCTTCGTGGAGAACCGTCCGCCCCGGCTACCTCGGCCGAATGCGTACGGCGACTGAGAGTACGCGGCACCTTACGCCAGCCGTCCGCTCTTGGACCGAATGTCTAAGAAGTCGTGATTCTATTGCTACAGAAGGAGTCTCACATTACGGAAGATCCATAATTCGTCGTGGCTCTCTCCATCATCGGGTCGAACGCCGGCGCACCCCCGGCCTCCGTCCAGATGGGCTTGTACGTGCGCTCCTTTCGCCCGCCAGGGGCTGTCGAACCTAAGGCGGACCTGTGGGAGAGAGCAGTCTTGTTCTTTTCCGCGGGGTGATCCGCCCGCGGCGATCGCCCCCTCATGCCGCGGCACCGACCGGACCGGCCTTGGCGGAAGCGGCAGCCGTCGCGGGACCAAGGAGGGGGACCGCGAACCGCACGGTTACCGCGACCTCGGCGACGCCGCCCGACAGCGAGCACGACCGCAGCGACGCACCGTTGGCGACCGTGATCGCCTCGGCGCGGTCGCACGCCTGATCCGGGACCGCGAGCGCCACGCGCGCGGCCCCGAGCGCGCCGAGATCGGCGGCGCTCTGCGCCCGGTGCCGTGCGACGCGGGCGACGCCCACCTGGACGACGACCATCGCCACCGCCCACACGGCGGTCATGAGCGCGATCGTCCAGATGGTCGCCGAGCCGCGTTCCCGCGCGGAGCGCACTCCGTCCCCGCAGGCCGGAAATCTCCTCATTCACATACCCCCGTGTCCGAAACGATCTGTCATTCACGTGTCCTCGCTGCCGTGATCCGCGCTCCTCCGGATTCGGGCGACTGCCGGCCGGGTTCATGTGGCGCCGGAGCCGCTCCTCATTCGCGTTCGCCTGGTCTCGGAGCGACGAGGTCTTCGCCGCGGCCCGGCCGGGTCGTCGCCGCATCCCCCGTCGATGCCGGGAGGACGCCGGGTTCGGTGGCGGAGACGGCGGCGGCGTGGAGGCGAGCCGGCGGGAGCGGCGACCTGAACGGAGGCCTGACGGTCGCGATGACCTCGACCCGGGTGGTGTCGGCTCCCACCCGAATGGACACCGTGGCACCCTCGGGAGCCAGCCGCAGGACTGCCGCGCTCACCTCCTCAGCTGCCTCACCCCGCGCGGCCGCGCGTGCGCCGGCGCGGGCGGCGTCGACGCATCGCAGTTGCGCGCCCACGATGGTCACCGCCCACAGTGCGGCGGTCAGCACCAGTACGAGGGCCGGAAGGGCGACAGCGGTCTCCGCGGTCACCGAGCCTCGCTCCCGCCCGGGCCGCACGTCCACCACACGACGTCGCGGCACCCGGGCACAACGGCGCACCACCGGTAGCCTCAGGCAGCCAGCTTCAGCGCCTTCTGGATGAGCGCGGCGAGCATGGACCTCACTTCGGCACTGGTGACCACCTTCCAGAGCAGCGCGGCGAACCCGCAGGCGGCTATCGTGCCGACGGCGTACTCCGCGGTCGACATGCCCGCGTCGGCCCTCGTCCCGGCCTGCACGGTCCATCGAATGCTCAGCTCTCGGGCGCGGCACGAGGCTCTGGCGACGGAACGCCGAAGCGCGGCGGGCAACCGCCGCAGGGCATCGCACATCGACCATCGCGCCGGCCTCGCCCTGTGACGGCCCACAGCGGCACCGTCTCGCCGCCTGAGGCTGGTGCCCGTCTGGTTCCTCCGGCCGGTCGCGGCGTGCTTGCTCATCGGTCCTCCTGACCCGCTCGGGGCGGCTCCTCCGCCCGTGCTGGGCCAGACTGCGGGATCGCGGGCGGCGGGATTCGGGCCGAGCGCGGTTCTGTGGACAAGAGCCCCGCCACCGCGGTTGTCCACAACCAAAGAGCCCTCGCCTGTGGATTGACGGCCAGAGATTGGCGAGCTTGTCAGCCATTTGCCCCGCTCGCTGTCCACAGGTGTGGATTGCAGTGTCCACAGGTTGTTCATGGCAGGAGGATCTGGCCCGCCAGACCCGCGACCATGGGGATGATCCCCAGGAAGACGAAGGCCGGCAGGAAGCAGAGCCCAAGCGGTGCGACGGCGTGGACGCCCACCCTTCGCGCCGCGGCCGAGGCCGTCGCCTGAGCCGCCCGCCGGGTGTCGTCGGCGAGCCGGGTGAGGACGTCGGCGACCGGCGCACCGCTCTGGGAAGCCCGGATCATCGTCCTGGCCAGGGCGGCGAGCGCCGGCTCATGGGACAGAGCGGCCCACGCCTCCTCAGGAGGAGCGCCCAGGCGCATCTGAGCGCCGGCCCACGAGAGGCGCTCGCCCACCGGGCCCGCGATCGCGACGGCCGTCGTCTCGACGGCCCCGCTCATCGGTTGTCCGGCCCGGAGACAGGCGACGATCAGATCGACGGCGAACGGAAGGTCGGCCCCCATACGCTCCCGGCGGCGCCTGACCTCGGCCGGTTCCCGCCGACGAACGGCGACGAACAGACCGACGCCCGTCACCGTCCCCGCGAGCACCCCCACCGGACCGCCGAGAAGCAGGAAGAGCGCGAATCCCACGGGTGCCGCGACGGCCACCCCCCGGCGTGACGCGCTCGCACCCACCGGCGCGGAGCCCGGCGATCCCCGCGTCGGCGCCTCCGGCGACGACGCCGACGACGCGATGGCGTTCAGGCGCACGGCCGGTGAACGGGCAACCGGCCATGTCAGCATCGCCAGCGTGGTCAGGACCCCGGCCAGCACGGCGATCACGTCTCGCCCCCTTCCCGGCAGGACAATCGGCTCCAGCAGGACAACCGGTGTCGCCTTCCGATACGGCAGCGCGTCCGATGACGACGCCGTCCGATCACGGCACCGTCAGCTCCTCCGCCCGGGTGACGAGCCTGTGGGTCCACCAAACGCCGGCGGCATCGAGAGCGAGCCCGACGACCAGGCAGGCGAGCCCCGCCGCGTTGCCGAACAGGAACGCCAGCGGATCCATGCCGAGTCCGGCGGCCATCAGCAGGCCGAGCACGGGCAGGCCCGCCAGCATCCGGGCGGTCGCCCGAGGTCCGGAAAGCTGGGCGGCCACCTCCTCTCGATGAGCCTGTGCATCACGCAGTGACGCGCACACCCGTTCCACCAGTGCGGTCAGGCCGCCGCCCACGGCCACGCTCACCCGCCAGCACGCGGCCAGCCGGACCAGGCCCTCGCCGCCACGGGCGGGCGCGGCGTTCAACAAGGCCGCGGCGACGTCACCGCCATCCCGGGCGGCGGCGACCACCGGGGCGAGTGCGGCCGGATCGGGTGGGCTGATCGAGGAGACCGCCCGCGCGAGGGCGTCGCCGGGAGTCCTGCCCGCCGACAGCTCGGCTGCCAGGCTCTGGCACAGCTCGACGGACGCCGCACGCCAGGCCGCCGCCGTCGCCCCTGGCCGTGGACGGCGGGTGAGCGCCGTCCAGAACCTGCGCATGTCGCTTGGCCGCCGCGTCCGGGTGAGCGATGCCAGCCGTGTCGTCCCGGAATCCGGCCCCGCCCACACCCAGGCGGCGAGGGCGGCGGCGAGCATCGCGGCCAGTCCCGTGACCAGCCCGCCCGGCGGCGTCATGACGGCCACGAGGCCGGGCAGCGCGCGAGCAGCGCCTCGAAGGACGGGCCCCGGCGCGCCCGGCCGTCCGGGCCGAAGGTCAGGGCCGGGACCGCCGTCACCAGGCCGGACGGGCCGCGTTCGAGCACGCAGATCTCCGACACGCGGCGACGGCCGCCGCCCGCCTCCCGCACGAGGTGGATGACGAGATCGAGCGCGGCGGCGATCTGGCTGTGCACCGCCTCCCGCGACAGCCCCGCCGCGCAGGCCAGAGCCTCCAGCCGCGCGGGCACGTCGGCGGCGTTGTTGGCGTGCAGCGTGCCGCAGCCCCCTTCGTGGCCCGTGTTGAGCGCCGCCAGGAGGTCGACGACCTCAGCTCCGCGCACCTCGCCCACCACGAGGCGGTCGGGCCGCATCCGGAGGGCCTGCCGTACGAGATCGCGCAGCCCGACCCCGCCCGCGCCTTCGAGGTTCGGCGGCCGGGCCTCCAGCCGTACGACGTGGGGGTGCAGGGGCTGCAACTCGGCGGAGTCCTCGACCAGCAGCAGGCGCTCCGCCGGACCCGCGAGGGAGAGCATGGCGCTCAACATGGTCGTCTTGCCGGTGCCTGTTCCTCCGGTGACCAGGAACGCCAGCCGGGCCGCCATGATCGCGCGGAGCACGGCGGCTCCGCCCTCCGCGGCGAGCTCCTCCACCGTGAACGCCCGCCGCGACGGCAGCCGCAGGGACAGGCAGGTCCCCTCTGCCGCGATCGGCGGGAGGACCGCGTGCAGGCGCACGCCGCCGGCGAGCCGGGCGTCCACGTAAGGACAGGCGTCGTCGAGACGACGCCCGGCCGCCGCGGCCAGACGCTGGGCGAGCCTGCGGACCTCGTCGTCGCCCGGAAACGTCACGCTCGTCCTGCGCAGGCCGTCTCCGTCGTCCACCCACACCTCGCGCGGGCCGTTGACCAGGACGTCCGTGACGCCCGGCTCGGCCAGCAGGGCTTCGAGCGGGCCCGCGCCGATGAGATGGGCGCGCAGCGTCCGAGCGACGGCCAGGATCTCGGCGTCGCCGAGCACGGCCCGCTCCGCGCGCAGGGCCGCCGCCACCTGGGCCTCGCTGGGGGCGGCACCGGTCTGCGACAGCCGTACCCGGACCGCCTCGACCAGATCCGCGCCGACGCCGGGAACGGTCACCGGGCCTTCGCGGGTCATGGGCCACCTGCCCCGGCGGGCGGCCGGCTGCCGGTCTGGGAGAGCCCGCCCAGGAGAGACTCGAGCAGTTCCGTACAGAAGCGGCCCAACGGGGAGCGGCGCAGCGGCGGCGGGTCTCCCCGATCCAGCGTCTCCACGAGTCCGCGCACCTCCGGGAGCACGCCCGCGCACGGGACCGACAGAGAGGCCGCGACGACCTCAGGGTCGAGCGTTCCCGCGCGCATCACCAGGCGCAGATCGCCCGTCCCCGGGCGGAGCAGCGTCACCGTCTGGGCCGCCGCGAGCGCTCCTCGCAGGTCCGCGGGAACGACGACGATCGTCGCGGCGGCCCTGGCGAGCGCCTCGGCCTCGCCCTCACCGGCATGCCGGGGCAGGTCGACCACGACCAGGTCGCAACCGCGTTGCGCGGCGTCGAGCACGACGCGCATCGCCTCCCGGGGAATGCGCACCGACTCGCCACGATGCGCCGACAGCACGGTGAGCTCCCCGAAGGTGGGCAGCGCCTCCTGAAGGGCGGCGAAGCTCACCCTGCCTTCCCTTCCGACGATGTCGGGCCAACGGGCGCCCAGGGCCTCCTCCTGACCGAGCAGCACGTCGATGCCGCCGCCGAGCGGGTCGGCGTCGACGAGGAGCGTGCGCAGCCCGCCGCGGGACGCCGTCAGCGCCAGGGACGCCGCGAGGACGGTGGCACCGGCGCCGCCCTTCCCTCCCGCGATGCACAGGACTGTGCCGGCCCTGGTCGCGGGCTCTGCGGCGTCGCCGAACTCCTCCACGAGGAGCCGCTCGGCCTCGGGCAACTCCAGCACGGTGTGCGCCCCGACGGCGACGCACCTGCGCCACATGTCGGGATCGTCGGCCGTCCGCGTCACGACGACCACGTTCTGCCGGGGCGGCGGACCCGTGGCGGCCAGATCGTCGGCCAGGTCACTGCCGACCACGACCAGCGGAGCCCGGATCCAGTACGGACGGGCGTGGGCGGCCGCGTGGGCCACGTCGAGTTCGACGCCCGCGGCGGCGGCGATGCGGAGCAGGTCGTCGAGGAGTTCCTGATCGTCGGTTATGGCCAGTGGGCGTGGCATCGGTGTCTCCCCTGTCGTCCGGGACGACTCGGCGTTTCGGGAGGACCACGATGCGAGAGGCCGCGACCGGCCCGGGAGAGCGAACCGCGTTCTGTGGACGAAGCCCGGCCTGTGGACAAGACCGGGTAGTTCGGGTCGTCCACTATTGGTCACGTTGATCAGCGGGGAAAAAAGGCGACCCCCGCCGGGGGGGGAGAGCGGGGGTCGCCTGGTGGTCCGGCTCTGGGGGGGTAGAGCCGGTCCCGTATTACAAGAAAGCTTTAAACAAGGGACCAGGGCATGGCAAGGGTTTCCCAAAGGTCGCATGCCGTCCGTATGGGGAGACACACCGTATGTTGCCTGATCACGAGAGGTACGTCGAGAACCCTCTCCAATCTGAGCAAAACTTTTTCCAAAAGTCAGTGTGACATGTCGGCAGGTGCGGTCGCAACGGGTGCGGACGGCCACCACGAGGAGTCACCGATCACACCCTCTCATGCCGAACAGCACCAATGGGGACAGAAGTACAGGAATGACCCAAGTGACTCGGTAAAGCTCTTGGCCGTAGGGGTTTCCATCCCGGGGAAACGGACGTAAAAAGGGATTACGGACCTGCGGGTCCGCGTACGGCATCGGGTACCCACGCGCGACCAGCCGCGGGAGGCGTGTCGAGACGGGCTTGACCCGCTCCGACAGATTCAGGTGCACGCTTGGTAACCCGGTGACACGTACCGGCGACGGCGTTCCACACCAGGGACGCCGTCTGCTTTGTCCACGCAACACCAGGGCTGAGCGATATACCGGCGCCGCGCACCGCGGCCCGACACACGGCCCAGGGGACCGCGCTCGCCCGCACCAGTGCGCACGCCGCGGCCCGCAAGAGGCGGATCAGCGGGACATGGCCTCGCAGATCGCCGTCGTCTCGCGGACGCCGAGGACGACCGCCGAGGCGCAGTGCCTCACCCAGATGCCGACGCCCTCACTCGTGCCCTTGAGATACGCCCTGAGGCCCTCGCCGTACGCGTCGCCGAGGTCGGCGTGGCCCACCTCGACGGCGGCGAGCGACTTCGGATCGAGGCCGAGGTCGACCAGCGTGAGCCGCTCGGCCGCGCGGGCGACCAGGCCGTCGGCCACGCCGAAGGGACGCAGCACCGCCAGCTCCGCATGCACGATCGCGGCGAGCACGAGGGCGGGCGCCGCGGTGGAACCCGTGACCAGCCCGGCGAGGGCCGACATGCGGGCCGCGGTCTCCTCCGGTCCGGGCGCCGGGCCGAGCCCGAGCGGATCGGCGGTCGTGAGCTCGGTCCGGGGCCTGCCGGGGTCGGCGGTCAGCCCGGCAGCCGCCAGCGCGTGCAGCCGGGCGAGGACCTGCCGCGGCGCCGACCGCCACGTCGGGGCCAGCCGGCCGAGTTCGGCCGAGGCGCGCAGCGCGCCCTGCACGACGGGGTCGGTCACCTCGCCCATGCGCAGCGGCTCGAGTGGCACGTCCACGCCCTCGATCGCGGCGGAGGCGCGCGCGCCACGCAGGGCCGACTCGGCCGACACCTCGGGACTGCGCCGCCGCAGCACCCGATGCCGGTAGAGCCGGTCGACGGCCTCTCGGGCCTCCTGTACGGCCTCGGACACGCCGGGCAGCCCGGCGATCACGGCCAGGGGATCGCTCACAGCCCCCGACCATACCCGCCGGTAGAACGTCGTTCGCCGAGGAGGTGCGGCCGTTCAGCGCACAAAAGCGACGCCGGTCTCGGCCGTCTCCTCGCCTGTCGCTAAGTTGGCAGGTTATAGGCGGTAACCGGACAAAACGCGCCCACCCCGATTACTTGTACTTGACACCACTCGCCTGGTGAAGTGGGACACGACATACCCCAGCTTGGCCGAGGCGGCCGAACGAGAGACAACCTTTTAGACGCTGTGAAGGAGTACGGAGTGGCCACCGAGACCCCCGGTCAGGAAACCCAGGAGACGCTGTCGAACCTGCTGAGCGAGACGCGCAGGTTCGAGCCTCCGGCGGACCTGGCGTCGGCCGCGAACGTCACGGCGGACGCCTACGAGGAAGCCGCACAGGACCGGCTCGCCTTCTGGGAGCGCGCCGCGGAGCGGCTGACGTGGGCGGAGCGCTGGGACACCACGCTGGAGTGGAAGCCGCCTTTCGCCAAGTGGTTCATCGGCGGCAAGCTGAACGTCGCCTACAACTGCGTCGACCGCCACGTGGAGGCCGGCCGGGGCGACAAGGTCGCCTACTACTGGGAGGGTGAGCCGGAGGGCGACAGCCGCACGATCACCTACGCCGACCTGCAGCAGGAGGTCTCGAAGGCGGCGAACGCGCTGCAGGAGCTGGGAGTGGGCAAGGGCGACCGGGTCGCGGTCTACATGCCGATGATCCCCGAGCTGCCGATCACCCTGCTGGCCTGCGCCCGGATCGGGGCGATCCACTCGGTGGTCTTCGGCGGCTTCTCCGCCTCCGCCCTGAAGAGCCGCATCCATGACGCGGACGCCAAGGTCGTCGTCACGGCCGACGGCGGCTTCCGCCGCGGCGCGCCCAGCGCGCTCAAGCCGACGGTCGACGAGGCGGTCGCCGAGTGCCCCGGCGTCGAGCACGTCGTCGTGGTGCGCAGGACCGGCCAGGACGTCGCGATCAGCGAGCGGGACATCTGGTGGCACGACCTCGTGGACCGCCAGCCCGCCGAGCACGAGCCGGTGCCGCACGACGCCGAGGACCCGCTGTACATCCTCTACACCAGCGGCACGACCGGGAAGCCGAAGGGCATCCTGCACACCACCGGCGGTTACCTCACCCAGGTCGCCTGGACCCACCACGCGGTCTTCGACCTCAAGCCCGACAACGACATCTACTGGTGCACGGCCGACATCGGCTGGGTCACCGGGCACTCCTACATCGTGTACGGCCCGCTCGCCAACGGCGCGACCAGCGTCATCTACGAGGGCACCCCGGACACCCCCCACCGCGGCCGTTTCTGGGAGATCGTGCAGAAGTACAAGGTCACGATCCTCTACACCGCCCCCACCGCGATCCGTACGTTCATGAAGTGGGGCGACGACATCCCCGCGAAGTACGACATGTCGTCCCTGCGGGTGCTCGGGTCGGTCGGCGAGCCCATCAACCCCGAGGCGTACGTCTGGTACCGCGAGCACATCGGCGCCAGCCGCTGCCCCGTGGTGGACACGTGGTGGCAGACGGAGACCGGCGGCATCATGATCAGCCCGCTTCCCGGCGTCACGGCCGCCAAGCCCGGCGCCGCGATGCAGCCGCTGCCCGGCGTCGTGGCCGACGTGGTCGACGACCAGGGCAACTCGGTGCCGAACGGCGGCGGCGGCTTCCTCGTGGTCCGCGAGCCGTGGCCGTCCATGCTCAGGACCATCTGGGGCGACGACAAGCGCTACGTCGACACCTACTGGTCGCGCTTCGAGGGGATGTACTTCCCCGGCGACGGCGCCAAGCGCGACGAGGACGGCGACCTGTGGCTGCTCGGCCGGGTGGACGACGTCATGCTCGTCTCCGGGCACAACATCTCCACGACCGAGGTCGAGAGCGCACTGGTCAGCCACCCGAAGGTGGCCGAGGCGGCCGTCGTGGGCGCCACCGACCCGGTGACCGGCCAGGCCATCGTGGCCTTCGTGATCCTGCGCGGCAGCGCGGAGGAGAGCGACGACATCGCCGCCGAACTGCGCGCCCACGTGGCCAAGACGCTCGGCCCGATCGCCAAGCCGCGGCAGATCCTGGTCGTGCCCGAGCTGCCGAAGACCCGCTCCGGCAAGATCATGCGCCGGCTGCTGCGCGACGTGGCGGAGAACCGCTCGCTCGGCGACGTCACCACGCTGACCGACAGCTCGGTCATGAACCTGATCGCGGACAAGCTGCCCAGCGCCAAGAGCGACGACTGATCGCGAGCCGCCCGATCTCGTGAGGAAGGCGTGGACGAACGGCGTCCACGCCTTTCCTCGTCTCCGCGCCCGCACGGGATCCGGGGCTGCTTTCGTCGCGACGAGGAGCGGGCAGATCGCCTGAGGCGTCATATTCCGGCCGCCTGCGGGCAGGTCCCCGCGTGTGCGGCCTTCGGGCTGTCGTCATCCACAGGCGAGAGGGCTTGACGTGCACGTGCGCGGACGGGCACGAGATGATGTTTGATAGTCGCAGATAGGAGATCGCTCATGCCCGAGGACGAATCGCTCGGTGCGCTGGTCGCCCAGGCGAGCCATCACATCTCGACCCTCGTACGGTCGGAGATCGAGCTGGCGAAGGCCGAGCTCAAGTTCGACGCGAAGCGGGTCGGGACGGCCGCCGGGCTGTTCGGCGCCGCGGCCTTCATCGGGCATCTGTGCCTGATCCTGGCCTCGTTCGCGATCGCGTACGCCCTCGTGGCCGCGGGGCTGGCCACGTGGCTCGCATTCACGATCGTCACCGTGTTCTACCTCCTCATGGCCGGGTTGCTGGTCCTCGTCGGCTACCGCCGGCTCAAGGGACTGACCGGCATGAAGCGCACCAGGCGGAGCCTGCGCGGCCTCACGGGCCCGGAAGAGGCGGAGGAGACGCTGCCGGAGAAGGTCCCGGCCCCCGCGCCGCGGCCCGCTGCCCCGGCGCCGCCGCCGTACACCGGCCCGACCGCCGGCCAGGTGGGCGCCCACCGGGAGTCCGTGAGCGATGCCGGTTGACGAGACGCTGATCGAGGCCGACGGCCCCTGGACACACCGGGTGGTGCACGCGGGCGGTGTGCGGTTCCACGTGGCGGAGGCCGGGGACGGGCCGCTGGTCCTGCTGCTGCACGGGTTCCCCCAGTTCTGGTGGACCTGGCGCCACCAGCTTCCGGCGCTGGCGGAGGCCGGCTATCGAGCCGTCGCCGTCGACCTGCGCGGTTACGGCACCAGCGACAAGCCGCCACGCGGCTACGACCTGCCCGCGCTGGCCGTCGACGCGGCGGGCCTGGTGCGCGCGCTCGGCGAGACGAGCGCGATCGTGGTGGGCCACGACTGGGGCGGCCTGCTGGGCTGGACGATGGGCGTCCTCGACCCGAAGGTGGTGGGGCGGCTGGTGCCGGTGTCGGCGCCGCATCCGCTGCGCATGCGCTCCGCACTGTTCACCGACCCGCTCGGCCAGCTCAGGGCCAGCCGCTACGCCCTGGGATTCCAGCTCCCCTTCCTGCCGGAGCGGAAGCTGACCCGCAGGGGCGGCGCCGCGGTGGGCAGGCTCGTCGAGAGGTGGGCCGGGCCGCAGTGGCCGGGCGAGGGCGTGACGCGGGTCTACCAGGAGGCGATGCGGCTTCCGACGGTGGCGCACTGCGCGCTGGAGTACTACCGCTGGTTCGCCCGCTCCCAGCTCCGCCCTGACGGCTTCCGCTACGCCCGTCAGATGCGCGCGGAGATCGAGGCGCCGACGCTGCAGCTGCACGGCGCGCTCGACCCGTGCATCCTGCCGCGGACCGCCCAGGGCTCCAGCAGGTTCGTGGCCGCGCCCTACCGGTGGCGGCTGATCGAGGGCGCCGGGCATTTCCCGCACGAGGAGCGCCCCGAGCAGTTCAACGCCGAGCTCATCTCCTGGCTCTCCGACCCCGAGCCCGACCGCTGAGTCCCACCACTGAATCCGACCGCTGACCTGGCGTTCGGCGCCGGGCACGGTCCCGCCGTCGCCGGTCTCGCACATCGTGACCACCCCAGTGCGGTCGTCCCGGCTGCCGGATCCGGTACCCGTGATCTTGAAGAAGATAGTAGAAATGTGCCCTGAAGTGGCCCAACTTCCTGGCTGATCTCCGGGTGGTCCGGAAGATCGCCGCCGCTTCGGCCGCTCTGAACCGCCCACGCGCCTTGCGGAGGGACCATGCGTGACCGTGACGAAGCGGGTCGCCCCCGCAATGCACGCCCTCGCGACGAGTACGGCAGGCCGCTTCCCAGAGGCACAGAGGGAGTGCCCCGGGTGCCGGACGACTACGCCCCCGCCGCCGAGGAGGCGCTGGAGGAGGCCAGGAAGCTGCTCGCGGCGGGCCGTCCGTTCCACGCCCACGAGGTGCTGGAGGCCCGCTGGAAGACCGGCCCGGCCGAGGAACGCGAGCTGTGGCAGGGGCTCGCGCAGATGTGCGTCGGTCTGACGCACATCCAGCGCGGCAACCTCTCCGGCGCCGCCGCCCTGCTGACCCGCGGGTCCGCCCGGCTCTCCGCGTACGGCTCCACCCGCCCCTACGGGCTGGACCTGCGGGCCCTGGCCGTGGAGGCCGACGCGGTCACGACCGCCATCGACGAGGGGAACGCCGACGCCGGCTCCGCCGTCGCCGCCATCCTGGCCCGCCTGACCCCCGGCGAGTAGCGAGGTCGCCGTCCCGACCTAGCCGCCGCCCTGACCTAGCCGCCGCCCTGACCTAGCCGCCGCCCTGACCTAGTCGCCGCCCTGACCTAGTCGCAGTCCTGGGTGCCCACGCGGACGACGGCGCCGCTACCGTCGTTGGCGTCGGTCATGACCTCCTCCGCCGTGAGGGCGTAGCCCGTCTCCGGCTGGTCCGTCGCGGCGGCGAAGATGACTCCGAACACCCGGCCGTCCGGGCTCAGCAGCGGCCCGCCCGAGTTGCCCGGCTGGACCTTGCCCCGGATGGCGTAGACCTCGCGCTCCACCTTGCGCTGGTTGTAGATGTCGTACGACTCGGCGCGCTGCTTGATCCTGATGCGCGCGGCGAGCGGCGTGAAGGGGTGGCCCTTCGGGTAACCGGCGATGATCGCGCTGTCGCCCTTGTCGGCGTTCATGTCGAAGCGCAGCGCGTTGATCGGAAGGCCCGGGACGAACAGGATCGCGATGTCGCGCTCGGGGTTGTACAGGACGACCCGGGCATCGTACTGGTTGCCCTCGTAGTCGGTCACCCGCAGCCCCTCGGTGACCCCGGCGACGACGTGCGCGTTCGTCATGATCCGCTGCCGCGCGTAGACGAACCCGGTCCCCTCGATGCGCTTGCGGCAGCTCGGGGCCGTGCCCTGCACCTTGACGATCGCCCTGCGGGCCCGTACGAGGGCGGGGCTGCTGTTGATCAGGCTCTGGTCCGGCGGCGGCACGTTCTGGCCGCCGATCGAGGTGATGACCTGTGGCCACTCCGACGTGGTCACGAAGTCCCTGAACGGCTTCTGCATGGCCCGCACACCGTCCGGGATGGCCTCGTCGACCGTCTGCCACACGAGGGATCCGTTGATCTGGTCCTTGACCAGCGGCTGGCCGATGCTCATCGAGACCATCAGGGAGCCGATCAGCCAGGCGATGGCCAGAACGGAAAGGCCGCTGGCGACGGAGCCGCCGAAGGCGTCGACCGCCTTGGCCGGCTCCCATGTGACGTGGCTGCGGGCCACCGCGCCGATGGTCGAGGACGCGAACTGCCCGATCGTCGCCGTCAGGAAGACGATGACGATGGCTAACAGGGCCCTCTCGATGTCGCCGCTGACGATCGCTCCGGCCAGGGGTGGTGCGATGAACAACCCCAGGATGGCGCCGCCGATGAATCCGATGAAGCTGAAGGCCCCGATGATGAAGCCCTGCCGGTAACCGGATACCGCGAAGGCCACCACCAGGCCGATCAGGATGAGATCCAGAAGATCGCCGCGCACAGTTTCCACGGTATAGCCACGCCACCCGTCGCGCGGGCGTCTGCCCGGTCTCGTCGCCATCCGCGGCGTACGAGCACCCCGCGGCCGGCCGGGGCGCGCTCAGCCCCGCGCGGCCAGATCCACGACCTCGGGGGGAAGATCCTCGACTCGTGAGCGGTCCCAGGGGCGCTCGAAGCCGGCCGCGGTCAGCACGCCGTCCAGCACGCCGGCGGTGAACCCCCACACGAGCAGGCCGCGCACGCGGAACGCCACGGAGGGGACGACGCCGCGCGGGTGGCGCAGCCGCAGCCGGTTGGCCGGGTCCACCAGCTCCGCGACCGGGACCCGTTCGACGGTCTCGACCTCGTCGGGAGACGCGGCGTGCACGGCGGAGGGCGTGTGCCACCAGGCGAGAACGGGCGTCACCCGGTTGTCGCTGCGCCAGACGTAGAGCTCCGGCATGGTCCCGACGACCTCGACGCCCGAGGGGTCGAGCCCGGTCTCCTCCTGGGCCTCCCGCAGGGCCGCGCCGATCGGGCCGTCGTCACCGGGATCGACGCCGCCGCCGGGGAACGCGGGCTGGCCTGCGTGGGTTCGGCCCTTCGAACTGCGCTGGATGAGCAGGACGTCGGGCCCTTCGGGCCCCTCGCCGAACAGCAACAGCACCGCCGCCGAGCGGCCGGCGCCGTTCGCGGGCGGCCGCAACGCGGTGGGAACAGGGCTGTGCGCGGCCTTCGCGGCCAGCTCCGTCAGCCAAGCGGGACCCACGACCACCTCCACATCGTCACACCGGGCACGCGCGGGCCCAGGCGTGCCGTACAACCACGCGAGAGCGCGCCAGCTTCCCGATCACCGCGTACTCACGAGAACGGGCCCGGCCGCACCAGTTTGCGCGCCTGGTCCGCGTCGGTGGGGCCGGTGCCGTACGACGGGCAGAGCGCGGCGAGGGGGCACACGCCGCAGGCGGGCTTCCTGGCGTGGCAGATGCGCCGGCCGTGCCAGATCAGGCGATGCGACAGCATCGTCCACTCGGACTTGGGGATCAGGTCGCCGACCTCGTGCTCGATCTTCACGGGATCGGTCTCGGTCGTCCAGCCGAAGCGCCTCGTCAGCCGCTGGAAGTGCGTGTCGACGGTGATGCCGGGGACGCCGAAGGCGTTGCCGAGCACGACGTTCGCGGTCTTGCGGCCCACACCGGGGAGCTTGACCAGGTCGGGCAGCTTGCCCGGAACCTCCCCCTTGTGCTGTTCGCAGAGGGCCTGCGCCATCCCGATGATGCTGTTGGCCTTCGCCCGGAAGAACCCGGTCGACTTGATGATCTCTTCGAGTTCGGCGCGGTCGGCCCCGGCGTAGTCGGCCGCGGTCCGGTACTTCGCGAAGAGCACCGGAGTGACCATGTTGACCCTTTTGTCGGTGCACTGCGCCGAGAGGATCGTGGCGACCAGCAGCTCCAGGGGGTTGCCGAAGTCGAGCTCGCAATGGGCGTCAGGGTAGGTCTCGGCCAGGATCCGGTTGATTCGCCGCGCCCGCCGCACGAGTCCCAGGCGGGTCTCGGCCTGGCGCTGACGCCCTCGGGGAGCGGCCGTGTTCGTCGCCATGCCGCAAGCGTAGGGCCTCGCGTCCCCGGCCCGCTCCCAGGTCATGGCTTGTCACACATGCCACATATCCAGCCTGTATTTGCCAATTTGTCCCTACGCTGCGCAATACACTGTGCCCGTAGGGGGACGACCGGCTGCCCGAGCCGGTCGAGCGCGCGATGGGCGTCAGGATAGGTTTTCGCCAAGATTGTGTTGTTTCGCCAGGCACGACGCACACGAGTGCGAGCCGGGAGCTACGCCCATGCGACGTAACGGGACACCCCGCAATGCGCCGTGGAGGGCGTGGGTCACAATGGCTAGCACGGAGCCGGCGACCGAGCGCGCCCGCAGCAAGGAGGCACCGTGAGCACCGAGGAAGTACTGAGCAAGGCGCCGCTGTTCTCCGCGCTCGACCGCGAGAGCGCCGCGGCTCTGCGTACGAGCATCACCGAGGTGGAGCTGCCCAAGGGGCGCACCCTCTTCAGTGAGAACGAGACGGGCGACCGGCTCTACGTGGTGCTCGAAGGCAAGATCAAGCTGGCGCGCACCGCTCCCGACGGCCGGGAGAACCTGCTGAGCGTGCTGGGTCCCGGCGAGATGTTCGGCGAACTGTCGCTGTTCGACCCTCGTCCGCGTACGGCCTCGGCGATCGCGCTGACCGACGTGCGTCTGGCCGGGCTCGGCCACGACGACCTGCGGCCCTGGCTGACCGGCCGGCCCGAGGTCGCCCTCCATCTGCTGCGCGCCCTGGCCCAGCGGCTGCGCCGCACCAACGACGTGCTCGCCGACCTCGTCTTCACCGACGTGCCCGGCCGTGTCGCGAAGCAGCTTCTCGACTTGGCCGACCGCTTCGGGCAGAAGACCGACGACGGCATCCGGGTGCATCACGACCTCACCCAGGAGGAGCTCGCCCAGCTCGTGGGCGCCTCGCGGGAGACGGTCAACAAGGCCCTGGCCGACTTCGCCCAGCGCGGCTGGCTGCGCATCGAGGCCAAAGCCGTGGTGATCATGGACAGGGAGCGGCTCTTCAACCGCTCCCGCTAGAGCGCGCTAGAGCGTCTTGAGGTAGGTGAGCTGGGCCGCCACCGACATCTCGGCGGCCGGCCACAGCGACCGGTCCACCTCGGCGTAGACCATCTCGACGATCTCGCGCGCGTCCCTGGCGCCCCTGCGGATCGCCTCGCGGATCTGCTCCAGCCGCTCGCGCCGGTGGGCGATGTACGCGTCGAGCACCCCGGTGGGATCGGGCAGGACGGGCCCGTGACCGGGCAGCAGCGTCGTGGCCTCCAGCATCTCCGCGCCCTGCCTGAGCCTGTCCAGGCTCCGCAGGTAGTCGCCGAGGTCCCCGTCGGGGGCGATGACGGTCGTCCCCCGGCCGAGGACGGTGTCACCGGTCAGCATCGCCCGGTCGCCGGGCAGCCAGAAGCACAGCGAGTCGAACGAGTGCCCGGGCGTGCCGACGACCCGCACCTCCACGTCGCCCGCCGTCAGCACGTCGCCGTCGGCCAGGCCCTCCTCGCCAAGGCGGTGGCGAGGGTCGAGCGCCCGCACCGGCGCGCCGAGCATCCGCGCGAGCGTCGTCGCGCCCTCGCTGTGGTCGGGGTGGCCGTGCGTGAGCAGGACGGCGGTCACCCGGCGGCCGTCCACCCGCTCGGCGACCCGCCGCAGGTGCGCCTCGTCGTCGGGGCCGGGATCCACGACCAGTACGGCGTCGGTCCCGCCGACGATCCACGTGTTGGTGCCGTCGAGGGTCATCGGCGACGGGTTGGGCGCGAGCACGTTCACGGCGCTCGCCGTGCCGGCTCCGTCAAGACCGCCGGCGCCGTCCGGGCCCTCCACCGGGATCTGCAGGCCGCTCACTCGGCCGCCTTTCCTGTCTCGGGAATCATGAGCACCATCTGCCCGTCCACCTCGGCGGGCTCCGGCAGGACGGTCGTGATCGACCGGGGGCAGGCGAGCGCGTCTCCCGCCGACTCGAACGCCGCCATCTCGGCCAGCGTCTGGAAGGTGGGCGGCAGCATGTGCGCCGTTCCCGCTCTCGCGGCGGCCAGCGCGTCCCGTGGCCGCATCCAGGCCACCCCGGACGCCTCCCCGCCCACGTCACGCGTACGCTGCCCGGGAGGCAGGGCCGCCACGAAGAAGCGGGTGTCGAAGCGCCGGGGCTCCACGACCGGCGTGATCCAGTGCGCCCACGCCTTGAGCAGGTCGGACCTGAGCACAAGACCGCGCCGGTCGAGGAACTCGGCGAACGACAATGTGCGTGCGATCAGCGCGAGGCGGTCGGCCTCCCAGTCCGGGCCCGTCGTGTCCGTCACCACCGTGTCCGGGCCCGGCCCGGCCAGGAGCACGCCCGACTCCTCGAACGTCTCCCGCACGGCGGCGCAGACGAGGCCCCGGGCCGTGCTCTCGTCGGCCCGAAAGACCTCGCCCCACGCGGCGGGCGACGGACCCGCCCAGGCCACGGTGTGGTCGGCGTCCCGCGGGTCGACCGATCCGCCGGGGAACACGTAGGCACCGGCGGCGAAGGCCATCGTGGCCTTGCGCCTGAGGAGGTACACCTCCAGGGGGTCGTCACGCAGCAGCACCACCGTGGCCGCGTCCCTGGCGGGGATGGGAGCCAGGCGGCCGGCGAGGATCTCCCGTGCCCGCTCGCCGATCTCGCCGGGCAGCGGAAACCCCATGAGGCCCTCCAGAACAACGATCGGGTCAACCGGCCCCCATGCTCCCCCACGCCTTCGCGGAACCGCAAACCCCGGTTCCGGTCGGCCGGACGGTCAGCGGACCTCCGCGATGACCTCCACCTCGACCGGGGCGTCGAGCGGGAGGACCGCCACGCCGACCGCGCTCCTCGCGTGCTTGCCCGCCTCGCCCAACACCTCGCCGAGCAGTTCGCTGGCGCCGTTGACGACCTGCGGCTGCCCGGTGAAGCCGGGGGCGCTCGCGACGAACCCGACCACCTTCACGATCCGCACGACCTGCGACAGGTCGCCCACCAGCGCCTTGATGGCCGCCAAGGCGTTGACCGCGCAGATGCGCGCCTGTTCCTTGGCCTCCTCTGCCGACACCTCCGCGCCGACCTTGCCGGTAACGCCCAGCTCGCCCTTCACGAGCGGAAGCTGGCCGGAGGTGTAGACGTGGTCGCCCGTCCGTACGGCGGGCACGTACGCGGCCAGCGGGGGCACGACCTCGGGCAGCGCGAGCCCGAGCTCGGCGAGCCGCTCCTCCGGGGTCGCCATCACTTGGCCCGCTTCATGTAGGCGACCAGCTGCTCGGGGTTGGGCCCCGGGATGACCGAGACGAGCTCCCACCCGTCTTCGCCCCAGTTGTCCAGAATCTGCTTCGTGGCGTGCGTGAGCAACGGCACGGTGACGTATTCCCACTTGGTCATGGGCAAAGGCTATCGAGGCACGGCACGCCGGGGATGCTCAGGAACGCGGTTCGGGCCGGGGCGCGTGGGCGGGCACGTCGAACGGCGTGCCGGGCAGGTCGGCCGAAGCGTCGATGGCGGGCAGCTCCTCCAACGCCTCCTCCACCGGCTCGGGTTCGGCCGTGGTCTCCTGGGCGGCGACGGGCGTCTCGGCGGCGGGAGCCATCTTGTCGAAGAAACGCAGCAGCTCGACCGGCAGCGGCATGACAAGGGTGCTGTTCTTCTCCGCCGCGACCTCCACCACGGTCTGCAGCATGCGCAGTTGCAGGGCCGCCGGGTCGGCCGACATCTGCCGCGCGGCGGCGGCCAGCCGCTTGGACGCCTGGAACTCGCCGTCGGCCGTGATGATGCGGGCGCGCCGCTCCCGCTCGGCCTCCGCCTGCCGGGACATCGACCTCTTCATGCCTTCCGGCAGGGCCACGTCCTTGATCTCGACCCGCTCGATCCGGATGCCCCACGGACCCTCGGTCGGCTCGTCGATGACGGCCTTGAGCTGGGCGTTCAGGGCGTCCCTGTCGGACAGCAACTGGTCCAGCTCCGACTGGCCGATCACCGACCGCAGCGACGTCTGCGCCACCTGGGAGACGGCGAAGAGGTAGTTCTGGACGTTCACGACCGCCTTGATCGGGTCGATCACCCGGAAGTAGACGACCGCGTCGACGCGGACGGACACGTTGTCCTTGGTGATGCCCTCCTGCGCGGGCACCCCCATCGTGACGATCTGCATGTTCACTTTTTGCATGCGGTCGACGATCGGGACGATCAGGTGCAAACCAGGGCCCCGCACCTCCTGCTGGATGCGGCCGAGCCGGAACACGATCCCGGTCTCGTACTGCTGGACGATCCGCACGCCCCGGGCCACCGCGACGAGCAGGGCGAACCCCAGGACCACGACCAGCGTCAACAGCACCGACTCCACGGCCGGCACCTCCTTCGTCGACCCGATTGGGCGAACGCCCATTGTCGAACCCTTACCCAATGGACGCGCAAGCCGTACCTCGGGTTCCGGCTCGGGACGACCCCCGCGAATCGGCAGGTAACCCTTGGGTAGCCTTCCTCACGTGGGCGAGTGGAGCAGGCACGCCGACGGGAACCACCGCGCGACGATCCGCGCAAGCGATCTCGCCGGCCGTCCGGAGGAGGCACGGTGAGTCAGCCGACCAGCAGTCGCGGCGGGAGCAACGGGGAGGCCCGTGACACCGACTGGGACGGCGTGCGCCTGCACGTGGTGAGCGGCAAGGGCGGCACCGGGAAGACGACGGTCGCCGCCGCGCTCGCGCTGGCCCTGGCGGCGGGCGGGCGCAAGGTGCTGCTCGTCGAGGTCGAGGGACGGCAGGGCATCGCCCAGGCGTTCGACCTGCCGCCGCTGCCGTACGAGGAGCGCAAGATCGCCGTGGCGCCCGGCGGCGGGGACGTGTACGCGCTGGCCGTCGACCCCGAAGAGGCCATGCTCGAATATCTCGAGATGTTCTACGGCTTCAAGCGCGTGGGCAAGGCGCTGACCCGCATGGGCGTGGTCGACTTCGCCACGACCATCGCCCCCGGCCTGCGCGACGTCCTGGTCACCGGCAAGACCAGCGAGGCCGTACGGCGCCGCGACAAGCTGGGCCGGAGGGTGTACGACGCGATCGTCATGGACGCGCCCCCGACCGGCCGGATAGCCCGGTTCCTGAACGTGACGCAGGAGGTCGCCGGGCTGGCCCGGGTCGGGCCCATCAAGAACCACGCCGACCTCGTGCGGGGCGTCCTCGCCTCCCCGGAGACGGCCGTCCACTTCGTGACGCTCCTGGAGGAGATGCCCGTCCAGGAGACGCTGGACGGCATCGAGGAGCTGCGCACGACCGGCCTGCCGGTCGGCGGCGTGTTCGTCAACATGGTGCGCCCCAGCGGGCTGCCCGAGGGTGTGCTGGAGGCGGCCGGCCAGGGCCGGTTCGACTCCGCCGAGCTCGCGCTCGGCCTCAAGGCGGCCGGGCTGACGGACGGCAGGTCCGACGCCCCCGCGGTCGCCGAGGCGCTCGCCCGCGAGGTGACCGAGCACGCCCTGCGGACCGAGCTGGAAAAGCGCGAGCGCGTCGCGCTTGAGGAGGCCGGCGTGCCGCAGTACGACCTGCCGCTGCTGCCCGACGGCGCCGACCTGGCCGGGCTCTACGAACTGGCCGACGCCCTGCGCGCCCAGTGTGTGGCGTGAACAGTGCGCGGCGTGAACTTCGACCGAGTGAGAGGCTGAGCTGTGACCAGGACGGCGCCCGCGCTGGACATCGACGCGATCTTGGATGACCCGGACACCCGGATCATCGTGTGCTGCGGCTCGGGCGGTGTCGGCAAGACCACGACGGCCGCGGCCCTCGGGCTGCGCGCCGCCGAGCGGGGCCGCTCGGTGGTCGTCCTGACGGTGGACCCCGCCCGGCGGCTGGCCCAGGCGATGGGCCTGACCGAGCTCGACAACACCCCCAGGCGCGTACAAGGTGCGGACGGCGCCGGAAAGGCCGGCGGCGAGCTGCACGCGATGATGCTCGACATGAAGCGGACCTTCGACGAGATCATCGAGGCCCACGCCGATCCCGAGCGCGCGCAGCAGATCCTGACGAACCCCTTCTACCAGTCGTTGTCGTCCAGCTTCTCCGGCACGCAGGAGTACATGGCCATGGAGAAGCTTGGCCAGTTGCGCCGGTCGAACGAGTGGGACCTGATCGTGGTGGACACCCCGCCGTCGCGGTCGGCGCTCGACTTCCTCGACGCCCCCGAGCGCCTCGGCAGGTTCCTGGACGGCAGGCTGATCCGCATTCTCACGGCACCGGCCAAGGCGGGCGGGCGCAGCGCGTTCAAGCTGCTCAACGCCGGCTTCGGGATGGTCGCGGGCATCCTGACCAAGGTGATCGGGGCCCAGGTGCTCCGGGACATCCAGATGTTCGTCACCGCGCTCGACGCGGTGTTCGGCGGCTTCCGCCAGCGCGCCGAGCAGACGTACCGCTTGCTACAGGCCCCGGGCACGGCGTTCGTCGTCGTCGCCGCGCCGGAGCGCGACGCGATGCGCGAGGCGTCCTACTTCGTCGAGCGGCTGGCCGACGAGCGCATGCCGCTGGCCGGGCTCGTCGTCAACCGCGTGCACCGGCCGCTGGCGCCGTCCCTGTCGGCCGCGCGCAGCTCCGCGGCCGCCGAGGACCTGGACGCCAGGGGCGAGCACGAACTCACCGCGGCGGTGCTGCGGTTGCACGCCGGAAGAATGCAGCTCGCCTCCCGGGAGCAGCGTCAGCAGGAGCACTTCACCTCGGCCCATCCGACGGTGCCCATCGCGCAGGTGCCCGCGATGCCCGAGGATGTGCACGATCTGGCGGGACTGCGCCAGATCGGGCAACTCCTCGCGTCCTAAAGGCGTGTCGTCCGGCGTCCCGCTTCGCCGCGGGACGCCGCGCCGGGCTCAGCCGGCGATCAGTTCGTTGGTCCGCTCGTACTCTTCCTTGGCGCACTCCAACAGGTCGCGCCAGGACTCCACGTCCGGCCTGCGCCTGAGCAGCGCACGCCGTTCCCTCTCCGTCATCCCGCCCCACACCCCGAACTCGATGCGATTGTCCAGCGCATCGGCGAGGCATTCGGTACGGACAGGGCATCCACGACAGATGAGCTTGGCCCGGTTCTGGGCGGCGCCTTGCACGAAGAGTGCGTCAGGATCCGCACCTCGGCAGGCGGCACGGGAGGTCCAATCCGTGATCCACATGTTCGACCCCACTCCCCTTAGGTGGTCAGTCGTCGTTTCGGCCGACGGGCGCGGGCGTCGGGCCTCCTGGTTGCAGTAGCCGCAGAGGAGAAAGTACGCAACGAAACGATCGAACCGACATACCCCGGGGGGACCAAATTCGTGCATGGTCATGTCAGGCCATGTGGCCGGGAATGACTAGTCCCCCCCGCGAGGGGGTAATGCCGACCTGTGAGGTCGATGCCGGGAGAGTCGCCAAACGGACGTACCCTTGGATCCGTGCAAGCTCACGGCAAAACTCTGGCATCCCGGGCAGGTGCGGCCCTGCGTCTCATCGGCGCCGCGGGCGTCGCGGGAGTGCTGGCGGCGGCCATTGCACTACCCGCCGTGGGCGGGGCCGGCGTGACGGTCAAGTCGAGCATCGACACCCTGAGCCTCAAGCCGGCGGACCTCAACGAACCGCCGCTGCCCGAGAAGACGGTCCTCCTCGACGCGGACGGCAAGCAGTTCGCCCAGTTCTACTTCGAGAACCGGGAATCGGTCCCGATGGACCGCATCGCGCCGATCATGCGTAAGGCGATCGTGGCGATCGAGGACTTCCGCTTCTACGAGCACGGCCCGCTCGACGTCGAGGGCACGACCCGCGCCCTGGTCAAGAACATCACGACGGGCGGGGTGACCCAGGGCGGTTCGTCCATCACCCAGCAGTACGTGAAGCAGGTCCTGTTCAACCAGGCGGAGACCGACGAGGACAAGGCCGCCGCCGTCGCGCCGACCGTCGGGCGCAAGCTCAACGAGATCCGCTACGCGATGGGGCTCGAGCAGAAGTACGGCAAGGACGAGATCCTCAACCGCTATCTCAACATCGCCTACTTCGGCGCCAGCGCGTACGGCATCGAGGCGGCGTCCAAGCGCTTCTTCGGCAAGCACGCCTCCGAGCTGAGCCTGAGCGAGGCCGCGACGCTGGCGGGAGCCGTCCAGGACCCGAACGCCACCGACCCCAACCGGGGCAAGGCCTTCCGCGACCGGCTGCTGGCCCGGCGCAACGTCGTGCTCGACCGCATGGCCGAGCTGAAGATCATCACCGAGGCGGAGCGCAACGCGGCCAAGAAGAAGAAGCTGGGGTGGAAGGACAAGGAGATCCCCGGCGGCTGCGAGGAGAGCGAGTACCCGTACTTCTGCCTGTACGTGCGCAACGAGATCCTCAACGACACGCAGTTCGGCAAGACGCAGAAGGCCCGGCAGGACTTCCTGGCCCGCGGCGGCCTGACGATCAGGACCACGCTGAGCCGGAAGATGCAGAAGGCCGCGGAGAAGGCCATCAAGAACTACGTCTTCCCGAGCGACAAGCCGGTCGCCTCCGAGGCGCTCGTCGAGCCCGGCACGGGAGCCATCAGGGCGATGGCCTCCAGCCGGAAGTTCGGCACCAGCCGGAAGAAGAACGAGATGTCGATCAACGTCGTCGCGGACGCCCTGCACGGCGGCGGCACGGGCTTCCAGGCCGGATCGACCTTCAAGATGTTCACGCTGGTGACGGCGCTGAAGGAGGGCTACAAGTTCAACGACGGCTTCAACGTCGGCAGCACCTACACGGCGCCCAGCTACTCCGCGTTCAAGGACTGCAAGGGCAACTCCGTCGGCGACATCAAGACCCCGCTGCACAACGCGGAGGGCCACGGAGGGTTCCTGACCCTGCAGACCGGCACGTGGGGCTCGGTGAACACCTTCTTTCTCACCCTTGAGCAGAAGGTCGGCCTCTGCGACGTCGTGAAGACCGCCAAGGACTTCGGCATCAAGCGCGCCGACGGCGGCAAGCTCCAGGAGTTCGAGCCGTTCACGCTCGGGTTCAACGAGATGGACCCGGTCACCGTCGCCTCGGCGTACGCGACGCTGGGCGCCCGCGGCAAGTACTGCGCGCCGATGGCCGTCACCGAGATCACCGACCGCTTCAACAAGGTGACCTCGTTCAAGCCCGAGTGCAAGCAGGTCGTCGAGGCCGAGGTCGCCGACGCGGCCACGAGCATCCTGTCGGGCGTGTTCACCAAGGGCACCATGTCCGGTGTCGGCGGCATCGGCAGGGACGCGGCCGGCAAGACCGGTACGGGGGACGTCTCCCGGACCGTCTGGTTCGCCGGTTTCACCCCCGACCTCGCGGGCGCGGTCAGCCTCGGCGACCCGCGCGGCCCGGTCCGCTACCCGCTGAGCAACCGCGTCATCGGCGGCCGGTCGTACGGCTCGGTCTTCGGCGCCAGCATCCCGGGCCCGATCTGGAAGGCGACCTTCCTGTCGGCGCTCAAGGGCGTCGACGCCTCGTCGTTCGTCAAGCCGAATATGTCGAGGTTCGGCGGCTGCGCCCACCAGTGCGCGCCCCCGCCGAAGCCGAAGTCCGACCGGGGCGGCGGCGACGATCACGGAGACGGTCGCGGCGGCGACGGTCCCTTCAACGGCCGTGGCAACGGCCGTGGCGGCGGCAACGGCGGTGGCCCCGGTGGCGGCGACTCGCCCTTCGACCCGTTCGGCTGATCCTTTTCCCGATGGGCCGCTCCTCTCACCGGGAGCGGCCCATCGGCGTTTCCGGGCTCGGGCCGGACGCTCCAAGGCGTCCAGGTTTCGCCCGGACGCTCCAGGCCGTCAGGCGGACAGACGGGCGCGTACGGCCTGGGCGACCCGGCCGCCCTCGGCGCGGCCCGCGACCTTCGGGTTCAGGATCTTCATGACCTGGCCCATGGCCTTGGGGCCCTGCGCGCCGCTCTCGGCGAGCGCCTCGTCGACGAGCGCGTTCAGCTCGTCGTCGCTCAACTGGGCGGGAAGGTACTCCTCCAGGACAGCCTGCTCGTCCAGCTCCGCCTGGGCCTGCTCGGCCCGTCCTGCGCCCGCGAACGCCTCGGAGGCCTCACGGCGCTTCTTGGCCTCGCGGGTCAGCACCTTGATCACCTCGTCGTCGGAGAGCTCGCGGGCCTCCTTGCCGGCGACCTCCTCGACGTTGACGGCGGCCAGAGCCATCCGGATGGTCCGGACCCGTACCTCGGCACGGGCCTTCATCGAGGCCGCGAGGTCGGCCTTCAGCTTGTCCTTCAACGCACTCATGCGTCCATCTTGCCGTGCCCGGGCTCCCGTCTTCGCCAGGTTATGCGGGAGGCGGGCCGTACGTCGGGCATCATGGCTGTGTGAGGAAAGCAGCCGCGATTCCCCTGTCCATCCTCGGCCTCGGCGTGGCCGGTGTCGGCTACGCCACGGTGATCGAGCGAAACTGGTTTCGGCTGCGCCGGTTCGACGTACCCGTCCTGGCTCCGGGCCAGCGACCGGTCCGGATCCTGCAGATCTCCGACCTGCACCTCACGCCCCGGCGTCACCGGCTGATCACGTGGGTGCGGTCGCTGGCCTCGCTCGACCCCGACCTCGTCGTGAACACCGGCGACACGCTGGCGCACCCCGACGCGGTCGAGTCGTACATGTACGCCGTGGAGCCGCTGCTCGACCGGCCGGGCCTGTTCGTCTACGGCTCCAACGACCTCTACGCCCCCCGGCCGAAGAACCCCGCCCGCTACCTGTGGCGTACCTCCAAGGGGGACTCCCGGCAGCACGTGCCGACCCTGCCCTGGGCCGAGCTGGGCGCCGCGATGCGGGAGGCCGGCTGGCTGGACATGAACAACGCGACGGCCCGCCTCAAGGTGGCCGACCTCGACGTCCACGTGGGCGGCATCCACGACTCCCACATCGACCGGGACCGCTACGACGAGATCGCGGGCCAGGCCCCTGTCGACGCCGACCTGCGGCTCGGCGTCATGCACTCTCCCGAGCCGCGCAACATGTCCCGCTTCGCCCAGGACGGGTATCAGTTGCTGCTGGCCGGGCACACCCACGGCGGGCAGCTGTGCATTCCGTTCTACGGCGCTCTGGTGACCAACTGCGGCATCGACCGCGCCCGCGTCAAGGGGCTGAGCAGGCACGAGAGCGCATGGCTGCACGTCTCGGCCGGCCTCGGCACCTCGCCGTACGCGCCCGCGCGATTCGCCTGCCCGCCCGAGGCGACCCTGCTGACGCTCGTCCCCCGCCGCCCCGTCGTGCCGGATGACACAAGCAGCCGCAAAGTCCGCTAGACTTGCCGAGGCGCAGGACGGAAAGTCCAAGCGACCGGGGTGTAGCGCAGCTTGGCAGCGCGCTTCGTTCGGGACGAAGAGGCCGTGGGTTCAAATCCCGCCACCCCGACCATGTAGTACCAGCTGAGAGGCCGGTTCCGAAGATCGGAACCGGCCTTCTGCATTGCTGAGTGACTAACTGAGTGACTATGACCTTTATGGCCTCAGTCAGTGAGCAGACCGGACGTAGCCGAGCAACGCGAACCTGTCACACATACCGGGTACCGCCTACCTCAGATCATGTGCGAGCTGGAGGGGCGGCGCATGCGAGACAGCGCTAGACAACCAAGTGGCGCCACAAGAAGAGACGAGCAGTCGTTTGACGAGCTTCTAAGCGCGCCCAGCATCACGGATGCCGAAAGGAAACGGCTCCGGGCCGAGGCGACTCTTGGACATGCCGCCGCTCTCCTCGTGCTTCGCGGAGAAAAAAAGCTCGCAGAGCTCCTGCTACAGGTGAAGAACGCCGTTATCGAACGGGACTATCAAGCCGACGAGGACGACTTTTGGCTGGAGGTAGCTCCCGAATCTCAGCAACTCTTCACTGAAGAGGCGACGGACAAGCTGCGAGCGATTTGTATCGAAGTTTCACAGCGTCGCGGTTATGGCGTCGCATGGATGGGCATCCGCGAGATCATGCCGACCGTTGGACCTCAATGGCGGGAGCAGGTCCGCGAACGACTCTCCGGTAAGCGACAGACAAACCAGGGGCGTACCGTTCGACTAGAGTCCTCTGGGCTCAACGAAGATAATCTAGCCTTCACAAACAGCGGCGAACTTGCCGTGTATCGGGCACTCAAGCAAATGCAGGAAAAGGATTTTCCCGCCGAAGACACAATCGCGATATTCCCCCTTGCGGGAGGAAGAGTTCCCGGACATACCTGGGAACCGGACGTTCTTGTCACGTACAAGGGTCGAGTCGGCGTGCTAGAGATTGACGGCCCTCACCACAATGGCCGTCGAGCTCTCGATAATTCACGCGACCACTTGCTGCGAGACGCAGGGATAGCCTTCGTTGATCGCGTCACGGTGGAAGCGCTCGACAACCCCAATGAGTTGTATGCCGTACTGCGACGGTTCCTTAGACGTCTTGGGGATACCAAGTAACTCCAGCGAGGGGGCGACCCTGTGGGAGATCACCCCTCGTACAGCTACTCCTCTCGGAAGATGCGATCCATAGCTACCGCGCCAGCTTGCAGAACCGGACGGATCTGCTTCCGGTAGACGGCCTCCGTGACGGCAGTGCTGCTGTGGCCGACGAGCCGGGAGATCTCCTCCAGGGGGAGGCCGTTGTCCGAGAGCAACGAGACGAAGCTGTGCCGGAGCTCACGGGGCGTCCACTCGGCCGGGTTCACCCCCTCGGCGTCCTTGATGGCGTTGCGGAAGTCGCGCCGCACGTGCGAGGGATCGAGCGGAGTCCCCACCTTGGAGGCGAACACGAGGTTGTTCTCCTGCCACTTCTCCCCCGCGGCTTCCCGCTCCCTTTCCTGCTGCTCCCTCTGCCGCTGTAACGCGTCCAAGCAGCGCTTGGACAGAGCAAGAGTCCGGCGCGACTTACGTGTTTTGGTGTCGCCCCCGGCCCGCACAGAACGCCAGACGGCCACGTGCGGCGGCACGGGCGGATTGGCGTTCGGGTCACCTTCAATATCGACGTGATCCCACGTCAACGCCCTGAGTTCTTCCGTCCGTGCTCCCGTGAGCAGTGACAGGACGATGTAGGCGTACATCCGCGAGCCCTCGGCCGCCTTGAGTACGGCCTCCGCCTGAGCGAACGTTAGGGCCTTGGACGGGCGGCCTGCTTTGCCTTTCGGGACTGAACAGAGCGCCACCACGTTCCGCTTGACCTTGTCGCGGGCCATCGCTCGCTTGATTGCCCGGTTGAGGCACGAGTGAAGCCCTTGGAGGGTTCGCGTGCTCAGGGTCTTCGCCTTCTCGGCGAGCCACTTGTCCACGTCTTCCGCGCTGAGGTCCCGGAGCTTTCGAGCACCGAGCGCGGGAATGATGTGGGCATTGCACAAGATCGTGCAGGCGGTGACGGTGCCCTTGTCGCGTCCATTGAGCCCGTAGACCAGCCAGTCATTCACCGCGCGCTCCACCGTGTAATCTGCCGGAGCGATGGCGAGGCCGTCTTCGTAGTCGCGGAGTATCTCTTTGAGCTTGGCCTTGGCTTCGGTCTTGGTCTTGCCGCTGGCCTTCTTGACGATGCGCTTTCCGGCGGGGGTGTAGCCGACCGTCACCGAGGCGATCCAGCGTTGCCGCTGTTCGTCCCAGTGCAGGCCGCCGTCTCCCCGGCTGCGTCGTGCGGTCATGATGCTTTCGCCTCCTGTTCGAGCAGGGAGATGTAGTCGTCGATAGCCGAGGCCGGGATGAGCCGGGTACGGCCCTGGCGGACGGTGCGCAGACGGCCCGCCCGGATCTGCTCGTAGATCACGCTGCGGCTCAGGCTGAGCAGGCGCATCGCGTCACGGACGCGGTAGAGCCGCCGGTCGTCGCTCCCCGATTCGGTCATTCGGCCGTCCGCTGGGCGGCGATCTTCCGGGCCAGTTCGATGCGCTGGCGGAGCTGTTCGGCCAGGACGGCTTCACCAGGGGTGTAGCCGCTGCCGGCGAATCGCCAGTGAGCGAGCACGAGCGTGGTCTCTTCACCGGGATCGGGCAGGCCGTAGCGTTCGCGCGCCTGCTTGGCGCGGTGGGCGGTGCGCGCCTGCCTGAGGTCGAGGAGGCGGGTGGAGTAGCGGCGGCTCTTACTGGAGAAGTGGCCCCGGAAGCCGAGCATGTGCGCCCAGGGTCGGAGCCGAAGGCCCGCGAACTCCGGCCGCGCGCCGAGGTCCCAGCAGGTGCGGATCATGCGCCGGGCGTGGTCGGTGACGGGGAGCGCCTCCAGGTCGAGCCCCGGCTTGAGGCCAGTCCCCTTGCAGCGGGCACAGGTGACCAGCAGGCCCCGGCCCGAGGGGCGGGCCCCGGCCGCCGCAGGTGCCGCAGGACAGGCGGTGATCGACGGTTCCGGAGGCTTCCGCGCCCTTGGTGGCGTACTTGGCGATGTAGCCCGCCACCGCCTCCTCGCTGAGGCCGTCCAGATCCCGCGAGAGGAGGATGGGGCGAACGTCGAGCTGGTCACCCCAGCCGAGCAGGCGGGCGCCGATCGCGCTGTCCGGCGTGGAGATGTGAACCGCGCGGACAGCCAGCGGGATCGCCTCGCTGAGCAGGTCGGTGGTCGCCCACGCGGGCGGCCTGTCGGCCGGACCCTCCGAGCCGTCGAGCCGAATCACGGTGTGGAAGTGGACCAGGCCGCGCCGCTGATATTCGGCCACCTTGGCGAACGACAGCCGGACCTGCCGCGCGAAAGAGGTGCGGCTGATCCCGGCGAGCTTGGCCATCTCCCGGCGCAGGCCGAGGGTGAAGCGGTGCCACAGCAGGCCCGCATGCGCCTGCCAGAGCACCGCACCTGGGTAGTCGTAGCACTGTGGGCAGATGGGCTGCCCGAGAAGCTGGTCACCCGTGTCGTGGACCTCTGGGCAGCCCACCGGGTTCCCGTGCGGGCAGGTGCCACCGTTCTTGCGGGGGCGGCAGCGCAGCGTCTTGCCGTTACGCTCGCGCAGTGTGTGGACCGGCCCGAAGGACGGCGCGGTGAGGGTGGCGAACACGCGAGGGTGTTCGCTGACCTGTTCCGGCACGCCTTTGCCGCCGGACAGGCCCGCCCGGATGAGTTGGTAGGTGTCGGCCTGATAGACCTCCGAGCACGCGGGGCAGACCGACGCGCGGCGGTTCCCGCACGCGACCAGCAGGTGCCCGGACGGTTCATCGGCCGTCCGGTAGGAGTGCAGAACCTCGCCGGTCGCCGCGTCGATCACGTGCGATTCGCCGGCCAGGTGCACGGGGTGGGAGCAACCGCCGGTTGCCGCCACCATGGAGCGCCACCGCTCATAGCCGGGGTCGTTGAGGACCCGGACCATGTCGGTGAGCCATTCGGGGTGGGCGTCCGGTCCGTTCGTGGACGCCGGGTTTGCCTCCTCGTTCATCGTTGACCTCCTTACCTCGTTGCCGACAGGTAGTCCAAGACGTGCTACGTGTTCGGTCACATAGACATGTTAGCCAACACGTGCTACCTCTTGTAAAGACATCAGCGACGAGAAGAAGGGACAACGGCACATGGCCGAGGAGAAGGAAGCCGCCCGCTGGCGGATCATCGCCGACCTCTTGCGCAACGACGTGCTGGAAGACCACTACCAGCCCGGCCAGGCCCTACCGGGAGAGGCGTTCCTCGCCAGCGAGTACGCCACCTCTCGGCCGACCATCCGCAAGGCCATCGCTCAGCTCGCCGGAGAGGGACTGCTGACGGTCGCCCACGGACGCGGCACATTCGTCCGCCCGACCCCGGACCGCCGCCTGATCCTCACCGGCTGGCCCGATCACGAGGACCTGCTGAGCCCGGCCTACGACCCCGCCAAGCAAGGCTGGGAACATGTCACCGTCCCCAGCGAGGCCGAGCGCGCCCAGAGCAAGGTCACGCCGAACTCGGCGCTGTTCATGACCGCCGAGGGCAGCAGAGCCGACATCCTGGCGGTACGCCGGGGAACCATGGTCGTCTACCGCTACGCCTACTGGCAGCACACCAAGACCCGCGCCCGCATCCATCTGTCCTCGTACGTACTCGCAGACCAGGTCGCGACGATCAAAGGCGAAGGCTCAGGCCGGGAGATCGAATCCCACGTGGAGCCCGAGGACTACTACGCCCACTTGGAGAGGCAGCACGGGCCGCTGCGCTGGACCACCTCCGTCCACGCCCGGATCCCGTACGGCGAGACCTACGAGGATCTCGGCATGGAGCCGATCGGAACGCCCCTGCTGGTCGTGCGCCGGGTCATGCTCAGCCAGCACGGCCGCGCGCTGGAGTTCACCGAGATCGAAGCCCCAGGCGACCGCTTCGAGGCCGCATCCGTCAGCGACCACGACACCGCCGAGCCGGGAGGGCTCGCGGCCCTTCGGGTGTAGTGGGCTCAAAGTTTCTTTACTGGTTCAACGCGACGGCGCTCCGCGCCGCCGCTGGCGGCCCCACGCCCGCCCGCCGTCCGGGCGTGCGGCTCTCCGGCCGGTCCCGGACGTCGGCGGCTCGGGCCGCCCCGCCGCAGGAGCACCCCGCTGTACCGACCGAACCCGCCGACAACACACGCGCCCTCGCCCACCGCTCCGCCGCCGGCTCAACCACTCCCGCGGCTCTTCGAGTGCCTACGGCGTTGCGCCGGCCGCTCCACTCTGCACGTGGCAGAAGGGTTGAGCACCGTATCTCCCCCTGCCCCCCCGCCTCATTGTCCGTGGCCCTCGGTCGGCGTCAACGCCGCCTGTTCCCGTTGGGTGTGGGTTGCGGTGTACGACGCTGGCGGACGGACACGCGAAGACGGCGTTGACCCCTCAGTCGGGCCACTGGGGTTCGGCAGCTATCGGGGACAGGGGGAGGACTGGGCCAGGGCCGTAGCCCCGGGAAGGGCGCGGCGGCACGATACGGGGGCAACCTCCTCAACCCGGAGAAGAGGTCATCATGCCGCCGCGCCCGGTCTCAGGCAGGCCCGGCGATCACATTGACCTGTTGCGGGCCGCGGATTTTGGCGAGGTAGGGGGACGGCTCAGGGTGACGAGCCCGAACCAGGAGATAGTGATCGCTGATCCGTTTGGCAGCGCTGTCCGGAGCGAGCGCGTAGGTGAGCAGAGCCTGCCCCCGGCGGCTCGGATGCGGAGCCGTCCACCAGATGATCTCTCCGTTGGTATGGGCGACCAGGCCGCGCCAGACGGACACGACCACCCAGCACTCTCCCAGCGGATACACGTAACTGGGCACGTTGTGCCGCGCCAGCGCCACCGCGAGCCGCTCGGCGAGCGCAAGCGCCCTCACGCCAGCCCTCCGCCGATGCGCCGGACGTGACCGTATGCGGCAGGCGACATCTCGGCCTCACGCATCAGCTCGCGCAGCTCATCGAGGCTCGTCGCGTCGAGGATCAGCGGGTGGGGCACCGGCCAGGTGGCGATCGCATAGAAACGCCGACTCCCCAGACCGTAGGAGATGGCTCAGGCAAGTTCGGCCTGGTCGAGCCGGGCGGCGGCCAACCGCTCCTCAGCGTCCCAGTACCGGCGATGAACCTCATCACTTGGGCGTCCCGTCGCATGTCGTGCACTGGCATGCCGTCCCGGTTCCCTGCCCGGCTTTCCCGGATTGGTCTTAAGGTGAGCCACAGATCGCACCTCCAGTGTGCGGTTCAGGGACCCGTACGGCGGTGAGATCGCCTGCGGGTCCCGCTGTTCTTGGGCGTCGCTTCCATCACATCGCCGCAGATACGCCCGCTGACAGTGCGAGTAAGGGAGACTGAGGGAGACATGCGGGACGCCGAGTCTCCCCCGAGGTGTACGCGATGCGTGATCTACCGGGCTGGGCCGCACGGCTGCGCGCCGAACGACGGGAACGGCTGTGGACCCAGCGGGACATGGCCCGGCAACTCGCCGAAGCCGCCGACGCCCGCACCCGCGACCGTCTCCCCGAACGGGAATCCCTGATCCGCATGATCAAAGACTGGGAAGCGGGCAGGCACCAGCCCAAGGACCCCTACCGCGTCCTGTACAGCCGGGCATTCGACATCGAGGAAACCGAGCTGTTCAGCGAGCCTCAGACGCTCGCAGGCCGCGCACCCGCCGAGATCCTCAACGCTCTGCTGCGCCAGCCCGATCCGCTCAGCCCCACCACCGGCAGCAAGCGGCGACGGCTGGGTGAAAGCACCGTCGAGGATCTGACCGCCCGAGTGCACAGCGTCCGTCTGGCCGATGACGTGATCGCTGGAAAGGACCTCATCCGGCCGGCCTTCCGAGAACTGGACGCCGCCGTACGCGCCTACCGCCAGAGCACCTACACCGAAACTGTGGGCCGTGCTCTTCTAACAGTCATCGGGGAGTTCGCACAGATCGCGGGATGGGTGGCCAGCGACGCGGGAGAACACCAGAAGGCGGCCCACACCTACCGGCTCGGCATCAGGGCCGCCCACGAAGCCGGAGACCGCACGCTTGAGTCCAACCTCATCGGCTCGCTCGCCTACCAGGTCGCGAACGTCGGCGACCCCCAGGAGGCGACGGAGCTAGCCAGGACCGCCGTGGAGGTGGCTGGGCCGTCAGCACCCGCACGAGCCCGAGCACTGGCCTGGGATCGCCTGGCCTGGGCGGACACCCGAGCAGGCCAGGCACAGGAGGCGATGCGCGCACTCGGTAAGGCCGAGACCTCCCTTGCCGACCACGGCGACGAGGAGGAACCCGGCTACCTGTATTGGGTGGACGCGAACGAGCTAAAAATCATGGAGGCGCGTGCCTACACCGAGTTGCGCCGCCCCCTCCGGGCCGTTCCTCTGCTGACCGAGGTCCTGAGCCAGTACGACGCCACCCACACCCGTGAGTTCGCGCTGTACCTGTCCTGGCTCGCCGTAGCACTGGCGGACGCCAACGAGCCCGAGGAAGCCGCACGCACGGCCGCCCGCCTACTCGACCTGTCCGCGGACGTAGCCAGCGACCGCACCGCCCGCCGAGTAGCCGTCGCTCTCGAACGACTGAAGCCCTACCGCGACGTACCCCAGGTGAGGGAACTGCTGGCCAGCGCCCGACACGTAGACATCAGCGCACCCGAGGGCGAGTGACAACGTCTGCGAACAGGGCTTGCTGATACATAACCGCACGGCAGCACCGACGACGCCTAGAGCGTTGGCCGGACATCGTCTGGAGTAGGGGTAGAGGACCGCCGCAGATCACCGCAGACGCTAGGTTTGACAAGTTCAATTGAGCCGTACGATGGCTAATCAAACTTCGCAACCACCGTCTACACAGGGAGTCCAGTCGCTGGCAGAGGTCACCCAAGCCGGGCAACGCCCCAAGAGGCCTCAACTGACACTCCCCTCCGCCAAGGGGGACAACCCGAACAGGACCAGACACCCCCAAAGATCACCGCAGACGCTAGGTTTGACAAGTTCAATTGAGCCGTACGATGGCTAATCAAACTTCGCAACCACCGTCTACACAGGGAGTCCAGTCGCTGGCAGAGGTCACCCAAGCCGGGCAACGCCCCAAGAGGCCTCAACTGACACTCCCCTCCGCCAAGGGGGACAACCCGAACAGGACCAGACACCCCCAAAGATCACCGCAGACGCTAGGTTTGACAAGTTCAATTGAGCCGTACGATGGCTAATCAAACTTCGCAACCACCGTCTACACAGGGAGTCCAGTCGCTGGCAGAGGTCACCCAAGCCGGGCAACGCCCCAAGAGGCCTCAACTGACACTCCCCTCCGCCAAGGGGGACAACCCGAACAGGACCAGACACCCCCAAAGATCACCGCAGACGCTAGGTTTGACAAGTTCAATTGAGCCGTACGATGGCTAATCAAACTTCGCAACCACCGTCTACACAGGGAGTCCAGTGGCCGGCAGAGGTCGCCCAAGCCGGGCAACGGTCTACGAGAGGCTTGATCGGGCGTTGCAAGAGCTCAATCAGCGCCTAGGAGGCCTGCCTAGCCCAACAGAGGCGGAGGACATCTGGTCCGACATTTGGCATCTGGAAGCGCACCACTCCACTGCCCTTGAGGGCAACACCCTGGTGTTGCGCGAAGTGCAGACGCTGCTCGATCAAGGACGCGCCGTTGGTTCCAAGCCGTTGCGCGAGTATAACGAGGTGAAGGGCTATGGGGACGCCGCCAAGTGGGTCTACGGCCAGGCTTTAGAACCGGATGCGTGGAACGATGGTGAGCTCATCAGCCTGAGCGAACTGCGGCACATCCATCACACCGCCATGACACCTGTTTGGGATGTAGCCCCCCACCCTGACGCTACAGACCAGGAGGGACCAGGCAACTGGCGCCAGCATGACATCCATCCTTTTGCAGAAGGGATGACACCTCCCTCCTGGCCTCTTGTTCCAGCCCAGATTCAGACTTGGGTGAGCGATGTGTGCGCAACGGGAGCGAAGCTCGAAGCGAAGGAAGATATCGGACACCCACTCCCGGAAGAACTTGCTCGAATTCACAACGCTTTCGAACGCATACACCCCTTCATCGACGGTAACGGGCGGACTGGGAGGCTTGCACTGAATCTCATCCTGGTGCGACTTGGCTATCCGCCCATCATCATCTTCAAGAAGCAGCGCGACAGCTACCTGACAGCGATGCGCCGCGCCGACGCGGGGGACTACGGCACCCTCGGAGAACTGATCGCCCGCGCCATGGAGGATAACCTCAATCGCTTCATCGTCCCGAACCTCGCCGGACCAGCCCGACTAGTTCCTCTTGCGGCACTGGCTAATGAGGAGTTCAGCATCAACGCCCTCCGTCAGGCGGCGCAACGCGGCCGACTCAATGCAGTACAGGGCGCAGATGGCATCTGGAGATCCACCCGCAAGTCCGTTGAGGCGTACCGTGCTAGCAAGCACAAGCCGAAGACTAAGCCAAAAGACAAAGTCGACGAGAAAAGCCGCGACACGCCGCTCTTTTAGGCGCACTGCGCACACCTCAGCACCCGTCAGGCCTCCTGACGCGTAAGGCTAGAGTTGACCGTTCACGAGAGACCGTGACCTATCAAAAGCCGAGACCACGCTGCGGCGTGTGCAGGGTCACGAGAAATGTCGGCCAACACGCCGTCGCCCCTCGGTACCCGCGGAACTGAGTGACGAACTGAGTGACAACGGCCGCGGACGACCCCGGACGGCGGTGGATCACCGTGGATCGAAACAGCAGCTCACCGACACCATGGGTCCATATGCCGACCTGATCTTGATTGCTTCGGGACGAAGAGGCCGTGGGTTCAAATCCCGCCACCCCGACCAGGTAGTTGCAGGCCCTTGATCGTTTGTTAGCGTGGCGTTAGTGGTTTGAACCCGATCACGTAGCCGTTAGCAACCTCAGGCAGCCCTAAAACCCATCCGATCCCGCGCCCGGTTGAACCTCGACCTCAGGTCTGCGATACACGTGCCAGCTTCACGGGCTCACTCTGCCGCTCCCGCAGGGCCAGAACGTGCTGCTGGCGCTGTGGACCGAGCGGAGAGGTTGAGCGTCGTGATGTATCGGCAGTGGCACAGCCGGGGCCGCCGCCACCGGGATGGCGCGAGAAGATCTTCACCCGCGCAATGAGCAGCGGCCCGGGTTCAGGAGCGCCGAGCGCCCCCGTAAGCCTCGGCGCGAGGTGCCCATGCAGTGAAACGTGGTGGGTAGCAGGCATGAGGAAGCCTTCGGGGCGGACCGGCTGCAAGGGGAGGCCTTGTCGGCGTGCCTCACCATGACCATAAGCTTCAACAACTTCGGGCCACCTCTGTGGGCGGTCGAGGGCTTCGCCGCTGACGAAGGCGATCGTCGTCGGGGAGCTCCTGCTCGCGGCGGGTGCGACGACGGCCACATCGGCTGATGTCGTACGCGTCCCTGTGGTCTGCACGGTGAGGGCGGCGAGTTCGGCGGTGATGGCGTCGGCTGCGCACCCTACGACAATGAGTCATTTTCATCCTGATCACGCTGGTCAGGATGGCCGCAGGAGGCGGGCTGGCCGGACAAGTTGGGAGTGAGGTGAGGCTCCCGGTAAGACAGCAGTCGACCAAGATCCGATGCCCCAACCGGAAGCCTCGATGCTGTCTTACCCTGCCGCGATTCCCCTGTCGAACCGCACCCTTACCCGTCTGGCCGAACTCATCCGCGCCCGCCGCGCCGAACGCCGCAGCCGGTGGCGGCGCCTCACGCCAAGACAGCAGGCACTGCTGGTACTGGCTCACCTGCGGAACGGGGACACCTACGCCCGCCTGGCCGCCGGCTTCGCCATCGGCACCACCACCGCCTGGCGGTACGTGCGCGAGTCGGTCGACCTGCTCGCCGCCTTGGCCGACGACGTCCAGGCTGCCGCGCTCCGGGCCGCCCGTCTGGCCTACGCCATCCTCGACGGCACGCTCATCCCGATCGACCGGGTCGCCGACCAGAAGCCCTACTACTCGGGCAAGCACAAGCGCCACGGGGTGAACGTCCAGGTCCTCGCCGACCCCGCCGGTCGCCTGGTGTGGGCCTCTCCGGCTCTCCCCGGGGCCGTGCACGACCTGACCGCATCCCGCATCGTGGGTCTGATCGACGCCCTGACCGCCAACGGCGTCGTCACCTTCGCCGACAAGGGCTACCAGGGCGCGGGAGGCACGGTCCGCACCCCGTTCAAGCGCCACCGACACCGTCCCCAGCTGTCGCGCGGGCAAAAGGACGTCAACCGCGCCCACGCACGCATCCGAGCCCTCGGCGAACGCGCCATTGCGACCCTGAAAGGGTGGAAGTTGCTGTCAAAGCTCCGCTGCTGCCCTCACCGCGCCACCCCGATCGTGCAGGCCGTCCTCGTCCTGCAAGCCGTCGAAGACGACCGCTATTCAGGATGAAAAAGGCTCAATGATGATCTGCCCGGCGAATCGGGACCCGATGCTGGGCGGGGCCGATACGGGGGTGAGGCCGTCGAGTAAGGAAACCCGGCGATCGGCAGCCACGTACAGATCGCACCGATGTCCCGAAGCGACTACGCCGGGGCCGTTCGACCGCCTTAGAGGGTGTTTGATCCTGCGTGTTCTGTTTGCTTCGGGTTATGCGCCGCGCCAGGTGGGAGTGGATTCGCCGGTGAGGCACCTGAAACCACATCAGACGGAACGAAAAGGATCAAACCTGGCTTTGCCCCTCGCCGGGGCTTCGGGAGCACTGGGCCGAGATGCGGAGGCGGGGTGGGGCGCCGCGCGGATGCGATTCGCCCAGGCGGAGAGCGGCGGGGTGCCTATCACGCCTCAGGTGTGCTAGGTTGGATGTAGTTGCAGTTGTGGTACCCATGATGAACTTGTGTGCACCTGACGGTATGTAGCCTCTCAGGTGCATTTTTTTGTTTGCCGGTCTTCTCCGGGTGGGCCTCTATCGCGGCAACGCGGAATTCGTGACAGTGCGGATTTCGGCTACACCTATCAAGAGGAGATCAACATGGCTTCTGGCACCGTGAAGTGGTTCAACGCGGAAAAGGGCTTCGGCTTCATTGCGCAGGACGGCGGCGGCGCCGACGTCTTCGCGCACTACTCCAACATCATCTCTCAGGGCGGCTACCGCGAGCTGCAGGAGGGCCAGAAGGTGGCCTTCGATGTCACCCAGGGCCAAAAGGGCCCCCAGGCCGAGAACATCGTCGCCGCCTGACACTGACGCACCACGCAGCTGGGGCCCGCGCCGTAAGGTGTGGGCCCCAGCGCGTTGCTTTCGTGGTACCCGATGCGCCGTGACGGCCTCACACACCTGTCTGTTCTTCCGCCGCACACCGGATGGACCACTAATGGCTCCGGTTCGGGCATAAGTCCGCTCCAGCTCTCTGATCGGCATCCCAGCCGCCGTTCTTCTCGGCGAATGCCGACGATTTCGACACACGAGGCCAGGCTGTTTTCCGTCGGCTCGGCTCGTTTTTCTTCGGCTCGTGTCGCCATTCTTACGCTGCTCATCGCGCCGAGAATCCTTGACACGTGCCGCATCGAGGAAGGTTCTGCATTGAACCATGCAACTCGCAAGCACGACCGCTACTCCCCCACCCGCACGGGCGGCTCTGCCAACCCCGGCAGGGGCGACCGATTCGGCTCGTCGGTTCTGGGTCGTTCAGGCACCCCCAGGCGTTCCGGTGGTCACGGGCGGCGTCCCGCCGCGCTACAGGGGGAGTTCGCACTGCCTGTCACCGTCACCCCGGCCCTGCCGGCAGCCGCGACATTCGCCGAACTGAACATGCCGCCCGCGCTGACGAAGATGCTTACCAGCCTGGGCATGAAGGAACCGTTCCCGATCCAGGCGGCCACGCTGCCGAACTCCCTGGCAGGCCGGGATGTCCTGGGGCGGGGGCGCACCGGGTCGGGCAAGACGCTCGCCTTCGGCCTGGCCTTGCTCGTCCGCACCGCCGGGCAACGCGCCGAATCGCGGCAGCCGCTGGCCCTGATCCTCGTTCCCACTCGGGAGCTGGCCCAACAGGTCACCGACGCGCTCGCCCCGTACGCCCGGTCACTGAAGCTGCGGCTGGCCACCGTCGTCGGCGGTATGTCGATCAGCCGGCAGGCCCAAGCGCTGCGCGGTGGTGCCGAGGTCGTCGTCGCGACCCCGGGACGGCTCAGGGATCTCATCGAGCGCGGCGACTGCCGCCTCGATAAGGTCGGCATCACCGTGCTGGACGAGGCCGACCAGATGGCCGACATGGGCTTCATGCCTCAGATCACCCATCTGCTCGACCAGGTGCGCCCAGGGGGCCAGAGGATGCTGTTCTCCGCCACTTTGGACCGTAACGTCGACCTGCTGGTACGCCGCTACCTGACCGACCCGGTGGTCCATTCGGTTGACCCCTCGGCGGGCGCGGTCACCACGATGGAGCACCACGTGCTGCACATTCAAGGCGCCGACAAGCAGGCCACCACTGTGGAGATCGCCGCTCGGGACGGCAGGGTGATCATGTTCCTGGACACCAAGCACGCCGTGGATCGGCTCACCGAAAAGCTACTGGACAGCGGCGTACGCGCCGCCGCGCTGCACGGGGGCAAGTCCCAGCCCCAGCGCACCCGCACCCTCGCCCAGTTCAAGAGCGGCCACGTCACGGTGCTGGTGGCGACCAACGTCGCGGCCCGCGGCATCCACGTCGACAACCTCGACCTCGTCGTCAACGTCGACCCGCCAAGCGACCACAAGGACTACCTGCACCGCGGCGGCCGCACCGCCCGCGCCGGCGAGTCCGGCAGCGTCGTCACCCTCGTCCTGCCCAACCAGCGCCGTGCCATGACCCGCCTGATGGCCGACGCCGGTATCGTCCCGCAGACCAGTCAGGTCCGTTCGGGTGAGGCCGAACTAAGACGTATCACGGGCGCCCAGGCTCCCTCAGGGATCCCCGTGACCATCACCGCACCGGTTGTGAATCGTCGGGTGGGACGCAACGGCCGACGATTCGGGTAGCAGTTGGATGACCGCCCGGCGGAAAAGGACCTCGGAGGCTTTTGGGATACGCCCGGGTCCTGGGCGTATCCGGGGCCTGGCGGGTTCCTGCGAGATCGAACGCCAGGGTGCCTGTGTCACAACCTGATGAGTCGTCGTGATCATGCCATTTCGGCTGGGTAGCCGTGAGCCTTCGGAATGCTCGTTGTCTGGCTGTGGCCGAGGATGATGTCCGATGGATGAGGAAGACGGTTCCTCCGAGCGCTTCACCGTCTCGATAGGGCTGCACGAGGAATTCATCGTCGCGCGCGCGGCTGGCGAGCTCGACTACAACTCCGCGGGCCTGCTGCACCGCCAGGTGAAGAACGCCTGGCAGACGACACAGACCGCTGGGCTGGTCCTGGACCTGAGCGGCGTGACCTTCTGCGATTCCATGGGCGTCGGCGTGCTGGTGCTACTGCTGAAACAGAGCCGCGAACAGCAGAGCAGCTTGGTGTTGTCGAGCATTCCGCCCGTGATGGAGCGGATCTTGATGATTACGGGATTGCGGAGCGCGTTCCGGGTGGAGCCGTCGGTGGAGGAGACCATCCAGATGGTGCAGGCACCGTCCCGACCGGGGACATCGGACGAGGATGTCGACTCCCCATAACCATGGCGGAGAGGATTGGCCTGGCCCCTTGCGGCGGCCAGGCGCACAGCTCCCACATGCCGGTAACGCGATTGGAGATCAGGCGCAGGGGTGACGAAGCCGCCGGTATCAGTCTCCGGTCGTGCGGGCTTCGTTGATGCGCAGCGCCTCGGCGAGCTGGTCTTCCAAGATGATGATCCGGCAGGCGGCTTCCACAGGAGTGCCCCGATCGACGAGTTCCCGGGTGCGCGCAGCCAGGCGCAATTGGTAGCGGGAGTAGCGGCGGTGGCCGCCGCTGGAGCGTATCGGCTCGATCAGTTTGGCGGCGCCCAGAGCCCTCAGAAACGACGGGCTGACCCCGAGCATCTCCGCGGCCGTGCCCATGCTGTAGGCGGGGTAGTCCTCATCATCGAACCGGTCTTCGGCGCTGTGCGCGGTGCTGTGTATGGTCCTGACAGCAGCGCGCTCGTCACCGGCTAGGTGTGTTTGATCCATAGATACCTTTCATCATGCGAACAGGGGGCCCCGGCACCTGTAGCGCCGGGGCCCCGAAGAGTTCAACACCATCTACCGGCCATCTGGCCGGCTCACTGTTTTCCGCATCCGCCGTACTGAGCGGCGGGGGTGCGGGGATCGCGGATGCGTGACCGTAGACCACCTTCCTATCTGTGGAGCTGCGGTACCCGAGCGGCGAGACTCAGCCGGCAACGGGCGATCCTGATGGCGTCAAACACTCCCTTCATCTCTCTTTCCGGACCACTGTCCGGCTTCACCTGCGGCAGCGCGTCTACGATCAGGGCCCCTAACCACTGCGCTGGCCCGTCACGTCCGACCTTCTGCCAAAACTTCCAACTTCATCGCGCTCCGGGCAGTTCATCGTGGTGCTAGTACTTCCGCCGCCCGGCCGAACCGTTCCTTACGATGCGAGAAACACTAGCCCCGGCAGCAACAAATGTCTACTGTCGCGAACACAGATTTTCGGTGTCGAGCGCGGCAGCCCTTCCGGCGGCGCCGTTGACCAGCGCGAACGCCACCAACGCCGGCCCTCGTTCCAATCTCTCCGACCCCGCCCCCTGAGAGGGGGTTTGATCCTGTCTGTTCCGTCTGATGTGGTTTCGGGTGCCTCGCCAGGTGGAGGTGGATTCGCCGGTGAGGCGGCGGGCCATGAGGTCGATCATGGCGAGGTGGATCACGGCTTCGGAGCGGGCGGGCAGGGCTTCGTAGTCGCGGACCAGGTGGCGGTGGAGCATCAGCCGGCCGAAGGTGCGCTCCACCGTCCAGCGGCGTGGCAGAGGAGTGAATCCCCTGGTGGCGGGGTCTTTGGAGACGACTTCCAGGTTGATGCCGAGGGTGGCGCTGTGTTCGATGACGCTGGTGCGGTAGGCGCTGTGGGCCAGGTCTTGGTGATGGTGGGGCGGGTGGCGGCGACGTGGGTCTTGAGCCGGTATGACGCAACCCGCACCCGCGAGTTCGCGCTGTACCTGTCCTGGCTCGCCATAGCGCTCGCGGATGCCAACGAGCCCGAGGAAGCCCGCACGAACAGCCGCCCGCCTGCTCGACCTATCGGCAGACGTAGCCAGCGACCGCACCGCCCGCCGAGTGGCCGTCGTCCTCGATCGGCTGAAGCCGTACCGCGACGTACCCGAGGTGCGGAAACTGCTGGTCAACACACCAATGTACGGCCCTCTTCGATACGGCTGACGGATCAAGGACGACACCGGCCTTGATCTGCCCGGCAAGACCCACATGAACCGGCTGAACGATGCACGGGTAGGCCTGAAGCACCACGGCAACTTCCCCTGCAGCAGACCATTGAACAGTCGCGAGACGCCGTACGGAGCTTCTTCACAGCGGCCACACCGATGGTCTTCAACGTCGATTTCGACACCATCGACATGGTGGACCTCGTCACCCAGCCCAAGACCGCTCAGCTACTTCGCGAAGCCCAGACGCACGCGGACACCGGGGACTATGTCCAGGCCATGGCAGGCTTGTATCTGGCGTTGGATGCACTGCTCCATCACTACGCCTACTCCCCCGAGTGGCACCAGTGGTACCACTCACCATTCTCCTTCGGGCCTCGTCTCATGGCGTCGATGCTTGATAGGCCACACTTCGGCCCAGATGGGATAGAGCAACGGCTTGCCGATCTCTCGCAGATAGCGCGAGAGACCCAGGAGGCCATGCAGGTGATCGCGCTAGGCATCGACTTCCCCAGCTACATGCGGTTCCAGGTGCTTGCTCCCCAGGCGCACGGCTACATGGACCGGAGCCACCGATACAGCGTGACCAACTCAGTCGCGTCTCTGAGTGCCGATGACTACTCGTGGGCGCGAAACTTCGTGATCGAAGCCGCCCTCAACGCGGCCAGTGCCGATGAAGTCGTGAAGCTTGGTAACGCTCAGGTCGAAGCGAACTGGAACCCCGAGCAGCCGCCAGAGGAGCGGGAATGGACAGGCCCGGCTGGATCGAGCTCGTCGCCATGAGGAGGAACCATGTGTGACTCCTCAACTTAAAGGTCGGAACATAATCTGAATTATGTTCCTGTCTTAGCGATCTTGTTTGATGCGATCCGAGACGTGCAATCGCTACGGGATTGCCGTCCTTAGACGACTCGGCAGATTGCGGACACAACCCTCGACGAACCCCGCGGTAGCACCTAGCGTGCGAGGTGGTGATCAAACGACGGAGGAGCAGCCATGCAGTTCGAAACCATTCACGATACCCAGTACGGTATCGATCCGCGCACGCTGCAGGCGATGCGGTACCGCATCGACCACCAAGTGCCGTTCAGCTCCAACGTCGCCACATTTCACTTCACGCTGCGTGACCCGACCATGCGTGGCTACGAACCCACCCGCCAACACACCGAGGCCAGCACGGGTGTCGGCGTCTTCGTCGATGCGAACTTGAAGGGCAAGCAAGTCAGGGTTAACAACAGCCACTCGGAGTACGTCTTCGTTCACGGCGACTTCTTCACGGCCTTGGCCGAGTACGAAGAGTGGCCCAGCGTCTACATCATCGACTGGGTGTTCACTGAGCGCGCCGCCTGTAACGGAACCTGGTGGGGCAACAAGAGCATCCAGGCCGGATGCGCACAGCTGATCCAGAATCTGGAGACGAACCAGAAGTTCGGAAAGTGGGACCTCAACAGTCAGTACGACGACTACGAAGAACGTCCGGACATGAACATCACGATCGTGAACGCCTTCGACGCGGCCAGCGCCAAGACGGACATTCAGATGGCCGTCCGCGCCTACAAACGCAAATGATGCACTCCGGGTGCGCCTGGGCGCTCGACGAACAAGGATCCGCCTCATCGTCGGAACCCCTTAGGTTGTGACGGATACCTTCCGCGCGCCACCCCGAGGACGCAGCAACGCGCCCGACTCCTCCAGCAGCCGATGAACGAACCCATACGAACGGCCCGTCGCCACCGACAGCTCCCGAATCGACTCACCCGACGCATACCGGCGCTTCAACTCGGCCTTCAACGCCTCCCGCGCCGGACCCGTCACCCGCTGATGCTTCCGCAGCTTCACCGTCGAATCTCGGCGGCTTCCTGCCACCGGTCGTGAGCGCTTTTGCTACGAACGTCGACCACAAGTGCAGCGGCGGCGTGGCGCCGCGTGAGCGCGGTCACCGCGCGTGGGCGTCGCCGCCCTTTCGGTTGGAGATCATGCCTCGATGATGACCTGCGGGCCGCCATGCGCGCAACCACTATCCGCCCGGACCACCGCTGCTGGTGCCGGTTGCGGCGAGCGCGCCTTGCGGCTCGGGATCGGAAGTGGCAGCATGCGCCGATGCATCCATTGCGGCTGATCGAGTCGGCCCCGGGAAAGTACTCGCTGTTGCTGGACGCGGGAACCACACAGGTTGACGACGTGATCGAGGAACTCGGTCACGAGCCGAACGGATATTTCTGGGAAGGCGTCGCGCAGTTGCTCGTCGGCACCGAGGCCCCCGTCCTGGAAGGCCGGTTCTCGTACGACCCCGAAGGCGACATGTTCTGCGCGTACGGGAAGGACCGCGGCGCGCTGGAGGACCTGGGCACCCGGATGGCGGCCATCGCGACCGACGCCGACCGCATGCGGCGGCTCGTCGCAGCCGCCGAGGCGGACGGTTTCGAGTTCGACGACTGACTCGCCTGCTGCGGGTTCAGCGCCGGTAGAGGTTGCCGCGAGTGGCCGCGCACACGGCGACGGCGAGTACGGCCGATGTGGCGGCCGCTGTCCACAGCGGGGTGTGGTCCGGGCCGACGATACCGGCGTAGCTGTAGACGGCGTCGAAGGCGGCGTGGAACAGCGCGGCGATGAGCACGCTGCCGTCGGCCGCGTTGACCAGAGCACCGATGAGGACTGTGGTGCTGACAGTCAGCAGCAGGAAGCCGGCGAACGGCAGGCCGTTGTCGCTCGCGCCGGGCACCTGCAGCAGCGGGTAGTGCCACGCGGACCAGACGACGCCGAGCAGCAGGTTCGCCGGCACGGGGCGCATACGGGCCTGCAGCCGGGGCAGCAGCAGCCCGCGCCAGCCGGCCTCCTCGGTTAGCAGGAACAGGCCGATGCCGTAGCCGAGGTAGACCAGCGCCGACGGGAGGCTCATCATGACGCCGAGCCGCGGGTTGTGGCCGGCGGCCGCGGCGAGCGCCACGGCGGCCGTCGCTACGCCGATGGGGGCGGCCAGCGCCAGCAGGTAGGTGGTCGGCGGCACCCGCCAGGCGACGAGCCGGCGGCCGAGGTCGCGCAGGGCCGGACGTCCGCCGAGCAGCGCGGTGACCAGGGCGATGGACGGGGTGAGCACCCACAACGCCACGCCCTGCGGGAGCCGCCAGCCGATGAGGCCGTGCGCCTGGGCGATGGCCGATCCCCAGACCAGCCACGGCAGCGCGAACATCGCGGCGCTGACGGCGAGCAGGTGCGTGGTGCGGGCAGTACGGGCCACCATGAAGCCGGCCGCGGGTGACGGGCTGCCGGTGTGGGGGGTGAGCGCGGTCGTCATGGTGGGCGCCTTCCGTCTTGAAGTACCGAGGGAGTCGGTAACCACTGTCGACGCAGACGCCGCGGCGGTCATCGGGTGACGGATGGAGTGCCGGGCGACGTGGTCTCCACCCAGAGGTGGAGACCACGACCGGTCAGTCCACCCCGGCTCGGCCGGTGCGGAAGGCGTACGCGACCAGCGCCGCACGGTCACGGCAGCCGGTCTTGGCCAGCAGGTGGTTGACGTGGGTCTTGACGGTGGCTTCGGAGACGAACAGACGCTGCGCGATCTCGGTGTTGGACAGGCCCTTCGCGATCTCGGTGAGCACCTCGGTCTCCCGGGCCGTCAGGCCGTCGCCGGGCGGCGCCGGGGGCCCTGTCACGCCGACGGGCGCCCTGTGGGAGAGCGCCTCCAGCAGGCGCCGCTGTACCGAGGGGTCGAGCTGGGCCTCGCCGGAGGCGACCGCGACGATGGCGTCGCGGATCTGTTCCGCGCCGGCGTCCTTGGTGATGAACCCCCGGGCGCCGGCCTGTAGGGCGCCGAACACCCAGGTGTCGTCGGCGTACGTGGTGAGCACGACGACTCGGGCGCGACCGCCGGCCGCCACCAACTGCCGGGTCGCCTCGACCCCGTCGACGTTCGGCATGCTGAGGTCCATGAGCACGACGTCGGGTTCGGTGGCCGCGGCCTGGCGGACCGCGTCGGCCCCGTCCACGGCGGTGCCGACGACCTCGATGTCGTCGAGCAGGCCCAGCATCATCGCGAGCCCGTCACGGACCACTTTCTGGTCGTCGGCGATCAGGACTCTGATGCGGTCGGGTACGGCGGTCACCGGCTGATCTCCTCAGGTAGGCGGGTGGGCATGACAAGGTGGACACGCCAGCCATCGGGCGTGGGGCCGGCGTCGAGGTGTCCTCCGGCCAGTTCGGCGCGTTCGGCAAGACCGGTCAGCCCGAAACCGCCCGACGGCAGGGCGGTGGAGGGGACTCCGCCGGTGTCGAGGATTTCCACGCTCACGCGGTCGGATGCCCAGGTGAGGGTGACGGTGGCCTGCGCGCCGGAGCCGGCGTACTTGGCGGTGTTGGTCAGCGCCTCCTGCACCGTCCGGTAGACGGCGAGGCCGGACTCCGGCGGGAGCGTCCGCGGCTCGCCGGACACGACGAGGCGCGCGGCCAGGCCGGTGCCCAGCCGCGCCTGCGTGATCAGCTCGGGCAGTTGCCCGACTCCGGGCAGCGCGTCCCCGCGCAGCGTCGCGACGGCGCCCCTGGCGCTGACCATGCCGTCGCGGGCCAGCCGCTGCGCGGTGCCGATCTGGGCGACGAGCCGCTCGTCGGCGCCGGTCTTGTCGGCCAGCAGCCGGGCGCCTTCCAGCTGCACGGCCAGCCCGGACAGGGTGTGGGCGAGCACATCGTGCAGCTCGCGGGCCAGTCTGCCGCGTTCGGCGAGCACGGCGGCCTGCTCACGGGCGGCGCGGGCCGCGGCCTCTTCGGCCAGCAGCGCCTCCGCCTGCGTGTGGGCTTCGCGGCTCACCGCGGCGAACGCCGACGCCACGAACAGAAAGCACGCGCCGACCGCCCAGGTTGAGTATGGCGCTGACGGCGTGATCGGACGTTCGCCACTCCGTCAGGGCGGCCGCGACCGCGACGACCGCGCTGCCGGGCAGCGCGATCCGACGCGGCAGCCGCAGCCCGATCACGGCGATCGCCATGTACGAGATGACGAACCCGGGCCCGGACGGGTTCAGCAGGCCCAGGGCCGCGCCGCACAGGCCCGCGATGACGAGACATCCCACGAGCAGGCGCGTCTCGGTGACGCCGCGGGCCGCACCGATGAGCCACAGCGCCAGGGCCACCACCGTCAGCGCCGGTACGGCGACGCGCGCCGCCATACCCGGCGGCAGGCCGCCCGCGACCGTGCTCACCGCTATGGCCGCCGCGGTCAGCCGGGCGAGCGCGGCGAAAGTGCGACGGTGGTCGCTCGGCCGACGCGCGGGCGTCTGCGGCCGGTCCTGCGGTTTCACGCGTACGTCCTCCCGGTGGTGGCGGGCACAGTCCCGGTGGGTTCAGGCCGGTGGGTTCGGGTCGGTGGATGCCGCCGGGATGGGTCGCCGGCGGCCGCCGGACCGGCCCGCACGGCCTGGTCACGACGTTACGGCGACGGCGACGATGCCCGGCGTGAGGATCATGCGCAGCCTGGTCAGCGTCTTGGTGCCCAGATCGCTGTAGAGGACGTAGGCGAGCAGGCCGAGGTTGAGCTGGTACTGGCTGGTGGTCATCGGAGACTCCGCATTTCGGAGGGATTCTTCGCGGGGGTTCAGCGACACCCAGACTCCCAGCGGCCGGCCTCGCCGCCATCGGCGTACGGATTGATCCGCCCGGGCCGCTCGCTCCAACTGTGGGTTGAGAACCGCACCGTCACCCCCGGCCGTACAGACGACCGAACCCGCGAACCTCACGTGGAGGCGTTCGCGGGGTTCGAGTGGCGAGTCCGCCGATGCGACCGCGCTGGGGCGACTTCGCGGTGGCCCGGGCGACGGTGGCCCCAGAGCGTGCGTTCGGACAGGTCGGGCTCGACGTGTCCGTGAGACGTCGGGCGCGCCTACGGGGCGTCGGGGCGCCAGCCGGTGGCGTCCTGCTCGGTGATCTCGCGCAGGACCCGGGCGGGGTTACCGGCGGCGATGACGCGCGCGGGGACGTCTCGGGTCACGACGGCCCCGGAGCCGACGATCGCGCCGTCGCCGATGGTCACACCGGGGTTGATGGTGACCCCGCCCCCGATCCACACGCCGTCGCCGATCGTCACGGGCCTGGCGTAGCAGGCCCCGGCGACGCGCTCGCCGGGATCGATGGCGTGGTTGGAGGTGTAGATGCTCACGCGCGGTCCGAGCAGGACGTTGTCGCCGATCGTGATTCGTGCGCCGTCGAGCATGACGGCGTCGAAGTTGGCGTAGAAGCCGGCTCCGACGCTGATGTTGTAGCCGAACTCGCACCGGAAGGTGGGCTCGAAGTGGGCGCCGGGGCCGACGTGGCCGAGCAGGTCACGCAGGAGAGCCTCGCGCTGGGCCTGGGGAGCGCCGAAGCTGCCGTTGTAGGCGTTGGTGAGCAGCACGGCGCGCCGGCGGGCGGCGACCAGTTCGTCGGTCAGGTCGTTGTACATCTGCCCGGTGAGGATGTGGGCGCGCTGTGCCTCGAGGCTCACGGTTGTCTCCTGCCGCGTTCGATCTTCGTCGGCTGCGCGACCGATTCGGAGCCTGGCCGCGCAGGTGCCGGGTTGAGTGCTCGTCGAGGATCAAGTGTTGCGGAGGCCGGCGACCGACGCCGATGGGGGCCTCTCCTGTTGGCCGCATGACCTGCGGAACCGGCCGCGCGATTGACGTCACACGTCGCACCGAGCCAGGCGTCAGTCGGTACGTGGGAGGGCGAACCGCTGGGCGAACGCGGACATCTCGTCCCGCTGGCGCTCCGGTTCGGTAGAAGAGGGGCTGACCACGATGCGGGTCACGCCCTGTGCGGCGTACGTCTCGACGCGTTCGGGGGACATGTCGATCGACCCCCAGCGCGTGTGTTCCAGCACGTCGGGATCGCGGCCGGCCTCGGCGGCCGCGGTGCGGGCCAGTTCCCATTGGATGGCGCGTTCCTCCGCGGTGAGCGCGCCGCCCGGGAAGTAGCCGTCGCCACGCCGTCCAGCGCGGCGCGCGGCGGCCCGGCTCGACCCGCCCACGTGGATCGGAAGGTGTGTGACGCCATGGGGCTTGGGATAGCTGCACACGTCGTCGAACCCGAAGAACTCGCCCGTGAAGCTGACGCCTTTCTCGTCCCCCTCCCACAGCAGCCGCAGCACGTCGATGGCCTCGTCGGCACGGCGTCCGCGGGTGCCGAAGTCGACCCCCGTCGCTTCGGCCTCGCCGGGCAGGGTGCCCAGCCCCACGGTCAGCAGTCGCATCCGCCCCTTCGACAGCACGTCGACGGTCGCCAGGCGCTTGGCCAGGACAACCGGGTGGTGGTACGGCAACAGCAGCACGGCCGTGCCGAGCAGGAGGCGTCGCGTGGCCGCCGCGACGAAGCCCAGGCAGTCGAGCGGATCGGGGTAGGGCAGCGTCGGCGGGATCTCGAAGGAGCCGATCGCGGCACCGGGATACAGCACGATGTGTTCCGGCAGGTACAGCCCCTCGAAGCCGCAATTCTCGGCATGGCGGGCATAGGCGACGAGCGCGTCGGGGTCGAGCCCGCCCGCCGTGGAGTAACTGATCGCGAATTTCATCGGGGCTCCTCGGGCCGGTGGTTCGCGATCACGCTAGAACCTTGCCGCAGGCGTCAAGGCAAGGGCGGAGCCGTCTCAGGCCGGGTAGGCATGCGTCTCGGTGGCCTTGCGGCCCAGACCTACTGGCCGGGGGGAGGTCGAGGCCGGTGGAGTGACGTCGTCGAGCAGCGGGATCGGCCCGTGGAGGGTCTTGGTCGCCACGGTCTCTCATCTCCGAGCCAGCGCCAGATAGCGCTCATCGGTGTCGTGGTAGTCGAGCAGGGTCCAGCCGGCGGTGTGCAGCAGGGGACGGAGGTTGTGCTCGGCCCGTATGTCGTCGGGGGTGAGGGTGCGGCCGCGCCGTGCCGCGAGCACCGCACGGCCCACGGGATGGAACAGCGCCAGCCTCCCGCCGGGGCGGGTCACCCGGGCCAGCTCGGACAGCACCGCCCCCGGCTGGAGAACATGGGAGATCAGCCCGGAGGCCAGCACGCCGTCGGCCACGCCGTCGCGGAGCGGAAGCCGCCCGACGTCGGCGATCAGCAGCCGGCCGTACTCACCTCGTCCCCGCGCGCGGGCCGACCGGATCATCTCCGGGGTGACGTCCACGCCCACCACGTGCCCGCTGGCCCCGACCGCGTCCCGCAGCAGGGAGAACGCGCGGCCGGTTCCACATCCGGCGTCGAGGACCGAACCCCCGGCAGGCAGGGCCATCTCGGCGATCGCGGCGGCGAAGGCCGGGCCGTCGTCGGGATACTTCTCCTCCCAGGTGGCCGCCCTCGCGGCGAAGAACTCCCTGGTCTCCTCAAGGGATCGATCGTTCATGGTCTTCGGCTCCTCAGTGGAAGGAGGTGGATGAACGATTCGACCACGGTGCGGGCCTCGTCGCGAAGCCGAGCGCCCGTCCGCCGCCCCGCCGGACGTACGGCGCTGCCACGGGACGTACGGCGCTGCCGCGGGACGTGGTCAGGACGGCAGGGCGGCGGCGATCGTGCCGGTGGCCGCGAGGGTGACGCCCAGGCCCTCGATCTCGTCGCGACCGCTGTCGGTCAGGCGGGAGACGGCGTCCTCGGCCAGGACCAGGCGATAGTCGCGTTCACTGGCTTCGACCAGCGTCGCGCGGGGGCAGTTGGGAAGGTTGCACCCGGCGACGACGAGCGTGTCCACCCCCCACTCCCGGAGAATCTCGTCCAGCGGAGTCCGATAGAAGGCGCCCCAGCGGGGCTTGAACAGGGCGTACTCGCGCTCGCCCAGGCGCTGCGGGCGGCCGCTGAGCAGCAGGTCCGCGTCCAGCGGCGGGGCGCCGGGTGGCAGCAGCGGCTCGGCCAGGGCGCTGCCCGCGCTGCCGGGGATGACGATCCGGGCCCCGCTCGCCAGCAGGGACCGTCGGACGAGGTCCGCGTCGTGGCCGTCGGGGTGGTACAGACGGACGATGTGCACGATCGGCCGCCCGGCCTCCCGGAACGCCGCCGTCAGCTCGGCCATCGCCGGCAGCAACTCGCTGGTGCCCGGCACACCGTATGGCGCGTCGGAGAGGAAGTCACGCTGCACGTCGATCGTCAGCAGTGCCGACGAGGCCCAGTTGGGCGCCAGGTGGGGGTCGGTCACAGGCTCACCCTACGCCGGTGGATCATCGCCGACCGGCAGAGTGCCCGATCAAAGTGGCAGCGTGATCCGGTCGACGCACCAGTAGAGGCTGACCGCCACGATGGGGACCGACATGGCGGCGGGCACCCAGCGCACCGCGGAAGTACGGCGCAGCAGCACCAGCAGCGGGAAGAGCACCGCGATGATCAGCAGCTGGGTCGCCTCGATGCCGACGTTGAAGCTCAGCAGCGACAGGAGCAGCTCCCACGACCCCTTCTCGTCGATGTCCAGCGCGCTCGCGAAGCCGAGCCCGTGCACCAGGCCGAAGGCGAAGACGATCGGCAGCCGCCACCTGCCCAGTTTGTCCTCGTCGCGGCCCAGGAGGTTGGCGACGGCCACGACGATGATCGACACGGCGATCACCGGCTCGACGATCCCCGCGGGAACGTCCACGATCCCCAGCGCCGCAAGGAGGAACGTGATGCTGTGGGCGGCCGTGAACGCGGAGGCCGTGACGACGACGTCGCGCAGGCGGCGGGCGCCGATGAGCAGGGCGAGCAGGAAGAAGATGTGGTCGAGGCCGGACAGCAGGTGCTCGGCGCCCAGCAGGAAGAACTCCCCCACCTGGTTGGAGGCCCGGTGCTCGCCGACCCGCAGCGTCGGGTTCCCGGCGCTCAGGACCGCGGAACCCGTCGTGCCGTCGAGCGTGTAGCCGACGATCGTCTCCGTGCTGTGCACGAAGCTCTCGGCGTCCGGGAAGAGCGCACTTGAGATCGCGTGTCCTGCCCCGCCGTCGCCCGCGCAGTGGTAGTCGAGGGTCACCACCGCGAAGGCCACCTTGTCGCGGTCGCGCACGCCCGCGTCGCCCACCGGGGTGGGCGTGCAGGGCCTGTCGCCGTACGCCACGGCGAAGCGGCGCGTGACGTAGTCGACGACGGCGGCGTGGTTCTTCTTGAGCTGGCGGAGTTGCTCGGCCCGCTCCTTCGCGTCGTACGCCTCGGCGTACAGCCAGGCCGACTTCATGAGGAGGTCGTACTCCAGGTCGAGCACGACTTTGACGTCCGCGCCCGTTCCGGTCACCGTGGCGTGCGCCTTGGTGGTCGCGTTGTGCGCCGCCGCCGGAGCGGAGAACGCCATCAGGCCGCCGAGGACACAGGCGAGAGCGCGGACGGCGGCGGACAGCCTGCGAGACATGTCTCGTTCTCCAGGTTTCGAGGGGGTCCAGGTTCGAGGGGCCCAGGTTCGAGGGGCCCAGGTTCGAGGGGGAAGGCCGCCCCGGACGCTCCGCGCTGACGCGGGGGTCCGGGGCGGCGATGACGGTTACCTGCGGTGGAACCAGCGGTAGAGAGGCGAGTCCGGTCCCCACTTACCGGGGCGGCCGTGCTCGTCCTTCGTGACGAAGACGCTCGGCTCGGAGGCGGTCACGCCGCCGCCGGTGGAGCGTGCGGTGACGAACCAGGCGTAGGCCGTGTCGCCCTTGAGACGGTTCCAGGTCACCGAGGCCACCTGACCCGACGGGACCGTGCTCGTGCCGACGACCCGGGTGGGCTTGTAGATCGCCAGCGAGTCGGTCGTGAAGCTCGTCGTACGGGTGGTGAGATCGACCGGCAGCACCATGTTGTCCTCGCGGCCGTCGTAACGGCGCAGCGGGTCGAACTCGCCCGCGCCGAAGTCGTTCAGCAGCGGTGAGTAGGTGTCCACGGTCAGCTCGGCCCGCTTGACGTTGAACTGCAGCAGCCGGAAGAAGCTCGCGCCGAACTGGAGCTGGTCGTCCGGGTTGTATCCACCGACCTGGGTGAGCCCGAGGCGGTCGGCCGAGACCGTGTAGAACTGGTAGTCGGCCAGCAGTTCGACGACGCCCTTGCCGACCTGGCCGACCTTCGGCTTCACGTTGGTGGCCACGCCGTGCTCGTGCCCGGCGAGGATGAGGAAGACGTTCGGGTTCTTCTCGACCACCGTCTTGTAGAGCATCGAGCCGTCGGGCGCCGAGAATGCCGCGCCGCGCCCGTCCGGGTTGGTGCTCGGCACGAGGTAGTCGTGCGAGAGCAGGATGCCGTTGCGGTCGGGGAACCGCTTGAAGATGGAGTCGGCCCACTCGGCCTCCTCCCGGGTGACGCCGTACGACAGGCCGACCACGACGAAGTCCAGCCCGCCGGCGGAGAACAGGTCGTAGTGGTTCTGGTTGTCACCCTCCTTCCACGGCCCGCCGTACTCGGCGTGCTGCCAGCCCTGCGCCGCCGTCTGGTAGCGGCCGGGGCCGTAGTACTTGTTGTAGATCGCCTCCGGCCCGTCCTCGGTGCCCGACTGGTTGTCGTGGTTGCCGGCGATCACGCCGTTCGGGATCTTCGCCTCGTCCAGGACGCGCTGCTGCTTCGACGAGACCTCGAACTCGCCGACGACCTGCCGCTGCGTCGCCTCGTCCGCGGGCTTGCGGATGTTGTTCTCGATCAGGTCGCCGGTGTGCGCGACGTACGAGATCTTGCGCTGGTCCTTGTTGTCCTTGATCCAGTTGACGACCCCGGCGTACGCGGACTCCCACACCGCGCGCTCCTCGGCGGTCTCCTGCTCCACCGCGCCCTCCGACAGGTACTGCGTGTCGGTGAAGTGGACGATCGAGAAGTCGTACGTGGAGGGGTCGGCGAAGCCGTTCGGGTCACCGGGGTCGATGTCGTCGGCGAAGGGGTCCTCGCCCGTGACCATCACGTGGACCTGCTGCCCGTCGACGTACTGGTCGGCGACCACGGCGGTGAGCGCGGTCTGGCCCTCGGGGGCGCCGCGGGAGCTCGTCAGCAGATCCCACGCCCGGGTCTTGGTGTTCCACGCCCGCAGCGACACCAGGCGCTCGGGGTCGATGACGCCCTCCCAGCGCAGGACCGGGGCGTCCACGTGCCCCTTCACCTGGATGTCGTACCGCTGGTAGGTGATGTCCCGGCCGGCGGGCGCGTCGAGCGTCGCGCCGTCGGCAGGCTCCAGCCCCGCGGCCTTGACCTTCTTCTCGCCGGGCACCTTCAGGGTCGTGGGGACGGTCTCCGCCACGCCCTGGAACGCCTGGTTCGGGGTCAGGATGTCGGCTTCGGAGAACGTCGCCTTGACCTGGCCGCCGCCGGGCTCGGCGACCTTCGCCGAGAGCGTGACGGAGCCCGACACGTCGACGGCTCCGGACGCCGGGGTGAGCTCGGCGGGGGCGTCCGGGACGCCGGCGGACTCGAACGAGACCTCCCGGGTGGCGGTGTTGCCGAGCGAGTCAGCGGCGGTCACGGCGAGGGTGTGCGAACCGGGCCGCAGTCCGGGGCCCACCTGGGCGCCCAGCGCGATCGGCTGCCCGTCGAGCGTGACGTCCGGCCCGGACACCACGCCGGAGGCGTCCTCCAGCTTGACGTCCAGCACGACGGACGCGGTGATCTTCTCGCCCGCGGCGGGGACGCTCGTGGCGACCTTGGGCGCCGAGTTGTCGGTGATCAGCGTACGGGTGGCGGTCTCGCCCGTGGTCGAGATCGCGGCGAGGGTGTGCTTGCCGTCCTTGATCGCGGTGGTGTCGAGATCCGCGCTCAGGCCGCCGGCGGGGGCGTCCACGAGGAACTCGAGGTCGATCTCGGTCAGCAGGTTCACGTTGTCGCCGCAGTTGCCGTCGCCCATGCTGTAGGAGCTCTTGAGCATCTGACCGGTCGCCGTGCCCCGCACCGGGGTGAGGGCGATGTTCGAGATCGCGAAGTCGTCGCGGTTGTTGCCACACGACGTCGGATAGGTGCCGGTCACGAAGTCGATCGTGTTCCAGCCGGGCACGAGGTACTCGTTCGGGAAGGTGAAGTCGACCCGCCGGCTCACGAAGTCGCCGTCGAGCACCACCTTCCGCCCGTTCACGAGCAGGTAGTTCTGGTAGCGCGCCTCGATCGAGTTGGTGCCCACGGTGAAGCTGAGGGTCGCGTCACCCGAGCCGAGCGTCTGGACGACGTGCACCGCCGGGGCGTCGATCGTGTAGCGCAGTTCGACCTCGCGGAGGGCGGTCTGGCTGCTGCCGCAGTCGCCGTCGCCCAGGTCGTAGGACGGCTTGATGTCCTGACCCTTCACGGTGGCGCCGTCGAGGGCGAGGTCGAGATTGGCGATGGTGAAGTCGTCGCGGTCGGTGCCGCAGGACGCCTTCCAGTCGCCGGTCACGACCTTGACCGTGTTGTCGCCGGGCACCAGGAACCGGGCGGGAACGGCGACCGTGACGCGCCGGCTTGCCCAGGTGCCGCCCAGGTCGATGCGCTTGCCGTTGACGAGCAGGAAGTCGTCGTACTTGTCGTCGATCGAGTCCGCGCCCACGTCGAAGCTGAACATCGCCGCGCCGTTGCCCAGGGTGGCCTTCGTGGCGGGTTCCGCGCCGTCGACGGTGAGGGACGAGACGCCGCCCGCACCGGCGGCGGGCACGGTCGCGTGGATCGGCGTGGTGTGTGCCACCAGCGTGCCGTCCGTGGGCAGCAGCCGGGGCGCCCCGGCCGGGGCGTTGTTCACCGTCACGGTGTGCTTGACCGTGGCCCCGGACGCGGCCTTGGCGGTGACGGCGTGCTCGCCGTTGCCCAGCCTCGTGGTGTCCAGGTCCGTGGCGAGACCCGTGGTGCCCTGCGGGTCGCCCTTGACGAAGAACTTCAGCGCGGCCTGCTTGAGCAGCGCGGTGTTCGAGCCGCAGTTGCCGTCGCCGAAGGACAGGGTGTAGGGGTTGTCCTCCCCGTCCGCGACCTCACCGAGCAGTTCGAGGCCCACGTCGGACAGGACGAAGTCGTCGTAGTTGGTGCCGCACGAGCTCTGGATCGTCCCGGCGAAGATCTCGATGGTGTTCTCGCCCTTGACGAGGTGTTCGTTCGGGATCTCGATGGTCGCCCGCTCGTTCACGAGGTCGCCGATGTCGCTTCGGTAGACGCCGTTCACGAGCACGTAGTTGTGGTATCGCGCCTCCGTCGAGTTCGAGCCGACGTCGAAACGGAGCCTCGACACGCCCACCGTACGGGTGGCGTTCAGAGCGGTGCCGTCGACGGCCAGCTCGGTGACGCTGTCACCGGCCGCGGCCGGGACCGCGGCGACCTTGACCGTGCCCTCGATGTACGAACCGCCGGCGGGGCTGAGGGTGGGCGGGGTGGGGGAACCGGTCGGCGTCGGGCTTGGGCGCCCACGACTCGCTCCTCCCGGCTTCGGGTCGGCGTGCGCCGCCGTCACGACGCCGCTGACAAGCAGAGTCGCGACCATGGCGATCACGGCGGCCACGGCGAGACGCCCTCGCCTCCTCAGGCCTCCCAGCAGCTTTCTCGCTGCCACTGGCTGCATCAGGTGCAGTCCCTTCCATCACGTTGCATAAAGCGCCGGTAAAGCGGCGCGGTCTCGAGCGGTCACAGTGGATCTCGCGAGTGAACGAAGTGCGTGAAGAGACTGAAGCAAAGACGAACTATCGCCTCATTCTGGTCATCCGTTACGAATCAGGAACGACTAGGTCACAACGCCCGCAATTCCGCAAAGCACAACACTCTGCCGAACTTCGTGCAGATTTATCCCTGTATGTCCGGAAAGGGCACTTCTGCTGACAGAGCACCGGATGAGCGAGCGGCGGCCGTCGGGGATCATAGGCGTGGCAGGTCCCGGGACAGGAAGGCGGGCGCGATGGACTTCCGCGACGATGTGGATCTCGACGCGTCACAGGTGGAGGAGGGCGGTGGCGGGTTCCCGGGCGGCGGGCTCGCGATCGGCGGGGGCGTCGTCGGCGTCGTCGCCCTGGTCGTCGCCCTGCTCCTGGGCGTCAACCCGGCCGATCTCCTCAGCGGTGGAAACTCCTCGTCCGGCGGATCCACGGGCGCGCGTCCGGCCTCGGATCTGAGTGCCCAGTGCAAGAAGGGCAGCGACGCGGACCAGTCGGAGAAGTGCCGCGTGGTGGGTGTGGTCAACAGCGTCCAGAAATACTGGCGGGACGCCTTCGCCGAGCGGGGCAAGCAGCCGTACCGCAACGCGCGGACCGTCCTGTTCACCAACGCCGTGAGCACCGGCTGCGGCCAGGCGAGCTCGGCGGTCGGCCCCTTCTACTGCCCGGCCGACAGCCGGGTCTACCTCGACCTCGGCTTCTTCAAGGAGCTGGAGAGCCAATTCGGCGCCAAGGGCGGGCCGTTCGCCCAGGCGTACGTGATCGGCCACGAGTACGGCCACCACGTGCAGAACCTCCTCGGCACCACCCGGCGGGTCGGCGGCGACAGCCAGGGGGCGGACAGCGCCTCCGTACGGCTGGAGCTTCAGGCGGACTGCTACGCCGGGGTGTGGGCGAAGAACGCGGTCGACACGGGGTTCTACGAGAGCCCGTTCACCGCGGCGGACATCCAGGAGGCTCTGGACGCCGCGGCGGCGGTGGGCGACGACAGGATCCAGAAGCGCACCCAGGGCAGGGTGGATCCCGAGGGGTGGACGCATGGGAGCTCACGGCAGCGGGTGAAGTGGTTCACCACGGGATACAAGACGGGCGTCCCCGCCCGATGCGACACGTTCTCCGGCACCATCTGACGTTTTCCCTGCGTGCTCGACGCTTACCGAGGTTTTCCCGCCGCGAGCTACTGGCGTTCCCCTTGTGACGTGCATTGTGTGGGGAGACAGTCATCGCGGCGGCGGGGGGCATCCGATGACGCAGGGGCTGCACGAGTTCATGGCGGTGGCGGGCCCATGGGCCTACCTGGTGGTCGGGCTGATGGCCTGCGCGGAGACGGGCGCGCTCATCGGGCTCGTCGTGCCGGGTGAGCTCACCCTGTTGATGGCCGGTTTCCTCGCCTTCACGGGGCACGTCAGCCTGCCTCTCATGATGGCCGTGGCCGGCGTGGGCGCGGTGGCCGGGGATTCGATCAGCTACCAGATCGGCAGGCGGCTGGGGCCCCGTGTGCGCGACAGCCGGCTGGGCCGCCGGGTGAGCGCGGAGCGTTGGGACCGCACCGAGGACTACCTGCGGCGGCGCGGCGGGTGGGCCGTCCTCTTCGGCCGCTGGGTCGGTCTGCTGCGCGCCCTGGTCCCCATGCTCGCCGGCATGGGACGCCTGCCGTACGCCAGATTCCTCGCCTACGAGGTGCCCGGCGGCCTGGCCTGGGGGGCGGGCACCGTGGGGCTCGGGTACGCCGCGGGAGGCTCGTACGAGCTGGTGGAGCGGGTCTCCGGGCAGGTCGGCCTCCTGGTCGTGGCCGGCCTCGTCGTACTGGCCGTCGTCGGCCTGGGCGTCCGCCGGCTGATCCGGCCGCGCTCACCGGTCGCGAAGTGCGCCAGGGCCACTACGCCCTCCGGCCGCCCGGTGAAGGGGTGGATACAGCAGCGTTGAGGCGTTATCGCGATGCGGGCCGTGCCCGTGCGGTCAGCGACCATATGCTCCAGGCGAACCAGCCCACCGGGATCTCGATGAGGTGGGCGAAGAACCAGAACAGCAGCACCGCCGCCGTGGCCGCCCCGGGCTCGACGCCGAAGCCGATCAGCGCCAGCGCGGTCGCCGACTCGCTGATCCCCGATCCGCCGGGGGTGATGACGGCGGTGGTCAGCACCCGGTTGATCGCGAAGGCGGCGACCGCCTCGGGGACGGCGACTTCGGCGCCGGTCACCCGCAGGCACCCGATGAACAGAACGCACTGCAGCGCCATGTAGGCGACCATGCCGAGCGTCAGCCGGGGCCAGCGCGTACGAGTGATCTCGATGGTGGAGTGACGCAGGTCGAGCAGGAAGTCTCGCAGGCACGGCTTCCGCTTGAGCGGCAGGAACCGGACGACCCGATCCAGGCCCCGCCCCAGCAGGTCGGCCACCGCCTCCCGATGGAGGGCGGCCGACATGGCGACGACGACGCCGATGAGCAACGCGCCGCCGACCCCGGCGGCCGTCGCCAGCCGGCGATCCGGCATGTACCCCGCGCCGAGCAGGCAGACGAGTCCCACGGCGGGGAGCAGGAAGCGGGACAACAGGTTCCACACACCCGTCACGACCGTCGAGGTCACCACCGGCCGCCGTCCGAAGCCCCACCTGGTCATCATCGCGAAGGTCATGGCCACGCCCACGGCCCCGCCGAACGGCAGCACGTTGCTGGCACCGCTGCCGACGCAGTTGACCAGCAATGCCCGGCGTCTGCTCAACCCGGGCAGGGAGTCGCTCACCACGTGGGAGTACGCCCACAGCCCGGCCAGCCACAGCCCCGTGAGCACCGCCATCGCGCCCCAGCCGACCCGCACCAGGCGCTCGTCGAGCTGCCCCCAGGTGACTCCCGTGATGTGCGGAAGGAAGGAGATGAGCACGGCCGCCAGCGCCAGGGAGATCAGCGACATGACGACCCTGCTGCGGGACGCGCGACTCGCAGCCACCTCTGCTGCCTCCGCCGGAATGGTCTCCACGCCGATTCGCCGCCCCCTCGCACCGTGTCCGCTTCGCCCGTATATGAGAGTCAAATGGAGAACAATCCCAAACCTGCACATTTGAGCAAAATTGACGGCAAGCTTGCGGAAAACCCTGCCCAGCGACCGCGGCAACCGCTTGCCGGGCGGCGCTGATCACCGGAAGAGCGATCTTTACGGGCGGCCGGAACCCGGCCACCGCGCTTGATCGTTCAGGTGGGCGGCTGACACACCTCATCGACCGTCGACAGGGAGAAACACGTGGTCTTCAAGCGGATGCTGGGCGCTCTCGGGGTGGGCGCCCCCTCGGTGGACACCGTACTGACCACCCCACGAGTCCGGCCGGGCGGCGTGCTCACGGGCGAGGTGAGACTGTCCGGCGGCGACTTCGACGCCGAGATCGAGGACATCACTCTCGGCCTGGTCGCCGGGGTGGAGATCGAGCACGGCGACGGCGAGAGCGCGGGGCTCGGGGAGTTCTCCCGCGCCCGGGTGTCCGGTCCGTTCACCCTGCGCGAGGGCGAGAACCGGAGCATCCCCTTCCAGATCCCGGTGCCGTGGGAGACCCCGATCAGTGAGATCGACGGGCAGCGCCTGACCGGCATGGCGCTCGGCGTGCGCACCGAGGTGTCCATCGCGAAGGCCGTCGACAAGGGCGACCTCGACCCGGTCGCCGTCGAGCCGCTCCCCTCGCAGCTTCGCGTCCTGGAGGCGTTCCTCCAGCTCGGTTTCGCCTTCAAGTCGGCCGACCTGGAGGCCGGCCACCTGTACGGCGTGCGCCAGGAGCTGCCGTTCTACCAGGAGATCGAGTTCTACCCGCCCCCGAGGCACGCCGGTGTGGTGGGGGAGGTCGAGCTCACCTTCGTGGCCGACCCCGCAGGTCTGGAGGTGATCCTGGAGGCCGACAAGCGGGCCGGCCGTTACTCCGGCGACGCGATCGGCCGCTTCCGCGTCGGCCACGAGGACGCGGCGCGCATGAACTGGCCCGGTGAGATCGACCGCTGGCTGACCGGGCTCAGCCAGTACGGCGCCCAGCACGGGGCACCGTACGGTGACCACCACGGCGGCTACGAGCCCGGTTACGGGCACGGCTATGCGCACGGCTATGGGCACGGGGACCACGGGCACGGCGGCCACTACGAGGGCCACCACCCCCACCACCAGGAGCACCGCAGCGGCCCCGGCTGGGGCGCGGTTGCCGCGGCCGGCGCCGCCGGGATCGTCGGCGGCCTGGTGGCCGGCGAGATCGTCGAAGAGATCTTCGAGGACGACGAGGACGAGGGCGGGGACGGCGACTGGTAAGGCCCCACCCGCCACCTCTCCGCCCGGGACGGCACCGCCAGGTACGGCCCCGGGCGGGGAGCGGGGAGGCGAGGCCGTTCGCCGCCCGCGACATTGCCATCGCTTGATGTGTCGTCGTCCACAAGCGTGATCAGCGGAGTTGTAGCGTGGCAGCGGTCACATTAAGTGACATCACGCAAACAGGAGGTTACGCATGATCCGTCGACTACTCCTGGCCGGCGCGGCCTGCGCCGCCGGACTCGTCGTCATGGCGCCGATCGCCGCCTCGGCGGAGACGGCCACCCCGCTTCAGTCGGCCACGACCGCACAGGCCGACCTTCCGGGTCACGCCGGCGGGTGGGGGCACGGGTGGGATCACCCCGTGGGTCGCCCCTGGCACGGTGGCTACAGTGGCTACTGGGGCCGTCCGCTCGGCTACTGGAGCCGCCCGCTGGGCTACTGGAGCGCCCCGGTGGTCCTCGTGGACGGCCTCTACGGCGACGACTGCGGGGCCGACTACTACGCCACCCCCTGCGACTGATCCACGGCGATCGGGGACCTCATGAGAGATCCCGCCTGAGGATCGCACGCACAACCCTCGATCGAGCATGCGCTCGGCGGGGGATTTAAAAACCCCAGGTTGTCAGCAAATTTTGCTGACAACCTGGGGCCAAAGCCGGCCGCAATCCCCAGATCTTCGGATACCTTTCGTAGCCATTCCGTCTCTCTTCGTGCATGGCACGACTTCCTCGATCCGGAGCGCGCGATGAACGGCCACGACAGACCACGCTCTCCCCGGAGTACGGGACGAGCACCTTACGGCCCCGGCCGCACGGCCCGGCCCAAGCCGCCGCCCTACGCGCCTCCCGGGCGGGGCGACAGCACCGGTGGCGAACCTCTCAGCCGGCATGAGCCGGAACCGGAGCCCTCCCCGCTGCCGAAGGCCAGGCGCCATCGCTTCCTGACACGGCCCAAGCTGATCCGTTCAGCGATCGTGACCGCGGCCGCCGTCCTGACCGCCGTGAGCGTCTGGGCGAGCACCGACGCCGCCGGTCCGGTGCCGGGCTCGCCCCCGCCCGCCGGCACCGTGACCACGACGGTCCCCGATGTCGCGATCCCACCCACGACCTCTCCCTCGATGCCCGCGCAAACGCCGCCCGGCCACCGCTCCCGCTCAAGGCACGACCGCTCAAGGCACGACCGCTCAAGACACGGGGGGAAGGCCCTGCCGATGCGGGCCCGGCGGCATCACGGCTCCACTCATCCGTCGAGGCACACGCGTCCTCGCCTGCATGAACCCGACTTCTGCGGTCTCCTTCCGCCTCACCAGCGGCCGTCCTGCGAAGACGTGCCGACTCCCTGACGCCGCCTTTCGATCTCCTCCCATCGACTGAGGACGGCAGCCGCCCCCATCGACTCCGGCAAGTCCGCCTGGCACGTTCCAGACGTTCCGGGGCTCACGTCGTTCGCCGGACGAAGGCGCGGGTGACCGCGGTGCCGGCGTCACTCAGGACAGCGGCCAGTTCCTCGGTGATGAGGGTCTTTTCGACGGCAACCGTGATCTCCTCCGTCGCGAACTCGGCCACGGCGAGCTCATGGCCGAGATCTCCGGTTCTTCTGATGCGGACGCGGAGCGCCGGCATCGGGCGTGCGTCCTCGACGGGCTGAAGCAGCTTCAGCGTCGCCGCGCCGATCTCGTCCATGGGGATGGTCAGCTCGGGGGCGAACTGCCTCTCGTCGACATAGGCGATGATCCGGTTGCCTTGAAGTGCGTGGTGGATTACTGCCGGGGAGCTATGCAGCAACTGGGCGCGACGGAATTCCACTGATGGTTGCGACGGTGATGACACGAATCATCCACCATATCCTTTCTGTGCAATCACGTCCCCGATCGTTTCGCTGCTCGATGCCAGGAAAGTTTGACGCATCAGCACCGGCGAAGGCGACCGTGCATCCGGAAAATCACTTTTCCTCCCTTTCCGGCTCGGCCGCGCTGTTGATCGCCTGCATGAGTTCATCGGCGAGGCGTGCGCACTGTTCAGATGTATAACCCGCGGGCACGCGGAAGATCAGGCGTTCTCCGGGGCCGGTCCGAACGTCGGCGATATCCCACCCAATCCACTGGCTGATAGCCAGTGCCTTGACGCTGTCCGGATCCATCTCGAGCCCGGCCGCGAGAGCCTCCAGGCGCCACAGATCAGGCATGCGCGAGACCCGGCCGCTCAGCACGTCGGTTATCCACTGGGCGGTGAGGCTTTGACCCGTACTCCCACTCACCGACCTCAGCGCGAGCGTACGGATGCTCATCCCCTTGTCCGCCACATAGCCGCGGATGCAGTCGCTCAGGGGGGTGGGGGGCTGGTCGGGTGTCACGCGCTGCGACGGCATTCGGTTGTCAGCTCCTCGACTCTTTCTGGCCGCGATCACCACCATCATGCCCGCTAGATCCTGACGACAGGGAGCAAACCCCAACGAAGCCAGGGACCAGTTGTGTCAACAAGATGCGTCATAAAACGCCGTCCTTCACAAGATTTATTCGCGGAAACCTTTCGTTTTCACGTGCACCCGTGCGCTCGGTCGGATTAGAGTGCGACCTGCAGTCGGGACGTCAGCAGAATCTGATGATGAAGTTTCCATCGGAGAGGTTCGCTATGGCGGGAAAGCCGCAGATGCACCTTCGGAGCGTGGCGCTCTTGCGCGCCTTGATGATCGGTCGCAGTCACAGCGTGGCCGATTTCGCTCGCCAGGCAGCCGTTACCAGACAGTGCATCGACGGTCTGCTCAAACGAGGCACGTGCCGCCGCACCACGGCGGACGCCATCGCGGCAGCAGCGGGGGTGCGGACTCTCGACCTTTTCCAGCCCTCCGTGTCGTCAAAATCTGCTGACAGAAATGGGGACTCGTGATCGCATTACGCGTTTCCGATCCGGGGTCACCCCTGATCCTCGGCGGAGGCTCTCACGGGGAGTCCGACTCGAACCGCCTCGACTGCAGTCCTGCGCATCCCGCTTCGCCGTCGTCACACCGCCGGCTTCCGGGATGCGTGTTCGATCCGACAGCAGCACACCTCACGAAAGGAATCGTCTCTTGACGATGAAGAAGGCCCTCCTCACGGGGGCACTCGCCACCGCTGCCCTGATCGCTCCCGCGGTGCTGGCAGCCGAAGCCGCGAGCGCGGCGAGCACGGCGTCGCAGGCGACGAGCAGCGTCTCCCGCCAGGTCGACACCCCCAGGCGCGGCCCGGATCCGCGCGCGGACATCCGCGTCCATCAGTTCATCCTGAGGGGCAAGACCTACATCCTCCCCAGCTGCCAGTACGTCGTCAACGGCGGCGTCTACATCTCGCCGTCCTGCGGGGCGGGCCTGACCAAGCCGGTGTACATCCTGTCCGGCCGCACCTACGCCCTGCCGGGCGACTGGTGCGACCAGGCCGTCACCGGCCTGCCCGGCCGCTGGTACGGCCTTCCCGGCTACCAGCTCGGCACCGGTATCCACGAGTACGTCGTGGCCGGCCGCACCTACATGCTTCCCAGCTGTCAGTACGTCGTCAACGGCGGCGTCTACGTCTCGCCGTCCTGCGGGGCGGGCCTGACCACGCCGGTCTACATCGTCGGCGGTCGCCAGTACCCCCTGCCCGGCAGCTGGGGCTGCGACTCGACCATCGGCCTGCCCGGCCGCTGGTACGGTCTCCCCGGCCGCGGGTACTGGAACCCGGGCCACAACTGGGGCGGCGACCACTGGGGCGGCCACTGGGGCAACGGCACCTGGGGCGGCCACGGCGGTCCTGGCGGCGGCTGGGGCGGCCACGGCGGTCCGGGTGACCCCGGTCACGGCGGTCCTAGCGGCGGCTGGGGCGGCCACGGCGCTCCCGGTGGTCCGGGCGGCGGCTGGGGCGGCCACGGCACTCCCGGTGGTCCCGGCGGTTCCGGCGGTCCCGGTCAGGGCGGCCCCGGTCAGGGCGGTTCCGGCCACGGCGGCCCCGGCGGTTCCGGCGGCCCCGGTCAGGGCGGCCCCGGTCAGGGCGGTTCCGGCGGTTCCGGCGGCTGGGGACACCGCTAACCGGTCACCTCGTGTCAGCCGGCGCGGTGAACGGGGACGCCGCAGCGCCGGCGACGACAGCACCGAAATGCTCTCGGCGAGTGCGCGCCACCGCCGAGAAAGGCGAGGGACGTGGGGGTAACTAGTGGACGTCCCTCGTCCGGTTCGCGGCGGAGCTGCCTTCCGGGACACCGGATGATCGTTTGCATTCCGCCCCGCTACCTGGAGCAGGGGCGCGAATGGAAACGCGCCGCGAGAGAGCGGCTGCGACCGGCATCGTCGCAGCCGCTCTCCTTGTTTCGTCTCACCTGTGGACCGTACCCGCGTCCCGATCCCGTCACCCCGCAACGTGGCCCGCGTGACGGCCCCGCGGCCGAGCTTCGCCCGGGGACGAACCCTGGTACGGCCTCCGACGAAGGGAACCCCTCCGATGACCTTGGACTGGTGCATCGAGGTGGCGCTGCTGGGCCTGTTAGCCGCCTCGGCCTGGCCCCCATCCCGAGCCGGCCTGACCCGGCAGCAGCCGCGCCTGCTCGGCGACGTCGTCGAAGCCGAGTTCGACCAGCACCTGCGCCTGTACGTGCTCACGCACGTCCGCGCCGATGGATCCACCACCACGCCGCTCGTCGCCGATTGGGACCAGATCACGGCGTACGCCGCACAGTGCTCCAGCGAGATCGGCACCCTCTATGTATGCGTGCTGCACGGCGTGCAGAAGTGGTACTGGCAGTGGGGCCTGATGACCGACGCCCCGGCCGACGCGTCCGGAGGAAGGCGGGACGGGCGCCCGCGGCACGCGAAGCCGTACGGGTGCCGGCGGAGGCTCGACGCAGTGCTGGAGGAACTGGCTGAGCGGCGCACACCTCCGGTCTGCCGGTTTCGCCGGCGTCCCAGAACCATCGGGTGATGAACGCCCGCGGGGTTGCCTGACCTCCGTGACGGTGCCCCCCCTCAGCATGCCGCTCCGGCTCAGGCACCGAGCAGCGCGGCGACCGCGCCGGTCGTCACCGGGTGCCGGGCCAGCAGGGCCCGCACCTCGCCGTTCTCCTGCCCCGCGCTCCCCCACTCCGCCGTGCAGCCGAGCAGCGCGGCCACGGCGTCGCACGCCCGCGGGTGCCGGGTCAGCAGCGCGGACACCGGCCCGCTCGGCGCGGGTGCCGCCCCGGCCTTCCGTGCCGGTCCGGCCGGCCGCTCCCACGGCGGGGTCCATGTGTCCAGCTCCGCCAGCGCGCCGGGGAAGGTCCGGCCGGCCTCGCGGACGAGCACAGGGACCAGCTCCGGCGCGTGCCGGCGCAACGTGGTGATCAACGTCGGCAGCCACGGCAGCAGGACGGGGTCTGGCAGCCGTGCGAAGGCCTTCGACAGCGCCTCGACCACGAACGGCGCGAGGCCGGGGACGGGTTCGAGCGCCTGGACGAACCCGCTCACATAGAGCGGATAGGCCGGGACGACGAGCGGGTTGGCCAGCAGCTCGTCGCAGCGGGCGCGCAGCTCGTCCCTGGTCAGCAGGCCTAGCTGTGTCTGCGCCGCCCACAGCAGCGCGACCTTGGCCGGTGCCCGCGGGTGCGACTGCCGTACGGCCAGTTCGAGCTGGGCCCGGTCGCAGCCCAGCGACAGCGCGAGGCTCTCCAGCGTGAACAGGAAGCCGAGCATCGCGCCGACCTGGCGCACGCCGGCGTCGTCGTCGGCGAAGGCGGTGGGCAGCAGCGTGCAGTAGTGGGCGTACCCGGCCGTGACGAAGTCCTCGCACCAGGCGGGCAGCTCCGGTTCGCTCGCCCGGTAGTAGGTCAGCAGCCGCCTGATCCGGCGCAGCACCTCGGGTGCGTCGTCCACGGTGCGCTCGGCGGCCAGCAGCTCGACGGCGCGGGCGCCGAGCTCGCCGGCGAGGCGGCGGCCGCCCAGGTAGAGGATGGCGTCCTCGACGGCAGCGAGCGCGACTCCCGCCGTGGCCTGGGGGTCCCACGCCTTGCGGCGCAGCCGCTGCTCCAGCACCTGCTCGACCGTGACGCCCTCGTAGCCCAGCTCGATGATCTCCCGCTGGTGCCGGCCGAGCGCCACGTCCCAGCTCTCCTGGATCGGCCGCTCGCCGAGGCGGCGCGCCCCCATGATCGGCCGGATCGCGCCGTCGGGCAGCAGGTGACGCAGCGTCCACAGCAGGTCGGAGCACGGCTCCAGCTCGGGATCCGCCTTGAGGTCGAGCAGCACCCGCTGCTGGGTGCGCCTGGTCAGGTCCAGCCCGAGGGGCTCCAGCCGGTCGTACACGTCGCGGGCCAGCGGGGGCAGCGCCTCGTAGCCGACCATCCCGATCTTGTCGCCGCCCAGGAGGATCTCGCACAGGCGGCGGACGTCCCGGCGGCCCGGCACGACGTCCTTCTCGATGCAGGTGACGGCCGCGTCGGCGAAGTCGTACGGCGTGGGCCTGGCCCGGCCGCGCAACCCGGCGAGCAGGATCGACGTCTCGAACACGGCGATGGCGTCGGCCGTGCTGGCCAGATAGCCGTTGCGGCGGGCCAGCCGCACGATGTCGACGCACCATCCGCGCAGTTCGTCCTCGTCCAGGCCGTCCAGCGCGGGCGGGGTGGCGAGGAACCCCGCCAGCCGGTCGGCCTCCGGCTCGGCGGCGACGGGCGGTGCGGCCTTGGGCGTGGCCTTGGCGGCCCGCTTCCCGCGTCCGCCCTGCTGCCCCTCCAGCCGGAAGGACGTGACGCCCCCGCGCTTGACCGCCTTGGCCCAGGTGGCGGCGGCGATCGACACCGAGCCCTGAGCCAGGCCGAACTGCGCCTCGATCGCGGAGTGGCTGGAGGGGATCAGCCCGTACAGCCAGCGGGTGCCGGTGCGCGGGCCGATCTCGTACGGCGCCTCGGACCGCAGGCCGAACTCGGCGATCGTGCTGACGGCGTGGAAGGCCCCGCACACGTACAGGCAGTCGGCGGGGTCGGCGCCCGACGCGGCGAGGTGCTCGCGGATGCGCGTCCACATATAGCGCTCGCGTTCCTCGTCGACAGGCAGGCGGTCGTCCCCGTCGGGGCGCAGCCGCCGGAACAGGCTGCCGACCAGCGCCATCGCCTGGCGGTAGGTGTCGTAGTCGGCCCCGGTCAGCGGCTGCTCGACGTACTGGTCCCACCACTCCGACCAGTGCCGCACCTTGCCGTGGTGCAGCAGGTGCTTTTCCAGCTCGGCGAAGCGCGGTCGCAGGTCGCCGATCTCGACGCCCACGGCGTCACCCTGCAGGGCCGCCTCATCGCCGTGCCCGTCCTCGACCGAGCCGGACTCCCGCGGGGCCGGACCGCCGGTCTCGCCGTCGGTCTCCTGAGGCAGCCACTGGAAGACGTGGTCCACCGAGCGGTCGACCAGCACCACCTCGACGCCGGGGGTGTCGAGCGCGTACGCGATGGCCTGATACTCCGCCGACGCCTCCGTGACCGGCGCGATCACGCTGAGCGGTCCTGAGCCGGCCGGGAACCCGTCGAGCTGGGTGGCGAACGCCTGCAGCGCCACCGGCAGCCGGCAGTTGCGCAGCTCGTCCAGGAGCGGGCGCAGGTCCTCGCACAGCTCCAAATAGACGACCTTGGGCCGCTTGTCGCGCAGCCGCCGGGTCATGGCGAGGGCGGAGGCCGGCGAGTGGTGGCACACCGGGAAGATCTCCAGCTCCTCGCGCAGCATGCGGTCGACGTCGTCGACCATGCCGGACAGGATGGCGGGCAGGGCGTCCTTGCCGCCGGAGAAGGCCGCGGCGGCGTCGAGCAGCTGCTCGCGCAGGGCGTCGAAGGTGCTCATGACAGCGTCGAGATCGCCTGACGGCCGCCGTCGAGGAACCGCGTCCACTCGCCGCCGTCGTTCTTGCTGCGCGGTTCGACCACGCCGTGCCAGTACTTGTTGAGGATGGCGAGGTCCTCCGGGGCGCGCCTGGCCAGCGAGCCCACCAGGGCGCCGGCCAGCGTCTCGGCGCGCAGCGTGCGGTCGCCGAAGAAGTTGCTGTGCAGGATGGCGTCCTCCAGCACGCCGATCTGCTCGGCGGTGGACAGGGCCGACTCCAGCTTCTCGTCCTCGCTCGTGGCCGACGCCGCCGCGGCGCGCAGGTCGGCGAAGCTCTGCAGCAGGATGTCCAGGAGCGCGGGCGGCACGTCCAGCTCGATGTGGTGCCGGCGCAGCAGTTCCGTGGTGCGGAAGCGGACGATCTCCGCCTCGCTGGCCTTGCTCGTCACCACGGGGATGCGGACGAAGTTGAACCGCCGCTTCAGCGCCGAGGACAGGTCGTTGACGCCCCGGTCCCGGCTGTTGGCGGTGGCGATGATCGAGAACCCGGGCCTGGCGAACACCGTGTTGTCGGTGTCGAGCTCGGGAACGGAGACGTACTTCTCCGAAAGGATCGAGATCAGGGCGTCCTGCACGTCGCTGGTGGAGCGGGTCAGCTCCTCGAAACGGCCGATCATGCCCTGCTCCATCGCCGTCATGATCGGCGAGGGGATCATCGACTCGCGGGACTGGCCCTTGGCGATCACCATCGAGACGTTCCACGAATACTTGATGTGGTCCTCGGTGGTGCCCGCCGTTCCCTGCACGACCAGGGTGGAGTCGCGGCAGATGGCGGCGGACAGCAGCTCGGCCAGCCAGCTCTTGCCGGTGCCCGGGTCGCCGATCAGCAGCAGGCCGCGGTCGGAGGCGAGCGTCACGATGCTGCGCTCGACGAAGCTCCGGTCGCCGAACCACTTCTGCGGGATCTCGCGGTCCAGGCCGTCGGACCGCTCGCTGCCCAGCACGAACAGCCGGACCATCCGGGGGCTGAGCCGCCAGGAGAACGGCTTGGGGCCGTCGTCGATCGACTCCAGCCAGTCGAGCTCCTCGGCGTACTTCACCTCGGCGGGCGCACGGAGCATCTCATTGGTCATGTAAGGGGGTCTCCTAGGCGAGGAAGTTCTTGAGTTCGAACACGAGCTTGCGAATGTGGCCCGAGATCACCGGCGTGCCCAGGTCCTTGAGCTTCTGCCGGAACCACGGGTTGACGCTCTGCTGGCCGCCGCTGTCCACCGAGCCCACCGGGATGAGCCGTACGCCGGATCGGTGCAGCGCCTCCATCCCGGCGTAGACGGCGGCACAGTTCCACTCGTAGAAGTCGGAGATCCACACGACCACCGTGTTGCGGGGGTCGGCGACCTTCGGCTGGGCGAGGGCCAGGGCGGCGGTGCCGTCGGTGCCGCCGCCGAGCTGGGTGCGCAGCAGCACCTCGAACGGATCGTGCACCCACGGGGTGAGGTCGATCGCGCGGGTGTCGTACGCGACCAGATGCACGTCGACCTTGGGCAGCCCGGCGAAGATGGACGCCAGGATGGTGCAGTTGACCATCGCGTCGACCATGGAACCGGACTGGTCGACCACCACGATCATCCTGGCCGGCGTCGTACGCCTCGCGGTGCGCCGGTAGTAGAGCCGGTCGACGTAGAGCCGCTGGTCCTCGGGGCTGTAGTTGGTGAGGTTCTTCCAGATCGTGCGGTCGAGGTCGAGGTTGCGGAACACCCGCTTGGGCGGCACCGATCGGTCGATCACGCCCGCGCTGGCCTTCTCGACCTGTGTGCGCAGCACCTCGGCGACCTCGTCGACGAACCTGCGGATCAGCGCCTTGGCGTTGGCCAGCGCCACGCCCGACAGGTTGGCCTTGTCGCGCAGCAACTGCTCGACCAGCGACATGCTGGGCGTGAGCTGCCGCGCCAGGGCCGGGTCGGCCAGGACCTCGCGCAGCCGCATGCGGCTGACCAGCTCGGCTTCGATGCCGGCCAGCGCCTTGGCCAGGTCGTCGTCGCCGATCCTGACGCCGGCCCCCGGCCCGAATCCGGCCGTGGGCCCGGACCCTGGTTCCGTCCCCGGTTCGCCGCCGGGCTCTCCCGGTGTCGCGCCCGTTCCCGCGCCTGTTCCCGCGCCTGTCCCCACTCCGGGCGCAGGCCCGCCGCACAGGGCCCCCTTGAGCCAGGCGGCGTCCCGCTGCCAGGTCGCGAGCTGGGTGGCGCTGACGTCACCCGCACCGGTGGCGAAGACGTTGAGCAGCAGCTTCGAGACCAGCGCAGCCCGGCGCACCTCGCCGCCCGGCACGTGCTCGCCCGGCGTGAGCAGGGTCTCGAACTCGGCGGCCAGTTCGGGGAAGCGCTGCACCAGCGAGTCGATGGACACGGCCGGGTCGAGCAGCCCGGGGGGCAGGCCCAGGTCGCCGACGACCGCGACGCCGGCGGTCTCCAGCGCGGGCTGCTCCTCATGGTCGAACAGCCGGGCGAGCAGCCGCCAGTAGAGCACCTGACGCCGGTTCCGGTCGGCGCTCGTCAGACCGTCCTCGCCGACCGTGGAGTCGCCGACCGTGGAGTTGCCGACCGCAGGGGTGCCGATCGTGGAGATGTCGCTCGTGAAGATGTCGTCGTTCATCGTCGCAGCAACCGTCCGGCTCGTTCCCGCAGCACGGTGACCGCGTCGGCGGCCCGGGCCTCCGCCTTGGCCGCCTTGGGGTCGGTGGGCCCGAGCGCCCAGTCGCCGGTGGCGACCACCACCGCCTCGCGCTTGACCTTCGCCTGCACGGCGAGCGGCTGGAGCGTCCATCGGCCGCCGTCCCACCGGACCAGTCCCACACACGCCGACGAGGCCGCCACCAGCTTGGGCGTGAGCGGACCGCAGTCGGGCAGCCGTTCCGCGTCCACGGCCAGGATGGTTCCGCCCAGGTCGAAGGAGCCGTCCTTGGTGACCTTGTAGCCCTCCACCAGCACGGGTTCGGCGATCCGTACGGGAACGCGGTCGAGGGGCGGCACCGCCGGGGCGAGCGCGCCGGGCAGGCACAGCCGGGCGGTGGCCAACGGGTCGGCGGGCTTGCTCACGAAGGCGCGCTCGTCGTGCCAGACGAGGTCACCGCTGTCGAGCAGGGGCACGTCCGCGATCTCGATGCTGCGGCGGTCGGCCAGCGCGGCCAGCAGCACCTTGTGGCGCTGCGGCAGCTTCCACAGCGCGGAACCGACGATGGTGTCGACCTTGGCGGCCGTGACGGAGGTGCGCACCAGCCGGGACCTGCCGCCGTCGGCGGGTTCCAGGACGGCGTGCACCTGGAACTGGACGGCGGTGCCGTGCTCGTGCACGTCGACGCCGAGCACCAGCAGCCGTCCCGACACCATGGCGGCGGGCTGGGGCTCGCCGGTCAGGACGCCGTCCTGCGACAGCAGCAGGGCGCGGGTCCACAGATCGGCCCAGCGCCGCACCGGCAGGTGCTCCGCCGAACCGACCGGGCAGGAGGCGCGCAGCTCGGCGGCGAAGCCGTCGAGCAGCACCGCGAGCCTGCGCAGATCCGGTACGGCGAGCAGTGCCTCGATGACCTGGTCCGCCGCGGAGACGAGATCGTGGTCGACGCCGCGCCAGCCGGTGATGGCCAGCTCGCGCAGCCAGGAGCGGACGCCGCCGAGCACGTTCCCAGCCGGCTGAGCGCCGGCGCCGCCCGCCACCCCCACGCCACTGGGCGCCGCCGGCCATTCCGCGCGCTCCCGTCCCAGTGCCGTGTCGAGGCTTCCGAGCAGGGAGTCGTGCACGGCGCCGTACAACGCGACCCGGCCGCCCGCCAGGGCCGTCAGATGCTCCTGCGTGATCGAACCGGACACGACCGCGTCGGCGGCCTCCGCCAGCCGATCGCCGAGGGGGGTGGCCGCGAACGCCGCGGCCAGCGCGGTCACCGCGTCGGCGCGCTCGTCGGCGAGCCGGGCGAGGCCGTGCACCAGGGCGTCGTCGAAGCCGTCGAGCAGCGCGAGCGCCTCCTCGGCCCCCTCACCGGCGTTTCCCGAGTCGCCGCCGAGCAGGGCGGCGAGCTGTACGGCCAGCATCAGCCCACCGTCCCCGTGGCCGGGAACCAGTGCAGCTCCGGGATCGGCAGGGTCGTGTCGGGCACCTCCAGGTAGGCCAGGTGGCGCAGGAACCGGCTGAACACGACCGCGGCCGGGGCGGGCTCGTGGACGCCGCCCAGGCAGTCGGCCAGTTCCGCACCCTCGGGGACCTCGACCCGCAGGTAACGGGACACGCGGTCGGCGCCGTACTGCACGACGGCCTCGGCGACCAGGGCCCGCAGGTGCTTGCACGGCGAACCGTACAGGCCGCCGCAGGGGCGGTTGTTGTTGGTGCTGCAGTTGTAGTTGTGGGTGCCGGCGGCGACGGAGGAGACGTAGACCCGGCCGATGTCCGAGCCGCTCGACACCACGCCCTGCAGCCGGCCGTCCGCCAGCTCGACGAAGGGGACCTTCGCCAGCTTGCGCGGCTGGACCGGCGGCACCACGCGCAGCCTGCTGTGTCGCGCCCACACGATCGCGCCGTTGGGGGAACGGTCTGTCATGATCCGGAAAGTAGCCGAGCCGTACGACAAAACCGCCGCGTCGATCACGCCGTCCCGGCTACCGGTTCGAGCGCGGGAGGAGACCGTCACGGCACTGGCCGCCGCCGCATCCAGGGATGATGCTGCTTCGGCATTCGCCTTGACATAAGTGGACACTTCCAGAAAGATCCACCTGTCGATTATTGTCCCGCCCGCGATGCCAAGAGGTCGCCTTGCGGTTGCCCCGCGTGAAAGCCCAGCACCGCCCCCACAGGTACGGCAACGACCGGATCTGGATAGGCGGGTCCGTCCACGGCGTGGCGGAGATCAGCGATCCGGACGGCCACGCCTGGGCGGCCCTGAACGCCATGGACGGCACGAGGACCCCGCAGGAGGTCGTCGCCCGACTGCTCCGCGCGTTCCCTCGGCTGACCGAGACCGAGGCGGCCCGCGTCGTCGATCTCCTGCTCGGCTCGGGATACGTGGAGGACGCCGCCGGCCCGCGGCCCGAGGAGCTCAGCCTGCGGGAACTCGAACGCTACTCACGCAACGCGGCGTTCTTCCGCGGCGTCGACCTCGCACCGCGCGAGCACGGCTGGGAGGCGCAGGTCCGCCTCAAACGCTCGCGCGTGCTCGTCCTCGGGCTGGGCGGCACCGGCAGCCACACGGCCTGGGCGCTCGCCGCGTGCGGCGTCGGCGAGATCCACTGCGTGGACCGCGACCTGGTCGAGCTGTCCAACCTGACGCGGCAGGCCCTCTATCGGGAGGCCGACATCGGCAGTCCCAAGGTGGAGGTGGCCGCCGCCCGGCTCGCCGAGGTCAACTCCTCCGTCCGCGTCACCGGGGAGACCCGGGTGATCGAGTGCGAGGAGGACATGCGCGACCTCGTACGCGGGTTCGACGCGGTGGCGATGTGCGCCGACGAACCGGCCGGACGGGGCGGCATCCGCATCTGGGCCAACCGGGCCTGCCTGTCGGAGAAGATCCCGTGGGCGCTCGGCGGTTACAACGGCCCGCTGGTGAGCGTCGCGGCGTTCACTCCCGGCGGCCCCTGCTACGAGTGCCTGACCGCGAGCGTCGACGCCCCTCTCGCGCCCGGGATCCCCGTCGACCTCGGCGGGCCGGACGTCATCGCGCCCTCCGCCGGAGTGTCGGGCCACCTGACCGCCCAGGCGGTCATCGCGTTCCTGACCGGGATTCCCGCGACCTCGGGCAGCTACGTCACCGGGATCAACCTCGTCGCCCCGGACCAGCACGTCTACACGCGACATCCGGCGGCGCCCGACTGCCCCGCCTGCGCGCCGGACGCGCTCCACGCCGAGTCTCTCGGCAGGAGCATGGCCGGGTGACACGGCACCAGGCGGCCGCCGCCGGTCAGGCGAGCGGGAGGCCGGCCCCGCGTTCGGACTCGGGGCGCGGGCCGCGGATGCGCCGCTCGCTCTCCTCGATCGGCACGTCGTTGATGCTCGCCTCCCTGCGGCTCATCAGGCCGTCGGCGGTGAACTCCCACAGCTCGTTGCCGTAGCTGCGCCACCACCGGCCCTCGGCGTCGTGGCACTCGTACTGGAACCGTACGGCGATGCGGTCGCCGCCGAACGTCCACAGCTCCTTGCGCAGGGCGTAGTCCTGCTCGCGCTCCCACTTGCGGCGCAGGAAGGCCACGATCTCCTCCCGTCCGGTCAGGAACTCCGAGCGGTTACGCCACACCGAGTCCTCGGTGTACGCGAGCGCGACGCGTTCGGGGTCTCTGGTGTTCCAGGCGTCCTCGGCGGCCTGCACCTTCTGCCTCGCGGTCTCCTCGGTGAACGGCGGAAGCGGTGGACGTGTGCTCATCTGCTCTCCTTCCCGAACGAGAGAACGATCGCTCTCCATACGTCGCCGCCATGGGTATGGCCCGGATCATGCCCTCACCTCGCACCGGCAACCGCGGGCGCGAGCACGCTCCGCCGTCCCCGGAGGACTACAGGGACGCGTCGCCGGGGCCGGAGGCGGTCGCCTCCGGCGTTCTGTTCGTCTCGCTCCGGGCCTGCGGAGGCAGGAAGATCCGAGACAGGCGCGGAGCGGGGTCCGGCGTGGCCCGTGGGAGACGGATGGTGAAGGTGGCCCCGGCTCCCGGCCGCCCGTCCACGTCGATCGTGCCGCCGTGGGCGTCCATCACCTCGCTCACGAGAGCCAGGCCGATGCCGAGACCCGCGGTGTGGGGCGCGCCGACATGTCTGGCGAACAAGCGCTCGCCGTCACGCGGGTCCAGCCCCACGCCGTCGTCCCGCACGCTGAGCTGAACGGTCTCCGGACCCGAACACACGGTCACCCAGATGTGGCCGCCCGCGGAGGTGTGGCGGAGCGCGTTGTCGAGGAGCGCGGAGATCACCCGGCGCAGCGCGGACGGCGCCCCGCACACGACGTGATCGCCCGGACCCCGGCGCAGGTCGATGGTCACTCCGCGCTGCCCCGCGCGGGCCGCCTCGGCGTCGGCCGATTCCTCCGCCAGCGCGGCCAGGTCCGCGGGACCGGACGGCCGGCGGCGCTGCCTGAGCTGTGTCGACAGCAACAGGTCCTCGATCACCTCGCCCAGTTGCCCGATGCCGGTGACCAGCCGGTCGACGTCGCCCGCGACGAGAAGGGGGTCGGGATCCCGCCGCAGGCGCCGGGCGGCGAGCTGCGCGCGGACGTGCAGACGGGTCAGCGGACTGCGCAGTTCGTGGCTGACGTCGGCGGTGAACCGGCGCTGCCGGTCGAGGGCCTCGCCCAGCGGCGCGATCGCCCGGCGGGCGAGGACCTGACCGATCAGCAACGCCGCCAGCAGGGCCGCGACCTCGGCCGCGCACAGCGTGCGCAGCAGCCGCTGCCGCTCGGTGATGGGGTAGTACAGGTCCATCACCGCCTGCAGGGGCACGTCGCCGCGCCGCTGCGTACGGACCAGGTACGTATGACCACCGACCTCCGCGACGTCGACCCGGGTCCGGCCGTCGGCGGCGACCCGGTCGAGCGTCTCGCGCACCGGCAGGCTCTCCGGCGCCCCCGGGGAGCTCCGCACGGTGTTCGCCCGGAGTTCGAACAGCCATACGCAGGGCGGCGGGTGGTCCATCGGGGCCGACATCGCGGCCACGGCCAAATCGCGCCGGGCGGTGGCATCCTGCTCGTCCACCACGACGCAGTAGACCAGCGCGCCGAGGAGGGCGATCGCCAGCGAGAACACAGCCGCCACCTGCGCGGTGATCCGGCGGCGGGTCCGGATCAGCAGGCGCCGCTCCGGGTCGAAGGGCCGTGACGTCGTCACAGCTCACCCAGGCGATACCCCACGCCCCGCACGGTACGGACGACGCCCGGCCCCAGCTTGTTGCGCAGGTAGTAGACGTAGGTGTCCACGATCGACTCGGTCCTGGCGCCGTCGAAGATCCGCTGCCGGAGCGAGGTGCGCGTGTGCACCTGCCTGGGTCGGGCCGCCAGCGCGTGGAGCAGCCGGCACTCCTGGCCGGACAGCGTCACCTGCTCGCCGGACGGCAGCCGTACGGTGCTGGACGCGGAGTCGAGCCAGCCGGCGCCGAGCGGCAGCAGCGCGGCCTGGTCCAGGTTCCTGCGGTGCAGGGCGCGCACCCTGGCCAGTAGTTCGTCGATCTCGAACGGCTTGACCAGGTAGTCCTCGGCGCCCGCGTCGAGTCCGGTGACGCGATCGGCGAGGGCGCCGAAGGCGGTGAGCATCAGCACCGGCACGGTGACCGCCTGCCCGCGCAGCCGGCGCAGCAGATCGAGCCCGTCGACCACGGGCAGCCCGCGATCGATGATCATCGCGTCGTAAGCGCGGCTCAGCCCCAGGTGCAGGCCCCGCTGACCCTCCAGCGCCAGGTCGACCGTGTATCCCTGGTCGGTGAACACCTCGACCAGCATGTCTCCCAGCTCGCGGTCGTCCTCCACGAGCAGCAGGCGCAAGGAGCGCGGTTCGGATGTCCCCGATATCCGTGCCACCGGACAACCGTGGCACCGATATCAGGAAATATCCAGACTCCGGAATTACGCTCCGGGGACCCCGCCCCATATTCTGCGAATGCCCCGAACCCTCATGTGAAATTAGATGAAACCGGTTTCTCCCGCCCTCGACGCATCGAGGCCGCGCTTTCCGCATCCCCGGGCTCGTGGCGCTCGGGCAGCGCCAGTTTGTACAGCGGCAGGGCCGTCGCGGTGGTGAGAACGGCGACGAGGACGAGCATCGCGAAGAGCTCCTGCGTGATCATGCCCTGCGCCAGGCCGATGTTGATGAAGATGAGGATCATCAGTCCACGGGCGTTCATCATCGCGCCCATGGCCCAGGATTCTCGCCAGCCGAATCCCAGCGCCCGCGTCGCCAGCGAGCAGCCGAAGTACTTCCCGCAGAAGGCCAGGGTCAGGATCAGCGCGAACGCCAGGAGCGCGAAACCGCCGGCGATGCCGCCGAGATGGGTGTTCAGCCCCGAGAACGCGAAGAAGACGGGCAGCAGCAGGGTCGATACGAGATCCATCATCCGGCCGTGCAGAGCGGCGCGGAACGCCGGCTGGCGCGGCATGGACAACCCGGCGACGAAGCCGCCGAACACCGAGTAGACGCCGATCGCGTCGGTGATCCACCCGGCCGCGAGCGGCACCAGCACGATCACATACACGGCGCCGGTGCCGAGCCGCCCGGTCTCCGCGACGCGGCGGCCCAAGGGGCGCAGCAGCGGAGCCACCACCCCGAGCATCACCGCCGCGAACACCCCCGCCAGGGCGATGGTGCGCAGGGTGTCACCGGGACCGCCGCCCAGATGCACCGCCGACAGCGCCGCGAGCAGGCACCAGGCCACGGCGTCGTCGATGGAGGCGGCCAGCAGGGCGATCCGGCCGACGCGGGTGTTCTGCAACCCGCGTTCGTACAGGATCCGGGCGAGCATGGGGAACGCGGTCAGCGACAGCGCTCCCCCGAGGAACAGGGCGAACTCCACCCGGCCGACGTCCGGGCGGGAGAGGCGGTCCCACAGGACGAGACCGGCTGCGCCGCCGAGCACCAGCGGGGAGACGATTCCCGACGCCGCCAGCACGCTCGCCTTGCGCAGCTCGCCCGGCGCCCGGGCGTCGTGGTCCATCCCGGCCCCGACCAGGAACATGTACAGCGTCAGGCCGAGGGTGCTGAGCACGTACAGGACCGGCCTGACCTGGGCGGGGAACAGGGCCGCCTGGGCGTCGGGGAACACCGCGCCGAGCAGCGTCGGCCCGAGCAGGACGCCGGCGACCATCTCGCCGACGACGCGCGGCTGCATCACCAGGAGCGCCAGCCTGCCGCACAGCGCCGCGGTCAGCAGGATGACGGCCAGGGCCGGCAGCACCCTGAGGGCCAGCTGCAGGTTGGGATCGGCGGCGTGCGCCTCCGCTGAAAGAAGGACGGGGAGAAGGGCCGGAACGGCCATGGCATGTGCCTCCGCTCGTGGTCGGGACCTGACGTCGGCCGGTCGTCTACGTGCCCTCGGGACGGGCGTCGCCGGAGAAGTGGCGCTCGCACAGCCGCAGCCGGCGCGCGTCCCACACCATGTAGGTGCCGAGGACGAGCTGCACCAGACTGCGCCAGACGTCCTCCCAGCCGTCCCTGAGCCGCATGGACAGCAGCGTCAGGCGCCGTCCCGGCCCGCGCCGCGCGGCCGGCGGGGTGAGGAGGCACGGTCCCCGGTTGGGCAGCGACCGGGTATGCGCGGCGGTGGAGTCGAGCTCGTACGCACGCAGGGTCTCCCGCACCGCGACCCGCATGGCGAGCGGTGCGAGCCGCCACGCCGGACAGGGACGGTTCGCCGGCATGCCGAACGGGATGTGGTTGAGCTCCCTGACCGGGGCGTGCCCGGGGGCGAAGCGTTCGGGATCGAAGCGCTCGGGCTCGGGGAAACCCGCGCGGTGGAAGGCGGGGTAGTCGAAGCACAGCACCGAGCCGGCCGGGATGGCGACGCCCTCGCCGAGGGGGATGTCGCCGATGGTGACGCGGTGGGCGATGCCGAACAGCGGGTAGAGCCGCAGCGTCTCCGCGATCACCTGGTCGAGGAACCGGTCGTCTCCGGCACGCGCTCTGTCCTGCACGTCCGGGTGCTGGGCGAGAGCCATCAGCACGTGGGCCGTGGCCTCCGACATCTGCACGACGGCGGTGTTGAAGAAGGCGCCCTGGAGATACAGCGCCTGCTCCCGGGCCGTCAGGCCCGCCGGGAGCTCGTGGCCCACCCTGGGCAGCGACTCGACGAGATAGGCCGTCAGCCGGTCGCGCCGGTCCATGTGCCGCAGGCCACAGCACTTCAGCGCGGTCACGACGTCGTCGGCGTTGCCGACGACGAGGTCACGCGCGTACGGCGGGCACGGCTCGCCGAAGACCAGCTCGTAGGAGAACTCGGCCCAGGCCGGCATCATCAGGTCGCGCAGCCGGACCAGCCCGCGCCTGCCCTCCAGTGCCCGGTTGACGCACCGGCGGGTGAGCTCCTCCACCTGTGCCCGCGGCTGGGACAGGACGCGGCGGGTGGCCAGGGCGACAGCGTCGTACCGCTCCCCCGCCTCCAGGTGCTCCTGGTGCATCTCGGGCCCCGGCGACAGCCAATACCAGAACAGGTCGGACAGGACGGCGCCTTCGCTCCGGCCGGAGGCCGCCGGATGGGAGTAGACCTCCCTGAACCGGTCCACGCCGACCAGGTCACCGGGCACCGGGATGCTCTCCTCGCCGTTGATCCTCGTGAACACCCACCCGCGCAGCGCGACGACGCGCCCGGGGAGCCACCGGGGCAGGCTGATCACGACGATGGCCGCGGCCACCCACACCGCCGTCAGCATCGCCGCACCAGGCCCGGTTCGAGGTCGTGCAGCGAGGCGAGGCCACACAGGGTGAGCGTGTGCTCGACCTCGTCCCGCAGCAGCCCGAGCACGCTTGCCACGCCGCGCTCGCCGTCCGCCGCCAGGCCCCAGATCACCGGACGGCCGACCGCGACGGCGGACGCGCCCAGCGCCATCGCCTTGACCACGTCGGTGCCGCGCCGGATCCCTCCGTCCACCAGCACCGGTACGGCCCCGCCGACGGCGGCCACGATCTCCGGCAGCAGATCGACGGTGGCCGGGACGGTGTCGAGCTGCCGCCCACCGTGGTTGGAGACGTACAGCGCCGACACGCCGTGGTCCAGCGCGAGGCGCGCGTCGGCGGGATGCGTGACGCCCTTGAGCACGATCGGCAGCCGCGTCATCCGCCTCAGCAGATCGACGTGCTCCCAGGTGATCGCGGGCGACATGACGATCGGCCGCACAGTGTCGGGGTCGCCGTCGCGCAGGTTCTCGCAGCGCACGCCCTCGGGCAGGTCGTCGAAGCCGTTGCGCACATCCTGGTCCCGACGTCCCCGGGTGGGGGAGTCCACGGTGACGACCAGCGCCGCGCACCCTGCCGTCTCGGCACGCCGGACGATCGCCTCGGTGAAGGCCATGTCGGGCTGGACGTAGAGCTGGAACCACAGGGTGGCGCCCGGCGCCGCGGCCACGACGTCCTCCACGGCGACGGTGGCGGCCATGCTCACGATCATGATGGTCTCCGCGGCGGCCGCCGCACGGGCCGTGGCCTTCTCCCCCTCGGGGTCAGCGAGCCGGTGGAACGCGGTCGGCGCCACCAGCACCGGCGTCGCCACGCGGCTGCCCAGCAGGGTGACCCCGATCCGTGGGCTCCCCGTGCCGCGCAGGACCCGCGGCAGCAGCGCGAGCCGGGCGAACGCCGCCTCGTTGGCCTTCACCGTGATCTCGTCGCCGGCCCCGCCGGCGAAGTAGTCGTAGTGAGCGGGGTCCAGCCGGTCGCGGGCCGCCGCCTCGAACTCCCGGATGGTCGGCAGCACGGCCGTCACACCGAGACCGGAAGGCTCTGGCGCTGGAAGAAGTCCCGGAGCGGCCGGTGGTGCACCTCTTCCGAGGTCCAGTCGTTCTCCAGGTTCTCGGTGACGTGGTGGACGGCCTCCACCACACCTCCCCGGTAATGGCGTACGACCGGGTGGAGGTAGTGACCCTCGTGGGCGCGCTCCGCGTCACTCTGGCTGATCCGTCCCACCGAGAGGTCGAAGGGATCGATCTGGTCGTGGCGTGGGCCGTACTCCAGGGTGATCGCGAAGTGGCCCCCGTCACCGATCGGCGGACCCTGCAGGTCGACCGGCAGCTCCTCCAGATAGCGCGCGCCGCCACGCCCGTCCGGGACGATGACGTCGGCCAGCACCCCGAACTGCTGCCACAGCCCGGAGCTGCGGTTGACCCGTTCGAGCACGGCCGCCGCGAGCGCGTCCGGGTCGGCGGGGAGCGCGCATCCGGGCCACGGTACGCCGTGGTGCCTGGCCTCCAGCATGCGGTGCAGGGCGCGCACGCCGTACCGGAAGCCGTGGATGAACCCGTTGGTGCCGCGCTTGAAGTCGAGCGACTGGGTGATCGTCCCGGCGAAGTGGAGGCCGGGCACGTTGACCGACTCGTAGGCCGGGGTCAGCGCGGGGAACCTGTCCCCGATCGTCAGCTCGGGACGGCACTCGGGAGAGAAGACGGAGGCGTCGAACCGGAATCCGGTGCAGACGATCACCCGGTCGTACGGGATGTCCTTGGTGACCTCGTCGGCCCGGACGAAGGCCACCGTCACCAGGTAGGAACCGTCGGCCCGGCGCTCGATGCGCCTGACGTCGCCGTCCAGCACGGCGTTCTGCAACTTGAGCTGGTAGGTGTCGAGGAAGTTGTTGTTGACCGCGCGCAGGTGCCCGACGAAGTGGGTCCGCCAGGCCAGGCGCACCGAGTGCGGTCCGGCCACGTGGACCACCGCGGCCGTCTCGATGAGGTTGTCGGCGGTCTCGAAGGCCGAGTTGGCCTTGCCGATGACGAGCACCCGCATGTCCGTGTAGTCCGCGGGGTCGGTGGAGTGGGTGCTGTACTGTTCGGCGGTCTCGATGCCGGGGATGGGCGGGACGTTGGGCCGGGAGACCCCCGTCGCGACGATCACCCGCCGTGCCCGGTAGGTCCGGCCGTACTCGTCGGTCACCAGGAACGGGCCTTCGGCGTCCGGGCGGGCGACCTCGGCGACCCGCGCGTCGTACGTGACGTGCAGGCCCTGGACGGCCGCGAAGTCCTCCAGGTAGCGGACGAAGTCGTCGGCGGCGGGGAAGTAACGGTCGCTGTAGCGGGTGAACAGGAGACGGGGGTCGTCCGACAGCAGCGAGTTCCAGTCCATCCGGAGGTTGAGCTCCGGGTCGTCCCATCCGGTGTGCTTCTTGTTGATGGAGATGAGCTTGCGATGGCGGGGAAAGGTCCGGAAGAACGCGCCGGGCTCGGGCGTCGCCTCGAGAATCCGGTAGCTGCGCCCCGCCCGGTGCAGGAAGTGGCCCATCTGCAGGCCCGCCGGTCCGGCACCGATCACCAGGTAGTCCAGGATGTCGTCCGGCATTGACGCCTCCCTCACTGCGGTGGTTGAAGTTTCACCAGTGTTGGCGGGCGATTCTCAGAGATCGATCAGAGCGCCGAGGACAGATGCCGCTCCAGCAGGGCACGCTTGTCCGGTTTGCCGCTCGGCGCGACCGGTACGGAAGACACCGTCGTGATCGTCCGAGGGACGTTGTCCGCGCCGAGCTCGGCGCGGACCAGCTCCGCCAGGGCAGTGACGTCGGGGGTGCGGCCGGGGGCGGGGACGACGAACGCGTGGACGGCCTCCCCTGTCCGCTCGTCCGGCGCGCCGGTCACGTACGCCTCGGCCACGTCCGGATGCCCGGCCAGCGCCCGCTCGATGGGACCGGCGTAGACGACGATCGCGTTGACCATGATCACGTCCCTGGTCCGGCCGGCCAGGTACAGCAGGCCGATCTCGTCGAGGTGACCGAGATCGCGGGTGCGCAGCCAGCCGTCCCGCAGCACGTCGCGGGTCTCCTCCGGCTGGCCCCAGTAGCCCGCCATCAGGAAGGGGCTGCGCACGTGGATCTCGCCGGTCCGTCCCGTCGCGACCGGGCGGCCCTCCTCGTCGCGCACGCTGATCTCGACGCTGGGGTGCGGGCGGCCGACCGAGGCGGGCGCGTGGTCCGACTCGCCGGGAGTGAGCATGGAGATGACGCCGGCCTCGGTCGCGCCGTACCCCACGTAGACGACGGGGCCCAGCCGGTGCACCGCCTCGAGCAGCCGATGCGGGCTGACGGGCGATCCGGAGACCGTCAGCGCGCGCAGGCTGCCGACGTCGACCGGCTCCTCGCGGAGCAGGTCGAGCATCTGGCACAGCCGGGGCACGGTCACGATCGCGCCGGTGATCCGGTGCCGCTCGATCGCGTACGGGAACAGCGGCCGGCCGTCCTCATCGGGGATCACCGCGGTGCCGCCGCCGAGCAGGCACGACGCCAGGAAGTCCTGCACCACCAGGCTCGACAGGGTGCCGAACAGCATGTAGCGGTGGAAGGACTCGTCGAAGCCGGGCGCGATCGACGACCAGCCGCGATGGCTGGACCAGTGCGCGGCGAGAGCCCGATAGGTGAGCACGCAGCCCTTCGGCCGGCCCGTGCTGCCGCTGGTGAAGGTCAGCAGGGCCACGTCGTCCGGGCGCGCCGTGACGGCGGGGAAGCGGTCGTCGCCGGGATGGGACAGGAGGTCGACCGCCCCGGCCGCACCGGGGGCGGGCCCCAGCGACAGCACCGCGGCGGACCCGGCGGCGTGGAGCAGTTCCGGTGTCGCCGTCGACCGGTCGAGGACCACGGCGTCGACTCCCACGCCGAGCACGTCGGCGAGCTGGCGGGACGTGTACCCGGGCCGTACGCTCACGACGCGGCAGCCCAGCACGTGCGCGGCCATCTGGACGGCGAACGCCTCCGGCGAGAGGCCGGTGCGGACGGCGACGCCCTTGCCGGGGCCGAGTCCCGCGTCGCGCATCGCGCCGGCCATGCCCCCGATGAGCTCCAGCAACTCTCCCCGGGAGACGATCCTGGTGCCCTGTTCGAAGGCGGCAGTGCCGGGCGAGCCGCGCAAGGTTTCCAGCAGCAGGTGCGGGAACGCGTGGGTGGCGGGATCGTGCATGTCCGGCTCCTTCGTCTCGCGAGGCACCCGCCCCGCAGCGACGACACGACCGGCCGCGGCGCGGGCGCCGGTGTCCCACCGGCTGTCGCGACGGTAGACGGCGCAGATCAGAGCCGGATCAGAACGAGCCCGTCAGCCGGGATGCCCCGTGAGTCGGGGGTTCAGCCCATTGCGAGCATCATCGGGGCGAACATGCGGGTCCGGTCGCCCGGGAGCGGCCTGCCGCCGTGGACCATGAAGGACGTCGAGAACGCCGGTGACACGCCCCGCTCGCCGAGCCAGTCCAGCAGGCCCGGCCGGGCGCGCTCGACCTCGATCCGCACCAGGCCCTCGGCGTTCCGCGCGAGGTCGGTGACGAGCGCGCGGGCGACCGCTTCATCACCGGCGACCACCGGCCCGATGAACAGGGTGTCCATGCTGCGCCACGACACGGCGTAGCCGGTCAGCCCCGTCTCGTCCTCGGCGACCCTGACCTCCTTGGCGAAGGCGAACAGCCGTGCGAGCAGCCCGGCCCGGTCGGCGCCGAAGACCTCGCCGTCGAGCGCGAGCAGGGCGTCGAGATCGGCGTCGAGGTCGGCCGGCCTCGACAGGACGGGGTCGTCCCCGGCGCGCAGGCGCCCCACGCGCGCCTCCGTCACGCCCAGCGTCTCGAACCCGAGCTTCTCGTACAGCGGCCGGCCGAGCTCGGTGGCCCAGAGGAAGACGGTCGCGTCACCGGCCGTGTCGAGCACGTGCGTCATCAGCCGCCGGGCCAGCCCGCGTCCGCCATACCGGGCGGCGACGAGCATCATGCCGATGCCCGCCGCGGTCGTGCCGTACCGGGTCAGCGTGACCGTGCCCGCAAGCTCTCCCGAAGGGGCGTCGATCGCGTAGACCTCGGCGTTCTCCAGGAGGAACAGCCACTTGCGCTCCTCCCGGGCCCAGGCCCTGTCCTCGCTGAGGGCGAGGCATCGATCCAGGTCCTCGGGTCCGAGCCGGCGTACGGGAAGCTCGGCGGCCGGCGTGGTGAGCGGGTCGGGCATGCGTGCTGTCCTTGTCCGCGCCGGTTCACGGCACCGGCACTCATGGCGGCATCCGAGGCTAACCGCATCCCGATCCGGCGGAAACCGGTTTTCCACCGGTGTTAATCCGCGTGCGGCGGACCGCCGATCTCGTCAGGATCGTGCCATGCGACACTGGCCGCTCTTCGCGCTGCGACTGACGACCCCCCGGCTGGAACTGCGCCTGCCCGGCCCGGACGACCTGGACGCGCTCGCCGACCGGGCGGCCGAGGGTGTCCACGACCCCGGCGAGATGCCGTTCGGCGAGCCGTGGACGACCCCCGACGGTTCGGGATCCACGGCCTCGAACCCTGCCTCCCCCTGTTCGGAGCCTCGGAGGGGATCACGGATGCAGGGCGAGCCCCTTGACCACTTTGTCCACGGCGTTCCTGGGGCCGTACACGGCCAGCCCGACGAGCGGCATCTCCTCGGCCGTTACGGCCCGTACGGCGGCCCGGTTGTCCACGTCGTTGCCGGTCTTGAACATCTCCTCGATGTAGACGGCCACGTCGAGCCCTCGTTCGACGGCGCGGGCGCGCACCCGGGCCAGCCCGGCGGGGTCCGCGGCGTAGACGAGCACGGGCTGGCGGAACATCGGCAGGTAGGAGGTGCCCGAGCCGTCCTCGTACCGTTCCCCGATCGCCTCGGGGACTCCCCCCGCGACCGCGCTCGCCAGGAACGCCGTCACGTTCAGCTTCTGCCACACGGCCAGGTCCTCCCGGACCACGATGCCGATCTTGGTGTCGAAACGCATGCGCACCAGCCTGCCTCCGCGTGCACGGGCCGTCTTGTACGCTCGTGCGCCGCGACGGAGCACAATGGCGTTGTGGCACAGGACTGGTCCCGCTACTGGCGCTCCCCCGACCGGTCGCTGGAGGCGATGCACGCCCACTTCGCCCGGCACGTCTATCACCGGCACAGCCACGAGACGTACTCCTTCGGCGTCACCGAGGAGGGCAACCAGGCGTTCACCTGCCGCGGGGCCGCCCACACGAGCGTGACGGGCATGGTCATGGCGTTCAACCCGGACGACCCGCACGACGGGCACGCCGCCGACGCCCTGGGGTTCACCTACCGGATCGTGCACATCGGCCCTGAGCTGGTCACCGACGTGCTGGGCGACCTGGCCGGACGGGAGACGGGACCGCCCCTGTTTCCCCACCCCGTCGTCCACGACGCGACGCTCGCGGCCGGGCTCAGGGCGCTGCACAAGGCCCTGCTCGGGGGCGCAGGGGCCCTCCGGAGGGACGAGTTGCTGGCCGCCGTCGTCTCCTCGATCGTCCGGCGGGCCGCCACCCGCCCGGTGCGGGCGCGGGAGGCCACCTCCGCCGACGCCCGCCGCATCGCCGAGCGGGTGCGCGGCCGCCTTCAGGACGCCCCCCTCGCGGAGGTCACCGCCGACGACCTCGCCGCCGTGACCGGGCGCAGCAGGTTCGCGGTCTATCGCGCGTTCCGTGCCGTGTACGGCATGGCGCCCAGCGACTACCAGCGCCTGCTCCGGTTGCGTACGGCCCGGCGGCTGATCGCGCAGGGCCGTTCACTGAGCGAGGCGGCGGCCGAGGCGGGGTTCACTGACCAGAGCCACCTCACCCGGTGGTTCGTCCGCTGTTACGGCATAAGCCCGGGGGATTACCGGACGGCAGCGCCGGCCTGATTCAGGCCGCCCACCGCCCGCGCCTGCCCGCGTACGCGGCGGCCCCCACGAGCAGCCCGCCGAGCAGCAGGTAACCCGAGGTCAGGGACAGCGCGGTCGCGACCGCCCCGACAAGGAGCGGGCCGCCCGCGTCGCCGATCTCTCGGCCCACCTCGGCGCTTCCCATGGTCTGGCCCATGCGCTCGGGAGGTGTGGCCCCGGCCAGAACGGCGAACCCGAGCGGGGTCACCAGCCCGATCCCCGCGCCCGCCGTCGCCGCCGCGAGGACGAGCGGGACCACGCCCGGGACGGCCGCGAGCGCGAAGGCCGTCGCGCAGAGCAGTAGCCCGGTGGCCAGGCCGTGGACCGGGCTGATCCTCCTCGCGTCGAGCGCCCGGCCCGCGAGTGGCTGGGCGACGGCGGCGCACGCGGCCAGCACGGAGACGACCGCACCCGTCGTGATCGGCCCAAGCCCGTCCGCGCGGCCGGACACCGGCAGGAAGCCGACCCCCACCGACAGCGCCGCCGTCCCCGCCGCGAGGGCCGTCACCGGCCGCAGGAACCCGGGATCGGCGAGACGCCGGGCGAGGTCGCCCACGGTCTGCCTGGCGCGCGGCAGCGGCGGCACCCGGGGCACCGTGAGGGCCGCCCAGCAGGCCACTGCGGCGGCCAGCACGGCCATGACCGCGAACAGCGAGCGCAGGCCGCCTGCCGCGACGACCGCCCCGCCGAGGAAGGGGCCGAGGGTGTAGCCGATGCTCTTGTAGAAGCCGTATGAGCCGAAGGCCCGGCCGCGCGCGGTCTCCGGTGTCAGCCGCGCGACCAGCGCGGACGCCGCGGGCGAGAACGCCGAGGCCGCCGCGCCCTGCCCCAGCCTCGCCGCCAGGAGCCACCGGGCGTCCGGGAGACCATGGGGCCAGGCCGCCACCACGTAAACGCCCGAGGCGAGGACGAACGCGACGAGGCCGCCCACGAGCACCGGGCGCGGTCCGATCCGGTCGGCCAGCGTGCCGAACGCCGGTTTGAGCACGACCTCGGCACCGTCGTACAGGGCGAGCAGCAGGCCGAGCCGGAGCAGGGACGCTCCCGCGCCGTCGCCGGCCACGCCGAGGTTGGCCGCGATGCCGTGTGCGCCGAAGGCGGTGGTGAACCCGGCGGCGTACAACGGCCACAGGCGCGCGCGGCTCACGGCCGGTTCGGGGCCGGCGCGTCACGCCAGGCGGGGCGGGAACCCGCCGGTGGCCACGGGTCCCCAGGACTCCGGGGTGATCCGCACCAGCGACTTGCCCTGGCGGACCATGGCCGCGCGGTATTCCTCCCAGTCGGGGTGCTCCCCGGAGATCGAGCGGTAGTAGTCGACCAGCGGCTCCAGGGCCTCCGGCAGGTCGAGCACCTCGGCGGTGCCGTCCACCTGCACCCACGGCCCGTCGAAGTCGTCCGACAGCACGACCACGCTCGCCCTCGGGTCACGGCGGGCGTTGCGGGTCTTGGCGCGTTCGGGGTAGGTCGACACGACGATGCGGCCCTCGGCGTCGACTCCGCAGCTCACCGGGGACGCCTGGGGGCCGCCGTCACGTCTCGTCGTGATCAGGATCGCCCGGTGGCGATCACGGATGAAGTCGAGCAGCTGCTCGCGGGAGACGGTCTCGGCGGTCGCGATCCTGGGGCTCATGCCTTCTCCTCGCCGCCGGCTCGGAGGTGTCCACTGATTCGCTCGCTCATGCCGCCACTTTAATCACCGTCCGGAGGCGCGGGTCCGCTCCACCAGGCAGGTGACGCCGTCGAGCAGGAGCCGCATGCCGAGCTCGAACACGTCGTCGACACGGAAGTCGTACCCGTCCCCGCCCAGCGCGCCGATGACCTTGGCGAAGGCCGGGTAGCGCCCCGATTCCGCGATGGCGCTCAGCGCCGGACCCTGGACGTCCATCCACTGTTCCTCCGACAGGCCTGTCGCCGCCGCGATCTGCGCCTCGCGCTCCAGGTCGATCGCGAGGCCCTGCACATGGCTGTAGAGCAGGATGTGGACGTCGAGCACGGTCGCGGAATCGAGGCCGAGGCCGTCGAGGGCGGCCAGCGCCCAGTCGGCGTGCACGGTCAGTCCGGGTAGCGCCAGCGGCCTGCCGAGCGGGCTGAGCTGCGCCAGCCACGGATGCCGCCGGAAGATCGCCCACAGCGTACGGCCCGCGACCTCCAGCCGTTCCCGCCAGCCCTCGGGGGGATCGCCGGGATAGCCCAGTTCGCCGAACGCCGCGTCCGCCATGAGCAGGATCAGATCGTCTTTGCTTCCCACGTACCGGTACGGCGACATGGCCGCGACCCCGAGCCGGGCCGCCACACCGCGCATCGACAGCGCCGGCAGCCCCTCGGCGTCGGCGATCTCGATGGCCGCCCGCACGACGCGCTCGCGGGTCAGCTCGCGTTCGGCCCCCGTGCCCGGCCGCCGCCGCGCCGCCTCGGCGGCACGTGGGGCCGGTGCCGCCGCGCGTGTCCGATCTCCCGGCGGTGCGGCGGTTCCCGGCGCGGGCGGGAGGGCCGGGGGTGGCTCCGCGACGACCGTGCCGACGCGAGGTTCCGCGCGGACGAGCCCCTCCTGGCGCAGCTCGGCGAGCGCCCTCGTCGCGGTGGCGAGCGCGACCCCCCACTGCGCGGCCACCTGCCGGGTCGAGGGCACCCGGTCGCCGGGCGCCAGCTCGCCCTCGGCGATCCTGCGCCTGAGTTCGGCGGCGATCCTCGCGTACGGCGGCGTCACGTCGATCTCCTCTCTGTACTAGGACAGAGACTACCTGTCCTAGTACACAAACTCGCCATAGTTGCAGGTTGAACGATGGGCGCTTACACCGTACATTCGCCGTGCATACAACATCCACACCCCCTGGGAGCTTCGATGACCAACGTGCTCGTCTCCGGCGCCGGTGTCGCGGGGATCACGCTCGCCTACTGGCTGCGCCGCCACGGCTTCGCCCCGACCGTGGTGGAGCGCGCTCCCGGCCTCCGCGCCGGAGGGCAGGCGATCGACATACGCGGCGTCGCGCTGGAGGTCGCCGGCCGCACCGGCGTCCTCGACGAGGCGCGGCGCCTGCGCACCGGGCATCGCGGCATGTCGGTGTACGACGGCGAGGGCAACGAGATCATGCGCTCGGAGGAGATGACCTACAGCAGCGGCCGCCTCGACAACGACGACATCGAGCTGCTGCGCGAGGACCTCACCCACCTGCTGTACGAGCGGGCGCGCGGAGAGGTCACGTTCCTGTTCGGCGACTCGATCACGGAGCTGGAGCAGGACGAGCGGGGCGTCGTGGCCCGGTTCGAGCACGCCGAACCGCGCCGGTACGACCTCGTGGTGGGCGCGGACGGACTGCACTCCACGGTCCGGCGGCTGACCTTCGGGCCGGAGCAGGAGTTCGCCCACCACCTGGGGATCTACCTGGCCGTGTTCAGCGTGGACAACTTCCTCGGACTGGAGGACTGGCAGGTCTGGATGCAGGACGGGGAGCGCGGATACGGGATCTTCCCTGTCAGAGGGAACAGCGAGCTGCGGGTCACCATCGGCTTCCAGTCCGAGCCGCTCGACCACCGGGACCCCGCCCGGCTGCGCGCGGCCCTGGCCGAGGCGTTCGCAGGTGCGGGCGGGGAGACGCCGAGGCTGCTGAAGGGCATGGAGGAGGCGAGCGACTTCTACTGCGACTCGATGGCCCAGGTCCACATGGACCGGTGGTCGTCGGGACGGATCGGGCTCGTCGGCGACGCGGCCTACTGCCCGTCCCCTCTGTCGGGCCAGGGCACGAGCCTCGCCCTCGTGGGCGCGTACGTGCTGGCCGCCGAGCTGGCGGCGGCGGGAGGCGCGCACGAGGCCGCCTTCGCCCGCTACGAGCGGCGGATGCGGCCCTTCGTGGCGCTCAACCAGGCGCTGGCCACGGAGAATCCGGGCCGTGGGGCTTCCGAGGAGTCGGTCGATCGAGCCAAGGACGCGATCTCCCTGGACGGGTGAGGGCCGGGCAGCGTTTTTGCCCGCCGCCGACCCTGCTAGCACCCACTACGTACGTATGCCTCGAACAGGTATCGATACGGGTGTTTTCCCCCTCCCCACCCCAAGACGCGAGAAGGCAGTCTGAAAACGTCTCAAAGAGTGCATGAGAGCCAGGGGGACCGATCATGTGCCAGCACCACCCGCAGTGCCCGTCGGCGGACGCACCCGACCGCGACGCGGCCTGTCTGATCGCCTTCCACCCGGAGCAGGGATGGGGACTGCTCTGCAACGGCGTGGTGCTCTTCGACGACAGCGGTGAGCTCATGCCGGACGGCCGCAGCGTCCCTGCTCGCGTGTCTCTGGGGTGTGCCGCATGAGTTTGATCTACTGTCCCGTCCGAGACGAATCACCGTCATCCACCCGGGGTGGCGACGCGCCCGCCGCCCTGCCGCGCCGGCACTCCGCGGTCCGTCACCGCTGGGAGACGCTGCGGCAGCGGGTCGGCGACCTCACCATCCAGCTCGTGGACGATCCCGACGTCGAGGCGGCGTCCTGGCGGCTGCCCACCGACGCCACCTCCGCCGGGCGGGCCCGGCGGCTGGTCGGCGAGCGCCTGAGCGCCTGGGGCATGGAGAACCTGTCCGACGTGACGCGGCTGCTGGTGAGCGAGCTGGTCACGAACGTGCTGTGCCACACCTGCTGCGGCGACCTCGTCCTACGGCTGTCGGCCGTCGAGGGACTGCTGCGCTGCGAGGTGGAGGACTGCGACGGCGCGATGCCCGAGATGGCCCGGCCGGCCGCCTCCGACGAGAGCGGGCGCGGACTGCGGCTGCTGGACTCGCTGGCCTGTTGCTGGGGCGCGGAGCGCACCCGCCAGGGCAAGATCATGTGGTTCGAGCTGCCGGCGTACGCCCGCTGACCGTGCCGCTTGGGCCGTTCGCGTCGTCCGCGGCCGGGCCCACCGGGCGCTCGCTCAGCCGCTCCTTCACCCAGGCGGCGACCTGGGCGCGCGACTTGAACCCGAGCTTGTCGAGAATGTGCTCGATGTGGCCTTCCGCGGTGCGCTGAGAGATGACCAGTCTGCCGGCGATGTCCTTGTTGCTCAGTCCCTCGGCAACGAGCTGCGCGATCTCCGTCTCCCTACGCGTCAGCGGAGCGATCCGGCCCTCGGACGGCGCGGGCCCGCGGGCGGCGGGCGTCCGTTCGAGCAGGGCGTACGCCAGCGCCTCTTCCCGCGTCAGGGCCGCGCCTTTGGACACCTGGGCCAGGAAGGCGCGCTCGTCCAACGCCTCGCGGGTGGCCGCCTCGCACTCGTCGTGACAGCGGCTCATGTAGCGGAACTCCGCCAGCCGCGCGCCGACGGCCTGCCAGAAGGTCCGTATGACGCCGAGCAGCCGGGCGGCCCGCTCGTACTTCTGCTCGCCGGCGGCGAACCAGGCATGGGCCTCCAGGTTCATGCCTATGCCGAGCTGGTCGCCCACCGCCGTGTTGTAGCGCAGGCTCTCGTTGTCGAACTCGCAGGCCGCGTGCATGTCGCCCCGGTGCCAGGCGTCGATCGCCAGCGCCAGCAGCGCGTACGCCCGGTGCCAGCCCTCGCCGTACAGGTCGCACAGGGCGACGCACTCCTCGGCGAGGTCGCGGGTGGCCGGGCGGCCGAGGAACGCGTTGGCCAGGGCGAGCCGGTTGAGGGCCAGCGCGAGGCCGATGGGGTTGCCCACGGCCCGGTGGGCGTCCGCCGCCTCCTCATACCGCCGCATGCCGCTTTCCAGGTCGCCCCCGCACACGGCCGCCATGCCGGACAGGAACGCGATGTAGCCGAGCGTCACCCGCAGCCCGAGCCGCTCGGCGATCGCGCTGGCCTCCTCCAGCCGAGCGAGCGTGGTGGCGCAGTCGTCCCTGAGCAGGGCGATCCAGGCGCCCGCCCACAGCGCGTGGGCGCGCACCTCGCCGGGTTCCGTCGCGGCGGCCAGGCTACGGTCGAACCAGCCGGCCCCCTCCGACAGGTGGTAGCCACTCCAGTGGTAGAGCAGTTCCGCGGTCATCGCCAGGCCCGTCTCGGCCTCTCCCGGCTCGCGCAGCGACCAGTCCAGGGCCTTGCGGAGGTTGGCGTGGTCGCGCTGCAGGCGTTCCACCCACGACTGCTGGGCGGCACTGAACAGCTCCGCCCAGGCCCGTGAGGAGATCTTCCGGTAGTAGTCGCGGTGCCGCCGGTGCAGCGTCGCCTCGTTCCCGGAGGCGGCCAGCAGCTCACGGCCGAACTGCCGCACCGTGTCGAGCACGCAGTAGCGGATCACCCCCTCGGACTCCCGGCGGAACAGGACCGACTTGTCGACCAGCCCGGCGACGAGTTCGAGCACGTCCTCGCGGGCGATGCCGTCGCCGGCGCACACCTGCTCGGCCGCCTCCAGGTCCAGACCCCCGACGAAGACCGAGACGCGCTGCCACAGCAGCCGCTCCTGCTCGTTGCACAGGTCGTAGCTCCACTCGAACAGCGCGCGCAGCGTACGCTGCCGGGGCAGCGCGGCCCGCGATCCCCCCGTGAGCAGCCGGAACCGGTCGCCCAGCCGCTCCAGCACCTGGCTCACCGAAAGGGCGCGCAGCCGTACGGCGGCCATCTCGATCGCCAGGGGCAGACCGTCGAGCCGGCGGCAGATCTCGGCCACCGCCTCCTCGTTCTCCGCGGTCACCTCGAACCCGGGGACGACCGAGGCGGCCCGCTCGGCGAACAGCCGGACCGCGTCCGACTCGGCGAGCGGCACCGCCGGATCACCGTCGACGGCGGGCATCGACAGCGGCGCCAGCTCGACGATCCGCTCGCCGTCGATGCCGAGCGCCTGCCTGCTGGTGGCGAGGACCCGAAGATCGGGCAGCGCGCGGACCAGCGCGTCCACGAGCACCGCGCACTCGGCGAGGACGTGCTCGCAGTTGTCGAGCACGATCAAGGTCTGCCGGCCCCGCAGGCGTTCGACCAGCGCGTCGAGCGGCGGCCGGGTCGAGTGATCGTTGACCGACAGCGCCTCGGCCACGGTCTGCACGAGCAGGGCGGGATCTTCGAGCGCGGCCAGCTCGACCAGCCGCACGCCGCCGGGGAAGCTCCTGCGGACCTCCTCGGCCGCCCGCAGCGCGAGGCGGGTCTTCCCCACCCCGCCCGCACCGATCACCGTGACCACGTGTGAGGTCCCCGGCAGGCGCTTGAGCTCGGCCAGCTCGTGCCGGCGTCCCACGAAGCTGGTCACCTCCGCGGGCAGCCCGGCCGGTTCCCCCCTGGCAACCCTCGTTCGCATCGCGGTCATGACGCCCACGCCGCCCCCGTCGTCCGGTACGCCACCACGTCGTGGCTCATACCAGCGTACAAACGCGGTTCCGCCCGACCGGGCACCCCGGGGCGGGCTCAGCCCTTCATCCGCCGCAGGATCTGCTCGCGGCGCAGTTGCAGGTCGTCGATCAGCGCCTCCTGCTGCTCGACGTTGGTCAGCAGGGTGGACCTCTCCGCCATGTCCGTGGGCGCGTCCCAGCTCTGCCCGATCTCCTCGCGTATCTCCGCGGTCTCCCTGCGCAGACGCTCGATCTGAACGTCAACCTCCTCGAGCTCCTTCTTGAGCTCCGGCTCGTCCATGCCTCACCGTCCCGTTACGTCACTCACGTTCGTCATGGCGTGTTCGTCCACCCCATTCCACGAGGACGGGAAACTATTCGGCGACGGCGGCAGGGAGGTAGACGGTTTCGCCGGTCGCGCGGGCCCGCTGGGCCGCCGTCAGCCGGGTCACCAGGTAGGCCGGCATGAGAGAGGCGGCCTGCTCCGCCGTGAAGAACCCGTAGTCGTCCAGCTCCTCCTCCTGCAGGACCACGCCCGTCCCGTCCTCGAACGTGCCGCAGTCGAACAGGAAGTGGACCAGCGGGATCGGCCGGTCGTCCCGCGGCGGCACCCACTGGACCACGAGCAGGCGGCCCACCGGCCGGGTGAGGCCCAGCTCCTCGGCCAGCTCCCGCCCGCAGGCCGCCTCTGGCGACTCACCCTCGTCGACGTGGCCGCCCGGCCACCCCCAGTGGTCGCGGTAGCCCGGCTTCACCAGCAGGACCCGCCCCGAGGAGTCGGTGAGGAAACCCGCCGCCGCGGCGGCCACCTTGAACAGCCCCGCGTAGAAGGCGTCCGCCGGGATCATCGCAGCTCCGATCTCATGCCCTGAGCCTAGTAAGGGATGTCCCCTAGATCGCGGGGAGGAGGACGTACGCCCCGGGCAGTACGCGCGATCTGGTCTGCTCGCCCGATGTCCCGCCCGTGATCGCTACCTACCGTCGAAGCGGACGTAAAAGGGGAGGGTCATGGGACGCCGCAGGAACATCGCCGCCACCGTGGGCGGCTGGAGCGCGCGCCATCGGTGGTGGGCGCTGCTCGTCTGGGTCGCCTTCGTCGCCGTCGCGACGGTCGCGGGCAACGCCGTGGGCACCGCGGAGATGCGCGGCTACGAGTCCGCGAACGGCGACTCGCGCCAGGCCGAGCAGATCCTCGACGGAGCGCGCTTCGCGAACGTCGCCGGTGAGGTCGTGCTGGTCCAGTCCCGTGAGGGGACGCTGACGGTGACGGACCCCGACTTCCGCCGGGCCGTCGAGGACGTCAAGAGGGCCGTCGAGGCCACCGGCCAGGTCGAGCACGTGCGCACGCCGTACGACAAGGAGCCCTCGCCGGTGACGCAGAACCGGCGCACGACGCTGGTCCAGTTCGACATGAAGGGCGACGGCGGCACGGCGGAGGAACGGATCCAGCCTGTCCTCGACGCGGTGGCCAGGGTGCAGGGGGCGCACCCCGGCCTTCGCGTGGAGGAGGCGGGCGCGGCCAGCTCGGGGAAGCTGATCGGCGAGGCGATCGACGAGGACTTCGTCCGCGCCGAGCAGCTGTCGCTGCCCATCACGCTCGGGATCCTGCTCGCCGCGTTCGGCGCGCTGCTGGCGGCGGTCGTCCCCGTCGCGCTGGCGATGACGGCGATCTTCGCGGCCACCGGCCTGCTGGCCTTCACCAGCCATCTCCTGCACGTCGACTCGGCCACCAGCAACGTCATGCTGCTGATCGGCCTGGCCGTGGGCGTCGATTACTCGCTCTTCTACATCATGAGAGCGAGGGAGGAGCGGGCCAAGGGCCGCGACAAGAAGCGGTCCATCGAGATCGCGGCGGCCACGTCGGGGCGCGCCGTGCTCATCTCCGGCATCACCGTCATCGTGGCCATGGCGGGCATGTTCCTCACCGGCAACGGGATCTTCATGGGCTTCGCCGAGGGCACGATCCTCGTGGTGCTCACGGCCGTCGTCGGCTCGCTGACCGTGCTGCCCGCGCTGCTCTCGCTGCTCGGCGACAAGCTCGACGCCCGCCTGATCCACGGCACGGCGCGCGTCCTCACCGGCGGCCGGGTCACCTGGCGGCGCGTCCTCGGCGTGCGCGGCGGCCAGAGCCGGATGTGGGGCGCGATCATGAAGCCGGTGCTGCGGCACCCGCTGATCTCGGTCGTCCTCGCCGGCGGCCTGCTCGCCGCCCTGGCCGTCCCGGCCTTCGGCCTGAAGACCGGCACCCAGACCATCGACGACCTCCAGGGCGACTACCAGATCGCCGAGACGTTCAAGCGGATCGACAAGGCGTTCCCGGGCGGCAACGAGCCGGCGGTGGTCGTGGTGAAGGCGGCCGACGTGACGACGCCGGCGTTCACCGCGAAGATCGAGGACTTCAGGCGGCGGGCGCTGGCCACGGGCGAGGCCAACGAGCCCTTCGCCGTCGCCGTCAACCCCGACAAGACGGTCGCGAAGATCAGCATCGGCATCAAGGGCACCGGCACGGACGAGGTCTCCGAGCACGCGATCCGCACCCTGCGGGAGGAGGTCGTCCCCGCCACGCTGCCCGGCGCCCACGTGACCGGCGCCACAGCGGACTCGATGGACTTCAACCAGCAGCTCATGCGCCGCATCCCGCTGGTGTTCGGGTTCGTGCTGCTGCTGGCGTTCGTGCTGCTGCTGGTCTCGTTCCGCTCACTCGTCGTGGCGGTCAAGGCCATCGTGCTCAACCTGCTGTCCGTCGCCGCCGCGTACGGCGTGCTCGTGCTGGTCTTCCAGAAGGGGTACGGCGAGAGCCTGCTGGGCTTCCACTCGACCGGGACGATCACCAACTGGCTGCCGCTGTTCCTGTTCGTGATCCTCTTCGGGCTGTCGATGGACTACCACGTCTTCATCCTCAGCCGGATCAGGGAGGCGTACGACAGGGGCATGAGCACCGAGGACGCCGTGGCGTTCGGGATCAGGAGCACGGCGGCCGTGGTGACGAGCGCCGCGCTCATCATGGTGGCGGTGTTCGCGACGTTCGCCACGCTGTCGCTGCTGACGTTCATGCAGCTCGGCATCGGCCTGGCGGCGGCCGTGCTGATCGACGCCACCATCGTCCGCGCGGTGCTGCTGCCCGCGACGATGAAGCTGCTCGGCGACTGGAACTGGTACCTGCCGCGCTGGCTGAACTGGCTGCCGCGGTTGTCGCACGGCGACGACGTGGCCGAGGAGGCCCCCGAAGAGCGGGTCCCCGCCCTCGTCTGACACTCCGCCCCGTGCCCCGGATCGGCGATCACGCCGGTCCGGGGCACGCGTGGCGGGGGTCACGCAAGGGGCAAGAAGCACATAACGGTAAAATTCGTCTACGTGGGGCATACGGGTGAGAACAGTCGCAAACCCCTGATCTACTGGACCGCCGGTGTGCTCGCGTACATGGTCGCGGTCTTCCACCGCCAGTCGCTCGGCGTGACGGGGATCGACGCGGCGACGAGGTTCGGGGTCGGGTCGGCGGCGCTGTCCACCCTCGCGATGCTGCAACTGCTCGTCTACGCGGCCATGCAGGTCCCCGTCGGCGTCCTGGTCGACCGCCTGGGCTCCAAGCGCATGCTGCTCATCGGCGCGGCGGTCATGACCCTCGGCCAGATTCTGTTCGCCGTCGCCACCGGGCTGGGGGCGGCCGTCGCCGGAAGGGTGCTGGTCGGCTGCGGCGACGCGATGACGTTCATCAGCGTGATCCGGATGGTCAACGTCTGGTTCCCGCCCCGCCGCAACCCGCTGATCGTCCAGCTCACCGGCATCCTCGGCCAGTTCGGCGCGGTCGTGTCCGCCGTGCCGCTGATCACCTCGATGCACGCGTACGGCTGGACGCCGACCTTCCTGTGGGCGGCGGGCCTCGGGGTGGTGGCGCTGGCCGCCGTCGGCCTCTTCCTGCGCGACCGGCGGCCGGAACGCGCGCCCGCGGCGCTCGGAGTGCGGGCGGCCTGGGCAGAGCCGGGCACCCGCCTCGGCATGTGGACCCACGCCGCCACCCAGTGCTCGGTCGCGGCGTTCACGATCCTGTGGGGCTATCCCTTCCTCGTGCAGGGCCAGGGCCTGTCCCCGCGTACGGCCGGCGTGCTGCTGACCACGCTGACGCTGCTCGCGATGGGCTGCGGGCCGCTGCTCGGCCACCTCGCCGGGCGCTTCCCGCTGCGCCGCTCGTGGATGGTGCTCACGGTCATCGGCGCCACGGCCGGCGCGTGGACGCTCGTCCTCCTGTGGCCCGGCCCCGCCCCGCTGTGGACGCTCGGGCTGCTCATGCTGGCCCTCGCCACCAACGGCCCCGGCTCGATGGTCGGCTTCGACTACGCCCGCACGTTCAACCCGGCCGAGCGCATCGGCGTCGCCACCGGCATCGTCAACGGCGGCGGCTTCGCCGCGTCGATGTCCCTGATCGCGCTCGTCGGGGTCGTCATGGACCTGCAGAACGACTTCCGCTGGGCGTTCGCCGTGCAGTATCCGATCTGGCTGCTCGGGGCCGTACAGGTGATCCGCTACCGCGCCCGCGCCCGGCGCCGGGCCACCCTTCGCCCCACCCCCGCCCCGGCCCCCGCCTGACCGCAACCCGCCTGCGTCAGAGCAGACTCACCGCCTACTTGTCGCGGCTGCTCTCCACGTCCACCGCTTCCGTGAAACCCGGAATCGTGCCGATCACACCGTCCCAAGCCCCACCCGGGAGGGCCCGCCGCAGGTCCTTCATCAGCAGCAGGAGGTGCAGAGGGTCGCTCGGGCTCTGCTCGAACGCGGCGAGCCGCAGATGAAAGGCCCGCGCCGCCTCGCTCTCACAGTGGATGAGCATGGCTCGAACACCGATCTGGTCGGCCACCCGCGCCACTCTCCGGAAGGCGTCCACCACGAGCGCCCGTCCCAGCCCGATGCCCTGCACGGCTCTGTCCACACCCAACCGGGCCAGGACGACGACGGGCTGATCGTGACGACCGGCCCCCTTGAGCAGCCGTGCGGGAGCCGCGGCCGGACCGACACTCCCGGCCGCGATCGCGTAGTAACCCACCACTCTGCCGGACTCGATGTCGCGCACGACGTACACACGACATCCTCCACTGGCATGCGCCTGCAGCGCATGGCGCGTCAGCCACTCGCTCTGGGCGGGGGAACCGCAGTCGAAGCCGTCGAGGTCGTCGCCCCTGGTGACGGGGGACACCGAAGACAGCTTCACGGGTTTTCGTCCAGGACCGTCGGGGTCCTCATGAGCTCGGCAAGCCCCGGCACGTCACGAGACTCCCGGGACAGGGCCGCATCGAAGGCCTGCCACTGCTCCTCGCCGAGCCGGAAAACCGTCCGGTCCGCCAGCAACTCGCGGGCGGCCATGGTCGCCGCACCGAGGACGAACGAGGAGACGGTGTCCCCGGCCACCTCGCTCGCGTTCTCCAGCAGCCGCTTGGTCTCCGTGTCCACGCGCAGGTTGATGCGCTCCTCTTTGACACCCACGACCAGAGCGTACGTACGTTGTGCACCCATGGCCAAGAGCTTAACAATGAGATGAGCGAAGAGCGACCGTTTGATTACTGCATGTGCACGAAGGGGTCGGGGAAGTGGGCGGGGGCGAGGACGGTCGCTCGGGCGAGGATGTCCTTGCGCGTCCGTACGGCGAGGTCGGGGTCCTCGTCGTACACGTAGCGGATCTCCGGGTCGGCCAGCTGGACGGGGTGGTGCAGGGCGTCGCCGCTCATGAGGACGTCTCCCGCCTCGACGCACTGGTGGCCGGGCGTATGGCCGGGCGCGTGCAGCACCCGGACCCCGGGCACGGGTTCGGCGTCGCCGTCGATGACGTCGAGCAGGTCACGCAGGGGATCGAGGATCAGTTCGCGCACCGGGTCGGCCGCCCACTCGACCTCCGCCCGCTGCACCACGTGGCGGGCGTTCGGGAAGGCGGGAGCGCCGTTCACGACCGCGCCGCCCATGTGGTCGCTGTGCAGGTGGGTCAGCACGACGACGTCCACGTCGGCCGGGGCGGCCCCGGCGGCGGCCAGTTCCTCGCCGAGGCGGCCGGGCAGGGGTGCCCAGGTCGCGAGCGAGTCGGCGCCGCCGATCCCGGCGTCCACCAGGACCGTACGGCCCGCCGCCCGCACCAGGAAGCAGTGGAAGTGCAGCACCCACTCATCGGCGGGTTCGAACGCCGCGCCGGCGAACATCTCGGGCAGCGGCTTGCGGATCGGTTCCTTCATCGGACCCACGGCATCACAAAGTGGGACGATCTCGACACCGGCCACGATTCTCGGCTTATGCGGCATCGCATCACGATAGAAGAAGCGCCCACGATAGAAGAAGCGCGGTTCAGCGGGCGGCGGGGACGGGCGCGTAGTCGACGTCGAGGTCGGCCGCGTAGACCGCGCGCTCGCAGTGGGCGCAGCGGTAGAGAATCGGGCCCTCGTCGAGTTCGGTACGGCAGCGCGGGCAGCGGCGGCGGGTGCGGGTCATCGTGGTCTCCCCCTTCGAAAAGTTCCTTGCGCGTCCATGGAACCTCCGCCGGCTTGCCGTACTCCTGCAGCCGACTTGTCGCCGGTTCGCAGTCCCGCGCGGGGTGGATGATGGACGGGTGCTCGCCGACGTCATCGACCACCTCGTCTGCCCGGCCTGCCGTGCGGCGGTCCATCTGGCCGACGGGTCGGTCAGGTGCGCGCACGGCCACTCCTTCGACGTGGCGCGGCAGGGATACGTGAACATGCTCACCCGCCCGGCCGGCACGGCCGACACGCCCGCCATGGTGGCCGCGAGGGCGCGCTTCCTGGAGGCGGGCCACTACGCCCCGCTGGCCCGCCGCCTCGCCCGGATGTGCGAGGGCGCCGCCGTGGTCGCCGACGCCGGCGCGGGCACCGGTTACTACCTGGCCGCGGCGCTCGGCGACGACGCGGTGGGCATCGCGATCGACGTGTCCAAGCACGCGCTGAAACGGGCCGCCCGCGCCCATCCCCGCATCGGCGCCGTGGTGGCGGACGTGTGGCGGCCGATCCCCGTCGGCGACGACCGCGTGGACGTGCTGCTCAACGTCTTCGCGCCGCGCAACGCTGAGGAGTTCGCCCGCGCGCTGCGACCCGGCGGCTCCCTGGTCGTCGTCACACCCGGCCCCGGCCACCTGAGCCCGCTCGTCGGACGGCTCGGCCTGCTGAGCGTGGACGAGGACAAGGACCGCCGCCTGGAGGACGCCCTGGCCGGCCGATTCGCCCGCATCGCGGAGGAGACCGAGGAGATCGCGCTCTCGCTCGGCCACGACGAGGTCGAGGCGGTGGTCGGCATGGGCCCGAGCGCCTGGCATACCCGCCCTGAGGAACTGGCCGCGAAGATCGCCGCGCTGCCCGACCCGGTGCCGGTGACCGCGTCCTTCCACATCACCCGCTGGACGGTGTTGTCCTGACCAGGCGAGCCTGGACCGCGACGACCTGACCACGCGGCGCGGATCACGAGCGCGGGATCGCCACGCCTCTGGTACGGATCGCTGGGGTGACCGCCGCGACCGCCCCCAGCAGGAAGCAGATCGCGATCACCGCCAGCGCCTCCGCCACGACATACCGCAGCACCTGCGCCCGCGTCGCTCCAAGCAGCCGCAGGCCGCCCCGCTCCGCCGCACGGTCGGAAGCCGCCATCAGGGCACACGAGGACTTCGGCGCCGCCGTACGGCTCCACGCCGGCAGCGGCCGTCCCTGGGAGGTGACACCAGCTCCCCCGCCGCGCCTGCGGAAGCGCTGTCCGCGCTGTCCCCGCAGGAGCTGCAGACCGTACGGCTGGCCGCCAGGGGCCTGACCAACCGGGAGATCGGCGCGCAGTTGTTCCTCAGCCCGAAGACCGTCAGCTACCACCTCTATCGGGCGTTTCCGAAGCTCAACGTGGCCAGCCGCGCCCAGCTCGCCGGCCTGGATCTCTCCTGACCGGCGCGCCGCCCGAACTCGCGACCCGACATCGCCCGTTTGTGGGGCATTGTCGCGTCTGGCGGGACATACTGAACCCGACCCCGTAGGAGCGCAGGGGAGGGCCGGCATGAAGGCCGAGGAACGCTGGCAGGCCAGGTTCCGGGCACCGCGGGTGACCCTGCCGACGTGGGCGCGCCAGGCGCCGCAGCGCGCCGTCTACCGCGGCAACGCCTCAGGCTCCTGGGAGATCTACGCCTGGGACCGGTCGAGCGGCCAGACCCGCCAGGTCACCGACCGCCCTCAGGGCACCCGCTATGGCGCGATCGACCCCACCGGCCAATGGATCTGGTGGTTCGGCGACATACGCGGCGACACGGACGGCGACGGGCACGGTGTGTGGTCGCGCCAGCCGTTCCACGGCGGCCCGGACGTGCCCCTGGTCATGCCGCCCGGCCACCCCTGCGGGCTCGCGCTCGCCTCGGACGGCGCCGCGGCCGTCGGCCGCTCCTCCCGGGACGGCTTCGAGATCCTGCTGGCCCGGCCCGGAAACGAGCCGGTCACGTTGTATCGCCACGACGAGTACGCCGCGGTCGCGGACATGTCACTCGACGGCTCGCTCATCGCCGTCAACCACAGCGATCACGGCGACGTCCTGCACCCGGCCGTACGGGTCATCAGGGCGAACGGCTCGACGGTCGCCGAGCTGAACGACGGACCTGGCAGGGGCGTGACCGGCGGCAGGTTCGCCCCCGTCCCCGGCGACCGGCGCCTGCTCGTCCTGCACGAGCGCAGGGGCCGCCGCGAACCGCTCGTGTGGGACCCGGTGACCGGCGAACAGCGGGAGATCTGGCTGCGCGTGCGCGGCGAGATCTCCGCGGACTGGTACGACGACGGCCGGGCGCTGCTCATCATCCACAACCAGCGGGGACGCACGGAACTGCTGCGCTACGACCTCGCCGGAGGCGGCCTCACCCCGATCGAGAGCCCGCACGGGGTGATCGAGGCGGCGGCGCCGCGCCCCGACGGCACCGTCGAGTACGCCTGGTCGAGCGCCGCCCACCCGCCGGTCGTCAAGTCGAGCAACGGCCACGTGCTCCTCAGCCCCGGGCGCACGCCACCGCCGTCCGTGCCGCTCGAGGACATCGACGTGGAGGGCCCCGGCGGGCGCATCCACGCCCTCGTCTCCCGGCCGGAGCGGGTGGCCGCGCCGTACCCCACGGTGTTCCTCCTGCGCAGCGATCTGCCGGGGTTCGGCGACGGCAAGGAAGGCCAGGACGACGACTCGTTCCAACCGCAGGTCGCGGCGTGGGTCGACAGCGGCTTCGCGGTGATCAGGGTGAACCACCGGGGCTCGGCCGGGTATGGCTCGGCCTGGCGCGACGCCCTGCGCGGCGAGGTCGGCCACATCGAGCTGGCCGACGTGGCGGCGGTGCGCGAGTGGGCGGTGGAGCGCGGCATCGCCGACCCCGACCGCCTCGTGCTCGCCGGCACGGCGTGGGGCGGTTACCTGACCCTGCTGGCGCTCGGCACCCAGCCGAAGTCGTGGGCGGCGGGGATCGCCGCCGTCCCCATCGCCGACCACGCGGCGGCGTACGAGGACGAGGCAGAAAGCCTGCGCGCGGCGCACCGGGCGCTGCTGGGCGGTTCCCCGGCCGAGGTGCCCGAGCGGTACGCCGCGTCCTCCCCGATCACCTACGCCGACATGGTGGAGGCGCCGCTGCTGATCCTCACGGGGGCGAACGACCCGCGCTGCCCGGCGCGGCAGGTCGAGCACTACGTGCGGGCCCTGGCGGACCACGGCAGGGAGCCGTCGGTCTACCGGTACGACGCCGGACCGGGCACGCCGATGGTGGAGGAGCGGGTGCACCAGATGGCCGCGTCCATCGACTTCGCCGTCCGCGTGATTGGGAGAGTCTAGGTCTAGGGCGCGCGCAGCACGAGGATGGCCAGGTCGTCGGCGCTCGGCGCGGGCGCGAAGTCCTGCACGGCGCGGCGGATGCGCTCGGCCACCGCGCGGGCGGACAGGTCGGCGCACTCCGCCAGCAGCTTGGCCAGGCCGCCGTCGTCGTCGAGCAGCCGGTCGCCCGACCGCCGCTCGGTCACCCCGTCGGTCACGCCCAGCAGCACGTCACCGGGGGTGAGCCGCAGGCTGTCCTCCTGGAACTTCGCCTCGGGGAACACCCCGAGCAGCGACTGCGGCGACGCGACGACCTCGACGAGGCCGTTCGGCCGCAGCCGCAGGGCCTCCGGATGCCCGGCCGAGACGAGGCGGATGTCGAGCCCCTCCGGCACGACCGTGATCTGGCCGTGCAGCAGCGTCAGGAAACGGGCGCGCTCCCCCTCTTCCAGGATCGCCTGGTTGAGTCGGCCCACGACGGCGGCCACGCCGTACCCCTCGCGGGCGAGCAGCCGGAGGGTGTGACGGGCCAGCCCGGTGACCGCGGCGGCCTCGGGCCCGGTGCCGCAGACGTCGCCGATCGCGAAGCGCCAGACCCCGTCCGCGATCGGGAACAGGTCGTAGAAGTCGCCGCCGACCTCGTTGGTCTCCCCGGCCGGCTCGTAGATGACGTGGAAGTCGAGTCCGGGGGTCGTGGGCTCGTCGGGCGGCAGGAGGCTGCGCTGGAGCGCCCGGTTGGCCGCCGCCTGCTGCGCGTACAGGCGGGCGTTGTCGAGCGCGAGCGCCGCGCGCCGGCTGAGGTCCTCGGCGATCTGCATGGCCTCGTCGGGGAAGCGGTCGCGCCGGCCCAGGCACATCACGCCGAGCCGCCGCCCCCGCGCGGTCAACGGGTAGGCCAGCGCCTGCCAGTCGGCCATCGGCAGCACGGCGGGGTCGTCGTCCGCCGGCAGCGCGATCTCCTCCAGCTCGTCGCGCATGGCGTCGATCTGGGTCTCGTCCGCGTGCCAGAGGTAGGCGGGCCGCAACTCCCCCAGCCCGTCCTGGTCGGTGTAGACGGCGCACCAGCTCGCCAGGCGCGGCACCACGATCTGCGCGATGATCGCCGGGACCATATCCGGGTTGAGCGTGCCCGCGAGCAGATCGCTCGCGTCCGCGAGGAAGCCCAGCCAGCCCGGGCCGTGCGCGGCCTCCAGCAGCCACTCGTCGCTCTGCACCGGCTCCCCGCCCGGCAGTTCGAGGCGGGCCCAGCGGGTGCGCAGCGACGAGGTGAACGTGACGCCCCACGTGATGGCGTCGGCCGGCGGCCCGAAGTCCTGGCCGTCCGTCTTCTCCCGCACCTCCACCTGGATGGATTCGCCGTGGTGGAGCCACACGACCTCGAAGGGCGCACCGGCCGTCTCAGCGACCAGTTCGCCCACCAGGCGCTCGGCCTCGGGGAACACGGACATCGCGGCCCACGCCGTCATCACCTCGCGCGTGAACCGCTTCACTTCGGGTACGGCCGTCTCGCCCGGCGTGAAGGACGCCGCCAGGACGGCTCGTGGGGTAGTTGTCACCACCATTGTGCTTACCACACTTCCGCCTGACCTCGGGTCAAGCAAGGGGGCCCCGCACCCCACGGAACGTGACAGACTGGCATGGAGTCCGCGGCTGGACAGGCCGTACGAGGCCCTACGCCTTGGTCGCGTCAGCCCCGTCGGGGTAAAGGAGGCTAAATGTCGCCCGCCAACGCCGAGCTGGCCGGGACCGAACGGGTCTACCGCGAATCCGATCTCGTCCCCTTCTTGGAGACGCTTATCACATGGCGCGACGGCGACTTCCGCCGCCGAGTCTCCCACGCCCCGCCGGGAATCCTCAGCGAGATCCGGCTGCTGCTCAACGAGGTGGCGGACCGGCGCGAACACCTGGCCAACGAGCTGGCCCGGGTGCGCCGCGAGATCGTCAAGGAGGGCCGTTTCACCGAACGGCTGAGCCCCGGGCCGGGCGTCGGCGCGTGGGCCGAGAGCGTGGGCTCGGTCAACGACCTCATCGACGCCATCGTCACGCCGGTCAGCGGCGCCGCGGACGTCATCGACGCGGTGGCCAAGGGCGACCTGTCCCGCCGGATCGACGTGGACCGCGCGGCCCGGGGTGAGGTACGCCGGCTGGGTAAGGCCATCAACGGCATGGTCGACCAGCTCTCGCTGTTCACCTCGGAAGTGACGCGGGTCACCCGCGACCTCGGCACCGAGGGCAAGCTGGGCGGCCGGGCCAACCTGCGCGGCATGTCGGGAAGCTGGCGCGACCTCACCGAGGCCGTCAACACGATGTCCGACCGCGTCTCCGCGCAGGTCCGCGACATCGCCGAGGTGACGACCGGGGTCGCCCGCGGCGACCTGAGCCGCAAGGTCACCGTCGACGCCGTCGGCGAGATGCTGGAGCTGAAGCACACCGTCAACACGATGGTCGACCAGCTCTCCGCGTTCGCCGAGGAGGTCACCCGGGTGGCCCGCGAGGTCGGCACCGAGGGCAAGCTGGGCGGCCAGGCGCAGGTGCGCGGCGTGTCGGGCGTCTGGAAGGACCTCACCGACAACGTCAACTTCATGGCCAACAACCTGACCTCACAGGTGCGGCAGATCGCCGTCGTCTCCACCGCCGTGGCCAAGGGCGACCTGTCCAGGAAGATCACGGTGGACGCCCAGGGCGAGATCCTGGAGCTCAAGGAGACCCTCAACACGATGGTCGACCAGCTCTCGGCGTTCGCCGACGAGGTGACCCGGGTGGCCCGCGAGGTGGGCACGGAGGGCCAGCTGGGCGGGCGCGCCGAGGTGAAGGGCGTGTCGGGCGTCTGGAAGGACCTCACCGACAACGTCAACTCGATGGCCAACAACCTGACCTACCAGGTGCGCAACATCGCCCAGGTCACCACCGCCGTCGCCAACGGCGACTTCACCCGCAAGATCGACGTCGACGCCCAGGGCGAGATGCTCGAACTCAAGAGCACCATGAACACCATGGTCGACCAGCTGTCGTCCTTCGCCTCCGAGGTGACCCGCGTCGCCCGCGAGGTCGGCACCGAGGGACGGCTGGGCGGCCAGGCGCAGGTGCGCGGGGTGTCGGGCATCTGGAAGGACCTCACCGACAACGTCAACTTCATGGCGAACAACCTGACGTCGCAGATCCGTCAGATCGCCGTCGTCTCCACCGCCGTCGCGCAGGGCAACCTGTCCAAGAAGATCACCGTGGACGCCCAGGGCGAGATCCTGGAGCTCAAGGACACGATGAACACCATGGTGGACCAGCTGTCCGCCTTCGCCGACGAGGTGACCCGCGTCGCCCGCGAGGTCGGCACAGAGGGACGGCTGGGCGGCCAGGCGCGCGTCCCCGGCGTTTCGGGCGTCTGGAAGGACCTCACCGACAACGTCAACTCGATGGCGAACAACTTCACCTACCAGGTGCGCAACATCGCCCAGGTCACCACCGCCGTCGCCAACGGCGACCTGACCCGCAAGATCGACGTCGACGCCCAGGGCGAGATCCTCGAACTCAAGAGCACCATGAACACCATGGTCGACCAGCTGTCGTCCTTCGCCTCCGAGGTGACCCGCGTCGCCCGCGAGGTCGGCTCGGAGGGCCAGCTCGGCGGCCAGGCCCGTGTCGAGGGCGTCGAGGGCACCTGGAAGCGGCTCACCGAGAGCGTGAACGAGCTGGCCGGCAACCTGACCACCCAGGTGCGCGCGATCGCCGAGGTGACCAGCGCGGTCGCCAGGGGCGATCTCACCCGGTCGATCACCGTGGAGGCGCCGGGCGAGCTGGCCCAGCTGAAGGACAACATCAACACGATGGTCGCCACCCTGCGCGAGACGACCAGGACCAACCAGGAGCAGGACTGGCTCAAGTCCAACCTGGCCAGGATCTCGCGCCTGATGCAGGGCCACCGCGACCTGATGGAGGTGGCGCGGCTGATCATGAGCGAGCTCACCCCGCTCGTCTCGGCCAGCCACGGCGCCTGCTACCTCTACGACGGCGGCCGGCTCAACCTCATCGCCGGGTACGGCATCCAGCCGGGCTCGTCCCCCAAGCCGAGCTTCGAGCTGGGCGAGGGGATCATCGGCCAGGCCGCGCTGGAGGCCGAGCAGATCATCCTGGAGGACGTGCCGGTCGACTCGATCACGGTCGAGACGGGGCTCAGCCGGTCGAATCCGGCGCAGATCGTCGTCATGCCGATCCTGTTCGAGAACAAGGTGCTCGGCGTCCTGGAGATGGCCTCGTTCAGGCAGTTCAGCGAGGTGCACCTGGCGTTCCTCACCCAGCTCGTGGAGACCATCGGCGTCACGATCAACACGATCATGGCCAACTCCCGGACCGAGGACCTGCTCACCGAGTCGCAGCGGCTCGCGATCGAGCTGCAGGAGCGCTCCGACGAGCTCCAGCGCCAGCAGGAGGAGCTGCGCCGGTCCAACGCCGAACTTGAGGACAAGGCGGCGCTGCTGGCCAAGCAGAACCGTGCCATCGAGATCCAGAACTTCCAGATCGAGCAGGCCCGGCGGACGCTGGAGGAGCGGGCCGAGCAGCTCGCGGTGTCCTCGCGCTACAAGTCCGAGTTCCTGGCGAACATGTCCCACGAGCTGCGCACCCCACTGAACAGCCTGCTCGTGCTCGCCAAGCTGCTGACGGAGAACACCGAGGGCAACCTGACCTCGCAACAGGTCGAGTTCGCCCGGACGATCCACGACGCCGGATCGGCGCTGCTCCAGCTGATCAACGACATCCTCGACCTGACCAAGGTCGAGGCGGGCCGCATGGACATCCACCCGCAGACGATGTCGCTGTCCGCGCTGGTCGACTATATGGAGGCCACCTTCGCACCGCTCGCGCAGGACAAGGGCCTGTCGTTCGCGGTCGAGGTCGATCCCTCAGTGCCCAACGACCTGCGCAGCGACGAGCAGCGGCTCCAGCAGGTGCTGCGCAACCTGCTGTCCAACGCGGTGAAGTTCACCCACGAGGGCGAGGTCAGGCTGGAAGTCACGCGCGCGCCCGCCGACGTGCCGTACGTGGACGAGAAGCTGCAGGGCTCGCAGGAGGACATGCTGGCCTTCAGGGTCGTGGACACCGGCATCGGCATCGCGCCGGACAAGCTCGAAGTGATCTTCGAGCAGTTCCGTCAGGCCGACGGCACGACCAGCCGCAAGTACGGCGGCACCGGCCTCGGCCTGTCGATCTGCCGGGAGATCGCCCGCCTCCTCGGCGGTGAGATCCACGTCCAGAGCGCGCCCGGAGAGGGCAGCACCTTCACGCTGTATCTGCCCCTGGACTACTCGGGGCCGCTCGCCGCCCCCGACGGCGGCGCGATCGCGACGCCCGTGGAGCCGGAGGGCCGCGACAGCGAGGTGCCCGACCTGCACATCAAGGACATCCTCCCGGAGATCCCTCTCCCGACCGACCTGCCCGTCCCCCAGTACGCGCCGCTGGTGGACGGCCGTGACTGGCAGGGGGACGACCCGCTGTCCGGAGCCAAGATCCTCATCGTGGACGACGACATCCGCAACGTCTTCGCGCTGACCAGCGTGCTGGAGCGGCACGGCTCGACCGTCGTGTACGCCGAGAACGGCCGCGAGGGGATCGAGCAGCTCGAACGCAACGAGGACGTGGCGCTCGTGCTGATGGACATCATGATGCCCGAGATGGACGGCTGGGCCACGACCTCGGCGATCCGCACGATGCCGCAGTTCGCCGACCTGCCGATCATCGCGTTGACGGCGAAGGTCATGCGGGGAGACCGCGAGAGGAGCATCTCGTCGGGTGCCTCCGATTACGTGCCCAAGCCGGTCGACGTCGACCGGCTGCTCGAACGGCTGCGCGGATGGCTCATGCGCGGCCGCAGCGGGAGCACAGAACGAACGAGGGGCGTGCCGTCCCCCGAGTCCCGAGACTCCCAGGAGGCCTGATCGATGCATGACCGCGCCAGGGTCCTGCTGGTCGACGACCGCGAGGAGAACCTGATCGCCCTGGAGGCGATCCTCAGCTCTCTGGACGTCGCGCCCGTGCGGGCCCGGTCCGGAGAGGAGGCACTGAAGGCCCTCCTGTCGACCGACTTCGCTCTGATCCTGCTCGACGTGCGCATGCCGGGCATGGACGGCTTCGAGACAGCCGCGCACATCAAACGAAGAGAGCGCACCAGGAACATCCCGATCATCTTCCTGACCGTGGTCGACAGCGCCCCCGACTACGCCTTCCGGGGGTACGCCGCCGGGGCCGTGGACTACCTCACAAAACCGTTCGACCCCTGGGTGCTGCGCGCCAAGGTCGCCGTGTTCGTGGAGCTCTACACGATGAACCGGCGGCTCACCGAGCAGGCGGTGCTGCTGCGCGAACGCCTGTCGAACGAGCTGCCGGGCGGCGGCGACCACACCTCCGTGCTGGCCGAACTGGCCGGCCGCGTCACCGCTATCGAGGACGAGCTGCGGCGGGTGCGGGAACTGTCGGACAAGTCCGGGGATCCGCCCTTGAACGGCGCCGTCGCCGAGCTGAGCGAGCGCGTCGCCCACCTGCGGGCCGGTTTCGACGCCCTCGGCTGACACCGCGCCCGCGGCCCGTTCAGACGTGGCCGGGTTGGGGCCGATTGCGGGCCGTGTGACGTCACTGCCCGCAACAGAACTGTGCGGCGCGGCACGTATCGGTGGGACGTCGCTGCGCCGGGCGGAAGCTCCGGTTCTCGCGAAGCCCGCTCCGCTGGGCTTCGCTGCGGTCCTCCCGCCCGCTCCGCTCCTCCCCGCCTTACCCCGGTCGGAGCACGGACGGCCGGGTCAGCGGCGGGCGCGCTCCAGGGCGTCCCAGAAGCCGCGGCGCAGGGCGTGCCGGACCTCGTCGTGCAGCAGGAAGTCGATCGGCAGCGAGGACCCCTGCAGCAGGCGGGCCTCGAGATCGGACGGCATCCGGGGCTTGCGGGCGAGCACGGCTTCCAGCCACAGCGCGGGGGCGTCCCTGGCGACCGACTCGCCGAAGTCGTGGCCCTCCTTGTGCGCCGCCTTCACCGCCTCGGCGAGCGTCGTGGTGCCTCCCGTCTGGACCGGCACCGGCGCGGGCTGCGGACCCGTGTACGGCCCCAGCTGGGAGGGCGAGTAGCCGGTGGGGCCGGAGCCGTACTGGCTCTGCGCCGGGCTGCTCGGCGGCGTCTGGACTCCCGAGGGCGGCGACGGCGGTGACGGTGGCGACGGCGGCGGGGTGGACGCCGGTGGAGCCGGCAGCGGAGGGCTCACGGGCGGCTGCGCCTGGCGCTGCTGCTGGGACGGCTGGCCGGGCGGCTGCTGTGACTCCGGCGAGTAGCCGTTGTAGACCGGCGGGGACGGCTGCGCGGGAAGGGCCGGACGCGCGTGGGCGGCGGACGACCGCCCGCCGCTGTGTGCCCCAGTGCCGTGCGAGCCAGTGCCGTGCGAGCCCGTGCCGTGCGAGCCCGTGCCGGGGGTGCCGCTTCCGGGGGTGCCGCTTCCAGGGCTGCCGGCGCCGTGCGATCCGTCGCTGTGGGTGCCCGTGCCGGGTGTCCCCGTGGCGTGCGGTTGGGTGACGTTCGACGTCGCTCCGGAAGCACCCAGGTCGTGCGGCGCGCCCTGCGACGGGGTGCCGTGCGATCCCGTCGCCGGGGTCGCCCCACCATGGAGGCCGGTGGCGTGGCTCCCCTGCGACTGGGCGCCGTTCTGCTGCATCCCGTTCTGCTGGGAGCCGTTCTGCTGGGAGCCGTTGAGGTGGGTCCCGTTGGACAGCGAACCGTTTCCGTGGGGGACGAGGCTGTTGCTGTGGGCCTGGCCGTTGCCGAGGCCGGGGCCCGGGTCCGTCCCGGTGAGCATCGTGACGTACGGCCGGAGATGGCCGCTCGCCATCTCGACGAGGTCGTCGCACTCCTGCCGCAGGGTGCGCGCCGCCGCCCAGGTGGCGTCGGTGGCGATCTGCATCACGGTCACGCGGATGCCGAGGTCCTGCGCGTCGCTCACCACCTGGGTGAGGTCCTCGTCGCCGCTGACCACGACCGCGTCGCAGACCGCGTTGTTGCGCGCCAGGGTCATGAGGTCGCGGTGGACCTGGGCGTCCACGCCCTCCCGTCGGCCCGGCCGGATCCGGCCGAGACGGAGCTTGAGCCCGGGGATGTCCGCCAGCACGTCGTGCTCCGGCGTACGGCGGCCCTCGATGGTCGCCTCGTACCAGTAGCACCGCAGAAGCGGCAGGCCCGTCCGCTCTCGTGACAGGTTTGTCAGGAACTGCAGCAGGCCCGGATAGTCCCAGGAGACGGCCTCGCGATGGCGGGTCCCATGGACGGCCATCGCGCCGTCTGCCAGCAAGTAGCCGGCGTCAACGAACAGCGCGCAGCGATCCACGCGACACCGCCCTTCCTACGTGGCTCTCTCAGGGTAGTCAAGCGTGTCTTCCCGCGAGGGTGATTCCCGGCGATTCAGCCCTCGCCCGCCTGGTGGGGGGCATCGGGACACCCACAACCCTGGGATCGGAAGCGTTCACGCCGACCGTACCAGTTTGTCCAGGTATCGCCCCCAACCAATTTGTTATAGAAAACATGCGAGGGAGACATCCACGAGGGGAGGATGTCAAGACCAGGTTCTTGCGCTCACGACCGCGACGCCGAAGAAGACGGGATCGCGCCGGGTGGCGAGCTGGAGTGCGGGGTGGGGTCCCAGGAGGGCGTGGAGCGTGTCGACCGCGACGCCTCCGGCGTCTCCTCGGTCCAGGGCACCCGCCTGGCTCCGGTCCCCCCGGTCCCCGTCAGCGCGATCACTCATGGTGACGACGCCCGCCCTGACCCCCTCGCCGTTCCACACCATCAGGTCGATCCGCGCGGGCGCGCCGTCCGGGGCGAGGCCGTCGAGGGGGAGCCGCAGCGCCTTGTCCTCGCTCCCGACGACCGCCGCGGCGTCCAGGACCACGGCCCGCGTATACGGCTGCCGCTCGTCCTCGGCCATCACCACCAGGCCCCAGGCCGCGTGCCGGACCGTTCCCGTACGCGCCGGGGCGCCCGCGACCCACCAGCGGCCCCCGCCCGCCTTACGGACGAGAGAGGTCACATCGGTGAACGCCTGATAACCGGACCCGCTGGGCAGATTCCGCCGGGCGACCTCGGCGGCGTGGAGGGTCGTGTATCCCGGCGTCCCCGGAGCGCGCACCCGGATGTCCTCCGCGGGAACTATCCCCCGGCCGCCTCCCGACCAGTAGAGGCCCGCCCACAGCACCTGGCCTCCGGCGGGCAGGTCGAGATCGGCGCAGCTGGACGTACGCGTCGAGGGGTCCCCGTCGAGGTCGACCGGCACGCTCACGCCCGAGTCCCGGTCCCGGCCGCCCTCGGCGGCTCCGCAGGGAGCGGCCGGCGCGGCGGAGCTCACGAGCGCGTTGCCGACGACCCGGGCGGCGAGGCGGCCGTCCGCCGCGAAGCGGGCCGCCGCACCCGAGGCGCGCACCCCCACGGTCGATTCGGCGGTGGTCTCCAGCCGCCCCGACCGAACCCGTACGGTGAAGGCCCGTCCCGTGGGCGCGTCCGCGGCCACGGCCACCTTCAGGAAGATCGCCGTCACCTCACCGGCGGCGAGCGGTCCCCTGACGCACCGCACCAGACGGCCCGACGCCTCACACGACCAGCCGTCGCCCGCGCCGCTTCCCCTCCGCGCGCGTTCCGCACGCCCGCCCGTCGCACGCCCCTGACCGGCGCCGTCGCTCCCCTCGCGGTCCTCCCGCACGGCACCGTTCTGCCCCACGATGCCCGGCTTCGCCTCGTGGCCCTGCCGCGTACCGCCGCCCGCCGCGCGGCCCCGGCCTCCGCGCCCGTCCTGGTCCAGGTAGCGGACGCCGGGCGGGAGGGTCACCGTCGCGGCGACTTCTCCGGTGGCCGCGTCGCCCGCGTTGCGCAGCCGTACGGCGACGAGCCCGGACTGGCCGCGCAGCAGGGCGCCGAGCGGATCGACGGCGGCGGCGAGCGCCTCCTTCGCCTTCCTCCCGCTCCCCAGGGCCTTCTGGGCTCCGGTGTCGCTCCGGCCCGATCGGGCATGCTCACGGGCCTCACGGCCGCGCCCCTGGGCCTGCGGGCGGCCCTGCTCACCGCCCGGCCGCACAAGTGGGGCGCGATCGGTGGCCGGCCGACCGGCCTGCGCGCCGCCCTGGACGATGCCGTGAACGCCGCCCTGTGTGCGGGCCTGGGCGCGGGCCTGAGCGCGACGGTCCTGGTAGGGGTGCGGGGAGAGCCGGCCTCGCACCCGTTGCCGCTCTGGAGCCGAGGCCCCTGAGGCGTCCGCGTGGAGGGAGTCCTGACCGCGACCGGCGAGGACGGTAGTCGTATCCGGCTCGCTCATCGGACGCCTGCCCGCCTGTCCTCCGCCGTCCTGCCCGGCACCCGTGAGACGGCCGCGCTCGCGGCCGGCACCCGTGCGCTCTCCGCCTTCACGGCTCTGGGCACCGGAGGCCACGGCTCGTCCCTCGTGGCGACGGGGGGCCGGACGGTCATCCCCCGCCCGGCCGGCGCCGGGCAGCGCTCCCGTGGCTTCCTGTGCCGTGGCTTCCTCTGCCCTGGACTCCTCCCGAGGCGACTGCCGATCGGCACCAGGCGTGACCCTGCCGGCGATCTCGGGCATGCCGAGCGCGATGCCCGCGCTCGGGGCGTCGTCACGGCTCCCGGCCGCCGAATCGTCCGCGGTCTCCGGCGTCGGGGTGCTCACGGCCGTCCGGGATGTCTGGGCGCTCGGCCTCGGCGGGTCGTACGGCGGCGGGGTTCCCGCCGGTCCGCCGTGGCCGGCGGCGGCCCGCGAACGCGAGGCGGCGCTGTCCGTGGGCCGCGGGCCGTCCAGGGCCCGCGTCCCGTCCTGTCCTCCCGAGCTGCCGGTGAAGAGCACGCCCGTCGGCTGGGCGACGAGCAGGAAGGCGGCCGTCGCGAGGCCGGCCACGGCGATGCCTCCCAGCACCGCGCGATGCGGCGTCGGCACGCTCCGCAGCAGTGCGGACAGCCGCGCCAGCGCCGCCCGCGCCCGGGCGAACGCCGCCCGCGGCACCGCACCCACCTTCGCGCACGCGCGCCGGGTCGTCGTCCGGGCCCTGCCGTACGCCCCGCGCAGCAGCGCGTCCGCCCGTCCGCGCGCACGCCCCGCCGGGCCCGTCCCGCCCTGGGCGGCCCGAACGGCCCCCCGCACGCGGCGGTCCGCGCGGCTCGTCAACGCCCCCATGTGATGGCGTACGGCTGCCAGCCGCGCCCGCGCCCCGCCGCCCACTCTGCCGCCTACCCTGCCACCCGTCCGGCCGTTCGGTCCGCGGCCGCTCGTGCCGCTCGTCCTGCCGCCGCCGTACGGCCGTGAGCCCGTGGCGGTCGTGGTGGCGAGGTCGGCGAGGTAGTCGTCCACGGCCGGCCCGGCGACGAGCTGGCCGACGACGGCCCGCAGTTCCTGCGTGAGATCGACCATCTGGAGGAAGACCGACCGGCAGTCGATGCACTCGGCCACGTGGGCGTCGACCGCGCCGGCCTCCTGCTTGGGCAGGCCGTTCTCGACATAACGAAGGATCATGGACAGGATCGGCCGGCACTCGGCACGGGGGCCGTTCTCCAGGTGCAGCCGCAGGTGCGCCTCCCGCAGCCCCTGGCGGGCCCTCCGAGTGAGATAGGCCGCGGCCCTGCCCGGCAGGCCGAGCAGCGGGGCCGCGTCGGCGGGCCTGCCGCCCTCGATCTCCACGTGCCACAGCAGCATGCGCCAGCGTTCCGGCAGCGAGCGGTATGCCCGGGCGAGCGGCGAGCGCTCCAGCCCCGCGAGTTCGGGGTCCACGTAGAGGGAGTCTCCGTCGGCCAGATCGACCACCCCGGCGGCGGCGTAGCGGCGCAGCGACGCGAGGAGATAGGGCCGGAACGCGGAGGAGGGGCCGCCGCCTCGCCGCACCGCCTCGAGCACTCTCGCGAAGGTCTCGACGAGGAGGTCCTCGACCGCGTCCTCGCTCTGCACCACCTGCCGGGCCAGAGACCGCGCGGCGGCCGAGTGCCGCCGGTAGAGCGTCCCGAAGGCCGCCGTGTCGCCTCCCCGCACGGCCTCAAGCAGTTCCATGTCGGTGTGCCGGACTTCTCTACGCATTGCGACCTCGCGATTACGATGAGTTGCACGGCGATACATTCCGCAGTCCATGTCCTGGCTAAACCGCTGGAGCCTCTTTACTCTCAGTAGTCATCGCACGCCACGTCCGGTCGCCCGGCCCGTACGGCCCGCACCTCGTGACCGGCCGTACGCTGAGCCTCATGAGTGACCGCGAGAGACTGCTTGACGAGATCAAGAACAAGGGCATCGTGCACGGACGGGTGGTGCTGTCCTCCGGCAAGGAGGCCGACTGGTACGTGGACCTGCGCCGCATCACCCTGGACGGCGTGGCGGCGCCGCTGGTGGGCCGCGTGATGCTGGACCTCACCGAGGATCTGGGCTACGAGGCGGTCGGCGGTCTCACGCTGGGCGCCGACCCGGTGGCGACGTCGATGCTGCACGCCGCGGCGGCCCGCGGCCGAACGCTCGACGCGTTCGTGGTGCGCAAGGCGGGCAAGGCCCACGGCCTGCAGCGCAGGATCGAGGGTCCGGACGTCGCCGGACGCCGGGTGCTCGCGGTGGAGGACACCACTACGACGGGCGGGTCCGTGCTCACCGCCGTGGAGGCGTTGCGCGAGGCCGGCGCGCAGGTCGTGGGGATCGCGACGATCGTGCACCGGGGCGGCGACGAGGCGCTGGCCGCCACCGGCGTGCCGTACCGCTCCGCCTACTCGCTCACTGATCTGTCGCTTGCTGATCCGCGGATCGCTTCACACTGAACGCCTGCCGCTCACCGGCCGGCCCGGGGGACCTGGCGGTTCCGTTCTCGAAGACCTCCACCGTGCTCGCGTCGTCGAGGACGACGTCGAGTTCGGGCTGGAAGTAGGACGCCTGCTCGCCCCGGGCCAGGTCCCGGTCGATGAGCACGTCGCCGCCGGGCACCCGGACGAACACGGGACACAGGTCGGCCTGGCAGACCACGCGGACGGTGGGCACGCGGGGCGGGGAGGACTCGGCGGAAGGCTCGGCGGAGGACTGCGCCGACGGGGTGGAGGACGCGCCCGCGGCGGGCTCCTCCGAGCCGAACGTGGACAGCAGCGCTCTCGCGCCGACCACGATGACGGCGAGCAGCAGCACGACCACCAGACCGACCAGCGCCAGCCTGGCGATGCCGAGGGGATCAGACCTGTGGCGTCCCACAATCGGGAGAGTAGCGGGTGTGAGGCATATCTCAGTACTGACCGGTCACTTCTTGTACGTCAGCACTTTCCCGCAGGTCATCCGCCGACTCCCCCGTAGGCACTCGCCCACGGCCGGCGCGTCCCACCGGCGGCTTACCGGGGGGCGTGGTGGCGGCCCTTGGGGGCGGCGGTGGCCCGGCGGTTTTTCATGACCTCGCGAACGATCGGGATCACCGACAGAAGGACGACGACGAAGACCCCGGGAAGGATGTATTTGTCGATGCCCTCGACCTTGCTGCCGAGGAAATAGCCGAGCAGCAGCAGGGCCTCGACCCAGACGACACCGCCGAGGACGTTCCAGACGAAGAAGCGGCGCGCGTCCATCTCCAGCACGCCGGCGACCGGGTTCATGAAGGTGCGGACGATCGGCATGAACCGCGCGGCGACCACGGCCTTCGCCGGACCGAACTTCTCGAAGTAGAACTCCGCCTTCTCGACGTGCTCCCTCTTGAACAACCGGGAGTCCGGCTTGTCGAACATCTTCCTGCCGACCTTCGCCCCCAGCAGGTGGCCCAACTGCGCCCCCGCGATCGCCGCCAGCGGCGCTCCGATCAGCAGAGTGGGCAGTGACAGAGGCGCGATCCCGAATCCCTGTGCGGCGGCGGCGGTGCTGAAAATTCCAGCGGTCACCAACAGCGAGTCACCGGGCAGGAAGAACCCGACGAGCAGCCCCGTCTCGGCGAATACGATGGCGATGACGCCGATCGTCGCGAAGGCGCCGAGCATGCTCAGCCACCACTTCGGGTCAAGAAGGTCCAAGAGCACGTCCACGGGGCGAGCCTACCTGTCCCGGATGAGATGAGACTGAGAAGCGGCAGGGCTGTGGAAAACCGAGAATCGCGGAATGACCGCGGCTTTCCCGGCGCCCCGCATACCCGGCTTTCCCGATCGGCCCGGCCTTCGGGATACTTGCCACGCCGCATACCGTCAGAAGGAGATGACTTCGCATGCCTATCGCGACTCCAGAGGTCTACGCCGAGATGCTCGACCGCGCCAAAGCGGGCGGCTTCGCGTACCCGGCGATCAACGTGACCTCGTCGCAGACCCTGCACGCCGCGCTGCGCGGCTTCGCGGAGGCGGAAAGTGACGGGATCATCCAGGTGTCGACCGGTGGCGCGGAGTTCCTCTCCGGCACCACCGTGAAGGACATGGTCACCGGGTCGGTGGCGTTCGCCGAGTTCGCCCGTGTGGTCGCCGAGAAGTACCCGGTGACGGTGGCGCTGCACACCGACCACTGCCCGAAGGACAAGCTCGGCTCGTTCGTCCGCCCGCTGCTGGAGATCTCCGCCGAGCGCGTCGCGCGCGGCCAGGACCCGCTGTTCCAGTCGCACATGTGGGACGGCTCCGCCGTGCCGCTGGACGAGAACCTCCAGATCGCCAGCGAACTGCTCGACAAGACCGCCGCAGCCAAGGTCGTCCTCGAGATCGAGATCGGCGTGGTCGGCGGCGAGGAGGACGGCATCGTCGGCGAGATCAACGAGAAGCTCTACACGACGCCGGAGGACGCGCTGGCCGTCGCCGAGACCCTCGGCCTCGGCGAGCGTGGCCGCTACATCGTGGCCGCCACCTTCGGCAACGTCCACGGCGTGTACAAGCCGGGCCACGTCAAGCTGCGCCCGAGCGTGCTCAAGGAGATCCAGGACGCCGTCGGCGCCAAGTACGGCAAGGAGAAGCCGTTCTCGCTGGTCTTCCACGGCGGCTCCGGCTCCGCCCTGGAGGAGATCCACGAGTCGATCTCCTACGGCGTGGTGAAGATGAACATCGACACCGACACGCAGTACGCCTTCACCCGCCCGATCGTGGACCACATGTTCCGCAACTACGACGGCGTGCTGAAGATCGACGGCGAGGTCGGCAACAAGAAGGCCTACGACCCGCGCGCGTACGGCAAGTCGGCCGAGGCCGGCATGGCCGCGCGCGTGGCCGAGGCGTGCCAGCAGCTCAAGTCCGCGGGCACCAAGATCAAGTAAGGGAACGGCCCGGCGGGAAACCTGAAGATCCATTCTTGTATCGATCTTCGGTTCCCGCCGGGACGCCCATACCCCTGCGGCTCTTGGACAGGTAAGACTGTCCCCATGGAATCGCACGAGAACCTCCTTGCCGGCCCGCCGCCCACCTTGCTGCCCGAAACCCCCGAGGCGCGGCAGATGCTCGAGTCGGGCGCCAAGGCGGCAGACGTGGCCGCCCGCTTCCCCGCCTACTCGGCGGCCTGGGCCGCTCTCGCCGACGACTACTTCGCCGCGGGTCACGCCGTCACCTCGTACGCGTTCGCGCGCACCGGCTACCACCGGGGTCTCGACCAGCTGCGCCGGGCGGGCTGGAAGGGGCACGGGCCGATCCCGTGGGAGCACGGGCCGAACCAGGGGTTCCTGCGCTGCCTGAACGCTCTCGCCCGGGCCGCCCAGGCGATCGGTGAGAAGGACGAGGCCGAGCGCTGCTCCCAGTTCCTGCGCGACAGCAGCCCGGACGCCGCGGAGGCACTCGGCGGCAACTGATCACGGCACCGGATCAACCCGTGCCGACCGATCCTCTTCACCCCTGAACGTTCTGTTCATGGACGCCGGCGACGCGGCAGGGTGACCGGTGGAGCCGAACCGGTTGCATGGGTGAGGGCTTTCGCGGCTCGGTGTGCGGTGACCAAAACCACACTCCGACCAGAAAGCCCTCAATGCCCCACCGCAGCGCCCCGCCGACCGGCCCCGGTCGCTACGCGCCCGACTCCTTGATCGCCATGACGACGAGGCATTCCAGGACCTTCGCCGTGGTCTCGGTCGCCTGCTCGATGTCGTATTCGTAGTCGCCGGTGAGAATCTGCGTGGAAAAAGCGCTCATGTGAATTCCATATGCCGCGAACAGCCACTCCGGCGGCTCGCCGGCTCCGCCGTATATCTGCCAGCTGTTCATGAGAAACGTCCGGATGATGTCGCCCCGGGCCTGCGCGTTGAACAGGTTGTGCAGCCCCTCCGAGTCGTCGGAATCGACCGCGCTGGCCAGGTCCCACCACAGCCTTCCTATGTGGGAGTTCAGGCTGTGACTCGCGCGTACGGCACGGTATAACCATTCCCGGGGGGACTCTCCGACGGCGGGGGCGGGGATTCTCCTGGCGTATTCGGCGATGCCGTCCTCAAATGTCTGCCTGATGAGCTCCGTACGCGTTCCGAAATAGCGGAACAATGTGCGCCGGCTGACTCCGGCTGCCTCTGCGACATCCTCCATCCGCAGGTTCATGCCGCGCGAGGCCCCGACGGAGCGGGCGATCCGCAGGATGTGCTTGCGCACCGCGTTCTTCTGTTCCTCGGCCAAGGCGGTGTGCGGGTCGTCCTGCTTCGTCCGTTCGTCAGGGGTCGTAACCACTCTCGTCCTCCCAGGCGTTTCCCTTGGATCTTCTGCCTTTGCCGCGTCGTCCGAGCGGCGTCATGCCCACCCGCACAGACCCCGGCGGGGGTGGAGCCTTCGCGGGACCCGGCACCGCCGCCGCGCCGTCCTCCTCCACCTTGTGGTGGCATCCAACTGGGCGATCGGCGCTGTGGCAAGCCCTGCAGAACAGGCCTTTCCCCCGGGTCGGGACGCCGCGTCCGGCCGCAGGCGAAGCCTCTTGACGCGCTCAGAATACGCATGGCACGATGCGGTGCCAACCCTGGCACTCACAAGTGCCAAAGGCCGCAACAAGCGCAGTCTTCGCAAGTCACGCATCGCGCCAAGCTCTGAGGGAGAGGGAACCTTGATCACGATTGGCGAGTCGTTGAAGTCGTGGGCGGTGAAGGCCCCCGACGCCCTGTGCCTCGCCGATGCGTCGAACCGTCTGACGTACGCCCAGGTGAACACCAGGGTCAACCAGGCGGCCGCCGCACTCCTGGATCTCGGGGTGCGCCCCGGCGACGCCATCGCCGTCTGCGCCAGGAACTCCATCGAATACATGGAACTCCTGCATGCCGCCTCGAAACTCAACGTCCGCATCGTCACGTTGAATTTCTGGCTTCGCGCTGCGGAGCTACGACGGCTCGCGACCCACTCGGACGCCCGATGGCTGTTCGTGGACGCCGCCACCCTGCCGATAGTGGCGGACGACCTGAAGGGCGACGAACTGGACGGCCTGAAGGTCCTCACATTGCACGACGTTCCCGGATCGGATTTACCGGACTTCACCGGTCTCGCTGCCTCCGGCGACTCCGCCGAGCCGGATGTCCGGCCGAATCCCGATGCCCCCTTCTGGATGATGTACACCTCCGGCACCACGGGCAATGCAAAGGGCGTGGTGCGATCCCAGTACCGCACGTCGGCGTGCACTCTCTATGGAGTGGTGGAATTCGGATTCCATCGTGAGGACCGGTTCCTGGCGCTGTCGCCGTTCTTTCATGGAGTGACGTTCTACGCGCTGATGTGCCTGATGGCCGGCGGCGCGGTGTTCATTCGCCCGTCATTCGACGCCGGAGACGTTCTCGACGCCATCCGGGACGACGAACTCACCTGCTCGTTCATGGTGCCGACCATGCTCGGCATGCTCAACGAGCGGTTCGAGCAGACCGGTGCCACCCGGGGGCGCGTCCGCATGCTGCTCACCGGCGGGGCGCCGATGAGCACCAGCCTGAAGGAGCGGACGCTCGCGAACTTCGGCCCGGTCCTGTACGAGTTCTACGGGTCGACGGAGAGCGGATACATCACCGCGCTGCACCCTCGCGACCAACGGCGCAAGGAGCGCTGCTGCGGCCAGCCGGCGTTCGGGTCGGAAGTGGAGATCCGCGACCAGCACGGCCGCGCGCTGCCCGCCGGGGAGGTCGGCGAGGTCTTCACCAAGTGCGCCGGACGCTTCGACGAGTACTACAAGGACCCCGAACGCACCGCGCAGGCGCTGCACGGGGAGTGGTTCACCGCCGGCGACCTCGGCAGGGTCGACGAGGAGGGCTACGTCTACATCGTCGACCGCAAGACCGACATGATCATCAGTGGCGGCGAGAACATCTATCCCAGCGAGATAGAGGACTGCCTGCACGGACATCCGGAGATCCGGGACTGCGCGGTCATCGGCGTCCCCGACGACCTGTGGGGCGAGTCCGTCCAGGCGTGGATCGTTCCCGCACACCCCGGCCGGCACCCCTCCCCTGAGGATCTCCGGGCCTACTGCGCCCAGCGGATCGCCGGCTTCAAGTGCCCCAAGACCTTCGTGTTCACCGACGAGCTGCCCAGAAACGCCTCCGGAAAGATCTTGAAGACGGATCTCCGGCGGATCTCGCAGAAGAAAGACTGAGGATTTCATGCACGTTCAGATCGACTACGTCAGGCGCCTGGCCGAAGTGCAGGAGGCCATGGCCCGGGACGGCGTCGACGCCCTCGTCGCCACCCGGCTGAAGATGATCACGCATCTCGCCGGGGTCTTCGTTCCGTGGCGCAGCGCCATCGTGATCCCCGTGAAGGGCGAGCCGCAGCTCCTGACCGTGGGCATGGACACCGTGCGCATCCGCGAAGAGGGCTTCATGCCCAACGTGCGTCCCTACGGTCGCAAGTCGATGATGGAGTGCGCCGTCGAACGGCTGCGCGAACTCGGTCTCGACGCGGGGACCGTGGCCTTCGAGGGCGGATACTCCTGGTATCTGCCCGAGGGCAACATCACCTGGGAGGAGCACCAGATCCTGCGGGATCTGTGCCCGAAGGCCGAGCTGCTCAACTACACCGTGGAGATCGACCGGTGGTTCCTGAAGAAGGACCCCGCCCAGATCGAGCTCATGCGGCAGGCGTCTGCGATGTGCGACGCCGCCCAGGAGCTGCTGATGCGGGAGGTGCGCCCCGGTCTGAGCGAGATCGAGATCGCCGGCATCGCGGAGAAGGCCCTGCGCGACGCCGGCAGCGAGTTCGCCTGGACGTTCACGGGCGGGCAGGAGATCGCCTCGGGCCACCGGAGCTGGACCGGCGCGTGCACCCCGCCCACCCGTAAGATCACCCAGCGCGACGACTTCGTGGTCCTCGACGTGCACGGCATGTACGGCCTCATGCTCGGCGACGTCTCCCACAACGCGGTCCTCGGCGCGATCACCCCGGAGAAGCGGCAGCTCATCGACGCCTACGTACAGAGCTGCGAGTTCCTGCTGGCCGGCCTGAAGCCGGGGCGCACCATCGGCGAGGTGGCCAAGGAGACGAGGGACTTCACCGTGTCCAACGGGTGGAAGGACATCGTCCGCGGCTTCGGCCACGGCATCGGCCACTTCGGCAACGAGTGGTTCCCCTCGTTCACGGACGTGCGGATGCCGTACGTGAGCGATCCCGACATCGTCCTGGAGGAGGGCTTCATGGAGGTCATGGCCCTCACCTGCAACCTCCCCGGCGTGGGCGGCATGCGCTTCGAACGGCCCGTGGTCATCACCGCGGACGGGGCGGAGTGCCTCTCCAAGACTCCCATCGAGCCCTGGTCGCTGTCCTAGCGCCCCGGCCACCTGTACGCGGAAAGGCTTGCGTGCGCATGCCGCTACTGGAGATCGAAGATCTGAAGATCGTCCTTGGCGGGGTGAAGGCCCTGAACGGGGTCAGCTTCCAGGTCGAGCAGGGCAGCATCACCGGACTGATCGGGTCCAACGGATCCGGGAAGACCACGCTGTTCAACTGCATCAGCCGGATCTACCAGCCGACGTCGGGACACATCCGTTTCCTCGGCGACGACCTGCTCAAGGTCCCGGTCCACATGATCAGCCGCAAGGGGATCGCGCGGACGTTCCAGAACGTCGGGCTGTTCCCCGATCAAACCGTCCTGGAGAACGTCGTGACCGGCGCCCTGGTGCTGCTCGACAGCCCTGCGGGAGAGGCGGAGGGACGGCCGCGCCTGCGACGGCACGAACTGAAGGACTACTGCATGGGCCTGCTCGACGAGATCGACCTGGCCGGCATCGCCGAGGATCACGTCCCGAGCCTCCCCTACGGCACCCAGAAGCGGATCGAGATCGCTCGGGCGCTGGCGGCCAGGCCGCGGCTCCTTCTCATGGACGAGCCGGCCGGCGGGCTCAGTCACTCGGAAGTCGACGAACTGGGCGAGCTGATCACCCGGATCAGGGCCCGGCACGACCTGACCGTCCTGGTCGTCGAGCACCACATGCGGCTGGTCATGGGACTGGCCGAGCACATCGTCACGTTGAACTCGGGCCTGAAGATCGCCGACGGGACCCCCGCCGAGGTCCGCAGCGACCCCCAGGTGATCGCCGCCTATCTGGGCGGTGGGTCGTGACCTTCCTTTCCGTGGAGAACGTCAACGCCAAGTACGACAAGGTCCACGTCCTGCACGACCTGTCGGTCAGCGTACGGCAGAACGAGACGGTGATCATTCTGGGCGCCAACGGAGCCGGGAAGACCACCCTGCTGCGCTGCCTGACCGGGATGGTGCCCAAGGTCACTGGGAAGATCAGCCTGGACGGCCGGGACGTGACCGGGTGCAGGACCGAGGATATCGTGCGCCGCGGAGTGGCCCACGTGCCGCAGGGCCGCGGCACCTTCGCCGACTGCACCGTCGAGGAGAACCTCCGGCTGGGCGCGTACACGAGGAGGCTGTCGAAGGCCGGGCTGCGGGACGAGATGGACCGCGTGTACGAGCTGTTCCCCCGCCTGGGGGAGCGGCGCGGCCAGCAGGCGGGCGGCATGTCCGGCGGCGAGCTGCAGATGCTGGCGATCGGCCGCGCGCTCATGCTGCGGCCCCGGCTCCTGCTGCTGGACGAACCGTCCCTGGGCCTGGCGCCGGTGGTCATCGCCGAGTTGTTCGAGATCCTCGGCAGGCTGCGCGGCGACGAGACGACGATGCTCATCGTCGAGCAGAACGCCGACCAGGCCCTGCGCCTGGCCGACAAGGTCTACCTGCTGGAAACCGGGCGCGTGGTGTTCGAAGGGGACCCCGAGACGGTGAAGTCGGACGAATCCATCCGGCGCGTGTATCTGGGGGCGGAGTGACATGACGCTGTTCTTCCAGCAGTTGCTGGTCGGGCTCACCAACGGCGCCGTCTACGCCTCACTGGCCCTGGCGGTGGCGATCATCTACCGGGCCACGGGCGTGGTGAACCTGGCGCAGGGCGAGATCTCCATGTTCTCGACCTTCATCGCCTGGCAGCTCAACCACTGGGGGCTGAACATCTGGCTCTCGGTGCTGCTGTCCGTCGCGATCTCCTTCTTCCTGGGCATGGTGATCGAACGGGTCACGCTGCGCCCGCTCCAGGGCGCCTCGACGCTCTCGGTGGTCATCGTCACGATCGGGCTGATGCTGGTGTTCAACCAGCTCGCCGGGTGGATCTGGCAGTTCAACGTCAAGGACTTCCCGTCCCTGTTCCCCTCCGGCAACATCCGCCTGGGGGCGCTGGAGCTCCCCAAGGAGACCATCGGCATGCTCGTCGTGCTGGCCGTGGCGATGGTCGCGGTGTTCTGGTTCTTCCAGCGCACCAAGACCGGCCTGGCCATGCGCGCCGCCGCGAACAGCCGGGACTCGGCACGTCTGGTGGGCGTGCCGGTGAGCCGGATGCTCATGCTGGGGTGGGGCCTGGCGGCGGCGCTGGGCGCCCTGGCGGGTCCCATGGTCGCCTCCCAGGTGTTCCTGGAGCCGAACATGATGTCCGGCATCATGATCTACTCCTTCGCCGCCGCCGTGCTCGGCAGTCTCAACAGTGCGCCGGGCGCGGTCGTCGGCGGCATGATCGTGGGCCTCAGCGAGGTCCTGGGGTCGACCTACGTGCCCTTCATCGGCGGTGACCTGAAGATCCTCGTGCCCTTCGTGATCATCGTCGGCGTCCTGCTGGTCAAGCCAACGGGACTCTTCGGGAAGAAGGGCGTGGTACGCGTATGAACCCGACCAACACCGCGACCCGGTTCCGGGGCCCGGTCACCGTCAAGACCGTCGTCCAGGTCGTCGTCCTCGTCGCACTGATCGCATTCCCCTTCGTGTCCGCGCCGTTCCAGGTGCACCAGATGACGGAGGTGATCGTCTACGCCCTCATGGTCCTGTCGGTCAACGTGCTGACCGGATTCGCCGGGCCGATCTCGCTGGGGCAGAACTTCTTCGTCGCGATCGGCGCCTACACGGGCGCCCTGGTGATCAACACGGGGATACCCTTCGCCGTTCCCGTCGCGGGCGTCGTCGCCTTCGTGATCGCCGGTGTCGTCGGACTGCTCGTGGGCATATGCGCGCTGCGGCTGACCGACGTGTACCTGGTCCTGGTGACGGTCGCGCTCGGCGTGCTGACCCCGATCCTCATCAAGCGCTTCGACTTCACCGGAGGCTCCGAGGGCCTGGCGGTGAATCCGGGGCAGGCGCCCATGCTGGCCCAGGACCAGTGGACCTATCTGGTGTGCCTGGGCGTCGGCGTGGTCGTCTTCCTGGCCCTCGGATACGCGCTGCGCCGGCCGTGGCGGCTCAAGCTCACCGCCGTACGCGACAACGAACTCGCCGCGAGCGCCATCGGGATCAACGTGGCGCGGACCAAGGTCGGCGCGTTCGCCGTCAGCTCCGGCATCGCCGCGGTCGCCGGCGTGCTGTACGCCTACGTGGTCGGCCTCGTCGCGGCCGAGGCGTTCACGCTGCTGTTCGCCATCAACATCGTGGTGGGCTCGGTCATCGGCGGCTCCAAGACGCTGTGGGGCGCGCTCATCGGCGGTGCGTTCATCGTCTTCGTCCCGGAGTGGACGTCCAGCATCAACGAGGCCATGGGCGGCGTCGTCTACGGCGTGGCCGTCATCCTCGTCGTGATCTTGATACCCGGCGGATTCTCCGGGCTCGCGGCCAGGTTCCGCCGTTCCGGCGGGAACCCGTCCACGTCGCCGCACACGGCACCGTCTCCGACCAAACAGCCAATCAAGTAATAAGGAGTAGGGCATGCCCTCCTCACGGCGTGCGCTGCTGCGCACCCCCCTCGTCCTCGCCGTCATCCCCCTGCTGGCGACCGCCTGCGGTCGCGGCGACGCGGCCGCGGGCGCGGGCGACCCCGGAATCACCGACACCTCGGTGAAGTTCGGCACCACCACCTCCCTGTCCGGCCCGACCTCCTCCTACGCGCCGCTGCCCATGGGCATCCAGGCGTGCCTGGCCGAGGTCAACGACCAGGGCGGGGTGACGATGGGCGACGGCAAGAAGCGCAAGGTCGAGTTCACCATGCTGGACGACGCCTACCAGCCGTCGCGTGCCGTGCAGAACGTGAAGAAGCTGATCGAGCAGGACCAGGTCTTCGGTGTGCTGAACGCGATCGGCACCGCCGTCAACGGCGCCGTCTACCCCTACCTGAACCAGCAGAAGGTCCCCCAGGTCTTCATCTCCAGCGGCGCCACCAAGTGGGGGGCGACACCGGACAAGTGGCCGTGGACCATCGGCTACCAGCCCGCCTACGCCACCGAGACCGCGGTGTACGTCGAGCACATGAAGCAGGCCAAGCCGGACGCGAAGGTCGCGATCCTCTACCAGAACGACGACCTGGGCAAGGACTACCTGAAGGCCTTCAAGCAGCTGTCGCAGAACTCCAGCCTGCGGCTGGTCGGTGAGGAGAGCTACGAGACCTCGGACGCGTCCGTCGACTCCCAGGTCGTGAAGCTCCTGCAGAGCAAGCCCGACTTCCTGCTGGCCGCGACCACGCCGAAGTTCGGGGCTCAGGCCATCAAGAAGAAGGCCGACCTCGGCTCCGACGCCGTCATCTACCTCAACAACATCTCCGCCGGCGTCGAGTCGACGCTGCAGCCCGCGGGACTCGACGCGTCCAAGGGCGTGATCACCGCGGGCTACCTGAAGGACCCCACCGACCCGCGCTGGGCCGACGACGAGGGCATGAAGCACTACTTCGAGTCGGCCAAGAAGTACGGCAAGTTCGACACGACCAGCGTCTGGGGGGTCAACGGCTACGCGATCTGCGACACCTTGGTCAAGGTGCTGCAGCAGACCAAGACGCCCACCCGGCAGGGCTTCATGGACGCGGTGCGCTCCATGGACTTCGACAACCCCTACCTCGCCCCCGGCCTGCGAGTGAAGACCGGCGGCGACGACGCCTTCCCGATCGAGACGCTGCAGCTGCAGGAGTTCGACGGGAAGAACTGGCAGAGCATCGGCGACCCGATCAGCTACGAAGGAAAGACCCCGAAACTGTCATGACCCAGCACAACGACACTTCCGTGCCCATGGAACCGTACGGCGCCTATGTCGACGGCGTGTGGCTGAGCGGGGCGGGACAGACCAGGCAGGTCGTCGACCCGCGCACCGAGCTGCCGATCGCCGAGGTCACCGAGGCGTCGGCGGAGCAGGTGTCCGCCGCGGTCGCGGCGGCCTCCGCCGCGGGACCCTCCTGGGCCGCCACGACCGTCGCCGACAGAGCGGACGCGCTCCGGGCGGTGGCCGCCCAGCTGCGCAAGGACGCCGACGAGCTCAAGCACCTGGTCTGCCGGGAGCTGGGGGCGCCCGAGGCGCTGGCGGAGAAGCTGCACGTCGCACTGCCCGCCACCGTGCTGGACGCCACCGCAGAGGCCGCCGCCGAGATCGCGTGGAAGCGCCGGGTCGGGAACTCCTCGGTCGAGCTGGAGCCGGTCGGCGTCGTCGCGGCCGTCACTCCGTGGAACTATCCGCTGCACCAGCCCGTCGCCAAGGTGGCCGGCGCCCTGATGGCCGGCTGCACCATGGTGCTCAAACCCGCCGAGCAGTCCGCGCTGACCGGACTCGGCCTGGCCCGCGCGATCGAGCGGGCCGGGGTGCCCGCCGGGGTGTTCAACCTGGTCCTGGGCGGGCCGGAGGCGGGCGAGGCCCTCGTCTCCGACCGCCGGGTGGACATGGTCTCGTTCACCGGATCGACCGAGGTCGGCCAGAAGATCGCGGCCCAGGTCGTCGCGCGCTGCGGTCGCGTCGCCCTCGAACTGGGCGGGAAGTCCCCCAGCGTCGTGCTGGACGACGTCTCCGAGTCCCGCCTGGACGCGGCGGTCAAGGTGACTTTGGCGAACTGCTTCCTCAACTCGGGGCAGACCTGCACGGCGTGGACCCGGCTGCTGGTCCCCCGGTCCATGCTGGGCCGGGTGGAGGAGCTGCTGGCCCGATACCTGGCCCGCCACGTCCCCGGCATGACGATGGGCCCCCTGATCGACCGCAGACAGGCCGACAGGGTGGAGGAGTACGTCGCCGAGGCGGTGAAGCAGGGAGCGCGGGTGATGCGCGACGAGACCGCCGAGGCGCGCAGGCCGGAGTCCGGCTACTACGTGACCCCCACCGTCCTACTGGACGTCGATCCCACGTCGCGCGTCGCCCAGGAGGAGATCTTCGGTCCGGTGCTGAGCGTGATCGCCTACGGCGACGAGCGGGAGGCCGTAGAGATCGCCAACGGCACGCCGTACGGGCTCGCCGCCTGCGTCTGGTCGGACGACGAGGAACGCGCGACCTCCGTCGCCCGCCGCATCCGCTCCGGACAGGTGGACGTCAACGGCGGACGCTTCAACCCGCTCGCGCCGTTCGGCGGGTTCAAGTCCTCAGGAATCGGCCGTGAGCTCGGCGTGTACGGAGTCGAGGACTTCTGCGAGCTGAAGTCGATCCAGTACTGAAGCACGTCGCAGGCGACACCCGGCCGGCAGTCGTGGTGGCCCCGCCGCTCCGGCGCGGGGCCACCGTGGTCAAGGGAGACACGCAGCAGTGAGCACAGGCACCGGCGGCGACCACGTCCTCGCCATCGACCAGGGCACGACCAGCACCCGCGCCCTGGTGGTCGATCTCCACGGACGAGTGGTGGCGACGGCCCAGACCGAGCACCGCCAGCACTTCCCACGTCCGGGGTGGGTGGAGCACGACCCGGAGGAGATCTGGGCGAACACCCGCAGAGTCATCGCCGAGGTCCTCGACCGTTCCGGCCTCGCCCCGGAGGCGCTGGCCGCGGCCGGGGTGACCAACCAGCGGGAGACCGCGGTGGTGTGGGATCGCCGGACGGGCCGCCCGGTGCACCGGGCGATCGTCTGGCAGGACGTGCGCACCGACACGCTCTGCCGCGAGCTGGGCGGGGCCGCGGGTCTCGACCGGTACCGGTCGCGCACCGGGCTGCCGCTGAGCACGTACGTCTCGGCGCCGAAGATCCGCTGGATCCTCGACCACGTCCCCGGCGCCAGGGACGCCGCCGAGCGGGGCGAGCTGGCCGCCGGGACCGTCGACAGCTGGCTGATCTGGAACCTCACCGGCGGCGCCGATCACGGCCTGCACCGTACGGACGTCACCAACGCCTCGCGGACCCTGCTGATGGACCTGCGGTCGGTGAAGTGGGACGCCGGGATCGCCGACGAGCTCGGGGTGCCACTCGGGATACTGCCGGAAATCCACCCGTCGAGCGGGCCGTTCGGCCGGGGGCACCCGGACGGGCCGATCCCCGGCGTTCCCATCACCGGGGTGCTGGGAGATCAGCAGGCCGCGCTGTTCGGCCAGACCTGCTTCGCCCCCGGCGAGGTCAAGAACACCTACGGAACCGGCTCCTTCGTGCTCCTCAACACCGGAACCGAGCCGGTGTCCTCCGAGCACGGCCTCATCACCACGGTCGCCTACCAGCTGGGCGGGCACGACCCGGTGTACGCGCTGGAGGGCTCGATCGCGGTCACCGGCTCACTCGTCCAGTGGCTGCGGGACAACCTCGGGATCATCGAGCGCGCCTCGGACGTCGAGGCGCTGGCTCGTGAGGTCGACGACAACGGCGGGGTGTACATCGTGCCGGCCTTCTCCGGCCTGTTCGCCCCGCACTGGCGGCCGGACGCCCGCGGCGTCGTCGTCGGGCTGACCCGCTACGCCGACCGCCGCCACCTCGCACGGGCGGCGCTGGAGGCGACCGGGCTGCAGACCTGCGACGTCCTCGACGCGATGCGCGCCGACAGCGGTATCCGGCTGAACGAGCTCAAGGTGGACGGGGGCATGGCCGCGAACGACCTGCTGCTGCAGATCCAGGCCGACCAGCTGGGCGTCCCGGTGATCCGGCCGGAGAACGTCGAGACCACCGCGCTGGGCGCGGCGTACGCGGCCGGCCTCGCCGCGGGCGTGTGGCCGGGGTTGGACGCGCTGCGCCGTCACTGGCGAGCCGGGACCCGGTTCGGGCCCACCCGGGACGAGCGGTGGAGGCAGGCGCAGCGCGACACATGGCAGAGGGCCGTCGAGAGATCGCTGAACTGGACGGAAGGGTAATCACGTGATCGACACGACCAGGCTGGGCCCCGCCCAGCGGGCCGAGAACTGGCGTCGGCTCGGAAGCGAGCACTTCGACGTCCTGGTGGTAGGGGGCGGGATCACCGGCGCCGGGGTCGCCCTCGACGCCGTCACCCGGGGGCTGCGGGTCGCTCTGGTGGAGGCGCGCGACTTCGCCGCCGGGACCTCGTCGCGGTCGAGCAAGCTGTTCCACGGGGGGTTGCGCTACCTCGAACAGCTCAACTTCGGCCTGGTGAGGGAGGCGTTGCGGGAGCGCGAGCTGATGCTCACCCGCCTGGCGCCGCATCTGGTCAAGCCGGTGTCGTTCCTCTATCCGTTGCGGCATCGGGTGTGGGAGCGCCCGTACGTGACCGCCGGGCTGACGCTCTACGACACGATCGCCGGGAAGCGTTCCGTGCCCCGCCACCGGCAGCTGTCCCGGACCTCGGCCCGCCGGCTGTGCCCCTCGCTGCGCGAGGACGCGCTGGTCGGCGCCGTCCGGTACTACGACGCCCAGGTCGACGACGCGCGGCACACCGTGACCGTCGCCCGCACCGCCGCGGGTTACGGCGCGACCGTGCTGAACTCGGCTGAGGTCGTGGAGTTCCGCCGCACCGGCGACCGGATCGTCGGCGCCCGCGTGCGCGACGTCGAGACGGACGAGCACGTCGACGTGAGCGCCACGGTCGTCATCAACTGCGCGGGCGTGTGGACCGACGACCTGCACCGGCTGGCCGGGCGGCGCGGCGAGCACCGCATCCACGCCTCCAAGGGCGTGCACCTCGTGGTGCCGGGAGACCGGATCCACTCCACGACCGGCCTGATCCTGCGCACCGAACGCTCGGTGCTGTTCGTGATCCCCTGGGGCGCGCACTGGATCGTCGGCACGACCGATACGAGCTGGTCGCTCGGCAAGGCGCATCCGGCGGCGACCGAAGCCGACATCTCCTACATCCTCGATCACCTGAACGAGGTGCTGGCGAAGCCGCTGACCCGCGACGACATCGAGGGCGTCTACGTCGGACTCCGGCCGCTGGTCGCCGGAGAGACCGACGAGACCACCAAGCTGTCCCGGGAGCACACGGTCACCCGCACCCAGGCGGGCATGATCTCGGTGGCCGGCGGCAAGTACACGACGTACCGGGTCATGGCGGACGACGCCGTCTCCGCCGCGGCGGTGGATCTCGGACGGCCGTTGCCCCCCAGCGTCACCGACCGCGTTCCGCTGCTGGGAGCGGAGGGCTACCCGGCGCTGCGGAACCAGGCCCCCCTGCTCGCGCGGCGCTACGGCCTGCCGACGTGGGCGATCCACCACCTGCTGGGCCGGTACGGCTCGCTCATCGGCGAAGTACTCGAACCCGCGCGGGAGGATCCGTCGCTGCTCGAGCCCGTGCCCGGCGCGGAGGGCTATCTGAGGGCCGAGTTCCGCTACGCCGTGACCCACGAGGCGGCCCTTCACCTCGACGATCTGCTCGCGCGCCGGTCACGGCTGTCCATCGAGACCGCGCACCGGGGGACGGAGGCGGTCGAGGCCGTGGCCGCGAGCGTGGCCGACGTCCTGTCCTGGGACGAGCCCCGGCTGCGCCGGGAGATCGACGCCTACCTCGCCAGGGTGGACGCCGAGCGGCGTTCGCACTCGGCGCCGGACGACCCGACCGCCGAGGCGATCCGGGTCGAGGCTCCGGACAGCCGATCCGTCGCGGTCTGAGGCCGGTTCACCGGCGGTTCGCCCGAGGGCCTGGGTTCCGTCTCGCGACTTAAGACTCCGTTCACCGCCGGCATGCCCCTCGGGTAGTCTCTGTGTGCAAGAGGCCCCTGCCGCGCTTGCGTCAGGGGCTTTCGTCTTGGTGCGGGAGTTAGACCATGCCGGCTGTCGTTCTCGTTGGCGCCCAGTGGGGCGATGAGGGCAAGGGGAAGGCCACCGACCTGCTGGGTGGTGACGTCGACTACGTCGTTCGCTACCAGGGTGGCAACAACGCGGGTCACACCGTCGTCATCGGCGACCAGAAGTACGCGTTGCACCTGCTGCCGACGGGTGTGCTGTCGCCCGACGTGGTGCCGGTGATCGGCAACGGCGTGGTCGTCGACCCGGGCGTGCTGCTCAGCGAGATCGACGGGCTGGCCGAGCGGGGCATCTCCTGCGACCGGCTGCTGATCTCGGCCAACGCGCACCTGATCATGCCCCAGCACAAGGCCATCGACAAGGTCAGCGAGCGTTTCCTCGGCAAGGCCAAGATCGGCACGACCGGCCGCGGCATCGGCCCTGCGTACGGCGACAAGATCTACCGCATGGGCATCCGGGTCCAGGACCTGCTCGACCCCGGCATCCTCGGCAAGAAGATCGAGGCCGCGGTGGGCGAGAAGAACCAGACCCTCACCAAGATCTACAACCGGCGGGGGCTCGACCCGGCGAAGGTGCTTGAGGAGTACCTCGGCTACGCCGAGCGGCTGCGCCCCCACATCGCCGACACCTCGCTGGTGCTCTCGCGGGCGCTCGACCAGGACAAGGTCGTCCTGCTGGAGGGCGGGCAGGGCACGCTGCTCGACATCGACCACGGCACCTACCCCTTCGTGACCTCCAGCTCCCCCACCTCGGGCGGCGCCTGCGCCGGTTCCGGCATCCCGCCGACCCGCCTGACCAGGATCATCGGCATCCTCAAGGCGTACACCACGCGCGTGGGATCGGGGCCGTTCCCGACGGAGTTGCTGGACGAGCAGGGCGACTGGCTGCGCCAGACCGGCGGCGAGTACGGCGTGACCACCGGCCGCAACCGCCGCTGCGGCTGGTTCGACGCGGTCATCGCGCGCTACGCCACCCGGATCAACGGCGTGACCGACTTCTTCCTGACCAAGCTCGACGTGCTGTCCGGGCTGGAGCGGATCCCGGTCTGCGTGGCGTACGACGTCGACGGCGTCCGCCACGACGAGATCCCCATGACGCAGACCGAGTTCCACCACGCCAAGCCGGTCTACGAGGAGCTGCCCGGCTGGCAGGAGGACATCACCAGCGCCAAGACGTTCGAGGACCTGCCGCCGAACGCGCAGGCGTACGTCAAGGCGCTGGAGGAGATGAGCGGCGCCCCGATCTCGGCCATCGGCGTCGGCCCGGGCCGCACCCAGACCATCCAGATCCGTTCCCTCATCTGATGATTTGTGGCGTACGCGCCCGGAACCGGAGGGTTCCGGGCCGCGGACGGGCGAGGCGGTAGGGTACGCCGCTGTGCATGGATACGTTGAGCTGCACGGGCACCGTGGAGCGCGGGGCCTGAGGCCCGAGAACACCCTGCCCGGCCTGGCCTTCGCGCTGGAGCTGGGGGTCGACACACTCGAGTTCGACGTCGCCATGTCCGCGGACGGGCAGCTCGTGCTCACCCACGACCTGCACGTGTCCGCGGTGACCAGTGCCGACACGGGCATGGCCGTTCCGGGGGACGAGATGTTCCCCTACGTCGGCAAGCCGATCATCGCGCTCACGCTGCCGCAGCTGCGCACCCTCGACGTCGGCGTACGGCTGCCGGAGCGGCCGGACGACCGCTTCGCGCTCACGCAGGTGCCGCTGCCGGACACCCGGATGCCGACGCTCGGGGCGGTGCTCGGCCTGATCGGCGCCCTCGGCGCCGACCACGTGCGCCTCCACGTGGAGCTGAAGTCCGACCCCACCCGTCCCGACCTGTGCGCCGACCCCCGCCGCTTCGTGGAGGATGTCGTCCACGAGCTCGACCGGCACGACCGGTTGTCGAGGGCGGCCCTGCTCAGCTTCGACTGGCGCATCCTGGAGATCGCCAAGCCGCTGGTCGAGCGGCGGTACGCCCTGGTCGAGCGCGACACGATGACCCCTGCCTGGATGAACGGCGTCCGCCTCGGCGAGGTCGGCGGCGACCTCGCGGCGGCGGCCGCGGCCGTGGGGGCGACGACGCTGTCCCCCGACCGCGTGCTCGTCGATGAGGCGCTGATGACCGGGGCGGCCCGGCAGGGCCTGCCGGTCGTGGTGTGGACGGTCAACGAGCCAGACGAGGCCGCCCGGCTGATCGACATGGGGGTGGCCGGCATCGTCACCGACTACCCCGACCGCATGCGCCGCCTCTGGAAGGCCCGCGGCCTGCGGCTGCCCGACCCGGTGACTCCGCTCCGCCCGGTGGGAGCCTGACACATATGGGAGGAGCCCCGCCCGAAGGCGGTTGCTTCAACCACCGAGGCGGAGCTCCAGGGTCACCCACAAGAATGGCTTGAACAGCCGTTTACCAGCCAAGCCCATCGGACCGTGCCCGTCAAGTAGCTGAGCGTCACCCGGGCCGGTGTGTCGCCGGCACGGCCCGTACGGGCTTCACTCCTCCACGGACAGCGCGCCGGACGGGCAGAGCTGGACGGCCCTGCTCACGGCGGGCGCGAGGGCGGCCGCCGGCTCGGCGTCGAGCACCACGACCGTTCCGTCGTCCTCGCTCTGGTCGAACACCTCGGGCAGCGTGAGCACGCACATCCCCGCACCGACACACCGGCCGGTGTCCGCCTTGATCTTCATCGTTCCCCCAGCGGTTTTCCTCACCACAGCACCGGCAGGCGGTGCACACCGTAGATTGCCATGTTGGACCGCAGCGGCACATCCCGCGCCGGCACGGCCAGGCGCAGGTTGGGGAAGCGGCGCAGCAGGGCGGGATAGGCGATGCGCATCTCGATCCGGGCGAGCTGCTGGCCCAGGCACTGGTGGATGCCGTGCCCGAAGCTCAAGTGCCCGTGCGCCGGCCGGGCCACGTCGAGGGCGTCGCCACCCTCGAACCGCCCGGGATCCCGGTTCGCCGCCGCGATGGACAGCGTCACCGACTCGCCGGCCCTGATCAGGGCGCCGCCGACCTCCACGTCCTCCAGGGCCGTACGGGTCGGCCCGATGTGCACGATGCTGAGGTAGCGCAGCAGTTCCTCCACCGCATTCTCGACGGCGGCCGGGTCGTCCCGCACGACGGCGAGCTGTTCGGGGTTCGTCAGCAGCGCGAACGTGCCGAGGCCGAGCATGTTGGCGGTCGTCTCGTGCCCCGCGATGAGCAGCAGCAGCCCGATGCCGCCGAGCTCCTCGGTCGTCAGCTCCCCGCCCGCGACCAGACCGCTCAGCATGTCGTCGGCGGGTTCCTTCGCCTTCATCGTGACGAGACCGTGCAGGTAGGAGTACAGGTCCTGCACCGCCGCCCGGACGTCCTCGATCGACGAGTCCAGGTTCAGCAGCACCGCGGAGTCGCGCTGGAACTTCTCCCGGTCCTCGTACGGCACGCCGAGCAGTTCGCAGATCACCAGCGAGGGGATGGGCAGTGCGAAGGACTCGACGAGGTCGGCGGGGGCACCCTCGCGCTCCATCGCGTCGAGGCGGCTCTCGGTGATCTCCTGGATCCTCGGTTCGAGCTGCTTCATCCGCCGTACCGTGAACTGCCCGGTCAGGAGGCGGCGGTAGCGGGTGTGCGCGGGGGGATCCATGCGGATGAAGAACCCCGGCGTCAGCGGCTCACGGCGGAACTCCCCGCGCTGGGGGATCGGCGAGTGCAGCAGTTCGGGGCGGCTGCTGAAGCGGTTGTCGGCCAGAATGGCCCGCGACTCCGCATACCCCGTCACCAGCCAGCCCTCGTGCCCGTCCGCGTACGTCATCCGCTGGATCGGCGCCTCGGCGCGGCGGCGTGCCAGTTCGTCCGGTGGATCGAAGGCACGTTCCCGAGCGAGGGGATAAGTCGCCAGCCGGGGTGTCGCCTCTGTCATGACACGCTCCTGCGAGAGTGGAAACGGTCGATGTGTCGAGCGGCCCGCTCCCCCCACCTAACAACATCATCTGACATATCGCAATGACTGATTGCTCATGATTCCGGTCACGAAGCGTACGCGTCCGGATCCCGCGACCGAACGGATGCCACGGTTGTCAGCCCGTCGTCCAAGGCCGGAGCTTGTCGGGGTTGAGCACTGCCCAGATGTGCGTGATCCGGTCGCCCGCGACGTCGAACGCCATCACCGATACGGTGACGCCGTCCTGCTGAGCGATCAGACCGGGCTGGCCGTTGACCGCGCACTCCAGGATCGTCACGCCGTGCACCGCACTGGCCCGGTCCGCGAAGAAGCGTGCGATCTGCTCGGCGCCTTCGACCGGGTGGAGCGCGGCGCCGGCGAGTCCGCCGCCGTCGCCGGTCGCCGTGGCGTCGGGGGCGAGAAGGCCGATGAGGGCGTCGATGTCCTTGGCTTCCCACGCCTGCTTGAAGTCCCTCACGATGCCGGCGCGCCGGGCCACCGGGGTCGCAGGGGCCTGTGAGTCGCGGATGCGGCGGCGGGCGGAGGAGGCCAGCTGGCGGCACGCCGCGGGAGTGCGGCCGACGATCTCGGCCACCTCGGCGAAGGAGTAGCGGAAGACGTCGTGCAGGACGAACGCGACGCGCTCGGCCGGGGTCATCGAGTCGAGCACGACGAGGAAGGCCATGCTGACCGACTCATCCAGGGTGACTCGATCGGCCGGATCGACCGTGGCACCGCCCGGCCGCCCGTCGATCCACTCCGCGGGTTCGGGCAGCGGCTCGGGGATCCATTCGCCCACGTAGCGCTCCCGCCGGGCCCGCGCAGAGCCGAGCAGGTCGAGGCAGATGCGGCTGGCGACCGTCGTCAGCCAGCCGCCGGGGGACTCGACGGCCTCCTGCCGCTCCCGCGACATGGCGTACCAGCGGACATAGGTCTCCTGCACGACGTCCTCGGCGTCGGCCAGGGAGCCGAGAAGCCGGTAGGCGAGATTGATCAGCCGACGCCGCTCGCTCATGATCACACTCAGGCTCGGGTCGAGCCGGCCGTGTCCCGGCCCGGATGGGTTGGTCATGGTGTCGCCGGCTCCCTTGGTCGCATCCGTCCTCACTCGGTCCGACGAGACAGCCCACCCAACTGTGAGGTCCCGGCGTCGCCTCACATTCCGAGGGGGTGTGTCGTCGTACCGCCGAGACCGACTCCTGAGGAAGGAAACCGATCACGGAACCCGTGAACGTCGCGATCTGATCCGGCACACGCGTCCTGGAGGGGAGGAGACGCCCTCCGGGACGCGCGTGGGGCGGCGTCCCGGGGGGAAGGGCGGTCAGAGCCAGCCGTTGCGGCGGAAGGCCCGGTGCAGGAGCGTGCAGGCGACGACCATCACGCCGATCACGACGGGATAGCCCCAGACGGAATCGATCTCCGGCATGTTGTGAAAGTTCATACCGTAGATGCCGGCGATCATCGTGGGGACCGAGATGATCGCCACCCAGGAGGAGATCTTGCGCATGTCCTCGTTGGCGAGGGCGTTGGAGCGCGCCAGCGCGGCCTGGAGGATCGAGTCGGACAGCTCGTTGGACGCCTGGACCTGCTCGCACACGCGGGACAGGTGGTCGCCGACGTCGCGGAAGTACTCACGCATCTCGGAGGGGATGCTGCGCCGCTGGGGAAGGGCGTTGAAGGGGGTCTGGAGCGGTCCGACGGCCCGCTTGAGCTCCAGCATCTCGCGCTTGAGCTGGTAGATCCTGTTGATGTCGCGGGAGCTGACCTCCGCGAAGACGGCCGCCTCGACCTCTTCGAGCTCGGCCTGCATGAGGTCGGCGACCTGCAGGTACTTGTCCACGACGTGGTCGGCGATGGCGTGGAGGACGCCCGTCGGGCCGCGGCCGATCAGCTTGGACTTCGACTCCAGCTTCTCGCGGACGTCGCCGAGGGGACAGTGCCGCCCGTGCCGTACGGTCACGACGAAGTCGGGCCCGACGAACACCATGATCTCGCCGGTGCCGATGATCTCGCTGCTCGCCGTCGACACCTCGTGGTCGAGGAACGCGACGGTCTTGAGCACCACGAACAGCGAGTCGCCGTACCGCTCGACCTTGGGCCGCTGGTGGGCCTTGATGGCGTCCTCGACGGCCAGCGGGTGCAGGCCGAACACGTCGGCGAGCCACTCGACCTCGGGCGCGGCGGGCTCGTGCAGACCGACCCAGACGTACGCGTCGGGCACCTCGTTGGCCTCGTTGTGCTCGCGGACCAGGCGCACGGCCTCGGGGATGCCGTCGGCGTCGATCTTCTTGCCGCCGACGTAGGCGCCGAACTCGACGAGGGAGTTACTCGGTGGCACGCAGCGGACGACCGGCTCCGCGTTCATCGACGCGGCGCTGAGGTGCGTGGACATGATGCGGGTGTGCCTGTTGATGCGGGGAAAGAGCAGAGAGGAGCGCATGGCGGTCCCTTCCCGCCCGAGCCGGCACGCCCTACGCGCGACGTGATGTCACCCCTTCTTACAGGCGTGAGCTGCCCCTCGGGCTTCAGTTTCGGAGTGGTCGGGAGTGCGCACGACGTACGTGCGCGAGCACGTACTGACGGGATCACCAGAATTCATCCCAGACCACCTCCAATCGCCACGAGACAGCGCGAAGCCTGTCTAACCTACCACACAGCCGTTGGACACCTGTTCCAGGTTACCCGCGTCAAGTCCCACCGATCATGCACTTCTTGCCAAAAACAACCCGAACAAAATAGCCATCGGTGTGTATCCCCACCTAAACGAGCACGTGCGCACGCTTGGCTCCGTCAGCCGGCGGAAGACGCCCCGGCGTACGGATAGGGACTCCTCATCGCGCCGAAGTAGGCCTCGCCCACCGCCTGAGAACGGGCGGCGGCCGGACGCTGCGACAATGGTCGGGTGCGCGTTCTTGTCATCGGTTCCGGGGGTCGCGAGCACGCTCTGTGCCGGGCCCTGCGGCTCGACCCCGCCGTCGTAGAGGTTCACTGCGCCCCCGGCAACGCCGGGATCGCCGACGTGGCCACCCTGCACCAGGTCACGCCGACCGACGGCGCGGCCGTGACCGCGCTCGCCGAGCGGCTGGGCGCCGACCTCGTCGTGATCGGCCCCGAGGCGCCACTGGTCGCCGGCGTCGCCGACGCGGTCAGGGATGCCGGGATCGCCTGTTTCGGCCCGTCGGCGGAGGCGGCGCGGATCGAGGGGTCCAAGGCGTTCGCGAAGGACGTGATGACCGCCGCCGGAGTGCCGACCGCTCGCGCCTACACCTGCACCACGGAGGAGGAGGCCGCGGCGGCGCTCGACGCGTTCGGCGCGCCGTACGTCGTGAAGGACGACGGCCTTGCCGCGGGCAAGGGCGTGGTCGTGACCGACAGCCGCGAGGAGGCCCTGGAGCACGCCAAGGCGTGCGGCCGGGTCGTCATCGAGGAATACCTCGCCGGTCCCGAGGTGTCGCTGTTCGCGCTGTGCGACGGGACGAGCGCGGTGGCGCTGCAGCCGGCCCAGGACTTCAAGCGGGCCTACGACGGCGACAAGGGCCCCAACACCGGCGGCATGGGGGCCTACACCCCGCTGACCTGGGCGCCTGACGAGCTCTCCGAGCGGGTGTTGGCCGAGATCGTGCGCCCGACCGTGGCCGAGATGGCGCGGCGCGGCACGCCGTACACGGGAGTGCTGTACGCCGGACTGGCGCTGACCGCGGACGGCCCCCGGGTGATCGAGTTCAACGCGCGGTTCGGCGACCCGGAGACCCAGGTCGTGCTCGACCGGCTGGAGAGCCCCCTGGGAGAGCTGCTGCTCGCGTGCGCGACCGGCACGCTCGCCGGGCACCCGCCGCTGCGGTGGCGTGACGGCGCCGCCGTGACCGTGGTGCTCGCCGCGGAGAACTACCCGGCCGACCCGGTGAAGGGCGACCCGATCGCGGGGCTCCCTGTGACGGTCGAGGGCGCGTACGCGCTGCACGCGGGCACGACCCTCGACGAGGACAACCGGCTGGTGTCGAACGGCGGGCGGGTGCTCAACGTGGTCGGCACGGGCGCCGACGTCGCCCAGGCCAGGGCCCGGGTCTACGAGGCGCTGGAGCAGATCACGATGCGGGGCTCCCACCACCGCTCCGACATCGCCCTGGCCGCCGCCTCCTCCTGACGCCCGGCTCTCCCATGCTCTCCCCCTGCGCCGCCCCTGCTCCAGGCGCACGGGAGAGCTGGGAAGATGGAACGGTGAAGCACCTGCACTCCGGCAAGGTACGCGACCTCTACGAGACCCCCGACGGGCTGCTGCTGATGGTCGCGTCCGACCGCATCTCGGCCTTCGACTACGTGCTCGAACCAGGCATCCCCGACAAGGGGGAGATCCTCACCCGGCTGTCGCTGTGGTGGTTCGAGCAGCTCAAGGACGTCGTCCCCAACCACGTGGTCTCGGCCGACGTCCCGGCGGAGTTCGCCGGCCGCGGAGTGCTGTGCCGCAGACTGCGGATGGTGCCGGTGGAGTGCGTCGCCCGCGGCTACCTCACCGGCTCCGGCCTCGTCGACTACCGCAGGGAGGGCGTCGTCTCCGGCGTACGGCTCCCGGAGGGGCTCACCGACGGATCCCGGCTGCCCGAGCCGATCTTCACGCCGTCGTCCAAGGCCCCCATGGGCGAGCACGACGAGCCCATGACGTACGAGGAGGTCTCGGCGGAGGTGGGCGAGGACGTGGCCGAGCGGCTGCGCCGGATCACCCTCGACGTCTACAGCCGCGGGGCTGAGATCGCTTTGGAACGTGGCATCATCCTGGCCGACACGAAGATCGAGCTGGGCTGGGACGCCGACGGCGTGCTGACGCTGGGCGACGAGGTGCTGACGCCCGACTCCTCCCGCTTCTGGCCGCTGGACCAGTGGGAGCCGGGCCACTCCCAGCCGTCGTTCGACAAGCAGTTCGTCAGGGACTGGCTGCTGTCCCCCGAGTCGGGCTGGGACAGGTCGTCCGGCGAGGCGCCCCCGCCGCTGCCCGACGAGATCGTCGAGCGCACCCGCAGCCGCTACGTCGAGGCGTACGAGCGGCTCACCGGCGAGCGCTTCCGCGGCTGAATCACACAGGTCACACAAGTAGTCTCAAGAGACCTGTTCCCCCATGTGTTCTGGGGGTAGTTCCTCCCCGAAACTCCCGGGACAGCGGCTACCCTAGGCCGATCGTCCTCGCCGACGACTCGGCTGCCGGCTGACGGGAGTCCCCCACCCTTCCCCCGAAATAGGAGCAATTCATGGTCCGTTACCGCGTGCGCGGTGGCAACGTACTGCGTGGAACCGCCTTCATCCAGGGCGCGAAGAACGCCGTACTGCCCATGATCGGGGCGGCGCTGCTCGCGGCCGAGGGCCGCACGGTGCTCCGCAACGTGCCCGTCATCGAGGACGTGCGCCGGGCGGTCGAGCTCGCCCAGGCCGTGGGCGCAAAGGTGGAGTTCCACGAGAGCGAGCGGACGCTCGTCATCGACGCCTCCCGCCTGACCAGCCCGGTCCTGCCCGCGGAGATCGCCCGCCGGTTCCGGGGATCGGTGCTGTTCGTCCCCGCTCTGCTCCACCGCCTCGGCGAGGCGATCATCGAGGGCATCGGCGGATGCAACCTCGGCAGCCGCAACCTCGACTTCCACTACCTGGGCTACAAGCGCCTGGGCGCGATGGTGGACGAGGGCGAGGCCGTCATCCACATCAAGGCCGGCGGCCTGATCGGCGCCCCGCTGTACCTCGACACCCCGTCGCACACCGGCACCGAGAACCTGATCATGGCTGCCTCGCTGGCGCGGGGCACCACCGTCATCGAGAACGCGGCCCTCGAACCCGAGGTGCTCGACGTCATCACGATGCTGAGCCGGATGGGCGCCCGCATCCGCGGCGGCGGCACGGGCTTCATCACGGTCGAGGGCGTGGACGAGCTGACCGCGGTCGAGCACACGGTCATGCCCGACCGGCTCGACGCGGGCGTGTTCGCGACGGCCGCGGCGATCACCGGTGGCGAGGTGAACCTGGTCGGCGCCTCCCTCGAGCACCTCGGCGTGGTCCGGTGGAAGCTGGAGCAGATGGGCGTCGAGTTCGAGAACCACGGCGCGGTGCTCCAGGTTCGCCGCAACCGCCCGCTGCGCCCGATCAACGTCATCACCGACACCTACCCCGGCTTCGCGACCGACCTGCAGTCGCCGCTGATGACCGTGGCCTGCCTCGCGGAGGGCTCCAGCTACATCCACGAGCGCATCTTCGACGGCCGCTTCGCGCTCGCGGGCGAGCTGAACAAGATGGGGGCGAACGTCGAGGTCGAGGGCAGCCGGGCGGTCGTGCACGGTCCGACGCCGCTGCACGGCACCGAGGTGACGGCGCACGACCTGCGGTCGGGAATCGCGCTCGTACTCGCCGGTCTCGCGGCGGAGGGCGAGACCACGATCGGGTCCGGATATCTCATCGACCGCGGTCACGCCGCGCTCGCGCAGCGTATGCAGGCACTCGGCGCAGATGTGGTGCGTGAAATTTCCACTTCGGACGAGGACTGAGTCCGGAAACCTTTACTAATGCCCTGACCAGCGGGGACCTTCCGATTTACGGAAGCGCCGAGACCACCCAGAATGGTATTCCGGCAAATCTGGGCGTGACATTACGGCCTTAACCAGCGATCGTTCCAAAGAGAAGCCACAACAACGAGGGCGACGTGGGATGGGACGAACATTGGTCGAGCGCACGGAAGACACTCCGCGCGGGTCACGTCTGGGCACGGTGACACCCGACCTCACCATCGGTGTGGTGGGGTCGCACGATCTGGTCGAGCGGGTGATGCTCATGGGGCACTCGGCTGCCCCGGTGCCCTGCCGGCTGGTCGCCGCCGCGTACCGGGATGAACAGGAGGCGGCGGACAAGGTGACCCGGCTCGGTCCGGGTGTGGACGCGTGCCTGTTCGCGAGTCCGGTGCCTTTCGAGCTCTCCCGGCGGGCAGGCGTGCTGACGATGCCCGCTACGCACGTGCAGCTCGGCGGGGCCGCGCTCGTGGCGGCGATCGCGCGGGCCGCGCTGGACGAGCGGATCGATCCGCGCCGGGTGAGCCTCGATGTGCTCGGCCGGCCGGACATCGACGAGGCCTACACGGACCTCAACCTCTCCTCCGCGGAGGTGCACAGCCGTGACGAGCCGGGCCCGGTCGGCACGATCACGGCCTTCCACGAACGGCTGTTCCGCCAGGGGGCCACGACGGGCGCGCTCACGTGCGTCCAGGGCGTGGCCGACCGGCTGACCGCCGCCGGGGTACCCGTGGTGCCGATCCGGCCGACCTCCGCGGCCGTCCGTACGGCGCTGCACACGGCGGCGCTGCTCGGCGCCCGGCACCGGCTGGAGGAGTCGCAGCTCACGGTCGTGCTGGTCGAGGTGCCGACGCTGCGCGAGCCGGTCCGGCGGGCCGCGCCGCGCTACTGGCGCGACGAGCTGCGGCTGTCGCTGCACCGCCTGCTGGTGCAGGAGGCCAACAGGATCAACGCGAGCGTGTGGCCGATCGACGACCACAGCTACCTCGTGGTGGCGACGAAGGGCTCGATCGCGACGGCCACGGACGGGTTCCGGGTGCTGCCGTTCGCCGCGAGGATCCGCGAGGAGCTGGGCCTGGCCGTCGAGGTGGGTGTGGGGATGGGCCGCACCACGCACGAGGCCGAGACGCACGCGAGGGGCGCGCTCGCCCGCACCCAGGGCGGCAAGCAGCCGCAGGGCTTCGCGGTGGACCGGGAGGGCCGCGCACTGGTGCCGCCGCCCCGGATGCCGCCCCAGCCGGGCGGTCCGGTCAAGCCCAAGGGGGTCGAGGTGCTGGCGCGCCTGGCCGCCAAGCTGGAGGGTGGGGACACGGTCGTGGACGCGGAGGGCGCCGGGCGCATGCTCGGGGTGACCCCGCGTACGGCCAGGCGGTTGCTGCGCACGCTGGTTGACGAGGGACTCGCGTGGCCGCTCCCGCCGAACCGCACCCCCCAGCCGGGCCGGCCGCGACAGCTCTACCGGCTGATCGTGGAGAAGCTGAACCGGTAATCACCGTCCGAAAGGAACGGTCTATCGTCATGACTCATGGAACGAAACGGTCATGACGTACGGGTGTGGCTGGCGCTGGCCGCCGTGTACGTGGTGTGGGGCTCGACGTACCTCGGCATCGCGATCGCCATCCAGACCCTTCCGCCGATGATGAGCGGTGGGCTCCGTTTCGTCACGGCGGCGCTGGTCCTCGGCACGGTCCTGCTCATCAGGGCCGTGCCGTTCCGGATGACGCGGGCACAGTTCGGCGGCGCCGCGCTGGTCGGGCTCCTGCTCCTCGCCGGAGGCAACGGCATGGTCGCCGTGGCCGAGCAGCACATCTCCAGCGGCCTGGCCGCGCTGCTCGTCGCCTCGACCCCGCTGTGGCTGATCGTGCTGAGGGCGATCTTCAGGGACCGGCCGCACGTGCTGACGCTGGCCGGCGTGCTGGTGGGCTTCGCCGGAGTCGCCTTCCTCTCGCTCCGGGGCGGCGGCGCGTCCGGCAACGGAGTGGGCATCACCGTGGTGCTGCTGGGATCGCTGTCGTGGTCGGTGGGATCGTTCATCTCCCCGCGGATCCCGATGCCGGCCAACCCCTTCGTGGCCAGCACGGTCGAGATGGCGGTGGGCGGCAGCGCGCTGCTGGTCATGGGCCTCTCGCAGGGCGAGCGGCTGCACCTCGGCGCGGTGAGCTGGCAGTCGTGGGCGGCCCTGGCCTACCTGGTGCTGGTGGGCTCCCTGGTGGGCTTCACCTCGTACATCTGGCTGCTCGGCCACGCGCCGATCTCGCTCGTGTCCACCTACGCGTACGTGAACCCGGTGGTGGCGGTGATCCTCGGCATGGCGGTCCTGTCCGAACCGGTCACCGCGGCCATGCTCGTGGCGGGAGCCCTGATCGTCGTGGGGGTCGCGCTGGTGGTCTCCACCGAGCGCCGGGGCCGTACGGCGACGCCTGCGGCGGAGGAAACCCCCGCGGGCCCCGAACGCGTCCCGGCGTCCCAGCCAACCTCCGAACCGTGAAACTACGAGTTGATCCGAAAACAAAGGGATCTGCCGGGACAATTCACGCGGCAGATCCCTTTAGAGGAAAACGATGGCCGGGCCCGCGAAACATTTCAGGCGCGGCACCTGAATTCGCCAATATCTTCGGCCCGGCCCCCGGCTTTGCGATGATCTCGATCAGCGCCTGAAGTCCTCAGCGACGGCGAGGAAGACGTCGTTGGCCTCGCGGTCGCCGATGGAGATCCGGGCCCCCTCCCCGTCGAACGGGCGTACGGCGACGCCCACGGCCGCGCACTTCCCGGCGAACTCCATCGTGCGCTCGCCGAGGCGCAGCCAGACGAAGTTGGCCTCGGTGGGCGGGACGGTCCAGCCCTGCGACAGCAGCCCCTCCCTGACGCGGGTGCGCTCCTTGATCACGCTCTCGACCCGCTCCTGCAGCTCGTCCTCGGCCTGCAGGGACGCGATCGCGGCGGCCTGGGCGAGGTGGTTCACCGCGAAGGGCAGCAGCGTCTTGCGGACGGCGGCGGCCACCGGCTCGTACCCGATCAGGTAGCCGACCCGCAGCCCCGCCAGGCCGTACGCCTTGGAGAACGTGCGCAGGACGGCGACGTTGGGGCGGTCGCGGTAGAGCGTGAGACCGTCCGGCACGTCCTCGTCCCTGACGTACTCCCGGTAGGCCTCGTCGAGGACGACGGTGACGTTCTCGGGCACGCGGTCGAGGAACCGCGTGAGCTCGTCGGTCCGGTTCACCGTGCCGGTCGGGTTGTTGGGGTTGCACACGAAGACCAGGCGCGTCTCCGGCGTGATGGCGTCGGCCATGGCGTCGAGGTCGTGCGTCTCATCGCGCAGCGGCACCTCGATCGCGTTGGCGCCCGAGAGGCCGACCAGCAGCGGGTAGGCCTCGAACGAGCGCCAGGCGTACAGCACGTCGGCGCCGGGCTCGCCGACCGCCTCCAGGATCTGCTGGGCGACCGCCACCGATCCGGCGCCCAGCGCGACGTGGTCGTACGGCACGCCGAACCGCTCGGCGAGCGTCTCGGTGAGCCGGACCGCGCCGGGATCGGGATAGCGGTGGACCTCCGTTGCCGCCCGCGCGATCGCCTCCACCACCGACGGCAGGGGTCCGAAGGGGCTCTCGTTGGAGGACAGCTTGTAGGACCGGCCGTCCGGGGAGACCACGGCCTTTCCCGGCTTGTAGGCCGGCATGGTGTCGAGGATCGAGCGGAATCGAGGCATGTCCTAACGATAGGAGATCCGCCCGTTCGGGCGGCACCCCGCACACCCCCTGTGGACGACTCCCCGACCCTAGGGAGTGTCTAGTTGCCCTGGTTGTAGTAGGCGTAGAGCGTCTTCCAGGTGCCGGCGTACTGGCAGTTGATGGACGGCTTGGCGGCCTTGGTCTCGGAGCAGACCTTGAGCTCGACCTCGCCGACGTTCTTGACGGTGAAGGCGAACTTCACCTTCGCGCCGTACGAGCAGGTGCGGTAGTTGCGGTAGGCCAGGTGCGGCTGCTTGGCGGCGTCGAAGTAGCTGACGCGGAACAGGGCCCAGCCGCAGGTGGACGCCTTGTGGGTCAGGCTGGTGACGCTGCCGGCGACCTTGACGTACGGCGCGGGCAGGCTCGGGTCGTCCTTGGCCGCGGCGGTCAGCGAGCCGCTCACCTTGGCCTTCGACCCGGCCGCGTAGTAGGGGCCCCAGGGCTTGGGGGCGGCGGCGTGGGCGGCGGTGGCGGTGGCGAGCGGGGCGAGGGCCAGGATGCCGGCCGCGAGCGTGATGCCTGCCAGGGAGCGGGTGAGGGTCATGGCTGGGGTCCTTTCTTCGTTGTTGTGGGCAGCTTGTCCCGGGGCGCTTTCAAAGCTCTTGACGCTCGCTGTACCGCGCCTGGTCGGCCGGGGATCGCGTGGTTAGGATCACGCGGTAACCGGCGAGCGGGGAGAGCATGACGAGCGGCGCGGAGGGCGAAGGACCGCGGGACGGCGATCCCCGGCAGATCGGGCCGTTCCGCATCCTCGGCAAGCTCGGCCAGGGCGGCATGGGCACGGTCTACCTCGGCCGGGACGCCGAGGGCCGCGACGCGGCGGTCAAGGTGATCCACCCGCAGTGGGCGGCCGACCCCGACTTCCGGCGCCGGTTCCAGCGCGAGGTCGCCGCCGCGCAGCGGGTCGCCCGCTTCTGCACCGCCGCCGTCCTCGGCGCGGGGCTGGACGGCGACGTCGCCTACCTCGCCACCGAGTACGTCCCCGGGCCCACGCTGCAGGAGGTCGTGCGGGAGCGTGGGCCGTTGTCGGGGTCGAGCCTGGAGGCGGTCGCGGTCAACGTGGCCGTGGCGCTGCAGGCGATCCACAGCGCCGGGGTGATCCACCGCGACCTCAAGCCGTCGAACGTGCTGCTGTCGCCGGTCGGCCCCAAGGTCATCGACTTCGGCATCGCCCAGGTCACCGACACCACCGCGGACCTCAGCGGCATCGTCGCGGGAACGCCGTCCTTCATGTCGCCCGAGCAGGCGAAGGGCGACCGGCTGACCCCGGCGTCCGACATCTTCGCCTGGGGCGCCCTGGTGGCGTACACCGCCTCGGGCCGGGCGCCGTTCAGCGGCGGGTCGATTCCGAGCATCCTCTACCGGGTGCTGCACGAACCCCCGCACATCTCGGGCCTCGACCCCCGGCTGCGGTCGATCGTCGACCTGGCGCTGGCGAAGGACCCGGCCCACCGCCCCACCGCGCAGCGGCTGGTCGAGATGCTGACCGGCCACGAGCCGATCGAGCCCGCGCCCGTAAGCGTGCAAGAAGCGCCTACGGCCGTGGCGGGCGGGACGGGCCGTCGTTCCCGGGCGGGTGTGGGGATCGCCGCCGCCGCCACCGCCATCCTGGTCACGGCGGGCGTGGTCGTCGCCGTCCAGGTGGCGTCGTCCGGGGACCCCGAGCCGTCCCCGAAGCCGCCGGCGCGCACCACCGCGAGCGCCTCCGGCGGCAACCCGCTGCGCGGGCAGGCAGTGCGGCTCTACGCGAGCCCGACCGGCGACGAGGCGCACCAGGCGGACCTCTGGCAGGCGGCGGGGCGGGCCGGCGACGCCGCGATGATGCGGAAGCTGGCCGCGGTGCCCAGGGCCGTGTGGCTCGGCCAGACAAACGCGGGCGAGGCCGCCCATGCGGCGAGCGCCACACTGGAGGCCGCGGCGCGGCAGGACGCGGTGCCGGTCTTCGTCACCGACCACATTCCGCTGCGCGCGTGCAACGAGGACGGCGGCGCGGCGGACTCGGACGACTACCTCGCCTGGATCGACGCGCTCGCGTCGGCGGTCGGCGACCGCAAGGCGGTGTTCGTGCTGGAGCCCAACAGCCTCGCGGAGTTGCCGGGCTCGCCGGACTGCTCGCTGGGCGACGCGGCCGACCAGCGCGCCAGGCTGCGCATGCTCGCCTCGGCGGTCAAGCGGCTCGGCGCGCTGCCGAACACCGCGGTCTACCTCGACGGCAGCCTGGAGGGCTGGCCGTCGCCGGAGGTCACCGCCACCCGGCTGGTCGACGCCGGGATCGCCGACGCGGACGGCTTCTACCTCAACGTCTCCGGATATCAGAAGACCGACCGGCTCGTCTCGTACGGCACCCGCCTCGCCGCCTGCGTGAAGACCAAGTCGTCGAACCGCGGCCGCGCCTGCGCCGACGCCGGAACGGACGCGGGGACGGCCGGGCTCCCCCACTTCGTGATCGACACGAGCAGGAACGGCAAGGGCGGCTGGACCCCGCCCGAGGGCAAATACAAGGACCCACAGACCTGGTGCAACCCGCCGGGACGCGGCGCCGGCGTACGGCCAACCACCCGCACCGGCGGCGCGCTCGTGGACGCGTACCTGTGGGTGCGGCCGGTCGGCATGTCCGACGACCAGTGCGACCGCGGCGAGGGCGGCTCCACCGACCCGGTGTACGGCGTCGTCCCGCCCTACGGCGGCGCGTGGTGGCCCGAGCTCGCCCTCCAGCGGGCCAAGGACGCCGTTCCGCCGCTCTGAGGAGCGGTTCAGTCCCGGCGTGCGGGCAGTTCGGGCCGGTCGTCGGTCCAGCCGATCGCCCGATAGGAGGTGGAGACACGGAGCTCCGCCTGCCGCCCGTTCGCGAGCGTGGTCGTGTTCGTCCTCACCTCGGCGAGAAGCAGGCCGGTGCCGGGATCGACCACGAGCTGAACCTTGGTGAACAGGCCCGGCTCTATCTCCTCCTGATAGCCGAGCGCCTGCCCGCGCCGGCCCAGCGGGTCTGCCGTCTCCCCCTCGGCCCGTATGCCGGGCAGAGACGCGAGGACCCGGTACGCGGACGCACGGACCTCGGGCGAGGCGGGCAGGCCACTGATGATGCCCACACAGTCGCGCAGAAGGATGTGCGCCGTCGCCTCCTCCACATCTGTCCCAGAGCCAGGGTTCACCGTCAGCTGCCGGGTGATGCGCTCTTCCAGGTAGCTCCGGAGCTTGTCGGGCTCGCTCGGGATCGCGCGCACCTCCTTCCAGGTCAACGAGTCCCCCGCCATGTCACCGGCCGAGCCCTTCCACTTGCCGCGAAGCCGCTCGGCGGTTCGCTCACCCGCGGCCGCCTCCAGCGGCCCGAACGGGACGGCGAACAGTTCCTCCGTCTTCATGTTCTTGAGGTACTTCGCAGCCGTGCGATGGCGAAGGCCGCACCTACGGAGCCGTCTTCGTCACCTGTCACGCCCGGGGACAAGCACTAAGATCCACCGACATGTGGCGGAAAGTAAGAATCGTGATGGCCGGTGTCTGCGCAGCCGGCGTGTGCGTCGTCCCCGCCGCGGCCGGACCCGCGACCGCCGCGACCACCGAGACGGCGGCCGTGACGGCGAAGGCCGCGACCCCTGTCGAAGTGAAGAAGGCCGAGGCGAAGAAGAAGGACGAGCCCTACTGCGCCCGATACAAGTGCATCGCCCTCACCTTCGACGACGGCCCGTGGCCCTACACCCCGGCGCTGCTCGACACGCTGAAGAAGCACAAGGCGAAGGCCACCTTCTTCTTGCTCGGCAGGAAGGTCGCCTACCGTCCCGAGCTCACCCGGCGGATCTACGAGGAGGGGCACGACATCGGCAACCACACCTGGACCCACCCCTCGCTCACCAAGCTGTCCGACGGTGAAGTGCTCGAAGAGGTATCGAGCACCTCGAACATCATCAATCAGACGATCGGCAAGATGCCGGACTACATGCGTCCGCCGAACGGCGCGACCGACTCCAGGATCGCGAGTCTCATGGCCGATCTGGGGCTGCCGCAGATCCTGTGGACGGGGTCCACGCTCGACTGGCAGGCCCGCGACACCAAGGTGATCGCCCAGCGCACGCTGAAGCTCGCCAAGCGCAACGGCGTGATCCTGCTGCACGACATCGTCCCCGAGACGGTCAAGGCCATGCCCGGCGTGCTCACCGAGCTGGAGAAGCAGCACTACAAGTTCGTCACGCTGACGACCCTGCTGCAGGGCCGCAAGCTGCGTCCCGGCGAGGTCTACCCGCCCCGCGGCAAATAGCCGGCCCCGGGCGTCGCCTCCGCGTACGGCGCCTGTGCTCCCGGAGGCAGGGACACCGGCGAAGGCACTGTAGACACCGGCGAAGGCACTGGGGACACGGGAGAGGCGGCCGCCGTCTCCGTCAAGGGGACGCGGCCGGCGTCGGCCGTGAGCGAGCGGTCCAGGGCCGCGCGCATCCGGGGCTGCACGGGCCGCTCGATCAGCCGGTGCACACCGTACGCGACCACGAGCGCGGCGGCCACGGCCAGCGGGAGCGTGAGGCGGTTGCCCAGCACCGGGTGGAGCCACTGGATGAGCAGGAACCCGACGTGGTGGTGGAAGAGGTAGAGCGGGTAGGTCAGGGCGCCGAGGAAGGTGAGCCACCGCCAGTCGATCCGGTCGAACGCGCCGACCGCCACGAGGATCATCACCAGGAAGATCAGTGAGATCACGCCCACCACGAGCGCCGAACCCAGCGCCTGCCCGTATCTGCGGACCGCCGTCGGCTCCCCGTCCAGCGCCGTGTAGAGCCCGAGCGTCCACCCCACCCCCACGAACAGCCAGGGGAACAGCGACCCGCCGAAGCGGTGGACGAGATAGAGGGCCATCCCCGCGATGAAGTACGGCGCGCTGAACGGGACGAGCACCGCCTGCAGCAGGTCGGCGTTCACCCGGTCGGCGATCGCCAGCAGCAGCACCCACGCCCCCATGAACGCCAGGCACCGGCGGTAGGTGATCCCCACGGCCGCGAGACAGGCGATGAGGGCGTAGAAGACCAGTTCCTGCCACAGCGTCCAGTAGACGATCTCCAGGTCACGCACGGCGAAGCCGTGCTGGAGCATCGTCATGTTGGCCAGCAGCTCGGTGAGGCTCGGCCGGTGGTCGGTGATCAATCCGCCGACGGCCAGGCCGCCCAGGGCGAGCACGCTCGCCCAGTACGCCGGGAACAGCCGGGCGATCCGGGACGACGCGAAATGGCCGGGCGTGCGGCCCCAGGCGCTCATGAGGATTACGAATCCGCTGATCAGGAAGAACAGGCGCACGCCGTACACGCCGAACATGGTCACCGTGCTCAGCGCGGGGAAGGCGTTGGGCGTGCCCCAGGCGCGCGTCTCGCCGAAGTGGAAAAGGACGACGCCGAGCGCCGCGCAGAACCGCAGCAGGTCGAGAACGCGCAGCCGGGACGGTCCGGAGGGAATGGCCGGCGCATCGGTGATGCGGGGGGCCGCAGCCAGCATAGGCCGGAATATATCCTGAAAGATCGCTGTGAGTCGGGGCATTCGTGACGGCTGTCCTGTCTCCCAGTCCGGATGCTCGGGAAACCTGAGGACGGTCACGGGCAGAACGGGGTCTGGTCACCGCACTGAGGGAGTGCCTGCCGGCCAAGCCGACCTGAGGGGCGGGGCGGAGCGGCTGGGAGCGAGGACCGCAGCGAAGGTCCAGCGAAGCGGACTTCGCGAGGACCGGAGCTTCCAGGCGGCGCAGTCCCGCGAACCCGCCCGCCAACCAAACCAGGCCCCGCCCGAGGCACCCCGCCCGCCGACCAAACCAGCGCCTCCCGCCCGACACACCCCGCCCACCCAGCACGCCCGCCGCTCTGCCGGGCGCGCCGGTCAGGTGCGCAGCATGGGCGGGTGCAGCAGCACGGCGGGCCCCCGGCGGTAGAGCATGGCGGGACGGCCGCCGTCCCTGGTCGTGGTGTGTCCGGTGGGCACGAGGAAGCCCTCCGTCTTGGTGACCTTCCGGTGGAAGTTGCGCGGGTCGAGCGGACGGCCCCAGACGATCTCGTAGACGCGGCGCAGCTCCGCGACCGTGAACTCGGGCGGGCAGAAGGCGGCGCCGAGCGAGGTGTATTCGAGTTTGCCCCTGGCCCGCTCCACGCCGTCGAGCATGATCCTGCGGTGGTCGAAGGCCATCGCCGTCAGCTCGGCCACCGGCTGCCAGCTCATATGGGCCTCGGTGGACGCGGGCAGGTCGGGGGCGAGGCCCAGGTAGGCCACGCTGACGACCCGCTGGCGCGGATCGCGGTCCGGATAGCCGTAGGTCTGGAGTTGCTCCAGGTGGACCGGCGCCCCGGGAAGGCCGGCCCGTTCGGCCAGCACGCGGGCCGCCGCGGCGGGAAGGTCCTCCTCCAGCTTGATGAAACCGCCGGAGAGCGCCCACCGGCCCTCGTACGGCGGCCGGTCGCGCCGCCAGACGAGGGCGCTGAGCTGCTGGGACCTGACGGTGAGCACGACGAGATCCACGCTGACAGGGATACGCGGGATCATGTTCAGCACGCTACAGGACGCGGGCCGCGGCTCGGGCCGTCCGGAGTCAGCCGACCCGGCCCCGCGCGGCAGCTTCATCACCGCTCCACATCCCCGTAACCGGAATACGCGTCCCCGGACGCCGCCCGGCACAGCACGACCGATACAGCACGACCGATACAGCACGACCGATACAGCACGACCGATACAGCACGACCGATACAGCGCGGCCGATGCCGGGCGACGCACCGCCGGGAACGTCAGAGCGCCTGCGTGGGGTTTGACGTAGGTCACGCGGAGGTTCAGGTAGGTCGCCACGCCGGCGTCGTGGCCGCGTACGGCGAGCAGGTTGCAGCAGTCGAGGTAGGTCGCGGGCACCACGACGTCGATCGCCCCGGCGGCGCAGTTGCCGCCCTTGGCGCTCTGCAGGAGCCGGCCGTTGAAGTAGATTTGCGCGTCGTTGTCCACCGTGCCCTGGATGCGCACCGCCTGCGCGTCCGGCGGCAGGTGCACCGGGCACAGAGCGGACCCGGGAACCGGCGAGAGCGGAGGGCGGTCAGCCGGTGTGGTGGTAGTAGACCGGTTCGGCGGACTTCCTGCCGTCGGCGGAGGTGACCTCCACCCGTATCCAGACGCCGTCGGGGACCGTGGCCCAGTCCACCGGGATCCAGATCTTCTCCGTGCCCTCCGGCAGCCCCTGGATCGGCGTGGTGTCGTGCCAGCCGACCGTGGCCGAGTCGACGACCCGCGGCGTGTCCAGGCCCGTCCAGTTCAGCGTGACCTTGGCCGAGTCGAGGTGGTAGCCGCGGATCTCCAGGCCGTCCTGGATCTGCCGCGCGCGCCGCTGCGCCTCGATCGGGATCGGGCGGTCCCAGTCCGCCGCGATCTGCTGGGACAGCGACGGCGAGCCGCAGGTGAAGAAGTCGCTCCACATGTACGAGATGATCTTCGACACGTACGGCGCGGCGAGCGTCACCTGCGTGTCCAGCCTGGGCTTGTCGGTGCGCCCGCGGGTGCCCTGGCGGCCGCAGCGCTCGGTCGCGGTGGACGGCTCGAACGCCTCGACGTTGGCCCACAGCTCCACCTGGACGCCCTCCTGGACCAGTTCCTGGCGGGCCAGCGACATCGCGCGGTAGTAGTCCCGTGTGCCGCCGTAGTAGGCGGTGGCGTACGTGCTCTCGCCGACGACCGGCTTGAGGCTGTCGTCCACCGCCTTGTTCTTCCAGTTGGGCCAGAACAGGCCGACCTTGCCCGTGCCCCTGCCGTCCTGCGGAGCGATGATCTCCACCCCGGTGCGCGCGAGGGCCTTGAAGCCCTGGGCCACCTGACCGGGCGTGGAGGTGTACTTCACCCGTCTGCGGCTGTCGATGTACGGGCTCACCAGGATCGGCTTGTCCGGCAGCTCCTGCTCGACGATCAGGTGCTGCTCGGCGTACACCTGGAGCGTCTGGACCTTGCTCGGGTCGGGCCAGTCCCGCAGCTGCAGCTCGAACGGCTGGTAGACGCCGCCCAGCGACTCGCGGCCCTTGAAGCGGTCGCCGTAGTCCTGCAGGACCCGCCGGGTCAGTGTGGTGAGCGTGCCGATGTGGCGGGGGTCGGCACGGGTGGACTCCTTGGGGTCGCGCGGCGCGAGCGGCAGGGCGGGGAAGACCTTGATGCCGAACCGGTCGCCGAGGTCGAGCAGCTCGCTGAGGCTGTCCCTGGCGCCCGCCGAGACGAGGATCAGGTGGTAGCCGCGCCCCTCGCGGGTGAAGTCGCAGGTGGGGTCGTCCGAGCCGTCCTCGGGCGCGAGGAGCCGGAAGAAGACGGCGTCCCCCACGACGACCTCGTGCTCCATCTGCGGGCAGCGGAGGATGCCGGGGCCGAACCGCTCGTCGGTGCGGTAGACGTACGTCCTCGTGATGCTGTTGCCCGCGTTGGCCGCCTGGAGCTCCTTCTCCGCCGCCTTCATGCAGGACAGCCCGTTCTCGACGCAGCGGGCGTACCTGGCGTCGGGCTTGGGGTCCTTCCCCGCCGGAGTCGACGCCTCCAGGACCTGGCCCGCGTCGTCGGTCTCGCGCGGCGACAGGCCGAAGCCGAGGCGCACGACCGTGTCACCGCCGAGGCGGTGGATGGCCTCCAGCTGGCGTCGCCACGTGCAGGGATCGGAGGTCGGGATCAGCCAGTAGCCGCTCACGGCGTACGGCGTGGTCGCCGCGGTCTCGAACGTTCCGCAGGGGTCGGTGAACTCGCTGTGCGCGGGCGACCCGATCATGGGGGTCGAGGGGGTGGTCTGCCCGGCGCTGGCCGTGCCGGAGCCGGTGCTCCCGTCGCGAAGAACGATCACCACTGATGCGACACCGGCGAGAATCGCCACGCCCAGGATCAGAGTGAGCCAGCGCACTTTCAGGACACTACCGCCCGTCGTTCAAATGATCTTGACGCGCCCAGACTACCCGGATCTTCGCACTGCCCGGCCGGCGTCACGAGCCGTCCGGAGCGGTGTTCACCGCGCGTTCAGCTCTTGACGCCCGCCCACGCCTCTAACTGGGTGACGAACCGGCGCGCGGAGTTGGGCCAGTGGTGGTTCGCCCGCGCGGCGGCGTAGCCGCGTCCACCGGTCCCGATCCGTTCGAAGGGGTTGTCCCTGAGCTGTAGCACCGCCCGCGCCACCGCCTGGGGGTTCTGCCAGGGGACGACCAGACCGGACTGGTAGCGCTCGACGAGCTCCACGGCACGCGGCGAGGGGGTGGTGATGACCGGGATGCCGTGCGCCATGTACTCCACGATCTTCGTGGGCATCGAGTGGCGGTAGTTGGGCTCGTCGTGCAGCAGCGAGAGCCCGGCGAGCGCGCCGTCGAGCCGCTTGAGCGCCTCGTCGTTCGGCATGAAGTCGCGCCACTCCAGCACGCCCTGGGCGACGGCCTCGTTCAGCAGGGGGCGGCTCTGCGGGTCGGCGTAGCCGATGAGCTCCACGGCCACCCGGTGCGGCTGGAGCAGGCGGGCCACCTCGACGGCCTCCTGGACGCCCCGGGCCTCCGACAGCCAGCCCAGGTAGACGATGCGATCGTCGCCGGGCGGGCTGACCCGGTCGGGCACCCATGTCTCGTTCGGCACCACGAGGTGCTGGCGTTTGAACCTGCCCGCGTACGCCACCTCGGCCAGCAGCAGGTGCAGCCGGCGCTCCGCGGTGGTTTCGAGGAGCCGGGCGAGGAAGCGCATCGGCGGGCGCAGGAACGCCGGCAGCCACGGCTTGAGCGACAGCGTCGCGGGGGTGTCCTCGTGCACGTCCCAGACGACCGGCGGGCGACCGCGCACCCCGGCGACCGCGAACAGCAACTCGGGGTCGTGGATGAGGGCCAGGTCGACCTTGCCGCGCATGCTCTTGAAAAGCTTGCGCGCCGCCCGCACCGCCGCCAGGCGGCGCCGCTCGGCGGCCCTGGGCAGGTCCACACCCGTCACCCACGAACGCGGCACGACTCCCCGCGCGGTGTACGGCGCGGCGTACGTGACCTCATGACCGGCGTCGACGAGCGCCCGAATCTGCCGGTGCAGGATCCGGGCATCCTCGGGGTGATGCACCACCGTCATGACGAGCACGTGCACGCGCGAAACCCTTCCTACAGCCGCTCGACGCGTTCGCTCGTGGCCAGAACGCCGCGAGTGTCCAGGACGAGAGGGGCTCGCTCCTCCACGACGTCAAGGTCGAAGGCCGAATGCTGCTGGAGCAGGACCACCACGTCGGCGGTGGCGGCCGCCTCGGCGAGATCCTCCTGGCGGGGGATCGGCCTGCCCTCGACCGCCCACTCCTTGACGTACGGGTCGCAGAACGACAGCTCGGCGCCCAGCTCCAGGAGCGCCTCCGCCACGGGAATCGCCGGCGTCTCCCGCTCGTCGGCGATGTCCGGCTTGTACGTCACGCCGAGGAGCAGCACGCGCGAGCCGTTCACGGGCTTGCGGGCCCGGTTGAGCAGCCGCTGCACGCGGGCCACCACGTACGACGGCATCCGCTCGTTGATCTCCTGGGCCAGCTCGACGAACCGGAAGGGATAGCCGAGCTTGCGCACCGTGTACGACAGGTACGACGGGTCGACGGGGATGCAGTGCCCGCCGACGCCGGGGCCCGGCAGGAACTTCTGGAAGCCGAAGGGCTTGGTGGAGGCCGCCTCGATGGCCTCCCACAGGTTCACGCCGAGCTCGTCGCAGAAGATCGCCATCTCGTTGACGAGGGCGATGTTGACGTGCCGGTAGGTGTTCTCAAGCAGCTTGGCCATCTCCGCCTCGCGGGTGCCGCTGACCGGCACGACCCGCTCGACGAACTGGGCGTAGAAGGCAACCGCGCGCTCCTTGCATGCGGCGGTGTAACCGCCGACGACCTTGGGAGTGTTGCGCAGGCCGAACTTGGGGTTGCCCGGGTCGATCCGCTCGGGCGAGAACGCCAGGTGGAAGTCCTTGCCGGCCACCAGTCCGGACTGCTCGAGGATCGGCCGCGCCAGCTCGTCGGTGGTGCCGGGCCACGTGGTGGACTCCAGCACGACGAGCGTTCCCGCCTGAAGGTGTTCTGCGATGGTCCGGGTGGCACCCTCGACGGCCGACAGGTCCGGACGGTGGTCCTCGTCCAGCGGCGTCGGGACGCAGATGACGATCGTGCGCGACCGCGACAGCACGGACGCGTCCAGCGTGGCCGTGAAGCCGCCGGTGAGCATCGCGTCGAGGTCGGCGTCCGTCAGGTCGTCGATGTAGGAGCGGCCGGCGTTCAGGGCATCGACCTTACGGGGGTCGACGTCCAGACCAGCCACCCGCAGGCCCGCCGCCGTGGCCTCCTTGGCCAGCGGCATGCCCACGTATCCCAGCCCGATGATCGTGAGATCGAAGGCTGTCACGACGAGGCCTTGGGGGGAACCTGGGGGCGGAAACAACACTTCATGGTGGCAAAGGTTATCTCAACTCGGAACCAAGCATGCCTGATGCAACACATCCGACTTCCTGCTGTTTATCAGCTTTCGGTCAAGGACTGGTAGATCTCGCGGTAGGTGCGGGCCAGGCTGCTCCAGGTCCGGTGGGCGGCGACCTCGGCCTTACCCGCCTCGCCCATGGCGCGGCGGCGCTCCGGATCGTCGCGCAGCGCGGCGAGCGCCTTCGCCAGCGCGGCCGGATCGCCGGGCGGCACCAGCAGACCGGCTCCCTCGCCGCCGACGAGTTCCGCGAGCGCGGGCAGGTCGCTCAGCACGACCGGCTTGCCGAGCGCCATCGCCTCGACCGGCTTAAGCGGGGTGACGAGGCGGCAGACACGCAGGTCCTCACGGGGGCAGGCGAAGATGTCGATGGCCGCCTGCGCCTGCAACGCCTCGTCCGGGCCCACCCGGCCGGGCAGGATCGCCTCCTTCAGGCCGAGCCGTTCGACCTGTTCGAGCAGCGCGGGCCGCTCGGCCCCGTCTCCGACCAGCAGGACCTTCACCGGCGTTCCCGCGTCGCGCAGCAGCGCGGCGGCGTTCAGCAGCGTGGCGAAGCCCTCGTAGGCGACGATGCTCGACACCGAGCCCACCACGATCTCGTCCCGGCCGATCCCGAACCGGTCGCGGAACGCCTCGCCGTCGTAGTCGGCCGTCAGCAGGGAGTCGTCCACGGCGTTGGGCGCGAGGAAGATGCGCTCCCTGGGCACGCCGCGCTCCACGATCTCGGTGGCCATCGTCTCGGCGAGCGTGACGACCGCGTCGGCCTCGCGCATGATCTGCGCCTCGCGCTCACGCTGCAGCGTGTGCCGCTCGCTGCCGATCCTGGCGGGGTCGCGGGAGACCCAGGTCTCCTCCAGGAAGCCGCGCACCTCGTACACGAAGGGGGTGTTCGTCCGCTCGCGCACGGCGAGCGCGACCGAGCCGTTGCGGTGGTCGGTCGCCGCGTGCAGGACCTGCGGGCGGAGGGTCCGGACCAGCTCCGAGACGTCCGCGGCGCCGCGGATCATCCGCCCCTGGCTCTCGAACGGCACCTCGTCCTTGGGCAGCAGCCGGTAGTAGGGGATGCCGTCGATCTCCTCGTACGGCTCGGCGTCGGTGTGCCCCTGGAGCATGGGCCAGCCCCAGCTCGTCACGATGTGGGGGTCGAGCCCGGCCGCCTTCTGCGCGGTGACGATGCGGTGGGTGCGCACGGTGTAGCCCGCCTGCGTGTAGGGCAGGGCGTTGGTGACCATGTGCAGCACCCGGCCGGGCACCCGCTCACCCATGATGATCTTCGGCTTGGGCGGGATCGGGTTTGGTCCGAGCGCGGCCTTCTCGCCCTCGTAGTAGGCCATCCTCCGGCGGACGAACGGCCATCGGGCATGCGGCTGGAGCACCTGGACCGCCTCGGACAGCCGGCCGGCGTCGAAGTTGGCCTTGGCGTCCCGCAGCGGGCCCTTGGCCGCACGCTGCAGGATCTTGCGGGTCCTGACCTTGACGAACCGGGCCGCGGGCCAGGCGACGCGGCCGACGACCGGACGCACCCCGGGCGGGATCGCGTCGGCGGCGGCCTGCGCGACCCGCATGGGGTCGGACTTGACCTTGCTCACGAAGATCCGGGAGACGAGGACCGGGTTCCTCGCGAACCCCCGGAGGAAGCCGCCGAGGCCGGCCTTCGCGGACGCGGCGGACACGGCCTTTACGGGCTTGTTGGCCTCGGTTTCCACGGCGCGACCGTACCATAGGCAACGTTTGTCCCAGATCCGGATGAAAGACGAAAGGCGAGGTAGATGAGAGACAACCCCCTCGTCCTGCACGTACTGGGCGCCCGGCCCAACTTCGTCAAGGCGGCCCCGGTCGTCAGGGGGCTGGCCGAGCTCGGAATCCGGCAGGGCATCATCCACACCGGCCAGCACTACGACGCGCTGATGTCGGACGTGTTCTTCGCCGATCTGGGGCTGCCCGAGCCGGTCGCGAACCTCGGCGTCGGCAGCGGCACCCACGCCCGGCAGACGGCCGCCCTGCTCACGGGGCTGGAGGACGTCGTGCTCGAACACCGCCCGGCGCTCGTGGTGGTGTACGGCGACGTGAACTCGACGCTCGCGGCGATCCTCGTCTGCGCCAAGCTGCACGTGCCGACCGCGCACGTCGAGGCGGGCCTGCGCTCCTTCGACCGGGAGATGCCGGAGGAGGTCAACCGGGTCGTCACCGACGCGCTGTCGGATCTGCTGTTCGCCACCTCGCCCGAGGCGTTGTCACACCTGACCAACGAGGGCGTGGACCCGGCGAAGGTGCACCTCGTCGGCAACCCGATGATCGACAGCCTGTTCGCCGCGCTGCCGAAGCTCGACCCGGCGCCCGTCCAGGAGCGCCTGGGGATCGACGGCAGGTACGCGGTGGCCACGCTGCACCGCCCGGCGAACGTGGACGACCCGGAGGCGGCGCGCGAACTGGTCGACGCCGTGCTCGGGGTGGCCGAGCAGGTGCCGGTCGTCGTTCCGCTCCACCCGCGTGGCCGGCAGCGGCTGGCGGAGGCCGGTCTCGTGGACAGGCCTCAGTTGAAGATCGTGGACCCGCTCGGTTATGTGGACTTCCTGTCCCTGGTGCGGGGCGCCGCCCTGGTGGTGACCGACTCGGGCGGCGTACAGGAGGAGACGACCATGCTGGGCGTCCCCTGCCTGACCGTCCGGCCCAACACCGAGCGGCCGATCACCGTGACCCACGGCACCAACCGGCTCGTCACCCCCGCCTCGCTCCCCGCCGCGGCGTCCAAGGCGCTCGCGGACGGCGCGGCCACGCCGAGCGGCGAGCTGCCGCCGCTGTGGGACGGCGCGGCCGGGCCGCGGATCGCCCGCGTCATCGAAGCCTGGCTCCGCGGCGACAACCTCTCCCCCGCCGCCAAGGGCCGGGCGCGCTAAAGCCCCTATTTAGGCATGAAAACGGCGGCGACAGCCGTACGATGGCTCTTCTCTCGAGGGGGGAAGCATGGCTGAGACCGACGAGACTCCTGAGGCCTCGGAAGGCCCGCGTTTCCAGCGGCTGGGGCCGGTGAACTGGCTGCCCGAGGAGCGCAAGCACGTCGAGCAGTACGAGCAGCGGATCCGCGACCTGGAGAACCGGCTCGCCTACCAGGAGGCCCGTGCCGACTACGCCCTCTGGAGGCTCCAGGCCACCCAGACCCAGAAGCCCTACCGGGTCGCGCAGGTGCTGACGAACGCGTCGAAGCCCAAGAAGATCGTCCGGCTGCCGCGCGACCTCAGCAAGGCGATGAAGGACGGCAAGAAGGCGCCGAAGGCGCCGCCCTCCGCGATCGAGGTCGCCGCCGCCGCCGAGGCGCGGGGTCCCGAGGTCAAGATCCCGGGCCTCAAGTGGCCGGACGGCCCGGTCGTGCGGCCGGACCTGCGGGTCGCGGTGATCCTCGACGACTTCTCCCGCATGGCGTTCCAGTACGAGTGGGACCAGATCGAGTTCGGCCTGCAAGACTGGCGCGAGATCTTCGCGGAGAAGCGTCCCGAGATGCTGTTCTGCGAGTCGGCCTGGCACGGCAACCAGGGCCGCTGGCGCTACCAGATGACCGGGACCAACGCGCCGAAGCAGGAGCTGCGCGACCTGATCGCCTGGTGCCGCGAGGAGGGCATCCCCACGGTCTTCTGGAACAAGGAGGACCCGCCCAACTTCGACTTCTTCATCGACACGGCCAAGCTGTTCGACTACGTGTACACGTGCGACGGCGACATGATCCCGAAATATCGCGAAGTGTTGGGTCATGACCGTGTCGGCGCCCTGCAGTTCGCCGCCCAGCCCCGGATCCACAACCCGATCCAGACCAAGCAGGGCCGGCCGTACGACGTCGTCTTCGCGGGGATGTACTTCCGCGACAAGCACCCCGAGCGGCGCGAGCAGATGGAGACGATCCTCGCGCCCGTACGCCCGCTCGGCCTGCACATCTACGCCAGGAACGCCTCGGTGGCCGACAAGTACGCCTGGCCGGAGGAGTACCGCCCCCACATCGTGGGTGAACTGCCGTACGAGCAGATGCTGGCCGCGTACAAGATGTACAAGGTCTTCCTGAACGTGAACTCGGTGATCGACTCGCCGACCATGTGCGCGCGGCGCGTCTTCGAGCTGTCGGCCTGCTCGACCACGGTGCTGTCGGGGTGGTCGCGGGCCATCGAGGAGACGTTCGGCCCGCTCATCCCGGTCGCGCACTCGCAGGAGGAGGCGTACAACCGGGCGATCTACCTGATCAACAGTCCCGAGCTGCGGGCGCGTCAGGGCCACCTGGCGATGCGCGAGGTGTTCGACAAGCACCTGTTCTCCCACCGCGTCGACCAGATCCTCACCGACCTCGGCCTGCCGGTCGTCCCGCGGTCGCGGTCGATCTCCGTGGTGCTGCCGACCAACCGGGCCGGCCAGCTCGAACACGCGATCAGCCAGGTGGCGCGGCAGCGGCACCGCAACCTGGAGCTCGTGCTGGTCATGCACGGCCTGTCGGAGGACCCGGCGGTCGTGCGCGACAAGGCCCTCGCGGCGGGCATCCCGGCCGTGAAGGTGCTGACCGCCGATCCGTCCTGGACGCTCGGCGAGGTGCTCAACCACGGCATCGCCCACGCCGAGGGCGAGCTGATCTCCAAGATGGACGACGACAACATCTACGGCGAGCACTACCTGTCGGACCTGGTCCGCGCCTTCGACTACGCCGACGCCGAGATGGTCGGCAAGGGCGCCCACTACACGTACTTCCCCGACCAGGACGTCACGATCTTCCGCCTGCCCGGGCTGGAGCACCGCTACGCCCACCTCATCCAGGGGGCGACGATCCTGGCCAAGACCGACCTGGTGCGGGCGTTCCCGTTCGAGGCGGTCAACGCGGGCGAGGACACCCGGCTCGTGCGGCGCTGCAAGGAGGAGGGCGTCCGGATCTACTCGGCCGACCGGTACAACTTCATCTACATGCGCGGCTCGGACGCCACCGCCCACACCTGGCAGGCGGCCGACTACAAGCTGACCCGCAACGCCCAGTTCTGCTTCGCCGGTAACCCCGAGCCGCACGTACTCATCTGAAATAGAGATACCGCCCGGAATGTCCGGGGCGGTGCGATGGTTGCCCTGTTCCGGGACTCTCCCGCCTTCGGGCGGGCGGGTCCCGTATACGTGCACGCCGGACAGGGGAGCCTCTCACGTGACCACGACGACGACATCGAAAGGCATCGGGCTACGGTCTGAGCGCGGTCCCGTGCTCGCCGCCATCATGCTCTGCACCGGTCTGGTGGCGCTGGACAGCACGATCATCGCCACCGCGGTGCCGTCCGTCGTCACCGACCTCGGCGGGTTCTCCCAGTTCCCCTGGCTGTTCTCGATCTACCTGCTCACGCAGGCCGTGACCGTGCCCATCTACGGCAAGCTCGCCGACGTGTTCGGGCGCAAGCCGGTGATGTTCTTCGGCATCGCGGCGTTCCTGCTCGGGTCGGTGCTGTGCGGGGTGGCCTGGAGCATGCCCGCGCTGATCGCCTTCCGCGCGATCCAGGGCATCGGAGCCGGGGCGGTGCAGCCGATCAGCATGACCATGGCCGGCGACCTGTACACGGTCGAGGAGCGGGCCCGCGTCCAGGGCTACCTCGCCAGCGTGTGGGGCATCTCGGCGGTGGTCGGCCCGACGATCGGCGGCCTGTTCTCCGAGTACGTCTCCTGGCGCTGGATCTTCTTCATCAACCTGCCGCTCGGCGCGGTGGCCGCCTGGATGCTCGCGCGGCGCTTCAAGGAGCAGGTGAAGCGGGGCTCCCACCGGATCGACTACCTGGGCGCGATGCTGCTCACCGGCGGCTCCTCGCTGCTCATCCTCGGCCTGCTCGAGGGCGGCGTCGCCTGGGACTGGAACTCGGCGCCCAGCCTGCTGATCTTCGCGGCGGGCGTCCTCCTGATCGTCGCCTTCGTGCTCGTGGAGCGCCGCGCGGCCGAGCCGGTGCTGCCCCTGTGGGTGTTCCGCCGCCGCACGCTGACCGGCGGCAACCTGGTGTCCCTCGGCATCGGCGCCCTCACCATCGGACTCACCTCGTACGTCCCGACGTACGCGCAGGGGGTGCTGGGCACCGGCGCGCTGGTGGCGGGCTTCGCCCTGGCCGCGCTCACCGTCGGCTGGCCCCTCGCGGCCACGTTCTCCGGCCGTTTCTACATGCGCATCGGGTTTCGCGACACCGCGCTGATCGGCGTCGTCGTGGTGGTCGCCGGCACCGTGCTGTGCGCGCTGCTCGGCCAGAACGCGATGATCTGGCAGGTCGCGGCCGCCTGTTTCGTCGTCGGCGTCGGCCTCGGGCTGTCGGCCAGCCCCACGATGGTCGCCGTGCAGTCGGTCGTCGGCTGGGAACGCCGCGGCGTGGTCACCGCGACCAACATGTTCTGCCGCTCGATCGGCAGCACGGTCGGCGCGGCGGTGCTCGGCGCCATCTCCAACGCGACGCTGTCGGACCGCTTCGCCCACCCGCCCGCCGACGTCGCGGGGCGGCTGCCCGGCAGCCTCGACGCCACCAGCCTGGTGCTGAACGCCCAGGGCGCGGCGGCCCATTCGGCCACCGCGTCCTTCGTGCGGGGCGCGCTGTACGACGCCGTCCACCACATCTTCATCGCGCTCGTCGTCGTGGCCGTGCTCAGCGTCGCCGCGCTGCTGCTGATGCCCCGCCGTACGACCGAGCTGTCCTTCGACTGACCAGGTGCCGCAGCTGGCCATAGGCATTCGCTCCGGACGGCTGATGATGGGATGCGTTCGTCCCCGTCCGTGGGACGGGGACGAACGCGGGCCGTCAGGAGGCGGCGTCGATGGCGTTCTTCGTGGTGGGCTCGGCGCCGTTCACGCTCGCGCCGTCCTTGGCCGCCGCGGGGCTGCCGCCGGCCAGCAGGGAGCGGGCCAGGCCCAGCCCGGTGCCGCCCAGCGTGAGCGCCTTGGCCAGCATCTCCTCGATGCCCTGGGCGCCGTTGAGCACCACCATGTGGTCGACGTTGCCGAACGCCTTGGCGCCGGCCTCCACGATCTGCGGCCAGTTCTCGGCGAGCTGCTGGGCGATGACGGCCTCCTGGTTCTCCCGCAGCGCCTCCGAGCGGGCCCTGATCGCCTCGGCCTCGGCCAGGCCGCGCGCCTTGGCGGCCTCGGCCTCCGCGAGACCCTTCGCCTTGGCCGCCTCGGCCTCCGCGAGACCCCGCGCCTTGGCCGCCTCGGCCTCACCCAGACCGGTCGCCTTGGTCGCCGCCGCGGCGGCCTCACCGCGCACCCGCACCGACTCGGCGTCTGCCGCCGCCGCCTGCTTGACCTGGGACGCCTGAGCGGTGGCGCGCAGCTCGGTCTCCCTCGCCTCCGCCTCGGCCTGCGCGATGCGCGCGTCGCGCTCGGCCTGCGACAGTGTGACGGTCTCGTACGCCTTGGCGTCCGCGGGCTTGCGAACCTGCGACTGGAGCCGCTGCTCGGCGAGCTTGGCCTCCAGCTCGGCGGCCCTGGTCTCCTGGACGACGACCTCCTGGCGCGCGGTGGCCTCCGACAGCGGGCCGGCCTGCCGCGCCTTGGCCGCCGCCTGGTCCACCTCCGCCTGGTAGCCGGCCTGCTGGATCTGCGACTCGCGGATGGCCGAGGCCTTCTTGGCCGCCGCGACCTGCTCGGCCTCGGTGGCCTCCTGGTCGCGCTGCGCCTCCGCGATGCGGGCCGACGCGGCGATCTTGGCGGCGTGCGGCTTGCCCAGGTTCGTGATGTAGCCGGTCTCGTCCTCGATCTCCTGGATCTGCAGCGAGTCGACCACCAGGCCGAGCTTGCTCATCTCGTCGGCCGCGGAGCTGCGGGTTTCGCTGGTGAGCCGCTCGCGGTTGAGGATGAGGTCCTCGACGGTCAGGTTGCCGATGATCGAGCGCAGATGGCCGGTGAACAGCTCGTGGATGGCGCCGTTCATCGAGTCCTGCTGGTCGAGGAAGCGCCGGGCGGCGTTCGCGATGCTGGTGAAGTCGTCGCCCACCTTGTAGATGATCACGCCGCGCACCTGGACCGGGATGCCCTGCTGGGTCACGCAGTTGACCTGCAGGTTCGTGGCCCGGCTGTCGAGCCGCAGGCGCCGGGCGGTCTGGAAGCCGGGCAGCACGGCGGTGCCCTTGCCGGTTACGATCTTGAAGCCGAGGCTGTCGGCGAGCTCGTTCTTCGTGTGGGCGCCGAGACCCGAGATGATGAGCGCCTCGTTGGGCTCGGCCACCCGCCAGATGGCCTTGAACAGGAGAATGAGGACGATGAGGGCGACGACGGCCACACCGCCCACGACCAGGATCTCCGGGGACATGGGAGCCTCCGTGTAGTGGGGGGATAAGGAGGAGGGAGCGAGTTAGACGATCGCGCGAGCGACGTAGACGGTGCGCGGGGGCGAATACTCCACGACGATGACGATCGACCCCACCGGGATCTCCTCGTCAGGCACGCTCGGATAGGCGTAGAACGCCTCGACACCCCCGCGGATGGGCACCATCACCTCGCCGACAAGGCCCGGCCCGATCCTGCCCGTGACCCTGCCCTGTTTGCCGACCACCCGCGTCACCCCGTCGTTTCCACCGCTCCTGGCTGCACCGCGAATGCGCAGGTTACCCCGTATCACCGTGCCGTGACAGAGCCGTCTTCCGTACCCAGCCCCGCCAGCCGCGCGATTCGCCCTACTCTGCACCATCACTCGGCAGAACGGAGGGTTGTCACAGAAAGTTCCGGTCACATCGCGGCGGGCTCCTGCGGGCGCCTGGGGGGCCGGCGCAGCCTGGTGAAGGCCCAGGAGACGTCGGGCTCCACCGCCCATCGGAACGCCCTACGCACCGGGGACGTGCAGAGCAGGGCCGCGAGGACGGCTCCGAGGACCGCCATGGCGGCCACGCCGAGCGGGCTGACGAGGACGTCGTGGAAGCGCTCGGCGACCTTCACGACGAACCCGTGCAGCAGGTAGGCGTACATCGTGGCGGCGCCGAGGCCGGTGAACCAGGTGCGGCGGCTCGGGGTGACCGCCAGGAACGACGCCACCAGCAGAGCGCCGACCGCCAGCATGGCGAGCCGGATCAGCGTGCCGGTCAGGTCGTCCACGCCGATCTGGTGGTTGGAGTGGCGCCAGCGGATCCACTCCGTCGGCACGATCGTGTGCACGGCGAACGCCGCGGCGAGCACCGCCGCCAGGACGGCCCCGCCCGCGATCCTCGCCCGGCGTTCGCGCAGGAGGTCGAGGTGCTCCGGCGTGAGCATGAGACCGAGCACGTAGAACGGCAGCAGGCCGAACGTCCGGTTCATCGACAACTCGTCGGGCAGGGCGCTGGTGCCCGACAGCAGGCACAGCCCGACCGCGACCACCAGGGGGTGGCGCAACTGCTGCCAGACCGGTGTGGACAGCCGCCACAGGAACAGCGACATCAGGAACCAGGTCAGGTAGTACGGGTCCAGCAGGCTGATTTCGAGCTTGCCGTACAGGAAGAACCGGGGCAGCGAATAGGCCACCTCGAAGATGACGTACGGCACCGCGAGCCCGCTGATGAGCTTGCGCGCCTTACCCGGAGAAAATGTGAAATTTCGGGACAAATAGCCGCTGACGACGATGAAGAGCGGTATGTGGAAGAGGTAGACGAAGAAGTAGAGCGCATGCGCCGCGGGGACGTCCCGCAGCTCCTCGACGAGATGCCCGGAAACGACGAGCACGATGGCCAGGAACTTGGCGTTGTCCAGCAGCGGGTCGCGGGCGACGGCCTTACCGGACGGGCGGGCGGGAGCGGTCACGGGAGCGGTCACGGGAGCGGTCACGGGAGCGGTCACGGTCATGCGGCCGGACCCTAGTCACCCGTCCGTGAGCACCGGCGCAACCGCGGGCGAACACTCCCCGAACTCTTCGGACCTCCGGTCCCGGCCTCGGCCGGACCGGCTCAGACGTCCCGGTAGCGCGTGGCGAGCTGGGGGCTCTGGGCGCCGAAGGCGGCGAGTTCGGCCCGGAAGACCGCGTCCAGAAGTCCGGCGTCCTCGACGCCCGGGGCACAGACGATCTCGCCCAGCTCCAGGCCGCGCAGGCCGGCCGTGACGACGTCGTCGGCGCTCATGCGGGGCACGGCGCTCAGGTCGAGGCCCTGACGCTCGTGGAACTCGGTGGCCACCACGCCGGGGCACAGCACCTGCACGGCGACTCCCGTGCCCTCGAGCTCCGCGCTCAGGGTCTGGGACATCGCGACGAGGTGGGCCAGGGTGCCGGCGTAGACGGCCCTGCGGGGCATCTGGGAGTGCGGCGCGGGACCGCTGAAGGCGATCATCCCGGCCACGTTGACGATCGCGCCCTCGCCCCGCTCCCGCATGCCCGCGACGGCGGCGCGGGTGAGCATCGTCGGGGCGACGACCTTGACGTGCACGAGTTCCCTGGCCTTGTCTGCGGGGAGCTCGGCGAGCGGCATGTAGTGGGACACGCCGGCGTTGTTCACGAGCATGGTCAGCGGCTCGGCCGCGCAGATCTCGGCGACCGCGTCGATGCCCTCGTCGGTAGACAGGTCGGCGGCCACGGTCCGCACCTCGACCTCGGGGTGCGAGGCGGCGAACTCCTCCAGGCGTTCCTTCCGCCGGCCCACGATCACCAGGTCGTGGCCGCCGGCGGCCAGGCGCTCGGCGAAGGCCCTGCCGATTCCGGAGGTGGCGCCGGTGACGAGTGCGAGCGTGCTCATGGCTGCTGTTCCCTTTCCTCAACCGGTCGCGGGAGCCGCACCCCGGCCGCGGCGGCCGGAGTGCGGCTCCCGCGGAGCCGGGTCGTGTTCCGCATCCGTGACTCCAGGGTGCGGAGACGAGCGGGTGAGCAGCCAGATGACCCGTCTTCCTGGGACTGTCGATACCAGGAAGACGCTCCTTCAGGCGGACAGACCGGTCGCGGTGAGGCTCGCGTCCCACAGGGCGGCGGCGAGGGCGGGGTCGGACATCGTCTCCGGCACCCGTACGGGAGCGTTCTTGACGAAATACCGGCCCGGGTGCGTGACGCCGTCGGGGTGGGTGGCGAGGTGGACGAGGCGCTCGGCCCCGGCCTCCGGCGGCTCACCCATGCCGGGCAGGAGGAAGACCAGCTTCATGAAGAACGTGCCCTCGGCGAACGAGGTCTTGAGCACCCCGGGATGGAGGCACGTGGCGGCCAGGCCGCGCTCGGCGAGCGACACAGTGAACAGCGCGTTGGCCTGCTTGGAGTCGCCGTACTGCAGCCAGCCGCTCCAGCGCCGCCGCTCCCTGGACAGGTCGGCGGGGTCGAGGCGGCCCGTCTTCCCGGCCCGGGACGAGGTGGTGACGACCCGGGCGGACGAGGCCGTGAGCCGGTCGAGGAGCAGGTTCGTCAGCAGGAACGGCGCCAGATGGTTGACCTGCATCATCCACTCGTTGCCGTCCACGGTGGTCCGGCGGTCGGGCGTCATCACGCCGGCGTTGTTGATCAGCACGTCGATGCGTTCGTACCGCGCCAGCAACTCCGCCGCCAGCCGGCGCACCTGATCGAGGGAGGAGAAGTCCGCGAGGAGCGTGTCCGGACGGCTGCCACCGGCCTGCTCCGCGCGGTCCGCGACGGCGCGCAGCTTCTCCGGGGTGCGTCCGACGAGCACGATTTGGTGACCTCGACGGGCGAGATCAAGGGCAGAAGCTGCACCGATTCCGGCACCAGCCCCAGTGATCACTGTAATCATCAGTTCCTCCCACTGCGCCAGAACTGTATCGGTGCTAGCCTTCTGTGCGATCTTCCGGAGGTGCATTTCCCCATAAATGCGGCGCGAGCCTCCAGCAACGCAGGAGTGGCTATGGGTGCGAGAAACCGGTCGATTCGGTTCAAGATCTTCTTGTTGCTGCTCCTGCCATTGCTCATGTTGAGTGCTATGTGGGGATTTGCCCTAAAGCTCACGGTTGGCGATGGGCTCGTCCTCCTGCGCTCCAAGACGCTGTACGACACCATCGGAGCGACCTCCACCGACCTGGGCACCCAGATCCAGGCCGAACGCGCGCTGACCGCCGGCGTCCTGAGCAGCGGCCAGACGACGTCCGCCGCGCTCACCGCCCAGCAGGCCAAGACCACCTCCGCCGCGGACAAGTTCAAGAAGTCCGCCGAGGACGAGGCGACCCGCGACGCCATGAGCGACGAACTCCTGGCGCCCCTGGAATCCCTGCTGACCTCCCTCGAACGCCTGCCCTCGATCCGGGAGGGCGTCTCGCTCGGCAGGTCCGACAGGCTGACCGCGATCACCGCGTACAACGCGATGATGGACGACCTGTTCGCGCTCTACGAGCGGCTCGTCTCGGTCCCCGACCTGGCCACCTTCCAGCAGGCCAGCGCCATGCAGGGGATGGGCAACGCGCACGAGATGATCACTCGTGAGGACGCCCTCGTGCGCGGAGCGCTCGCCAGCGGCAGGATGACGGCCGACGAGCAGAACGCCTTCAGCGAGTGGGTCGCCACCCGGCGGTTCCTGTACGGCAAGAACCGGCCGGTCCTCGGCGGCGAGATGCGGGCGCCGTACGAGCAGGTGCTCACCTCGCCGCTGTTCGACCGGTTCACCGCCCTGGAGAACGAGATCGTCAACCAGGTGCGCTCCGGCGGCCCGCTCCCCGCGGACGCCGAGAAGTGGTCGCCGACGATCGACCAGCTGATCATGCGGCTCGACTCGGCCCGGCTGAAGGCCTCGGACGCGCTGAGCGTCTCCGCCACCTCGGTCGCCACCGGGATCATGCTCCGCATCCTGATCGCCGGCGGCCTGGGTCTCGTGGTGATCATCGCCACGATCATCTTCTCCGTCCGGTTCGGCCGCCGTCTCGCCCGCGACCTCGCCGGCCTGCGCGACGCCGCGCTCGAACTCGCCGAGGTACGGCTGCCGCAGGTCGTCGACAAGCTGCGGCGGGGCGAGGACGTGGACGTCGAGGCCGAGGCGCCCCCGATCAAGGCGACGGGGTCCAACGAGGTCGAGGACGTCGCGCACGCGTTCAGCTCCGTCCAGCGCACGGCCGTGGAGGCCGCCGTCGGCCAGGCCGCCCTCCGCCGCGGCGTCAGCCAGGTCTTCCTCAACCTGGCCCGCCGCAAGCAGACCCTGCTGCACCGCCAGCTCACGCTGCTCGACACGATGCAGCGCCGCGCCGAAGACCCGGAGGGTCTGGAGGACCTGTTCCGGCTCGACCACCTGACCACCCGCATGCGCCGCCACGCGGAGAGCCTGATCATCCTGTCCGGCTCCGCGCCCGGACGGTCGTGGCGCAAGCCGGTGCCGTTCGTCGACGTGGTCCGCGCGGCGATCTCCGAGGTCGAGGACTACACCCGCGTCTCGATGGCCCCGATGCCGAACGCCGCCATCATCGGCGCGACCGTGGCCGACGTGGTGCACCTGATCGCCGAGCTGCTGGAGAACGCCACGATCTTCTCGCCTCCGCAGACGAAGGTGGCGGTGCGCGGGGAGGTCGTCGCCAACGGGCTCGCGGTGGAGATCGAGGACCGCGGTCTCGGCCTGACGCCCGAGGAGTACGACGAGATCAACGCGCGGCTGGCCGACCCGCCGGAGTTCGACCTGGCGGACAGCGACCGGCTCGGGCTCTTCGTCGTCGGCCAGCTCGCCGCCCGGCACGAGATCGGGGTGGTCCTGCGGGGCTCGCCGTACGGCGGCACGACCGCGATCGTGCTCATCCCCCGGGCCCTGGTGGCGGAGGACGGCTCGCCCGCGGCGCTCTCGGGGCCGGCCTCCCGCGGCGCCCACGCGAAGCCCGCGCTGGCCGCCGGCGGCAACGACACCGACATCTCGCTCAGCGACACGCTCCAGGCCGACCTCGGACTGGGCGGCCCGGCCCCCGCCGGTGAGCCCCGGGAAGTCCGCACGCTCGCCGGGGAGGTCGCGAGGGACGTTCCGGGCGGCGTTCCGGGCGGCGTTCCCGGGGAGGTTCCCGGGGAGACGGAGGACCGGGAGGAGCTCACGGGCGCGTCCGAGCCGTCCCCGTTCTTCACGCCGGCCGCCCTGCGGACCGAGGCCGTGCCCCCCGCCACGCGCGACGACCTCTCCTCGCGGTCCCTCGGCTCCGCTTTCGAGAACCCGCGCCCGGCCGCCGCGCCCTCCGCTCCGCCGCCCGTTTCGCCGCTCGTTTCGCCGTCCTCCGAGTCGGCGACCGCCGCCGCGGGGGTGGCGTCGAACGGCCTGGCGCAGCGGACGAGCAGACAGCGGGCCGGAGGCCCCGTCTCCAACGGAAGCCACGCCGGCCTGCCGCGCAGGGTTCGCCAGGCCAACATCGCTCCGCAGCTTCGCACCCAGTCCTCGGAGACGGCGCCGCAGACGCCGCCGCTGTCCGCCCCGACCGTGGAGGAGCGGTCGCCGGAGGAGGCCAGGGCGATGTTCAGCGCCTTCCAGCGCGGCGCGCTGCGGGGCCGGGAGAACTCCGATCAGCCGGGTGGGGGCGCACCCGGCGAACATGCACACACCACGCACGGCGAGAAGGGTGACGAATGACCGGCAAAGCGACGTCGACCGGCGAACTGAACTGGCTGCTCGACGATCTCATCAGCAGGGTCGCCGCCGTCCGCCAGGCGGTGATCCTCTCCACCGACGGTCTCGTCGTTGGCGCCTCCCAGGGGCTGAGCCGGGAGGACGCGGAGCACCTGTCCGCGGTCGCGGCCGGGTTCCAGAGCCTGGCGCGGGGCGCGGGGCGGCACTTCGGCGGGGGCGAGGTCAGGCAGACCATCGTGGAGATGGAGGCCGCGTTCCTGTTCGTCACGGCCGCCGGCCAGGGCACCTGCCTTGCCGTCCTGGCCGCGTCCGACGCCGACGTCGGGCACATCGCGTACGAGATGGCGATGCTGGTCAAGCGGGTGGGCCAGCACATCTCCACCAACCCGCGGCGGATCTCCCCATGAGATGGGTGGCCACATGACGGGACCCCAGTGGATGGACGAGGAGGCCGGGCCGTTGGTCCGGCCCTACGCGCTGACGGGGGGCCGGGCACGGCACTCCGGGGCCAAGCTCGATCTGATCACCATGGTGACCACCACGGGCTCACCGAGGGACGTCCCCGGCATTGGCCCCGAGCAGCGGCGGATCCTCGAGATCGCGCGCCGCGGCGCGTCGGTGGCGGACATCGCGTCCGACATCGACCTGCCGCTGGGCGTGGTCCGCGTCCTGATCGGGGATCTGCACGACCTCGGGCTCGTCGACGTACGGGCTCCGGGCAAGGTGGCGCCGCTGCCAAGCGAGCGCATTCTCAAGGAAGTGATCAATGGCCTTCGCGCCCTCTGAGGAGCCGGTCGCCCTCAAGATATTGGTGGCCGGCGGCTTCGGCGTCGGCAAGACCACGCTGGTCGGCGCGATCAGCGAGATTCGCCCCCTGCGCACCGAGGAGGTGCTGTCCGATCGCGGCGTCGGCGTCGATGACACCGACGGCGTGGAAGGCAAGACGACCACGACGGTGGCCATGGACTTCGGCCGGATCACCATCAGGGAAGGGCTCGTGGTCTACCTGTTCGGCACCCCCGGACAGGAACGGTTCTGGTTCATGTGGGACGAGCTGTCCTACGGCGCGCTCGGGGCCGTCGTGCTGGCCGACACCCGCAGGCTGACCGACTGCTTTCCGTCGATCGACTACTTCGAGCAGCGCGGCACGCCGTTCATCGTCGCGGTCAACTGCTTCGACGGCGCCGACCGGCACGAGCCCGACGACGTGCGGATCGCCCTCGACCTCGACCCGGACGTCCCCGTCCTGCTCTGCGACGTACGGCGCCGCGCCTCGGCCAAGGTCGTGCTCGTCACGCTCGTGGAGCACTCGCTCAAGATGCTGACGGCCGCCCAGCGCTGACCTGCCCGGCATGATCAGCGGATGGGCGGCCGAGGCCGTCGCACGTCTACACCGGGAGCGCGAAGACGCGGGCACGACGCCGCTGCGCGAGTTTCCACTGCCCGGGGCGTGGGGCGTGCGGCTGCGGCTGAAGGACGAGTCGGCACAGCCCACCGGTGGTCTCAAGCACCGGCTGGCCCGCGCCCTGTTCGCCCAGGCGATCGCCTCCGGGCGGATCACCGAGGGGACGACCGTGGTCGACGCCACCGGCGGTCCCATGGCTGTCGCCGAGGCCTTTTTCGCCCGGCTGCTCGGCCTGCCGTACATCGCGGTGATGCCGAAGAAGTCCTCCGGTGCCGGTGTCGAGCGGCTGGGCGGGACGTGCCGGTACGTCGATCCGCCGCTCGCCGTGTACGAGGAGGCCGCCCGCCTGTCCGAGGAGATCGGCGGCCACTACCTCGACCACTACCGCTCCGCGGCCGAGGTCGACTGGCATGGCGCGAGCCTGGCCGACGAGCTGTTCGGGCAGCTCGGCGCGTGTCCCCGCTGGATCGTGGTCGGGGCGGGCACCGGCGCGACGTCCGCCGCGATCGGCCGGCACCTGCGGGCCCACGGCCTGCGGGGAAGGCTGGCCGTGGCCGATCCGGAGAACTCCGCCTACTTCCCCGGCTGGGCCACCGGCGCCCCCGACTACGCCACGGGCATGCCCAGCCGCATCGAGGGCGTCGGCCGGCCGCGGATGGAGCCCGCCTTCGACTCCGCGCTCGTCGACCTGGTCGTCCCCGTGCCCGACGCCGCGAGCGTGGCCGCCGCCCGATACGTGCGGCAGGTGACCGGGCTCCCGGTCGGCGCCGCCACGGGGACGAACCTGTGGGCCGCCCTCGAACTGATCACCCGGATGCGCGACCGGGGCGAGCGCGGCGAGGTGGTCAGCGTGATCGGCGACGCGGGCGAGCGCCATCTCGCGACCTGCCACGACGACGCCTGGGCGGCGGGCAGGGGCCTCGACTGGCGGCCGTACGCCGAGCGCCTGCGCGACCTGCTCGGCGAACCCTGACCCCGCTCCCCGAGACCGCACCGCTTGCGGATGCGGCCCCTGTCCCTTCGCCGGTCGGCTCCGGGGGTTGTTTCACCTGTCGGTCAGGCCACGGTGCAGGGGATGCCGTTGAGGGTGAACGCGGTGGGTTTGGCGGTATTGCCGGTGTGGGTGGCCTGGAAGCCGATGTCGATGGTGGCGCCGGGGGCGAGCGTGCCGTTGTAGCTGACGTTGCGGGCGCTCACCTGGCCGCTGGAGGGCGTGTAGGTGGCGTTCCAGCCCGAGGTGATGGACTGGCCGGCGGGCAGGGTGAAGCCCAGCGTCCAGCCGTTGATCGTCGAGGTTCCGGTGTTGGTGATGCTGATGCCGGCGGTGAAGCCGTTGTTCCAGGAGTTCATCGTGTAGGTGACCCGGCACGGCCCCGTCCCGGTGCCGCCACTGGGCGACGGTGTGGGCGACGGGGACAGCGGAGGCGTGGGCGAGGGGCTGGGCGAGGGCCCGCCGCTCACGCCGGTCACGAAGGTCATCACGCTCAGAGCGGGAAGCGTGACGGTGAAGGAGCCGTTCGACACGCTGGTCGTTCCCTGGGACGCGACGTTCCTGCTCGCGTCGGTCAGCCAGGACGAGACACTGGACGCGGTGCTGTTCGCCAGGGTGAACTGCTGGCTCACCGCAGAGGTCCCCTTGTTGACGGCGACGATGACGACCGTGGAGCCACCGCCCCGGTACGCCGAGACGTAGACGTTCGACGCCGGGTTCGCCGTCGCCTCGATCCGCACGTATCCGGGGCGGACGAACCTGGCGAATTGCGCCATGATGGCGCCGCGCTTGCTGATCTGGCCGTCCTCCCGCATCGGACCGTAGCTGCGCCGGATGTACCACCAGACGTACGCCTGGAACTCGGCGTCCACCATGGCGCGGTGGATGTGCTCACCCACGTCGAGCGCCTGGGGCCAGAGGTCCGCCGAGTCGGTGCTGTTGGGGTAGTAGACCTCGGTCATCCAGAGTTCTTTGCCCGCGCCCTTCTGCTTGAAGAGGGGGTAGGGGAAGTTCGCGTACGGCGTGCCGTAGAGGTGAGCCCCGATGATGTCCACGTTGGCGAGCGCCGCGGAGTCGTTGAGTATCGGGTCCGACATGCTCTTCACGTACTGGAAGGACTCGGGCGCGATGACCCTGGTGCCGATCGAGCCGGCGTTCTCCCGCAGGAACCGGACGATTTCGGCGGAAGTCCACCATGTCCAGTCCTGCGCGTAATCGGGCTCGTTCTGCACGGATATGCCGTACAGGTTCACCCCGTTGTTCCGCATGTACGTGGTGAAGTCGTTCAGGTGCTGGGCATAGGCGGCGTACGAGCTGTACTTGAGGCGTTTCGCGTTGGTCTGGCTGCCGCGGGTGAAGGTCTCGACCATGCCGGCGGGGGGATTCCACGGCGACGCGAAGACGGTCGCCCCGAGCTCGACCGCCCGCTTCGCCGTCGCCAGGTCACGGCTCCAGTCCGACTGGTTCTCGCCGACGGGGATCCGCAGCACGGAGAACCCCAGCTTGCCGTCGCCGGTGCCGAACGCCGTGTCCCGCTGGACGGCCGTCAGGTCGCCGGCCCAGGCCGCATGGGTCATGCCGCCGAAGCCTCGGATCGTCTGCCGCTGCGCCGACGGATCGATGACCGAGGTGGCCGCCGCGGCCTCCGTGGCCCCCAGGACCGACGTCGTGGCCGTGATGACCGGCAGTGCCCCCATCGTCGCCAGGACGGATCTCCGGCTCAGCAGTCTCCGCTCGCCGCTCACCGGCTTATTCTGACCTTGCGCCATGTCGCCTCCTCTTGACCGTTGGCGCCGATCTGTCCTGTTATCGCTAACATCTTTTGACGTGATCGACTCCGCGATTGTTTGCGCTAACAAATCCCCATATGGACCGGCACACGAGTGTGATGGAAATGCGGACCGCTCAGGTGGTCGCGCGGAGGGGTGATACTCCAGCGGAGTGTGGGTCGCGCCCTCGGGAGGGTCAAGCCCGAGGCGGGCCCGCGAGCAGGCGAACTGTATGAATGCCTCGCCGAACCATGAAAATTTCAGGTCAGGAGTCTGCGGCCTCGCATCGGTTCCGCTATCGAGGATCGACCGCGGACAGCCTCGAGCTGTTCATTCCTCTGACCCGCCACAATGAATTGATCCGGGCCCTCGGCTGACCGTGGTGGAGGAGAAATGGAGCACGAGCCGGTGACATCGGCGCGGCGGTGGATCCTCTGGTCCGTGGCCCTGAGCGTCCTCGCCTCCCTTCTCCTCCTTGTCGTGCCGGGTTTCGCGTCGGAAACCCCTGGCGGCACCAGTGTGAAGCGCGCGATCGACGTCATCGGCCCTCGCGCGCTCCTCGTCCTCATCCCGCCGGGGATCGCTCTGCTGACGCTGCTGGCCTCGCAGATCGGCGGAACGTCGCGCAGGGCGGTGGCTCTCGTCGGAGCGATCCTGCTGGGGGCGTGCTGTCTCCTGACCCTGCCCTCGGTGGGATTGCTCTTCCTGCCGTCCGCGACATGCATGCTCGTCGCCTTCGGACGGTCGCCGGCCCCCGATCGACGGCGGCGGCCGATGACGCCGCACGCCGGGTCGTGCGGCGCCCCCGCGCCCGCACGACCCGGCGTGCCGCCCTCCGTTCGGCTGCGGTGAACACCGCTCAGCGGTGGACCAGGAAGTCGCGCGCGGCGCGCCCGTCGCCGACCCGCTCCCGGCCCATCCGCTCCTTGAGCCACGGCCCCCACGTGAGCTGCGCGAGCCGTACGGCGAGCACTCCGAGGACGGCCACCTCGGCGGTCAGGAGCAGTCGCTCCACCAGGCCGATCATGACGCCGTGGCCGGGAAGCGCGACGTACGTGACGGCCGCCAGGCCGAGCCCGGAGGCGAGCGCCAGCCACTCCAGCGGCCGGGCGGTGGCCTTCCACCGCTCGTCCTGTCTCAGGCGGCCCACCAACTGGATGGCGGCGGCGGGCACACTCACGAAGGCCGCCGCCGACAGGACGCCGTGGAGGTCCCCCTGCCAGGCCGTGCCCGACGGGACCACGGCCGCGCCGATGAGCGAGACGCTCCACAGGCCGATCAGGCGGGCGGGCCAGCCGCCCACCGGCGCGTCGAGCGCGCGCATCCCGGCCAGCAGCGCGAGCGAGGCCAGGCCGAGAACGGCCATGGCCGTCTCGATGGCGCCGCCCTCGTCGCGGGCGGCGTACTGGCTGATCGTCATGGAGACGGGGTCCAGCGAGGAATCCCCGCCCACCTGCGCCGCCACCACGGTGACGACCGCGAGCAGGATCCCGGCGCCGGCGAGTAGGGGATAGAACCTCTTGACCATATGGTGAGGATCCCGCGAACGGCCCGTTCCTAACATCCGGGACAACGCGTAGATCCCCCCGAGAAGGGGTCAGGGTCGTCTCAGGGTGGGGCCCCAGGCTGTCGGGGACGCGGCCCGTGGGCCCCAACCCCGGACGTCACTCCTGCGCGGCCTCGTGATAGCGCTCGCGCAGGCCAGGGGTGGGATCGGCCTCGTAGCGCTCGGCGGCGCCCGTGTCCCACAGCGGCGGTTCCGGCTCCCCCGCCAGCAGCCAGGCGGCCTGCTTGGCCGCGCCGTCCGCGACGTACTCCCCGGGAGTGGGCACGAGCACCGGACGCCCGAAGACGGTCGGCGCGATGCGGCGCACCGCCTCCGAGCGCGCGCCGCCGCCGATGAGCAGCACGCGCCGCGGCTCGACCCCGAGGGCGTCCAGCGCGTCGGCGAGGCCGCAGAGCATGCCCTCGACCGCGGCCCTGGCCAGGTGCTCGGGCGTGGCCGTGGCCAGCCTGAGACCGTGCAGCGATCCCGTCGCGTCGGGACGGTTCGGGGTGCGCTCCCCCTCCAGGTACGGCACGAGCACCAGCCCGTCCGCGCCCGCGGGCGCCCGCAGGGCGAGGTCGCTCAACTGCGCGGGCGTGACCCCGAGCATCCGGGCCGTGGCGTCGAGCACCCGTGCCGCGTTGAGCGTGCAGACCAGCGGGAGGTAGCGGCCGGTGGCGTCGGCGAACCCGGCGACCGCCCCCGACGGGTCGGCGGACGGCGCCTCGGAGACGGCGAACGCCGTACCCGAGGTGCCGATGGACACCACCACGTCGCCGGGCCGCATGCCGACACCGAGCGACGCCGCCATGTTGTCACCGGTGCCGGGGGCGAGCAGCGCGCCGCCCTGCTCGGCCGTTCCCGCCTGTTCTGCGGGACCGAGGACACGGGGCAGGTCGGGCACGCGACCCATGGCCAGTTCGAGCAGGTCCGTCCGATACTCGCCGGTGGCGGGCGACCAATAGCCGGTGCCGGAGGCGTCGCCCCGGTCGGTCGTGATCGTGCCGGACCGGCCGGCGAGCCGCCAGGTGAGCCAGTCGTGCGGCAGGCAGACCGACCGCGTACGGCGGGCGTTGTCCGGCTCGTTGCGGGCGAGCCAGCGGAGCTTGGTCACCGTGAAGGAGGCGACCGGGACGCTGCCGACGGCCTCGGCCCACGCCTTCGGGCCGCCCAGCTCGGCGACCAGGTCTGCCGCCGCCCCGGCCGAGCGGGTGTCGTTCCACAGCAGGGCGGGCCGGACCACCTCGCCGTCCTCGTCGAGGCAGACCATGCCGTGCTGCTGGGCCGCCACGCTCACCGCCGCGACGTCCTCCAGCCCTCCCGCCTGCTCGATCGCGCTTCGCAGCGCGGTCCACCAGTGCTCGGGATGGACCTCGGTGCCGTCGGGGTGGGAGGCGCGGCCCTCGCGCACGAGGGCCCCGCTCTCCGCGTCCCGGATGACGACCTTGCAGCTCTGGGTCGACGAGTCGACCCCTGCGACCAGCGTCACCGTCGTCCCTCCACTCCTCTCACCTGGTCGGTCAGCCGCGCACGCCGAGGAGGTGCTCCAGCGCGAGCTGGTTGAGCCGGGTGAAGTGGAAGCCGCGGGCGGCCACCTCGTCCACGTCGATCGACTCGGCCAGGACGTCCTCGTACGTCTCGCCCTCAGCCAGGGTCGGCTGGGCCAGCTCGTTGTACCTGCTGGCCTCCAGCGCCGCCTGCACCTCGGGGTCGGCGCGGTAGGCCTTCGACTTCTCCTTGAAGATGAGGTAGGTCCGCATGTTGGCCGCGGCCGAGTCCCAGACGTCCTCCTTGTCCTCGGTGCGCAGCGGCTTGTAGTCGAAGTGGCGCGGGCCGTCGTAGCCGCCGTTCTCCAGCAGGTCGACGAGGAAGAACGCGTTCTTCACGTCGCCGTGGCCGAAGACGAGGTCCTGGTCGAACCTCGGGCCGTGCTGGCCGTTGAGGTCGATGTGGAACAGCTTGCCGTGCCACAGCGCCTGGGCGATGCCGTGCACGAAGTTCATGCCGGCCATCTGCTCGTGGCCGGTCTCGGGGTTGAGGCCCACCATCTCGGGGTGCTCCAGCGAGTTGATGAAGGCCAGGGCGTGGCCGATCGTCGGCAGCAGGATGTCGCCGCGCGGCTCGTTCGGCTTGGGCTCGACGGCGAACCGGATGTCGTAACCCTTGTCGATCACGTACTGGCACAGGAGGTCGAAGCCCTCCTTGTAGCGGTCGAGCGCGACCCGCACGTCCTTGGCGGCGTCGGACTCCGCGCCCTCACGGCCGCCCCAGCACACGTACGTCTTGGCCCCGAGCTCGGCGGCGAGGTCGACGTTGCGGATGACCTTGCGCAGGGCGTAGCGCCGGACGTCGCGGTCGTTGCTGGTGAAGCCGCCGTCCTTGAAGATCGGGTGAGTGAACAGGTTGGTCGTGGCCATCGGCACCTTCATGCCGGTGTCGGCCAGCGCCTTCTTGAAGCTCTCGACGGCCTTGGCGCGGTCCTGCTCCACTGCGAGGAGGTCGTCGTCGTGGAAGGTCACACCGTACGCGCCGAGCTCGGCCAGGCGATGGACGCTCTCGACCGGGTCCAGCGGGGCCCGGGACGCGTCGCCGAACTGGTCGCGCGCCTGCCAGCCGACGGTCCACAGCCCGAACGTGAAGCGGTCCTCGGGAGTGGGGGTGTACATGAATCGCCTCCGAATTAGTCTACGTTGTGGACTAAATATCCGACGTGACGAGCCGCAGGGTCAAGAGGGTCCGTGCGTGTTCTCAACACCCGGCAGTGGAGTATGAGATGACGCAGCCCGGTGGACGTGGGACGAGGCTCGAGTGGAGGGTGCGATGACGCAGGCCGTTCGGCATGACGCGATGCGCGCCGGGAACCTGGCGCTCGTTCTCGGCGCGGTCAGTACCGGGGGATCGGTGACCCGGGCCGCCCTCGCGGAGATGACCGGCCTGACCAAGACGACCGTGTCCAAGCTCGTCGGCGACCTCATCGAGGGCGGGCTCGTGGTGGAGACCGGCGCCGTCCGGGACGGCGAGCGCGGCAGGCCCGGGGTCGAGATCCGGATCAGCGGGCAGCGCGTCGCCGCCCTCGGGCTGGAGATCAACGTCGACTACCTCGCGGTGTGCGTGGTCGACCTCGCCCGGACGGTACGGCTGCGCCGTACACAGGCTGTGGACAACCGGGCCGCACCCCCTGTGGATGTGATCGCGCGACTTGGGGATTTGGCCTCCGCGGTTGTGGACGAAGCTGTGGAGAACGGTCTGCGCGTGGTCGGCGGCGTGCTGGCCGTGCCCAGCCCTGTGGACATGGCCAGCGGGGCCGTGCGCAACGCGCCAAACCTCGGCTGGCGCGACGTGCCGCTGGCGTCGCTCCTGCGGTTCCCCTTCCCCGTACGTGTGGAGAACGAGGCCAACCTGGCCGCGCTCGGCGAGCTGTGGTTCGGGTCCGGGCTGCCCGACTTCCTGCACGTGTCGGGCGAGATCGGCATCGGAGCGGGCCTCGTGGTCCGCGGCCGGCTCTTCCGGGGCGCGCACGGCTTCGCCGGGGAGCTCGGGCACGTCGTCGTCTCCCCCGACGGCCCGCCGTGCCGCTGCGGTGGCCGGGGCTGCCTCGAACAGTACGCAGGCCAGGACGCCCTCCTGACCGCCGCCCGCGCCGCCGCCCCGGTCCACCTTGCCGCCGGTGCGCGCCCTGCCGACGCGCCCCCCGAAGGCGCGGACCAAGCGGCCGGCGCGGTGCGCGACAGGGTGGAGGCGATGTCGCCACTCGACGACGGCAGCGGCGCCGGCGACGAGACCGAGGTGCTCCTTCCCGCGCAGCAGGGCGTGTCGTGGGTGCTCTCCCGGCTGCGGGAAGGCGACGAGAACACGCGTGCCGCCTGCGAGCGGGCGGCCTGGGCGCTCGGCGTGGCCCTGTCGTCGGCGGTCAACCTCGTGGATCCCGACGCGATCGTCCTCGGCGGGATCTACGCGCCGCTCTTCCCCTGGATCGGCCACACGGTCGCCGACACGTTGAAGGCACGTCTCGGTCAGATGCGCGGCGCCGTGCCGCCCGTGGTCGTGTCACGGCTCGGCGCCGAGGCGGCCGCCCTGGGCGCGGCCGGACAGGTGATCGAGCAGGTCATGGCCGACCCCGCCGCTCTCCTGCAGAACTAGATCGCGGCACGGGCTCCCCGTTCAGAGCGCCGCACCACCACCGATCCTTGCGATGACCAGAGAAATGCCGACGGCGATCATTCCGGCACCGGCCAGGCGGCTCACGGCCCGTGCGGCCGCGGGGCGGGAATTCAGAATGGTTCGCGTCACCGAGCCGAGGGCGAGATAGAAGGCGGCGCAGGTGAACGTGAAAACCAGGCCCAGGGCGCCCATCTGGACCGGTAAGGGCCAGTCCCGATCAGGGCTGGTGAACTGCGGGAGCAAGGCGACGAAGATCAGCAGGCCCTTGGGGTTGAGTCCGCTGACCCCGGCGCCCTGCGCGAGCGTCGCCCAGCGCGTCTTCGCCTGCGCCTCGGCTGTGGCGTCCCCGGTCGCGGTGACGGGCGCGGAAGGCGACGCGAGTGTCCGTGCGCCGTGCAACACCAGATAGCCGCCCCCGAGGACGGTCAGCGCCGTGAGCGCCGTGGCGTTCTCCGCGACGAAGGCACCGACACCGGCCGCGACGACGACGGTCATGCCCGCGTAACCGAGCACGAGTCCGCCCACGGCCGGGACCACGGCCCGATCGCGCAGTCCCGCGCTGAGCGTGAACGCCCAGTCCGCTCCCGGCACGACGATCAGCAGCAGGGCGACACCCCAGAAGGCGACGATGGAGCCGACGGGCATGAGCGTCTCTCCTCGGCAGACGAATTCTCGCAAGGAAAGTACCTGCGAACAGCCGGAAAATGGTGCCGACTTCTTGCCCTTACGGCCGCTCGAACAGAAGGATCCACCCCATGGACGCCATCGACCGGAAAATTCTTGCTTTGCTCCAAGAAAACGGTCGCCTCACTGTCACCGAACTCGCCTCACGTGTCGGGCTGAGCGTGTCACCCTGCCACCGTCGGCTCCGGGAGCTGGAGCGCACCAAGACCATCCGCGGCTATCGAGCGATCGTCGACCCCGAAGCCGTCGGACTGCCCTTCCAAGCGCTCGTCTTCGTGACCATGCGGCAGGAGGACCGCGACACCCTTCTGGGCTTCGAGGAAGCCGTCGCCAAGATCCCCCAGGTCGTCCAGGCCCAACGCCTGTTCGGGGATCCCGACTACCTCCTGCGCGTCCTCACCGCCGACCTCACCGCCTACCAACGCCTGGAAGACGATCACCTCGCCACGCTCCCCGGCATCCAGCGGCTGACATCCACTCTCGTCATGAAACACGTCGTCGACGGCCGCCCGGTGCTCGGTCCCGAGCGCCGAACTCCGTACAGGCCCTAGCGTCGCCGTCCAGGCGAGCGCCCCGGCGGGGCGCCAAGGACCCGTAACAACCTGCGCCGATCTTGTCCAGCTCGGGTCACGGCCCTGCGCTGGCGGGGTATGAGGCCGCCGTTCCACAGAACCGGACGGGCGACGGTCACCGTCAGTCGCCCAGCAGGAAGGCGTGTACCGATATGTCCCGCTATTGGACGCGGCCCCCCGACGACACCGTGGTCCTCACGGCCTGTCGGCTGGCCCTCGCCGCGCTCGTCATCCCGGCGACCGGGATCTGCGCCGCGCAGCCGGCGGCGGCGCGTGTCACCCCGCTGCCCGCACGGGAGGGGTTCGCGGCCTTCCACGTCCCCGGGCCGGGTGGAGGCGGAGGTCAGGTGATCGAAGGAGGACGCGCGAGCGGCAGTCAGAGCAGGTCCGGCTCGGGCAGGTTCAACCAGAGCCTCACCGGGGCCATCTCCCCCACCTTCGTCATGGGTCAGTCGCAGGAACCGATCACCAACGCCCGCTCGCTCGACCTGCAGGCCGCCTTCTGCGGATCACGGGCCACTACCTGTGCCCTGGGCCAGAACATGCCGATCCGCCGGAGGACCTGACACCTCCGCCGTCCGCGCCCCGCCGTTTCGGTGGGCGCGGCTCCGTTTCCACCGCGTGCGTCCCGAGAGGCTGGGACGGTCACGCTCAGGCGCTCAGCGGCTCACAGGCCCGAGGGGTCGCGGCCGAGGCTGATCTCCTCGGCGATGCGCCGCAGTTCGTCGGCGGCCAGCCGGGGCGTGCCGGGCAGGCCGACGGTCAGCGCCGAGATCACCTGGTGGTATGGCGCACCGGCATGACGGATCGCGACCTCGTGCACCGCCTGGAACAGGACCAGGTTGTCCTCGTGCTCCCGCGTAGCCCTGTCCACGATCATGACGCCCCCCTCTGCCGGCCTCGTCGCCGGCACCGCTACCGGACCGCCCGCTTCCGGCGCCGTACGGAACGCCGGTGTGCGGCTGCGCCACCCCCTGGCGGCTCTGCCCGGTGGCCACCGTACGACCTGCCACCGACAGTTTCCGGGAAACCCACCGAGGTACAATTATTTGAGAGTTCAAGTTTTCGGGAGGGCGTCATGCCGGTCCAGCGACTCAACCACGCCGTGCTGTACGTGCGGGACGTCTCCCGCAGCGTGGCCTTCTACCAGGAGGCCCTCGGGTTCCGCGTCGTGCAGGCGTTCCCCGGGGCGGCGTTCCTGCAGGCCGAGGGCTCCTCGAACGACCACGACCTCGGACTGTTCCAGATCGGGGCGCAGGCGGGGCCGTCGCCCGCCGGGCGTGCGACGGTCGGCCTCTACCACCTCGCCTGGGAGGTCGACACGCTCGCCGAGCTGCACCGGATCGCGACCAAGCTGACGGAGATGAACGCCCTGGTCGGCGCGTCCGACCACTCCACCACCAAGGCCCTCTACGCGAAGGATCCGGACGGGCTGGAGTTCGAGGTCTCCTGGCTGGTGCCCGCCGACCTGCTCACCGACGAGATCCTGGACGGGCGGGCCCAGATCAAGCCGCTCGACCTCGCGAAGGAACTGGAGCGGTACGGCGCGCAGACGCGCGGCGGGATCGGCGTCAGCGTCTGATCCGGCGCTCGTGGGCGGCCACCTCTTCCGATGGCCGCCCACCGCGGGTGGCCTCATCCGTTGACCGACCTGTTTGTGCCACTTATCGCAAACGTCCTTCTCCCGGCCCCCGGTGGGCCTTACCATGATCATGATCTGAACCGGTACAGCGAGGGACAGGACGGATCATGGCCGACAACGACCAGCACGCGGGCGACGCCCCGGCCGAGCACGACCGGGCGAACGTCAGGATCGACACGAGCAGGCCCAGCGTCTCGCGGGTCTACGACTTCATGCTGGGCGGCAAGGACAACTTCGCCGTCGACCGCCACGTGGCGGAGGCCGCGTTACGGATCGCCCCCGACGCTCCGGCCGCGGCCAAGTCCAACCGGGACTTCCTCCGGCGGGTGGTCCGCCACCTGGCGGCCGAGGCAGGCATCCGGCAGTTCCTCGACATCGGCTCCGGCCTGCCCACGCAGGGCAACGTGCACGAGGTCGCCCAGCAGATCGCTCCGGAAGCACGCGTCGTCTACGTCGACAACGACCCCATCGTCCTGGTGCACGGCCGGGCGCTGCTGGCGAGGAACGGCAGCACCACGGTCATCGAGGCCGACATCCGCGACCCGGAGGCGATCCTCGGCCACCCCGCGGTCACGGCGCTCATCGACTTCGATCAGCCCGTGGCCCTGCTGCTGTTCGGGATCCTCCACCACCTCAACGACCACGAGGAGCCCGAGGCCATCGCCGCCCGCCTCCGCGCGGCCCTGCCCTCCGGGAGCTACCTCGCGCTGTCCCACTTCCACAACCCCGGGCCGGGCATGCCCGAGGTCTCGGCGCAGGCCGACTCGGCCGAGAAGCTGTTCAACGAGCACCTGGGCACGGGCCGGTGGCGCACCCACGACGAGATCATGACCTTCTTCGGCGACCTGCCGCTCCTCGAACCCGGCCTGGTGCCGCTCCCCGAGTGGCGGCCGGACCCCGGAGAGGTTTTCGAACGCGGCATCACCTACCACACGTTCGTCGGCGGCCTGGCGCACAAACCCTGAAACATTCCTCCTGCGACAAAACGTGAGTTGCGTCACCGCGCAGCCGTACGGCCGGGAGAGCGTCGTCGCAGGCGACGGGCCATTCGACGGCGGAGCGGTGATCGGCCGTACGGCCGGCCGGACCGCGGTTCGGTTGACATCGGCGAGCGGCGACGGTGATGCTCGAAGGTGGCTGCCCCTCTACAGGAAGGCGGCACCGACATGATGACCGTCAATGGGTCGTTCGAATCGGCTCTGAACAAGAAGAACCTGCTCTACCTCGACAAGCAACTGGTCGTACGCGCCTCCGATGACGGCTCCGTACGGCTCATCGGGCAGATCGATCTCACCAACGGCGACGCCATCGCCGACACTCTCCACAGGGAGTGGGCGAGGCCGGGGACGGGAACCGTTGTGGACGTCGCCGAGCTCCAGTTCATCGACCTCTACGGCCTGCGCGCCCTGGCCCTGCTGTCCGACATCCCCCTGGGCCGGCCGATCCGGCTGCACAACGTCAAGCCCGGCCTGCACAAGGTGCTCTCCCTGCTCGACTGGCCCGCCTTCGCTATCGGGTGACTTCGCGGCCCGATGCGGGCCCCCCGACGCGCCGATTGCGGGCGGCGCGTTTCTCGTGCTCCGGATGGAGGAAAGGTATCGGAGGACGGTCGTACGACCGTTTTGACCAGCGCCTGAGCCTTCGTACGGGTTCAGGCGAAATCCATCCGTGAGTTCCCCCCGACTCTCGCGAGGAGGGGTGATGAGTTGTTTCCGGGCACTCCGGCAGCCCGCCACCGATGTCGGCGGCGATCCGCCGACGTGGCGCAGTCACCACCGCGCGCTCGCGCCGTGGTGACCAGAGGCGACCTGGCCCGACCGGCTGACCCGCCGGCGTGGCCGCCCGCTCCGCCCGGACCCGGCGTCCGGGCTCCCGTCTGCTGGAGAGCCGAATGTTCCTGAACCAAGTGCTCACGACGTCCGCGGCCCTGCTGCGCGGCGTGCTGCCCGAGCCGTTCCGAGACCTGCTTCCGTGCCCTCACGAGGTGCACGTCTGCCCCGGCGGGCTGCGCGTCGACCTGCACGGGATCGGCCGGCCCGGCTCCGAGGCGGCGGCCCGCCGGCTGGAGGAACGGCTGGAGTCCGTTCCCGGCGTCGAGCGGGCGGAGGTCAACGGCCGCATCGGCGCGGTCTTCGTGGCCTGCGACCCGAATCGGGTCGACCAGGACAAGCTGCTGGCCGTCACCGTGGAGCTCGACGAGCAGGAGGAGCACGCCCACGAGAGCCCCGTCCACCTGGTGGAGCAGCACCTGCGGGCGACCGTACGGCTGACGGCCGGTGTCACCGGTATCGGGCTGATCTTCCTGGGCAAGGCGATCCGGGCCCCTCAGCTTCCGGTGGCCGTGCCCGCGTTGCTGCAACTGGTCAACGCCACGCCCGTCATCCGCGAGCAGCTCGACCGCCGGCTGGGGCGCCGTCCCACCGACGCGCTGTTCATCACCGCCAACCTCGTCACCCAGACGCTCACGCTCCGCCCCACCGGGCTGTTCGTGCAGGCCGTCGCGAACGTGGGCCGCTACATCGAGACCAGGGCCAGCCGGTACGCCTGGGAGGAACTGGAGGAGCGGCTGGCGGAACGTCCGGGCGCCTACCGTCACACCCGGGCGGCGACCCGGCCACGCCCGGTCCACCTGCCGCACGGACCGGTCGAGCGCTACGCGGACGTGGTCGCCCCGATCAGCGCCGCCGCCTACGCGGTGACCCGCGTGTTCACCCACGGCGAGCGGCCCGCGGCCATCCTCATCTCCGCCACCCCCAGGATCGCCGACCTCAGCAGGGAGGCGTTCGCCGGCGCGGTCAGCCGTGCGCTCGGCAAACACGGCACGGTCGTCCTCGACGCCGACTGCCTGCGCAAGATGGACCGCGTCGACACGATCGTCCTGGACGCCGCCGCGCTGACCACCGGCTCGTGGACGATCGATCGCGTCGAGCCGCTGCTGGAGGGACAGGACACCGACGAGCTGTACTCCCGGCTCTACTCCCTCATCGACTTCTCCGACCCCGGGCGCACCCGGGCCGTGGAGGGCTGGTCGGCCCGGCCGCTGCCGGACCCGGAAGGCCTGGTCGCGGACGTGGCCGTCTGGCGGTCACGCGGGCTGCGGGCGGTGGAAGTGACCAGGAACGGCACCCGGGTCGCCGTCGCCGGTCTCGCCCCGGAGATCGATCCCCTGGCCGTGCCCGTCGTCGGCGCGGCCAAAGCGGCCGGCACCGTCTTCCTCGCGGGCGGCGACGAGGGCCTGGCGCAGCGCCTCGCGATCGGCCGTACGCTGCCGGGCGGCGCCGAGCTCGGCCGGCACGTGTACGACCTGCAGGCGGAGGGCCACTGCGTGGTCGTCGTGTCCCGGCGCGCGCGGCACGCGCTCGCCCAGGCCGACATCGGCCTGGGGGTCGTCGCCCCCGAAGGCGCCGGGTCGGGAAGTGCCGGTCCAGGGGGAGCCGGTCCAGGGGGAGCCGGTCCAGGGGGCGCCGGTCCAGGCGGCATCGTGCCGTGGGACGCCGACGTCGCCGGCGAACTGCACGGCGTCCACGTGTTCCTGCGCTGCCTGCCCCGCGCGTCCGCCAACAGCAGGAACGGCGTACGGCTCGGCGCGGCCGGCGCGGTCGTCGGCACCCTGCTGGCCGTCGCCGGCCCGGCCGCCACCGCACTGCGCCGGGGGCAGCTCGCCAGCGCCGCCGTCTCGCTGGCCGCCATCGTGCTGGGCGAGTGGGACGGGCAGAACGCCGGCCGCGTCGCCACCCCGGCCCGCGCCGACACCACGCCGTGGCACGCCATGTCCGCGCGCGAGGTGCTCTCCCGGCTTCATTCCTCCTCGGAGGGCATCGCCGAGCAGGAGGCGAGCAAGCGCCGCGCGGAGGCCACGCCCGAGGAGGCGGAGAGGCCGCACTCGCTGGCCCGGGCCACGTTGGAGGAGCTGGCCAACCCGCTCACGCCCGCCCTCGCCACCGGCGCGGGCATCTCGGCCCTCGTCGGCTCGGCCCTCGACGCCGTGCTGATCAGCGGCGTCATGGTCATCAACGCGTTCATCGGCGGCGTGCAGCGATTCAAGGCCGATCGGGCGCTGCACCTCCTGACCGAGTCCACCGAGGTCCTCGTACGGCTGCGCCGCCCCGAGGGAGTCGTCGAGACGACGAAGGACGAGCTCGCGCCCGGCGACGTCATCGAGCTGCGCGCCGGGGACGCCGTGCCCGCGGACGCGCGCATCATCCAGGCAGTGGGGCTGGAGGCGGACGAGTCCACGCTCACCGGCGAGTCCCAGCTCGTCGCCAAGACGGCCGCGCCGACCGTGGCCGCGGCCATCGCGGACCGCAGCTCGATGGTCTACCAGGGCACCTCGATCGCGGCGGGCAGCGGCCGGGCCGTGGTCGTCGCGACCGGTGACATGACCGAGTCGGGGCGCAGCGCCAGGCTCGCGGGCGAGCCGAGCCCGCCGACCGGTGTCGAGCTACGCCTGCGGGAGCTGAGCAGCCGGATCCTGCCGCTGTCGATCGCCTCGGGTGTCGTACTGCTCCTCACCGACCTCCTGCGCGGACGGCCGCTGGCCGCGGCGCTCACGCCCGCCGTCAGCCTGACGGTCGCCGCCGTGCCCGAGGGGCTCCCGTTCGTCGCCACGGTGGCGGAGCTGGCCGCCGCACGACGGCTGTCCAGGCGCGCCGCCCTGGTGCGCAACCCGTCCACCATCGAGGCCCTGGGCCGGGTCAACGTGCTGTGCTTCGACAAGACGGGCACGCTGACCGAGGGCCGCATCAGCCTGCGGCACCTGTCGGACGGGCGGGCGGGCCGTCCGGTCGAGGAGGCGGACACCGGGCTGCGGCGCATCCTCGCCGCGGCCGTCCGGGCCAGCCCCAGGTCCGGCGGCGGACGGGTGATCGCCCACCCGACCGACCGCGCCGTGCTGGACGGCGCGCATCGGCTGGGCGTCACACCCCAGGAAGGGTTCGACAGCTGGGAACGCGTGGACGAGATGCCGTTCGAGCCGGGCCGCGGCTACCACGCCGTGCTCGGCCGCACCGAGCACGGGCACCTGCTCAGCGTGAAGGGCGCCCCCGAGATCGTGCTCGACCACTGCACCACCGTGCACCGCGACACCGGCCCTGTCGCCTGCGACGAGACCGTACGCATGGAGCTGGACCGCGAGGTGGAGCGGCTGGCCCGGCAGGGCTACCGTGTGCTCGCCGTCGCGCAGCGGCCCGCCTCCGACCGGCGCGACCTCGACGAGTCGCGCATCGAGGAGCTGTGCTTCCTCGGCTTCCTCGGCCTGGCCGACCCGGTCAGGTCCACGGCCGCGGAGAGCGTCAGGCGCCTCATGCGGGCGGGGGTGCGGATCGTCATGGTCACCGGCGACCACCCCAGCACCGCCGAGGCGATCGCGGTCGAACTCGACGCGCTGAACGGCCAGCGCGTCATGACCGGCCCCGAGCTGGACGAGCTCGACGACGAGACGCTGACCAAGGTGCTGCCCGACGTGGCGGTCTTCGCCCGCACCACCCCCGCGCACAAGGCCAGGATCGTCACGTGCCTGCGCCGGGCGGGGGAGGTCGTCGCCGTCACCGGCGACGGCGCCAACGACGCGCCCGCCATCCGCACCGCCGACGTGGGCATCGCCCTGGGGTCCCGCGCGACGCCCGCCGCGCGGTCCGCCGCCGACCTCGTCGTCACCGACGACCGCATCGAGACGATCGTGGACGCCATCGTCGAGGGCAGGGCGATGTGGACCTCGGTGCGCGACTCGCTGAGCATCCTCCTCGGCGGCAACGTCGGCGAGATCGCGTTCACCGTCGGGACCAACCTGCTGGCCGGCGGCAGCGCGCTCAACGCCCGGCAGCTCCTGCTGGTCAACCTCCTCACCGACATGGTGCCGGCCATGGCGGTCGCCGTACGGCCGCCCGCCTCGACCGATCCGGACAAGCTACTCGCCGAGGGCCCCGAGGCGTCGCTGGGCGCGTCGCTGACCCGCGACATCTACCTGCGCGCGGCGGTCACGACGGCGGCGGCGACGGCCGCGTGGATCCTGGGACGTATGACCGGCACCCGCACGCGGGCGAACACCATCGGCCTGGTCGCGCTGGTGTCCGCGCAGCTCCTGCAGACGCTCGCGGGCGGCGGCCGGGACAGGATCGTCGTGCTCGCGTCGCTGTCGTCCCTGGCCGTCCTGTGGCTCATCGTCACGCTGCCGGGGGTCAGCGCGGTCTTCGGCTGCCGGCCGCTCGGCCCGGCGGGCTGGGTCATCGGGCTGGGCAGCGCGGCCGCCGCCACGCTCGTGGGCATGCTCGTGCAGCGCCCGGTGAGGGAGGCGACGACCCGCGCCGAGGCCGAACGCCGCAGGACCGCGGCCCATCTGCCCGTCCCGGCCTGAGCGTCAGCGATGGCGGCGAAGGCCCTTGCCGCCGTGGCGGTGCTTCTTCCCCCGGTGCTGCCGCGCCATGTGGTCGTGCGACTTGTGCGGGCGCAGGTTGTGGATGTGCGGGTTGTGGGTGCGCGGCTTGTCCGTCACCTTGTACTTCTGGAACCCGAAGTCGGGCAGCGTGATCGGCTTGGAGGGGTCGTCCGAGATCGGGACGACCACCACGTCGTGGCGCACGCCGTCCTTGCCCTTCAGGTGGTAGGTGGCCTGCTTCGGCTCGCTGGGCGCCATCGCGACCGGAGCGGGGCCGGCGACCGGCATGGCGACGGGCATCGCCACGGGCGTGTACCCCGGGCCGTCGTCGGGACCCGAGGGGCCGTAGCCGGGGTTGTAGACCGCCGTGTCGGGCGGCGCCGCGATCGGCGCCGAGCCGCCCGTGGAAGAGCCCGCGGACGGCGCGGGGTCCGCGGACGCGACCGGTCCGGCGATCAGGGTCGCGGCGAGGGCGGCGGCGGCCGAGTAGATGATCATAAGTCTCCCCCGAGGTCACGGATCGTACGAGGAAGACGGTAGGCAGCGGGTCACCGCCGATCGCGTGCCCCGTGCTCAGTGTCGGGTCAAAGCTCAGAATCTCTTGACAGCGGGCTCAGGTGGACGACCTTGGTGTGGGTCATCTCGTCGAGCAGCTCGGGGCCGTATCCGAAACCGTGCCCGCTGGCGCGCAGCGGCTGGGCCGCGCCGCCCGGCGCCCCGCCGAAGACGGCGTTGATCTTCACCGTGCCCACCGGCAGCTCGCGCCAGGCGCGCTGGGCGTTGCCCATCGACGGGGTGAGGACGGTGGCCGCCAGGCCGTACCGCGACTCGCGGGCCAGCTCAAGCGCCTCGTCGAACGACTCGACCACCCGCACCGCCGCGACCGGCCCGAACGTCTCCTCGCGCATGACGTCCATGTTCTCCGTGCAGTCGGCCAGGACGGTCGGCGGATAGAAGGCCCCCGGGCCCTCGGGCACGTAACCGCCGGTCAGCAGCCGCGCCCCCGCCTCGATCGCGCCGCGTACGTGCCGGTCCACGACGTCGCGCTGGGCCCGGTCGACGAGCGGCCCGAGCGTCGTCTCCTCTTCCATGCCGGGCCCCAAGCGCAGCTCCTCGGCCCGCTGCACGAGCGCGGTGAGGAACTCCTCGGCGACATCGCGGTGGACGTAGACACGCTCGGCGGAGGTGCAGATCTGCCCGGCGTTGGCGAAGCAGCCGGTCGCCGCCTGTCCCGCGGCCCACTTCACGTCCACGCCGGCGTCCACGATCAGCGGGTCCTTGCCGCCGTTCTCCAGCAGGGTCCTGGCGCCGGTGCGCGCGGCCACGGCGGCGATGGCCCGGCCCGCGGCGGTCGAGCCGACGTGCGCGACCATGTCGACCCCCGGGTGCGCTGCCAGGGTTTCGCCCGGGTGCCGGTCGCCCGGCACCATGGTCAGCACGCCCGGCGGCAGCTCCGCCGCCATCAGCTCGGCGAGCAGCGCACCGGTGTGCGGTGTGCGCTCCGACGGCTTGTGGACGACCGTGTTGCCGGTCACCACGGCCGCGCCGACGAGCCCGCAGGCGATGGCCACCGGATCGTTCCACGGGGTGATCACCGCGACCACGCCGCGCGGCTCGTGCACCATCAGGTCGGTGGCGTCCCAGCCGCCCTGCAGGCTCCGTCCCCGGTGCAGCGGCCCCAGCTCGGCGTACTGCCGGAGCGTGCCGATCCCCGCCGCCACGCCGCCACGGCTGTCGCCGATCGGCTTGCCCATCTCCCTGGTCACCAGCTCGGCCAGCTCGTCCGCACGGGCCTCGATCCGGTCGGCCATCCGGTGCAGGCACGCGGCCCGCTCGGCGGGAGCCGTACGGGCCCAGCCGGGCTGGGCTCGGCGGGCCGAGTCGACCGCCCGCTCCACGTCCTCGGCGCAACCGGCGGGGAAGTCGCCCACGGGCTCCCCGGTCGCCGGATCGGCGACCGTACGGTCCCGTTCGCTCGCGCTCGCCGTCCACTCCCCGTCGGTCAGCACCCAGCGATCCCTGTCCCGCACCCCGGTTCTCCTCCCGTACTCGTACGCCGTGTTCGCTCTACCCCCCGGCGCGTACGGTTATCACCAGGCTCCTTAAGGGCTGTTGAGGAGTAGCCGGAGCGCGCGGCGGGCCGGTTGCCGCGCGGCCGGCTCAGAGAGCGGTGAAGTCGGCGAAGTCGAAGCCGGGTGACACGACGCAGCTCACCAGCACGCCCTCGGCCCCCGCCGGGCGGGCCGCCTGCCAGGTGCCCGCCGGCACCACCGCCTGCGGGACCTGCCCGTTCTCCACGTCCGGGCCCAGGACGACGACATCCTCCCGGCCGGGCCGCTCCCCGGTGCCGCCGAGCACGAGCGTCAGTGGCCCGCCCCGATGCCACAGCCACACCTCGTCGGACCGCACGGCGTGCCAGACCGACTCCTCGCCCGGCTCGAGCAGGAAGTAGATGCCCGTCGCCGTCGCCCGCGTGCCGCCGTACCCGGGAGGCTCGACGGAGGCCGGCGCCCGCCACGTCTCGCGATACCACCCGCCTTCGGGATGGGGCAGCAGGCCGAGAGCCTCGGCGATCGGGGGACGCGCCTGGATCGCCACGAACGCCCCGGTGACGTCCCGGCGCAGGAAGCGGAGGGGCGCGCCCGGGTCGTTCTCGTCCACCGCCACGACGGGATCCGTACCTGGGAAGGCCGCGGCGGCGATCCGCAGTGCCTCCCCGTCGTCGAAGACGGACAGCCCGGGGCCGCCGGGGTGGGCGTCCAGCGTCATCAGCAGCACGCGGCCGATCGTACGGCAGGGCGCCGCGGCGGGAACGCATGCGCCGCCAGTACCACCAACACCGGCGTTACTTGATCGTTACGGAATCGGCCGCACAAAACAGCAGTTTCACACGTTCCAAGTCAGTGCAAATCGCTGTGTATCACCCCCCTATGAGGAGTAGACCGTGAATACCCTCCGGCGGGCGGCCCACGTCACACTCACCGTCGCCGCCATCGCCGTCGCTACGGCCTGCTCGGCGGGAGGCACAACCACTCCCGCCGCATCAGTCACTGGTGCGGCCGGTACGGCCACTCAGGCTCCGGCCACTCAGGCCCCGGACGCCAAGGCGGCGGCACTCGCCCCGCGCGCGGCGTCCAAGACGGCACGCAAGGCAGGAAAGCCGAAGCTCGGCATCGCCGACATCACGCCCATGGGCGAAAAGGTCGAGCGGGTCGGCGTCGGTTTCCCGATCATCGTCACCTTCGACCGGGCGGTACGCGACAGGGCGACCGCGGAAGCGGCGCTGCAGGTCCAGGCCGAAAAGCCCGTCGAGGGCGCTTGGCGCTGGGTCTCCGACCGCAAGGTCATCTATCGCACCAAGACCTACTGGAAGCCGCACCAGAAGGTCCTGTTCTCCGCCAGGCTGAGCCAGATCCCCGGCAACGAGGCCGCCCAGGACGTCTCGCGCCGCTTCGCCGTCGGCACCGCCAACATCTCGGTGGTCGACACCAAGAGGCACGTGATGAAGGTGCGCCGCGACGGGAAGCTCGCCAAGACCATCCCGATCAGCGCGGGCCGCGGCGGCCTGCCGCGCAACGGCGTCGACGTCTACCTCACGACCACCGGCGTGCACCTCGCGATGGGCAAGAAGCGGGTCGAGACGATGACCTCGTCCTGGCTCGGCGTCACCGACCCCAAGGACCCGCTCTACTACAAGCTGGAGATCCCCTGGGCGGTCCGGATCTCCGACAGCGGCGAGTACGTCCACCAGAGCGCGGGCGACTACCAGTTCCTGGGCAAGTCGAACCAGAGCCACGGGTGCGTGCGCGCCACGCCGGCCGGGGCCCAGTGGTTCTACGGCATCAGCCAGCGCGGTGACGTCGTCGAGGTCACCGGCACCAAGCGCAAGCTCGACTGGCGCAACGGCTGGAGCTACTGGCAGCTGAGCTGGAACCAGTGGAAGCGCGGCAGCGCGCTGCCCGCCGGCTCGGCCTCGGCAGCGCCCTCGCCCTCGGCCTCCCCGTCCGACGACCAGGAGGACGCCCTGCAGGGATAGGCCGTCTGCTCTCCACGGCGCTCCCGCCCCGGTCCTTAGGACCAGGGGCGGGAGCGCCGCCTGCTTTCCGCGGCACCCCGGGTGGACGTACGGGATCAGAGCCGGGCCGGCCTTCAGGCGATGCGGCCGGTCCAGGTGGCGGCGGCATACCGGTAGACCGTGTACGACTCGCCGTCGAAGTACGGCGAGACGCCGGTGTCGTACCGGCCGTCGCCATCGGTGTCGGCGACACTGATCGTGATGCCGTTGAGATAGCCGATACGGCTGTCGCTCGCGTACCGGATCAGCCATGCGGACCCGAGGGAGCCTTCGAGCCCCTGGCCGCCGACGTTGTCGGCCAGCTTCCCGGCATTGGTCAGCACGTCGGGAGCGGAGAAGTCGACACCGTCGTACACGTTGACGAAGGCGTAGTCGCGGTCGTGGTCCCGGATGTCGTCGAAGTCGTAGTGGGTTTCGGCCTGCTTGCCGACATACAGGCCGGACGGGGCCGCGCCCTCGGAGTAGCCGGGGACGAAGACCCACTTGGCGAGCGCGCCGGCCGGCGCCTCGACGTCCAGCAGGCAGTGACCCGCCGTCGCGACGATGTTCCGGTAGGGCGACTGCACGGCCGTGCCGCTGCACCAGTGCGGCTGGAGGTCGCTGCCGATGAAGAACACCTTGCCCGAGGTCGTGGGCATGCTCCCCTCCGGCGAGGCCGGCCCTTGCAACGGCGGAATGAGAGCCGGGGGACACGGCTACCCGCCTGACGGCGTGCGCCTGCGGTCGCGGGTCGCCGTGGTCGAACCCCAGCGGGAGCTCACCCGGACGGGCCCGCTACCGCTGGGCAGCGGGGGAGTCCTCGAAAAGAGGGCGTGAAAGCGATCGGGCCCTGCGGCGGAGTAGAGGTGATGACCCACAGAAGGGATGCCTCGCGAATGCCTGCTCCCCCGGAAGCTTCGGCAGATCTCGACGACGCCGTGCTCATCGAGCGGTCGTGGCATCGGCCGGAGCTGTTCGCGGTGCTGTACGAGCGCTATTTCGGCGAGATCCACCGTTATGCGGCGGCGCGCCTCGGCACGCACATCGCCGACGACCTCGCCGCCGAGACCTTCCTCGCCGCGTTCCGCAAGCGCGGCGACTTCGACCCCGCCCGCGGCTCCGTACGGCCCTGGCTGTACGGCATCGCCACCAATCTCGTCGCCCGGCACCGCAGGAGTGAGAGCCGGAGGCTGGAGGCGTTCCAGCGGGCGCCGTTGGACGGCGCAGCGGAGTCCGGCCACGAGGACCGGGTGGCGGCACGAGTCACCGCCGCGAGCGCACAGGGGCCGCTGGCAGCGGGGATCGCCCAGCTGTCCGACGGCGACCGCGACGTCCTGCTCCTCGTGGCGATCGCCGGACTCAGTCACGAGGAGATCTCCCAGATCCTCGGCATCCCCGCGGGCACCGTCGGTTCCCGGCTCAGCCGGGTGCGCCGGAAGCTCCGCGCGGCCCTGGGAGGCGTCAACCCCATGATCGGAGGCTCCAATGGATGACCTGACCGGCCGGGCCGGCTCCCCCCGGCACTCTGGACCCGACGAGCTGGCCGCGGTCCGCGACCTCCTCATCGAGCCCCAACCCACGGCCGCGGCCTTCGACACGGGCCGCGCACGGCTCATGGCCGCGCTGGCCCTCACCGCCCAGGACGGTCCGTACGCGCTCGACGGCGACCCGCACGGGGCCGGGGCGGATCCCGGGCCGGAGAACAGCCCGTCAGAGCCGGAGCCCGCACGCTCCGGGCGGGACCGACGGCAGTCCCGGGCGAGGGGCGTCCGCCGCTTCCCCAGGCACCGGATCGCCGTGGGAGCACTGCTGGCGGGAGCGGCCACGGCGACCGCCCTGATCGTCACCACGGCCATCGGACCTGACGGCCGGGTGGCGCTCACTCCCACCACTGGGGCATCGGCGAAAACGCCGGCCGCCGGAACCGCGGGCGGTGCGGCGAACGCCCGCCAGATCCTGCTCGCCGCCGCCTCCGCCTCGGCCAGGGCGTCCGACCGGTCCGGCGCCTACTGGCGCACGAAGACGACCTACACGCAACGGTTTCTCTCGCCCGACCGTCGTTACCTCCTCCAGAGGGGGCTGTCCGAGGAGGTGTGGCTGGCCCGCGACCCCGCCCGGCAGGGTTGGAGGGTCGCGCGGCCTCTCGGGGTGAAGCCGGCGACCCCCGAGGACGAGGCGGCCTGGCGCGACGCCGGTTCGCCCGACGTGTGGCGCTATCCGCGCGACGTCGAGGGCCTCGGCGACGTCGGCCCGGGAGACGAGGTCCGTTCCGCCCCGGAGGAGCCCGTGGGGTCGCGGCTCCGCGGCGGTTGGATCGGCTCGTCCGGTTTCCTGGCCAAGCAGCGGCTCACCTGGGGGGAGCTGGGCCGCATTCCCGGCGGCACGGAGGAGCTCAGGGACTACCTGAAGGCACGGATCAGCCGGCAGATGAAGAAGTACCACTCCCTCGACCCGCAGCGGGAGATGGACGGCTGGCTGCAGGGAGCCTGCATGGAGATCCTCATGGGGCTGCCCGTCTCTCCCGAGGTGCGGGCGTCGGCCTACCGGATCCTGGCCGCGCTGCCCGGCATCACCGCCGTGGGAGAGGTCACCGACGCGCTGGGCCGTACCGGCCAGGGCCTCACCTACCAGGCGGGCGAGAAGGGTGCCGAGGTCACGATGGTGGTCGACCCCGGCAGCGGGCTGTTCCTGTCGACGGAGACGAGCAGCGCGAGCGTGGAGGCCGACGGCCGGACGGTGACCGTCGGCACATTCACCGCGTACGAGGACAGCAGTTGGACGGACGAGGAGCCCGATCTGCCGGCGCGGCAGGACTGACCACCCCTGTCTCACCACTCCTGTCTGGCCGCCCCGCGAACGGAAGTAGATATACCGAAAAAGCCGAAATGCGGTTTTTCCGGATAACTTCGCATGCCCCGATGGCCTGTGGAAAAAGTCGGCGGGTGGCGCCGGGCGATGCTTTGATGAGCGGTAGCGAAAGAAACGCCGGCCAAAGGGCAAAGACATGCTTAAGATGCTTCTCCAGCAAATGGCGGAACTGCTTGACGTTGACGATGACCTGCACATGGGCGACGACACGCACGCACTCGACCAGGATGACGACGCGGACGAAACGGAAGATCTGGACGACGATTTTTGACGTTTCCCTCAAAACCCCTCCACAATCTAGAAAGCCCCCAAATGACGTTCACGCTGCATGACGTACGCTCTCGGACATATAAGGCACGCGACGCCTGGTGGACCGTTTTCCTGGTGGATCCCCTTGCGGGCCGACTGGTGGTGACGACCGCCAACCGCACCTCCATCACCCCGAACCAGATCACCTGGGGCGCCTTCGTGCTCGGCCTGGGCTCGGCCTGGTGCTTCCTGCGGGCCGAGTGGCCGTGGCTGGTCGCCGGGGCCGCCGTCTACCACGTGAGCTTCATCCTCGACTGCATGGACGGGAAGATCGCGCGGCTCAAGGGGACGGGAACGGTCCTCGGCGGCTGGCTCGACTACGTCTTCGACCGGATCCGGGTGCTGGCCTGCACCGTCGCCTTGATGTGGGGGCAGTACCGCGTGACCGGGCAGGTGGTCTACCTGCTCCTCGGCATCGGAGTGGTGTTCCTCGACATGCTGCGCTACGTCGACGCCCTGCAGATCGCGAAGGTCCGCCGCCAGATGCGCCGCACGCTGCGGCACGCCTACGAGAAGTCGGTGTCCGGAGGTTCGGCCGCGCTGCCGGCGTCCCTGTTACGCGAGGACCTCGACAACGACCCCGACGAGATCAGGGTCCGCCTGACGGAGGCCGTGGACCTGCAGGAGGAGTTCCGCAGCCGCTTCTCCTGGTACCCCGGCCTGCGCGAGTGGCTGCGCGAGCACCGGATCCGCACGCACCTGGTCAGCGGCATCGAGTTCCAGATGGCGGTGTTCATCGTCGGCCCGCTGCTCGGCGCGGTCATCCCGGTCACGATCGGCGCGGCCGTCCTGCTGCTCCTCTTCGAGGCCTTCATCATGTACAAGCTCCTGCTGTCGTCGCGAGACCTGAACCGCGCGCTGGCCGGGATCGACTCGTCCGCCGAACCCTCCGTCTCCGGGACGTCCACCGGTTGAACGCCCCACGGTTGAGCGTCGTCACCGCCGCTCACATCGATAGAGGTGCCGACGCGAGGGGTAGCGGGGGAACATGACCGAACGCGAGGAACCGGCCGGCCTGCCCGATCCCGCCCACCGCCGCCCCGAGGGGCTGGACGACGTCACCGTCGACGCGCTGGGCAGGCTCAGCAAGGCGCTGGAGACGATCCACCGGGTCAGAGGCCACCTGTACTCCTTCCACCAGCTCACCGGGACGGCGGACTTCGAGCTGGACGACGCCGTACGGCTGCTGCGGCAGGCCGGGCACGACAAGTGGGCCGACCGGATCGAACGCGAGCTGATCGGCCGCAACGTCATCCAGGGCCGCTGGACCTTCCAGATCGTCGAGGAGTACGACGACGGCTACTACGCGACCTTCCAAGAGCTGGAACGCCAGGCCCGCAACGAACTGGCCGGAGGGCGCCGCCACCTCTACGAGGCCGAGCTGAAGCAGCAACGGCGCACCCCTGGGCAGCCCGGCCACGAGACCACACCCTGAGGCCCGGATTCCCGTCCAGCAGGCAAGAACGTTCACCGGGAGCGAGGAAGCGGAGCGGAAGGGAGCGAGGACCGGAGCGAAGGCCCAGCGGAGCGGGCTTCGCGAGGACCGGAGGTTCCTTCCGGCGCAGCGACCGACCCGGCCAAGGTCCGTGAACACCTAGGCACCATGCGAGAGCTCCGCGAGGACCGGAGGTTCCTTCCGGCGCGGTGACCGGACCGGTCAAGGTCCGTGGACACCCCACTGGTCAGTGATCGTCCCGGCCGCCGAGGAGGTGTTCCCGTCCCCACACGCCGAGCGGCGCCAGCGCCTCGTTCAACGTGACGCCGAGCGGGGTCAGCGAGTATTCGACGTGTGGCGGCACCTCGTCGTACACCTCGCGGTGCACGATGCCGTCGGCCTCCATCTCGCGCAGGTGCGAGGCGAGCACCTTCTCTGTCACGCCCGGAAGCATTCTGCGCAGCTCACCGAAACGGCACGCGCGTTCGTTCAGCGCCCAGAGGATCGAGCTCTTCCACTTGCCGCCGATCACCTCCATCGCCGCGTCGATCCCGCATTCGGCCGCTCCCGGGCGCCGCGCGGTCCGCATGCCCCACCCCCTCCTGGCTGCTCGCTCACCCCGGGGTAAGCACCCACTTCGAAGTGCGTACTTGATCGGCTCGGGGCTCGTGACCAGCCTAATCGGCATGACCCACAACGCTGAGAAGTCTCCGCTGTCCCTTCTTGGGCTGGGCGCGATGGGCGGCGCGCTCGCCCGCGCCTGGCTCGCCGCCGGGCATCCGCTGACCGTCTGGAACCGCACCGCCGGCCGGGCCGAGTCCCTCGCCCGCGAGGGCGCGCACGTCGCCGCGACCGCCGCCGAGGCCGTGGCCGCGAGCGACCTGGTGATCGTCTGCCTGCTCGACCATGCCTCGGTGGACGACGCCCTCGCCGGCGCCGACCTGTCCGGCAAGGACCTGGTCGACCTCACCACCGGCACCCCGGAGGAGGCCCGCGCCCGCGCCCGGTGGGCCGAGGAGCGCGGCGCCCGCTTCCTCGACGGCGGCGTCATGGCGGTCCCGCCCATGATCGGGGTGCCGGGCTCCGGGGCGTACGTCTTCTACAGCGGCTCGCGGGCCGTGTTCGAGGCCCACGCGGGCACGCTGGCCGCGCCCGCAGAAACCGTCTACACCGGCGAGGACCCAGGACTCGCCGCCCTCCACGACGTGGCGCTGCTGAGCGCGATGACGGGCATGTTCGCGGGGGTGGCGCACGCCTTCGCGCTCGTCCGGGAGGAGATTCTCCCGAAGGGCTTCGCCGACCTCGTCGTGGGCTGGCTGAGGGCGATGACCCCGTACGCGTACGGGATGGCGGAGCATCTGGACAGCGGCGACTACACGAAGAACGTCACGTCCAACCTCGCGATGATGGTCCGGGGCAACGCGACCCTGCTGCGTACGGCCGAGGAGCAGAAGGTCAGCCCCGAACTGCTCACGCCCTTCATGACCCTCATGGAGCGGCGGCTCGCGGACGGCCACGCCGACGAGGGCACCACGGGGGTGGTCGACCTGCTCCGAATCCCCCGACCCGACCCCTGACCCGCGCCGCCCACCCCGGAAAGCCGTGGTTATCCTCGCAGGAGGATGCCGACCACGTCGTGCGAGGTGAGGCCGTGACCGAACGCAAGCCCCTCGGAGTGAGTTTCGAGTCGTGGATCGACCGGCAGATCCGCGAAGCCACCGAGCGTGGCGAGTTCGACGACCTGCCGGGCGCCGGCAAGCCCATCCCCGGCCAGGGCAAGCCGCACGACGAGATGTGGTGGATCAAGCAGAAGATGCGCGCGGAGAACCTGTCGTTCCCGCTGCCGGGGACGCTGGCGCTGCGCAAGGAGGCCGAGGAGGCGAGGGCGGAGGCGCTGGGCGCGCGCACCGAGGCCGAGGCGCGCAGGATCACCGAGGAGATGAACGTCAAGATCCGCGACAGCTACCGCAAGCCCCTGTCCGGCCCGCCCGTCGTGCAGCCGCTCATCGACGTGGACGAGGTCGCCGCCGAGTGGCGGGCCCTTCATCCGGCCGACGAGAAGAAGCCCGCTCCCGCGACTACTCCCGCGAAGCGCCAGAAGCGCTCCTTCCTCCGGTGGTTCGGGCGCCGCTGACCCACTCGGTCCCCCGCCTGACGAAAGTCAGGTGAGGACCTTCCGATCGCCCGCTGTGCCGCCCCTCCGGCCGCTCCTACCGTACGTGACCTGCGAACGGAGAGCTCGGAGGGGAAACACGGTGCACATGCGCAGGATCGCCGCGATCGCCGGTATAGCCGGTGTGCTGCTGCTCACGACGGGAACGACGGCGGTGGAGGCCGCGACGGGGGCGGCGCCCCCGGACGGACGGCCCGGCCTGACCGCGGAGTCCGTCGACCGCTACGTACGCGACTACATCCGGCGCACGGACCTGCCCGGCGCCGTGGTGACGGTCGTCAAGGGCGATCGGGTCGTGTACGCCGCCGGGCACGGTCACACGGCCGGCGGCGAGGCGATCACCGCGGACACCCCCATGCCGCTCGCCTCGCTGTCGAAGTCGTTCACGGCCCTGGCGGTGCTGCGCCTCGCCGACGAGGGCAGGATCGACCTCGACGCGCCGGTCCGGCGGTATCTGCCCGAGTTCACCATGGCCGATGTCCGGGCCGGGAAGATCACCGTACGGCAGCTTCTCCAGCAGACCTCGGGCATGAGCGACCGGACCTTCCCCGAGCTGACGCTCCCCGCGCCGGACGACCTCAAGGACGCCGTCGCGATGCTCAGGACCGCGCCGCTCGCCGCGGCGCCGGGCACCAGGATGATCTACCACAACCCCAACTACGCGGTCGCGGCGCGGCTGGCCGAGGTGGTGTCGGGCGTGCCGTTCGCCGGCTTCATGGCCGCCACGGTGTTCACGCCGCTGGGCATGACGTCCACCCGGACGGTGGACACCACGGAGGACCTGCCCGGCGCGGGCGCCGGATACATCCGCGCGTACGGCCAGGTGATCGAGCGCACGCATCCGAAGTGGTTCGTCAACGGCTCCTACGGGGTCGTCAGCACCGCCCACGACCTGGCCACATGGCTGCTCACGCAGAACGGCGCCGGTCACGTCTTTCCCCGAGGCACCGTCGAGGCCGCCCAGACCCCGTCCGGCGTGGGCGGCAGCACGTACGGCATGGGGTGGTCGGCCGAGCGGACGGCCGGAGGGGCGCCGATGCTGCGCCACACCGGCTGGCTGCTCACGCACAACTCCGCGCAGACCCTGCTGCCCGAGAGCGGGTGGGGCATCGCGGTCGTCACCAACACCGGGATGATCTCCGGTGACGACGCGCTGATCATCAGCGACGGCCTGATCGACATGATCGAGGGACGGCCCGAGGCGGGGGCCGTGCCCTTCACCACGAAGGCGGACCCCTGGCTGGGCGGCCTGTCGCTGCTCAACCTGGGCCTCGGCGTGGCCGGGGTCCTGCGCTCCCGCCGCTGGGCCGGCCGCCGCGCGCACCGGCCCGCCTGGCGGGTGATCGCCCGCCTGGTCCCGTACGCGCTGCCGGTCGCGCTCTACCTGGGGCTCGCGGAGCTGGCCGGGGTGCTGCTGAACCGGGTGGGCACACTGGACCAGCTCACCTACGTCTGGCTCGCGCTGTACGTCTGGGCCGCCACCGGAGCGCTGGCCGCCGTCGCCGTCGTGGCCGCCCGTCTCGTCCACGCCGTACGCTTCCGGCGACGGGCCGTTGGTAACGTCCCGGCATGAGCGAGCGCATCAGCAGGCACAGCGCGATAAGCCGGATTCCGGGGAAAACGCGATGATCCGCGTCCTGCTGGCCGACGACGAGGCACTGATTCGCGCCGGCATCGCGAGCATCCTGGCAACGGCCGGCGACATCGAGGTCGTGGCCGAGGCGGCCGACGGGCACGAGGCCGTCGACCTCGCCCTGCGGCATCGTCCCGGCATCTGCCTGCTCGACATCCGGATGCCGCGGCTCGACGGGCTCAAGGCCGCCGCCGAGCTGCGCCGGGTCCTCCCCGAGGTCGCCGTCGTGATGCTCACGACGTTCAACGAGGACGACTACGTGACGAGCGCGCTCGGCTCCGGCGCATCCGGTTTCCTCCTCAAGTCGGGCGATCCACGCGAACTGATCGCGGGGGTCCGCGCCGTCGCCGCCGGCGGCGCCTATCTCTCCCCCGCCGTCACGCGGCAGGTCATCACCCGCCTCCGGGCACGCCCGCTCGGCACGGAGGCCGCCGCCCGCGCTTCCGTGGACAAGCTCGGCGACCGCGAGCGCGAGGTGCTCGCGCTGGTCGGGGCCGCCCTGTCCAACGCCGAGATCGCCCGGCGCCTGCATCTCGTCGAGGGCACGGTCAAGGGGTACGTCAGCCAGATCCTCACCCGTCTCGGCCTCCGCAACCGCGTGCAGGCCGCGATCCTGGCGTACGAGGCGGGCCTCGTGCCCGAGGCTCCGCTCGACCGGAGGGCGTGAGGTGCCGCGGCCGTCCCGTCTGCTCGACCTGGGACTGTGGCTGGCGGTGTGCGTGCCGCCGGTCGCGCTGACCCTCGATGACGGCGACGCCCGGCGGGTGGCGGCGGTGGCCGTGGCCGTGCCGCTGTTCGGGGCCGCCACGGCGGTGAGCCGAAGGTGGCCGCTGGCGGCGCTCGCCGTACCGGTGGCGGTGAGCCTGGCCCTGGACGTGCAGATGTTCGGCCCCCTGACCTGGACGTGGGCGGCGCTGGTGGTCTTCGCTTACCTGGCCGGGCACCGGATGGCGAGCGCCCGGCCGGCGCTGTGGTTCTTCGCGGCCGTCGCCCTCGCCGGGCTGCCGCTGTCCGCGCTCGTCCTGCGCGACCTGTGGGGCTGGCCGACGCAGCTCATCACGCTGCTGCTCGCGGTGGTGGTGCCCTGGCTGCTCGGCCGCTGGCGCCGCCAGTACGCCGAACTGGTCCGCACGGGCTGGCGGCTCGCCGACCGGCTGGAGCGCGAGCAGCGGGCCGTCGCCGACCGCGCCCGCCTGCGGGAGAGGGCGCGCATCGCGGGCGACATGCACGACTCGCTCGGCCACGACCTGACGCTCCTCGCGGTGCGAGCCGGCGCTCTGGAACTCGACCCCGGCCTGGACTCGCGGCAGCAGGCGGCCGTACGCGAACTGCGTGAGGCCGCCGCAGTCGCGACCGAGCGGCTGCGCGAGATCATCGGTGTGCTGCGCGCGGACGACGAGGACGCTGCCGTGCCGCCGCGTGAGGAGAGCGTCGAGACGCTCGTCGAGCGCGCCCGCGACTCCGGCGTGCCGATCGTCGTCGAGCACGTGGGCGGCCACCTGGGCGGCACCGACGGCCTGCCCCCGATGACCGCGCTCGCGGTGCGCCGCGTGCTCCAGGAGTCCCTGACGAACGCCGCCAAACACGCCCCCGGCGCGACCGTACGCGTCCGGCTCGCGTCCGACGACGACGTCGTCACGCTCCGCGTGGTCAACGACCCCGCCCCGGCGGCGGCCTCGCCGGGCGTGGCCTCGGGCGGTTCCGGGCTCGTCGGGCTGGCGGAACGGGTGCGGCTGGCGGGCGGCGTCCTGCGGGCCGGCCCGGCTCCCTGCGGGGGTTTCGAGGTCGCCGCCGAACTGCCCGTCACCGGGATCCGGGCGCCTCACGAGCACCCGCGGACCAGCGCGGGCTCCGGCCTCGGCGCGTCCGTGACCACGGCGGCCCGAGAGCTTGATCTGGCGCGACGGCGGGTGCGGCGGAGGCTGGCGCAGGCGGTCGGGATTCCCCTGGCCGTGCTGACCGGGATCTTCGTGCTCCTGATCCCCCTCAGCTTCGTCAGCTCGTCGTTCTCCGTCCTCGACCCGGCGACGTACGAGGGGCTGAAGGCCGGCGAACCACGCGACGGCGTGCGGTCCCGGCTTCCCGCGTTCACCAGGGACGGCCCGCCGGACGGCGCACCGGCTCCGCCGCCGGGCCAGGACTGCGTCTACTACACCATGAAGACCGATTCCGCCCGCGCCTACCGCCTGTGCTTCGCCCGCGACCGGCTCGTCTCGAAGGCCGTCGTGCCCGCGCCGTGACGACGCGGGTTTTCAGCAAGATCCAAGCGGATTCCAGGAACGTGTCGCGATCCTCCTGACATCGGCGGCGTCCCGCTGCCGATGTCAGGAACGCGACGAACGGCCATGGCCCCCGGTTTTGTCGGCGGCGGCTGCCACGATGTCGCGAAACGACCGAGGGAGCCCAGGTGGCCGATCGTCTCGCCCCCTTCCGGTGGCTGGCGGCCCCGACGACAGGAACCGCGAGCAACCCGCTGGGCGACATCTTCAGCGTGTCGTTCTTCCACGGGGTGGAGCCCGCCGATGTCGTGGCCCGTTTCGAGCCTGCCGAAGCGCCGGTCCGCTCGATGACCTTCGACGAACTCGAGGACGAGGTCGCGGAGTTCATCGAGAAGACCGACGGCGGCGACGGCGGCGGACACGTCGGCGTCACCCGGATCGGCGAGTGGAGCGTGGTGGTCGAACCGTGTGGCTGGCATACCACGCTGGGCGAGAACCTGGCGCGCCTCGCGCAGGGATGCGAGGCGGTGGCCGTCGGACGCCACGACTACGCCGAGCACAGCTTCCTGTACGCCGTGGACGGCGAGATCGTCACCGCGTTCACGCCGCACGCGTCGGTCAACCGCTGGGGCAGCGACCCGGATCGGCTGAAGGAGCCGATGCGCAGGGTCGGGCTGCCGTTGACCGCCACGACCGGCAAGGCGGCCTGGGACACGCGGTGGGACGACGCGCTCCCGAAGGCGTTCGCGCTCGCCGCCAGGATCACCGGGGTGACCCTCACTCCGGACTCCTTCGACGGGCCGCTGCTGGTCGCCTCCATCACCGAGTGGTCCCAGGTATAGGCGGGCCCGAACCCCGAAGGGCGGCCATCCGATCCGGCAGCGCCGTCCGGGGGGCGGGTCTGGCCGCCGTCCTGGAGGCGCTCACCGCCCAGGCCGCCGTTCACGCGGGGGGCTTGTCGGGCGGCTCTGCTACACACGTTCCATGACTTCACCCACCGCCCAGCACCTCGGCATCGTGCCGTCCGTGTTCGCCGTCCAGCACCTGCCGCAGGCGACGTTTCCCGAAGACGACGACTGGATCGCGCTCGTCCGCGCCCCGGAGGGCCTCACGGTGATCCGCGAGGCCTGGCCCACGGGGTCCGGCGAGCGGTGGATCGGCCTGTACGGCGGCGGCACCGGACACCAACTGGACGTCCCGGGCATGCTGGCGGCCGTCGTGGGCCCCTTGGCCGAGGCGGCCATCCCGGTGTTCGTCGCCTCGACGTTCCACGCCGACCTGATCCTCGTGCCCGAGCCGAGGATCAAGGAGGCGATCACCGTCCTGGAGACGGCGGGACACCGGGTGGACACCCGCCACCTGCGCTCGCCCGACTTCTGACTGTCCCCTGACGCCGGGTCACGGCATCAGGGGCAGCCTGCCGACGATCTTGTCCACCCGGTTGCGCGGCCCGACCACGCTGACCGCGTAGTACTCGACGTCGTCGGCCGCGGTCTCCTTCATCGCGGCGAGATAGTCGGCGTAGACCCGCGTCCGCTGGGCCGCGGCGGGCATGTCCGACACGAAGCACCCGGCGGACGACGCGGCCTTGGCGCGGATGGCGCGCAGTGTGGCGGGGTCCGCGGCCAGCACCGAGCAGCCCGCCCAGGGCAGGCCCGGGTGCGCGCCGCCGTCCGCGTCCACCGGGAGGACTTCATCGTGCACGTGGCGGTGCCGGACAACGCCAGCCTGTACGCGTTCGTGATCGACAAGCTCACCGAACGGCCCGATGTCGCCGACGTCCGCACGTCGATCGTCTACGAGCACATCCGCAACACCCGGATCAGCCCTGTGTGAGAACTTCCGTGTGAGAGCGGCATCGGCCCGACCTTCGGACACGGGTGAGAGGAGGCAGGTTGGACCGCAACGACAGCTTCCGTGAGTTCGTCACGGCCCATCAGCAGTCGCTGATGCGCACGGCGTACCTGCTCACCGGAGACGCCCACCTCGCCGAGGACCTGCTGCAGAACGTCCTGCCCGGCCCGGCAGGAGCGTTCTGAGTGACCATGGACGTACCATGATCGGGCAAACGGCCTGGGCCGGCCCGCATGACCATCTTCCGCGCGTCAGGGGAGAGTGACCCGGATGGCTCTGGACATCGAGAGTCGATCGTCCGACTCGCCGTACATCGAGCGGGTGTGGCGGAGCAGCAGCAGCGACGTCGCACAGATGACGTCGGTCGCGACAGCGCGTTGGGATCTGGTCTTCTGGGAGCACCGCGGCCAGGTCAGCGCCTCCGTTCAGGGGCCGGAGACGAGGGCGAGCCAGGCCCCCGTTCCGGAGGACGCCACGTTCTTCGGGATCAGCTTCTCCCTCGGCACCGCGATGCCCCATATTCCACTCGGCCGGCTCGTCGACGGGTTCGCGGAGATTCCCGACACGACGCACAGGTCCTTCTGGCTGAAGGGTTCCACCTGGCACCTGCCCGACTACGACAACGCCGAGGCGTTCGTCCAGCGGATGGTGCGTGAGGGTGTCGTGGAGTGCGACCCGCTCGTCACCGCGGTGCTCCGTGGCGCGTCGCCGGACGTGTCCGACCGCACCGTGCAGCGGCGCTTCGTGGCGGCGACCGGGCTCACCCGCGGCGCTGCCCGGCAGATCGATCGCGCCAGGCGGGCGGCGGTCCTGATCCAGGAGGGCGTGCCGGCCCACGACGTGATCCATCGGCTCGGGTACTTCGACCAACCGCACCTGGCGCGGTCCCTGAGCCGTTACATCGGGCGGACCGCCACGCAGTTGGGCGATCGGAAGCCGTCGCAGCCGCTGTCGCTCCTGTACCCGACCTGACCACTTGCCCCCGGCGCGTCCGGCAGGCGGGTCAGAAGTGCGTGGTGACGCCGAACGCCGCACGCAGGCTCGCCATGTCGTGCAGGTCGCGGTCCCTGGGCTCGTAGTCCTGGTGGAAGGCGACCTGCTGACCGACGGACAGGCAGCGCACCCGCACGCCTTCGATCGTGCCCGTGACGAAGGCCACGGCCGGGTAGTGCAGCGCCGCGCCCCGGTCGTCCAGGTGCTGCACGGCCGAGCCGTCCTCCGCGATGTGCAGCGGATGGAGATCGAGCTCGTGCCCATGGCCGTCGGTCATGACGAACCTGGCCGGCCGCCCGGGCACCGCGCCCGGCCGCTCGGCGTACCCGAGCGACTCCAGCTCGCCGATCACCAGCCGCTCCTGTTCGGCGCGGTGGAGCAGGTCGAGGTCGTGATGCTCCCGGGTGACGCGCCCGACCAGGACGTCGATCCCCCAGCCGCCGGCGACCCAGACCTCACATCCGGCGGCGTCCAGCGCGTTCAGCACCCGCAGCATCTCGCCGATCGGCAGCATCGGTCCGCTCCCCCTTGTCTCGATCTTCGAGCCACGCTATCCCCCTGGTGCTCGACTGGCATCAGCCGCCACAGCGGGGGCCGGCTACTACGCTGGGAGCACCGCCCGACCGCCGTGCCCATGTCGAGAGGACTTCGATGACCGAGCCGTCCCGCTCCTGGCCACGCCTGCTCGCGACGCTCCTGCGCGGGCACGACCTCGACGCGGACGACACCCGATGGGCCATGCGGCAGGTCATGGACGACGCGGCCGACCCCGCCCAGCTCGCCGGGTTCCTAGTCGCCCTGCGGGCCAAGGGTGAGAGCACCGCGGAACTCCGGGGAATGCTCGACGCCCTCATGGAACGGGTCGTGCCCCTCCCCGTCGACGGCGGGGAGGTCGTCGACATCGTCGGCACCGGCGGCGACGGCGCCCACACCGTGAACGTGAGCACCATGGCGGCGATCGTCGTGGCCGCCGCCGGCGCCCCGGTCGTCAAGCACGGCGGCCGATCGGCGTCCAGCAAGGCCGGCGCTGCCGACGTCCTGGAGGCCCTGGGCCTGCCGCTCGATCTCACACCTGACGACGTCGCCCGGTGCGTACGCGAGGTCGGCATCGGCTTCACCTTCGCTCCGCGCTTCCACCACGGGCTGCGTTACGCCGGTCCGGTGCGCAAGGCGCTCGGCATCCCCACCGCCGTCAACTACCTGGCGCCGCTGACCAACCCCGCCAGTCCCCGTGCCGCCCTCGTCGGCTGCTCCAACCCCGCCCTCGCCCCGGTCCTCGCGAGCGTGCTCGCGGAACGGGGCGCGAACGCCCTGGTCGTGTGCGGGCAGGACGGCCTCGACGAGATCACCACCGCCGCGCCCACGAGCGTCTGGATCACCGAGAGCGGCGACGTACGGCAGGAGACGCTGGACACCGCCGACTTCGGACTTGCGCGCAGCGCACAGGACGCGCTCCGCGGCGGTGACGCGGCCTACAACGCCTCGGTCGTCCACCGGGTCCTGGCCGGTGAGGCGGGTGCCCCACGTGACGCCGTCCTCGCCAACGCGGCCGGAGCCCTCGCCGCTCACCGCGGCTTCGGCGAGGGCCTGCGTAACGCCTTCGCGGCCTGCCTGGAGGATGCGCGCCTGGCCGTCGACAGCGGCGCCGCCGCCACCACCCTCCAGAGCTGGCTCAAACTCGCGTCGTCCCTGGCCGGGCGGTAGCGCGGCCTGCCCCGCGCTCAGTCGGACAGGGACGAGCGTAAAAACTGTTCAGCTCCCACACCGCGAGCCACTGGTTGATGGGTCCGGAAGGGTGGTCGACCATCGCGGATTGCTCTGCGTCCACGAGCGCCACGCTATTCGGTCAGGACGTTGACGCTCTACGATCGCCGGCGCATCTCGTGGACCGCGATCGTTTGCCGAACTGCGAGAAATGCCGGCGCTAGCCACCCACCCGGGTGGCGATGGTCTGCGCGCACACCAGGGACTCAGTGTGTGTGCTGTCCACCACCAGGTCGTAGGCCACGCCCTCGTGAACCACTTCCGCCTGCCACGCGGCCATCCCCCTGACACGGTCACCCCGGGCGATCTCCCGGCCCGTGGCCACCGCGCTGTCGCACATCACACCGACCCACAGCACGTCCAGCCCGGCAAGAGCCTTCTGCCACCGTTGCTGGGACACCGCCCCGCCGAGGAACACGTCATCCACGATGACCCGAGCGCCCGCGCGGGCCATCGCGGCGATCCCCTCCGTCCACGCCGCGTCCAGCGTCCGGAATTCCGGCCCGACAATGACCTGACCGTCAGGGGCGAACTCGATCCCCGCATCCGATGCCCGCAGGGAGGCAGGCATCGCCTCGACCAGGGTGTCAACCGAGAGGGCGAGCCACGGATCCGGCAGGATCGCCTGCAAGCAGCGGGAGATCCCGGACTTGCCCGAACTGGATCCGCCGTTGAGGACGATCACCTGAGTAGCCACCGCGCCACGCTAGAGGCCGGCCCCACACATGCCAAATAGTTTTCATGTGACCCAATCCGCCGTCCACTCTTTCACGCGCGGACCTGCTCGAAGAGCTGGGTCAGACGCCCGAGCCCTGCCGCGGTCCGCAGCACGTCCGAGTAGTCGCGCAGGTGGACGATACGGTCGTCACGGGCGCGCAGGACGAGCACGAACCGGGAGGTGAACGGCCGCCCGGTCGCATGGTTGACAGCGTCCATCTCACCTTCAGAGATGACCACTTCGGCGTCGGCCGTCTCGTGAACACACACCTCGCGAAATCCGGTCAGCGGCGGCGTGGAGACCGTCCCCCATGCCGCCCTGAACCCGGCGCGGATCTCCTCACGCCCGTCGTACCGCTGCGACGGGCCACGATGCGGCGTCCAGAACACGAACTCATAGATCGCCTCATCGGCGAACAGATCGGCCAGTGCGTCGGGCGAGAAGTCCAGCATCGCCTGATGGAAGCGGTCGAGCAGGTGGCGTGGAGTCGCGGGCATACCGCCTCCTTCATCGGCACGAGCTTTGGCTCAACAAACGTAGACCGAAGGAGAATGTTCGGTCAACGAGTGTAGAGCGAACGCGCGTCCGAGGCTCGTCGGGCGTCCCCGGCGCCAAAAGCCGTCTGGGCTCTCAGGGTTCTACCGACCACCGCCGCCCCCGACCCCGTCAGCGCACGCCCCGTGCTGCGGGGATCCCTGCTTCCGGGGTGTCGCGGAGCAGCCAGACGGGGTTGGACAGAGCGAGGACGGTCCCCGTACGATCCCGCACCTCGACCCGCACGAACCGGGGCGCGGTGGTGTCGATGGGCAGGTCGACCGTTCCCTGCACGATGCGCACGACGCTGTCGGCCGGAAGACCGGTGAGGATCGCGCGAACGGTACGGGTCGCGGCGGTCGAAACGGTGACGGACCCCATGGGTGCGGCTCCGTCGACCAGCAGGTCGATGACGCCGGAGAAGCGTGCGGGGTCGCCGAAGTAGACACGGCCTGCGGACAGGCCGGCGAGCAGGTCGGCCAGTTCACGGGTGGGCGCGTGCGCCCACGTGACGAAGTTGGAGTCCTGGCCGAGCCAGTCCTGGCCGGAGTGGTCGTCGCTGACACCGATGCCGGTGAGGAAGATCCCGTTGCGGGAGCAGACGTCCCAGAGCTGTGAGTGCCGGTCGAGGTCGACAATCAGCGTCCGCAACTCGACGCAAAGTTTGCCCACTGCCCAAACAAAGCCGCACGTCGGCAAGCCCCGGTCATGAAAGTAAGCGCTCTCCGAGTGTTCCGATGCCGCCAGATCGTCGCCGGGCACGACCGGGCACCAGACCGACCCGAGACAGCAAGAAAGCCCAAGTCAGACATCTGCTGACCTGGGCTCCCGCGGGAAAAGGCAAGGGCCTCGTCGGTGAGCTGCGGCGCTGCTCAGGTGTTGGATGCGGTGCGATGACGCGTGCTTGCGTACGGGGCGTTGCTGTACGCCTCGCTTCCTACGGCACCAATGGCATGAGATGGCGTGTCAGGCGTGCCAGAGGGCGGCGAGTTGTCGGGTGGCCAGCCGGGACGGTACGGCTCGCAGCAACGTGTCGCGTAGCCACGCGGCGACGCCGGTCTGGGAGGTCAGCCGCGACTGCCGGGACGCCGCCAGCATTATGCGGTTGGCGCTGGGCCTGCGCTCGGCGTCGTAGCGCAGGAGCCGCTGGGTGACGTCGGCCGGCTCGGCTCCGACCAGGTGGCGGGTCAGCGCGGCGGCGTCTTCGAAGGCCTGACTGGCGCCCTGGCCGAGGTCGGGCGACATGGCGTGCGCGGCGTCGCCGAGGAGCGCGATCCTGCCGGTCGCGAACGAGGGCAGGGGTTCGGCCAGGCAGGCGATCGGGTCGACGTAGATGTCGGCGGGCGGGGTGGCCTCGATCAGCGCGGTGACGAGGGGGTGCCAGTCGGCCATCAGGGACAGCATCTGCCGGCGTGCCTCGTCCGCGCCGGGCGGCGGGCCGTCCAGAAGGGAGTCGGTGAACCAGTAGAGGCGGTCCTCGCCGACGGGGAACAGGCCGAACATCGCGCCGCTGCGGCGGTCGACCAACTGGCTGACGAGCAGGTCCGGCGCCATGCCGGGAGGGCGGGGCAGCATGCCGCGCAGGTCCATCCGGCCGGTCCGCCGCAGCCCGGGATGACCGGGGAAGAGCCGCGCGCGCAGCTTGCTGCCGATGCCGTCGGCCGCGATCACGGCGTCCGCTCTCGTGACGGGCTCGCCGTCGCTGATCACGGTCACCCCGGTGAGGTCGGGTTCCAGGCGCTCGACCGGAGTCGCGGTTCGCACCAGGCCGGGGGGCAGCGGGGCGCGCAGCGCCCGGTGCAGTTCCGCCCGGTCGATCATGGCGGGCGTCCCGACCGCCTCCAGCGCTTGGACCAGGTCGGTGACCAGCAGCGGCCGTCCGAGCCAGTCCCGCAGTCCCCACTCGACGGCCTGTATGTCGTGCCCGCGGACGCCCTCAGCCAGTCCCAGCGCGTCCAGCGCGCGAAGCCCGTTGGGCATGACCACGATCCCGGTGCCCGCCTCCCGCAACTCGGCGGCCCGTTCGAAAAGTGTCACCTCGTGGCCTGTGCGATGCAGTCCCACCGCGGCCGCCACTCCTCCGAGCCCGGCGCCGACCACCACGATCCTCATGAGACCTCCCGCTCATTCACTACGATCGTACTAGTACGACCATTGGTACCATGTAGCCATGCCGCCCACCAATCCGGCCCGTCGTCAAGCCCTGACCGATACCGCCATCGAGCTGCTGGCGTCCTCGGGCGTGCACGGCCTGACCCACAGGGCGGTGGAGAAGGAAGCGGGCCTTCCGCCGGGAACGGCCTCGAACTACTTCCGCAGCCGGGAAGCGCTGCTGGTGGCCGCTGCGGAGCGCATCATCGAGCTGCACCACGCCGACACCGACCGTGCCACCGACCACGCCACCGAGCAGCCCGCGACCCTGGTCGACCTGCTGACGGAATCACTGCTCACAGCGGCGACCACCCTGCGCAACCGCTATCTGGCGATCTTCGAACTGCAACTGGAGGCCACCCGCCGGCCGGTGCTCGCCTCGGCCCTCGCGAGCCTCCAGGACACCGCGGTGCAGATCACCGCCGGGCACCACGACAAACTCGGCCTCACCACCCCCCGCGCGACGATCGGCGCTCTGATCACGTTCTACGCGGGCGCGCTGTTCACCCTGGTCAGCTCGCCGCCGGGGAGCGTCAGCAGGGATGTCGTACGGGACATGGTCCAGGTCATCGTCCACGGCTGCGGCGTACACGAGGAGGATCCCGGCCTTGGGGAGCATCGGCACAGCGGTCATCGGTGAGAACGACCATGGTCGGGAGCCCCGCCACAACCTCGCCCGGGACTTCTGCCACGCGGCCTCGTGAGGCGGCACCGACCGCGACGGTTTTACGGTGCGTGACCGTTACGGCTGGGAGATGGCCTTCCACCTGCAGCATGACCATGTCTCGCCGCCGTGGGACGTTGCACGCATATCGCACGGCGGCACATGATCAACACACACTACTGTTGGCCGCCTATACCCGATTCACACCGAAAGGGCTGTCGATGGCGTAACGCCAGCGCCCATCTTGCCCGCGTCGGGCGACATCGGTGGCAGTGCCCTCGATGTGCACAGGGCGGCCATCACGATCCGTGCCGTCGATGACCCAGTCGACGATCAGTAAGGCGACGTCGCCCGTGCTGTAGACGTGCCGCGGTCGAACGGTGATCGGCAGCCCAAGATTCAAGAATCGCTCATTGGCGGCATGGACCTCCTGCCCGGTCAGCGGTGAGCCTGACTCCGGAACGAACACGGCCCCGCTCTCATAGACTTCCGCCACCGCCTCCACATCACCGGTGTTGAACCTCTCGGCGAACACCATGGGCACATCCTCCGGACGTTCAGCAAGCTGCCGCAGCATCGATGCATGTCCTTCCAGCAGGTAGAAATCGGTCAGACGCGGCAACGCTAGGAGGCGCCCTCGTGACTCACCAAACGGTTGTTCACCCAGCCCGGCCAGGCCTGCCCGACGACCCTCGCGCAAACGTCACCGAACCCACCGCCTCCTGTCCGGTGGAGATCACCCTCGCGGCCCTGCACGGCCGCTGGACAACCCTGGTGATCCGCGAGTTCCTGCAAGGCGACCGCACCTTCACCGAGCTCCGTCGTGCTCTGCCAGCGCTGTCGGACAAGGTCCTGTCCGATCGGCTGGCGCACCTGACAGAGGCCGGCGTGCTCGATCGCCGCCGCCAGTCGGGCTGGCCGCCCCGGGTCCACTACTCACTCACCCCACACGGGCGCCGCCTCGGCCCCGTACTGCAAGCACTATGGGACTGGGGCATACAGCGCCAGCCACCCTCTTCGACCGAAACCCGATAGCGTCGAAAGCGTCACGCCCAAGATCTACGGCCAGACGGCCCAGCTCGTAGGCACGCGGCGGGATATCCGCGAGACAGAACCTACGGGTGTGGCTAGATCGGGAAGTGGCCGCGCCGCCAGTGCCAGTGGCGGCCGGCCTTCAGGTGGTCGACGATCGCGCGCTGGAGCACGGTGCGGCGCGGCAGCTGATCGAGCGGCGTGGTCAGGGTGCGGAACACGAACCGCAGCACCTCGACGTCGGCGTCCAGCCCTTCCGGCTCCTCGTAGGGCTCCAGCTCGAACCTCCGCTGGAACCGGACGATGTTGGAGTCCTCGGGCAGGTATTCCAGCAGCTGCGGGTCGAGCAGCCACGAGCCGCAGGAGAACGCCGTGTAGCGCTCGTCGGGAAAGTGGCGCGGGAAGAACGCGCGGGCCTCGTCGAGCGACGCCGCGACCGCCTCCGGGGTCATCGGCCCCGACTCGGGGATGTGCAGGCCGATGGCGGTGTCGCCGCGCTGGTGGTGCAGCCGGCCAAGCTCGTAGATGCCGCCGCGCGCGTGCAGCGTCAGCCAGCTCTGCATGACCGGCCAGCCCTCGCGGTGCATCCGCCGATCGATCGCGAGGTTGCGGCCCAGGTCCGCGAGGGTCACCCACGACACGGCATCGGCGATGCCGTGGTCGCGGTGGTACCCCGTGACGACGTCGACCAGGGCCAGGTACGCGTACACATAGAGATGCCGCCAGGCGGGGCCCCGTTCGCGCGGCAGCTCCGGACCGGGGGACAGCCAGCCATGGCCCCCGAGATCGGCGCGGACCAGGGCGATCGAGCGGTCGAGCAGCCAGCGCAGCTCCGGAGTCCACAGTGGAGAGTCGGGGTCGGGCCAGCCCGCCATGATCTCGGCGGCGTCGTCCGGCCGCACCGCGAGCCGGTCGAGGATCGCGGCCGCGTCGGCCTTGGCGGGCAGCGGAGCCGACGGCCGGTCGCCGGCGAGCCGGTGCACGCGGTCGACGTCCTCGACGGGTACCCCGAGCCGGGCGGCGATGTCGTCGAGATCCACGCGGACGACCCTACCGGCCGGCGCCGAACACGCCCAGGCCCCGACTCGGCGGCCTGACGTTCCTCACCGCCTACCAGTCCGACAAGGGCCTTCGCCAGCGCATCATCGCGGCACTGGCCACGCTCACCCCCCAGGGCCGTGCGGTAGGCGTCGGGGTCATGGCCAAGGATCTCCATCGCCTGAAGCACGTCGGTAACAACGTAGTCCGCATCGTGCTCATGGTCGGGCCGTGTCCCCCCGTTGATCCAGATCGTGTGGAGGCCGGCCCCGCGCCCACCGGCGATGTCGGCGGGCGGGTTGTCACCGATCATCCAGCCTCCGGCCTCAAGAGTCGCACCGCACCGCTTCGCGGCGATCTCGAACAGTCCACGGTCTGGCTTGCGCATGCCCTCGACACCAGAGAGCGCGTAGGTATCGACGACGTCAGCCAACCCCGTCTGCTGGATCTTTCCAAGCTGGTTGTCTGCCGTCCCATTGGTGACGATGGCCACCTTCCAGCCGGATGCGCGCAGTCGCGATAGTCCGTCCATGACCTCGCGTCGGCAGCGGACGAGGTACGGCATGCGCTTCCGGTAGCGGCCCCACAGCTCCTCGACGGGCTCGGAAAGGTCGAAGTGCTCACGGACCTTGGCGAAGAACAAGGCTTCCCGCCTCCTCCAAGTGGTGCAAACGATGGATTGGGTCCGCCCTGCCGCGGGGACCGTCAGCGAGAGCTGATTAGGCGGTGCAGCCGCGCTTCCGCCCTAACGGGCGATCACCTGCACCTCGGGAAACCGCGAGGAACGCCTGTCGAGCAGGTCGCCTTTGTGCCGTAGATGCAGATCGAAGAAGGCCATGGTGTAGGCGCGGGTGACGGCCACGGAACGCGCCGCCGACAGTGTCCCGTTTACCGCTCGCAACTGCTCCTTTGACAGGCCGATCACCGGGGCCGCCTGCTCGTACAGCAGCGGCAGGTCGGTATAGGAATTGTGCTTGGCACCCTTGGTCTTCACGTGCAGCCGCCAGCCCTTCAGCCGGGACCAGAAGGCCTTCTGCCCGCGGATGGGCTTGTCGAAGATCTCGGCCTCCATGAGCATGTACGGCTTGGCCAATCCTTTGGCGGCCACCTTGCCGAGGGCGGGTCCGTCCAGGTTCAGAACCGCCTTGACCCGCCGATCCTCCAGCATCGTCGCGGCTGCCGTCGCTCCTCCCGCGGAATGGCCGAACATGCCGACCCTGCTCAGGTCGAACGCGCCACGCAGCCCCTCCGGCAGCTTCCGGCCTTCAACGTCGGGGTTCTGCCCCTTGTTCAGCTCCTTGAGCCGGTCCAGCACGAAGCGCGTGTCAGCCACCCGCACCTTGATCTCTTCGGCCTTCTCGTCCAGCTGACTCACCGGGACTGGCTTCAGGACACGGCTGGTGACCGTGCCGTTGGGGAACTCCACCTCGCCGGCATCGCCCGGATGATCGATCGTGACCACCATGTAGCCCCAGCTGGCCAGTTCTTCGACTGTGGCGGTGTTCATGGAACGGTCGGCACCGTTGCCGGGCGAGAACAGTACGACGGGCAGCCCTCGGCCCGCCACACGGGCCCCTTCGCGGCCATGGGTCAGAGGCAGGCTGACAGCGGCAGGCGAGAGGCTGTTGTTGCGATAGAAGGCCTCGGCCGCGCGAGGCGGCAGCCAAGGCGCAGCGGGGTGGCCGTCCGGACGACGCGTGGGGTACCACAGGCTGATCATCAGCTCACGCCGGTCATGTGCCTTGATCCACGGGTCGGCCCTGGAGCCGTCACGCAGGTGCAGCGCGACAGTGCCGATCTCGCGTGGACCTGTGGGCTGGGGCAGGGCCACAGTGACGGGCTTTGACATGGCCTGTACGGCGGGCCCGGTGAGCAGAAGGCCGACCGCCACGGCAGAGGCCACGCCCCCTCTGAGCAATGCGCAATTCATAACGGCCACGCTAGGGAGGCTCGCTGTCCAGAAACTCCCCACCGAAGATGACTTCGGCACTCATACGAATGAAGGAAGCACCCGTCCACCCGGAGGGGAGGTCAAGGCCAACTTGAGCTTGACACTGAGGGCACTCCCCGCTACAGCCTGCCCTGCGCCGGAAGACCACGCTGCCGTCCGGGATGGCGCTCTCATTCCGCTGGCCAAGGAGGCCATCTCAGAGATCAGCAGAGAGCGGCTTGAGCAGGTCTTCCCCGCCGACTGGGTCAAGTGGGCGGGAGGCCGTCCCCGCCTGCTGAGTCCTGACGACGAAGACTTCATCGCGGCGACGGCCACCACCCGACCTGCCAAGCTCGGCCAGCCCTTCACCCGCTGGTCCATCCGCAAACTGCTCGACTACCTGCTTCGCCTGCCCGGCCGGGCCATCACCATCGGGCCGCGAGGCGTTACGCACCCTGCTGGCCCGCCGCGGGATCACCTTCCAGCGCACCAAGACCAGGACTCACCCGACCCCGACTTCGACGCCAAACTGGACGAAATCGAGTACGCCCTGACCCACCGGCCCGAACGCACCTTCGCCTTCGACGAGTTCGGACCCTTGGGCATCCGGCCCGCCGCCGGATCCGGCTGGGCACCTGCGGGTAAGCCGGACCGGCTGCCGGCCACCTACCGCCGCACCCAGGGCGTCACCTACTTCCATGGCTGCTACTCCGTCGGCGACGACCTGCTGTGGGGCGTCAACCGCGCACGCAAGGGCATCGCCCCCACCTGGGCCGCGCTGAAATCCATCCGTGCCGCCCGGCCGGACGGTGCCCCGATCTACGTCATCCTGGACAATCTGTCGGCGCATAAGAACTGGCGCATCCGCGCCTGGGCCGAGAAGAACAAGGTCAGGCTGCTGTTCACGCCGACCTACGCCTCCTGGGCCAACCCGGTCGAGGCGCACTTCGGACCGTTGCGCCAGTTCACCTTGGCCAACTCCAGCCACCGCAACCACATCGTCCAGACCCGGGCCCTGCACGCCTACCTGCGCTGGCGTAACGCCCACGCCCGTCACCCCGACGTGCTGGCCGCCCAACGCCGCGAACGTGCCCGCATCCGTAGCGAGAAGAATCTCCGCTGGGGCGGCCGACCCCTTGCACCAGCCGCCTGAAATCCTCACCCAACCTGGTGATCGTTTCCGGTGACAGCACTAGCGCGCCGGTGGTCGCCGCTCGCGCCGTCGATGAGCTCGCGCACGATGTCCATGTGGCCGACGTGCCGGGCGGTCTCCTCGATCATGTGAATGAGCACCCAGCGCAGCGTCATCCTCTCGCCGCGCTCGTTGGTGCCGAGGTCCTCGAGGCCGAACTTCTCGATGACCTCGTCCGAGGACGCGCGGGCACGGGCGTAGAAGGCGAGGACGTCGGCCGTGGTCTCGCCGGGGTCGACGCGCAGGTCGGCGTCCTCGTCATCGTCGTCGAACGGGAGCTCCTCGTGCTCCTGCCCGAACGTGTCGGCGAACCACCAGTACTCGACGGCCGCCAGATGCTTGACCAGGCCCAGGAGGTTCGTCCCAGACGGGGTCATGGGGCGTCGCAGCGCCTCGTCGTCCAGGCCCTCGACCTTCCACAGCACCGCGTCGCGATGCCGGTCCATGCTGGCCTGGAGGCTTTCCTTCTCACCACCGGTGAACGGGACTCTTTTCATGCCCGGAACGTAACAGTCGCCCCGTCACTCGAGCTAACTGGTGGGGCCACCCGGCACACCCGCAATGGACCTCGAACGGCGTGTCATCAGACCCGGTGAACGAATGTGGTCAACGCACTAGCTGACGCGAATGCAGGTAGGGCCCTGGGATGACCGCCGGGCCTTCCTCATGTCGGCTTGTGTTGACAGAGTGAAGTGATCGCGGACCTTGGCGAAGAACACCTCACGGTGCGGGTAGCCGGCTCGGTCGAGCGCGATCAACCATCGTCCAGGCCATACCCGTCGACGAATTCTGCGGCCCACACACGGAAGCCTTCATCCAGGTTCACGAGCGTGTTGTCCAGGTCGAACAGCGCCAGCCGTTGCATACCTTCAATCCCTATAAGTCGCGTTTTTCCATATTAGCCATTAAAGTTCAGGACCTATCCTCCCGCCGCCAACCCAAGGCAGCTCCCATCCGTCTCCTCAATAAACCGAATCACTTACTTGAGTCCCTATTTCGGGGCGATTGCGGTAGGTATGGTGGCGGTCAGATCAGCGGAAGGGGCGAAATGGCGGACGAGGAGTCGTGGGTCGGGCTTGCCGAGGCGGTCAAGGGCGTCCGCGAGGAGTTGGCCGAGGCGATGGCGGCCGGGGAGGGCGAGCGGCTGCGGTTCGATGTCGGGCCGGTGGAGCTGGAGTTCGTGGTAGAGCTTCGGCGGGATGGGGAGGCCAAAGCGGGGGTGAAGGTCTGGGTGGTGGAGGCCGGCGCCTCCGGCACGCTTTCCCGAGGCACCACACACACGTTGAAAGTCGTGTTGAACCCGGTGGACACGACAACCGGACGCTCTCCTCGGGTGCATGACCATGTCGATGGTCCTCCTCCCCGTCCCGGCCTGCCTCCCTCGTCCGGCCGATAGCTGGCAGGGGGCCGGGTGGACACGGCACGGGTCGTCGATGTCTACGGGCGCACCCCCGAGAGGGAGTGGTCGTTCGGGTCGGGGTATCTGGTCGCGCCCAATCTGGTGCTGACCGCCCGGCACGTCGTGGCTGACGACGCCGGCATCCCCTTCGATGGCTTGACCGTACGGTTCATCGCCGACGGCAATCCGCTCGCCTGCCGGCTGGCGTGGGCGGGGTCGGCAGGCCTGGACGCGGCCCTGCTGCTGATCACCGATGCCGGGGCTCCGGCGTGCCGGCCGGTGCGGTGGGGACAGATGGCTGCCGCCACGCCGGTCGCCTGCCAGGCGGTCGGGTTTCCCCTGGCGATGGAGCAGCCCGGCGGGCTGCGCGACACCGAGCACCTGACCGGGACGATCAACCCCGGGACCGGTCTGCTCGGCGGGCGCCTCCACATCACCGCCACCTCCGCCGTACCCGAACAAGGGACCTGGGTCGGCATGTCCGGAGCGGGCCTGTTCTGCGGGCCGCTGCTGACCGGCGTAATCGTTGAAGACCCTCCCGCGTTCGAGTCCCGCCGCCTGACCGCCGAGCCGGTGACCCGCCTGCTGACCGATCCCGCCTTCCACGATCTGGTAGGGCCGGAGGCGGCGCTGGAGGCGGTGGGATTGGCCGCGAACCGCCCGGTCGTGCCGGTTCCGTCGCCGGCGTACCTGCTGCGGGCCGATGTGGAAGCGGTCCGCTTCCGCTCCCGCACCGAGGAACTGGCCCGCCTGGGCGCCTGGTGCGACGGGACCGGTACGGCGGTGCGGCTGCTGAGCGGCCCGGGTGGGCAGGGCAAGACCCGGCTCGCCCGGGAACTGGGCCGGCGACTGGAAGCCGACCATGAGCGGGGGTGGGCGGTCACCTGGTGGCAGGACGGCACGAACCCCGCCCGCTTACACGAGCTCACCCGGCGGATGCTGCACGGTCAGCGCCTGGTGGTCTTGATCAGCCGATGTCGCGGTCAGCAGGTCAGCTAGCAGAGCGGGTCGTTCGGTGACCACGCGGGCGATGAGATGCTCGGCCAGCCGATCAGGCTGCAACGATCCCCAGTACGAGCCGCTGGATGCAGGCACCGCCTGCTGTGGGCCGGTCGAGGGCGGGGGGTACAGGTCCCGCACCCACCGCGCGGCGCGCAGTCGCATGTCCTCGCTCTGGTCACCAAGGCCCCGCACGTGCGCCAGCACGGCGTCCGCGTCCTGTTCCTCATGCGCGCCGCACAATGCCGCCACCGCCACAGCACGTTCCAGGGTCACATCGGAAAGATCGACACGGTGCTCGGTGGCGGTCCGCTTCCAGTAACGGCGCTCATGTCCCAGGATGACCTCTTCGACTGGGCGGTCCGGTCCGGGGTCCTCCCCAAGTAGTCCGGCCAGCGCGGTCATCTGCAAGGTCAGTGCCGCGCCCGCGCCGGCGAACCGACTCGCACGCAAATCCGGCGGATGGACGGCCGCGACGGGGATGTGCGGCCAGCCCATGCCCTCCAGGGCGGCGGCGAGATCGCTCAGCGCCTCGGTGAACGCCGCCTGCCGCCCGGTGAGACTGTCTTCCAGGGGGGCCAGGTCCTCCGTCAGTGCTCCGTGCAGGGCCATCTCCAGTTGCGGGTCCTGCTCGCGTAGCCGCCTCCACCAGTCTCCGGCGCTGCGGGCCAGCAGCATCACCCGCACGGGTGTGGTCGTGTCCCGTGTCAGTGCGGCCAGGACCACGTTCCGCACGGTCTCGGGCCGGGTGTCGGCGTAGTCGATCACCACCTGTCGCGGGCGTCGGCGACCCATCCCGGCCTTGGCCCGATGCTGACAGATCTGCTGACCGGTTTGCCCGGCCTGGCACCCGCCGCGGTCCACGTGGTCACCCAAAGCGAGCATCCGGCGCCTTTGTTGACCGCCTTGACGGAACTTATCGAAGGCGGTCACCTGCCAGTGGATCAGCTCATCGTGATCGCCGACGCGGTGCCGCGCCAGACCCAGGCACTCGCGCGCTTCGCGGCCGACCTCGAAAGGACGATCACTGAGGCGTACGAGCGGATGTCCCGCCAGGATCCCGGCACTTACCTGCCCGACCTCGCCGTGTCACTGAACAACCTGGCCCTGCGGCTGGGTGAGCTGGGCCGGCGACAGGAGAGCCTGACCACCATCCAACGCGCCGTCGAGGTCTACGAGCGACTCGCCGCCGCCAACCCCGACGCCCACCTCCCCGACCTCGCCATGTCACTGAACAACCTGGCCCTGCGGCTGGGTGAGCTGGGCCGGCGACAGGAGAGCCTGACCACCATCCAACGCGCCGTCGACATCCGCGAGCGACTCGCCGCCGCCAACCCCGACGCCCACCTCCCCGACCTCGCCATGTCACTGAACAACCTGGCCCTGCGGCTGGGTGAGCTGGGCCGGCGACAGGAGAGCCTGACCACCATCCAACGCGCCGTCGAGGTCTACGAGCGACTCGCCACCGCCAACCCCGACACCCACCTCCCCGACCTCGCCACCTCACTGAACAATTCGGCCGTGTGGCTGGGTGAGCTGGGCCGGCGACAGGAGGCCCTGACCACCATCCAACGCGCCGTCGACATCCGCGAGCGGCTCGCCGCCGCCAACCCGGACGCCTACCTTCCCGACCTCGCCATGTCACTGAACAACCTGTCCGTGTGGCTGGGTGAGGTGGGCCGGCGACAGGAGAGCCTGACCACCAGCCAACGCGCCGTCGACATCCGCGAGCGGCTCGCCACCGCCAACCCCGACGCCCACCTCCCCGACCTCGCCATGTCACTCAACAACCTGGCCCTGCGGCTGGGTGAGGTGGGCCGGCGGGAGGAGGGCCTGACCACCAGCCAACGCGCCGTCGAGGTCTACGAGCGGCTCGCCGCCGCCAACCCCGACGCCCACCTCCCCGCGCTCGCCACCTCGTTGAACAACCTGTCCCTGCGGCTGGGTGAGCAGGGCCGACGACAGGAGGCCCTGACCACCGTCCAACGCGCCGTCGACATCCGCGAGGGACTCGCCGCCGCCAACCCGGACGCCTACCTTCCCGACCTCGCCATGTCACTGAACAACCTGTCCGTGTGGCTGGGTGAGGTGGGCCGGCGGGAGGAGGGCCTGACCACCAGCCAACGCGCCGTCGAGGTCTACGAGCGGCTCGCCGCCGCCAACTCCGACGCCTACCTCCCCAACCTCGCCATGTCACTGAACAACCTGTCGAACTGGCTGGGTGCGCTGGGCCGGGGGGAGGAGGGCCTGACCACCAGCCGACGCGCCGTCGAGGCCCACGAGCGGCTCGCCACCGCCAACCCGGACGCCTACCTTCCCGACCTCGCCACCTCACTGAACAACCTGGCCCTGCGGCTGGGTGAGGTGGGCCGACGGGAGGAGGCCCTGACCACCATTCAAGGCGCAGTCGACATCCGCGAGCGGCTCGCCACCGCCAACCCCGACGCCCACCTCCCCGACCTCGCCACCTCACTGAACAACCTGTCCGTGTGGCTGGGTGAGCAGGGCCGGCGGCAGGAGGGCCTGACCACCATCGGCAGAGCCATAAGGATCAGGCGCGCCCTTGCTCGTGCCACCCCCGACAGGTACTTGGTGGATCTCGCCATGAGCTGCATTGTGAACGGGCAAATACTGATCAGGCCCGTCCCCTCCGCGGATGCCGTGACGCTGATTGCGGAAGGACTCGAAATCGCCCTCGAACGGGGCCGAGAAGATCTCGTACGGCTGGCGGTATCCCTGCTCAGAGATGCTCACCGAGACAACCCTGTACAAACCGCCGACGCATGGCGGAGTGCCGCGTCTACAGAACCACCTGACTGGATGACGGGGTGATCAACGGTTGATCGAAGGTCATCTCCTCGTCGGCCAGGCGCAGCCACGCCGGGGCGGACGCCCGCGGTCAAACCCTCGCTCGCGCGTACATGCCTCGCCGGGTGTCCTGCCTGTACCGGCCGCCCAGTTTCGCCGTGGTTCTCTTCGTACGGCGGCAGAGATTGGCAACGTCCTCAGGAAGACAGGGGCGCCGACTACGGAGATCCAAAAAGGCCCATCCCGATGATCGGAATGGGCCTTCTGTGATGTGCGCGGCCGAGAGGACTCGAACCCCTAACCTTCTGATCCGTAGCAAGGTCAGAGATGTCTATAGATGTCCATCCCAGACAGGAGTACCTGTTTAAGAGGGTTTCCAAGTGTCGGGAATTCCACACCCGTCCATGGTCGTCCAAGGCTGTCGTTAGCACCCGCGTTAGCAAGACCAGTAGCCGGCGGAGCCTGTCAGAACCGTTCAGCCATCAGCTCGCGCATCACCAGTGACGGTGGTCCGCGTCGTGCTCCTGATTGAGCCCTGTCCTCCGGTCGCCCTAGAGCGTACGAAGTCCAACCGGGCGCCGTTGGCTATGCTGGCGGTTATCCTCGTTTAGCCGTCCATCCTTGGCAAGTCGCGCCACAATGCTTACCCGCGATCCGCTTTAGACGTCGTCTCGTTTCGTGAGTCGTAGGTAGTAGATGAGGGCGGCGGCGATGACGACGAAGGAGCCGAAGTGGTCGGCCCGGCGCTCGTAGCGACGGTGGTAGCGGCAGCCGGCCAGGAGACGGCCCGTTGGACAACCCAGCGGTGACGGCCCATCCACTTCTTACCATGGGGCTTTGTATAGGCATCATGATGGTGGATGCTCGTCCTATGAGCGCAGATGAGTCAGCCCGTGCAGAGCCCCGTGACCTCACCGAGCACCCCGGATGGCTGGGGTCGGGCTACTGGACTGGTACCGGTGTTGTCCTTGGAATTCATGCAGACTGGCCCGCATATCCCTGTCAGCCGGGGGGCGCACACGGCTTGTTTGACCTGGCCCAGTTTCCCGTGGGAACTCAGTTCGAGCCCCTCGACGATATCGACCGCTGTGTCCTGTTCGCAGCATACGACTACGATGCGAAGAAACCACTGCGCCCACAGGATCCGTGGTCGCCTGACGCGTTCCAGGTCGCAATCTGGCATAAAGATCTCATCATCCTGGCGAAGCAGGGTCTCATTAGTGGCGTAACGCCGATCAGTGAACGAGAATGGCAGCTCCGTCGGCGGGTGGAAGCTGGCTGGAAGTGGGGGCAAATGCTTGCCATTAAGGACAAGCAGGGAAACTTTCAGCCTGTTAATTGGCCGAGTCTCCCTGGTAATCCCCAGGTAGAGGACTTCGACTGCGGAGATCCGTACACATACCCAGCGTTCGAGCAAAATGGGATAGATAGTGCAGTATCCATCACAGGCGCAGGGTGGGACGTCGTCACGCGGGAACTCGCAGGCACAATTGAGGTGCCTGAATCCTTACCGGACCTACGTAAACAGTTAAACCACGAACTCTACGATAGTGCGATTCGGGAGGTAGGGATCGCCATTGAGGCGGCACTTCGTGGAATCGTAGGCAGCGACGACGGCTATGGCCAAAAGTTGGTAGGGGACTTCATCAAATATCTGAAGAACGATGTTTTCACTTACAACACGACACTCAAGATCTACCGCTTGCGGCTGCGGACATTTTTCAAATTTGTACGAAATCCACATGCTCACCACAAAATACCTCTTACACAGCCGCAGGCCCTTGCCCTGATCGCTCATGCCCTTCACCTCCTGAGCGACATTCAAGAATTTTCGGGAGATGAGGCGGAGGGATAAATTGCCCGACCCAGGTGACAGCCGCCAGACAAATTCAGGCCAGCTTCCAGGAATCCTTGGTAGCGGGCGTTTCGCATGTGCGCGGCCGAGAGGACTCAAACCCCCGACCTGTTGATCCGCAGGGAAGGGCAGGAGCTTCGTGAATAAGGGCGACGTGCCCAGGCAACAGATCCGCTCTGGTGCGGTGTGAACATGAGGCACTGTTGCTGTTCGCGTTACTGTACAGTAACCCGCCTGATCGTTCGCCCTCGTTATCCGACGCCAAGTGGACCTGGACCGTGTGTGGACGGCGGCGCGAATGCGTCGGCGTATGAGGACGTTGCTGTCAGCGTTGCTGTCACCACACAACCCCCCGCGGCGGGTCACGCTCCGCACGGTGGATTGCTCCAGACATGATTCCCGGAGTGTGGCGACAGCGGCGAGTTTGTCAGGACTGCCCGCTTCGCTAGCGTTTATCCGTGGCCACCTCCCCCACCCTTCGACGCGACTTCATCAAGAAGATCGGCCAACTGTCCCCTCGCTCTGTACGAGGCACCGCCCCTACACACCGTCCTCTCCTGCTGCTGTGGCTACTCGGCCGCGTTGCTGCTGGCGCGCCGCGGCTAGCGACGTGGCGGCAAACGCGCGCCGCGTTCGAGAAACTCGAGGCCGTCTACGGCAACGGCGCCACGGCCGATAGCGCTCAGTACCCGTTCTGGGTCTTGCACGCTACGGATGCCCTCTGGGAGATCAAGGACGCGGACCGGATCGCGCCTCCGACAGGGCGACGCCGGCCCACTATCAGCGTGCTTGAGCAAGTCAATCCCGAAGCCGGCTTCACACCCGACGTGTACGCGATGCTGAGAGCGGACCCTAGTCTGACGGCGAACGCGGCTGCGACCCTGCTGGCCCGCTTCTTCAACCCCGTTCCGGTGGGGCTAGTTGCCGCCGTTGGCCTGGACGGTCTCCTGCGAGCCGGTCGCGAGGCTGACCTGCTCCTGCCGATCCCCGGATCGGTGGCGTTCCCCAAGCGCACCGCTATTCACGCAGAGTTGGGCGGCCAGTGGACTAGCGGAATCGGCACCCTCGACGATGGGCTGATGTGCGTCTTTTCGGACGCTAAAGGCCCCTATGACGACCGAACCATCCCTGGCACGGACCTGATCGAGTACCGCGGTCAAGGGTTGAGCGGCGACCAAACCCTGAAAGGCGGGGGCAACGCCCAACTGCTGGTCTGCCAGCAGGAGCAAAAGCCCATCAGGTACTGGCACCAGCCCGCTGACGGCGCATGGGGGTTTGACACGTGGACCGTTATCGTGGACCGGCGCCTCGTATGGGGCAAAGGTGACGACAAGCAGTGGCGGCGCGAGTTCGCATGGGTACTAGCCCCGGTGCCGTCCCCCTTCCGCGACCAATGGCCGCAGTCAGTCCTAGACCGGCTTGCTCAAGATGACCAGCAGACCCACGACGAAACCCTCGGGACAGAAGCACCTACTGCGGTCACCAAACAGGATGCAGGCCGGCAGTACCGCAAGTTGTGTGCGTCGGTAGAACGCAAGGAAGCGGTCAACCACGACAGGACGACCCGCATCGCTTCTGACCGTTACTTCCGGTCCGCGGACGCTCGCATGGCGGTGATGCTGCGTGCCCAGGGCACGTGTGAGAACCCGGACTGCGGAGGCCAACCGACCGATGTTACCGACAAGGGCGACGCCATCCTCGAAGTCGACCACGTCGACGAACGAGCCACCCAGGGCCGGGATCATCCCGCGAACATGATTGCATTGTGTCCGAATTGCCACGCGATCAAAACCCGAGGCAGTACTAGGCGCGACCTCAAACGCAAGCTGAAGACGCTGGCCGAGCGTCTCCATCGAGAGGCGGAAGCCTGGGGGAACTCCCTCTAATTCATAGCCAGTTTCAGACCCGCCCAGAGGCGGCCGATACTGGTTGAGGAACCAGTGCAGTCACGCTTCAAATGGACTTGTCGCCTATGGCTATCCAGGTGTGGCCAGCGAGTGCGTTAGCACTGCCATTAGCAAGAACCGGCTGTTTCTCACGAGCGGCTTCCTGTCACCGGTACTGCCTGGGACGACAAATAAATGCTGTGGTTAAGTCGGTACCTCCGCTGCTCCGCCGCCCTTTTGCTACCCGGCATACCTATCACCGCTGCTGTCATCGCCGTCTCACCACTCCTCGCGCAACTCGGGCGTCGACTAAGCAGGTCAGAAGTCGGTGTCGGCCAGCCTGCCCGGTACCGGTTCATTGCCAGATGGCATAGCGCCGACTCAGATCGTGCAATAGCCGACCGCGTCTCGGCATAGCTATGATGAGCGCTCTAAACGTGCCAGGCTCTGCGGGGAGGTAACAGTAAGCAGCGAGCGGAGTCTAACTTGCTGGAGAAAACGCGTCCGCCTTATACCACTCGTTCGCAATAGCTCGAGAAATTAGACGCGCTAAATCATTCATGAACTGCTCACACTTCCTGCGATGCGCGTCGAAGAGTCCCGGCTCAATCTTCTCTTTGCGACTCCCGTGGGCTATATCATTTCGAGTACGCCTCACGAACTCAAGTGATTCATAGTAATGCTTACTGACCTCGGACTCTGGAATCCCAAGGCGATACAGCGTTCTACGAAGTACATCCGCGCCAAAGTTCATCTCCATTGAGACTGCCGCATCGGCCTCAATGGTGAGAGGGCTTTCGCTAAGCTGAAGAATCTTTGTTACGAAAGCCACTTGAGACCTTGCCCGCCTCGTAAGACGGCCATGCTCACTTTCCTGATCGCCGCCGGCGCCAAGCCTTACGGCGTCGAACTCTGGCACAAGGGCAGTGGCGAATAAATGTGGATGCAGAGCTTTAGCGTCTAGTCGACATGTGTTTATCGCGTCTACATACAAGGAAAAGGCATTATGAGAAAAGCCTTCCAGGTGGGCGTATTGCATGACCAAGATAGCTCGCATTGAAGCAATCGGCCATTGGTCTCGTCCTAGAGCGCCAATCAACTGATTCCGCAGGTGTCTTAATTCATCAAGGCGCCACGCCAAATCATCCTCCAGTTGAGCACGGAGGTCAGCGGGATCCATCTATCACCTCTTTGAATCGATCAGCGAAGTACTGGATGCGCGCCCGGAGCGGATTGCGATAGTTCTTACCACCTCCTCCATGCTTGAGGAAATCTCGATCTGCTTTTCCGACTCGAACGACCTCGGCAAGACGCAATATTTGGTCATCATTTCCGATGTCTACAAAATCCACAACAGCCTGAATCCCAATGACAAGGCCTTCGTAATGGTAGACAGAAAACTGGCCTCGAGGCTCGGGCGATTGCGGGGTTGTCGTGCCGAAAATTTTGGATCCGATGTCTAGTTTCTCGGCTATCGCACGAAGGATACTGAAGGTCTTCTCGAATACCGCCCGCTCGTGGATGTAATCGAACTCACGAGGGTGCGAAGGATCAGATACTTCTTCCATGAAGTCTGTCAGGAAGTCGGCAACATCGTGAGCGTACCCCTCGATGCCGTTCTTATAAGCGAAGAACCGCAGCACGAGCTCCTGATCGAACTTCTTAAGGCGCTGGTTCTCAGAGATTATGCCAATGCAGAAACTGAAGTCTTCGTTTCTGCTGAGCTCCGAGATGAAGGCATTGAAGTCGTTGGACAGAAGCCGGATGGTAGCGTTTCTGACTTCCTGCTCAGAAAGTCTCTCCCCGCCTGTATTCAGTCGCTTGAACATGTAGTACCGGAGGCGAGGGTCACTTTCCTTTCGTAGAATCTCTGCGCGTATGTAACTCCGCTTCAGCTTGATTTCAAGTGCTCGAGGGAGCTCATTGTAGGCTAGCCCATTCAGCTCCGGGACGATGTCACAATCACTGAGTATCAGAGGTTCTTGCGCCTCTCCGTCGATTGTAAGCTGTCCGCGGAAGTGCAGGTAAGATGAAATCCGCTGCAGGCCGTCGATGAGCTCGTAGATGCGATCTTCTCGTTCAATCAAGAAGATCGGCGGAATAGGCAGCTCGAGAAGGAGCGATTCGATAAACCGCGCCTGAGCACCCTCAGTCCACCTGAACATCCTTTGGAACTCTGGATCGATTATCAGCTCGCCCGCGGCATGCATATCCACTAGCTCATTGAACGAAAAGTCAATGCTCTGCGTCCGGACTGCTGTTATTTTGTCGTCGACTGAGCGAATTAGATTGTCGGCTGGAACTTTATCGGTCAACGCGATCTCCTCTGTAGGATGATCACTGTCTCTTCTACTTTTCCTTTAGAGTAGGCTCGCGCCGCCTTGTTCACTTGTGTCAGCAGGCGACTGACCTCGGTCTTGTCCCAGTCTCTAAACTTCCATCCGCGTCGCTCCGCCTCTTCGACGCAAATATCGGCCAGTGGGACAGGAATGTCCTTGTAATAGGAGTCCTGTACGACCAACTTCATCACCGCATCGTCTTTTGCAACACGCGCTATCTCATCAAAGCTAGCTATTAGATCGTCGAGGTACTGTCTCGTCTGCTTGAGATAATACCCTGAAGAGGCCTTACTCTTATGAGTGGCAACCTTCTCAACAAGGTCCGTTGCTACCCGCCCGTATGGCGTCGCACCGCTGTTTGGTTGCTTACGTATGAGTGTGGTTCCCATCAAAGCCGCACGAAGCGTACGGTCCTCTGCGATATTAACTCCCAGTATGGCCAGTTCCCTCGAATAGGCCACAGCGTAATCTATGCGCGTAAGATAAGGCGGCGAGGTTAAGATTAGATCTACAGAGTCAGTCGCGAGCGGGAGTTCCTGTGAAGAGGCAGTGATGATCGAGACTGGGGTACCTATAATAGGCTCCCCCGTCAGTCGTTCGGCGATGAATCTCTGATCCTCAATTATGAGTTCATCCAAGGCATCGCATGTCACGTCCACGAGGTCCTCGTCCTTCGAGGCCCTACGTACCCATGTGGGATTACTGCCTTCAAACTTATGTGTCAGCTTACGCACGACCCTAAAGAGTGCGACATAGCCCAATGCCGACTGCGAACGTGGAAGAGAACTTAGCTTCGTGGTCCAGTCGCGTATTCGTCCTGCAGTACGGCTAGTAAGCCAAGAGCAGAGTGGGTCATTGAGAAGGGCACCAGGCGCCAACTGGGGAGCCTCACAGACCTGCGCATTCCTTCCAACTTGCACACGTAGCTGTGCGACTACGTTCGCAATTGGATTCAGGTCTACACCGACAGAGTACAAGCCGTTTGATCTAGCTGCCAAAGTCGTCGTGCCGCTGCCATTCCAAGGATCCAGTACGACTACATCACTTTGGCCCGGCTCTCTCTGTAGTTGAGTACAAGCCCAATCAAACGAAAACCCCGCATAATAGGGGAATACATCTGCCAGCCCGGCTTTGTCGCTCTGGGGACGTTTGGGTGTGAGCTTTCGCCTTAGCCTCGTAGCTTCAGCACCTTGGCTAGATATGTCACCCTGCATAGCGTTGGCGTCAGCCAGGTGATCCGTCACCCTTCCCCACTCTCCACCTTGCCTCACCATGAGCAGGAATCACGGTAGTCTAATCTTGCTTGATCAGGATTATCAAGCTGACCTGTGGCAATTGATCAGCCCGGTGTCGATCACAAAGCTTGCGTGAGCTGATCATCTCCTCGTCGGGCAGGCAGAGCCATGCCTGACCGGACGCCTGGGGTCAAGCCGTCGTTCGCGTGTACATGCTCCCGGTGACCTTCCTCGCCTGCTGGTTGCCTGCCCGCACTCGACGGCTTGACCTTGGGCGGCCGGTCTGGCATCCCTTCGGGGTGGCCGGCGAGGAGATGACCGCCTCCCACCCGCACCGCCCCAGGTCATCTCCGAGGAGGGCCAGGGGTGCAGGGGGCGGAGCCCCTTGCGGCTTTTCCTTCCGAACGCCTCGGCGAGCTGGACCGCGCCCTGGTCGTCGTCCTGGCCGCGGTGGTCTTCGATCGTCTGGCGTTCCGTGTCGGTGTCTGGGAGCGCGCGGGCGGCGCCGGCCGGGACCGGCCGAAGAGCCGCAGCCCGGCTGGCTGTCCGACCAGCGCGCAACGCGGGCCGCCGTAGGCGGGCCGCTTTAGCTTCTGCTGACCGCCCGACCGCTGATCACAGCGCCCCCGGCGTGACCACACATCCGCCAAGACGTCCGTCACGTCGGGGGCCATCCCACACCGAACCTCACCGGCCCGGAAGGGACGCACCCATCATGCCAACCAAGCACGCCATCGCCGGACTCATCACCCGGCTCCATGACCCGCAATACGCCCGCTGGGCGAGCCAGATTCGCCGGACCGGCGGCTGCCGCCAGCCGATCCATCTGCGCGGCAAGGTCGAGCACTACGACCGCGCCACCGGCCGACTCCTCCACCGCTACAGCACCCACCTCGAACCGGACGGCCTCCTGCGCGTCCCCTGCAAGACGCGTCGCACCTCCCGCTGCCCCTCCTGCGCCGAGACCTACCGCGCCGACACCTACCACCTCGTCCGCGCGGGCCTCGTCGGCGGCAAGGGCGTCCCGGAGACGGTCGCCTCGCACCCGTGCCTGTTCGTCACCCTGACCGCGCCGTCCTTCGGGGAGGTGCACTCCCGGCGGGAGAAGGACGGGAAGGTCCTGCCCTGCCACCCCCGCCGGGACGCGGAGACCTGCCCGCACGGGCGGGTCATGTCCTGCACGGCCCGGCACGGTGCCGACGACGCATGCCTCGGTGAGCCGCTGTGCCCGGACTGCTACGACTACGAGGGGTCGGTGCTGTTCAACGCCACCGCCCCCGAACTGTGGCGCCGCTTCACCCTGGCGCTTCGCCGGCACTTGGCCAAGCTCGCCGGGCTCACGCAAAAGGACCTCTCCGCACAGCTCGTCGTCTCCTTCGCCAAGGTCGCGGAATACCAGCGGCGGGGCGTCGTCCACCTGCACGCCGTGATCCGCCTCGACGGCCCGGACGGACCCGCCTCACCACCGCGGGCCTGGGCGACCGTCGACATGCTCACCGATGCCGTCCAGCACGCCGCCACCGTCGTCACGGCCAAAGTGCCCGCGTACGACAGCCAACCCTCGCGAGTCCTCCGGTGGGGTGCCCAACTCGACACCCGGCCAATCACCATGAACGGCGAGCTGACCGAACAGGCCATCGCCGGCTACATCGCCAAGTACGCCACCAAGGCGGCCGAATGCGTCGGCACCCTGGACCGGCGCATCCAACCCCTCGAAAACCTCGCCGCCCTGCCCATCCGCGAGCACGCCCGGCGACTCATCGCCGAATGCCTCCGCCTCGGGACCTTCGACGAACTGGCCGACCTCCGGCTGACCCACTGGGCACACATGCTCGGCTTCCGCGGCCACTTCTCCAGCAAATCCCGCCGCTACTCCACCACCCTCGGGGCTCTCCGCGCCGCAAGGGCCGAACACAAGCGCGACGAGCAGATCAACACGGGACGACTCCCAATCTTCGACGAAGACACCGTCCTCGTGATCGCCCACTGGCAATACGCCGGACAAGGCCTCTCGGCCGGTGACGCCCTCCTCGCCGCAGCAATAACAGGCACGCCCGTGCCGTCCTCGACATCACCGCTCGGGGGTGACGCCCGATGACTCCGCTCCTCGTGACCGTCACCGAAGCCGCTCAAGCGCTCGCGATCTCCCGGAGCAAGCTCTACCAGCTCATCGCCTCCGGCGCTCTCGATTCCGTCCGGATCAACGGCTCGCGGCGCATCCCCGTGTCCGCCCTTCACGACTACATCGCCCGCCTGAGCACGAAGGAAGTTGCAGCATGACGACCACTCTCGTAGCGACGCCTGACCCTGAGCAGCCCCGGCGCAAGAAGAGCGCGCCCAAGCTCCGCGACGGCGTCATGAAGCGCGGAAACACCTGGTCGTACGTGATCCGCGTCAAGGACCCCGAGACCGGCGAGAGCAAGCCCAAGTGGGTCGGCGGCTACGCCACCGAGGACGACGCCAAGGCGGCCCGTGACGTAGCGCGCGTTAAGGCTCGCCGCGGTGAGTATGTCGACCGGAACGCGATCAGCGTTGGAGAGTACCTCGATGAGTGGATCGAGGCCCACGCCGTTGAGATCAAGCCCAAGACGCTCAAGGACTACCGCGACATCATCAACCGGTACGTCAAGCCGCACATCGGAGGCCAGAAGCTTCAAGCCATCCGCCCGGCCACGATCACGAAGCTGTACCGGGACCTCATGGCCGGCGGCGGGAAGAACGGCCGGAAGCTCTCGGCCCGCACGATCGACTACGTGCACGCAGTCCTTCGAAAGGCGTTCCGGGACGCGGTCGAGGTTGACCAGGTGCTCCCGTCGAACCCGGTCGAGCGGGCCAAGCGGCCCCGCCGGACTCCGACCGAACCGGGCACCGTATGGACCGCCGAACAACTGCGTACTTTCCTCGCCGTGGCTCGACGGCATCGACTGTTCGCCTTCTTTCACCTCGCGGCCTACACCGGCGCACGTCGCGGGGAGTTGCTCAACCACCGGTGGTCAGCGGTCGACCTCGACACATGCGAGATCACCATCACGGGCTCGGCGGCCTTCATCGACGGAGAGCGCATCGAGGGGACCACCAAGACGGGCCGAACCCGCGTGGTGTCGATCGATCAGAGCACGGTCCGAGTCCTCAAGGAGCACCGAAGGCAGCAGGCGGCAGATAGGCTCCTCGCCGGGGAGGAGTGGCGGGGTACGGACGACTACGTTTTTACGACCGGGTGGGGTGAGCCGATCCACCCCGACACGGTGTCGTCACTGGTGCCGCTTCTGATCAAGGCCTACAACAGTCCGAAGGACGGCCCAAAGCCCGCTGAGCCGCTCCCGCATGCGCGGCTTCATGATCTCAGGCATATTCACGCGACCACGCTTCTCCTGGCTGGCGTTCCCGTCCACGTAGTCGCGGCCCGCCTCGGCCACGTCGACCCGTCAGTCACGCTCCGCGTCTACGCCCACGTCATCCGAGCTGCGGAAGCCTCAGCCGCCGAGATCTTCGCTAGGGCAATCAGTGATTAGCTGGGAAGCCTCGTTGCGTCTGGTGGGTGCGGGCGTACAGCCGATGCAGGGAAGCGGCGCTATGGGCGGCGGTGCTTGGGGGGTTCGGGCCGGTCGGCGATCCAGCGCAAGAGGCGGAAGGCACGCTCGCTGAGGCGCTCCGAACCAAACAACGCTGTGGCCATGATGGTGAGGCCGGCCGCAGCCTCCAGTCCGGCGATGACGGTGCTCAGCGCGGGGTGGATGGTCCAGGCGGCGGCTGGCGTTGCGGCCACGGCGGCGGTGAGGGCGACGGTACGCCCGGAGCGCGAGGTCGAGCGGGACATGCTCCGATCTCACCGCCCGGCGGCCCTTAACGTCCGGTTTGCCCAGTAACCCCGGATCGTCCGGGGTCACCTCGAGTTGCCGGAGTCGTGGAGTGGCCTCTGATCTGTGGCACGGTTGTTTAGAGTGGAATTGCCACTGATCAGTGGTAGTACCAGATCTGTCGGGGGAGGACAGCGAAGGAGCCACGGGATGGCGGGACCGCCGAACGGCGGCAGCGACGGCGTACAGGTCTTCCTCGACTATCTGGTGCGAGCACGGGCCGCGGCGTGGAACCCCTCAGCAAAGTGGCTTTCCCAGAAGTCCAACGTACCGAAAAGTACCGTCGAGGCGCTGATCAATGGCACGCGTAAGCGACTACCGGACTGGACTGACCAGGTTGCGCCGCTGCTACAAGCCTTCCGCCGCAAGGTGGAGGAGAGTACGCGTGGAGATCCGGACGCGGTGCTGGGCAGTGCGGCGGCCTGGAAGCAGGCCTATGACGATGCGCAAAATGGCCGGCCGCTGACCTGCCCTCTTCCAGATCCCCCCTACGCCCTGCCCTCGGCCCCGCCGGGACCGGGTCGGCTTATCGGCCAGGTGCGGCCGCTGGAGCTGGAGGTCCACCCGGCGATCCACACCAGCTCGACCGAACGCCACGACCTCGATGAGCTACCTACCTACATCCCACGGCCGCATGATGAGGCCCTTGCCCGGGTGGTGGAGGAGGTCCGGACCGGCGCGTCCCGGCTGGTCGTGCTGGTAGGCGGATCGTCCACCGGTAAGACCCGGGCCTTGTGGGAAGCGATCCGCACGCTGCCCGAGCCGTGGCGGCTGTGGCACCCGATCAACCCCGGCAGGCCTGAGGCGGCGCTGGCCGACCTGCAGACCATCGGCCCGTACACCGTGGTGTGGCTGAATGAGACCCAGCACTACCTGCTTACCGCCAACCCGCTAGTCGGAGAGCAGGTCGCCGCTGGGCTCCGTGAACTGCTGCGCACCCCCGAGCACGGGCCGGTACTAATGCTTGGCACGCTGTGGCCGCAGTATTGGGACACCCTAACCACAGTCCCTGACACGGACAAACCCGATCAGCGCGCCCAGGCTCGCGAACTGCTTAAGAATGCCAGCATCCGCCTTCCCGAGTCCTTCACTGGTGCCGATCTGGACGCCGCAGGCCAGCAGGCAGGACACGGCGGGGATCCCCGGCTGACTGAGGCCCTACGCCAGGCCTCCTCGGGACGGCTGACTCAGTACCTGGCCGGCAGTCCTGCCCTCATCGAACGCTACGGCAACGCCGAACCCGGGGCCCGGGCGATCCTGGACGCCGCGATCGACGCGCGCCGCCTTGGTCACAGCCCGGCCCTGCCGCGCCTCCTACTCGAGGAAGCCGCTTCCGGCTATCTTGACGAGGAGCAGTGGGACTTGCTCGACGATGACTGGCTGGAACGCGCGTTCGCCTACCTCACCGACCCCCAGCCCTGCCGGGGAGCGCGAGCCCCGCTGACCCGAATCAAACCCCGCCCCGGCACCTCACCTACCCTGCGGCGACACAGCGCGGAAGAACCGTCCTACCGTCTCGCCGACTATCTGGAACAACACGGCACCCGCACCCGCCGTATGATCTGCCCCCCGGCCGCGTTTTGGCAGGCCGCAAGCCATCACGCCGCCACCACCAGCGACCTTCGTGCTCTCGCCACAGCAGCAGTGTTCCGAGGCCGTTACCGCCACGCCTTCGCCCTACAGCAACGCGCTGGCGACACCAACGCGCTATCGAGCCTAGCCCTGCTCCACGAGCAGGCCGGCGACCACGAGAGTGCCGAACGCCTCGCCCGCGACGCCGCCGACGCCGGCGACACCAACGCGCTACGCAGCCTGGCCCTGCTGCGCGAGAAGGCCGGCGACCACGAGAGTGCCGAACGCCTCGCCCGCGACGCCGCCGACGCCGGCAACACCAACGCGCTATCGAGCCTGGCCCTGCTGCACGAAAGGGCCGGCGACCACGAGAATGCCGAACGCCTCTACCAGGCAGCCGCCGACGCCGGCGACACCAACGCGCTATCGAGCCTGGCCCTGCTGCACGAAAGGGCCGGCGACCACGAGAATGCCGAACGCCTCTACCAGGCAGCCGCCGACGCCGGCGACACCGACGTACTGTGGAAGTTGGCCCTGCTGCGCGAGAAGGCCGGCGACCACGCCGCCGCCGAACGCCTCGCCCGCGACGCCGCCGACGCCGGCAACACCAACGCGCTGTGGAAGTTGGCCCTGCTGCACGAGAAGGCCGGCGACCACGAGAATGCCGAACGCCTCTACCAGGCAGCCGCCGACGCCGGCGACACCAACGCGCTACGCCGCCTGGCCCTGCTGCACGAAAGGGCCGAAGACCACGCCGCCGCCGAACGCCTCGCCCGCGCCGCCGCCGACGCCGGCGACACCAACGTGCTGTGGAAGTTGGCCCTGCTGCGCGAGAAGGCCGGCGACCACGCCGCCGCCGAACGCCTCGCCCGCGACGCCGCCGACGCCGGCAACACCAACGCGCTATCGACCCTGGCCCTGCTGCGCGAGAAGGCCGGCGACCACGCCGCCGCCGAACGCCTCGCCCGCGCCGCCGCCGATGCCAACGCGCTGTGGAAGTTGGCCCTGCTGCGCGAGAAGGCCGGCGACCACGCCGCCGCCGAACGCCTCGCCCGCGCCGCCGCCGACGCCGGCAACACCAACGCGCTATCGACCCTGGCCCTGCTGCGCGAGAAGGCCGGCGACCACGCCGCCGCCGAACGCCTCGCCCGCGCCGCCGCCGACGCCGGCAACACCAACGCGCTACCGACCCTGGCCCTGCTGCACGAAAGGGCCGGCGACCACGAGAATGCCGAACGCCTCTACCAGGCAGCCGCCGACGCCGGCAACACCAACGCGCTATCGAGCCTGGCCCTGCTGCACGTGAAGGCCGGCGACCACGCCGCCGCCGAACGCCTCGCCCGCGCCGCCGCCGACGCCGGCAACACCAACGCGCTACCGACCCTGGCCCTGCTGCACGAAAGGGCCGGCGACCACGAGAATGCCGAACGCCTCTACCAGGCAGCCGCCGACGCCGGCAACACCAACGCGCTACGCAGCCTGGCCCTGCTGCACGAAAGGGCCGGCGACCACGAGAATGCCGAACGCCTCGCCCGCGCCGCCGCCGACGCCGGCAACACCAACGCGCTATCGAGCCTGGCCCTGCTGCGCGAGAAGGCCGGCGACCACGCCGCCGCCGAACGCCTCGCCCGCGACGCCGCCGACGCCGGCAACACCTTCATGCTCGGGGAGCTGGTCCGGCTGCGGGAGGAGGCCGGCGACCACGCCGCCGCCGAACGCCTCGCCCGCGCCGCCGCCGAAGCCGGCAACACCAACGCACTATCGACCCTGGCCCTGCTGCGCGAGAAGGCCGGCGACCACGCCGCCGCCGAACGCCTCGCCCGCGCCGCCGCCGACGCCGGCAACACCTCGGCGCTGAAGGAGCTGGCTCAAGTGCGGCTACACGAAGGGGTGAGGGGCAGGTGGGGGGATCTATTGCGATTCGGACTGGACGCGGGTGGACAGATCGCCGAGCCGTGGTGACGACCTCCTCTCTCGCGGTCTTCAATCAATTGTCGCCTATTTCGGATCTTGGGAAGCGGTCCTGGAGAGGATAGCGGGGTCTTCAGTAACCCCCTCGACAACCTGGTGAATTCAGCACCACGAGGGCCGTTTTCAAAGGTGCTCGAAAACGTGACCGCGCCAACCACACCACCCAAGCCGGACGACATCCTCGCCGCTGAATCCGCCACCACTACCGGCATCACGATCGACTACCCCGGCTGCCGTTGGGTCGTCTGCGAAGTCGAAACCCGCGGCAACCACGGTAGGACGACTGAGATCTTGCCGAGGCGATCGGGACGGAGCGGGCGCCACCTGGGAGCCACTCGTGTTAGCAAGGGTGTTAGCAAGCAGCCCGCATGATCTAGAGAACACTAAGGCCCGCTGCCAGGTAGTCCCTGGTCACGGGCCTTGTGTAATGTGCGCGGCCGAGAGGACTCGAACCCCTAACCTTCTGATCCGTAGTCAGATGCTCTATCCATTGAGCTACGGCCGCTTTGCTGCCTGTTCACCTGCGGTGCCCCGGCAACGGGTGTAACTCTACCAGACCCGTCACCCCTGCTTGCGCCAATAAATCGCCCCACCCCCGGTCAAGCGGCCCTCGTACCACCCATCCCGACCGAGGGCACGCGGGGGTCACTGGTGGGGGACGAAGAGCGTGAGCGTGTCGGCGATACAGGCCGGCCTGTCGACTCCCTCGACCTCGATCGTGACGCGAAGGTTCGCGAGGGTGCCCGAGGGAGTGCCCTTGACGTCGGTGATCTCCGCCCCGGCCCGTACGCGGGACCCGACGGGGACCGGCCGGGGGAAGCGCACCTTGTTCAGCCCGTAGTTGATCGCCATGCGCAGGCCGTCCACGCGGTACAGCTCGCCGAGCAGCGACGGCAGCAGCGAGAGCGTGAGGTATCCGTGGGCGATCGTGCCGCCGAACGGGCTGTCCTTCGCCCGCTCGGGGTCCACGTGGATCCACTGGTGGTCGTCCGTCGCGTCGGCGAAGGCACTCACCCTCTCCTGGCCGATCTCTCGCCAGTCGCTGTACCCGAGATGCTCGCCTTTGGCCGCCTTGAGTTCGGCGAGGTTCGTGAAGATCCGCATGACCGCACTCTATTCACGCGGACCCGGGACCGGCGGGAATCGGGGGACTCGGAGCCCGTTGCCGTCCACACTGGTTCCATCGGGGAGCGAGCAGGTGTCGTCAGCTTCGGCAACATACACATCACTCTCAGTGACGAACGGCTCATGACCTGCGGGGTATCAGCACAAGGCGGGGTGCACGCCGGAACACATCCCGACGTGGAGGAGACGTGGACGAGCAACCCGGCCCACGCGGCAAGCGGTATCGGCTCCGCGGGCTCATCGTGGTCGTGGTCGCGGGTCTCGTCTGCTGGGCGCTCATCATCCTGCTGCTGGTCAAGCTGTTCGGGTGAGCCCGCGGGGGACGTGCCGGCCGGAGACCAGCCCCGGCCGGCACCTGTCGTCATTCACCACTACCGCTCTGAATGCTCTCGACCAGGTTGAGATGCTCCTGGACCACCGGCTTGGCGTCCCGGGCCAGGTTCTTCACTTCCTGGGAAGAACCGCTCGACACTTCCTTGTCCAGGAAGTCCAGGGTCTCGCGGTGACCCTTGACCTGCGCGTCGATCCACGCACGGTCGAACGCGGCGCCGCTCTTGGCGGCGAACTGCCGAAGTTCGGCCTGCTGCTCCTCACTCGGCTGGCCCGGCAGCTCCACGCCCAGCTTCTCGGCCACCCGCTTGACCTGGTCGTCGAGGGAGGTGTGGTCCTCCACGAACTTCCTGCCGGCGTCCTTGACCGACTCCTTGGCGGCCTGCCGCTCGGCGAGTTGCCCGCTCTGGATCTCCGCGAGGTTGTCCTGGTGCGCACCGATCAGGAATGCCTTGTCCTGGTCGCTGACATCCGGCGGCGCCGCGTGGCCTGCGGTGATCCCTGACAGCGCCGCGACCACGGCCGCGACCAGGACGATGAGCCATCTCAGCATCAGATCCCCCGATCCTTCACCGGACGGCCGAACACCGGCTGATCGGCTTCGACCATCCGGGCATAGCGCTTCAAATGCCTCATACCCACCAGCCGCGCCTCTTGTACGGCTCAATCCGTCACGGGCCGATAGCCCCTCACGTAATCGACCACGAACTCCTTGGGGTACGGCCCCACCCGCTCGGGTCCCTCGGGGTCGGGAAACTCGTAGATCCCGAGCATGAGCTGCATCGAATAGTCCAGGGACTGCCGGATGGTCTTGACGTGCCGGCCGTCCACGAAGAACGTGACCTGATCCGGGGTCCACTCGGCCGCGTACACGTGGAACTCGCGCGCGTCGACGGGGAGGACCTCGGCGGCGAACTCGTCGGTGATCGTGGGGTCGCCGAACGGGTGGACGCCCATGCCGACGGCCGTCGCGTCCGGCCGTACGTCACGCCCGAAGATCTCGCAGACGCAGATCTCCGCGGAGCGCTCGGGCGCGTCCTCGAAGCCGATCATCCACAGCGCGACCATGGCGCGTGGATCGTCGGTGGCACGGGCGCGCATCTCGATAAGGCCGAAGTGTGGGGTGTAGAGCCGCGCCTCGTCCTGCGCCTCGCGGACGACGGCCCGGCCGCCCCGTCCGTGCTGGCCGACGGCGCTGCCCACCGGCCCGGAGAACACGCCTGTCTGCAGTGAGGACACGCGCATCCGGCCCTCCATCTCCGGCGACCACGGCGGCTGGTCCTCCTCGATCAGCAGGCGCAGGCAACCGTCGCCTACGCGATATCGGGCCGCCGAGGCGGTGCGTGTGGTCCATTGGGGCAGGTAACGCGGGATCCAGCGACTCTCGTCGAGCTTGTCCCCGTCAAAGGTGTCCTCGAACTCCAGCACATAGCCGGCCTTGGTCGCCGGGTCCGGCGCGTACGTACCGTCCTCGGCTTCGCTCATGCGTCAATCCTCGATCGACCTATGGGGGAACGAAGCACGCCCTGGGGCATACGGGAAAAGACGACGGGAGTTCACCAATCTCTCCCTTGGTTCGTCCTGGTTTCGAGGTGATGCTGGCGAATGTCTGTCCCCTCGCCCCCACAAGGAGGTCTCGTGCAGACTCCGCGACGCTTCCGGCCGTCCTGGCCGGGACGACTCACCGTCGTGATCGCCGCCATCGTGTCCCTCACCGGAGTGACCGGCACCGTCCCCGCCCACGCGTCGGTCTACAGCTCCTGCACAATCTCCCGCTGTGCCGACGCCCGCTCGGCGAACGCGATCTGGGCCGGGAAGGGCTATCCCACCAGCAGCGGCTGGTACTCCTGGCCGGACGGCAAGTACAACTACACCGGCGGGCGCTTCTACAACCGGGAGGGCCAGCTCCCCAGCGGGGCCACCTACTACGAGTACGACGTCTACTCCCGAGCGCGCGGCGCCTCGCGTGACGCGTATCGGATCGTCGTCAACCGCAGCACCGGCGTGACCTGGTTCTCGCCCAACCACTACACCGACTTCTACAGGATCTAGGAACTCATGGCCTCCGCCGCGCGTCCGCTGCCTCCGTGGCTCACGGTGACCACCGATCCGGCCCCGGCGGTCGTCGACGGGCGGGCCTGCCGGACCCGTGCCGCCTTCTTCGACGAGGTGGCACGGGTCCTGCGCCTCCCCGCGTACTTCGGCCGCAACTGGGACGCCCTCACCGACTCCCTGCGCGACATCGGGCCGATCCATCTGTCCGTTGAGCACGCCGAGGAGCTGCTCGACGCCGAGCCTCCCGGGCAGTTCGCCACCCTGCTGGCCGTCCTCGCCGGCACCGCCGAGGCCGGGCTGACCCTGGCCCTCCACACGGACCCCGCCCACGAGTCCCGGCTCCGCCGCCGCCTGATCGACGCCCTGCCCTGATCGCCCGTACGATCCCCACGGCCGGGCCACGGGTGGGGGAGGACAGGGACTATGGGCGATCCGATCACCGATTTCGCCGTACGGGGAACTCTCAGTCCCCTGAGGCTGGGCATGCATCGATCGGAACTTCTCGCCGAACTCGGTCCGCCCGAGGGCACCACGGGACAGCCGGAGGGAGATGCGGTCTCGTGGTGCTACGCGGACCTCGAGCTCGGCCTCTCGGTGCGCCACCTCGTGTGGTACATCGCGATCGAGCCGTCCTGCTTCCGCATCACGCTGCCTGCGCGGATGCACCTCGGGCCCATCGAGACCCCCGCGAAGGACACCCTGCTCCGCGATCTGGCGTCGCGAGGCGAGGCCGTGGAGGCGTGCGCGCCGTACGTACCCGACGAGTTGTGGTGGCGCGTTCCCGCGTCGGGAGTCCTGATGTCCTTCTCCGAGGACGGATGGCTGGACAACGTCCATACATCCGATAGATCCCTCCTTCCGTGATTCCTGGGAGCAGGGTCGTCATGCGGGAGGCGGGACGAGGAGTGCCTCGGCGCCGATCGGTACGTAGCCCGCGGCGAGGAACGCCCGTACGCTCGCGGCGTTGCCCGGGGCGATCTGCGCCCAGAGCGGGTGCGGGGTGAGATGCCGGGCCGCACTGGCGAGGGTGCGCCCCAGGCCGCGCCCGCGGCCGGCCGGGTCGACCTCGAGCGCGACCTCCCACCGCCCGCCCACTCCCCGTCCGATGAGCACGAGCCCGCCCGGGCAGGTCCAGACGCGTACGTCGTCGCGGTAGCGGTGGGCACGCTCGACGCGCGGATGGGCCGCGTCCGTGACTTCGACCAATTCGATGGGCGGGGGACCGGCGGCGGGAGCGGCCAGGGTGAGCATGTCGATGTTGTTGACCTTGCGTCCCGTGCGTTCTTCCAGGTCTCCGAGGAACGGCGGGTTGAGCGGCGCCGAGAGATCGTCGTCAGGCAACCGGGATCTGATCCAGTCCTCACCGACGTCAACGAAGATCACATTGTGTGCGGTGAAGGCGATGACTCCCGCGTGACGTGCGGACGGCTGCGGAACGATGGTCGGACCGGCACCCGGCTCGGGCATGTGCCCGCCGGCAGCACGAGCGAGGACATCAGGCAAGGTGATCACCGGGAAACGGTAGCCATCCCCCGCGACGCGCTCAAAGCGGTTTCGTCGCGCGGCCGTTCCGGCTCCGCCGTCACCAGGGAACGGGCCCGAAGCGGTCGATGAACCGGCCCGTTCCGCCGTCGGCGCCCTCGGTCGCGAGGGTCACGATCGCGTCGGTCCCCTCCGTCACGGTCTGGTGGCCGCTGTGCCCGTTGAGGTCGGTCGCGGTGTAGCCGGGGTCGGCGGCGTTGACCCGGATGCCGGGCAACGCCTTCGCGTACTGCGTCGTGAGCATCGTCACCGCGGCCTTCGAGGAGGTGTACAGCGGCCCCACGACCGTCGATTCCACCCGCTGCGGGTCGTGGGTCAGCGCGAACGACCCCGTGCCGCTGCTCACGTTGACGATCGCCGGATGTTCCGACTTATGGAGAAGAGGCAGGAAGGCACTCGTCACGCGGACGATGCCCACGACGTTCGTCTGGAAGACCTCGAGTGCGTGGTCCGCGGTCAGCTCGTCGGCGGGCACGTGCGGGCCGAGGATCCCGGCGTTGTTGATCAGGGTGTCGACGCGACCCTCATGCGCGGCGACGTCGGCCGCCGCGGCGGCGACGGACGCGTCGTCGGTGACGTCGATCCGCACGAATCGTACGCCGAGCTTGTCGGTCGCCGCCTGACCGCGCTCGGGGTCCCGGGCGCCGAGGACGACGGTGTGACCGAGGTCGATGAGGCGGCGGGCGGTCTCGAACCCGAGGCCCTTGTTGGCCCCGGTGATGAAGGTGATGGTCATGTGTCGAGCGTCGGCCCTCGGGGCGCGGGCAGCCAGGGAGAGCTCGCCGGTAGGACGGGCAGTACCACCCTGGCCTCTCGCCATCGACGCAGAATGGGGGCATGACGACCGATGAGACGAGCCTCGGCGCGACGATCCGCGCCTGGCGCGACCGGCTCTCACCCGCGGCTGTCGGTCTGCCCGCCGGCCGCGTACGCCGTGCCGCCGGGCTGCGCCGCGAGGAACTGGCCGACCTCGCGGGCGTCTCGGTGGACTACGTCGTACGGCTGGAGCAGGGCCGGGCGACCACGCCGTCGGCGCAGGTCGCCGCCGCGCTGGCGCGGGCGCTGCAGCTCGGCCGCGCCGAGCGCGACCACCTCTACCGGCTCGCCGGGCTGCAACCGCCCCCGGACGGCGTGATCAGTGATCACATCCCGCCCGGGATGCAGCGGGTGCTCACCCGGCTGGGCGACGCGCCGGTCGCCGTGTTCGCCGCCGACTGGCGGCTGCTGTGGTGGAACCGCAGTTGGGCGGCGCTCCTCGGCGATCCCTCCGTGCTCGCGCCGGAGGAGCGCAATCTGGTGCGCTCGCATTTTCCCGTTCCGGCCGATCGGGGGCGCCTCGCGGCATGGCCCGTCGTCTCGGAGAACGCGGCGGCGACCGACCGGGCCATCGTCGCCGACCTGCGCCGCGCCTCCGGCCGTTACCCCCAGGACGCGCGCCTCAGCGGGCTGATCCGCCGGACGCTGGACGGCAACCCGCGGTTCGCCCGGTTGTGGCACTCCGGCGCCGTCGGCAGGCACGCCGAGGACCACAAGACGATCCGGCACCCGGCGGTCGGGGAGATCACCGTCGACTGCGATGTGCTCTCCGACTCGGACACCGACCTGAAGATCGTCGTCTACACGGCCGTCCCCGGCAGCGAAGACGAGACCAAGCTCGACCTCACCTGTGTCGCCGGTGTCACGGCCCCCGATCGTGAGTTCAGTCCTCGCGGCGTACGAGCTCGGGGCGGAACGCGATGATGAGACCGAGCGTGGTGTAGCCCACGAGCAGGTGGGCGGCGCCGACGACGTCCGACACGGACGTGCCGAGGATCGCCATGGTCGGGAGGGTCACGACCACCCAGCTTTCGGCGACGAGCGGCCAGAAGCGGGCCGCCCCGCGCCACCGCCCGCTGACGGCGACCTTGACGCCGATCACGAACATGCCCAGCATCGACAGCGGCCAGAACACGTCGAGGATCCCCATCCAGGCGCTGTCACGCGCGGCGGGCAGGAATGCGTGGCCGACGCTCCACGCCATGGCCAGGGCCAGCAGCACCCGCTCGACCTGCAACATGGCGCGCGCCACGCGGCTGACGCCGGTCGCACGGGTACGGACCATGATCGCAAGGAGGCACCAGGCGCCGAGCTGGAACGCCAGACCGCCCAGATCCGCGATCTTGATTGCCGTTTCGGCCTGGGGGTCGAAGCCGTAGACGAAGCTGACGGCCGACCAGCTCAGTGCGCCGGTGGAAAGGCCCAGGGCCAGCCGGCGTACGGTCGTCTCGGCGAGCGGCGCGGATGAGGACGCACCGGGGGTGCGGCTCTGGGCGTGAGCGGACGAGGTCTCGGTCATGGTTGTTCCTTCGACTGGGGAGGCGGCTGTCTCGGAGGCGGCGGTGGTCGCCGCGGCTACGAGGTATCGTCATGAACCACCGACCCAGGCGGTCAGGGCATCGTGTCCCGATTCCTGGCATCTCTCGCGTCCCAGAGCAGGTGGGACCCGCGTCCTAGGGACATCGCACACCTGCTGAGGCACACTTTCCTGGTGCAGATTGTGACGGTTCGCCGGCCTTCGCGCCTGAGCCTCGGGCCTGTGCTCCTCGCGATCGCCGCGACCGCCACACCGGTAGCAGCACTGATCGATCTGGGGGTGCCGCAGGCCCACCGTGCCGTGCTCGAACTACAGCCGGGCGGGTTCGACTCGATAGCGGGTGTCGCACTGGCCGCGGCCGGCATGGTGGTGCTCCGCAGTTATCCGCGTCATCCCCTCGGCCGCCTGATGTCGGGCTTCGGCGCCTGGTGGGCGCTGGACGGCGTGGCGTCGTCGTGGGTCGCCTACGCCACCCTGCACGATCCTCCCCTCCCCGGCGCGGCAGCCGCCTTCATCGTCTACCAGCGGCTCGGCGCGGGCCTGGCGCTGCTGCTCCCCCTGGCGCTGCTGCTGTTCCCGGACGGGAAGCTGCCCTCAGGGTGGTGGCGGGTCGCCTCGCTGCTCAGCCTCGCGCTGACGAGCCTGCTCCCCCTGGCTCTCCTCGCGGCGCCGTCCGCGATCGCCCAGGCGACCGCGGGGTCCACTCCGCTGCCCGCGCCACTGCGAGGGCTGAACCTCGAGGCGCTCTATTTCCCGCTGCCGGACGCCGTCTGGACCGGTGTGCTGCGGGTGGCGCAGCTGTGCCTCCCGCTGAGCCTGGTCACTCCGTTCGTCGTGGTGGTGCGGCGCTACCGTACGGTGGCCGGCATCGACCGCACCCGGATGCGCTGGCTGGTGTGGGCGGCCGTGGTCGACCTCCTGGTCATGCTGACGTTCCGGCAGCTGCCCCTCTGGTTCGGCGCCATCGGCCTGACCACCGCCGTGTTCCTCACCTCTGCGTCGGTCGCGATCGGGATCGTGCGCCCGGATCTCGTCGACGTCGACCGGTTGCTCGGCGGGACGCTGGTGTACGGCCTCCTGCTCGCCCTGACGTTCGTCCTCGACCTGCTGGTCCTGGGCGGCGCCGGCCGGCTGCTCGGGCCACGCCTGAACGAAGGGGAGCGGCTGGTCATCGCCGTTTTCGCGGTCGCCATTCTGTACGCGCAGCTGCGGCACCGGCTGTGGCGTCTGGTGCGGCGCTGGATCCTCGGCGACAGGGACGACCCCTACCACGTGATGTCCGGGCTCGCCGAGCGGCTGGAGCGGACCGACGACTCGGAGGCGCAACTCGTCACGCTGGCCAAAACGGTGGCCCGGGCCTTCCGCACGCCCTACGTAGGCGTGGAGATCACCCAGGTCAGCGGCGAGGTGATCCTCGTCGAGGACGGCGAGCGTCCCGCCGAGACGCAGGCGCTTCCCATCACCTATCGGGGGGAGATAATCGGGCGGCTGTTGCTGCCGCGCCGGGCCGTCCGCCGCCGGCTCACGTCCAACGACGAACGGCTGCTGGCCGACCTGATCCGCCAGGCCGCCGCGGCGGCCCGTGCCGTACGGCTCGCGGAGGAACTGCAGCGCAGCCGTGAGGGCATGGTGTCGGCCGTGGAGGACGAGCGCCGCCGCCTGCGTCGCGAGCTCCACGACGGCCTGGGGCCGGCCCTGGCGGCGGTCGCGTCGCGGATCGACACCGCCCGGATCACCGCGCGCCGCTCGAATGAGGAAGCCGACCAGATCCTCGGCCTGGCTCGTCAGGAACTCACCGGGATGCTCGCCGAGGTGAGGCGGCTGGTGCACGGCCTGCGTCCGCCCGCGCTCGACGACGTCGGCCTGGTCGGGGCGATCCGCCAGCAGGCGGAGCGGCTGCGAGCCCCGGGGCTGACCGTCCGGGTCGAGGAGCGAGGTGATCTCACCGGCCTGCCGGCCGCCGTGGAGGTCGCCGCATACCGGATCGCCTCGGAAGCGATCACCAACGTGGTCCGGCACGCGAAGGCCGGCGAGTGCGTGGTGTCGCTCGCCCGGGACGTCGAAGGCGGGCACCTCGACGTGGTGGTCGTCGACGACGGCGTCGGCCTCGACGCCGAGGCGGCGGCCGGCGTGGGACTGGTGTCGTTGCGCGAACGCGCCGCCGAACTCGGCGGGTCGTGCACGGTGACCTCCGCGGAGCCGGCCGGTACGCGGGTGTGGGCGCGGCTGCCCGTCACACCGTCCGGACAGGCGCCCGTGCTCGCGACTACAGGAGAGGTGGAAGATGACCGGTAAGCGGCCGGTGAGGGTCCTCGTGGTGGACGATCACCCGGTGTTCCGTGAAGGCTTCGCGGCACTGCTGACCAGCATCGACGAGGTCGAGGTCGCCGGGACGGCCTCGACCGGCGTCGAGGCCCTCGCGCAGGCTGCCGAGCGAGAACCCGACGTGGTGGTCATGGACGTGCAGATGCCCGACATGGACGGCATAGAGGCCACCCGTCGCATCCTCGAGGAGCACCCGGAGATGGGCGTCGTGGTGCTCACGATGTCCGAGGAGGACGGCACCATCTTCGACGCGCTCCGGGCCGGCGCCCGCGGCTATCTGCTCAAAGGCGCCGAGCCGGACGAGGTCGTCCGCGCGATCACCACGGTGGCCGGCGGGGGCGTCGTGTTCGGTGCGGTCCTGGCCTCGCGCATCGCCGACTTCCTGGCCCCGAGGCCGCGGAGCGGCGACGTCTCGCCGTTCCCGTCCCTGACCGCACGGGAACACGAGGTGCTCGACCTGGTGGCCGCCGGCCTGTCGAACGGCCAGATCGCCGCGCGGCTGTTCCTGTCGCAGAAGACCGTACGCAACCACGTGCACGCCGTGCTCGGCAAGCTCCAGGCCGCCGACCGGGCAGAGGCGATCATCCGCGCCCGCGACGCCGGCCTCGGCCGCTGATCTCTGCGGGGGAGCCGGGCTTTCAGGCTTCTTCGGGATCGCGTCCGAGCACCGACCGGCCTCCGTCGACCGGGACGGTCGCGCCGTTGATGAAGCTCGCCTCGTCGGACAGCAGGTAGGCGACAGCAGCCGCCACCTCCTCCGGGCGCCCCACCCTGCCGACCGGGTGCAGCAGGCCCATCTCGTTCTCGATCCGTGCGGCCGCCGTGGGCTCCTGGCCATCGAGGAACGCCTCGTAGCGTTCGGTGCTGATCGAGCCGAGAGCGACGGCGTTGACCCGGACGCCGCGCGGTCCGTAGTCGACGGCGAGTGCCCGCGTGAGTCCTTCGACGGCGGCCTTGGCCGTCGCGTACGGCAAGGAGCCACGCACCGGCCGCTGCGCCTGGTGGGAGGAGACGTTGACGATCGATCCGCCCCCACCGGCGCTCAGGAAGCGGCGGATCGCGGTCATGCATCCGATGACCGTGGGATTGAAATTCGCCCCTATGAGATCCAGGACCTCGCGCGCCGACGGGGAGTCCAGTGAGGCCTCGCGGAACACGGCCGCGTTGTTGACCCAGCCGGCGAGTGGGCCCGCGGCCTGTGCCAGGTCGGCGGCCCGCTCCGCGACGGCCTCGTCGGCGGCATCGCCGGCCACCGCGATGACCCGGGAACCGGCCGGGTGGGTGCGGGTCCACTCGATCGCCGACGGGTCGAATTCGATCACGACGACGCTGTTCGCGTCTCGTAGGAGTCGTTCGACGAGCGCGCGTCCGACGCCACGGCCACCCCCGGTGACAACGTACGAAGAACCCACATTTCCCCCTCGCGTGAGAGATCTACACGGCCGACCCAAATGACCTCTATATAGATCATCACTACTATTTGCGCGTGATGAGAAAAATGATCTCGCTGGCCGCCGCTGCCGGTGCCGTCATCGGGGCCGTCGCCGTGGCCGGCGCCGACCGCGCCGCCGCATCCTCTACCACGTCCCTGCGGCTGTCCGGCGGGCTGACCCTGGAGATCCCCCGCACCTGGCGGGTCTACCGGAGCGCCGACCAAGTGCACGTGGTGACCGGCGCCTGCGCCAAGCCCAAGAGCCACTACTTCGAGCCCAGGTGCCGCGGCTTCTGGGTGATGGGAGCGAAGACGCTCAAGACCGGGGGCGAGGGCTTCCAGCGCTACAACCCTGTCAATGGACCGTTCTATCCCGCCGTCGACGTGGCTCCCTGCCCGACCGACCCCAAGCTCGGCCACGTCCTCGGCAAGGCGATCGCGGTCGGCTACCGGAACATCGGAGCGGGCCACAAGGCGCACTACCGCGTATGGCCGGGGCGCTGCGTCACGTACGACGACGCGACGCAGAAGTCGACATTCAAGCAGCGTGAGTGGTACCTGCCGAAGGAGAAACTCCTGATCGTCGACCAGTGGGCCACTCCCGGGCTCGCCACCGTGCTGCAGAACGCCACCTGGGAGAGCTAGATCGAGGTCTTTCGACGGGGCTCGATAAAGAGTGCTGTCAAGACCGCGGCTTGACAGCACTCTCGTCATCTCGGCCGAGCGGCCGGCGACAAGCGGCTCTGCTCGTGGCCGTCCCGATCAGTTCGATCTGGACCAACACTGCTCGGGTGTCGGTGACCAGGTGTATCCGTCCGGCCAGATCGGCGAGGCGTATCAGGCTTCCTCCGCTGCTTGGAGGTAATCGCAGCCGGTCAGTCCGGCCGCGGTCAGGGTGAGGTGCTGGGCCAGCACCTTGGCCGCGGTGTCGGCGTCGCGGGCCAGCGCCGCCTCCTCAAGCCGGCGATGCTCGGCAACGCCGTCCCGGTCGGGGTTGCGGTGCGCCGACCAGCGGCGAGCCAGCTCGCTCGCGGTCCACATCCGGTCGAAGGTCTCCAGCAGTACGGGGTTGCCGCAACCCTCCAGCAGGGTGCGATGGAAAACCCGGTGGGCTTCGGACCACGCGCCGCTGTAGTACTCGCCCTCCTCCGGCACGTACGCCGGGGTGCGGGCCAGACGGTGGTGGGCGGCTCGTACGCGGGCCTCCCAGTCGACGTCGCCGCGCTCGATCGACATGCGCAGCACGACCGGTTCGATGGTCCGGCGGGCCTCCGCGATCTCCTGCCAGCGGCGGTCGGAGAAGGCCGGGACGGCGAAGCCGCGGTTGGGCAGCCGGTCGGCGAGGCCTTCGCCGACCACCCGCACGAGCGCCTCACGCACGACGGCCAGGCTCACGCCCTGTTCCTTGGCTATGTCCTGCGGTTTGAGGGCGTCACCGGGGCTGTAGTCCCCGCGCATGATCGCGTCCCGCAGGAGTGCGTAGACCTGCTCGGAGAGCATCTGCTTGCCTGGCGAGGCCGAGGGGTGGGCCGTCTGGGTCATGCGATCATCATAGACGATTCAACAAATAATCGATTATTCGTGTTATGGTCGATGAAGTGACCGGCCGCAGCGCCTCTACGCGAAGCGTGGGCTCTCCGTCGGCCGCATCACCGCCACCCCACAGCACGGCCTGAAAGGAACGACGCGATGAGCGCCAACGACCCCTTCGCCCGCCTCCCCGAGGCGGCCTCCTTCACCGTCACCAGCACCACCGTCAGCGACGGCGCCGCCTGGCCGCCCGAGCAGTTCTCCTCCGGCGTCCCCGGCGGGAAGGACATCTCCCCGCAGCTGTCCTGGAGCGGCGCCCCGGAAGGCACCAAGAGCTATGGCGTCACCGTCTACGACCCCGACGCCCCCACCGGGTCGGGGTTCTGGCACTGGGCGGTCGCCGACATCCCCGCCACCGTCACCGAACTGCCCGAGGGCGCCGGTGACGACACCGGCTCGGGCCTGCCCGAGGGCGCCTTCCAACTGCCCAACGACGTCCGCGCGGCCCGCTTCATCGGCGCCGCGCCGCCGGCCGGGCACGGCCTTCACCGCTACTTCATCGTGGTGCACGCCCTCGACGTCGAGTCCATCGGCGTCCCCGCCGACGCCACCCCGGCCCTCCTCGGCTTCACCATGGCCGGCCACATCCTCGGCCGCGCGGTCCTGACCGCCACCGCCGAAACCCCTGCTTGACGAGCAGCATGCCGGGACTCATCGACAGGAGATGTCTCCGCGCCATTCCGGAGCTCGACGAGGAAGGCGTTGTGTCCCCATGCGCGCCCGCATCGCCGAGCGCCTGAGCCAGAGCGGCCCCACCGCCAGCCCGACCTTGCTACACGTGGCCGGTGACCGGCACCTGGAGGCGTGACGTCGTCGCCCGGCGGCGTGCTGGTCGGCAGTGGCGGGGAGACCGCCGAACTCCGCACGCAGACCGCCGCACACGTCTTCGCGGCCAAGCGCTGAGCCCAACCGGGCACCGGCCCGTTGCCGTGGCCCGTGCAGGCACGAGGATGGCCCTCGACCGCGATCGGTCGAGGGCCATCCTCGTCGCGGCAGCCCGCGACGTCACCGCGACCAGGGTTGCGACGCCCACTTCGACGTTCAGGACTGTCGGCGTCTGATGTGATCATTCGCCCATGGCGCCTGAAGAACGCGGACATCCGAGGGAAGCGCTCGACCGCATGAACGCAGGGCCGGGGGGAGTGACCCGGATGGACGGCCTTGACGACGAGGAGCGGCAATGACGAAGGTCATCGCGTTCTCGGCTCCGACCTTTCCGCCGTGGCCGATCGCATCCTGGCCGTAGACGTCGAATAGCCCGTTCCCGGCCTGATCCGGCTCCCTCGGGGAACACGCCGTCATCTCCGTGTCGTGACTGCCACACAAGCCCGGCCCCACGACGCTCGTCACACCGCTGGGACGCTCCTCATCGGACCGCTGCAGTCAGGTGGTTGTCGCAGGCGCACGGCGGGTAGCGGCCGCCCTCTTGTGGTTGCGCAGTTCCGCGAACGTGACGATTCCCGCCACGATCACCAGTACGGCGAGCACGTACAGGGCAGTCTGGTACCCGGCCGCCAGAGCCTGCCCGTGCGCGATGCCCTCCCCCTCCATCACGCTGGTCCGGCTGGCCGCCAGCGACAGCAGCACGGCGACACCGAGGGCGATGCCGAGTTGGAAGGAGGTCTGCCGCACACCCGCCGCCAGGCCCTGCTCCCGAGGTGCGATCCCCGCCGTGGCCGCGAGGGTGGAACCGACCGTGGTGGCGAGGATCGACATGCCCATGGGGAACAGCACGAGTCCGAACAGCACCAGGCTCTGCGCCACCGCCACCTGCGAGGCGACCAGGGCAACGAGCAGGCCGGCGGACACGGTCGCGCCGGTGAGCGAAGCCGCCAGGCCGACACGCGGGATCAGCCGTCCGAGGACCATGCCGAACACGACGTTCACCAGACCGATGGGCGCCACGATGAGCCCCGCCTGCACGGGCGTACAGCCCATGACCTCCTGCAGGTACAGGGTGACCAGAAGATACGCCGAACCGGACAGCAGTCCCGAGGCCAGCGTCACGACGTTGGCGGCCCGCAGCATGCCCGACCGGAACAGCCCGAGACGGACCAACGGGTCCGGGTGACGGCGTTCCGCGAAGAGAAAGAGCGCCAGCACGCAGAGCCCGGCGACGAAGGGGACGACGCACTGAGGGGATGTCCATCCCCGAGCGCTTCCCTGGGTGGGCGCGACGACGACCAGCGCGACCCCCACGGTGATCAGCACCGCGCCCAGCACATCCAGCTTGCCGGGTCGCGGGGACGACGGAGCGGGCGGGATGAGACGGGGGATCAACACCGCCACCAGTGCGCCGACCGGGACCGTGACGTAGAAGACGCTCTGCCAGCCCAGCGAGTCCACCAGCAGCCCGCTGAACACCAGACCACCGACGAATCCCAGCACGGTGGCGATGCCGAACCTGCTCATCGCCCTGGCCCTCGCCGCCTCTTCGGGAAACAGATCGGCCAGCAGGGCCAACGCGGTCGGAGCGATGACCGCCGCCGAGAAGCCCTGCAGGACGCGGCAGGCCACGAGCATGACGGCGTCCACGGCCAAGCCGCACAGCAACGAGGACAAGGCGAACCCGACCATGCCCAGGATGAAGAAGCGGCGCCGCCCGAAAAAGTCCCCCAACCTGCCGCCGAGGATGAGCGCACCCCCGAAAGCGACGTTGTAGGCGGTGACGACGGCCTGCACACCTGACGCGGAAAAGCCGAGCTCATGCTGGATGTCCGGCAATGCGACCGTGACGATCGACGCATCCAGCATGATCACGAACTGGGCCGACAGGATGATCATCCATCCCCGCCCACCTTGCCCGCTTCGGGGTAACCGCGGCCGCATCGAACTCCCCCGTTCGCCCCGGCAAGGACAGACCTTCCGGGGCACCCGATCGGACGCCCGACTTCTCCAGGGCCGCCCGCCATCGGGCACCTATGCTTCCGCTCCCCTTGCTCGAAACACTGGCGGGAATCGGCCCTCGCGGCAACGTCCGTCCGCCGGCAGCCCATGCAGTTCACGTGTCCGTGGGGACGCGCACGCCCCGGCTGCTTCACATGTCCAGGGCGCGTTCAGGCGCGTTCGCGCCGCAGGTCACACCCCGAGTGGGGTTCGCAGTCAGATGGCCTCACCCAACTGCTCGGCCAGCCGCTCCAGGCCACCCTTGATGAGCCGCCCATACTCGTCGTCGCCAAGCGCGCCGATCCCGGCTCGGGCCTGCTGGAGGTGCTCACGGGCGCGACCGAGATCGCCCAGCTTGCGATAGCACTCACTCAAGTTCAGGTGCAACGACGGATACAAGCCCGCCGCCGGAAGCGCCACCCCAGCTTGCGCCACCCCCTCATCCGTGACCCGATCAGCGGCGGCAAGCGCTCGCAGATCCCACATCAGCTCCTGGTGCACGTCGTCTTGCACATCGGCCATCGAGTGGGCAAGAACGCAAACATGCAGCGGATCGCCTTGCTCGCCGCCGATGTCGTCCCAGATCTGCGCGAACAAGTCGCGAGCGGCTTCACGCTGACCTCGGTGGTGATGCAACTCCACCCCCTGGCCGATCCGGGCCAGCGTTGGATCGGTGGTCATTGGCGGCTCCTTCACCGTCGCGGGCAACCGCGGGTCACCCTACTTGCCCGACGTGGCTTGAAGATCGGGCGTCGCCAAGAAGCCAACGTCGAGCCATACGGCCTGCGTGTGCTTGGGTCGCCGGCCCGCCAGGCCGAGTGCTTATAGGCGCTGGCAGGTGGCTCCTCGCCGATGACACGGGCGACCTGAGCGAACCTCATTGTGACGTGCTCGCCTCCGTCTTGCTGGAGATGGCGGGCCAGGCGTTCGTACTGTTCTCGCGCGACCACGCCGTCGGTGTGAAGGCCAATTTGGGCGCTTGTCACGAGCGGACGGAGCCGCCGCCGGCCGGGACCGGCCCCCAGGCCGCACGCCCGGTCGACGAGCGGGCGACGGCCCGCCAGGCGGCGCGCGCAGCGCCGCCTCCTTGACCACACCCACCGGTGCCCGAAACGTACGTACCTCGCCGGTCTGGAGATCAAAAAGCCCCCCTCGCCGAAGACCGGCGAGAGGGGCTTTGAACTGCGGAGGCTCGGGGATTTGAACCCCGGATGGGCTTAAGACCCAAACCGCATTAGCAGTGCGGCGCCATAGACCTGACTAGGCGAAGCCTCCTGGTAGCGCGTTGCTCAGCACAGCGTACCGGCGATCGTCCAAGGCGGCAAAGCGGATTGCCGGTGAGGCTCGCCCGCTGTGCTGAATCACTTCCGGAGAGGGCGTTTGGATCGATGCACAGTCCTTGTCCACAGGATGTGGACAAGGACTGTGCACGCAGTGTGGATAACCCGCCTCAGCCTCGGCACAGGCTACGCCTGGCGGACGGCCTCGCCCTCGATCTCGATCTTAACCTTCTTGCCGACGAGGACGCCGCCGGTCTCCAGGGCCTGGTTCCAGGTCAGACCGTACTCCTCGCGGTCGATCTCGGTCTCCGCGCCGAACCCGAAGATCTCCTGGCCCCACGGGTTGTTGGCGGCGCCGTTGAACTCGACCTTGAGCTCGACCTCCTTGGTCACGTCGCGGACCGTGAGGTCGCCGACGAGCGTGAACTCGTTGCCCGACAGGTCGCTCACCCGCTTGCTGCGGAAGGTGATCTCGGGGAACTTGTCGGCGCTCAGGAAGTCGTCGCTCCGCAGGTGGCCGTCGCGGTCGGCGGCGCCGGTCTCGATCGTGCCTGCCTTGATGACGACGTCGACGCTGGAGTCGAGCGGGTTCTCGGCAATGACGATCTTGCCCTCGTAGTCGGCGAAGTGGCCGCGGACCTTGCTGACCATCATGTGCTTGACGACGAAACCGACGCGCGTGTGGGCCTTGTCCAGCGCGAACTCGCCGGCCGTCGGGACCTTCAGGCCCTCCCACTCACGGATGCTCATGGCTGCTCCCCTGATTGTTGCTGTGCGGATGTCTCACTCAGCAAATGTCTACCGGAAAAATATTCCTCGCGTCAACTATCGTGGCGTAGACTTGGACCATGGACCCGTTCGACGACCCCCGGCTCACGGCGATGGGCCTGCTCGCGGAGGTTTTCACCGGGCTGGTCGGCAAGACCAGCCCCACACTGGCCGCCGCCGGACTCTCCGAGGTCGACTTCGAGACCCTGATCCGCCTTGCCCGTTCCCCCGAAAGACGGCTGCGGATGAGCGATCTCGCGGCCCAGACGTCGCTGTCCACCAGCGGGATCACCCGCGTGGTCGACCGCTTGGAACGTGACGGGCTCGTCGAACGGCATGCCTGCGCCACCGACCGCCGCGCCTCGTACGCCGTGCTGAGCGAGGCAGGGGCGGAACGATTGCGGACGGTGCTCCCCCAGCACATCGAGGACATCGAGACCTGGTTCACCGGGCTGCTGACCGAAAACAACCAGCTCGCCGACTTCCTGAAGGCGCTGCGGGTGATCCGCGACGTCGTACGGCCCTGCGCGACCGCCGGCATACGGGAGGCGAGCAGGGCGCCGCGGGCCAAGACGGGCTGAGCCCGCCGGAACGTGATTCGAGGGAACCGACCGGACGGACTGGCGTAAACGATCGATTTCTGGTGGACTCCGTAATCCAGGAAACGGCTCCACGACAGCCGACGCAGTCCCCCGTACCCGAGCCAATGGAGCGCCCGTGCGTTTCCCCTCACACGCACTCGCCGTCCTCGCCACCGCGGCCCTCGCGGTTCCCGTCGCCGCTTCCACCTCCGCGTTCGCCGCGGCCACGGCGAGCCCGAGTCCGACGCCCTCGCAGACGCAGACGCCCGCCACGACGAGCCCGAGCCCCAGCCCGCAGCCGACGGTCACCGTCACGAGGACGATCACCCCCAAGGCTGCCCCCAAGGGGACGAAGACCACGACGGCCAAGACGGCGCGGCCGAAGACCGTGCCGAAGGACGCCGTCCAGGTGACCGTCAAGAAGATCGTGGACGGCGACACCGCGGACGTCGTCACCACGAGCGGCAGGACCGTACGCATCGGCCTGCTGGAGGCGGACGCCCCCGGCAAGGGCGGCTGCTGGTCCCAGGAGGCCGCCGCCCGATTGAAGGCCCTGCTGCCGCCCGGCAAGGCGGCGTATGTCCGGGCCGCCGAGCAGGTGCCCGAAAAGGAGCGCATCCTCATCTACCTGTGGTCGTCCACGGGCGTCTACGTCAACGGCGACATGGTCAGGAGCGGCCTGGCCCAGACCGTGAACTCCTTCCCCGAGCACAGCTACACCCAGTGGCAGTACAACGAGCAGGTCCGCGCTCAGATGGACAAGCTGGGACTGTGGTCGGGCTGCTGGGCGGCCGACACCTACGACAGGCGTTCGGGCGTCCAGACCCCGTCGGGCACCGGCGGCGGCGCCCTGACCCCGGCGCCGATCGAGCCCGAGGACGCGGCCCCGGCCCCGCCCGGCACGACGTACTCCCCCGAGCCCATCCCGCAGGGGAGCACCGCCGGAACGGTCGCGGTCAGCCCCTCTCCGACCCCCAGCCCCAGCCCCAGCCCCGGCGGCTCGACCGACCCCAGGTACAACACCTGCGAAGAGGCGATCGCCCACGGATACGGCCCGTACTACCGCGGAACCGACCCCGAGTATGACTGGTACATCGACCGCGACAGCGACGGCAAGGTCTGCGAGAGGTGACGCGGCGCGTCAGTTGACCCTCTTGCGGGCGTCGGGCACGACCATGTCGCCGCGCAGCTTGGCCATGCCGCGCGAGACCGAGCTCTTGACCGTGCCCACGCTGATCCCGAGGGTCCTGGCGATCTCGGGCTCGGTCATGTCCTCGTAGTAGCGCAGCACGATCGCTGTACGCTGCCGCGCGGGGAGACGGTCGAGCGCCTGCTCCAGCTCGTCGTACCGGTGCCGCGCGTCCTGCTGCACCGGTACGTCGGGAAGCTCCTCGGAGGGATATTCCTCCAGCTTGCGCCGCCGCCACCAGGAGATGTTGATGTTCACCATCGCCCGCCGCACGTAGCCGTCGAGCGATGACCGGTCACGGATGCGGTCCCACGCGAGGTACGTACGCGCGAGTGCGGTCTGCAGAAGGTCCTCGGCGTCGCTGGGGTTCCCGGTCAGCTGGTTGGCCACGCGGAGCAGGGCCGCCCCGCGAGACTGGACGTACGTGCGGAACTCCTCATGGTTCACGATCAGGGATCACCAACCCGGCCAGAGAGGCATCTCGTGCCAGAATCGCAGCCGCGCCCCCGGATCCGGCTGAACCGAAATCCAGGTTTCGCACCTGCCTGGGCAAAGACCGGGCAAGCCGGTGGCGGCCCGTCGCGCATGCCGTACGTACCGTCGGGCGGTGGTTTGCCCGAAACAGGTGGCAACGCCTTGCACCGGGAGGAGGAATATTGATCCTGGACGCCACCATCGCCCGGAAAACCACCTCTCCATCCCCGTCCGGCATGTGAGGCTGGAGAGTGTGGAAGGGGCGATGCCGTACCGGGCCGGAGAGCGAAGGCGGAAGCTGGCGGCGGCGGTTCTCGGCCGCGACCCCGGGCCCGCGCCGCGATCGCCGGAGGAGACGGAGCCGTTCGACGTGGTCAGCGGCGACCTCCTCGACGTGAGCCCGCACCTGATCATCCTGGAGACCGCCGAAGGCGAGCAGCGGCGCCTGGTGATCGCGCCGTGGGCGACCGCGTGGCGCGGCGGCACGGTGGCGCCCGCCGATCTGCCGGCCGGAGCCCGGGTCGTCGTCCGGGCGCTGCGCGGCGGCACGGTGGCCGAGCGCCTCTGGGCCGACATCACCCGGATCACCGGCGTCATCCGGGAGGTCCGCGGCCGGCGCGACCTCACCGTCGAACTCGACTGCGGTCCGCATCGCCGGGAACGCTCCATCGTCGTGCCCTACCGCTCCTCCGGGCGGATCCGGGTGCGGCATCCCAAGCTGGAGCCGGGCTACCTGTTCGACGCGATCGGGCTGCTCGACCAGGGCACGTCGTTCGCACATCTCCCTGCGACCTCGCAGCCGCCCTACCGGGCCACGGCCGTGCCCCCGCCTCCGATGACGTACGGAGGAAGCGAGGCGGGCATCTCGGGCACGGCGGTGTGGGCGGACTTCGCCGAGGAGGGCGTCGCCTATCCCATGCTCGAACGCGAGGACACCGGCTGCGACGACGCCGGCGTCTCCTGCGCCGGCCTGCCGTACCTCGCTCTGGGCTCGCTGCTGCGCGTACGCAACGTGTGCGACGGCCGGGCGGACACGCTGCCGATCGTCGGGTGCGGATGCCTCGCGGGGCGGTTCTGCGACCGATGCCTGGAATGCGGCACGTCCCCGCGCGGCAGGATCGTGGAACTGGCCGCGTCCTCGTACGTCGCGCTCGGCGGAGACTTGACCAAGGGCTGCTTCAATGCCCGCGTCGGATTGGGGTGACCGGTGCTTTCGACCATCGCGGCTGCCGCGCTGCCGATCCTCGTGGTGACACTGGCGCTGGGCGGCGTCGCCAAGCTGGCAACTGCCGGGCGCGAGGCGTCGCCGGGCGCGCTGGCCCGGCTCGGCCCAGCGGTGCTCATGCCCGAGCGCTTCGCGAGACCTGCCTTGATCGCCTGCGCCCTGGTCGAGTTCGCGCTGGCCGCCGATCTGCTGGTCGTGGATCACCCGGTCGCCCGGTGGCTGCCGGCCGCGTTCTTCGCCATCGCGACGTACGTCCTGTGGGATCTGCGCAGGCGGCGGCCGGACGTGGGGTGCGGCTGCTTCGGAGACGTGAGCGACACGCCGGTCGGGCTGCGGTCGATCTGTCGGGTCGCGGCGCTGACCGCGATGGCGGTCCTCGTCGGGCTGCAGGGGGTGACAGGACTGCCTGATGTCACCGCGGAGACGGCGCCCTGGATCGGCGGGGGCGTCGCCCTGCTGCTCGCCTGCTCACCCGAGATCGACGAGGCCGTCTCCCGCCTGCGGCACCGGGCGCCGTGCGAGCAACGGCCGATGCCGCCCGGACGGGCCCTGTCGCGCCTGCGGGCCAGCGCGGCGTGGCGGGCCCATGCCGGGTCGCTGCTGACGGACCAGCCGTCCGACATGTGGCGCGAGCTGTGCTGGCGCTTCTTCGTCTTCCCCGTTCAGGGCGACGCGGAGGTCGTGTTCGCCGTGCATCTCAGTGGCCGGCGTCCCGCCGTACGCGCCGTCGTGGTCGGCGCCGACGGCCAGGTGGTCGCGTCCGGCGATCCCGGCGACACCTCTCTGCGGGAATCTACGCCTGTATCGGCCTGACGCTATACATGCGTAGATTCCCGCATCGAGGGCTTTCACTTCAACTCTCTACGGCTCTCTAGCTTCCCCTCTAGAAAGCCGTAGAGAGGTCGATGGGCGCGCCGCTCAGAGCGGCTGCGCGCGGAGGAACCTCCCGAAATGCGGAACGGTGAACCCGATCACGCCGCGCTCGGCGCTGTAGATCAGGCCCTTCTTGATCAGGCTGTCGCGGGCCGGGGACAGGCTCGACGGTTTGCGGCCCAGCGCCTCGGCCACCTCGGCGGTCGGCACCGGGTCGTCCCCGAGCTGGGCCATGGCGTGCATGTAGTCCCGCTCGGCGGGGGTGGCCCGTTCGTACCGGCTGCCGAAGAAGCCCACCGCGAGCTCCTCCTCGGCCTCCGGCGCGGACACCTTGATGTCCTCGGCCGTGATCGGGCTGCGCGGGGCGAGGTCCCAGGCGACCTTGCCGTACGCCTGGACGAAGTAGGGGTAGCCGTCGGCCGCCTCGTACAGCGCGTCGAGCGCGTCGGGTGTGAACTCGACGTCCTCGCGGGCGGCCGGGGCGATGAGCGCCAGGTCGGCGGCGTCCCGGTCGAGCCGGTCGATGCGCGCGTACCGGAACAGCCGCTCGGAGTAGCTCTTGCTCGCCGACAGCACGCTCGGCAGGTGGGGCAGGCCGGCGCCGACGACGATCAGCGGACCGCCGTTCTGCGACAGCTCGTGGCAGGCCGCGCACAGAGCCGAGACGTCCGGCGCCTGCACGTCCTGCATCTCGTCGATGAACAGCGCGATGCCGACGCCGAGGTCCGTCGCCACGCCCGCGGCGTCGACGAACAGCTCGGTCAGGTCGATCTCCAGGTCGCCGGAATCGGCCCGGCCGCGCGTGGCGGGCACGTCGATGCCGGGCGACCAGTGCGAAGTGCCCTTCGCCGCGGCGGGATCCCGCATCGCGAACGCCTTGAGCACGCCGAGGAACTCCTCGATGCGCTCGGGGGCGCGGTGGCGGGGAGCGAGCTCCCTGATGGCCATGTGCAGCGCGGCGGACACCGGGCGGCGGATCGACTGGTCGGGCCTGGCCTCGATCTTGCCGGTGCCCCACAGCCGCTGCATGGCCATGGACTTGAACGTGTTGAGCAGGACGGTCTTGCCCACACCGCGCAGGCCGGTGAGGACCATGCTCCGCTCCGGGCGGCCCCGGGCCACCCGCTCCAGCACGATCTCGAACTGCTGCAGTTCGCGGTCGCGTCCGGCGAGTTCCGGGGGGCGCTGGCCGGCGCCGGGGGCATAGGGATTGCGCACGGGGTCCACGCTCTCGGACTTTATGACGGGATATAGCGGCCGTCGTAGATTTCCGTAGAGAGCGCTACGGCGTGTCGCCCGGCGCGGCCGCGGCACGCACCGCCCAGCGGTGGGCGGAGCCTGAACCGGGACGACCGGGACGACAGCGGGCGGAGCCGGGGAGGGCACGACCGGATCGAACGCCACGGGAAAGGCGACGGCAGGAACGGGGGCGGCGGACACCGTGGGCACAGCCATCACACACCCCTTACCTGCCGGGACTTGACCGAACCCGTGTTCGATCCGATGGCCATGACTGTAGCGCGTCATCGAACACCTGCGCGAGCTTTCCGCGAAAGCTCCGTCAAACGCCGTCGTTCACCGGGTCCACACGGCCCCGCACCGCGGCGCTAGTCCTCCAAGGCGGCGAGGTCCTCCGGCGTCAGCCGGATCCGCCCCGCCCCCATGTTCTCCTCCAGGTGGTCGAGGGACCCCGTACCGGGGATCGCAAGCACCGCGGGCGAGGTCTCCAGCAGCCACGCGAGCGCGATCTGCGGGGCGGTGGCCCCGTGACGCTCCATGACCGCCGCCAGGCGCGTCTGGTCGATGGGCCGCCACCCGCCGCCGAGCGGGAAGAAGGGCACGAAGGCGATGCCGTCCTTCTCACACCGGGCCAGGAGTTCGGTGTCGCCCCGGTCCTGCACGTGGAAGCTGTTCTGCACGGCGGCTACCGGGGCGATCGCCCGTGCCTCGTCCAACTGGGCGGCGTCGACGTTGCTGACGCCCAGGTGCCGGATCAGCCCCTCCTCGCGCAGCTCGGCCAGGACCGCGAACCTGTCGGAGATCGAGGCGCCGCCCGGGCCGCTCATGCCGCCGACCCGCAGGTAGACGAGGTCGAGCCGCTCCACGCCGAGGGTGCGCAGGTTGTCCTCCACCAGCCCGCGCAGCTCGGCCGGGCCGGCCTCGCCGCCCGGCATGCCGGTCTCGTCGAGCAGGGGGCCGACCTTGGTCGCGATCACCAGGTGGTCCGCGTACGGCGCGAGCGCCCGGCGGATCAGGTCGTTGGCCGCCACGCCCTCCCGCCGGTAGAACCACGCCGTGTCGATGTGGTCCACGCCGAGCTCGACGGCGCGACGGAGCACGGCCACGCCCGTCTCGGGGTCGCGCACGGCGCCGTCGAAGGTGCCGACCGGCAGCCGCATGGCCCCGAAGCCGAGCCGGTGAACGGGAAGGTCGCCTCCGAGGAGGAATTCGCCGCCGAGCGCGGCGTTCGTGTTCGTCGTCATGCCCGTCAGCCTCGTGCAGCCGAGGACGACGGCCAACGCGGTGGCAGCAAGCTGCCACGTCCGGCGGGTCATAATGAGTGGGTGACAGCCGATAAGGTCATCACGGTCCGCAGCGACGCGGAGCTCGTGGCCCGCGCCGGTCATCTGTTCACCGGCGCCCGGCACGAGTTCGTGTGCGCGGCCCGCGATCTCGACACGTGGTCGCAGCCCGAGGCGCGGCAGTCCATGGTCCGGCGGATGCCCGGCCCCGGCACCTCCAGCTTGGCCGTCAAGAAGCTGTTCACCCCCGTCGTCCTCGCCGACGAGGCCGCGCGGGCGCACCTGCGCGAGGTCATGACCGCCGGCGTCGAGGTGCGCATCAGCTCCACACCGCTGCCGCACGAGACGATCGTCATCGACAGGCGCGTGATGATCCTCGCGGAACGGGACGGGCCCGGCCCCCGCGAGTACACCGTGACCACCTCGCCCACCCTGGTGAACGGCGTGTACTCCCTCTTCGCGGCCGCCTGGGACGCCGGCACCGAGCTGACCGCCTACCTGCGCGGCGACGCGCCGAACCTCGACGACGACAGCCGTGCCGTTCTGCGCGCGCTCGGCGCGGGCTACACCGACGAGACCGCGGCGCGGCATCTCGGCCTGTCGTTGCGTACGTACCGCAGGCGTGTCGCGGAGCTCATGGCCGTTTTGGAGGCCGGCTCACGCTTCCAGGCCGGGCTGCGCGCGGGCGAACTCGGGCTCACGGGATAGCGACGCGTTCCGGCGTCGCCGCCTCCGCCGCCGTGATCCTCGACAGGCATGCGGGAACGGCAGCGGTGACGGACGATTTCCACCGACGCCTCGGCGAGAGCAAACAGGCGCGCTATCCGGCGGACGAGTTCGGCCGCATTCGGTGCGGGGCCGCTTCCGACGTGGGTGTCACCGGCGCCCGTGGCCGGAACGCCTACCGCAGCGTGTGCGGCAGCACGAGGGCCGCCGCGGCGACCAGGGTGATCAGTCCCAGGTAGGCGAGGACGAGCCGGGTGTCCCTGAGATAGCACTTACTCCTGGTGAGCCCCGCGCGGCGGGCCCGCCAGTATCCGGCAAACCCGAGGGCCGCGAACCCGAGCACGGCCCACGCGCCGAACAGCCAGGCGAGCAGCGCCACCGTCGCGTAGACGCACAGCTTCAGCGGATCGTACGGCTTCGCCTGCCCGCCCTCGGACGCCTGGGCCGCGAGGGCCTGCTCGTACGCGACGCCGGTCGGCCGGTCGCCCGGCGCCGATCCCCCGTCGGCGGTCACGGCCGCACCGCGCCTCTCATGTGATCTCCAGCAGCGGGAGCCGTACGCCGGTGTCGGCCGCGGCGACGGCGGACAGGCGCTGACGCGCGAGCGCCGGCCAGGCCTGCACCGCGCAGAACGGCGCGCACTGGTCCTGGTCGGAGCGGGTGCCGACGTGGACGCAGCACTGGACCAGGCGCTCCTCCAGCATCGTGGACATGTCCATGAAGGGCTTGATCGTGATGCGTACGACCCGCTCACCCAGCAGCCGGCGCAGCCGCCGCCTGCGCCCGGGCAGGGCCGAGGACGCGAGCGTCAGCAGCGTCGTCATCCCGAGGTCGCAGTTCTCGCAGATGTCGCGCCAGACCTTGCCGATCTCCGGGTGCGACAGCGACGACTGCTCCGACAGCAGGCCGAGCAGCGACTCCTGCACGGCCGCGCGGAGCTGGCGGGGGATCTCCGAGTCGGCGATGCGGTTGGAGACGAGCCCGAGGTTCTCCTTGAGGCGGTCGTGCCCGATCAACGCCGTCAGCGAGCGCCACCGGTCGGCGTCGTCCTTGATCATGTAGCCGACCGAGCAGCAGTGCGGATGCGAGCACGGGAGGGCGGTCAGGTCGCGCCAGGTGACCAGGCCGTCCGTCTGGGGTCCGAGGCGCTTGAGCACACCGGTGTGGGTGAGCCGGTCCATCGGGTCGATCAGCCCGGACCGCCCCGAGCCGAACTGCGGCTGGATCGACACCCCGCCGACGTACGGCGTGTCGAGGGCCAGGCGCACCACGTCGCCGATCTCGCCGTCGTTCACTCCGAGGGCGGCCGTCATGACCAGCGTCGTGAAGATCTCCCGCTCCGACAGCCGCCGCAGCGCCTCCGCCTTGAACCGCCGCAGGTCGCCGCCCCGGTGGTGCCGGGACGCCTCGGCCGACAGGCCGTCGTACTGCAGGTAGACCTCGACGCGTTCGCGGTGCTCGGTGAGCAGGTCGAGCAGGGCGTCGTCCCGGGCCACCAGCAGCCCGTTCGTGTTGATCAGGATGCGGGTGACGGGCCGGGCCGTCAGTTCGGCGAGCAACTCGGGCAGGTCGGGGTGGAGGGTCGGCTCGCCGCCGCTGAGCATGAGCACGTCGAGACGGCCGTTCTCGCGGGCCAGGCGCTGGTCCACGTTGGCGAGCACCTCCCGGACCGGCACGATCCCCCGCAGATCGGGCGAGGAGGCGGTGAAGCAGGTCGGGCAGCGCAGGTTGCACGCCTCCGCCACGTCCTCCAGGAGGATGCACGTGTGCTGGGTCTGCATCTCCGGCAGCCCGCGCAGGTACGCCTCAGGGACCGGGTCGAAGTTGCCGGCGACGTCGGGCAGATGCGCCTTGGTGGGGGCGGTCCACTCCTCCAGGTAGGCGAGGATCTCCGGGTCCTCGTCGTAGAGGGTCCTGACCATGCCGTGGGTCCGGCAGCCCCGCTCCAGGTAGACCCGGCCGTCGCGGGCCGCGAGCCAGCCGGACAGGCGCGGCACCTCCGCCAGCGGGCGATCCGGCCGCTCGTCGTGGCAGCGGGGGCAGAACGCGTTGACGTAGCGGAGGATGCGGTCTCCCCGCAGGGGCATTCCGGTGGTCACAGGGGGCCGTCCGTGTAGAGCGAGGGGTTGATGCCGGTGCAGAAGCCGGCGGTGAAAATCGTCATGAGCGCCCAGCCGATCATCAGACCCAGCCCGAGCCCCCGCGACCAGGGCTTGCGGAGAAAGAGCAACAGCGTTCCGCCGCCGAACGCGATCACGGCAAGGATCACGGATCCACCGATGAGCGCGACGTTCTTGTGGTCGCTCGCGACTCCGTCCGCCGCCGCGAGGGTCGCGAGGAAGAGCACGAAGTTGACGGCCACGTAGGCCACGATCCCCGCGATCGTCATCGCGATGACCACGCCGGTCGTGTTCGGGGCCGAGGGTGGCGGCCATGCGCGCGGCGGCCCACCCGGTCCGTACGGCCCGCCGGGACCGGGCCCATAGGGCCCACCCGGGCCCTGCGGCGGCGGTCCTCCCGGACCTTGAGACGGTGGCGGGCCGGCCGGTCCGTACGGCGCGCCGGGAGGCGGTGGCACGGGCGGATGCCGGGGAGGCTCGCCCGGCTGCGGGCCCTGCTGCGGGTCGTGCGGCCGCTCCGGCGGCTCGGGGGGTGTGCTCATCTCTCCTCCTCGCCCGCGGGCGACAGCAGGGCGGCCGGTAACAGCGGTCGCCGCTCGCCCCGCCGGGGGAGCAGCCGATCGTAGAAACCCTTGCGATATCCGAGCCCGAGGCGGACGGCGAGGAGCGCGAGCCCCGGGACGAGGAACCACTGCGGGCGGGTCAGGTCGAGCCAGACCGTCTCGTTCGCCCTGGTGAACTCGACGAGGAACCGGAAGACGGCGTACGCGCCCAGATACAGGGTGAACAGCTCGCCCGGCCTGTCGACCCGGCTCCGCGCCCACAGCAACGCGCCGAAGGCGGCGAGCTGGAAGACGGTCTCGTACAGGTACGACGGGTGCATGGCCTGCCCGGTCACGCAGCCGGGGCACTCCGGGACGGTGGCGGGCGCGTGGACGCCCCAGGGCAGGCTCGTGGGGCGGCCGGGGGCCTCGGTGAGGAAGCAGCCGATGCGGCCGACGGCCATGCCGAGCGCGACGGCGGGCGCGAACAGGTCGCCGGTCCGCTCCCGATAGCCGATCAGCCGCTTCGCCACCAGCACCCCGACGTACGCACCGGTCAGGCCACCGAGGATGCTCCGGGCGCCGAACATCCACGCCTCGAGGAAGCCGGGATTGAGCGCGGGGTCGAGATGCTCGGCCCAGCCGGACAGCCGCATGCCTATCGCCCCGCCGACCAGTGCGCCGGTGACGGCGACGAGCGACTCCTCCCGCAAGGCCCCCCGGCGCCGCGCCTCCAGGACGAACACCACGCTCGCGAGGATCACGCCGAGACCCACGAAAAACGCGTGGGTCGGCACGCTCACCCCGCCAAAACGCAGTTGCTCAAGCACGACGCCACCCTAGCGGCGGCCCATGACGATTCCGATCGTCAATTCGTACGGCTTGCGCCCATTCCATACGGCGATTCCGGCCAACCGCCGGAGCTTTGTCCACAGAGGTCGCGCTGTCCACAGGAGCGTTCGCGACCGCCGGTGCACGCCTCAGCCGCGGGTAATCTGCGCCTATGACCTCCTTGTGGAACCGCAGGTCAGCGGTAGTGATGGCGGCTCTCGTCGGAGTGACCGGCTGTGCCGGGGTCGGCGACGCCGGCGCGTCCGCCACCGCCCGGACCAGGGTGTCCGCGCCCGCTCCGGCGTCACCGGCACCGGACTCGTCCACGTCTGCCGCTCCCTCGGCCTCACCGACCTCCTCCGCATCCGTCACGCCCTCGTCCGTGCCGGTGTCGCCCGCGCCCGGGAACGGGCCCACGCCGAGCCCGAGCGGGCCGCCGCCCTTCTCATCGAAGATCGAGAAGGTGTCCCGCGACGACGTCCGATACTCCTGGCGTCCAGGCTGCCCGGTTCCGCTGAGCGGGCTGCGCAAGATCACCATGACCTACTGGGGCTTCGACAACCAGGCGCACACCGGCACGCTCGTGGTCAACAAGAAGGTGGCCGAGGACGTGGCCTCCGTCTTCGAGAAGCTCTACGACTTCCGCTACCCCATCCGCCGGATGGAGCCCGTCGACGTCTACAAGGGCAGCGACTACGACTCCATCGACGCCGACAACACCTCGGCCTTCAACTGCCGCAACGCCACCGGATCGGGCAGCTGGTCCAACCATGCCTATGGCCTTGCCGTGGACCTCAACCCGCTGGAGAACCCGTACGTCTACGCGAACGGCTCCAACGCCCACCACAACGCGAACGCGTTCGTGGACCGGCCGCTCAAGAAGCCAGGCGTCATCAACAGCGGAGACCGCGTGGTGCGGGCCTTCGAGCAGATCGGCTGGGGCTGGGGCGGCTCCTGGTCGGGCGCCAAGGACTACCAGCACTTCTCCGTCAACGGCCGCTGAGACCGGGGCCGATATCGCGGACAGGCCTCTGACCTGCGATTCGGCCCCCCATCGTTTCTCGACGTCTCCGGGCGTCTCGCACCTTCGTGTGCCTCCGTCGTGCCCTCGCCAGTAGAAGTCCGTCCCCGCCGTACGGAGTTGAGCCGCCCCCTCCTTGCAGGCAGGTCAGGTCGGCAGGGTGGCTCAAGCGATCAAACGGGCGACGGGGTCGGTGGCCAGACGACGAAGGGTCGTCGCCGTCCGAGTCGCCTGCTCGGCGAAGGCTTCAGGCCGTCTACCGGACTCGATCGCGTCGGCGAGAGCCAGAAGATCACCGGGTGGCGCCAGCGGGGTGCGTACATCCCGGAGGAAGAGCCGGCCACGGCCGGAGGCGGGATCGTAGATCCGCACGTATGGGATTCGCCGGATGGGCGAGGCATCCATGTCCACCTCGGCTGACGACAGGTCGAACCGCTTAGCCTTCAGGGCCCCCTGCAGAACGAGCACCGTGCCGCAGAGATCCGCGCGGTAGCGCAGCACACGTACGCTCAGGTACGCCATTGCGATCACGGGGATCAAGCCGAGCATCATGACGCCCACGAACAGGACCGGTACGAACGAGCTGTCGCACCCCAGATAGTCCCGGATCTCCTCCTGCCCTCTCGTCGGAGCATCCGGTAAGTAGTCGCAAATCAGCGGCCCATGCAGAGATTTCTGAAATGACGATGACCGCACAAGCGTGATCGCGGATACGGCCTGTTGGAGGACGATGAACACCGTGCAGGCCGGGACGACAATCTTCGCCCGGGTGGACGGGCCCACGCCAAGCCGTAAGGGGGAGGCGGACACGCGATCAAAGGTACAGAGCTGTCGTCTCTTCCCACAGCCGGCGCCTGCTGGCGTATCGCTCTCGAATGCCTGCTTGCGAACGGGAACCAGTCATGACGTAGAGAGTTTCCCAGGTCCCAATCGGCCGGTAGATCACGAATCCAGGCACCGTAACTTTCAAGGTCCTGGAGATAGAACTGCGAGTGGTCAGCGTGAACGGTGAGATTGAAGACCTTGAGGGCGGCGTCAGCCATGTGCCAACACTAGCTACGGCTCTCTGGACGGCCCCGTCGCCCGGCAGGCCCCGCCCACCGCGTACGGCACGGTGGGCGGGTCGCTCCGGCGGTGATCCTGGGAGAGGTCAGTCCGCCGGGGAGCACATGCCGGGTGACGAGACGACCGGTTACGGCGTGACGGGCCTGCCGCCGAAGGTCACGACGAGGCGGCCGTCCGAGGCGAAGGACCAGCCCATGGCGCCGGTGTAGGAGGAGCACCGGGACCCGTTCGAGCCGGACCAGAACTGGTTGGAGCTGTCGGCGCTACCGACGATCTTGTCGTTGGACCCGCTGCCGCTGCGGCACGAGGTGTTGTTACGGAACACCGAGGTGCCGGCGTCGAAGGAGAAGTTGCGCTCGGCGTTGTCGACGCCGACGTTGTCCGAGATCGACATCGTGCCGGGGTTGCTGTTGTACGTGAACCCGTGGTGGCCGTTGTGGTAGGCGATGTCGCGCCGGATGATGTGGTTGACGGAGATCTTGTCGCCGCCGAGCTTGTAGCCGTTGCGGTCGCCGGCGCCGGCCTGGCTGCCGTCGGTGAGGGTGCCGTTGTTGTAGGACAGGGAGTCCTCGATGGTGACCGGCCCGATGGCTCCGGTGTCCGTCTTGGTGTAGAGGTCCCAGCCGTCGTCGATGTTGTTGTGGGACACGTCGTAGCGGAACACGTTGCCGGTGCCGGTGGTGAGCTTGGCGGCGAAGCCGTCGGCGTCCTCGCCGTCGGAGTCGGCGTTGTCGTGCGACTCCGCGCTGAGGATGAGGTTGTTGGACGGCCACTGGTCACGGGGGGTGTCGGAGGCGATCCGCCCGAGCTGCAGCCCGGTGTCGCGATTGAACCGGGTCACCGTGCGTTCGATGATGTTGTTGCTGCCGCCGACATAGATTCCGTTGTCGCCGGCACGCTCGACGACTATGCCGTACACATGCCAGTACGAGCCGTTCACGGTGAGCCCGCGGTTCGACGAGGACTCGCTCTGGGCCGAGAAGTTCAGCACCGGAGTCTCACCGGGGTAGGCGGACAGGGTCTTGCGGGCGTTCGAGGTGCCGTTGTTGCCCGGCGCGATGGTGACCGTCTGCGTGAAGTCGTACCGCCCGCCGCGCAGGTAGATCGTCCCGCCGGGAGCGACGCGCGTGATCGCCGCAGTGAGGGTCGTCGGGTCAGACTGCGTCCCCGCCGCGCCGTCCCTGCCGTTCGGCGACACGTACAACGCACCACTCGACGGTGTGGTCGAGGGCGAGGGCGAAGGCGAAGGTGAGCGCGTGGGGGTGGGCGAAGGCGAGGGCGAGCGCGTGGCGGTGGCGGTCGGTGTGGGGGACGAGGGGGTGGTGGAGCCGGTGCAGGTGACGCCGTTCAAGGTGAACGCGGCCGGCTTGGGGTTGGACCCCGACCAGCTGCCGTTGAAGCCGATGGACACGGACGCCCCGGTGGCGATGGCGGCGTTGTAGTCCACGTTCTTGGCCGTGACGTTCTGCCCGCTCTGGCTGTAGGTGGCCGACCAGCCGTCGGTCACCTTCTGGCTGGAGCTGGGGAAGGCGAACCCGAGAGTCCAGCCGTTGATCGCGCTGCCCAGGTTCTGGATCGTGATGCCGGCGGTGAACCCACCCGGCCAGTCGTTGGTCGTGTAGGTCACGGCGCACCCGGTGGCGGCCTGCGCCGTTCCGGCAGTGGCCACGCCGGCCAGGGCGGCGACTCCGGCGAGGGCGCTGATCACCCCGGCACCCGTTCTGGTTCTGCTTCTCAAAACCGAGCTCCTTGCAGGTCGCGCAGGGCCCCTGACCGAGGAATGACTCCCGACCCCACAAGGGTTTTCATGAATCTGAACTACATTCATCTACAGGAACATCGCGTATCAAGCTACGAGCCCATCGATTACCGGTCAACGACGCGCCGCAGCGGCTTTTCGCATACGACGGCTCTCACTTGCGCGGGGACTGCCGGAGACGACGAACGGGGCTCCGGAACCGCGTGAAACGTTCAGGCGAGAACTCGGAAACAGGGCGGCAATCGCGGGTGGACCCGGCGTTCACCGCGCCACTGCTGCGGAAGACCCCGTCCAGCCGGACTGCCGACGCCACACCTCGTACCCCATGACGGCGGCGGCCCCTGCCGGTACCGATGTACCGACAGGGGAAAGAGCCGAGCCGTGGAAGACGGCGATCGGGCAACAGCCACCACCACCCGCGCCGGCGACGGCGCGAGAAGAGGAGAGAAAAGGGAGGACAACGCCCGCTCCTCCGGCCGCAGGAAGCGGGCGTCTCTCCAGATATGACATCTCCTGATTCTCCGGACAAAGGGGGAATCACGAGTGAGGGCTCACACGCTAACGGGCTCCGGACTCCGGGTCGGAAAGGATCGCTTACCGGTTAATAACGATCGGCCTACGACCCCGTCACGCACTGGCGATCAACCAGGTCCCACAGGTCAACTGCTTGTTGGAGACGGCATGACGGGAGAGACATGTCCGGTTGGCAGCACTCCGTTCCCCTTCCCCCTATATGGCCGCCGGACCGGTTCGAGGTCCGCTCGGCCCGGCCCATCTCGGACGGCGACGCGGCCGATCGCTACCACTTCCCGCGAACCGCCCACGAAGCCGCCACGCGCCTTCGGGACGTACGCTTCGCGACACAGATCCAGGTCGTCCGCATCGAGGACGGAGTGACCCTCTTCGATCTGGTCGCCGGGGTGGAGGTCCCCCTCGAACACTGGTGACCATTAGAGCGATTCCGCAGGCTGCGGCAAGATGGGTGCATGACGGCGAAGGACGGCGACGGCTGGGCCCTGTGCGCGCTGGGGCACCAGCACTGGGGACTGTACGGCGCCGCCGGCCTGCTCACCGTGCACCACACGCTCGACGGCATGCCGTACGTCCTGATGCAGAAGCGTGCCTGGTGGAGCCATCACGGCGGGACGTGGGGGCTGCCGGGCGGCGCGTGCGACAGCCACGAGGACGCCATCACCGGCGCGCTGCGCGAGGCGCGGGAGGAGGCGGCGCTGGACTCCGATCTCGTCCGGGTGCGCGGGCTCTATGTCGACGACCACGGCGGCTGGTCGTTCCAGACGGTGATCGCGGAGGCCGAAGGGCTGCTCGACGCCGCGCCCGCCAACGGCGAGAGCGCGGACATGCGCTGGGTGGCGGCCGACGAGGTCGTGTCGAAGGAACTGCACCCCGGCTTCGCCGACTCGTGGCCGAGGATCCGGCCCGCGCTGAGCCCGGTGGTCGTCGTCCTCGACATGGCCAACATCATCGGCGCGCGTGCCGAGCACGGATGGTGGAAAGACCGCGCGGGCGCCGCGAACCGCCTGCTCAACGAGCTGATCCCGCTCTGCGGGCAGGGCCTCGGCGAGATGCCGGAAGGGGTTCCCGCGCTGACCCGATGGTTCCCGCGCATGGTCGTGGTGCTCGAAGGGGCGGCGGCCGGCGCCGCCGACCCGGGGCCGGTGACCGGGGACCTGACGGTCGTGGTGGCCGGAGGCAGCGGAGACGACGCGATTGTGGAGACGGTGCGCGGCGTGCCGCCCTGGGAGACCACCCTCGTCGTCACCGCCGACCGAGGGCTGCGCGAGCGGGTGACGGCCCTCGGCGCCATGGTCGCCGGCCCCCGCTGGCTGCTCAAGCAGCTCTGAGTCACACGCCACAGCAAACCATTCGTCCTATTTGGGCAGGATTAAGCACATGATCCCGCTCTACCGCCGACTGGCCACCACCTGGACCGTGACCATACCGATCCTCGCCGTGGCAGTGCTCGCGCTGGCGTGGGGGCGGGCCATTCCTCCCATAGTCGTGGTGATCGCGGCGGTCTTCCTCGCGGCTTCTGTGCTCGCGGCCGTGCACCACGCCGAGGTCATCGCCCATCGCGTGGGTGAGCCGTTCGGGTCGCTCGTGCTCGCGGTGGCGGTCACGGTGATCGAGGTGGCGCTGATCATCAGCCTCACCGCGTCCGGAGGACCGGCCGCGTCGTCGCTCGCCCGCGACACGGTGTTCGCCGCCGTGATGATCACCTGCAACGGGATCGTCGGCCTGTCGCTGCTGATCGCGGCGCTGCGGCGGCGGGTGGCGGTGTTCAACGCGGAGGGGACCGGAGGCGCGCTGGCCACCGTCGCCACGCTGGCGACGTTGAGTCTCGTCCTGCCGACGTTCACCACGAGCAGGCCGGGGCCCGCCTTCGCCCCGGCCCAGCTCGCGTTCGCCGCGTTCGCCTCGATCGCGTTGTACGGCCTGTTCGTGCTCACCCAGGCCGTGCGGCACCGCGACTACTTCCTGCCGGTGGAGCCCGGCGGCCAGGGCGCGGACGCCGCCGAGCACGCCGACCCGCCGACCACGCGCGCCGCCGGGGCCAGCCTGGCGCTGCTGCTGAGCGCGCTGGTCGCGGTGGTCGGCCTGGCGAAGATCGAGTCTCCCGCCATCGAGACGGCCGTACGCGCGGCGAGCCTCCCTCAGTCCGCGGTGGGCGTCGTGATCGCGCTGCTGGTGCTGCTGCCGGAGACCCTCGCCGCCGTACGCGCGGCCCGGCGGGCCCGGGTCCAGGTCAGCCTGAACCTCGCCTTCGGCTCGGCCATGGCCAGCATCGGGCTCACCATCCCGACGATCGCCGCGGCGTCGCTGTGGCGGGAGGGACCGCTGCTGCTCGGGCTCGGCCCGACGCACATCGTGCTGCTCGGGCTGACGGTCGTCGTGGCGACGCTGACCGTGGTGCCCGGCCGGGCCACCGTCCTGCAGGCGGGCGTCCATCTCACGCTGTTCGCCGCCTTCCTGCTCCTGGCGGCGAGCCCATGAGCGAGGGCGATGCGGTCAGCCGCGGGTCCACTTCTGGTTGGCTCCGCCGGTGCAGTCCCACAGCTGGAGGCGTGCGCCGTTGGCGGGGTTCACGTCCACGATGTCCACGCATCGGTTCGCGGGGACGTTGACGAGGTCGCCGGCCGGGGTGAGCGTGAAGCGTTGCGCGCCGGTGCCGTTGCACGTGTAGAGCTGGACCGGCGTGCCGTTGGCGGTGCCGGCCGACGCGGCGTCCATGCACTTGCCCATCGCGCGGACCGTGCCGTCACTGTTGATCGTCCACTGCTGGGCGGCGGTGCCGTTGCAGTCGTACATCTGCAGCCGGGCGCCGTCGACGGGGTTCGCGCTCGGGATGTCGACGCAGCGGCCGTTCAGGTTGGACTTCAGCGCGCTGCCGGTCCCGCCTCCGCCGTCGCTGGTCCAGGCGGAGACGCGGACCCAGTCGATCAGCATCGTCTGCGGGAACGACGTGGTGGAGTCGGGGTTGCCCGGCCAGTAACCGCCGACCGCCACGTTCAGGATCAGGAAGAACGGGTGATCGAAGACCCACTGGTTGCCGCGGATGTCGGCCGGTGTGACGCGGAAGTACTCCGAGCCGTCCAGGTACCAGACGATGAGGTTGGGCGACCAGTCGACGCGGTAGGTGTGGAAGGCGTCGCCGAGCGCCGCGCCGATCGTCCGGTTGCCGCCGACGCCGCTGCCGCCGGAGTAACCGGGGCCGTGCACGGTGCCGTAGACGGTGTTGGGCGTATTGCCGACGTTCTCCATGATGTCGATCTCGCCGGTGTTCGGCCAGTTGCCGCCGCCGAGCATCCAGAACGCCGGCCAGATGCCCTGGCCCTTGGGAATCTTGATGCTCGCCTCGAAGCGGCCGTACGCCTGGCTGAACTTGTCGGCGGTCAGGATGCGGCCGGAGGTGTACTGACAGGTGCCGTAGTGGCACTGGTAGTTGGACGGGTTCTCCTTGCGGGCGGTGATGGCGAGGTGTCCCTGCCCGTCCTGGTACACGTTGCGGGTCGAGTTGGTGTAGTACTCCAACTCGTTGTTGCCCCAACCGCCGCCGCCGATGTCGAACTTCCACTTGGAGCCGTCGACGGGCGTTCCCGCCGCGCCGTTGAACTCGTCCGACCAGGTGACGGGGCCGATGGCGGCCTCGGCCCGGTCGGCGCCCGCGCCGGCGACCAGGCCGCCGCCGAGGGTGACGACCATGGCCGCGGCCATGATGAGGAACCGGGGTTTGCGCATGGAGATCTCCGGTTGGTGGGGGGATGCCAGCAGGATCTCCGGCCCGCGCCGTCGCCGTGGGCGGGGGCGCGCGCCGGCGTGTCCAGCGCTTCAGGCAAGCTTTAGAGCTTGAATTAAGATGCAACACCCTCACCGTAGGGGCTGTCAATAGGCCTTGACTCGGACCTGTCAGCCGGGCCCGATGACCGGACGATGCGGGCGTAGGCCGGCCTGCCGTACGGGAAGGCGGTAGGTCTCGCCGCGCATGAGGTAGTGGACCAGGTGCGACAGCCCCGCGCGCCGGACGTGCTGCTGGAAGTCCTTGAGCGGGGAGGCGAACGCCTCGTAGTCGTCGTAGTGGACGGGCAGGGCCGACTCCGGCTGCATCAGCCTGAGCCACTCCACCCCCTGGGCTCCGTCCATGGTCACCGTGACGCCGAGGAGCCGCGTGCCGCCGAGGTGCACGATGCCGACGTCGATGTCGGGGAAGCGGCGCGGGATCTCCGACAGGCACTCGTCCATGATCGTGTCGCCGCTGATGTGCAGGCGCAGGTCCACCTCGCCGGCATGGGCGAAGTCGAGCACGCTCCCCATCACCGGCGGCATCAGCGCGTTCGCCGGGCCCGGCGCGTGCCGGGCGGGCGTGGCCGTCACTGTCAGCGTGCCGTCGCCGCGGCGCTCGTGGTGGTACTCCCAGGGCTCCAGGCCGACGGCGTGGCCGAACCCCTGGCGGCGCAGCCGGGCCGCCGCGTGGCGGGTGGTGACGATCGGCACGTCCTTGTCGAGGCCGTTCCTGGCGATCCTGTCCCAGTGGTCGCCGTGCATGTGCGACAGCACGACCAGGTCCAGGGGTGGAACCTGTGAGATCTCCATCGCCGGCTCGGTGCGGCGGCGGGTGCTCAGCCCCCAGCCGAGATGGGCTCGCTGCCCCTGGTGCAGGAAGTTCGGATCCGTCAGCACAGTGAACCCGTGAGAACGGATGATCATGGTGGCGTTTCCCACGAAGAACACGGTCGCGTCCGCTGGATCGGGCATGACGCCTCCCCTCTCCCAGACTTTCAGGCTACGTAAACCACCACAAATCACCCGAAAGCGGGGGGCGGTTACCTAGTCAGGGACAAGTGAGAACCCGAGCCGGGAGTACAGCTCCAGCAGGTCGAAACAGTCCCGGTGGGCGACCACGAGGTCGTTCATCGCGTGACACGCCCCGCAGCCGCGCACGGTGATCCGCCGGCCGATCGCGCCCGCGACACCGCCCTGGTAAAGGGCATTCGCGGGAGACGCAACCCCGCCGGATGCAACGCGCGAAGCGCCTGCGGCGTCCTGGGATCGTGGACGACACCTTCGACGACTTCGTCCGGACGCGCGGCCGAGCGCTGTACCGCTACGCGTACGTGCTGACCGGCGACGCGGACGACGCGGCGGACCTCGTGCAGGAGGCGCTGCTGCGCCTCGGCGACAGCTGGCGCCGTGTGGTGCGCAAGGACGATCCCGAGGGGTACGTCCGCACGATCATGGCCCGCCAGCACATCAGCTGGTGGCGGCGACGGCGGCGCGAGCGCCTGGTGGCCGACGCGCCCGAGGCCGCCTACACCGACGTGCGCCTGGACGGCGACTCCGGGCTGTGGGCCGAGGTCGGCGGCCTGCCCCCGAAACAGCGGGCGGTGCTGGTGCTGCGCTACTACGAGGACCTGCCCGACGCGCAGATCGCCCGGATTCTCGGCATCTCGGAGGGGACGGTGCGCAGCCAGGCCGCCCGCGCCCTCGGCAAGCTGCGCGTGCGGCGCCGCACGAGCCAGATGGAGGAAGTATGAGAAGCGAGCGGGATCTCGCGGCGGCGCTGCGGCGGGCCGCTGACGGCGCGCCCGGCCCGGTGGACCTCCTCGCGGGGCTCGGCGAGCGCCGCAGGCGTCGGACGCGGCAGCGCTACCGTACGGCGCTGGCGGCGGCCGGGGTCGTCGCGGTCGCCGTGGGCGGCACCGCCGTGGTCAGGGGCGGCCAGCAGACGGCTGCCGTCGCGAACCGGCCGCCCGCCACCAGCACGACCGTCACCGCCGAGGAACCGGCCAAGCCCGCGCGCGAGGTGTGGCCGGAGGCGGTGTTCACAATGCCGAAGAAGGCCTCCGACGGGTCCGCGTACCGCCCGGTGACCGCGCTGAGCCCGACCGAGATCCTCGTACGCGCGGAGTCGTCGTTCGAGGTGGCCGGCCGCCTGGAGGTCTACGACCTCGCGAACCACACGAGCCGGGTGGTGACCGAGATGGCCCCGCATGGCAAGGGCTACTTCGAGCAGCGCGCCGAGGCGGGCCCCGGCCACATCGCCTGGTACGGCACGCGACCCGACACCCACGACACGTGGGCGGACTTCTGGGTCGCACCGCTTCAGGGCGGCCGGTCGGTCCGGGTCGGAGAGGTCACGGGGGCCCTCGCCGAGGTGGAGACGATCGGCGTCAGCGCCGACCACGTGGTGTGGTCGCCGAAGTCCGGTGGCGTCTACCGCATCCCGATCGGCGGCGGCGAGGCGGAGAAGATGCCGGACACGGACGGGTTGTGGCTGCTGGCCTGGCCCTGGACGGCCGACGTCCCGGTCGGCATGAACACCAGCGACACCTCGGACCGGAACCAGAGCCTGCTGGTGAACCTGGAGACCGGCGAGCGCCGCGCGGTCACGGCCGCCGCCGGGGTCCACGGGCTGCGCTGCGCCGTCGAATGGTGCGTCGGCCGGTCAGGCGACCACCTGGTGGCCCAGCGCCTCGACGGCTCCGCCACCCGGGACCTGCCCAGCCCCTCGTCCGAGCAGACGGCCTACGGCGGCCGCTTCGTGTGGATCGGCCACTCGCTGTACGACATCGCCACCGGGCGGCCGGGCATGCTCTCGGCGGTAGGCGGGGACGGCCCGGGCGGGATGCTGGGACGGGGCGTCTCGTCCTCGCCGACCTCGGTGTTCTACTGGAGCGCCACGCCGGCGAAGCCGCGGCGGGTCTGCCGGAAGGCCACCGCGGAGGAGCTGAAGCAACTGGCGCCACCGGGCGGGGAGATCTGCAACTCGACCCCCGTCGAGCAGGGGGACACCTACGAGGTGCTCAACCTCGCGGCGATCCCGGAGGAGTGAGCCACGTGGGACCCCGGTGAGCCCGGGGTCCGCTAGACGTGGGGGTGGACTCGGGTCACGCGGGCCGGGGCCGTACGGCGCGGGCCAGGGCGACCGCGCTCCCCGCGCCGGCGGCCGCGGCCAGAGCCAGCCACCAGGCGGTCGTGCCCATGGCCTCCGGCCGCGGCGGGTCGGCCAGGGCGAGGAACACCGCGCCGAACACCGCCACACCGCTGAGTTGGCCGAACTGCATGGCCGTCGTGAGCAGGCCGCTCGCGTCGGCGGCGCGGGCGGGCGGCACGTGGACCAGAGCGTGGGTGAGCAGGCTGGTCGAGACGCCCAGCCCCGCGCCGAGCACCACCAGCGCGGCCCACATCACCGGGCCGCCGGTCGCCGAGACGGCCAGGGCCAATGCGCCAAGGACGTTGAGCGCCAGCCCGGCCGGTGGCAGCAGGTGGTGGATCCGCCCCGGCAGCTTGCGCCAGTAGAAGCTGCCCAGCCCGAACGCCGCCGCCATGGGCAGGAACGTGAGCCCGGCCCGCAGCGGGCTCTCCCCGAGGACGCCCTGCAGGTGCACGGCGAAGGTGAACAGGAACCCGCCGTAGGCGACCATCAGCGCGATCAGCGTCGTCAGCCCCGACGGCATCCCGGTCGCGCGCAGCACGTCCAGGTTCAGCAGCGGGTCGCCTCCCCCGGCCGCCGTACGGCGCTGCGCCACGACGAAGACGGCGGCGAGCGCGACCCCCGCGGCGATCGAGGCATACGTCCACATGGGCCAGCCGACCTCCCGGCCCAGCACGAGCGGGAGCACGACCAGCAGCGTGGCGGGCAGCGCGAGCGCGAGGCCCCGCAGGTCGAGCCGGCGCGAACCGCGCGGCCGGTCCGACGGCGCGTCTGGTGGCACCAGCCGGGGCACCGCGACCGTCAGCAGGACGCCCACGGGGACGTTCACGAGGAACACCGGCCGCCAGCCGGTGCCGGCCAGGTCGGCGCCGACCAGCACCCCGCCCAGCGCCAGCCCGGCGACCGAACCGGCCGAGAGCACGGCGGTGTACGCGCTGAGCGCGGTGGCCCTGGCCCGGCCGGCGAACCTGGTCTGGATCACGCTCATGATCTGCGGGACCATGACCGCCGCCGCGGCCCCCTGGACGAACCTGAAGGCGATCAGCGTCCCGGCGTCCGGCGCGAGCCCGCACAGCAGCGAGCCCGCGGTGAAGCCGGCGACCCCGATCACGTACATGCGGCGCCTGCCGTACAGCTCGCCGAGCCGGGCGCCGGTGATCAGCAGGGTCGCGTACGCGATGATGTAGCCGCCGACGACCAGTTGCAGGGCGGCGCCGGACGCCCCCAGGTCGGCGCCGATCCTGGGGATCGCCACGTTGACGATGTAGAGGTCCAGCAGCCCCATGAACTGGCCGGTGAGCAGCACCGCCAGCATCGGCCAGGGTCGCCCGGCACGAGCCGGGGCGGGGCGGACGGTATGGCTGATTGTCACTTTTTGTCCTTCCGCAGTGGGTCCGCCGGTACGTACCGGCGGCGGGCGGAGAACTCATCGATGAGTTCCGCCGAGCGCGGCGGTAGATACCGGTGACGGCGACGCGACGCGGGAGAGCGCATGTGGAATGACGAGGAGTTCGGGCGGATCACCGGGCCCTACCGGCGTGAGCTGATGACGCACTGCTACCGGATGCTTGGCTCGGTGCACGACGCGGAGGACCTGCTGCAGGAGGTCATGCTGCGGGCGTGGCGGGCGTCCGGCGACTACGACGAACGGCGGGCCTCCCCGCGCACCTGGCTCTACCGCATCGCGACGAACGCCTGCCTCACGGCACTCGAACAGCGTGGGCGCAGGGCCCTGCCGTCCGGCCTCACCGGCCCCGGCGACGACCCGGGGGCGGGACCGCAACGGCGGCTGCCGGAGGTGACCTGGCTGGAGCCCATCCCCGACGCGCTGGTGGACCCCGCCGCGGTCGTCGCGTCGCGGGGCGGGGTCAGGCTGGCGTTCGTCGCGGCCCTGCAGCATCTGCCGCCGCGGCAGCGGGCGGTGCTCATCCTGCGCGAGGTGCTGGCCTGGCGGGCGAGCGAGGTCGCCGGCCTGCTCGACACCTCGGTCGCCGCGGTCAACAGCGCCCTGCAGCGCGCCCGCGCCCAGCTCGCCCGGGTGGCGCCCGCCGAGGACGACCTGGCGGAACCGGACGACCCGGCCTGCCGCGACCTGCTCGACCGGTACGTCGCGGCGTTCGAGAAGGCCGACGTCGACGCCCTGGAACGGCTGCTTCGGGAGGACGCCGTCCTGGAGATGCCGCCGTTCCTGTCGTGGTTCTCCGGGCGGGAGGCGTTCGGCCGCTTCATCCGCTGGGTCTGCGCCACCCGGGGCCCCTGGCGGATGGTCCCCACACGGGCCAACGGGCAGCCGGCGCTCGCGGCCTATCTGGACGGCGGTGACGGCGCCTTCCGGGCGCACTCGCTCCAGGTGTTCGCGATCGCCAAGGACGGCGTCGCGCGCAACGTCGTGTTCGGCGACCCCGCCCTGTTCGCCGTCTTCTCGCTGCCGCCCGAGCTCTAGCCGAGGAAGGCCGCGACCTCGCGGACGAATGCGCCGGGGGCGTTCTCGTGCACCAGGTGCCCGGCCGGGATCGTGACGTGCTCGGCGCCGGGGATGCGGCGGGCCATCTCGGCGATCCGATCCTGGGGGATGTGGCTGTCCGGCCCGCCGCCGATGACGAGCGTGCGCGCGGTGATCCGGTCCAGCCGCCCCAGCCAGGCGGGGTCCGGGCGGTCGATCTGCGGCCTGACCGCCTCCACCATGGCCCAGTCGAACGGCAGGGGTCCCTCCGGCCGTACGAGCGGGGGCGGCACGCGCGGCACCGGGAGCGGGACGTCCTCCAGGACCAGCGTCCGCACCCGGCCCGGCCGCTCGGCGGCGAGCAGGTAGGCCACGATGCCGCCCATCGAGTGCCCGATCACGTCCACCGGGTCCGGCGACAGCGCGTCGAGGAAGGCGATGACGTCGTCGCGCATGAGTTCCAGGCCGTAGTCTCCCGGCCAGTCGCTGGCACCGTGGCCGCGCAGGTCCAGGGCGTACGCATGCCGGTCGGCCGCCAGCGCGCCGGCCACGCCGTCCCAGCCGGCCATGCCCTCGCCCAGGCCGTGCAGCAGGATCAGCGGCGGGGCGTCGTCCGGGCCGTACGTCCGGTACGCGATCCCGATGCCGTTGGCCTGAACCACCGCGTGATCCGTCATGTGGCGACGATAGCGACAGATGACCCCTTTAGTGCCACCGGGTGATCCAAGTAGCACGTCGCCGGAAAACGGGATCACCGGTGATCACGGATACGGCCGATCCCGCATGCCGGGTGGCCGGGAGGCTGCTCGTACCGCGGGAGGTCAGGTGTCCGCACTGCGGCGTGGACTGTGGGCGCCGGTCGCCCTCTCCTACGTCACCTTCATCCTCGTCGGCCTGAGCGCCGGAGTGGGCGGGGTGCTGCTGCCGGCGCAGATCGACGACTACGGCCTCGACAAGGCCACGGTCGGCACGCAGTTCTTCACCTTCTCGGCCGGGTTCATGCTGGCCGGGTCGACCGCCGGCCCGCTGATCCACCGCTTCGGGATCCGGGCCTCGCTCATCCTCGGCGGCGGCACGTTCGTGCTGGCCGCCCTCTACTCGTCCATACGCCCGCCGTTCCTGGCCTTCGTGGCGGTCCAGATCCTGGCCGGATATGGCACCGGCATCCTCGAATCGGTGCTGAACGCCTACCTCACCGACCTGCCAGGGGCGACGACGCTGCTCAACCGCCTGCACGCGTTCTTCGGCGTCGGCGCGCTGCTCGGGCCGCTGCTGGCCACCTGGATCCTGACCTTCCTGCCGTGGACGGCCGTGTGGCTGGTCCTGGCCCTGGTGTGCCTGCCGCTGCTGCTCGGCTTCCACCTGACCCTGCCCGCCCGCGAGGCCCCGCCGCCCGCATCGGCCGAGGAACAGGCGGAGCGTCCAGGCCTGCTGGCCACCGCGTCGCGGCAGCCCGCCGTCCTGCTGGGCGCGGTGTTCCTGGCCGTGTACGTCGGCCTGGAGATCAGCGTGGGCAACTGGGGGTTCACCTTCCTGGTCGACGAGCACGGGCAGGGGAGCCTGCTGGCCGGGTACACCGTCTCCGGCTACTGGCTCGGGCTCGCCCTCGGGCGCTTCCTGATCAGCCCGGCGGCCACCAGGCTCGGCATGACCGCGACCGGGATGACCTTCGTCTGCCTGGCCGGTATCACCGTCAGCTCGGTTCTGGCGTGGATCGCGCCGGGCGGCGTGGTGGCCAGCGTGAGCTTCGTGCTGCTCGGCTTCTGGCTCGGGCCGATCTTCCCCACGACGATGGCCGTCGCGCCGCAGCTCACCGTGACCCGGCTGGTGCCCACGGCGATCGGGCTGCTGAACGGGGTGTCGGTGGTCGGCGGCGCGGTGTTCCCATGGCTGGCCGGGGCGATCGCGCAGGGCGTCGGGGCCTGGACGCTGCCGCCCTTCGCCGTGGCGCTCGCCCTGCTGCAACTGCTCTTCTGGTGGCTGGTGGTGGGCCGCATGAACCCGGCCCCTCGCACGGCCGGCTAGCGGCGGCGGCGTGATCTGGTCAGTTCGAACGCGGCGACCGTGGCGAGGCCGTACCCGAGGTGCGGGACCAGGTCGGACATCCAGCCGCTGACGCCCCACTCGCGCGGGTCGGTCAGCCCGAGCGCGGTCATCGGCGCGCTGCCCGCGACCGCCGCGGCCATGCCCACCCCGGTCGCCGCGGCCGGGAGGCTGACCCTCCGCCGTACGGCGTGCCGGAACAGGCCGTAGGCCAGGCCCACACCGACGCCGGTGAGGATGCCGAGAATCGGCCCGAGCCCCTGCTCCCGGTTGCGGGCGTCCTCCTCCTCGCCGAGGTCGACGTGGAGCCGCTCGCTGACCGCGCAGGCCGCCTGCTCCGGCAGCGAGCTCGCCGGCCGGGCGCGCACCGCCATGTCCAGATAGGTGATCGTGTTGAGCACGGTCGTCCCGGCCGCTCCCGCGACCGCTCCCGCCGCCATGTCTCGATAAATCCCCATAACGGTCGCCTAACCGGGCCGGGCCAGCTCAAACGACACGCGCCCGCACGAGGATCAAGGGGCGATATAGGGTCGTCCGAGTGACGGTAAACGACACCCCGGGGGACGGAATGGACCGAGAGCTCACCCTGATGGCCGTGCATGCGCACCCCGACGACGAGGTGATCGGCACCGGCGGGATCCTCGCGAAGTACAGCGCCGAAGGGATCCGTACGGTCCTGGTGACGTGCACCAACGGCGAGCAGGGGGACGGCCCCGGCGGGGTGAAGCCGGGCGACCCCGGCCACGACGACGCCACGGTCGCCGAGCGGCGGCTGGCCGAGTTGCGCGAGTCGGTCGCCCACCTCGGCATCGGTCACCTGGAACTGCTCGGCTATCGCGACTCCGGCATGGACGGCTGGGACGGCAACGGCCACCCCGACGCGTTCGCGAACGTCCCGGTCGAGACGGCCGCCGCCCGGCTCGCCGCACTGATGGAGCGCTACCGCCCCCAGGTGATCGTCACGTACGACGAGAACGGCAACTACGGGCATCCCGACCACATCCAGGCCCACCGCATCGCGGTCGCGGCGGCCGAGACGACCGGCATCCCGGACAAGCTCTACTACACCGCCGTCCCGCGTGAGGGCATCCGGCAGATGTTCGAGTTCATGCGGGCGAACGGCATGGCCCCGGACGACTTCGAGCTCCCCGACGACTTCGGCACGCCCGACGAGCTCATCACCAGCGTCGTGGACGTCTCGCCGTACGTGGAGAACAAGCTGAAGGCCCTGCAGGCCCACGCGAGCCAGGGCGAGAACATCCCCTTCCTGAAGATGCCGCCGGAGGCCCAGCACCAGGCCTTCTCGCGCGAGTTCTTCATCCGGACGACGTCTCGGGTGGCCGCCCCCGACCAGGAAGACGACCTGTTCGCCGGCCTCCGGTGACGCCCGTACCAGGCGACCACAGGTGAGCACGCCGCGCCCCGCCGTCAGGTGTCGGGGCGCGGCTTGGCGTTGGCTTCGGCCATGGACACGCGGAGCTTGGTCAGCAAGTCAAAACGCATCGATGGGCTCGCGCGCCTCACGCCGGTACGCGCGCGGCGACGGCTGTCCGGGCCGCCTGCGCAGGATGTGGCTGAGATCCCGGATCACGTGGGTCTCGATCGGTCCCGGCACCGTGGAAAGTTGCCTCACCAGTATCAAGAGGTTGTGAGGCACGTCAGTCACCTGCGGAGACTCTGCCCTTCAGTGCCCGCTCGCGAGTGGCTGCCGGCCAGTGGTCCCCTTACGTGCATCCGGGGCTCGGCGGGGTCGGGGCAGAGGGGGCGTCCTTGTCGTCGCCTCCCCCCTGCCCGACTTCAGTTCCGTCACGCCGCGTTGCCCAGCACGCGTTGCGGCGTGATCCGGATCGCCACGCGCACATTTTCCGGGGGAAGCCTGAGGTACGCTTCTCCGCCGCCGGCGCCCTCGTACTTCTCCGCCAGCTCCACCGCCAGTCGCCTTCCCTCGTCCTCACTGACCGTCGCCAACCCGCGAACCTCGACGTATCTTTCGGGATCCGAAAGGTCGAACACGCTGAGACTGGCCCGCGGATCCCGTTCCAGGTTCAGGACCTTGCGCCTTCCGGCCTCAGATGAGATGACCACGTCGTCTCCGTCGGTGCCGACCCAGACGACCGAGGTCTGAGGACTGCCGTCGGGGTTGAGCGTGGCAAGGATGCCGATGTTGGGGGCGTCGAGGATCTCGCGTGCGGATGCGCTGAGGGTAACGCTCATGATCGATAGCTTACGAGTGCGGGCTCTCACCCCGGGCTGGCTCCCCACGTGATCCAGGAAACAGGACCCAGCCTCCAGGACCCGGCGCTCTACGCGCCGGCCTGGAGGAGGCGCCGTCCCAGGGCTTCGGCGGCCTCCCGCAGTTCGCGTGACCCGACGATGCGGAAGGGCGCCCGGATCGCCGTGAGCTGCCGGACGTACCAGTCCGGTTCGTCCGTGCTGCCGACCAGGCGCGTGGTGGTCGCGTCGATCGGCTCGCGGCGGCCCAGGCTGCGCGGGATCCACTCGGCCACGGCCTCGGCGGGAGCGTCGACGACGACCTCCACCTCGTGCCGCCACCCTGCCGACAGGTGGTCTTCCAGCATCTCCGCCGGGTCGAGATCGGCCGGGGGGACGGCCGGAACGTCGAGAACATCGACGCCCGCCATCTTGTCCACTCGCAGCACCCGGCGGGCGTTCTTGGTGTGCGACCAGCACAGGAGATACCACCGGCCGCGGCGTACGACGACGGCCCACGGGTCGACCTCCATGACCCGCTCGTCTTCGGGACGGATGCGATACGCGAGCCGCAGCCGGCGGTGCCCGGCGCAGGCCTGGACGAGGACGGCGGTGGTCTCCGGATCGGGAGTCCTGGCGCCGGGCTCGGGGTGTCTCGTGCTCAGGCTCCGCACCGCCGCGGCCGGCCCGGCGACCGCCTCGGGAAGCACCCGCAAGATCTTGCCGAGCGCGCCGCCCACCGGATCGGCCGGGTCCGCCGAGTCGTGGTGGCCGTCGAGCACGGCCATCACCAGCCCGAGCGCCTCGGCAGGCGTGAACATCAGGGGAGGCAGCCGGAGCCCCCGGCCGATGCGGTAACCCCATAGGGGCCGCGGACGGACTCGATCGGGATGCCGGCCTCACGCAGGATGCCGACGTAACGCCGGGCCGCTCGCTCGGAGACGCCGAGCCGCCCGGCCAGCCGCTCCGCCGTGATGCCGGGGCTGCTTTGGATCATTTCCAGGAGCAGGAGCGCCCGGGCGGTCGGGCTCTCGTCGTGCGTCATTCGGCAACCCGTCACATTCCGGAAGTAGATCGTCCGGAATGCACCGTAGCCTGTCCCGCATGGCCGAAAACGTCCTTTATGAGCCGCCGGTCGCGGGCGATGAGATCGACACCTTGCTGGGCTCCCTGGACCGCCAGCGCCGGATATTCGCGTGGAAGTGCGGCGGGCTCGACGCGGCCGGGCTACGGGCGACCACCGCCGCGTCGTCCATGACCCTGGGAGGGCTGCTCAAGCACCTGGCCCTGGTGGAGGACGACATGTTCACCCAGAAGCTGTTCGGGCGACCGCCGTCGCCGCCGTGGGACACAGTGGACTTCGACGCCGACCCCGACTGGGAGTGGCGCACGGCCGCCGACGACACTCCCGAGCAGTTGACGACGTTGTGGCAGGACGCGGTGGCCCGCTCCCGGGCCAACGTACGGCAGGCACTGGCCGAGGGCGGCCTCGGACGGCTCGCCGCGTACACCAGCTCCCGCGGCGAGTCGCCCAGCCTCCGCCGCCTGCTGATCGACATGATCGAGGAGTACGCCCGCCACGTCGGGCACGCCGACCTCATCCGCGAGTCCGTCGACGGCCTGGTCGGAGAGGACCAGCCGGCGGAATGAAGCAGGACACCACTGAGCCGATTACCGCCGAGCAGTTCGCCATCGTCCCCGCCAACCGGGCGTCGTGGGACGACCTGCAGGCGATCTTCGGCACGACGGACTGCCATTGCCAGCGCTACAAGATCTTCACCTACCGGTGGGGCTCGGTCTCTGACGCCGAGCGTGCCGCGCGCCTGCGCGAGCAGACCGGCTGCGGAACCCCCGGAGCACGGTCGACCAGCGGTCTCGTGGCCTATCTGGCCGGTGAGCCGGTCGGATGGTGCGCGGTCGAGCCGCGGACGGCCTATCCCCAGCTCACCCGCACCCGCGTCCCCTGGACCGGGCAGCAGGAGGACGAGACCGACGACGGCATCTGGGCCGTGACCTGCTTCGTCACCCGCAAGGGCTTCCGCCGGCGCGGGGTGACGTACGCGCTCGCACGCGCCACGATCGACTTCGCACGGAGGCGGGGAGCCCAGGCCCTGGAGGCATACCCGATGGTCACCCGGCCGGGCGTCGAGATCACCTGGGGCGAACTCCACGTCGGCAGCCGCGACGTCTTCCTCGACGCGGGGTTCGCCGAGGTGAGCAGGCCGACCCTCAGGCGAGCCGTCGTGCGGATCGACTTCTGACCGTCCCGCGGCGAACGGCGTCGTCAGTCGGAGATCTGGTCAGTCGGAGATCGCGATGCGGAGGCGACGGAAGCCGCGGCCCTTGCTCTCGATCTTGGCGACCTTGATCCTGCCGATCTGCTTGGTCGAGGCGACGTGCGTGCCCCCGTCGGCCTGGGTGTCCAGACCCACGATGTCGATGATCCGCACCTCGGGGATGTCCTCCGGCACGAGGTTCGTCGCGGTGCGGATGATGTCGGGAATCGCGAAGGCCTCCGCACGCGGCAGCACGCGTACGTCGATCCGGCGGTCGGCGGCGATCTCGGCGTTGCACGCGTCCTCGACCGCCTCCTTGAAACCGGGCGGCACCTCGGGGAGGTTGAAGTCCATCCGCGCGGTCATCGGCTCCATGTTCCCGCCGGTGACCAGGGCCCCGTAGTCGCGGAACACGACGCCGCACAGCACGTGCAGGCCCGAGTGGGTGCGCATGAGCGCGGAGCGCCGCTCGTTGGCGACCGCCGCCCGTACGACCGTGCCGGCGGGCGGGATCGGGTCGTCCGCCACCGGGACGAGATAGAGGTCGTCTCCCTTGCGTACGCCCTCGATGCGGGTCTCGACGCCCTGCCACAGCAGCACGCCGTGGTCCGGCGGCTGGCCTCCGCCGCCCGGGTAGAAGGCCGATCGGTCCAGGACGATCCCGTCCGGCGTGGCCTCCAGCACGACGGCCTCGAAGGACCGCAGATCCTGGTCGGTCAGCTCCAGCCGCCTCGTCCGCCCGTGAAGATCGAACGTCACCTCACCGAGTCTAGCCACGGCGGACGGACCGGGCCCTTGCCGGGCGCGGGCCGCCCATTGAGCAGCGACCGGAATCCCGGAATTCCGAGCGCTCCCGGCCACAGGTGAGAAGCCGGGGGCTCACCGCGGCGAAGTTCCTGTTCCGCTGGCGGCGGGCTGACGGCCGGCAGGTTCCTCCTCGGGCTCGACGACGCTGTCCGCGCGGGCCGGTAGGAGCATGGCGGTGGCGACCACAACCAAAGACAGCACCGCGCCGATGATGAAGGCCAGGCGCATGCCGCCGAGGTTGGCGAGCGCCTCCGAGGCTCCGGCGGATTTCAGGGCATCGGCTCGCGCGCTCATCACGGTGATCACGACCGCGGTGCCGATGGCCGCGGCGACCTGCTGCAGCGTGCTCAGGATCGAGCTGCCGTGGGAGTAGAGGTGTGGAGGAACCGCTCCGAGCCCGAGGGTGAAGACCGGGGTGAAGGCCGCGGCCAGACTCACCATCAGCAACGCGTGCAGACCCAGGAGCTGCCAGTACGGCATGGTCATCGTGACCTGTGTGAAGCCGGCGAGCGCGAGCGTGATTCCGACCGCGCCGGGAATGACCAGAACCCGGCCGCCGAAACGGTCGAACAGGCGACCGACGGCCGGACCGAGCAGCCCCATCGCGAGACCGCCCGGCATCACGAGGAGTCCGGTCTCCAGGGGGCTGAGCTCACGGACGTTCTGCAGGTACAGCGGCAGAAGGATCATCGAACCGAGCATCGCCATGAAGGCCACCGACATCAGGATCAGCGCGACCGTGTAGGTGCGGTGACGCAGGGTGCGCAGGTCCATCAGCGGCACGCCGCGCTTCTGCAGCGACAGTTGGCGGATGACGAAGGCGGCGATGGCGACCAGGCCCGCTGCGACGATCGCGGCGGCAACGCGGACGTCACCGCTCTCGAACCGGCTGAGCCCGTAGACCAGGCCGCCGAAACCGCCGGCGGCGGTCACCACGCTCAACCAATCGATGGTGCTGACCTCAGGATCACCGACGTTCTCGAGCTGCTTCAGGCCGCGCCATGTGATCACCGCGGCGATGGGGAGCACCACGGCGAACAGCAGCCGCCAGGATCCGAATTGGAGGATCACGCCCGAGACCGCCGGACCCATTGCCGGTGCGACCGACATGGCCAGAGTGACGTTGCCCATCACACGGCCCCGTTCGGCCTCCGGCACCACCTGCATCATCGTGGTCATCAGCAGCGGCGTCATCACGGCCGTCCCGGATGCCTGGATGATCCGGGCGCCCAGCAGCACCTCGAACGACGGCGCGACGGCGGCCAACGCCGTGCCGAGCAGGAACAAACCCATCGCGGTGGCGTACGCGCGACGGGTGGACACCCGCTGCAGGAACCATCCGGTGATCGGGATGACAGCGGCCATGGTCAGCATGAAGGCGGTCGAGAGCCACTGCGCGGTCTGCTCGGTGATGTGCAGAGCGCCCATCAGCCGGGGGATCGCATTGATCATGATCGTCTCATTGAGGATGACCACGAACGTGGCGAGCACCAGCAGCCGGATCACGGCCGGGGTGCCCCGTGAAACGACCGTCGCGGATTTCACAGGTGAATCAGACTGGGCGATGGACACGGCACCTCGATCAGGGTTGTCGGGACAGACGGGGCCGTTGCCGGCTCCAGCCCTGGGTCTCACAAGAAGTTGTGGTCATAGACAGCCTGACGGGCACCACCGACAAAACTCATCGTCCGCAGCCGGCCTTCCGGCAAGTCACCCGAAATGTCACGTGGTTTTCACCGGCGGCGGACGACCCACCGCAGACGGCCACACATGGCAGCAATGATCAGCACCCGAGCGTCTCCCTTCTCGTCGAGAAAGGAGACGCCGAAAAGTTTCGGAACAGCTGCCGCTCGCATCGCGGGAGGATGGAAGCCGACTCTCGCATCCCACGCCGTGAAACCTGTGCCGCCCGCGAACTCGCTGGTGGTTGTGACTCTTGACGTACAAGAGACAGCTTCCTATGGTCGGCATTGCTTTCGCGAATCTACCGAAACTTTCGGATAGCCTTCGTCGTCCGAAGAGGAGTCGTCGTGGTCAACCGAAGCCGACGCCCGCGCCGGTCAGGTCTTCTCGCAGTGCCACTGGCCGCCATGGGTCTGGTGCTGGGCATGGCGCATCCGGTCCTGGCGGACAACCCGATCCCCGCGGTCGTCGACTCGACCCGCAGCGGCGGCCTGGCGGTCGGCTTCACCTTCGACGACGGCCCGAACCCGCCCGATACGCTGCGCCTGCTCGATGTGCTGCGCGAGCACCACGTGAAGGCGGTTTTCTGCCTCTGGGGCGATCACGTGCGGCAGCACCCGGAGGTCGTCCGGCAGATCGTCGCCGACGGGCACACGCTGTGCAACCACAGCATGCACCACGACGACATGGCGGCCTGGTCGGCGGAGCAGATCCGCGCCGATCTGCTGGAGACGAGCGCCGCCATCCGCACAGCGGTGCCGGGGGCGCACATCCCGTACTTCCGAGCCCCGTACGGCAGCTGGGGGCAGACGCCGACCGTCGCGGCCGATCTCGGCATGCAGGCGCTGGGCTGGCGTCTGGCCATCGGCGACTGGGATCCACCGGGCACCGCCGAGCTGATCCGCCGCCTGCGAGAAGGAATCACGCCGGGCGCGGTGGTCCTGATGCACGACGGCGGCGGGGACCGGAGTCAGACCGTCGACGCCGTCGACGCCGTCATCCCCGCGCTCCGGTCGGAGGGATGGCACCTGTCGCTGCCCGCCCGCCGGGGCTGACCTGATCGCACCATCCATCACACCCCCGTTTCCCCCAACCCGAGGAGTCCCCTGTGCTTCGTTCCGCACTGTCCATCGGCCTCGTGAGCGCCACGGTCCTGCTGGGCGGGGTGGCTCTCACCGGCTCGGCCTCGGCCGACCCCGGCGCCGCCCTTACACAGTCCCAGGCCGCCAAATACCCCGCGGACTCATTGCGGGCTCTCGGCGCGCGGGTCGGGCTGCGCGTCGGCACCGCCGTGAACATGGACGAGCTCGGCAACAACGCCGAGTACACCCGGATCACGGCCGAGCAGTTCTCCAGCGTCACCCCGGAAAACGTGATGAAGTGGCAGCTGGTGGAGCCCACGCGCGGCAGGTACGACTGGGCGCCGGCCGACCGGCTGGTCGACTTCGCGAAGAAGAACAAGCAACTGGTCCGCGGTCACACGCTGGTGTGGCACAGCCAGCTGCCCACCTGGCTCTCCCCCGACGGCTACACCACCACCCTGTCCAACAACGAGCTGAAGGCCCTGCTCAAGAAGCACATCCAGGATCAGGTGAAGCACTTCAAGGGCGACATCTGGCAGTGGGACGTGGTCAACGAGGCGTTCGACGACAACGGGCAGCCCCGCCAGACCATCTGGTACAAGGCGTGGGGCGGCCTCGGCTACATCGCCGACGCCTTCCGCTGGGCGCATGAGGCCGACCCGAAGGCCCTGCTGTTCTACAACGATTACAACCTCGAGTTCACCGGGGCGAAGAGCGACGCCGTGTACGCGTTCGTCCGGACCCTGAAGGCCCAGCGTGTGCCCATCGACGGCGTCGGCTTCCAAGGCCACCTGGACACCCAGTACGGCTTCCCCGACCTGCAGAACAACCTGCAGCGCTTCGCGGACCTCGGCCTGAAGGTGGCCGAGACCGAGGTGGACGTCCGCACGTTCACGCAGGCCCCGCCGAACGAGAACACCCCGACCGACGCGCTGGCCGGGTACGCCCAGGAGAGCTACTGGTCCCGCGCTCTGAAGGCCTGCCTGGCAGTACGCGAGTGCATCTCGTTCACCCCCTGGGGCTTCGGCGACACGTATTCCTGGATCCCCGGCTGGTTCGACAACCCGCAGGAAGGCGCCGCTCTGCTGTATGACGGGAACCTGCAGCCCAAGTCGCAGTACTACGTGCTCCAGCAGGACCTCGCACTCGCCTCGGGCGCACCGCAACGCTCCGGCCCGGGCGCGGGTCGCAACTGACCCGTACCGGCACGCACCGGCACGCACCGGGGCCGCACCCCACGAGGCGGCCCCGTCTGCCGTGCCGACCATCGACCCCACCCGCGACCACCAAGAGTCTGACGGGATGTCGGTCGCGTCAGGTGCTCTCGATCGGATCGGAGGCCTGCTCGCCGTTCTCCTCGTGCGAGGCCTTGTGTTGTGAGGCCGGCACCTCGATCTGGTCGGTGTCCTTGTCACGAGTCATCCAGAGATAGACCAGCGCGCCGATGAACAGCACGATCGAGGTCCACTGGTTGATCCGCAGCCCCAGGAGCGTCACCGCGTGGTCCACTCCGCCCACCGGGTCGATCCGGAGCCCCTCGATCCAGAACCGCCCGAACGTGTAGCCGGCGACGTAGAGGGCGAACAGGCGGCCGTGGCGCAGCGTGAAGCGCCTGCCGGCCAGGATCAGTCCGAAACCGAGCGCCGCGTCCCACAGCGACTCGTACAGGAACGTCGGGTGGTAGAGCACGCCCGGCTCGCCGCCGTGCGCCTGGTCGATCTCCAGGCCCCACGGCAACGTGGTCGGGCCGCCGTACAGCTCCTGGTTGAACCAGTTGCCCCAGCGGGCGATCGCCTGCCCGAACGCGATGGTGGGTGCGACCGTGTCGGCCACGGCGCCCAAGGACAGCCCCCGGCGGCGGCAGGCCAGCCACACGCCGACGCCGCCCAGGGCGACCGCGCCCCAGATGCTGAGGCCACCTTCCCAGATGAACAGCGCCCGGTAGGGCTCCTTGATCGCGCGCGGGCCGAAGTAGGTCTGCCAGTCGGTGATGACGTGGTAGAGGCGAGCGCCGATCAGGCCGAAGATCACTGCGGGGACCGCGATGTCGCTGATCGCGCCCTTCTCGCCGCCGCGGGCGCGCCAGCGGCGCTCGCTGAGCCAGGTGGCGAAGACGATCGCGACGATGAAGCACAATGCGTAGGCCCGGACCGGGAAGAATCCGAGATGCCAGACCCCTTGGGAAGGGCTGGGAATCGAGGCAAGGGGCATGCCGGTAAGGCTAGTCAACATGAGGCCGCTCGACCGCATTCGTGACCTGATCGCAAACCCTTGCAGGTGAAGTAGCCGACCTGGCCGATGACATTGACGTGGCGAATCTGCGTCGACACGCGGCGTGTCGTGGGTTGGTGGCCGTGGGCGACTGCGCCTTTCGAGGGGTTTATGGCCGCATTCAGTACCGCGATTGCTGTACGACCTCAGGGGATGCCGGTAGTGTGCTTTCCCGTGACGCTCGCGATCATCCCAAGCCCCGAAATCGCGGTCTGGTACGTCGCCCTCGGTTTCATCGAGATTTCGGTCCGGACTTATGCGCTGTGCATGATTTCCGGAATCGTCGGCGCGAGCATCGTCACGGACAGGTACATGCGCAGCCGTGGCGCGCCTCCGCACGCCGCTCTCGACATCGCCGTGTGGGCGGTGCCCTGCGGCATCGTCGGCGCCCTCAGGGTTTGGGAAGCGACAATGCCGTCCCTGTTGACAAATCGGACATGTCCTCTGCATTAAGGGCGAACGAGACAACCAGCAGTAACATCCGCAAACTGAATTGAGTGGGGTGATCTACCAGTGAGCAGGACCCCTCGGGCGGGAGTCGCGCCGGCTCGCCAGCGGACGATCAGCACTTTCCGGCTCAGCGCCCTGGACCTGATGCTGCGAGGATGCGCCACCCTTTACATCAGCGAACCGGAGCTCCTCGGATTGGCCCAGCTCGTGCAGCCCGGCGATGTGTGCCTCGATATCGGAGCCGCGTATGGGATGTACACCTATCCGCTGGCGGCGCTCGTGGGTCCAGCCGGGCAGGTGCACAGCTTCGAGCCACTGCCCAACCCGTACCGGATCCTGGCGGCGGGACGCCGTGCCTCAGGAGCCGACCACATCCACGTGTACAACGCAGCGCTTGGACCGGTGGCCGGGTCTCATCTCATGACATTGCCCTACCGGTTCGGCCTGCCGATCCACACCTGGGCGCACCTGCAGATCGGGCTGCAGCGCCATGGGCGTAAGGTCTCGTTTTCTTCCAGCCGAACATTGACCGTCCAAGTGCGTACCGTTGATGAGGTCTGCGCCCGGCAGGGGATAGCGCACGTCAACTTCATGAAGGTTGACGTCGAGGGGTTCGAATCGGGGGTGCTCACGGGAGCGCAGCGGATCCTTGAGCAGTGTCGGCCGACATTGTTATTGGAGATCATAGACCGTCACCTGGAAAAGTACGGCATGACCTCCGACGACATCGTCGGCTACCTGCGGAAACGAGACTATGCCATGTATGCATGGGCAAGCGGCCGTTGGGTTAGAGTCGACAAGGTAGCGGCCGGGCGCCGCAACTATCTGTTCTTGGCGGACAAAGCACGGCTCTACTGAGGGACCTGATCAGACGGGTTCGGCGTCGGTGGCCTTGGGCTTCTTGTTTTCGACGCGCAGCCGGGCCGGCTCCTCGGCCTCGGCGATTTGCACCGCCTTTCGAGGCGGCCGGGGTGCCGTCTTCGGCCTGCTTACGTCAACGCTCCATGTGGGAGTAGTACAGGTTGCCAGGATTCGCGCCTTTCCCCTCTCGGCAGTCCGCCAGAGAGGGGATGGATGCGCTCGCTTCTGGATGACACAATGGGGATAAAAGTCGGCTTCCTTCCGCCTTGCGGGAGGCTCAGCACGTACCAGCGTCGAACCATCCACGACATCAGCAAAGCGCTGTTTTCGCCGAAAGAACCGGAGCCGGCCGTTTCAGACTGACGTGAAGATTGGAGAGCGCACCATGACTTTATCGGGCACCGCAGTAGCAGCAGTGCTGGCCTATTTCGCCGCGGGAGTCGTCACGTGGACCTTCCTGGAGTGGTTGCTGCACGGGCAGCTCTTCCACTCCCGCCGGCTCCGCAACCCGTTCGCGAAGGAGCACGCACTCCATCACGCGAATCCGCTGCACATGGTCGGCTGGCCCCGCAAGCTCCTCGGAGTCGTCTTCGTGGTCGGCACCCTTGTCGCGATCCTGCGGCTGGCTTCCGGCCACTTCGAAGCCGCGGCCTTCCCGTGCGGACTCGGTTTCATGTACATCGTCTACGAGGCGGTCCACCGCATGATTCATGTAAGGGCACCGCGCACGGCCTACGGACGGTGGTTGCGGCTGCAGCACGTCCAGCATCACTTCCACACCCCGAGACGGAATTTCGGCGTCACCTCGACCGTGTGGGACCACGTCTTCGGCACCTACGTGCCGTTCACGACACCCTTGGCGGTGCCCAAACGGCTCGCCATGCCCTGGCTACTCGACCCCGAAAGCGGGGAGCTCGTTGACGCCTACGCGCAGGACTACGTGCTCGTGCGCCGGGTACGGGACGTTCCCGACCCCGCGGTGCCGGCCTCCGCGCGGTGACGGCGGGCGGCGACCGTGCCGCCGTGGCCGCGGGGATCAGGCGGGACGGCACCGGCCACTCATCAGGTTGACTCGGCGATGCGCACCCGCTTACGGCCCGGTGTCCACCAGGTGAGGTCGCCGAGCATCGCCATCGTGGCGGGGACGAGCAGGCAGCGGACGACGGTCGCGTCCACGGCGATCGCGACCGCCATGCCGACGCCGAACATCTTGATGGTCGGGTCGTCGTTGGGCACGAACGCGAGGAAGACCCCCACCATGATCGCCGCTGCCGCAGTGATCACGCCGCCGGTGCCGATCAGGCCCTCACGGACCGATCGCAGGTTGTCCCTGGTCAGGTTCCGGCGACGCTGGATGTCGCTCAGCAGGAACACCTCGTAGTCCATCGAAAGGCCGAACAGCAGGGCGAAGAGCATGAGCGGCACGAAGCTCGGAATGGGTACTGAACCGGAGAGCCCGATCCACGTCACGCCCCATCCCCAGGTGAACACCGCCGTCAGGGCGCCGTAAGCCGCCCCGATGGAGATGAGGTCCATCACGGCCGCTTTGATGACGAGCAGCGGTGCCCGGAAGGCCAGCAGCAGGACCACGACCGACAGCAGCAGCACGACTCCGGTGACGAGCGACAGCTTGTCGGCGACCCGGTCGGCGAGATCCACCCGGGCGGCGGTGTTGCCGCCGACGTGCACGGTCATGCCCGGCACGGACTGGCTCCGCAGGCGATGGACGAGGTCTGCCGTCGCCGGGTCACCGCCCGAGGTCGAGGGAATCACCTGGACCGTGACGATCCGCCCGTCCCTAGACGGCGCCGCCGGCCCGACGGCGGCCACCCCCGGCTGGGCCCGCACCGTCGCCACGAGCTGGGACACGCGGGGATCCCGGACATCGGTGACCGGCGCCGTCAGCCGGCCGAGCACGGTGAGCGGCGTGCCCGTGCCGGGGCCGAAGGCCGCCGAGATGGCGTCGTTCGCCTGACGGACGGAGGTGGACTCCGGCGAGAACCCGGCGTCCAGCTGGCCGAGTCGCAGGTCGGTCACCGGTGCGGCGAGCAGGGCCAGCAGCACGAGCGCGAGCCCGCCGACCAGCCAGGGCCGGCGAGTCACACGGTCGGCCTGGCGTGCCCAATAGCCACCGGAGCCGGTACGGCGAGCCAGCCGGTTGTACAGCTTCCCGCCTCGGACGAGCCGGCCTCCCGCGAGCGAGGTCAGAGCGGGGAGCAGGGTGAGCGCGGCGAGAACGGCGAACAGGATCGCGATCCCACATGTCCAGGCGAGCGTCTGCAGCAGCGGCACCCCGGTCAGGCTCAGGCCCGCGAGCGCGACCGCCACCGTCACACCGGCGACGGCCACTGCCGTACCGGAGTCGGCGACCGCGCGTTCGATCGCCTCCGGCACCGCGATGCCCGACCGCGCCAGCCCGCGGAACCGGCTGAGCAGGAACAGCGAGTAGTCGATGCCGACGCCGAGGCCGACCATGAGAGCCAGGGTCGTCGCCACCGCCGGCATCGAGGTCAGGTTCCCTGCGAGCCCGACGGTCTCCAGCGTCGCGATCACCGAGAGCGCCGAGGTCAGCAGGGGCAGCGCCGCACCGACAAGGCCGCCGAGCGCGAAGAAGAGTACGAGGGCGGCCAGGATCAGGCCGAAGAACTCGTTGCCGGTGCTGCCCGAGCCGTCGATGACCTGGGCGAATGCCCCGCCGGGGAGTACACGCAGGCCGGCGTCGGCGGCGGGCCGGGCGGCGTCGGTGACGGCGTGTGCCATGGCCTTGGTGAGCTCCGCCCGGCGGACATCCAGGCCCACCGTGAACCAGCCGGTGCGTCCGTCCGCGGACAGCGACCCGTCCCGCGTCGAGGGTGGTTTCACCGCGGTCACATGCGCGGCCCCGCGCAGGGAGGCCGCCGTCGCCGTCAACACGCCGGAGTGGGTCCCGTCGTCCAGCCGCCCCTCCCGGGCCACGAGGATCACGATCCCGGCGGTGAGCGGAGTTCCCGGTGACGCGGTCAGGTCCCGCACGAGCTGGGCGTCGGTACCCGGCAAACTCACATCGTTGTCCGTCGGCGTGCCGATCACTTTCGCGCCCGTCACCAGCGCCAGCACCAGCAGCACCCACGCACCGACCACGACGTACCGGTGCCGGACGCACACCCGGCCCACCCGCGCGACGGCCCGGGCAGCCCGGCTGTCATGTACCGCAGCACTCATTGCTCCTCCAGCCCTCACCGCAATGGCGGGCGATGTTGGGTGAGTTTGCCGCCGCTGCGCACGAACCGGCGGGGCGCGACCCGGGCGATCCAGGCCAGTCCTTTGTAGATCCGGCTCGGCACTGAGATCACCCTGCCCTCGCCGGCGTCGGTGAGGCACTCGCGGACGACCCGCCGCGCGTCGAGCCAGAGGGCGTCGGGCAAGTTGTCGAGGCTGATCTGGGCTCGCTGGTGGAACTCCGTGCGCACGAATCCCGGGCACAGCACCGTCACGGTGACCCCGGCGGAGGCCAGCTCGGTGGCCAGGCCCTCGCTGAACGCGATGACCCACGACTTGGCCGCCGAGTACGTCCCTCCCGCGACCCAGCCGGCCACGCTGGCCACGTTGATGATCGTGCCGCTGCCCCGGTCACGCATGGAACGGCCGGCGGCATGGCTGACGACCAACATCGCGCGGCACAACACGTCGAGGAGGGCCTCTTCAACGGCTCGCTCGTTGTCGAGGAACCACTTCTGTAGTCCGAATCCGGCGTTGTTGACCAGGATGTCGACGCTGCGCGCGCGTTCGGCGACACTCGCGACATCGGCGCGTACGGACAGGTCGGCGAGGACGGCCTCGGCCTCGACGCCGTATGTCCCGGCCAGCTCGGCACAGACCTGTTCGAGGCGATCGGCCTCCGGGGCGACGAGAACGAGGTGGTGGCCGCGAGCGCCAAGCTGATGTGCGAACTCCAGCCCGATCCCTGAGGTTGCACCGGTGATCATCGCGGTGGTCATGACCGGCGGGCCCCCGCGACGGCAGTGCCGCTCTGTCGTAGAAGGCGCCGGGGCGCCAGGCGCGCGGCGAGAACGATTCCCTTGTACAGCAGACCCGGGACCGAGATCACCTTGCCCTTGTCCGCGTCCCGCAGACAGGTGCGCACGACATGCCGGGCGTCGAGCCAGGCCGGAGCCGGGATCGTCGCAGTCCCGATCCCGGCGCGCCGGTGGAACTCGGTACGGACAAGGCCGGGGCACAGGGCTGTGACGGTGACTCCAGCTGGGGCGAGCTCTCCCGCGAGGCTCTCACTGAACACGGTGACCCAGGATTTAGCCGCCGAGTACGTACCGGAGGCCAGCCAGCCGGCCACGCTGGACACGTTGATGATCTTTCCCCCGCCGCGCTCCTTCATTGCCCGGCCTGCGGCATGGCAGATGGCGAGAACGGCCCGGCACAGGACCTCGAACATCTCCTCCTCGACGGCGAGGTCGTTGTCCAAGAAGCGTTGTCGTAAACCGAATCCGGCATTGTTCACCACCGTGTCCACGGTCCGGGCCCGCTCGGTGACCCGGTCGACATCGGCCCGGTCGGCGAGGTCGGCAACGAGCACTTCGGTCGTGACGCCGTGCGCGGACTCGAGCTCGGCGGCCACCTCCCGCAGCCGGGTTTCCGTCCGAGCGACGAGAACGACCGCGTCACCACGGGCTGCCAGCTGACGTGCGAATTCCAGCCCGAGACCGGCTGTGGCACCCGTGACAAGAGCGGTTGGCATTCCCGAATACTAGCGAGGGTTCCGCCCTTCTTCGAGACACATCAGATGTATCCGCCATTGACCCAGCCGCCCCTGCATCTGGCGAGATGTAGCGAATTCACGTGTCGCCGCCGACTGTTCGCCGCGAGGGTCTTACGCTCTGCGGCAAAGAACGCTGGTGAGCCGGTTCAGAGATACGTGTGCAGTGGCGGCACATGCGGTCGGTCTGGCCTGTGGATTCGCGGGGACCTATTCGGACGATCCGATGTCCGTAATTCCGTCCACCGCGGTCCGCCTGTCCGTATTCCCGTTCGCCGGGATTATTTCTGGCCTTAATTCCGCCTACCGCGATCCCCATCTGTCCGCAACCCCAACCATCAGGGCTTATGCCGTACGGCTGACACGTCTGTAAGTTATTCAACTATCGAGAATCCCGAGGTGAGAAGGCCGGCCGAGCGGAGCGGCGAATAGACCGATCGGCGCGGCGCGCAATTCGCTCACTACGTCAAGTAAACGTTTATGGTCCCACTTGTCTAGACTCCAGAGGCACCCCTATACTCCCCATGGGACAAATGGACTGTCCGAATTCCTTGCGCGTAAATTCTTGTCAGCCGATGCTGGGCTTCGGCGTCACCAGAACGACTTCTTTCGCCCTGGCCCGGTGAGTTGCGCGCCGCATTTCCGGGCGGCCGCTCAGCTCCCGGCAGGGAGTTCGATGGGAAGGGGCAGAGGGTGGCAGCAGAAACAGGTTTCCGAGGCACGCTCCCGTCCGAATACTTCCAGCCGGTCTCCTGGCAGATGGGGAAGTTCCCCGCATACGCCACGTTGCTGGTCCTGGCCGTCGCGTTCGGGTCCACGTATTCCGGTCCACTCGAGACTCTCGTCAAAGGACTCGCCCTCGTCGTGGGCGCACTTCAATTCATCGGTGTCTTCGGCCTGATGCACGAGGCCGCCCACGGGCACCTGGCGCGGAGCGGTAAGGGCAACAGGCTCATCGGTGAGGCGCTGTCCGTCATCGTCGGGACGTCCTATACGGGTTATCGGATCGCCCACCTGACCCACCACGCGAGATTCCGGACCGAGCGCGATCCCCAGGAGGTCATCTACCCCCGCCGGCCGAAGCCGGTCACGATCGCGCTGCTGGCGGTGGCCGCTGTGATTGGGGCGCCGGTCTTCCTGCTGGTGCGGGCGCCGTACATCGCGCTGCGGAAGCGGGGGGTGGTGCGGGCACTGCGGGGGCCGGTCGCGGCGGTGACCCTGTACGGCGGGCTGGGTTTCGTGCTGCCACCCGTGCAGTGGCACTTCCTGCTGTGGACCATCCTCGCCGGGTGGGTGCTCGGCAGCATGAACGACATCGTCTACCACCAGGGCCTGGTGGACGAGGACAGTCTGCAGGCCAGCACCTCCTTCGATTGCGACATCTTCGGGCAGGCGTTCCTCAGCGGCGCGAATCGCCACGCTGAGCACCATCTCTATCCGGCGGTGCCCGGCCCGCGGCTGGTCGCGGTCTCGAAGGTGCTGCGCAGCGAGCTGCAGTCCCTGGGAGTCCCCTACGAGCGTGGGTTCACGCTCGCCTTCATCCGGCGGCTGACCACCAACCCCGTCTTCCTGCCCAAGCCGCGGCAGGAAGAGCTGACCGAGGCAGGTAAATGATCGAGACGCCCCCGCCGCCCCGAATGATCCCCGCCAAGCTGAGTGTCCTGGGAACCGGCATCTCGTTACCGGGCAAGCCCCGTTCCAACGACGACATGGTCGGGTTCATGGCCCTGCGTGCCGACAAGCACCGGTCCGAGTTCGTGGGAACGCTGGCGAACCAGCTGGGCATCTATCAGCGCTATTTGTCTCGTGACCTCGTCAAGCCTCGTGAACTGCCACGCGACGGCGACACGAATCCGGAGCTGTGTGAGCGGGCGATCCGCGCCGCGCTGAACGCTGCCGGCCGCACGGTCGCCGACATCGACCTCCTGATCGGGCATACGACCTCGCCGCACACATTGCTGCCCCCGAACATCGCGTGGGTCGCCGACCGTCTCGGCTACCCAGGCCAGTACATGGAGCTGAGGCAGGCGTGCACGGGCTTCGCAAACGCGCTCATGATCGCCAGCTCGATGTTGACGTCGATGGCGGCCGACTGCGTGTGCATCGTCGGCAGCGAGACCGGTTCGACCCTCTTCGACGTCGAGGACGCGATCTCTGACCGCGGGCAGCTCGTCAACGTCGCGCAGATGGGTGACGGGGCGGGTGCGGTGATCCTGTCCCGGCATGGCGAAGGCAACGGGGCCTACCTCCACAACGTCTACTTCGGCACACGGGGCCTCGGGAGACCTTCGGGCTTCAGCCTTGTCGCCGGAGGATCGTCGCAGCCGTCCCACACCGTCGCCGACTCGGCGGAGAGGCACGGTTTCATCAACGATTACACGTTGACGCGCGAGCACGGCCTGGAGCTGTTCAGCGCCGGTTTCGAGGCTCTCAAGTCGGTCGGGCTGGGCACCGGGGAGGTGACCCGGTATCTCGCGCACCAGACCAACGGGCGGCTGGCCCAGATATTGGCTCCGATCCTGGGTGTCGCGGAGGAGAAGTTCCACAACTGCGCGGCCGATTACGGCAACACCGGCTCGGCCTCGACCTGGATCGGCCTGCACAGCGTGCGCGAGCAGCGGTTGTTGCGCCCGGGTGAGGTGCTCGGCGTTCTCGGGGCGGAGGCCACGAAGTTCATGTACGGCGGATTCGCCTATGTCGAGGGCGTACGGCAGGCTCGACCGGCCGAGGCGGTGGTCTGATGCGTTTGAGCCTGATGTTCTTCTCCGGCGCCCTCGCGGACAAGGCCGGCGACCAGTATCAGACGATTCTCGAGCTCGCCGAGTTCGCCGATCAGCAGGGCTTCTGCGGCATCTGGCTGCCGGAGCGTCATTTCTCGAGCTTCGGCGCTCCCTTCCCGAATCCCCTGCTGCTGCTCGCCGCCGTCGCGGCGCGTACCGACCGGCTCACGCTTCGATCCGGCAGCCTGGTCGCGACGCTCCACGACCCCTTGAGAATGGCCGAAGAGCTGGCGGTGCTCGACAATCTCTGCGGGGGCCGTCTGGAGGCCGGTTTTGCCTCCGGCTGGTTGCCGAGTGACTTCGCCTTCTTCCCCGAGCGCTACGAGAGACGGCACGCGCTGCTCTTCGAGCTGATCGACCAGGTGCAGTCCCTCTGGCAGGGCGGCCTGCACGACGCCCGTTCGGGGACCGGCGAAGCGATCCACGTGCGGACGCTGCCGCGTCCGGTGCAGCGGGACCTGCCGGTCTGGATCGCGGCGGCGCAGAGCACCGAGACGATCCGCAGCGCGGGCCGCCGGGGAGAGGGCGTACTGACCCACGTCCTGGACGGCAACCTCCAGAAGCTGGAGGAGAACATCGCGGCCTACCGCGAGGAATTCGAGAAGGCCGGCCGCGACCCGGCCGACGGACGCGTCGCGGTCATGCTCCACACCTTCGTCGGGCCCGACAGGGACGAAGTGATCGAAACCGTCCGCGATCCCTATTGTGAATACCTCAAGACGATGGCGCCCCTGGCCAGGGGATTGGCCACCGCGAGGAAGCGAGGGCTCGATCTCAACCGGTTGAACGCCGGCTATGTCGACCAGTTCGCGCGCATCCACTTCGAGCGGGCCCTGGACGGCCGGTCGCTGATCGGGACGCCGCAGAACGCCCTCGACACGCTCAAAATCATGCAAGACATCGGGGTCGACGAGGTTGCGTGTCTGGTGGACTTCGGCCTGCGCGGCGAGCAGGTCCGCCGGCAGCTGCCATATCTCAGTGACGTCAACGACCACGTCGGACGCGAGGCGGGACAGGGGGACGCGCCATGACCACGGGATCACAGCAATTCGGCGTCGACGAGGTCGAGGACTCGCCGCGGATCCTCACGCTGCACTGGGAGAAGACGGGCGCCTTCGAGCCCCGGTACGGCGCGGCGGAGACGTCCTGGGTCGTACAGTCGTGGGGCCCCAGTCGGTGCGCCGACGAGTTCTCCTCGGTCCTTCGGGCCGGTGACCCTCAGGTCAGTGTGATTCGCGAGGACGTCTCCGCCGCGTCTGCGGGCGCTTCGCCCGTGCCCGGTGACGACGGACGCGAGCAGCGGTACGTCTTTTTCATCGACGAGACGCCGCCGTTGGCCGATCTCGATCTCACCGGCAAACGGGCCTGGGCGTGGGCACACGCCGTCGTGCGCGCGTGCCAGCACGTGGCGTCCCGGCCGGGAGCCCGCCTGTGGATCGTCACGAGAACCGGACTCCACGGCCCGCGACGCGGCGACACCGTCCGGCCCGAGCAGGACTTCGCCTGGGCCCTGGGCCGTTGCCACGCTGCCGAGAGCCCGGACAGCTGGGGCGGCCTCGTGGATGTGAGCGTCGACGACCCGCGCACGGCGAGCGAGATGCTGGCGGCCTACCTGCTCTCCGGCTCCTCCGAGGACGAGGTCCTGCTCCACAACGACGGGCCGTTCGTGGCCCGCCTGACGGCCTCCATGCTGCCGCCGCCGGCCAGCGGTCAGGGGATCTCCATGGAGCGCCTGCACATCGTCAGCGGCGGCGTGATGGGGCTCAGCTTCGAGATCGAGCGCTGCCTCGCCCGCAGCGGGGCCAAGCGACTCCTGATCCTCGGCCGCACTCCCCTCGACGACGACAGGAAGCGGAATCTGCGGCGGCTCCAGAGCATGGGCTGCACCGTGGACTACGAGGTTCTCGATGTGGGCGACCCCGAGCAGGTGCGCCGGCTCACGGCCCGCCTGCGCGGCGAAGCGATCGGCGGCGTCTTCCACCTGGCCTCCCACTGGCGGGCCGGCGGCCGTTCGTGCGTCGCGTCACTCCAGTCCGCGACCCCGGATCAGACCCAGGTGCTGATCGGGGCTAAGGCCAACGGCGCCTTGCTGCTGAGCGAGCTCGCTGAGGAGTTGGAAGCCGAGGCGCTCGTGCTCTTCTCCTCCGCCGCCGCTACGCTCGGCTCCCCCGGGCAGGCCAACTACGCGGCGGCGAACGCCGTACTCGACGGGGTGGCGCGCCGCCTTCACGGCGGACGGGTCCGCCCCGTGAGCATCGCCTGGGGGCCCGTCGGCGAGGTGGGTTTCGGGGCCACGCGCGAGGGGGCGGATCTGCACGAGTCGTGGGAGCGGCTCGGCCTCAGGCGACTGACGGTCGACCAGGTCCTGTCCACGGTGAGCATGGCTCTGTCCCAAGATGAGCCGAACCTCGCCGTGGTTGCGTGGGACGATTCGGCTCTGGCCGCGCTTCCGTGGTTCAGGGAGCGGCCGGTGCTGGAGCCACTCGCAGACGTGGAGCCCGTCGGGCTGTCGCTGGAACACCTGTCGGAGCTTGAGGACGGGCGGCGCCTCGAATTCATCGTCGAGGTGATCCAGGGTCATCTCGCGGCCATGCTGAGCAGGGCGCCCGCGGACGTGGACCCGGACCAGCCGTTGCTGGATATGGGGATCGACTCGCTCATCGCGCTCGAACTGCTCTTCATCGTCGACCGTGAGTTCGCGGTCCGTCTCGAGCTCCACGAGGTCCTGGTCGACACGGACGCCACGCTCATGATGATGGCCGAGAAGTTGGACGAGCGTATTCGCAGCTCGGACCAGCCCATCCTGGAGGGCGGTCGCCGATGAGGGGCGTCGCCGTATCCGGGCTCGGTGTGCTGACGTCGATCGGATCGACCCTGCCCGCCTTCTGGGAAGGCCTGGTCGATCCGTCCCCCCACTTCGCGCCGCCGTCGGGCTGTCCGCAGGTACGGGTGCCCGTGGCGGAGATCCGCTCCACGGACTTCATCTCGGGGTCGATCCTGCCCAAGCCCTCCCTGTGCGATCGGTCCGCCTTGATCGCCGTGGAGGCCGCGCGGAGCGCGCTCGACGACGCCGGCCTCAAGGCCGAGGCCGTAGACCCGGACCGAGTGGCGGTGATCGTCGGTAGTGGTGCGGCGGGCGTCGCGACGATCGAGGAGCAGTATGACCTGCTCTACCGGCAGCGTCGGCGGGTCAGCCCCCTCACCGTGCCGAGGTCGATGAGCAGCGCGTCGGCGAGCTGGATATCCACCGCCTTCGGCTTCCAGGGCCCCTCCTTCGCCGTGTCCAGCGCCTGCGCGTCCGCGACGCACGCCATCGGAATCGCGGCCCGGCTCGTCGAGTCGGGCGTCGTCGACGTCGCCGTGTGCGGCGGCACGGAATCCTGCCTGGTGGAGGGACCCTTGCGCGCGTGGGCCGCCCTCGGAGTGCTGGCCCAGGAAACCTGCCGGCCCTTCGCCTCCGGACGTGCCGGCCTGGTGCTCGCCGAGGGGGCTGGGATGCTGGTCCTCGAATCGGCCGATCACGCGCGCGCCAGGGGCTTCGTCCCCCGGGCCTCGGTGCTCGGCTCCGGCTGGAGCGCGGACGCCGGGCATCTCACGAGGCCCTCCGCCGACGGCATGGCCAAGGCCATGACGAAGGCCCTGCGGGAAGCGGAGCTCCGGCCGGATGACGTCGACTACATCAATGCGCACGGAACGGGCACCAGATCGAACGATCCGACAGAGACCGCCGCGCTCAAGATGGTATTCGGCGCGGATTCCGTCCCTGTCATGTCCTCGACCAAGGGCACCACGGGCCATGCCCTCGGCGCCTCGGGCGGTATCGAGGCGGTCGCCGCCCTGCTCTCGCTGGAGCACGAGGTGGCGCCCCCGACCGCCAACTACGACGAGCCCGACCCGGAATGCGACATCTTCTGCGTGCCGAACGTCGCGCGGGAGCACCCCATGCGCACCGTGATGTCGAATTCGTTCGCCTTCGGAGGCCTAAACGCCTCGGTCATCTTCCAGCGCACCTGATCCGTTCAGAAGCAGGAGGCGATGCAATGTCGGCAACAGGCTCAGCCGCGCCCACAGGCTGGTTCACGCCGGGAGGCGGGGGGCGTGACGTCGCCGTTCTGAGACCGGGTGTTCGGCACCTACGCGCCGGTCGGGCCGCCGGTCTCCATGCCCGAGAGGCATGTGCCCGCCTGGCTGCTTGGCCCGCCACCGGCGACGTCGTCGCTGCCTTCGCGGACGAATATGTCACATCGAGGCGACGCCACGGCGTCCGGGTGCAGGCTCCGGCAGAGAGCAGCCGTGAGAATGTCGGATAATGATCGTCGCGTCAGAACCCGGTTCTTGACGCGAATGGTCATCGCTGTGGTGGCCGCTGGCGCGTTCGTGAGCCTTCATGCCGCCTTCGGCGGCATCACAGTCTCTCGTGTGCTCTTCGCCGGTGTAAGCGTGGCGGCTGTCCTCATGCTGGAGCGTTGGCGCCCCGTTGTCATGTTTTTCCTGCCGCTCATCTTCGTGATTGCCGCCTATGACATACATGGCTTCCTTGTGCCAAGGGCCATCCCCAGGACCGTCCATGTGAGCGAGCTGCGCACCTGGGAGCTCGCGTGGTTCGGCATTGCCACGCCGGCCGGCAAGGTGACGCCGGCGGCTTGGTTCCAGATACACACGTGGCCAGTGCTGGACGTGATCTGCGGCCTGGCCTACCTCGGGTTCTATCCGATGTTTCTCGCATTTGCGGCGTGGTGGCGCTTCGGTCAACGCCGGGACGATGCACAGCGGGTGACGTGGGCATTGCTTTGGCTTCATCTCGCGAGCTATATCGTTCACCTGGTCTATCCGACGCCGCCGCCTTGGTATGTTGATCACTACGGTGTTGGCCCCGCCGTTCTCACGGCGCCGGCCGAGGCAGCAGGCGCCGCTCGGTTCGACGAGCTTTTCGGCATCTCCTTGTTCACCAACAGTTACTCGAATGCTGTTAACATCTTCGGCGCCTGTCCGTCGCTACACGTAGGGCTGACGTTCCTAGCCGTCCTGTTCGCTTGGCGCTTCCGTTCGCTGCGTATCGTTGCGACCACGTTTTGGGCATTAGTCGCCCTGGCGTCGGTTTATCTGAATCACCATTATATCGTCGACGGATTGACCGGAATGGCCTTCGCCATCGGTGTGTACTATTTAGTCGGACACAAAATCCACCGGCAGCCAGATCGGCTGCCGAGAAAAGCTCGCCAGGTCCTGGCGAAGTCCGGGTCATAGATATACGGAAGGTCGCCCGCCTCCGCAAGGAACTGTCCGGCCAGGGTTTGGACGCCGGCCCGGACGCAATCGCCTGGCACCTGCGCCGTGCAAACCGCCCAAATGCACCAGGGCTCCGTCCTTCTTTTCGAGTAACACGTCTGATCGGCGGCAGAAGTACCTTAGGTGAGCGGTGTCCAAGGGGGAGTGCTGTACAGCAGCGCATACGGCAACCCCAGTTAACACGAGGACACCCCAATGAGGAGGGGCGGCCGGACCTGGCCGGGGGCGCTGCCGGACCGCCAGTGCTGTTCCTGGTGAAACCTGGCACCAGGCTGAACCCAGTAACTGTCGTATCGGGTCAGTAGGCTGTGCGTCCCGTGTAGCGCCGTGCCGTCTTCCCAGGAGAACCTCGTGCGACTGTTAGCCTCCACTGCCATTCTCGGCCTCATCGCGACTGGCCTGACCGCCGTGCCGGCCCAAGCCTCCTCCTCTCCCAAGTCGCGTACGGCTGGGCCTGGCCAGACGGGAAGGGAAAACTCCGTATCGTGCCGCGCGCAGCCAAGCCGGTCACGATGCACTACGGGATCAGGAGTTTCAATCTGAAGCCTTTGGCCGGAGCTAAAGAGATCCGGCTTGACTACTCCTCGGCCTCCTTCTACCGGACAACGGTCACATGCGATGCCAAGGACAACGCAGGCAAATACGCCGTAAGCGCTAAGGGCCTCGACAAGACCGCATGTGCTCCTCGCGACCTCGCTTTCGTTTTCGCTCTCGGACCCACGCTGGTCCGCATCGTTTATAACGGCACCAAGGCCACCACGATCCATCAGTTCTGGGCCGGTGTCGCGACTGAGAGAGGCAAGGTCGCCTTTGGCACCCTTCGGTACCTCGGAGACGGAACTCCGGGCCCCAGCATCAGCGGCATCGTGACCTTCACCCCGGAGGGCGGTCAGCCGATGAAACTCGGGTACGACTGGATGGCTGGATTCAATCGAATCACTGAGGCATGTAACGCCGACTGGCTCACCGGCGGTGATCCGCGCAAAGCGGACGAGGAGGGCGTGGGCTCAATTGCCTGCAACGCCCGTCAGATGACCGCGGTTCTCAAGCGCCTGAAGCGCCCCGTTCTCGCCAAGATTCACTACTCCCCTCTGGCGGGAAGTATGAACCAGCTATGGGAAGTCAGCCTCGAAGCCCGACGGTCCAGCGAAGCTGATATATCGCCCGCTGAGTCCCCAAGCGCCGGCAGCTCCGTGACGGCAACGTCCACCATCAAAGTCATCTCAGGTCTCCGTCGGCACCGGGTCGAGCCGATCGGGGTGGGGGGCTGGGGCGGTCGCGGTCAGGGCTGACCCGGGCGGGGGCTTGGTGTGGGCTCCGCGTCGTGGCTGCGGTTCACGTCCAGACCTCCAGCGGCTCGTCGATCGTCTCACCATCGAGGAAGCAGGTCAGCAGGTGGGGAAGCCGGCGGGGATAGAACTGGTCGGTGCTGGTGACCACCTCGGTGATCGGCCACCAGCGGAAGCCGAAGTAGTCCTCTTTCTCGTAGTCCAGCCGGAAGCGGTCGTCGATGTCGGGTCCCGGCCCGGCCAGCCGGATCTCGACGACGACCTCGTGCTGGAGGTGGCGGACGTCGCGGTGGCGGAACGAGCCGTCGCGGGTCCAATTCGGCGCCCCGATCTGTTCCTCCTCGATCGTGATGCCTGTCTCCTCGCGTAGTTCGCGTAGGGCGGCTTGGCGGTGGTTCTCGCCGGGATCGATGCCGCCACCGGGCAGTTCCCACCACTGGCCGAGTTCTGGAGCGGTGATCTCGCGGGTGTGAAACAGCAGGATCCGATCGAGAGCGTCTCGTACGACCAGCCGCACGACGTCGCGCTCCACGATGGGCAGATCCCGCGGCAGTCGGGTCATCGAGTATCCCCTCCTCGATTCGAGTCTGATAGCGCGCGGGCGGCGCCGACTGGGACCGGCCGAAGAGCCGCACGCCCGGCCGGCTGGCCGACCAGCGCGCGTCGCGAGCCGCCGTAGGGCCGCATGAGCCGCCTTCCTCGGGAGGTGGTTCGCAAAGCAGCAAGCCAGTCGCTGTGAGTGTGCCTCGCGGTGTGGGCGCTCGCTTCGCTGCGCAGCATCGTTCTTCCCTAATTGGGCTTCTCCGCCAACTCCTGTAGACGCTCGTGGCTGTCCCTAGTGCTTGACCCGAGAGAAGCAAGATCATTCCGTACATATCCCGCGGGCAGCGGCCGAGGGCTGCTCAGGGTGGCGTACGGCTGCGCACGACTGAAACATCAACGGCGTCTGAACCGGGCGAACCCGCTGGTCAGACGCCGTTTTGGCTGGTTGAGCGGAGAGCGTGGGATTCGAACCCACGAGACCGGTCACCCGGCCTAGCGGTTTTCAAGACCGCTGCGGCTATCCCGTCCGCACCGGTCCTGACCTGGGCCTCAGCTTGAAGTGAAGGCGTGACGAAGGAAGATCATCCCGCGCATATCCCGCGCCTCGGATGGAGAGCGTTCGACAGTGGAGCCCTCCACAATCGATGCCGAGTGCCGCAGCGCGGCTACCGGGCCCCTCGGCCGACAGATGTGTCGGCCTGATCACCGTGGTCTGCTCGGCCACGTCGATCTCGGAGGCGGTCGTCTTCCACGAGCCGAAGTAGCCGTAGGGACGGTCGAACTCATCCCGCACCTTCGCTGCGGCCTCTTCCTCGCTGATGGCGCGCACAAAACGTTCGGCCACCTGGACTCGCGTGACCACGACCTTGTAGCGCATGTACGTCTCCCTGATCTCCCGCATCACCAGCTTGGCCCCGGTAGGTCTAGGTCGCTTGCCAAGGCGCCTCATGGCACGTGCGGTGGCGTCCGGGGGAGGGCCGTCGGGAGCGAGGTGCTCTTGCCTCGTTCGACTGCAGGGCCGTTCGTCCCCAAGCCATTCGGTCTCGAGCGCGGGCTCCGACTCGTACGGACCATGATCGAGGTAGTGCCTGCCCGCCTCGGTGATGGTGGCTGTCCAGATACCCGGCGACTCGACCCCACCTCTCGGCGAAGCAATCATCCTGTTGGGTCCCGAGATCCTGGCCACGTGCGCGTGAAAGGTGACGGGATTCGTTGACGTGTGGACGTTCACCCTGGTTCGCAGGGTTTAGGCGACGTCCGCTTACTGTAATCCGACGCTCAGCGGGCTGTAGGGCCACCGGAGGTGAGATCGGTTTTATCCCCGGATACAGGTATAAATTGGGGTTCTAGCTCCTTCCACCTTGCATGGGCCCTCTTCGAAGCCTCGGCCATCGATACGATAGGCGGAAAATAATCCGCTTCAAAGATGTCAATCACTCGCGAATGCGCCGGAGCAGGATTCACAGAAGACACATACACCTCCCTCCCCCCGAGCTCCAAACCGGCCTTCTTTTCCACTAGGCGTTGAGCTATCCGCGCAACCGCCGTCATGCTGGCGGAGACTTTTCCGCGAAAACCCATGTTTCTAACGTTTTCAGAGAGCTCACGATATAGGGGATTTTCGGCTAGCTCTAGGAATAGCTCTACTAGTCTAGGAGGCGAGGTTGAGGTGCAAACCACGGCGCCTACACGGTGAGGCTTGTATGTAGATAGGACTTGCTCAATTGTGATCAGATTTCCTCGCGCTTCTACTGACCGAGACGATTCAAGCAGGATGCGAACGGCAGCGCGCATTGCACTGATGTTGATGTCCACCTGCAAGCCATACCGCATTCCGCAAATCAACTTCTCTAGGTTGGAGGCGAGGCCCATCAGTGCCGCAATAGCAACTTCCGAAGTGCCCGATCCCTTCCTCCACGTCATGGTCAGCAACTCATCCAAAACTATTTGTTGCTCGTCTGCTATCGGGCGGAGAATTCTCACTGCCGCAGCATGTGACGCAGTGCGACCCACTTCTACTACGCGACGTCCAAATACGGCGGGAAGGCGGGGAACTGCATTCATGTACCGCTTTGCATCGACAGCAATATCAATGGCCCCTAGCCTAATAACTTCTTCTAGTAAAAACACAAGAACTGAAGCGTCGGCGCGCGCAATGACCTGATTAGGCTCTCGAAACTGGCGAAACACGGCAAGGTTGGGGGCGAGTACCCGGCCGTATCGCACTTCGGTGGCTTGCGCACCTATCCGATCGAAGCTAACTGCATGTTCCTTTTGGTCCGCAGCGACCAGGTGAGAGGGGATATCGAGATATCGCTGTGCAACCCAAATTAGGTCGTTTTGAGCAAGCATGTGGGCTACTGCCCGTCCATCAAATACTTCCAGACTTACACCGTGCGCCTCCCGGGCATGCTTTTGCAGGCGATGCCGAATAGCGACCGAGATCTCCTGTACAGCAAAAAAAGCCACTCTCGCTACAGGCTCGCCTTGCCCACAAATCGCTTTCAAATCCGCGCGGATCTTGGTCTCCAATCCGGTACGCTGTACCGAGACGGCAACCACGAGAGGTTCGCTCGTCGCACGCGCCACGAAACCCTCCGTTCCAGGCTGCTCCTGCGGGAGGCTCGTGTGGTAGGACTCGGCGTCCCTGCCCTGATCGCCACCGGCGCTTACTGGTCCGGTTGCCGGCAACAGGTTGCTGCTCAGGCGTCGTTCCGCGACGCGGAAGCTGATCTCCTCGAACGTGTGATGCTCATTGTGAGCCGTGAGGTGCTCCAGTTGGAAGCGGATGTAGCGCTCAATCTCAGTCGGCATGGCCACCAGACGATTGTCCATCAACGCCAACGTTCCTCAGCGCAATTGCCCACAGTTCACGCGCTCGAACCGCAAACCGTCGTCAGATCAGCAGTCGGAAGGCGTGAGCCAGTAGGCCAAGGCAGGGGTCGGCGGGGGAGGCTGCGACCGTCCGCTTTTCAGGCGGAACAATCGCCCTGCTCCCCCGATCCGTCCCGAGGTCGGGGGTGCTGCTCGGATGTCGGTGCGCGCTCGTGGTGGCCGACGTTGTCGTCACCGTTGTCGTCACCTCAGCCGTGGCGCTCAAGAATCTCGATGGCTTGCAGTACGTCAGTAACCGCATGGTCGGCCTCGTGGTCGACTCCAGGCCAGATTCCTCGGTCGATCCAGATCGTTCGGAGGCCCGCGGCCCGTCCGCCGGCTATGTCAGCGGTCAGGTTGTCACCGATCATCCATCCGCCCTCGGCGAGAGCCACGCCGCAACGCTTGGCCGCGATCTCGAACAGGCCGACGTCGGGTTTACGGATGCCCTCGAGCCCCGACAACGCATAGGCGTCGACGACCTCGGCCAATCCGGTCTGTCGGATCTTGCCAAGCTGGTTGTCCGCCGTACCGTTCGTGACGATCGCCACGCGCCATCCTGAGGCGCGTAGTACTCCAGCCGTAGATGGCGATCTTGCGTGTGGGCTGGTGGCACAGATGGGGACGGCCACCGCGATCATCGAGTGTTGTGCTGACAATCAAAGATCGGGCGGTGGCCGCTGGCGATAGCGTAGCGGCCTCGCGGTGGCAGGCGATGTTCGATGAGCTCACCGACCGCATCGGCGGCAGGTTCTCCCGGGTGGAGCCGCGGCGGCGGGTCCGAGCCCTGCTGGGCGGGCTGCTGGCGGAGTTACCGCGAAAGAACTGCTGGACGCTGGCCGAACACGCCGGGGACCGTACACCGGACGGGATGCAGCACCTGCTGTCACGGGCGGTATGGGACGCCGACGCCGTCCGCGACGACCTGCGCGGTTATGTGGTGGAGCACCTCGGGCAGGACGGAGCGGTGCTGGTGGTGGACGAGACCGGCGACCTGAAGAAGGGCACCGGCACGGTCGGCGTGCAGCGCCAGTACACCGGCACCGCCGGACGGATCGAAAACAGCCAGGTCGCGGTCTTCCTGACTTACTCCACCCCGGCCGGGCACGCGTTCATCGACCGGGAACTGTACCCGCCTCAGGCGTGGACCGGCGACGCCGACAGGTGCGGGCGGGCGGGAGTACCGCAGGACCGCCAGTTCGCCACCAAGGGCGAACTGGCCACCCGGATGGTCGCCCGCGCTCTGGACGCCGGCTTCCAAGCGAGGTGGGTGGCCGGCGATGAGGTGTACGGCCAAAGCCCGCACCTGCGCGCGGAACTGGAAGCCCGAAAGGTCGGGTACGTGCTCGCGGTCGCCTCCAGCCACCGGGTGACCACCGGAGGGGGAGCCTGCCGAGCCGACCAGGTGATCTTCTCGGTGACGCAGGCCTCCTGGCAGCGGCTGTCGGCCGGACAGGGCGCCAAGGGGCACCGCTACTACGACTGGGCCGTCGTCGAGATCGACCGCGAGCGGCCAGGCCGGCACTGGTTGCTGATCCGGCGGAACCGGCGCACCAGTGAGCTGGCCTTCTACCGCTGCTACGCCCCCGTCCCGGTCCCGCTGGCGGTCCTGGTCATGGTCGCGGGCCGTCGCTGGACCATCGAGGAGTCCTTCCAGACCGGCAAGGGCCTGACCGGCCTGGACGAGCATCAAGTCCGCCGGTGGACGTCCTGGTACCGGTGGACGTCCTGGTACCGGTGGACCACCCTGGCAATGCTCGCCCACGCCTTCCTGGTCGCGGTCACCGCCCACCAACGAGCCGACCACCCGGCCGAACCCGAGCTGGTGCCACTGACGCTCTGCGAGACCCGGCGCCTACTCGTCCGGCTGCTCATCCAGACCGCCCACAGCATGACCGACCTACTCCGCTGGTCCCGCTGGCGGCGACGCCATCAAGCCCGCGCCCAAGCCAGCCATTACCGGCGGCAAGCTCTTTACGAGCCCTGATCAGGAACTACGGCTGGAGTAGTAGCCGGGCCAAGTCGTTCAGCACTTCAGGCCGACAGCGCACAAGGTACGGCATCCGCCGCCGGTATCGACCCCACAACTCCTCAACGGAGTCAGGAAGAGCGAAGTGCTCGCGGACCTTGCTGAAGAACACCTCTCGGTGAGGGTAGCCAGCCCGATCCAACGCGATCAGCCAGCCAACCGCTTCGGCCCCCAGGCTGCGCTCGTTGGAGAACTCCTCCACCCACGCCCGGAACGCCCCATCAAGATCTATGAGCGTGTTGTCCAGGTCGAAGAGCGCGAGTCGCTGCACGGTGGGATCCTACGAGGGCCACGCCCCTCCCCTGCCCCAAAGGGGCAAGATTTGTGATAGCCACCAGAGCGCCCTTGGAAGAAGAAGCGATCCTTCCGCATCCGACTTAGAACCTGCACAAGCTGGGACGACGGCCTTACAACGCGTGACCATGCCGGGCTCTGCTCGGCTCTTGAGCTGCTTCTGAGCCTGCCGAACGCGCAGGTATCAGGTATACCTGGGCTCACACGAAGCGGTGACCCGGACATCGCTACGCTCTACTGAGATTGGGATACGTCCGCGTTCAATATATAGGGGCCCATCACTGGAGCACCCATATCTCGCCCCTACCCTGATACTTTCCCGGCAGTAGGCACGTCCTCAGCCACGAGGCGAGGTCCACCAGGATACGTCGTGTCTAATCCGCCGTGCGTCCCTCAGGAACTCTTGCAGCAGCCCACATATGCTCAAACTGCGCCAACCAATACGAGAACCACTTCTCACTCTCGGCTTTGGCTATCACTAAATGCATCCTGCGCGATGTAGTTTCGTTGTGATATCCGTGAAACTCCACGATGACATAGCCGTGACGCAGAGAAGGATCAATCACGATCAAACTAAAGCCAGGATTATAGCCAGCATAGCGATGTTGAAAGTCTCCATTAATAATCCAAGCGCCCATATTGTAGAGCGACTGTGTTATTGTAGACAGCGACGTATGCAGATTTTGAAGCGGATACTCGACAGATCCATCTAACTGTCTAGCAGCCAGGTCAACCTCTTCACTCTTATCCGGATCCAAGACCAATATACGCACACTACCGTCGCGCCTGGAAAGCACATTGGTGCGGATAGCATCGCAGTTCTGTGGACTAAGGAGGTTGATACCGGAGGGGGCATATATCCATACTTCACGCGCACGAGCTACCCTCTGAGAAAAAGGAATGCTATCAAAAGAAGTGCGATCGTGAAGAACGGAGTCTACTATGCTAGCCGCGCTCGGAACGGTTGTTTTATATATAAGAAGTCCAATCCCACCTAGCAGAGCAGCCCAGCGTAGGTTGAGAGGAATGATATCCCCCACAATTGAGGACACAGCAAAGAAGAAGGAGAGTACTATTACAACGTACGCCTCGATATTCTTGCCGGACTTTATATCTCTCCCGATCCTAGCAACAAGGTCCCTCATCCTACCTGCCCGAAGTCATTCGGTCCACCTATCTGCGAGTCGACGTAAAAATTCATCAGCCAACTCGGTGACACTTCGGGCATGCAGATCTTCCCCCTGTCTCCAAATATGGCTTCGATTCAGACGGCCGAACTCATGCACCGTCGGGGGAATGTAGGGTGCAACCCACATCTCATACACGCCTTGCGCAAACTCTCTCCTGGCAAACAGATTCGCCAAATCTGTATCACGCATGCTAGCCCCTATGTAGATCCAGGGAACATTGCCATCCTCTCCGACCAAACGCATGAGGGCGTCTTCTTTAGCCCTAGGGAGACCATTCGCGGTCTGCTCCGCAGATGCGACGCAAGATGTAGGAATTTCAATCGATCCATGGACTTTCAGTAATGGGACTTTCTCGGCATCCCCAGATAGATAGCGATCTAAGTAGGCGGGCGCCCCAATGAACTCTTCCTCAGTAGCGAAGCGCTCGAAGAGGTCTTCATGTTCATGCTCAACGAGCGTGTCGAAGTTAACTTCGACGATAACGAGCCTGCGCTTGCTCGACGCGGCCATTCGCTGTATTGCCTTGATGCCAGGACCGATGGCATGCGGGAGGGACAGAACCCGCGAGTTCAACTTACCGAAATCATCCAGCGTCTCGGGAACGCCAGGTCTGAGCGCTTTCTCGACGCGGACCACCTGCTCAAGAGTCAATCGAGAAGCGAAATCCTCTATAGTCTGCGCCCTCTCATAAGGAGTGAGGAGGTATTCTTGGTTGCTAAGAAAATGTCGGAATTGCTTAGCCAGTTCAAAAGAGTCGCTAGTCTGACTGCCCATAAGCCTTCGGATGGCAACGTCTCGCACGCTATTTCCCAAGGGAAGGCCAGATGAGGCAGAAGAACCCGCACCCAAAAAGAGGACTGTATGAGGGACCGACGTCGCCATTATCCGAGCGACAGCAAAGTCAATCGAATTGTCTGTACGACGTCGAATCATCTCACCATGAAGAAGGGCATAGTGAAAACCGCGCCCATAGGAGCAGTGTAGATCGAAATCTAGGCCGGAGACCCGCACCACAACAATCAACGTCCGTAGCTGGCCGAGACGTAGACCGGGAAGATTCTCGACCAAATATCGCCAGCAGGCTCGTCTGGCAGGTGTATCCATGCCAGAAGCTTCGTCGTAAATCAATAGGGCAATAGAAGACTGTTGCACCCGAAGCGAGAATAAGGCCCGCGCGACCGAAAGGACTTGGCGGTCTCCTTGGCTAGTTACAGTGTTCTTTCCCTCGAATCGGGCATCGACGACCCCGTCACGTGGGGAATAGATCTCCACTGCAGCGTCTCCATAGGGACGCTGGATTCTTAGGGAAGCTTGAGCTGTACCACGAAGCGTGCTGTTGATCGTTCCTGGTATAGGCCCTGCGTATTCGTCGCTAGTCGCATCCAAAACAGAGCCGCGCAGGTACTCAACGGAACCGCGCATGAGCGGCACAATATCTCTGAGATCATCGACTAAAATTGGGACTACTGTTAGCCGATCTTCCCCACTTCTCGCGTCGTGTCCCTCTGCTAGACGCCATAGAAGTTCGAATGGTTGTACTGAGGTAGCCATCATAATTGTTTGGCAGCACGATAGGCAGCTAGTAGGTCGGCGCGGAGCTGTTTCGTATCGCGAGGACGCTCGTGCGCCATGCCATACGAAGCGAACACGTCTATTCGTCTGCGCATTTCCATAACAAGGTCATCGAATCCATGAGCTACCATTGCCTCGTCTGTATCCCGCCGGCGCGCAAGCTCGCTCCCCAGACGAGTAACGACTTGAGACTGCATGTCATCACGTACATAGAGCCTTTCGCTGTCTGAGACGATAAACCTGTCGAAGCGTCGTCTTACCTCTCCGATCGTCCACCCCTTTACTAGTCCCTCTTTACTCCTATCCCTCCTTCCAGATGCGCCAAAAGCGTCGGCGAAGCTGTAAACGGCTGAAAAGAAGGCATCATCGATCAGTTGACGAGCATGATTATCGGTCTTCTTGTATATGGCGCGCTCGGTACATGTTGACCGATTAACTAGAAGGAGGATCAGTGCTCCAGCTGCAGGCAGTTGAAGGGGCTTATCCTCCCCTGCAAGGAGCGCTACTACGCCACTGATACGGTGCCTACCCCAGTCTCTGTAGAGCCTGAGCAAGCGCGCCTCGTGTGCCTGAATTGCATGAGCGGGGAGGAATACAGTCTCACCCATTGCCCGAGAACCCTGACGGAGCAGATCAATTACGCAGCGGCCCTCTGGAGTGATCAGACCGCCATCCTCGCCCAGACGGATCATTAGCTCCACCGGGACCCAGTCGGGGGCGGCTTCAAGAGAAGTTACCGACTTCGCTATTTCCTCCCGCAAGCGATGACCAGTTGCTACTGGATCAAAGAATCGCTTCATGCGGGACAGGTCCCCGTCTATAAGTCCTAGCTTCCCGTAGAGGGAATTCCAATTAGATTCTAGGATACTTGCCAAGCGGTCCGCCTGAGTCCTAGGCAAAGCGTCGGGCAGGCCGAAAGAAGGCATAGCTGCTACGAAAACCTCAGCAAGCTCGTGCTCTATTGACTCGGTCACCCTCGAAACTCCTCAGCGAAATACGCATCTTCAGTATCGAGGGCCGCCGCCCGACGGCTGTGTTCTTCCGAGAGCGAGTCGACTGATGTTCCCCCGGAACTGCCATAATCTTGAGTGACCGGAAGAATGAGAACTGTTTTTTCGGTCGGGTACCTCTCGGAACGCTCCAGTAGCAGACGCCGCAGATCATCGCGGCGGTCATGCGCGACGAAGGCCGCAAACTCGTCAAGTGCTATAAGTCTGTTTCCGGCGCTAGGTGATCCCAACGCCTCAAGTTGGGCGCGCGTATACGCAAAGGCCTGTTCACCACTACTGAACGCGTCGAAAGGCCGAATGCTCTGCTCTCCCGCGGCAGTTCTCCAGAGGATTGCTTGCTGAGTCAGATCCACATTTATCGACTCCGCATCTCGAAACAGGGCAGAGGCGACGGTCGGCTGATTAAACCATCCAGTAAATCGCTCTTCCAGCCATCGAGTGAGCTGTGCTGTGTACTCTCCGTCGCTCACTTTTAAGCCTCGCACTGCGCCGGCTATGTTTCTTAAGCTGGCTATCATTTCTCGAAGGCGAAGCGGGATGTTCTGTAGGTGATTAGAGGCGGCTGAAGACTTTCGCGTTAGCTCAGCTAGATGAGCAGTCTGCGTTTCCTCGTCATCGAGAGGACGTGGGAGAGGTATCGAGGAAGCCCTTAGAAACGCGTATTCGTCTGCCTCGTTAAGTAGAGTCACTGCTCGATTGAGATCTGTTCTAGCGGCAGCCAAGCGATTTGTGCACTCTTGAGCTGCAGTTCGAGCAGCTGTAAGAGCTTCGTTAGCTACTCGGCCTGCCTGAGCAGAAGCTTGTTGATCGAGCTCCAGCCGATCCAGGCTCGTGTCAGCTTCTCGAAGTAGATGAGAGAGTCGATCTGCTAGTTCCTGCGGGTCCTGGCCCTCTAATATGTCGTCCTTCTGCCCGCGCAGAATGGCACGCCGTGTTGACAGCTCGAGAATACGCCCATCGAGACCCTCGAGCTCTTGCCTTATCCTTCGAATATTATCGGATTCCGGTGTTTGTCGTTCGGTCAAATCCGCAACTCGCTTTGCAGCCTGCTCTAACAGGCGTTCCCGTCGTTCCACATCTCTGAGCAACGTAGGGAGATTTTCGATGACTTGGATGCGATTTGTTTCACGTGCTATCTCGTTATCGAGCGAGCGCGTGGCAGTCGAATCCACATCACCCGCTGTTGGCAACAGCTCCATCTGTCTCTGGAGCTGAACCGTGAGCTGATGTACGGAAGTGCTAAGGCCAGTATCTTCATCGGTCAGCGCTATCTGGTCCCCTAGCCCGGCCTCAACCGCTTGAGCGAGCCGCGCTACTAAGTCTGCCAGCAGCCTTTGGAGGAGCGGGGTAGCATCCAAGTCCGCACGACGCCGCATAAGCTGATCTAGAAGGACTTGTCGGCCATGAATGGCCTCTCCTAGATTCTTGGGATAACTCTCCAACCCTGCGGCCGCTAGTGCCTCCGCAAGCCGATCTCTGGCAGCAGTTAAATGCCCTTGATTGCGGTCTGCCGTGCGAATAGCATTTTTGAGCTGACGCTCGGCGTCTTCGCTGGCAGCAGCCCTTACTTCTGCCTCTCGCAGGGAGCCGCTAAGCTCATCACGGTTATCCTCCGCTAGTTCAAGTTCCTGCTCCACCGCGGCAAGCTCCTGGTCAAGCCTCGGAGCAGTTTCCTGCAGAAGCGCAAGACGCTTGCGAAGCCCTGTTGCATCCTCAAGCAGCGTCAATCGGTTACTTATGCTAGCAAGCTTCTCGCTGGCTTCCTGTACTCTCTTATCAGCTTCCTCCTTTTCGGAGATAGCGGATCGAAGCACCGACTCAGATGCCCGTCGAGTAACGCTTTCCACCGATCCAAGAAGATCGATAGCTACCTGTGCGGTGCCATCCTTTTCGAGAAATCGAGCCCAAAGTCGCTCAAGCTTATTGACATAGCTTTCTATCTGCCTCGCGAGCGTCTCCTTCAAGGTGACATCGCCTGCGATGCGATGGACCTCAAGGAGGCTCTGAACATCTGTCAGGCGCGCCCGCATCCCGTCTATTAGGATACAGTCAAAGAAGTTATCATCTACTGCCTCGGGAGTGGCCGCCCAGGTGCGCGAATCAAATCGCCACTCAATGCTAGTGGCGCCGGCGAGGTCTTCCGCTCGAATGCGAGCGCTACCGAGATTAGCGCGTAATGAAGACCAGACAGCGTTCTGATCGAGGAATGGCTGGACACCGGTACAAAGTTCCAGAAGCCGGATGCTAGCGGTTTTGCCCACTCCGTTGTAGCCCTCGATCACACAGATTTTCGGCTCGGGAATGGCGCGGATTACTCGCAATCCGCCCGTAGGTTGGGTGTGAAAGTTAAATCTCATCTCTGGCCATCAGTGCGGCAGCAAGTTCTTGGGGGCGATCTGCGCTAGTCAGAACAAGCTGAACTATCTGCAGGATATTGTCGTTGTCGCTTGCGGATGCTAGTAGCGAGAGGATGTCATCGGCGTCGTGAGCACTATCCATGCTCCACTCCTAGCGGCTCGTGCATAACTCGTGGTGAGACTAGTCGCCTGCGCTCAACAGCTTCGCTGGCATTGTTGTTAGCAGCAGCCGCGAAATCGGGAGATAGTTCGAAACCGATGGCCCGGCGCCCCGACTCAATTGCTGCTACTAGGGTGCGACCTGTGCCGGCAAACGGATCGAGCACCAGACCCTCCTCTGGGCAACTACTCTCGATTCGGGGCAGAATCAACGATATCGGAAAGGTTGCCGAGTGCCCATCGCTTCCAGGTGCAGGCTGGACCGTAACCACATCTCTCGAACCCGGTTCCGTTTTAGCGAGATTGTAGTAGTATGAGGCCCGGCCTTGCCTAGGTTTCTGAACAAAGTGGAAAAAGTGTTCGTGTGAGAGGCTCAGGCGGTCGCGCTCAGGGCGGGGAACTGTCTTTGGTTTGGCCCAAATCACATCGTTGCGAAGGATCCATCGATGGTCCTGCATAGCGATCGCCACCCGCGCGGGTATCAAGAGAAGCTGCTTGTCCTGACGATAGCCTCCCGATGGCACCCTTCTTCGCGAGCGCGCCTCACCGTCTAGCCCTTGCCGGCCTGTTGGTCGGATGCTAGACCAACGACCGAAGTAGGTATCTCCTATGTTGAGCCATAGGCTCCCAGCTGGCTTGAGGACTCGTCGTGCCCGCCCCAGAATCTCAACGATGTGAGCGACGTACCAGTCAGGGAAGGGCTCAAGTCCAAGTAATCCCCCGTGGTCTCTGTACCACTCGTAGGAGGGTGGCATGTTGGCACTCTCCCCCTCGGCTAGCCACTCGTCCAATACGCTGACGTTATGGTCTAGGCCATAGTCCCTCAACCCCCAATAGGGTGGCGATGTGAGGATCAAGTCAACTGACTCCGGTTCGAGTCCGGCGAGCAGATCCCATGCATCGCCGACCTGTACAAGCGTCTTGACGCTTGATGGACCGTTGGTAGACATCATCCATTGACCATAGAAGTGCGGCCGCGGCAATTCAAGTGCGGCCGCACTTCTGTGTGCCGTCCCGGGCGCGTTGGACGGGATCGGCCGAAGAGCTGCATGCCCCTCGAGTGCGCGATCGGCGCGCGAGGTAGGTGTGCGTTCGATGGCGGCCCCAGAGCCCCCTCGACCGGCTCCGAGAGGACGAGACCAGCTCTCACCTGCGCAAAGAACACTTTACTATGCGGCTAGCCCGCCAAGTTGAGAGCGAAAATAGGCCGCACCCGGACCCAACTCATGCGTCTCAGTACCCCCAACCAGCACGCTCGGACCGCCGCCCAAAGGTCTGCGAAGTGCTGGCGGTCATCTCCTCGTCGGGCAGGCGTAGCCATGCCGGGCCGGACGCCTGGGGTCAAGCCGTCGTTTGCGTGTACATGCCTCTCGGTGACCTTCCGCGCTCGCTGGTTGTCCTGCTCGCAGTCGACGGCTTGACCTTGGGCGGCCGGTCTGGCATCCCTTCACGGTGGTCGGCGAGGAGGGGACCGCCTCCCACCCGCACCGCCCGGGGCCATCTCCGAGGAGGGCCGGGGGTGCAGGGGGCGGAGCCCCTTGCGGCTCTTCCCTCCGGATGTCTCGGGGGGCTGGATCGCGTCGCCCTGGTCGTCGTCCTGGCTGCGGTGGTCTTCTGCCGTCTGGCGTTCCGTCTCGGTGGCTGAAAGCGCGCGGGCGGCGTCGGCCGGGACCGGCCGAAGAGCCGCAGCCCGGCCGGCTGGCCGACCGGCGCGCGACGCGGGCCGCCGTAGGCGGGCCGCTTCAATAGCGAGAAGAAAAGTAGCTTCCGGCAGCGAGGCCGATGGTCAGCGGAGCGGTTCGGCGGTGGCCCAGATGCGTTCGAGGCTGGTGAGGTAGACGGCTGTGCTGTCTTCGTCCTTGGTGGCCGTTAGGTACAGCACGGGGGCTTGAGCTGCCGGAACGCCGTAGGCGTGGACGTTCACGAGCAGTTCGGCGTCGGCCCGGTAGATGGAGTTGTAGAGGGTCGTGCGGTGGAGGCGGATCTCCACACTGTCGACCTGGTGAAGCGGCCGGTACAGCATGAGAGCGTTGCGTACTCGGGCGGCCATGACATCGGCTCCGATGCCTTCTTCGGCTCCTCGCGCGGCTACCTCCGGGCTGTTGGGGTCGCCCAGGAGGACACGGACCCTTACGCCTGCGCGGGCTCGGCTGGCCAGCAGGCGGATCATGCCGGTGTCCTCGGCGAGGAACAGGCTGCTGTAGGTCAGGATGTCGATCTCGCGGCTCGCGCCCTGGAAGAGTCGGCGCCAAATGGTCTGCGGTACGGCCCACCGGTGGGGGTAGACGGCTCTCACCTCGTGAGAGATGGTTCGCCGCGGTTGGGCGACGTCGGGCCAGAGATCGCCTTCGTCGAGTTGCAGGAGGTCAGCCAGCGCCCAGCGGTGACGCGGGTAGGGGATGCGGCCCTTGAGCCAGCGGTCGACGGTCTTGGGGTCCACTTCGAGAGCGGCGGCGACGTCGACGGTTCCGAGTCTGGCCCGGGCGAGGGCATGGCGCAGGGTGTCGCTCACGGGGGTGTACCTCCTGGGGGCGGCTCTGCCTGGGACGCTAACACAAGACGTCCCCAGACGTCCCTTAGTCGCGGTGTAGAGGTTCCCCTGCTTCGACGGAAGCTCGTTCGGCACGGGCGCGACCGAGCGCCCACCATCAACGCCGGAAGGAGCGCGATCCGGACATGGAACCGATGCGGCCGATCCGCCAGCGACAGCGCGAGTATCAAGAACAGCTCTTAACAGAACTGCGAGATGAGCTCGAACAGCGCGGGATCACGGCAGTCCTGATCGTGGATGAGAAGAACCGGCCCGCCCTGGACGTGACCGATAGCCGGCTGCGGCCCCGCCGGGTCTACGTCCACCTCGCGTTCCTGTGGTTCTACTGGGGAGACCAGCACGACGAACGGGTCTCATGCCTGAAGCTGGGCCCGGCGGCCGACCGGATCGAGAAGGCGGCACGGGACGGCTGGCACGAGGGCGAACAGGGCGAACTCGGCGTCGACCTATCGAAGATTCTCGATGCGCACCGCTCCTGAACGGCGCAAGGCGTGGCTGACCGGGCAGCGCGTCTCGGGCAAGCTGGCCGAGCGGTTGCGCGAGCGGATCCGGGCGGGTGTCTATCCAGCGGGGCGGGTGCTGCCCTCGGAAACAGCTTTGACGGCGGAGTTCCGGGTTGCACGCAACACGGTCCGTCGCGCGCTGCGGGCCTTGGAGGCGGAGGGGTTGATCGTGACAGTCCCGTCGAAGGGGCGGCTCGTACAAGGCACTGATCACCCTGTCGACGCCTCCTACCGTTACCAGGTCATCGCCCGCGAGCTGCGGCGGCGGATCGAGCGGGGCGACCTCGGCCCCGGCGACGTGCTGCCCAGCGAAGCCGAACTCCGGTGGCTGTATGAGGCGTCGCGCAACACGGTGCGGCAGGCGTTCGCGGAGTTGGAGCAGGAGGGGCTGATCGTGTCTCAGCAGGGCAAGGGCCGGTTCGTGCAGCACCAGGAGTGAGACGTCCTGGGACGTCCGGGTTGGAGCTCTAGGTCGGGGCCGCGGAGTGCTTATCGTCTGTCTCATGGGACAAGCCGAGTGGGCGCGTGATCTGGCCGAACGACTCCTTGCCGAGCCGCTCCCTCGGCGCTGGGCACACACGCAGGGTGTGGCGGCGCGGGCCGCTTCGCTGGCCCCGATCCTCGGCGACGAAGCCGACACGCTGACCGCCGCCGCCTACCTGCACGACATCGGCTACTCCCCTGAGCTGGTCGACACCGGGTTTCATCCCCTCGATGGCGCCCGCTACCTGCGCGATGTGGCGGGCGCCGACGAGCGGCTGTGCCGCCTGGTCGCCCATCACTCCTGCGCGGTCAACGAGGCCACAGAACGCGACCTGTATGACGCCTTGACCAGGGAGTTCGCCCCGGAGCGGCGGGAGCTGGCCGATGCGCTGACCTACTGCGACATGACCACCGGCCCCGACGGCCGGCACCTCGACGTGCGTGAACGACTGGCTGAGATCCATTCTCGGTACGGCCCCGATCACCTGGTGAGCCGCTCGATCACCGCATCGACACCGTGCATCCTGGCCGCCGTTCAGGCAATGCAAGGACGGCTTTCACGAGGCACATGACGTGATCGACCACTCCGGCTGGGAGCACTGGAGATACACCTATGGGGCGGCGAGTGATACGCCAGATATCCGGGCCGCCTCGACTTCGCAGACGAGGAAGCGCGGCGGAGTGCCCCAGCGGGATGGACCGTATTCGTGGAGGCGACCGGGGCGATCAGCTATACGCGGCCCTGAAGGATCTTGCTAAGTCGGAGGGCGGTCTCCTGGCGGCCGTCCGGGCTGGCGGTTCTCACTTTGATCCCGCAGTAGTCCCCGCCACGGCAGGGGAACCACAGCTCGCCGTGCGTCTCGTCGTACGTGGCGCCGTCGACGAATCCGCTCACGGGCTGTCCGATCTCGGCCACGGACTCGTACTGGGCCTTGGGCAGCACCGCCGCGAAAATCGCCTCGTTGATTCCGTCCTTGGCGCTCGATGCCGTCCAGACGCATCCGCCAAATGTGTAGTCCTGCTGGCCGCCGTCATGCGGGCCGATCGCCTCAGCGACCTCCTCCTTGGTAAGGAACTTGCAGCTGTCGCTGTTGCCGGAGCCTTCTCCCGCGGGGGCTTCTGCACCGGGAAGACCCACCGAGCTGGAACCATCGGACTCGGCGCCGCCTCCGCAGGCCACGACCAACGCCAGCGCACTGCCAAGAATCGCAATGAGCGTGCACTTCCTGAGAAGCTCCATGAATCGTCCCTTCGCATATGGGGCGTCATGGCGGTGAGAATCGCGCAGGGTCGATAACGACTTCAACACGGCCAGAGCCTCCAGTCACGAGCAGTTGCGTTCTCGGTCCCCTTCACTGTCGCTGCTCATCAACGTTTTTGCACGCCCTACCCGATATGGAGCCGGCCGACATCGGCAAGATAGTGGCCGATCCGCAGGGCCATTGACCGGTCCATCGGCAGCGTCTCCACCTCGGCACGTGGCACCCAGCGGACCTCGGTGGATTCGCTGCTGGGGGTCGGCTCGCCGCTGACGGCGTGAGCGGTGAGGACGATGGAGAACTCTTGGCGGGCCTCGCCGTTGCTGGTGTAGAAGATCACGTGGCGGGGGTCGGTGTAGGTGCCGACGAGGCCGGTGATCTCGCACAGCACGCCGGTCTCTTCAAGGGTCTCCCGTATAGCGGCCTGGGGGAGGGATTCGCCGAGGTCGATGGCACCACCGGGGACGGCCCAGTTGCCGTTGTCGCTACGGCGGATCATGAGAATGTCCCCGGCCTCGTTGGTGACGACGACGTTGACGGACGGGACCAGGCTGTTCGGCTTGGGAGCGTCAGGGTCGTCGTAGTAGTCGATCCGGCGGGCCACGATCACGACCCTACCGGCGTGGCCTGCTTCCACACCCGCTCGAAACTCTCCACGTAGGTGGTGACCATGTCCCCGCCTAAGACCTTGCGCAGGTGCAGGACAGGCGCGTTGCCGGCGGGGACCCCGTACACGTGGGTGTTGACGAGCATCTGATCGTCGCCGCGGTAGATGGAGTTGTACAGCACCGTGCGGTGGAGCCGGATCTCCACCTCGTCCAGGTCGCGGATGGGCCGGTAGAGGACGAGGACGTTGCGGATCTTGGCGGCCATGCCGTCATCGATGCCTTCGTCGGCGCCGCGTTGGGCGACCTCGGGACTGTCGGGGTCACCGAGCAGGATGCGCACCCTCACTCCGGCTGCGGCCTTCTCGCCAAGCATGCGCACGATGCCGGCATCGTCGGCGAGGAACAGGCCGCTGTAGACGAGGATGCCGATCTCGCCCTGGGCCTGGGCGAACAGACGTCCCCAAGCGTCCCGGGGGACGGCCCAGCGGTGCGGGTAGACGGTGACGATCTCACTCTCGGATGCCGACGCCACCTGCTCACGCGTCAACGCCTCGGGCCACAGGTAACTCTCGTCCATCCCCAGGTGGGTAGCGACGGCGTACCTGTGCTTTCGGTACGGCGCGCGGCCTTTGGTTATCCAGCGTTCGACGGTCTTGGGGTCGACCTGGATTGCGGTCGCCAGTTCGGCGATGCTCACCCCGCGTTCCAGAAGGGCCGCGCGTAGTCGCTCGTTGGCCATTTCACCTGCCGCGTCAGGACGTCCAGGGACGTGGCAATCGTAGACGGGACGTCTTGAACATGTCCCGTCGTGTAGTGATCTCGTCCTGCCCTTCCGCCGCACTCTCGGTGTCACAACGCACCACTACCTGCGACGGAAGGAGAACAGACCATGACAGAGACCACGATTGCCCCACCGGAGGAGAGCCCCGACTGCGCCTGCGGCGCGCTCCTGAAGCCCGGACAGATTCACTGCAGCAAGTGCCTCGCCCGTCAGCGCTGGGAGCGGCGCGAGAAGGCCCGGCCCAGGACCGCCCGGCGTCGCTCCATCACCCGCCGTCCCCCTCGCGGCCCGGTCAGCGCCGCCGCCATGGGGGTGATCTGGTCGTGAGCGCGCTGCCTCTGATCATCGCCCTGGCGCTCAGCGCGGTCGTAGCCGTCGGCTTCGTGGCGGTCCTGGTCGGCATCCGGCGAGAGGACAAGGCCATGTTCCGTGGCAGCGCCTCCGGTGATGCGTCGGCACGACTGGCCCGCCACGTGACGGGCTTGAAGGTCCGGAACGGCGGCCCTACGTCTCGGATCGCTGAGACAAGGCCTCTTCGACCCGCGCCAGGCGTTCGGCCAGGTCCTGTACGGCGGTGCGTAGCGCGATGACCTCGCTCGCCAAGTCGCCCGCCGGCCCTGGGTCGGTGTCCGGGACGTCTTCCCGGACGAACACGCCCTTGCCCTGCTGGCCGATGACCAGGCCCTCGGTCCGCAAAATCCCGACCGCCAGCTTCACGACGCTTAGCGAGGCGTCGTACCGGGCGGCGAGTTGGGTGGTCGACGGCAACAGGGAGCCGGGCGGCAGAGATCCGCCGCGGATCTGCTCGCGCAGATCGTCGGCGATCTGGAGGTAACCGGGCCGTCCCGTCTTCTTGACCATCGCCCCTTATCTCAGCACAGCAACACGACCAAGCCAACTGAGAGAACATTGACAACCAAGCCAACCTAGTTAACTATGTTGGCCACGAGGCTAAGGAGGTCCACACATGCGCACCATTCCGATCCCCGTCGACGTGACCAAGCTGCAGTTCGTCTGCGTCCGCGCGCCCCGCCCGCGCGTCCTCAACCAGGACACCGGCGAGATCAAGACCGACAAGAACGGCAACACCGTCTACGAGATCGTCCTGTCGGTGGAGGACGAGTTCGGCCGGATCGAACTCGTCAAGGTCGGCACCTCCGGCGAGCCCCAGGTGGCCGCCGGGCAGGACGTCACTCCGGTCGGCCTGGTCGGCTACGTATGGGAGATGTCCCGGGGCGGCGAGGCCCGCTGGGGCATCAGCTACCGGGCCAGCTCGATCGTCCCGGCGGACGTGACCGCCCATGCGTGACGCCCTGCTGACACTGCTCGCGGGCCTGGCCGCTGCGGCGGCCGGCCTGTGGGCCTGGCGGCACCTGCACTACCGGTCGTACTGGCTGGCAGTCGGTTTCCCGCTGATGGCCGTCACGATCTGGGCGACGTGGCGCAAGGTCGCCCTGGGTTGCGGCCTGACCAAAAAGCGACAGCGCTGGTGGTTCACCGTCGTTCCCGGCGCGATCGCCTCGACCGGGCTCGTGAAGGTACGGCGGCGCTTCCAGCGGGTCGCGGTCGACACCAAGCCCTTCATGTGGCTGCCGTTGCCGACCCGGCACGGCTGGCGCGTCACCGTCCACACCCTCGAAGGGCAGATCCCCGCCGACTACGCCCAGGCCGCCGAAAGACTCGCGCACTCCTGGGGCGTCCACGCCGTACGGGTCTCGTCCCCTCGGCCCGGCCGTGTGGTCCTGGCCGCCACAGTGCGGGACCCGCTCGTCCGGCTCGACCACCTCCCGGCCTCGGGCGAGTTCCTCACTGTCCACGTGGGGCGGCTGGAGACCGGCGAGCTGTGGACGATCGACTTCCGCACGGTGCCGCACTGGATCAACGCGGGCGCCACCCAATCGGGCAAGTCCAACCTCGCCAACGCCCTGCTCGTCGGACTGGCCCCGCAGCCGGTCGCCCTGGTCGGCATCGACCTCAAAGGCGGCGTCGAGTTCACCCCGTACGCACCACGGCTGTCAGCCCTGGCCACCACACGGGCCGAAAGCGTGACCCTGCTGGATGACCTGGTGACGCTCATGGTCGACCGAATGGGGCTGTGCCGGACGGCTGGCGCGCGCAACATCTGGCAACTACCGCCCGGCGTGCGACCGGTCCCGGTCGTGGTGCTGATCGACGAGCTGGCCGAGCTGTACCTGATGGCCGACAAGTCCGAGAAAGACGAGATCGCCCACACCTCCACGGCACTGCTGCGGGTGGCCCAGCTCGGGCGGGCGTTCGGCATCTACCTGTTCTGCTCCGGCCAACGGATCGGCTCCGACCTCGGCCCCGGCGTCACCGCCCTGCGCGCCCAGTGTTCCGGGCGGATCTGCCACCGGGTCAACGACCCGGAGACCGCGACCATGACGCTCGGTGACCTCGACCCCGCCGCCCTGGTCTCCGCCCGCGCGATCCCCGCCGAGACACCCGGCGTCGCGATCGTCGCCAGCCAGGACGGCCAGTGGTACCGCGCCCGCTCCTTCTACGTCGCCGAGCACACTGCCGAACACGCCGCCCGCACCTACGCCCACCTCACCCCGAACTGGGCCGACATCGTCCGACCCGACCGAGACGGGGCTGCCCTGTCCGACCTGCTGTCCGCCTGACCGAGAAAGGGGGTAACGATGCGACGCCTGGCCTCATGGCTACTCGACACCGGGCCGGTCCTCGTCCTGGCCGCCATCGCGGGTGCCGGATCGTTCACCCACATCCGCGACACCGCCACCGACCACGGACAGACCGGCTGGATGTCCTGGGCCGTGGCCATCTGCGTCGACCTCACCTGCGTCATGGCCGCCCGCGAACGCCAACGCGACAAGAAAACCGGCCGCCAGCGCAACGGATGGGTGTCCTGGCCCACACTCGTCCTGGCCGGCGGAATCGTCCTGTCCCTGGCCGCCAACCTCCACCAAGCCGAACCCACCATGTGGGGCTGGCTCACCGCCGCAACCCCCGCCGGGGCGTTCCTCATCGCCGTCTCGATGCTCGAACGCCGCGCCGCTACCCCTCGTCCCGAGCCGTCCGCACCCGTCCTGACCGTCGACGCCGTCCCGTCCTCGCCGTCCCCGGCCCCGGCGCTCGTCCCCGCCGTACAGGACGGGCAGGACGGCGAGCCGGGACCGTCCCCGGCGCTGGTCGACTACGCCCGCCGCGTGGCCGATGAGCACCAGGCCAAGCACGGCAAGCCGATCACTCGCGACCTGCTGCGCGCACGACTGGGCGTGTCCAATCAGCTCGCCTCCGACCTGCTGCGCACCCTGCGCACCGCATCTGAACCCATCGCATGAAAGGAGATCACCACATGACCAACGACGACCACCGGAACGCCCTCATCACCGGGCTCCGCACCCTGGCCGACTTCCTGGACGCCAACCCGGCCGTCCCCGTCCCACGCTCCGTCTACGCCCTGCACTTCCCGCACCGCGCCACGGACGCCGAGATGTGCGCCGAGGTCGACCACATCGCCGAACTGCTCGGCGCTCCGACCAGCCAGGAGTTCGGCCACTACGGCGCTTCGGTCCACTTCGGACCGGTGGAGTACAAGGCCGTGGCCATCCTCGCCGCCCGCCGCGCCCAGTACGAGGCCGATCGCAGCTACGAGGGCTGCATCCAGCCCGACCCCATCCCCCACGAGAACGCGGCCCAAGCCGCTGACCACGAAAGGAGATGACGCCCATGCCGGACAGCGAGCAGGCCCCGCCCGCGACTCCCGTACCGATCACGCCCAAGCGATGGCAGTGCTGCCACTGCGGCGGAGGCGGTCTCGACTCCTACGGCGAGACCTGCCGCCACTGCGACGGGCTCGGCTTCTGCTGAACCCCGTCAGCGCCCCCGGCCTGGCCGTACATCCGCCAAGACAACCGCCAGGTCGAGGGCCATCCCTCCACCCGATCGAGTGAAAGGAGGTCTCCATCTTGCCCGTAACATCCGCCAACGCGCACGCCATCCGCGGCGCCATCACCCGACTCAACAACCCTGACTGCGCCCGCTTCGCCTCCCAAATCCGCCACACGGGCGGCTGCCGACAGCCGATCCACCTGCGCGGCAAGGTCGAACACTGGGACAAGGCCACCCGGACCCTGCTGCACCGCTACAGCACCCGCCTCGAACCCGACGGCATCCTTCGCGTCCCGTGCAAGACACGCCGCGCCTCCCGCTGCCCGGCCTGCGCCGAGACCTACCGCGCCGACACCTACCACCTCATCCGCGCCGGCCTCGTCGGCGGCAAAGGCGTCCCCGCATCGGTGACCGCACACCCGTGCCTGTTCGTCACCCTCACCGCGCCGTCGTTCGGCCCGGTCCACACCCGCAAGCAGCACAACGGGAGCGTCCTGCCCTGCCACCCCCGACGCGACGCCGAGACCTGCCCGCACGGGCGCGTCCTGTCCTGCACCGCCCGGCACGGGAGCGAGGATGAGTGCCTCGGCGAGCCGCTGTGCCCCGACTGCTACGACTACACCGGCTCAGTGCTGTTCAACGCGGTCGCGCCGCTGCTGTGGAAGCGCTTCGCCGACGCCCTTCGCCGGCACCTGGCCAAGCTCGGCGGCCTGACTCTCCGCGACATGCGTGACCAGCTCGTCGTCTCCTTCGCCAAGGTCGCCGAATACCAGCGGCGCGGCGTCGTCCACCTGCACGGCGTGATCCGCCTCGACGGCCCGGCCGGACCCATCTCCCCGCCCCCGGCCTGGGCCACACTCGACCTCCTCGGCCAAGCCGTAGAGCATGCCGCCTCCGTGGTCACAGCCAAGGTGCCCGCGTACGACGGCCACCCGGAACGGGTGCTGTGCTGGGGCACCCAACTCGACGCCCGTCCGATCGACCTGAACGGCGAGCTGACCGACCAGGCCGTAGCAGGCTACGTGGCCAAGTACGCCACCAAGGCCGCCGAATGCGTTGGCACCATCGACCGACGCATCGTCCCCGGCGAGGACCTGGCCGCGCTGCCCGTCCGCGACCACGCCCGACGGCTCATCGCCGAATGCCTCCGCCTCGGCTCCTTCGAGGAACTGGCTGAACTTCGGGTGACCCAGTGGGCTCACATGCTCGGCTTCCGCGGCCACTTCTCCACCCGATCCCGCCGCTACTCCACCACCCTCGGTGACATCCGCACCGACCGTCAAAACCACGCCCGCAACGAGGAGGTCACCACCGGCCGTCTGCCCCTCCTCGACGAGGACACCGTCCTCGTCATCAGTGAATGGGAGTACGTCGGAAAGGGTTACTCCCCAGGTGACGCCCTCGTGGCCGCTCTCACCGCATCCTCGTCAACCGGCGTCGGGGGGAGCGGCTGATGGCGCGGAACGACCAGCTCCTCACCGTTCCTGAGGTGCTTGCTGAACTTGGCGGAGTGTCCCGTCGAACCTTCGCTTCTACCGCTGGCGTGAGCTCGGCCATGCGCCCAAGTGTGTGAAGCTCCCGAACGGCGAGCTCCGCGTCTGGCGAAGCGACCTCGCGGCCTGGCTGGAATCCCTCCGGGAGGCTGCGTGAACACCTCCTATGACGTGAAGCTCTGGGACATCCGGCCGAACCGGACCAGCAAAGCGCCCTCCTACATCGTGCGTTGGAAGGTAGGCCCCAAGGAGAAGTCCAAGGCCTTTCGGACCAAGGCCCTGGCCGAGAGCTTCCTGTCTGACCTCCGTCAAGCGTCTAAGCGTGGTGAGACTTTCGACCTGGAAACGGGGCTTCCCGTCTCCTTGGTGAAGGTCAAGCAGGCCGTCACCTGGTTCGCCTTCGTCCTGGCCTACATCGATATGAAGTGGCCGCACGCTGCGGCGAAAACCCGGGACAGCCTGACTGACGCTCTCGCGACGGTGACGCCCGCCCTCGTCGACGAGGACGCTCCTGGCAAGCCGGATCTGATGGTCCTGAGGGAAGCGCTGCGCCAGTACGTTCTTCCCCCAGCATCTCGGCAACTGGAGCGTCCGGCGGGCATTACGGCGGCTGTCGCGTGGCTCGAACGTCACTCGCTCGCCGTGGCCGACTTGGCGAAGGTTCGAAACGTGCGGCTCGGCCTTAATGCTCTGACGCTTCGGCTCGACGGCGGGGCGGCTGCGGCTACGACGATCGCGCGGAAGCGCTCGGTGTTCTACAACGTCCTGCAGTACGCGGTAGACCTGGAAGAGCTGCCCTCGAACCCGATCGACAAGGTGAAGGCGTGGAAGCCGCCGAAAGTCCGTGAGGTCGTGGATCGGCGGGTAGTGGTCAACCCGGCACAAGCTCGGGAGCTACTCGTGGCGGTGACCTACGCAGGGCGTCTCGACCGTGGCCGGCACCTCCGGGCCTTCTTCGCCTGCCTCTACTTCGCCGGCCTCAGACCCGCCGAAGCGCTCGGCCTCCGCTTGCAGGACTGCCACTTGCCGGAGTCGGGGTGGGGGCGCCTGGTCTTGGCGAAGTCCAAGCCTCAGGCGAACAAGCGATGGACCGACAGTGGTGAGGCACACGACGACCGCGGACTGAAGCACCGCGCACAGGATGAGGGCCGTCCGGTCCCTATCCCGCCGGAACTGGTGGCCATCCTCCGCGAGCACATCGAAGAGTTCGGCATCCACGATGACGGACGCCTGTTCCGTACATCGAGGGGCGGTGTGATCTCCATCGGGACGTACTGCGAGGCGTGGCAGAAGGCACGAACCCTTGCCCTCACGCCGAAACAGGTCGCTTCCCCGCTGGCGGCCCGACCGTACGACCTCCGACACGCTGCCGTCTCGCTGTGGCTCAACGCCGGGGTAGCGGCTCCCGAGGTCGCCGAACGTGCCGGACATGGCGTCGATGTACTGCTCAGGGTCTATGCCAAGTGCATCGATGGTGGTGCTGAGATCTCCAACCGCCGAATCGAGGAAGCTCTGCTCGCCCTTTGACTAAGAGTCAGTGGTTGCGTATGGGTCGAGCTTCACCCTGCCCGACTCGATCTCGGCATGGAGGTCACGATTCCGGTTCTGTGGGGGACAAACAATTACCCATGACTTACCTCGAAATCAAGCAGATCCTCCCGAAATCCGGCACTTGCCGGAGTGACCGCAACGTAGGCACGCATACAGTAAAGGTGGCACGGTCGAGCCTCTTGGTCGAGTCCGATTGCATTGCCACAGGTAGGAGCCTTCGGGAGGTGGTAGCTCGGAGGCCCTAGCGGTCGACGGCGTCGGCGGCTCCATCGGTCAGCAGGGCCGCGGCGCGTGCCTGCTTCTCTCCCGCACCTACAACCCCTTCTTCTCCCCGACCTACAAGGAGAGAAGCAGGTGGATTTCCGTCCGCACTTTCGCAGGCTCTCGCCGCTTTACGAATTTCACCTGGGCGAATGGAGCTGCGGAACCCGTTTCGCGCGGAATCCCGCAACAGTTCCGCACGGAGTTCCGCACGCCCGCGCCGCCTCCGTCCTCGACCTGTCCCGCCTTCAAGAGTCGACTTGAGGTGGAAGCAATGGCTTCCCCTTCCACTCGTCCCGACCTGCAGGGCGTCGAACGCTGACGCCCCACCTCTGGCGCGGACATGACTGAAGCCCCGATGCTCTCGGGCTTCAGCGCGCTTTTTGCTCTCGTCGGCTACAGGTGGTCTTTAAACCAGTTCAGGATCCCTCGCGCGTCCTTGATCTCGGTACTCGATTCGCCGGTCTGCCCGTCGTCGTCGCGGTACGAGTAGTCCGTGCGGATGCCGACGTCGTCGGTGAAGGTGTCGGTGATGGTCTCTTCTCGGGTGTACTTGCCGTCCGAGCTCCAGCCGTCGCGGCTGCGGGTCCGGGTCTCGGAGCGCCCCTTGTGGACCTCGTCGTACTCGTCCACGAAGTCGCGGAGGAAGACCGCCTCGTCGTCGGTCAGTCGCGTGCCGGAGACGTCAAGGTACTCGCCGATGTGGTCACGGATCTTCTTCTTCTCTTCGCGGTCCATGCTCTCTCCCGGCGTCGCCCTCGGTCGCTCTGGGACTCAAGGCTAGTTCCGAACGCCTGCTTGAGCAGCGCACCGTTCAGGCGACCATGTCGCGCGGCCTGCACAGCAGCATCCTGATCGACAGGCCTTGGTCAGGGCAACGCGTCCTGCCCAAGGTCTGCCCTGAACACCAAGCGCAACCTGGGCGAACCCGTTCAAGATCATCCCGTGAATATAACGTGGACAGCGGCCGAGGGCTGCCCAGAGTGGCGTATGGCTGCACACGGCCGGAACGAGCGACGGCGTCTGAACCAAGCGAATCTGCTGGTCAGACGCCGTTTTGGCTGGTTGAGCGGAGAGCGTGGGATTCGAACCCACGAGACCGGTCACCCGGCCTAGCGGTTTTCAAGACCGCCGCCATCGTCCACTAGGCGAGCTCTCCCCGGCGCCCACGCTGGAGCGCCACGCAGCAGCCTAGTCTCTCACTCGCCGACACGTGACCGCGACCGCGAAAGAGATCATCCCGCCTCCGCGGTCACCTACAGGTGGTCGGGGATCTCCGAGAACCTGGGCGCGGCGAGCGCCTGCGCGCCGGCGAATCCGTCGCCCACGGAGGCGGCCAGGCGGAGGTAGGCGTCCCGGGTGGCCTGCTGGAGGCGGTCCAGGTCGATCTCCGCTCCCTCCTCCAGGTGGGCGTCGTACGGCACGCGGACCACGGTGCGGCAGCGGGCGGCGAAGTGGGCCTCGAGCTTGTCGAGGTCCACCGCGGACTTCGACCGGGGCCGTACGCTGCACAGCACCACGGTGGCGGCTCGGACGAGGTCGCCGTAGTGGTGTGCCTCCAGCCAGTCCAGCGTGGCCGAGGCCGCCCGGGCGCCGTCCACGGACGGCGAGCTGACCAGCACGATCTGGTCGGCCATGCCGAGCACACCTGACATGGCGGAGTGCAGGAGGCCGGTGCCGCAGTCGGTGATGCAGATGGAGTAGAAGTTCTCCAGCACCTGCGCCACCGCGTGGTAGTCCTTGGCGCTGAACGCCTCCGACACCGATGGGTCGCGGTCCGACGCCAGGATCTCCAGCCGCGAGGTGGTCTGCGAGGTGAAGGCCCGGATGTCCACATACCGCTTGATCTGCGCGCGCTCGTTCAGCAGGTCGCGTACGGTGGCCGAGGTCTCCAGCTCGACCTTGTCGGAGAGCGTTCCACGATCGGGGTTGGCGTCGACCGCGATGACACGGTCACCGCGCACCTGCGCGAGCGTGGCGCCGAGGCCGACGGTCGTCGTGGTCTTGCCCACCCCGCCCTTGAGGCTGAGCACGGCGACCCGATGGTGGCCGGTGGCGACGGGTGTGCGGGCGCGCTGCACGAGTTCACGGCGCCGCCGCACCTCCGGGGCCTCACCCGGCTTGATCAGCCCGGCGGACGCCTTGTAGACCAGCCGACGCCAGCCCGTCGCGGGAGCGTTCCGCCGCCCCCTCAGCAGAGTGACCGGGTCGAGGCTGTCGGCGGTCGGCTTGCCCCCCGCCGACCTCGACCCCGTCGTACGCGCGGGCGAGCTGAAAGCGGAGACGGGGGGAGCCGGCCGGCGCGGGGCCTGATACGCCTCCCGCTCCGCCACCGCGTCCCGTTCCACGGCGGGCGCCTGGTCCGGTGCGGGGCTCGGCGCCGACGCACGCTCGGGCGCAGGTTGAGACGCGGGTTGAGGTGCGGGTGTGGGCGCAGGCGGGGGCGCCGGCGCCACGACCGGACCCGGCTCGTACGGCTTTCGCTCCTCGGCGGCCAGATCCTCCCGCAGGGAGCCGGTGAAGCGGTCGTCCGTGAAGTCCGGCGCGGTCTCGGCCCGTGGGGAGGCGAACGGAGACGGGATCTCGGGTGGCGCGGGCGGCTCCTCCGGCTCGGCGGCGACGGCGGGTTCCTGCTGGGCGGCCGGGACCGGTACGGCCGGCTCCAGCCAGCCCCGCAGCGATTCCTTCGTCGAGGACGACTTGTCCGACGCCGGGGTGACGAAGGGCTGGGCCGACTCGCTGCCGGAGAACGCGCCGACGTTGTTGTAGGCGTCGGTGTCCGCCGGGGAGCCGGGGAAGGCGCCGCCGCTGAAGGCCCGCTCGCCGAACAGGGGGGTGGTGAAGGACGAGGGACCGCTCAAGCCACCTGGCTGGCCGTCGTCCTCCGTTGACTCCTGGTCACCGCGCGGCGTCTCCGGCGTCGCATCCGAAGACGCCTCAGGGGACTCCGATCCCGCACCGGAAGAGGCACTGGAAGAGGCACCGAAAGACCCCGGGAAGGACGACCCGGCAGAACGCTCCGGCGCCTGGCCGAAGGACGCCTCCGACGCCTCCCTCGAAGACGAGCCGAAAGACGAACCGAGAGGCGAGCCGAACGACGGAGCGCTCACTGGCCCGGTCGACGTGGCGGATTCCTCACCCCTCGTCTCCGGCGGTGTGCCGAACGCGGTGCTCACGGTGGGCGATTCGGCCGGAGACGCGTCCGCACGCTCCTCCGAGGGCGAGGACTCGGGCCTGGTCACGAAGGCCGTCGTATCGCCGAAGGCCGTCGTGTCACTCAAGTTCGTCGTGTCGCCGAAGTTCGTCTCGCCGTAGGCCGAGTCGGCGCCATACCCAGACCCAAATCCGGACTTTTCACCACTTTCATACCCAAAGCTCTCCGAATAGCCGGCACCGAAGAGGGACTCGCGGATGGGACCGGTGGACGACGCCTCGGAGGTCTGCGCGTCCTCCTGTGGTGGGGCGCCGTACGCGGAGCCGGTCGCGCTGTCGGCCGCGCCGCGGAGCAGGCCGCCCGACGCGGGCTCGGCCGGGACGAGGCTCCAGGGGTCGGCGGGGTACGGCGAGGCGGGCTCGGGGTCGGCGGGCGGCGGCGGTGGAGAGGCGAGCGTGGCGGAGGTGACCGCGCTGACCGCTATCTCCACCTCGTCGGGCATTTCCTTGATCGCGTCAAGCCATGCCAGCTGGTCCTCGAGAGAATGGGGATCCTCACGATCATGTCTCGCCACCGTGTACCCCCTCGGGCTGGGCTAATGGGGTAGCAAACACATTGCAGATTAGCGCCACGTAATACGGTGAATGCGGGCAACCGCCGAGTTCTCCGCCACGCTACTTTAGGTCACATGCGTGCGATCGTGATTTCCGAACCCGGCGGACCTGAGGTTTTGGCCTGGCAGGAAGTGCCCGACCCGCGTCCCGCCGCAGGTGAGGTGGTCATTGACGTCGCCGCCTCGGCGGTCAATCGGGCGGACCTGCTCCAGCGCCGCGGCTTCTATCCGCCGCCTCCCGGTGCCTCCGAGATCCCCGGGCTGGAATGCTCCGGAACGATCATCGAAGTCGGCGAGAACGTCCCGCATCTCGCCCCCGGCGACCGCGTCTGTGCCCTGCTGGCCGGCGGCGGATACGCCGAACGGGTGGCGGTCCCCTGGCAGCAGGTGATGCCGGTGCCGGAGGGCGTCGCGCTGGACGAGGCCGCCGGCCTCCCCGAGGTCGCCTGCACGGTGTGGTCGAACGTCTTCATGACCGCCCGCCTGCGGAAGGGCGAGACCCTGCTCGTCCACGGCGGCGCGAGCGGCATCGGCACCATGGCCATCCAGCTCGCCAAGGCGTACGGCTCCCGCGTGCTCGTGACGGCCGGATCGGCGGACAAGCTCGCGCGCTGCCGCGAACTCGGCGCGGACGAGGGCGTGAACTACCGCGAGGAGGACTTCGCCGAGCGGTTCGAGGGCCGGGCCGACGTCATCCTCGACATCATCGGCGCGAAGTATCTGCCCGGGAACCTCCGCGCCCTCGCCACCGGCGGCCGCCTGGTCGTCATCGGCATGCAGGGCGGCGCGAAGGGCGAGCTCGACCTCGGCACGCTGCTCGCCAAGCGGGCCGCGGTCCACGCGACCGGGCTGCGCAACCGCCCGGTGGACGACAAGGGCGTGATCTGCCGGGGCGTGGTGGACAACGTGTGGCCGCTCGTCGCGGCCGGCGCCGTACGGCCCGTGGTGCACGAGCGGATCCCCCTCGACCAGGCCGCCCGCGCCCACCGGATGCTCGAAGAGGGTGAACACATCGGAAAGCTCCTGCTGGTCAGGTGAGTTAAGTTGATGGGGTGAGCACGGTGTGCCCCGGCGAATCAGGAGTTGTAAGCGATCGATGAACGCAGACGAGAGCACGCCGCAGATCGTGGTCGTGGGGCCGCAGGGCCTTACGGTCTCCGGCGGCAACGGTGATGGCGAGCACGAGGAGCGGTCCGTCGCGGACCTGGTGGAGCAGCCCGCCAAGGTGATGCGGATCGGCAGCATGATCCGCCAGCTGTTGGAGGAGGTGCGGGCGGCTCCCCTCGACGAGGCCAGCCGCAAGCGGCTCAAGGACATCCACCAGAGCTCCGTCAAGGAACTCGAGGAGGGCCTGGCCCCCGAACTGGTGGAGGAGCTGGAACGGTTGTCCCTGCCGTTCAGCGACGAGAGCGACACCCCGCCGAGCGACGCCGAGCTGAGAGTCGCGCACGCCCAGCTCGTCGGCTGGCTGGAGGGCCTGTTCCACGGCATCCAGACCACGCTGTTCGCCCAGCAGATGGCCGCGCGGGCGCAGCTGGAGCAGATGCGCCGCGCACTCCCCGGCGGCATGCCCCAGGCCGCGGACGACCAGGGTCACCGCGCCGGCGGCCCCTACCTGTAACTCAGAACAGGGTCTCGAGAACGACCGCCACACCGTCGTCGTTGTTGGCCGCCGTCACGTGATCGACGGCGGCCAGCACGTCGGGATGGGCGTTCGCCACCGCGTACGACGTGCCGGCCCAGGTCAGCATCGGCAGGTCGTTCGGCATGTCGCCGAAGGCGACCACCTCCGCGGGCTTGATCCCCCGCTCGTCGGCCAGCGTGGCCAGCGCTGTGGCCTTCGTCACACCGTACGCGCTCATCTCGATCAGCGCCCGCCCGCTGGAGTGGGTCGGGGTCACGATGTCGCCGACGATCTCCAGCACCCCGCGGTGCAGCTCGTCGGGCTCCATCGAGGGGTGCAGCGCGAGCAGCTTGGCGCACGGCCGGGACGTCAGCGCCGCGATGGCCACCATCCGCCCGTAGGACAGCTCCCGGGCGTCCCAGCGCCCCAGCGCGTAGTCGGGCTCGTGCGCGAAGCCTCCCTCGTACTCCACCGAGAACGTGAGATCGGGCACATGCCGCCGCAGCCGGGCGACGCATTCTTCGAGGACGTCGGAGGCGATCAGGTGCGACTCGACGATCTCCTCGGTGTGGAGGTCGTACACGAGCGCGCCGTTCGCGCAGATCGCGAGCCCGCGGTGCCGTACGACTCCCGCGACGCTATGCATCCACCGGGGCGGCCGCCCGGTCACGAAGACGAGGGTGCCACCGGCCTCCTCCACCCGGGCGAAGGCGGCGGCGGTGCGTGGGGAGACCGTTCCGTCGGTGCGCAGAGCGGTGCCGTCGAGGTCCGTGGCGACGAGGCGGGGGCAGGTCATGACAGGTTCCAGTGTGCACCGAGATATGCCATGCCATGCCCTCAGGCACACCCCGGGCGAGAAATCTCCCCCGGACGTGGAACACCAACGGGCTACATAGTGTTAGATATGAAGGCGTTGTATTAGCTGTTCCCGTAGCGAAAACCAGTTTGACTGTATGAGCCACCCGGGGAGCTGTGCGACACACCCGGGGTCCACGAGGTGTGGTCCCCAAGATTCACTTCCTTAGGGAGAGCAGTAATGGCTCAGGGAACCGTCAAGTGGTTCAACGCTGAGAAGGGCTTCGGCTTCATCGCACCGGACGGCGGCGAGCCCGACGTGTTCGTGCACTTCTCCGCTATCACTGGCAGCGGCTACCGCAACCTCGAGGACGGCCAGCGGGTCGAGTTCGAGGTCATCGCCGGTCCGAAGGGCCCGCAGGCGTCGAACGTCCGCGGCCTCTGACCTGACGTGACGAAGGCGGGGTTCGCAGTGGCGAGCCCCGCCTTTTTCGTGCCTGGGAACGCCCCGGCCGTAGGCGCGGCGGCGGACCCGCGGAAGGCCTCCGCGCATGAAAGTTTCACGCGCGGAGGCCTTCTCCGCGCTCGGATGCCATCCGAACCGAGAGATTTACATCACATCTGACTGGCGCCCCTGCCGCCAAAGGTGCAGATCGCACTTTTGGTGGACATCTGAGGCTTTCGGCCGCACTACGCCGCGCCAGGAGCCGCACTACGCCGCGCCAGGAGCCGCACTACGCGGCGCCAGGAGCTGCCCTACGCCGCCGCAGCGGCTAGCCGGGGCCCTCAAGCATCACCAGGACGTAGACACGAAGACCTCCGGACGTGGTGGGCGGCACCACGCCGGAGGTCCTCGTTCAGGGCCGGTGGGTCTACCGGGACAGCGGCTCCAGGACGTCGAGCCCCACGTAGGGCCGCAGCGCCTTGGGGACGACCACCGAGCCGTCGGCCTGCTGGTGGTTCTCCAGGATCGCCACGATCCAGCGGGTGGTCGCGAGCGTGCCGTTGAGCGTCGCCACGTGGTGCGGCCGGTTCTCCTCGTCCCGGTAGCGCACCTTCAGGCGCCGGGCCTGGAAGTCGGTGCAGTTGGAGGTCGAGGTGAGCTCGCGGTAGCGGCCCTGCGAGGGAATCCACGCCTCGCAGTCGTACTTGCGGGCCGCCGAGGTGCCGAGGTCGCCCGCCGCGGTGTCGATGACGCGGTACGGCAGCTCCACCTTCTCGAGCATCTCCTTCTCCCAGGCGAGCAGCCGCAGGTGCTCCTCGTGGGAGTCCTCAGGCCGGCAGTAGGAGAACATCTCGACCTTGTCGAACTGGTGGACGCGGATGATGCCCCGGGTGTCCTTGCCGTACGACCCGGCCTCGCGCCGGAAGCAGGACGACCATCCCGCGTAGCGCAGAGGCAGGGCGCGGGCGTTGAGGATCTCGTCGGAGTGGTAGGCCGCCAGCGGCACCTCGGAGGTGCCTACGAGGTAGAGGTCGTCCTCGGGCAGGCGGTAGATCTCCTTGTCGTGGGCGACGTGGAATCCGGTGCCCTGCATCGACTCCGGCTTCACGAGCACAGGCGTGATCATCGGCGTGAAGCCCGCCTCGATCGCCTGCTGCATCGCCATGTTGAGCAGCCCGAGCTGAAGCCGCGCGCCGACGCCGGTCAGGAAGAAGAACCGGGCGCCCGAGACCTTCGCGCCACGCTCGATGTCGATCGCGCCGAGCAGCTCGCCCAGCTCGACGTGGTCGCGGGGCTCGAAGTCGAAGACCGGTTTCTCGCCGACCTCCTCAAGCACCACGTAGTCGTCCTCGCCGCCGGCGGGCGCGCCCTCCTCGACGATGTTCGGCACGGTCATGAGCAGCTCGTCGAGCTCGTTCGCCAGCGCGGCGGCCTCGGTCTCGGCCGACTTCACCTGCGCGGCCAGTTCCTTCGCGCGGTCGAGCAGCGCCTGGCGCTCGTCTCCGGACGCGCGGGACACCGACTTGCCGATGCTCTTCTGCTCGGCGCGCAGCGACTCGAAGTTGTTGAGCGCGGCACGGCGGCGCTCGTCGAGCGACAGCAGGGTCTCCACGACCGAGTCGTCCTCGCCGCGGACGCGCTGCGACGCCCGGAGCCGGTCAGGGTCCTCACGAAGGGTTCGCAGGTCAATCACGGCTCAAAGGCTACCGGAGCCGGTGCGGCTCCCGCCCGTCAAGCGAGACCGGCGCGGATCTTTCCGAGCCATTCGGCGGCCTCGGCGAAGTCCACGTCCGCCGTACCCTCCTTGATCTGCGTCGGAACCCGGTCGGCCCGCGGATAGCTGCCGAGGAAACGCAGGTCGTCGCAGAGCCGGTGGAGACCGGCGACGGCCTCCCCGACCCGGGCGTCGGCGATGTGACCCTCGAAGTCGAAGTGGAAGAAGTAGCGGCCGATGCCGTCCCCGGTGGGACGCGACTCGATGCGGGTCAGGTTGACCCCGCGCACCGCGAACTCGCTCAGCATCTCCAGCAGCGCGCCCGGGTGGTCGTCGCGCAGGAAGGCCACCAGCGAGGTGCGGTCGGCGCCGGTCGGCTCGGGCAGCCGGCCGGGCCGGTTCACCTTGATGAACCGGGTGACGGTGTCGGAGCGGTCGCCGATGTTCGAGGCGATCGCGTCGAGCCCGTAGTACTCCCCGGCGATGGCCGGGCTGATCGCCGCGTCGTACGGAGACTCCGGAGAGGCGACCTCCTGCGCGGCGGCGGCCGTCGACGAGGCCGCGATCACCACGGCGCCCGGCATCTCGCGCTCGATGAACCCGCGGCACTGGGTGTGGGCCGCCGGGTGCGTGATGACGCGCTTGATCTGGGCCAGCTCGGTGCCGGGCCGCACCAGCAGGGAGAACTCGACCGGAAGCAGCAGCTCACCGGTGATGTGGAGCGGCCTTCCCCCGGCCAGCTCGTCGAGGGTCTGCGTGATCGCCCCCTCCACCGAGTTCTCCAGCGGGACCACCGCGCCGTCCGCCTCGCCGTCGCGGGCGGCGTCGAGCGCGACTCCGACGTTGGCGCAGGGCAGGCGCTCGGCATCCGGCTCCAGGAGCCGCAGGGCCGCCTCACAGAAGGTGCCCTGAGGCCCCAGGTACGCGAGCTTCGACATGTCCTCAAGGGTATCCGCAGGTAGGTGTGGCGGGCATGCGGAGACACTCCTGTGGAAATCATCCTCGCCGGGTTCGTCCTGTGGACAAGCCCGCTCGTCCTGTGGACGGCCGCCGCCGCGAACCGCAGTCCCGCCTCAGCGGGGGAGGCGTTGCGGCTCGACCTCCGGCCCGATGCCGAGCCTGGCGGCCCGCACGGCGTGCTCCTCCTCCGGCGACAGCGGCTGCAGCCCCCTCCCCCCGCGTACGGGACGGGCGTACGTGCGGGTCTCGGTGCGTCCGTTGATCGACGTCAGCACGACGCCGTCGCCGAAGCCGTTGATGAGCGCGAGCGAGAACGACAGCCTGCCGGTCATCTCGTCGAGCGCGTCGTACCGGTACAACGCCACGTCGCGGATCGCCCTGCTGTCCACCGGGCCTCCGACGGCGGCCCGTCGATCCAGGGCGTCCAGGCACACCCGCACGGAACGGCGGGCGGCGCGCAGCGCGATCAGGCCGACGGCCACGCCGGTCACACCCGTCAGGACACCGGCCAACTCCACAACGGTAACCAGCACGGCACCGAGCGTAATGAACTGGTCAAGTGGCCGCAGCGGGAACGGCGACAGCCGCCCGCCGCCGGGGCAGCAAGTGCCGCGACCGACAAGATTTGCCCGGACGGAGCGGTGTCCAGAGTGGTGCATCGCAAGGCGGAGGAGGAGCTCGTAGCGGAGCTACGAGCGACGACGACAACGCGGCGAGGTGCCGCTCTGGGCGATGCGACGGGGCAAAGATTGGCGGGAGGGGCACCAGGAGCCGAGGAGCCAGACGAGGCCGATCGCACCGAGCCCGAACGCGTTCTGCACGATCTTCCCCGCGACCGGGCTGAGCACGGGGATCTCCAGCGCCTTGAGCGTCACCCCCCACCACGGGATGGGCAGCACGTAGTAGAGCCACACGCCCGCCGCGACCAGCAGCCGGACCCGGTCGCGCCCGGACCCCGCGACGGCCGCGAGCACGACCACGACCCAGGCGATGTGGTGGATCCAGGCCACCGGCGACAGCAGCACCGCCATCAGCCCGGTGAGCGCCACCGCGGTCGTCACGTCGCCGTCCAGGTACGCCCGCCGGGCGCGGCGGAAGCCGTACCAGCCGATCACGGCGACGGCGGCGAGCCAGAGCACCGAGGTCAGCCAGCCGGGCAGGTAGAGCCTGAGCAGCATGCCGCGCAGCGACTGGTTGGTGGTGGCGGCGTTCGCACCCAGCCGCTCGGAGTCGAGCAGCGCCCCGAACCAGAAGTCCCGGGCGTCGTCGAAGATCACCAGGAACGGCAGCAGCGTGAGCAGGGCCGCCGTGAACACCGCCATGAAGAAGGCCCGGCGCTGTCCTTCCTCCCCCTCCCGGGCGGGAAAGGCGGTGATCGCCAGATAGACGAGGAACACGCCGGGGGTGAGCTTCACCGCCGTGGCGAGGCCGATCAGCATCCCGCGCGGCCACCACGGCCTGCGCGCCACGCAGTCGAGCAGGCACAACGCCAGGAGGAACAGGTCCACCTGGCCGAACCTGAACTGGTCCCTGATCGGCATGAGATAGGTGCACGCGGCGCACAGCACGGCGAACAGCAGCGGCGCGGCCAGGGCGCCGCGCACGCCGTCCAGGAGGGCCCGGAAGGCGTGCCGGACCGACACGGCGAGTACGGCGACGATGGCGACCGTCCACACCCACTGCGCGACCGGCCACGACATGAGGGCGAGCGGCACCGCCAGCATCGCGGCCACCGGCGGATAGGTGAACGGCAGCAGCTGGGGAGCCGGCGTGATCACGTCGTAGACGGGCAGACCCCGCAGCAGCGCCCAGCCGCCCGTACGGTAGACGTCCAGGTCCACCAGACGCTGGTCCTCGGGGTTGGTCAGCCAGTAGGCGATCAGCGGCGACGCCGCGGCGGCCAGCGCCACCAGGGCGAGCACCCACGCCCAGGCGGGCCGGCGGCCCCCGGCGATCCGGCCAGTCGTCATGACCAGGCAGGCTACCGTGGACCGTGTCCGCACCGTTATCGATCATGAGGGAGCGCGGAACAGTGCCACCTGGATCAGCCCCGGCTCCGGGCCCCGCGTTCCGGACCGCCACAGGGCCGGACGGCTCCAGGTGCCCGTCGGCCGATCCCCGGCGTGGCAGGCTGGCGGGGCTCTTCGCGTCGTTCCTGGTGCTCGTCGTGGCGGCCCTCGTCCTGCCCGCCGCTCCCGCGTCGGCTTCCGAACAGGCCGCCGCGGTGACGGGCCGGGTCGTGGTGATCGGAGTGCCCGGCCTCCGCTGGGACGACCTCGACCCGCGGCGGACCCCCGCGCTGTGGGGGCTGGCCGCCCGCGGCTCCAGCGCGTCGCTGTCCACGAGGACGGTCCCTCCCGAGGGGCTGCCGGTGACCTGTCCGGCCGCCGGGTGGCTGACGGTCTCCGCGGGCCAGCGGGCGGCGGCTCCCGGCGCGGGCTGCGGGCCCCTTCCCGAGCCCGTCACCGCCCCCGGCGGCACGGCGACGATCCCGAACTGGTCGGAACTGGTCGCCGTGCAGCAGGCCAGTCCTTTCAAGGCCCGGCTCGGGCTCCTCGCCGACGCCGTGACCGCCGCCGGGGGAAAGATCGCGGCCATCGGCCCGGGGGCCGCCCTGGCCGCCGCCGACGGGTCAGGCAGGGTCCCGACGTACGCCGCGACGCCCGCCGCGCTGCCCGACCTCACGCCGTACGCCCTCGTCGTCGCCGAGGCGGGGGAGATCACCGGGGCCTGGGCCGACGATGGGCGCGGGCAGGCGCGGCGGGCGGCCGTGAGCGCGGCCGACCGGACCGTCGCCGAGGTGCTCGCGAAGGTGCCCGCCGGTTCGACCGTGCTCGTGGCCGGGCTGTCCGACTCCCCCGGCCGCGGCGAGGGCTCCATCGCCCACCTGCACGTCGCGATCGCCGCGGGCGGGCCGTACGGGCACGGGTGGCTGACCGCCGCCTCGACCCGGCAGCAGGCGCTGGTCACGATCACCGACGTCACGACGACGGTCACGCATCTGCTCGGCGTCCCCACTCCCGAGGGCTCGGTCGGCAGGGCGTGGTCGGGCGGCGACGCGGCGCCGCGCGTGGCCGAGGCCGCCCCCGGGCTGGCCGACGCCGACCTCGCGAGCCAGGTGCTCAGGCAGGTCAGGGAGCCGTTCTTCATCACGCTGGTCGCCGCGCAACTGCTCTTCTACGGCCTGGCCGCGCTCGTGGTCAGGCGCCACCGGCGGATGCTGACGACCACACGGGTGGTCGCGACGGTCAGCGGCGCGCTCCCTGTGTCGATCTTCCTGGCGCAGCTCGTGCCGTGGTGGGGCTTCGCCCACCCGATGCCCGCCCTGCTCGGCACGATCCTGGCCTTCGCCGTCCTGGTGGCCGGGCTCGCGTACGCCGCGCCGTGGCGCCGCCACGTGCTGGGGCCGCCCGCCGTGGTCGCCGGGATCAGCTCGCTCGCGCTCCTCGCCGACGTGGTGACGGGCTCGCGGCTGCAGGTGAACGCGGTGGCCGGCTACGAGCCCGTGACCGGCGGCAGGTTCTACGGCTTCGGCAACATGGCCTACGCCGTCTACTCGACGGGCACGATCCTGCTCCTGGCGGCCGTCGCCCACGCGCTGCGCCGCCGGCCGAGGCTCGCCGTGACCGTATGCGTGGCGTACGGCCTGCTCGCGATCGCCGGGGACGGCTGGCCGACGTGGGGTGCGGACTTCGGCGGGGTGCCGTCGTTCGTCCTCGGCGTGGCGGTGTGCGTGCTGATGGTCGCGGGCAGGCGGGTGTCGGTCCTCCGGCTCGGGCTGGTCGCCGTGGCGGGGGTCGTGCTCATCACGCTGATCGCGGTGGCCGACTGGCTGCGCCCCGCCGACCAGCGCACCCATCTCGGGACGTTCATCCAGCAGGTCATCGGCGGCGAGGGCGGCTCGGTCGTCGGGCGCAAGCTCGAGGCGATGCTCCACACGCTGGGCAACCTGCCGCTGACGCTGCTGTCGCTGGTGGCGCTGGCGTTCCTGTTCCTCGTGCTGGCCCGGCCGTCCCGGTGGGGCGCGCCCGCGCTGAGCCTGGCGTACGAGCGGGCGCCGGAGCTGCGGGCCGGGCTGTTCGGGGCGCTGACCGCGGCGTTCGCCGGGTTCCTGATCAACGACTCGGGGATCGCGATTCCGGCGATGGCCCTGACGGTCGCGGTGCCGCTGGCGCTGGCGGCGTCCGTACGCGCGCTCCAGACCGCGCCGCCCACCACAGCAGCGCGATCGTCAGCGCCAGCAGGAGCGACGGCGCCACCCAGCCCCTGACCACGTCGACGAGCCACCCCAGGTCGTCCGGCTGATCCGTCTGACGCGCGGGCAGGTAGGCCAGCGAGAGCACGGCGAGCCGGGCGACCAGGAACGCCTCCAGGCCCGGCCAGGCGACCAGGGCCAGCAGCGCGAACCCCAGCCCGTCATACCAGGGCAGTGCGTACGGCGTGGCGAACAGCCAGGCCACGGCGACGGCCAGGGCGACCACCAGGCCCTCACGGTCGGCCGCGGGACGGCCGCGCAGGAGGAGGGCGGCGAGCACGGCCAGCAGGAGCAGCGACCCGGCCTGGATCCACGCCCGGTAGGCCCCGGACCCGAACACCCCCTGCAGCGCCCTCTGGGCGAGCTTCCACGGCGTGGCCAGCGAGACCGACTTGCTGGCGTTGAGCAGCTGGTCGAGCGAGTGGGGCCCGGCCAGCAGATACGCCACGAGCACGGTCAGCGTGGCGAGGCCCGCCACCAGGGCGAGCCGCCGGGGACTCCTGCGCAGCTCCCACGCCGTGCCCAGCGCGACCAGGCCCACGGTGGCCTTGACCGCGACGCCCAGGCCGAGCGGCACGCCCCGGCGGGCGACCAGCCCGGCCACGACGAACGCGATCGCCACGGTGTCGAGGTGCATCCCGGCCACGAGCTCGTAGACGATCAGCGGGTTGGCCGTCCACAGCAGGGCCGCGCGGCGCTGCCGTACGGGATCGCCGGCGGTTGCGCGGTGGAGCAGCAGGCCGGTGGCGACGAAGGCGGCGGCGTTGACCAGGGCCATCACGAAGACCGTCAGGCGGACCGAATCGCCCCCGACATGGCTCGCCAGTGCCTGTACGGCCGTCGCGACCGGGCCGTACACGCTGGGCGTCCTGGTCCACTCCTCCACCCGGCCGACGACGGGATCGGCGGGAAGGTCGGCGGGCACGGTCGCGTACGGGTCGTAGCCGAGGGCCGCCATCCGGCCGTACGCCGCGTAGTTGAGGTGGTCGGCCGACCCGGAGGGCGGCAGGAACGCGAGGACCGCGGCGGCGGCGCACCCGGCGACGACCAGCGTGCGCGCCCGCGGCATCCGGTCGGCGTACGCGAGACCGGCGGCCAGGCCGACCGCGCCGAGGACAAGCGCCGCGGCGGCCAGGGCGACGACGAGATGACCGTCGGGCGCGAGATCGAGCGAGTAGGGGGGCTGCCACGACCGCCCGGGCAGCCCTGGCACCATCGCGGACGGCCCCAGGGCACCGATCGTGATCGTGAGGAGGATCGACAGGCCGCCGGCGGCCGGGGCCAGCCGGGCGGCGATCCGTGCGCGCCCCCTCGAATCCACCCGAGAATTCCACCACACCGGCCCGCCGACGTGGGCGAAGCCACCAGGTGGCCCCGGGCTCAGCGGCGCGGCGAGCGGAGGGCGGCGCGCGCCTGGTCCACGGCGGGCTCGCGCGCGGCGAGGGCCAGGCCGACGTCGCGGAGCTGCTTGGCCCTGTGCAACTGCGAGCGCCAGTCGGTGCCGGTCGCCCGGTGCGACATCTCGACCTCGACCTCGGTCACCCGGAAGCCCTTCCTGAGCAGGTCGACGGTCATGCCGGTCTCGACGCCGAAGCCGTGGGCGAGTGGCCGGGCCGCCTCGAACGCCGCCCGGGTGAGGCACCGCTGCCCGTTGAGCGGCTGGGTCGCCTCCCAGCCGGTGAGCCGTTTGATGCCGTCGCGGGCCACCCGTACGACGATGCCGTGCCCGCCGAGCTTGACCCTGGTCGCGAACCTCGCGATGGTCATGTCGGCCTCGCCCGCGCGTATCGGCGCGATCAGCGGAAGGGCCGCCGCCGCCGTCTCGCCCAGGTCGGCGTCGAGGAACAGCAGGTGCCGGGGATGGTCCTCGTCGAGGAGGCGCACGGCCTCGGCGCCGCTCTCCATCGCCGCCGCCTTGCCCCGGTTGCGGCTGTGCCGTACGACCCGGGCGCCCGCCGCCCTGGCCACCCGGCCGGTCTCGTCGGACGAGCCGTCGTCGACCACGACCACGAGATCCACGCCGGGCAGCTTCAGGGCGGCGGTCACGGTGGCGCCGATCCGGTCAGCCTCGTCCTTCGCCGGGATCACCACCGCGGTGTCCGGCTCGGGCACTGCCATCTCCCCCATGCGCCTAACCCTGATGCTCGGCCGTCAGCAGGTCGGCGGGCACCGTGTCGTGCACGGTGAACACCGAGTCCAGGCCGGTGACCTGGAGAATCTTGCGTACCGCCGGTCTCGGCGCCGCCACCTCCAGCGTGCCGCCCCGCTCGCGCAGCCGCTTGAGCGCCGACAGCAGCACGTTCATGCCCGTGGAGTCGCAGAACTCCACTCCGGACATGTCGATGACCACCCGGTCCGGCCCGGTCTCCAGCAGACGGGTGAACTCCGCCTGCAGCCGGGGCGCGGTATATAGGTCGATTTCGCCGAAGACGGCCATGACAGCCTGACCGGCGTGGGATTGCGTCACGACTTTGAGCTCCACGAGGCGCACACTAGCGTCGTCCCGGCCTCGGGTCACGCTCCATCGGATTCATCGAAGAGTCGTCCGCCCTTTGTCCCCGATTCCGGCCCCATGTAAACGCCGAGTGCGCGAAGCTTGACGCTATGCGACACCGGCGTCGCCGGATGGAGGGCCCGGAACCTCCGCGTCTTGGTCGTCACTTCGCAAAGGAGGGCGGGCGCCGAGCACAGCGGGCCCGAGAGCAGATGATTAGTGAGATACCCGAGGATCCCCAGCGGCGCGTCCTGCGCGAGCATCTGGAGACCATCCAGGTGCGCACCGAGAAGGCCTCGTCGTGGCGCGACGCGGCCGAGCCGCTGCGCGGCCTGGTCAACCGCGAGGGCTACGTCCCGGTCAGCGCCCGGCTGGCGGCCGAGGACCTCGACTTCCTCGCCGAGGCGCGCGAGGAGCTGCTGAGCTTCTCCGAGCTCGGCATCCGGCTGCTCGATCTGCACCAGCCCAGGGACGCGGGCGGCATCTCGAGCGACTCGGCCAACCCGATCCTGCGGTGCCGGAGCTGCATGTGGCGCTGGCCGTGCCCCACGTTCAGGGCCATGGCGGAGGCGTTCACCCCGCGCCACCGGGAGTCCGCCCCGGACGTCCCCTCCTGGCGCGGGGTGCTGGAGCACCAGAGCGACCTGTGACCTCGATGGCCGGCACCGCGCCGAGCTGCGCCTAGGTGCCGGCTTCGGCGATGCCAAGAGGCGCCGAAGTCGTCATTAAGTGTTCGCCGTGACTCCTCCGCTCCCTCAAGGGAGCGGCTTCTCGCTAGGCCGCTTCCGCAGCGTCGCGAAGGGCAAGCCCTGCCCTGAGAATGTTCCTGGCCGCGTTCGTCGGCGTGTGTGGTGTGCCCGCACGCCGTACAAACGAACTCGGCTTGGGTCAGGCGGTTGTCCTTCGCGCAGTGCCCTCAGTGCGCGCATGTGCGGGAGGTGTTGGCGGGGTCACCGCGATCAGCTCGCGACCGGCGCTTTCAGCCTTGTGCGCGAGGGCTCGCAGGAACACCGCGGGACCTCGCGAAGGCGGCCCGCACCGCGACCTGGTCGCGTGACCCTGGAACGCTCCGGCCCGGCCTGAACCTTTCATGACAGACGATGTCACCCGCGCCCGGTCGGGTTCCGGACCGGACGGCGACCCCGCATGTCACCGCACTGGGACCCCTGACTGCGAGGGCCACCGGACCACGTCGCGACGTCTCATCGGTTGATCTCCGTCGCCGCGATGAGAACGTGATGACGGCTGCTCGCATGATCAGCCCGCGAAGGGAGGAGTCTCGCATGGTTCGCACGTTCCAGTCCTGGGGCGACCGCCTGCTGGCCCGCCTGGTGCCGAGGACCGAGGCGTCGGCCGCCGTGCCGTGCTGGTGCCCGGGATACAGCCAGGCCGGCCCGAACTGCCCCTGCAACAACGGCGTACGACAGGTGTGCTGCTACGGCGGCGGCTACGGCTACTACTGCTACAGCCAGGCCTGCTGAGGTTCCGGCGCGGCGGGTCACGCGCGGGCGACGCCCGCGCGCGGCTCGGCCGATCCGGCCCGGGGACGCGGGGCGTCACGGCATCCGCCTTCAACCGGCGGCGCCCGCCCGGTCCCTGCCGCCGGGTCACCTCTCGGCGATCACGTGTGGTGCGCGGCGGAGTCCAAGCCGAAGGGGAATACGTGAACTACCTGCTCCTCGCCTGCCGGATGGCCATCGGGCTGACGTTCCTGGTCTCACTCGCCTCGAAGCTGCGCGGGCGGGAGTCCTGGCTGCGGTTCGCCGAAGCCACGGCCAGGCTGCTTCCCGCCCGTACGGGGGCCCCGCGAGCGGAGCGGCGCCACGCGCTCGCGACCGTGGCGGCCGTTGCGGAGGGGGCCGTCGTCGTGCTGATGACCGTCCCGGCCACGGCGTCCGCCGGGTTCGCGGTGGCGCTGGCCGCGCTGGCGGCGTTCTCCTTCGTCATCCACGCCGCGATCCGCAGGGGGCTCGCGGTCCCCTGCCACTGTTTCGGCGGCCGGAAGCTGCCGGTCGGGCCCGCCGACCTCGCCCGCAACGCCCTCCTCGGGCTGATCGCCCTCACCGGCCTGGCGCTGACGGTCCTCGTCCCCGCGCGCGGGCCGGCCGAACTCGCGGGAGCGGCGGTCGCGGCCCTGGCCGCGCTCCTGGTCACGGTCCTGGTCGTGCTGACGGGAGAGATCGCCGACCTGTTCGGGCTCACCCGGGAGAGCAGGTAGCGGTGGCCCACCCGGTTCAGGGGCGGCTGATCCTCCTTCCTGTCGTGGCCGTGGCGCTCTGCGGCCTGGCCGTGGTCGCCTGGCTGCGCCGGCGGTTCGTCGTGGTGGAGGTGTCCGGCACGAGCATGCGGCCGAGCTTCCGCACGGGAGACCGCGTCCTGGTGCGGCGTGTCCCATCGCACGGCGTACGGGTTGGCGAGGTCGTGGTGGTGGAGGCGCCGCGGCCCCGGGGTCACCAGCCGGGGCCGGAACGCAAGTGGCACATCAAGCGGGTGGCGGCGGTCGGGGGCGATCCGGTGCCCGCGCAGGTGGCGGACGCGCCCGCGCTCAGGGACGCCGACCGGGTGCCGGCCGGCCATCTGGTCGTCCTGGGGGACGACCCACGCTCCAGCCTGGACTCGCGCCAGCGCGGCTTCGTGCCCGCCGACCGGGTTCTGGGAGTGGTCCTGCGGCGGTTGCCGCCGGACGGCAGTCGCTGAAAACCACGGCCCGAGCAGGGAGATCTCATGCCGTTCCTCATCGCCTTCGTCGCGGTCGTCGGCGTCCTGTGCGCCGTCGACCTCGTCCTGTCCGTGGGCGTCATCAGAAGGCTCCGTGAGCACTCGGAGGCGTTGGCGGCGTTGCGCCGCGGGCCCGGAGTCATGGCCCCTGCGGGGTCGGCCGTCGGCCCGTTCACCGCCGTGACCACGGACGGGGAGACGGTGTCCGACGACACCCTCCCCGGGACGCCCACGCTCGTGGGCGTCTTCTCGCCGGGCTGCCCCGCCTGCGCCGAGCGCATGCCGTCGTTCGTCGACGCCGCCAAGAACCGCGCGGGCGGGAGGTCGTCGGTCCTCGCCGTACTGGCCGGACGCGAGGAGGACGTCGCGGCGGAGCGTGCCGCGCTCGAACCCGTCGCCCGTGTGGTGATCGAAAGCTCCGGCGGCGGCCTCACGAGGGCGCTGTCGGTGTCCGGGTTCCCCGCCTTCGCGCTGGTCGACGCCTCCCGCACGATTCTCGCGAGCGGCACCAGCATGGAGGGCCTGGGCGCGTGAAGGCCGTCTGGGCGGCCGTACGGCTGGCGTGGGAGGCGGGAAGCGCGAGGCTGGCGGCCTACGGCGCGCTGATCGCGGCCGGCGCGATGATCCCGCCGGTCGTCGCCTGGCTGACCAAGGCCGTGCTCGACCTGGTCGCCCACGGGACGGCGACCCCGGGGTCGATCGCCTGGCTCGGCGGCGCGCTCGCCGCCTGCGGGACCACGGTGGCCGTCCTCCCCCAGATCACCCTGTATCTGCGGGAGGAGATCCGCAGGAGGATCGGCGTCGTCGCGCAGGACCGCCTGTTCGCCGCCACCGAGCGGTTCGTCGGCCTGGCCAGGTTCGAGGACCCCGCCTTCCTCGACACGCTCAGGCTCGCGTTGCAGTACGGCGGCGCCACGCCCGGCATGGTGGTCATGGCCGCCTTCGGGATCGTCAGGTCGATCTTGGCCGGTGTGGGCTTCCTCGGCGCTCTCGCCCTGATCAGCCCGTGGATGGCCGTCCTGGTGGCGGCCACCGCCGTGCCGGGCCTGGCGGCCGAGGTCTGGCTGTCCCGGCGCCGCGCCGCGATGCTGGCCGGAATAGGCCCCAACGAGCGCAGGGAGTTCTTCTTCCAGGACCTCCTCCTGAGCGCCCAGGCCGCCAAGGAGATCAGGCTGTTCGGCCTCGCGGGCCACCTTCGCGGCCTGATGCGCGAGCAGCGCACGGCCGCCGACGCCGAGCGCCGCCGCTCGGACCGCCGGGAGACGGCCGTCCAGAGTGTCATGGGAGGCACGAGCGCGCTGCTGGCGGGGGCGGGTCTGGTCTGGGCCCTGCTGGAGACGCTCGGCGGAGGACGGACCGTGGGGGACGTCTCGCTGTTCGTCGCCGCCGTCGCCGGAGTCCAGGCGGCGATCACCGGCCTGGTCGGCGAGATCGCGACGATCCACCAGCAGGCGCTGCTCTTCGGCCACTACCTGTCGGTGCTGACGGCCCCGCCGGACCTCCCCGTACGGCCCGAGCCGGGATCGGTGCCCGGGCTTCGGCGGGGGATCGAGTTCCGCGACGTCTGGTTCCGATATTCGGCCGAGCACGAGTGGGCGCTGCGAGGCGCCTCGTTCACCATCCCGTACGGACACTCGGTCGGTCTCGTCGGCCGCAACGGCGCGGGCAAGAGCACGGTGGTCAAGCTGCTGTGCCGGATGTACGACCCGGAGCGGGGTGCGATCCTCTGGGACGGCGTCGACCTCAGGGACATCGATCCCGCACAGCTGCGGCAGCGGATCGGCTCGGTGTTCCAGGACTACATGACTTACGACATGAGCGCGGCCGAGAACATCGGCCTCGGCGATCTCGACGCGATGGGCGACCGGGAGCGGATAACCGAGGCGGCCGGGCAGGCGGGAGCCGACGACTTCATCGGCGCGCTGCCCCGCGGCTACGACACGCTGCTGTCGCGGATCTTCCTCGACGGCGGCGAGGCGGGCGTCCACCTGTCCGGCGGTCAGTGGCAGCGTCTCGCGCTGGCACGCGCCTACCTCAGGGGCGGACGCGACCTGCTGATCCTGGACGAGCCCAGCTCGGGCCTGGACGCCGAGGCCGAACACGAGATCCACAGCGGGCTGCGGCGGCACCGGGCGGGGCGGACCAACCTGCTCATCTCGCATCGTCTCGGCTCGATCCGGGAGACCGACCTGATCGTGGTCCTGGACGAGGGACGGGTGGCCGAGCGCGGCTCGCACGCCGACCTGCTGCGCCTCGGCGGCCTGTACGCGAGCCTGTTCGCGATCCAGGCGGAGGGATACCAGGTCGGCTGACGCCGTGCTGTCAGGCCGACGGCAGCGTGATCGTGAAGAGGCAGCCCGGGCCCTCGTTGACCACGCCGATCTCGCCGTCGTGGGCCTCCACGATGCCGCGCGCGATCGCGAGGCCGAGACCGGCGCCGCCGCCGGGGCCGGGGCCGGGCGTCCGCGCCGCCTCACCGCGGAACGCGACGTCGAAGACCCGGGGAAGGTCCTCCTCAGGGATGCCGCCGCAGCCGTCCAGCACGGACAGGCGGGCGGCCGTCCCTTCCGCCACCGCCCGCACGACGACCGTGCCCCCGGCGGGCGTGTGGCGGATGGCGTTCACCACCAGGTTGCGTACGGCCCGGCCGAGTTGCCCGGCGTCCGCGTACACGGGGACCCGCGGGTCCGCCTCGCCGGTCAGGTGCACGCCCTCGGCGCGGGCCAGCGGCTCGACGGCGGCGAGGGTGTCCGCGACGAGGTCGCCGAGCCCCGTGCGGGTGGGCGTGGGCCGCAGCGTGCCCGCGTGGATGCGCGACAGCTCGAACAGGTCCTCCACCATGCCGGCGAGCCGGTCGACCTCCACCCTGATCTGGACGTGGTAGCGCTTGACGGTCTCGGGGTCGTCGACCACCCCGTCCTCCAGTGCCTCCACCATCGCCCGCATGCCCGCGAGGGGAGTGCGCAGGTCGTGGCTGACCCACGCGACCAGTTCGCGCCGCGCGCTCTCCAGCGCCCGCTCGCGCTCACGGCCCAGCCGCAGCCGCTCGTACGCCTGCTCCAGCGCGGTGCCGATGGTCTGCAGTTCGGCCGGGAGCGGCGCGGGCGGCGGGGTGAACCGGCCGGAGGGCGGCACGCTCTCGAGCGCGCCGACGAGGCTCCGGCTGGCGCGCACCACCGTCCGGGCGTTCACCAGCGCGACGCCGAGGCCCACCAGGCCGCCGATGCCGACGACGGTCAGCACGATGTTCTTCGGCCGTCCGTCGATGATCATGGCGAGGGTGATGGCGACGACCCCGGCCAGCGTCGCGGAGACCGTCACGGCCGCGACGACCGCGAGCATCACGCCGATCGACCGGCGGCGCAGCACCCGCAGCAGCGCCAGGCCGAGGGCCGCGATGACGAGACCGAGCCCGGCGGCGACCGCGACGATCTGGACGATCACGACAGCGGCTCGTAGCGGTAGCCGACGCCCCAGACCGTGACGATCCGACGCGGATCGGTGGGGTCGTCCTCGATCTTCTCCCTCAGCCTGCGCACGTGGACCGTCACGGTGGAGGAGTCGCCGAACGACCAGCCCCAGACCTGGTCGAGCAGGGCCGCGCGGCTGAACGCCTGACGGGGATTGCGCAGCAGGTAGACGAGCAGGTCGAACTCCCGGGCGGTCAGCGTGATCTCCTTGCCGCCCAGGCGCACCTCGTGGGCGCCGACGTCCACCACCAGGTCGGCGTCGCGCAGCACGCCGGTGCCCGTCGGCACCAGCGCGCCGCGGGCCCTCCGCAGCACGGACTGCACGCGCAGGGCCAGCTCGCGCGGGCTGAACGGCTTCGTCACGTAGTCGTCGGCACCGGTCTCCAGGCCGACCACCCGGTCCATCTCCTCGCCGAGGGCGGTCAGCATGATCACCGGGACGGGCCAGCGCTCCCGCAGCTTCCGGCAGACCTGCAGGCCGTCGAGCTTGGGCAGCATCAGGTCGAGCACCATCAGGTCGGGCGGGTCGGCCAGGGCCCGCCGCAACGCCTCGGCGCCGTCGCTCACGCACTCGACCTCGTGCCCGTCCCGCTCCAGGTAGCGGGCCACCACCTCGGCGACGGTCGGGTCGTCGTCCACCACGAGGACACGGGCGGGATTCGGGGGAGTCTTCGAGGAGGGCACGCCCTCAACGGTAAATCCGCCGGGCGACCCGGCCGAGCCCTGTCATCGTCTCGTAAGAACCGGCCGCGCGAGCAGTCGTGACTATTTGTTGGCGAACTACCGCCGAACGCGATGATTCACGTGAAACCTCATGGATCGTGGGTATGTGAACCGATTTTGGATCAGAGAAGGGTGAGACACGATCAAGCTCGCGGTTGTCGGTCCCACCGCGTACCTTGGGAGCCATGGCCCGTACCGTACTGACCGTACTGGGGATCCTCCTGGCCCTCTGGCTGGTGTTCGGATTCGTGATCCCCGCACTGTTCGCGACGCTGAAGTTCCTGCTCATCATCGGGATCATCGCCCTCGTCGCCGTCGTCGCGGTCACCGTCGTCGGGAAGCTGTCCCGCTGACGTGAACGCTCTCCAGGCCGCCATCGGATCGCTCGTCTGGCTGCTGGCCGAGTTGGCCGCCGGGTCTTCGGGCTCCGGCGCGCTGACCGCGGTCGGCCTGGCCGGCGTGGCCGTCCTGGTGTTCGCCTGGATGCTCTGCCGGCTGACCGGCGTCCCCGTTCTGCGTCAGGGGCCGGGCAGGCCGTCGTACACCGGTGAGACGGCGATGGTCAGGCTGCGCGATCCCGGCACGCCTGGCCGTCCCCGTCCCCGCGCACCATCAGGAAGCCCCGCGCTCGTCTGACCGGCCATCCGGTCACGAGCGCTTTCGTCATGCCCTCATCCACCGGCAAAAGGTCACAGACGAAAGGCTTCCTTCCCATGTTCGACTTCGTGCTCGATCCCGCCTACCGGCTCGTCGACGCGCTCAGTCACGTCACCGGCGCCGGGCTCGCGATCGTCCTGGTCACCCTCGCCGTACGGCTGTCGCTGCTGCCGCTGAGCGTCCGCGTCGCCCGTGCGCAGCGGATCCGGGCGCGCCTCGCTCCCCAGGTGGACGGGCTGCGCACGCGGTGGAAGAACGACCCGCAGCGACTGCTGCGCGAGACGAACGCGTTGTACGCCAAGGAGGGCGTCGGCCAGTTCACCGGCTACCTCCCGGCGTTCGCGCAGTCGCCGTTCTTCATGGTGACCTACCGGCTGTTCACGACCGCAGTGATCGCGGGGCACCCGAACCTGCTGCTGGCGCAGAGCGTGCTCGGCGTGCCGCTGGGGGAGCACCTCGCGGCCGCGGTCGCCGGTGCGGGCCTGGTCAGCCCGCCGGTCCTGGTGTTCGCCGGGCTGCTCGCGCTGCTCGTGGCCGTGGCCGTGATCGCCGCCCGCAGGGTCGAGCCCACGGCTCCGATGCGGCGCCTCCAGGTCCTCACACCGTTCTGGACCGTGGCCGTGGCCGCCTTCCTCCCGCTCGCGGCGGGCGTCTACCTGCTCGTGAGCAGCGCCTGGACGACGGCCGAGCGGGCCGTCCTCTATCCGCGCACGGCCTGACCTCGGGCCGCGGTCTTCGGGGCGAGCCGGAATGCTGACGGCATGACCCGATGACCACGTGATCACGACCTGGGCGGCCGGGGATGGCGGTGGGGACGACCTGCGGGTAGCGGCTGGGGCGGAGCGCAGCGGCGGGGGCGCTCAGCCGACCTCGCGCAGCACCGGGGTTTCGGACAGCTCGACATGCCCGTTTCGGGCAGGCCATGAAGCGGGGACGACCGCCCAGACGGTGGTCGCCTCCTCCTCGTGCCTGACCCCCCAGCGCTCGGCCAGGTACTCCACGATGCCGAGTCCACGGCCGCCGAGGGACGACAGCGTCGGGCGGCCCGCGCGGGGTTCCGTATACGCGCCACCGTCGCTCACGGCCACCTCGACCTGGGTGTCCGAGCACAGCCAGGCCACTTTGAGCTGGCCGGACGGGAGAGGGTGGGCGTGGCGCAGCGCGTTGCTCAGCAGTTCGCTCATGATCAGCACGACGTCATCGACGGCGGAGGCGAGCAGCCCCGCGTTCGAAAGTTCGGCGCTGAGGCGCTGACGTGCGACGGCGACGCTCGACGGTGCGTACGGCAGCATCACGACGCTCGACGCACTCACCTCCCCGTTACCCCCGTTTCTGCTGCACGAGCCAGTACGACCGAAATGCCCCGCTTACTCGGCTGGGAAACCGTGCCCCGGATCACAGCTTGTGCACATTGGACAATAGTTCAGTCCTTAAGTGGTGACGCCACGCTCCGATCTGTCTTATCAGGATGAAGATCCTGCCGAGTTCAACACCAGCCTCATGCGGGTTCCCCCACCGGATCGGGGCAGCGCGGCGACGTCCCCGCCCTGCGCGCGGGCGAGGTTGCGCACGATGTAGAGCCCGAGCCCGACCCCGCCGAACCTGCGCCGGTTGCCGCTGTCGGCCTGGACGAACCGCTCGAAGATCCGCTCCCGGTCGTCCGCCGCGATGCCCACTCCCTCGTCGTCCACCACCAGCACGACCCGGTCGTCCTCCGGCCAGGCCTCCACCCGGATCAGGCCGCCGTCGGGGGAGTACTTGAACGCGTTCTCCAGCAACTGGGCCAGAAGGATGTCGGTGGCCAGCGCGTCCCCGTACACGTAGGGGAGATCGGGCGGGATGTCCACCTCCAGCCGGTGCCGGTCGGACAGGACCGGCAGCCCGAGCGTCGCCGCGTGCACCCGGCCGGCCAGGTCGAAGGGCTCGACCCTGACCTTCAGCTCCTCCGCCCCCGCCCGCGCGCCGAGCAGCAGGTGGTCCATGAGCTGCCCGAGCGACCGCGCCCGCTCGGCGATCGTGTGGACCGCCGACCGTCGCTCCTCGTCGGACAGGTGGTCCCAGCGGGAGTCGAGCGTGCTGGCGAAGCCGTGCACGATCGTGATCGGCGTACGCAGCTCGTGGCTGGTGGTGGCGAGGAACAGGTCCTTGGCCTCCTCCAGCTCCTTGGCCCGGGTCACGTCGCGGAAGTCGACGACGGTCTCCCCCGTCTCCCGGATCTCCGCGCACAGCACGTCGAGCCATCGGCCGGACGGAAGCTGGAAGGTGAGCTTCTCCCCCGGCGCCGGCAGCGGGAAGGGCGGCGGGCCTCCGATCACCCGGTCCGCCGGGTGGCCGGTCAGCTCGGCCGCCGCCCGGTTCCATCGGACGACCGCGCCCGCGCCGTCCAGCACCGCGATGCCGTCGGCGCTGGAGTCGAAGACGGCCCGCTCGTGGGCGCGCTGCCGCACCGCGTCCTGGTACGCCATGGCGTTGGCGACCGCGATGCCGGCATGCCCGGCGAGCAGTTCGAGCAGTTCGAGCTCCAGATGGCTCGCCTTGCGCCGGGCGAACAACGCGTAGAGCGCCCCATAGGGACGCCCGCCCACGGCGGCGATGCCCACGGCGATCGTGTGCAGGCCGGGCAGGCGCGCCCAGATCAGGTCCTGGAAGCCCTCCGGGCCGGTCTCGAGCAGCACGGTCTTGCCGGTGCGCAGCAGCTTGGCGACCAGGCTGGTGTGCAGCCCGGCGGTGGCGCCGCGCAGCGTCTCGGGCAACTGGTGGACGCCGACCAGGCGCAGCCGCTCCCCCTCGATGGAGACGAAACCGCCGGCGTCGGCGCCGGTCAGCTCGGTCAGGCTCGCGGCGATGCGGTCGAGCACGACGGGCAGGTCGAGCTCGGCGTTGATGTCGCCGACCACGTCGGTCAGCCGCCGCACCAGGCGGGCGCGGCGCACCATCCTGCCGTGCGCGGCGTCGTCGTCCTCGGCGGCGTGGTAGACGCTCACGTATCCGAGCAGGGCGCCGCCCGGCGAGCACAACGCGCTCGTGTCCACCCGCAAGTCGAGCAGCCGCCCGTCGCGGTGGAGGCGCTTGGTGGTCAGCGACACCCGGCCGCCCGCGCGTACGCGTTCGAGCACGGCGTTGTGCTCGGCCATCAGCTCGTCCGGCACGATCGGGGCCCGCCTGCCCAGCAGATCGGACGCGGGCCAGCCGAACAGCCGCTCGGCCGCCGCGTTCCAGCTCAGCACGGCCAGATCGCGGTCGAGCGCGACGATCGCGTCGGGGGAGCCGGCCAGGACCGCACGCGCGAGCCCCTCCTCGACGTCGCCGAAGACCGCGTCGCCGAAGGCCCCGAGGTCCGCGACCACGGCGTCCGGAACGACGGCGTCCGGGACCGCGGCGTCCGGGACCGCGGGGGCGAGGTCCGCCGCCCGGCCGTCCACGCTGCTGTCACCCACGTCCCCATCGTGCCTTCTTTAACCTTTTGATCTTGGGGTTTTCCTTCACCTCGCGACCGCTCCGATACGCTGCCTGCACGCAGAGAAGAGAAAGTGGGGCGCCCATGTCCACCGAGGACCTCGAAGCCCTGCTCCGTGTGACCTCGCCGGGCTACGTCGGCGTGGCCCCGCCCGAGGTCGCCTTCGGCACCACCGACGCGCCGGTGGGCCGCCTGATCCTCGCGGTGACCGCACGCGGCGTGCTGGCCTGCACCTACGAGGACGAGCACGACGTCTTCGCCCGGGTCTCCCGCGCCGTCGGCTCGTTCATCGGGCCCGACCCGCGCCGCCTCGACCCCCTGCGCAGGGAACTGGACGCGTACTTCACGGGCAGGCTGCGCACCTTCTCCCTCTCCGTGGACCTGCGCCTGGTCACCGGCTTCAGCCGTACGGTGATCCAGCTCATGCCGGCCGTGCCGTACGGCAACGTCACCACCTATCAGGAGATCGCCGAGCGGATCGGGCGGCCGCAGGCGCCCCGCGCGGTGGCCAACGCGCTGGCCGGCAACCCGGTCTGCCTGCTCCTGCCGTGTCATCGGGCCGTGGAGGGTCCGGGCTCGCTCGGCGGGTACGCCGGCGGCCCGGCTGCCAAGGAGCACCTGCTCCGCCTGGAAGGCGCCCTCTGACCGCCCCGGACTCCGACCGGGCGACGGCGCCGTCAGGGGCCTTTAGAAGATCACAAGTGATCCTTTAGGCGCGCCCTGCAGGCTGCTTCTCGTCGGCATACCGGACTCGTCCCGCCGCGGCTCTCCGGCCGTGGACGGGTTCTCCGGGCATGCCGCCGTTCTCAATGAAAGGTGATGAGAAGCATGTCTGCTCGTATCGACGACCTCAACGGTAACGCCGAGCTGCCGGAGGACTTCCTGGACGACATCGTCGGCGGGTTGCCCCCGCTGATGGGCCCCGAATGCGCCTGGGTGTCCTCCTCCCTCGGAGGCGGGAACGGCGACCCGATGGACGTCCGCATCTGACGGTCGAACCAGCACGGCGGCGTGACCGGGCGCCCGGTCACGCCGCCCCCTCGATGGGAAACAGCACGTTGATCTTGATTCTCAGCGCCGCGGACGACGCGTCGGTGGAGATGGTCGTCCCGCATCTGCGGGAACGCGGGGCGGAGTTCCTGTGGTGGGATCCGGGCGACTACCCGGCCGAAAGCACGATCACCTCGCGCCTCAGCGGCGGACCCTGGCGGCACACGCTGCACATCGGCGGCAGAGCGTACGACACGTCCCTGTTCAGCGCCGTCTGGAACCGCCGGCCCTCGCCGCCCCGAGCACCGGAGTCGCTGACCGACGCCGACCACCGGCGGTACGTCGAGAAGACGGCGCAGATCCTGCTGTACGGCTGGGAGGACACCGTCGACGCCCGCTGGTTCCCCGGCCGGAGCATCGACGTCATCCGGCTGCAGAACAAGCTGCTCAACCTCGCCGCTGCGGCCCGGCTGGGCTTCACCACCCCCGACACGCTCGTCACCAACGACGCCGAGCAACTCATCCCGTTCTGGGAGGAGGTGGGGGGCGAGCTGATCGCCAAGCAGGTGGAGTACGTCCCGTTCCACTTCGGCGGCGAGGAGCACGTGTTCTACACCACCCCGGTCACCCGGCGGCACCTCACTCATCGACACCGGCTCACCACCTCTCCCGTGATCCTCCAGCCGTACGTGGACAAGGCGATCGAGCTGCGGATCACGGTCGTGGGCGAGCGGGTGTTCGCCGCGGAGATCCACTCCCAGGGGTCGCGGACGACCCGGTACGACTACCGCCACTACGAGCGCAGCTTCTCGACGTACGGAATCCATCGGCTGCCGGAGGACGTGGAGCGCCGTTGCCTGGCGCTGACCGCCTCGCTCGGCCTGCCGTACGGCTGCATCGACATGATCCTCACCCCCGACGGCCGGTACGTGTACCTGGAGATCAACCCCACCGGCCAGTGGGGCTGGATCGAGTCGGCCACCGGCCTGCCCATCTCCGCGGCGATCGCCGACTGGCTCGTCGCCGCCGAACCCGGCCCCCGCCCCGAGACCCCAGTGGAAACCGCATGACCGTTCCTACCGAAGAGACCCCCTTCGCCGGCGTCCTGGCCGGGGCGGTGGAGCTGCTGCGCGGCCTGCCGCGTACGCGTGACGGCGTGGCGGCGGCGCGGCGCGCGGCCGAGAGCTGGCGGGCGGAGCACCCGGACGTGCGGGCCCAGCTCGTGACCGACGTACGGCCCGGCAGCCCCACGGTCGACTACGACCTGGTGCTCGACCACCCGGACGGCGGAACCGTGGCGCTGACCGCCCCGGCCGACGACGGCACCCCCTGGACGGTGGACCACTCCACCCACTGGGCCTCGGGACGGGTGCTGACCGTCGACGGCCAGGAGCTGCTGATCCAGAACGCGCTGCTGACGCTGCGCGCCCGCGCCAAGCGGGATCCGTCCGTGCAGGAGGAGCTGGTCGACCACTGCGTCCTGGAGGAGCTGATCGCGCGTGAGCACGAGCCGACCCGGGAGGAGCTGCAGGAGGCGTCGGACGCCTACCGGCTGCGGCGCGGGCTGCGCACCCGCGAGCAGATGCTGCGCTGGCTCGGCGAGGTCGGGCTCACCGGGGAGGCCTACGACAACCACATCCACGGGCTCGCCCTGAAGCGACGGGTGCGGGCGCGGGTCGAGCGGGAGACCGCGCGGGACTATCTGGAGCGCCACCCCGAGGAGTTCGACCAGGTCTGGGCGGTATGGGCTACGGGGAGCGCGGAGCTACTGGCCGGCCTCGCCGCGTCGGAAGACCCGTTGGCGGCTCTCGGCGCGGCGGTGCTGTCGCGGGGTGACCTCGATGTGACGGCGGCGGTCCGGGTCGCCCGCGAGCTGCCGGAACCGCTCCGGGACGCCGCGGCCGGCGAGGTCGTTGGGCCGGTGTCGTACGGCGCCGGGCACCTGTTCGGGGTCGTGCGCGAACGGCGGCCTGCGGACCTCGCGGATCCGGCGACGCTGCCGGCGGCGGGACGGGCGGGCTTCGCCGCGTTCATGGCGGCGCGCCGCGCGGCGGCCGAGATCACCTGGCACTGGCTCTGAGCGGCACAAGGCAACGCCGATGACCACGTCGTTCCCCCCGCCCGTGCCGGATCCCGACCACACCCGGCCCATGTCTCCCCGGCCCTCCGCCGGGAACTGGGAGGACCGCCGGGCGGTCCGGCCGCCGGGTCCGCCACGCGAGTCCGGCCTCCCCTCCCGGGGGCAGGAGCGCGGCGTCTTCCGGGAGGAGGCGCTGCGGCGGCACGCCGCACGGAGCCGGGAGACGCGCGTGCCGGCCCCGCTCCGCGGGCCGTCGTTCCTGGCGTTGTGGATCACGGTGGCCCTGCTGGTGGTCGCCGGAGTAGTCGTGGCGGTGCTGGCGTCGGAGGCGGCCCGGTGAGGCGTGTCCCGGTGGTGCTGCAGAACACGCCCACCGAGTGCGGCACCGCGTGCCTGTCCATGGTGCTGTCCCATCACGGCCACCGCGTCACGCTGACCGAGCTGTCGGAGCGCCTCGGTGTCGGCAGGGACGGGCTGAGCGCCCGCGCGCTTCTGCAAGGCGCCCGTGAGCATGGCCTGAAGGCGCGGGGATTCTCGCTCGATCCCGAGGACCTGGCCCGGGTGCCGCTTCCGGCCGTCGCGCACTGGGAGTTCAACCACTTCGTGGTAATCGAGCGGTGGTCGGTCGACCGGGTGGACATCGTCGATCCCGGACAGGGGCGGCGACGGCTGACCCAGGATGAGTTCTCCGCCGCCTTCACCGGGGTGCTGCTGGTCTTCGAGCCGGGGGAGGGGTTCCGGCGCGGGTCGACGTCGCTGGCGAGCGCGTGGCGGCGGGAGTTCGTGCGCACACTGCTACGGCGGCGGCGCGGCCTGCTCGTGCAGGTCATCGCGGCGTCGCTGCTGCTGCAGGTGCTTGGCCTGGCCATGCCGCTGCTGTCCGAGCTGCTGCTGGACACGGTCATCCCGCACGGCGCCTCCGGCCTGCTGCCGCTGCTCGGCGTGGGAGTGCTGCTGGCGGGGGCCGCCCAGCTCGTCCTGGCGTACCTGCGCGCGGCCCTGCTGGTGGCGGTGCGCGCCCGCGCCGACCGGGAGCTCACCGAGGGGGTGGTCTCCCACCTCGTGGCCCTGCCGTACCGGTACTTCACCCGGCGCGGCACCGGCGACCTGGTGACCCGGGCCACCAGCGTCTCGACGCTGCGCGAGCTGCTCACCGGCCAGATCGTCACCGCGCTCCTGGACGGGCCGCTCGCCGTCGGCTACCTGGCGCTGGTCTACCTGCGCGACCCCGTCTTCGGGGCGGCGCTGACAGGCGTGGTCGCGCTGCAGTCGGTGCTGCTCGCGGCCACGTCCCGCCGCGTGCACCGGCTGGCACAGCAGGAGCTCGCGGCGCTGTCGGCCTCGCAGAGCAGCCTCATCCAGACGATCAGCGGAATCGAGACGCTCAAGGCGTCGGGCGCGGAACGCAGGGCGATGGAGCAGTGGTCGTCCCACTTCGCCCGGCAGCTCGACGCGGACGTGCGCAGCGGGCTCACCCACGGCCTCCTGGAGGCCGCGCTGTCCGCGATCCGCGTGACCACCCCGCTCGGGTTGCTGTGGCTCGGGGCCTGGCGGGTGCTGGACGGGCAGCTCAGCACGGGCTCCCTGATCGCGCTCAACGCCGTCGCGCTGGCCGCGCTCACCCCGCTCGCCTCGCTGATGACCAGCCTGCAGAGCATCCAGCAGGCGGGCGCGCACTTCGACCGGCTGACCGACATCCTCGCCTCCGCCCCCGAGCCCAGCCAGGGCATCGAGGTGCTGCGCCTGCGCGGCGCGATCGAGCTACGTAACGTCGGCTTCCGGCACGACCCGCGCGGCCCGTGGATCGTGCGAGGCGTGTCGGTGACGATCCGCCCGGGACAGAAGGTCGCCCTGGTGGGACCATCCGGCTCGGGCAAGAGCACGCTGGCCCGGCTCCTGCTGGCGCTGCACATCCCGGTCGAGGGCGAGATCCGCTACGACGGCGTTCCCGCCGCCGAGCTGAACCTGAGCACGCTGCGCCGCCAGTTCGGGGTCGTCACCCAGGATGTGGCCCTGTTCAACGGCTCCATCCGGGACAACATCGCGCTCAACGACCCCGACGCGCCGCTGGAGCGGATCATGCAGGCCGCCGGGCTGGCGGCCCTGCACGACGAGATCGCGGCCATGCCCATGGGATACGAGACCATGCTGACCGACGGCGGCGGGCTGTCCGGCGGCCAGCGGCAACGCCTGGCCCTGGCCCGCGCCGTGCTGGCCCGGCCCAAGGTGCTGCTGCTGGACGAGGCCACCAGCAACCTCGACAGCGCCACCGAGGCCGCCGTCGAGGCCAACCTGGCCTGGCTCCCCCAGACCCGGATCGTCATCGCCCACCGGCTGAGCACGGTCAGGGACGCCGATCTCATCCTCGTCCTCGACTCCGGACGCATCGTGCAAGGCGGCACCCACGACCAGCTGATGGCCCAGGGCGGCACGTACGCCGCGCTCGTCGCGGCCGGCCTGCGCCAGCGATAGCCCACCTCATCCGGCTCGGCGCGATCAGCCGGCCGCGGCGACGGCACGGTCCCGCCACAGATCGAGACCCGCCCTGCCGGCGAGCCGGGCGAGCCTGGCGTGGTGCCGGGCCGCGGCGGCGTCGTCTCCCATGGCCGAGGCGAGTATCGCCAGGAACCAGTCCACCGGCCCCAGAAAGGCGATGGCGGCTCCGACCGAGATCCGTCCCTTGTAGGGCAGGAGGGCGGAGTACGTGGCCGCGCAGGCGCGGACGTCGCCGACCGCCGCCTGCGCGGCGCCCTGAAGACAGGTGAAGGTCAGCCACGACCAGTCGCGCGGCGCTGGCCGCCACCCGTCGGCGGCCGGCTCGCGGGCCTCTTCCCCTCTGCGCTGTGCTTCCCTTCCACCCTGTGCTTCCCTTCCACCCTGTCCGCACCGCAGGAGCACGCGAAGCGCCTGGTCCCCGCAGGGGTTGGTGCCGGCGACCGAGTCGATCAGGGGCTCCGCCTCGCTCATCGTCCCCCTGTCGTAGGCGAGGAGGATGCGGCCCAGGGACACGATGGATCCCGCGTACCACATGCCGATGCCTTCGGCCTGCCGGTCGAGGTCGGCGTAGAGGGCCTCGGCGTCGTCGTACCGCCCCCGGAGCGTGAGCCGCCCCGCACGCCACATCGTGTGCTGGAAGCGCGGCCAGGGCAGCGGCATGCGGGCCAGCATGGCGTCGCACCGGGCGGCCGCCTCGTCCGCTCCCGCGACGTCGAACACCTCCATACGACGGTAGGTCCACATCATCTGCGCGAGCAGCTCGAACTCGGGCGTCCGGGTCTTCTGGCCCAGCTCTTCCAGCTCCCTCGCGATCTCCCGCGCCTCCTCCGTGTAGATCGAGCTGGGGATCGACAGATAGCGGGCGTTCAGCGCACGCATCAGCAGATGCGGATCGCCGACACTTCGGGCCGTCTCGACCGCCTGCGCGGAGTAGAGGTGGCAGCGCGGGTCGTCCGACCCGTCGTACAGCTCCTGGGCCAGCCCGCCGAGCAGCCGCGCCCGCTCGGGGCCCGCGACCCCGGGCATGACGTCCAACGCGCGCTCGAACCGGTGCACGAGCTGGAGTTCGACCTCCTCGTACGGATTGCGCAGGTTCCAGATCGAGGGCGCGTCCAGCGCGGTGAGCGCCCGGGCGACCAGCACGGGCCCGCCGGCACCCGCCACCCGGTCGGCCACCCGTATCGCCCGCGCCCGTACGCTCCGGGCGGCCAGGGCGTCGCCGGCGTCGAGCAGGGCGCGGGCCTGCCGCAGCAGCAGCTCGACGTGGTCGGCCGGATCGCCGGCCGTGGCCCCGTGTGCCTCCACCGCACGGCCCCACCAGGTGGCCGCCTCCTCGTAGGCCAGGCGGAGACCCGACTGCTCGGCCATCGCGGCGGCCCAGTGCGCCGCCTCCGCGTACGCCGCGGGCCCGGCCTGGATCGCGTGATGGGCGATGACGGCGACGTCGGCTCCGGGCCGTTCGACGAACGCGTTCATCACCTGCCGGTGGATGACGGCCCTGCGCAGCGGCGGGATCTCCTGCAGCAGTGTCTCCCGCACCAGGTCGTGGGCGAAGCCCATCCGGCGCCCGGCGACGACGACGAGACCGGTGCGCACGGCCTGGTCCAGCAGGTCGTACACGGGCGCCGCCCGCACCTCGCCCACGACGCCGGGATCGAAGTCCCTGCCGATCACCGCGGCGATCCGGAGCACCTCGACGACCCCCGGATCCAGCGCCGCCAGCCGCTGGTGGATCAGGCCGGCGACCGCGTCGGGAACCGTGTCCAGCGGGCGGCCCTGCGCCAGCAGCCGGGCCGTCTCACGTACGAAGAACGGGTTGCCGCCGGTGCGCCGCGTCAGCAGGTGAGCTGTCCGCTCGTCGACCTCGGCGCCCACGGTCACGGCGATGGCCCGGATGGCCGGGGTCTCGAGGCCCGCGAGCCGGATGCGGAGCAGGTTGTATCGCGCGAATCCGGCGAGCACGTCGTCGAGCTGACCGGCCCGGGCGGTATCCCGGAACGCGGTCACCAGCGTGAGCGGGACATGCTCCGCCGAGTCGCCGACGAGCGCCGTCACATCGCGCAGCAATCCCAGGGACGCCGGGTCGGCCCACTGGAGGTCGTCCAGAATGATCACGATCGGCCGGTCCCGGGCGGCGGCGCAGAGCCACTCGGCGACGGCCTGATGACGCCGCTGACGCGCCCCGTGCGCCGATCCCTGTGCCGATCCCTGTGCCAATCCTTGTGGGACCTCCTCGTCGAGGAGCCCGGCCAGGGCCCCGGGGTCGGGAGCCGGATGGACGTGCTCCAGCGACCTCAGGACCTGGATCCACGGCCGCAGGGGCAGGGCGGTGTCGAGATCGTGGCAGCCGCCCCAGAGGGTCAGGTGTCCCCGCTCCGCGCACCGAGCCCTGAACGCCTTCAGCAGCCAGGTCTTGCCGATGCCCGGTTCCCCGGTCACCGCGATCGTGCTCACTCCGCCGCCGAGCATCGACTCCATCTCCGCGAGCTGCCGGTCGCGCCCGTGCGGCGAGCGCGCCTTTCCTGAGGCCGGCCGATCGGGCGCGGGCTCGGCGGGCCCGCCGGAGATGGTGAGGGACGGCGTGGTGAAAGGCGGGGCGATGAGAGACGGGGACTGCCGGAGGATGTCCTTCTCCAACGCCCGCAGCTGCGGGCCCGGATCGAGCCCGAGCTGATCGGCGATGTGGCTCCTGGCGCGCCGCAATGTGGCCAGCGCGTCCACCTGGCGACCGGCCCTGTAGTACGCGAGGGCCAGCAGCCACCACAGCCGTTCGCGTAGCGGATGCTCCCCGGTCTCGGCCTCCAGGTCCCGGATCACCCCCTCGGGCCGGCCCAGGTCGAGCTGTGCCTGTGCGCGGCGCTCGACGGCGACCAGGCGCAGATCGTTGAGGCGGTTCACCTCGGTGACGGCCCACAGCTCGCCCGCGAAGTCGGCGTACGGCAGGCCGCGACAGAGCCCCAGCGCCTCGTCGAGCAGCGCGAGCGCCCGGGCGGGCGGCCTGCCTTCCGCCTCGGCGACGAGCCCGCCGAACCGCAGGGCGTCGACGTCCGGGGTCGCGAGCAGATAGCCGGGGCGTTTCGCGACGAGGAGCCGGGGAGGGGTGCGCGGCGCCCGCCGCGGTTCGACGACACGACGCAGGTTCGACACGTAGACGTGGATCGACTCGAGTGCGGTCGCTGGCGGCGTGCCGTGATAGAGGTCCTCGATCAACGTCTCCGTGGAGACCACCGCGCCCGCGGCGAGCACCAGCCGGGCCAGGACGGCCCGTTGCCGCGGGCCCCCGACGCCGACCAGTGCCTCGCCGTCCCGGACTTCGAAAGGACCCAGCACCCGGAATTCCACTGCCCCCACAGCCTCTCTGATGGTGGAGGCCGGCGCGGGCCTTCCCTGGGCAGCAGTCTTGCGGTGCCGACTTGGAACTCACTTGCCTATGGGTGAGAAACCGGCGGGGTGAGAAACCAACCCGAGTGGGAAGCCGGCCGGCTCTAACGGCGCGACCGCAGGCGGCGGGCCGGGAGGGACAGCGCCACGGTCGCCAGCGCGGCGACGAGGAAAGCGGCGAGCGCGGCGTTCATCCAGGGCTGGTGGACGAACCCGAGGGCGAGGCGGACCTCGGTCCAGATCCCGTCCCACCAGCCGACCGTCGGGGTGGAGGTCACGATCCAGTACGCCGCGAACCCGAGGATCCACGGCACGACCATGAGCCAGCGGGAGGGGGCGTCCTCGGCCGTGTTCCACCGGGCGGCCCCGCCGAGCAGGAAGTAGTCCACCACGAGCACGGCGAACATCGGCACGAACACCGCCCCGATCACGCTCAGGAACGCGCCGTAGGAGTTCACGTCGGCGAACAGCGCGATCAGCGTGGTGAGCACGCCGATCACGATCGAGATCGCCCGGCGGTCCCAGCGCGGCGCGAGGTTCTGGATCGACACGGTCGTCGAGTAGACGTTCGCGAACGACTGGTCGGCCTCGCGCAGCACCAGGATGCCGAAGAACAGGACCCCGAGAGGGGCGGCCACGAACGGCTCCCACACCTTGTCCCCGTCGTTGCCGACCAGCGCGAGCGCGGCGATGCCGAGGGCCAGGCAGGCCACCTGGGCGATCGTGTATCCGGCGACCACGCCGGTGAACGCCGCGCCGCTCGACCGCGAGTGCCTGGCGTAGTCGGCGGCCATCGGCACCCACGACACCGACAACGCGATGACGTAGTCGACGGCCGGGGCGAAGGCGTCCCAGGAACCGCCCCCCACGGACGGTCCCTTGGCGAACAGGGCGACCGACAGCCAGATCATCGCGACCACCACGCCCGCCGTGACGTAGCGGCGCAGCAGCCGCAGCGAGCCGAGCGGCCGGATCGTCAGCGCGATCGTCAGCGCGCCCGCCGCGACCGCCCATACCGCGTACGGCACCGCCGTGCCGAACAGCGCCTGTGCGCCGTTGGCGATGACCCACAGCTCGAAGGCGCCCCAGCCGAGCATCTGCACGATGTTCAGCACGGTCGGGATGTACGAGAGCCGAGCCCCGAACAGGCCGCGCAGCAGCACCATCGCGGGCCGCCCCGTGCGTACGCCGGGGATCGCGGCCAGGCCGACCATGGCCGTCCCCACCAGACTGCCGACGACGGCGGCGAGCACCGCCGCGGTGAACGTGAGCGGCTTGCCGCCCAGCGGGTCGAGCAGGAACAGCGCCCCCGAGAAGCCGAGGAGGCTGACGCCGAGATTGGCCCAGAACGCCCCCTGGTCGAGCAGGCCCAGAGTCTTGGGGACCTCCCCGTCCAGGGTGAGCGGAACCTCCGCGTGCACGTCGTCGACGACGGCAGAAGTCATCACACGCTCCCTACGCCGGCATTATCCGGACAGGTTCATGCGGTCGGCGGCACGAGTTCGATCCGCCCTCTCAGCCCGGTCACGCCCGAGCTCCCGCGGGTATTGATGATGTCTTTGGGATTATGACACTACTTTGACCGTTTTCCTAAGCCGGCTCTGTCCCTACGCCACGTAGGGCGCCTGACCGGTCTCGCTCACCATCGGACGCCCGACGGCGGCCCAGGTCCGCATGCCGCCGTCCACGTTCACGGCGTCCCTGCCGATGTGGTTGAGCCACATCGCGGCGTGCGCCGACCGGCCGCCGACCCGGCAGACCACGTACACCGGCCGGTCGTGCGGCACCTCGTCCACCCGCGCCTGCAGCTCGCCGAGCGGGATGTGGACGGCGCCGGGAGCGTGGCCGGCCACCCACTCCTCGTTCTCGCGGACGTCCAGCAGGTACGCGTCCTCGGGCAGTGCGTCGGGGGCGATTTCCGGCAATGTCATGCGCCCATTCTGACGGCACACCACCGGTGCCCGGGCCCGAGCCGGGAGCTGTGACCCACGGTGATCCGAGGCCGTGCCAATGGGAGTCGACACTACCTAAACTTCCTCATCTATCCCTCAATCACATATGTTGAGGAGCGATGAGTGACGAAAGGTTGATCTACAAGTCCGAGGCCGGCCGGCGCGAGCTCCTCGACCACTACCGGAAGGTGCTGGACGGCTGGCCGGTCCCGGCCGAGCACGTGCGGGTGCCGGCGCCCGAGGGCGAGACCTACCACGCCCGTGCTCGTCATCGTCGGCGACCGTGACACCATGATCGACTCCCGCCAGACGGCGCGGCGCGTCCGTGCGTGCGTCCCGCACGCGACCGTGAAGCTGCTCCCCCAGGTCGGTCACGCCGTCTTCGGCCAGGCCGAGCCGATCGCCGAGTTCCTCCGGGCCTGACGTCCTCGCGGGCCTACTTCAGCAGGCGCGACAGCCGGCGGTCGGCCAGCGGCTTGCCGCCGGTCTGGCAGGTCGGGCAGTACTGCAGCGACGAGTCGGCGAACGACACCTCCCTGATCGTGTCGCCGCACACCTCGCACGCCTCGCCCGTACGGCCGTGCACGCGCAGGCCCGACTTCTTCTCCGACTTGAGGTCCTTGGCGGCCAGCCCTCTGGCCCGCCCGACCGCGTCCCGCAGCGTGCTCACGATCGCGTCGTGCAGGTCGGCGACCTGGCCGTCCGTCAGCGTTCCAGCGATCTTGAAGGGGGACATCTTGGCGACGTGCAGCACCTCGTCGGAGTAGGCGTTGCCGATGCCCGCGATCACCTTCTGGTCCCGCAGCAGGCCCTTGATCTGGGCGCGGCTCCCGCCCACGATCGTCTTGAGCAGGTCCGGCGTGAAGTCCTCGGCCAGCGGGTCGGGCCCGAGGCCGGCGATGCCGGGGACGTCCTCCGGATCGCGCACCACGTAGACGGCCAGGCGCTTCTGCGTGCCCGCCTCGGTCAGCTCGAACCCGGGCGCGCGGCCGTCCTCGCCGGGCGACAGCCTCACCCGGACCGCGAGCGGGCCCTTGCCCGGCCGCACCGGTTTCGCCCCGGTGAGGTCGTCACGCCAGCGCAGCCAGCCGCCGCGGGCCAGATGGGTGACGAAGTGCAGGCCGTCGCAGTCGACGTCGAGGAACTTGCCGTGCCGCGCCACGCCGGTCACGAGCAGCCCGGCGAGCGCGGTGACGGGCGGGTCGACGGTCTTGAGCGCCTGGAAGGCGGTCACGTCGACCCCGACGACGGCATCGCCGACGGCGTGCTCGCGGAGGAACTCGGCGAGCGCCTCGACCTCGGGCAGCTCCGGCATGCCCTCACACTAACCCGGCCGGTTAAGGGACGTCCCAGAACGCGAGTTCGTGTTCCATGCCCCGGACGAACAGCTCCCGGGCACGCGCCGGGTCCGGAGCCGCCTCGTCGATCATGACGGCGATGCGCGCGGCGAGGGCGGCGAAACCGGGGTCGGCGTAGGTGTCCACCCAGGCCCGGTAGCGCGGCTCGGCGGGCGGGTCGGCGGCCAGGAGGCGGCCGAGCGTCGAGTAGCCCCACATGCAGGGGTACAGGGCCGCCAGCCCCTCGCCGTAGTCCGCCGCGGACTCCAGCAGGAACGCGGTGTACGCCGCGCAGGCGGGGCCCTTCACCGCCCCGTCCAGGTCGGCGCCGAACTCCGCCGACAGCGACCGGTGCAGGTCGAGCTCGTCGTGCCACGTCGCGTACGCCAGGTCGACCAGGTCGCCGAGGTGCGTGTCCGGAGCCTGCCAGGCCAGCCGCGAGAACACCCGGACGTAGTCGAGCAGGTACAGGTAGTCCTGCTCCAGCCATGACCGGAAGACCGGCTCGGGCAGGTCGCCCGCCGCGATGCCGCGTACGGTCGGGTGCGCGAGCTGGGCGTCCAGCATCGGCCGTCCGATGGCGTGCAGGTCCGCAGAGATTCCCATAAGGGCTCATTGTGACCGCAATACGCGAGTTAGGCTCGATTCCGTGTCACTGACGATCGCCGAGGAAGTGCTGCTGCTTGCCTACCGGGAGGACACGGGCAAGCCGATCATCGGGTCCGTAGAGCTCGACTGCGCCCTGGCCGGGGCCCTGCTCGCGGAACTGACCGTACGCCGCCGGGTGGACCTCGACGACGCGAAGGTCGTGCCCGTCGATCCCACCCCGGTGGGCGACGAGGAGCTGGACGCGACGCTCACCCGCATCGCCGAGGAGCGCGGGCCGCGCAAGGCCGCCTGGTGGGTGGGCAAGCTCCGCGCGGGCAGGCTGCGCAAGCGGCTGCTGACCCGTCTGGCCGCCCGTGGCGTGCTGAGCGAGCAGGAGGGCAAGGTCCTGGGGATCTTCCCCACCACGCGCTATCCGGAGCGCGACCCGAGCCACGAGCAGGGCGTGCGGGAGCGCGTCCAGAACGTGCTGGCCGGAGCCGAGCCGGACGAGCGGACGGCGGTCCTGATCGCGGTCATGCACGCGGCCAAGCTCGACCGCAAGGCGTTCCCCGACGCGCCGAAGGACCGGATCAAGGAGATCGCCGAGGGTCAGTGGACCGCTGAGGCGGTCCGCAAGACGATCGCCTCGATCCATGCCGCCGTGACCGCGGCCACGACCGCCGCGGCCGTCGCCGCCACCGCCGGAAGCTGACCCCCTGCCGCTCGTGCCGCGCCCGCCCGAGCGGGCGCCTGGCGATCCCCGTGCGAACCGCCCGGGAGCTCGGGGCTACTTGGTGATGACGTCCTTCGGGATCTGCTTGTCGGCGGCGAGCGCCTCGAACAGGCGCAGCGCCTTCTGGGTGTCCCACTTGACCACCGCCTGGCCGTCGATCGTCGGCAGCGAGCCGATCGGCACGGCGGTGGCGAGGGGCCCCTCGCGCATGGCCAGGCCGACCGACAGCAGGTCGAACAGGCCGGTGCCGGGGTCGACGGAGACCGAGTCGGCCGCGCTCAGCGCCAGCGGGACCGAGGTGAACGGGTTGATCAGCGTGCCCGGGCTCGCGGCCTTCTGCACGACGGCGGCGAAGAACTGGCGCTGCCGCTGGGTGCGCTCGAAGTCCGGGATGGCGCCGGTGGCCCGGGTGCGCACGTAGCCGAGCGCGGTGCCGCCGTCCATGTCCTGGCAGCCCTTCTTCAGGTTGATCCCGGCCTTCGGATCCTTGATGTCCTGCTTCACGCAGATGTTGACCCCGCCGATCGCGTCCACGATGCCGACGAAACCGCCGAAGCCGATCTCCATGTAGTGGTCGATCCGGATGCCGGTCACCCGCTCGACCGTCTTGGTCAGCAGCTTCGGGCCGCCGTAGGCGTAGGCCGCGTTCAGCTTGCCGCTGCCGTGCCCCTCGATCGGGACGTACGAGTCACGGGGCAGGCTGACCAGGGTGGGCCGGCCGCTCCCGGGGATGTGCAGCAGCATCATCGTGTCGGTGCGCTTGCCGACCGCCTTTCCGGTGGCGAGCTTCCTGCGCTGCGCCGCCGTCAGGCCCGCCCGGCTGTCGGACCCGACCAGCAACCAGTCCTCGCCCGGCGTCTCGGCCGGCCGCCCGTTGTAGTCGGTCAGCGACTCGACCGGCCGGAGCCGGGAGCCGATCCAGAAATATCCGGCGACGGCGGCGACGAGCAGGAGCACGACCACCACCACGACGACCCGCAGGATGATCCTGCCGGTGCGCCGCGGCCCGCGGCCGCCGCCGCGCACGGCCCCCTCGCGGCCCCTCGGCCCGCCGCCACCGCCGTCCGGGGCGCTTCCCTGGTCCCCGGCCTCGTGCCTGCTCCCGCCGAGCGGGCGGACCGGGGTGCTGCCGGAACGCGGCTTGCCGTACACCTTGGACCGGGCGCGGGGGACCGTGTCCTCCCTGCCGGACCGCGCCGGAGCCGCCGGCTGAGGCTGTGCCGTACGGGGCGGGGCAACCGGGGGCTGTGCTGCCGGGGGTTGGGCCGCACGCCGATAGGCGCGGGTCGCCTCGTCCTCGTCGGCCACGTGAACCCCCAGCCCTCAGCGTCTTGCGACTGCTTTGACCGCAGCGGCCGAAGTCTTTGCCGATGCGTCCCCTTCTTCACGGTACCCAGACGCCCTCTAAGCAGTCAGTAAAGGCTGCCGGGAAACTCAGGAGAGATTCCAGCCGTTACGGTGGTATACCACCACGCGAAAGGATCGTCGTGTCCGTTTCGGACCCCTGGAGTACCTGCCCGTGCACAGGCACGGGATCTCATGATCGCACGGCGGGCGCCCGATGAGCGCCGCCCTCGGCCTCCTGGCCATCCTCCTTCTCACCCTGGCCACCGGATTCTTCGTGGCGCAGGAGTTTGCCTTCGTGGCCGCCGACCGCGGCGCCCTCCGCGAGCAGGCGGCGGCCGGTGACGGCGCCGCGCGCCGGGCCCTCGACATCACCGGACGCCTGTCGTTCATGCTCTCCGGCGCGCAGCTCGGGATCACCGTCACCACCCTGCTGGTGGGCTTCATCGCCCAGCCCGCGATCGCCGGCGTGCTGCGCGGCCCCCTCGAGGCCGCCGGACTGCCCGGCTCGGCCGTCCCCGGTGTCGCGGTGGCCCTCGGCGTCGCGATCGCCACGGTCGTGCAGATGATCCTCGGCGAGCTGGCCCCCAAGAACCTCGGCATCGCGCGGCCCGAGGACGTCGCGAAGTTCCTCTCCCGCCCGACGCACGTCTATCTCGCGGTCGCCGGGCCGGTCATCCGCATGTTCGACGCCGCGGCCACCCGGCTCGTGCGCCTGTTCGGCATCGAGCCCGTGGAGGAGCTCGAACACGGCGCCACCCCCGAGGAGCTGTCGCGCATCGTGACGGAGTCGGCCGCGGCCGGCGAGCTGCCGCCCCGGCTGGCCGACATGCTGGAGCGCGCGCTGGAGTTCGGTGACCGCACCGCCGAGGACGTCATGGTCCCCCGCCCGCGCGTGGTCTCGCTGCGCGCCGAGTGGCCGGTCGCCGAACTCCTCGACGCCCTGCGCACGCACGGCCACTCCCGCTACCCGGTCCTGGGCACCGACGCCGACGACGTCGTCGGGGTCGCCGGGCTGCCCGAGTATCTGAAGGCGGGCTCTCCCTCCGGCGGGCTCGTCGGCGGCATCACCCGCGCGCCGCTGCTGGTCCCCGCGACCCTGCCGCTGCCCGAGCTGCTGCGGCGGATGACCTCCGCCCGCGAGACGTTCACCTGCGTGATCGACGAGTACGGCGGGCTGGCCGGCGTGGTGACGCTGGAGGACCTGGCCGAGGAGCTCGTCGGCGAGCTGGTGGACGAGAACGACCCGGAACCGCTCGGCGTCGTACGGCACGGCGACGGTGTCTGGGACGTGCCGGGCACCCTCCGCCTCGACGAGGTCGAGCGCGCGACCCGCGTCCGGCTGCCCGAGAGCGAGGACTACGAGACCGTGGCCGGCCTCGTCCTCGCGCTCCTCGGCCGGATGGCCGAGCCCGGCGACCAGGTCGTCTCCCCCCTCGTGCCCGAGCCCCATCTCTTCGACGACGGGGACGACGACGACGCCGAGCGGGCCGTGCTCACGGTCCTGAGCGTGCGCCGCCGTGTCCCCGAGTGGGTGCGGGTGTCGACGGATGCCCTGGCCGAGGCGCCGGTGGAGGCGGAGGAGCTGCCGGAGCGGGAGAAGGCCCGCGCCGGCGCCCGCGGCTCCGGCGGCGCCGGCTACGGCCCCGAGCTGTTCTCCGCGCTGTTCCAGGGCAGGCCGGCATGAGTTCTCTCACCGGCGTTCTGCTCGGCATCGTCCTGCTCGCCGCCAACGGGTTCTTCGTGGCGGCCGAGTTCGCCCTGGTCTCCGCCCGCCGCCACCGGCTGGAGGAGGTCGCCGTCAGCGGCGGCCGGCTGGCCAAGGTCACGGCCCGCGCGGCGGTCAGGGGCGGGCGCGAGCTGTCGCTCATGCTCGCCGGGGCGCAGCTCGGCATCACACTGGCCTCCCTGGGCCTCGGCATGGTCGCCGAGCCCTCCATCGAGCATCTGATGGAGCCGGTGCTCACGCTGCTGCCCGAGTCGCTGCGCACGCCCGTGGCGTACGTCGTGGCGCTCGCCCTGGTGACGTTCCTCCACATGGTCGTCGGCGAGATGGCGCCCAAGTCGCTGGCGCTCACGCACCCCGAGCGCGCCGCGATGGGGCTGGCGCTGCCGTTCCGCGGCTTCGCCTGGATCGTCCGCCCGATCCTGGCCGTGCTGAACGCGCTGACCAACGGCATCCTGCGGCTGGCCGGCGTGCGGCCCCGGGACGAGCTGGCCACCACCCGCACGCCCCGCCAGCTCGCCATGCTGGTCGCGGAGTCGGGCCGGATGGGCATGCTCGACCGCGACGAGCACGACCTGCTCACCCGCGCGCTGCGGGTCCACTCCCAGCCGGTGGAGCGGCTGATGGTGCCCGTCGGCGAGGCGTCCTCGGTGCCCGCGACCGCCGACGACCTGCTCGTACGCCGCACGGCCGCGCGCGGCGGGAGCCTGCGCATGCTGGTCGTCACCCCGGACGACGTGGTCGGCGTGCTCCACGTGCGTGACGCGGTCCTCCAGCCGGGACGCAGGGCCGGCGAGCTGGCGACCCCCGCCCCCCGCATGGCGAAGGACACCACGGTCTCCGACGCCGTGACCCTGCTGCAGGAGGCCCACGCGCAGCTCGGGCTCGTCACGGACGCCGGCGGCACGCCCGTCGGTGTGATCGATCTCACCACTCTGGTCGGCGAACTGCTCGTCGCCTGACGACGGGAGCGGCGCGCCCGTTACGGGAGCGGGCGCGCCGGCCCGCGTCACGGCCCGCCCTGCTGCCTGCGACCTTCACGGAAAATCTCCCATCCCGAGACGTTTTCACTCACGAACTGGGACAGAAGGTAAAGGTCGTCGCCTGCAAGCGCGGGGAAAGTGGTTTGAAAGGCGGCTTCCTGAGAATGTGCAGTGCGCGGCGGGGGACCCGATCTTCGGGGCCCCCGCCGCGACATCGCCATGAGGGCCCGTGCCGTACGGGCTGTGAGGGGAGGCCGGACGTGGAAGCTTCGCTTGCGACCAGGCGAGGCTGCCCATCTGCCCGGGGATCGCTCGTTCCCCTGGGCGGGGCAAAGAAAAAACCCCGCCGGGTGGAAGATTTCCTTCCGACCAGACAAGGCCTCTCATCTGCCCGGGGGTTCCAGGGGGTTGCCCCCCTGGGCGGCACAAAGAGAAAGCCTCGCGGGAAGGAAGCTTTGCTTCCGACCACACGAGGCTGCTTTCTGGTGGGCAAGGGGGGAGTTGAACCCCCACGTCCTTTCGGACACACGGACCTGAACCGTGCGCGTCTGCCATTCCGCCACTTGCCCTTGCGGTTGGCCCCCATCTCTGGGTGCCTGGAAAGGTTAGCACGTATCCGCCCGTGCTTACGAACCCGGATACGATCCCTCTAACGACGATGCGAAGGAGCTCAGTGCAGCACCGGAGCGGTCGCGACCGTAGTGGCAATGGAAGGGAGGTATCCGGTGGGAGTCCTTCAGCGCTTCGAGCGCAGGCTCGAAGGGTTGGTTGAAGGGGCCTTCGCGCGGGCGTTCAAGTCCGACCTCCAGCCGGTCGAGGTTGCCAGCGCCGTGCAGAGGGAGATGGACGAGCGCGCCGCGATCGTCGCTCAGGGTCGCACGCTCGTGCCGAACGACTTCGTGGTGGAGCTGTCGACGACCGACAGCGAGCGGCTGGACGTGTACGCCGACAGCATCAGCCACGAGCTCGCCACTCTCGCACGGGAGTACGCCAAGGAGCAGGGCTACTCGTTCGTCGGGCCGGTGCGGGTCCGTTTCGAGACCGCCGACGACCTCGCCGTCGGGCTCTTCCGCATCCGGTCGGGTGTGATCCGGGGCGCCACGGTCGAGCAGGACGAGATCCGTCAGCCGCCGAGCGACCTGCCCGCCAGCCGTCCCAGCGCGTTCCAGGGCCGCCCCCGGCTGCTCGTCTCCACCCAGGACGACCCCCAGGGCCAGCGCTCGTACGAACTGACCACACCGGTCACTTTGCTGGGTCGCGGAACCGATTGTGATCTTCGGCTGGTGGATCCCGGCGTATCACGGCATCATGCCGAGCTAAGAGTGGAAGGGCCGCAGGTCGTGCTCGTGGACCTGGGGTCGACCAACGGCACCTTCATCAACGGCCAGCCGGTCCGCAGGGTCGAGATGCAGGACGGGACGAGGGTGACCCTCGGCCGCACGACACTGGTGTTCAGGCGCGATTAGAGGTAGACAAACGGTCCATGTCCGAGCTAACGCTGCTGCTGATCCGGCTCGCCTTCCTGGCGGTGCTGTGGTTCTTCGTGATCGCCGCGGTCGGCGTCATCCGGACAGACCTGTTCGGTCCGCGTACGGCTCCCGCGCCCGCACGCAAACCGGTCAAGCAGCCCCGACCGGTTTCCAAGCCCAAGAAGGGCGAACCCCGCCAGCTGATCGTCACCGGTGGTCCCCTGCAAGGGACCATCATCAACCTCACGGAGACGCCAATCACCATCGGCCGGGCGAACGACGCCACGCTGGTTCTCAGCGACGACTACGCTTCGAGCCGGCACGCCCGGCTCTTTCCCCAGGACGGCCAGTGGATCGTGGAGGATCTCGGCTCCACGAACGGCACGTACCTCGAACGCTCGAAAGTGACCCGCCCGACCCCGGTGCCCCTCGGAGTTCCGATCCGCATCGGCAAGACCGTCATCGAATTGCGCAAATGACCATCGCACTCCGCTACGCCGCTCGCTCGGACGTCGGGCTCCTCCGTGAAGGCAACGAGGACTCGGCGTACGCCAGCGGCCGCCTGCTTGCCGTCGCGGACGGCATGGGCGGGCATGCCCACGGCGAGGTGGCCAGCTCGGTCGCCATCGCCGCAATGTCGTCCCTCGACCGGGACGCCTTCGGCGATGACCTGCTCAGCGCCATCGAGGCGGCGGTCCGGGACGCCAACCACCAACTGCACGCGATGGTGGCCCGGGACCCCAGCCTGAAGGGCATGGGCACCACCCTCACCGCGATGCTCTGGAGCGGCTCACGCTTCGCCCTGGTCCATGTGGGCGACTCCCGCGCGTACCTGCTCAGGAACGGCGAGCTGTACCAGATCACGCACGACCACACGCTGGTGCAGTCGTTGGTGGACGACGGACGGATCACCCAGGAGGAGGCCGCCAACCATCCCCAGCGCTCGATCCTGCTACGGGCGCTGGACGGGAGCGGCGAGGTCGATCCCGACCTGCAGGACCGGGAGGCCCAGGTGGGCGACCGTTACCTGCTGTGCTCGGACGGCCTGTCCACGGTGGTCAGCGCCGAGACCCTGCACCACACCCTGACCACGATCGACGATCCCGAGGACGTCGTCCGGCAGCTCATCGACCTCGCCAACCGGGGCGGCGGGCCGGACAACATCACCTGCGTGCTCGCCGACGTGATCGAGGTGGACGACCTGCAGCCGCCCCTGGGGGCGGCGGCGGTCGTGGGTGCGGCCGGCTCGGGCCGGGTCCGCTCGGCGCCGCCCGACACCCCCGCCGGCCGGGCCGCCACGGTCACCGCGCCCCAACCCGTGCTCACCGACGACGACCTGGACGACGAACCCGTGCGCGAGGCCCAGTCCTCCGCACGGCGTTCGCGCAAAGGCCGATCGGGACCGAAGGTGGCCGTCGGGGTGCTGGTCGTCGCCGCCGCGCTCGGAGTCGGCGGCTATTTCGGCTACCAGTGGACCCAGAGCCAGTTCTACATAGGCACCAAGGGGGACGAGCTGGTCGTCTTCCAGGGCGTCGACGCGGAGGTCGGGCCGGTGTCCTTCAAGAAGGTCGCCTACACCGACCACGTACTCGTCTCGTCGCTGCCGGCGGTGCAGCAGGACCAGGTCCGCAGCGGCATCCCGGTCGACGACCTGCAGGCCGGGATAACCAGGATCAAGAGCTTCGGCGACTCGGCGACGCCCACGTCGGACGCCAAGTCGACGCCGACCCCCACGAGGTCCAGTAAGTGACTGCTGTCGAAGCCACGCCCGTACCGATGACCGCGAAGAGGCGCGGCGCCCAGCTGGGCATGCTCGCCTTCGCCGTGCTGATCGTGATGGGCGCCTACGCCAGCGTCGGGCTCGGGATCAACGGCAAGGTCCCGTCCGGCATGCTCGGCTACGGCCTCGGCCTCGGCGGTCTGATGCTCGCGGCCTACCTGGTGCTCGCCAAGTGGGCACCGTGGGCCGACCCCCTTCTGCTTCCCCTCGTGACGCTGGTCAACGGCATCGGCCTGGTGATGATCTACCGGATCGAGCTGGCCGGCGAGAATCTCGCCTCGGCGGCGAACCAGCTCATGTGGACGGCGCTCGGCGTGGTGATGTTCTCCGCGACCCTGATCGCGTTGAGGGACCACCGCGTCTTGCAGCGCTTCACCTACACCGCCGGCTTCGCCGGCATCGCACTGCTGGTGCTGCCCATGCTGCCCTTCATCGGCAGGGAGATCAACGGAGCGCGCATCTGGGTCGGCATCGGCCCCTTCAGCATCCAGCCCGCCGAGTTCGCCAAGCTGGCCCTGGTCATCTTCTTCGCGGGATACCTGGTCGCCAAACGCGATGTGCTGGCCCTGGCAGGCCGCCGCCTGCTGTTCATCGACCTGCCTCGGGCACGCGACCTCGGTCCCGTCCTCATCACCTGGGGGATCAGCCTCGGCGTCCTGGTCCTGCAGAAGGACCTCGGCAGCTCGCTGTTGCTGTTCGGCGCGTTCATCGCGATGCTCTACATCGCGACCCAGCGCACCTCGTGGGTGTTCATCGGCATCCTGCTGTTCGTCGGCGGCGCCTTCGTCGCCGGGCAGGTCTTCAGTCATGTCGAGGCCCGCTTCAACGTCTGGCTGCACGCCGAGGACCCCACGCTGTACGACGCCGTGGGCGGCAGCGCCCAGCTCATGCAGGGCCAGTTCGCGATGGGCTCGGGAGGCATCCTCGGCACCGGGCTCGGCCGGGGCTACCCGTACAAGATCCCGCTGTCGTTCTCCGACTTCATCTTTCCGTCCGTGGGCGAGGAACTCGGCCTCACGGGCCTGATGGCCATCCTCATGATCTACGCACTGATCGTCGAGCGAGGGTTGCGCACGGCGCTGGCTGCCCGCGACCCGTTCACCAAGCTGCTCGCGGGCGGCCTGTCGTTCATCCTCGCCTGGCAGATCTTCATCATCGTCGGCGGAGTGACCCGGCTCATCCCGCTGACAGGTCTCGTGACGCCGTTCATGTCCGCCGGAGGCTCGGCGCTGCTGGCCAACTGGATGCTCATCGCCCTGCTCGTACGGATGTCCGACGCGGCCCGCCGACCGCCGCCGCAGGCGATCCAGGACGAGGGAATGACGCAGGTGATGCAGCGATGAACAGCCCTCTCAAGCGTGTCGCCGTGGCCTGCCTGGTCATGTTCGGCCTGCTCATGGCCAACGTGACCTACCTCGGCGCGGTGCGGGCCGAGGGGTTGCGCAACGACTCCCGGAACGTGCGCATGTTGTACGGCCGCTACAACATCGACCGCGGCTGGATCACGGCCGACAACGGCAAGACGACGCTGGCCAAGACGGTGGACACCGGAGACCCCAAGTTCCGGTTCGAGCGGGAGTATCCGCTCGGCAAGCCGTTCACGCATGTGGTCGGCTGGTTCGCGCCGGAGAGCGCCTCGGGCATCGAGGCCGCGATGAGCCGTTACCTCGACGGCAGCCACCCCGACATGGTCGTCCGCCGGGCCATCGACATGGTGAGCGGCAAGCCCGCCAAGGGCGCGAGCGTCGACCTCACGCTGAACACCAAGGCCCAGGAGATCGCGTACAAGGACCTGGCCGGCACCGGCAAGCGCGGCGCGGTCGTCGCGCTCGAGCCCAAGACCGGCAAGATCCTCGCGATGGTGTCGGTGCCGTCGTACGACCCGAACCCGCTGGCCAAGGCGAACAAGGACACCGTCAACAAGGCGTACAACAAGCTGGACAAGGACGACAACAAGCCGCTGCTCAACCGGGCCATCGACCTGACGTTCGCCCCGGGGTCCACGTTCAAGACGGTCACCTCGGCGGCCTACCTCAGCGACGACACCTCCCGTGACGAGAACACGCAGGTCAACGCGCCCGACTCGCTGCCGCTGCCGGGCACGAGCATCTCGCTGCCCAACTACCACGGCGAGTCGTGCGGCGGCCGGGCGACCCTGGTGCAGGCGCTCACCATCTCGTGCAACACGCCGTTCGCCATCATGGGGATGGACGTCGGCTACGACAAGCTCAAGGAGCAGGCCGGGAAGTTCGGGGTCGGCCAGCCGCTGGAGATCCCCCTCAACGTCGCGGCCAGCAACATCGGCCCGGACGAGGGCAAGGCGGCCCTCGCCAAGACCGCGATCGGCCAGCAGAGCAACCAGATGACCCCGCTGCAGATGGCGATGGTCGCGGCCGGCATCGCCAACCAGGGCACGGTCATGAAGCCGTACCTGGTCAACAAGATCATGGGACCGGACAGCGCGGAGATCGACGGGACCGACCCCGAGAAGCTGGACGAGGCCGTCACCCCCGAGGTGGCCGGCGAGCTGACCAAGATGATGATCGGCGTGATCGAGCACGGCACCGGCGGCGCGGCCAAGCTCCCCGGCATCACCGTGGCGGGCAAGACGGGCACGGCGGAGACGTTGCCGGGCAAGCCGTCGCACGCGTGGTTCATCTCCTTCGCCCCGGTGGAGGACCCGAAGGTCGCCGTGGCGGTCTTCGTGGAGTCCGGCAGCGCCGGCAACGACGCCACCGGCGGTGCGGTGGCCGCGCCGATCGCCCACGACGTCATGCAGGCGGTGCTCGGGCGGTGACCGACACATGACCGACACGGTGCTCGGCGGGCGGTACCGGCTGACCTCCCCCATCGCCGCGGGCGGCATGGGCGAGGTCTGGCGGGCCGACGACGAACTGCTCGGCCGGGAGGTGGCGATCAAGCTGCTCGGCCGCCATGTCGCGGGCGACGCCACCTTTCGCGACCGGTTCCGCTCCGAGGCCAGGATCACCGCCGCCCTGACCGACCCCGGCATCGCCCAGGTCTTCGACTACGGCGAGACCGACGGCCTGGCCTACCTCGTGATGGAACTGGTGCGGGGCGAGCCGTTGTCGGCCATCCTCGCCCGCAACGGCGTGCTCGGGCCGGACGTCACGCTCGACATCGTCCAGCAGACCGCCCGGGGCCTGCACGCTGCCCACCGGGCCGGGGTGATCCACCGCGACGTCAAGCCCGGCAACCTGCTCGTCACCGAGACCGGCCAGGTCAAGATCACCGACTTCGGCATCGCCCGCGCGCTGGAGGCCGCGCCGCTGACCGCGACCGGCACCATCCTCGGCACCGCCCAGTACCTGAGCCCGGAGCAGGCGTCCGGCACCACCCTCACCCCGGCGAGCGACGTCTACTCTCTCGGGGTGGTGGCCTACGAATGCCTCGCGGGCCGCCCGCCGTTCACGGCGGAGACCCCGGTGGCGCTCGCGCTGCGCCACCTCAACGACACGCCTCCGCCGCTGCCCGGGAACGTGCCCGCGCCGGTGGCGGCCCTCGTGACGGCCATGCTGGCCAAGGACCCCGCCGCGCGTCCCGAGACCGGGCCGGTGCTCCTCGACAGGGTGCGGGTGCTGCGTGAGACCCTCGCGGGCACGGCGGCCTCGACGGCGGTCCTCGGTTCGCTGACCGACCCCCAGGGCTTCCCCGCGGCGGGCGGCGCCGGCCACACCGTCCCTCCGGCCGCGCCCGGCCTGACGACGCCGCTGGGCGAGCCTCCGGACGAAGGACCGGGGCAGGGGGCCCCGCGTCCCGGCGCCACCGCGCCGCTCGGTCCGGTCCCGGCCACTCCGCGCAGGGCTCCCGCCGGCGTCCCCGACGCCCGTACGCGGCGTCCCGGAGGTCCGGAGGGGCCCGCCGGTGGGCGCCGCCGCCGTCCCGCGACCCTGCTCCTCGCGACGGCGGGCTGCGCCGCCGCGGTCGGCATCGGGGTCCTCGCCTTCACCACCCTTCGGACCGGCGAGGCTCCGCCGGACCCGAATGAGACGGCCGCGCCCGTCTCACCGTCCCCCTCGCCGTCGCCATCGCCGTCGGCGCCTACGTACAGGTCAGAGGTTCCGCGGCCGCATCGGCCGACGGCTTCGGCGGCGTCGGACGAGCCGAGCGCCGTTCCGTCGGCTACCGTAAGCAAGTCGGCATCAACCACCCAGACGCCCACACCGGCTTCGTCCCCGACCCCGACCAAGACTCCGACGTCCACCCCGGCCACGGAAACCAGTGAGACTCCGCCCCCGACGGAAGCCCCACCCGACACGAACCCTCCGGATGAGGGGGAGTGATGAGGAGAGGGGTCGATGATGGAGACCGGTGGCACCCCAAGATGAACGGCAAGGGACAGTGCAGGAAATGACTCAGCCACGACTTCTCGGCGGACGCTACGAGTTGGATGGCGTCGTGGGGCGTGGCGGCATGGCCGAGGTGTATCGCGCCCGGGACATCCGGCTGGACCGTGTCGTCGCCATCAAGACGCTCCGCTCCGACCTCGCCAGGGACCACACGTTCCAGGCGCGCTTCCGGCGCGAGGCGCAGTCCGCCGCCTCGCTCAACCACCCGTCGATCATCGCCGTGTACGACACCGGCGAGGACATGACGGAGGCCGCGCCCGTGCCGTACATCGTGATGGAGTTCGTCGACGGGCGGACGCTGCGCGACCTGCTGCGCGCCGACCGGCGGCTGCTGCCCGAGCGGGCCATGGAGCTGGTGGACGGCATCCTGCGGGCGCTCGACTACAGCCACAGGGGCGGCATCGTCCACCGGGACATCAAGCCGGCCAACATCATGTTGACGGTCAGCGGCGAGGTCAAGGTCATGGACTTCGGCATCGCCCGGGCCATGGCCGACTCCGCCGCCACGATGACCCAGACGGCCCAGGTGATCGGCACCGCGCAGTACCTGTCCCCCGAGCAGGCCCGCGGCGAGCGCGTGGACGCCCGCAGCGACATCTACTCGACCGGCTGCGTGCTGTACGAGCTGCTCACCGGCCAGCCGCCCTTCACCGGCGACTCACCTGTGGCGATCGCCTACCAGCACGTGCGGGAGGACCCGATCCCGCCGTCGCGGATCGACCCCGAGATCCCCCAGTGGGCCGACGCGATCGTGCTCAAGGCGATGGCCAAGGACCCGCTCCACCGCTACCAGAGCGCCACGGAGATGCGCGGCGACATCCAGCGGGCCCTGTCCGGCATGCCGGTCGACCCGCAGACGATGGCGATGGCCACCCAGCAGTACAACGGGTACGGCGCGGCGGACCGAACGCGGACGATGTCCACGGCCGGCGGCGCTCCCATGACGCAGAACACCCGCGCCATCCCCGACTACGAGTACGCCCAGGAGGAGCGCGGCGGCGGCCGGTACGACGGGCGGCGGCGCAGCGGCGGCGGCAACACCGCGCTGAAGACCTCCCTGTGGATCCTCATCCCGCTGCTGGTCATCGGCGCCATGGTCGGTGTCGGCTACGCCTTCCTCGGGTCAGGCGGCTCCTCCACGGCCGACAAGGTCGAGGTGCCGCGGGTGACGAACCAGACGAAGGCGGCGGCCAAGCAGGCGCTGGAGGCGGCCGGGTTCAAGGTCGCCTTCGGGCCGGATGAGTTCAACAGCGACGTTCCCAAGGGCGCCGTCGTGAGCACCGACCCCGCCGGGGGCGAGCAGAGCGACCGAGGGGCCACGGTCACCGTCGTCGTGTCCAAGGGCGAGGAGAAGGTCACCGTCCCAGATGACCTGATCGGCAAGACGCCGGAGGAGGCCAGGGCCGAGCTGGAGGCGCTGGAGCTGAAGGTCAGCATCGTGCCGAAGGCCACCACCAAGGAGCAGGGCAAGGTCTTCGACAGCAGCCCCAAGCCGGGCGAGAAGGTCGAGAAGGGCTCCCTGGTCCGGCTGTACGTGCCCAAGGAGATGACGGAGGTCCCGAGCGTGCTCGGCCTCACGCTCGACGACGCGAAGCAGACGCTGGAAGGGGCCGGCTTCAAGGTCAGGTCGCAGCAGCGGCCGAGCGACACGGTGCCGCAGGGCAACGTGATCGACCAGTCGCCGCAACCGGGCGCCAAGCTCAACCCCAACACCACGATCACGCTGACGGTCTCCAGCGGCCCGCCGCAGCAGCAGGAGCCGACCCAGCAGCCGACCCAGCAACCGCCGACGGACACGCCGACCGACGGCGGCGACGGTGGCGACGGGGGCGGCGTGCAGATCGGGCCCCCCGGAGAGGGCGACGACAACCCGTTCGGCAACTAGACGAGACGAGCGGACGGCGGTCACCGCGAGGCGGTGGCCGCCGTCGGCGTTTCGTCAGGGTTTCGAAGGCCCTGCCGCGACACGGGACGAACGACACGAGGTATGACGGACGGCGCAGGGCATGAGGAAGGGCTTCCGCCACTCGGGGGCAATGGCGGAAGCCCTCACCCTTGTAGTCGTAACGAGAGCGGAAAGCGTTACACGATCTGCGCGAGCCAATTTCCGAGCAGCTGGTGGCCGTGCTCGGACACGACCGACTCGGGGTGGAACTGCACGCCCTCGATGGGGGCGTCGCGGTGGCGCAGGCCCATGATGACGCCGTCGGGCGTGGTGGCCGTCACCTCCAGCGCGTCCGGCACGGTGCCGGGGACCACCGCGAGCGAGTGGTAGCGCGTCATCGTGACCGGCGACGGGAGCTCCCGGAACACGCCCCGCCCGTCGTGGGAGATCAGGCTGGTGCGGCCGTGCATGAGCTCGGGCGCGCGGTCCACCACGGCCCCGTACGCCACGGCGATCGCCTGATGTCCGAGGCAGACTCCGAGCAGCGGAAGGCCGCGCTCGGCGCAGTGCCGTACGAGGGACACCGACACCCCGGCGGCCTCCGGCGTGCCGGGCCCCGGCGACACGAGCACGGCGTCGAATCCGTCGGCGTCGCCCACGGCGACGTGGTCGCGCGGCCGTACGTCGCAGTCCGCGCCCAGACCGCGCAGATACTGCACGATCGTGTGCACGAAGCTGTCGTGATTGTCGACCACGAGCACCCGGATCGGGCCCATAGATGTCTCCCGCTTCACCGGGGTGGTGGGTGTGCAGAGCGGAAATCGGACTTTCAGCGTACGGCAATCCCGTATGGGGGATCGCCCGGCGGGGCCCGCGCCGACTATCCTTGCTCGGGACTTCACCGCCACAGCGATTACGCTATTGACACCAGCCCGCACGACCGCGCGGGTACCCACCAGGAGAAGCTCCCGTGCCCAAGTCGAAGACCCGCAAGAAGGCCGTCTACACGCCGCCGCAGAAGACGCAGACGGTGAAGGTCAGCCCCCGTTGGCTCGCCCCCGTCATGGTGGCCTGCTGGATCATCGGTATCGCCTGGATCGCGATCTACTACATCTCGCCGGGCGTTCCCGGCATCTCCGCCCTGGCGAACTGGAACCTGCTGATCGGATTCGGGCTCATCATCGTCGGCGTCGTGCTGTCGACCAGATGGCGCTAGCGTGCTTTCCTGGAATTCTTTCCACAGCTTTTATCCACAGCCTGTGGACAGCAGGCGATGAGCGGCCCTTCGACGGGTTCGGGCCGGGCGGCGAACTGCCCGGCCCGGCCGCGAGGAGGGGTCAGCTTCGGCCGAGCATCTCGGCGGTGAGGATGTTCCCGCCGAGGCCCCAGCCGCCGTCGGGCACCTCCTCGACGAGGACCAGGGTGGTCGCCCGGGCCCGCTCGCCGTACACGCTGACGTAGGCGTCGGTGACGGCGTCGATGAGCTTCTTCTTGGACTCGGGTGTCAGGGTGTCGGCGGGCACCTTGAGGTTGGCGAACGGCATGGTCGTTCCTTCCGGTGATGTCGGGTCTCGGTGTGGCGTTGGGTCTCGGGGTGGCGTTGGGTCTCGGGGTGGCGTCGGGTCGCAGTGCGGCGGAGGTCAGACGATGCCGCCGTTGGCACGCACGACCTGCCCGTTGACCCAGTGCCCCGCGGGGCTCGCCAGGAAGGCGACGACCTCCGCGATGTCCTCGGGAGTGCCGAGCCGTTCGAGCGGGGGCTGCTTGGCCATCCGATCGATCGTGGCCTCGTCCTTGCCTTCGAGGAACAGCTCCGTGGCGGTCGGGCCGGGCGCCACCGCGTTGACCGTGATGTCCCGCCCCCGCAGTTCGCGGGCGAGCACGAGCGTCATCGCCTCGACGGCGCCCTTGCTGGCGGCGTACGCCCCGTAGCTGGGCAGTTGCAGGCCCACGATGGACGTGGACAGGGCGATGATCGTGCCGCCGCCGCGCACACGGCGCGCGGCCTCCCGCGCCATGACGAAGGTGCCGCGGATGTTGGTGCGGTGCAGGGCGTCCAGGTCGGCGAGGTCGAGGTCCGCGATCGGGGACAGCGACAGGCGCCCCGCCGAGTTGACGACGACGTCGACCCCGCCGAACTCCTTCTCCGCCGCGTCGAACATCGCCGCGACCGCGTTCTCGTCCGCGACGTCGGCCTGCGCCGCGATCGCCCGGCCGCCGGCCGACGTGACGGCGTCGACCACCTCGGCCGCGGCAGTGGCCGATCCCTGATATCCCACGACGACGGCGAAGCCGCGTCCGGCCAGCGTCGTCGCGATCGCCCGGCCGATCCCACGGGAGCCGCCGGTAACGACGGCCACGCGCTGATCATTCATTGGAGAACCCCCTACCTATCTTCGATACGAATTGACCGTATCGGCGTTACGAGACAGACGTTAGCACGATCTCCATATCAGCGCTAGCGGAGTTCCGTATCATTGGTTACATGGCAGGTGCGGACACCCTACGCGCGGCGATGATCGAGGCCGCAGAGAAGCAACTGGCGACGTCCACGGACAACGACATCGCCACGCGGACGGTCTGTGAGGCGGTCGGCGTGACCCAGCCCGTGCTCTACCGGCTGTTCGGCGACAAGCGGGGGCTAATCGACGCCGTCGCCGACCACGGGTACGAGCGCTACGCCGCGCTCAAGGCCGCGCAGGAGCAGACGGGCGACCCGGTGGCCGACCTCCGGGCCGGCTGGGACGGCCACATGGCGTTCGCGCGGGAGAACCGGGCCCTCTATCAGCTCATGTTCACGCCTCGGCCGTGGTCCCGGTCCACGGCTCGCGACCGGGTGTTCGCCCTTCTGGAGGCGACGCTCGTACGGTGCGCGGCGATCGGCGCGCTGAGGGTCGAGCCGCCGATCGCGGCCCGGCTGATCCTGTCCGCGAACGTCGGGGCCGCCCTCGACCACATCGCCTGCCCGGAGCTCTTCGACGATCCTGCGCTGTCCCACCGCATGCGCGACGCCGTGTTCGCGCATGTGCTCACCGAGGCGACCGCGCGGGAGGACGCCGACCCCCTCCACGAGGCCGCGCTGCGCCTGCGGGCACAGCTCGACCTTGCCGGCACCGAGGCCCTTGAGCCGGTCGAGACCGCCCTCCTACGGCGCTGGCTCGACCGCATCACGCAGCCCGGCGGGGCCTCGGGGAATGTCAGGTGAAGGCGCCCTCCAGGCGCAGGCCGTACGGCGGGAGCATGGTGACGAGCAGGACCAGCGCCACCAGCACAGCGGCGGCGATGCCGACCTGTACGAGGGTGCGGTTGCGCGGCGGAGCGTAGGCGAAGCCGGCGGCGACGATCGTGCCGGTCACGAGCCCGCCGAGGTGGCCCTGCCAGCTGATGCCCGGCACGACGAACGTGAGCACCACGTTGATGCCGATCAGCCAGAGGGCGCCGCGGGCGTCGTAGCCGAGCCTGCGGGCGACGACGAACAACGCGCCGAACAGGCCGTAGATGGCACCGGAGGCGCCGACGGCCGACGTGCCGAACAGGTAGATGGCGACCGAGCCGCCGAGCGCCGAGAGCATGTAGAGCGCGGCGAACCGACCCGCGCCGAGCCTGCGCTCCAGTTCGGGGCCGAGGGCGTAGAGCGCCCACATGTTGAACAGGATGTGCCAGAACGACGGCGGCGGAGAGTGCAGGAACGCACTGGTGATCAGCCGCCACCACTCGCCCATGTGGACCCCGAGCGACCACATCGCGAACCGCTGGATGACCTCGTCCGGGCGCAGGACCTCGGCCCCGTACGCGAGCACGTTGAGGATCAGCAGGGTCCACGTGACGCGGGGCTTGGCCACGGCAGTACCGCCGAAGGTCGCCTGGGGCTGCCGCACCTCGCGACTGCCGTCGCGGACGCACTCGGGGCACTGGTGGCCGACCGCCGCCTCGCGCATGCAGTCGGGGCAGATCGGGCGCTCACAGCGCTGGCAGCGGACGTAGGTCTCGCGGTCGGGGTGCCGGTAGCAGGTGGGCACGGCTTGCGCCCCCGGCTGCGGGGGCGGCGGAGGCTGGGAGGTCAAATGGGGTCCTTTCCTGGGCGAGTCCCTGTGCGGGGCGCATCCACGAGCCAGCCTATAAGCCGGAAACGCCCCGGCCGCGCGTTCGCGCGGCCGGGGCGTCCGGAGAGGCGGCGTCAGGACCGCTCGATGGTGACCTCCTCGAGGACCACCTCGTTCACCGGCCGGTCGTTGCGGCCAGTGGGGGTCTTGCCGATCGCGTCGACCACCTCGGTGCCCTCGATCACCTCACCGAAGATCGTGTGGCCCTGGTTGAGGTGCGACTGCGGGCTCATGGTGATGAAGAACTGGGAGCCGTTGGTGCCCTTGCCGAAGCGCTTGCCCGCGTTCGCCATGGCGAGCAGGTAGGGCCGGTTGAACTGGTTCTCGGGGTGGATCTCGTCGTCGAAGCTGTAGCCCGGACCGCCGACGCCCTGCCCGATCGGGTCACCGCCCTGGATCATGAAGCCGTTGATTACCCGGTGGAAGATCGTGCCGTCGTAGAGCTTGCCGGTCTGCTTCTCGCCGGTCTCCGGGTGGGTCCACTCCCGGGTGCCCTCGGCGAGTTCGACGAAGTTGCGCACGGTCTTCGGCGCCTTGTTGGGGAACAGTTGGACGCGGATCGTGCCGTGGTTCGTGCGCAGATTCGCGATGAGGTTGTCAGCCACGAAGGCCGCCCCCTTTGGTAGCTCGTGTTAGTTGTCCGGTGAACAGGGTATCGAGCATGCCTTCAAGCACCGCTCGTGATTGAGCCACGACCATCCGGGAAGGGGTCGTTCCGGGGCCCCGTCGATTGGGGAGGTTGATCGTGTCCCTGACAATGAACAGAAGGCGCCGCGCCGAGGTAGTCATCCCGCAAACGTGGCTGAGCAGGATGACAGACCAGGCGAGGAGGGCCAGTGGCCGGATGAGCCCGGTTGCGGAGACCGCACGGGATCTGGCCACGCACCGAATCGAGGACGCCAGAGTCTGGGCGGCGCCGAAGCTCGACCAGGCCGCGCAGTCGGTCGAGGAGCAGATCGCTCCGATCGTGAGCGCGTTCCTGGCCGAACTGGCCCGCCGGATCGACGTGAGCAGCGCCAGGAAGACCCGCCGGCGCTGGCCGGTCGTCGCGCTGCTCGGCGGCGTCGCGATCGGCGCGGTCGGTGTGGCCATGTACCGCAACAACGCCCAGCGCTGGACCGAGACGATGCGGGAGAGCATGCGGCACACCGGCTCCGACGCCAGCAAGTGGGTCGGAGACAAGGCCGGAGAAGTCGGCGAGAAGGCTGACAAGGCCGCCGACGAGATCTCGGGAAAAATGTCCTAGCACATCCCTCACAGCCACCCAGTACGGCCGGCGTTCCCCCAACGCCGGCCGTACTGTGTCTCCCGCTTCGCTCATCGGGGCGCTCACGTCCGCCGGGTCGCGCCGGAGGCGCGCCGGAACACAGCCCTCGTCACGTGCTCGCTCGTTCCTCGCTGCGCGCGTTCCTCAGTCCAGACCGGCGGCGCGCCCCTCAGGCTCGCTCGGTGTTTCCCGCTCCGCTCATCGGGGCGCTGTTATCCGCCGGGTCGTGCCGGAGGCGCGCCGGAACACAGCCCTCGTCGCCGCTTGGTCGCTTCGCTCCCGCGCGGCTCCTCAGTCCAGACCGGCGGCGCGCCCCTCCGGCTCGCTCGGTGTCTCCCGCTAGGCGTCCTCCGGAGGGAGCGGAGCGGAAGGGAGCGAGGACCGGAGCGAAGGCCCAGCGAAGCGGGCTTCGCGAGGACCGGAGGTTCCTTCCGGCGCAGTGACCGACCTGGCCACCATCCGTGACAATCCGACTAGATAATCGAAGTCTTCAGGCGGTGCAGTAGGGCGGGGAGCCGGTCCTCGTAGACCACCGTGAGCCGCCGGGTCGCTCGAGTGATGGCGACGTACAGGTCCTGGCCGCCCTTCGGCGACTGACGCAGGATGCCCTCGGGGTCCACGACCACCACCGCGTCGAACTCCAGGCCCTTCGAGCCGCGCACGGTGAGGACGGCCATCGGGCTGTCCAGGGGATCGACGGCCTCGGGGAACAGCGCGGCGACCTCCGGGTGCCGGGCGTCCGGCGTGACGACGCCGACCCGCCCCTCCCCGATCTCGCGCAGCTCCGACTCCACGAGCAGCCGCAGGTCGGTGCCGTCGGCGGGCACGGCGCGGGGACGGGCGCCGCCGAACCGGACCGACTCGGGCGGCTCCTCCCCGGGCGCCACGGCGCGCAGCACGTCGGCGGCTACCTCCATGATCTCGGCCGGCGTCCGGTAGTTGACCAGCAGGCGCTCCTCCCGCCAGCGCCCCTTCACGTACGGGTCGAGCATCTCGCCCCACGACCGCGCGCCCGCCGCAGAGCCGGTCTGGGCGATGTCGCCGACCACCGTGAGGGAGCGGGCCGGAACCCGCCGCATCACCGTCCGCCACGCCATCGCCGACAGCTCCTGCGCCTCGTCCACGATCACGTGCCCGTACGCCCAGGTGCGGTCGCGGGCGGCCCGATCGGCCGTCGTCACGTACGGCCCGTCGTCGCGGTTGCGGCCGGCCAGCAGGGTCGCGTCGAGCACCGGATCGGCGTCGGTGATCGTCAGGACCTCCCGCGCGTACAGTTCCTCCTCGCGGCGCTCCTCCTCCGCGCGGCGCCGCCTGGCCCCCGCTCCGTAGTCGTACTCGCCGAGCAGATCGGCGGCCTCGTCCAGCAGGGGGACGTCGCCGACCGTCCACGGCGCCTCACGGGGCCGCAGCAGGAGCGCGCGCTCCTCCTCCGTCAGGAAGGGCCCGGCCGCCGTACGCAGCCGCTCCTCGTCCGACAGGAGCTCGCGGACGAGCCGCTCCGGCGTGATCTCCGGCCACAGGGCGTCGAGCGCGTCGCGCACCGACCGGTGCTCCCACAGGGTCGTGGCGGCGTACCGCAGGTCGCCGTCCTCAAGCGGCCGGTCGAGCCGCGCCGCCTCGTCCCGCGCCAGCACCCGCAGCATCTGGTCCACGAAGCTCCACCTGGCGATGTTGTGCTGCCGCCGCAGGCCGCGTGCGCGGTCCCTGGCCCGCAGGCAGGTGGCGTGGTCCACCCGCAGCGGCATCTCCTCGACCACCACCTCCACGCCGCCGCGCACCGACGTGCGGACCGGGATCCTCACCTCCAGATCGCCCTCCGGCACGCGCTCGCGGTCGCGGACCGCCGTCTCGACCACCTCGGCCATGCGCGGGTCGCCCTTGACGACGGCGACGGCCGGCTCGTCCTCGTCGGTGGCCCGCACCCCTGGGTGGAGCCCGCCCATGCTCGTCAGCACCACCTGCGTCTCGCCCAGCGCGGGCAGCACCTGACTGATGTAGCGCGAGAACGTCGCGTTCGGGCCGACGACGAGCACACCGCGCCGCTCCAGCGTGTCGCGGTGCGTGTAGAGCAGGTACGCCGCCCGGTGCAGGGCGGCGACGGTCTTGCCCGTGCCCGGCCCGCCCTGCACGACGAGCGCCCCCGCCAGGCCTGAGCGGATCACCCGGTCCTGCTCGCGTTGGATGGTGGCGACGACCTCGCCCATGCGTCCGGTGCGCCCGCGGCGCAGTGCCGCGAGCAGCGCGGCCTCGCCGACGAGCGTACGGCGGTCTCCGTCGGCCATCCGGTCGAGGTCGAAGACCTCGTCGTCGATGCCCACGACATCGCGGTGCCGCGTGTGCAGGTGCCGGCGGCGTACGAGGGACTCCGGGTCGCTGGGGGTGGCGACGTAGAAGGGGCGGGCGGCGGGGGCCCGCCAGTCGACGAGCACGGACGTGTGATCGTCGTCGCGCAGCCCGATGCGGCCGATGTAGAGGGTCTCGCCCCCGGCGTCGTCGATGCGGCCGAAGCACAGGCCGCGTTCGACGGCCGACAGTTGCGCGAGGCGGCGGGCGTGCTCGGCCGCCGTCACCTCCCGCTCCACGACGGCCTGCCGGGTTCCCGTGCCGCCGCGGGCCAGGACTTCCCGCATGCCGCGCTCGGCTCGTTGCCGGGCGATGTCGAGGCGGCCGTACAGCATGGAGACATAGGACTGTTCGATCCGCAGGGCCTCGGCACGAGCGGAGTCGGATTGACGGTCACCCATTCCTATGATAAGCTCCTAGTGAGAGTGTCTGACTTTCAGATATCTGGGAATCTCTTCACTATACGGCATAGCGCCTCTGTGGTGCAGCACGCCTTCGTCCACTCCGCTCCGGGGTGGATTTTTTGTTTTCCGGGACTTCTGTGACTGATGTGAGTGATGTCGCGTCCGTCCTGGGTAGCGCGTGTACGACGCGATCGGCGGGACGCATCGCCACATTTCGTCCGGATTCGCATCGCGCCATGGTCAACCGCCGCGCGCCGCGGGACGTCTTTGGAAACAAGGAGGCCCGGATGGACGTCCTCGACAGCCTCGTGGACGACAAGCTCCGCCTGGAGCTCGTCCTCATCGAGGCGCTGCACCACGAGGCGGAACGGCTGGCCGCCCCGGCCGTCCGCTGAGATCACCAGCCCGCCGCCTCACACGGAGGCGGCGGGCTCTCTCACGGTCAGGTCAGGCCCAGGGGCGGAAGACGGCGCGGACGCAGCCGTCCTTCTTGTGCTTGAACATGTCGTAGCCCTTGGGCCCCTCGTCGAGGGTCATGGTGTGCGTCGCGAGGTAGGAGGTCTTCAGATCGCCCTTCGCGATGAGGTCGAGGAGCTTCGGGATGTACCGCTGGCCGTGCTGCTGCGCGCCCCGCAGCGTGAGGCCCTTGTTCATCAGCGCGCCGAGCGGGAACTTGTCCACGAAGCCGCCGAAGACCCCCAGCACGAACACCGATCCGCCCTTGCGGCAGGCGTGGATCGCCTCACGCACCGCGATCGGGCGGTCCTGCTCCAGGCGCAGCTGCTGCTTGATCCCGTCGTACACGCGCTGGATCCCGGTGCTGTCGGCCTCCATGCCGACGGCCTCGACGCACACGTCCGGGCCCCGGCCGCCGGTGCGCTCGCGCAGCTCGGCGGTGACATCGGTGCTCGTGTAGTCGATCACCTCGCAGCCGACGTGGCGGGCGGTCATGGCCAGCCGTTCCGGGTAGCGGTCGATCGCGATGACCCGCTCGGCGCCGAGGAGCATGGCGGCCCGGGCGGCCATCTGCCCGACGGCGCCGCACCCCCACACCGCGACCACGTCTCCGGGCCGTACGCCGCCGAGCTCGGCGCCCATCCAGCCCGTCGGGGCCGCGTCGGAGGCGAACAGGGCGTCGAGGTCCGAGACGCCCTCGGGGACGGTGAACGCGTTGTAGTCCACGAAGGGCACGCGGATGTACTCGGCGTGGCTGCCCCGGAAGCCGCCCATCGCGTGGGAGTAGCCGAAGATGCCCGCGGTCGTGCCGCCCCACATCAGGTCCGTGACGCCCGGCTTGGGGTTGCTGTTCTCGCACAGCGACCACTCGTCGTGCCGGCAGGCCCAGCAGCGGCCGCATCCGATGATCGAGCAGACCACCACCCTGTCGCCCGGCCGGTGCCGGCTCACCTCGGGGCCGACGTCGACGATCTCGCCGATGAACTCGTGCCCGATGACGTCCCCGGCCCGCATGGCCGGGATGTAGCCGCCGAGCAGGTGAAGGTCGGAACCGCAGGTGGTGCTCGCCGTCACCTTCACGATCGCGTCCTGGGCGTTGAGGATCACGGGGTCGGGCACCTGCTCGACCGACAACTCGTTCACGCCCTGCCAGCACAACGCCTTCACAGCCGCCCCCCTTCGGACGCGCGTCCCAGCGCCATGTCGAGCACCTTGCCCGGCAGGGTCGGCCTGGTCGTGCCGATCTCCTCGTCCGACCGCAGCACGTCGCCGGTCTCCAGCAGGGACTTCGTCTCGCGCAGCGCCGTACGGATCACCGTGCGGGAGTCCTCACCCCGCAGCCGGGCGAGGACGCCCTCGGCGCCGGCCCGATGCTCCCTCGGCCGGGCGTAGATCTCCGTGCCCCGCTCGCCGGGCGCCCTGTTCATCCGCACCTCGGCGTCCACCCGGGCCAGCGGCTCCGGCAGGTGCCCGGCCGGGGCGACCTCGTCCGGCGGCCGGTTGATCGTGACGCCCAGCCAGCGGCTGGACTCCAGGGGGTCCTTCGCCGCGCCCGGCACCCGGCCACGCGCGGCCGCCCATCGCGCCACCCCCAGGCCGGCAACCGCGAGCGCCGCCGCTCCGGCAACGAGACGTTTCATGGCTTCGCCCCCTCCACGGCCGACTTCCTCGGGTGCTACCCCTGCTCATGGGCTCTATCCCGCCCGTGACGGCACGTGAGGAGGAGTTGGGCCCGAGGTGACGGTCTCGGGACGGCGACCGGCGGGCTATTCGGCGTCGCTCGACGGCGCGGCGGCGAGGGCGTCGGCGACCGTGGGGAAGACCGGGACGTGGGACGTCAGCCCGGTGATCCACAACGCGCGGGCCGCGCCCTGCTCGACCGCGACGAGGGCCAGCCAGCCTCCCTCGTCCAGCGCGCGCTTCCAGCAGTTGACCAGCAGCCCCGTCGCTCTGGAATCGAGGAAGTCCAGTTCGAGCAGGTTCACCACAAGGTGCGGCCCGAACTGGGCGAATGCCTTGTCGAAGAATTCCGTGGCCGGTTCGTGCGTGGTGAAGTCGAGCGTCCCCCGCACCGTCAGCACTCCGATGCTTCCGCTGCTCTCGGCGGCGAACGTGGTCTCGGCTGTCGAGATGTTGTGAAGGTCAGACATCAGGACACTTCCAAGGAGTTCGGCAGAATGCGCGCGACCAGGATGCAGGTGTCGTCGCCGGTGTTACTCGGGGCCAGGGCTTCCATGACCGCCGCCACCCGATCCTGCGGTGGCACCTTCGGCACCGTCTCGGCGATCGCCGCGCTGAGGATGTCCAGGCCCTCGAACAGGTCCCGGCCCGGCCGTTCGATGAGACCGTCGGTGAACATGAGGAGCAGATCGTCCGGCTCCAGCCGCATCTCGGCACAGCTGTAGCTCACGTCCTCGAAGACGCCGAGCAGCACGCCGGGGTGCAGCAGCCGGTGCACCTTGCTCCCCCTGACGAGCAGCATCGGCGGGTGGCCCGCGTGGGTCCACCTCAGCGTGCGGTCCTTGGTGCGGTAGCGGGCCACGACCGACGTCGCCAGCACGTCAGGCCGCATCCGCCGGAGCAGCCGGTTCAGCGCCACGAGGATCTGCGCCGGATCGTGGTCGGCGAAGGCCAGCCCGGTGATCGCGTGCCGCAGCTTCGCCATCGCGGAGGCGGCGGCCAGACCGTGCCCGGCGACGTCGCCCACGGCCAGCAGCGCCTCCTCGTGGTCGAGGTGGATGGCCTGATACCAGTCGCCGCCCAGCGGCGCCGTCTCGGCCGGGAAGTAGCGCACGCCGATCTGCAGCCCGGGCACCGCGTCCTGCACCGGCAGGATGATGCTCTGCAGCCGCGCGGTGAGCTGCGACTCCTCCTCCAGCCGCTGGGTGACCTCGGCGAGCTCGACGGCCGTCCTGCGCCAGTCGGTCACATCCTGCACGACGCCGTGGATCTCGACGGGCCGCCCGTTCGCGTCCCGGCTGACCTCGGCCGTGGCCCTGATGTGCCGGTACTCCTCGCCGGCGCGGATGCGGATCTCGAACTCGTGCGGCCCGCCGCTGCCGCTCAGCGTCGTGAGCGCGTGCTCGACGATCGGGATGTCGTCCGGGTGGGCGATCTCGCGGTAGTACTCCAGCGCGAACGGCCCCTCGGCCGGGTCGCGCCCGTGGATGACGTAGAGCTGGTCGGACCACTCGGCCTCTCCGGTGATCAGGCTCCAGTGCCCCCACCCGAGGTGACCCAGGCGCTCGGTGTGGAGCAGCCGGGCAGACAGGCGCTCCTCCCTGTCCCGGCGAACCCAGGAGACGAGAAGGCCGCCCTGCAGCCGGGCGAGGCGGACACCGTAGGTGGACAGGTGAGTCACGCCGTTCCCGTCCTCCCGGTGCACGTAGGGATCGACGTCCTCGGGTTCCCCGCTCTCCATGGCGCGGAGGTAGGCGTCCCACAGAGGGGAGCCGGCGACGCCCGGATACGCCTCGAGCGCGCGCAGGCCGACGAGTTCCTTGCCGGTCCTGTCGTGGACGTCCCTGGCCTCGGGACTGGCCGCGCACACCTCGAAGTCGAGGATCGCACCGGCCTGATCGCGGATGGGCACCAGCCAGACGCCCTGAACCGGGACCGCATCGAGCATGGCTTGCACCAGCCCCGCCGTAGCGGCTTCGGGAGACGATGCGCCCGCGTCGAGCGAGGGGCCGCTCACAGGAGTAAGCCGCAGAGTGCGATCACCTCCACTCATCGGATCCGCCGGCCACCTTCCGCGAGACATCCACAAGAGCGGACTTCGGGAGGATCCCTCTTGCCTTCCCGATGAGATTACCCTCCGGCCTTCAGAATAGGCCCTTGATGCCCCTTGGTCTCCCCGCGAGGTTCCCGTCCGTCCTGGGCACACTCCCCTGTCGGCTCTTAGGATCTTTTAGGAACTTTTACCCTTCTCGGGTTCCGGTAGGGGGATTGTCGGGATGGTGCTTCCGCACAACGCTCTGGACCATCGGTATCGGGGCGAGCACCCGCTCCGCACACTGGCCTATCTCTTCCGGGAGCACCGGCCCCGCCTCGTCCTCGCCGTCGTGGCCTTCACGGTCAAGCACAGCCCGACCTGGCTGCTCCCGCTCGTCACCGCGAACGTCATCGACGCGCTCGTCCGGCACGCGCCCGTCGCCGACCTGCTGACGTCCACGGCCGTACTGCTCGTCCTGCTCCTGCTGAACCTCCCCGGCCACCTGTTGTACGTACGGTGCCTGCACGGCGCGATCCGCCAGGTGGGCACCGGGCTGCGGTCGGCGCTGTGCCGCAGGATGCAGCACCTGTCGATCGGCTACCACTCCCGCGTGAGCGCCGGGGTGCTGCAGACCAAGGTCGTCAGGGACGTCGAGAGCGTCGAGCAGATGGTGCAGCAGACGGCCGACAGCGGCCTGTCGGCGGTGACCATGCTCATGGGCGGTCTCGTGGTGATCGCCTTCCGGGTGCCGGCCGCGCTGCCGGTCTTCCTGCTCGTCGTCCCGGCCGCCGCGGTCCTGGTAATGCGGATGCGCAACCGTCTGCGCGCCGACAACGAGAGCTTCCGGCAGGAGGTCGAGCGGCTGTCGGCGCGCGTGACCGAGATGACGCACCTGATCCCCATCACCCGCGCCCACGGCCTGGAGCAGGACGCGCTGCACCGCATGGACGGCACGCTCACCCGCGTCCTGCGCACCGGCCTGCGGCTCGACCTGCTCAACGGCCGGTTCGGCGCGATGGCCTGGATCACGCTGAACGTGCTCGCCGCGGGCTTCCTGGCCGGCTCCGCGATGATCTCCTACTACCAGGTGCTGCCGATCACGGCCGGTGACGTGGTCATGCTCAGCACCTTCTTCACCACGCTCACCACCTCGGTCACCACGCTGATGAGCCTGACGCCCGTGATCAGCAAGGGCCTGGAGTCCGTACGCTCGATCGGCGAGGTGCTCCAGGCGCCCGACCTGGAGAACAACGACGGCAAGGCCGAGGTGACGGCGGTCCGCGGCGAGTTCGAGTTCCAGTCGGTGTCGCTCGCCTACGAGGCGGACCGGCCCGCAGTGGACGACTTCAGCCTCACCGTGTCCCCCGGGGAGACCATCGCCCTGGTCGGGGCCTCGGGGGCGGGCAAGTCGACCGTGCTCAACCTCGTCATCGGCTTCCTGCGTCCCACCTCGGGGCGCATCCTGCTGGACGGCCGGGACATGGAGGAACTCGACCTGCGGACCTACCGGCGGTTCCTGTCCGTGGTCCCCCAGGAGTCGATCCTGTTCGAGGGGAGCATCCGCGACAACGTCACGTACGGCATGCGGGACGTGCCGGAGGAGGTCCTGCGGGCCGCCCTGCGCGACGCGAACGCGCTGGAGTTCATCGACCGGCTGCCGCACGGGCTCGACACGATCGTGGGCGAGCGCGGCGCGCGGCTGTCCGGCGGCCAGCGGCAGCGGCTCGCCATCGCCCGCGCGCTCGTCCGCGACCCGCGGGTGCTGATCCTGGACGAGGCGACCTCGGCGCTCGACACCGCGTCGGAGGCGCTGATCCGGCAGGCGCTCGCCCGCCTGGTCGCGGGCCGCACGGTCTTCGTCGTCGCCCACCGCCTGTCCACCATCCGCACGGCCGACCGGATCGTCGTGATGCGGGACGGCCGGATCGCCGAGGTGGGCACCCACGACGAGCTGAGCCGCAGACCGGGCGTCTACTCCGGGCTCCAGGCCGCCCAGCTCGCCTGAACCACTCCCCGGTGTCGTAAGGAATCCCGGTGTCGTCAAGAAAGGGTCCGCCCGCGCGGCGCCGGCCGCACGCTCCCCGCCGGCCGCGCACAATGCGCTGGTCAGCCGCGATCGAGGGGGAGGACGATCGATGACCAGGGCATCGGCGGGAGTCGCGCTGGCCCTCGTGGTCGCGGTGCTCGCCGCGCCGGCACCCGCGCCGGCGGCGGAGCTGCCCCCGTGTCCGCTGGTGATCGGCCACGGCGGCTACCCGAAGAGCGCCGGCGCGAAGGCCAAGGACGTGATCCGCCAGCCCAACGTGCTGCGGGCGGTCGACGACCAGGCCTCGTGGGGCGCCGACGGCGTCGAGGCCGACGTCCAGCTCACACGGCGGGGCGCGAAGGCCGTCATGTGGCACAACAGGACGACGAACGGGCTGACCGGCCCCCGGCAGGAGATCAGCGAGATCGGGTGGGCCGACGGGCCCGGCGACCTGCGGGACCGCCGCGTCGCCCGCGGGCCGTACGCGGGTGAGCGGGTGCCGACGCTGCGGGAGTGGCTCGACCACGTCCGCGCCCGGGGGCTGGTCGCGCTGCTGGAGATCAAGAAGTCCGCCGGGCCCGTCCTGGCCGACCCGGCGTATGGCGCCTCCGCGTGGCGGGAGATCGTCGATCCCATCGTCGAACGGCAGGACGCGCAGCCGATCCTCGTCTACTCGCGCGACGAGTGGATCGAGGCGGAGCTCGCCAACCGGCTGCCCGAGCATCTGCGAGGGTCGGCGGCGAAGTGGACCGACGGCGTCAAGTGGGACGAGCCGCCGCCCCCTTGGCAGCTCAACGTGCCGCGGTGGCGGGCCGTGTTCGACCAGGCTCCCAACAGCGTGATGACCAGCCACACCGCGGACTACCGCGCCTGGCTGGACGGCAGATGCCGCCGCCAGGCCGACGCGTGAACGGGCGTCGGCCGCTCCTCCCCGTCGAATCCCGTGCGGCCGTAAATGAGATGACGGGCACGGGCGGGGAGGGCACGATGGACTGTCGCCCCCTTCCCCCTGTTCCACGTCCTCCGGAGTTGTTCTCGTGCCTGGCCTCCGCCGTGATCTCGGCCTGCTCAGGGATCGGCGGTTCGCCCTGCTGCTGGCGGCCCGGACGATCTCCGTACTCGGCACCGCCTTCGCGCCGGTGGCCCTCGCCTTCGGCGTGCTCGGCCTCCCGGGCGCGACCGCCACGACGCTGTCCGCCGTGCTCACCGCCGAGGCGCTGCCGATGGTGCTGTTCATGCTCGTCGGCGGAGTGATCGCCGACCGGCTGCCGCGCCACCGGGTCATGATGGTGGGGGAGTCGCTCAACGCGGCGGCGTACTTCTGCCTGGCCGCGATGATGCTCACCGGCTGGACTCCGCTGCCCGCCCTCGTGACCGCGAGCGCGGTGAGCGGCATCGCCGCCGCGGTCCTGTTCCCCGCCCTCACCGGAATCATCCCGGACGTGGTGCCCGCCGACCGGCTGCAGACCGCGAACGCGCTGCTGGGACTGGGACAGAACATCTCCCGCGTCACCGGCCTCGTGCTGAGCGGCGCGGCCGTGGTCCTGCTGGGGGGCGGATGGGCGCTGACGGCGAGCGGGGCGATGTTCACCGTGGCCGGGGTGCTGATCGCGCTGCTGCGCCTCACGCCCGCCGAGCGCGCGGCCGGCGGCGGGCACTCGGTGCTGGCCGAACTGCGGGACGGCTGGCGCGAGTTCATCTCCCGGCAGTGGCTGTGGGTGGTCGTCGCCCAGTTCTCGATCCTGGTCATGGCGCTGCAGGCCGCCCACGGCGTGCTCGGGCCGCTGGTCGCCAAGCAGTCGCTGGGCGGGGCGCCCGCATGGTCGGCCGTCCTCGCGGGCGAGGCCGTCGGCATGATCGTGGGAGTCGTCGTCACGCTGCGCCTGCGGCCCCGGCGGCCCATCCTGGTCGCCACGCTCCTCACGTTTCCCACCGCCGCGCCGTACGTGCTGCTCGGCCTGAACGCACCGCTGTGGACGGTCGTGGGCGGGGCGTTCGTGATGGGGGTGTGCTTCGACATCTTCGGCGTGCTGTGGCAGACCACCATGCAGCGCGAGATCCCGGCCGAGTCGCTGTCACGGGTGAGCTCCTACGACGCGCTCGGGTCGCTGATGTTCGGGCCGCTCGGCCTGCTGCTGGCCGGGCCGGTGGCCATCGCGGTGGGGCCGCGGCCGGCGCTGGTCGCCTGCGGGGCGGTCATCATCGTGGCCACGCTGGCCGCGCTGCTGGCCCCCGGCGTACGCGGACTGCGGGTCGTCGACGAGAAGCCCACACGCGTGCCCGCCGCGTCCTGAAACGCGACACCGGACGCGATGACGGCCTCGTACGTGTGACCAGGGCCCGGGGCGGGGCCGAAACGCCGCACCCCGGGCCGGCCGACACCTACCGAGTAGGCGCAGCGCCGGCAGCGGCACCTTTGGCGCGTCCATGCCATGAACCCGAAGCGCGACAAGTGGCGAGACATGGCTGTCAGATCCCCGAAGGGTTAGGCGGCCTCGATGCCATGGTGTCGTTGATGATCCCCCTCACCTCCCCACGCCTGGACTCGGACCTGATCGCCGAGTCCAGGGCGCGGCCCGAGGCGTTCGCGGCGCTGTTCGACCGCTATGCGGCGATGCTCTACCGCTATGTGTCCCGCCGCCTCGGTCCGGAGGTCGCCGAGGACCTGGTGGGCGAGACGTTCCTGGTCGCCTTCCGGCGCCGGGACCGCTACGACCTCACCCGCCCCGACGCCCGTCCCTGGCTGTTCGGCATCGTCAGCAAGCTCGTCTCCCGGCACCACCGCGACGAGGCCGCCCGCTACCGGGCACTCACGCGCAGCCCGCTGGACGACGTCGCGGACTCCCCCGCCGAACGAGTGGAGGACGGCGTGAGCGCGACGGCCGTCCGCCCACTGCTGGCCGCCGCGCTCGCGCGCCTGTCGAAGGGCGACCGCGACGTTCTGCTGCTCATCGCCTGGGCCGACCTGTCGTACGACGAGGCGGCGCAGGCCCTCGGCATCCCCGTGGGCACGGTGCGCTCACGCCTGAACCGGGCCCGTCGCAAGGTGCGCGAGGCGCTCGGCCACACCAATCCGCTGCGGGACGAGGAGTAGCCATGGACGACCTGACGATGCTCCGCGACCTCGGCCGTGGCCTCGAGCATGAGCCCCCGGCAGGTCTCGCACGCCAGCGGCGTCGCCTGCTCGACGAGGTGACGGGCGGTCGCCGCCCGCGCCTGACGAGATGGACGGGCGGCCGCCGGGCGGGGTGGATCGCCCTGGCGGCGGTCGCGGTGGTCACCGCCGCGCTGGTCGTGGTGCCGACCGTGCTGCTGCGCGGGACCACCGGCGCGCAGACCGTGGCGCCGCCCACCTGGGAGCGGCCGCAGAAGAACGGCGGGGCGCTCACCGTGCTGCTCCTCGGCTCCGACCGGCGCCCGACGTCCGCAAACGTCGGCGACCTGGGCGAGCGCAGCGATCTCATGGTTCTCCTGCGGCTGTCCGCCGACCGGAAGCGGGCGACGGCCGTCAGCCTGCCCCGCGACTCCATGGTCCGGATCCCGCAGTGTCGGTCGGCCGACGGCAAGACCGTCGCCGCACATCAGGACTTGATCAACCAGGCGTACGCGATCGGCGGCCTGACCTGCGCGTGGAGGACGGTGGAGACCACCACGGGCGTGCGCGTCGACCATGCCGTCGCCATCCGCTACGACGGATTGGAGAAGCTGGTCGACGCGCTCGGCGGCGTCGTGGTCACCCTCCCCCGCGCCGTGGACGACCCCAAGTCGAAGCTGAAGCTGCCGGCCGGCCGCTCGGTGGTGGACGGCAGGACCGCGGTGGCGTACGCGCGCCTGCGGTTCGCGCTCGGCGACGGTTCCGACATCGCCCGCGTCAAGCGGAACACGGCCCTGATGCAGGCGATGCTGAAGAAGGTGTCGCGTCTCGACGATCCCGCCGCCCTGGCCGCCTTCGTCCGCGTGGCCGCGACGTCCGCTACCACGGACGCGGGGCTCGACCTCGACACCATGCTCGGTCTGGCACGGGACGTGCAGCGGGCCGGCACCCGGGTCTCGTACGTGACCGTGCCGTGGCGGCCCTACACGAAGGACCCGAACCGGATCGAGTGGAAGCAGCCGGACGCCGCCCGCCTGTTCGCACGGCTCGCCGCGAACTGAGTCACGACGCGGGCTCCCACAGGGCGGCGGCGCGGGCGTCGACGAGACCGCCGACGCGGGCCAGCACTTCGGCGGCGGGCATCGCCTCCAGAGTGCGGCCGTCGCGCAGGCGCAGCGCGACCTCGTCGCCCGCCGCCTCCTTCGCGCCGATCACCGCCTGGTAGGGCACCAGCCGGGCGGTCCGGACGCGGGCGCCCAGGCTGCCGTGCTCGGGCCCGGAGACCTCCGCCCGCAGGCCCAGCTCGCTGCAGCGCCGTACGAGCGCCTCGGCCCGAGGCAGCTCGGCCTCGGTCACCGGCAGGACCACCAGCTGGGTGGGGGCGAGCCAGGCGGGGAAGGCGCCGCCGTACACCTCGATGAGGTGCGCCACGGCCCGCTCCACGCTGCCGATGATGCTGCGGTGGACCATGACGGGCCGGTGCCTGCCGCCGTCCGGGCCGATGTAGTGCAGGTCGAACTGCTCCGGCTGGTGGAAGTCGACCTGCACGGTGGACAGGGTGGCCTCGCGCCCCGCGCCGTCGGCGATCTGCACGTCGATCTTCGGGCCGTAGAACGCCGCCTCGCCCTCCACGGCCTCGTACGCCAGTCCGGAGCGGTCGAGGACGTCGGTCAGCATCGCGGTCGCCCGCCGCCACATCTCGGGGGCGGCCACGTACTTCCCCCCGGCCCCGGGCAGGGACAGCCGGTAGCGGACCGGGCGGATGCCGAGCGCGGCGTACGCGCGCCGGATCATCTCCAGCGCCCCGGCCGCCTCGGCGGCGACCTGGTCGAGGGTGCAGAAGATGTGCGCGTCGTTGAGCTGGATCGCCCGCACGCGGGTGAGCCCGCCGAGCACGCCCGACAGCTCGGAGCGGTACATGCCGCCCAGCTCGGCGACGCGCAGCGGCAGCTCGCGGTAGCTGTGCGAGCGGGAGCGGTAGATCAACGCGTGGTGGGGGCACAGGCTCGGCCGCAGCACGACCTGCTCTCCCCCGAGGTCCATGGGCGGGAACATGTCGTCGCTGTAGTGGGACCAGTGCCCCGAGATCTCGTACAGCTCCCGTTTGCCCAGCACGGGGGAGTACACGTGCCGGTAGCCCGCCCGCCGTTCGGCGTCGCGGATGTACTCCTCCAGGGTGTGCCGGATGACGGCGCCGTCGGGCAGCCAGTAGGGCAGTCCAGAGCCGATCAGCGGGTCGGTGTCGAACAGGCCGAGCTCGCGGCCCAGCTTGCGGTGGTCGTGCATCGCGGTCTCCTCGCGTTCGTCTGCGGCGAGGCGAGTGACCGGACGACGAAGCCCCGGGGCACTCGCCCCGGGGCTTCGATGAAAGTACGTGTCAGCGCGCCGGGACGGTCTCCGGCGTCGTCGTCAGGTGGGCGCGCATCATGCCGCGAACGCTAGCACAGCCGTTGATCGTCTCCGAAGCGGTTCCGCGGAAGACGGCGCTCGCTATCTAGGTTGCAATCCTAACTAGCTCGCTTTATCGTCTAAATCGCCAAGACAGGTAAGAAGGGCGGCAATCCATGAGCATCTCTGCGAGCTTCTCGACCCCGGGCCTGCTCCTGACGGTCGCGCTGACGGCCTATCTGGCCTTCGCCGCTCCCTGGCTGGGCAAGCGTCAGTACGACCGGCTGGCACGACGCCGCGCCCACGACCCCCGGGCGCTGGTGCACGCGTACCGGCTGTGGATCGCCGAGGAGTGGGTCTGGCTGGCCGTGGCGGCGTTGATCCTGGTGCTGTCGCCGGGGCTCGACCCGGCGGATCTGGGATTCGCGATGCCGGGCAACCTGGACCAGGTCGCCCCAGCGGTCGCCGGCATGATGAGCGCCATCGTGATCGGCACTCTGCTGCTCCGCCGCCTCGCCCGCTCGGGCCGTGCCGTACCCGGCCAGTCGGCCGTGGCGGAACTGATGCCGCGCACCTCCGCCGAGCGGTGGCACGGCCTCGCCATGGCGGTGACCGCGGGCGTCTGCGAGGAGATCGTCTACCGCGGCCTGCTCATCGCGTTCGGCGTCGGCGTGCTCGGCCTGAACACCACTCTGGCCGCCGCCCTGGCCCTGGTGGTCTTCGTCGCGGGCCACTTCTACCAGGGCTGGAAGGGCATGGTCGTGGTGGCCCTCCTCGGCTTCTGGCTCAGCATCGTGTACGTGTCCACCGGCAGCCTGCTGCTGCCGATCCTGGTGCACATCCTGATCGACGTCCGGGGCCTCGTGTGCATGCCGGCGCCCGCCCGGAACACGGCCGGCGAAGCGGTCTAGGTAGCACTCCTACCGTGCGAGGATGAGGCACATGGCGACCGACCGCCGCGCGAGCTGGCTCAAGGGCGTCCTCGACCTGCTGGTGCTGGCCAGCCTGACCGAGGGCGAGAACTACGGCTACGAGATCGCCAAGTTGCTCGCCGGCTCCGGGCTCGGGCAGATCCGCGGCGGCACGCTCTATCCCGTGCTCAACCGGCTGGAGGAGGCGGGCCTGGTGTCCGCCGAGTTCCGGGTGACCGAGCGCGGGCCGGGCCGGCGCTACTACCGGCTGACCGAGCAGGGCCGGCAGACGCTGGCCGAGCAGGGCCGCCTGTGGCTGGCGTTCGACGAGTCCGTACGCACGGTGCTGACCTCGGGAGGGTTGAAGTGAGCACCTACCTCGACCAACTGGAGGCCCTGTTGCGCGCGGGTGACGTGCCCGCGGCGCAGATCGAGGCCACCGTCGCCGACCTCGCCGCGTACGTCGCCGAGACCGGCGCCGACCCGGAGGAGGAGTTCGGGCCGGTCGGCGACTTCGCCGGGCAGTTGCTGGCGGCGCGGGCGCCCGAGGCCGACGCGACGGACGCCGGCGAGTGGCGGTGGACCGCCGACATCTTCACCGACCGCCAGATGCTGGCCCGGCTCGGCGACCAGGGCTGGGAGATCGACCGGGTCGACCACCTCGGCAGGTTCGTCAGCCACCGCGATCCGGAACGGCCGCAACGGTGGGAGTACCGCAGGGAACCGTCGATCGGCGGTTCCGCGCTGGCCGCGCGGCTGGCGCCCGAGGGCTGGGAGCCCTGCGGCACCTGGATGTACTGGCGGTACTTCAAGCGGCCCATGGCCGCCAGCGTGGGACCGGCCGCGCAGCTCGACTCCCCGCCCGCGGCCCCCGGCCGCAACGTCTTCTTCAGCCGGCGGTTCTACCTTGTGCTGGCCGTGGCCCTGCTCGCCCTGGTCATGCCCGGGATCCTGTGGGGGCCGTCAGGCGGCAAAGGGCCGGGCTTCTTGGCCGGCATGGCCGTCGGAGGCTGCGTCGCGATCACCGTCCTGGCGGTGATGTGGCTGTGGACGGCCCGCCGCCGCCACTGAACACCGTCCCTGGGCCTGGGCACCAGGACCTGTACGGAGTTGGGATCTTCAGGCGGGCCGGAGGCCGCGAATCCACAAGTCGGCACCTCGTAAGCAGAGCCGGCGAGTCAGCTCTCCGGGGCCTTGTCGAGCCTGCGGTCAGCGGGGTGCGTGCGCAGTGAGTTCGAGGTCGAGTCGGCCTCCGGCTTCAGGGGCGTTTTGCTCTTCGATGCGCGTCAGAAGCGGTAACGCAGGATCCAGCCTGCGTTCCTCCACGCGGGGACCAGGCCGATCAGGGCCACCAGCAGCCGATAGTGCAGCGGGGAGCGCCTGAGGAGGGAGGCGTCACCGAGGCTGCCGGCCTCCGCGAGGCGAAGCCGAGGATGGAATCCTTCGACGTCGCGCGGGTCGTCGAGAAACCATTGTTCGACGATCCCGAACTTCGTGAAAAGCGGCACCGGCCGTTTCTCACGCTGCTTCCTCACCACAGGGGAGGTGATGTTGAAGGTGATCTCACCGGCCGGGAAGTGCTCGACGATCTGGGTGAAGATCCGCCGTACGTCGTGTTCGGGGAGAAAGTTCAGCAGACCGTCGGCGACCACGATCGCGGGTCTGTCTCGCGGGACCGAATCGAGCCAGCCGGGCTCGGTGACGGATGCGCCGACGGCGGTGTGACCCGGGCGCGGAGAGTACAGCCGGCCGGCGATCTCGACGACGTCCGGTAAATCCACGTCATACCAATGGTGGCCGTCTCCCGGGTCGATGCGCCGGACACGGCTGTCGAACCCGCAGCCGATGTCGAGGACGACCGCGCCGGGCGTCCGGCCGAGAAATCCCCTGACCCAGTCGTCCATCATCCTCGAGCGCACCCCGACCGCGAAGCGTCCGAGGCCGAGCGGCTTGAACTGGTCGAAGTCGAAGCCCAGCCGGTCGATCGCCTGCTGCGCCCACTCGTCACCGAGGATCGGGTTCCGATCCCGGCTGTCGAGCCAGCGCAGGTAGAGCTCCAGAAGCGCGGTGACGCGCACTCCCGTGAAGTTGACGGGGATCTTTCCCATCCGGTCCTCCCGGTGATCACGCCGGCTACCCGCCCCTGCGATAACCGGTCTGGTTGAGCACGGCCAGCAGGAAGTCCCGGATCTCGTCCTCGCTGCTGGTGTCGGGCTGGGTGGTGAGGTGCGTGCCGACCGCGCCGGTGAGAATCGTCTGGATGACACCGAGGTCGGCGGAGGGTGGGAACCTCCCGCGATCACGCGCTTGCTCCAGGCTGGCGCGGATCGCCTCCTCGCGCCGCCGGATGCTCGCGTTCCAGTACGCCTCGCGCAGGGCCGGGTAGTCGTGAAGCGATGTCATCAGCCGGCGGGTGAGCTGTCGCAGCCGGGGCCGGGCCAGGTGGTGGGCCCATGCGGCGAGCATCTGCTCGATGTCGACCGGCTCCGGCGGCGGAGGTGACGCGTCCTGGCCCGCGCCGATCGCGGCGACGAGCAGCCGGATCTTGTCAGGGAACCGCCGGTACACCGTCGCCCGGGTCACGCCGGCGCGGCGGGCGACCTGCTCGATCGTGACGGCGTCGATCCCGAGCTCAATCAGCAGATCCACGGCTGCCGCGAGGATGGCCGCGTCGATGTCCGCGCTTCGCGGACGCCCCGGCGGCCGCTCTCGTTCCGCCCCCACCATGGACATTACAATACAGTGCTGTGCTGTATTGTAAATAGCCTGCCGAATTCGCGGCCTCCGGCCCACTTGAAGATCTGAGCTCTGTACAGGCCCTAGCCTGAGGTGCGATGGACCGTATGACGACGGCGCGAGGAGAGTTCGACCTCGCCCGCTTTCCTGAGGATCCCCGCGACCAGCTCCGCGCGTGGGACGCGGCCGACGAGTACCTGCTGCGGCACCTCGACGAGCGAGAGGGCGGGCCGGTGGACCTGTCGGGGAGCCTGGTCGTGCTGGGCGACCGGTGGGGCGCCCTCGTCACCGCGCTCGCCGCGCACCGCCCGGTCCAGATCAGCGACTCCTTCCTCGGACAGCAGGCCACCCGCGCCGGCCTCGAGCGCAACGGCCTCGACGCGGACGCCGTACGGCTGCGCACGACCAGGGACGCGCCGCCGGACCGGATCGACGTGCTGCTGGTGCGGGTGCCCAAGAGCCTCGCCCTCCTGGAGGACCAGTTGCACCGCCTCGCCCCTCACGTGCACGAGGGCACGGTGGTGGTCGGCGCGGGGATGGTCACGGAGATCCACACCTCGACGCTGAAGCTGTTCGAACGCGTCCTCGGGCCGACCCGGACCTCGCTGGCGGTCAAGAAGGCGCGGCTGATCTTCTGCTCGCCCGACCCTGGGCTGCCGCGAGGGGCGAATCCGTGGCCGCGGAGCTACGCGTTGCCCGCCGGCATCGGGGTGGTCTCCGGCCTGACCGTCGTCAACCACGCCGGCGTCTTCTCCGCCGAGCGTCTCGACGCCGGCACCCGCCTCCTGCTGGGCAGCCTGCCCGCGCGTACGGGGCCCGAGCGCGTGGTCGACCTCGGCTGCGGCAACGGGGTGGTCGGGCTCGCCGCGGCGCTGGCCAACGGCGAGGCGGAGGTGACGTTCATCGACGAGTCCTACCAGGCGCTGGCCTCGGCGGAGGCAACCTTCCTGGCGAACGCCGGAGCGGGCGCCGTCGCCCGCTTCGTGGCGGCGGACGGCCTCGCGGACTTCCCGCCGGGCACGGCCGACCTGGTGCTGAACAACCCGCCGTTCCACACTCATCGGGGCAGGACCGACGCGACCGCCTGGCGCATGTTCAACGGTTCGCGTGCCGCGCTGCGGCGGGGCGGCGAGCTGTGGGTGGTGGGCAACCGCCACCTCGGCTACCACGTGAAGCTGCGCCGGCTCTTCGGCAACTGCGCGGTCGTGGCGAGCGACCCGAAGTTCGTCGTGCTCCGTGCCGTGAAGCGGTGACTCAGAACAGGGTCAGCGGCTCGTCCGGCACGTTCGGCACGGGCTCGGGCAGGGGTTCGACCCCTGGCACCTCGGCGCGTACGTCGTCGTGGAACCGGCGGGCGAGCGTCAGCGCGTCGGCGTTGTCGGGGGTGTGGACGAACACCGTCGGCGAGCGGCCCTCGCGCAGCCACCCGGCGACCGCGTCCACCCAGTGCCGCCAGCCCTCGGCCGTACGCTCCGGGTCGTCGCGGCCGATGTAGCGGACGATCGGGCGGTCGGTGAGGGCGGCGGTCCGCAGCGGCACGCGCGGCTTCTTCGACCAGGCGTCCCGCTCGGCGTCGCTGGTCGGCAGGCTGCGGAACAGCACGGTCGTGTCGAACGGCACCCACTCGGCGCCGGCCCCGGTCAGCACCCGCTCCAGGAGCCGCGCGGCCCGGGGGTCGTCGAAGAACGCGCGGTGACGGACCTCGACGGCGTACCGGTGGTCGCGGGGGAGGCGGCCGAGGAAGGCCGCGAGCGTGCCGACGTCCGCCGGGCCGAACGAGCCCGGAAGCTGGATCCACAGCGCGTGGGCGCGCGGGCCCAGCGGCTCGATCGCGTCGAGGAAGGCCCGCAGGTCGTCGTCGGCCCCGATCAGCCGGCGCTCGTGGGTGATCGGCTTGGGCAGCTTGACCACGAAGCGGAAGCCGGGCTCTGTCTGCCGCGCCCAGGACTCGACCGTGCTCCGCGAGGGCGTCGCGTAGAACGTCGTGTTGCCCTCGACCGCGTTGCACCAGGTCGCGTAGGCCCGCAGCCGCTCCCCGGGAGGAAGCGGGTGCGGCAGGAGACGCCCCTGCCACGGCGCGTGCGTCCACATCGCGCATCCCACATGAAGCCGCATGGCCCCGACGCTATCCGGTTCGGATCACTCCCCGGCGACGGGCGGCGGCACGTCCGTCACGGACCAGGTCACGCGGTGGCGCAGCACCTCGCCGGGCGCGAGCCGGGTCAGGGGCGACATGGTCTCGGCCTCGACCAGCCGGGCGGTGGGGCGCAGGCCCTCCAGCCCCTCCAGCTCCTCCTCCTTGGGGTACTGCATCCAGATCGCGACCTCGGAGCCTTCGTCGGGATAGGGGGCGCCCGACCGCACGTCGAACCGCTGCGTCAGCGTCGCCCCGCCGGGGGCCACCACGGCGAGCCACCCGGCCGTGCCGCCGACGCCGATCTTGCCGACCACGTCGCGCACCGGCACCCGGCCCGCCGAGGGGGAGACCCGCTCCAGGACCGGCGCGCCATCGGGGGCGAACAAGGTCACCGGCGCCCGGTGCCGCTCGGTCAGCCCGATCCACACTCCGCACCGGGGATCGTCATGGCCGCGGAACGACTCGGTCTCGAACTGGGTCACCGTCCAGGCCGCCCACCGCACCGGGTGGTCGGTGACGTTCTCCAGCTCGCTGTCGACCACGAGGACGGTCTCGCCGGCCGGCATCGTGACCGTGCGGGTGACGGCCAGGCCGGTGCGCGGATCGTCGCTGCTGCGCATCCGTACGCGCAGGTCGTCGCGCTCCAGCACGGTGTAGGCGCCGGCGTCGAGCACCGGGTCGGGCGGTCCCGCCCACTCCTGCGCCGACGACCATCCCTGCGGGGCGGGCCAGGTCTTGTCTCCGCCCCAGTTCGCCCAGCTCGCGAACCCGGTGAGGGCGGGCAGCCGCCGCGCGGCGGGGGTGGGCGCCAACGACGCGCCGAGCAGGTCGGGGTTGCGCCACAGCCACTCCCGGCCCGCGGCGCGCAGCGAGATGATCCGCCCGCCGCGTCCCGGCATGACGACCGCCTCCCCCCAGGGCGCGGCGAGCCGGACCAGCGGCTCCTGGCTATTCATCGCTCTGCGTGGGGACCAGGCAGACCTTGCCGGTCCGCCCCGAGTCGGCCAGGCGGTACGCCTCGTCGGCCTTCTCCAGCGGCAGCACGTCGGTCACCAGCCGCTCCGGGCTGGCGCCCCACCGCACCAGGCGGAAGGCCAGCTCCTCCATCGCCTGCAGCGAGGTGACCCAGGAGGCGTACAGGGTGAGCTGGCGGTGCAGCAGCAGGTCGGAGACCTCGGTCTCCAGCCGGCCGCCCTCGCCCACCAGGGAGACCCGGCCCCACTCGGCCGCGCCCCGGATGGCCACGCTCCGGCCCGGGGCCGAGCCCGAGCAGTCCATCGTCACCGAACAGCCGCGTCCCCCGGTCGCCTCGTCCACGGCCTCGGTGACGCCGTCGTCGGCGATCAGGACCTCGTCGAACAGGCCGAGGGAGCGGGCGTGCGCGGCACGCTCGGGCGAGCGCTCCACGCCGAGCACCTGGCTCGCGCCGAGACCGCGCGCGATCATGGCGGCGGCCAGCCCGACCGGCCCGAGGCCGACCACGAGCAGGTCGTCGCGCCCGCCGACCCCGGTGCGCAGCAGGCCCTCGTACGCCGTGCCGAACCCGCACGCGATCAGGGCGCCGTCCACGTAGGACAGCTCGTCCGGGAGCGGCACGGCCGTGCTCTCCTCGACCAGGATGTACTCGGCGTGCCCGCCGTCGCGCTGCCAGCCGTACGCCGACCTGCGCTCGGAGTCGGAGCAGCTGATCATGTGACCGCGGCGGCAGTTGGAGCACCGCCCGCAGCCGGAGATGTGGTAGACGATCACGCGGTCGCCCACCCCGAAACGCCGGCAGCCCGGACCGGTCTCCACGACCTGGCCACTGGGCTCGTGCCCGGCGACGACCCCCTTGTACGCCGCGCCCTCCTGGCCTACGTGGGTCTTGTGCCCCCGGTAGATGTAGGACAGATCGCTGCCGCAGATGCCGGACGCGCCCACCCGTACGAGCAACTGGCCCTGACCGGGCGTGGGCACCTCGACGTCGCGGAGCACGGCGCTGAAGTCGCCGGGCAGGAAGACGCCTTTCATGGTGGTCATGAGCTACGGGCTCCGTTCCGCTGGGAGAGCATCACGTTGATCAGCACGGCGCCGACGATGATGACGCCGCGAACCACGTCCTGGAAGAAGGCGTTGACCCCGAGCAGCACGAGGCCGTTGCCGATGATGGTGATGAAGGCGACGCCCAGCAGGGTGCCGAGCAGGGATCCCTTGCCGCCGGCGAGGGAGGTGCCGCCGATCACGACCGCGGCGATCACGTCGAACTCGAGGCCGACCGACGCGCCGCCGTTGCCGGACCCGAGGCGCGCGGCCAGCAGCAGGCCGCTGACCGCGGCGAGCAGGCCGGTCGTCGCGAACAGGATCACCCGGATCCGGGAGACGTTGATTCCCGCGAGGCGGGCGGCCTCGGCGTTGCCGCCGACGGCGAAGACCGAACGGCCGTAGGCCGTGCGGTTGGCCACGAAGAGGAACACGACGAACAGGACCGCCATGATGATGGCCGGGGTCGGGATGCCGATGATGCTCCCGGACAGGACGTCGAGGAACCCGTTGGCCTCCAGCGGGACCGGCAGGCCGTCCGTCATGTACTGCGCCAGCCCGCGCAGGGCGCTCCACAGGCCCAGCGTGGCCACGAACGACGGGATGCCCCAGCGGGCGCGCAGGAAGCCGGCCCCGGCCCCGAGCAGCAGGCCCACCGCGAGGCAGACCAGCACGGCGAGGGCGAACGGGATGTGCCACTCCCCGGTGGCCTTGGCCAGCAGGACCGAGGAGAACGCCACGGCGGGGCCGATGCTGATGTCGATCTCACCGGCCACGATGACGAGGGTCATCGCCCACGCCACGACGCCGATCGTCGCCGCGTCGCGCAGGATGGCCAGCTGGTTCGTCACGGTCAGGAACCCGGGCGCCGTGGCGGCGAGCACCACGAACAGCACCACGATGGCCCCGATGAGCCCGATCTCGTTCAGCCGTTGCGTGTTGCGTCCCAGCCCGCCCCGGGCGGCCGCCTTGGCCACGGGCGGGCCCGTGGGCGTGGTCGTGCTCATGTTCTCCCTCACTCCTCGGCAATCGCTAGGGCCATGACCCGGTTGAGCTCGATCTCGTCACCGCTCAGCTCCGCCACGGCACGGCCGCCGCGCAGGACGACGATCCGATCGCAGACGTCGGCCAGCTCCTCCACCTCGCTGGACACGAAGACCACCGCGCGCCCGTCGTCGGCCAGCCGGCGCATCTGCTCGTAGATCTGGCGTTTGGCCTCCACGTCCACGCCGCGGGTGGGCTCGTCGAGCAGCAGCACGTCGCTTCCCGCGTGCAGCCACCGGGCGAGCACGGCCTTCTGCTGGTTGCCACCGCTGAGCGTGCCGATCGGCGTCCCCGGACGGGCCGTCTTGATCGCCAGACGGTCGATGAGCGCCCGGGCGGCCTGCCGTATCGCCCGGCGGTCCAGCACGCCGGATCTGCTCACCCTGCGCAGGTCGCTGATGACGATGTTCTCGTCGACGCCCATCAGCGGCACGATCCCCTCGCGCCGCCGGTTCTCCGGCGTCATGCCGAGCCCCCTGCGGAGCATCGCGGCGAACGCGCCGGGTCTTACGGCCTCGCCGCGCAGCCGGATCTCGCCGGAGGCCGGCCGGTCGAGCCCCACCAGGGCGCGCAGCGTCTCGGTGCGCCCCGAGCCGAGCACCCCGGCGATGCCCAGGATCTCGCCGGGACGCACGTCGATGTCCAGGCCGTTCAGCCGCTCGCTGACCAGGCCGCGCGCCGACAGCACCGGCGGCTCCGCGCTCGGGCGGCGGTCCCGGGACGCGACGGCCTCGGGCGCCGTGCCGAGCATCATCGCGACGATCTCGTGGGTGGAGGCCGTGCGCACGGGCAGCGTCTCCACGATCCTGCCGTCGCGGACGACCGTGGCGGTGTCGGCCACCTGCCGGATCTCGTCCATCCGGTGGCTGACGTAGATGACCGCCACGCCCTGCTCCGCGACGGTCCTTACGACGTCGATCACCTGCCGCACCTCGGCCGCGGCCAGCGAGCTGGTCGGCTCGTCGAGGATGAGCAGGGTGGGCCGCTGGCTGACTGCGCGGGCGATCTCCACGAGCTGCTGCCCGGCGGAGCCCAGCGAGCCGACCGGGCTGTCGACGTCGATGTCCACGCCGATGCGCGCCATCGCCTCCTTCGCGTCGGCGCGCATCCTGCGCAGGTCGAGCGCGCCGCGGGAGCGCGGCCAGGCCCCCAGGAACAGGTTCTCCGCGACCGTCATCTCCGGCACCAGGCTCAGCTCCTGGTAGACGGTCGCGACCCCCAGGGCGGCGACGTCCCGCGTCCCGAGGCCCGCCAGCGACTTCCCGCGTACGAGCGCCTCACCCGAGTCGAGGTGCTCGGCGCCGGACAGGACCTTGATCAGGGTGGACTTGCCGGCGCCGTTCTTGCCCAGCAGCGCGCGGACCTCGCCGCGCCGCACCGCGAAGTCGACGTCGCTGAGAGCGGTGACGCCGGGGTAGCGCTTGGTGCCTGCGCGCACCTCCGCGACGACGTCGGTGTTCGACATGGGAGCCTTCCTGGGAGCCTTCGGTGGGGACGGGGACTTCGCCCTTCAATACGGGGGGACGGTTTACGGGATCCCGTCGGCGTGCTCGGTCAGCCACTTCTCGTTCGTGGCCTTGTCGTCGGCGGTGTAGAGGATCGGGTCCACCGGGATGACGAACGAGTCGTTCTTGGCGCCGCTCGACGCCTTGCGGGCGGCCTCGTACGCGAGCTTGCCCACGGTCTGGGCGGGGACGTCGATCTCCGCCTTGAGGATGCTGCCGTCGACCAGGGCCTTGGCGATGTCGACGGTCATGTCGCTGCCGAAGACGACGGTCTTGCCGACGCGGGAGCGCGTCGTGACGGCCTTGACGCCGGCCAGGGTGCCGCCGCCCGCCACGGCGTAGAACGCGTCGAGTTCGGGGTTGGCGGTGATGATGTTCTCGGCGACCGGGGTGGCCTTGTCGACGACCGCGCCCTCCTGGTCGGCGACGTACTGGGCGCCCGGCACCGACTCGGCCAGGCCGTCCTTGAAGCCGCGCTTGCGCTCCTTGCAGACCTCCACGAAGTCGCAGTTGAGGATCGCGATCTTCGGCTTGTCGATCTTCTGGGAGGTGAAGTACGTGCCGGCCTGCTCGCCCAGCTTCTTGCCGAAGACGTACGGGTCGGACAGGACGTAGCCCCACACGTACTTCTTGGCGTCCGCGTCGTTGATGCAGGTGTTGTAGCAGACGACCGGGATGCCGGCCTTGCTCGCCGCCGCGATCGCCGGGGTGGACGCCGTGGCGGAGACGGCCGAGGTGATGATCGCGTCCACGCTGGAGGCGACCAGGGTCGACATGTACGAGGACTCCTTGGCCGCGTCGCCCTGCGCGTTGTTGCCCAGCAGCTTGAGCTGCGAGTCCTGGGCGGCGGCGGTCTCGATGCCCTTCTTCACGCCGGCGTAGAAGCCCTGCGAGTCCAGGTAGATCACGCCGACGCGCAGCTGTTCCTTCGTGCCCGAGGCGCCGCCGGACCCGGCGGACTGACCGCAGGCGGCGAGCACGGCGCCGACGGCCAGCAAGGCGATGCAGCGCATCGCCGTGAGTCGAACTGATGCCACGAATGGCCTCCCATGAGTCTGTCTTCGGTTGGCGACGCCACCGGGTAGGGCGCGCTGCGCCACGTCCAGATGATGCGGCGGACGTAACGCGCCTGTCAATTAATTGTCATAAAAAAACACTTATCGTAGAGTGACGGCGTGAACCTCCCCGGACCTTCCACGGAGGCCGGATGCTGCGCGGTCGTGACCGGCGCCGCCTCCGGCATCGGCGCGGCTACCGCCAGACGTCTCGGCGCGACGGGCATGCCCGTCCTGCTGTGCGACATCTCCCCGGCCGGGGAGGACGTCGCCTCGGCTGTCGTCGAGGCGGGCGGCACGGCAAGATTCGTGCGCATGGACGTCAGCGACGAGAGCGCGTGGGGGGAACTCCGCCGCTTCGCCCACCGGGAGTACGGCCCGGTGCGGCACCTCGTCAGCAACGCCTACGTCGTGGACGTGAGACCCGTGCACGACCTGGGCGCGGCATCGTGGCACCGGCAGCTGGAAGTGAACCTCACCGCCTCCTACCTGGCCTTTCGCACGCTACACGAGGATCTGAAGGCCACGTCGGGGGCGGTCGTCCTCGTCTCGTCGGTGCACGCCCTCGTCGGCCTGCCCGGCCACCCGGCGTACGCCGCGACGAAGGCGGCGCTGGTGGGTCTCGGCCGCCAGCTCGCCGTGGACTACGGCCCCGACGTACGCGTCAACACCGTGCTGCCCGGGCCGATCATGTCCCCCGCGTGGGACCGTGTGGCGGAGGAGGACCGGCGTCTGAGCGTGGACGCCACGATCGCCAAGCGGTTCGGCGAGCCCGCCGAGGTCGCCGCGGCGATCGCCTTCCTGCTGTCGGACGAGGCGTCCTACATCACCGCCACCACCCTCGTCGTCGACGGCGGCTGGAGCGCGACGAAGAACTCCTCCTGAGAGGGATGACCGGAGAGCATGAGCACCTACAAAGGGCGTGGCATCCACGGCCAGGTCGTCGAGATCATCGGCCGCCGCCTCGTCACCGGGCAGTTCGCCGAGAACGGGCGCATCGACCTGGTCGAGCTGGAGGCCGAGCTGCAGGTGTCCCGCACCGTGGTGCGCGAAGCGCTGAAGGTGCTGGCCGGCAAGGGCCTGGTCGACTCGCGGCAGAAGCGGGGCACGGTGGTGCGCCCCCGCGGCGAGTGGAACCTGCTCGATCCCGACGTGATCAGCTGGGAGTTCGAGAACCGGGGCGGCGAGATGCTCGGGCAGCTCGCCGAGGTGCGGCAGATGTTCGAACCGGCCGCCGCCGCGCTGGCCGCCGACCGGCGCACCGAGGCCGACCTCGCCGAACTCGAGGCGGCCCTGGAGGACATGACCGCGGCCCGCACCCCGGCCGAGGCGGCCTCCGCCGACCTGCGTTTCCACCGCGCCGTCCTGGCCGCGACCGGCAACGAGCTCCTGGTCCGCATGGAGGTCGTCATCGAGTCCGTGCTCGCGGAACGGGACCGCATCGTCCACGACGTCGTCACCGCCGACGACCCGGTGCCGAGCCACCGGGCCCTGCTCGACGCCATCAGGGCGGGGGACGGCGAAGCCGCCAGAACCTGCGCGCTCGCGCTGCTCGACAAGTCCATGGCCGACGTCGACCGCGCGGCCCGCCTCCAGGGAGACCGGTGAAAATCACGCGCATCGAAACGTTCCTGGTGCCGCCCAGGTGGTTGTTCTGCCGGGTGGAGACCGACGAGGGACACGTCGGCTGGGGCGAGCCGGTCGTCGAGGGACGGGCCGACTCGGTCAGGGCGGCGGTCGGCGAGATCGCCGAACTGCTCGTCGGCGCCGACCCGCTGCGCATCGAGGACCACTGGCAGGTCATGACCAAGGGCGGCTTCTACCGGGGCGGGCCCGTGCTCGCCAGCGCCGTCGCCGGCCTCGACCAGGCCCTGTGGGACATCGCCGGCAAGGCGCGCGGCGTCCCCGTCCACGAACTGCTCGGCGGTCCCGTACGCGACCACGTCCGCGCGTACGCCTGGATCGGCGGCGACGAACCCGGCGAGATCAAGGAGGAGGCCCGGCGCCAGGTGGAGGCGGGCTTCACCGCGGTGAAGATGAACGCCAGCGGGCGCATGTCCCCCATCGCGGGCCCGGGCGAGATCGACGAGGTCATCGGCCGCGTCGCGGCGGCACGCGAGGTGCTCGGCCCGGGCCGCGACGTCGCGGTCGACTTCCACGGCCGGGTGTCCTACCCGAACGCCCGGCGGCTGCTGCCGCTGCTCGAACCGCTCACGCCCCTGTTCGTCGAGGAACCGGTCGTGCCGGAGTCCATGTCCCAGGTGCGCAGCCTCGTGGAGGCGTCCAACGTCCCCATCGCCCTGGGCGAGCGGCTCTACTCCCGCTGGGACTTCCTGCCGGCGTTCCAGGCGGGCGTCGCCGTGGCGCAGCCGGACCTGTCCCACGCCGGCGGCATCTCGGAGGTCCGCCGCATCGCCGCCCAGGCCGAGGTGTTCGGCGCCCTGCTCGCTCCGCACTGCCCGCTGGGACCGATCTCCCTGGCCTCCAGCCTCCAGGTGGCGTTCGCGACCCCCAACTTCCTCATCCAGGAACAGAGCATCGGCATCCACTACAACGACGGCAACGAGCTGCTGGACTACCTGGTCGATCCGTCCGTCTTCGCCTTCAGCGACGGCCGGCTCTCCCGGCCGACCGGGCCGGGTCTGGGCATCGTGGTCGACGAGGCCAGAGTGCGTGAGGCCGACAAGCGGGGCCACACGTGGCGCTCTCCGATCTGGCGTTACCCCGACCGCTCCTTCGCAGAATGGTGACCGGCGTGCAACCACACGATCTGCTCGACCTCCTCAGCGCCCGGCGGCTCCTGGCCATCGTCCGCGGCGACGACCCGGCGGCGGCGCTGCGCAGCATCGACGTCCTCGCGGAAGAGGGCGTGACCCTGATGGAGGTCTCGCTCAGCGGCGCCGACGCGCTGTCGGTCATCCGGAAGGCGGCCTCCTCCCTGGGCGCGGGCGTGCACCTCGGCGCCGGGACCGTGCTGACCGCGCGGGACGCCGTCGCGGCCCGGGACGCGGGCGCGACGTTCGTCGTCACCCCCGGTCTGGGCGAAGGAGTGGACGAGGCGCTGCGCCTCGGACTGCCCGTGCTCGCCGGGGCGATGACCCCCACCGAGGTCATCTCCGCGACCGCGCGGGGCGCCGCCGCCGTCAAGCTCTTCCCCGCCTCCGCGGGAGGGGCCTCCTACCTGCGCGCGCTGCGCGACCCGTTCCCCGCCGTGCCGTTCGTGCCGGTCGGCGGGGTCGGCCTCGACAGCGTGCGCGACTATCTGCAGGCCGGCGCCGTCGCGGTCGGCCTCGGCTCGCCGCTGCTCGGCGACGCCCCGCGCGGCGGCGACCTGGACGACCTGCGCGGCAGGGTCAGGACGGCGCTCGACCTGGTGGGCGCTTCGTGAGGGCGGACGTCCTGACGATCGGCGAGGCGATGGTCACGGTCCGCTGCGCCGGACCGCTGCGCCTCGGCGGCGACTCGCGCGTGTCCATCGCCGGCGCGGAGGCCAACGTCGCGATCGCCCTGTCCCGCCTCGGGCACACCGCCCGCTGGGCGGGCGCCCTCGGGAACGACGAGCCCGGCGAGCTGGTCCTGCGCACGCTGCGGGCCGAGGGCGTCCTGACCGATCACGTCGTGCGGCGTACGGACGCCCCGACCGGCCTGCTGCTCCGGGACGTGGCGGCCGGGGGCCGGGCCCGCGTGCACTACTACCGCAGGGACTCGGCCGCCTCGACGCTGTCGTGGGACGAGGCGCGCCCCGCCGTCGACGCGGGTCAGGCGGGCCTGCACCTCACGGGCATCACGCCGGCGCTGGGACCCGCGCCGCTTGAGGCCGTCGTCGCCGCCGCCCGGCAGGCGCACCGGTCCGGGGCCTGGGTGAGCCTCGACGTCAACCACCGTTCCCTGCTGTGGACCAGGGAGGCGGCCGCGCGGGCGCTGCGCCCGCTGCTGCCGTACGTGACCGTGCTGATCGCGTCCGACGACGAGCTGGATCTCGTGGTGGACGGCGACGGCGAACGCGACCGCGTGGCGGCCCTGCTGGACGCCGGTGTGCAGGAGGTCGTGGTCAAGCGCGGCGCGGCGGGCGCGAGCTACCACGACGCGCGGACCTCGTTCGACGTCCCGGCTCGCAGGGTGCCCGTCGTGGACGTCGTCGGCGCGGGCGACGCGTTCACCGCCGGATATCTGTCCGGGCGGCTCGACGGGCTCGACGCGTACGGCCGGCTCGAACGGGCGACCCTGCTGGGCGCCGCCAGCGTGGCCTGCGCCGGGGACTGGGAGGGACTGCCCACCCGGGCGGAGCTGCCCGCACTGGCCCTGCCGGACGGGGAGACGCTGCGTTGACGTCGCCGGAGATGCTGGTCGACGCCGGTCTCGAGCTCGGCGAGGGCGCCCGCTGGCTCGGGGACCGGTGGGTCGTCGTGGACATCCTCGACGGCGCGTTGTACGAGGTCTCCCCGGGACCCGGCGCGGCGTTGACGCCGCTGCTGCGCACCGGCGGTGAACCGCTGGGCGCGGTCGCCCCGCTCCTGGACCGCCCCGGGCACTGGCTCGCGGCCGTCGGCGAGGGCGTCGCCGTCCTCCGCCCGGACGGCACGGCCCACTGGCTGGCGCGCCCCGAGGCGGGCAAGAGCGTGCGCTGCCGCATGAACGACGGGGTGGTCGATCCCGCCGGCCGGTTCTGGGCCGGCAGCATGGCCTACGACGGGACGCCCGGCGCGGGCAGCCTCTACCGGGTCGATCCCGACGGGACCGTGGTCACCGCCCTGAACGGGGTCACCGTCGCCAACGGGCCCGCGTTCTCCCCTGACGGCACGCGGCTCTATCTGGCCGACAGCGCACGCGGCGTCATCAGCGCCTACCCCCTGGACCCGCCCACCGGAGCGCTCGGCGCTCCGGAACCGCTCATCCGCCTGGACAGCGGGAGTCCGGACGGCATGACCGTGGACGACGAGGGATTCCTCTGGACGGCGGTCTGGGGCGAGTCCCGTGTCCTGCGCGTCAGCCCGTACGGCGAGGTCGACCGAGTGGTGCGCCTGCCGTGCCGGCAGCCGTCGTCCGTGGCGATCGGCGGCCGGGACGGGACACGGCTGCTGGTGACCTCCGCGCGCTACGGCCTCACCGACCCGGCGCCGGCCGACGGGGCGTTGTGGACGTGTGACGCGGGGGTGACCGCCCCACCGGCCCGCGCCGCCGTCCTGTCCCGCTATCCGGGATAGACCTCCAGCTCGCCGATCTGGGCGGCGGGCCAGCCGGTGTTGCCGGTCACGGTGATCCGCACGTACCTCGCGGAGGTCGGCGGCATCGTGATCGTCACCGTGTTACCCGATGCGGGAGTGAAGGTGTAGCCGCCCGGCCCTGCCAGCGTGGTGAACGACGACCCGTCCGTGCTCGCCTGCACCGACAACGTCTGCGTACGCGCCGCCCACGCCGCGGACGGCGGCAGCTTCAGCACCACCCGCCCGGCCGTCACCGCCGCACCGAGGTCGACCTGCATCCACTGCGGGAACGCGTTGTTCGGGCTCTCCCAGTAGCTGTTCGCGTCGCCGTCCACCGCGTTGCCACTGGTGTAGTTCTGCGTGTGCCCGCTCTCCGACGTCGCCTTACCCCGCGCCAGGTTGGTGTTCTGGGCCGCATCGGTCGTCACGGACACGCTGTTGGAGGCGGGTGAGACGTTGCCCGCCGCGTCCCGCGCCGCGACCGTGAACGTGTACGCGGTCGCCGGGCTGAGCCCGGTCACCGTGTATGTGGTGCCCTGGACGGTGTCCACGACCGTGCTCCCCCGGCGGACCTCGTAGCCGGTGACGCCGGTGTCGTCGCTCGCGGCCGACCACGACAGCGAGACGCTGGTGGAGGTCTTCGCGGTCACGGTGAGATCGCCGGGGGCCGTGGGGGCCTTCGTGTCGCGGTCCCCCACTGTGCCGTACACCTCCAGCTCGCCGATCTGGGCGGCGGGCCAGCCGGTGTTGCCGGTCACGGTGATTCGCACGTACCTCGCGGAGGCGGTCGGAACGCTGATCGTCACCGTGTTGCCGGAGGCCGGGTCGAACGTGTAGCCGCCCGGCCCTGCCAGCGTGGCGAACGACGAGCCGTTCGTGCTCGCCTGCACCGACAACGTCTGCGTACGCCTCTCCCACGCGGCGGACGGCGGCAGCTTCAGCACCACCCGCCCGACCGTCGCGGCGGCGCCGAGATCGACCTGAACCCACTGCGGGAACGCGTTGTTCGGGCTCTCCCAGTAGCTGTTCGCGTCCCCGTCCACCGCGTTGCCGGAGACGAAGCCCTGCGTGTGCCCGCTCTCCGACGTCGCCTTCCCCCGCGCCAGGTTGGTGTCGCCGCCACCGCCGACGACGGGCGGCGTCGGGCGTACGGAGGTGAGCGCGATCTGGCCCTTGAGCATCCGGCCGCCGTCCCGGGTGAGCCGCAGGTAGTAGTCCGACGAGCAGACCGTGCCGTCCTCGTCCAGCCCGAGCAGACCGGAGCCCACCGGGATCATCGAGGCGTTCTCCGCGGTCTTGGCGATCTGGTTGCCCTCGTTGAACTCGTCGAACATCGAGATGTAGATGCCCTGGGCCCCGGCGCGGATCATGTTGTAGAACTGCCGCCACATGAAGTCGCCGTGCGCCCGCTGTCGCGACTTCACGTCCCCCGGCATCACGCAGGGCTGGTAGTCGATGCCGTGGGCGTCGCAGTACGCCTGGTCGGGGACATTGAGGTCGTTGTAGAACCGGTCGGAGTCGGCGGCGTTGCCGATCCGGCCGACCATCCACGGGGAGAGCATGTTCAGGGCGTTGAACACGTTGACGAACCCCGGCCGGCAGTCGTTGACGCCCTGCCGCCAGTAGGTGGGCACCCCGCCCATCACGTAACAGCCCTGACCCTTGAACCAGTTCACCACGTCGAGGCAGGCCGCCGGGTCGGACGGGTGCTTGTCCTCGTTGAACCCGAAGCCCCAGATGCCCACGACGGGCTTCCCGTTCTGTCTGGCGTACGCCGAAGAGGCCGTCAGGGCCGACATCTTGGCCGTCCAGTCGGCCTTGATCTCGGGCTGGAAGTTCGTCCAGCCGGACACGTCGTACATGACGTAGAACTTGCGGCCGTTCGCCTCGGCCGCGGCGCGCACCTTGGCGGCCATCGCGTCACGGGTGGCGCCCTCGCCGCCGTTCGGGTTGAAGCGCTGCAGGGCGGCCGTGTCGATCTCGTTGTCCCGCATCCAGCGGAAGTGGGTGTCCACGGTCTGCTGGTCGTACGACGAGAAGAGCGTCGCGGGCTGCCCGTTGCCGAGGTTGCCGTACGCGGTCGGGTAGGCGTGGGTGAACTCCCGCATGTCGGGCCACGCCACGATGGCGGTGTTGCCGGGGGAGGGCGCCTGGGACCAGTTCTGGCTCCAGTGCCACCAGCCGTTGATGGGGGCTCCGTCGCCGGGGCACGCGAACCAGCCCTGGTAGCCGACAGTGATCTTGCCCACCACGTCGCCCGGGCCGCTCGCCGCGCTCGCGGCGGAGGTCAGCGCCGACACCAGCTGGCTGGACGACACCGCGGCGAGGGCGGATCCGGAGACGACGGACGTGATGAACGTACGACGGGAGAACGGCACGTGCACTCCTCATGCTGGGCAGCGTTCGCTGACCGCGCCGTCCTTCCGGAAGCACCGGGGACGCCAGGAGGCACGGGGCGGCCCGGGCCGTTTCCGTCCGGCGGACCGCTTGCCGTAATGGTTACCGCGCTCGACTTATTCGTGCAATAGGCCAAATTCTTGCGGCGATTTGCGCCGGGGCCCGCACGCGTTTTGCGTGCCGGTTCCGCTCGATCGCAGCCTCGACCTGGGGTGATCTCGCCGCCCGGACCTATGTCATCTGACGAGCTGGAACATCGCAGCCGGTCGGAGCCGGTCCAGGACCGCGGCGGCCCTCAGCAGGTGGGCCGGTAGTCGACCGTGGGGAAGTGGGCGGCCCACTCCGCGCGGGTGAGGTCGCGGCCGATCACCTCGCAGAGCCGCCCCACGAGCGGGCCGGGCCGGAGCTCCCAGCGGATGATCCTGCCGTCCTCTCCGCCCGAGATCAGGTCTCCGCCGGCGGTGAAAGACAGGCCCCTGATCGGAGCGGTGTGCCCGGTCAGCGTGGCCGCCGGCCTCCTGGTTTGGAGGTCCCAGACCGTGATCGTGCGATCGTCACCCGCGGACGCGAGCGAACGGCCGTCCCGGCTGAAGGCGAGGGCCTGGACCGGGGCGGTGTGGCCGGTCAGCGTGGCGTACGACGCCCAGGTCCGCGTGTCCCAGAGCTTCACGGTGCGGTCGGCGCCCGCCGTGGCGATCGACCTGCCGTCCGGGCTGAAGGCGACGTCGAGCACCGAGCCCTGCCTGGTCCTGATGGCCCGCGCCTCCCTGTCCTGGTCCAGGTCCCAGACGATCAGGTCGCCGGTGGGGCCGGTGGTGGCGAGCAGCGGATCGCGGGGGCTGAACGCCAGCGCCGAGACGAGGTATCCGCCCGGGAACGGCACCTCGACCGGCTTTCCCGGATCGCGTACGTCCCAGCGGAACCGGCCGAGCGCGGTGGCGACGAGAAAGCGCCCGCGCGGATCGAAACCGACGTCGGTGGACGCGCCGAGCCCCTGGTAGGCGGCCGTGCCGAGCCTCCGTCCGCTGCCGACGTCCCAGACGGTGAGCGTGTGGCTGCGGGTGACGGTCGCGAGCAGGCGGCCGTCCGGGCTGAAGGCGACGGCCCGGACGTGATCGGGGTGGTCGCCCAATGTGGCGATCGGGTTCCCGCGCACGTCCCACAGCCGGACGGTCCTGTCGCTGCTCGCCGACGCCACGAGCCGGCCGTCCGGGCTGATCTCGATGTCGTTCACGGCCTCGTTGTGTCCGCTGAACGGAGGAACGGCGTGCTCGCGGACCACGATGGTCCGGCCCAGCCCGGCCGAGGCGAGCATCGAGCCGTCGGCGCTCAGGGCAAGGGACAGCGTCTCTGTGCGGCTTCTGTCCTGGTAGGTCTCGACCGGCTGCCGTCGCGCCACGTCCCAGATCGTGATCAGGCCGTCCTCGTCGGCGACGGCGATCCGGCCGGCCACCGGAGCGGACATGTCCCAGGTGTACGGCGCCCGCTTGGGCAGCCCCGGCAGAGAGGTCACACGGTCGTGGGCGATCCGCCAGAACCGCACGCCGTAGTGCGACGATCCCGTGGCGAGGATCCCACCGGCGGGATCGAACCCCAGCCTGTGGACGTTCACGGCGTCGAGCGCCGCGACCTTCGCCCCGGAGGCGACGTCCCACACGAGGGGCTTCTCGGTTCCGCCCGTGGTCGACACCAGGAACGCCTGGTCGGGGCTGAAGGCGAGAGCCACGACCTCCTCCCGGTGTCCCTTCAGGGTGCGCATGCTCCCGTCGCGCAGGTCCCACAGCTCGACCGCGCCCTTGCCCACCCCGACGGCGACTCTCGTCCCGTCGGGGCTCAGCGCCATCGCGTCGGTGAGCCGCTCCCGCTGCCGCTGGAACACGGGTCGGCGAGAGGCCAGGTCCCACACGACGACCACGCCCCTGGTCGATCCGAGCGCGGCGTCCCTGACCACGGAGGCGAGCAGCCTGCCGTCGCGGCTGAACGCCGCCGCCCTGGCGTGGATCTCCCCCGGCCCCGTCCGGGCCAGAGGGCCGGAGAAGGTGGCGACGCGGGTGCGGGTCCGCAGGTCCCAGAGGCCGACGGCTCCGTCGGTGCCGGCCGCGGCCAGCCGCGACCCGTCCGGGCTGAACGCGAGCCCGAAGACCGCCGGCCCTTCCACGTTGAGCTCGATGCGGCGGCGCGCCGCGGCCGACACGCTCAGCAGGGCGCCCCGCGTCTCGGGCTCCGGATCGAGCCGGAACGCGGCGATCGCCAGCAGGCCGGCGAGATCGGGATCGGTGGCGAGGAGCGATCGGGCCTGCAGGGACTGCTGCCGCGACAGGGCGACCAGCTGCTGGTGACCGGCCTCCCTGCCCTGCCGTACGGCGACGCCGCCGCCGAGCAGGGCGAGCAGGAAGAGCGCGGCCATCCCGGCCAGCAGGCGTTGCAGCAACCGGGTGCGGCGCCTCGCCGCGGTGCGCTCGCTGTCCTCCAGCGCGCGGCTGTCCCGCAGGAAGGCGCTCTCGATGTCGTTGAGCTCCTGGGGGTGGTCCTCCGCCCAGGTCCCGGCCACGAGAAGCTGGGCGCCCCGATACAGGGCACCCGGGTCGCGGTCCAGCTCCCGCCACGTCTGCGCGGCGTCGGTGAGCCTCCGGTGGACGAACAGGTTCTCGCGGTCGTCGGTCAGCCAGCGGTGGAGCCGCGGCCAGGCTCGGATCAGCGCCTCGTGCGCCACGTCGACCGTCTCCTCGGCGAGGACGACGAGCCGCGCGGCGGCGAGCCGATCGAGCACGCGGGCGGTGACGCCGGGGTCGGCCACGCCGACGAGTTCCGTACGGGAGATGGGACGCCTGGTGTCCTCCGTGCCGTCTCCCAGCGCGGTCAGCCGCAGGAAGATCCTGCGGGCGGCCTGCCGCTCCGCCGGGGCGAACTCGCCGAAGACCCGTTCCGCGCTCTGCGCGATGGCCCCGCGTACGCCGCCGGCCGCCTGGTAGGCCGCCAGCGTGAGCCTCGATCCCGCGGTGTTCCGCCAGGTCTCCAGCAGCGCGTGCGAGACCAGCGGCAGGCTGCCCGGCTCCTCGGCGGCGTCGGCCAGCACCGTGGCCAGCAGGTCGGGTTCGACGGTGAGCCCCGCCCGGGCGGCGGGCCGTACGACGATCTCCTGGAGGTCGGGCGACGACACCGGTCCGACGAGCATCTGGGCCTCGCCGCCGAGCGCCTCGACCAGGGCGGGGTGCTGGGTCAGGTGGGCGAGGAAGTCGGCGCGGACGCCGAGCACGAGGACGACGCGGCGGCCGGTGTCGGATGCGCCGCCGAGTGCGACGCCGAGCAGAGCCTCGACGAACCGGCGGCGCTCTCCGTCGTCGGCGCACAGCGTGAAGATCTCCTCGAACTGGTCCACCACCAGCAGCAGGCGGGCCTCCGGCACACCGCCCAGCGCGGCGGTCAGGACACCCGGATCCCGGGCCAGGTCGTCGCGCAGCGCCACCGGGTCACCGTCTGACGCCTTCGCCACCACGTCGGCCAGCGCGTCCAGCGGGTGTTCCCCCGGCGTCATGAGCAGGCTCCGCGAGGGCACCGCCGCGCTGTGCCCACCGGAGACGCTGTGCCCGCCGGAGACACTGTGTCCACCGGAGACACCGTCCCCGCCGGAGACGGACCCCAGCAGGCCGGCGCGCAGCAGGGACGACTTGCCGCTTCCCGACGCGCCGAACACGCCGACCACGGGAAGCCGGTCGACCAGGTCGCGCAGCCGGTCGACCAGGTGGGAACGGCCGAAGAACCAGTCCGCGTCCTCCGGCTGGAACGCCATCAGACCCCGATATGGGCAGTCGTCCGTCTTCCGCTCCGCGGCCGGAGGCGGGGCCAGGGCCGGAAGGAGGTCCTCGTCGCCCCGGAGCATGGCCTCGTGCAGACGCTGGAGCACGGGGCCTGGCTCGATGCCGAGCTGAGCGTTCAGGAGGTCGCGGGTCCCACGGAAGACCTCCAGCGCCTCTGCCTGACGCCCGGACCGATACAGCGCGAGCATGAGATGCCCGTGCAGGCTCTCCCGGTAGGGATGATCCCTGATGAGGTCGGCGAGTTCCGCGGCCACCTCGACGTGCCGGCCCAGAGCGAGCTCGGCCTCCGCCAACCGCTCGTGCGCCATGAGCCGCGACTTCTCCAGCCGCAGGGCCTCGTCGGCGACGAGCGCGCAGTCGGCGAACTCCGCGAACGCAGGCCCCCGCCAGAGGTTCAGCGCCGCGCGGAGCAGGTCACGGGCCGATTCGAGGTCTCCTCGGCCCAGGGCCGCGCTTCCCTGGGCGGCGAGGCTGCGGAACCGCGCCGCGTCGAACGCGTCAGGGATGATCGCGTAGCCGCCCGGCCGTCCGGGCAGGACGTGGGCGCCGTACGCCCGCCGCAGTTGGTGGACGTAGAGGTGGATGTTGCGCCGCGCGGACGCGGGCGGCCGGTCGCCCCACACGGCGGCGATCAGCCAGTCGACGGACACCGGCTGGCCCGCCTTCGACAGCAGCGCCGCCAGCGTTAGCCGGAGTTTCGGCGCTCCGTCGACAGGGACCAGGTGACCCTCACGGGAAACGCTGAGCGACCCCAGGACGTGAAATTCCACTCAAATTCCGCCTCTGTCGGGACACCGGAGTGAAGAATCCAGGATCATCGCCCGATTTGTCAATGATCCAGTCAGGTCGGGTGAACCCCGGGCGGAGCCCGGACGATTCACGGACGGAAATCGGCCTCTATCAGGGCCTATACACCCCGTATACCGGCCCGTCCGATGCTCGAACCGACCCGATCCCGATTCGGCGGAAGCTGGTCGGACCACGAAGAGGAGACACAATGACCCCACGCGGAAGCGGAACGCGGATCCCGTTCCGGCGTCTGACGGCGGCGGGAATCATGGCGTCGGCGTTCCTGGGGACGGCGCTGGTCGCCGGGCCGGCCTCGGCGGAGCCGTACGGCACCCGCACCTGCAACAACGCCCCTCCGCTGATCTCGTGCTCGGCGGGGTCGCTCGAGCCGCACAGCTCGGAGCGGTGGCTCGAGGTGAAGCTGAACCCCAGCGGCGCCCTGATCTGCCACGTCCGCTGGGACCTGTACAACACCACGAACAACGGGAACCAGGTGACGGGAGGCACCAAGTATCTCGCGACCAGCAGCACGACATTCAAGGTCACCAACCTCAACGTCGGCCAGTACTACAGGCTGGAGGCCGTCTCCGACAACTGCGCGCTCTCGATCCGGCTGCGCAACTGGACCTGACCCTGACGACCGACGGGCGCGGGGCGCCGCGCCCGTCCTCATGGAAACCGGTGGATCGCCAGGCGGGGTATCGGCAGGGGCATATCCCTCCTGGCGCTCTTCCGTCGGCATCCGACAATAAAATTTGTCTTGACAGCTCAACTCGTCGGCTGCGAGTCTGGAGTCACGCAAGCGCGAGACAGAGGAGATCCAGATGCGCAAGATCGTCGCCAGCTTCTTCATGTCCCTGGACGGCGTCGTCGAGGCGCCCGCCCAGTGGCACTTCCCCTACTTCAGCGACGAGATGGGCGCGGCCGTCGGCGCGCTGATGTCCGAGTCCGACGCGATGATGATGGGCCGGGTCATGTACGAGAGCTGGGCGGCCTACTGGCCGGGCAAGGCCGGCACGGACGACCCCTTCGCCGGCTTCATCAACAACATCCCGAAGTACGTCGTCTCCTCGACCCTCGACACGGTCGAATGGCAGAACTCCACCCTCGTCACCGGCGACTTCGTCGAGGAGATCACCAAGCTCAAGCAGCAGCCCGGCAGGACGATCGGCATCAGCGGCAGCACGAACCTCGTCCGCTCGCTGATGCGGCACAACCTGCTCGACGAGCTCCGGCTGCTGGTCCACCCGATCGTGGTGGGCAAGGGCGGGCGCCTGTTCGAGGAGGGCCTGGAGATCCCGATGACGCTCACGTCCTCGGAGACCTTCCCGACGGGCGTGCTGTCCCTCGCCTACCAGCCCGTCGCGTACGCGGACGTACAGCCGGAGCGTCGGTAGTATCCGGCCATGTGACCGAAGCGCAGCCCGTAATTCGGCAGGTTTCCTCTCGAATCGTCTACAGCAACCCGTGGATGACGGTCCGAGAGGACGCGATCGAGCACCCTGACGGTTCTCCCGGCCTGTACGGATACGTGGTCAGGCCCGACTTCGTCCTGATCGTGCCGGAAGAGGACGACGGCTTCCACATCGTGGAGGAGTACCGATACCCGATCGGCCGCCGCTCGTGGAGTTTCCCCCAGGGGACGGCCGAGGCGGACACCCGTGAGGACGAGGCCCGGCGCGAGCTGGTGGAGGAGACCGGGCTCCGGGCCGACCTGCTGCGTTATCTCGGGCGCATGGACAACGCCCATGGGATGACCGACCAGGGACTGCACGTGTACGTGGCCACCGGCCTCGCCAAGGGCGAGCCCCGCCGGGAGCACACCGAGCAGGACATGCGCCAGCGGTGGGTGCACCGCACCGAGTTCGAGCAGATGATCCTCGACGGCGCCGTCAGCGACTCGTCGTCCGTCGCCGCCTACATGCTCTGGCGGCTCCGCCGCGCGTGACCGCGTAGCCGTACGCGTGTCGTTTCTGTACAAGACCCGCGTGAGCGCTCCCGCCTAATCTCTCATTCGCAGCCACCGTCATACGGCAAAAGGAGCGAAGCACATGGCCAGGATCGTCGCGAACTTCTTCATCTCTCTGGACGGCGTCGTCGAGTCGCCCGACCAGTGGCACTTCCCGTACTGGAACGACGAGATGGGCGCCGCAGTCCAGGCGGGCATGCAGACCTCGGCCGGGATGCTGATGGGCCGCAAGCTGTACGAGGAGTGGTCCGCCTACTGGACGACGACGGACCAGGACCAGGAGATCGCCGAGGTCTTCAACAACGCCCCCAAGTACGTCGTGTCGAGCACCCTGGAGAAGGCGGACTGGAACAACACCACCGTCGTCAACGGTGACGTCGCGGCCAGGATCCGCGAGCTCAAGGAGCAGATCGAGGGCGGCGACCTCCAGATGTCCGGCAGCGCGACGACCGTGCGGTGGCTTCTCGCCAACGGGCTGCTCGACGAGCTGAACCTGCTCGTCCACCCGATCGTCGTCGGCCACGGGCAGCGGCTGTTCGAGGACACCCCGACGCACAAGCTGAAGCTGGTGAAGTCCGAGACGTTCAAGACCGGGGTTCTCAACCTGAGCTACGTCCCGGACGCCGGCTGACGGCGCACGTCAGACGTAGTACCCCTCGACGGGTACGCGCGCCTCGTCGAAGAGTGCCGGCCCCTCCTGCCGGAAGGACGACGGGCCGGCCGGCGGCTTGAGCGCGCCGAGCTGATCGGTGGAGAGCGCGAAGACGACCCGGCCGAGTCCGGAGCGCTCGATGGCACCCGCGCACATGCCGCACGGCTGGCAGCTCGTGTACATGGTGACACCGGCGGCGGCGGCCAGGCCGAGTTCGCGGGCGGCCCACCGGGCGAGCTTCAGCTCGGGATGAGCGGTGATGTCGGACTCCGTGAGCGAGGTGTTGCGCTCCTCGGCGAGCACGTCGCCGTCCGGGCCCACCAGCAGCGAGCCGAACGGCGGGTTACCGCCTGCCCTGGCCTCGGCGGCCAGCCCGATCGCCCTGCGGAGGAACTTCTCGTCGTCGGGGGTCATGGATGCTCCTTCGTGTACGCGGCGGCCACTGTCTCGAGCATGTGCCACGCGGTCTCCGGATGGTTCGTCTCATCGGGGTCCCCGCAGAAGGGGTCGAGGAGGACGGTCTCGGCGCCCAGGAGGCGCAGCCGTTCCAGGTCGTCCATGACCTGGTCGAGGGTGCCTTCACCGGCCCGGCGTCCCTCGCCGGTCACCGGAGTGCCGGTGAGCCGCAGCAGGATGCGCGGGGCCAGCTCGGGCACGGGGCGCCCCAGGCTCTCCGCGACGGCGGCCAGCCGGTCCATCCGCTCGCTGAGCCACGGGAGGGTGAAGCGCAGCGGGTGCCACGCGTCGCCGAGGAGCACCGCCCTGCGAAGAGCGGCGTCACTGCCGCCGCCGACCCAGATCGGAATGTGCCCGGCCCGGTAGTCCTCCTCGTCCCGCCAGGCCAGGCGCATCGCCCGCAGGTTCTCGTCGGTCAGCGCCCCGCGCCGCCCGTACGGCACGCCGAGCGCCTCGAACTCCTGCCGGGCCCAGCCCACGCCCACGCCGAGGACCAGCCGTCCCCCGCTGAGCTCCTGGAGGTTGGCCGCCATCCGGGCGGTCAGCAGCGGGTGCCGGTAGGGCAGGATCAGCACGGTGGTGCCCAGCCTGATCCTGGTGGTGATCCCGGCGAGCCAGGACAGCGTGGTGAAGGGCTCGTAGAACGGCGCGGGATACTGCTCGGCCACGTCGGGGGTCACCACGACGTGGTCGGAGACCATGAGCAGGTCGAACCCGAGCCCCTCCACCGTCTCGGCCCAGCCGCGCAGCACGCCGGGGCGAGTGCCCGGCCCGAAGTTCGGGACGTTGACGCCTAGGGCCTGTCTCAAAGCCTGGTGAGCCAGTCGTCTATCGCGGTTATGAGAATGGCGGCTTGGTAGCGGACGGCGAGTTTGTCGTACCTGGTCGCGATGGCGCGGTGGCGTTTGAGCCGGTTGATGCCACATTCCACAGCATGACGGGCGCGGTAGTCGCGGGCGTCGAAGGTGAAGGACGACCGCCGCGGCTGCCGCGCCGCAGGCGAGCGGCGATGCGATCGGCTGGTTCGGGGATGGTGCATCTGATCCCGCGCTGGCGCAGGTAGGCGCGGATCGCCCGGGAGGAGTAGGCCTTGTCGGCGCGGACGACCTCAGGCCGGGTACGGGGCCGGCCGGGCCCGAGCCGGGGGACGCGGATGCCGGCCATGACCGCCTGGAACTGTGGTGCATCGCCCCGCTGGCCGGCGGTCAGCACCAGCGACAGCAGCCGTTGGCCCTGCTCACAGGCCAGGTGCAGCTTGGTCGACAAGCCGCCGCGTGAGCGTCCCAGCGCGTGGTCGACCGGCTCGGTGCTCACCCCACCCGGCGGTTCGGCCTGCAGACGCGGATCGCGCCGCGCGCCTGCCGCGTGCTGATGGGCCCGCACGATGGTGGAGTCCACCCCGACCTGCCAGCCGATCAGTTCGGCGGCATCAGCCAGGGCCTGCAGCCGGGTGAGGATCTTCTGCCAGACACCGGCCCGCTGCCAGCGTCGAAACAGGGCGTACACCGCCTGCCAGGAGCCGTAGCACTCCGGCACGTCCCGCCAGGGAGCCCCGACCCGTACCCGCCACCGGATCCCGTCGATGAGCTGCCGCTTGGTCCACTTCGACGGCCGCCCTGGTCTGCTCGGCGCAGGCAGCAGCGGCTCCAGCCGGGCCCACTGCGCATCGGTCAGGTCGAACCGCCTCGTCACCGCTAAGGTGGCCAACGAGGTCTCCGGTGTTCAGGTTCTTCTTGGTCGATGAACCCTCTACCGGAGACCTCACTGCTTGTCCGGGCACGACACGCCGTCAGTCAGCGGACTTCGAAACAGGTCCTAGTTTCACCGGACCAGAGTATTCAGGCGGTCCGGCCGTCGGGAAGAAAGAACGCCCTGCTTACAGGCGGTTTGACCACGGATTCCACGGTATATTCGGCCGATGGCCGAGAGTCTCGACGCGACGGACTGGTCCATCCTGACCGAGCTGCAGCGCGACGGCCGCGTACCGCTCACCGAGCTGGCCCGGCGGGTAAGCCTCAGCGCCTCCGCGACGACCGAGCGGGTGCGGCGCCTGGAGGCGACCGGTGTCATCGGCGGATACCGCGCGATCGTCGACCTGGAAAAGGTCGGGTATGCCGTGCTCGCCGTCGTGCGGCTCAAGTATCCGGGCAGCCGGCACGAGCCGCTGCACCGGCTGCTCGGCGAGCGTACGGAGATCCTGGAGTGCCTGCGCACCACCGGTGACGACTGTTACACGCTCAAGGTCGCCGCGACCTCCATGGCCCACCTGGAGAAGGTGGTGGACGAGCTCGCGCAGTTCGGCAGCACCACCACCAACATCGTCTACAGCGAGACGCTCCCCTACCGCGGGCCGCATGCCCCGTGACATCGAGCGGGTGGGCGAGGGTCCCGAGCCACGACCGACGGCGCTAGGACGAGACCGCGACGGGACGGCCGCAGGTCAGCGGGTCGTCAACCGAGCTCCTGGTCCGGCGTCCGCCAGGGTCGAGCACGTCGGCGGCGGCTGAGACGCTTGGTGGGCGGTGCCGATCTCGGCGCCACAGGACCGGGTCATGCCTCCTGTGCCAGTCCGGCCGATGTCGCGACGGCGGCGCAGCGGTCCTCGCCGGGAGCCGCCCCGGTGGCGGCGTGCTCCAGCAGCGCCAGGAGGACACGCCGGTCCTCGGACGGGAGATTGGAGAGCAGCTCGTCCTCGGCCTGCGCGACACGCGCGTCCACTTCGCCGAGGACCCGCCGGCCGTGGTCGGTCGGCACGATGCGCCGCACCCGGCGGTCGGCCGGGTCCTGCCGGCGCTCCAGGAGACCGCATCCCTCGAACTTGTCGAGCAGGTAGGTCATGACGGTGCGGTCGATGCCGAGGCGGGCGGCGAGCGCGGCCTGCGTGGGCGGGGCGTCGTGCACGACCGCGGAAAGCACCTGGTAGCCGCGCACGCCGTGCGGCAGGTCGCGTGAGGCGTCCTCGACACGCGCGCTCCACTCCCGCAGCAGCACGGTGAGGGACCACCCGAGCACGGAACCCTGCGATGACGACGTCGGGGAGCCGGCTGGTTTGCGGGTGGTCACACGGTCCACTCTAACCCGGAATAGGATGATGTTTCGATAAGTTGTGCCGCATATCGTCTGTTCGACAGATTACTTCCCTGAGAGGCCCGGCATGACGGACTACGGCCACGAACTGGCCTTCGGCACGTTCATCACCCCGCAGAACCGCGACCCGCAGGTGCCGGTCCGGCTCGCACAGGTCTCCGAGGCCGCCGGGCTGGATCTGGTGACGTTCCAGGACCACCCCTACCAGCCGGGGTTCCTGGACACCTGGACGTTGCTGTCCTGGGTGGCCGCGCGGACCGAACGGATCACGGTCTCGGGCAACGTGCTGAACCTGCCGCTGCGCCCGCCGGCCGTGCTGGCCCGGGCCGCGGCGTCGCTCGACCTGCTCTCCGGTGGCCGGTTCGCACTCGGCATCGGCGCGGGCGGCTTCTGGGACGCGATCGAGTCGATGGGCGGCACCCGCTTGACGCCGGCCGAGTCCGTGACCGCGCTGGAGGAGGCCATCGAGATCATCCGCGGCATCTGGAACGCAGGCGAGCGCCGCATCCTGCGCGTCGACGGCGAACACCACCGTGTGGCCGGGGCCAAGCGCGGCCCGGCCCCCGCGCATGACATCCCCATCTGGATCGGCGCCTACAAGCCGCGGATGCTGCGCCTGGTGGCGCGCGAGGCCGACGGCTGGCTGCCCTCGCTCGCCTATCTCAAGGACGGCGACCTGCGGCGCGGCAACAAAATCATCGACGAGGCCGCCGAGGAGGCCGGGCGCGACCCGGCGCAGGTGCACCGCCTGCTGAACATCAGTGGCGCGGTCACCGAGGCCCGTCAGGGCTTCCTGCAGGGGCCGGTCGAGCAGTGGGTGGAGGAGCTGACCGCTCTGGCGCTGGAGGACGGCGTCGGCACGTTCGTCCTGGGCTCGGACGACCCGCGGCTCATCCAGACGTACGGCGAGGAGATCGCCCCTGCCGTACGGGACGCGGTGGCGCGCGAGCGGGCGACCACCGGCACCGTCCCCGCGGCCGCCCGCCGCGGCGCCGCCGCGATCGCGCTGCGCCGCGACGGGATCGACTACGACAAGGTCCCGGCGAGCCTCGCGGCCGACGCCGTCGAGCCCGGCGACCGCGCCTACGAGTCGGTGCGGCACAACTACCTGCGCGCCGGGTCCCCCGGCCTGGTGCTGCGCCCCCGGACGGTCGGCCAGGTCGTCGAGGGGCTCGCGTACGCCCGGTCCCAGGACGTGCCGCTCGGCGTTCGCTCCGGCGGGCACGGGATCAGCGGCCGTTCCACGAACGACGGCGGCATCGTGCTCGACCTCGGCGCGCTCAACGCCGTCGAGGTCGTGGATCCGGCCACACGCCGGGTGCGGCTGGGCGCGGGCGCGACCTGGGGCGAGGTCGCCGAGGCCCTGGTCCCGCACGGATGGGCGATCAGCTCGGGCGACTTCGGCGGCGTGGGCGTGGGCGGCCTCGCGACCACGGGCGGCATCGGCCTGCTCGGGCGTAAATTCGGCCTGACCATCGACCGCGTCGTCGCCGCGGAGGTCGTGACCGCCGACGGGCGGGTGCTGCACGCCTCGCGGGAGGAGAACCCCGACCTGTTCTGGGGCCTGCGCGGAGCCGGAGGCAACCTCGGCGTGGTCACCTGGGTCGAGATCGAGGCGATGGAGCTCGGCGACGTCGTCTTCTCCCAGATGGCCCTGGACGCCAGTGACACGGCCGGGCTCCTCCAGCGCTGGGGCGCCGCGGTGGAGAAGGCCCCGCGTGAGCTGACGAGCTTCCTTATCCTCTCCCCGCCGCGCCGCGGCCAGGACGCGGTCGCCCAGCTCATGACCGTGTACGCCGGCGCGGACACCGAGGCCGCGGTGAGCGAGCTCGAACGGCTCGCCGAGGCCGGGCCGCTGCTGGGGCACCAGGGATACATGCTGCCCTATTCGGGCGTGGTGCAGCCGGCAGAAAGGCATCACACCGGAGGCGGGAGCCCCGCCGTACGCTCCGGCCTGGTCACCCACCTCGACGGTGACGTGAGCCGCGCCTTCGAGCGGATGGCGCACTCCGGGCTGTCCTACTTCCTCCAGATACGCGCCACCGGTGGGGCCGCGCACGACCTGGCTCCCGACGCGACCGCCTATCCGCACCGGCACCAGAACTTCGTGCTCACCGCCATGGGCGCCACGCAGTCGGCCCTGAACGCCGCATGGGACGCCGAGGTCGCGCCGTACACCGACGGCCTCTACCTGTCCTTCGACACCGACACGCGGCCCGACCGGCTGCTCGACGCGTTCGGCGAGGCCAATCTCGCCCGGCTGCGGCAGGTCAAACGCGCCTACGACCCGGACAACCTGTTCCGCGCCAACTTCCCCATCCAGCCGGCGGACGACTGAGCTTCAGGCCCGTTGGAACCGGGCCCCCCAGTCGCGGATCTGGTCGAGCAGTTCGGGCGGGCCGACGACGCGGAAGTCGGCGCCGACCATGCCCAGCCACATGGTCGGCCAGTCCAGGGAGTGGGTGGTCGTCCGGATCCGGCAATGCACGGCGTCGACCTCCTCGACCGTGCACCAGCGGCCGATCCGTTCGCGCACGGTGGGGGCCGGAGCGTCGACAAGCACCTCCACCCGGTAAGGACGAGGCAGGTTGTCCAGGCTGGCACGGACGAACTCGGCGGCGTCGGCGGCGGGCAGGTCCCGTGGGCGAAACCGGCAGCCGGTGACCTCCGGCGCGGTGAGCCGATCGGCCCGGAAGCTTCGCCAGTTATGCCGGGTGAGGTCGTACGCGACCAGGTACCAGCGGCGACTGAGACAGACCAGCCGATGCGGTTCGACGTGCCGCTCGGTCTGCCTGCCGTCGGCCGCCTGGTAAGTGAAGCGGAACTGTTCACGGTCCCGGCAGGCCAGCGCGACCGTGGTGAGCACGTCCGGGTCGACGCCCGCGTCGGCCGGGCCGCCCCACCCTGCGCGTACGGTCATCGTGCGCAGGGCCTCGACCCGGTGTCGCAGCCGGGCCGGCATCACCTGCACCACCTTGGCCAGCACCCGCACCGATGACTCGGCGATGCCCTCCACCGCCCCCTGAGCGGCGGTCTGCAGTCCCACGGCCAGGGCGACCGCTTCCTCGTCGTCGATGACCAGCGGCGGCAGTGCCGCACCCGCGGCGAGCTGGTAGCCGCCGTCGACGCCGCGCTGTGCCTCGACCGGGTAGCCCAGCTCACGCAGCCGATCGATGTCCCGCCGCAGGGTGCGGACGGAGACTCCCAGCCGCTCGGCCAGTTCGGTGCCCTGCCAGTACCGGTGGGTCTGCAGTAAGGAGAGCAGCCGCAGCGTCCGCGTGCTGGTGTTCGCCATGTTCCGGATTCTCTCGTCGATTCAGGCCAGAAAGTGACCGCTATGACTCCTAGCGTGTTCCTGACCGACGAGCGGAACAACGGAAGGCGGAGACCGTGAACGAGCCGACCACTCGCGACCTCGCCGACGCGCCGGCCATCACCGGCGAGCGCGCCGACCTGCTGGCGGCGCTGGCCAAGAGCCGGCACTTCTTGCGCTTCACCACCCGCGACCTCACGGACGAGCAGGCCGGGCAGCGGACCACGGCCAGTGAGCTGTGCCTGGGCGGCCTGATCAAGCACGTCACGGTGAACGAGCGGAACTGGGTGGACTTCATCCTGAACGGCCCGTCGGCGATGGGCGACGCCACGACCATGACCGAGGCCGACTGGGCCCGGTGGGCCGACCAGTTCCGGATGCTGCCCGGCGAGACACTCGCCGGTGTGCTGGCCGACTACGCCGAGGTCGCTCGCCGGACCGACGAACTGGTCGCCGCCCTCCCCGACCTGGACGCGACCCAGCCGCTGCCGAAGGCCCCGTGGTTCGAGGCGGGCGCACGATGGTCGGCCCACCGGGTGCTGATGCACATCGTCGCCGAGACCGCCCAGCACGCCGGCCACGCCGACATCATTCGCGAGTCCCTGGACGGCGCCAAAAGCATGGGCTGACCCGCGACTCCCGCAGCAGCAGCCGATCTGCTCAATAGGTACCGGCCGTGCCCGGAGGGTGGTCCGGGCACGGCCGAACCGGCCCTTACAGCGAGGTGAGCGGTTCGGCCTGGTAGGCCCGGTGCAGCACCTGCACGAAGGATGACGCCTCAGGCAAGGGCACAGAGCCGATCCGGTGCACCGCCACTCCCGGGGTCCACGAGTTCATGACCACAGCCCCCGCCAAAGCCGGCAGGTCAGCGAGAGTGACCTCCTGGACGCGTTGGGGCACACCGAGGCGATCCAACTGCCGGCGGACGATACCCATCGTGATGCCCCTCAGCATCTCGGCCTCGGGCCACACCACCGTGGCGCCATCCCAAAAGGCCAGATTCCAGATCGACCCCTCACTGAGCCGACCCCGGCGGTCGACGAAGGCGGCATCGTCGAAGCCCTGTCGAACGGCCTGACGGAGAAAATATGTCTTGGCTACCTCGCCGACGTGCTTCACGGCCGGAAGGACCCGTTCGTACTCGACCGCTGCCAGCGTGAGCGGGCCCTGCGGGCCGGACGCGGCCGGTCCGGTGCGTACCAGCAACTCGGGCTCCGCATGAGCTCCTGCGACCGTGAACTCGCCCACCGGGGAGTACATCGTGGCTGTCAGCGAAAGGTCAGCCGGGCCGGCCTGCAGCGCCGCCCGCAGACAGGCCCGCACTCGATCGTCGGGCAATGCCCGCCCGAACAGTTCCACGGAGGCGGATCGCAGGCGTTCCAGATGGAGGTCGAGGCCCCGGACCCGGCCTCCACGTACCTGCATCGCGGTGAAGTGGGCATAGCCCGCGAAGGCGAGCGGCGCCAACTCCTCGGCGCTCGCCGCGTGGCCATTATGTTGAGCAACATAAGAGGACATACATCGCTCCAGCAGTGCGAAACGGATTGGACTGCGGACAACCGCACGGAATGTCCGCCCATGGGGCGACGTTAGGGCCTCACATCAATGGAAAGGTCAACGTCGGGTGGGCGGGTCGATGCTGATCGGAGAGTTGGCCCGGCGTACCGGGGTCAGCCCGCGGTTGCTGCGCTACTACGAGGCGCAGGGATTGCTTGACTCCAGGCGTGGGCGGAACGGCTACCGTCACTACGACGAGGACTCTGTGGTCACAGTGCGGCAGGTCCGTGCCTTGCTGAAGGCCGGCCTGTCCACCGAGGTGATCCGCTCCGTGCTGCCGTGTGCACGCGGCGAGCGCCCGGACTTCGACTGGTGCGCGGACCTGTGGGACATCTTGAACGGGGAACTGGCCGCCATGGATGAGCGCATCGACAGCCTCCAACGCAGCCGCGGCGCCCTCGCCGACTACCTGGCGCAGCCCTGAGCCTCGGCGCTGTTGTCGTTCTGAGCCCATCCGCAGGAGGGCAGGCGTCTACCGACCCACATCGCAGGGCAAGCTACGCGAGCCACAGAAATACCCATGCTCACCGGTGCAGGTCCGGCGGGTCGGCAAGGGCGTGCACGCCTGCGCGAATGCGCTCAGTGTCCATGTGCTGATGCCGGCGAAGGTAGTCGATGATGTCGGCGCGTAGTGCGGTGAAGACGGCGTAGGCGAGGTAACCGGCGTCGGCGGAGGGCCGGGCGGCATGGATCCGGTCGGTGAGTTCGTCGATCCAGAACTGACTGGCGGGGTTGGCGTAGTAGGCGTGCGGACCGTAGTGCTCCAGTGCGCGGATGAGGGTGCGGTTGTCCAAGACGAAGTCGAACAGGGCATCGAGATAGGCGTGGAGCCGCGCACCGGCATCTCCGCCGGGTCCGAGCGGGGGTTCTCCGGATCGCACGCGGTTTTGCAAGGCGGTGACGCGCGGCGCGATGAGCGCTTCGACCAGTCCCAGCAGGTCGCCGAAGCGACGCATGACCGTGGCCTTGCCGACGCCGGCGGCCTGGGCGATGCGGGCCAGGCTGACGTGCTCGAGGTCCTCTCGCTGAAAGAGCGCTTCCGCGGCGGTCAATACGGCGGCGCGGTTGCGTACGGCATCGGCGCGTTCGGTCACAGCCACGCCTCCTTGCATAAGTGGACCAGTGGACCGTATCTTACCGGACCAGCGGACCGGTTCAGAGTACCGCCGGCTTCGTTCGCCGATTGCGCGGCTTGAGTGAAACGCGTGGGCCAGGCCCTAACGGGGGTGGGCGCCACCTGGGAAAGGGAACCATGAAACGGATCTGTCGGGCTGTCATGTTCGCGGAGTACGGCGAGGCCGAGGTCTTGCGTGTGGCCGAGCACGAGGTGCCCGAGCCCGGCCCGGGGCAGGTCCGGATCGCGGTCCGCGCCGCCGGTGTCAACCCGATCGACTGGAAGGTCCGTAGCGGCGTCATGGCCGCGGTGATGCCGGTGCGGTTTCCGGCCGTTCCCGGTGTCGACGTGGCCGGCGTCGTCGAGTCCGTCGGGCCGGACGTGACCGATGTCGCCGTCGGAGACGAGGTCTTCGGCAAGGCGGTCTCGGGAAGTTACGCCGAACTGGCTCTGGCGAACCGCGACGCCATCGCCGTGAAACCTGCCGCGGTGTCCTGGGAGGTCGCAGCCGCTCTGCCCGTGGCCGGCACCACGGCCTATCACGCTCTCGCCCAGCTCCGCCTGGCGCAGGGCGAGACGATCGTGATCGACGGTGCGGCTGGTGGCGTGGGAACAGTCGCAACCCAGGTCGCCCGGCTTCGCGGGCTCACGGTGATCGGCACGGCCAGCCCACGCAATCACGACTACCTGCGCTCTCTCGGGGCCATCCCCGTGAGCTACGGCGATGGCTTGGCCGACCGGGTCCGAGCTGTGGCCGCGCGCGGTGTGGCCGCCGCTGTCGACGCCTCGGGGCGTGGTTCCCTCTCCGCCCTGGTGGAGTTGACCGGGGACCCCGATCGCGTCATCACTCTCGCCGACGCGTCGGCAGAGTCACTGGGCGTACGGTTCACGTACGGCGAGCCCGACGACATGCGCGGCATTCTGACCGAAGCGGTAGCGCTGGTGGCGGCGGGCACGATCACGGTGCCCATCGCCCGCGTCTATCCCTTGACCGACGCGGCCGCCGCTCACCGCGACAGCCAGGCAGGGCATGTCCGCGGCAAGCTCGTCCTGGCGCCGATCTGAGGCCGCGGCCGGGCCGACATCGGGGAGGAGCCTGCCGCAGAGGTGGCGGCTCCCGTCTGACCAGTGTGGTCCATGATCCACAGGCAAGTTCTTACATCAAGGCGTTGACCTTGAGTTCACTCCAGCTACCAGACTCCTACCTGTTCTGACGAAGGGAGCACGATATGGCACAGGTGAACCTCGCTCTTGGGGCGATGCGCTTCGGCAGCCAGGTGGACAAGCGGACCGCGTTCGACCTGCTGGACCGCTTCACCGACGCGGGCGGCACACTGATCGACACCGCGAACTGCTACGCGTTCTGGTCCGACCCGGACGGCGCCGGCGGGCACAGCGAGGAAGTGATCGGTGAATGGCTGGCCAAGCGTCCCGGCCTCCGCGACCGCGTGCGCCTCAGCACGAAGGCGGGCGCGCAGCCGGTCGGCGGCGGCGAGTGGCCGGCCAACCGGGAGGGGTTGTCGGCCTCGGCGATCAAGTCGGCGGCCGAGGACAGCCTCCGCCGCCTGCGCACCGATCACGTCGACCTGTTCTGGACGCACATGGAGGATCGGTCGGTGGCGCTGGAGGAGACCGGGCAGGCGCTGGCGCTGCTCGTCGAATCCGGCACCGTGGCCCGCCTCGGCGCGTCCAACCACCCCCTCTGGCGGGTGGAGCGCGCCCGCAACATCGCCCAGGCCAACGGATGGCCTTCGTACACCGCCTTGCAGTTGCGTCACTCCTACCTCAGCCCGCGTCCCGGTGCGCACGTGCCGGACCAGAGCCACCGCTTCGGGTGGGTGACGGACGAGACCCTGGACTACGTCGCCTCACACCCCGAGCTCGCCCTGTGGGCCTACACCCCGCTGCTCAACGGCTCCTACGCCCGCGACGACCGCCGCCTGTCCGAGGCGTACGACCATCCGGGAACCAGCCGGCGGCTGGCTGTGCTGACCGAGGTGGCGGCCGAACTCGGTGTGAGCCGCAACCAGGTGGTGCTCGCCTGGCTGGCCGGGGGCGTCCCGTCGCTGACGCCGATCGTCGGCGTCAGCAGCGCCGCTCAACTGGAGGAGGCCCTGGCAGGCGCCGCCCTGGTGCTCCCCACGGAACTGCGCACCCGACTGGACGCGGCCACCTGAGCCCGCCGCCCGGCCGCGGTCATCGTGAAGCGCCGCCGGAGCCGGCTTGAGCAAGAAGGCAAGAGTCTCGGAAGAGCGCGTAGGCCGAATGACGATCAAAGCCCAGGCGGGGAAAACGGTTCCCAGCCTGGGCTTTTGATTGGGTGGAGCCTAGGAGATTCGAACCGATCACTTCCTGCTTGCACATCGGCCTCCTCGCAGCTGCCGACCCCAGGACAACGCACCACCGCGACAAGGGCCAGCGACGCTGGAAACCAGAACACCCCTATCGTCGCAGGTTGTGTCCGACATAATATGGGCATGAAGAAGCTGCGCTTCTACCAGTCGGCGCGGAGGCACCGCATCGGGCAGGCGCGTGCCTTGCATGTTGTCCGATCTGGGCCCCCAGTGATCGTGCCGGCCAGAGACCCGACGTTGGAGGATCGATGGGTTTGGATCGGCCCCGACGATCGGGGCATAGAGCTGGAGGTGATCGGCATCCTCACCGACAAAGCTCTAGTGATCATCCACGTGATGCCAACCGCGCTACGGGGAAGGACGCCATGACTGAGTACGAGGCAGCCTGGCCGCCCGAAGACATCGAACTGGTTCTGGACCACGACTCCGATATCGATGGCGAGTCTGAAGAGATCTACGACGCCAAAGGCAACCTCATCACCGACGAGTACGTACGGGACGCAATCGATGACGTTCACCACGCGATCGACGAAGGCCGCGTACCCGTGCCGACCAGTCGCCCCGGACGTCCATCGCTCACAGGCGAGGGCACGCATTCCCCAAGGGTCTCCTTCAGACTCCCAGAGGAGTTGCGTGAACGCGCGAAGGCCCGCGCCGAGCAAGAAGGCAAGAGTGTGTCCGCGCTGGCGCGGGAAGCCTTTGAGCAGTTCCTCAGAGCGGGCTGAGCACGCGACGGACGAGCGGCGGCTCCAAGCGGCCAAGCAGCTCGACAGTCTCACGCGAGGACAGCCCAAGAGCCGATCAGCCATAGGCCGAATGACGATCAAAGCCCAGGCGGGGAAGACGGTTCCCGGCCTGAACCGATCGTCCAGACGCAACGCGCAATCGGCCTAGCCACTCTCACCTGGCTTGAACAGCTGGTCGCGCAGCGCCGCTAACCCTGCGCGTCGTCAAGCAGCCAACGGCAGGGACACGACGAGAGGTTGATCCGGCCTTAATCGCACCCAATGGCACGACGATCACGCTCGCGACCTGCGGCGGGCGCACCAGCGCGGCCCGTCCAGGTCCGCGCCCGTCCTCCTCGCAGTTGCCGATCCCAGGACGAATTCGCCGTGTCAGGGGTCAGCGAAGCTGATAGCGAAGCGAAGCCGAAGGCGCCCTTGACTCGGCGGGCACGTCCGGGACATTCGGCCAGCGAGGAGGACGAAGGCCGTCGGATCGGAAGTGGAAGATCTTTTCTTGCTCAGGCATGGCCCTGGCCTGCTCATCTCGCTGTTCTTGATCGCTTGACGATGGGATCATTCCGAGCACATTCCGGATCTTGCCGAAGCTGTGAACCTTCCCTGTCGGCGCCGCCGTCTCCGATAGCCCCTCGGTTCCGCCGCACGATAGGACGCATGTGTTCGGTAATTGATCAGTGACGGTCAGTGATGGCATGGTGCTTGCGTCTCGATCAACTCTCTCGGAGGCAAACCATGCTTACTCGCCGTCTGCTCGCCGTCGCCGTCGTCTCCGCCGCAGTGGGTGCGGTCACCACCGCGCCCGCCATGGCCTCAGCTCACCAGCACGCCGGCAGCCCGGCCCTGGTCGGCCCCCCGGCGTGCGTCGACGTCAGCAACAATCGTGGCAACGGTACGCAGATGTACCTGTGGGAGTGCCAGAACAACAACCCCAACCAGAAGTTCGTCTTCCAGGACGGCCTCATCAAGGTGGAAGACACCATCGGTAAGGCCCAGGAGATGTGTCTGGACGCCTCCAACAGCCGCGCCAACGGCACCCGCGTGTACCAGTGGCAGTGCATCGGAAACGCTAACCAGCTCTGGGTTCTCCAGAGGGGCCAGATCATCCTCAAGTCCACCCTCAACACAGGCAACCGCATATGTCTGGACGTCACCAACAGCCGCGCCAACCTCGCGCCCGTATACCTGTGGCAGTGTGTGCCCAACAACAACCAGAAATTCGTGATCGACGACGGCCAGATCGTGGTCAAGGACACCCTCTCCTGATTTCTGGTCACACCCGGCACCTTCCCGACGCACCGCAGGGCATCGGCGTCCGGTGGGACGGCAACCCGGTTCCCCGGTGGGCCGGGGCCGAGGAACGAAGCCCCGGCTCGTCGATCGCCCCCAATCCCGTGTGATGCCCCGCCGCAACATGGCGACCGTCGTAGTGCTGCATCAGTGTGGCGGCGGCGCACCTGTGGTTGGCGGGTGCGGCTTGGTACGGCGGGCGGACCGAGCCGCCTCCGGCCGGGACCGGGCCCCAGGCCGCACGCCCGGACGGCGGGCACGCAACGGGCACGGAAGAGCGCCAGGCGGACTCGCAATCAAAGCCCAGGTGGGGAGAATGCTCCCTGGCCTGGGCTTTTGAGTGGGTGGGCCGAGGGGATTCGAACCCCTGACTTCCTGCTTGCGAATGGGAGCCAGTCACGACGTAGAGGGCTCCGCGCCCTGCTGGAGAGGTAGTTGCAGGCCGGTGGCGTTTGGTCATGTGAGGCGGCGTTGCTGTATCCCGCTGCTGTACAGCTTCCTCGATGGAACCTCGCAATGCGCCGTGCACCTCGTCTGGAACTGTCGCTCTCTGCTCACCTATCTGAGCCAGCCATGCCCCTGCTGAGCTGGCGGCGCTTCCGAAGTGCCGTCCGAGCTAGGGTCCCTCCATGGGAAGGTCTTTCATCGAGTACAAGGACCGGGGGTTCTGGACGGTCGACGCCTACGTCAGGTTGTATCTCCGCCTGCTCTGCCTGGAGATCGACGCTCTTCCCGAGAGGCCCGGCTGGCTAGCGGAGGCCCGCGAAGACTGGCACCTTCGGGCGACGGAGGACTGGTTCAACGGATTCATCGGGCTCGCGCTCGACGAGTACGTCGGGGACGACACGGTTCGCGCGGGTGAGCTCCTGGAATTGCTGGACCGGGCGAGGCTCCATGCGCTGTCCTTCGGCCGTTACGTCCCTGTGAACCTGCTCCTCCTCTGCGGGTTGGCTGAAGACGGCGGGTACTCCACAGAGGAAAGCCTCGTTCACACCGAAACGGTGGCGGCCTGCGGCGACGCCATCTCCCGGCTGCTGAAAGGTGAGATCACCTGGGATGCCGCCACATCGCCGACGTTGGGGAATCTCGGCTGGGGCTGATTCCGGCATCGCCGGAGCCCGTGCAGCCGGCCCGCTAATGGCCCGACTTTGCGGCCCCCACAAGCCAGCGTCCCGACGATGGGCACCGTGTGGTGCTACGATGTGGCACGAGATAGCACACCCCTCTACACTTGTGGGGTGAGCATCTCTGAGCCTGAACGTTCCCATCAGATCTCGCAGCGCGATCTCCGCAACCGGTCTGCAGAGATCATGGATGGGCTGGAACGCGGGGAACGGTACGCCGTGACCCGTAATGGCCATCACATCGGCGACCTCGTGCCGATACGTCGCCGACGCCGGGCCGTCTCGCGAGCCGAGTTCGCCGCGATGTCCCGAGGTATGCCGCGTCTCGATGACCGCAAGTATCGCGAGGACATGGACCGGCATGTCAACGACGATCTCTACGACCCCTACAATCGCGCGTACGGCAGAGGCGAGTTCACCGAGGGCGGGCAATGACCGTCACGCAAGGGCTGCTCGATACCAACATCCTCATCCTGCGCGCTGGGATCGACTCGGACGAGCTACCCGACGAGATGATGATCAGCGCCATCACAACGGCAGAGTTGTCGGTCGGGGTACTCGTGGCGTCCGGGCCACAAGAACTCGCTCAGCGGATGAAGATCCTGCAGGCCGCCGAGGCTGAGTTCGACCCACTTCCCTTCGACGAAAGCGCCGCCCGCGAGTACGGCCAACTTTGGACCGCTGTCATCGCCTCGGGCCGCAACCCGCGTCCGCGCACAGCCGATTTAATGATCGCTTGCGTGGCGATTGCCAACCAGCTGCCGCTCTACACCTGCAACCCAAAGGACTTCAAAGGGCTGGATCACCTGCTCACGGTGGTTCCCGTCACTCGACCACGGTGGGACGGCGCGTGACGACAGCTACCCCGAATCTGCTTCCGCCTCCGGGCGTCAAATCGAAGCCCAGACGAGGAGAACTGTCCCCTACCTGGGCTTTGAGTGGGTGGAGCCTAGGGGATTCGAACCCCTGACTTCCTGCTTGCAAACGGGAGCCAGTCACGACGTAGAGGGCGCGTCGCCCTGCTGAAGAGGAAGTTACGGGCCGGTGGTGTGTGGTCGTGTGAGGCGGCGTTGCTGTAGCGGTTGCTGTACGCAGCACCAGGCCGACCAGATTCATCTCATTAGGGGTCCCACACCCCTTTATGATTGGGCAGTGGCCGTTCCGTTTCGCGTCGGTTCCTCAGTTGGTGCCATGCGTGGCTGCATCCGCCGGCGCAGTAGCGCTCACGTCGGCGCCCGTCCGCGACAGTCAGAAGCGCGATCAGAAGACGGAATGCCTTGGCGCGCTCGTCCTGTGGCAGATTGATAATCTTCGCCAGTTGCTCAGCCAGTCGCCCCCGCGTTATCAGTACCGCCGGAGTGTGGGTGAGCCGTATCCCCGCCAAGAGGACACTCTCCGGCCCATCCTCGACGACGGCACCAGCCTGAATGCAGTAGTTGGCGAGATCGCGTAGCACGACCAACTGGTCCTCAGCTGTTAGCCCCTCGAACCAGACGACACCCCACGACACCGGACGAATGTCCTGCGCCAATTCATTCAGAATGACCCCATGCTCGTGCACATCACCCTCACTATCATGACCAGCCCGATTGCTGTACGCGGCCCCCTCGCTGAGCACCGGTTTGGGCACGCAGTTGGTCACGCATCCGAGCTAGGCGGAGCGCGGTGATGCGGACCAGTCGGTCTGTAGGCCGGGTTCTAATATCGCGTGCTCATGATCTGGGCGGATAACCTCGGTATCCCCAGCGACGTGCGAAAACGCTCGCGTTCGTTGCCATCACTTTCCAGCGTTTCCGAAGGGCATGTGCCCCCAATGTGCGCCGGCCGGGCAAAGCGTCAGGGACGAGGTGCGGACCCGAGGAACTGCTCGACCTTCTCCCGGAGACTGGATGGTAGGTCGGCCAGTTCCAGGAGGATCGCGCGGAGTTTGCGTTCAAGGTTGGGGAACTGGCTCCAGATCGCCGGGTTCCTGGTGACGACCGCCGACAATAGATCGCCTTCGTACATGTCCCCTTCTGCCAGCGGGTTGTCCCGCAATATCTCCAGCGCCAGCGGCAGAAGGTGGGGCAGTCCGACGTTCTGCCCGATCAACAAGCGCAGGTCCTCCACGTCCAGTGTGCCAATTGGTCGATGTCGTATAGCATGCACGGTCGAGACAAGGCGGGTCGCATCATCCGGTGGATCTGGCCAGCGGTCGCGCTCAAGCTCCTCCAAGGAGCGATCTCGGTTCATAGGGCTAGTCACCACCCGATTGTCCCGCGCGTACAACTCGTCTGTCCTGATCTCTCGTCTGCCGTCGACCCATCGCGAAGCGACAGCGGGCCGGGCCGGGCCGGGGTTGCGTCCACGGGAGTGGTGTAAGAGTTTCCGCTGGTAGAGGCGTGGCGTCGTGAAATGAGGACGGCCATCGCGTGATCCTTCGTGATTGCGAAGTCAAGATCGAAGGAGAAGAAAGCGATGGCCGTGAACGACAGTGTGGACCCTGCCGCCTGGCTGGCGGAGCAGATCCAGGCGCAGGATCCGGATCTGTTGCGATCCATGGTGAAGACCATGGCCCAGGCGTTGATGTCAGCCGAGGCCGACAGCCTGTGCGGCGCCTCCTACGGTGAGCGCAGCAGCGAACGGACCAACTCCCGCAACGGCTACCGCAAGCGCGAGTGGGACACCCGCGCCGGCACCGTGGAGCTGGAGATACCCAAGCTGCGGCAGGGCTCCTACTTCCCGGACTGGTTGCTGGAACGCCGGCGGCGGGCCGAACAGGCCCTGATCAGCGTCGTGGCCACCTCCTACCTGCTGGGAGTGTCGACGCGGCGGGTGGACAAGCTGGTCGAGCAACTGGGGATCGGCGGCATCTCCAAAAGCCAGGTCTCGGCCATGGCCAAGGTGCTGGATGAGCAGGTGGAGGCCTTCCGTACCCGGGCGCTGGACGGCGGCCCGCACACCTTCGTGTGGCTGGACGCCCTCACGCAGAAGGTCCGTGAGGGCGGGCGGACGGTCAACGTGCACGCCCTGGTCGCCACCGCGGTCAACGCCAACGGCCAGCGAGAGATCCTCGGGCTGGAGGTCACCTCACGCGAAGACGGCGCCGGCTGGCTGGCATTCCTGCGCGGCCTGGTAGCCCGCGGCCTATCCGGGGTGCAGATGGTCATCTCCGATGCCCACATTGGGCTGGTGGAGGCGATCGGCGCCACCCTGCCCGGCGCGTCCTGGCAGCGCTGCCGCACCCACTACCTGCGCAACCTGCTCACCACCGTGCCCAAGTCGGCCCAGCCGTGGGGGCCACCCTGGTCCGCACCATCTTCGACCAGCCCACCGCCGAGCAGGTCCGCGCCCAGCACCGCTGGGTCATCGACGCCCTGGCGGCCAAGTACCCGGCTGGGCTTGACCTGGAGGAGCCGGGCTGCTGGGCCTGCCTGAGTCGATGGCGGGCGAGACATCAGGACTTCCAGCCAGCCAGCTACGGCGCCAGCTCGCGGCCCCCGCCCCCTCTCGGAGTCGGCTTCCGCCTCCGGGCGTCAAATCGAAGCCCAGACGGGGAGAACTGTCCCCTGCCTGGGCTTTGAGTGGGTGGAGCCTAGGGGATTCGAACCCCTGACTTCCTGCTTGCAAATCGGCCTGATCACCAGGGGAAACGGCCCCGACCTGGGCGGGAAGCAGCCCGCGAGTGGCCGTGAGTGCCCCCTGTTGACCGCCCTTAATGGCCCGCTAATGGCCCGGCGATCACGCCCGCCGCCTGAGTGGCGTGCGGCCGCTGACACGGATTCGGATCTGTTCGACGCATGACCCTTATCGTCGCGACTGCTGGTCAGCGTCGCGCTTCGTCGGCTGTGGCGCAGAGTCCTCCACGAAGCGAGGACGGCAAGCGAACCAGCCGGCGATCAGCCCTGGGATGGCGGTCGCAGCGAGCACCAGGAGCGGGATCGACCATGATCCGGTCGCCTCGCGCAGCAGGCCCAAACCGATCGGGCCGAAGCACGCCAGCCCATAGCCGATGCCTTGAACGAAGCCCGACACGGCAGAGGCTGTCTGCGGGCTCTTGGTTCGACGGTTGATGAGGGTCATGCAGAGCGGGAAGGTGCTCACCCCGATTCCCAGCGCACACATCCACAGCAGCGTGCCGTCGAGCGGGGACAGGAGCAGGCCCAGGTATCCCGCTACCAGGAAGATCGCGCACCCGACGACCACGATGAACGGGTTCATCATGCGCGTGGCCAGGTGTGGAACCACCAAGGCCGCGAGCATGCCCCATGCCGAGTAGAGCGCGACCATGGAGCCGCCCAGGGCCGCGCTGCCTCCTGCGTCGGTGAGCACTGCCGGGACCCAGGTGATGATCCCGTAGTTGGACAGCGAAATCATCGCGAAGAGGATCACCAGGCCCCAGACGGTTGATGATCGGCTGATCCTCGGTCCCGCATCGGTCGCCGTCACGGCCGCGGGCGCGTGGTGATCGGCGGGCAGCCTGACTGCCAGGACGAGCCAGACCACACCAGCCACAGCGGCTGGTCCCGCCCAGATACCTACCGAGAGCCGCCACGTCGCTGCTTCTGCTATCGGGACCGCGAGGAGCGGGGCGATGAACTGGCCCGCCTGCATGAGGATCAGGTAAAGCGAGGTCCCCAGGGCCAATCGATCGGCGAACCAGGCCTTCACCAACGGAACGATCACGACGTTCGCGGCTCCGATTCCGGCCAGTGCCAGCACGGTCGAAAGCACCAGCAACGAGGGCGTTGGAGAGAAGGCGCGCATCAGGAGCGACAGAGCCGTCAGGCCCAGCGCCACAGTGGCCGTGCGCTCGAGTCCGAACTTCCTCGTCACCGCTGGGGCGAGAAACCCGAAGATGCCGAAGGACACCGCCGGCACAGTGCCGAGCAGCCCGGACAGCGTCACCCCGAAGCCGAGATCGGATCCGATGATCTCCAGCAGCGGAGTGAACCCGGTCACGGCCGTTCGCAGGTTGACCGCTGTCAGGGCGATGGCGAGCCAGGCCCACAAGGTCAGACGCCCACGATGCAACGGAACGAGCGACGAGGAGAGCGTTGCCACGTTATACTCCATTGTAATGTTAGCAGATGATAGGATTATGGGATGACTTTAGGAGAGTCTGGCACGCGACAGCCGATGCGTCGAGTGGGACTCATCGACCAGGCCGCCGAGCGCTTCCGCGAGGAGGTGGTCTCTGGACGCTGGCCGGTCGGTGAGCAGATACCGACCGAGGCCGCACTGGTGTCGGAGTTCGGGATCGGCCGGAACACGGTGCGCGAGGCGCTGCAGTCGCTGGTGCACGCAGGTCTGCTGCGCCGTGAGCAGGGCCGCGGCACCTTCGTCATCTCCAGCTCCGAGCTGACAGGCACTCTTGAACGTCAGCTCGGCGGTGGCACCCGTCGCCACTACCTGGAACTACGCCGCGCCCTTGACAGCGCCGCAGCGTCACTGGCCGCATTGAACCGCTCAGACACCGACGTCGAACTGCTGCGCGAGCTGCGCGACCGTCGAGAAGCGAGCTGGTCGACCGATGATCTCGACCTGCGAGCGAGCGCGGACCTCGCCCTGCACCGCGCGATCGTGGCAGCGACGCACAACCCTCTCTACGTCAAGCTGTACTCCAGCATGCTCGAAATCTTCGCTGCCCACATGCGCGACGAGAAGAGCGAGGACGAGGACGCGGCACACCGCCACCACCACGAGTTGGTCGAGGCGATCGCGGACGGGGACGCCGACCGTGCTGCCACGAAGGTGGTTTCCATCTTCGAACCCTTCATGCGCTGAACCACGCACTTGCCTCCCCGCTCGGGCGAGGCGTCTCTGACGGATGCCCCGCAACGGGAAGCGCTGCAGGCCGGTGATGGCGCACCGTCAGCATCCCCTCAGCCATCGTCCCGGCCCTCGTCGACCACCTCGACCAGTTCACCGGCACGGGCGAGGACGCGTTCGTCTTTCTCAGCAAGCGTGGCGCGTTCCTCCGCGGTGGCAACTTCCGGCGTGAGGCCAAGTGGGCAGAAGCGCTCAGGAGATGGGCGTCAAGGGCCTGCACTTCCACGACCTGCGGCACACCGGCAACACGTTCGCCGCGCAGTCGGGCGCGAGCCTGGCCGACCTCAAGGCGCGGATGGGCCACGACAGCGACCGTGCCGCGCTGATCTACCAGCACGCCACCCGTGACGCCGACCGGAAGATCGCCGACGCGCTGAGCGCGCGAGTCGAGGCGGAGCGCGATGCCGGCAAGAGCTAATGGCACGTTCATGGCACGAACGCCGCTTCCCATGGTGATCGGAGAAGCGGCGTTTTGACTGGTGGAGCCTAGGGGATTCGAACCCCTGACTTCCTGCTTGCAAATCGGCCTGATCACCAGGGACAACGGCCCCGACCTGGGCGAGGGACACTCCGCGAGCGACCGTGAGTACCCGTTGTTGACCGCCCTTAATGGCCCGCTAATGGCCCGGCGATCGGTCTCGTCGGCCTACGACAGACACCACTGCCAAGCTCGCTTCCAACAGCGAAGCAATCGATCATGTACTCGTCACGGGACGAGGCTGGCCCGACGAGATTCTCGGCCACGGCATCCGATACTCCATGTCGATCGGGCTGAAGTGCCATCTGCACCGTGTCGAACCCGAAGACCCTCCGGCTCCGGCCAACGCGTCAACTGACCTTCAGTTGCTCATCGCCGAAATCTGCAACAAGTTTGAGCGTGCCACCAAGCGCGGCAACGTAACGGTCCAGGACCTCACGAGTGGATACATCGCCGTTCTCGATCTGTGACACACGAGCCACGGATATGCCCATACGATCGGCGACCTGAGTTTGGGTAAGCCCACGACGCTTACGCATCTCCGCGAGCCGCCACCCCTGCGCCTCCTGGCGCAGGTGATGAACTTCGTCTTCGAACGCCTCTTCGCCGCCGGCGGTTTCGATCGCGCGCTCCAAGTGACCGCTCTCGCGCCACTTGCGATAGCTGCTCACTGGTTCATCTCCTTGTACCGCTCTGTCAGGTAGATCTCATACAGGTGTTCGGCTTGTGGAATCGCCTGCCGATACCAGCGTTCCCAGTTGCCCGCCTTATCTCCCGCTACCAGCAAGATCGCCGACCTCCAGGGGTCGAAGACAAACAAGATACGGATCTCGCTGCGACCGGTCGAACCTGGCCGCAACTCCTTCATGTTAGGAATCTTGGAACCGGTTACGGTGTCCACCAGCGGCCTGCCTTCGGCCGGACCGTTACGTTCCAGCACCAAGATCGCCTGATTGACCAGCTTGTGCGAGTCACGATCGGTCGCGTAGAGCGAGTCAAGGAACTCTCCCACCTCATTGGTGAAGAAGATCTCCCACTCGTCCACTGCAATCCCCTCGTTGCCCATCGATCGAATTCAAGAATATCCTAAACCTCACAGGCGCATCGAGAAGCCCGACGCGCCACGCCATCACGAGTGGGCGCCCCAGCAGGCAGAGCACCGAGACAGGCCATAGGCAACCTGGACGAGGAGACGTCCGCGAGTGACGGTGACTGTCCCCTGTTGGCCGGTCCTAAAGGCACAAGTCGCGGGCCGGCAAGCGCACTGTCAGCATCCCCTCGGCCATCGTCCCGGCGCTCGTCGACCACCTCGACCAGTTCACCGGCACGGGCGAGGACGCGTTCGTCTTTCTTGGCAAGCGTGGTGCGTTCCTCCGCGGTGGCAACTTCCGGCGTGAGGCCAAGTGGGCGGAAGCGCTCAAGGAGATGGGCGTCAAGGGCCTGCACTTCCACGACCTACGGCACACGGGCAACACGCTCGCCGCGCAGTCGGGCGCGAGCCTGGCCGACCTCAAGGCACGGATGGGGCACGACAGCGACCGAGCAGCGCTGATGTACCAGCACGCCAAGTGCGACGCCGACCAGAGGATCGCCGACGCGCTGAGCGCGCGAGTCGAGGCGGAGCGCGATGCCGACAAGAGCTAATGGCACGTTAATGGCACGAACGCCGCTTCCCATGATCGGAGAAGCGGCGTTTTGGCTGGTGGAGCCTAGGGGATTCGAACCCCTGACTTCCTGCTTGCAAAGCAGGCGCTCTGCCAGCTGAGCTAAGGCCCCGTGGCGGGTGCGAACTGCGCAAACACAGATCCACAGGCCGCCGGTGCGTACACCGTAGCAACAGCCCGCACCCGAGCGCCACTCGATACCCCGTCGTGCCGCCCACGCGCCCCTCGGCGCCGGGAAGACGCGCAGGGGAACGAGCCGGCGATCAGGAGGCCGAAGTGGCCACCGGCGAGGCGCCGACCTCGTTGCCGAGGACGAGCCCGGGGAAGTCGGCGATGGAGTCGATGATGTGGGTGGCACCGCCGCCGAGCAGACGGTCCTTGCTGTGGACGCCGGTGAGCACTCCGGCGACGATCGAGGCGCCCGCGCGCCGGCCGCACAGCATGTCGCTCTCGGAGTCGCCCGCCACGGCCACCTGCCGTACGTCCTCGATGCCGGAGCGCAGGACGGCGGTGAGCACCATGTCCGGGTACGGACGGCCGCGTCCGGCGTCCTCGGGACACAGCGCGAGGTCCAGCATGTCGACCCAGGTGAGGGTGCTCAGCACCCGTCCCAGGGTCGCGCGGCTGAAGCCGGTGATCAGGGCGATCTTCAGGCCCGCGTCGCGCAGCTTCGCGATGGCCTCGACGGCCCCCGGCAGCGGCACGAGGCCTGTCCGTTCGATAACTCCCTCATAGGAGCGCTCGAAGGTCAGGTTCGCGGCCTGCGCCTGGGCCTCGTTGCCGGGGAAGATGCCCCGGAAGACCTCGATTTTGGGACATCCCCGGGACCTGTGCACATGCACCATGGCACGGGCATAGGCACTGGTCCCGGGGACGATGCCCTGCGTGGCGATCGCCTCGGCGAACGCCCGTTCCACCATGTCGATGTCACCGATCGTGGTCCCGGCCAAGTCAAGGCAGGCCAGCTTCACGGGGTTCACTCCCGCATCCTTGCCACGATCAAGCACCATCCCTGGTGGTCAGTTCTCGCTGCCGGTGGCCTCGGTCCACAGATCGAGCTCGGCACGGTCGGCCTGTACCTTGCGCCAGACCAGCAGCCCGCCGACGGCGACCAGAGCGAGAACAAGCAGCTTCTTCACGGTGTGACCCCACTTCTTCGACGGTCTCACCTGCCGGGTGAGACAACGCCCGGTTCTACGGTTCCCTGCAGCCTAGCAAGGCTTCGGCGTCAGACCCGGATTGCCCGAAATTTCGGTGAACCAAAATCATGATTACGGCTCGCCCGCCTGGCCTGCCGTCCAACCCTGGCGGCAGGGCGACGAGATCAAAAGTGCCCAGCTCGCAGTGGCGCTAACCCTGTCGGCAGCCGGGGTTCGGGGAGATGGGGAAGCCTGGTTTCGGTCAGGCGGTCCGTGCTCCGCTCTCAGCGGAAGTCAGATGTCGATCAGGGAAGCGTCACGCAGAGGCGGATCGTCGTTCCCTCGGCCCCCGTACGCACGACGAGGTCGGCCAGGCGGTTCATGAGCCACAGTCCACGTCCCCCGAAGTCGAACCGCGTCGCCGACTCCTCGCGCTCCAGCGCCTCGTCGGGAATGCCGGGCCCCTTATCGGTGATCTCAGCCACCAGCACCCCCGCCTCACGCCACATGGCGATTCCCCGCGGCGGGGATCCATATCGGACGGCGTTGGTGACCGCCTCGTGCACCGCGAGCACGAAGTCCTCCAGGGCTATGCCCTCGAGCCCGGCCTCCTGCGCCGACACCATGACGAGATGCCGCACCCTGGTGACCGAACTTCGGTCGAACTCCAGGCTGAGCAGGCTGCCCGCCAAGGTTCTCACCGCCCTCCTGCTTGCCCCACGGTGTGGTAGTACTCCATTTACCGCCCACGCGCACCTGACACGTATTTTCGGGTACGGGTTGCGCCACCGTCTCCTGCGGGCGTACGGCAGCAGAGGTCGCGCACGCGACGCTAGCGCATCGTCACAGCTCAGTCATGAGCTGCCGCAGCAGCCGCTTGGTCTCCGACGCCGGTTTGGCCTGGATGCACAGACGCTCCATGACTGCGAGATAGCGGTCGATGTCCTCCCGTTTCTCCAGGTAGATGGCGCTGGTGAGCTGTTCGAGGTAGACGACGTCGGGCAGGCCGACCCCCGCGAAGCGGAGGATACTGAACGGCCCACCGGCGGCCGCGTGCCCACCGGCGCTGAACGGGATGATTTGGAGCGTTACACGAGGCAGAGTGATCATCTCGAGCAGGTGCTCGATCTGGGCCCGCATCACCTCGGCCCCACCCACCGGGCGGCGTAGCACGGCCTCGTCGATCACCGCCCACAGAATGGGCGGATCCGGCCGGACCAGCACCTCCTGGCGGTCCATCCGCAGCCGGACGCGGCGCGCGACCTCCTCGTCCGACGCGTCGGGATGGCCGAGCCGCACGACCGATTCCGCGTACTCGGGGGCCTGCAGCAGCCCGGGCACGAACTGCACCTCGTAGCAGCGGATCGCGCTCGTGGCCTGCTCCAGGCCGACGTACGCCTCGAACCAGGAGGGCAGGACGTCGTCGTACTTGTGCCACCAGCCGGGGGCGTTGGCCTGGGCGACGAGCGAGAGCAGCGCCTCCCGCTCGCTCTCGTCGGTGACGCCGTACAGGGTGAGGAGGTCGGCGACGTCACGGCGGCGGAACCCGACACGCCCCAGTTCCATCCGGCTGATCTTCGAATGGGAGGCGCGGATGGCGTGGCCGGCCTCCTCCAGGCGGATGTGCCTGCTCTCACGGAGCCGTCGCAGTTGGGTGCCGAGCAGGATGCGCAGGACGGTGGGGCTGCGGCGCGACCGTGCCGCCAGGTCGAGCGGGTGAGGCACACCCTCCATAGGGGCCGCAGTCATATGGGGTCCTTTGAGGTGCACCGATGTTTACGCCACGTTCACGATACTCGTCACGTCGGCCCGCGCAAGTGGCGAGATCATTTCTCGACTTCACCAAGGAGGTCGTCGAATTCGCCCTCCTTGGCGGAGCGGAGGAATGCGGCCATGTCCTGAAGGGGCACGATCAGCGCCGGCCCGGACGGGTGCCGGGAGTTGCGCAGGGCCACCCGGCCGTCGGGCAGCGCGGCGATCTCGACGCAGTTGCCGCTCGGATTGCTGTGCCGGCTCTTGCGCCAGGCCTGCCGCCCCAGGTGAGATGAGGGCATTCCGTTGTAGATCACGGACACGGGGCGCCTCGTTTCGGGAATCCGAGCCCAACCAACGACATTCGTGCGTTTGCACGTGCATCTGTACTTGCACAGGAGCATCAATGGGAGCAGTATGACTTACTGAGTCATCCCGCCACATGGTCGACATCAACCTCATAAGGCTCTCAATGACTGGTTATCGGACAGACCGCGCTTCCCTCGCAGAAGCCGATAGCGTTGCCCGGGACCCCTGGCTGGGCACGCTTGAGCAGGTCTTTCCGGAAGGCAAGTGCTGGCCTTGGACCGGCGGAGAGCCGTGCGGTATCCCCCAGGTAGCCGTGCACGAGTTCCACCGTGAGAGCCTCGCCGCGCGCACCGCGCGGCACTTCACCGCCGGCGTGCTGCGCACCTGGTCAATGGAGGACGTCGCCGACGACGCCGCGCTCGCGGTCTGCGAACTGGTCACCAACGCGTTGCGTCACGGCCTGCGGCATCAGGCCATCCATCCCCTGCCGGTGCGCTTGTTGATGTTCCGTTCGTCCCGCGCGCTGCTGTGCATGGTCACCGATCCCAGCAACGACGCGCCGGTGCTGCGCGAGCCCGACTACGTCGCGGAGACCGGGCGCGGCCTGCAGGTCGTCGCCGGGGTCAGCCGCATGTGGGGCTGGGCGCGGCTACGTCCCGTGGGCAAGGCCGTGTGGGCCGGCTTCACGGCCGAGGCCGCCGTCTACCGCTGATCCACTCGAAGGCCCGAAGGCCCGGATCGCGAAACACGCACGAATCCTCACTTAAGCCCGTCTTGCACCGGTAATATCGGTCATCAGGGCTGAACGGAGGATCATGCCGGGTTTCCCCCCGGTCGAGCCTGTGGGTTTCGACCCGTCCGTCCCGAACGAGGCCCGGGTCTACGACTACTGGCTCGGTGGGAAGGACAATTTCGCCGCGGACCGCGAGGCCGCAGAGGCGGCGCTGCTGATCGCGCCGGAGCTTCCCCTGATGTGCCGCGAGGGGCGCAGATTCCTGCGCAGGACCGTACGGTTCCTGGCCGCTGCCGGGATCCGCCAGTTCATCGACATCGGCTGCGGCCTGCCGACCCAGGGCAATGTGCACGAGATCGCACGGGAGTGCGCCCCCGACGCCCGCGTGGTCTACGTGGACAAGGACCCCGTCGTGGTCAATCACGGCCAGGCGCTTGTGGAGGACAACGAGCGCGTCGCGGTGATCCGCGGCGACGTACGCGACCCCGACTCGATCCTCACGCATCCGCGGCTGCGGGCGCTCGTGAACCTCGACGAGCCGGTGGGTGTCCTGCTCGTCTCGGTCCTGGCGGCGATCAACGACGACGACCTGACGATGGCCATCACCGCCCGCCTGCGCGAGGCGATCGCACCCGGCAGCTACATGGTCATCAGTCACGCGATCTCCGACCTCCGGCCGGAGGTGACGGACAAGCTCGCCCTGCTGTTCGCCAACGAATGGGCGGCCAAGGACGACGGCCGCCTGCGGCTGCCCACCCGCGCCGAGATCCTGCCATTGTTCGGCGACCTGGAAATGGTGGAGCCCGGCCTGGTCCAGGTGCCCGAATGGCGTCCGGATCCCGATGAACTGCGGCCGCCGAAGGACATGGTCTGGTCGGTCGGCGGCGTGGGCCGCAAGCGCTGAAAGCGCTGAATCTTGGATCTTCGTTGAATATTAACTGAGCCAACCATTGACAGATGCGCTGTCGGACGGCGACGCTCAGTGAGTATTTCCACTTCCAGCGAGGAGGTGGGACCGTGACGACGTTCACCATGTCCTGCTCCGAAAACATTCGCCCGAGACATGCGGGCATCGCGTCGTGCACCGGTTCGCCGTGCCGGTGCGTCTCGTGAACCCAGCCGGCGGCCACCGCGGCGTTCTCTACACGGACACCTACCTCAGCGTCAGGTGGTCCCCCACGGACTCCTCGGTGATCATCGAGGGCGAGGTCGACGTCTCCAACAGCGCCGCCCTGGCGATCGCGCTCGCCGAGGCGAGGAGCGATCGCGGCGAGATCACCGTCGACACGGGCGCCCTGCGGTTCATCGACCTGGCGGGGCTGCGGGCCCTGATGGCTCCGGCGCCCCCCGCGGCGGGCGACGCCGTACGGCTGCGCAACGTGCCGCCCTACCTGCGCCGCCTCCTGGAGATGCTCGACCAGTGACGGCCCCGCCCGCCGGGCTCAGGCGAGCAGCCGCCGCGCCAGCGTCTCTATCCGGTCCCGCCATGCCTTCAGGGCCCCGGCGGGGTCGGGCAGGCCGCTCTCCGTGACGACCAGCCGGGCGCCGTGCCCGGTGCCCCGCGACAGTTCCCAGCGCACGTGCCTGCCCTGCTCGCCGGACTCCACGTACGCGGGAAGTTCGGCAGCGGGTTTCCCGACTGCTGTGACGATCCCCTCGCCGAGGCCGTCGGGCACCGGCGCACCGGGCGTCGCGGCCGGTGCGCCGGCGACGGTCCAGACCTCCTCGACCGGCCGGGTGAGCTGGCGTTCGAACCGCACGCGCCAGTCGCTGTCCGCCTGCTCGCCCAGTCGCCCGGCCAGTCGCTCGGCCAGTCGCTCGGCCAGTCGCTCGGCCACGCCCTCGGCCAGCCCGAACGCCTCCACGTACGCCTCATGGAGGTGGGCGAAGTTTCCCTCGGGCCACTCGACGGGGTCTCCACCGGCGACCGACTCCAAGGCGTCGAGGCAGACCTGCCAGCCGGACGCGTAGCTCGCCGCGGCCGGTCGGTCATCGAAGACCTGGGTGAAGACGAGCAGGCAGCCGCCCTCGTCGGGCAGCAACTCGAAGCGCAGGAGGTTGTCGCCCTCGCGTGGCATCTCCTCCGGAGAGTGCTGGAGGAAGGCGAACAGGCGGGGCGGGTCGAGCTCGGTGATCTCTGCGTCCATCGTCATGCCGCCGCCGTCGAACGTGATCTTTCCGCCCACCCGCAGGTCCATCTCGACGACCGTGAACGGGAACCACTGGCCGAGCCGGTCGGGTTCGGTCACCGCCCGCCAGACCTTCTCCGGAGGGTGGGCCAGCCTGCGCTCCATGCGCAGCGACGGCCGCCCGTCGAACATGCCGAGCGTCGCGTTCACGGTGTCTCCTCTGAATCGTCGTGTGTCGGGTCGTCGGGCGTCGCGTCCAGGTGCCGTTCCAGCGCGTCGAAGCTCTCCGACCACAGCCGCCGGTAGGGCGCGAGCCAGGCGTCGATCTCGGCGAGCGGCTCGGGGCACAGTTCGTACCACCGGCGCTGGGCGTCCCTGCGCACACGGACCAGCCCGGCCTCCCGCAGCATCTTGAGGTGCTTGGAAGTGCCGGGCTGGGTCAGGCCGAGCCGCTCGGTGAGCTCCCCGACCAGGCGGGGGCGTTCGAGCAGCAGGTCGAGGATGCGCCGCCTGGCGGGCTCGGCGAGTATGTCGAAGGGCGCTGGCACACTCTCGAACATACCCGATCAGCTATATAGCCGCAATTGCATATAGTCAGCTCACGATCTCGTTCAGCTCCTTCAGCGCCGCCTCGTCCGGTCGCCACGCCGCCGCCGCGACGTTGGCCTTGATCTGCTCGGGCCGGGTCGCCCCCGCGATCACGGAGGAGACGGCCGGCTGCGCGAGCAGGCCGCCGATCGCGACGTCCAGCAGGGTCACCCCCTGCCGCTCGGCGAACTCCTGCAGCCTCTCCACCGTCTCGAACCGCGCGTCGGTCAGGTACTGCGGCCGGCCCGAGAGGCGGGTGCCCGCCGGCGGCTCCTCCCCGCGCCGGTACTTTCCGGTGAGCAGGCCGTTGGCCAGCGGGAAGTACGGCAGCAGGCCGATGCCGTGGTGCAGCAGCGCCGGGACGAGCTCCTTCTCCACCCGCCGGTCGAGCAGGCTGTACTCGTTCTGCGCGCTCACGAAACGCTCGAAGCCGCCGGTGCGGGCGATCCAGTCCGCGTCGGTGACCTGCCACGACGCGAAGTTGGACGAGCCCACGTAGCGGACCTTGCCCTCCCGCACCAGGTCCGCGAGGACCGACAGGGTCTCCTCGATCGGCGTGGACGGGTCGGGGAAGTGCAACTGGTAGAGGTCGATCCAGTCGGTCTTGAGGCGGCGCAGCGACCGCTCGACCGCCAGGCGGACGTACCGCCGCGAGGCCCGCGCGCCCCAGTCGGGCCCGTTGGCGCCGTTCACGTCCCCGCCGAACTTGGTGGCGATGACGACCTGGTCACGCCGCCCCTTCAGCACCTCGCCGAGCAGCGTCTCCGACTCCCCGTAGATGTCGGCGGTGTCGATCAGCGTGACGCCGGCGTCGAGCGCCGCGTCGACCACGGCGCGCGTGGCGTCGAGGTCGATCCTGCGGCCGAAGTTGTTGCCGCCGAGGCCGAGAGCCGAGACGACGAGTCCCGAGTCCCCAAGCCGCCGGTAGGTCATTTCGGTCATGCCCCTGCATCCCTTCTTCACGGAGCCCCTCCCTGCCGGGAGAGCTCTCCTCACCGTATTTCGGTCCCTTCCGGCAGCGGACGCCGGACCGTCCGCGAGAGGATGCCGGACATGACCTCCGTGCGGCACAGCGTCCGGGCCATCCTGTTCGACGGCGACGATGTCGTCCTGTTCCGGCGCGTGCGGCCGGGGCGGGAGCCCTACTGGATCACGCCGGGCGGCGGGGTGGAGGCCACCGACGCCACTCCCGAGGCGGCGCTGCGCCGCGAGCTCGACGAGGAGCTCGGGGCGACGGCGGGACCGGCGCTGCACGTGTTCACCCTCGCCGAGCCCGGCCGCCTGAGCACGGTCTTCGCCTGCCGGCTGGTGTCGCTCGACCTGTCACGCCGCAGCGGCCCGGAGTTCCTCGAACCGGACATCGGCCTGCACGAGGTGCGGCGCGTACGCCCCGAGGAGGTGCGCACGCTGAACATGGTCCCGCCCGAACTGGGGGAGTTCGTCTCCGCGAACGCCGCGACCCTGCCCGCGCTGCTCGACGCCGCGACGTACGCCCCAGGCCGCTACCGGCCGGTCGTCGACGTGCACCTGCTACTCACGGACGGCGAGAAGGTGCTGCTCGGCCGCCGCCAGGGCACCGGCTACGCCGACGGGGAGTGGCAGATCATGCCGTCCGGGCACCTGGAGGAGGGGGAGTCGGTGGTGGACACCGCCGTCCGGGAGGCCCGCGAGGAGCTCGGCGTCGAGGTAGACGGCTGCGAGGTGGTCCACGTGATGCACCACCGCAACGCGGGCGGGACGGCCCGCATCGGGATGTTCCTCGTGCCGCGCTCCATCACCGGCACACCGGTCAACGCCGAGCCGCACAAGTGCGCCGAGCTGGCCTGGTTTCCGCTCGACCGGCTGCCCGAGCGGACCGTGCCGTACTCGCGGGCGGGCGTGGAGGCCGTGCGGCGGGCACTCGCCCCGGCCTCGCCGGGCCTCCCCACGTCCGCCGATGCCGCTTCAGGGGCACCGGTCTTCTCCCTCCACGGCTGGACGATCCCCGGTTCCGCCGATCTGGCGGCCGAGGCCGTACGTGCCGGGTTCGAGGAGGTCACGGTCTGCCTGACCGGCTGGCTCGACGGCGCGGTGCTCGTCCACTCCGACGACGAGACCGACCGCCTGCCCGCCACCGTCGTACGGCCGGGCGAGGGAGTGGAGGCGGCGCTGGCGCGGCTCGCCCCGGTGGGCGAGCTGACCTTCGCCGGTGCGGACGACTACGTCTCCGCCCGGGGACGCGCCGGACGCCGTCTCGCCTTCTCCGCCCGGCTGACGGAGGCGCCCGAGGGCACGATCCCGCTGCCGGCCGGGTCGCTCGGGCGCCTGCCGTACGCCGAGGGGGTATTCGTCCGCCGCGCCTCTTCGGGGCTTTTGTACGACTTGTCCGACCGATAGCCTGTTCCGGGGCGTGCCGGGAAGTCTGGTCGGCGAAGGGGTCCCCCATACCCGGGGGCCGTACCGGCGACCGGAAGGCAGACGTGAGCACAGCCGCACGTGGCAGGCAGGTGAGATCATGCGTGCCCGGGATCTCGTAGTGCCGTTCCCCACCGTGGACCTCGACTCCCCCGTGGCCGACGCCGCGCGCCTCATGGCCGAACGCGAACTGCCCGGCCTGATCGTGCTGGACGAGCGCGGGACGCCGGTGTCGATCCTGCCCGGCACACAGGTGCTGCGCCTGGCCGTGCCCCGCTACTGCCAGGACGACCCCGCGCTGGCCCGGGTGATCGACGAGGCGCACGCCGACGCGTTCGTCCGCGCGCTGGGCGAGCGCACGGTCCGCCAGGCGATGCCGGAACGGCCGCGCGAGCTTCCTGTGACCGATCCCGACGCCACGCTCCTGGAGGTCGCCGCGCTGATGGCGCGCACCCGCAGCCCCCTGGTCGCGGTGCTCGACGGCGAGCGACTGCTGGGCGCGGTCACGCTCTCCGCGCTGCTCAAGCGGCTCACATGACGGTGACCGCATGGGTGGCGGCGATCGTCTTCGTCGCCACGTACGTCCTCATCGCCAGCGAGAAGGTCCACCGGGTCAAGGCCGCCCTGGGCGGCGCCGCGATCTTGCTGCTCGTCCACGCGACCACGGCCGGCTCCGCGTTCTTCTCGCAGGAGTCCGGCGTGGACTGGAACGTCGTCTTCCTGCTGCTGGGCATGATGATCATCGTCGGCGTGCTGCGGCAGACCGGCGTTTTCGAATACCTCGCGATCTGGGCCGCCAAACGGGCCAGGGGACGGCCGTTCCGGCTCATGACGCTGCTCCTGGTGATCACGGCCATGGCGTCGGCGCTGCTGGACAACGTCACGACCGTGCTGCTGATCGCGCCGGTCACGTTCCTCGTCTGCGAACGCCTCGCCCTGCCGGTCGCGCCGTTCCTGATCGCCGAGGCGATGGCGTCCAACATCGGCGGCACCGCGACCCTCGTCGGCGATCCGCCGAACATCATCATCGCCTCCCGCGCCGGGCTGACCTTCAACGACTTCCTCGTCCACCTCACGCCGCTGGTGGTCGTGCTGACGGCGGTCTTCATCGGGCTGTGCCGGCTGCTGTTCCGCAAGGCGTTCCGGTACGACCCCGAGCGCGCGGCCGAGATCATGCAACTGGACGAGCGGGCGGCCATCCAGGACAAGGTCATGCTCGTGCAGAGCCTGTCCGTGCTCGGCGTGGTCATCGCGGCGTTCGTGCTGCACCCGGTGCTGCACTACGAGCCGTCGGTCGTGGCGCTGCTCGGGGCGGGGCTGCTCGTGCTGGTCACCAAGATCACCACCGACGACGCGCTGCGCGAGGTGGAGTGGCCGACGCTCGTGTTCTTCGCCGGGCTGTTCGTGATGGTCGGCGCGCTCGTCGAGACCGGCGTGATCGCCCAGGTGTCGCGGGCGGCGGCGGAGGCGACGGCCGGGCGGCCCGGCGTGACCACCATGGTCCTGCTCTGGGCGTCGGCCGGGCTGTCCGCGATCGTGGACAACATCCCCTACGTCGCGACGATGAGCCCCATCGTGGCCGATCTCGCGCAGCACGTGCCCGGCGGCGACCACAACGTGCTGTGGTGGGCGCTCGCGCTCGGCGCGGATCTCGGCGGCAACGCCACCGCCGTGGGCGCCTCCGCCAACGTCGTCATCCTCGGCATCGCCGAGCGCAACGGCGCGCGGATCAGTTTCTGGCAGTTCACCAAGTATGGCCTGGTGGTCACCGTCGTCACGGTGGCCGTGTGCGTGCCGTACCTCTGGCTGCGCTACCTCTTGTAGGTCGGCTGGGCCCCCGGAACAGGGGCCTCGACTTGACGCAGGAATACCGTAGGGGGGTACGGTGTTCACGTCGATGAGGCACGAGTTACAGGAGAGATCGCCATGACCAGCACCTACACCGTCACCGGCATGACCTGCGGCCACTGCGTCAGCTCGGTCAGCGAGGAGGTCGGCGCGGTCACCGGCGTGACCGACGTCCGGGTGGACCTCGCCTCCGGCCTGCTGACGGTCGAGACCGACGGTGGCATCGACGACGCGACCATCGTGGCGGCAGTCCGGGAGGCCGGATACGACGTGGCGGGTGTCTCGTGAACGCCCCCGCCCAGTTCGGCGCGCACGCCGCGGCCGGCCACTCCCACACCGGCGCCGCGGGTCTGCAGATCTCCCAGGGCGGCTACACGCTGGTCCCGCTGACCACGACGCTCACCCCGGGGAAGACCGCGGACTTCCGTTTCACCGTCACCGGGCCCGACGGCGCGCCGGTGACCCGCTATCAGGTGAAGCACGACAAGAAGCTGCACTTCATCGTGGTCTCCCGGGACCTCGGCGGCTTCTGGCACCTCCACCCGGAGGAGGCCGGCGACGGGGTCTGGTCGGTACGGTTCACCCCGCCGGCCGCCGGGACCTACCGCGCCTACGCCGACTTCGCCCCCGAGGGCGGCCCGGACCTGACGCTCGGCGCCGATCTGCACGTCCCGGGCACGTACGAGCCCCGGCCGCTGCCGCCGGCGAACACCACCGCGCAGGTGGACGGATACACAGTGACGATGTCGGGCGACCTCGTGCCGGGCCGGGTCAGTAAGCTCGTGTTCACGGTGAGCAAGGACGGCAGGCCCGTCGGCGACCTCGAACCCTACCTGGGGGCGTACGGCCACCTGGTCGCGATCCGTGCGGGCGACCTGGCCTACCTGCACGTGCACCCCGAGGACGGCACGACCGCGGCCGGAGTGACCTTCGCCGCATCGGCGCCGAGCGGCGGGGACTACCGCCTGTTCCTCGACTTCCAGCACGGGGGAACGGTCCGCACCGCCGCCTTCACCGCCTACGCGGACGCGACGGGCGCGACGGACGCGGCGGGCGCGGTGAATACGGGCCACGTCGGGCACGACGGCTGACGGCACGACGCGAGAGGAAGGAGTGGTGATGCCGGCGACAACCGGTGACCGGCCGAGTGGCGCGGTCGAGCTTTCGATAGGCGGCATGACCTGCGCGTCGTGTGCCAACCGGATCGAGCGCAAGCTCAACAAGCTGGAGGGCGTGTCCGCGACGGTGAACTACGCCACGGAGAAGGCCAAGGTGACCTTCCCCGAGGGCCTGGACCCTGCGGCGTTGGTGGCGGAGGTGGAAAAGGCCGGATACACGGCCAAGCTGCCCGAGCCGCCGAAGCCCGAGCAGGCGCCCGCCGAGCCGCAGGATGAGTTGGCGGCCTTACGGACCCGGCTGTGGGTCTCGGTGGTGCTGGCGGTGCCGGTGATCGCGTTGGCGATGATCCCGGCACTGCAGTTCACCTACTGGCAGTGGCTGTCGCTGACGCTGGCGGCGCCTGTCGTGGTGTACGGCGGGCTGCCGTTCCACAAGGCGGCCTGGACCAACCTGCGGCACGGCACGGCCACGATGGACACGCTGGTGTCGCTGGGCACGATCGCCGCGCTGGGCTGGTCGCTGTGGGCGCTGTTCCTCGGCGACGCCGGCACACCGGGCATGACCCACGCCTTCGACCTGACGATCGCCCGCAGCGACGGCTCGGGCAACATCTACCTGGAGGCCGCCGCCGGGGTGACCGCGTTCATCTTGGCCGGGCGGTACTTCGAGGCCCGCTCCAAGCGCCGCGCCGGTGCGGCGCTGCGGGCGCTGCTGGAGCTGGGCGCCAAGGACGTCGCGGTGCTGCGCGGCGGCCGGGAGGTGCGCATCCCCATCGGCGAGCTGGCGGTGGGCGACCAGTTCGTGGTCCGGCCGGGGGAGAAGATCGCCACCGACGGCGTCATCGAGGAAGGCGCCTCGGCGGTCGACGCCTCGATGCTCACCGGCGAGTCGGTCCCCGTCGAAGTCCGGGTGGGGGATGCGGTCACCGGGGCGACGGTCAACGCCGGCGGCCGGTTGGTGGTGCGGGCCACCCGGGTGGGGTCGGACACCCAGCTCGCCCAGATGGCGCGCCTGGTCGAAGACGCCCAGACCGGCAAGGCGCAGGTGCAGCGCCTGGCCGACCGCATCTCGGGGATCTTCGTGCCGATCGTCATCGCGTTGTCGGTCGCGACGCTGGGGTATTGGCTCGGCACGGGTGAAGGCGTCGGGGCGGCCTTCACCGCCGCGGTCGCGGTGCTGATCATCGCCTGCCCCTGCGCGCTGGGGCTGGCCACGCCGACCGCGCTGCTGGTCGGCACCGGCCGCGGCGCCCAGCTCGGCATCCTGATCAAGGGGCCCGAGGTGCTGGAGTCCACCCGCACGATCGACACGGTCGTGCTGGACAAGACCGGCACCGTCACCGAGGGGAAGATGACCCTGGTCGAGGTCCACCTGGCCGGCGGACAGGACCGGGATGAGGTGCTGCGCCTGGCCGGGGCGCTGGAGCACGCCTCCGAGCACCCCATCGCCCAGGCGATCGCCCGGGGCGCCGCCGAACGGGTGGGGGACCTGCCCGCCCCGGAGGACTTCGCCAACGTCGAGGGCCTGGGCGTGCAGGGGATCGTGGACGGCCACGCCGTACTCGTCGGCCGGCCCCGTCTGCTGGCCGACTGGGCCCAGCACCTGCCCACCGATCTGGCCCAAGCGCTGGAGGAGGAGCAGGTCGCGGGCCGCACCGCGGTGGCGGTCGGCTGGGACGGTGCGGCCCGCGCGGTGCTGGTGGTGGCCGACACCGTCAAGCCGACCAGCAAGCAGGCCATCGCGCAGTTGCGTGGGCTGGGGCTGACGCCGGTGCTGCTGACCGGCGACAACGAGGCGGTCGCCCGGACGGTCGCCGCCGAGGTGGGGATCGACGAGGTGATCGCCGAGGTGCTGCCGGCCGACAAGGTCGATGTGGTCAAGCGGTTGCAGGCCGAGGGCAGGACGGTGGCGATGGTCGGCGACGGGGTCAACGACGCCGCCGCGCTGGCCCAGGCGGATCTGGGTCTGGCCATGGGCACGGGCACCGATGTGGCGATCGAGGCGGCTGATCTGACTCTGGTGCGGGGGGATCTGCGGGTGGCGGCCGATGCGATCCGGCTGTCGCGGCGGACGCTGCGCACGATCAAGGGCAATCTGTTCTGGGCGTTCGCCTACAACGTCGCGGCTCTGCCGCTGGCCGCCGCGGGGCTGCTCAATCCCATGATCGCCGGAGCGGCGATGGCGTTCTCCAGCGTCTTCGTCGTCAGCAACAGTCTCAGGCTCCGCCGCTTCCGCTGAGGATTCCGAGGCCGGTTCGTCCACAGGCTGTGGACGAACCGGCCTCAGCCGTATGTGGACCGCCGACGCGCGACATCGGCCGGGCAGGTGCCGCCGAGCAGCCCACCGGCGGCGTGTCCGCCGGATGTGCCCGGCCCACGGGCCGTCAGCGGCGCAGGCGGCGGCCGGTCTCCTCGGTCACCTGCCGCAGGACCGCCGCGAGTTCCGGACGCTCCGTCAGGACGCCCTCGATCCGGGCGCGCCAGGCGCCGACCTCGGCGGACAACAGGTCCTCACCCGCGAAGTGGGGGCCCTGCGCATGCTGGGCTTCAGCCCGTTGAAGACGCGAGCGGGTGCGGGTCAGGTCCAGCTCGTACGTCTGCCCGAGATGGCGTCCGAGCGTCTCACCCAGCCACCAGTAGGCGTCGGCCGTCGCGGCCGCGACGAACACCCGGGCGCTCTCCCACGCCACACGTTCCCTGTGGATGACGGCCACGCGATCGACGGTACGTCCGGACCTCACGGTGGGCAATGGCCGCTTCGCCGTCGGTTTCTCTGCGGGCTCTTGGCGCTTCGCCGGGAGCGTCCTGAGTTTGTCACAACCTACACACGGATACGAAGAGTAACGATCGAGCACGATTAGTTACACCTGAGATGAGGAATCTTCATGCACCGCCCTATCCGCCTTATGTCCCTGGCCGCCCTGACCTGTGCGGGCCTGCTCGCCACCGCACCCGCGTACGCGAGCTGTGGGTGTGACACGCCGAAGGCCGCCGCGCCCGCGGCCGCCGCTCTGGATCTCGGCGCGGGCCTCAATCTGGGCCTCGGCCTCAACGTCGCCCTCGACCTGGACCTGAACGCGCGGGCCGGCGTCGGCGCGGGCGCGGGGACCACGAGCTGCGGCACGCCCACGGTGCTGCGCCGGTGCCGCTGACGGGGCCTGCGTGACCCGGCCGGCGCCGGGTCACGCCACCCGAAAAACCTCGCGCACGATTGGACCGATCACGTGCAGATAGCGGGCCAGGGCACGAGCGAGCAGCGGCTTCCCCGCATCCTCGACGACAAGATGTGCTTCGCGCTGTACGCCGCCTCCCGCGCGGTCACCGGCCTCTATCGGCGGCGCGCTGCACCTCGACTACGGCACGATGACGCCCCTGCTCAAGCGCCTGGAGGCGAACGGCCTGCTGCGCCGGGAGCGCCGCGCCGACGACGAGCGCACGGTGCAGATCACTCTGACCGAGAAGGGCGCCGGGCTGCGGGAGCGCAGCGACGACATCTTCGCCTCGGTCGGCGACGCGATGGCGCTCGAACCCGAGGAGTTCACCCGCACGCTCGCCACGCTGCGGCGCCTGACCGCCAACGTCACCGCCGACGCGAACCGGCGAGGCTGAGGGCCGCCCTCACCGCTCAGCCGGCGACCCCCGCCCGCGCCCGAACGCTCGTTCAAGGGCTATGCGGGTGAGCCAGCCAAGGGCTGCGGTGAACAGCGGCGGCCACACGATCGGGCCGAAGCTGTAGGTGACCAGCACCACGAGCGGGATCCATACGCGGTGGACAGCTTGGTAGAGCGCGCCAGGCGGACGAACCCCGACGAGTCGCGCCAGGTCGATCAGCACGAAGAACACGAGCGTGGCAACGGTGGTCGGCAAGCCGTACTTGACACTCTCGAAGACCGCGAACGCGGCCAGGAAGAGCGCGATCGCCCCCCAGCCGATCTTTCGCAACCGACCACCGCGTTCCCGCGCGGGCTGCGACGCCTGAACGGGGAAGGGGCGATGGGGGCGTCTGCCTGCTGAGCGCGGGGTCAAATCCGGAAGTCCGCGCACCAGTCATCGGCAGCCCCGGTAGCCGGCTGCGCCCACTCACCTGCACCCTTGACGATCCGCACAACCGCGACTTTACCGGCAGCAGGCCCTAAGAGATTCCGTGGGCCGCGTTCCTTGCCTCCCTCGAACCGTTCCTGCTCAAGACGGAGGACAACCCGGAGGGCGTGGACGGCAGCGTGTTCGAGGGCATCCTCGAGGCCGTCACCAAGGACCGCTACGCCTACTTCACCGACTTCTACAACGCCTTCTACAACACCGACGAGAACCTCGGCACGCGCCTGAGCGAGGAGGTCGTCCGGGCCGGCTGGAACACCGCCGCGGGCGCCTCGTGGTACGCCTCGTCCGCGGCCGGACCCCGAGTCGGAGACCGTCACGCTTAAGACGATCTTCGGCGTCGACCCCGACCCGGAGCAGGACACCAACTACGACGGGCCTGACAACATCACCGTCTCGCCGTACGGCGGCGTCATCCTGGCCGAGGACGGCGAGGGCCTGTCGCACCTGGTCGGCGTGACCGACAAGGGCGCGCCCTACCCGATGGCCCGCAACGAGCTCAACGACAGCGAGTTCACCGGCCCGACGTTCAGCGACGACGGGCGCATCCTGTTCGCCAACATCCAGACCCCGGGCTACGTCTTCGCGATCACCGGTCCCTGGACCCAGAAGCACAACGGCCACGGGCACCACTGACCCCGTGTCACGCCGCCCCACCGACACCGGTGGGGCGGTTGTGATGGTTTCAGCCGAGGAGGGCGGCCAGCGCGAATCCGGCGGCGGCGGCGAGGAGGCCGAGGACCAGGCTGCCGAGCGCGTTGAGCCCGGCCTCCAGGACCGAGCCCTCCTCCAGCAGCCGTACGGTCTCGAAGCCGAACGTGCTGAACGTCGTGAACGCGCCGCAGAAGCCGGTGCCGAGCAGGGTGACCGCCTCGGCGGGCAGCCCGAGGTCGTCCCGCGCGCCGAGCAGCAGCCCGAGCACGAGCGACCCGGACACGTTCACCGCCAGCGTGCCCCAGGGGAACACGCTGTCGTGCAGGCGCTGCACCAGCCGATCGATCAGATAACGGGCGGGAGCGCCGACGATGCCGCCGAGGAAGACGAGCAGCGGGGTCACGGCTCCGCCCGCCCCGGCTCACGCCCCACGTAGCGGTAGACCTCCACGGGATCGACGATCACCAGACCCTCGGTCACCAGTTCGTCCAGTTCCGCCACGAACGCACTGATCCTCTCTGGGACGTCCACGATGACGACGGCGACGGGCAGGTCCTCGCTGAGCGACAGCAGGCGGCTGGTGTGGATGCGCGAGGAGGCGCCGAAGCCCTCGATGCCCCGGAACACGCTCGCCCCGGCCAGGCCCATCGTGCGCGCCCGGTGCACGATCTCGGTGTACAGCGGCCGGTGCCGGTACTGGTCGCTCTCGCCTATCAAGATCGTCAGTCGCTGTGCGGGGCCGTGCAGTCTCATCCGGCCCTCCTCGCGCGTCGCCGTACGGGGAGGCCCGCCAGGGTGCGGGCGAGGACGATGCCGCACCAGACCGCCACCAGTCCGGCGACCAGGCTGCTCGCCGCGTACACAGCGGCCATCGGCCACGCGCCTCGCGACGACCTGTCCACGATCTCCGTCGTGAAGGTGGAGAACGTCGTGAATCCGCCGAGGAAACCGACCCCGAGGAACGGACGGACGTAGCGGCGCGGCGGCCAGACGTCCAGGACGAAGACCATCAGGACCCCGAGCGCGAAGCAGCCGGTGACGTTGGCGAGGAACGTCCCCCAGGGGAATCCGGTGGGCGACGCGGGGAGCGCCTGGCCGACCAGATATCTGGCCTCAGCGCCCACTCCGCCGCCGAGGGCGATCATCGCGAGGACGTCCCAGGTCCGGCGGCGGGCCGGGGCCGCCGTCCGGCGGAACATGTCCCGTTCGTGGCGGAGGTCCACGTCGGGGTCGACCGGCAGATCCGCCTCTTCCCGATCGCCGCGTACGCGCCGGCTCACGCCGCCCTCCTCACCCCTCGCCACCCGGCCTGTCGCCCAACCTGTCGTCAGCCCGTCGCCCGGCCTGTCCACGGTCCGCGCGACGGTCGCGAAGGGAGCGGGTTCCGCACGAGTGCATCCCAGTTTAGGTGCCGCGCTGGAATGAGCCACCGGCCGCCGTGGTCGTCGTGACCCGGGCGATTATCGATCAGCACGAGGGGTGCCCCTATTCAGGAATTGCTGCCGACCACAAATTACACACCGCGACAGAACAGCAGACAGGACTTCCGGAAGTCACCACTTTCCGGACATACATGTCCGGTGACCTGCTTGGACGCGCAACTCCCACATTTCACAATAAAACTATCGATTAACCACATTACGTTCTATTGACAGCAAACCCGGACCACCGTTGACTTGTGGGATATGGGCGTGATCAGGAAAACGATGCCGGTGGAGGCGCCACCGGCGCGAGGTGACGGATTCGGACCGAGCACGGCCGCGGTCACGCCTTGAGCGCCGCCGGCGTCCCGGGTCCGGCCGGGCCCGGCCGGTCGTGCGGCGGCCCTCACCTCACCGTCGACCTGCGCGGATCGCCCGGCTCGGTGTCGTGGCGGCTCCCGGAGACCGGGCCCGTCACGGACCCCGCACCCTGCGTCGTGCTGGCCGACCGTGCGGGCTGCGCCGAGTTCGCCGTCCTCCAGGACACCCTGCACCACCTCGGGGTGCCGAGCGTACGCGTCGACGCCGAGAGCGTGGCCTCGCTGCGGCTGACCGTCACGGTGACCGGCGAGGCCGAGCACGGCGGAGCCGCTGGAGGGAGAACGTGTGGGGTGCTCGACCTGGACGGCCGCCGCGTCGCCCCGACCGTCGTCTGGGCGCGTCACTTCTCCCCCCGGGCCATGCCCGCGACGGCGAGCGCCACGCAGACCCTCCTGCGGGCCGAGTCCTGGGACGCGTTCGTGCGCCAGCTCTGCTCGCTCGCGCCGGAGAGCCTGCCCGGGAATCGTCCCGGCCGCCTGGAGCAGCTGGCGGGCGCGGCGGCGGCCGGCATCCGCGTCCCCCGGACGGTCGTCACCACCGCCCCGGCGGAGGCCGCCGCCGCGATGCCGGGCCCCAGGGTCGTGGTCAAGGTCGTCGGGGAGCACTTCGTCGAGGCCTCGCCCGGGCTTCTGACCGGGGTGCTCCCCGAGATCGCGGCACGTGCGGAGGTCCTGCGCCGGCCCGCCCTCGACTATCCGGTCATCGTGCAGGAGCACGTCGAGCACGACGCCGAGCTGCGGGTCTACCACGTCGCCGGGGCCGTGCACGCGTACGCCGTCGGCAAGCGGGCCCCCGACTCGCCGTGGCGTGAGGAGGCCGAGGTGACGGTCACGCCGGTCGCCGCCCCGCCCGCGGTCGCCGACGCCGTACGCGGGCTGGCGAGCCTGTGGGGGTTGACCTACGGCGCCTTCGACCTGCTGCTCAGCGCGGGCGAGGTGGTGTTCCTCGAGGTCAACACCGACGGCGACTGGCGCTGGTTCGAGGCGAAGGCCGGGGGACGCGCGGTCTCCACGGCCGCCGCGCTCGCGATAAGGACGCTCCACCTGGCGGCCCTGGAGAACGCCGGACCTCCATCGCCGCTCGAACTCGTCGACTTCCTCCTGCTGGGCACTCGGACACTCGGCTCCGGCCGGTGACCGAGGTCGCCGCGCAGACCCGGACCAAGGAAAGCGCCATGGGTGACGTGAGCTCGCCGCGACTGCACTGCTCGATTCTCGGCTCGCTGGAGGTCCGCGTCGCGGGCCGCAGGGCCGTCATCGGCGCTCCGAAACAACGGCTCCTCCTGGCGATACTGCTGTGCCACGCGAACGCGGTCATCCCGTCGGACCAGCTGATCGACTCGTTGTGGGGCGAGACCCCGCCGCGTACGGCGCGCAAGAACCTGCAGGTCTACATGTCCGCGCTCCGCAAGATCGTGGGCGATCGGATCAGCTTCCAGGGGTGGGGCTACCGCATAAGCGCCGATCGCGAGGAGCTCGACCTGCTGCGCTTCCTGGAACTCGGCAGGTCGGGGCGCGCCGCCGTCCGGAGCGGAGACCTCGCCACCGCCGCCGCGCTGCTGGGCGACGCCGTCCGCATGTGGCGGGAACGGCCGCTTGAGGAGTTCTGCCATGTCCCGCTCGTGGCCGCCGAGGTGGGCCGCTTCACCGAACTCTTCCTGTCGATCTACGAGGACTGGGTCGAGCTGGAGATCGAGCTGGGCCGCCACGTCGAGGCCCTGGGCTCCCTCGACGTCGTCGCCGCGCGGTTCCCCGCCCGCGAGCGCGTCGCGGCGGCCAGGATGACCGCCCTGTCGCGATGCGGGCGGGCCGCCGAGGCCCTGGCGCACTTCGAGGGCCTGCGCCGGCACCTCGCCGCCGAGATGGGCATCGATCCCAGCCCGGTGATCAGGCAGCTCTACCAGGCCATCCTCCGCGGTGACGGGCCCCCGCCCGCGCGGCTCCCCGGCCTGGCCGCCGTCGCCCGCCCCCGGTCCGTACGCGCCCTGGCGAACCGGCTGCCCCGCGACATCGACGACTTCGTTGGCCGGGAGACGGAGGTGCACCACATCCTGGACGAGCCCGCACCCGTCACGGTGATCACGGGCGGGCTCGGCACCGGCAAGACCGCCCTCGCCGTGCACGTCGCGCACATGCTGGCCCCCCGCTATCCGGACGGCGCCGTGGTGATCCCGCTGCGGCGCCACGGCGTCCCCAGGACGGCCGCGGACGTCCAGCGGGAGATCCTGGAGGACGTGGGGCTGGAGGTCGCCGGCGTGCGCGAGGACGACGTGCTGGCCTCCGTCTGGCGGTCGTGGCTCGCCGACCGCAAGGTCCTGCTGGTGCTCGACGACTCGCCGGACGAGTCGAGCGTCCGCATGCTGCTTCCCGGCACCACGTCGAGCAGGGTCCTGGTGACGAGCCGGAGCAGGCTCAGCGGGCTGGAGTCGGTGGCCAGGATCGGGCTCGAAGACCTGTCCACGAGTGAGGGCGTCGAGTTCCTGAGCCGGTCGATCGGCCGCGACCGGGTGGCCGGGGATCTGCCCGCCGTCCTCCGGATCTTCCGCAGGTGCGGGTTGTCGCCCCTGGTCCTGCGTCTACTCGGGTGCCGCCTCGCCGGGCTGCGGCACCTGCCGCTCGGCCTGCTGGCCGATCGGCTGGAACGGATCGAGAACGTGCTGGACGAGTTCGTCGCGGGGGACGTGTCGCTGCGCCGGCGGTTCGAGGAGTCCTACGCCCACCCGTCGTGGCCGCACCGCGCCGCGTTCCTCGCCCTGGGCGCGCTCGACGGCCCTGTCTTCGGGCACGAGGAGCTCGTCGCGGCGCTGGACGGCACCGAAGGGCCGGGCGAGCGGGTCATCGAGTCCCTGCTGGAGGCCGGCATCCTGTCGATTCCGCAGATCGAGACCGACGCCGAGGTGGTCGCCCACTCCTTGTCGTACGCGATGTCACCGCTCGCCCACCGATTCGCGGCCGAGCTCCGCGGGGACCGTCCCCACTGACTCCTGGGCCGCTGCCGAATCTCCGGGAGCGGAGTCCGTGGCGGCGGTGCCGGGCTCGGGGGTGCCGGGCTCGGGGGTGCCGGGCGCCGCCACCTCGAGGCCACGCAGCGCGGGGCTGATCGAGGCCAGCGCGCAGCCCGCCGCCAGCAGGCCGCCCACGGCCACCAAAGCGCCGGCTCCGCCGACGTACTGCGCCAGCAGTCCGCCGAGCAACGGCCCGACCGGGGTCAGGCCCATGCTCGCCATGGTGAACAGTGAGACCAGCCGGCCCATCATGGCGTCCGGCACGAGCCTGGCGACCAGGACACGCAGGACCACGTTGAGAGCCGGCACCGCGACCATCGCAAGGAAGAGCGGGACCACCGGCCAGTACGGGCCGAACGGCAGGGCGGTCGCACAGACGGCCAGCGCGAAGAACCCCACCACGGCCAGCATGAGCTTCCCGGGCGGCAGCAGGCGCCCGATCCTGGCCGACAGGGTCGCCCCGAGCAGGCCGCCGAGGCCGAGGCCGGCCAGCACGATGCCGGTCGCGGCCGGGTCGCCGCCGCGTGCCTCGACCATGACGATGACGGGCAGCAGCAGCGCGTTCGCGACGAGGTTGGCGACCAGGGAGAACGCCAGCCCGGCGCGCAGGCCGCGCTGGCGCCACAGCCAGCCCGCCGCCTCCATGACGTCGGCCCGTATCCCGGTCTGGCGCCGCTCCTCCGTCTCCGCCGTCTCCGCCGGCCGGCGCGGCACCCGCGCGAGCACGACGCACACCAGCGAGACCAGGTAGCTGAGCGCGTCCACGGCGAAGGGGAACGCCCGGCCCAGGCCGAACAGGAAGCCGCCGAGCGGCGGCCCGGCGAGGGAGGCCGCGTGCCCGCGCGCCTCCTCCTGGGCGTACGCCTCCGGAAGCTGCTCTGGAGCCACGACGGCGCGGATCGCGGCGGCCCTTGCGGGGCTGAAGAAGGAGTCGGCGGCGCCGTTGACCACCGCGACCACCACGATCTGCCACAGTGCCACCCGGCCGGCCAGGATGGCGACGGTGAGCGCGGCCAGGGTGAGGAACCGGACCGCCTCGGCGGCGATCACGATCCGCCGCCGGTCCCACCGGTCCACCCACGCCCCGGCGGGCAGGGAGATCAGGAGGTTGGTGGTGATCCGGCAGGCGCTGACCAACCCGGCCAGCGCGGCAGAACCGGTGACGGTCAGGATCAGCAGCGGGAAGGCCACCCAGGTGAGCGTCGTTCCCAGTTCCGATGCCGCCGCCCCGATCCAGAGCATCTGGAACCGGAAGTTACGGCGCAGCGGCGGTAGTTCGCTTCGCTCGGTCATGCCAATGCCACCTCGTCGATAGGTGCTCTGAGCGTCCCAACCGGCGGTTGGCGTGCAGTAGGGACGCGGTATGGGGCCGGTATGCGCCCGGCGGGCGGACGTCAGCCGTGCAGGCGGACGGGCAGCTCGGCCAGGCCCCTGTTGAGGTGGTTACCTCGCCAGGCCAGCCCGTCCGGCGCGACCACGGGTGTGATGCGGGGGTAGCGCGTGAGTATCGCGCGCAGCGCCACGGTCAGCTCCATCCTGGCCAGCGCGGATCCCAGGCAGAAATGCGTGCCCAGGCCGAACGTCAGGTGCCTCGTGGCCGTGGCGCGGCCGAGGTCGAGCACGTCGGGATCGGCGTGCCGGGCGGGGTCCCGGTTGGCCGCGGCGATCGACAGCAGGACCCGGCCGCCCGCGGGGATGACCGTGCCGCCGACGAGCACGTCCTCGGATGCCGTCCGCATCGTGCCGAAGGGCCCCGGGGTCTGGAAGCGCAGCAGTTCCTCGACGGCGTGCGGCAGCGTGCCCGGGCCCGCGCGTAGCGCGGCGAGCAACTCGGGCCGGGCGAGCAGCGCGGCCATCGACATGCCGATCATCTGGGCGGTGCTCTCGTAGCCGGCGAGCAGCAGCGTCGCGCAGAGCGAGACCACCTCGTCCCGGCCGACCGCGCCGCCGGGCTCCCACGCCGCGACGACGGCCGAGATCACGTCATCGCCGGGCTCCGCCCGCCGAGGTCCTGCGCGCCGCGCCACCTGCTCCCGGAAATAGGCGTCGAGCCGGTCGAGGTTCGCCTGGACCCGGTCCCGGTCGCGGATCGGCCGGGCGAAGACGGACTCCGCGCACACGTACAGCCACGGCCGGTCGGCGGCGGGGACGCCGAGCAGCGCGCACATCGACTGGAAGGAGAAGGCGTGGGCGAACCGCATGAGATCGGCCGGGTCGTCCCGCCCTGCGGCGTCGAGCAGCTCGGCGGCAGCCGTCTCGACCGCAGGCCGGTACGCCTCGACGCGGGCCGGGGTGAGCCAGGGCGCGGCGAGCCGGCGGAGCCTGGTGTGGTGCGGCGGGTCGTGCCCCACCAGCGTGATGTCCAGCGCCCGGCGCGTCGGCGGGTAGGGATCGGTCCGCCCGCCCCGCATCGACAGGCGGGGATCCAGGAAGGCGTCCCGGACGTCCTCGTCCCGGGTGATCATCCACACCGGCCTGCCCGCGGGCGTCGTGACCCGCGCCACCGGGCAGCCCTCGCGGAACGGCGCGAGGCGTGAGTACGGATCGGCGGGGAACCCGGGGTCGAATGGCGTCGGCGAAACCGTCGTCACGTGCGTGCCTCCATCCGCTCCGCCGTGCGGAACCTCTCGCTGTGCTCTTCGTGGCCGATCTCGGGCGCCATGAGCGTTTCCGCGGTGCAGGACGGTGCCTGTCCGGCCGCCGCGACCACGTGGCCGGCGGCCAGGGCGGGGCCGTCCCACCGATTCAGCCCGGCGCCCAGCCGCCGTACGCGCTCGTGCAACGCGCCGTCGTCGCGCGCCGCCGCCAGCGCCGCGGCGCCCGAGCCCGGCTCGTCGCCGCCGGGGAACCGGACCGCCACCCCGGCCCGTACGCACGCCTCCGCGAGCAGCGGCTGCTCCGACCCGGCGGGCGCGACGGCGAGCGGCCTGCCGTGCCGCAGCGCGGCCAGCACCGGAGACGTGGTGCCGTTCGTGAGCACCAGCGCGGCCCGCTCGACCAGCGGCCCCATCCAGGGTTCGCGCACCACGAGGACGTCGGCGCCGGCGGCGGGGCTCGGGTCGCCGCTACGAGCCCGCTCCACGAGCGCCTGGAACGGGCCCCCGGTGAACGCCTCGTTCAGCGCGGGCCACAGGCTCCACCCACCGAACTGCCGGCCAAGGTGCACGTAGACGACCGGCTTGCCCACCCCGGCCAGGTGGCGGTCGATCCGGTCCAGCTCGCCGGGGTCGGCCGCGGGCTCCCAGGGGCACGGCCCGACGTGCCGCACCCCCTCCGGCAGAACGGCGCCAGAACATTCCAGCGCGGGATGCCCGCGCAGCAGCAGGCCGGAGCCGATCAGCGGGCGGTCGGGCCGCGGGTCACGGCGCGGCGGAAGACCGACGCGCTCGCGCAGCCCCCGATAGTGGCGCAGCAGCTCGCGCAGGCGCCACTCGCGCCGCACCACGTGCTGCGGCTCGCCCTCGCCGCCCGCGGCGTACGGCCACAGGTGCGCGGCGAAGCCGAGCACCACGACCGGCAGGTCGAGCGTCTCCGCCGCGAGCAGCGCGCCGTGCCCGAGGACCGAGGTGACCAGCACGTCGGCCCGCGACTCGCGGGCGGCGTGCCGCACCGCCCGATACTGCGCCTCACCGCCGTGGGTCCAGCGGCCCACGGAGAAGCCGCCCGTCCCCTCGTATCCGGCCGCGTCCAGCGCCGCCAGCCCCGCGGCGCCCGCCGGGCGGGCGGCGCCCGACCTGCCGAGGACGAGCACGCGATGCCCCCCGCGGCGCAGTTCGAGCCCCACCGCCACCGCGGGATAGAGGTAACCGGGGTCGCTGAACGGGCACAGCAGGACGTTCACGTCGGCGGATCCAGGCCGAGGTGGGCGGCGAGGAAGGCGATGACGTCGGCCAGCAGCGCCGCCTTCCGGGACGCCGCCCTGGCGCCGTGGCCGACGTCGCGCTCCAGCCGGTACAGCACCGGGCCCGGCCCGGCCGACGCGTGCTGGAGCATCGCGCACATCTTGCGAGAGTGGCACGGATCCACCCGGGTGTCGCCGCCCGCGACCGCGAAGAGCACGGGCGGGTATCGCACGCCCGGCCGGACCGCGTGGTAGGGCGAGTAGGCGAGCAGCGCCCGGAACTCGTCGGGATCCCCCACGCTGCCGTACTCGGCCCGCCAGCTCGATCCCATGCCCAGGCGCTCGTAGGCGAGCATGTCCAGCAGCGGCGCGACGCAGACGACGGCGGCGTACTTCTCCGGGTGCTGGGTGAGCGCCGCGCCGGTCAGCAGGCCCCCGTTCGACTCGCCCATGATCCCCAGCAGGTCGGGGCCGGTCCAGCCCTGCGCGAACAGGTGACCGGCGGCGGCGTCGAAGTCGTCGAAGACCCGCTGCTTGCGCACTCCCGTGCCGGCCTGGTGCCACTCGTCGCCCTCCTCCCCGCCGCCGCGCAGGCAGGCGACGGCGAAGACGCCGCCCGCCCGCACCCAGGCCAGTGCCTGCGGCATGTATCCGGGGGACATGGGCACCCCGAACCCGCCGTACCCGGTCAGGATCGCCGGGCGCGGCCGGTCGGGCTCGCCGGGGGAATTCAGGGCGGGAGACAGGACGAACATGCGGACCTGCGTGCCGTCGTGCGAGGTGAAGGTGGTGTGGGTGGTGGTCACCCCGGAAAGTCCGGAAGGCTCCCCAAGGACGTCCTGCCCGGGCTGGTCCGGCTCGGTGGTGCCCGTACGGGCGTCGTACCGGAGCACGAGCGGCGGGGTGGTGTGGTCGCAGTACGTGAACCAGGCCACGTGCCCGGCTTCGGGCCGCACGGAGAACGGGCCGGCCTCCCCACTCCCCGGCAGGGGCACGCTTCCCAGCTCGCGGCCGTCGGTCAGGTCGTGCACGGTGATCTCGGACACCGCGTGCCTCGTCCAGCGCACCAGGGCGAGCGGGCGCGGCAGCTCGGGGCCGGTCAGCGGCACGAAATCCGCCAGCACGGCGTCTGGCCGCTCGGCGACGAGGGTCCGCCACGTCTCCGGGCCGGGGTCGGCGGCGCTCGTCACGACGACCCGGCCCCGCGGCGCCTCGTGGCCGGTGCGCAGCCACAACGGGTCGCCGGGCCCCGCGTCGGGGGCGATCCGCAGCGCGCCTCGGGCGGGCAGGCCCACCTGGACGGGTCGCAGCGCCGGGCTCTCCGGCGGGCCGCAGGACAGGTCCGCCAGCCACAGATCGGTGGCCGGATCGGTCCCGACCGTCGCGGTCACCGTCAGCCAGCGGCCGTCCGGGGTGACCGCGACCGTGTAGAAGGAAGTCTTCTCCCGGCCGTCGCCGAAGACCACGACGTCGCCGGCCGGGTCGGACCCGACGCGGTGGAGCTGGACACGCCGGTGGTACCGCTCCTCGCCGGGGTTCAGCTCCGGGGGCAGCCGCCGCACGTAGTAGAACGCCCGGCCTCCGGGCAGCCAGGCGACCGGCGAGCGCCGCACCCGGTCCACCGGCCCGTCCACCACCGCCCCGGTCGCCACGTCGAGCACGCGCAGGAGCGACTCCTCGGTGCCGCCGGTGGAGAGCTGGTAGGCGAGGAGGTCTCCTTCGACCGACGGGTGCCACGCCTCCAGGACCGTACGGCCGTTCGGGTCGAGCGCCGCCGGGTCGACGAGCGGACGGGTCACGCCATCCTCCGACACCATCAGCCTGGGCTGGTCCTCGCCCGGCTCCCTGCGGGTGAAGAAGATCCGGTTCCCGCGCGGGCGGGGCGGGGACGACAGCGGCACCCGGCTGAGACGGACCAGCTCCGCGTGCCACCTTGGCAGGTGCCGCCAGCCGGCCCGCTCGCGCCGGAACAGCGCCTCCTGGGCGGCGGTCCACGCGAGGGTCCGCTCGTCGCGGGGATCCTCCAGCACCCGGTAGGGGTCGGCGACGACCAGGCCGTGGAACACGTCGGCCGAATCCGAGCGGGGCGCCTCCGGATAGCGCGCGGCCGTTTTCGCCCCGTCACGGCCGGCCGGGTCCGTCGCGGGCGCCGGCTCGGCCTCGTGCACCGCACGCCTCACGGCGGTCGCGTCAGGATGGTCCACGACGGTCCTCCCGCGTCATGCCGTGCCGGACCCGAGCCGCCCGGTGGCGCTCAGATAGTCGAGGAGCGCGGCGTCCACGTCGTCCTGGAACCTCGTCAGCTCGGACAGATCCCCGGCGTACTGGTAGGACTCCTCGCAGGAGATCCACCTGCCCGCGGTCCTGTCGGCCGGCAGGTAGCCGTCCCTGACCGTGCCGACCTGCCAGTCCGGCTTCCCCGCCGTCTCCCAGCAGCTGGACAGCGTGCCGTCGGCGTTCACCACCGCGCCGTACCTGCCGTCGCGGTACGAGCACGCCTGGCAGGGCGTGTGCGCGCGGGGGCGGGGCACCGCGAAGCCGAGTTCGAGCGCGCGGCGCTGCCAGCGGTTGAAGCGGGCCGCCATGTCCTCGGAGAAGATCAGATCGTTGTCGTAGCCGACGCCCACGTCGCCGACCCTGGCGAAGTAGAGCGAGCAGCGCGACGGGTCGAGGTCCCGCCCGAGCCGTTCGACCAGCGTGTCGATCCTCGCGTAGTTGTGGTGGGAGACGTTGACGCGGATGTCGCACCTGATCGGCGTGGCCGCCGTCATCGCGGCCATGGCGGCGACGATGTCGTCGAAGGTGCCGCCGCCCACGCGCCGCACCCGGATGCGGTCGTGGTCGGCCCGGTCGCCGTCGAACGTCACCTGCACGTCCCGCAGGCCGAGGCCGGCCAGTCGCCGGGCGAGCGGGACGGTCATCAGCGTGCCGTTGGAGGTCATGCTCGCCCAGCGCAACCCGAGAGCGCCGGCCCGCTCCAGCAGTTCCACACACGCCCGAGGGTTCAGCAGCGGCTCGCCGCCGAAGAGCATGAGCACCAGGCTGTCCAGGCCCGCCTCCGCCTGACGGCGGCGGGTGAAGCCGAGAATGAGGTCGATGGTGGCGGACGTGAGCCGGGAGTAGGCGATCCGCGGCGGCCGGCTCCCGCCGGCGGCGTCCTGCGCGGTGTTCTGGAAGCAGTAGGCGCAGCCGAGATTGCAGTTGGTGCTTGTCAGCACCGTGAGCGAGTAGCTGCGGTAGGCGGGCGGGCTGAACAGGCCCCGCTCGCGCAGCACGCGCTCCGCCTCGGGGCGCAGCTCGCGCGCCGGGGTGAGGTGGTGCGTCTTCAGACGGGCTATTCCACCGGGACCCAGAAACCACCAGCCGCGCTCCCCTCCGATCACGCGCGGCCGCGCCTCGGGTCCCCGGTGCTGACCTTTGTTCATCGGATCTCCGCGTCAATACGAGAGCTGTGCCGGGGAGGTTCCCGGTCTCCGCCCGGAGACCGGGGGAAGACCGGGAACCGGGGTGGAGGTCAGTTGGCCTTCTCCTGGTGCACGCCGCACCAGGGGGTCTCCTCGCCCTCCTCGTCCGAGTGGGCGACGACCTCGGGGGCCTCGGTCTCCTCGGGCTCGGGCAGGTTCTCGTTCTGTTCGGTCATGGCACGCTCCTCGGGGTGTCGTGGCCAGTGCGATCCAAACGGTAGGAGCGGCCAGTTCAGGGCCAGTATGGCGACGGCATGGCGTCGCCATACTGGCCCTGAACCCTCCGTCTCTACCGTGATGTACGCCCACGTGGCCGACAGGTCCCGCACGACCAGGAGGTGGCCGATGAACAGCCGCGAGGTTCAGGGCGGGCCGGCGCCGTTCGACCCGTTGACGGCCCTGCGCGATGCGGGCCACCCGGTGGATCTGCTCAACGAGCGGCAGCGACAGGTGTTCGCCGAGCTGAGCAGGCCGGAGGTCGAACTGCTCAACTCGATCAAGACCCGCCTGGACGCGGCGGCCGGCGAGGTCGAGGGACAGGAGCTCAAGCTCGTATGAGCGCTGGGGCGGCCCGCCCTGCGCGCCGGAACGTCGTCGTCGTCTTCATCGACCTGGTCGGCTCGACCGAGCTCGCAGAACGGCTCGACCCCGAGCTCCTCCGGGACGTCCTCGACCGCTACTACCAGGCGTGCACCTCCGGCATCGAGGAGCACGGCGGCGTGGTGGAGAAGTACATCGGGGATGCGATCATGGCCGCCTTCGGCATCCTCGCCGGCCGCGAGGACGACGCGCTCCGGGCGGTCCGCGCGGCGCACGCCGCGCGGCAGCGGGTGCGGGAGCTGAGCGACGGCCTGGCCCCCACCCACGGCATCCGGCTCGACGTGCACTGCGGCGTGAGCGCCGGGGAGGCGGTGGTCATCGCCACTCCGGGAGCGGACCTGCGCGTCATCGGGGACACCGTCAACACCGCCGCCCGCCTGCAGTCGGCCGCGGGCGTCGGCGAGATCCTCGTCGGGGACGAGGTCGCGCGCATGGTGCGCGCCCAGGCGCGCCTCGAGCCCGTGCCACCGCTCACGTTGAAGGGCAAGAGCCACCCCGTACGGGCCTGGCGGGTGACCTCCCTTGAGCCGGACACCGGGCACGACGACGACCAGATCCCGCTCATCGGCCGCGCCACAGAGATCGGGAGTCTCCGCACGGCGTACCGCGAGGCGGTGCGGGACCGCCGGTGCCGGGTGGTGACCGTGCTCGGCGTGCCGGGGATCGGCAAGTCCCGGCTCGTGCGCGACTTCGTCCACGAGCTGCCCGCCGAGGTCACCGTGATCAGCGGCCGGTGCCGCTCGTACGGCGTGGGGATCACCTATCGCCCCATCGTGGAGATGGTCGAGTCCCTCGGCGACGACTGGCGGGACATCCAGCCGTCGCTGGAGGCGTCGAGCGGCTCCACCCTGCGCGGCCTGGCGACCGCCGACGCCTCACGCGCGCCGCGCACCGGGGAGGACGCGGGCGTCGAGGAGATCTCGCGGGCGGTGCGCGCGCTGTTCGAGGCGCTGGCCCGGCGCGGGCCGCTGGTGGCGGTCTGGGAGGACCTGCACTGGGCCGAGCCGACCCTGCTCGACCTGATCGACGACCTCGCGGCGTGGCTCGCCGACGTGCCCGTCCTGGTCGTACGGGTGGCCAGGCCCGAGCTGCTGGAGGCACGGCCCGCCTGGGGGGACGGCGCGGAGCGTGCCGTCGCGTTCGAGCTGGGAGCGCTCGACGCCGCGCAGATGGAACGGCTGGTCGCCGAGCTGGCCGCGAACCGGCTGCCGGAGGCCGAGATGGAGGCCGATGTGGAGGCCGAGGTGGTCGCCCACGACATGGCCGCCGGCCAGGCCCTGTGCCTGCGGGTCGCGCAGAGCTCCGACGGCAACCCGCTGTTCGCCGAGCTGCTGCTGGAGACGCTGGCCGAGGAGGGGGAGGACGCCCCGCTGCCGCCCACCATCCAGGCGCTGCTCGGCGCGCGCCTGGACCGGCTCGACGAGGGGGAGCGCGACGTGCTCGAACGCGCCGCGACGATCGGCCACGGCTTCACCCGCGACCAGCTCGACGTCCTCTGCGCGGCAGAACCGCAGGCCCGGCTCGACGTCGACGAGCTGCTCGGGCGCCTGATCCGCACGCGCATGATCCGGCGCGGGGACGCTCCGGGGTCGTTCCACTTCGCCCAGACGCTGACCCGGGACACGGTCTACGCCATGACCCGCAAGGACCTGCGGGCCACCTGGCATCTGGCCCTCGCCGACCGGATCGCCGTCCGGGCCGGCGCCGCCGCCTCTTCCCCCGCCGTCTCGTCCCGTGCCGGCGAGGAGGGCTCGCACGGCGACCTGGCCCACCACCTGGAGACCGCCTGCCTGCTCAAACGCGAGGTGCGGCCGGACGACCCGCTGCTGCCGGCGCTCACCGAGCGGGCCGCCCACGCCCTCGTCGGCGAGGGCACCCAGGCGCTGCACCGCAAGGACCTGCCCGCCGCCATCGCCCTGCTTGAGCGGGGACGCGACCTGCTGCCGGTCGGCCACACCGAGCACCGGGTGCTGGCGGTGCGCATCTGCGACGCCGGGCTCGCCCGCGGCGAGGCCGACCGGCCGTACGACGCGCTGGACGTGGCCGAGCGGATGCTGCCGGACGACCGGCGCAACCGGCTCATCTGCTCCATCCAGCGCGAGACGCTGGCGACGCGCTTCGGCACCCGCCCCGCGTCGGCCGAGCCGTTCCGCGACCTGCTGGCCGCCGACCCCGGCGACGACCTCGGGTGGTGCCGTTTCCACCATCTGGAGGCGCTGGTGCGCATCGGCGAGGGCCGGTTCGGGGCGGCCGAGGAGGCGCTGCGCGACGCCCTGGCCCGGGCCCGCTCCCTCGGCGACAGATATGAGGAGAACCGCCTGCTCAGCGGGCTCTGCGAGCTGGCGCAGTGGTCCCCCACGCCGCTGGCCGAGGGGCTGAGCCTGTGCGTCGGGGTGTCGGCCAGGTTCCGCGCCGACCGGGCGATACTCCTGCCCGTCCTGGTCACCGAGGCGCGGCTGCTCGCGCTGGCCGGCTACGTCACCGCCGCCAGGGCCGTCCTCGACAAAGCCGACCGGCACGCCGGCGACCTTCACCTCGACCTCGCGGCGACCGCGGTCCTCCAGGTGCGCGGACTGGTGGAGTCGCTCGTCGACCGGCACGCCGAGGCGGAGGCGCTGTTCCGCAGGGCGGCGGCCGACCTCCACCGGGCGGGCCAGTCCGAGCCGGCCAGGACGCTGGAGCTCTACGCGGCGCGCGAGCTGCTCAGGCAGGGGCGTCACCCCGAGGCCGCGCGGGAGCTGGACCGGCTGCGGGCCGCGGGCGGACGGCTGCAGGCCCGCGGCGAGCTGACCCTTCTCGCGCTGAGCGCCCGGGTCGCGTCCCTCGACGGCGACCACGGCGCGGCGGGCGCCGTCGCCGCTCTCGCGGAGGAGCTGCTGGCCCGCACCGACGACCCCTGCCTGCGCGGGGACGTCCTGGCCGACCTGGCGGAGGTGCACCGCGCGGCCGGGCGCACCGGCGCGGCGGCCCGGGCCGCCGCCCGCGCGCTGCGCGACTACGCGGCCAAGGGAGCGGAGCTGCCCGCCCGGCGGGTACGCCGGTGGATCGAGGAGGAGAGGCGACCTTGACGCAGCCCCCATGGCGCCGGGAGCGGCGTGACCACTTCCCCGGGGTGCCGGCCTGGAGCCTGGCGACCTCCCGGCTGGCCCCGGAGGAGTTCGGCGTGAGCCGCCTTGAGGACGTCACCAGGGAATGGGCATGGGGTGGTGACGGCGCGGGTGGTGATTGCGCGGGTGATGACGGCGGGGCGGGCGTGCGTGTCTGCGTGCTCGACACCGGCGTGGACGCCTCCCATCCGCGGGTCGGCGGCCTGGAACGTTCGCTGGTGGTCGCCGGCGACGGCCCGGACCTGACGGTCGCCGACTGCGACCCGGCCGACCCCGTGGGGCACGGGACCGCCTGCGCCGGCGTGATCCGCTCGATCGCCCCGGCCGTCTCACTGACCTCGGTGCGGGTGCTGACCGACGGGCGCTCCGGCAGCGGCGCCGCCCTGCTGGCCGGGCTGCGCTGGGCCGTCGAGGAGGGGTTCGACCTCGTCAACCTCAGCCTGTCCACCACCAGGAGCCAGTATCTGCCCGAGCTGCACGAGCTGGCCGACCGGGCGTACTTCCGGCGCTGCCTGCTGGTGGCCTCGGCCCACAACATGCCGGTGGTCAGCTTCCCCTGGACCTTCTCCTCGGTCATCTCCGTGGCCAGCCACGACGAACCCGACCCGATGACCTACTACTACAACCCCGCGCCGCCGGCCGAGTTCCTTGCCCGGGGCGTCCGGGTCCCGGTGGCCTGGCGCGGGGGCAGGGAGATCCGCAGCACCGGGAACAGCTTCGCCGCGCCGCACATCACCGGGATCTGCGCGCTCATCCTGAGCAGGCACCGGTGGATGACCCCCTTCCAGCTCAAGTCCGTGCTCTACCTGGCCGCCAGCAACGTCGTCGCATCCAAGGGAGGCGCGCATGTCCGTGCATGAACGGCGCTCCGACAGCGAAATCACCGAGCGCAGGCTGCTGCAGTCCACCGTCGAGGTCGCCCGGCACGTGTTCGCCTCGGCCGCGGCGTCGGTCTTCCTGGTCGACCAGGAGACCGGCGAGCTGGTCTTCGAGGCCGTGTCGGGCGAGGGGGAGCAGCACCTGATCGGGACGCGCTTCCCGCCCGGCACGGGCATCGCGGGCTGGGTCGCGGCGAGCGGCCAGCCGATGATCGCCGACGAGGTGACCGCGGTGCCGCAGTTCGCCCACGACGCCGCCGAGTCCACCGGGTACGTCCCCCGCAGCATCATGGCGGCGCCGGTCATCCGGCAGGAGACCTGCATCGGTGTGCTGGAGGTGCTCGACAGGTCGTCGGACTGGCGGGGGGACCTCGCCGACGTGGACCTCCTCGCGATGCTCGCCGCCCAGGCCGCGTACGGCCTGGAGCTTCTGCTGCGGCTGCGGCGGGCCGAGGCGGCGCTCTCCGCCGCACCCGGTGCCGACGACGTCCACGTGCTGCTGCAGCGGATCTCCGACCGGGTGCCGCGAGGCGGCGGGGCCGCCGACCCGACCGCCCTCAAGCTCCTCGCCGTGGCGGAGGAGCTGTTGCACTAGACCCCTCCCGCGGCACTGGACCGGCTACGACGCGCTTCGATGAGAGTGCTGCTGGGCAGCGACTGCTATCAAGGCGCCACCGCCGCGCTGCGCAAGCGCCTCGCCCAGATCGAACCGCAGCAGGCCGGCGCCGCCGAGACCGACGCGGACTCATGAGCGTCACCGTGGGGGCAACAGGCTCACCGCGTGCACGCCGGCTTGACCAAGGGGAGCACCACACCGACAGCTGCGGTGTGCGACGGGCGGCCGGACGGAGCCTGTCCACCAGGTGACCGCGGCACCGCTCCCACGCGGGTGAACGAACCCGCGCCCGCACCCCTGGTCCGATGTCTCTCCCGCCAAGGCGAAATCGGTTCCATACCGCCGCTGAACCGAATCCGAACTCGTGGAACTTAACGTGCCAACCGACTGACCCCGACGGCGGATTGGAGCCCTGCCATGCCGAGGAGTCCCCGCGACGCCGCCAGCACGCTGACCGAGATGCTGGAGGAGCTGACCGCCCCGATGAGCGAGGACGAGCGAGCGCTGGTCCGCGGCTGGCTGAGCGGACCGGACGGGACCGCGAACCGCGGGCTCACCACCGGCCGGGAACGCGCGGCCGCGGCGTTCACCCGGCCCCGCGACGACGACCCCCGCGCGGTGCGCACGGTCGGGGTCATCGGCGGCGGCACGGCCGGTTACCTCACCGCGCTCGCCCTGCAGGCGAAGCGGCCCTGGCTGGAGGTCACCCTGGTCGAGTCCTCCACCGTGCCGATCATCGGAGTGGGCGAGGCCACGGTGCCGCTGATGGTGACCTTCCTCCACCACTACCTCGGCATCGACCCGCTGGAGCTCTACCGGGAGGTCCAGCCGACGTGGAAGCTGGGCATCAGGTTCGACTGGGGACCCAACCCCGACGGCTTCATGGCGCCGTTCGACTGGGCCGCCAACTCCGTGGGCGTGCTCGGCTCCCTGGCCGAGCAGGGGGACATCAACGCCTTCACCCTGCAGTCGCTGCTCATGAAGTCGGATCGCACCCCCGTGTTCGGCCCGGACGACGCGCCGATCTCGCTCATGAAGTATCTGGCGTTCGCCTATCACCTCGACAACGAGCGGTTCGTACGGTTCCTCACGTCGCTGGCCCGCTCGCGGGGCGTCGGGCACATCGATGCCAAGATCGCCGACGTCGTGCTGGGCGGGCACGAGTGGGTCGACCACCTGCTCACCACCGACGGCCGCCGCCTGTCGTTCGACTTCTACGTCGACTGCTCCGGCTTCCGCTCGCTGATGCTCGGCAAGGCCATGGAGACGCCCTTCCACAGCTACGCCGACAGCCTGTTCACCGACTCCGCGGTGACCGGCAACACCGAGCACGGCGGTCATCTCAAGCCGTACACGACCGCGACCACGATGGACGCGGGCTGGTGCTGGACCATTCCCACGAGGGAGAGCGACCACCACGGGTACGTGTACTCCTCGGCCGCGATGAGCGACGAGGACGCCGCCGCCGAGCTCGCCCGCCGGTTCCCCGGCATCACCCCGCCGCGCCAGGTGCGGTTCCGGGTCGGGCGGCACGACCTCGCCTGGCGAGGCAACATGATGGCGATCGGCAACTCCTACGGCTTCGTCGAGCCCCTGGAGTCCAGCGGGCTGCTGATGATCACGCAGGGCATCCTGGCGCTGGTGACCTCGCTCCCGGCGTCCTGGTCCGACCCGGTCGGCCGAGATGTGGTGAACGCCGTCCTGGGCAAGAAGTGGGACGAGATCCGATGGTTCCTGTCGGTCCACTACCGCTTCAACACCCGGCGTGACACGCCCTTCTGGCGCGAGGCGCGCACCCGTACGGATGTGTCCGGGCTGCAGCCCCTGCTCGACGTGTACGCCGCGGGCGCGCCGCTGCGCATGCGCGACACGCTGACGCGCAGATATCTGGAGCTCACCGCCCCGACGTTCTACGGGCTGGAGGGCATCGACTGCGTCCTGCTCGGCCAGGCGGTGCCGACCCGGCTGCTGCCCTCCTCCGAGCCGATCGAGCGGTGGCGGGCGCGCAAGGCGGCGGCCGACGCGCTCGTGGCGCGGTCGCTGCCGCAGCGGGAGGCGCTGGCGCTGTTCGACGCCGAGCCGCGGCTCCACGAGGAGTTGCTGAAGGACCGGGACAGCTGGGTGACGCGGTCGGCCGCCACGCTCTGATCCCTCCCCCCTGGCGTGCCTTGGCCGAGTCTGGGACCGCGGCGGAGATTGCCGACCTGGTCGAAGGCGGTATGAGCCAGGACGAAAGCCACGATCGTCAGGGGGGAACAGCCGCTTATGGAGATGCCCGTAGTCAACCGTTGCGAGGCCACCTCGTGCGCGTACAACCGCGACGGCATGTGCCACGCCACCGCCATCACGGTCGGGGACGCGTCACACGCGCACTGCGACACGTTCTTCACCGCGCCCACCCGGGGCGGCGACCAGGAGACCGTGGGCCGGGTGGGCGCCTGCAAGATGTCCGACTGCAGACACAACGTGGCGCTGGAATGCCAGGCGCCCGGCATCGACATCGGCTACTCCCAGGACGAGGCCGACTGCCTCACGTACGCCCCGGCGTAGGCCCGCCGGCGAGCAGGCCAAGGCTGCGGGCGAGCTGTTCGGCCTTCTTCAGCACGTCGTCCTGCCACGAGGTGAGCGGGTGCTGCGGAGAGGAGGCCCACACCTCGTCGAAGGGGTCTCCGACGCCGGTCTCGTGCCCCGAGAGGGTCTCCAACACGGCCAGGCCGCAGAACGGAACGTACACAGGGGAGTAGCCGCCCTCGTGGGACATGACGAGGCGGCCCTCGCAGACCTCCTCGGCGATGTCCATCAACTGCCGGGTCAGCGCGCGGTAAGACGTATCCGGTGGTCGTGACTCCTCCGCTCCCTGGAAGGGAGCTGCTTCTCGCTAAGCCGCTTCCGCAGCGTCCCTAGAGGCGTCGCGGTGGACGCCTCGCCCGAGACGCTCGACGCGGTCGTGCGCGACCTGATGGCCTCCCGTCCCGACCTCGACGCCCTCGTCTGCGCCCGGGACGGCAGCGCCCTGCGCGCGCTCGGCACGCTGCGGTCGCTGGGACGGCGGGTCGGTGAGGAGCTGCTGCTCGCGTCGTGCGTGGCGAGCCAGAGCCTGGAGATGTGCGACCCGCCGATCACCGCCGTCGACCTGCGCCCGCGCGCCTACGGCGCGAGCGCCGCCGAACTGCTCGCGGAGATCCTGGCGGCGGACGCGGCCGACGACGAGCCCATCACGCGAGTGCACCCGGCCGAGCTACGGATTCACGCCTCGACCGGCTCCGAACCCACCGGACCCGCTCGTCCATGACGGAGTCACCGCCCCCTCGCAGCGTGCGCGGACCTCAGGCCGTAATGGCGAAACGGGCGATGGGGTTGACCAGCTCGCCGGCCATCTGCAGCGCGGCCGACGGGTCGGCCAGGTCCACCATCTGCCGGTTGTTACGCAGCTGCAGGCGGTTGAGGCACGACAGGGCGAACGTCTCGGCGAACAGGTCGTAGCGCCGGAACCGGTCCGCGAGGTGCGGGACCGACCGCCGGTAGGCCGCCGCGCAGTCGGCGACGGTCCGCCAGAAGGCGTCCTCGTCCAGCACGCCGTCCGTGGCGAGCACCGCGTTGAGGAAGCGCAGGAAGCAGTCGAAGACGTCGGTGAAGATCGACAGCAGCCGGTGTTCCTCGGGCACCTCGGCGCGGATCCGCCGGACCTCGGGCGGCAGGTCCGCGTCCGGGTCCATCACCACGATCTCCTCGGCGATGTCCTTGAAGATCACCCGTTCCACCGCGCCGCCGTTCAGGACCAGGATGACGTTCTCGCCATGTGGCATGAACGCCAGGTCGTACGCGTAGAAGGCGTGCAGCAGCGGGACGAGGTACGCGTCGAGGTAGCGCCGCAGCCACACCTCGGGAGCGAGGCCCGACTGCTCGATCAGCGCCGCCGCGAACGACCGCCCCTCGCTGTCGGTATGCAGCAGGGCGGCCATGGTGGCCAGGCGCCGGCCCGGCTCCAGACCCGCGACCGGGCTCTCCCGCCAGAGCGCCGCCAGCATCTTCCGGTAGGGCGAGTAGCGGTCGGTGGCCGCCTCGTAGAGGCGGTTGCGGTAGCCGACGGCGGCCCGCTCACGGATGATCGTCAGACCGGTCGCGCGGAGGACCTCGTCGTCCCTGATCAGGTCGGCGAGCCAGTCGTTGATCGCCGGGGTGCCCTCCATGTACGCCGCGGACAGGCCCCGCATGAAGCCCATGTTCAGCACGGAGATGGCCGTCTTGACGTAGTGCCTGGCCGGCGCGGTCGCGTTGAAGAACGTGCGGACCGACTGCTGGGCGAGGTGCTCGTCGTCGCCGGGGCCCAGGCAGACCAGCCGCCGCTCGGCGACCTCCGCCGCGAACGTCACCGAGATCCGGTTCCACCACTGCCAGGGGTGCACCGGCACGAGCAGGTAGTCGGCCATGTCGAGCCCCAGGTCGGCCAGCGTGCCCGTGAAGCGGGCCAGGACCTCCTCGCCCAGTTCCTCGCGCATGAGCCGTTCGTAGTCGATGTCGCGCGAGCAGGAGAACGTGGTGTGGGCGCGGTGGGCGGCCAGCCAGATCAGCCGTACGGGCGCGGCCGCCTCGGGGGCGTACCTGTGGTGGTCGTCGATCCCGTAGCCGATCCGGCCGCTGTTGGCCACGAAGCACGGATGGCCCTCGGTCATCGCGGCCTCGATCTCCTGGAAGCCTGCCTTCGCCAACTCTGCCGCGCCGACGGGCCGCCGGCTCAGCTTGTACGCGAGGCTCGCCAACGTGGAGGTGATCTCCTCCAGGTAGACCGGGAGGATCTCGTCGCTCAGCCCGAGCGGGCCGCGCATCTCGGTGACGAACTCCAGCGCGTCCAGCGGCAGGGTCTCGCCGGAGAGCCGGTGGCGGGTGACCTCGCCGATGTGCCAGTGGTCGAGGGACATCACCGTGGCGGTGAAGCGATACTCCACCCTGCCGTCATCGGCGCGCACGGCGTACAGGTCGTCGCCGAGCGGGCGCGGGGTGAACAGCCGCTCGTGGGCGAACTCGGCGAGCGCCTTGCGCACCAGCCGCCGGTTGGCCTTCTCCCAGGTGGCGGGGGTGAGATGGGAGACCACGTCGATGGGATTCACGCCGTCGCCTCCCCGGTCGCCGCGAGGAACCGCTCCCGGGTGCAGACGCTCAGCAGGGCGTCCTTCTCGGGCTTGGCGACCGGGCCGGCGACCTCGAAGCCGACGGCCGCGTTGAGCGTGTGCACCGCCGTGTTGCGCACGTCGGGCTCGACCACCACCCGCCGGGTCGCGGGATCGGCGAACAGCAGCTCCATGACCGTCGTGATCACGGCCAGGGTGAAGCCGTGGATCGGGGTCTCGGCGGGCGCGCACAGGAAGTGCATGCCGACGTCGCCCTCCTCGGCGTCGTAGAGGCCCGCCAGCTCGACCCGGGCGGGGTCGTAGCGCTCGGCCAGGAAGGCCGGGCGGCCGTTCACCAGCCCGAGGAACGCGTCGCGGTGCGGGTGTTCGACGATCTCTCGGTACTCCTTCTCCACGCGGGCGACGTCGGCGTCCTGCATCATCCAGAACACGGCCTTGGGGTGGGTGACCCACGCGTGCACGGCTGGCGCGTCGGCCTCCGGGTCGAGCCGGCGTACGGCGAGCTCGCCGACCCGGTCGTCCGTGCGACGGAAGAGGATCTCGTTCATGCCACCCCCTCGCCTGACGGCTCGGGGTCGCATGGAATCGCACTGTGCCTACCGATTCGCTCGCTCATGCGACCACGCCCTCGGGCGCCCCGAACTCCTGGAAGGCGATGGCCTTCTCGATGGGGTAGTGCTCCCGGCCCAGGATCTGGCTGATGATCCACGAGTTGCGGTAGGGGCCCATCCCGAGGTCGGGGGAGGTGACGCTGTGGGCGTGGGTGGCGCCGTTCTGCACGAAGATCCCCCGGCCGGTGACGTCGACGCTGTAGTTCCTGGCCACGTCGAACCGGCCGTGCCGGTCCCACCGGATCCGGTCGCGTACGGGGGAGAGGAAGGCGGGCGGCTCGTAACGGTAGCCGGTGGCCAGCACGAGTCCCTGGGTGACGAGCGTGAAGTCGCGCTCCTGCTCCACGTGGCGCAGCCCGAGCGTGTACTCGCCCCGGTCGGCGTCGTAGGCCGCCTCGCGCAGCTCGGTGCAGGTCAGCAGCCGGGTCGGGATCGGGCCGCCGACGGTCTTGGCGTACAGCACGTCGAAGATCTCGTTGATCAGCGCCGCGTCGATGCCCTTGAAGAGGCCCTTCTGCTCGGCTTCCAGGCGATAGCGGGTGTCCTCCGGGAGCGCGTGGAAGTAGTCCACATACTCGGGGGAGGTCATCTCCAGGGTCAGCTTGGTGTATTCCAGCGGGAAGAACCGCGGGGACCTGGTCACCCAGTTCAGCCGGTAGCCCCGCGTGTCGATGTCGGCCAGCAGGTCGCGGTAGATCTCCGCGGCGCTCTGCCCGCTGCCGACGACGGTGATGCTCTCCTTCTCCTGCAGCGCGGCCTTGGCGTCGAGATAGCCGGCGTTGTGGACGAGGTCGCCGCCGAGGCCGCGGCAGGCCTCCGGCACGTACGGCGGGGTGCCGGTGCCGAGCACGAGGTGCGGGGCCCGGTGCTCAATCTCACGGTGCTCGGTCTCCTCACCGCCGTCGGTGACCGCGCGTACGACGTAGTGGCCGTCGGCCTCGTCGTACGTCACCGAGGTCACCCGATGGCCGAAGCGGACGCTCCGCAGCCGCCCGGCGGCCCACCGGCAGTACGCGTCGTATTCGGCGCGGAGCTGGTAGAAGCTCTCGCGGATGTAGAAGGGGTACAGCCTGCCGGTCTCCTTCAGGTAGTTCAGGAAGGAGTACGGCGAGGTCGGGTCGGCCAGCGTGACGAGGTCGGCGATGAACGGCGTCTGCAGCGTCACGGAGTCGAGCATCATCCCGGGGTGCCAGGCGAAGCCGGGCCTCGCCTCCAGGAACACGCCGTCGAGCTCGGCGACGGGCTCGGCGAGGCAGGCCAGGCCCAGGTTGAACGGCCCCAGCCCGATCGCGACGAAGTCATGAGTGGACATGCGTTACCTCCGAGTGGTCGGCGAGCGGGGCGAGGTCGTCCACGTACCGCTGGGCGTGTCCGGCGAGGAGGTCGAGGACGTGCGCGACGTCGTCCATCGTGGTCTCCGGGTTGAGCAGGGTGAACTTCAGGTAGTGGCGGCCGTCGACCTTGGTCCCCGCGACGACGGCCTCTCCGGAGGCGGCCAGGGCCTCGCGGGCGTACAGGTTCGCGTCGTCGGCGAGCTTGCGGCCCGGGCCCTCGTGCCGCAGGTAGTCCGGCGGCAGGTAGCGGAAGACCAGGGTGCTCAGCGGCGACCGCGTGACGACCTCGAAACGCGGGTCCTCAGCGACCAGGGCGTGCGCCTCGGCCGCGCGGTCCACCACCTCGTCGAACAGCTCGCCGACCGCGTCCGGGCCCATCACCCGCAGCGTCAGCCAGAGCTTGAGCGCGTCGAAGCGGCGGGTGGTCTGCAGGCTCTTGTCCACCTGGTTGGGGATCCCCCGCTCGGCCATCCGCAGGGGGTTGAGGTAGTCGGCGTGGTGGGCCGCGTGCCGCAGCACCGCGCCGTCGCGCACCAGAACGGCGCTCGAGCTGACCGGCTGGAAGAAGGACTTGTGGAAGTCGACGGTGACCGAGTCGGCCCGCTCGATCCCGTCGAGCAGATGCCGCCGCCTGCGGGAGACCAGCAGGCCGCAGCCGTACGCCGCGTCCACGTGCAGCCACACCCCCGCCCGCGCGCACAGATCGGCGATCTCCGGCAGGGGGTCGATCGAGCCGAAGTCGGTGGTGCCGGCGGTGGCCACCACGGCCATGACCACCAGCCCGTCGCGGCGGCAGCGGTCGAGTTCGCGGGCGAGCGCGGCCGGCCGCATCCGCCGCTGCGTGTCGGTCTCCACGGTGACGACGGCGTCCGGCCCGAGGCCGAGCAGGTTCGCCGCCTTGCGCACGCTGAAGTGCCCGGCCTCGGACGTGATCACGCGCAGCCGCGACGGAGCGGCGCCGGCCTCCTCGCGGGCGAGCAGCAGGGCGTGGAGGTTCGACTGGGTGCCGCCGCTGGTGAAGACACCGTCGGAGGCGGGGCCGAAGCCGATCCGGCCGGCCGTCCACTCGATCAGGCGGCGCTCGATCAGGGTGCCGCCCGCGCTCTGGTCCCACGTGTCGAGCGAGGAGTTCACGGCCGACAACACCGCCTCTCCCAGCAGCGCGGGGATCACCACCGGGCAGTTGAGGTGCGCCAGGTAGCGGGGGTGGTGGAAGTAGACGGCGTCGCGCAGGTAGACCCTTTCGAGCTCGTCGAGGGCGGCGGCGTGGTCGTGCAGCGGCCGTTCGAGGTCGATCGCGGCGATCTCCGGCGCGAGCCGTTCCGGCGACACGCCGCTGAACGGCCGGTCGGCGCGCCGAATCCGGTCCGCCACCCGCTCGGTCCCCGCGGCCATCGCCCGCCGGTACCCCTCCACCGTGCGGTCGTTGAACAGGTACGGCCGCGCGGCCCCGGCATGGGGAAAGGTCATCGTCATCCTTACCGTTAGAAGTTAGGTTAGGCAAACCTAACTTGTGGGTATCGACAGGCGTCCCCGGCGATTTCTCCGAAGACGGTCAGCTGACCTTCTTGGCTTCGCGGATCGCCGTCGCCAGGTTTTCCAGGATCGGAGCGGCTCCGGCGTACGAGAAGCGCGGCACGGGGTCCCAGGCGACGACCTGATCGGCCTTGACGGCGGGCAGCTTGCCCCAGGACGGCTTGGACGTCAGGTCCTTGGGCTGCAGCGCGGTGCTGCGGTTGTCGAGCAGGATCAGGTCGGCGTCGTACTTGTCGGCGTTCTCCCAGCTCAGGTTCTCGTAGTAGCCGCCCTCGCCGGGCTTTTCCGGCTTGACGACGTCGACTCCCAGCTGGGCGAAGTACATGAGGTCGGTGTTGACCTCCGGGTTGGACACGTACAGCACGTCGGGACTGCCGGAGGCGGCCAGCACCTTGATCCCGGGGTTCTCCGCGACCGCCTTGCGCACGCTCTCGGCGGCGGCCTCGAACCGGGCCTTGGCCTCGGCGACCTTCGGGGCCTTGAGGTCCGCGCCGAGCGACTCGGCGAGGGCGGCGTAGCGCTCGATCGGCTCGGTCATCGGGACGCGAGCCGTGCTGACGGCCACGACGGGAGCGAGCTTGACGATCTTGTCCTTGCTCTCGTCCGGGACGTACCACAGGGCGCCGGGGTCGTACATGTGCGTGACGAGAAGCTCGGGACGCAGCGCGGCGTACTTCTCGATGTTGAACTCGCCCCAGACGTTGCCGAGGATCGTGACCTTGTTCACGTCCAGGTCGCCGGCCTGCGGGTCGGGCGAGCCGTCGTCGCGCTTCGTCTCGCCGAAGACGCCGACGACTTTCTCCTGCAGGCCGTAGTCGGCGAGCACCGCCGCCGTCCCGGTGAACGCCACGACCCGCGACGGGACGGCCCCGGCCGTGATCGTCTCCTTCCTGTCGTCGGTGAAGGACCACGACTTCGCGCTCTGACCTGCGGTGGAGGGCGCCGGATCGCTCGACCCACAGGCGGCCAGCGCCAGGGTGAGTACGGCGGCTCCGCCCGCCGCGAAGAGGCCGCGACGGGACATGGGGGAGTTCAGGTTTCGCACGGTTCGTCTTTCTCTCACGGGCCGGAGGCCTTGGGGTTGATCGCTAGTTAGGTTACCCTTACCTAAGTTCTTGTCCAGAGGGGCGGTGGAAATCGTCCCCCTCCCCCCACCGGAGCAGTCCGTGGTCGTCACAGAGTCCTCGCAGATCAGCGCGCCCGCGCGGGTGCCGCGAAAACGCGCGGAAAACGGCCGGCGCGCCGCGGCGCTGCTGGGCTCGGCGATCGCGCTGGCCGCCGTCCTCGTGCTCAGCCTCGGGCTCGGCGCCCGGCAGCTCTCCCCGGCCGAGGTCTGGCACGGGCTCGTCGACGCCGACTCGGCCGCCTACACGGTCGTCCACCAGATGCGGCTGCCGCGCACCCTCCTCGGGCTGCTCGCCGGAGTCGCGCTGGGAGTCGCCGGCGGCGTCATGCAGGCGCTGACCCGCAACCCGCTGGCCGACCCCGGCCTGCTGGGGATCAACGCGGGCGCCTCGGCGGCGGTGGCGACGGCCGCCGGACTGCTGGGCGTGGCGACGTTCCAGGGCTACGTCTGGTTCGCCCTGGCCGGGGCGGCGGCCGTGTCCGTGCTGGTGTACGCGGTGGGCGGCGGCCGGGCGGCCACCCCGGCGCGGCTGGCGCTCGCGGGAGCCGCCATCAACGCGGCGCTCTACTCGTACGTGAACGGGACGATGCTGCTCGACGCGGCCTCGCTGGAGACCATGCGCTTCTGGACGGTCGGCTCGCTGGCGAGCGCGCAGGGAGAGACCGCGGCCATGATGGCGCCGTTCGTCGCGGCGGGCCTGCTGCTGGCTCTGGCCCTGGCCAGGCCCCTCAACGCGCTCGCGCTCGGCGACGACTCCGCGCGCTCGCTCGGCGCGCATCCCGCCCGGGTCCGCGCGGGCGCCATCGTGGCGGTGACGCTGCTGTGCGGGGCAGCGACGGCGGCCTGCGGGCCCATCGTCTTCGTCGGGCTCATGGTGCCGCACCTCGTCCGGGCGCTGACCGGACCCGACCAGCGCTGGATGCTCCCCTGCTGCGCGCTGCTCGCGCCCGTGCTGCTGCTCGGCGCCGACGTGTTCGGGCGGCTGGTGGCCCGGCCCGGCGAGCTGCAGGCGGGCATCGTCACGGCGGTGCTGGGCGGCCCGCTGTTCCTGTACTTCGTGCGAAGGAAGGTCAGGGCGTGAGCGCTGTACGGCCGATGCCCGCCCGAAGGATCGCCGGCGGTATTCCCCTGCGGTTCAGGGCTGTCGCCGTGGGAGCCGGCTGCCTGCTGCTCGCGCTCGTCTTCGGCGTGCTCGCGGTCGGCGGCGGCGACTACCCGATGAGCCCCTCCGACGTCGTACGCACCATCCTGGGCGGCGGCAGCCCGGCCGAGGACTTCATCGTGCACGAGCTCCGGCTGCCCCGCGTGGTCACCGCGCTGCTCGTGGGCGCCGCCCTCGCGCTGGCCGGCGCGGTCTTCCAGTCGCTCGTACGCAACCCGCTGGGCAGCCCCGACCTGCTCGGGTTCACCCAGGGCTCGGCGGCCGGGGCGCTCCTCGTGGTCGTCACCGGAGGCAGCAGCGCGGCGCTCGCGGGCGGGGCGGTGCTCGGCGGCGTCCTCACCGGAGTGGTCATCTACGGGCTCGCCTGGCGCGGCGGCCTGCACGGCCACCGCCTCGTGCTGGTGGGCATCGGTGCCACCGCGATCCTCACCGGCGTCAACGGCTACCTGCTGACCCGGGGACGGCTGATGGAGGCGGCACGGGCCATGCTGTGGCTCACCGGCAGCCTGGACGGGCGCGGCTGGGAGGACGTCCTCCCGCTGCTCGCCGCGATGGCGGTGCTGGCGCCGGTGGTGCTGCTCGGCTGCGCGCGCCCGCTGGCGATCACGGAGATGGGCGACGACCTGGCGCGCGGCCTCGGCGTACGGGTGCAGGGCATGCGGCTGGTCCTGCTGGCGGCGGCCGTGCTGCTGACCTCCCTGGCGGCGGCGGCCGCCGGGCCGGTGTCGTTCGTCGCGCTCACCGCCCCGCACCTGGCCAGGCGGATGACCCGGTCGCCCGGTCCGAACCTGCTCGCCGCGACGTGCACGGGCGCGGCGCTGCTGACGGGCGCCGACCTGGCCGCGCAGCGGCTGTTCGCGGGCCACCAGCTGCCCGTCGGGGTGGTGACGGGGGTGCTCGGCGGCGGCTACCTCGTCTGGCTGCTCGCCGCTCAGCGGAAGGCGGGACGGATATGACCGAGACGATCGCGTACGAGACCAGCGGGCATGGGAACGGAGTGGCGGGCATGCACGACGACGGGCCGCGCCTGAGCGGCAGCGCGCTGACCCTCTCTTACGACAAGAGGGTCGTCGCCGAGGGCCTCGACGTCGCCATCCCCGACCGGTCCTTCACCGTGATCATCGGGCCCAACGCCTGCGGCAAGTCCACGCTGCTGCGGGCGCTGGCGCGCACGCTCCGGCCGGCCGCCGGGACCGTGCTGCTCGACGGGCGGGACATCACCTCCCTGCCCGCCAGGAAGGTCGCCAGGACCCTCGGCCTGCTGCCCCAGACGTCCGTCGCGCCGGACGGCATCACGGTCGCCGAACTGGTCGGCCGCGGGCGCTATCCCCACCAGCGGCTACTGCGCCAGTGGTCGGCGGACGACGAGCGGGTGGTGCGCGAGTCGATGGAGGCCACCGGGGTCGCCGACCTGGCCGGGCGCCTGGTCGACGAGCTGTCAGGAGGGCAGCGCCAGCGCGTGTGGATCGCGATGGCGCTGGCGCAGGAGACGCCGCTGCTGCTCCTGGACGAGCCGACGACCTACCTGGACATCGCCCACCAGATGGAGGTCCTCGACCTGTGCGCCCGGCTGCACGAGGAGCGCGGACGCACGCTCGTGGCGGTGCTCCACGACCTCAACCACGCCGCCCGCTACGCCACCCATCTGATCGCGATGCGCGACGGCCGGGTCGTGGCCGCCGGGGCGCCCGGAGAAGTCATGACCGCCGACCTGGTGGAGGAGGTCTTCCGGCTGCCCTGCCGAGTGATCGACGACCCGGAGACCGGCACCCCGCTCGTCGTTCCCGCCGCCCGCCGCCGTACGGAATCGGCTACACGGTGATGAGGATTCCGCCGGGGACGGCGTCGTGAGCATCCAGCTGTCGGAGACGGCGTCGTGAGCGGGGTGTATCGGGACGCGTGGGGCATCCCCCACCTGCGCGCGGGCGATCCGTACAAACTGGCCTTCGCCCAGGGACGTGTCACCGCCCTTGATCGCGCCTGGCAGATCGAGGTCGAGCGGCGCCGGGCCACCGGCACGTCGGCGGCGATCCTCGGGCCGGACGCCGTCCCGTGGGACCGCTTCGCCCGGCAGGCCCGGCTCGCGGACACCGCCGAGCGCTGCCTGCACGCCCTGGACGGCGACACGGCGCGCTGGGTGAGCGCCTACGTGGACGGCGTCAACGCCGGGCTGCCCGAGGGGGCGCGCCGCGCACCGGAGTTCGCCACGGCACGGCACGAGGCGGCGCGGCAGGAGGCGGCAGGGCTCGCGCCGGGCCGGTGGGAGCCCTGGACGCCGATGGCGATCTGGCTGTCCCACCACATCCTCTTCGCGCACTTCCCGGCCAAGCTGTGGCGCGAGGCGGTGGCCGAACGGCTGGGACCCGAGGCGGTCGCGCTGTTCGCGGCCGACGGGCCGGGCACCGGCGGGAGCAACGGCTGGCTGGTCCCCGGAGACCACACCGCCACCGGCGCGGCCCTGATCGCGGGCGATCCCCACCGGTTCATCGAGGACCCCGGCTTCTATCAGCAGATCCGCCTGGCCTGTCCCGAGTTCGACGTGGTGGGACTGGCCGTGCCGGGCGTCCCGGGCACTGCCCACTTCGGGCACGCCGGCTCGGTCGCCTGGGCGATCACCAACGCCATGGCCGACTACCAGGACCTCTACCGCGAGCGGCTCCGGCGCGAGGACGGCCGCGTCGAGGCGCTGGGACCCGACGGCTGGCGTCCCTGCACCGCCCACGTCGAGGTCGTCGAGGTGGCGGGCGAGGCCCCGGTCGAGGTCGAGGTCGTCGAGACCGAGCGCGGCCCGGTCGTGATGGCGGACGCGCCCGTCCGGGGGGAGACCGGCCGAGACCACGACCAGGCAGCCGACCGCCGCCCCGGGCGGGAGACCGGCCACGGACGCGTGTGGGAGGCGGTGAGCCTGCGATACCCGCCTCGGGTGCGCCGTGACCTGGGGTTCGCGGCCCTGCCGGCGCTGCTGCGGGCGAAGACCGTGGCCGACGTGGACCGGGCGCTCGACCGCTGGGCCGAGCCCGTCAACGTCGTGCTCGCCGCGGACACCGACGGCGGGCTGCTGCACCGGGTCGCCGGGGTGGTGCCCGTCCGCCACCCGGACAACGCGCTGCGGGCCGTGCCCGCCTGGGAGCCCGGCCACGAGTGGGGCGGCCGGCACGCACCGATGCCCCGCCGCGCGGTCCACGGCATCACGGTCATGGCCAACGAGCAGGGGCTCGCCGCGCCGCTCGGCGTCGAGTTCGCCCCGCCGTACCGCGCCGACCGGATCAGGCGCCTGCTCGACGGCTCGCCGCGCTGGTCGGCCGGGGACATGGCGGCCGTCCACACCGACACCCTGCTGCCCAGCGCGGGCCCTCTCCTGGACCTGCTGGCCGAGCTGGACGGGCTCGGCCCCGAGGCCGTACGCCTGCGGGACCGGCTGCTCGCCTGGGACCGGCGCATGGACGCCGCCAGCACCGACGCGGCGGCGTACGCGGCCGTCCGGGCCGAGGTGGTGCGGCGTCTGGCGGCCCATCCCGTCCTGGCCCCCCTGGCCGGACTGGACGCGGAGGCTCCCGAGGTCTTCCGGCCGTGGCTCGCGCTGACTCCCCGTGTCGCGTACGCGCTGGAGAGCCTGCTGACCACCGACCTGCTGCCCGGGCTGGACCGGGCAGCCCTCGCGGAGCGGGCCCGGGCGGCGCTGGAGGACGTGGCGGCGGGTGGCGAGAAGGCCGGCGTCCGTTGGGGCGACCTGCACCGGCTCGCCCCCTGGCGGGCGCTGCCGTCCCCTGCGATCTCGCCCCCTGTGGACAGCGCAGGATCTGTGGACAGTGCGGGCTCTGTGGACAGCGCGGCGCCTGTGGATACGGGCCTGCCGGGCGACCACGACTGTGTGCTGTCCACGTCGAGCGTGCCGGGCGTCACCCATCACAGCGCCCGGGGCCCGGCGGCGCGCTACGTGTGGGACCTCGCCCGGCGCGACGGGAGCCTGTGGATAGTCCCGTTCGGCGCGAGCGGCGTCCCCGGCGACCCCCATTGGCGTGACCAGCACCCGCTGTGGCTGCACGGCGAACTCGTGCCGGTGACCACGGACTGGAACGAACTGATTGAGGAGCGACATGACCCCTGACGCACGCACCACGGCCTCCGCACGGCGCGAGGCCGTGTGGGAGCAGGTGGTCGAGGGATTCGGCGTCTTCCGCATCGTGCCGGTGGACCCGCCTGCCGACGCCGGCCTGATCCATTCCTGGGTCGCCGAGGAGCGGGCCCGGTTCTGGGGCATGCTCGAGGCGAGCCGGATGCGGGTTCTGGAGATCTACGACTACCTGGACGGTCTCACCACCCACCACGCCTACCTCGTCCACCGCGACGACCGGCCGGTGGCGCTCTTCCAGACGTACGAGCCCGAGGCCGACCCGGTCGGGGAGTGCTACGACGTCCGGCCGGGCGACTTCGGCGTCCACCTGCTCCTCGCGCCGGCGACGGGGGAGGGCGAGCGCGGCTTCACCGCCGCCCTGCTGTCCGTGCTCCTCGCGTACGCGTTCTCCGACCCGCGCCACACCCGGATCGTGGCCGAGCCGGACACCCGCAACGACAAGATGATCGGCCGGATGCTGCGGACCGGCTTCACCCCCGGGCCCGAGATCGACCTGCCGGACAAGCGGGCCCGGCTGCTCTTCCTCACCAGAGACCACCGCTGACACCAAGGAGTGCGGAGTGCTGCTCGACGCCCTTTCCGACCATCTGGAAGGCCTCGCGGCGGAGCGGGGCGGCGTGCTGGGGGTCCTGCCCAGGCTTGTCGCCGACGACTCCCCCGGCTGGATCCCCGCCGCCGACCTCGTGCGGGAGCCGTACGAGGGTCTGCTCGCGCTGGTGGACGAGACGGCCGGACGCTGGAGCGCGCCGCGTCACGTGGCGGCGGCGCTGCTGTGGAAGACCTTCGGCTACTGGCACACGATGCCGATGGCCCTGGGCTGGGGTCTCGGCCGCCGGGTGCCGCTGATGCGCCTGGAGGACACGCTGGTCAGGCCGTCCGCGGCCGGTGTGACGGTGGCGGCGTCCCGGGTGACCGTGGCCGTGCTTCCCGGTGACCCGCTGGCCGGGACCGAGGGCACCGTCGTCGTCCCCGACCTCGCGGCGGCCATCAGGGAGGCGCTCCTGGAGAGCCAGTATCCGTTCGTCAGGGCGCTCAGCACCGTGACCAAGGTGGGCGAGCGCACCCTCTGGGGCTCCACCGCGGAGGCGTTCGCCCACCCGCTGCTCACGCTCGGGTCGTACGCCGAGGCGGCCCGGCTGCTGGACGAGATCGGACGGCCGGTGGCCGGACTGCTCGCGCCCGACGGCGACGGATACCGCCGCCGCACGTGCTGCCTGTGGGTCACGCTGCCGGACGCCGACCCCTGCTCCACCTGCTGCGTGTGCTGATTTCGTGCCACGAAAGCACGGGCGCGGCGGCCGATCGCCGCCGCGCTCGAACCCCGTGCGGACCAGTGCTCACCGCGTCCCGAGGCTGTGGGTGGCGCCATCGGCGATCGCCTGGAGTTTGTCCGGGTTGGCCACGTTGTGAATGGTGGTGATCCGGCCGTCGGCGTCGAAATCGAAGGTGACGGTGGCGATCACGCGTCCCTGGCCGCTGAAGACGATGCCCGGCCCGCCGTTGATCTCGGCGAGTTCGGTCTTCATGTCGGCGGGCTCGATGCCCTGGTAGCTGACGGTGCCGATGGCCGCGAACCAGGCGGCCACCGTCGCCGCGCCCATGACCGGGCGCAGGGCCTGACGGACCTTGCCGCCGCCGTCGGTCCACAGGGTGACGTCCGGGGACAGCAGCTCCATCAGGGCGTTCACGTCACCGCCGGTCGCGGCGGCGAAGAACCGCTCGGTCGCCTCACGCTGCCGTGACCGGTCGGTCGCGAAGCGCGGCCGCCGGGCCCGCACATGCTCGCGAGCGCGGTGCGCGGCCTGCCGCACCGCGGCTTCGGAACGCTCGACCGCCTCCGCGATCTCGGCGTGGCTGAAGTCGAAGACCTCCTTCAGCACGAACACCGCGCGCTCCAGCGGGCTCAGCGTCTCCAGCACCACGAGCATCGCCATCGACACCGACTCGGCGTCCGTAACGGCCTCGGCGGTATCCGCGCTGGTGAGGATGGGCTCCGGAAGCCACGGCCCCACATAGGTCTCACGCTTGTGCCGGGTGGAGCGCAGCCGCTCCAGCGCCACATTCGACACGATCCGCGTCAGGTACGCCTTCGGGTCGGCCACCTGCGAGCGGTCGGCCGCAGACCAATTGATCCAGGCGTCCTGAACCGCGTCCTCGGCATCGGCCGCGGTGCCGAGGATGCGGTAGGCCACCGAGAACAGCAGGTTCCGATGCCGGACGAACACCTGCTGGCCGAGGTCGGAGGGCTGGGTCACCGCGCCTCCCTGACCCGGGTGAAGCGGCCGCCACGGGGCCAGAACGCGCCCGATGCGGGCATCTTCTTCATGCGGCCCCACGTGGGCCAGGGTGAAGCAGTCACCGTCTCCTTGTAGCGCACTGCGATGCGGCCGGTGAGGTACAGCCCCCGGGGGCTGTCGTCGGGGTGGGTGAACTGCACGACCGCGTCGTGCCGGCCCAGGCTGACCGGCGTGTGGTAGTAGCCGAAGCGGAACGGCTTGGGCCGCTTGCCCTTCAGCTCCCGGACGATCGACACAGCGGCGTGCACACCGGTCGGCATGCCGCCCTGGCAGGTGCCGTGCATGACGCCGTAGCCCTGGCGGATCGCCGCCGCGTCACCCACGGCGTACACCTCGGGGTGGGACACCGACCGCAGCGCGGCGTCGGTCACGATGCGGCCGTGTTCGTCGACGGTCAGCCCGGCGGCGGCGGCCAGCGGCGACACCCGCGTACCGCTCGTCCACAGGACCGCGTCGGCCGCCACGCTCTCCCCGCCGGCCAGCTCGACCATGTCGGGCAGCACCTTCACCACCTCGGCCCCGCTGCGTACGCTCACGCCCAGGCGCTCGAGCGCGGACCGCAGATAGGCCTTGGCCTTCGGGTTCATGGCCGCACCGGGTTCGGTCCGGCCCACCAGCACGACGTTCAGCTCCGGGTGCCGTTCGGCGATCTCCGCGGCCGACTCGACGCCGGTCAGCCCGCTGCCGACGACCACCACCGTGCCGCTGCCGAGCCGCGACAGCCGGTCGGCCAGCACCTCGGCGTCCTGCGTGCTGTTCAGGGTGTACGCGTGGTCCTCGACGCCAGGCACCGCCGCCGTGTCGGCCACGCCGCCCAACCCGTAGACCAGCGTGTCGTAGGGCAGGACGCGTTCGTCGTCGATCCGCACGGTCTTCGCGTCCGCGTCCACCGCCGTCACCCACCCGCGCTCGAAGCGCGCACCCGTGCCCTCCAGCAGTTCGGGGAGGCTCAGCTCGGCGAGCCGCTGCCCGGTCGCCGTCATGTGCAGCCGCAGCCGCTCGGTGAACCGCTCCTGCGCGTTCACCAGAGTCACCTGCACCTTCTCACCCCGCTTGACCCGAGACGCGAGCTGGATCGCCGCGGACAGGCCCGCGTACCCCGCTCCCAGGATCACCACCCGGTGTGTGGTCGCCGCGCCGGCTTCGTGCTGTGCGCTCATCGTTCCGCCTCCTCGATTGCCACTGACGACCAGCAGATGGAAGCGGGCCGCCCGTACGTGACATGCGGCCGACGTGATGCGCGCCACATGCGCCTTGGTCAGAGGAGCGGGAAGCGGGTCAGGCCGGATCGGGCGCGACGGCGGCGGCGATGTGCGTCGCCACCTCGATCGGCGGGATGCGCGTCGTCTCGACGACATGTGCCTCTCGGCTGAGCCAGTGAAGAGCGTCCTGGTAGGCCGTCAGGTGGTTCAGCCTCCATGGCGAGTTCGCGGGCGTGTCCCCCTCGATCCTGCGGACGAGCGTGGCCCGGTCGGCGTGGAGCACGAAATGGTGCAGCGGGATGCCCGCCGTCTCCAGGCCCGCGCGGATCTCCTGCCAGTACTCCTCGACCAGGACGGTCTGGGCCAGGACGAGGACGCCGCCGACCTGGCCGGCCAGTCGTGTGACGGTCTCCACGACGAGCGTTCGCCAGAGCGTCCAGTCCTGGAAGTCCCCGACCTTCGGCAGGCCCGTGGCATGCCGGAGCATGACGCCCACCTGCTCGGGGTCGAAGAAGTGAGCCCCCGGGATCAATCGCACGAGTTCCGCCGCCGTGGTGGTCTTCCCCACGCCGAACGTCCCGTTCAGCCAGATGATCACGTGTAGAGCCTGGGCCGGGTCTACTGCGGCTGGGGTGTGGCGGGTTCGTTGCGGCCTCGCCGTACGGCGGCGGCCCGGGCGGCGAGGAGCACGGACAGGGCCTCGCAGTCGTCCGGGGTGAGCGGCGCGAAGGGGAGCAGGTAGAGCCTGCCCCCGGGGCCGTCGACGAGCTCGACCGGCAGGGAACGCGTGGGCACCTCTGTCGGCGCGGTGATGGTCGGCGCGGTGGTGGTGGTCATGATGACTGTGATTCTTCCGCACCCGACCGACAGTTCCGCGCCCGCGACGCCACCCCGATGCGCCGCCGCGCGCATGCGTGTCAGGGGGCGAAACGGTAGCCCATGCCGGGCTCGGTGATCAGGTGGACGGGGTGGGCGGGCTCCTTCTCCAGCTTGCGCCGGAGCTGGGCCATGTACTGCCGCAGGTAGTGCGTCTCCTTGACGTACTGCGCGCCCCACACCTCGCTCAGCAGCTGCCGCTGGCTGATCAGCTTGCCGGGATTGCGCACGAGGAGTTCGAGGATGTGCCACTCGGTCGGGGTCAGCCGTACGTCGCCGGAGACGGTCTTGTCGGCCAGGTCGACCACGTGCTCCCCGATCCGTACGCTGGCGGGCTCGCTCTCCCGGGGGCCCGTGCGCCGGGTCACCGCACGCACGCGGGCCAGCAGTTCGTCCACCCCGAAGGGCTTGGTGACGTAGTCGTCCGCCCCGGCGTCCAGCGCGTCGATCTTGTCCTGGTTGCCGGTGCGCCCCGACAGCACGATGATCGGCGCGCTGCTCCAGCCGCGTACGCCGTGGATGACCTCGACTCCGTCCATGTCGGGCAGCCCGAGGTCCAGCACGATCAGGTCGGGACGCCGGTCCGCGGCCTCGCGCAACGCGGAGCCGCCGTCCACCGCGACGGCGACCTCGTATCCGCGCGCGGCCAGATTGATCCGCAGCGCGCGCAGGATCTGCGGCTCGTCGTCGACGACGAGGATCAGGCTCACGACAGCGCACCGCCGAGATCCATCGGGCTTTCGAGCACGCCGTGGGTGTGCACGGCGACGGGCAGGGTCAGGATCATGGTGAGCCCTCCCCCGGGCGTCTCGTCGGGCGTCAACTCTCCTCCCATCGCCTCGGTCAGTCCGCGCGCCAGGGCCAGGCCCAGCCCGACCCCGGTGTGGTTGTCCCTGTCCCCCAGGCGCTGGAAGGGCAGGAAGATCCGGTCGTAGGCGTCGCGCGGCACACCAGGTCCACGGTCGATTATCCGGATCTCGGCCCGTTCGCCGTACCTGCTGGCGGTGACGAGCACACTCTCGCCGACGGGGGTGTAGCGGACGGCGTTGGCGACGACGTTGGCGAGCACCCGCTCCAGCAGCGCCGGATCGGCGACGACCTCGGGCAGGTCGTGCGGGATGTCGATCTTCACCTCGGCGGCGAGCGGCCCGAGGTCGTCGACCGCCCTGGGCACGACCTCCTCGACGGCGACCGGCTGGGCGGCCACGCCCAGCACCCCGGCCTGCAGGCGGCTCATGTCGAGCAGGTTCGCCACCAGGCGGTCGAGCTTGGCCAGCGACTCGTCCGCGGTCTCTAGCAGCTCCGCGAGGTCCTCCTCGGACCACTCGACGTCGGTGGCGCGCAGGCTCTCCACGGCGGCCTTCGCGGCGGCCAGCGGGGTGCGCAGGTCGTGGCTGACCGCCGCGAGCAGCGCGGTGCGCATCCTGTCGGCCTCCGCGAGCGGCCTGGCCTGCTCGGCCTGCTCCTCCAGCCGTTCCTGCCGCAGAGCGACGGCCACCTGCGCGGCGAACGCCTCGATCACGCGGCGCTCGGACGCGTCGAGCAGCCGTCCGCGCGCGGCGAGCACGAGGTCGCCGTCGATGTCCACGTCGGTGGCGGCGGCGTCCGGGCAGGTGCACGGCTCTCCCCCCGAGGTGGCGACGATCCGCCAGGAGGCGGGGTCGGACCGGTCGTCCGGTCCCTGCCCCGCCTCGGGCCGACGTTCCAGCAGGGTGACCGAGACCAGGCCGAACGTCTCCCGCGTACGCGCGAGCAGGGAGAGCACGGCGGCCTCGCCGCGCAGCACGTGACCGGCCAGCGCGGACAGGATCTCCGCGTCCGCTCCGGCGCGGGCCGCCTCCCGCGTACGGCGGGCCGCCACGTCCACGATCATGCTGACCGCCGCCGCGACGAACACGAAGACGACCAGGGCGAAGAGGTTCTCCGGGTTGGCGATCGTCAGGGTGTGCAGGGGCGGGGTGAAGAAGAAGTTGAGCAGCAGGGACCCGGCGACGGCCGCCGTGATCGCCGGCCTCATGCCGCCGATCAACGCCACGCCCACCACGGTGCTCAGGAACAGCAGGATGAAGCTCGGCAGCGCCAGCGTGCCCCGGAAGGGGAGCAGGACGGCGGTGAGCAGCGGCAGGCCGGTGAGTGCGACGGCCCACCCCGCCAGCCTGCGCCGCCGGGTGAGCGCCGCCCGCGACCACTGCGGGCGCTCCCGCCCCTTCTTGACCTGCTCATGCGTGATCATATGGACGTCGATCGAGCCGGACCTGGCGGTCGTCTCGACGCCCACCCCCCTGCTGAAGATCTGGGCGAACCGGCCGCGCCGGGAGGCGCCGAGCACGAGCTGGGTGGCGTTGACGCCGCGGGCGAACTCCAGCAGCGCCCGCGGCACGTCGTCGCCCACCACCTGGTGGTAGGTGCCGCCCATGCTCTCCACGAGGGCGCGCTGGCGCGCCAGCAGCGCCGGGTCGCCGCCGGCCAGGCCGTCCGCGCGGGTGACGTGCACGGCGAGCAGGTCGGCACCCTTGGTGCGGGCGGCGACGCGGGCCGCCCGCCGCACGAGGGTGTCACCCTCAGGTCCCCCGGTCAGCGCGACGACGACCCGCTCGCGCGCCTCCCACGTGTCGGCGATGCCGTGCTCGGCGCGGTAGCGGTCGAGCTGCTCGTCCACCTCGTCGGCGAGCCACAGCAGGGCCAGCTCGCGCAGCGCGGTGAGGTTGCCGACGCGGAAGTAGTTGGCCAGGGCGGCGTCCACCTTCTCCGGCATGTACACGTTGCCGTGCGCGAGCCGCCGCCGCAGCGCCTCCGGGGTCATGTCGACCAGCTCGACCTGGTCGGCCCGCCGTACGACCTCGTCGGGCACGGTCTCGCGCTGCGGGATGCCGGTGATGTGCTGGACGACGTCGTTGACCGACTCGAGGTGCTGGATGTTCACCGTGGAGATGACGTCGATCCCGGCGTCGAGGAGCTCGTCGATGTCCTGCCAGCGTTTGGCGTTGCGCGAGCCCGGCACGTTGGTGTGCGCCAGCTCGTCGACCAGGGCGACCCGCGGGCGCCGGGCGATGACCGCGTCGACGTCCAGCTCGGTGAAGTCCGCTCCCCGGTACGTCAGGGTCCTGCGGGGGACGATCTCCAGCCCATCCAGCAGTTGCGCGGTGCGTACGCGGCCGTGGGTCTCCACCAGGCCGACCACGACGTCCGTGCCGCGTTCCCTGCGGCGGTGCCCCTCGCAGAGCATGGCGTACGTCTTGCCGACCCCCGGTGCCGCGCCGAGGTAGATCCGCAGCCGCCCGCGTGGCATGGCCCGTCACCTCTCCCTGTCGAGGGCCAGATTGAGCTCCAGCACGTTCACGCCGCGCTCCCCCATGAAGCCGAGGGCGCGGCCTGTCGTGTGCTCTCTTATCAGTGTCCGCACTCTGCCCACATCGAGCCCCCGTTCCCTGGCCACCCGGGGGGCCTGCAGCTCGGCGTACGCGACGGAGATGTGCGGGTCGAGTCCGCTGCCGCTCGCCGTCACCGCGTCGGCGGGCACTTTCACGTCCGTCACGTTTCCGCGCACCGGCACCGTATGCCCTGATGAATAGTCCTCGCCAGGCCTGCCGCACTCGACCTTCACGCCCTGATAGGCGGCGACGAACGGCGCGGCCGGGCACGCCTGGTTGACGCTGACCACTCTGGTGGGCCTGCCGACGGCGGGGAAGACCTTGAGCACCGCGCCGACCCCGTCCGCCGTGCAGTAGGGCCTGGCCCCGCTGACGCCCTCCAGTTCGCCGACCGCCTTGGAGCGCGCGCACACCTGGGTGAGCAGGGAGACCCTGCCCTTCCTCGCGGCCTGGTCGGCCCCCCGGGGGTCGGGCAGCCGGTCGACGACGTCCTGCGGGCCGAGGTTGCTCGCGCCCGAGGCCAACGGGTCGTAGCCGCCCGCGGAGGGGCGGCTCTGGAAGTAGCGGCGCACCGGGCGGCCGTTCCGGTCGGTGAAGAGCTGCCCGATGAGGGCGCTGCCCACGTCCCTGCCGTCCTCGCGCAGGATCGAGCCGCTGGCCCGGTGGGGGAGCAGGACCTGGGCGATGCCGGTCACCAGCAGGGGATACAGCCCGCCCAGGATCACCGTGAGCACGGCGACGGCCCGGACCGCCGCGAGGTGCCGGCGGAGTGTGCTCGGCAGGCGTTCCATCACGTTCCCAACCATCAGGACATCCCCGGAAGGAATTGGACGAACAGGTCGATGAGCTTGATGCCGACGAAGGGCGCGACGATGCCGCCGAGGCCGTAGATGTAGAGGTTGCGGGACAGCAGCGTGGACGCGCTGGAGGGCCGGTAACGCACGCCGCGCAGGGCGAGCGGGATGAGTGCGACGATGACCAGGGCGTTGAAGATCACCGCGGACAGGATGGCCGACTGCGGGCTGTGCAGCCGCATGACGTTCAGCGCGTCCAGACCCGGATAGACCGCCGCGAACATGGCGGGGATGATCGCAAAGTACTTCGCGATGTCGTTGGCGATGGAGAACGTGGTCAGCGCCCCACGCGTGATCAGCAACTGCTTGCCGATCTCGACGATCTCGATGAGCTTGGTGGGGTTGGAGTCGAGGTCGACCATGTTCCCGGCCTCCTTGGCCGCCGAGGTGCCGGTGTTCATCGCCACCCCCACGTCGGCCTGCGCCAGCGCCGGGGCGTCGTTGGTGCCGTCCCCGGTCATCGCGACCAGCCGCCCGCCCTCCTGCTCCTTGCGGATCAGCGCGAGCTTGTCCTCGGGAGTCGCCTCGGCCAGGAAGTCGTCCACCCCGGCCTCCCTGGCGATGGCCCTGGCGGTCATCGGGTTGTCCCCGGTGATCATCACGGTGCGGATGCCCATCCGGCGCATCTCGTCGAACCGCTCCCGCATGCCCTGTTTGACCACGTCCTTGAGGTGGAGCACCCCGAGCACCCGGGCCTTGCCGCCGGACACCTCGCCGACGACGAGAGGCGTGCCGCCGGAGGCGGAGATGCCGTCCACCAGGTGCCCGACGTGCGCGGTGGGATGGCCGCCGTTGTCGCGCACCCATTTCATGACCGAGGTCGCGGCGCCCTTGCGGACCTGCCGCCCGTCCACGTTCACCCCGGACATGCGGGTCTGGGCGGTGAAGGCGATCCACTCCGCGTGGGCCAGCTCGCCCGGCTGACGTTCGCGCAGGTCGTAGGCGTGTTTGGCGTGGACGACGATCGAACGCCCCTCGGGGGTCTCGTCGGCGAGGCTCGCCAGCTGGGCCGCCTCGGCCAGGTCGAGCTCTGAGACGCCCTCGGCCGGGACGAACTGCGACGCCTGCCGGTTGCCGAGGGTGATCGTGCCGGTCTTGTCGAGCAGCAGCGTGCTGACGTCACCGGCGGCCTCGACCGCCCGCCCGCTCATCGCCAGCACGTTGCGCTGCACGAGGCGGTCCATGCCGGCGATGCCGATGGCCGACAGCAGCGCGCCGATGGTGGTCGGGATCAGGCAGACCAGCAGCGACACCAGCACCACGCCGCTCACCCCGTCGGCGCCGAGTGCGAGCGTGTCCGGTACGCCGGGGTTGTTCGCCTTGGAGTAGATCGCGAGCGGCTGCATGGTCACCGTGGCGATCAGGAAGATCACCGTCAGCGCGGCCAGCAGGATGTTCAGCGCGATCTCGTTGGGGGTCTTCTGCCGGTCCGCCCCCTCGACCAGGGCGATCATCCGGTCGATGAAGCTCTCGCCCGGCTTCTGGGTGATCCGCACCACGATCCGGTCCGACAGCACCTTGGTGCCGCCCGTGACCGCCGACCGGTCCCCGCCGGACTCGCGGATCACCGGCGCGGACTCGCCGGTGATCGCCGACTCGTCCACGCTGGCGATGCCCTCGACCACGTCGCCGTCGCCCGGGATGACCTCCCCGGCCTCCACGACGACATGGTCGCCCTGGCGCAACTCCTGGGCACCCACCGTCTCCCACCGTGCGGGGTCGCGTGGGTCCCCCAGGCGCCGCGCGATGGTGTCGCGCTTGGCCGCCCGCAGCGTGGCGGCCTGGGCCTTGCCCCGGCCCTCGGCCACCGCCTCGGCCAGGGTGGCGGACAGCACGGTCAGCCACAGCCAGACCGCGATCGCCCAGGCGAAGAACGAGGGGTTCGCCACCGCCAGGCCCGTGGTGAGGAACGCCCCGATCTCGACGACGAACATGACCGGGTTACGCCACAGCGTCGCCGGGTTCAGCTTGCGTACGGCGTCGGGCAGCGACCTCACGAGCTGCCGGGGATCGAGCAGACCGCCGCCGATCCTGCCGCCGGTTCCGCCGCCGGTTCCGCCGTTCGCGCGCCGTGATGACGTCGACATGGCTAGGAGAGTCCTTCCGCGAGCGGCGCGAGCGCGAGGGCCGGCAGGAACGTGAGGGCGACGAGCACGACCGTGACTCCGGCCACCATGCCGACGAACTGGGGGCGATGGGTGGGGAGCGTCCCGGCGGAGACCGGCACCGGCGCCTGCCGGGCCAGCGATCCGGCCAGGGCGAGGATGAAGACCATCGGCAGGAACCGGCCGAACGCCATGCAGAGGCCGAGCGCCACGCACCACCAGGGCGTGCCCGCCGAGATCCCGGCGAACGCCGAGCCGTTGTTGTTGGCCGCGCTGGTGAACGCGTAGAGGATCTCCGACAGCCCGTGCGGGCCGCCGTTCAGCATGGCCGCGAGACCGGCCCGGTTGCCCATCGCCGCGGCCGTGCCGGCGAGCACGAGGGCCGGGGTGACCAGGAAGTAGAGCGAGGCCAGCTTGATCTCGCGCGAGCCGATCTTCTTGCCCAGGTACTCCGGCGTACGGCCCACCATCAGACCGGCGACGAAGACGGTGATGATTGCCAGCACGAGGATGCCGTACAGGCCGGAGCCGGCGCCGCCCGGCGCGACCTCGCCGAGCATCATGTTGAACATCGTCATCATGCCGCCCAGCGGGGTGAAGGAGTCGTGGGCGGAGTCGGCGGCGCCGGTCGAGGTCAGCGTGGTGGCGGCGGCGAACGTCGCGGAGCCGGGCACGCCGATGCGGACCTCCTTGCCCTCCAGTGCCGCGCCGACCGCCCGGGGGACCGTGGCGCCGCCGGAGACCTCGAAGACGTTCGTCAGCAGCACGCTCGCCAGGGCGATCACCGCCATGACGGCGAGGATCGCGTGTCCCTGCCGCACCTGGCCGACCATGCGGCCGAAGGTGCGCGGCAGCGCGATCGGGATCGCCAGGAGCAGGACGATCTGCAGCCAGTTCGTCCACCCGGCCGGATTCTCGAAGGGATGGGCGGCGTTGGCGTTGTAGAAGCCACCGCCGTTGGTGCCGAGCACCGTGATGGCCTCCTGGCTCGCCACCGGGCCTCCCGTGATCGCCTGGGTGCCGCCGGTCAGCGTCGTCACCTCGTGCGGCGACGCGAGGTTCTGCACCACGCCCCCGGCGACCAGGACCAGCGCGGCGACGAAGGCGATCGGCAACAGGACCCGGAACGTGCCGCGCACGAGGTCCACCCAGAAGTTGCCGATGGTGTCGGCCTGCCTGCGGGCGAAGCCCCGCACGAGCGCGACCGCCACGGCCATGCCGGCCGCCGCCGACACGAAGTTCTGCACCGCGAGTGCGGCCATCTGCACCAGGTGACCCATGACGGTCTCACCCGGGTACGCCTGCCAGTTCGTGTTCGTCGCGAAGCTGACGGCCGTGTTCCAGGCGACGTGGGCGGGGACCGGGGGCCGCCCGAGGCCGAGGACCAGCCTGTCCTGAAGGCGCTGCATGCCGTACACGACCAGCACGGAGACCGCGGAGAAGGCCAGCAGGGCGCGTGCGTAGACCGCCCAGGGCTGCTCGGCGTCCGGCCGCACGCCGACGAGCCGGTAGACGAGGCGCTCGGCCGCGCTGTGGCGGGTGCCGGTGTAGACCCGGTACAGATAGTCGCCCAGCAGCAGGTAGACGACGGCGAGCACCGCGACGACGGACAGCACGAGCACGGCCCCTGCCGCTGCCGCGCCCATCAGAAGCGCTCCGGGAACAACAGGGCCGCGACCATGAAGACCACCAGCGCCGTGGCCACGCCGAGACCGACGGCGTTGATCACGCTCACAGGCGCTCCACCGCCCTCACAACGAGCCCGAAAACCGTGAACACCGCGATCGTCAGAGCGACGAAGATGACGTCCGCCATCCCCACTCCTCGGTTGTGATTACGTCCGCCGGCCTACGACGGTCTCAGCACAAGCAAAGTCCGAGATCGGGGGCATTTGGCCGCTCTTGACGGCTTCCATACGGGTTCCAACCGAGTATTGACGGGCTCTGTACGCGGCCCACGCCGAGGGTTTCGGGCGTTCCCGTGCCGGAAATCAACGCGGTTCAACCGGCGAGCGGCGCCCCCCGAACATCTGTGTCGGCTCCGGGGAGGGGACGCGGCGTGGGCGAGGTGACCGACCAGATCGTGGAGGTCGTCCTGAAGGCGCTGGCCGGGGGCGTCTTCGTGCTGGCCTTCGCGGCGCTGGCCGAGATGCTGACGCCGAAACGGCTCGCCGGGGTGTTCTGCGCCGCCCCTTCGGTGGCCCTGGCCAGCCTCATCGTCACCGCGGGCATCGCCGGCGTCCCCGACGTCCTCGCCTCGGCCCGGGGCATGCAGATCGGAGCGGTCGGCTTCACCCTCTACTGCCTGATCGCCGTTCCCCTGCTGCGCAGGTGGGGCGCCTGGTGGGGCGCGGTGGCCGCGCTCGCCGTCTGGGGCGTCGCCGTGGCCGCCGGGTACGCGCTGGCGCCGCAGGGCCTGCTCACCCTCCGGAACGGTCCGTTCTCCCAGCCGTCGGCGCTCGTACGGTGAGCGCCCGTCGTGACGGCAGCCCGGCTCCCGACGACCGGGCTCCCGACGACGGCCGGGCTCCTGGCGACGACCGGGCTCCTGGCGACGGCCGGAAGGTGCGGCTACGGCTCAGTGAGCTCAGGCGACCACCCGGGCGCGACTGGGCGGTCCGGTTCGCGTTCGGCGCCGGAGTGTCGGCGCTCGCCGGGGTGGTGTCCGTGCTGGCCGGCCCGCGCACGGGCGGGCTCTTCCTCGCGTTCCCGGCGATCCTGCTGGCGAGCGTCACCCTCATCGCCAAGGAGGAGGGCGTACGCCAGGCCGGGCAGGACGTGGCGGGCGCGACCTTCGGCACCCTCGGCCTGATCGGCTTCGCCGTCGTCGTGGCGCTCACGGTGACCGTCTGGCCGCTGTGGCTGTCCCTCACGATCGCCACCCTGACGTGGGCGGCCCTCTCCCTGGCCCTGTACGCCGCCGTGGCCCGGCTCCGCCGCTGAGCCCGATCGCGGGCGGCGCCCGGCCAGGACGGCGCTCGATCACCCCCCGGCATTCGCCTCGGCCGCCCGGCGAGCGGCGGCCGGGTCCGCGGGTGGCGGACTGTTCCACCTGCAGTGGGATCACCCGGCGAAGGGCGTGCCCGAATAGCCCCCGCGACGGGCGGCAGGGTGTGGTCCGCTCGCCTGCCGGGAGAAGTGGATGCGACGTCCGGGATATGATCCGTCCACTCTTGCGGACTTTGCGAGGAAAGGGCTGATTTGTCGCTCCACCACGCGCCCCGGACCTCTCCTCGCCGGGTGACGGGCGGACGCCGATGACGGACGAAACGCTGGCGCGCCTGCAGTTCGCGACGACGGCCGGTTTCCACTGGCTGTTCGTGATGCTCACCCTCGGCCTCGCCCCGCTGATCGCGGTGATGCACACCCGGCACGCCCTCAGCGGCGCACCGCTCATGGAGCGCATGACCCGGTTCTGGGGCCAGATCTACGTCGTGAACTACGTGCTGGGCATCGTCACCGGCCTGGTCATGGAGTTCCAGTTCGGGCTCGCCTGGAGCGGGCTGTCCGAGTATGCGGGCAACGTCTTCGGCGCCCCGCTCGCACTCGAGACGATCGTGGCCTTCTTCGCCGAGTCCACCTTCCTCGGCATGTGGATCTTCGGCTGGGGGAAGCTGCCGAAGGCGGTGCACGTCACGCTGATCTGGCTGGTCACCCTCACCGCCTACGCCTCGGCGTACTGGATCATGGTGGCCAACGGCTTCCTGCAGCACCCGGTGGGGCACGAGGTGCGCGGCGGCGTCGCCTACCTCACCGACTTCGGCGCCATGCTCACCAACCCCAACGCGATCAACGCGCTGGTGCACGCCGCCACCGCCGCGCTGATGACCGGCGGGGTGTTCGTGGCGGGGGTGAGCTCCTACCACTTCCTCAAGCGCACGGCGGAGCGGGAGTTCTTCCGCGCGTCGCTGCGGCTCGGCCTTTTCGTGGCCACGCCCGCGGCGTTCGTGGCGCTCTACTACGGGTTCGTGCAGATCCCGACGCTCGTGGACACCCAGCCGATGAAGGCGGCGACCCTGCGGGGCCACATCGACGACGTCGGCTCGTTGCGGGTCGAGGACGTGCAGGCGCAACTGGCGCAGCGGTTCGGCGCGGGCGACTACCGGCCGCCCGCCTGGATCGCCACCGCCTTCGACGTCATGCAGGGCGTGGGTTATCTGATCTTCCTGCTGATCGTCGTGGCCCTCGTCCTGCTCTACCGGGACTGGTACCTCCGGTTCCGCCCGGCGGCGTACCTGATGCTGGTCGCGGTTCCCCTGCCCTTCGTCGCCGCGCTCGGCGGATGGCTGCTGCGGGAGGTGGGGCGCCAGCCGTGGGCGGTGTACGGCGAGCTCACGACGGCCGCCGCGCGGTCGCCCGTCGGCTCGATGACGGCTTCCCTGGTCCTGTTCTGCGGGGTTTTCCTCGCGCTGGCGGTCGTCGACTGGGCGCTGATCGCCCGGTACGCCCGCCGTGGCCCGGCCGACACCGACCTGGGCGGATCACCCGGCGACGGGCAGGCGGAGCGGCCCACCGCGTCGCTCGCCCTGTGAAAGAGGAGCCCCCGTGACTCTCGAACTCGTGTGGCCGGCCCTGCTCGGCCTGCTGCTCGCCGGCTACTTCGTCCTGGCCGGTTCCGACTACGGCGTGCAGATGCTCGAACCCTGGCTCGGCCGTGACGACCGCGAGCGGCGGGCGCTGCTCAACGCCTTCGGCCCGTTCTTCCTCGGCAACGAGGTCTGGCTGGTGGCCGCGACCGGGGTGCTGTTCGGCGCCTTCCCCTTCCTGGAAGGGCGGCTGCTGTCCGGGATGTACTTCCTGTTCGCGGCGATCCTGGCCGGGATCGTCGTCGGCAACACGGCCGTACAGTTGCGCAGCCGCCACCGGAGCGCCTCGGCACGTCGGCTCTGGGATGGGCTGATCTTCCTGGGCGGACTGGTGCCCGCCGTGGGGTGGGGGCTCGTGGCCGGCCGTCTCCTCGCCGGAGTGCCGCTGGACGCCCGGAACGCCTTCTCGCTCGGACCGGCCGACCTGTTCCACCCCTTCGTGCTGCTGTGCGGCGCCACGACCACCGCGGTCTTCATCGCGCACGGGGCGTCCTTCCTGGCGTGGCGGACCGACGGCAAGCCGAGCGCGCGGGCGGCGAGGGCCGGCCGTCGCGCCCTGCTCGTGGCGGCCGTGGCGGCGGCGGCCGTCCTCGTCACCGGGTTCCTCTCCTCGGTGCGGCACGCCCTCGTCAACCCGTGGCCCGCCCTCGTGGCCGGCACGGTCTTGGTGGTCGCGCTCCTCGCAGGGGCGGCCCTGCTGCGCGCGGGCCATGCGGGCCGTGCCTTCGCCGCGACCTCGTGCGCGGCCGCCCTGCCCGTCGTCGCCCTCGGTGCGGGCCTGCACCCCTTCGTACTGGTCTCCTCCGGCGCTCCCGGCACCGGCCTGCGACTGGCGGAGGCGATGGCGGAGGCGGGCACCCTGCGGCTTCTGACGGGCTTCGCCGCGGTCATGGTGCCGCTGATGCTCCTTTCCCAGGTCTGGAACTGGTGGATGTTCCGCGACCGGGCGCGTACCACGTACCTGTGAGCCGGAGGACCGTCACAACTCGACGACGACCTTGACGTCCTCCGGCCCGGCGGTGAAGGCGTCGCGGAACGACTCCAGCGGCACCCTGCGGGTGATCAGCCGGTTCAGCCAGGCGAGATCGGCCTTGGCCAGGGCGTCGGCCGCGGCGGCGTAGTGGCCGAGGTTGGCGTTGACGGAGCCGATGAGCACGTCGTTCTCCAGCACGATGTCGCGGTTGAGGCTGCCCGCGTCGAGCGTGATCCGGCGCCCGGAGGAGGAGACGCCGGTGAGGCAGACGATGCCGTACGGCGCGGTGTTCGCGGCCACGGCGAAGATGACCGGTCCGGCGCCGGTCGCCTCGATGACGACGTCGGGGCGCACCTTCGCGGCGACCTCCCCGGCGTCCTCGGCGTGGTAGACCGCGCCGAGGTCCCGCACGAGGCCCGGTTTGGGGCCGTCGGTGACCCGGTCGAGCACGTGCACCTCCAGCCCGCGCTGCACGCCGAGCAACGCGGCGAGCAGGCCGATCGGCCCGGCGCCGGTGACCAGCGCGGTCTTCGGCGCGAACCAGGCCCGGGCGCCGACCTTCTCCACCTCGTCCCAGGCCTTGGCGACGACGCTGGTGGGTTCCATGAGCATTCCGACATCGGCCAGTCCGGGGTCCAGCCTGACGGCGTAGCCGGGCTCGACCACCCAGCTCTGGCTGGCGTATCCGTCCAGCTCCTTGATGCCGCGCTCGGTGTAGCGGCCGTTGCGGCACATGTCGAACTGCCCGTGCGCGCAGGCGCCGCACGGCACCGGGTCGGGCCGCCGGACCACTCCGACCACCAGGTCACCCGGGGCGAAGCCGCTGCCGGAAGGCGCCTGCCGCACCCTGCCCAGCGATTCGTGACCGATGACCAGGCGGTCGCGGCCGGGCGGGGCCCAGCCGTACTCTCCGGCGGCGATCTCCTTGTCTGTGCCGCACACGCCGACGGCGAGACCGTCGACGAGCAGGTTCCCCTCGCCCGGCTCGGGATCGGGGACCTCGGTGACGGCCAGGGAGTCCTTCTGAAGCGGGATGACGGTGAGAGCGCGCATCAGCGCTCACCTCCAACGTGCTCGTGGCTGTACGCGACGTGCTCGGCCGGCCGGGTGCCGGACAGGTGACGGGCGGCGTTCACCAGTCCGACGTGGCTGAACGCCTGCGGGGTGTTGCCGAGCTGCCGCCCGGTGACGGGGTCGTACTCCTCACTCAGCAGGCCGAGGTCGTTGCGCAGGCTCAACAGCCGCTCGAACAGCTCGTACGCCTCCCGGTGGCGGCCGATGCCGTACAACGCGTCGGCGAGCCAGTACGTGCAGGTGACGAACGCCCCCTCGGTGCCGGGAAGGCCGTCGACGTTGCCGTCGGCCTGCGGCCGGTAGCGCAGCAGGAACCCGTCGGAGCACAGCTCGCTTCGCACTGCCTCGACGGTGCCGGCCACCCGTGGGTCGTCCCACGGCAGGAACCCCACCCTGGGGATCAGCAGCAGGGCGGCGTCCAGCCCCTTGGAGCCGTAGAACTGGGTGAACGTGCCCCGCTCGGGGTCGTAGCCGCGGTCGCACACCTCGGCGTGGATCTTGTCGCGGGTGGCGCGCCATCGGTCCACGGGCCCGTCCAGGCCGAAGCGCTCGACGGCCTGCACGGCCCGGTCCAGGCCCGCCCACGCCATGACCTTGGAATGCACGAAGTGGCGGCGGTCACCGCGCACCTCCCACAGCCCGTTGTCCGGGTCGTCCCAGTGGCCCTCCAGGAAGTCCAGCAACGCCCGTTGCAGGTCCCATGCCGGCTCGTCGGCGTGGATACCGGCCGCCCTGGTCAGGTGCAGCCCGTCGAGGACCTCGCCCCACACGTCGAGCTGGAACTGCCCGGACGCCGCGTTGCCCACCCGCACCGGAGCCGAGCCCTCGTAGCCGCCCAGCCAGTCGAGCGTGTACTCCGGCAGGCGGCGGGTGCCGTCGATGCCGTACATGATCTGCAGGTCGGCCGGGTCTCCGGCCGCGGCCCGCAGCAGCCACTCCCGCCAGGCCCTGGCCTCGGCGACGAAGCCGGTGCCCAGCAGCGCCTGCAGCGTGAACGTCGCGTCGCGCAGCCAGCAGAATCGGTAGTCCCAGTTGCGCGGCCCGCCCAGCTGTTCCGGCAGCGAGGTGGTGACCGCGGCCACGATGCCGCCCGTCGGCGCGTAGGTCAGCGCCTTCAGCACGATCAGCGATCGGCGCACGGCCGCCTCCCACCGGCCCTCGTACCGGAAGCCGCGCATCCACGACGTCCAGAACGCCTCCGTGTCGGCGAGGGCCTTCTCCGCGTCCACCGGACGCGGCATGCGCTCGTGCGAGGGCCGATAGGTCAGCACGAACGGCACCCGCTGCCCGGCAACCACCTCGAACTCAGCGTAGGTGGTCATGTCCTCGCCCTGCAGCGGCACCGGTGTCTTCAGCCAGGCGGCGTCCGGTCCGGCGATCGCCGCGAGCCGTCCGTCCTGGTGCCGCACCCAGGGCACGATGTGCCCGTAGTCGAACCGAAGCCGCAGCGCCATCCGCATCGGCACCCGTCCGCTGACGCCTTCCACGACCCGCACCACGTCGGCCGCCTCGCCGCGTGGTGGCATCGCGTCGATCAGCCGTACGGATCCCTCGGGAGTGTCCCACTCCGTCTCCAGGACGAGGGAGTCGCCGCGGTAGCGGCGGCGCGTGCAGAGCCCACCGGCCGCGGGGGCGAGGCGCCAGAACCCCGCCCGCTCGTCGCCCAGCAGGGCGGCGAAACACGCGGGGGCGTCGAACCGGGGCAGGCACAACCAGTCGATCGACCCGTCGCGCCCCACTAGCGCGGCCGTGTGCAGGTCGCCGAGCAGCCCGTAGTCCTCGATCCGCAGTGCCACCGCGTCTCCCCCTCCGGCGGTCGATGCGCGAACAAGGGCCGCGCTACCCGAGCAAAGGGAACGTATGCACTGTGCAAAGAACCGTCGCCCGCCGAGGGCAGGGCTTTCGGCCGTACCCACCTTTTTGTGAGTACTTGTCGGCCGGGGACGGCCGTCGTGCACCTCACGGTGCACCAGCCCGTCGGCCTCCATCTCCCGGAGCGTCTGAGTCAGCACCTTCTCGGTGAGGCCCGGCAGCCGCCGGACCAGCGCCGCTAGACAGCGCCGCGACCTCCAAGGTCCTCGCGCCGCTCGGATGGGGTGTACACGCGGAAACCGCCGATCCGTCTCGACATGGTCACCGCGCGCTGTCAGGAGTCCAGCGCAGGGTCATGTCGGGCAGACCCTCCATGTTGTCGCTGCCGTCGCCGGTGCCGGCGACGGTGAAGCCGTGACGCTCGTAGAAGGCGCGGGCACCGGTGTTCTGCTGGAAGACATGCAGCGATACCCCAGTGGAGCTGTGCCGCTTGACCTCTTCGAGGAGCAGGGTGCCGACGCCTTGACGCAGGACATCCGGGCGCAGGTAAAGGTGCTCGAGTACACCACTCTCGACAGCGGCATAGCCGACGATCTCCGCGCCGCGTACGGCGACCCAGGTCCGGCACTCCCTCAGGACGACATCCCGAGCCCATCGGGTCACCTGGTCGTGGCTGCGCTTCTGCGGAGGCAGGTACGGCATGGTCGCCGCCCGGGAGGCCATGTGGACACGCGCGATCGACGCCGCATCCTCCGTGTCCGCGAGCCGGATCACCGTCCTGCTGTCGACATCCATCGCAGCAATCTACAAGTGCGCCCAGGGCCTGAGGACGTGAGTGAGGCGTCCGCCCTGGGACTTGCGAGACCGTGATCGGCCGTCGATCGAGGGCGCCCGGCGGGCCGGGCGCCCCCGGTCGTGGCTGTCAGTCGGTGCCGAGCTCCATGGCGGCCTGGTCGAGCAGTTCCTCCTCGGTGGAGACCTCTCCGCGAGAGGCGATCGCCTCGGCCCCGCCCTCGGGCATCGCGCCGATCAGCCCGGTCGAGGCCGCCTGGGCGGCTCCGATCAGCGCCGGCTGCTGGCTGCCGACCATGCCGAGCCTGGCGTACTGCTCCAGCTTGGCGCGGGAGTCGGCGATGTCGAGGTTGCGCATCGTCAGCTGGCCGATGCGGTCCACCGGGCCGAAGGCGGAGTCCTCGGTGCGCTCCATGGAGAGCTTGTCCGGGTGGTAGCTGAACGCCGGTCCGGACGTGTCCAGCACGGAGTAGTCCTCACCGCGCCGCAACCGCAGGGTCACCTGCCCGGTCACCGCCATGCCGACCCAACGCTGCAGCGACTCGCGCAGCATCAGGGCCTGCGGGTCCAGCCAGCGGCCCTCGTAGAGCAGCCTGCCCAGCCGACGCCCCTCGATGTGGTAGCTGGCGAGGGTGTCCTCGTTGTGGATCGCGTTGACCAGCCGCTCGTAGGCCGCGTGCAGCAGCGCCATGCCCGGCGCCTCGTAGATGCCCCGGCTCTTGGCCTCGATGATCCGGTTCTCGATCTGGTCGGACATGCCCAGGCCGTGCCGGCCGCCGATGGCGTTGGCCTCCAGCACCAGATCGACGGCGGAGGGGAAGTCCTTGCCGTTGATCGTCACCGGACGTCCCTGCTCGAAGCCGATCGTGACGTCCTCGGCGGCTATCTCGACGGCGGGGTCCCAGAAGCGCACGCCCATGATGGGATCGACGATCTCGATGCCCGTGTCGAGGTGCTCAAGAGACTTGGCCTCGTGAGTCGCGCCCCAGATGTTCGCGTCGGTGGAGTAGGCCTTCTCCACGCTGTCCCGGTAGGGCAGCCCGTGGGCGAGCAGCCACTCGGACATCTCCTTGCGCCCGCCGAGCTCGTTGACGAAGTCGGCGTCCAGCCACGGCTTGTAGATCCGCAGGGAGGGGTTGGCGAGCAGACCGTAACGGTAGAACCGCTCGATGTCGTTGCCCTTGAAGGTGGAGCCGTCTCCCCAGATCTGCACGCCGTCCTCGAGCATCGCGCGCACCAGCAGGGTGCCGGTGACGGCCCGCCCGAGCGGAGTGGTGTTGAAGTACGTGCGGCCGCCGGACCTGATGTGGAACGCCCCGCAGGCCAGGGCCGCGAGCCCCTCCTCGACCAGGGCCGCCCGGCAGTCGACCAGCCGGGCGATCTCCGCGCCGTACGCGGTGGCACGCCCGGGCACCGAGGCGATGTCAGGTTCGTCGTACTGGCCGACGTCGGCGGTGTAGGTGCACGGCACTGCACCCTTCTCCCGCATCCACGCGACCGCTACCGAAGTGTCGAGGCCGCCGGAGAAGGCGATCCCGACACGCTCGCCGACAGGCAGAGAAGTGAGCACCTTGGACACGAGTAGAATATATACACGGGAATGCATGATCATGCAATCCGGTTCGAGCTGGGTGTCGCCATCGTCGGACCGCCGGGGTGCGAGCGCCGATCACCGGGGGAACCCGTAGACCTCCTCACTCACGAGCCTGGCCGCACCGATGACGCCGGCCTGCGGGCCGAGGTCGCTCATCATGATCGGCAGATTCCTGGTCGCGAGGGGCAGCGAGCGGCGGTAGATCGCGCCGCGGATCTCGGCGAGCAGGACGTGACCCAGGAGCGTGAGCCCACCGCCCAGCACGATGAGGCTCGGGTTGAAGAACGACACCAGGCCCGCCAGCACCTCGCCCACGCGCCGTCCACCGTCGCGCACCATCTGGACGGACGTCGCGTCACCGGCGGCGACCGCCTCACCCACCTGCGCGGCGGTCAGCGTGCCGTCACGTTCGAGGAGCTCCCCGAGCAGGGGCGAGCGCCCCGACCGGGCCGCGGCGAGCGCGTCGCGCGCCAGCGCGTCGCCGCCGAAGGACGCCTCCAGGCATCCCGTGTTGCCGCAGGAGCAGATCTCGCCGGAGTCGGCGACCGGTATGTGCCCGATATCCCCCGCGCATCCGTCCATGCCGCGATAGAGCTCACCCTTGGCCACGATTCCGCAGCCGATGCCCGTGCCGACCTTGACGAACAGGAAGTTCTCGACGGTGCTCGCCGCACCGGCGTGTTGTTCGCCCAGCGCCATTACATTGACATCGTTGTCCAGTACGACCGGACAATCGAACTGCCGGTGGAGGACATCGCGCACCGGATAACCGTCCCACCCCGGCATGATCGGTGGCGACACCGGGATACCGCGTGAGAAGTTCACCGGGCCGGGCACGCCGACGCCGACTCCCAACGGCCTGTCCACTCCCAATTTCAGGAGCAGCCTGCGGCTCTGTTCCGCGGCGAGTTCGAGCACCGGATCGGGACCTTGGCGTACGTCGCATTCCGCGCGTTCGAACGCGAGGACGCGCAGCCTGCCATCGGTGACCGCCGTGGACACCGAGGTCGCGCCGATGGCGATGCCGACGAAGCGGACCCGGCCGGCGAGATCGATGACGGTCGACCGGCGGCCTCCGCGAGACGCGGCCGGGCCGATTTCCTCGACGAGTTGGAGCGCCGTAAGCCGGCCGAGTTCCGCCCCGATCGTCGTACGTGACACTTCGAAGTGTTCCGACAGCTGAATGCGAGATTGCGGACCTGCGTCACGCAATCGCGTGAGTATTTTGGCCTGGAGCCGGGTTTCGGCTCGCCCTGGCACCGAAGTCTCCATCCGCCAAGTTTCTCACTGGGTGGCACCTCATCCGCCATCCGCGCGAAGTCCGGCGTCGGCCGGAATTTCGCCGCTTCGACTCATCTGAGAAGGATTTGTGACGAAGTACGGTCGGATCCGGGGACCGTCCGGCAATGAAACTTTCATTGACGACTCAGTCGAACTCCGCGGCCGCGGAAGGCGCGGGATCAATTTTCATCGGCGTCGCCGTGTTCGGCCACCCGGCCGAAGGTTCTCGTCCCGGCCAGCGCCGAGAGCCGGATCGTGTCCACGCCGTCGCACGTGAGCTCTGTCGAGGCGGTCGTGGCACGCAGGGCCGGTTCGCGTCCGCCCGGCACGGCCACCGTCGCGGTCTGCAGATACGTCCACTCGCGAAGCGCCTGGATCGACGCCTCCGGCAGCCGCGGCGAGTACTCGATCACTACGGCGTTGTCAGCGACCAGCAGGTGTTCCAGGCTGGCCCTCGTCGGCCTGTCCTTGTCGGACGGGCCGTAGAAGGACTGGGCCGGATGCGTCCACGGACCGGTCTCCCCGGCGGGCACGCGCGGCCCGGTGCGGCAGTCGACCGGCGACGACACCGTCCCAGCCGAGTCCGATGCCGAGCCCGACGCCGAGCCCGACGCAGGGGCCGGGAGCGACGGCATCCCCGACGACACCGCCGCCTGCGGTGAGCCGTCCGGCCGGGAGCCGAGCGCGGCGGCGGACGTCGCACCGCACGCGCCGCAGCACACGAGCGACGTCAGGGCGAGTGCGGCCCGTGCGAGGGCGTGACGCATCGATCCACTCCTGTCCGGTCGGCGGGCGGCACCCCGCCCGGGCTCACTCGGCGGCTCGGGACGGCCTTCCGTGGCCGGCTCAGGCCGGCGGAACCGCCGTCGCGGTGGGCCGGGCGCCGATCACGCCCGGGCCACCGCGACCGGTCCGGGTCAGCGGCCGCTGACCTTGAGGGACGCCGAGCGGGAGAACAGCTCGCCGGTCGGGTCGGACACGCGGACCCGGTACTCCGAACCGGAGAGCTCAGGCGCCGCCGTGACGACGATCGCAAAGGACGTCTGCCCGGCCACGTCGGTCCACTCCGCCGAGCCCGGCGACTTCACCTGCCACTGGTAGGCGACGTTCCGGCCCTCCGCGGGGGCGGAGAACACCGCGTCCTCGCCGGCGCCGACGGCCCTCGACTTCGGCTGGGACGTGAACCGCAGTCCCGCGCCCTTGTCGTCGAGCACCTTCATCCACGAGACCAGCTCGTCCGCCCGCTTGCGGAGCGTGGCCTGGCCGGGCCCGTGGAGATTGGCGTCGACCAGATGGCGGAAGGTCTTCGCCTGCGCGAGGGCGTCGGCGTAGTCCTTGACGAGGTACGCGTCGTACGACGCGCCGAGCGCCTGGTTCAGCCCGGAGGCCAGATCGGCGCCGACGGACCCGTCCGCCGCACCGGCGGCGACGAGCTTGCGCAGCTCGTCATGGGTGACGCAGTTCGCCTCGGTCTGACCGGCCGCCCACTTGACGCCCTCCAGGATGTTCTTCTGGAACAACGGGTCGAGGGTGTTCTCCCAGTTGTGCAGGAGCGCCTGGGTGAACGAGCGCCCGCCGTCGTAGTTCTGACACCACGAGATCGGGTGGTCGGCCCCCTCGATCCGGCCGGCAGTGGCGCCGATGCTGCCGACGTAGGTCGACTCGTTCAGCGTCTGCAGGACGTGAACCTTCTCGCGCGGCAGGAAGGTCCAGTTGTACAGCTCGTCGACGATCTTCAACGTCTCCGGGAACTGGCGGGTGGCCGGGTTGGTGCCGTCCTCGGTGACCACCTCGCCGATGTTGCAGGCCCCGCAGGTGTTCTGGATGCCACCGCCGTTGGACCCGTGGTTGTCGAACTCGCCGCCGGCCAGGCCCTTGTACCAGTCCCACTGGTGCATGGAGTCGGTGGCGCCGTGCAGGGCGACGAAGCCGCCGCCGTCGTTGATGTACTGCTTGAGGACGGCCTGCTCGTTCACCTTGACGTTCGGGTCGGCCCCCGAGGGACGCGCCGTGGAGAACGTGTCGTTGCCGACGCTGGAGACGCCCACGATCGCGTCGTACCGCGAGAGGCGCTCGATGCTCTCGAAGGGGTTCGGGACCGACACCTCGGGGCTCAGGTAGTCGTACACGTCGACGTCGAAGTTGTTGGCCCGGCCCATGTCCTGGATCACGGACATGGTCAGCGGGATGTGCTCGTGCCGGAAGGCGCCCGGCTTCGGTCCGAAGAGAAGGATCTTGAACTTCGGCTTCTTGTTGCGCACCGGCTCGGCCGGGACGCGGAAGGGGGCGCGGGCCATGCCCTGTCCCTCGCTCACCGTGACGCCGGTGGCGATGTCGGGGTGCTTGACCCCCCGGAGCTCCTCCACCAGGTAGGCGGCGTCCTTCACGAGGGAGTCGCGCATGTGGCCCTCGGGCACGACCTCGCCGGCGAGCCGGCCGAAGCGCGTCAGCGCGGCTTGGGCGTCGCCGCCGTCCGCCTCGGCGAGCAGGGCCAGCAGGCGGTCGCCGTTCGGCGAGGAGACCTTGCCCGCGGCGACGTAGCGCTGGACCAGGGCGCGCAGGTCCGCGACCGAGGTGGTGATCTGGAAGGTCAGGGTGTATTTGGCCCCGTTGCCGGCGGAGTCGCCGAGGTTGACCGCCCACGTGTGCGCGCCGACGGACAGAGTGGCCGGGTCCAGCGGCAGCGGGTAGGTCCACGTGCCGTCGATCCACATGTCCCGCACCGCGGCGCCGCCCGAGCCCGGAGTGGGGTCGGTACGCGTCGGCGTGATGGAGGAGGCGAGCGCACTGTGGGGCACCTTGCCGTTCGCGACACCGGGCCAGGCGGCGACCGGCGGCTTGGTGTCGATCCTCACCGTGACCGTCTTGGCGGCCGACACGTTGCCGGCCGCGTCGACGGCGCTGTAGCGGACGGTGCTGTTGCGATCGCCCTTGATGACGTAGTCGGCCGTGCCGCGCGCGCCGTTCCGTACGGCCGGCACCTCCACGGCGGGGTCCGACCCGACCGTCACCCGGAAGGACGCCACGGCGTCGTCGTCCGTCGCGGACAGACGCAGCGTCACCTCGTCGCCGATGAACCAGCCGTTGGTCCCGGTCGTGCTCGACGGCGTGTACGCGGTGGTGGTCGCGCCGTTGTAGTTCAGCACCTCGGCGACCGGCGACAGCGTGGCCGTGTCGAGGACGGGTGCCGCTCCGGACTCCGCGGCGAGGGCCACACCCGGCGCGCCGAGCAACAGGGCCGGCACCGTGAGCACGGCGGAGGCCAGGGCGGAACGAGATCGCGGCCTGGGACGTGGTCGAGAGGATGGCATGTCACTCCTCTTGTCGGTCGGACAGAAGCCCATCGCGCTGCGACGCCCGACCCACGAGCCCCATCCCAGTCCAACGCGATGACTCTGGGAAGTCTGAGCTTCACCTCAAGACTTTGTCAACGATCAGCCACACTTTCCATCGATCTCGACAAAAGAATTCGACATGATGTCCAGAGTTTGGCTCAAGCGCGTCCTTACTGCTTCCACTTTCGGCAAAAGCCGCGTACCTTCGCAGCCAGAGCTGCCCGCACGGAAGGATGATGAGCGCCGGCGACGCCAGGACGGGGCGGTCCTGCCCCCCGTGGGGCCCCTTCACCTGTGGTCGCGAGCGCCACGTCCATAGAGGAAGGGAAGGCGGTCGACAACGCTGCCGATAGGCCTTCGCAGGGCGATGACGGCCGAGGTGCCCGCGGTGCCCGCCAACATGGAGCCGACCACGTCGGTGGGGTAGTGGACACCGAGATACATGCGGGCGAGCGCCTGCGCCACGACCAGAACGCCCCCGGCGCACACCACAAGGGCGAACCAACGCGTGCGGGCCGCGAGAAGGGCGGCGGCGATCGCCAGCGACACCGTCAGCGCGACATGCCCGCTGGGATAACTGTCGTGGCCGGTTTCGACCACAAGCTGGTCCACGATCGGTGGCCGGGGCCGGGCGACGATCTGCTTGAAGATCGCACTGGTGGTCCAGCCGGCCGCGACCACCGAGGTCGCCAGTACGGCCGCGCACACGCGTCCCGTCAGGGTGAGCGTGGCCGCGAGAAGCGCGATGATCAAGACACCCGCGACCGGCCCGAAGACGACGTTGAGGATGTCGGCGACCGTTGTCAGCGCCGGAGTGCGCAGCGCCTCCACCGCCAGGTCGGCGTTCAGGTCCACGCCCGTCACTGTGGCGGTCCTCGCGACGGCTCCCAGAAGACCGGTGGCGACGGCGAGCAGGACGGGCAGGCGAAGGCGCCTGAGGATCATGAAACTCCTTCGTTCAGCGAACGCACAGACGTCCGGCCGCGGCTTGGGCTCCGGCCGGACATCCCGTTCGAAGCGGCGTACCGCGCAGAGCGGACACCTCCGCCACGCTCGTATGGCGCCCGCCGTCGACCACGTGCACGACCGGTGGAGAAGACTCCGCCTCTTCGAACAGGGACTCCGTATCGGTGCGGGACTCGTTGGTCGCGACGAGGCAGGCGGCCACGGCCACGATCAGCGCGGCCACCGTCAGAGGACGGCGGCGCGGAGGCGCGGTCAGCAGGTGGTTGACCCGGGGAAGCACGTCGCCGTGACCGAAGGCGAGAGCGGCGAGGCCCGTCCGCCGCCGATGTCCCCCGCCGGCCAGCGCCGCCTTGACGATGGCACGGGCCGCGACCTTCCGATCACCCACCTCCTCGGCCGCGCGCTCGTCGGCCCAGCGCTCGGTGGTGTACTCCACCGCCCGCGGCAGGGACGCCAGCAGCGGGTTCAGCGCGGCGGCCACGGCGGCCGCCGTCCGGTAGAGGTGATGGCGGTGACGCAGGTGGGCGCGCTCGTGGGCGAGCAGGACCCTTCGCTCATCCGCATCGAGGGCACGCAGGATCCCGGTCGTCACCACGACACGGCCGGGATCGCCGAAGCCCCCCGGCACGGCGTACGCGTGCGGAACCGGGTTGTCGACGACCACCAGGCCGCCCGAGGCGGCGGACGCGCGGCGGCAGGCCCGCGACGCCCGCCGCCAAGTGAGGACCTGCCGCGTCGCGGTCCTGACCGCCAGAGCCCCCACGACCGCGAGCGCCAGCAGCGCGAGCTGCGCGGCGGGCCGCGGCACCGGATCGAGCGCTTCCAACAGGCCTGCGGACCAGTCGCCGAAGGACGCGACCAGCGGCACCTGGCCGAGGTAGGTGCTGGCCAGGAAGACGAGTGTGAGGACCGAGCTGGCCGCGCACGCCACGCCGGCCACGACCAGGAGCCGGGTGGCGGTGGCCGGCGCGAGCCGGCGCCCGAATCGCGGAATCGCGAGACCCAGCAGCGCCGAGACGACGAACGGCAGGTAGACGACGATCCGCATGTCAGTCGTCCATCTCCCGGAGCAGCTGCTGCAGGATCTGCTCGTCGTCCGCGCTGAGCCGCGACACGAACTGGGCGAGCACCGCCGCCCTGTCGCTTCTTCGGGCGAGCAGCTCGTTCATCGCCTCGGCGGTGTGCGACGCCTCGTCCACCGCGGGGGCGTAGACGAACCCCCGGCCAGAGCGCTGCCGGGTGGCCAGGCCCTTGCGCTCCAGGCGCGCGAGCGTGGTCATGATCGTGGTGTACGCCAGGGAGCCGCCGAGCTCGGCCTGCACCTCGGCCGGGCTCATGGGCGCCGGCTTCGACCACAACACGGCGAGCACCTCGTCTTCCAGCATGCCCGCCGGACGTCTGTCGCCATGTCCCGTGTCGGTCAACCCAACCTCCCTGACCACGAACTACTATCACAGTAGTAGTTACTATCGAGCTAGTAGGTCGAGGCTACCCCGCGAACGCGGAACGCACAGGAGGCAGGGCCGATGACATCAAGGCACGCCGAAGTGGAGCAGGTCTGGGCGCGAGACGGAAGAGTCCTGGTGATCGGCCGCATCGTCGACGCGGCCCCCAGCCCGCCGGCGCGGACGACCGCGACCCTCACCCTCACCAACCGCGACCGCCCCGGTCTCGTGCTGAGCTGCCCGGCGACGGTGGACGACGGGCGGTTCCACGCGGCCTTCCCCGTCGAACTGGTCGTCTCCGCCGTGTCCTCCCGCCGGATCGACGGCCGTCAGGTCTGGGATCTCCATCTCAGGCTGCCCGGCGATCCTGAGCCGCTTCGGGTAGGACGCCACCTGGACGACATCCCCGACAAGAAGAAAATCATGACCTTCCCCGCGCAGACGGGCGAGGCGGGGACGGGCGCCGTCAGCGTCAAGCCGTACTACACGATGATGCAGAACCTGTCGCTGATCTCCAGGCCGGTCCACGCATGAAGATCCGCTACCTCATCGCGAACCTCTACGGGGTCGGCGGCACCATCCGCACCGTGATCAACCAGGCCAACGCCATGGCCGCCGATCACGACGTCGAACTGGTCAGCGTCTTCCAGGCCAGGGACCGGCCGAAGTTCCCCCTCGATCCCCGGGTCCGCCTGCACGCCCTGGCGGACCTGCGCGGCCCGCGCTGGCGGCATCCCGTCCGCGGCTGGCTCCGGCACCGGCCGAGCCTGCTCGTGCCTCCCACCGAGGTGCGCTACGCCACCTTCAGCCAGCTGAGCGACCAGAAGATCGTGAGGTATCTGCGCTCGCTCGACGACGGCGTGCTGGTCACGACCCGCCCCGCGCTCAACCTGCTCTCCGCCCGCTACACCCCGCAGAACGTCGTACGGGTGGCCCAGGAACACATGCACCTGCGCTCCCACAAGCCCGAACTCGTCGCCGAGATCGCCCGCTGGTATCCGCGGCTGGACGCCGTGGTCAGTCTCACCGACGCCGACGCGGTCGAGTACGCGGCGCTGCTCGACGGCGCGCGGACCCGCCTGGCGACCATCCCCAACGGCCTGACGCCCGCCGACCGGGCTCCCGCCGCGGTGGACGGCAGGATCATCGTTGCGGCGGGGCGGCTCACCCGGCAGAAGGGGTTCGACCTGCTGATCAAGGCGTTCGCCGAGGTCGTCGCCGACCACCCCGACTGGCAGCTGCGCATCTACGGCGACGGCAGGGAGCACGGCAGGCTACGGCGTCTGATCCACCGCCTGCATCTCTACAACCACGCCTTCCTGATGGGCGGCACGACCACGCTCGAACAGGAATTGGCCAAGGGGGCGATGTTCGTCCTCAGCTCGCGATACGAGGGCTTCGGCATGGTGCTCACCGAGGCGATGGCCCACGGGCTGCCCGTCGTGAGCTTCGACTGCCCCCACGGGCCCTCGGACATCGTCACCCACGGCCGGGACGGGCTGCTGGTTCCCCCCGAGGACGTGGGCGCGCTCGCCGCCGCCATGAAGTCGCTGATCGGCGACCCGTCGCGACGGCACGCGCTGGGCGACGCGGCCAGGACGTCGGTCATGCGGTACGACATGGACCGGATCCGTCTGACCTGGGAGCGGCTGTTCACCGAACTGCACACCGGAACGGCCCGCGCCAGGTAGGCGTCGTGCTCAGGCGTCCTCGCGGCGATCCTCCCGGCGGCGTACGGTGATCGCGAGCAGCACCGGGCCGTCGCGCCGCGTGCCGCAGCCCGGCTTCCCGTCGTCGCCCAGCGCGCAGGTGCCGCAGCCGCCGCTCGGGCAGGCGGCCGCGATGTCGTCGGACGAGAGGCGCCCCTTGCGGACCCAGTATTCGACCATCGCGTCGACCTCATCGCGGCCGAGGCCCAGCCGCCGGGCGATGTCGTCCAGGCTGACCCCGCCGCGGGCGGCGGTGATCTCTTCGAGGACCCTGCGCAGCGCGCTCACAGGAACAGGCTCCCCACGCGGAAGACCGCCACCGCGAGCAGCCAGGCCAGCGTGAGCTGCATCCCGATGCCGAACAGGGTCAGCCGTCCCCCGATCTCCGCACGCTGGGCGGCCACGGTCGTCATGCACGGCGTGTAGGCGAGCAGGAACACCAGGAACGCCAGCACCGCCGGAACCGGATGGCCGCGCGAGGTCTGCTCGATCGTGGCCCGCAGGGCGCCGCCGAGCCCGCCTGGCTGGTGCCCGTCCGCCGGCTCGCCCATGCTGTACGTCTGCGCCATCGTGGAGACGACGGCCTCCTTCGCCACGAATCCGGTGATCAGGGCGGCCGAGGCGTGCCAGTCGCCGAACCCGGCCGGGGCGAAGGCGGGGGCGACGGCGTGCGAGGCGGCGCCGAAGACACTGTGCTCGATCGGGGTGCGGCCGAACGACCCCTGGCCGCCGAACGGGATCGACGACAGCAGCCACACGAGCGTGACCGTGGCCACGATGATCCCGCTCGCCGTCTTCAGGAACGCCTGCAGCTTCACCCACGACTGCGCCCCGATCACCCGTACGGCGGGCAGCCGGTAGGGCGGGAGGTCGAGGACGAGCGGCTCCTCGGCCATGCCGCGGAACAGGGTGCCGCGCAGCAGCAGGCCCATCCCGATGACCAGGGCGATCGACAGCACGTACATCGCGAAGACGACCGTGCCGGCGGCGCTGCCGAAGAACGCGGTCGCCACGAGCACGTACACCGTGAGCCGGGCGCTGCAGGTCACGAACGGGATCAGCAGTCCGGTCAGCAGGCGGTGCCGCCGGTCGGACAGGATGCGGGTGCCGGCCAGGGCGGGCACGTTGCAGCCGAAACCGACGATCAACGGCAGGAAGGCGCGGCCGGGCAGGCCGATGAGCCGCATGAGCCGGTCGACAACGAACGCCGCCCGCGCCAGATAGCCGGAATCCTCCAGCACGGACAGCAGCACGAACATGATGGCCATCAGCGGGACGAACGAGAGCACCTGCCCGACGCCCGCGATGAGCCCGTTCAGCACCAGGCCGCGGATCGTCTCGCCCGCTCCCAGCACGTCCAGCAGGCGGCCCGCCCCGGCGGAGACCGGGCCGTCCACGAATCCCTGGAAACCGGCCATGAGCGGCGCGGCGGCCTTCGTGGTCAGCGCGAACACCGCCCACATGACCGCAAGGAAGATCGGCGGCCCGAACCACCGGGAGGTCAGCACCCGGTCCACCCGGTCGGACCAGGTGGCCCGCCCCGCCCTGCGGCGGGTCACGACGTGCGCGATCACCTCGTGCACCCACGCGTACCGCTGCTCGGCGACCAGCAGCTCCGGGTCGTCCGGCTCGTCGTCGCTCGGCTCGCCGCCGGCCAACGCGGCGCCGGCGGCCCGTGCCGCGGCGGCGGTCTCCTCCGGTACGCCGGGCACGTCCTCCCCGGTGAGCAGCGCGATCGACAGCCAGCGCGCCGGGTAGCGTACGGCGGACTCGGCGGGCACCTCGGCGGTGATCGACGCCAGCGCGGCCTCGATGTCCTCGCCCAGGACGGGTACGGCCGGCCTGCGGGGAGCGGCCAGCGCCCGCGCTACGACACGGTCGAACTCGGCCACGCCCTCACCCCGGCGCGGCACCAGGGGCACGACGGGAGCGCCGATCAGCTCGGACAGCCGTCCGGCGTCGATCTGAATGCCCCGGCTCTTCGCGATGTCGACCATGGTGAGCGCGACGACGAGCGGCACGCCCGTCTCCATGACCTGAGCGAGCAGGTAGAGGTTGCGCGCGAGGTTGGCGGCGTCGACGGTGATGACGACGAGGTCGGGGCGGCCCCCCATGCCCCGGTCGACGAGCAGGTCCCTGGTCAGCGCCTCGTCGGGCGAGCCCGGCACGAGACTGTAGGTGCCCGGCAGGTCGATGAGGGTGATCTCGCCGTGGGGTGAGCGCCAGGTGCCCTGCGCCACGCTCACCGTCTTGCCCGGCCAGTTGCCGATCCGCTGCCGCGCCCCGGTCAGCATGTTGAACAGGGTGGACTTGCCCACGTTGGGATTGCCGACGAGGGCGACCCGCGGATCACCGGCGTTGACGCCGCCCGGGACGTCCTCGTCGCAGCAGGGCTTGGTCAGGAGGGCCTTGGTGACCGGCGCCTTGATGATCGACGCCTTGGTGACCGGCTGTTCACTCATCGGCCGGCTCCACCACCAGCGTCGCCGCCGTCAGGGCGTCGACGGCCACCCGGCCGTCGCCGAGGGCCAGGACGAGGCCGCCGTGCATGCCCCGTCCCAGCACCGAGAGCGACGCGCCCGGCACGAATCCCAGCTCGGCCAGCCGTCTCCGATGCCGCCGGTCGCCGGTCACGCGGCACAGCCGCATCTCGGCGCCTCTCGCGAAGTCACCCGGTCTCATTGGCACCTCCCGCCTCAGGTTACCTAAGGTTAGGTTTGCCTAATACCGACGGGGTGTGATAACGCCGCCGGGATCAGCCGTGGGCGGACTCGGAGAGGGAGCGCCACTCCCGCCAGGTGTCCAGGCGTTCGGCGTTGGGCCCGCTCCGCGATCGGCAGGCGGTAACCGCCGAGGAACAGGCGCAGCGGGGGCCGTTCCACGTCCACGACCGCGAGGACCGCCTCGGCCGTGACGTCGGGGTCGATCGGGGCCCTCCTCGCCGCGGCGGGCGAGACGAAGGAGTTCAGCCATCCCGTCCTCGGGCCGCTCGTCCTGCGGCGTCACAGCCTGACGGTCGGCGAAACGGACGGCCAGGTCGTCATCGCCTACCAGGCCGAGCCCGGCACCCCCTCTGCCGCCGCCCTCGCCAGGCTCACCGCCCCCGCGCCGGATCACGACGGCACCTTCCGGTCGACGTAGGCGACCCGCCGGCGCAGGCGAGGGCGAAGATCCCTCTTACGGCAAGCGTGCGCAGGCCGGTGGCGAGGAACACGTGGGCCTCCTCCAACGCGATCGCGCTGTCGACCCGCACCCATCGCGGTTCACCCCTCCCCTTGCGCGAGCGCGAATACTTGCCACAAACTTGTAGTTGCGAATAACTTGCAATAAGGAGCGTTCGATGACTCGTTACACGCTGCCGGACATGCCCTACGACTACGCGGCGCTCGAACCCGCGATCACGGGCGAGATCCTGGAGCTGCACCATGCCAAGCACCACGCGGCGTACGTGAAGGGTGCCAACGACACCCTCGAACGGCTTGCGGAAGCCAGAGACAAGGGCGAGTTCGGCGGCCTGGTCGGGCTGGAGAAGACCTTCGCCTTCAACCTGTCCGGCCACGTCCTGCACTCGATCTTCTGGCAGAACCTGTCACCGGACGGCGGTGACCGGCCCGACGGCGCGCTGGGCGAGGCGATCGACGAACACTTCGGCTCGTTCGAGGCATTCCAGAAGCAGCTCAGCACGGCGACGAGCACGGTTCAGGGCTCCGGCTGGGGTGTGCTGGCATGGGAGCCGCTCGGCCGGCGACTGGTGGTCGAGCAGGTGTACGACCACCACGGGAACGTCGGCATGAACGCCACTCCGCTCCTGGTGTTCGACGCCTGGGAGCACGCGTACTACCTGCAGTACCGCAACGTCCGGCCGGACTACGTCGAGAAGTTGTGGAGCCTGATCGACTGGAACGACGTCATCGCCCGGTTCGAGGCCGCACGCGCCGCGGCCTGAACCGCAGGCCCCGGCTGGGGCCCTCCGCGACCGGCGACGGCCTGTGGGTACCCGGAATCCTTCCGAGCACTGTTCCGACACAGGCCGTCGCTCACGCACCCCGACGCCCCAACGGCTACGGACCCGCTGTGCGGCCGGTCGGGACGCGCGGGCGTCACACGGGCCAGCCGCCCCGCTTGCGCGGTGACCTGAGCGGCACCGCGGCCGGCAGCGGAGAGGCCGCGCCGGGAGACAGGGCGTCGAGGACGAGCGTGAGGTAGCGCCGCCAGCCGTCGCTGCCCGGGTCCATGGTCCACAGCACGCCCATCAGCATGACCATGATCCTGGGCAGGTCGTCCGGGGTGAGGTCGGCACGGATGAGACCGGCCTGCTGCCCGCGCCGGGCCAGCAGAGTCAGCGACTCGATGAACGGGCTGCTGGCCTCCGCGGTGATGGCGCCGGAGTTCCGGGCGGCGGCCAGGGTGTTGTGTTCACGGGCCGTCGTGGACATCGCCGCCTCGAGCACGGTGGCCAGGCCGCGCCGGGGATCGTCGTCACCGAGCGCCTGTTCGATGGCGGGCGCGATGTTCTCGGCGAAGCTCTGGTCGAGGGCCGCCCTGACCAGGCCCGCCTTGTCGGGAAAGTGGCGGTAGAGCGTCGCGATGCCGACCCCGGCGTGGCGGGCGATGTCTTCGAGCAGCGCGTCGGGCCCCTGCTCGGCCCAGACCTCCCGGGCTGCGCGCAGAATCCTGCCGGAGTTGCGTGCGGCGTCGGCGCGCAGCCGCCGCGAGGTCTCGGTGGTCACCACCACAGCATAACCAAGTGATAGGTGGCTATCGATTATGCGCTCGTCAGGGCTGGTCCCAGGTGACAAGCATGTGCTCGGGTCCCCGGGTGGACAACCCCGTCTTCCACACGACGTCGTCCCCGGAGCCGGCGAGGCGGAGCCCCGGCAGCCGTGTGAGCAGGGTACGCAGGGCGACCTGCAGCTCCATCCGGGCGAGCGGGGCGCCGAGGCAGTGGTGCGCCCCGTGCCCGAACCCCACATGCGAGGCCTGCTGACGGTCGAGTTCGAGTTCGTCGGGGTCCGTGTAGACCGACTCGTCGCGGTTGGCCGACACCAGGCTCACGACCACGGGCTCACCGGCACGCACCGTGACGCCGCCCAGCTCGACGTCCTCCAGCGCGTAGCGCGCGATGGAGGCGCCGCTCCCGAGCGGGACGAAGCGCATCAGCTCTTCGACCGCCCTGGGTATCAGGTCGAGGTCCGCGCGCAGCGCCGCGAGCTGAGCGGGGTGGGTGAGCAGCACGTAGACGAAGTTCGGGATCTGCGTGGCCGTGGTCTCGTGCCCGGCGACCAGCAGCGCCTCGGCCAGCGACAGCATCTCCTCCTCCGACAGCCGCTCCTCGTTGTCACGGGCCGCGACGAGCGCGCTGAGCAGGTCGTCTTTGGGGGTCTGCCGGCGCTGGGCGATCAGACCGGCCATGTACTCCCGTAGCAGGCCCATGCAGTGCACCACCTGCTCGGGGGTGAACCGCGTGGTGGACAGGAGCGCGTCCGACCAGGTGCGGAAGTCGACACGGTCCTCGACGGGCACCCCCAGCAACTCGCAAATGACCGTGATCGGCAGCGGCAGCCCGAAGTCCTCGACGAGGTCGGCCGGGGCGCCCTTGGCCAGCATCGCGCCGACGAGACCGTCGGCGATCTCCTGGGTCCGTGGCCGCAGCAGCTCGATCCGCCGTACGGTGAACGCCTTCGACACCAGCCTGCGCAGCCTGCTGTGCTCGGGCGGGTCGAAGCTGAGGATGCTCCCGGAGCGGGACTGGTGGGGCCGCATCCGCGGCTCGTCGCGGCCGATCGCCGCGGCCCGGCTGAACCGCGCGTCGCCGAGCACGACCTTGACGTCCTCATAGCGGGTCGCGAGCCAGGCGGGCTCTCCGTAGGGCAGCCGGACCCGGCACAGCGGTTCCTCCTGCCGCAGGTCGGAGAACAGCGCGTCCACCTCCAGCCGGTCCGCCTGGCCGAAGGGGAAGGTCCGGGGTTCGGCAGTGGTCATGATGCCTCCAGAGCGGATCGTCGTTCACTACGAGCCCGGGTATCGCCACTTGATAGTCAACTATCACATGACTCGTGTAAAGAGATCAACGCAAGCGAGAGCAAAATCTCACTTGAGGAGAAACCGCGCCGGAAAGCCCGCCCTACCGGATGTCGGGGTCGCCGTCGTGGACGGTGGCGAGGTCCGCGAGCCCGGAGATGGTCAGGACGGGAGTCAGCAGCGGGTTGGCGATGAGGGTGATGTGGTCGGCATGGGCGAACAGGACGCTCAGGCCCGCGCTGTCGAGGTATTCGACGGAGGTCAGGTCGAGGACGACGGGCCCCGGGGTGCTCTCGAGAGCGGCCGCGAGGGCGTCGGTGTTGCTCATGTCGATCTCACCGGCCGCGGTCAGGAGAGCGGCGCCGTCCGGGCGAACCCCAGGAGTGAGGGTCAGGGGCGTGGTCATCAGGCGATCCTCATCTGCATGTCGACGGTGGTGCCGTACGGGCCGGGGGTGATGGTGACCTGCTGCATCATGGCGCGCATGAGCGCGACCCCGCGCCCGCGGTGGGCGTTCGCCTCGGGCTCGGGAGACTTCCAGCGGCCGGTGTCGGCGACGGTGAGACGCAGCTTGTCGACGGACGCCTCGGCCCGCAGGCGGACGATGTCGCCGGGGGTGTGACGGTGGCCGTGTTCGATGGCGTTCGCGCACGCCTCACCGGCGGCGACCAGGACGTTCTGCACGATCTGGGCCGGTAGGTCGCACTGGCCGAGCCAGCCGCGCAGCGCCTTGCGGACGGGCGCCAGCTGGGACGACTCGGCGGGGAAGGTCATCTCCAGCGGGGCCGGGTGCCGGTAGAGCAGCAGAGCGACGTCGTCGTCGTAGCCGTCGACGGGCGCCAGGCGGATCATCACCTCGGTAGCGAGGTCGTCGACGGCGACGTTCCGGCCGTCCTGCACGGCCTGGCTGGCCTGGTCGATGCCCGAGTACAGCGAACGGCGGCGGCGCTCGACCAGGCCGTCCGTGTACAGCATGAGCGTGGCGCGCGCGGGGATGATCGTCTCGCTCTCCGGACGGGTCGCGCCCGGGCGTACGGCCAGGGGAACGGAACGTCCGCCCTCGAGCAGGCCCGTACTGCCGTCGGGGTGGGCGAGGATCCCCGGCGGATGCCCGGCGCTGGAGTAGGACAGGCGCCCGGTTTCCGGGTCGAGGACGGCGCAGAAGACGGTGGTGCACCTGGCGCCGGGGACGCTGGCGGCGAACTGGTCCAGGGCCATGAGCACGCGGGCCGGGCTGTCGTCCTGCAGCAGCAGCGCGCGGCACGCGCTGCGCAGTTGTCCCATGACGGCGGCGGCCTCCACCCCGCGCCCGACGCAGTCGCCGACGACGATCCCGATGCGTCCCCCCGGCAGGGCGATCGTGTCGTACCAGTCGCCGCCGACCTCCAGGGGCCGGGTGGCGGGCTCGTAGCGTACGGCGAACCCTTCGGGAAGGTGGGCGGGGCCGAGGATGGCGCGCTGCAACGCGATGGCGGTCTCGCGTTGCTGGTCGATCTGGTGGGCGCGGACCAGTCCCTGAGCGAGACGCCCGGCCAGCAGCGACAGCAGCAGCTGGTCCTCGCTGGTGAAAGGCCGGTGGTCGCCCAGGTCCACCCACAGGGCCAGCTGGCCCTCGGGGTGCTCCAGCAGGATGCCGACCCCGTCGCGGTCGGCGGCCGGGGTGAGCAGCGGCCGCTGCAGCAGATCGGTGAGCATACGGCGGCGTTCGTCGGGCAGCCCGTGCCAGTCCACCGGCTCACCGGTGGCGGTCAGGGTCGGCTCGTCGCCGTGGTCGAAGACGGCGGCCAGCACGGACTGGGCGCGCCACAGGCTCTGCAGTTCCCGCAGGGCGCCGGTCAGCGCGTCGGAGAGGCTCGCGGCCTGGGACAGGCCGGTGCTCAGCGAGGCGAGGGCGCTCTCGCGCTGGATGGCGTAATGCTCGGCGGTGACGTCGCGGAAGGTGCCGACGACGACCCGGCGCCCGGTGTCGGGATCCTGCGCCTGGTTGAAGGTGACGCTGACCCACATCCGGTGCCCGTCACGATGGGTGACGGGGATGGTGTAGCTGCCCTGGCCCGGGCCGAGAAGGCCGCCGAAGGCGTCGGCGACCTGCTGGTGAGCCTCGGGATCGGCGGCGGCGTCCGGCCACCACGGGTGGATCGGCGTGTAGGGCAGGTTCTCGGGGCCGTAGCCGAGGATGTCGGTGAAGGCGCTGTTGATCTCGACGACGGCACCCTGCTCGTCGCAGACGAAGAACGCCTCCTGCAGCGAGTCCACCAGTGCGGTGCGCCAGCGCGCCTGGTGCTGGCGCAGCCGCGCCATGTCCATGTTCGCCCTCACCCGCGCGAGCAACTCCGCGGCGGCGAAGGGCTTGACCAGGTAGTCGTCGGCTCCGGCCTGCAGGCCCTCGATGGACGCCTCCTGGCCCGCCCTGGCCGACAGCAGCACCACGGGGACGGCGGCGGTGCGTGGATCGGACCGCAGCGCCGCGACCAGGGACAGGCCGTCCAGGCGGGGCATCATCACGTCGCTGACCACGAGGTCGGGCGCGTCCGCGCGGATGGCGTCCAGGGCCTCCATCCCGTCGCCCACGGTGCTGACGAGGTAGCCGGCGCTGTTGAGGAGACGGACGAGATACTCGCGCATGTCCGCGTTGTCGTCGGCCACCAGCACCCGCGCCGGGGCGGCGGAGCCCCCGGATCGGGCGGCCGAGCCGTCGTGGGACGGCATTCCCATGGTGTCCCGGGCGGGCTCGCCTGTGTCGTCCCCGGGCAGCCAGCGCAGCGCCTCTTCGACGTACGGGTCCGCGGTGGTGGAGGTGGCACCGGCACCGGCCGTCGTGATCGCCTCGGCGGGCAGGTGCGCGGAGCCGTACGGCATGCGGATGGTGAAGCGGGTGCCCTCGCCCTCGACGCTGTCGGCGGTGATGGTGCCACCGTGCAGGCCGACCAGCTCCTGCACGAGGGCCAGCCCGATGCCGCTTCCCTCATTGGACCGTGAGCGCGCGTTCTCGATGCGGTGGAACCGCTCGAACAGTCGCGGCACCTCCTCGGCCGGGATGCCGATGCCCGTGTCGGTGACGGTCACCACCGTGTGGGCGTCCTCCCTGCGCACGGCGACGCCGATCGAGCCCTCGAAGGTGAACTTCAGCGCGTTGCTGAGCAGGTTGAGCACCACCTTCTCCCACATGCCGCGGTCGATGTAGACCGGCTCGTCGTGGGGAGGGCAGTCGACCCGGAAGTCCAGCCCCGCCTTGTCGATGGCGGAGCGGAAGAGGCTGGCCAGCTCGGCGGTGACCGTGGCCAGGTCGACCGGCTCATAGCTGGCCTGCATCCGGCCGGCTTCGATGCGGGAGAAGTCCAGCAGGGTGTTGACCAGCTTGCCCAGCCGCAACCCGTTGCGGCGGATGACCTCAAGCTCCTCGCGCACCTGCGCGTCGGCGCCCTGCAGACGGCCGCGCAGTTCCTCCACCGGCCCCATGATCAGGGTCAGCGGCGTGCGGAACTCGTGGCTGATGTTGGAGAAGAAGACGGTCTTCGCACGGTCGAGCTCGGCCAGCTCCTCCGCCCGCCGCTGCTGGGCCTCGTAGCTGCGGGCGCTCGCGACGCCCGCCGCGACGTGCCCCGCGGCCAGCTCGATGAACCCGCGGTACGCCTCGTCCAGGGGACGGTACCGGTTTAGCGCGGCCACCAGGAACCCGTACGGCGCACTGCCCTGCTGGAGCAGCGGCACCACCAGCGCCTGCGTGGGCGGCTCCGGCCAGTCTCCGGCCGGGAGACCGGCGAACGGGGTGCCGTCGAGCGGCACGATCACCGACTCTCCCCGAGCCAGCGCCGCCGCGGGCCACACCGCGTCCGGGTCGTCGGCCGGCAGCCTGAGAGGGGCGGCCGGATGCCCGGCGGAAATCCCGGTGGCCCCTGCCAGCCGTGCGCCGCCGTCGTCCTGGAACAGGTAGGTCAACGTGAACGGAAGGTCATGCAGGTTGCGGCCGAGCTGACGGCAGGCGAAGGCCAGCATCTCCTGCTCGGTGCGGACCACGCTGGGATCGGAGCCGAGATCCCGCAGGGTCGTCATTCGCCGCTCGCCGATGACCCGCTCGGTCTCCTCGCTGACGACGCACAACATGCCGACCACGGTGCCGGAGTCGTCCCGAAGGGGGCTGTAGGAGAACGTGTGGTAGCTCTCCTCCGGGTAGCCGGCCCGTTCGAGGAACAGCAGCAGCGCCTCGTCCCAGGTCGCCTGCTCCGTGGCCAGCACGGTGTCGATCCGCGGGCCGATGTCGTCCCAGATCTCCGCCCAGACCTCGCTGGCGGGCCGGCCCAACGCCCACGGGTATTTCCGGCCCAGCGTGTCGCGGCGGTAGGCGGCGTTGCAGAAGAACGTCAGCTCCGGCCCCCACGCCATCCACATGGAGAACCGGGACGACAGCAGGATGCTCACCGCCGTCTGCAGGCTCTGCGGCCACTCCTCCGGCGGGCCGAGCGGGGTCGCCCGCCAATCCACCAGGGCCAGATCCCCGCCGACCTCGTCGTCGGCGGCGAACACGTCGGCTCCGGCCGCTGCCGGCGGCCCCTGCTCGGCGTCCTCACAGCGCGCCACTTGACACCCTTTCGTTCACGCCGAGCCCAGCCCACCCGCACCGGACTCCGTACCGTGCCGTTGCCACGCGTCGGGCCCGACCAGAGGTGTGGGGGAGGTCAGTGACACGTGCGCAGCAGGATACTCCCGCCCGGCGAACCCGGATGAACCGTACGGACATGCTTGTCCGGGCGGACTTCTGGCCCGTCAGCCGGCCGGGAGCGGCTGCGTGGGGGAGCCGGCTTCCTGGGTGGCGGCCCAGGAGGCGAGCAGGCGCAGGCCTTGCTCCGATGACGAGCCCGGTTCGGCGGTGTAGACGGTGAGGGTGAGGCCCGGAGTGGCGACCATCGCCAGACCTTCGTAGGCGAGGGTGAGGTCGCCGACGACGGGGTGGTGGAACCTCTTCACACCGGTGCCGTGGTGGCGGACGTTGTGGGCGCCCCACCGGGTGCGGAACGCGTCGCTGCGGGTGCACAGCTCGCCGACCAGGTCGTGGAGTTCCTTGTCGTGCGGGTCGCGGCCGGCCTCGGTGCGAAGAATGGCGACGGTCATGTCGGCGGCCAGGTCCCAGTCCAGGTAGAAGCGGCGGGAGGCCGGGTCGAGGAAGGTGTATCGGGCGAGGTTCTGCGGCCGCCGGCCGGTGGCGTACATGTCGCAGTAGAAGGCACGCGCGAGCCGGTTGGCGGCCAGCAGGTCCATCCGGCCGTTGCGGACGAACGCCGGCCCTGCGGTGACCGCGTCCAGGGTCCACTGCAGGCTCCGGTGCGGCGCCCACTGCCTGCCGGAGCGCTGCCGGGGCCGGGCGAGCGCGTCGAAGCCGTCGGCCGATTGCGCGAGGTTGAGCAGGTGGGCCCGCTCGGCGTCGTCGAGCCGCAGCGCGCGGGCGACGGCGTCGAGAACACCGGGGGACACGCCGGCGAGGTTGCCGCGTTCGAGTTTGGCGTAGTACTCGACGCTGACGTCGGCCAGCGCCGCGACCTCGCTCCTGCGCAGCCCGGGAACGCGGCGCCTGGCGCCGCCGGGCAGCCCGGCCCGCTCGGGAGTGATCTTTGCACGCCGCGAGACGAGGAACTCGCGGACTTCTTCCCGGTTGTCCACTCCTCGACGGTACGTTCCCGCGCCCGGTGGAAGGGATGTACTGCCGGTACACCCCTCACCAGGCACTCCCTGGGCGCGCGGGAAGCCGGTTACCTGGATGGCGTGGCACTTCCCTCCCGGCCGTGATCGCAGCGAGGAGGGGTGCCCCTACCCGGTCCGTCCGCGACGGACCCGTACGACTCAGCACATAAGGAGCAATCGAATGCGTGGTGTCGTGATGCACGCCCCCGGCGATGTCCGGGTGGAGCAGCGTGAGGACCCGAGGATCATCGCCCCGACCGACGCGGTCATCCGCCTGTCGGCGACCTGTGTCTGCGGTTCCGATCTGTGGCCGTACCGCGGGATCGAGGCCGTCGACGGCCCGTCCCCGGTGGGCCACGAGTACGCGGGCATCGTGGAGGAGGTCGGAAGCGAGGTGACGTCGGTCAGGCCCGGCCAGTTCGTGATCGGCTCGTTCTTCGCCTCGGACAACACCTGCGAGATCTGCCGGGCCGGCTACCAGTCCTCCTGTGTCCGGCGGGAACCGATTGGGCTGCTCGGCGCCCAGGCGGAGCGGCTGCGCGTCCCGCTCGCCGACGGCACGCTCGTCGCGACGCCGGAGGTCCCCGGCGACGACCTGATCCCGAGCTTCCTGGCCGCGTCCGACGTGCTCGGCACCGGCTGGTTCGGCGCGGTGGCCGCCCAGGCCGGCCCCGGCAAGACGGTGGCGGTCGTCGGCGACGGCGCCGTCGGCCTGCTCGCGGTGCTGGCGGCCAAGCAGCTCGGTGCGGAGCGGATCATCGCCATGAGCCGCCACGAGCCGCGGCAGAAGCTCGCCCTGGAGTTCGGGGCGACCGACATCGTCACCGAGCGCGGCGACGACGGCGTGGCGAGGATCAAGGAGCTGACCGGCGGGCTGGGCGCGCACTCGGTCGTCGAGGCGGTCGGCACCCAGGAGTCGATGCTGCAGGCCATCCGCTCCACCCGCCCGGGCGGGCACGTCGGTTACGTGGGAGTGGCCCACGGTGTCGTACTGGACGGCACGGAGCTGTTCTTCTCCCACGTCCACCTGCACGGCGGCCCGGCCCCGGTGCGCCAGTACCTGCCCGACCTGATCGACCTGATCTGGAACCGCAGGATCGACCCCGGCAAGGTCTTCGACCTCCACCTCCCGCTCGACCGGGCCGCGGACGCCTACAAGGCCATGGACGAGCGCCGCGCCGTCAAGGCCCTGCTGCGCGTGTGATCCCTACACCGATGAAGGAGAAGAAATGGAGATCGTGAAGCGGCCCCCGACCGGAAAGCTGCCCGCGCGGTGGTTCACCGGCGACGCCTGGGCGGACGTGATCTACCGGGGCGAGGAGCCGTCCCGGGCGCGGGCGAACATCGTCCGGTTCGCACCCGGCGCGCGCACCGCCTGGCACTCCCACGGCTTGGGGCAGACCCTCTACATCGTCGAGGGCGTCGCCCTGATCCAGTCTCGCGGCGGCGAGATCCTCCAGGCCCACCCCGGCGACGTGATCTGGACGCCTCCGGGTGAGGAGCACTGGCACGGCGCCGCACCCGACCGGTTCATGGTCCATCTGGCGCTGTGGGAGACCGACGACGTCTCCTGGCTCGACCACGTCACCGACGCCGAATACACCGGCCCGCGCGTCAGCGCCCGCCCCTGACCTCTGCGACCGTGTCCGGGTTCCGAGATCACAACCCGAGGGCAGCGGTGGCTCCGCCACTGGGCACACAAAGGGCGCGTAACCACTGTGACGCGACATGTTGGGTGTGACTTTTCTCAGCCCCCTATATATGGTGGTCGCTGCAGCTGGTTCGGCCGTCCATCCAGGACGGCCGAGGCAAGAGGGAACCCGGTGCGAGTCCGGGACTGCCCCGCAGCGGTGAGTGGGAACGACCGTTGTCACATGCACTGGATCCGGCCTACGGGCGATCCGGGAAGCGACAACCAGTAGGCAAAGCGGCGATATGGCCGCGCCGCCCACGAGTCCGAAGACCTGCCAGCGCGCCGTACACCGAGTGAATGGGTGTGCGGCCGGTCGGAGGCCGCGCGGGACGGCCGATGGCTCTGGCGCGCCGCTTTCGCATGCTCGCCGGAATGCCTCCTGCGCGCTGTCTCGGGCCTTGGGGACCGAGTTCGCGAGGAGAGAGCTGTGACGGTCACAGGGGTGTCACCGGACGGGGTGTCGTCGGTGGACGCCGAGCGGCAGGTTTCCATGCCGCGACGGGTGCAGATGCACGTACGCAAGCGCAACGGGGCGAGCGAGCCGGTCGACGTCAACAAGATCGTCCGAGCTGTGGAGCGCTGCGCGGACGATCTCGCCGACATCGATCCGCTTCGCGTGGCGACAAAGACGATCAGCGGCCTGTACGACGGGGCCACCACCGCCGAGCTTGATCGGCTGTCGATCCAGACCGCGGCGGAGATGATCGGCGAGGAGCCGCAGTACTCGCGGCTGGCCGCCAGGCTGCTGGCCGGGTACATCGACAAGGAGGTCCGAGGCCAGGGGGTGGCCTCCTTCAGCCAGGCGATCCGGCTCGGGCACGCGCAGGGGCTGATCGGCGACGCCACGGCCGACTTCGTGGCCGCGAACGCCCGCAAACTCGACGACGCGATCGACCTCAGGGGCGACCTCCGGTTCGAGTACTTCGGCCTGCGCACGGTGTACGACCGTTACCTGCTGCGCCATCCCTCCACCCGGCTGGTGCTGGAGACCCCGCAGTACTGGCTGCTGCGCGTGGCGTGCGGCCTGGCGACCACGCCGGCCGAGGCGATCGGCTTCTACCGGCTGATGTCGTCGCTGGCCTACCTCCCCAGTTCGCCGACCTTGTTCAACTCGGGGACGCGCCACACCCAGATGTCCTCCTGCTACCTGGTCGATTCCCCCCGCGACGAGCTGGGCTCGATCTATGAGCGGTACGCACAGGTGGCGCAGCTGTCGAAGTTCGCCGGAGGGATCGGCATCTCCTGGTCGCGGGTGCGTTCGCGGGGAGCGCTCATCCGGGGCACCAACGGGCACTCCAACGGCATCGTGCCGTGGCTGCGGACTCTCGACGCGTCGGTGGCCGCCGTCAACCAGGGCGGCCGCCGCAAGGGCGCCGCCTGCGTCTATCTGGAGACCTGGCACCCCGACATCGAGGAATTCCTCGAACTGCGTGACAACACCGGCGAGGACGCCCGCCGCACCCACAACCTCAACCTCGCCAACTGGATCCCGGACGAGTTCATGCGCCGGGTCGAAGCCGACGCGATGTGGTCGCTGTTCGACCCGAACGAGGTCCCGGAGCTGCCCGACCTGTGGGGAGAGGACTTCGACGCCGCCTACCGCGCCGCCGAGGCCGCCGGCCGGTACGTCCGTCAGGTCAAGGCCAGGGACCTGTACGGCAAGATGATGCGCACGCTGGCCCAGACCGGCAACGGCTGGATGGCCTTCAAGGACGCGTCCAACCGGCTGTGCAACCAGACCGCCGAGTCCGGCAACGTGGTGCACCTGTCCAACCTGTGCACGGAGATCATCGAGGTGTCCGGCGACACGGAGACCGCCGTGTGCAACCTCGGTTCGGTCAACCTCGCCGCGCACCTCGCCACGCACCCTGCCGGAAGCGAGATGGACTGGGAGCGGCTGCGCGCCACGGTGCGCACCGCGGTCACCTTCCTCGACCGCGTCATCGACATCAACTACTACCCGAGCCCGCAGGCCGCGGCCAGCAACCCCCGCTGGCGGCCGGTCGGCCTCGGCGTGATGGGCCTCCAGGACGTCTTCTTCGCGCTGCGGATGCCGTTCGACTCCCCCGACGCGAAGGACCTGTCCACCCGCATCGCCGAGGAGATCTACCTGACGGCGTTGGAGACCTCGGCCGACCTGGCCGCGAAGGCGGGCCCTCATCCGGCCTTCCAGCAGACCTGGGCCGCCCGCGGGCTCCTGCAGCCCGACCTGTGGAATGTGACCGGCACTCAAGACGAGCGCTGGACGGCACTGCGTGAGCGGATCGCCGAGCACGGGCTCCGCAACTCACTGCTCATCGCGATCGCGCCCACCGCGACCATCGCGTCCATCGCCGGGTGCTACGAGTGCATCGAGCCGCAGGTGTCCAACCTCTTCAAGCGTGAGACCCTCAGCGGCGAGTTCCTCCAGATCAACAGCGCGCTCGTGGCGGAGTTGAAGGCGCGCGGCCTGTGGAACGAGGAGATCAGGGCCGCCGTCAAGCGGGCCGACGGCTCGGTCCAGGGGATCGAGGAACTCCCGGCGGAGCTGCGTGAACTGTTCCGCACGGCCTGGGAGCTGCCCCAGCGAGCGCTGATCGACATGGCCGCCGCGCGGGCGCCGTACATCGACCAGAGCCAGTCGCTCAACCTGTTCATGAGCGCGCCGACCATCGACAAGCTCTCCTCGATGTACCTGTACGCCTGGAAGAGCGGCCTGAAGACCACCTACTACCTGCGATCGCGTCCGGCTACGCGCATCCAGCAGGCGACCGTGTCCCTCGCGTCGCAGAAGGCGACGGTGTCCCTCGCGTCGCAGAAGGCGCGGCCGGAGCCGGCGGTCTCGGAGAACGCCGCGATGACCGCCGAGGCGCTCGCCTGCTCGCTGGAGAACCCGGAGTCGTGCGAAGCGTGCCAATGAGCACGCCCCCTGGAAATCCGCACGTCTCGCAGAACCCCCAAGCATCACTCGAAAGGCGAGAGCCATGACCACCGACCCCGAGACTCCGATGCTGCTCGACCCGGGAATGAGCCTCACCCTGAGGCCGATGCGCTACCCGCGCTTCTTCGACCGCTACCGGGACGCCATCAAGAACACCTGGACGGTTGAGGAGGTGGACCTGCACTCCGACCTCAAGGACCTGGACCGGCTCTCCCCCGCCGAGCGGCACCTGGTCAGCCGCCTGGTCGCCTTCTTCGCCACCGGCGACACCATCGTGGCCAACAACCTGGTGCTCAACCTCTACCAGCACATCAACGCCCCCGAGGCCCGCCTCTATCTGTCCCGGCAGCTGTTCGAAGAGGCCGTCCACGTCCAGTTCTACCTGAACCTGCTGGACACGTACGTACCCGACGAGGACGAGCGGTTCGCGGCGTTCGCGGCGGTCGAGAACATCCCCTCCATCCGGCGCAAGGCCGACTTCTGCTTCCGCTGGATCGACTCGGTCTTCGAACTGCGCGAGCTGCGCACCCGGGAGGACCGGCGGGCCTTCCTGCTCAACCTGATCTGCTTCGCCGCGTGCATCGAGGGTCTGTTCTTCTACGGGGCCTTCGCCTACGTGTACTTCCTGCGCTCGCGCGGCCTGCTCAACGGTCTCGCCTCGGGCACCAACTGGGTGTTCCGCGACGAGTCCATGCACATGGCCTTCGCCTTCGACGTGGTGGAAACGGTCCGCCAGGAGGAGCCGGGGCTGTTCGACGAGGAGATGGCGAACCAGGTCCGCGAGATGCTCGCCGAGGCGGTGGAGTGCGAGGTGCAGTTCGCCGAGGACCTGCTCGGCGGCGGCGTGCCCGGCATGTCGATCGCCGACATGCGGGCCTACCTGGAGCACGTCGCCGATCGCCGGCTGGCCCAGCTGGACATCCCACCGCTGTACGGCGCGAAGAACCCGTTCGCCTTCATGGAGCTGCAGGACGTCCAGGAGCTCTCGAACTTCTTCGAGCGGCGGGTGTCGGCATATCAGGTGGGCGTGACCGGAACGGTCAGCTTCGACGCCGACTTCTGACCCCGGTTCGGTTCTGGCGCGCCCCGAAGGGCGCGCCAGACCGACGAGGTCCACTCCGCTCACGCGTGTGCGAAGCCCTTGCCGGTGCGGTCCAGCGGGTCGGGCTCCAGGCCGAGGTAGGTGGCGCGGAGTTCGTCCCAGGCGGCCAGCCGGGTGAAGTCCGGCGGGTCGAGGATCTGCTGGCGGTCGGTGAGGAACGGGTTGGGCAGCAGCACGGTCATGAGCTGCTCGTCCCTGCCGTTGAACATGCGTACGCCCCAGGAGGTCGGGCTGCCGTCGGCGTTGACGGAGCGGTACAGCTCGGCCCGGGCGCAGCGGCGGATCCGGCCGAGCTCGGGACCGCTCGCCGTGTGCTCGCCGATGCACAGGTGGAAGTGCCAGCGGCCGAAGTCGACGGTGACGTACCCGTCGTACAGGCTGATCCGCTGGGGCGCGTTGGGCGCGGCGACCTCCCAGGCGGCGCCCTGGACGATCACGCCGAACCAGATGTGCTCCCAGTGCTTCTCGAAGATGTCCTTCACCAGGGACAGCAGGGTCTGCTCGTCGGTGGGCAGCGCCCAGACGTGCAGGGTCCCGGTGCCCTGCTCCTCGACGACGGTGTGGCTCATCAGGCTCCTTGAGATTCTCGTACGGCACGCGCCCACTGGTCGCGGCGGGCGTCGGGATCGATCAGGGCGCAGTCGCCGCACTTGCCGCCGCCCGGCAGGCGGTAGTACAGGCAGCAGCTGCGGCGGACGAAGAAGGGATGGCCGGGCGCCGGTTCCGCCAGCTCTCCGGTGCCTCGCAGCGGGGGCATGGCCAGCAGCTCGCGGCCCAGCGCGGCGGCCGCCCCGGTGAGCTCGGGCCGTACGCGGGCGAGGGCGCGGACGGTCCCGGCCAGTGCGGAGGCCGCGTTGCCCCACAGCAGGCCCGGCGCGATCTTCACAACCCCCTGGACCGCGGCGGCGAGCGGTTCCAGCAGCTCGGTCACCACGGTGCGGTGCAGGTGCTCGGCGATCCGCGCCGGGTCGCGGATCTGCCATCCGTCCAGGCCGGCGGCGCGCAGCGGCAGCGGTCCACCGGTCACGGCCTGCCAGTGGACCCGCCGGGGATCCAGGTCGACGATCAGGTCGTGGGCGATCACGGCGCCGAGCGGAGGCGACCACAGCCGGGCGGCGATCCCCTGGAACAGGATCGAGGCGGCCACCCTGCGCTCGGCGGTGCCCAGGCGGCCGGCGACGGCCGTGATCCTTTCCGCAAGGACGCCGGGATCGGTGAACAGGTCGGCCAGTGGCCGCCATCCGTCCTCGACCTGGTCGATTTCGAGCGCGAAGTAGCCGCCGACGGTGGAGACGTCGGCGGCCGCGCCGGACACGGCCGCCGGAGCGGCGGGCAGCAGCGCCGGTGATGTCTCCACCAGCGTGTCCGCCGTCCGGCGGCTCCACGCGGTCAGCTCGGGCAGCGTGGCGAACTCGACGACGTCGCCGTCGAAGGCCGCCACGTATCCGTCGCCGGCGTGCCGTACGGCCAGCTCGACGGCCTCGTCGTCCGAACCGGCAGACCAGGTGAAGGTGTCGTCGCCGCTACGGCACGTACGCCAGCCCGCTCTGGACAGCGCGCGCTCCAGCAGCGGGCCGTGGATGCCGTCGGCGGTCACCCGCACTCTTCCTCCATTGCCCGTCCGGAGCGCGAACACTCCGGAGGCGGGGTCGAAGGACAGCTCGTCCCCATCGAAGGCGGCGCCGATCACTCCCGCGAGGGTCAGTTCCTCCGGTGTCCCGGTCTGCAGGAGACCGCCGGAGGCGAGCAGCCAGATCCGGTCGGCGACCCGCAGCGCCAGCTCCAGATCGTGTGTGGACACCACGACGGCGAGGTCCCTCTCGCGGGCGAGGCGGCGCAGCAGGCCCAGCAGCGCCACCCGGGAGGTGACGTCCAGGAACGCGGTCGGCTCGTCCAGCAGGATCGCCGCGGGCTCCTGCGCCAGGGCGCGCGCGACCAGCACCCGCTGGCGCTCACCGTCGGACAGCTCCGTGACGGGACGATCGGCCAGGTGGGCGGCGTGGACCGCCTCCAGCGCCCAGGTGACGATTTCCCGGTCCGAGTCCGACAGGCGTCCGGTGAACCCGGTGTGCGGGTGCCGTCCCAGCCCGGCCAGCTCGCGGGCGGTCAGCAGGGCGGGCAGGTCCCGCTCGGTCAGCACGACGGCGAGCCGCCGGGCCAGCTCCGCCGCCGGTATCGCTTCCACAGCGACGCCGTCGATGAGGACCCGCCCGTCCAGGGCGGGCTGCAGCCCGGCCATGGTCCGCAGCAGGGTGGACTTGCCGGTGCCGTTCGGGCCGATCAGCACCGTGAGCTCGCCGGGCGCGGCGGTCGCCTCCAAGCCGTCCAGCACGCGTCGTGGAGCGCGCCCGCGTCGCGCGGGATATCCGGCGCACACGCCGTCGAGGCGCAGACCTCGATCGTCCATGGTCACACCGCCAGTCCGGTCCTGGCCGCGCGGCTGCGCAGCAGTACGGCGATCACCACGGGGGCGCCGAGGATGGTGGTCACCGCGTTGAGCGGAAGCACTGCCCCGCCGCCCGGCACCTGGGCGGCCACGCAGCACAGCAGCGCCACCGCGGCACCGAGCAGCGCCACACCGGGCATGAGCAGCCGATGGTCGGCGGTGCCCAGCGTCAACCGGGCCACGTGCGGTACGGCCAGGCCGAGGAAGGCGACCGGCCCGCAGAAGGCGGTCACCGCTCCGGCCAGCACCGAGGAGACCAGCAGGGTCAGCGTGCGCGTCAGCCGCACCCGCACCCCCATGGTGCGGGCGTAGCTCTCCCCGAGGAGCAGCGCGTTGAGCGGCTTGACCCCGGCCAGCGCCGCCGCCAGCGCGACAAGGCAGACCGGGCCGAACAACGCGAGATCGGCCCACGTGGTCCCGGCGAAGCTGCCCAGGCTCCAACTGATGAACTGCTGGGCGCGCTGCGGGTCGGTGTAGGTCAGCAGCACCGTGATCACCGAGGTCGCGGCCGAGCCGACCATCACCCCGACGATCAGCAGTGTGACCACCGACCGCACCCGCCGCGACAGCGCGAGCACGAGAGCGAGCACCGCCGCCGCCCCGGCGGAGGCGGCGACCACGACACCGGCCCGGCCGAGCCCGGCCACGCCCGCGGTGAACGCGCCCGCCACTCCGCCCCAGCCGATGATGATCAATGAGACGCCCAGGCTGGCCCCGGAACTCACCCCGAGGATGTACGGCTCGGCCAGCGGGTTGCGGAACAACGTCTGCATCTGCACCCCGGCCGCGCCGAGGGCGGCTCCGGCCAGAGCGGCGGTGATCGCACGCGGAAGCCGTACCGTCCAGATGATCTCGCGTACGGCGGGGTCGGCCGAGCCGTCGCGCAGCAGCGCGGGCAGCGCCCGGGACAGGGGGATCGAGGTGGAGCCGAGCGTGACGGCCAGCGCGAACGCGACCGGCACCGCCAGCGCCAGGATCGACAGGACCACCGCCCGGCGGCGGTGCGCCGCCGGGACAGCCGTCAGTGCCGCCGCGGTCAACTGGTCATCTTCTGGTAGAAGGTGAACTCGTGGCCCGGGGCGAGGTCGGGATGCAGGATCGCCACCAGGTCGCCGAGGATCAGATCGGGCCGGGCGACGCCGCGCTCCCAGTAGTCGTTGCCGCCGCCCGGGCCCATGGTCTTGTTGGCCGACCACACCTCGCCCGTCTCGAAGGCGGAGAACTTGGCGTAGCGGGCGTCGGACTTCTCCACGTCCGCCAGGGACTTCCACTCGTTGACCTGGGCCAGCCAGACCTTCGCGTCCTTGGCCTTGGCCAGCACCGCCTCCAGGTCCAGCGTGGTGCTGCCGGAGCCGGAGGCGTCCGCCCACGCGTAGATCCCGCCGGCGTCCTTGATCAGCCCGGCCACGTAGCTGCCGCCGTTGGGCATCGACCACTGGCCCTGGTACATCTGGCCGGGCAGCACGGTGACCGGCGTGGCCGCCTTGGCCTTGGCCGCCAGCGCCGTGTAGTCGGACTCGATCTTCCCGAACACCTCGTTCGCCCTGGCCTCGGTGCCGGTGAGCGCGGCCATCAGCCTGATCCACTCGGCGCGCCCCAGCGCGGTGGACTCCAGCCACTCGGCGTTGGCGACCACCTTGATCCCGGCCTGGCGCAGGGGACCGTACGCCTTGTCCTCGGTGCCCTGCGTCATCAGCACGTCGGGCTTGGCGCCGATCACCTTCTCGGTGTCGACCTCCTGCCCGGAGGCGTACTCGGTGACCGCACCGGACTTCACCCGCTCCAGCACCTCCGGGGAGGTGATGTAGCCGGCCGAGGCGACCCCCTTGAGCCGGTCCAGCACACCCAGTTCGGTGATGAACGGCAGGTGCGTGGTCGAGGCGGAGTAGAGCGACTCGATGGGTGTCTCGATCGTCACCGCGCCCGCGAGTTCGCCCGACAACTGGGGGGCGGGCGTGCCGCAGCGCACCAGCACGTACGTCTCCGGCTTGGCGTTGGGGGCGGGCTGCTTGACCGTGACGACCTGGTAGTTCTTCGCGTACGTCAGGGTGAAGTTGGTGGCGTGCCTCAGGGTCTGCTTGACCGGGAAGTAGTCCGTGTTCGCGTCGTAGGAGGTGACGCAGCGGCTGTCGGCCGTCGCCGCGCCCGTGGCGGGCGACGCGGATGGTTCGGTGCCACCGCAGGCGGCCGTGGTGAGAAGGATCGCGGGTAGGACGGCGAGCAACGCGCCGCCGATCGGGCGGGGGATACCCATCGGTGGTCTCCTGTGAACGGGCCGCGACCGCCGTTCCTCGACAGCGTGACGCGGCGAGCGAGGAGCCGGATCACCACGAGAGCCCGGCACGGCGGCGGGTTTCACGACCGTCAGGCATGAAACAGCCGCCCGGGAAGCCGGTAGCCGTGCCGCGGGCAGGGAGAAGGGCGTCACGCCGGTTGCATGGCATGGCGACCACCGTCCTCTCTTGGGGAGATCCGCCCCAATTTCATCGAGGAGGCGACCGCGTGAGTCTCCTGGCTCTCGGGTCGAAGCTCGCCCCTGCCTTCCCACCCGCGTGCGGGCAGTGGCGTCGTCGGGGTTCGCTCGCCGATCACAGTGGCGGGACCGCGCCGGATTCACACCGGCTTCCTCGTTCCGCCGTCGCCTTCACGACCATGGTCGCATACGACGCATGCGCAACCGCAGTCGGGTGATCCCGGTCCGGCACGGTGTTCAGCCGTGCCGGACCGGGGACGTGTCAGGCCCGCGGGTGGTCGGCCACTTCGGCACGGATCTCGCGAGCGGCCGTGACGAGGTTCTCCAGCGAACGGCGGACCTCGGCCCAGCCGCGGGTCTTCAGGCCGCAGTCGGGGTTGGCCCACAACCGACCGGCCGGGATGGCCTCCAGGCCCGTACGCAGCAGGGACACCAGCTCCTCGCTCCCCGGCACTCGGGGGGAGTGGATGTCGTAGACCCCTGGCCCGACCTCGCGCGGATACCCGGCCTCGGCCAGCTCATGGGCCACCTGCATGTGCGAGCGGGCGGCCTCCAGGCTGATCACGTCCGCGTCGAGATCTTCGATCGCCGCGAGGATCTCACCGAACTCCGCGTAGCACATGTGGGTGTGGATCTGCGTCTCCGGCCGTACCCCTGCCGTGGCCAGCCGGAACGCCTCGGTAGCCCAGCTCAGGTAGGCGGGCCGTTCCGCGGCCCGCAGCGGCAGCGTCTCGCGCAGGGCGGGCTCGTCCACCTGGATCACGGCGACACCGGCCGCCTCCAGGTCGGCGACCTCGTCGCGCAGCGCCAGCGCCACCTGGCGGGCGGTGTCGCCGAGCGGCTGGTCGTCGCGGACGAAGGACCAGGCCAGCATCGTGACAGGGCCGGTGAGCATGCCCTTCACCGGCCGGCTGGTCTGCGACTGGGCGTACCGGGTCCAGCGCAGGGTCATCGGCTCGGGGCGGGAGATGTCCCCGGCCAGGATCGGCGGCCGGACGTAACGCGTGCCGTAGGACTGCACCCAGCCGTGCCGGGTGGCGATGTACCCGTCGAGCCGCTCGGCGAAGTACTGGACCATGTCGTTGCGCTCGGGCTCCCCGTGCACCAGGACGTCCAGGCCGGCCTTCTCCTGGAAGGCGAGGACCTCGCGGATCTCGGCCGCGATCCGCTCGTCGTAGGCGTCCCGGTCGATGCGCCCCGCCAGCAGGTCGGCGCGGGCGGTCCGCAGCTCGGCGGTCTGCGGGAAGGAGCCGATGGTGGTGGTCGGCACCAGCGGCAGCTCCAGCCGGGCGCGTTGTGCCCGCGCCCGTTCGGCGTACGGCTGGGCGCGCCGGACGTCCTGCGGTGTCACGGCCGCCGCGCGGGCGCGTACGGCCGGGTTGCGGGTGAGGGTGGAGGTCGCCCGGGACTCGAGCGCCGCCCGGTTGTCGGCGAGGTCGGCGGCGATGGCGCGGGTGCCCCGCGTCAGACCCCGGGTGAGCGTGACGATCTCCGCGGTCTTCTGCCGGGCGAAGGCGAGCCATGGGGTGATCTCGGGGTCGATCTCGGTCTCGACGGCGACGTCCAGCGGAACGTGCAGCAGTGAGCAGGAGGCGGCGACATCGACCTGCCCGGCCAGACCGAGGAGGGTGGCCAGCGTGGACAGCGACTTCTCCAGGTCGTTGATCCAGATGTTGCGGCCGTCCACGACACCGGCGACCAGGCGCTTGCCGGGCACGCCGCCGACCTTGGCGAGATCGTCCAGATTGGCCGCGGCGGGGCCGGTGAAGTCGAGCCCGAGCCCCTCGATCGGCGCCTGCGCCAGCACCGGCAGCGCCTCGCCGAGCCGGTCGAAGTAGCCGGCGACGAGGATCTTCGGCCGGTGGCTGAGCGAGCCGAGGTGCCGGTAGGCGGCGGCGACCGCGTCCAGGACGGCCTGCGGCCGGTCCTGAGCCAGGGCCGGCTCGTCGAGCTGCACCCACTCGGCGCCCGCCGCTCTCAGCGCCGCGAGCACGTCGGCGTAGACGGGCAGCAGCCGGTCGAGCAGCGTGAGCGGCTCGAACCCCGGATCGGCACCGGGCGCGGGCTTGGCCAGCAGCAGATAGGTCACCGGTCCGACGAGTACGGGGCGCGGATCGTGCCCGAGCGCGAGGGCTTCCAGCAGCTCGGCGACGGGCTTGGCGGGGTCGGCGGCGAAGACGGTGTCAGGCCCCAGCTCCGGCACCAGATAGTGGTAGTTGGTGTCGAACCACTTGGTCATCTCCAGCGGGGCGACATCCTGGGTGCCGCGTGCCATGGCGAAGTAGCCGTCGAGCGGGTTCGCCGCGACGGCGGCACGGTGGCGCTCGGGGATGGCGCCGACCATGACAGTGGTGTCCAGAACGTGGTCGTACAGCGAGAAGTCACCGGAGGGAACCTCGTCGAGGCCCGCGTCCGTCAGTTGCCGCCAGTTGTCGCGGCGCAGCCCCTCGGCGGTCGCGCGCAGCTCATCGGCGCTCACCCGGCCGGACCAGTAACCTTCGACCGCTCTCTTCAGCTCGCGGTCCGGCCCCTGACGCGGGTATCCGTACACGGTGCCGAGCGAGGTGGCGGGGGTGTCGGTCACGAAACTCTCCTTCGCGAGTCACGAGAGACCTCGGCGGTCCCGGGAGCGCGAAGGCGCGACCGATGAGCAGACGTGGCGGCCTGCCTGGTCCCGCCGGGCCCGCCCTCGAGGCCGTCGACGTCACCGCACGCGGTCGCGTGCGGGCAGCGGCAGGTCTTCGGACTCATGGGCGTCGTGCTCGTTCCTACTGGCCGTCGCTTCCCGCTACCCGCTTACACGTTGCAGTAGTGCGGCGCCGTCGTAAAGATCTTCAGCTGACCGATGCCGCGGCGACGCAGAACTCGTTGCCCCCCGGGTCGGCCATCACGATGTGATGCCCGTCGACCTCCTCCAGGACGTTCCCACCGGCCTTCACCAACCGCTCGGACTCCGCTTTGATCCGCTCCCACCGCTCATGGGAGTTGCCATGCCCCGGCACTCGGACGTCGATATGAAGCCGGTTCTTCGCCGTTTTGGGCTCGGGGACCTTGAGAATGGAGAGCCGGGGGCCGACGCCGTCCGGGTCGCAGAGCCACGCGCCGCCCTCCACGGCGTCGTCCTCAGGCAGATCGAATTGTGCGAGCCATTCCTCACGGGTTGTGAAGGGAGCGGGCGGAGGCTCGTCGATATACCCGAGCGCGGTCTTCCAGAACTCGGCGAGGAGCTGTGCGTTCGTACAGTCAAGGGTGAGGTCGATCCTGGCTGCCATGTCAGGACCATACTGGGCGTGATCAGGCCGGGAATCCGGGCGCGGACGCGCACGCCTCACCTCCCTGATCAACCCGTCTGCCTCGACCCGCCGCGAAGCGGCAGCGGGCCGGCGACAGCAAGCTGCCCCGCCTTACCCGGCAGTTCTCCGCCGCTATCGGCCGCCAGTCCCGGAATTCCGCTACACACGAGTCCCCTGATGTGGCCTGATTACGGTGTAAATCGGCTGGGTAGCAGGGGGTTATGAGATGTGTGTAGCGTCGCGGCCGGAGCCGGGTCGAGCGGAATGGGAGTGTGTATGCGCACCCTATTGGTCCACCCCAGCGGCCTCATGTACACGGAGATCTTCCTTAGGCTCGAACCCTTGGGTTTGGAACGGGTGGCGGCCGCCCTCCGCGCTGCGGGTCACCAGGTGCGCCTGCTCGACCTGCAGGTCTTCTCACACCGTGACCTGTATCGCGAACTGATCGACTTCGAACCGGAATGCGTCGGGTTCGGTCTGAACTACCTCCCTAACGTCCCGGAAGTGCTCGACCTGGCCCAGCGCGTCAAAAGCCTGTTCCCGCACTGTTTCGTGTTCGCGGGAGGGCACAGTGTCTCGTTCATCGCGCCGCACGTCATCGCCCAGTCCGACGGGGCTCTCGACGCCATTCTGCGAGGGGAGGGCGAGGTCGGAGCGCCGCTGCTGCTGGAAGCCGCCCCCGACGGAGGGCTCCTCGAGGTTCCAGGAGCCGTGACCGCCGAGGGTGTCTCCAGCAAACCGCCGCTCCTGCTCGACAGCCTGGACGAGCCGCGTCCGGCGCGGGACCTGACCCGGCGCCGCGACAAGTACTTCATCGGAGTGCTCGATCCGGCCGCCTCCGTCGAGTTCACCCGCGGCTGCCCTTGGGACTGCTCCTTCTGCAGCGCCTGGACCTTCTATGGCCGGAGCTACCGGAAGCTGTCGCCGGAGGCGGCCGCGGAGGAGGTGGCCTCGATCCGGGAACCGGGAGTCTTCATCGTCGACGACGTCGCCTTCATCCGGCCGGAGCACGGTGACGCCATCGCCGCGGAACTGGAGAAACGGAAAGTGAGGAAGGAGTACTACCTGGAGACACGTGCCGACGTGCTGCTACGCCACCCGGAGGTGTTCCGGCGATGGCGGCGCCTCGGGCTGAACTACATGTTCCTCGGCATGGAGGCGCTGGATGAGCAGGGACTCGAGCTGTACCGCAAGCGGACCAGTCCCGACCAGAACATAAAGGCTCTCGAACTGGCCCGTGACATGGGACTCACCGTTGCGATCAACCTCATCGTGGACCCCGCCTGGGATGCCGAGCAGTTCCAGCTCGTACGCCAGTGGGCGCTTTCGGTGCCCGAGATCGTCAACCTCACCGTCATGACCCCGTATCCCGGGACGGAGATCTGGCACACCGAATCACGGAAACTCACCTCGCGCGACTACCGCCTGTTCGATATCCAGCACGCGGTGGTTCCGACGACGCTTCCCTTACGCGAGTTCTATCGGGAGCTGGTGAGGACCCAGGCGGTGATGAACCGCAAGCACCTGAGCGTGACCGGCGCAATGAAGACGCTCGGCGTCATCGGCCGCAATCTGCTACGCGGGCAAACCAACTTCCTCACATCGATCTGGAAGTTCCCCTCCGTTTACAACACCGATCGCCAGCATGGAGATCATCTCCGTGAGGTCCGCTACGAGCTGCCGGTACCCGAACAGCGCGTTCTCCTGCCGGACAATCGGCGGGGGCTCTACATCCACCAGCGGCCTCACTGACCCGACCGGCCGTACATGATCTGCATCCGCTCCCGCCGGCGCCCCCGCCGGAGGCAGAAGGAGTGCGACCCTGGGGGATTTGCCAGTTGTCGCAGGGGCCGCCCGTCCGGCAGGAACACCGTGAACCACTGATTGCTTTCGCCCGTCTCAGGTGCATGAGAGGCACCTTGCTCCTCGCCGTGCTCGTGACGCTCACCGCCTGCGGGACGGCCCCGGCCGCGACCACGACCGCATCCTTGACGCGATACCAGGCCGACCCGACCGTGCTGTCCAACCCACAGCATGGCCCCCAACTCTGCGCTTCCGTCGCCGAGTCCCTGCCGCCCCAGTGTGGCGGCCCTGACATCATCGGGTGGGACTGGAACAGGGTGCAGCATTCCGCCCGGAACGGCGTGCGCTGGGGCGAATACCACGTGGTCGGTACCTGGGACGGGAAGAGTCTGACGCTCACCGAGCCCCCGCGCCCTGCCCAGCGCAGCGACGTTCCACCCGACCGATCCCGCTTCACCACACCGTGCCCGGAGCCTGTGCGCGGCTGGCGCCCGGTGGACCCCGCGAAGGCCACTGACAGGGCGATGGAGGCGGCGCTCGCCAGGGCCCGGGCGATCCCCGGGTACGCGGGCAGTTGGCTGGACCAGAGCTACCTGGAAGAGATCGATGACTACGATCCCAAAGACCGCCGATACGTGGAGCGGTACGCCAACGATCCCAAGCGGCTCGTGCTGAACCTGATGTTCACCGGCGACGCGGCCGCCCGCGAATCCGCGATCCGCGAGGTGTGGGGTGGCGCGCTGTGTCTGAGCCGCGCTGAGCGCACGGAGGCGGAGCTTCGGGCACTCCAAGAGCGGGCGGGGAAAGAGATCAAGGGCGTTCAATCGGCCGCGGTGGACGAGCGGGCGGGCCGTGTCGAAATCGGGGTTTGGGTCGCCACACCAGAGCTACAGCGTGAGATTGACGAGAAGTACGGGAAGGGCTTGGTGGTCCTCGAAGGCATCCTCAAGCCCGTGGGCTCGTAATCGACCTGGCATCCCGGCCGCGCGAACGCCCTGGTCGGGGAATGCGGAGGCACCCAAAAGAAGGACGGGGGCCCAGGCGGCCGCGGCAGGTGCCGCGGCCGCCGTCGAGGGTGGTGCCCGGGCCGGCCGGCCGGCTCCCAGCGGCCGATCACAGCGCGCTCAGCGGTCGGCGCGCATGGCCTCGGCGGAGTAGCCCGCGATCTCCTTGTACCGCTGGGAGATCTCGGCGAGCTCCTCCACCTTGATCACGTCGTCGATGGACTCGAACGGCCGGTCGCCGGTCCGCTGCCACACCTCGCGGATGATCACGTCCGGCGGCACGCTCCGGTTGGCGAGGACCACCTGTGCGGTCGCGGGCAGCCGTTCCGCCTCGTACGCCCGCAGCGCCGTCACCGGGTCAAGCGTGCCGCTCAGGTGGTTACGAAGCGCCTGGGCGTCCAGGATCGCCTGCCCGGCACCGTTGGAGCCGCGCGGCACCATCGGGTGGGCGGCGTCGCCGAGCAGGGTGATCCGGCCCTCGCTCCAGTGGTCCAGGGGGTCCTGGTCGACCATCGGGTACTCGAGGACGGTCTCGGAGGCTCGCATCATCGCCGGCACGTCGAGCCAGTCGAAGTGCCAGTCCTCGAAGGCCCCGATGAAGTCCTCCAGGTCGCCGCGCCGGTTCCAGTCGCGCTGCAGGTGGCGCGGGGTCTGGATCTCGACGACCCAGTTGATGAGCTGGTCGCCGTCGGGCAGGTTCCTGATCGGGTAGGCGACGAGCTTCCCACGGTCGATCCAGCCGGCGCGCACCATGCTCGCCCCGGACAGGAACGGGCTGCCCTTGGTCACGCCACGCCACATGTTGATGCCCGAGTAGCGCGGCTCGCCCTCGTGTGGGTGGAGCTGCTTGCGCAGCACCGAGTGGATGCCGTCGCAGGCGACCAGCACCCGGGCGCGTACGGAGGGCAGCTCATCGCCGCCGGGCCCGGTGAAGTGGGCGGTGACGCCGTTCTCGTCCTGCTCCGCTCCGACGCACCGGTGGCCGAGCACCACGGCGTCCTCGCCGATCCGCTTCCGCACCGCCGCGAGCAGGACCGCCTGCAGATCGCCGCGGTGGATGGAGTACTGCGGATGCTCGTAGCCGGCGTGCCGGCCGGACGGCTCCCGGTAGATGAGCTGGCCGAAGCGGTTGAAGAACACCGACTCCCGCGTGACGACCGCGACCTCGGCCAGTTCCTCGCCGAGATCGAGCCGGTGCAGGACCCGCGAGGCGTGCGGCAGCAGGTTGATGCCCACGCCCACCGCGCCGACCTCGGGCACAGCCTCGTAGACGCGGCAGCCGATTCCGGCGTCGTGCAGTTCGAGCGCGAGCACCAGGCCGGCGATGCCGGCGCCGACGATGAGGACCTCTTCCTCGATCGAAGGGCTTGCGGGATCGGGGGACCGTGGCGGCATGAAGACTCCTGGCTCCTGTGCTGTTGGGCCGTCAGGCGGGGGATGGGCCGTTGCCGGCAGTGGCGCCTGATCGGGCGCCGAGCACATGGTGCCATCGTGTTGTCTATTGCAGACGTATCCGGCAAGGTTTTTCTGCTATACAGAACAACATGGTTGACGCCCTCCCTCCTTACGCCATCGGATCGGTGGACAAGGCGCTGCTCATCCTGCTCATGGTCAGGGACCGAGGGGAGGTGCGGGTCACCGACGTCAGCGACGAGCTCGATATCGCCCGTTCCACGGCCCATCGGCTGCTGCTCACGCTGGCGCACCGCGGGTTCGTCGCCCAGGACCGGGTCACAAGGGCGTACCGCGCCGGCCGCGTCGTGGTGGAGATCGGACTGACCGCGGTGGGCGGGCTCGACGTGCGGCGTAAGGCCAGGCGGCACATGGAATGGCTGGCGGCCGAGCTGCACGAGACGGTCAACCTGATCATGCTGGAGCGCAACGGCGCCCGGTTCATCGACGGGGTGGAGGGCGACCGGCCGCTGCGGGTCTCGTCACGCACCGGGACGCTGCTGCCCGCGCACAGCACCTCGGGCGGCAAGGTCCTGCTCGCCGAACTGCCCGACGAGGAGGTGCTCGCGCTCTTCCCCGACGGCCTCACCCGGGTCACCGACCGCACCATCACCGACCCCGATGCCCTGCGCGCTGAGTTGCGCAGTGTGCGCGACCTGGGCTACGGAGTGAATCACGAGGAGAGCGCAGCCGGGCTGGACGCGGTGGCCGTCTGCGTACGCGACCACCTCGGCCGCGCGCTCGCCGCGCTCGCGGTCAGCCTGCCCCACCAGCGCATGACCCAGGGCAACCTGCACATGATGCTCCCCTTGCTGCGTGCCGCCGCCGAGGGCATCAGCCAGGATCTGTGATCGCGTGGCCGCCCGATGGGCGGCACAAATTGTTCCGCTGTGCAGAATCTATGTCCGCGTGATTCCATTTTGCGAAAACCCGCCGTAGCTTCTGGCAACGAACCGGTCGATCCGGTCGCTGTGCCATGAAACGGGTATATCTCATGATTCTGCATGAAAACGGCCACCGCAGCCTGCTTTCGCGCGGGTGGCGCCGGTGAGCTACAACGACTACGACGGCCCCCACGCCGACCTGCGCGAGCTGATCGAGCGGATCGACCGGTCCGGTCAGCTGGTACGGCTCGGGGGCGTCGACCCGCACCTTGAGCTCGGCACCCTCATCGAGCTCATCGCGCACCGCGGCGGCGAGGGCGGTCCGGCCGTGCTGTTCGACGACCTCGTGGGCGCCAAGCCCGGCCACCGTGCCTTCTCCGGCGCCACCAACTCGGCCGAGCGGCTTGCCCTCACTCTCGGCCTGCCGTCACCCCGTCATCCGCTCGACGTCGTGCGCGCCTACCGGGACCGGATGAAGACCCACGAGCCGATCCCGCCGGTCACCGTGGACGACGGCCCGGTGCTGGAGAACATCCTGCGCGACGACGAGGTGGACGTGACCACGCTGGTCGCGCCGCTCCTGCACGAGCGGGACGGCGGGCGCTACATCGGCACCGACGACCTGGTCATCATGCGCGACCCGGACGACGGCTGGGTGAACATCGGCACCTACCGGAGCATGGTGCACGGCCCCGACCGGGTGGGCCTGTGGATCTCCCCCGGCAAGCAGGGCAGGCAGATCAGGGAGAAGTACTTCTCCCGCGGCGAGCCATGCCCGGTCCTGATCTCCTGCGGCCACGACCCGCTGCTCTTCCTGGCCTCGGGCAACGAGCTGCGTTACGGCCTGTCGGAGTACGACTACGCGGGCGGGCACCGCGGCCGGCCGTTCGAGGTGGTGGCCTCCGAGCTCCACGGGCTGCCCATGCCCGCCAGGGCCGAGCTGGTGCTGGAGGGCGAGATGTACCCGGGCGAGGTCGCACCCGAGGGGCCGTTCGGCGAGTTCACCGGCTACTACGCCGGCGGCCGCTCGGACCAGCCCGTGGTGCGCGTCCGCCGGATCTACCACCGCAACGACCCCATCGTGACCGTCGCCTCCCCGATCAGGCCCCCCTCGAACTTCTCCTACAGCAAGTGCGTGATGAAGGCGGGGATGATCTGGGACGAGGTCGAGCGGGCCGGGCTGTCCGGCGTGCAGGGCGTCTGGTGCCACGAGGCGGGGGCGGCCCGGCTGTTCAACGTCATCTCCATCAAGCAGGCCTACGACGGCCACGCCAAGCAGGCCGGGCTGCTCGCCGCGTCCTGCCAGTCCGGCTCCTACCTCGGGCGTTTCGTCGTCGTGGTGGACGAGGACATCGACCCGACCAACATGTTCGACGTGCTGTGGGCGATGTCCACCCGGTGCGACCCGGCCGACGACATCGAGATCATCCGCCGGGCGTGGAGCGGACCGCTCGACCCGCGCATCCCGCACGGCCAGACGCACAATTCGCGGGCCGTCATCATGGCCGTCCGCCCGTACGACCGCCTCAAGGACTTCCCGCCCGTCGCCGAAGCGAGCCCGGAACTGCGCGACCAGGTCGCGCGCAAGTTCGCCGACGTCCTGGCGGGACTCGGCTCCCCATCCCCCCACCTGCAGCAACCGAAGGAAGCACAATGATCAGGCTCCGCCTGGCCGCGATCGCCGCGGTGACCGCCTCGCTGTCCCTTGGCATCACCGCGTGCGGCGGCGACGACGAAACGTCCGCCACCGCGGGCGGCGACGACGCCACCATCACCTACGGCATCTACGAGCCCGGCGCCGACTCCGGCTACCTGCTGATGGGCCAGGAGAAGGACTTCTTCGCCAAGCACGGTGTCAAGGTCGAAGTCGTCCAGCTGAAGAGCGCCCAACAGGCCTTCCCCGCGCTGCTGGCCAAGCAGGTCGACGTGATCCAGGGCAACCCGAGCGAGGCGCTGCTCGCGGCGCAGAAGGGCGCGAAGCTGAAGTTCGTCGGGTCCACCATGCCCGGCCAGAACTACGCCATCTATGGCAAGAGCGACCTGGCCTCCCTGGCCGCCTTGTCCGGCGCCACGCTCGGCGTCTCCACCCCGACCGGCCTGCCGGCGGTGGTCGCCAAGGCCATGATGCTCCAGTCGTCCGTCGATCCGTCCTCGGTGAAGCTCGTCAACTCCGGCGGGTCCGCCGACCGGTACAAGGCGGTGGTCTCCGGGCAGATCCAGGCCGCCTCCGCACCGCTGGACTACACCGCGCAGGCCGCCAAGGACGGCGTCAAGCTGCTCGGCCGGGCCAAGGACGTGGTGCCCGACTTCCCCAGGTATGCGCTGATCACCAGGGACGACGTGCTCCAGACGAAGGGCGCCGCGGTCACCGGCCTCATCGCCGGCCTGGTCGAGGGCATCCGGTACGCCGACGGGCACCCGGACGAGGCCGGGGCGCTGGTCGCCAAGACGCTCAAGGTGGCGGCGGACGATCCGATGATCTCCGAGACCTACAAGGAGTTCCACGACGGCGGCTACCTGGCCATGAACGGCGAAATCCCGGTCAAGCAGATCACGTATCTCGCCGACCTCCAGGTGAAGCTCGGGATCACCCAGAAGGCGATCGCGGTGGACCCGATGGTGGACGACAGCTACCGCCAGAAGGCCGTCGCCGAGATCGGCGAGGTCCCCTCGAACTACTACGGAGACGCCAAATGAGTGGCGACCTCGCGGTTGACGTACGGGGAGTGTCCAAGGTCTTCACCGACGACAAGGGCCGCGAGGTGCAGGCGCTGCGGGACGTGACGTTCCAGGTGCGCCGCTCGGAGATCGTGGCCCTGACCGGGCGCAGCGGGTGCGGCAAGACCACGCTGCTGCGGATCATCATGGGCCTGGAGCACCCGACCTCCGGCACGGTGAAGGTGGACGGCGAGCCGGTACGCGGCTGCGGGCCCAACCGGGGCATCGTCTTCCAGAACGCCGAACTGCTGCCCTGGCGTACCGCACTCGCCAACGTCGAGTTCGGCCTGGAGGCCCGCGGCCTGCCCAAAGCGGAACGGCGGGCGGCCGCCGAGCGGGCGATCGAGCTGGTCGGGCTGACGCACGCCGCGAGCCGCCGGCCGCACGAACTGTCCGGCGGCATGCGGCAGCGGGTCGGCATCGCCCGCGCGCTCGCCATCGACCCCGCCGTGCTGCTCATGGATGAGCCCTTCTCCGCGCTCGACGCGCAGACCAGGGAGAAGATGCAGGCCGAGCTGCTGGAGATCCATGAGCGGACCGGCAAGACCATCATCTTCGTCAGTCACGACATCGACGAGTCCGTGCTGCTCGCCGACCGCGTGGTCACCCTCGTACCCGACCCCGGCCGGGTGCACGGTGTGCTCGACACCGCCTTCGGCCGCTCCACGTCCCTGGACGAGCGCCGCGGCTCCGCGGAGTTCGCCCAACGCCGCCACGAGCTGCTGCAACTCGTGCACGGCCGCGAGATCCGGCAGCAGGATGGAGTGTCCGCATGACCGCCCTGGTAGAGCAGGCGGCGCCCGCCGACGACGAGACCGCCCTGTCCAGGAAGATCCGATCCCAGGGCCGCAGCGGCCGTGACCGCCTCGTCACCGCCGCGGGCGTGGTCGTCCTGCTGATCATTTGGGAGCTCGCCGCCCGGCAGGTCGACCCGATCCTTGCCGCGCCGCCCAGTGCCGTCCTCAAGGCGCTGATCAGCATGATCGGGGACGGCACGCTGCTCACGGCGGTATGGGGGAGCGCCCAGCCCTTCCTGGTCGGCTACGTGCTGGCGATTGTGGTCGGGGTGCCACTGGGCCTGCTCATCGGCCGGTTCCGGGTCGTCGAGGCGGCGATCGGCTGGCTGGTCATCGCGGGCTACGCGATGCCGATGATCGCCCTCACCCCGGTCTTCATGCTCTGGTTCGGCCTGGGCTTCGCGGTCAAGGCCGCGATGGTGATGACCATGACGGTCTTCGCCATCGCCATCAACACCTGGAACGGCGTGCAGCACGTGCCCCGTACCCTCATCGAGGTCGGCACCGTCTTCTGCGCCTCGCAACCGCGCATCCTCGGCCAGATCGTGATCCCGTCCGTCATCCCATCGATCATGACCGGGTTGCGTATCGGCATCGGCAAGGCCGTGGTCGGCATCGTGATCGCCGAGTTCTTCACCGCGATCGGCGGGCTCGGCGGGGTCATCGTGGACGCCGGGCACAGCTTCCAGCCGGACCGGATGTTCGCCGCGGTCGTCGTGCTGATGGCCGCAGCGGTGGCGCTGACCGGGCTGATCGGCCTGATCGAGCGGCGGCTGGCCCCGTGGAACCGGTCGATCGCCGGAGGTGCGCGATGAACACCCCGATCGCCGGGGCGCCGCGCCGGGTCATCGTCGGAGTCTCCGGCGCGACCGGGACGGCCCTTGCCGTACGGACGCTGCAACTGCTCGGCGCGGCGGGGGTGGAACGGCATCTCATCGTCAGCCCCTCCGCACGGCGCACGGCCGCGTACGAGATGCCGGAGGCCACGTTCGACGCCGAGGTGGTGCACAGCTTCCGCGACATCGGCGCCTCCATCGCGTCCGGCTCCTACCCGGTGGACGCGATGATCGTGATCCCGTGCAGCGTCAAGACGCTGGGCGCCATCGCCTCTGGGGTGTCGGAGAACCTGCTGGTGCGGGCCGCCGACGTGACCCTCAAGGAACGCCGCCGGCTCGTGCTGTGCGTACGCGAGACACCGCTGCACCTGGGACACCTGCGGGCGATGGTCACCGCGACCGAGATCGGCGCGATCATCGCGCCCCCGATGCCGGCCTTCTATTCCGCCCCGGAGTCGCTGGACGACGTGGTGGACCACATCGTGGCCCGGGCGCTGTCGCTGATCGGCGTGCATGTGCCCGGCGCGCCGCCGTGGCAGGGGACTCCCGCCTCGGCGGCGCGTACCGGAGATCAGAGCCAGCCCGGCAGTGAAGGCTCGGCGACCGCGCTCGGACGTCCCAGCAGGTAGGCCGTCACCTCCGACAGCTCCCCGCGCACCGGCACCGGGGAGCTTTCCCGCGCCCTCTACCCCGGCCCGCGCGGCCCGATCGGGCGGGTCAGCCGAGCTTGAGCAGCAGTTCGGTGAGCTCGGCCGGCATAGTGATCATGCAGTCGTGGCCCGTCTCCAGTTCCCACACCTGTGCCGGGCTGCCGTTGGGCTGTATGGCCGGGACGGGCCGCCGCGTGATGCCCTCCGGTACGCCGGCGACGCAGTGAATGTGCGTCCGCGGAATCGTGTGCACGGCTGGGTTGTCCAGCCGGACCGGTTGCCGCAAGCAGAGCACCGGCTGATCCGACAACATCGTCCGCAGCCACGCCACGTCCGCCGGGTCGGTGACGCCGAACAGGCCCAGGGGCGGCGGCAACTCGGGCATCGGCGGGATCCGCCAGCCGACCTCGGACTCCGCAGCGCGGTCGATGAGGGCCTGGGTCATGGGATGCACATCGACCGCGCTCTCGCCGTCCTCCGGGACCATCGCGTCGAGATAGACCAGATGGGCGATCCGGTCCGGGATCCGGTTGGCGGCGGACGAGATGACCAGCCCGGCGTAGCTGTGGCCCACCAGGATCACGTCGGTGAGCTCCTCCTCGGTGATCAGCCCGACGATGTCGTCGACGTGCGTGTCCAGCCCTACCTCGGGGCCGAGCAGATGCGCCTTGTCGCCGTAGCCGGTCAGCGACGGCGCGACCACCCGATGCCCGGCCGATGCCAGCAGCGGGACCACCCGCTCCCAGCATTGCCCGCTGTGCCAGGCCCCGTGTACGAGCAAAAATGTTGACATGGTGTAGCTCCTTGTTTGCGGAAGGGACCACCAGCCGATTTCGCCAGCGTTCGTCCCGGAAGTGAGGTTTCCGCTCACCCGCTGACAGAGCCAGAGCCCCCGCGATCCTGGGGGTGACAGGACCAGGCACGCACGAAAGTGCGCGAATTACAGTGGGGACATGAGCGACGAATCCAACCTTCTGGGCGATTACGTACGCGCCCGCCGGGAGCTCGTCACTCCTGAACAGGCCGGCATCCCCTCCGTGGGCGTACGGCGCGTGCCGGGCCTGCGCCGGGAGGAGGTCGCGATGCTCGCCGGCATCAGCGCCGACTACTACCTGCGCCTGGAACAGGGCCGCGACCGCAACCCCTCCGCGCAGGTCCTCGAGTCCCTCGCCCGCGTGTTGCTGCTCGACGACGACGCGACGGCCTACCTGCTAGGCCTCGGGGCGGGAAAACCCCGGCGGCGACGGCGGCCCCGGAAGGAAACCGTCCCTCCTGGCGTCGCCAAGCTCGTCGTCACGCTCCCGCTCCCCGCGTACGTGGAGGGCCGCTACTTCGACGTCCTCGCCGCCAATGCGCTGGCGACCGCTCTGTCGCCGCGACTCGTGGCAGGGGGCAACCGCCTGCGGGACGTGTTCCTGAACCCCGCCGAGCAGGCCCTCTACCCGGACTGGGAGGACGCCGCGCAGGGCATGGTCGCCGGCTTCCGCGAGTCCGTCGGCACCGACACGGACGACCCCCGATTCATCGAACTCGTCGGCGAACTCTCCCTCGCCAGCCCTCGCTTCAGCAGGCTCTGGGCCCGCCACGACGTGAACACGTGCGAAGGCACACCCAAGCACATCGACCACCCCCAGGTCGGTGGCCTCTGGCTGAACCGGGAGAGATTGGGCGTCAGCGGCGCGACAGGTCAGACGCTCGTCGTCCTCCACCCGGACCCCGGCACCGACAGCGCTGACAAGCTGGCGCTCCTCGCGTGCGTCGTGCGGACATGACCCCGCCCATGCTCGGCCGCTCGGCCGGGTGGCCCAGCCTGCGGAGATCGCCGAGACGCTCTGTTTCCTCGCCTGGCCGTCGAGCACCAGGCAAAGCCGTTTCTGGCCTCGCCGCGTTCAATCTCCGCCCCCCACACGGGGAGACCAGGTGCTCCACCGGCGGCTTGCCGGACCGAGGGATGGACTGCACGCTACACAAGCGGGCATCTCGCTCGTAATGAGCGCCTGCTTGCAAACGCACCACGTGGGGAACAACGCGGCCGGCTCGGGCGTGTGGTGGTGGATTTCGGCGTGAGCGGGTGTGCGGTCCTGTTGCTGTGCTTTGCTGCTGTACGTCTTCGGCTGGCATGGCGTGCATTGGAGCGGCGATTCAAATGGCACTCCGCAGGAAGTGGCGTCGAAAGGCCCGCAAGTACGTGCTGGCCTGGAGTCTCTTTCTTGTCGCGGGGCTCCTGTGGCAGCTGTTCGGTGACTACTTGAGCGGCGGTCGGCAAGAGATCGGCCCGGTACAGGTAGTCGGTGCTGTTGCCGGAGTCGGGGTCGTCTGGCTCTTGGGCATCGCAGTCATCGTGTGGGCTATTCGTGGGGGCGATGAGGACGGGAAGTACGAGGAAGAGCGCGCAGGATAGGCCGCAGATCAGCGACCGACTGCGGTACGGCGGTCCATGCAAATTGCCCCGAGCCTGAGCAGATGCGATCAGTTGTCGTCGGAGGGCCTGGGGCGTGGCAGAACCACGATAAGGAACGTTGCAATCGGTCCGAGAAAGAGGGAGAGCAGCCACCAAGCGAACCCCGAACGGCCCTTTCCCTGCGCTAAGCCGGCGTTGATCAATGTGAGGGTGAGGTAGCACCAGCCCGCGACGTCGTTTGCGTTCATCGACTCCATGGCGATGATTTTGGCATACAGCTATTTTCCGTGCGGCCCGCACACTTTCGCCCTGTCCTGATATCTCGGGACTCAATGAGAGTGCACCCATCCGCCATGGCCTCAGCGTGTCGACCGCAGCGCACCCGCACGTCGTTGAGTGAGGGTGCGTGCAGGCGTGCAAGCCCGTACGGCCGAAAATCGCTTGCCTCGCGTGGCGGGCTCAGGAAACGTTGTGTCCATGATGCTCTGACGGACAGCAACCCGCTACTTCGAGATGCCACGGCGCCGACTCCCGCCGTAATGCCGCCCGCCCATAACCTGTTCAGCAAAGAGAGCGTCTTTGTCTCAGCAACACTCCCGGCAGGAGTTCCTGCCGCCGTCCATCCCGGCCACGGGGTCGGCCACCGTCGCCGTTTTCGCCTCCCCCACCAGTTGGATCGAGTCCGATGCCGTCGCTCAGTGCCACCAGGTGGCCGCCCTCGACGGCATGATGCACGTCGCCGCCATGCCGGACCTGCACCCCGGCAAGGGCGCCCCCATCGGCGCCGCCATGGCGTCGACCAGGCTGTACCCGTTCCTGGTGGGCTCCGACATCGGTTGCGGCATCGCCGTGTTCCCCGTCAAGCTCAAGCGCGCCGTACCCGAGAAGCTCGCCGCTCGGTTCCCCGATCTGGATCGCGCGCTGCATCCTGAGCAGGATGCCGACGACCCGGCCTGGGCCGTTGTAAAGGGCGATATTCCTGCCGGTCACGTCGAGGGCCTCGGGACGGTCGGCCGGGGCAACCACTTCGTCGAGCTGGCGCGCATCGGGACCGTCTTCGAGCCAGGCCACGCGAGCCGTCTCGGACTCGCCGCCGGCGACCTGGTCCTCATCGTCCACAGCGGTTCCCGAGGGCTGGGCGAACGCATCCTGCGAGCCCACACCGCGGTCCACGGCGCGGGTCCCGCCCCTGATCCCGGCGCCTACCTGGCGATGCACGACGACGCCGTACGCTGGGGATCACTCAACCGGCGGCTGCTGGCCGCCCGGGTCGCCCACGCGCTGGGGACCGAGCCCACCGAGCCGATCCTCGACCAGTGCCACAACCTGGTCGAGGTCCGCGACGAGATCTACCTGCACCGCAAGGGGGCGGCGCCGGGCGACGGCCGCGACGTGCTCATCGCCGGTACGCGAGGCACCCCTTCCTACCTGGTGGCCGGCCACGCCGGGCCGGACGCCAACCACTCCGTGGCGCACGGCGCGGGCCGCAAGATGTCCCGTGCGGACGCCCTGCGCCGGGGCCGGGCCAAGCACACGGTCGAAGAACTGCGCCGCACACCGATGGGGTCGCTGGTGGTGTGCGGCGACCGCCAACTCCTCTTCGAGGAGGCACCAACGGCCTACAAGCGCATCGAGCAAGTCATCGCCGACCTCGTCGACCATGACCTGGCCACGCCCGTGGCCACCACCATCCCTCTGGTCACCTACAAGACGCCCGACCTCGGGTCCACACCCCAAACGGACCACCGGGACCACCGCCGCAAGCGAGGCCGGCCGTGAGCGTTCACCTGCTCCTGTCGGCCGGGCGTGGCCCGCAGGAGTGTGCCTGGGCGCTGGCCCAGCTGCTGCACCGCCTTGAAGCCGACGCCACCCGGCGGAATCTGGAGACCCATCGGGTCCAAACTGTCCCCGGAGACCGGGCCGGCACCTACCGATCCGTCCTCATCCAGATCGCAGGAGGCGGCGCCGAGGCATTCGCCGCCTCGTGGACCGGAACGCTGTGCTGGCAGGCCCCCAGCCCATACCGGGCCAACACCGGCCGGAAGAACTGGTACGTCATCGCCCAACCGTGCCAGGTCGACACCCCGCGCACGACGTTCGCGGAAGCAGACGTCGACATCGTCGCCTGCCGCACCGGCGGCCCCGGTGGTCAACATCGCAACAAGGCCAGCACGGCGGTACGGGCGACCCACCGGCCCACGGGGATCGTCGTCGTGGTCGACACCGAGCGGCAGTTCAGCCTCAACCGCCGCATCGCCATGCGGCTGCTGCGCCGAACCATCGAGCACGGCGACGAGGCGGCAGAGCGCGCCGCCATCACCGCCCACTGGCGCATCCACGACGCCCTCGTACGCGGCAACCCCACCCGCATCGAACGTCCGGAACCGTCGAAGCAGGACCTGGCCCCGCAGAAGCAGACGCGCCGACGACAGCGGCAGTCCACCCGACCACGCCCACCGCGGGAGGAGAGTCTCATCCGGCAACATGAGGATCGCTAGGGCAAGAGCGGGCGGTGCCGCCGTCCGGCTGCACCGCTTGCCCGCTGTAAGCCTCCGACATTGGTCAGCCGTTCGGGCTGCCGAAGGGTCCTTTGCCTAACTTGTTCTGCGCGACGGCATGCTCAATGGCTTGCTGATATGTGAGCCATCCTTGCTCGCATTCGCTAGACCAGTCACATTCGTGACGATTCGACCCGACTTCTTGGGGCTTGAGCGGGCGAGGGCGTGAGTGCGCCTGCACACCGGAGGCCAGCCGCCACTACCGGCACGCCTGGCCCTGCTCCTGGCGTCCGCACCGCACGACAGAGCGCGGCGATCGCGGCCCTCCCCGGCAGACCGCACTTGTCCCCCGCACGAGCTACCGACAAATGTCCACCGTACGGGGACGATCCCGGACCGACCGATCCGTAGCGTTACGACGCAGCCACGGCGCTCCGTTCGCTTTTCCCACTACACCGCCGTGCGCATCACCCCGGCGTCGACTCCCTCACTGGAGGACCTCATGCTCCGCAAGATCAAGACACCCGTTGTGGCCGCGCTGTGCTGCACGGTGCTCGGCGCGGGGGTCGCCGGCTGCGATGGCGACTCGTTGGAGAACTGGGACCCTTTCGCCCCCGCCACGCGGACAGCCGATGCCGCCCCGATCTCCGGGACCGAGAAGATCGACGTCGCGGGCCGGTCGGTGAACGTGTCCTGTTCGGGCGACCCGGAGAAGGGCAGGCCGGTCGTCATCCTGATGCACGGGGGAGGCGATGGGCTGGACAAGCTGGCCGCCATCCAGAAGACGCTGAGCAAGCAGAACCGGGTCTGTTCCTACGACCGGCTCGGCGCGGGCGCGAGCGACCAGCCGGACGGCCCGCAGAGCTTCTCCAGCACCGGGAAGATCCTGACCGGGGTGCTCGACCGAGTCGCCGGTGACAGCCCGGTCGTCCTGGCCGGGCACTCGCTGGGCGGCCTGATCGCCGCCAGGTACGCCCCCGACCACCAGGACAGGGTCAAGGGGCTGGTCCTGATGGACGCCACCCCATCCACCATGGTGGACGACATCAAGAAGGCGATCCCCGAGTCCGCCACCGGCCCGGCGGCCGAGTTGCGCGCACAGAACCTCGCGATATTCAAGGGCGAGAATCCGGAGAAGCTCGTCATCACGGACGGCAAGGTCCATTCCGCCGGGAACATCCCGGTGGAGGTGATCCAGCACGGGAAGCAGTACCTCGCGGCCGTCCCCAAGTACGGGCCGCGCCTGGAGCAGGCGTGGGCCGCGGGCCAGCGCAAGTGGCTCGCGCTGTCCAGCGGCAGCAAGCTGAGCACGGCCACGGACAGCGGCCACTACATCTACGTCGACCAGCCCGATGTCGCCGTCCAGGCCATTGAACGCGTCACCGCGCAGGCCACACGTCAAGCGCATGGTGAGTGACCACAGGTCCAGGATCAGTGGCCAGTGCGTCTGAGCGAGGTAGTCGGCGAGGTGCTCGCGGGTAGCGGCCCTCCGCGCACTGGGGCATGAGTTAGGTCAGACGGCCCAGCTCGCGGCCTTCATCGAAGAACTCGCTTGACAAGCCCTTGACGCCCCATGCCCGTGAGGACCGCACGTTCCCAGTCGCGGCGCTCGGCGAGGCGCGCGCATGGCCGCGAATACGGCGTGAACCGCGCCTTGGCACGTGTTCAGGGGCCGGGCGCTGGTCCGGCTGGGCGCCGGCGGGGGTTAAGGCAGGTAGGCGGTGTAGCCGGTGCCCCGGAGCCGGTGGGCGGTCCAGGCCTGGGCGTAGCCGGGAGGTCCGGAGCGTGTTTTGGCGAGGGCTGCCGTGGGTTCGGTTGCGGCGCGGCGCAGCAGGGCTGCTTCGGTGGTGTTGCGATTATTGCCGCTGACGTCGGCGGAGGCGCAGCCGGCGTAGTAGCCGATCGGCTGGGAGTGGCTGCCGGTGACCAGGCAGGGCGGGTGCAGGCCGAGGCGGCGAAGGTCGTCGGCGACTGCCCGGTAGCGGTCGGTGGTGGCTCGTGCGTCGGCGTGCCTCTCCTGGAGGACCGTGTACTGCACCGTCAGGTGCACGACGAGCAGCGCGGCAAGAACGCCGGCGACGGCGGCACGCGCGGGGACCGGGCGGACGGCTCGCACCGTACGGCCAGCCAGGGTGGCGACGGGCAGGGCCAGCAGGGCGTAGACGGGCAGCAAGAAGCGCGGTGCGGAGTAGCCGATGAGGACGAGGTAGGGGACGCTCAGCGCGGCGGCGCAACTGGCGGGCAGCACGGTCTCGGCCGCCCGCCCGGCGCACAGGGCCACCACGCATGCCGTCAGCGCGAGCACGGGAAGGGCCAGCCACCACAGCGTGAGTTCCGGGTGGGTCAGCGGGACGGTGCAGGGGCGGCACAGCAGGGGTCCGTTCAGGCTGCGCCAGGCGTCTCCGCCGGCCCAGTGCAGGCCCATGCCGCCTTCGGTGGCGCTGGAGGCGTGCAGGCGGGCGCCGATGCCGCCCCATCGCACGTACGCCTCGGCGATCCACTGGGCGCCGCCCACCGCGAGCCCGCCCGCGATGGCGAGGGCGAGGGCCGGGCGCCGCCAGGCGGGCACAATGCCGCAGGCGGCCAGCAGCGGCGCCGCGAGCCAGACGCCGTCGGAGAAGCGGAAAAGTGTGGCTGCCGCGACGGCGCCGCCCAGGCCGAGGAGCACCCCCCTGGACGCGCCGGGCCGGTGGGCGCGCAGGAACCAGCCGACCGCCGCCACCGCTGACAGTGCCACCCACAGGTTGGGCATGGCCTGAGGCCCGTACAGCATGGTGGCCCACAGGCCTGCGAACAGCAGGGCGGCAAGCGCGGTCCGGGCGGGCCCGAGCAGCGGGCGCCAGACGCGGTACGCGGCATAGAGCGCGGCGGCCGACAGCAGCGCCAGCACGGTCCTGAGCACGGGGGTGGAGCCGGTGACGGCCAGCACGGGGGCCGCCAGGAAGCTGATGCCCCGCGAACGCGGCGCGCTGAAGTAGGCAGCCGGATTGCGCGGGTCGACCTGGGACAGGTACACCGTCTCGTCCCAGCCGAGCCCGAGGTGAGGCGCGGCGAGAGCCAGCTGGGCCGCCACGTAGCAGGCGGCCACCAGGGCCAGCCACGGGATCCGCCTGCACACCCGGCCCTGCGCCCCCTTACACGGCCGGGCGGCGACCCGGGTGGTCATGCGTTGATCACTCCGGCGCCCAGCAGCGCGAACAGCAGCACCCCGACGACGATCCGGTAGATCACGAAGGCGTTGAACGAGTGCCGGGCGACGTACCGAAGCAGCCAGGCGATGGAGGCGTAGGCGACGACGAAGGACACCGCAGTGCCCACCACGAGCGGTGCGATGCCGACTCCCGCGCCGACGGCGTCCTTGAGCTCGTACAGGCCGGCCCCCGTCAGAGCGGGGATGCCGAGCAGGAACGACAGCCGGGTGGCCGCGACCCGGTCCAGGTCCAGGAGAAGGGCGGTGGACATCGTCGCCCCGGAGCGGGAGAAGCCGGGGAACAGCAGGGCGAGAATCTGCGAGGAGCCCACCAGCATGGCGTCCTTCAGACCGATGTCGGCCTCGCCGCGCTTGTGGCGGCCCATCCGGTCGGCGAACCACATCACCGCGCTGCCGGCCAGCAGCGAGCCGGCCACCACCCACAGCGAGGCGAGCGAGCCCTCGATGAGCGGCTTGGCGGCAAGCCCCACGACCACGATCGGGATCGTGGCGTAGACGACCCACCAGGCGAAGGCGTAGTCGTGGTTCTGCCGCTCCGCGGGCCGGAACAGGCCGCGAAACCAGGCGGAGACGATACGGACGATGTCAGGGAAGAAGTAGACCAGCGCGGCGGCGATCGCCCCGACCTGGATCACCGCGGTGAAGGCGACCACCGCGGCGTCGCTCACGGGGACGCCCATCAGGCCCTCGGCGATCTTCAGGTGGCCGGTGGAGGAGACCGGCAGGAACTCCGTCACCCCTTCGACCACACCGAGCATCACGGCTTGCAGGACACTGATATCACTCATCGGCAGTCTGACTCTCTCTCCAGGGAGGCGCTGGGGTCGGGCAGCGCAACCGCATCGTCACGGGGCGGACTCCCGGGTGGGCTCCGCCTTTGTATCCGCACGTCCGCGGGCCCGCAGCGCCTCCAGAGCCAGCGGCAGCAGCGAGACGGCGACGATCACGCCGATCAGGGGCAACAGGTAGCGGTCGACGTTGGGGACGCTGGCCCCCAACGCGTATCCGGCGAGCACCAGGCCGACGGTCCAGATCAGCCCGCCGGCGACTTGCCACAGCGCGAAGGTGCGCGCCGGCATCCGGACCACTCCGGCGAGCGGGTTGAGCACGGTTCGCACCAGTGGGATGAACCGGGCCAGGAAAACGGCCTTACCGTGCCCGTAGCGGGCGAGCAGGTCCTCGGCTCGTGCCGCGCCGCGCAACAGGTGCGAGTTCCGGGTACGGCCCAGCAGAGCCGGGCCCACCCGGCGGCCGATCACGTAGCCGGTCTGCGCGCCGAGCAGCGCCCCGGATGCGGCAGCGACCAGCACCGCGGGCAGGGAAAGGCGGACGCCGCCGACCGTGGTGGCGCACAGCAAACCCGCGGTGAACAGCAGCGAGTCTCCGGGCAGGAAAAACCCGATCAGCAGGCCGGTCTCGGCGAACAGCACCACGAACACACCCGCGGCGCCGAATGCCGTCAGCAGCGAGGTGGCATCCAGCGGATTGAATCCCGTCGACACCCAGCGGTCCTTTCCCGGCCTGCCCCTGTCCGTCGGCTCAGGGCGCGTGGCACACTCGGAACACGGCAGCTTTTACACCGCCGTAGAAGTTCTACACGACTGTAGAAGATGGGCAAGGGGAACGACAACCCATGAGCGCCACTCCACCCGGGCGGGGCCACAAGCGCGCCAACGGCGAGCGGGAGGCCGAGATCCTCGACGTCCTGCTGCGAGCGGACACAGCGCTGACCCCTGGAGAGGTCGCCGAGCGTCTCGGCGGCGAGCCGACCTACAGCACCGTGGTGACCATCCTCACCCGGTTGTACGCCAAGCAGCTGCTCGTCCGGCACCCGCGCGGCCGGGCCTACGCCTACGCCCCCGTCACCGACGAAGACGGGTTCGCCGCCCGCCGCATGCGCAGCGTTCTTGAGGAACGGCCCGACCGTCAGGCCGTGCTCGCCCGCTTCGCCGACGGGCTGTCCCCTTCCGACGCGGATCTCCTGCGCCGGCTGCTTGGGCCCGACCCGCACTACGGGCAGTAGAGGATTCGGATGCGCATCGCCGTCTACCTTCCGCTGCTGTTGTCGCTGCTCGCTCCGCTCGGTGCGCGAGTCCTGTCGGAACGGTGCGAACCTCGCGTGGCCACCTGGCTGCTCACCGTCTCGGCACTGGTGCTGGGCGCGGCGAGCACGCTGTCGCTGGGCCTCCTGGCCATCACCGGACTGATCCGCATCCCCCTGCTCGCCGACCTCGGGCACTGGTCCGTCAACACCGTCCAGCGGGACGACCCCACCCATTTGTCGGTCGCCGTGGTCGCAGGCCTTCTGCTCGGCGGTGCCGTACTCGCCGCCGGCCGCATGCTGTGGACCCGCGCTCGCTCACTGGCCGCCGCGGCCCAGCAGGCCGCCTGTATGCCCGCCCACGACGACCTGGTCGTCATCGAGGACGAGACCCCCGACGCTTTCGCGGTGCCGGGACTGCCTGGACGCATCGTGGTGTCCACCGGCATGCTGCGCCTGCTGGACGACGGCGAGCACGACGTCCTGCTCGCCCACGAACGAGCCCACCTGGCAGCGCATCACTACCTCTTCGTCGCGCTCGCAGGGCTGGGCGCCGCGGTAAACCCTCTTCTGCGCCCGCTCGCCGCCGCCGTCACCTACACCATCGAACGCTGGGCCGACGAACGCGCCGCCGCCGCGACCGGCGACCGCGCCCGGGTCGCCCGCACTGTCGGCAAAGCCGCCCTGGCCGCCCCCCGCACCGCCGGGAACCGTCTTCCGGGCCACGCCCTGGGCATCCTCGGCCATCGCGGCCTGCCGCGGGACGCCGGGCCGGTGCCCCGCCGGGTCGCCGCCCTGCTCTCACCGCCCCTGCGCCACCGTCCCGAAATGGCCATCGCCGCAGGCGCGGTCCTCGCCGTCGCCACCTGCTCCATCGCCGAAGCCACCCACGACCTACACCTGCTGTTGGAGCTCATCGGCGTCTGACAGCCTCTCCCATCAGAGTGTTGGTGTAAGGCTGGGTGCATGGCACGGGTGCTTGTGGTGGAGGACGATCCGGTGATCGGGCCGGAGCTGGAGGCGGCGCTGACCGTCGCGGGATACCGGACCGACCTCGCGGCCACGGGGGCGAAGGCGCTCGATCTGGGCAGGGCGGTCATGCCCGATCTGGTGCTCCTGGACCTGGGGCTGCCGGACGATGACGGTGTCACCGTGTGCCGCCGGTTGCGGACGGTTCTGCCGCAGGCGGTGATCGTGGTGCTGACGGCACGCACCGCGGAGTTCGAGGTGGTCGTGGCGCTCGACGCGGGGGCGGACGACTATCTGACCAAGCCGTTCCGGCTGACCGAGCTGCTGGCCAGGATTCGAGCCCACTTGCGTCGCCAGGCGGCGCCCCGGGACGACGATCAGACCTTGAAGGTGGGGCGGCTCAGCCTCGACCTGCCGGCTCGCAGGGCGTACGTCGCGGGCGACGAGGTGGCGCTGCGGCCCAAGGAGTTCGACCTGCTGACGGCGCTGGCATCCCGCGCCGGTGAGGTCGTCTCCCGCGAGGAGTTGATGGACGAGGTGTGGGACGTCAACTGGTTCGGGCCGACCAAGACACTCGACGTGCACGTGTTCGCGCTCCGCCGCAAACTCATCGATCACGGCGAGGATCCGCAGCGGATCGCTACGGTACGGGGACGGGGCTACCGTTACGAGCTGCCGGAGACAGCAGAAGGCTGAAGACCGGCGGAACGGTCCTGCGCAGGACCAGGCGGCCCGCCTCGGCCTCGGCCAGCGAGCGGGCCAGCGCCAAGCCGATGCCGTGCCCGTCGGCCGCCCGCCGCGCGAACACGTCCAGACCCTCGGGGACTCCCGGTCCGCGGTCGGCGACCTCGATCGCGATGCCGTCGGCGAGGTCCGCCGCCTCGACGGTGACCTCACCCTCACCATGGACCAAGGCGTTGTCGAGCAGCACGCGCAGGATCTGCCGTACCGCCGCGGCGGAGGCGGCGACGGGGGGCAGGTCATCCGGCACGCTGACCGTCAGCCGACGCCCCTGGGCGGCGAGCGCGCCCTGCCAGCACTCCCTGACTTCGTCGAGCACGGCGGGTACGTCGAGCGGCGCCGACCCGGTCCGATTGTCACGAGTGAGCCGTACGAGGTCGTCGATCACGGTCTGCAGCCGCTCGCCTCGCCCGAGCGCGGTGTGGACGGCGTCGGCGAGGGCGGCGTCCGGCCGGGCCAGGGCCGCCTCCAACCCGAGCATCATCCCGGTGAGCTGAGTGCGGAGCTGGTGGGAGACATTGGCGCTGAAGGCGCGCTCACGATCGAGCACCTCACCGAGCCTGCGGGCGGTGGCTTCCAGCGCGAGCCCGGCCTGGTCGGCCTCCCGCACATTGGATCGCGACGCCCGGATCGTGAAGTCCCCGTCGCCGAGGGCCTGCGCGGAGCGTGTCAGATCCTCCAGCGGTGCGGCGAGCCTCGCCGACTGACGCCGTGCGAACGCGGCGGCCAACCCGATCACGAGTACGGCGAGCCCGGCCATGATGAGCCACGCGATGTGCGTCTTGCCGACCACCGTGTCGTACGAGGTGGCGACCCTGACGACCCCCGGCGTCTCGTCGGACGGGATGGGCTCGGTGGCGATGAGGACGCCACCCTCCACACCCTCTCTGAGCGGCGACCGGGCAGGGCCCGAGCCGAGGATCCGCCGCCCGTCTGTCGTGTAGACGCCGACGGTCATATCGCGGGGAAGACCGGTGGGGAGCGAAACCGGGGTGGCGTTGGAGAAGGTGGAGGCCACCCACGTCGCCTCCATTTCCAGTGACTCGATCGCTCCGTCGTGGTAGAGCCGGGCGACGGCCACGGCCAGCGGCACCGCGAACAGGGAGACGGCCAGCACGGCCACCCCCGTGATCGTGGTGAGCAGACGGCTGCGCAACGACCTCATCCGCCCATGGTGGCCCCCCGAAGGTAAGCGGGACGCTAACCAAGCAATGAGTAACCTACTCGTCACTATGCGTGATAGCAATCTCGTCCGGCTCCTGCTGACCAGCCAGTTCTCCATCAAGTTCGGCTTCACCCTGCTGATGCCGTACCTCGCGGGGCACCTCACGCACGGCCTCGGCCTTACCGCGTCGGCGGTGGGACTGATCCTCGGGATCCGCAACGCGAGTCAGCGCGGCCTGGCGCTGGTCGGCGGGCATCTGGCCGACCGGTTCGGGTGCCGAGCCGCCGTCGTGACCGGGTGCGCGCTGAGGTCCGCGGGGTTCGGACTGCTCGCGTTCGCCGACAGGGTGCCGGCGCTGCTGCTGGCCTCGGCGGCGACCGGTTTCGCGGGCGCGCTGTTCGACCCGGGGATACGCACCATGCTGGCGACCGTCGCCGGTGACCGCAGGACCATCCTGTTCGGCCGTTTCAACGTGGCCGGGCAGGCCGGGCTGCTGCTCGGCCCGCTGGCCGGGCTGGTGCTGGCCGCGCTGGACTTCCGCCTCGTCGCGCTCGTCGCCGCCGCGGTGTTCGCCGTTCTCGCCATGGTCCAGGCGGTCGCGCTTCCCGCCGTCGCCGCCACGGCCCCCAGGGAGGACCGCGCCGGATGGCGAAGGGTCCTGCGGGATCGCTACTTCCTCGTCTTCTCCCTCGCCATGGCCGGGTCGTACCTGCTGCCGTTCCAGATCTACGTCACGGTGCCGCTGGTCATGGGCCGCACGCTCGGGCCCGAACAGAACTTCGGGATGGGCGAACTGTTCGCGCTGTCGGCGGTGCTGGCGATCGCGTTGCAGGGACGGGTAGGTGCGTGGGCGGCGAAGCGGTGGTCACCGCCGCGCTGCCTGGCGGCCGGTCTCGTGGTGATGGCGCTGGCGTTCGTGCCTCTGGTCGCGTTTCCGCAGCCCGTCGTGCCCTCCGTCCTCAACGAGGAGGTGGCCGAACATCTCGCGATGCTGCCGATGCTGGCCGGCGCGGCACTGCTGGCCGTGGGAACGATGCTGATCTGCCCGTTCGAGATGGACGTCATCGTACGGCTGTCGCGCGGGCGTCTCGTCGCGACACACTACGGCCTCTATTCGACCGTGTCCGGCGTCGCGACCGCCGCGGGCAACCTGCTCACCGGTCTGATGTGGGAATCCCCGTACAGATGGCTGCCGTGGACGGCCTTCGTGGCGCTGGGATGCGGGTGCGCCCTGGGAGTGGCCCTTCTCAACCGCCGACGACTGCTGGCGCCAGTCCGAACGGCACCCTTGGGGTAAGAACGCGGCTTATCTCGCGCTAAGCGGGCGTTAACCATCGCCCTCCTACCGTTGCCTCATGCGTTTACGCCAATGTCTGGCACTGTGCTTTCTGGCACTGTGTTTTCTGGCGCTGGGCGTCCTGGCGGGCATCGTCAGAGTGGGCACCTTGACCAACTCGCTCAGCACCCGTGCCAGGCGCCACGGCACTCGATCGTGAAGAAAACCGGAACCGCGGCCGGCCTCGTCGTTCAGCTACCTTCCTCCGCCCTGACGCGAAGCGGATTGAGTTGCTCACCGGAGAAACACGAGGCGGCTTCCACTCACTCCCTCGCCGATGACGGCGTCCCTTTTCCTGTCTGGAGCGTGCGCATGGTAGCCACCTCTGCTCCCCCTCGACTGCGACAAATGGCGAACAAGGTGCCCCTGGTCACCGCGACCTTCTGGGTCATCAAGATCCTTTCGACGACGGTCGGGGAGACGTTCGCGGACTACCTGTCAGTCAATGTCGGGCTCGGCCCGGCAGTGACCGATGGTTTGGTGTTCGTCGTCCTGGCAGCGGCCCTGGTGCTGCAGGCCTCCACCCGCCGCTACACCCCGTGGATCTATTGGCTGTCCGTGGTACTGGTGAGTATCTCGGGGACGCAGATCACCGACTTCCTCACCGACACCCTCGGGGTCAGTCTGTACGTCAGCACGGCGCTGTTCGCGGTGCTCCTCGCCGTGGTTTTCACCGTCTGGCACCGGCAGGAGATGACTCTGTCGATCACGGCGATCAACACGCCCCGGCGGGAGGCGTTCTACTGGGGCGCCATTCTGACCACCTTCGCGCTGGGCACCGCGGCCGGCGATCTGTCCACCGAGGCGTTGAGTCTCGGGTTCCGCAACGGTGCACTGATCTTCGGCGGCGCCTTCCTCGTCACGCTGGTGCTGTGGCGGATCGAGGCCTGGCAGGTGGCCGCGTTCTGGGCCGCCTACATCCTGACTCGCCCGCTGGGCGCCGCGGTCGGTGATCTGCTCACCCAGGACCACTCGCTCGGTGGTTTGGGTCTCGGCGCCACCCGGACCAGCGTGTTGTTCTTCGCCGTCATCGTCGTGCTTGTCGGGCGCGAGCAGGTGGTCACAACCAGGGCCCGCCGCGCGGGCGCGCACTCGGCGGATACCGGGGGCAAGTCAGGCCGGGCGAGCCTGGGCCGGCCATCGGACCTGGTGTGGGCTGCCGTCGGCATCGCCGCCGTCGTCGGGATCGGCAGCTGGCTGTCGGTCGGAGCCGCCGGCCAGGCTCCCGGCTCAATCGTGGCGGCGACCGGATCCGCTGACTCCCCTGGCGCGGCAGCAGGGGATTCGACAGCGGCGGGGGCTACAAAGGCACGGCAGGTGGTGTCAGCCAAGCTTGGGGATCTGTCCTCCTTCGCGGTCATCATCGACGACGTCAACGCGCTGACCGCCAAGGGCGACCTCGCCGGCGCGAAAACGCGGATCAAAGACCTCGAGGTGACCTGGGACGCCGCAGAGGCAGGCCTCAAGCCCCGCTCCCCCCAGGACTGGCACGCCTTGGACAACGCGATCGACGGGGCGCTAACCGCGCTGCGCGCCGGCAATCCGGCCCAGGCACAGTGTGTCGCGGCGCTACAAACCCTTGAGAAGACCTTGAACCAAGAGCAGAGCTGAACCGCGCCACCGCACTCAACCGGACCGGCCGGGCCGGCTGAAGGGGCTGTCAGGCGGTCCGAGGGGGTACAGGACGCCTTCCTTGGCGTAGTGCGGCTCTTCGAAGATCCAGTAGTAGAGGGGTGGCCGGAAACGCTAGAGGGACCGCGGCTGAGGCCGGAACTCCGGATAATGCTTTGGCGGGACGACACTTCGCTAAGCATGCTGTGATCATGCTTAGTGACGCGCAGCTGAGGATGTTCGTTGCGGACGGCTTCGTCCGAATCCAGGGCGCGTTCCCCAGAGAGATCGCGGACGAGTGCCGCGAGATCATCTGGCGGGACCTGAATGCCGATCCCGACGATCCAGCCACATGGCCGCGGCCGGTGGCGGCACGCCCGGATTACGCGGGGGAGCCGTTCGAGGCCGCCGTCAACACGCCGCGTCTCTACGCCGCATTCGACGACCTCGTGGGAATGGGGCGGTGGCTGCCGCGCACGAGCCTGGGAGGCTTTGTGATCCGCTTTCCCGGCGGGGAACCGGCCGTCGTCGACGGGTGGCACGTCGATGTGAGCTTCCCCGGCCACGACTCCGATCCGGGCGACTACATGACCTGGCGTGCGAACGTCGAGTCCAGGGACCGCGTACTGCTGATGTTCTTCCTGTTCTCGGACGTGGGGGAGGATGACGCGCCGACTCGCCTGCGCGTGGGTTCTCACCTGGACGTGGCGCGGGTCCTGGAACCTGAGGGCGAGGACGGCTTGGGCGCCAGGGAGTTGGCCCGGCGTGCGGAGGGCGCCAGCAAGCATCGTCCGGTCGTCCACGCCACGGGCAGGGCGGGTGACGTCTACCTGTGTCACCCGTTTCTGGTGCACGCCGGCCAGCCGAACCTCGGAAAAGAGCCCCGTTTCCTGGGCCAGCCGAAACTCAGCCCGGCCAAGCCGCTCCAGCTCGACCGTGTAGACGGGGCCTTCTCTCCCGTCGAGACTGCGATCAGGCGAGGCCTTGGATGGTGACCACCCACTTTTGATCACAAGCAAGCCAGACGGAGTGATCATCTCCGCCGACACGTCCGTGATCAGGCTCACCGCGCCCAGGGCCGGCACGGTTCCCGGAACCGCGGCCCACCGCCGTCCCGGGTGCGGGACGACGGCGGGCGCGTCGCGACTGTCCGCGAGGTACACGCGGTCAGTTCCAGATGCCGGAGATGGCCGACGCCGACGCCGCGTTGCCCGCGTGGCCGGTGCCGTACATGTCCTCGATGGTGCGCAGCAGGTTGTAGTGGTTGTAGGTGGTGCCGGAGGACGACCCCGCCAGCACCGGCTGGCCGTACAGCACGGTGGCGATGCGGTTGCCGCTCAGCCGGTTGTCCTCGTCGAAGGTGACCACGAGAAGGCTGTTGTGGGTTTTGGCCCAGGTCGCGTACGCGCCGAGGTTGTTGTTCAGCCAGGTGTCACCGGTGGACACCGAGCAGTCGTGCATGTCGCTACACAGGTTCGGGATGACGAACGACACCTTCGGCAGCTTGGTGAAGTCGGTGGGGAACTGGGCGAAGGTGTACGCGGTGGACGTCGGCACGTTGGAGAACCCGAACCAGGGGTTGTGCTTGCGGGCGTACTTGCCGCTGCTGCATGTGGTCGAGCCCTGGCTGGGCAGCGTCTCGTTGTAGCTGGCCCAGCTCTTGCCCGCGGCGATCAGCTCCGAGGCCAGGTTGGGCGCGGAGCTGAAGCCGGGGGTGTAGCAGGAGTCGTCGGTGACGCCCTGCGTCGACCCGGAGAACATGGCGAAGTAGTTGGGCTGGCTGGGGTGGGTCTCGGCGTAGAAGGCGGTCAGGTTGGCTCCGCCGCTCTTCAGGGAGTTGATGTAGGGGGCGCTGGAGCTGCCGATGACTTGGGAGTAGGCGTGGTTTTCGAAGACCACGACCACTGTGTGGTCCGGCGTCGGCAACGTGGCCGTCTGGGCGCAGCCTCCGGCGGCCCACAGGCCCAGGGAGGCCGCGGACAGCGTGAAGGCGGTGGCGAGAGCGGTGATCCGGCGGGACGGCATGGCTGTCCTCCACAGGGGGGTGTCTGCGACCAGCTCAGGCTAGGAACGCCCCGTGACGCGGACCGCAACGCCTGACGCGAAAGTCGGCCGAACGGTGCGTGAAGCTCCTTCACCCCATCGAGATCGCAGGGCCTTCGGCTGTCGGGGGTGTTGCCGCGTTAGGCCTGCGGACCCGCAAGGGCATGGCGGCGGTGTGTCATCAGGGTGACGACGGCGATGGAAGGCACGAGAGGGTCATAGCCGTGTGGCCGTGCGGATCAGCCCGGCGAGGGCGAGGGAGCGGCTGTGCGCGGGCCAGGCGATGTGGGTGACGACGGGGGGTGCGTCGGCCAGGGGGACGGCGGTGTGCTCGGCCCATAGCCATGCGCGGGCGGAGTCGGGGAAGACGGCCACGGTGCGTCCGAGGGCGATTAGCTGGGCCAGCTGCGTCTGGTCGTGGATCTCGGGACCCGGGCCGGGTGGGTACGTGCCGTGGCGGGACCAGCGGGCGAGCGGAAGATCGGGGATGTCACTGACATCGGCCAGGGACAAAGTCTTGTGCGCGGCGAGGGGGTGCCCGGCGGGCAGAACGGCGATTTGCCCCTCGGTCATCAGTTCCTCGCTGTCGAACCCAGCGAGGGAGTTGAACGGCGCGTGCATGAGCGCCACATCAGCGCGGCCATCGCGCAGCATGCCTTCCTGCTCACACGTGCCGCTCGGCAGCACCTCGATCTCGGCGGCGTCGGGCTCGGCCGCGTAGGCGTGGAGGAGCTTGTGCAGCAGCTCGTGAGACGCGCCGGCCTTCACTGCCAGCACCAGGCGGTTGCGGGGGCCGCCCGGACTGTCGGTGCCACCGGCGCGACGGGTGCGGCGGGCGGCGGCGGTGGTCGCGTCGAGGGCTGCGCGGCCCTCGTGTAGCAGTACCTCTCCGGCGCCGGTCAGGGATACGCCGCGGCGGTTGCGTTTCAGCAGGGAGACCCCGAGGCGTCGTTCGAGCTGCTGGATTGCCCGGGACAGCGGTGGCTGGGCCATGCCGAGGCGCTCGGCGGCGCGGCCGAAGTGCAGTTCCTCGGCGACGGCCATGAAATACCTCAGCTCGCGGGTCTCCAAGGTGTCCATGGCCACACCGTACCTCGGTGATACCTACTGAGTATGACAGGCCACCGTATCGGTGTTGGCGGCACCGCTTGTCCGCGAGCGAACATCGACGGCACGAGCGAAACGAAGATCGCGCTGGTGACCCCCGCAAACAAGGGGTGCCGTTAAAGAACGGCGAACCAAGTGACAAGTAACCCTCTGTAGTATCCAGCTCAGCAGGAGAGACACAGGCATGAACACACCCTCCGCGTCACTGCCCGGCGGCACCTGGACCCTGGGTGATCTGACCGTCACCCGTTTCGGCTACGGCGCCATGCAGCTCGCCGGCCCCGGGGTCATGGGCCCGCCTGCCAACCACGACGGCGCGCTCGCCGTCCTGCGCGAGGCCGCCGCCCTCGGGATTACCCATATCGACACCGCCGGTGCATACGGACCACGCGTCACCAACCAGCTGATCCGTGAAGCGCTGCACCCCTATCCCGAATCGCTGCACATCGTGACCAAGGTCGGCGCGGTCCGCGATCAGCAGGGCGGCTGGCCCCCTGCCCGGCAGCCCGAGGACCTGCGCCGCGCCATCCACGAGAATCTTGAGGACCTTGGCCTCGATTCGCTCGACGTGGTCAATCTCCGGCTCGGCGACGCTCAGGGTCCCCAGCCCGGTTCGCTCGCCGAGCCCTTCGAGACCCTCGTCGAACTCCAGCAGCAGGGCCTGATCCGACACCTTGGAGTGAGTAACGCGACGGCGGAACAGGTCGCCGAGGCGCAGACGATCGCGCCGATCGTGTGCGTGCAGAACATGTACAACCTCGCCTACCGTCAGGACGACGAGCTGATCGACGATCTCGCCGACAAGGGCATCGCCTACGTGCCTTTCTTCCCGCTCGGCGGCTTCACCCCGCTGCAGTCCACGGCGCTTTCTGCCGCGGCCACCCGGCTGGATGCGACGCCGATGTCGGTCGCGCTGGCCTGGCTGCTGCGGCGGTCGCCAAACATCCTGCTCATTCCCGGCACCTCGTCGGTGGCGCACCTGCGCGAGAACGTCGCCGGCGCGGGACTCTCGCTCTCCGACGAGGAACTCGCCGAGTTGGACAAGATCGGCCACTAGGGCGTACAGGTTGAGATCATGCTGTTGCATGCTCGCCTGCGCTGAGACCGTCGACGCTGGTAGATCATCTCGTGGTGGCGTTGGTGACCTTGCTGATGACGAGTAGTCCTTGATCGAGCCCCACCTGCCCTTGGGCGAACGGGGCCCGATCCCGGATTTGGCCTCCCCTGGGCCGAAGCTCTGCTCGCCTGGCTTGTCACTGCACACGCGCGGGGCGACGTGAGGCCTGACCCTGTCCTCTGCGCTCACGACGCAGTTTCAGTTCGATCAAGGTGCCGCCAGAAACTCACTTGAACGCGTCGGTGCCCCCTCATGACGGACAGCGCGACGGTCAAACGATAAAAGGCCAGGTCCCTAACCTCGGGATCTGGCCTTTGAGCTGGTACTTCGTGGTGGGGCTACCAGGACTTGAAACCTGGGACCTCTTCCTTATCAGGCAACGGCAACAGGTGTTCGAACTGGCCTTACATGGCCTCTACCTGCGGAGGCAGTCCACTGCCGTCCGCCAGCGTCCAGTGTCGTTCGTCGGCGTTGTCACGCAGTTGGTCACTCACCCGATCTGTTCCGAGACTCCATACGCCAGCACGAACGCTAGACACAGAAGACCGCTGATGGCCACGACCAGGGCGCGATAGGGCGCACGGGGATTAGGTGACACTACCCAGCTTGTGGGCGTAGCCGCTGAAGCAGCGAAGATTACGGCCGATGCGATGCCACCTGCACCGGCCACTCCCACGCTCGGAAACACCAGAAAGATCAAGCCGCCGAGAATAAGAACGCTGGCCACCGTGTAGAGCCCAAGCCTGCAAACCACACTTTTCTCCCTAGCCGCCTGCTTGGCCGCTCGGGCGCGTCGCCGTTTTGCTCGCCTGCTTGAGTGCTGCGCGTTGCTCACTTGCCGCCCTCGGCTCTTCGATCTAGTCAATCATGGAACGCTTACTGTTTCGCTCTGGTTCCAGGATGACCCTCAGGTCATCGAGATCCAATCCATCCTGACTGCTGCCCTGCGGCGACTGCCCAGCTCATGCGCTGAGCTGGGCAGTCAACGTTCGCCGCTTCTCATCGTTTCGCGCTGCTTTTCGCGCTCATGTGCCCTGGATGTGCCCTGCCGTCGAGGCGTTGTCGTACCCAATGGCTATCTTCCTCTGCATGGCAGTCCCGGAGATCATCCCTATCGGGTACGAACCCGACTACCACACCGACACGATCGGCCATTGGGACGGCGGCCAATTCCTTGGCTCTGTCGTCGCCGCCTTCCCCAAGGGCTACACCCATACCGACGACTGGCTCTCACACAAGCGCTGGTACGCCGTCCTGCACACCTTCGACGCCGCCGGCCACCACGTTGGCTCCCGCATCGAGCGCACCGGAACCGATGACCACCACCGGGCCTCCGTCGACACCCCCCAGGACCGGCTGAACCGGTGGCTCGACGCGCTCCCCGGCCTCCGCTACAGCGACATCGCCATCCGGCCCTTCCGCCATGAGTTCGACGACGTGCTGTTCGGCCTCGTCATCGAGACCTTCGAGGGCCAGCAACACGCCGAGCTCTACCCGAACAACATCGGCTTCTACGAACCATGGGATGGCTCATACGACACATGACCACCTGATCCGTAGGGAAGGGCAGGCCGCTCGTTGATGGCTCGCCGCCCTGTTGCGCCGGTGGATGCGGGCCGGTGGGGTGCGATCGTGTTGGGCGGCGTTGCTGTATGCGCTGCTGTATCAGCAACGCCCCGCTGACCCGCCCGATTTGAGAGTAAGGATGTTTCCCAATCTGTGGTCATCTTGCAGCAGAAAAACGGTATGCGTGGGCGTGTCGGCATCGTACGGCAAGCCCGGCCGGGTATTTCCCTCGACGCAGTGATCAGTCAGCTGAGGAATCGGGAAAGGTGGGCCATGATGAATTGCGTACGTCTGGGCACCGTCGCTGTTTCCACGGCGTTTCTATCAATTGCGATATCGTCTGCCGCATCCGCCGACGTCGTTCCGGTGGCGCCGGCACCGGCACCCATGGCGCCGTCCATGGCGACTGTGCCGCGCACCCACGCCCCAGCGAGGGTTTCCACGCCCACGCTACTCCCCCGACTCACCGCACTCCGCCGGTTCACCGCACAACCCTCCCTTCGAACGGCGCTAGAGCCGCGGGAATGGCAGCCGGGGTGGGATCCCTACTATGAGGCGCAGTTGAACCTTCAATTGCAACTAGAGCCGGAGTTGGCACGCGAGGCGCGCGAGGCGGAGTTGGAGTTGACTGAAGAAACATTTGCCGTGTTCCTTTCCCCGGCCCTGCAGGAAATGAGGGAGCGTGAGGCGGCCAGGGAACGGAGATGGGCGGAGCAGGAAGCGCTAATGCAACACCTTAGATGAGGTCACCCACTTCCCGGGTTCACTATTCGTCTGATAGCTCAATGGATAGAGCGCCCTTCTCGCAAAGGGGAGATGTGGGTTCGAATCCCGCTCAGCTTCGGGGCCGGGAGTGTGAGGTTTCCACTCCGGCCCCTCCTGTCGGTCGATCTACACAGCGGAGGGCAGTGGGGAAGGCGGTTGCTTCGTCGTAGGGCTGGCCGGTGGTCAGGGAGTGGTGGACGATGCCGAGCATTCGGTGAACAGGGTGCGTTGTGCGCCCGGGGCGCGCTATATCTCCAGGCGTCTGGCCCGGCAGGGCTACCGTCGAGGGAGGGGGCGGAGCCTCATAGCTGTCCTGCAGTCGCCTCCAGCGACCTGGGCCGTACCGCCTTGATCCTGCTGGCTGCGGTGGTCCTCTATCGTCCTGCGTCCCATCTTCCAAGTTGAGAGCGCGCGGGCGGTGTACGGCCGGGACCGGCCGTAGAGCCGCCTGTGCGGCCCGCACGCTCGTACCCTGTACTGATCTCTCGTCTGCCGTCGACCCATCGCGAAGCGACAGCGGGCCGGCGACGGAGGGTCAAGCCTTGCCTCGCGATGCTCCTATGACTGTCAAGCGGCCTGATCTACGCGTGCTGAGGCGGCGTCTGGGGTGGTGAGGTCCTTGTAGATCTCTCGTGCGACGTAGCGTTTCAGGCAGCGGATGATCTCTTTCTTGGACAGCCCCTCCCCGGTACGGCGCTGTACGTAGGCGTTGGTGGTGGGGCAGTGGGCCATGCGGCTGATGACGATGACGTGCAGGGCGCGGTTGGCGTCACGATCGCCGCCGCGGTTCAACCTGTGGCGGCGGATCTGCCCGCTGGAGGCGGGGATGGGTGCAACGCCGACCAGGTGGGCGAAGGCGGCCTCACTGGTCAGCCGGTCGGGGTTGTCTCCGACGGTGATGAGCAGTTGGGCGGCTGTTTCGAAGCCGATCCCCCGGCGGTCGAGCAGACGGGGAGCCACCCGGGCGACCAGCGGCCGGAGCTGCGCGTCCAGGTCGTTGATCTCGTCGGAGAGCTGCCGGTACCGGCGGGCCAGGCTGCGTAGGGCGTATTTGGCGGCGGTGGTGGGGTCAGCGGGGCCGTCGCCGGGGCGGAGCTTGAGGCAGGTTTCCACAAGCGCTCGAGAGGGTCGGCCGCGCAGTTGCTCGCGTAGATCGGCTGGCGCGGTCACCAGGAGCGTCTTGAGCTGGTTGATCGTCGCCGCCCGGGCCTTGATAGCGCTGGCGCGGGTGACGTGCAGCACACGGATGACTTCAACCAGGCCGTCACGGGTCTTGGGCACGGTGCTGGCGCGGCCGGCCAGGGTGGCCTCGGCAGCGGCGTAGGCGTCGATGGGATCGGACTCGCCCTTGTGGCGGCGTGTCTTGCGGTCGGTCCGGTCGACGTCAACGACCTTCACCTGGGCCCGATGGAGGTAACGGGACAGTCCGGCGCCGTAAGCGCCGGTGCCCTCGACCCCCACCATGGCCAGGCGGCCGTAGCTGCGCATCCACTGCAGCAGGGCGGCGTAGCCGTCGGGGGTGGTGGGGAACTCCTGGTCGGCCAGGCGCCGGCCGCTCATGAGGATGACCGCCGCGTGGTGGGTACTGCCGTGGGTGTCAACGCCGCCGATGATCCGCATCTTGCGGTTGCGTGCCATGCTGGAACCGCCGCTCTGTCGTCGAGACGAGACGGCACGCGCCGGCCAGGCGGACGGACAGCACAGTGATGGGCAGCTGGCAGGCTCCTATTAAGTCACGCCGCTCGTCCGGCTGCGTGCACTGCAGACGCCCCCGAGCGAGACCGACAAATCGCGAAAAGGACACCGGGGTCTGTGTACATGTGGGTCAGGTCTCACTCGGTGACGCCCGAACCCATTCTCACTGTGTACGTCAGCCGGTCGCCGTTCCTCGGCAATCGGACGCCAAGGGGCACAGACGGGCTTGAGCCGGAGGAGCCGGAGGAGCCGGTCTGCTGGGCTTGCCTGGGTCGTGGCGGGCGCGATGATCAGGCTTCCACCTCAGCCAGCTACGGCCTTGGCCCAGGCGCGGGCGATCATCCCGGAGCCGAGGCCCCCGCCGGAGGAGTCTTGTGGGCCATGGTGGTAGCAGGGGGGCTCAAGCCGTGAGCGGGTGGTGGAGGAATGCAAGGCATGAAGAGTGTGGTGCTACGTCGGCTGGTTGGTGAGGACTGGCATATCTGGAGAGATCTTCGGCTTGCTGCGCTCGCTGATGCGCCGGACATCTTTCATGGCGACCTTGAGGAGGAGCGGGCCCTGGGGGAGGGGGAGTGGGTTCGATGGACCTTGGGCGGCGTCAAGACTGTCGCATTGTGTGAGCAAGAGCGGGTCGGGGTGGCTGCTGGGCGACTGCGGGCGGAGCGGGCCGGGACTGCGGAGTTGTACGGCATGTGGGTTGATCCGCGCTTCAGGGGCGCCGGGGTCGCGGCGATGCTTGCACAGGATGTGTTGGCCTGGGCGAGGGAGAGGGGGAGCGAGGTTGTGGAGCTGTGGGTGATCGCTGGCAATGGCCCGGCGGAACGCCTTTATCGGCGGCTCGGGTTCGAGGCGACCGGTGAGCAGGAGTTCCATGCAAGCATTCCGGGCCTGAGCAAGTACGTCATGGCGCGGAGAACAGACTTCGGCTGAGACGCGTAGTGCAGCGGATGCGGCGACGGGCAGGTGCGACGCGCGAGGGGCGGCCTGAGCCGCCGTCGGCCGGGACCGACCCCCAGGCCGCATGCCCGGACGGCGGGCGGGTGAGGGGCCGCGATGCGGCGGCGCGCAGCGCCGCCGCCTTGACGGCCGATGAGGCGAGGGCCTTCCTGCGGGCCGCGCGCTATGACCCGCTGTATCCGGCCTTCGTGCTTCTCCTCGTGTACGGCCTGCGCCGTGGCGAGGCTCTGGGGCTCCGCTGGGTGGACGTCGACTTTGACGAGGGCCACGTCCACATCCGGCGTCAGCTCGTCCGGGTCGGCAAGGAACTGCACCACGGGCCGGTGAAGACGAGGGCCGGCAACCGGTCGCTGCCTCTCCTCGGCGTCGCGCGAGAGGCGTTGGAGATCCAGCGGGACGGCCAGAAAATCCTCCGCGACGAGGCGGGAAAGGACTGGACGGACACCGGGCTCGTCTTCACGACTAGATCGGGAAAGCCGATCGAGCCGCGCAACCTCGCCCGGTCCTTCGCCCGGATCGTGGAGACGCACAAGCTCCGGCCGATCCGCGTGCACGACCTGAGGCACACCGCCGCGTCCTTGCTCAAGAAGCTCGGCGTCGCACCGCGTGACGCGATGGAGATCCTCGGGCACAGCCGGATCTCGGTGACGATGGAGATCTACACGCACGGGGACGGCGAGAGCCGGGAGAATGCCCTCAAGAGGGTGACAGGACTGTTCGAGTGAGTCTGTTGCAGTACTCGTTGCAGCAAAGCGCCCCGGAGCTTGATCGCTTCGGGGCGTTTATCGAGGTGGGGCTACCAGGACTTGAACCTGGGACCTCTTCCTTATCAGGGAAGCGCTCTAACCGACTGAGCTATAGCCCCGCGCCGCGCAACGAACGTTACCGTATCCCGTTTCCGGTGGCGAATCCGTCGTTCCGAACGAGGAAAAGCTTACCGTGTCCGGGCCCGTGGTCGTGCCATCGAGGCGCATCCGTACGGCGGGCCGCTCGTGTGGGCGGCCTGCCGTACCGTGGCTGCCGTAAGGGGGTCACTCGGCTTCGCTGAAGGTGACCTCGACACCGCCCACGAGATCCGCGGAGATGTTGTAGATCACGGCGCCGAGGGTGGACAGCGCGGTGATGAGCACGACGTTCAGCGCGCCCAGCAAGGCCGCGTACCCGAGGATGCGGACCGGCTCGAACCAGCTGCCGATGTCGATGGTGCCGGCCCCCTTGCCGCCGGCGCCGCCGCTCGTGGTGAGCTGCGTGACGGTGTCGGTGATCGAGGAGAAGACGCCGAGTGCCGACAGCACGCCGTACAGCACGGCGACGGCCACGAACAGCACGACGAAGCACACCAGCGACACGACGAAGCTGAACTTCATCGCCGACCACGGCTCGATCCTGCGCAGGACCAGGTGGGCCTTGCGCGGCGGACGCAGTCCGGACTTCTTGTCCTTGCTCTTGTCCTTGGAGGACTCGCCGCGCTCCGCGCCCGGGCCGAAGCTCAGGCCGCGTACGGAACCGCCGTCCGCCGAGGGCCGACCGTTGTCCACAGGCGGACGGCCGTTGTCCACAGGGGGTGTGGACGCGCCGAGGCCGGCGGGCCGGGGATACTGCGCGGTCGCCCCGCCGCCTTCGGACCTGCCGTTGTCGGGCGCGCCGTCCGCGGCCGTCTGCCGCTTCCAGGGCTGGTCGGCGGCCGAGGTCCGGATGCGCATGGTGTCGTCGGCCTTCGCCTTGTCGGCGGCGGTCACGTCATCTCCTTCGGAAGCCACCTTGGCGACGCTACCGCCATCGTGCGCCCGCGCGGTAACGCCGTTCGGGGACGACGCCGGGCGGGCGCCCGTGGGTCTCTGCTTGCTGCCGGGTGTCCGCGGCCCGCCGGTGTCGCTCATGCCACACCCTCGCCGGACGGCTCGGGTGCGCACTCGCGAATCGCACCGTGTTCATCGAGTCGCTCGCTACGCTCGCTCATGCCTCGCCTCCTGCCCCGTTCTCCTCAGTCTCCAACGACTCGGCGTTGCGAGCGAGGGCCACAACGCTGTCACCCTCGGCCAGGTTCATCAGGCGGACGCCCATGGTCTGGCGGCCCGACTGCTTGATCTCGCCGGCGCTGGTACGGATCACCCCGCCGGCAGAGGTGATCGCGAAGACCTCGTCCTCGGGACGCACCATGACGGCTCCGACCAGCTTGCCACGAGCGCTGACGATCTTCGCCGTCAGGACGCCCTTGCCGCCCCGGCCCTGGACCGGGTACTGGTCGGCGGGTGTCCGCTTCGCATACCCACCCTCGGTCGCGATCAACACGTCGTCGCCGTCGCTCATGACGTTCATCGCGAGAAGTTCGTCACCGTCGATGAATCGCATGCCGATCACACCGCTGGTGGCTCGGCCCATCGGGCGCAGCGCCTCGTCGGAGGCGGTGAACCTGATCGACTGCGCGTTCTTGGACACGAGCAGCAGGTCATCACCCTCGGAGACGAGACGGGCGGCGATCACCTCGTCATCTTCGCGCAGATTGATCGCGATCAGGCCACCGGATCGCGGCGAATCGTATTCGGAAAGACGCGTCTTCTTCACCAGGCCGCTGCGGGTCGCCAGCACCAGGTAGGGCGCCACGTTGTAGTCCCGCAGGTCGAGGATCTCCATCACGTGCTCGTCGGGCTGCATGGCGAGCAGGTTGGCCAGGTGCTGGCCACGGGCGTCCCGGCCCGAGTCCGGCAGCTCGTACGCCTTGACCCGGTAGACCCGGCCCTTGTTCGTGAAGGCCAGCAGCCAGTGGTGCGTCGTGGTCACGAAGAAGTGCTCGACGATGTCGTCCTGGCGAAGCTGGGCGCCCCTGACGCCCTTGCCGCCGCGCCGCTGCGCCCGGTAGAGGTCGGTGCTCGTCCGCTTGGCGTACCCGCCGCGCGTGATCGTGACGACCACGTCCTCCTCGGCGATCAGGTCCTCGATGGACATGTCGCCCTCGTACGCGATGATCTCGGTCTTCCGCTCGTCGCCGTACTTGGCGACGATCTCCCCGAGCTCGTCCGACACGAGCCGGCGCTGCCGGACCTCGGAGGCCAGGATGTCCTGGTAGTCGGCGATCTGCGTCATCAGGCCGTCGTACTCGTCCTGGATCTGCTGCCGCTCCAGCGCGGCCAGCTTGCGCAGCTGCATGTCCAGGATGGCCTGCGCCTGGACCTGGTCGATGTCCAGCAGCGTCATCAGGCCGCCCTGCGCCTCGGCCGCCGACGGCGACCGCCTGATCAGGGCGATGACGTCGTCCAGCCGGTCGAGGGCCTTGAGCAGGCCGCGCAGGATGTGCGCCCGCTCCTCGGCCTTGCGCAGCAGGAACCGGGTCCGCCGGACGACGACCTCGATCTGGTGCGTGATGTAGTGCCGGACGAACTGGTCGAGCCGCAGCGTCCGCGGCACCCCGTCGACCAGCGCGATCATGTTCGCGCCGAACGTGGTCTGCAGCTGGGTGTGCTTGTAGAGGTTGTTCAGCACGACCTTGGCGACCGCGTCGCGCTTGAGCACGATCACGAGCCGCTGGCCGGTGCGCGAGGAGGTCTCGTCGCGGACGTCCGCGATACCGGTGATCTTCCCGTCGCGGACCAGCTCGGCGATCGTGAGCGCCAGGTTGTCCGGGTTCACCTGGTACGGCAGGGCCGTGACGACCAGGCACTGCCGTCCCTTGGGGTCCTCCTCGACCTCGACGACGGCCCGCATGATGATCGAGCCGCGGCCGGTGCGGTAGGCGTCCTCGATGCCGCGGCGGCCGACGATCAGCGCGCCGGTCGGGAAGTCGGGGCCCTTGACCCGGGTGAGCAGCCCGTCGAGCAGTTCCTCGTCGGACGCCTCGGGATTGTCGAGCGCCCAGATGACGGCCCCGCCGACCTCCCGGAGGTTGTGCGGCGGGATGTTGGTCGCCATGCCGACCGCGATCCCGGCCGACCCGTTGACCAGCAGGTTCGGGAACCGCGACGGAAGGACGATCGGCTCCTGCGACCGCCCGTCGTAGTTGGGCTGGAAGTCGACGGTCTCCTTGTCGATGTCCCGGAGCATCTCCATGGCGATCGGCGCGAGGCGGCACTCGGTGTACCGCATGGCCGCGGCCGGGTCGTTGCCCGGCGAGCCGAAGTTGCCCTGCCCGTCGACGAGCGGATAGCGCAGCGACCACGGCTGCGCGAGCCGTACGACGGTGTCGTAGATCGACGTGTCGCCATGGGGGTGGTAGGAGCCCATGACGTCGCCGACGACCCGGGAGCACTTGAAGTAACCGCGGTCGGGCCGGTAGCCGCCGTCGAACATCGCGTACAGCACGCGGCGGTGCACGGGCTTGAGGCCGTCGCGGACGTCCGGCAGCGCGCGGGACACGATGACGGACATCGCGTAGTCCATATAGCTGCGCTGCATCTCGGCCTGGATGTCGACCGGCTCGATCCGATCGGCGGGGGGCCCAGGCGGCGTGTTCACTTCCGTCACGAAAAGTCCTTCTGGTTAGCCGCGCTGCTCAGACGTCAAGGAAGCGTACGTCTCGGGCATTGGTGATGATGAAGTTCCTGCGCGCCTCGACGTCCTCGCCCATCAGCACGCTGAACAGGTTGTCGGCCTGGGCGGCATCGTCGAGGGTGACCTGGCGCAGCACCCGCGTGTCGGGGTTCATGGTGGTCTCCCACAGCTGGGAGGCGTTCATCTCGCCCAGACCCTTGAACCGCTGCACGCCGTCGTGGAGCCGCGGGTCGCGCCGGCCGCGGCCGACGCCCTCCTCGATGATCGCGTCCCGCTCCCGGTCGGAGTACGCGTACGACGCGTCCTCGCCCTTGCGATCCCACTTGATCTTGTAGAGCGGCGGCTGGGACAGGTAGACGTGGCCCGCCTCGATCAGCGGCCGCATGAAGCGGAACAGCAGTGTCAGCAGCAGCGTGGTGATGTGCTGGCCGTCGACGTCGGCGTCCGCCATCAGGATCAGCTTGTGGTAACGCAGCTTCGAGATGTCGAACTCGTCGTGCACGCCGGTGCCGAGAGCCGTGATCAGCGCCTGGACCTCGTTGTTCTTGAGGACCTTGTCGATCCGGGCCTTCTCGACGTTCAGGATCTTGCCGCGCAGCGGGAGGATCGCCTGGAACTTGGGGTCGCGCCCGCCCTTGGCCGAGCCGCCGGCCGAGTCGCCCTCGACGATGAACAGCTCACACTTCTCCGGCTCCGACCACTGGCAGTCGGCCAGCTTGCCGGGGAGCCCGCTGCCGCTCTCCAGCAGCGACTTGCGGCGGGTGAGGTCGCGCGCCTGGCGGGCCGCGATGCGGGCCCGGGACGCCTGGAGCGACTTGTTGATGATCTCCTTGGCCTCGCCCGGGTTGCGCTCGAACCAGTCGCGCAGGTGGTCGTTGCAGGCCTTCTGGACGAACGACTTCGCCTCGGTGTTGCCCAGCTTGGTCTTGGTCTGGCCCTCGAACTGCGGGTCGGCCAGCTTGACCGAGATGATCGCGGCAAGACCCTCGCGGACGTCGTCGCCGCTGAGGTTGTCGTCCTTGCCCTCCTTGAGGAACTTCTGCTCGCGCGCGTACCGGTTGACGATGGTCGTCAGCGCCGCGCGAAAGCCCTCCTCGTGGGTGCCGCCTTCGGCGGTGTTGATCGTGTTGGCGAAGGTGTAGACCGACTCGCTGTAGGAGGCGTTCCACTGCATGGCGATCTCGACCGAGATGCCGTCACCGTGCTCCTCGAAGTCGATGACCGAGTTGTGGATCGGGTCCTTCTTCGAGTTCAGATGGGTGACGAAGTCAGACAGGCCGCCCTCGTAGTGGTACGTGACGACCTTGGATTCGCCCTCGATGATGTGGTCGGGCCGCTCGTCGGTGAGCCTGATCGTGAGGCCCTTGTTGAGGAAGGCCATCTCCTGGAAGCGGCGCGCCAGCGTCTCGAAGTTCCAGGTGACGGTCTCGAAGATCTCCGTGTCGGGCCAGAAGCTGATCGTCGTGCCATGCTCGTCGGTCGGCTCGCCCTTCTGCAGCGGGGCCGTCGGCTTGGCCGTCACGTACTTCTGCCGCCACACGTGGCCGTCGGTGCGGACCTCGACCTCCAGGCGCGTCGACAGCGCGTTGACGACCGAGGCGCCGACGCCGTGCAGACCGCCCGAGACGGCGTACGACTTGCTGTCGAACTTGCCGCCGGCGTGCAGCACGGTGAAGACGACCTCGACCGCCGGCCTGCCCTCGGCGGCGACGATGCCCACGGGAATGCCACGTCCGTGGTCCATCACGCGCACGCCGCCGTCGGCGAGCAGGGTGACCTCGATCAGATCGTTGTAGCCGGCCAGCGCCTCGTCGACCGCGTTGTCCACGATCTCCTGGACCAGGTGGTGCAGCCCGCGCTCACCGGTGGAACCGATGTACATGCCGGGGCGCTTACGGACCGCTTCCAGCCCTTCGAGAACGGTGATAGAGCTAGCGTCGTAGGACAAGTGCGAAATCCTCCTGCCGCGGACACGCGGCGGGCGACACCGTGGATTGGCTGCCCCTGCCGTGCCCGTCACCGTCGTGAGTGCCCCGATGCGCCCACCCAGGGGAAGTCGGCCCATGGGACCGGGGTGACGCAAACCGGACGTGTCCTTGAGTCCGTTTACATTCTACCGGTCCGACGGACATCAAGTGGCATTCACGGGGGCTGTGATGCCCTGTCGCTTGATGATCATGTTTCCGACCATCCCCCACGCGGAACGGGGGTGGGAGCCTCAGACGCGATTTTGGGCCGGTTCGGGCTCCCCAAGGGTCGATTCGGAGATCGCCGCGGGCCTCGGGAGGCGCTCGCCGCCTCGCGCTCAGCCGTACGTGTCGCCGGGCCCGCGGCTCCCGCGTACGCGCAGGCCGCCCTGAGGGCGGTGACCCGCGCCGGGGCCGTGCACCTTCACCTGGGTCACGGTGCCGTCGCCGAGCTCCTCGTTCAGCCGCCTGACCAGGGTGGACGCGAGCAGCCGCACCTGGGTCGCCCAGGCGGTCGAGTCGGCGGCGACCATCACCTCGCCGTCCTCGAAGCTCTCCGGCGTGGTGTGGGCGGCCAGCTCGGAGCCGACGATCTCCGCCCAGCGGCCGAACACCCCGCCCACCGCGACCGGCTGCTCCCATCCCCGGGCGGCGAGCAGGTCGCGGATCGCCCGGCCGAACGGCAGCGGGTCGCCGGAGTCCCGCCGCGGGGCGCCGGAGCCGGAGCGGCGGCGCGGCTCGGTGCGCGGGAGCTGCCCGCGTCTCAGCGCGTCGGACTTCGCCTGGGCCAGCTTCTCCCGCGCCATCGCGGCACCCCGCGCGACCGCGCCCTGCGGCGACTGTCCACCGCCTGTGGATATCTCATCGGACACGGGTCACGCTCCCTTCCATCACGTCGAACCGGGCGCCGGCCAGCTCGGGCGGCACGTCGTCCGGCACCGCCGCCGTGATGAGCACCTGCTCGGCCGGGGCGACGATCTCGGTGAGCCGCCTGCGCCGCTGACCGTCCAGCTCGGCGAAGACGTCGTCCAGGATCAGCACGGGGTCGCCGCCGTCGGCTCTCAGCAGGTCGTAGGCGGCCAGCCGCAACGCGAGCGCGAACGACCACGACTCGCCGTGGCTCGCGTAACCCCGGGCCGGCAGCTCGCCCAGCCGCAGCAGCAGATCGTCGCGGTGCGGGCCGACGAGGGTCACCCCGCGTTCGAGCTCCGCCTGGCGCGCCTCCGCGAGGCCCGCCCGCAGGTGCTCGGCCAGCAGTTCCCGGTTTGTCCCCAGGGTGGGGATATCTGTGGATAACCCGGACGGCCGGTATTCGAGATCGGCGAGTCCCGACGACGGGGCGAGAGTGGCGTACGCCTTCGCCACGAGCGGACGCAGCGCGTCCACCAGGCGCAGCCGCGCCGCGAGCAGTTCCGCGCCGTGGCCCACCAGGTGGGAGTCCCAGACCTCGAGCGTGCTCAGGACGTCTCCCGCGCCGGCGGCGGCGAAGGCCGCGTCGTTCTCCTGCCTGCGGCCGCCGCGCCGCCGTCCCGCCCGCGTCGCCGCGGCCGTACGCAGGAGCGCGTTGCGCTGCTTGAGCACGCGCTCGTAGTCGGCGCGCACGCCGGCGAACCTGGGGACGCGGGCGACGAGCAGGTCGTCCATGAATCGGCGGCGCTCGGACGGGTCGCCCTTCACCAGTGCGAGGTCCTCCGGGGCGAACAGCACGGTCCGCAGCAGGCCGAGGGCGTCGCGCGGCCGGGGGATGGGCGAGCGGTTCACCCTGGCGCGGTTGGCCCGGCCCGGGTTGATCTCCACCTCGATCAGCGCGCGGCGGTCGTCCCTGACCACGGCCGCGCGCACGATCGCCCGCTGCGCGCCGTGCCGTACGAGCGGCGCGTCGGTGGCCACGCGGTGGCTCGAATGGGTCGCGATGTAGCCCAGCGCCTCGACCAGGTTGGTCTTGCCCTGCCCGTTCGGCCCGACGAACGCCGTCGCCCCCGGTTCCAGAGCGAGTTCGACCTCCGGGTACGACCGGAAGTCGGTGAGGGACAGGCTCGCCACATGCACGCCCGCAAGGCTAGTGCCCCTCCCGTCGAGCGCGGGCATGCGCGCCGATTCGTCCACAGCCTGTGGATGATCGACGCCGCCGCCCTGCGCCTGTGAACGAGATGAAGGGCGCCGGCGCGGAGTTCGCCCCGCTGTGGAACCACCAGGGCGAGGTGGACGCCGCTAACCGCGCGTCAGCGCTCGGCCTCCACAGGCGGGGTGACGTCGGCTCCGGGGGCGTCGGCGCCCTTGCCGGTCTGGCCCTCGGTCGAGGCGACCGCGTGCCCGCCGAACTGGTTGCGCAGCGCCGCGATCATCTTCATCGACGGGGAGTCGGCCTGGCGCGAGGCGAAGCGGGCGTACAGCGCGGCCGTGATGGCCGGCAGGGGCACGGCGTGGTCCACAGCGGCCTGGACCGTCCACCGGCCCTCCCCGGAGTCCTCCGCGTAGCCCTTGAGCTCGGCGAGGTCGGGATCCTCCTCCAGCACCCGCACCAGCAGGTCGAGCAGCCAGGACCGGATGACCGTGCCGTGCCGCCAGCTCTTGAACGTCTCGGGGACGTTGGTGACGACGTCGCTGGCCTCCAGCAGCTCCCAGCCCTCGGCGAAGGCCTGCATCATGCCGTACTCGATGCCGTTGTGGACCATCTTCGCGAAGTGGCCGGCGCCCACGCTGCCCGCGTGGACGAAGCCGTCCTCGCCCTCGGGCTTGAGCGTCTCGAAGATCGGCATGAGCCGGTGGACGTGCTCATCGTCGCCGCCGGTCATCAGGGCGTAGCCGTACTCCAGGCCCCAGACGCCGCCGCTGACGCCCACGTCGACGAAGCCGATGCCGTGGGCGGCGAGGTCGGCCGCGTGCCGCTGGTCGTCCAGATAGTGCGAGTTGCCGCCGTCGATGACGGTGTCACCGTCCGACAGCAGGTCGCGCAGCTGCTCGACCGTGTTCCGCGTCGCCGCCCCCGCGGGGACCATGACCCAGATCGCGCGCGGCGCCTGAAGCCTCTCGACGAGCTCCTTCAGGCTGCCGACGTCGCTGAGGGAGGGATCGCGGTCGTAGCCGACGACCTCGTGGCCGCCGCGCCGCAGCCGCTCGGCCATGTTCCCGCCCATCTTGCCGAGCCCGATCATGCCGATCTGCATCTGAGACACCCCTCAACCTCTGCGTCGTCCACCGAGGCACGCGTACCCATGCAACGGGGGTCCATGCCCGCAGGAGATCGTACGCCCGGGGTGTTCGGGCCGCGTCAGCTGGAGAGGCGGATGGGCATGATGAGGTAGCGGTAGTCCTCGCTCCCTCCGTCGTCCACAGGCTTGCCCCCGGTGAGGATGGCGGGCTTGGTCGGCGTGGTGAACTGGAGCCGCGCGACGTCGGAGTCGATCGCCCCCAGGCCCTCCAGCAGGAACTGGTGGTTGAAGGCGATGTTGATCTCGTCGCCGTCGAACTCGACCGGCAGCGCCTCCACGGCCTGCGCCTCGTCGCCGCTGCCGGCCTCCAGGACGACCTCTCCGCCGCGGAAGGCCAGCCGTACGGGGGTGTTGCGCTCGGCGACGAGCGCGACGCGCTTGACGGCCTCGACGAACGAGGCTGTGGACAGGTCCGCGCGCGCGGAGAACTCGGTGGGCAGCAGCGAGCGATACTTCGGGAACTCGGGGTCGAGCAGCCGGGTCGTCGTCCGCCGTCCGGAGCTGGAGAACCCGATCATGCCCTCGCCGGTGCCGCCGGCCGAGCTCAGCGCGATCTCGACCTCCGCGCCGCTGCCGCCCAGCGCCTTGGCCGTGTCCGCCAGCGTACGGCCGGGGATCATCGCCACGGCCTGGAAGTCGGGCTGCTCGGGCTGCCACTTCAGCTCGCGTACGGCGAGGCGGTAGCGGTCGGTGGCGGCGAGGGTCACGGTGTCGCCCTCGATCTCCATCCGTACGCCGGTCAGCATCGGGAGGGTGTCGTCCTTGCCCGCGGCGACGGCCACCTGGCCGACGGCGGAGGCGAACACGTCGCTGCCGACCCGTCCGGCGGCGGGGGGCATGGCCGGCAGGGAGGGATAGTCCTCCACAGGCATGGTGAGAAGTGTGAACCGGGCGCTGCCGCAGGTGACGACGGCCTTGGCTCCGTCCACAACCAGTTCGACCGGCTGTGCGGGGAGCGCGCGGGTGATCTCGGCGAGGAGCTTGCCGGAGACGAGCACCACGCCCGGCTCCCCGGTCTGCACGTCGAGGGTCACCTCGGCGGAGACCTCGTAGTCGAAGCCGGAGAGCTTCAGCCGCTGGTCGTCGGTCACCTCCAGCCGCATGCCGGCGAGCACCGGCACCGAGGGACGGGCCGGAAGGCTCCGTGCCGTCCACGCCACGGCCTCGGCGAGCACGTCGCGATCGATCCGGAACATCACGTGGATCAGCCTCCTGGGTGTCGCTGCTTCGTCAAGTCTTCACTCTCCCGCACCTGTGTGCCTCCAGAACCCCTTCTATGGTTCTTGAGTTCCTTAGGGAGAGATACAAGTCGTCTCATTAGGCAGTGTGGATATGTGGATGTCGAGCATTTTCGCAGCTCAGTGGAGCTGATTCATCCACTGCGGGTGTGGGGGAAACGTGGACGGACCCCCTGTGGACTGTGGGTGGTCCCGCTGTCCCCACACCCGTTCCCCAGGCGAAGGGCCCTCTGTCCACGAGTAATCCACGATGTTTCCACCGGTTGTCCACGGGGTAAATGGGACAGCTGAGTTGTGCGTGACGAGTACGCACAGGGCGTCCCCAGCTCGTCCACGGGTATTCCCCAACCCATCCCCAGCTTCTCCCCAAAGTTTTCCCCAAGTGGGGACGGCGCGTTGGCGGGCCGGAGAGGGTGGGGGTAACGCGACGGAGCCGTCGCCGAGGGCAGTGCTTTTGATCCACAGAGTTATCCACAGCTGTGTACTAAGCGTTGCGTGCGCGCTGCTTGATCCGCGTCGTCAGCTCGTTGACCTGGTTGTACATCGAGCGCCGCTCGGCCATGAGCGACCGGATCTTACGCTCCGCGTGCATCACGGTGGTGTGGTCGCGCCCGCCGAACTGCTGGCCGATCTTGGGCAGGGACAGGTCGGTGAGCTCGCGGGCCAGGTACATGGCGATCTGCCGGGCGGTGACCAGGGCGCGTGAGCGTGAGCTTCCACACAGGTCGTCGAGCGTTACGCCGAAGTACTCGGCGGTTGTGGACATGATGAGGGAGATGGTGATCTCCGGACTCGCGTCCTCGCTGATGAGGTCCTTGAGGACGATCTCGGCGAGCTGGATGTCCACAGACTGCCGGTTGAGGCTGGCGAACGCGGTGACCCGGATCAGCGCCCCCTCCAGCTCGCGGATGTTGGTCGCGATGCGGCTGGCGATGTACTCGAGCACGTCGGGCGGCGCGGCCAGGCCCTCCTGGATGGCCTTCTTGCGCAGGATCGCGATGCGCGTCTCCAGCTCGGGTGGCTGGACGTCGGTGATCAGGCCCCACTCGAACCGGTTGCGCAGCCGGTCCTCCAGCGTCACGAGCTGCTTGGGCGCCCGGTCGCTGGAGATGACGATCTGCTTGCTGGCGTTGTGGAGGGTGTTGAAGGTGTGGAAGAACTCCTCCTGCGTCTGCTCCTTGCCCTCGAGGAACTGGATGTCGTCCACGAGGAGGATGTCCACAGCACGGAAGCGGGAGCGGAACCCGTCGGCCTTGTGGTCGCGGATGGAGTTGATGAAGTCGTTGGTGAACTCCTCGGAGCTCACATACCGCACCCGGGCACCGTCGTACAGGCTCTGCGCGTAGTGGCCGATCGCGTGCAGCAGATGGGTCTTCCCCAGCCCGGAGTCGCCATAGATGAACAGCGGGTTGTACGCCTTGGCGGGGGCCTCGGCGACCGCGACGGCGGCGGCGTGCGCGAAGCGGTTGCTGGCGCCGATGACGAACGTCTCGAACGTGTACTTGGCGTTCAGCCGGGCCGGCTCGCCTGAGGTGCGGCCGCCGCGGGCGTCCCAGCGGTTCTGCCCGGCGCCGGGCACAGGCCCGGGCACGGGACTCGGGCCCGGCACCGGCTCGGGCTTGGGCGCCGCGGGCGGTTCGGGGGAGTAGCCGCCGGGCCGCTGCGGGCGGTCCGGCGGGGACATGTGCTGTGGATACTGCTGGCCCTGTGGATAGTGCGGCCCATGCGGCTCGGCGTCGTGCCGGATCGGGCCGTCCTCACCTAAGGGGAAGCGCGGAGCCTGGGGGCGGGCCTGTGGATAATCTGTGGACGGCGCCTGTGGGCGATGGTCGGCCGGCGGGGCCGCGGCGGGGTCGGAAGCGGCGGGCAGGCCGGCGCCGGGATCCACCATCACGGCGATCCGGACGGGCCGGCCGAGCTCCTGCGACAACGCGTGCACGATCAGCGGGCGCAGCCGTACCTCGATGACCTCCTTGGCGAAGTCGTTGGGGGCCGCCAGGAGAATCGTGTCGTTGATGAGGCCGGAGGGCTGCGTCATCTGGAGGAACGCGCGCTGCTGCCCCGAGACGCCCTCGTCGAGCAGGGTCCTGAGCGCCCGAGCCCATACAGCGTTGAGATCGACGCCTTCCATGGCTCGGCCCCTCCTCTCGTTACGCGGCCCCGCTCGCCCGCCGCGATCCGTGTCGTGTCTCAGTCCCGTACGCCTCGCCGCACCGGCCCTCGTCCGGATGCCATCCACATGTGATCCACATGATGTGCACAGCCCGCGCGTCCTCCCCGGGCACATTCACGCTGATGGGGGGAAGGGCCGGACGGCCGACGGTAGCGGTGTGCGCAACCTGCGTTCAAGGCGTTGTCCACAGCCTAACGGCCCATGGTCGCTCGCCGTACTCGCTTGGCGTCACGGGTGCCGGTTTGACCTGACGTATGGTGGGCCCGTAACGTGTCCCGGTCGGCTAATCACGCGACGGCTATTTCGCATGCCCGCGCATCTGACGAGCCGTGACCATGGAATGTACCGCGTCCGCGGAACGCCGCGGACGTACTTGAAGCCTGGAGCCCACTCGTGAGCAAGCGTACTTACCAGCCGAACAACCGTCGTCGCGCGAAGACCCACGGCTTCCGGCTGCGCATGCGCACCCGGGCCGGCCGCGCCATCCTGGCCGCGCGCCGCCGCAAGGGCCGCGCCGAGCTGACGGTCTGACAATCAGACGCCGCCCGCCCGTGCCGAGCGGAGCGGGCGGCCGTACGTCGAGGAAGGCCCGGTGCTGCCGTCCGCGTCCCGCATGCGGCGGGGTGACGAGTTCGCCGACGCGATTCGCCGTGGGCGGCGCGCCGGGCGTCCCACCCTGGTCGCACACCTGAACCTGCGCGACGCCGACGAGCCACCGCTGGTCGGCTTCGTCGTGAGCAAGGCGGTCGGTGGCGCCGTGGTGCGGAACCAGGTCAGGCGCAGGTTGAGACACCTCGTGCGGAGCCGTCTACCGCTGCTGCCTAGAGGTAGCCTTCTGGTGGTACGCGCCAATCCACCGGCCGCGTCCGCGCGTAGCGAGCACCTGGCCGCCGAACTCGACGTCGCGCTGAGTCGTTTACTCCGGCGGCGCGGGTCCGATTCCCGGACCCCGACGGATGGACGGTCATGACAGCGCAGCAACCGACCCCGGCCATGGTGCCCGGGGAGGCCGATCGGCCCGCGGCCGGGCCGGTCGCCCGTGTGCTGCTCGCGATCATCCGGTTCTACCGCGCCTTCATCAGCCCGATGCTGGGGCCGAGGTGCCGGTTCGAACCGTCCTGCAGCGCCTACGGTCTGGAAGCCGTCGCCGTTCATGGAGCGGTGCGCGGGGTATGGCTGACCGTCAGGCGTATCGGACGGTGTCATCCGTTCCATCCTGGAGGTTTCGACCCGGTGCCCCCACGCCGAGTCCGGTCTCACGACGAAACGCAAGGGAGCTAGCTCGGTGGAGCTGCCATTCCTGAACTGGCTGTATACGGCGGTGGCCTGGGTGATCACCCAGATCCACGCCGGCTACAGCACTTTCATCCCCTCCAGCAGCGGTCTCAACTGGGCGCTGACCATCATCACGCTGACCGTGCTGATGCGTCTGCTGATCTTCCCGCTCTTCATGAAGCAGATGCGCTCGTCGCGCAAGATGCAGGAGCTGGCGCCCAAGGTCCAGGAGCTGCGCAAGAAGTACAAGAACGACAAGCAGCGCATGAACCAGGAGGTCATGCGGCTGTACCAGGAGGCCGGCGCCAACCCGCTGGGGGGCTGCCTCCCGATCGTCGCGCAGTTCCCGATCTTCATCTCGATGTTCACCGTGCTGCGGGCCATCGCCGAGGACCGGGCCGTTTTCGGCATGACCAAGGAGCTGGTGAACAGCGCGCGTGCCGCGCACGTCATCGGCGCACCGCTGGCGGCGAAGTTCTTCGACAGCGCTGAGATCATCAGGAGTCTCGGCGCCCAGCCGGTGCTAACGAAGATCGTTCTCGGCTGCTTCGTGGCCGTCAGCTCGTGCACCACGTTCCTCACCGTCCGGCAGAGCGTGAAGCGCTCGATGGCGCAGATGCCGGACAACCCCATGGCGCAGCAGCAGAAGATCCTCATGTACATCTCGCCGCTGTTCGCCGTCTTCAGCTTGAACTTCCAGCTCGGTCTGATCCTGTACTGGGTGACCACCAACCTGTGGACGCTCGGCCAGCAGCACTGGTTCTACAGCCGTCATCCCATGCCGGTCGTGGACGAGAAGGGCAACGTCACCACTCCCGAGCCGACGAACGGCATCTTCACCAAGCTGGTGGGGAAGCCCAAGGCGGCGGCGCAGCCTGAGCCGGAGCCGGCCCCCAAGATCGTCCGTCAGCAGCCGACGCGCCAGCCTCGTAGCAAGCGCACCGGCAGCAAGAAGTCGTAGGAGAAGGAGAGCCCGGACGTGACCGAAGCTGAGGAGACCCTCAAGCCTGCTCCCGACGTCGAAGCCCTGGAACAGGAGGGTGAGATCGCGGCGGACTACCTGGAGGGCCTGCTCGACATCGCCGACCTGGACGGCGACATCGACATGGACGTCGAGGGAGACCGCGCCGTGGTCTCGATCGTGGGGATCAAGGGCGAAGAGCTCGTCGGGCCCGGCGGGGAGGTGCTGGAGGCGCTGCAGGAGCTGACGCGCCTGGCCGTGCACCGCCAGACGGGGGAGCGTTCGCGGCTCATGCTCGACGTGGGCGGCTATCGGGAGCGGCGCCGGGCCGAGCTCACCAAGGTGGGGGCCGCGGCGGCCGACGACGTCAAGCGCACCGGCGAGCCGAAGGCGCTCAAGCCGATGACGCCGTTCGAGCGCAAGATCGTTCACGACGCCGTCGCCGCGGCGGGCCTGCGCAGCGAGTCCGAGGGCGAGGAGCCCCGCCGCTTCGTGGTGGTCCTGCCCGCCTGACCGCTTTTCACAGTTCCGATCGCGGGGAAGCCGCCGGTCCCGACATCCGGGACCGGCGGCTTTTCCGTCCTGTACGTCCCTTCCTCGCCCTGCGCCTTCGGCCGGGGCCGTACGGTCGGCGGCCGCCGGATGTACGGCCGGCCGTCGCCGAGGGGGAAGGACGGTTACCCTTGGCCGAGAGCGTTCCTGGATGAGTGAGTGATGACGGAGAGCAACGAGCTGCCCGAGGCGCCCCCGGTGGCGCGGGAGATCTTCACCGATGAGGCGTTGGAGCGGGCCCGGGTGTTCGCCGAGTTGCTCGCCGGGCCCGGCGTGGTGCGGGGGTTGCTGGGGCCGCGCGAGGTGCCCCGTATCTGGGACCGGCACCTACTGAATTGCGCGGTCGTGGAGGAGGCGATCCCGCCGGACTCCAGTCTGATCGACATCGGCTCGGGCGCGGGCCTGCCCGGCCTCGTGCTCGCGATCGTCCGCCCCGATGTGACGGTGACGCTGCTGGAGCCGCTGCTGCGCCGCACCGTGTTCCTGTCCGAGTGCGTCGAGGCGCTCAAGCTCGACAACGTGGAGGTGCTGCGCGGGCGGGCCGAGGAGCTCGCCCGCAAGCGCGTCTTCGACGTGGCGACGGCGCGGGCGGTCGCGCCGCTCGATCGTCTGCTGTCGTGGTCGATGCCGCTGCTGCACGAGGGCGGGGAGTTGCTCGCGATGAAGGGGGAGCGGGCACAGGAGGAGCTGGACGCGGCCCGTCCCCAGTTGGAGGCGTTCGGGGTGAGGCACGTCGAGCTGGTCACAGTGGGGCGCGGTAAGGTCGAGCCGCCCGCGACCCTCGTTCGCGTCGTCGCCGGACGATCTCCGCGAACGGACACACGGAGGCGACGAAAGAGGTGAACCGGTGGCGGACGCCGGATCAGGCGGTGTGACAGCGGGCCTGGGTTGGCCGGAGACTCGGCTCCCCCTACGCTGGGAGATCGCGACAGCAGGCCGGTCCTCCGGGGTGGGCTGGCCTCGTCCCTCTGCTTCGCCGGTCGAAAGGACGACGACCGTGTCCCAGACCCCCCTTAACCCTGGCGATTCGCCGCTGGTACGAGAGGCACTGAGTTCTGTGGTTTCACGTGAAACAGCCGCGCCCCCGCAGGCGGCTGCGCCTTCCGTCGCTTACTCGACGCGCGACGAGGGGGCCTGGCCCCGGCCTTCCCGGTGTCGCGTGATGACGGTGGCCAACCAGAAGGGCGGCGTGGGGAAGACCACCACGGCCGTCAATCTCGCGGCGGCGCTGTCCATGCACGATCAGCGCGTTCTCGTGGTCGATCTCGACCCGCAGGGCAACGCGTCCACCGCGTTGGCGACGGAACACCGGTCGGGGATGCCGTCGGTGTACCAGGTCCTCGTGGACGACATGCCGCTGTCGCAGATCGTGAAGCCGGTCCCCGACATGCCGAACCTGTACTGCGCTCCCGCCACCCTCGACCTCGCGGGTGCGGAGATCGAGCTGGTTCCGATGGTCGGCCGGGAGACCCGTCTGCGGCGGGCGCTCGCCTCGTTCGACGCGATGGAGTTCGACTACATCCTCATCGACTGTCCGCCGTCGCTGGGCCTGCTGACCGTGAACGCCATGGCGACGGCTCAGGAGGTGCTGATCCCCATCCAGTGCGAGTACTACGCCCTGGAGGGGCTCACCCAGCTCATGCAGAACGTGGAACTGGTGCGCGCGCACCTCAACCAGACGCTGTCGGTCTCGACCATCCTGCTCACGATGTACGACGGCCGGACCCGCCTCGCCTCACAGGTGGCGGAGGAGGTGCGGACCCACTTCGGCGACACCGTGCTCGACGCCGTCATCCCCAGGAGCGTCCGCGTCTCCGAGGCGCCCAGCTACGGCCAGTCGGTCATGACGTACGACCCGGGATCGAGCGGGGCGCTGGCGTACATGGGCGCCGCCCGCGAGATCGCCTATCGGGCTGCGGCCCTCACCGGCGCCTGACAGAGCCCTGGCGGCGCCCCGCGCGGCGTGCTGCGGTGTTGACGGTGCCGAGAGGCGGCATGCGGACGCACGTGAAGGCTTCGGGGAATGGCTTCGGATGTGATGGCCTCGAATGTGACGGCTTAGGGACGCCATGACTTCGGGGACGCCAGAGCTTTGGGACACCATTGGCTTCGTGGTCGTGGTGGCTTCTGGACGGCATGGCTTTTGACGTTTCGGCTTCGGGACGTCACTGCGCCGGGCGTAAGCTCCGGTCCTCGCGAAGCCCGCTCCGCTGGGCCTTCGCTGCGGTCCTCGCTCCCGCCCGCTCCGCTCCTTCCGCCGGCCCCGTGCGGGGTCTGGCGGGTGGGGTCGTGCACGGCTGGATGCGCGGAGACTCATGACGAGGCTTCGCAGCGGTACTCTCTCCTGGTGTGTGCGTGCCGGTGCCCAGTGACCCCGAGTCGCTGGGCACCGCCTTCTGTGCGGGTGCGGGTATGAAGGAGCAGCGGTGAGCCAGCAGCGTCGGGGACTGGGCAAGGGTCTTGGGGCTCTGATCCCTACGGGACCGATCGTCGATCCGGCGTCCGTGGCGAGCGCTCCGCCTGTCGGTCCGCCGTCGGTCGCGCCGGGGACGGACATGGCGGGCCTGCGTCCGGTGGAGGGCGCCTACTTCCAGGAGATCGAGGTCGACTCCGTCTCCCCGAACCCCCGGCAGCCGCGGGAGGTGTTCGACGAGGACCGGCTCGACGAGCTCGCGGCGTCCATCAAGGAGGTCGGCCTCCTGCAGCCGGTCGTCGTCCGCGCCGTGGAGGCCGGCGGCTTCGAACTCATCATGGGGGAGCGGAGGTGGCGCGCCTCGCAGATCGCCGGGCTTGACCGCATCCCCGCGATCGTCCGGAGCACCCAGGACGACGAGATGCTCCGTGAGGCGCTGATCGAGAACCTCCAGCGGGAGCAGCTGAACGCGCTGGAGGAGGCGGCGGCCTACCAGCAGCTTCTGGACGACTTCGGGGCCACCCACGAGGTGCTCGCCAGGAAGGTCGGAAGGTCGCGCTCGCACATCAGCAACACCCTGCGACTGCTGAACCTTCCTCCCGAGGTGCAGCGCCGGCTGGCGGCGGGGGTCATCAGCGCCGGACACGCGCGGGCGCTGCTGACGCTGAGCGATCCGGTCGCCCAGGAGAGGCTGGCGACTCGGATCGTGGCAGAGGGGCTGTCGGTTCGGACCGTCGAGGAGATCGTGGCTCTGGGCGAGGCGACCGCGGGGCCGGCTCCACGTAAGCCCCGGGCGAAGAAGCCGACCGCCCCGGCGCTACGCGACCTGGCGGACCGGCTCTCGGACCACTTCGAGACGAAGGTGAAGGTCGATCTCGGCAGCCGGAAGGGCCGCATCGTGGTGGAGTTCTCCACGATCGACGACCTGGAGCGCATCATCGACACGATGGCGCCGGAGGCCGCCAACGCGATGCGCAGCGGGGGCATCACGGCGGAGTAACCGCAGGGCCTGCGCCAGCACAGGCGATCTGCCGCGGGTTTCACGTGAAACAGCGCTCACGTGAAACACGCCCAAGGCCTCCTTCCCGCCTCCGTCATCTCCGGCCGGCAACTCAGTTGCCACGCTCGTCGCGGAAGGCCACACGGGAACGCGGCGTTCGGAAGGAGGCCGTTGTGGAGCCTGCCGTGATGTCGGGGGTGTGAGATGCCCGTCCGGCGTCTCTAGTGAGCTGTCCCCAAACGTTCGCCAGCGTCGAGGGAGCGGAGCGGAAGGGAGCGAGGACCGCAGCGAAGGCCCAGCGGAGCGGGCTTCGCGAGGACCGGAGGTTCCTTCCGGCGCAGTGACCGACCCGGCCAAGGTTCACGTCCGAGTACGCGTGGGCGCCCGGCGCCTCGCTCAACCTGCTGCCCAGCGACCACTTCTCCCACAACGACCTCGCCCGGTCCGTAGACACCCCGCTGGGCACTCCGGAACTCGTGGAAGCATCGATTGCGGGTGCCGGGGGTGGTTCGGTTCGAGCCGCCCCTCCAGGCGGGCGACGGGGGCCCTGGGAGCCTGGAGGGGAGTGTTTCACGTGAAACCGGGAGCGGGATCAGCCTCGGATGGCGGCGAGCTCCAGGAGCCCCTTGCAGAGCGTGCCGAGGTCCCGGCCCGCCGCCTCCGCCGCCATCGGCAGCAGTGAGGTCTCCGTCATGCCGGGTGCCACGTTCACCTCAAGGAAGTACGGCTTGCCGGCGGCGTCGACGATGAGGTCGGTGCGGGAGATGTCTCGCAGACCGAGCGCGGTGTGGGCGGCGACCGCCATACCCGCACACGCCTCGGTGGCCTCGGGGGAGAGCCGGGCCGGTGCGAAGAACTCCGTCTGCCCGGCCGTGTACCGGGCCGCGTAGTCGTACACGCCTCGATCCGGCACGATCTCCACCGGCGGCAGGGCGACCGGTCCGTCGCCGAGATCCACCACGGAGACCGCGACCTCCACGCCCTGGACGTACCGCTCGATGAGCGCGGTGTCGCCGTAGGCGAAGCAACCGACCATCGCGGCGGGCAACTCCTCCGCAGTGCGCACGATGGAGGCGCCCAGCGCGGAACCGCCTCGCGAGGGCTTGACGAAGAGCGGCAGGCCCAGCCGATCGATGATGCGGGCGAGCACGGCCGTGGCGCCGAGATCGTGGAACGTCTCCTTGGGCAGCGCCACCGAGTCGGGCGTGTTCAGTCCCCAGGAGCGGACGACCGCCTTCGCCGTGGGCTTGTCGAAGGCGACCCGGCAGGCGTCCGGCGTAGCCCCGACGTAGGGCACGCCGAGCAGTTCCAGCACCGATCGGATGGCGCCGTCCTCTCCGGCGCCGCCGTGCAGGGTGACGAAGACCGCGTCCGGCGGGTCCGCCAGCACGGCGGGCACGAGGGTGGCGTCGGCGTCGCGCGTCTCCACGTCCACACCGGCCGCACGCAGCACCTCCGCGACGCGGCGTCCCGACCGGATGGAGACCTCACGCTCGTAGGAGAGCCCTCCCGCGAGGATGAGCACGTGGCCCAGATCGCTCATCGCGCCTCACCGCCGATGTGCTCCACCACGGCGCCGGTTTCGGTCCAGCGGTGATCTGTCTCGCCTGGCCCGAGTCGCGTCCCCCTCCACGGACGCGCGGGGGGCGATCCTTGGGTCATCGTTCGCTCGCTCACGAAGAGGGCCTTTCTCGCCTCGAGAAGTCAGTACGGCCAGCCTGAACAGGCTAGTGCCCCGCCCGCGCCGCCGCGTCGCCGCGTCACGTCCCAGGCAAGGTCGTACTTGCGCCGGAGCCGCCCATGAGCGATGTCATGGGCGGCTCCTCCGTCGTGGGGGCAGCGGCCGTGCCGTCTAGGCGAGATCCGGGCCGGGGGTTTCGACGCCGGCGTGCCCAGGTATGGAGCCCGTGCCGAACGTGTCGCGCAGCCTGAGCTCCTGCTCGATCACGCCGGCCAGGCGGCGCACGCCCTCCTTGATGCGGTCGGGCTCCGGGTAGCAGAACGACAGACGCATGTTCCGCGCGCCGCCGCCGTCGGAGTAGAAGCCGGTGCCCGGCACGAACGCGACCCGCTCGGCGACCGCACGGGGGAGGATCGCCTTGGAGTTGAGTCCCTCGGGGAGCGTCACCCAGACGAAGAACCCGCCGGCGGGGCGGGTCCACGTGCAGCCGGGCGGCATGAGCACGTCGAGCGCGCCCAGGAGCGCGTCACGCCGCTCGCGGTACAGCTCACGGAACGACTTGATCTGCTCGCGCCACGGCTGGGTGGCGAGATACTGGCCGACGGCGAGCTGGGTGAAGGACGAGTGCGACAGCACCGCCGACTCCATCGCCAGGACCAGCTTGTCGCGTACGGCATGCGGGGCGAGGGCCCAGCCGACGCGGAAACCGGGGGCGAGGGTCTTGGAGAACGAGCCGAGGTAGACAACGCCTTCGGGGTCGTCGGCCCGCAGCGCCCGCATCGGTTCCCCGTCGAACCCGAGCATGCCGTAGGGGTTGTCCTCCACCACGAGGACGCCGGCGCGGCGGCAGATCTCCAGCACCTGGCGGCGGCGCACCTCGTTCAGCGTCACGCCGGCCGGGTTCTGGAAGTTGGGGATGGTGTAGAGGAACTTGATCCGGTTGCCGGCCGCCTGGAGCGCGTAGATGGTCTGCGCGAGAGCCTCGGGGATGAGGCCCTGGTCGTCCATGGCGACGTGCACGACCTTGGCCTGGTAGGCACTGAATGTCCCGAGCGCGCCGACGTACGAGGGTCCCTCGGCGAGCACGACGTCGCCGGGGTCGATGAAGATCCGGGTGATCAGGTCGAGCGCCTGCTGCGAGCCCACCGTGACGACCACGTCGTCGGCGTTCGCCTCAATCCCCTCCATGCGCATGACCTCGCAGATCTGCTCGCGCAGGGCGGGGTCGCCCTGCCCGGAGCCGTACTGCAGGGCCACGGATCCGCGCGAGGTGACCAGGTCGGCGACCAGCTCGCTGACGAGGTCGAGGGGGAGCGCGTTGACATACGGCATGCCGCCGGCGAGCGAGACCACCTCGGGCCGCGACGCGACGGCGAAGAGAGCTCGGATCTCGGAGGCGACCATCCCGGCAGCGCGGGCGGCGTACCTGTCGACGTAGGCGTCAATTCGCGACCCATGGGTCGCGTTCGTCCGACCGTGATCTATCTCTTGTGCCACGGTCCACCTCCGATCACGTAGCCGAGAAATCCAGAGTACGGTAACGCGCCACTCCGATCACAACAGGGTATTGACCATCAAGGGCCCCTTTTCTTGCATTCCTGCCCCACTGGTTTCGGCCTGGCCAACCCCTTTAATGGTCGTCGGCGGCTGTTGTGGCGCACCCGCTCCGGCTCTTCCGCTGAGTTACGATGCGAGCTGGAGACGCCGTATTCGCGCGCTTTTCTGGCAGGACTCCTGACGGGGATTGGGGCATCACGTGTCGCGTCGGCTGGTCAATGTCACCCTCGACAATCTCGATGACCTGCCGCGCCGGTGCCGGCGGTGCGTGTTCTGGGAGCTCGACCCCGTCAGCGGCGGGCGCGCCGCGGAGGCGGGCGATCCGGCCCTGGAGAAGGAGGCGTGGATCTCGGCGACCCTCCTCGAATGGGGAAGCTGCGGGAAGATCGCCTACGTCGACGGCGTGGCGGCCGGGTTCGTCCTCTATGCCCCGCCGTTGTACGTCCCGCGCTCGGTGGCGTTCCCCACGTCCCCGGTCAGCTCCGACGCCGTGCTGCTGATGACCGCGCACATCGTGCCGGAGTTCACCGGCGGAGGGCTGGGCCGGATGCTCGTGCAGGGCGTCGCGAAGGACCTGACCCGCCGCGGCGTACGGGCGATCGAGGCGTTCGGCGACCTGAAGTGGGAGCAGCCCGGCGGCTGCGTGCTGCCCGCGGACTACCTGCTGTCGGTCGGGTTCAAGACCGTGCGCCCGCATCTGCGCTTCCCCCGGCTCCGGCTGGAGCTCAAGACGGCCGTGTCGTGGCGTGAGGACGTCGAGGTGGCGCTGGAGCGCCTGCTCGGGTCGATGTCCCCGGAGCGGGCGCTGCGGCCCGTCTGAGGGGATTCCAGCGGGTCCCGCGGACGGGGCCGGAGAACGCGAAAGCCCCCCGCACCGCACGCACGGGGGGCTCTTCGGGTGGTGCCGGCGGAAACGGCGTCAGATGACGCCGTCGAGCTCGCGCAGCAGCATGGCCTTCGGCTTGGCGCCGATGATCTGCTTGACGACCTCGCCACCCTTGTAGACGTTCATCGTCGGAATCTGGAGCACACCGTAGTCCCGCGGCGTGACCGGGTTCTCGTCGATGTTCAGCTTGACGATGGTCAGCTTGTCGGCGTTCTCGGCGGCGATCTCCTCGAGGATCGGCCCGACCTGACGGCACGGACCGCACCACTCGGCCCAGAAGTCGACCAGAACCGGCTTGTCGCTCTTGAGGACCTCTGCCTCGAAGCTCGCGTCCGTCACGCTCTTGATCGCGCCCACGGTATCTCTCCCCTTGCATGAGTGGTGTGGCGGTGCAGACAACCGCGGGGACGGTCCCCGCATTCCCGATGTCGGGACTCAGGCGTTCAGCGTCAGCCAGCGCTCGGCGTCCAGCGCCGCCGCGCATCCGGTCCCGGCCGCCGTGATCGCCTGACGATAGATGTGGTCGACGACGTCCCCGGCCGCGAACACCCCGTCGATGTTCGTCCGCGTCGACGGCGAGTCGACCACGATGTACCCCTGCTCGTCCAGATCGACCTGGCCCTTGACCAGGTCGGTGCGCGGCTCGTGTCCGATCGCCACGAACACGCCCCCCACCGGCAGGTCGGACTCCTCGCCGGTCTTGACGTTGCGCACCCGCACCCCGGAGACGCGCTCCTCACCGAGCACGTCGGCGACCTCGCTGTCCCAGACGAAGCGGATCTTCTCGTTCGCGAACGCCCGATCCTGCATGATCTTGCTGGCGCGCAGCGAGTCGCGGCGGTGGATCACCGTCACCGACTTCGCGAACCGGGTCAGGAAGATCGCCTCCTCCATCGCCGTGTCGCCTCCGCCGACCACCACGATGTCCTGGTCGCGGAAGAAGAACCCGTCACAGGTGGCGCACCACGACACGCCCCGCCCCGACAGCCGCTTCTCGTTCTCCAGCCCGAGCTCGCGGTAGCCCGACCCCGTGGCCAGGATCACCGTCTTGGCGTAGTAGGTGTCGGTGTAGGTCTTGACGACCTTCGGGTTCGCCTCGAGGTCCACCTCGACCACGTCGTCGGCCACCAGCTCGGCGCCGAACCGCTCGGCCTGCTTGCGGAAGTTGTCCATGAGGTCCGGGCCCATGATGCCGTCGGGGAACCCGGGGAAGTTCTCCACATCGGTCGTGTTCATCAACGCCCCGCCGGCGGTGACCGACCCCTCGAAGACCAGCGGCTTGAGGTCCGCGCGCGCGGTGTAGACGGCCGCCGTGTAGCCGGCCGGCCCCGACCCGATGATGATCACGTTACGAACGTCGCTCAACGGACCCGCCTTCTTCGATCCCGGTTGATGTGCAGTGCCGACAACAGATCCTAGGGCCCGGTCATTCCCGGCCCGGTCCCCGATACGGCGAAGCCCCCCGGAGGTCGCGGGGGGCTTCGTCACTGCTGATGGTACGGCTCGCGCCGCCTGGTCACTTCCAGGAGGCCAGAACCTCGGGCCGCAGCTTGTGGCAGCGCGAGTCCACCACGACCACCCGGACGGCGTTGCTGCTCTTGTCCTCCCAGAACGCCATGACCGTGGCCTCATTGCCGTTGTAGAGGGCCTTGTCGACACCGATCGGCGTGCGGTCGAGCTGGGTCGAGAACCGCTTGACGCAGGTGTCGAGGTCCTCGTCGTCGTTGGTGCCCGAGCCGGGCGCCACGCCGAAGTAACCCAGCAGCGGCCCGCGCAGCTCCCGGCTGGTGTAGTTGTGGCCGCTGGCGTAGGTCGAGTAGGTCAGCGCCTCGACCTCGGCCGGGCTCTTCTGGCCGGGGTCGCCCTGGCTCACCACCGGCTGGGACGGCGAGTCGCCGAACGAGAGCAGGCCGGTGGCGAGACCGCCGCTCCCGATCACGACGGCCGCCGCCGCGGCGACCGCGGCCGGCAGCGCCCACGCGCGCCGTCTGGACGCCTTGCGGCCCGCCGTACGCGTTCCGGAACGGCGCCTGGCCGGCACGATCGTCCCGTCGTCGGCGACGACGCCCAGGGGGGCCGTGGTCGCGGCGATCGGCGCCGGCTCGCGCTCCGGCTCCACGTGCGTCTCCGCAGCCGTTTCCGCGGTGGTTCCCACCGGGGTCGCGACCGGAGGCTCGACCGTCTCCCACGGAGCGCTCTCCCACGGGGCGATCTCCCGTGGAGCGCTGTCCCATGGGGCGTCCCGCAGGACGCGGTCCCAGTCCGGCGCCTCGGCGGCCAGCGCCCGGTCGATGCGCCTGGCGACGCCCAGAGGCATCGCCGGCACCGGCATCGCCGCCAAGACCTCGCGAACCGCGGCCAGGTCGGCGAGGCTCTCCCCACAGGGGTCGCAGACCGCGAGATGCTCGCGGACCCGCCGGGCCGTCGTGTCGTCGAGGAGACCCTCCGCCAGTTCGGCGAGAACCTCCAGGTCGTAGTGCGTGTCACCCGTCACGAAGTTCTGCTCCCTTCCCGGATGAGACGCGAGTGAGGTCAGATCGGTTCCGTAGATGCGAAAGAATCGGGGCGAGTTTGGCGCGGCCCCGCGCGCAGCGGCTCTTCACGGTGCCCGGCGGGACACCCAGCACCGCCGCCGCGTCGTCCACCGCGTACCCCATCATGTCGACCAGCACGAGGGCCGCCCTCTGGTCGGGCGGCAGCAGCTTCAGCGCCGCCGTGACCTCCAGGGAGACCTCACGCTCGCCCGCCTGGTCGGTGGCCGGGACCTCGCGCTCCACGGCCTCGATGAGCTCGTCGTCGGCTATCGGGCGCACCGATTTGCGGCGCATGCGGTCGAGGCAGGCGTTGACCACGATGCGGTGGAGCCACGTCGTGACAGCCGCCTCGCCGCGGAAGCTGTCCGCCTTCCGGTACGCCGAGACGAACGCGTCCTGGACCGCGTCGGCGGCCTCGTCGGGATCGCCGAGCGTACGGAGGGCGACCGCCCACATCCGGTCGCGGTGCCGCCTGACGATCTCGCTGAACGCGTGAGGGTCGCCGCCGAGATGGCGGGCCAGCAGATCGGCATCGGACGTCGCGCGGCGCGCGTGCTCAGCCGTCGGGGGATTGTCTGGTGGGGAATTCACAAGTCCCTGCTATGCCGATCCTGGGGAATGCACCGTTACTTCGTAGATAGTGCCACGATACTGCGAGCCCGAGGGGGGAAGTCGGGTGAACCAGATCAAAACGTACTGACCCGTAGCGGCCTTTTCCGGGGTGAGCGTCACGGAACCCGAGGCGCCCTTCTTCTCCGCCACGGTCTTCAGCGAGGACAGTTCCGCCGCGTCGCCCACCTTGAGTTGCACGGTCGCGCCGCCCGCGTTGCCCAGGGAGACGACCACGTCGGCGATGGGGACCGGCTTGCCCATGTCCAGGATGAGCCCGACGCCGTCCTTGAGCCGCCCCAGGTCGGCGCTGCTGTAGCTGTCGGTGTGCCACTCGGTGGACGGCTTGCCGTCGATGGCGAGCGGGGCGATCTCCGGCTTCTCCGCGCGGTCCGAACCGAGGGGATCGAACCCGGTCGCGCTCACCGGCTTGACGGTGACCGGCTTGCGCGAGGGGGACGGAGACTGCGAGACGTCCGACTGGTTCACCCGCGGGGTGTTGCCGAGGTTCTTGCCCACGGTCCAGGCGCCGACGCCGACCGCCGCCATCACGAGCAGAACGATGACGGCCAGCAGGATCTTGCTCGCGGTGCCGGTCTGCGGGCGCGGCGGCCCACCGGCCATCGTCATCTGGTGCGCCATATGAGACGGCATGTGCGGCGGCATGGTGGACATGCCCAGTCTGTCCGGCGCCTCGCTGTGCAGATTCAGCGCGGGCGGGGCGGTGGTGACGGGGGCCGGCGCGGGGCGGGGCACCTCGGCGAGCGCCTCGGCCACGTCGGCCGGGGTGGCCAGCGGCGGCAGCCCCCGCCGCGGCTCCTGCAGCAGCGCGCGGCAGGTGATGGCGTCCAGGTAGCCGGGGACTCCGGCGGTGACCTGCCGGGGCGTGCAGACCTTGCCGTCGTCCAGGGGCGCGGCCGGCAGCCCGCAGTCGGAGTCGCCGGGCCAGTGGCCGGTCAGCGCCGCGTAGAGCAGGCGGCCCAGCCCCTCGGCGTCCTCCCGGGCGGGCTCGTCGCTGCTGAGGTCGAGGATCGCGGCGTCGACGGCGAGCCCGAGGAGCTTGACCGTGCTGCCGCTCGTCCAGACCAGCCGGGCGGGGGTCAGGTGCAGGTGGGTGAGCCCGGCCGCGTGCGCGTGCGCCAGGGCCTCCGCGGCCTCGGCGACCAGGGCGGCGCCGCGCTCGGGCTCGATGGGCCCGCTCTCCAGCAGGTCGAGGAGCGAGTCTCCGCTGACCCACTCGCTCACGACGTACGCCGTGCCGTCCTCGTCGGCCGCGTCGAAGACCTGGGTGAGGCGGGGGTCGGTCAGGCGGCTCGCCAGACGGGCGGCGGTGACAACCTCCTGGACCCGGGGGAAATCGGGCGTGAACGTGTGGACCGCGACCGGGCGGGCGAGGATCTCGTCCAGGGCCTTCCACAGGGTCGCGCCGCCGGATTCGTGGACCCGGTCCTCCAGGCGGAACCGATCCGCCAGCCGGGTCCCCGGTTCGACCGTGGACATGCTCATGCGGCCGCTCCGCTCCGCGGCCCGTCGGCATGCATCAGCCGATGCCGGGTGGTTCCGCCCACGCCTTCCCGCTTCCGCTCGCCGGTCCGAAACTCCAGATCGCGCCCCTAAGACCTCCTGCCTGCCGTGGTCGCCGAGCGGAGCACCGCCGGGTCGGCGAGACCCCGGAGACGAGCATCCGCGGGCCGGAATCGGCCCGCGCGGCGCCCGCCGCCCGGTCCTCCTCCGCCTCGCGGTCGCCCGCCCGGCCGAATCCATCGGTAGGGCAAGTTCTGCGGGACGTTCCCTGGGTGGTGTCTCAACACTCCCTGGCGCACCATGCTAGTGCCGTGCCGCTTGTGCCCGCCTTCCCGATCGAAGACGTCCGAATCGGACTTTCGGGTTACCTTCCAGTTGCCGGTCGTTCTTGAGGACTCTTACCGTCCTACCCGGCTTGCGACAAGTCCAATGATGGAGCGGACCTCGGGCACCCGCAGCCGGTGTGCCGCGAGCATGTACAGCATCAGCCCGGCGCCGCCGCCCACCACGAGCACCACGGCCGAGGTGACCGGGGTGATCGCGGTGACCTCCCTGGCCAGCCACAGGACCGCCAGCGCCAGCGCGGCGGCGGGGATCGCCGCCGCGTACATCCGGCCCAGGCCGGCGGTGATCTCCCGGCCGCCGAGCCCGCCGATCTTCCGGCTCGCCAGCACCCACGCGACCCCGGTCAGCGCGATGTACGTGATCAGGTAGGCGAACGCCAGTCCGATGACGACGTACCGGTCGGGGAGCGTGAAGTAGGCGACGAGACTGAGCGACGCGTTGATGACCACGTTCACTCCCGCCATGATCGCGGGGGTGCGGGTGTCGCCGAAGCTGTAGAAGACCCGCAGCAGGAGCTGGAAGATCGAGAACGGCACGAGCGCGACGCCGAACACCTGCAGCACATGACCGATGTAGATCGCGTTGGCCGTCGTCATGTGGCCCCACGAGAAGATCAGCGTGGTGACCGCGGGGCCGAGCACCATCAGCAGCAGTCCCGCCGGGACGATGACGGAGGAGACCAGTCGCACCCCGGAGGAGAACTCCTCGCGGGCCGTGGCGAAGTCCCCGTCCGCCACGAGTCTGCTCATCCTGGGCAGCATCGCCGTGATCACCGACACCGCGATGATCCCGTACGGGAGCTGGAAGAGCTGGAACGCGTACGCCCACGCGCTGTTGCCGGCACCCGGCGCCCGGTCGCCCGCGCCGGTGGCGAGCTTGGTGGTGACCCAGAACCCGATCTGGTTGATGCCGACGAAGGCGAACGTCCACACGGCGGTCCTGGCCGCCTCCCCGAGCCCGGTGTTGCGCACCCCGAATCGTGGGCGGAACCGGAACCCGGCCCGGTGCAGCGCGACGATCAGGACCAGTGCCTGGGCCACGATGCCCGCGGTGGTGCCGAGCCCGAGCAGCATGAGGTCGCGCTCGCTCACCTTCTCGATGTCGGACGTCCCGACGGCGTAGTAGGCGGCCAGGACTCCCATGACCACGATGTTGTTGAGCACCGGCGCCCACATGGGCGCGCCGAACCTGTCCCGCGTGTTCAGGATCGCCCCGGCCAGCGATCCGATCCCGAAGAACGCGATCTGCGGGAGCAGGAACCTGGCCAGTGTGGTGGCCACCTCCACCTTGTCATCGGACCAGTTCGAGGCGGTGTAGAGCTCCATGATCGGCCGGGCCAGCAGCACGCCGATCACCGCGACGGCCGTCAGCACCACCACGGCCAGCGTCATCAGCCGCTGCTCGAACGCCTGGCCTCCGTCGGGGTCCCGCCTCTGCGCCCGTACGATCACCGGCACGACCACGGCGCTGAGGACGCCCTGGAGCAGCAGGTCGAGCAGGATGTAGGGGATCTGGTAGGCCGCGTTGTAGGCGTCGCCGAGGGCGATGGTGCCGATGGCCGCGGCGAGCATCGCCGTGCGGACGAAGCCGGTGAGCCGCGAGACCATCGTCCCGGCCGCCATGATCGCGCTGGCCCGCAGCATCCTGCTCATGGTTGTCCTTCGGTTCATGGCGGCCGGGATCGGGTGGCCGCCTTCCTCCAGTGGTCCCAGACTTCAGGGTGGTCCAGACTACGGCGACCCAGACTACGGCGACTGCGTGCGCTCGGCCGGGACGGCTCCCGGCCGGTCGGCGGGCGGGCCGTCCGCGTCATTCGGCCCGTCGAACGGGAACGCCTTGCGCGACCTGCGGCGCAGGATGCGCATCACCACGGCGGCCAGCATGATGACCACGGCCGCCCCCACGATGACGAGGGCGATGCCGGTGTAGCCCGTCGCGCGCACGACGACGCGCACCGCGCCGCCGTACTTCTCGTCGTCGTCGGTCAGGAGCTGCACCGAGATGCTCGCGTCGCCGCCCTCGTTGCGTACGATCACCGGCACGTTCACGAGCTGGCTGCGCCCCGTGAGGATCCTCGTGGTGGGGGTCACGTAGACCCCTCCGGGGGCGTCGATCGCGAGCCGCGACTTGCTGGCCGAGGTGACCCGGATCTTGATCTGGATGTTCTTGTCCAGGTTGTTGGCCACGCTGACCGGGACCTGGCCGTTGCTTCCCGCGACCGCGCGCGGGGTGTCGAGCACGGACACGTCGTCGATGCGCTCGTCGATGGCCTTCTGCACCTGCCCGGCGAAGGACAGCGCCCGCTTGCCGTCGCCCCGCCAGGAGGCCGAGGTCAGCCGGAGTATGGCCGTGTGGAAGACGTCCGTGTGCTCCTCGGTGACGGTGGCCACGGCGTCGGCCTTGCGCTCCAGCTTGCGTACGGTGGCGAGGTAGGAGCGGGTCAGTTCGGCCTGGCGGTCGCGGTCGGTGTACGTCAGGTCGCCGCGCGGCACCCCGGCCCGGCCGGGCTTGACCGATTCGAGCGAGGTCATGCGCAGCCAGGGGGCGCTGGAGACGGCCTGCAGGAGGCCGGAGACGAACGCCGGGTCGGGGGTCCACAGGTGCGACTCGGGGGCCGCGATCACGGTGCGGACGGCCGTCCTCGCCGTCGCGCCCTGCCCCATCTGCCCCATCTGCCCCATCTGCCCGGTTTGTCCGGTCTGGCCCGGCTGTCCGAACTGGCCGGTCTGCGGGGTCTGCTGCTCGAAGGCGATCATCGCGGTCTCGGCGAGGAACCGCTGCCGCGCGAGCATCGCGGCGCCGGGGGCGGACACGTCCCCGCCGAGGACCTCGCTGAGCGTCGGGTCGGCCAGCAGCGCGGTGAGCGGGTTGTCCGCGACGGTGTCGAGCCTGGCCGCCCCGTCGGGAGTGGTCTGCGCGGGCGGGGGAAAGGACTGACCGTTCTGCGTCGCGTCCTGCCCCGCGGCCCGCGGCGGGAGCGCGTCCCCCGACAGCAGCACGGACGTCACGCCCGACATCGCCAGTTCGTCCACCGCGTCGCGGTCGACCGTTCCGCCCGCCGGCCACGCGGTGGTGCCGCGGATCTCCCGGCCGAGCACTTCGCTCGCGAGCGCGGCCCCGCGCTGGATGGACGCCGCGGCCTGCTTGTCGAGGCCGTGGTGGACCAGCGCGGCCACGTCCGGGTCGGCGTACGGCGTGGCGACGACGGTCTTGTCCGTCAGCGCGCTGCGCAGGCCGTTCAGCCACTGGCCCGCGGCCGGGTCGGCGTTCTTGCGCGTGCCGCGCACGCTCCTGGTCCCGGAGGACAGGAGGCGGACGTCGTCGAGCAGGGCGGGGTCCACGAACCAGGTCACCCCGTCGCCGGTGTCCTGCGCGGTCTGGAGCAGCGACGCCAGGCGGCCGGACGTGAGCGAGGCGGACAGGTCGTCGTCCATGAACGTCGCGTCGTCGGCGCGGTGGGGCCGGTCCACGATCGGCAGGGCGACGGCCAGCTTGACCTTGGGGATCTGCTCGTCCTTGGGGGCGTAGGTCAGGAAGGTCCGCTCGATGCCGAGCCGCTGCCCGGTCGCCGCGTCGGTCACCTCGATCTCGAAGGGGTAGACCCCCGGCCGGGGCATGCCCAGCTCCCCAGGGGTCACGGTGAACCGGAAGGGGAGCTTGCCCGACTGGTCGAGCGGCGTGGCCTGGATCCTGGTGCTCCAGTTGGTGGTGCCGTATCCCTGCTCCGACAGGTAGGCCGCCATCTCAGCGCGGGAGGCGAACGGCCGGCCCCGGGAGTAACGGACGGCGACCCGCACGGAGGACCCCGGAGTGCCGGAGACGGTCCCCGAGATCGTTATGGGGGCGATGGCGGCGCGCACGACCTCCGGCGTGATCTCGCTCACGAGGAGCGGATCGGCCGGAGCCGCGGCCGCGACACGACCCGGAGGTGCCGCGACAGCCGTACCGGCCATGCCCGCGGGGGAGGCGAGCAGGGCGGTCAGCAATGTCAGCAGCGCGGCCTTACGGATCATGTGCCGGCCGGCGGTGAGGTACGGCGCACGCCCAGAATGCTATGGCCTAAGCCGTCCGCATAGGACTCGCCAGGCTCGCGAGACCCCTCCTGAGGGTGGCGGTCAGGTCGACGGGCTTGGCCGCCACCAGGTCGAACAGGTGGATGGCACGCACTCGCAACGCGGTGCGGCGCTCGCCGGTCGCGGTGTGCACGACCTCGTCGGGATCGATGCGCTCCATCAGGCGCTGGTCCACCAGAACGGTCAGATCGTCGGGGAGCAGCAGCGGGCAGACCAGGCCGTGCGCGTAGTCGGTGGCGGAGTTGACGGTGAAGGCGGACGCGGGGGTTACCCTGTGGGCGCGCAGGACGGCGCCCACCGCCGCCGGCCCGGGACAGGAGTTCACCGCGCTCACCACGGCCACCTCGTGTGTCCTCCCGCGCGCCGACACCTCGAACAGCGACACGCACAGGCACGTCTCGGGAGTGACCCCCAGCACCTCGGGAAGCTCGTCCGAGCATGTCAACGGGCGCGGAAGACGTACGATCTCATGGTGGATCTGGTGGGCGAGGAGCCAGCGGTGAATCGCGAGAGCGTCTTTCATCTCGTGTGCTCCTTGCGTCGTCCAGCGCCCCCGAACCGTCCGTGGCCTGGTGATCGCTAAGTGTGTCTCCCCTGGGTGACACCCGAACACCTGGGCCGTCGGGGGAGAGTTTCTGTTCCGTGACCGAAGGACCTACCCAGCCTTGTCCGTTTCAAATCTGAGCGACAGCCAGCAGCGCGCCGTGAACGAACTGTTCCGCCGGATCGCCCCGGTCGCCGACGAGCTCGGTGAGCTGTTCTCGGCCCGGGGGCACGAGCTGGCCCTGGTCGGCGGCTCCGTCCGCGACGTCCTCCTCGGCCGCGCGAGCAAGGACCTCGACCTGACCACGGACGCCCGTCCCGAGCGGGTGCTGGAGATCGTCAAGGACTGGGCGGACGCCGTCTGGACGATCGGGATCGACTTCGGCACCGTCGGCGTGCGCAAGGGCGGCTGGCTGCTGGAGATCACCACCTACCGCAGCGAGTCGTACGACCCCGCCTCGCGCAAGCCCGAGGTGATGTACGGCGACTCGCTCGACGGCGACCTCGCCCGGCGCGACTTCGCGGTCAACGCCATGGCCGTCCGCCTGCCCAGTCACGAGTTCGTCGACCCGTACGGCGGGCTGCCGGACCTCGCCGCCAGGACGCTGCGGACGCCGGGCAGGCCCGAGCAGTCGTTCGACGACGACCCGCTGCGAATGCTGCGGGCGGCCAGGTTCGCCGGCCAGCTCGGGTTCACCGTGGCCCCCGAGGTCGTCGAGGCCATGACCGCGATGTCCGGCCGCATCGAGATCGTCTCGGCCGAGCGCATCCGCGACGAGCTCGACAAGCTGATCCTCGGCGCGCACCCGAGAGCCGGGCTGGCGCTGCTGGTCGAGACCGGGCTCTCCGCCCACGTCCTGCCCGAGCTGCCCAAGCTGCGGCTGGAGATCGACGAGCACCACCGGCACAAGGACGTCTACGAGCACACGCTGATCGTGCTCGAGCAGGCGATCGGGCTGGAGACGGCCGGCCCCGACCGGGTGCTGCGGTGGGCGGCCCTGCTGCACGACATCGGCAAGCCGAAGACCCGGCGCAACGAGCCCGGCGGCCGGGTGTCGTTCCACCACCACGAGGTGGTCGGCGCGCAGATGACCAAGAAGCGGCTCACCGAGCTCAAGTTCCCCAAGGACGTGGTGTCCGACGTGTCCAAGCTCGTGGAGCTGCACCTGCGCTTCCACGGCTACGGGACGGGGGAGTGGACCGACAGCGCCGTGCGCCGCTACGTCCGCGACGGGGGACACCTCCTCGAACGCCTGCACAAGCTGACCAGGGCCGACTGCACCACCCGCAACAAGCGCAAGGCGCAGGCACTGTCGCGCACCTACGACCAGCTGGAGGAGCGCATCGCGCGGCTGGCCGAGGAGGAGGAGCTGGCCAAGATCCGGCCCGAGCTGGACGGCAACGAGATCCAGGAGATCCTCGGCGTGGCGCCCGGCCCGGTCGTCGGCAGGGCCTACAAGCACATGCTGGAGATCCGGATGGACCACGGCATGATCGGCAAGGAGGCCGCGCGGCAGGCCCTGCTCGCCTGGGCTCACGACAACGGGATCCTGTCCTAGGTGGACGCCGGGGAGGTCCTCCGGCTGGACCGGGAGCACGTCTGGCACCCGTACACGGCCGTGCCGTCGGGGGTGCCCGTGCACGTCGTCCGCCGGGCCGGCGGCGTGCGGATCACGCTCGGCGACGGCCGTGAGCTGATCGACGGCATGGCCTCCTGGTGGGCGGCCATCCACGGCCACAACCACCCGCGGCTCAACCAGGCCGCGCGCGACCAGATGGACGACATGGCGCACGTCATGTTCGGCGGTCTGACCCACGAGCCCGCCGTACGGCTCGCGCACCGGCTGGCCGGGATGACCGGGCTCGACCGCGTCTTCCTCGCCGACTCGGGCTCGGTGGCGGTCGAGGTCGCGATCAAGATGGCGGTCCAGTACAGCGGGCGCTCGGCCCTGCTGACCGTGCGGGGCGGCTACCACGGCGACACGTTCGCCGCGATGTCGGTCTGCGACCCGGTCAACGGCATGCACCACCTGTTCACCGGGATGCTCCCGCGGCACGTCTTCGCACCGGTGCCGCCGGACGACTACGGCCGCCGCCCGGTCCCGGTCTCAGTCCCGGTCCCGGAGGCCGGTCCCGACGAGGCGTATCTGGCGGAGCTGACCGCGGCCGTCGAGGCCCACGCGGACCGGCTCGCCGCGATCATCGTGGAACCGGTCGTGCAGGGCGCCGGGGGTATGCGGTTCTACCACCCGGCCTACCTGCGGCGGCTGCGCGACCTGGCCGACGAGCACGGCATCCTGCTGATCGCCGACGAGATCGCCACCGGCTTCGGCCGTACGGGGGAGATGTTCGGCTGCGACCACGCCGGGATCAGGCCGGACATCATGTGCGTGGGCAAGGCGCTCACCGGCGGATACATGACGCTCGCCGCCACGTTGTGCACCGCGCGGGTGGCCGACCGCATCGGCGTGCTGATGCACGGCCCGACCTACATGGGCAACCCGCTCGCCTGCGCCGTGGCCGGCGCCTCGCTCGACCTGCTCGCCGAGCGGCCCTGGCGTGAGGAGGTCGCGCGCATCGAGGCCGCCCTGCTCGACGGCCTCGCCCCCGCCGCGTACGCCCCCGGCGTACGGGACGTACGGGTGCTGGGCGCGATCGGAGTGATCGAGACCGACCAGCCCGTCGATGTCGCAAGAATTCAGGACATCGTGATGGAGCACGGCGTCTGGCTGCGCCCCTTCGGCCGCCTGATCTACACGATGCCGCCGTACGCCTGCACGCCGGAGGACGTCGCCCGCATCGCCGGCGCCATGGTCGCCGCGACGGCGGCGCTCTGACCCGGTCGCCGGGGCCGCCGGTCAGACAGGGCAGGGGTCGTCCGGCCGCCTGCCGTCCCTGGCCTCCCGCAGGGCCTCGGCGAAGCGGCCGACGTCGATGTCCCGCGGCTCGATCTCGCCGGTCATCGCTTTCCTCGCGCAGGACCTGAACGTGTCGCTGAAGGCGGCGTAGTGGGGCCAGACCGGGCGCGACCCGGCTCCGTCCAGCGCGTCGTGGATCGCCCGCGCGAAGGTCCTGAGCTCGGGGGCCGTCATCTCCGATCCGGGTTCCGGGGACGGATTCGACTCGCCCTGGAGTTCGCCGCACGTCCGGGGGCCCGACGTCTCCGACGTGTAGAAGGTGTAGACGTCCTTGAGGACCGGCGGGTAGCCGCCGCACGCGAACAGCTTCTTCTGCGCGTCGGACGACGTGAGGAAGCGGATGAGCCGCACCGCGTCCTGACGTTCCTCCTCGGGCATGGTCGCGCTGATCGCGAGGGCGTAGCCGCCCGTGATCCTCGCGCCGGGCAGGGGGGTCACCTCGAACAGCGGCGATCCGTCCCTGGCCCGCATCGACGGGTCGAGCGCCAGGCGGGGGAACGCGAACGGCCAGTTCCGCATGTAGCCCACGTCCCCGTCACGGAACGCCAGGAGGCTGCTCTCCTCCCGATAGCGGAACAGGCATCCGCGGCCCAGGCGGTCCTGGCACCGGACCTCGGCCCCGGCGGACGGAGGCCGGCTCCCGTCGCCCGCCAGCCCGGCGAGTAGCCTCCGCAGGTCGCCGAGCGCCTGCTTGGTCTTCCCGGCGTACCGGTCGAGCACGACCTCGTCACCATCGGTGATCTCGGCGCCGCCGGAGAGCACCGCCTCCATGAGGTTGACGGTCCCTCCCTCGTAGTCGTCGAACTGCCCGACGTAGCCGTACCGACCGGCGTCTCCGACGAGATCCGGCCAGGTGGCGGGGAGCGGGAGGCCGGGCTTGCGGAACAGCAGCGGCGCGTCGGTGGCCAACGGCTCGGCGTACTGTTCGCCGTCCACCCGAGCCGCCCGCAGCACCTCCTCGGTGAAGTGCGGCCAGTCCTCGCCGAAATCCTCCGGGGTGAGCTCGGCCAGGTAACCGTTCCTCGCGAACTCGGGGATGTAGACGACGTCGAGGAGGAAGACGTCATAGGTGCAGCGGTGCGACTGGGCCGCGGCGGCCATCTCGGCCCTGGCCTCGTCGGTGGAGTCGGAGATCTCGACGAGCTTGTCGTCGCGCTTCGACTTCTCGTTCCACTGCCGGACGAGGTCCCTGCGGAAGCCCCCGGCGCTGACGTCGCTGTTCGCCGCGATCGTGATTCGCCCGTCGGTGTGGCACGCCGTGTCCTGCCGGGCGTGGACGAGCTGGAGGCCCCCGAGGAGGACGCCCACCGCGAACCCCGCGGCGGCGAGCCGCCTCCGGAAGGCCGGCAGCCGCGACCACCAGAGCGCCGGCCGCCGGGCCATCAGGACCACCCCCGCAGCGTGAAGATCGCGTTGTTCAGCGCGCTCGCCACGGCTTGCGTGCCCGTCTTGGGCGACTGCCCTCCCTCGATCTCGGCGCAGACCACGTGCTGGGGCGACCCCGGCGGCCGCTCCGGCTGAGGGAACCTGCCGCCGCACCCGCCGTGCCCGAAGACGAGGATGTAGAGGTTCGTGATCGAGGAGCTGTGCTTCAGCGCCATCACGACGTCCTGCTCCGCCCGCCCGGGATCCTCCTCGGCCCTGAAGGGTCCTCCGTCCGTGACGACCACGACAGAACGACCCGGGAGGCCGAACCTCGTTCCCAGCTCGTCGATCGCCTTCGACAGCGGTGCGTCCCGTCCCCGGCTCCGCTCCAGCCGGAAGCGCCCGATGAACCTGCCGAGCTGGCGCAGCCCCTCCTTGTCCGTGGGATCGCTGACCCTGATGCCGCCGTCCTTCTCCTGCCAGAACGTGCTGAGCGACAGGCGGTCGGTCTCGATGAGCGTCTGCCTGATCTCCGGGAGCGCCTCACTAGTGGGAAGCAGCGACCGGGACATCGACCCGGAGACGTCGAGCAGGAACTGCAGGTCGACGCGGTGCAGCCGACGGGCGATCTCCTCCTTCGCGTCGCCCAGCTCGTCGGCGCCGCTCCGCGGGGGAGGCTGCACCGGGCGGCCGAAGAGAGGGTGCTTCTGGACCAGCCAGCCGGCGAAGCGGCCGAGGGCGAGACGGCGTTCGGCGGCCTCGTCCCGGGAGGCCGGGGCGTCCTCGTCCGGCCACGTGATGTCGACGAACGGGTAGTCCAGGACGGGCAGACCGGGCGGCCGCTCCTCCGCGAGCCTGGGCTCCTTCGGATCCATGCCCCGGCAGCCCTCGTCCGTGATCTCCCCCGCGTTGTACTCCTGCACGCTGTGGGCCGGGACGAGCAGGGCGTATCCCTGTTTCTCGGCCTTCGTCATCCGTTTGTAGCGGCACAGGAGCGCGTCGACGCTGTCGTCGGAGGCCACGCTCCGCACGGTGTCCTCGGGATGTTCCAGGCCGACCAGGCGCGCGGCCGCGATGAGGCCAGCCGAGGAGAGGCCGGGCTGGGGGTACACCAGGCGCATGCCCAGCCGGGCGCGGATCGCCCCCACGATGTCCGCCAGGGTCTTGTCCCCCCTCTGCTCCGGGGGCAGGTTGTCCAGATCGTCGGCGCGCTCGGCGAGCATCGCGACGACCAACTGCTCGCCGGTCACGCTCCGGCCAGGCGACAGCGTCGCCGTCCCGCCGGCCGTCCCGTCGCACGGCTGTCCCGAGGAGCTGAGGGTGCTCTGGATCTGGCGGACGTGCGCCACCTCGGCGGTGCTGGTCGCGATCCAGGCGTCGGGACGTCTCCCGAAGAGCCGCGGGAACGACTCGTCGTCGCGACACCAGCCGAGCGTGAAGCCGTCGGCCATCTCGGCCGCGGACGGCGCGGCGCCGACCGAGATCCGGTACGGCGTGCAGCCGTCCGCCTCGTCGGCATAGGCCGCGGCGGCATCACGCAGCGCGTCGACGTTCTCCGGCGCCGTGATCACCGACAGCTCCCGCGGATCGGCGCAGGAAGGCGACGCCACCCACCGCGCCAGCGCCGACGCACCCTGGGCGGCGCCCCAGGCGCCGAGGATGACGACCACACCGGACGCCACGGACAGATAGGCGATCGCGAGCGTGGGCAGGACGCGGCGAAGCGCTCCCAGCGCCTTCGCCATCCGCGGACGCTGGGAGAGGGGGGCCAGGAACCAGTCCCGCATCTTCGACGTGAGCGGGCCGAGCCATCCGGCCGGCCGCGCGAGCACGCCGGCCGGCCCCCGGCCCCGCAGGAGGAGGCCGCCGAGCACGCCGGTCGCCAGCACCCCGACGAATGTCGGAACCGGCAGGTGTTCGAGAAAGGTGTGGAAGTCCGTCCAGAAGCCGTTCGCGGCGGCCGCGGCGAGCGTGGTGACCACCGTCTGCCGTGCCGCCGCCACCTCCGGGGACCGGTCCGCCGGTGTCGCCTTCCCCGCAGGCTTGTCGGAGGCGTCTTCTGCCGTCGAGGGGGTCGGGGAGGACATCACAACGACCTGTTCGCTGAAGGAAGGACCCGGGGATACTAACTCTTCAGGGGCCGGTAAATCCGGCGGCGCGTTTTAGTCAAGTCCGGATTCGACGAACGTCCCGTCCCTATTTTCCTGCGGAAACGGTCAGTCGGCGGCGGGAACCGGCTGCCTGCGCACGGCGGCGGGCAGGATCAGCCGGTAAACCACCGCGCCGAGCAGGTAGCCGACGCCGATCACGGCGAGCGCGAGATAGGACCTGCCGTCGGGCGGCAGCAGCGCCGCCGCCAGCACCGCGCCGAGGACCGTCATGCCGTTGAAGAGCATGTCGTACACGGAGAAGGCGCGGCCGAGGTAGGCATCCTCGACGTCGCGCTGCACGACGGTGTCCGCGCAGATCTTCACGCTCTGTCCCGCGACGCCGATCACCAGCCCGGTGGCGAGGAACCCTCACTCCTCGAACGTCGCGCACAGCGCGAACTCCAGGACTCCGCAGGTCACGAGCATCATCGGGACCCAGGCCTCGATGCGGACCCGCTCGGTGGCCCACGGGGTGACCAGCACCGCGGCGAAGCTTCCCACGCCGACGGCGCCCAGCACGAGCGCGATGCCCTTCAGCGCGTCGTCGGCGTCGGTGGTGAAGTGGTAGCGGTAGAGCATCACCACCGCCGCCGTCGAGATGCCGAACATCAGGCGGTGCGTAGCGATGCCGCCGAGGGCCGCCGCGGCGGAACGCCGGTGCGCGATGTGCCGCGCACCGTCCACCAGGCCGGCGAGCACGTGCCGTACGGCCTCGCGGGCCTGCGGGCGGTCCGGGTCGTACGCGGGGCCGAGCAGGGAGCGCTCCATCGTCCGCGCGATCAGCGAGCTCAGGCCGAAGACGAGGCCCGAGCAGACCAGCAGCACCGCCACGCCCTTGTCGTCCGATCCGGCGACCATGCGGAGTGCGACCCCGGCGCCCGCCCCGACGAACGTCACCACCGTGCCCGAGGTGGGCGTGACCGCGTTGGCCATCATCAGGTGCTCGGACGGCACGACGTGCGGCAGCGCCGCGCTGAGGGCCGACAGGAAGAAGCGGTTGACCGCGAGGACGCCGAGCGCCGCCGCGTAGAAGACGGCGTCGGAGGCCCCCGCCGCGACGAGGCCGGCGGCCAGCAACAGCAGCGCCCCCCGCACGATCGGCGCGATGACGAGGATCTGCCGCCTCGACCAGCGGTCGATGAACACCCCGACGAAGGGCCCCAGGACGCTGTACGGCAGGAGCAGCACCGCGAGGCCCGCCGCGATGGCGGTCGCGCTCGCCTGCCGTTCCGGGCTGAAGAACGCGTAGCCGCCGACGGCGAGCTGGAAGATCCCGTCCGAGAACTGCGAGACGAGCCGCGTGGCGAAAAGCCGCCGGAAGTTTCGGCCCCGCAGGACCACTCGCAGATCAGAGACGTAGGACACGGCGACAGCCTACGCGGGAGATCACGCCCGGGCATCAGGATCAACCCTGATAAAGCCCCCTACGTCTCACTCGCATCAAGGTGATCACGTACTCTCGCAGAGTGACCTCACAGGAACATGTCGTGCTGGTTGATGGCGAGGGCAACCCGATCGGCACCGCTCCCAAGTCCACCGTCCACGGCGCCGACACGCCGCTGCATCTCGCGTTCTCCAGTTACGTCTTCGACCAACGTGGCCGCGTACTGCTGTCGCGGCGGGCGGGCTCGAAGCTGACCTGGCCCGATGCGTGGACCAACAGCTGCTGCGGGCACCCGCTGCCGGGCGAGCCGCTGTCGTCGGCGGTGATCCGCCGCCTCGGGTTCGAGCTGGGCCTGGCCGTCGAGTCCGTCGACCTGGTCCTGCCGGGCTTCTCCTACCGGGCCGTGATGGACAACGGCACGGTGGAGAACGAGCTGTGCCCGGTCTATCGGGCCGTGGTGACCGAGGAGGCCGCGCCCAACGCCGAGGAGGTGGGCGAGGTCCGGTGGGAGCCCTGGACGCGCTTCGCCGCCGAGGTGATGAGCGGGGAGCTGGACATCTCGCCCTGGGCCCGGGAGCAGGTGCCCCAGCTCGTCGCGCTCGGGCCCGACCCGCTGGCCTGGCCGGTGGCCGACGCCGCGGCCCTGCCGCCGGCCGCGCGCCCGCTCACCAGCCGCTGAGGCATGGAACCGCCCCGGTCCGATCGAGCGGAGCCGGGGCGGGACACGCGGTGGACGACGGACGTCAGCTCTCGACCTCGCCGCGGATGAACTTCTCGACGGCCTCGCGGGCGTCGTCGTCGGAGTACTGCTCCGGCGGCGACTTCATGAAGTAGGACGAGGGCGACAGCAGCGGGCCGCCGATGCCCCGGTCGAGGGCGATCTTGGCCGCGCGGACCGCGTCGATGATGATGCCGGCCGAGTTGGGCGAGTCCCAGACCTCGAGCTTGTACTCCAGGTTGAGCGGGGTGTCGCCGAACGACCTGCCCTCGAGGCGGACGTAGGCCCACTTGCGGTCGTCCAGCCACGGCACGTGGTCGGACGGGCCGATGTGGACGTCGGCCTTGGCCATCTCGTGCGGGATCTGCGACGTGACCGACTGGGTCTTGGAGATCTTCTTGGACTGGAGGCGGGTGCGCTCCAGCATGTTCATGAAGTCCATGTTGCCGCCGAAGTTGAGCTGGTAGGTGCGCAGCAGCTCGACCCCGCGGTCCTCGAACAGCTTGGCCAGCACGCGGTGTGTGATCGTGGCGCCGACCTGCGACTTGATGTCGTCGCCCACGATCGGGACGCCGGCCTCGGTGAACTTCGCGGCCCACTCGGGGTCGGAGGCGATGAAGACCGGCAGCGCGTTGACGAAGGCCACCTTGGCGTCGATCGCGCACTGCGCGTAGAAGCGGTCGGCCTCCTCGGAGCCCACCGGGAGGTAGGAGACCAGGACGTCGACCCGGGCGTCCTTCAGCGCCTGGACGACGTCGACCGGCTGCTCGTCCGACTCCTCGATGATCTCGCGGTAGTACGTGCCCAGCCCGTCGAAGGTCGGGCCGCGCTGCACGGTGACGCCGAGCGGCGGCACGTCGCAGATCTTGATCGTGTTGTTCTCGGAGGCCACGATGGCCTCCGACAGGTCGCGGCCGACCTTCTTGGCGTCCACGTCGAAGGCCGCGACGAACTCGACGTCGCCGACGTGGTAGTCACCGAACCGCACGTGCATGAGGCCCGGCACACGGCTGCCCGGATCCGCGTCCTTGTAGTAGTGGACGCCCTGCACCAGCGATGAGGCGCAGTTGCCCACACCGACGATGGCTACGCGCACCGAACCCATAGCACTCGCTCCTTTACCTATCTGCCTCGGGCGTGTCCGCCCTCTGGGTCTCTTCCTGTACGGCTTGCGCGGGATCCGGGGGGTGATCCCCCTCGCCGGGAGCCGAACGGCTCCGCCGTTCCGAGTCGATCAGCTCGTTCAGCCAGCGGACCTCGCGCTCGACCGACTCCAGCCCATGGCGCTGGAGCTCAAGCGTGTAGCTGTCCAGTCGCTCTCTCGTACGGGCGAGAGCCTCACGGACGCGGTCGAGGCGTTCTTCCAGGCGGCTACGGCGGCCCTCCAGGATACGGAGCCGCACCTCCGCCTCCGTATGGCGGAAGAAGGCGAAGTGGATGCCGAAGCTTTCGTCCTCCCAGGAGGACGGGCCCGACTGGCTGAGCAGCTCCTGCAACCGCTCCTTACCCTCCGCCGTGATCTTGTAGACGATCTTCGACCTGCGGCCGAGAACCGTGTCCTCAGGAGGCTCTTCCTCGGCGATGAGGCCCTCGTTGAGCAGACCCCTGAGGCAGGGATACAGCGAGCCGTAGGAGAACGCACGGAACATGCCGAGCAGCGTGTTGAGCCGTTTGCGCAGCTCGTATCCGTGCAAGGGCGTTTCGTGCAGCGATCCCAGGACGGCGAGCTCCAGCACACCTCCACGAGAGCCCGTCACTGGAACCACCTCCTGTGTCCGGCCGATGTATCGACTCGATACATCCGCAGGATACGTCGGGGTGTCATAGATGGCAACGGGTCAACGGTTGGGCAAGATTCAGCAAAGGGTCGTAATCTGGCCACATGTGGTCACAGCGGTCGGTCGTGGACTACGGCCTCGCGAAGCGGGCGGCCGTACAGTCCGTCCGCGCCGGCCGCATGCGGGCGCGGGACGTGTGCGACGCCCACCCATACCTGCTGCGCGCGGCTCAATACCACGGAGAGCCGACGAGTCGCATGTGCCCCATATGCGAACGAAGGAACGTGACCAACGTCACATACGTATATGGGGATGAACTAGGACGAGTGGCCGGCCAGGCAAAAGGTATGGCCGAGCTCACCGCGATGGCCCGGGAATACCGCGAATTCCGGGTCTACGTGGTGGAGGTCTGCCAAGGTTGTTCCTGGAACCACCTGGCGGTGTCGTTCGTCCTCGGAACAGCCGATCCCCCGGGCCCTTCCCTTTAGGGCGACCTCCACCTCCAGGAGGGCCGCCCGCCGGCCTGTCGGCCGACGTCGATCAATTCCCCGAACCATCTGACGAGGACGCGTGACTTACAGCAGCTATGGACCGGAGCCGACCGGCCGTCCCGAGGACGCCTCGGGCTCCGGTGGATCATCCCGCCCTGGGCGCCGTCGTCGCTCGCCCCGGGAATCCGACGAGTACGGCGAGTACGGCGAGCCCGCTCCGCCGAGACAGCCCGGCAGGGGGCCGGCCCCACAGCCGCCCCGGGCCGCCCGGCAGGGAGGACCGGAGCGCCGCCGGGAGGCGGCGGCCTTCGAGGACACGGCGGCCATGAACGCGGTGCCGCAAGGACCGGCGCAGGGCCCGCCGCAGGGCCCGCCGCAGAGACCGGCACAGAGACCCGCCCAAGGACCGCAGCAGGGACCTCGCGGCCCTGTCGGCGGCGGACGCCCGCCCGCGGGCCGTGACCCGCGCTACGCGGCCGGCCCCGGCGGCCCCGGGGGCCCAGCCGGTCAAGGCGGTCCGGGTGGTCCCGGTGGTCCCGGTGGTCCCGGTGGCCTCGGCCGGCCCGGCGCTCCCGGCGCGGACGAGCGCACCCAGGCGATGGGCATGCAGACCGGCGGCTTCCGCCGCGAGGGGGATGGGCAGAGCACCGAGGCGATCCAGACCGGCGGTCGCCGCCGCAGGCCCCCGGGCCGGGGGGGCCGCGGTCCCGGCGGTCCCGGCGGTCCCGGTGGCCCTGGTGGCCCTGGTGGTCCGGAAGGTCCCGGCGGGCGCGGTCCCCGGGACCCGCGCGACTTCGACGACTTCGACGAGGACGACGAGAAGCCGCGCCGCACGGGCTGGAAGCGCTTCCTCCCGAGCTGGAAGATCCTCGTGGCGGCCTTCACCGTGCTGGTCGCCGGCACCTTCGGCATGATCGCGGTGGCGTACGCCAACACCCCGACGCCGACCGCGACCCAGGCGGAAGCCGTCGCCCAGGGCAGCACCATCTACTACAGCGACGGCAAGACGCTGATCGGCAAGGTCGGAACCCCGCGCGTCATCCTGGACGACATCAACAAGGTGCCGCGGCACGTCCAGGACGCCGTCATCGCGATCGAGAACAACACCTTCCGCGAGGACAGCGGCATCTCGATCCCCGGCATGGTCCGGTCGGTCTGGATGACGGCGACCGGCCAGCAGATGCAGGGCGCCTCGACCATCACCCAGCAGATGGCCCGCAACTACTACGACGGCCTGAGCCAGGAAGTGTCGCTCAAGCGCAAGGTCAAGGAGATCTTCGTCGCGGTCAAGCTCGACAAGGAGATGTCCAAGGACAAGATCCTGCTGCAGTATCTGAACACGGTGCCCTTCGGCCGTGCCTACGGCATCGAGGCCGCCGCGCAGGCGTACTTCAAGAAGCACGTCGAACAGCTCACCCCGGACCAGGGCGCCTATCTCGCCGCGCGCATCCAGACGCCCGCCCTGGACGCCGACTCCCCGCGGTTGCAGTCCCGGTTCAAGGACGTCGTCAACGCCATGGCCAGACTCGACCCGGCTAAATACGGCAATCTGCCGAGCACGGCCAAGTTCCCCAAGACCGTTCCCGCGCGCAACAGCAACGAACTGGGCGGGCTGAAGGGCTACATGATCGTCCAGGTCATGGAGGAGCTGAAGACCCGGATGAACCTGTCGCCCGACCAGGTCAGGAGCGGCGGCTATAAGATCATCTCGACCTTCGACAAGAGGCTCATGCAGGCCGCCAGGAAGGCGGTCACCAGCACCACCTCCAGTCTGCCGAAGGAGATCCACGCCGGTCTGGCCGCGGTGGACCCCAAGACGGGACGGGTGCTCGCCTTCTATGGCGGTGACGACTACGTCAAGGACAACTGGAACGAACCGTTCGACTCCAAGAAGCAGGCCGCCTCGGCGTTCAAACCGTACGTGCTGGCCGCCTGGCTGGACGCGGGCCACAGCCTGAACAGCTACCTGCCCGGCACCCAGACAGTGCCGGACAAGCTGCCGGGCTTCGAGAAAGGCCTCGCCAACAGCCACTCCAACACCCCATCCGCCATCAACGCGATCTACGCCACCGCGCACTCGGTCAACACGGCCTTCGCCTCGATGGCGTACAAGCTGGACGAGGAGAACGGCACGGTCGGGGAGCTCAGCGCGGTGAAGCAGATCGCCGAGGAAGCCGGGCTCGACAAGACCCGGCTGGAGGACGACATCAAGAAGCACCAGTACCAGTTCTCCATCGGCAGCGCCCTGGTCACCCCGGTCGAGCAGGCCGCCGGATACTCGATCTTCGCGAACGAGGGCAAGCACATTGACTACCACGTGGTCAAGGAGGTCCGGAAGGACAAGGATGTCGTCTTCGCCGAGCGGCGGGACGTCAAGCAGGTGATCACGCCCGAGGCGGCGGCCGACTCCGTGGCGGCCATGGAGGAGGTCCTCAAGTCCGGTACGGCGGCGGGCCGGGGCATCGGCCGTCCCGCCGCAGGCAAGACCGGCACGAACAACGACAACAAGGAAGCGTGGTTCGTCGGCTTCACACCGCAGATCTCCACCGCCGTCGGTATGTATCGCGAGCAGTGCGTCACCAAAAAGGGCAAGATCGTCCAGCCCATCAACTCGAACTGTCCGGAGACGCCCAACGGGAAGCCGAGCAAGAAGTACGGCCCGAACAACCGGTACTCCGAACCCCGTGAGATATCGCTCGGCACCGGCATCGAGGGCGCGACCTACCCGACCACGATCTGGCGGAACTTCATGACGGAGGCGCTCGCGGGTAAGCCGGTCGAGCAGTTCCCGCAGAAGGCCGGGCTGGGCAGTCCGGAGAACATCGTGCCGAGCCCGACCCCGTCCCCGTCGCCGGAACCGGACGACGGCGGGTTCCCCACCGACTTCCCGACCGACTTCCCCGACGACGGCGGCTGCTACAACGGCGGCCCGGGGTGTGACAGCGGTGACGGCCTCGGCGACGACCAGGGCGGGGGCGGCCACGACGGCGGCCCGGGGGGCGACGACGTCCCGTTGAACATCAACCAGGGCCCGGCGGCCATGCCGACCGGGTCCGGCAACGGCAGGAGCGGCAGCGGCGCCTGATCCGCGATCCGGCGACCAGAAGGGGCCCGTGGCGACTCCCGCCGCGGGCCCCTTCTGCGCGCGGGGTCGCCAATCCGAGGCGTTGAATGGTGCAATACCGAGCATGACGACCCGGACCACGAACGACTCCGCCCCGCTGCCCGGGGTCGCCGCGCGGGCGGTGCCGTACCTGCCTCTCGGGCTTCTCGCGGGGCTCGGCGCCGTTCTCGCATACCTGTGGAAGTATCCCTGCCGATTCGGCGGAGCCTGGAACGGCGGTGTCGGGCAGTTCACGAACTTCTGCTACACCGACATCTATCCGCTGTTCTGGGCTGAAAAGCTCAACGAGGGCAAGGTCCCGTACGTCGACTACCCGGTCGAATACCCCGTGGGTATCGGCGGGATCATGGAGTTCGCCCGCAGGCTCGCGGGCGGCGACGGCGTCGTGTTCTACGACGTCACCGTGATCCTGATGGGAATCGCGCTGGTCGTGGGCGTGCTGCTGACGGCGGCGCTGGCCGGACCGGCCCGCCGCTGGGACGCCCTCTGGTACGCCGTCGGCCCGGCCGTCATCCTCTGCGCGTACATCAACTGGGACCTGGCCGCCGGGGCCCTCGCGCTCGGCGGCCTGCTGGCCTGGGCCAAGGAGCGGCCGTGGCTCGCGGGCGTGCTGTTGGCCCTCGCCGTGGCCACGAAGTTCTACCCGCTGATGTTCTTCGGCGCGTTGTTCCTGCTCACGGTGCGTACGGCGAAGTGGGTGCCGTTCCTCAAGACCGCCGCGGCGGCCGCGGCCGCGTGGCTGCTGGTGAACGTGCCGATCATGATGGTCAGCTTCGATGGCTGGAAGCGGTTCTACGCGTTCAGCAGCGAGCGCGGCGCCGACTGGGGCGGGCTGTGGTTCTTCTTCCAGAAGACCCAGTGGTTCGGCAGGGAAAGGCCCGGTTTCCTGGCCTTTCTCGGCGACGCCGAGAAGCTGAACACCATGGCCATGGTCGCGCTGGCGGTGCTGCTGCTGGGCGTCGCCGTCCTGGCGCTCGCCGCGCCGCGCCGGCCGCGCCTGATGCAGCTGTGCTTCCTCGCCCTGGCCGCCTTCATGATCACCAACAAGGTCTGGTCGCCGCAGTACGTCCTGTGGCTGGTGCCGTTCGCGGTGCTGGCCCGGCCGAGGTGGGGCGCGCTGGCCGCCTGGCAGGTCGCCGAGTGCTGGTACTTCTTCTCGATCTGGCTCTACCTGGTCAGCCAGACTCCCGACCAGGCCTCCCTCGGCATCGGCGACGACCCGTACTTCCTGTCGGTCTGGGCCAGGGCGCTGACGATCGTCATCCTCATGGCGCTCGTCGTCCGCGACATCCTGTGGCCCGAGTACGACGTCGTACGCCAGGGGGAGGCCGACGACCCGTCGGGCGGGGTGTTCGACCACGCCGAGGACCGGCTCGTGCTGCGCCGTTCGCTCCTCGCGCGGGGCGCGCGGCAGCAGCCGGAGACGGCGTGAGCCCGTGAAACTTACATCGGGTTTCGCGCCCCTCACGGCGCGGCCTGGAGCCGTCCGAGCGGAGGTATCGCGTAGCGTCGCGTGAGAGTGTGCGCGACGAACGGGGGACACGCGATGCGCCGGAGGCCACCATGGCTCCTGCTGCTGGTGTGGATCGCGACCAGGGGGATGCTCCTCCTCGTCGCGACCCAGACCATCCCGACCGGGCACGGCGAGTCGTTCAGGAACGACGTCACCCTCTACCGCGACTGGTCCGACGTCCTGCTGGAGGGGGAGTTCCCGGCGGGCGACGAGAAATGGCAGTATCCGCCGTTCGCGGCGCTGCCGCTGCTCGCCCCCCGCCTGCTGCCGCTCGACTACCACGTCGCCTTCTACCTGGTGGCGCTGCTGTGCGACCTCGCGATCCTGCTCCTGCTGTGGCGGTTCTCGAGCTCCCGCCGCGGCGGCGGCCGTACGGGCCTGTGGGCGTGGACCGTGGGCGCGGCCCTGCTCGGCCCGGTGCTCGTCTCCCGGTACGACCTCATGGTCACGCTCGTGGCGGTGCTCGCGCTGACGACGTCGGCCAACCCGGCGGTGCGCGGGTCGCTCATCGGCGTCGGGCTCCTCGTGAAGGCGTGGCCGGTCGCGCTGCTCGCCGGCCTGCGGCGGTGGCGCGAACTGCTGACCGCGTCGGGGCTCACGCTCGTTGTCGCGGTGGCGGGATGCGGCGTGGCCGCCCTGATCGTGCCGCACGCGCTGGACTTCCTGACCGCGCAGGAGGAGCGCGGGCTGCAGATCGAGTCGCTGGCCGCCACGCCGTTCGCGCTCGCCCGTGCCCTCGGCTGGTGGGACGGCTACACCACCTACCGGCACGGCGCGATGGAGGCCGTGGGCGGCGGTGTGGGCGTCGCGACGATGCTGAGCCTGGCCGCTACCCCCGTGGCGCTGGCGCTGGTCGGCCTGTGGTGGCTGCGCGCGGCCCCAAGCCCGCGGTCGTACTACGACGCCGCGCTCACCACCGTGCTCTTCCTGGTCGCGACCAGCCGGGTGCTGTCACCGCAGTACCTCGTGTGGGTGATCGGCATCGCCGCCGTCATCCTGTCGGTGCGGCGCGACCGGCCGGGCCCGACGCAGCGGCCGGCCGCCCTGCTCGTCATGGTCGCCGCCCTGTTGACGGGGGTCATGTATCCCTGGGTGGAGCAGGACTACAGCTGGACGGGCGCCCTGCCGGGGACGCTCGTGCTGGTCCTGCGCAACCTCGTCTTCCTGGCCGCGGCCGTCACGTCGTACGTGCAGTTGTGGCGCGCCAGGCGCAGGCCCGTACGGGTGAGGGACGAGTGGGACGTTCAGGCAGCCGTACCCGCTTCCTGAGGTTTTCAATCCGCAGAGTTATCCACAGGGTGTGGACGAGTGTCTACAGATGCTTGCGCAGGAACGCGATGTCGTCGGCCTGGCCCTCGAACGGCGTCTCGACCACGATCGGCGCCCCGGCGGTCCGGCAGACCTCCAGGATCGCCTCGGGGTCGATCTGCCCGCTGCCGAGGTTGGCGTGGCGGTCGGCCCCGGAGTCGAACGCGTCCCGCGAGTCGTTGCAGTGCACGAGGTCGATGCGGCCCGTGATCGCCTTCACCCGCTCCACGAGCCCGGCGAGCTCCTCGCCGCCCGCGTGGAAGTGACAGGTGTCCAGGCAGAAGCCGACGACCGAGGGGTCCGGCGCCCCCGCCGTGACCGCGTCCCACAGCCGGGCGATGCGCTCCAGCTTGCGCGCCATCGCGTTGCCGCCGCCGGCCGTGTTCTCGATCAGCACGGGGATCGGGCACTCGGTGCGCTCGAAGACCTTGCGCCAGTTGTCGAAACCGGTCTGCGGGTCGTCGCCCGCGTTGACGTGCCCGCCGTGGACGATCAGGCCCTTGGCGCCGATGGCCGCCGCCGCCTTGAGGTGCGCGTCGAGCAGCTTGCGGCTCGGGATGCGGATGCGGTTGTTCGCGGTGGCCACGTTGATGACGTACGGCGCGTGCACGTAGACGTCCACGTCCGAGCCGCGCAGGGCGTCGGCGGTGGCGGGTGTCACCGGGCCCTTCCACCCCTGGGGGTCGCCGAGGAAGAACTGCACCACGTCGGCGTCGCGGGCCGCGGCGTGCGCCAGCGGGTCGTCCTGGTCGACGTGGGCTCCGATCCGCGGGCGGGAGCCGCTGTGGCTGTCCATGCCGTTCCTCCACCATTGCTTGCCTGTTAAGGGGCTGCCGGACGCGGAGGGCGAACTTTAGGCGCTCTCCAAGAGCGTTTCAAGAGGACACGCTGTTTCAAAAGTGCGAACCAGGGCAGTCGCGTGTCACGCGCCCCCGAGATCCGCGCGCGATACTACTTCGTCGTCAAGGAGACGAGCATGAGATATCGCTTAGGCAGCTTCATCCTTCTCATCTACATCCTCGTCGGCCTCTATGTGGCCTGGCTCCACCACTACATCACCCCCACCCTCCTCAAGCAGGTCGCCCAGGCCCTGATCGCGGTCTTCCTGTGGTTCCTCGTACTGCTCGGCGTGGACCTGCACATCGGCGGCTGACCGGCCACGCCTCAGCCGCGCGAGCTTCAGTTGCGCGGGCTTCAGCTGCGCAGCGTGAATCCGCGGGGGAAGAAGCCTCCGTGCGCGATGCCCAGCGCGGCGCCCACGAACGACCCCACGATCCCCACGATGATCAGCGCTCGCTGCCTGGTGGTCGACGAGACGAACTGGGCGTACAGGCCGCCCCAGAACCCGATCGCGCCCACCCAGGACGCGATCATGTGGGCCGTCACGATGAAGCCCGTCACGAACGCCACCAGGCCGCACACCAGCGTCGCGATCGTCATCGCGTTCTCCCGCGGGTGCGGCCTGCCGTCGGTGTTCAGCGTGAGATGAACGGGGTGCCTCCTCTTGCGGCCGATGGCAAGTCGCATCGCGCCTACCCCCTCTCCGACCTCCAGTCTCACTCTCCGGAGCGGGTACGGCCAAGTGGCTGGTAGCCTTATTCGGCTGCGTCTGATAAGGGCCAGGGAGGCATCGCCGCCCGGCCGAAGCGCAGGGTCCTCCTGTCACGGCAAGGCGTCGTGACCGCAAGAGTCCAGAGGAGGTTGGATCACACATGCGTCGCTACGAGATGATGGTCATTCTCGACCCGTCCCTCGACGAGCGCACCGTGCAGCCGTCGCTCGACCAGTTCCTCGGCGTCGTCCGCAACGACGGTGGCACCGTGGAGAAGGTCGACGTCTGGGGCCGTCGCCGCCTGTCCTACGACATCGCCAAGAAGTCCGAGGGCATCTACGCCGTGGTCGACCTGACCGCCGAGCCCGCCACCGTGAAGGAGCTGGACCGTCAGCTCAACCTGAACGAGGGCATCCTCCGCACCAAGGTCATCCGCCCCGAGCTCCACTGAGCTCCACTGTGCAGAACCCGAAGCCCGGCGGTTTGTCGGGCCCGGGCCGTACTCTGAGCCCTTGACGGCTCAGCTGACGGGATAGGAAGGCTTAAGCGACCGATGGCAGCAGGCGACACACAGATCACGATCGTCGGCAATCTTGTCGACGACCCGGAGCTGCGCTTCACCCCCACGGGGCAGGCCGTGGCCCGGTTCCGCATCGCGTCCACTCCGCGGTTCCTCGACAAGCAGACCAACGAGTGGAAGGACGGCGAGGGCCTGTTCCTCACCTGCAACGTCTGGCGGCAGGCGGCGGAGAACGTCGCCGAGAGCCTCCAGCGCGGCATGCGGGTGATCGTGCAGGGACGGCTGCGCCAACGGTCGTATGAGACCAAGGAAGGCGAGAAGCGCACGGTCTACGAGGTCGAGGTCGACGAGGTCGGCCCCTCGCTGCGCAACGCCACGGCGAAGGTCAACAAGACCTCGCGCCAGGGCGGTGGCGGCGGCGGCTTCGGAGGCGGCCCGGCCAACGACCCGTGGGCGACCGCGGCGCCCGCCCCGCAGGGGGGCTACGGCTCCGGTGGTGGCGGTGGCGGCTTCGGCGGCCCGCAGGGCGGTGGCGGCGGCTTCGGCGGCGACTTCAGCGACGAGCCGCCCTTCTAGGTCACCGGGGCCTTCCGGTCCCACCACCGTAAACACAACCGAGCGACCATTCCCGCGACATGCGGGGCTCTGAGAGGAGCACCACGATGGCGAAGCCGGCAATCCGCAAGCCTAAGAAGAAGGTTTGCCTTTTCTGCCACGACAAGATCTCCTACGTCGACTACAAGGACACGGGGCTGCTGCGGAAGTTCATCTCCGACCGCGGCAAGATCCGTGCCCGCCGGGTGACGGGCAACTGCACCCAGCACCAGCGCGACGTGGCGACCGCTATCAAGAACGCCCGTGAGATGGCCCTGCTGCCGTACACGAGCACCGCGCGCTGAGAAAGGAGACTCAGGACAAATGAAGCTCATCCTCACCACTGAGGTCTCCGGCCTCGGCGCTCCCGGCGACATCGTCGAGGTCAAGGACGGCTACGGCCGCAACTACCTCATTCCTCGTGGCTTCGCCATCAGGTGGACCCGCGGCGCCGAGTCGCAGGTCGCCTCGCTGAAGAAGGCGCGTTCCGCCCGCGAGATCCGCGACCTGGGCTCCGCCAAGGAGGTCGCCGGCCAGCTCGGTGCCCTCAAGGTGCGGCTCAAGACCCGCGCGGGCGAGTCGGGCCGGCTGTTCGGCTCGATCACGACCGGCGACATCGCCGACGCCGTCAAGGCCGCCGGCGGTCCGCAGCTCGACCGCCGCCGCATCGAGATCGGCAACGCGATCAAGAGCGTCGGCACCCACAAGGTGAGCGTCCGGCTGCACCCGGAGGTCGCCGCCACCCTCGATGTCGAGGTGGTCGCGGGCTGACACCCGCCGCAGTTCGTCGAGGGCCCTTCTCCGTCCGTCGGGGAGGGGCCCTTCGCGGTTCTCCGGGCCCCTGCCCGGACACGGGTGACGAGGCGATTCCCCTCAGGTAAACGAGGGTTATACGAAACGCTAGTATCTTGCCGTCCGATTTAGCGGATTTCGTGGAAAGACCCCTCGATGGAGGCTGTGATGCGCCGTCCCTCACTCCTGCTGGCGTCTGGCGCCCTTGTGCTGGCGGCCGCCGCCTGCGCTCCGGCGGACGACACCTCCACCACCGCGGGCGCCGCCGCGAGCCCGGCCGGTTCCGCCGCCGCGAACGCGTGCGCCAAGGAGAGCCTGAAGCTCACCACCCCCGGCAAGCTCACGATCGGCACCGACAAGCCGGCGTACGAGCCGTGGTTCAAGGACGACGACCCCTCCAACGGGCAGGGCTTCGAGAGCGCGGTCGCCTACGCGGTGGCCGAGAAGATGGGCTTCACCAAGGACGAGGTCGCCTGGGCGGTCGTGCCGTTCGACTCGTCGTTCGCCCCCGGGCCCAAGCAGTTCGACTTCGACATCAACCAGATCTCCGCCACGCCCGCGCGGGCCAAGGCCGTCGACTTCAGCCAGGGCTACTACACGGTCAAGCAGGGTGTGGTGGCCATCGACGGCACGAAGTTCGCCTCCGCCACGAGCCTCGCCGAGCTCAAGGACGCCAAGATCGGTGTGCAGGCCGGCACGACCGCGCTGGAGGCGGTGCGCTCGGTCATCCAGCCCGCGAACGACCCGAGCGTGTTCAACCAGCAGGTCGACGCGGTCAACGCGCTGAAGAACAAGCAGATCGACGCCATCGTCGTCGACCTCCCGACGGCCTTCTACGTCACCGCCGCCCAGGTGAAGGGCTCGAAGATCGTCGGCCAGTTCGCCGCGAACGGCGGCGAGCCCGAGGAGTTCGGCCTGCTGTTCCAGAAGGGCAGCCCGCTGGTGAGCTGCGTCGACAAGGCGCTCGGCGACCTCAAGTCGTCCGGTGAGCTGGCGCAGATCGAGAGCCAGTGGCTGACCTCCGCCGCGGGCGCGCCGGAGCTGAAGTGACCGACGGGCAATCCGCCGCGTCGCCGGGGACGCCGGAGCACGCCGAGTCGCCCGTGTGGGTGAAGAGCGAGCGGCAGCTTCGCCGGGAGGCGGAGCTGCGCGGCCGGGCGCGGCGGTCGATCTCGGTCGCCACCGCGTCCACGATCGTCGTGGTGGTCGCCCTGGTCGCAGGGATCACCTCATCGCCGGGATGGCCCCGGGTCCAGGAGTTGTTCTTCAGCCCCGAGGCGTTCGCCGACGCGCTGCCCGACGTGCTGCGCGGTTTCCTGCTCAACATCAAGATCTTCCTCATCGCCGAGGTGTTCATCCTGGTGGTGGGCCTCCTCGTCGCGCTGGTCCGCGGCCTGCGCTCGCCGGTGTTCTTCCCGCTGCGCGCGCTCGCCGTGCTCTACACCGACGTCTTCCGCGGCATCCCGACCATCCTGCTCATCTATCTGGTCGGGTTCGGCATCCCGGCGCTCCAGTTGCAGGGCACGCCGAGCGACCCCGTCACGCTCGGCATCATCGCGCTCGTGCTGTCCTACGGCGCGTACGTCGCGGAGGTGTTCCGGGCGGGGATCGAGTCGGTGCATCCCAGCCAGCGGGCGGCGGCGCGGTCGCTGGCCCTGAGCCACGGCCAGACCATGCGCTACGTGGTGCTGCCGCAGGCCGTCCGCAGGGTGGTCCCGCCGCTGCTCAACGACTTCGTCTCGCTGCAGAAGGACAGCGCTCTGGTCTCCGTACTGGGCCCATTGGAGGCGCTTCGGCAGGCGCAGATTCATGTCGCCTCCTCCTTCAACTACACGCCCTACCTGGTTGCCGCGCTGCTGTTCATCGGGCTGACCGTGCCGATGGCCCGGTTCACCGACCATCTCGCCGCGCGGGTCGACCGGCGCCAAAGGGGAGGCGGCACGGCATGAGTCTGCTCACGATCGAAGGTGTCTGGAAGCACTACCACGGGCAGAGCGTGCTGCGCGGGGTCGACCTGGAGGTCGCCCCGCACGAGGTGGTGTGCCTGATCGGGGCCTCCGGCTCGGGCAAGTCGACGCTGCTGCGCTGCGTCAACCTGCTGGAGACGATCGACGACGGCGCGATCCACCTGGACGGCGTGGAGATCACCGACGTGCGTGCCGACGCGGACGACGTGCGCCGCCGCATCGGCATCGTGTTCCAGGCCTACAACCTGTTCCCGCACATGACCGTGCTCGACAACATCACGCTCGCGCCGCGCAAGGTGCACGGCGTGCGGCCGGGGGAGGCCGAGGCGCGGGCGCGGGAGCTGCTCGACCGGTTCGGGCTGGCCGACAAGGCGGGGGAGTACCCCGACCGCCTGTCCGGCGGCCAGCAGCAGCGGGTCGCCGTCATCCGCGCGGTCGCGACCAACCCCCGCCTGCTCCTGCTCGACGAGGTCACCTCGGCGCTCGACCCCACGCTGGTCACCGAGGTGCTCGGGGTGATCCGCGAGCTCAAGGAGACCGGGATGACGATGATCCTTGCCACCCACGAGATGGGCTTCGCCCGCGACATCGCCGACACCGTGTGTTTCCTGGAGGGCGGCGTGCTGCTGGAGAGCGGCCCGCCCGAGCAGATCTTCAGCGCGCCGGAGCATCCACGCACTCAGGCGTTCCTCCAGCGCGTGCTGGAGGCCCGCCGCATGTGAGTCAGGCGGCCGTCCCGCCCGTGACCATCCAGGCCGTGCCGTACGCCCGGATGGCGAGCGTGACGAGCCGGGCGGCCATCCAGACGCCGAGCGCGATCCACAGGGCGACCAGGCTGCCCGCGACGGCGGCGAACGGCAGGTAGGCCAGCGTCGTCCACAGCCCCGCCCAGGCCAGATAGCGCTGGTCGCCTGCCCCGATGAGGACCCCGTCGAGCACGAACACGACGCCCGCGATCGGCTGCAGGAGCGCGACCGGCCACAGCACGGCGAGCAGCTCGGTTGCCACCTCGCCCCGCGCGTCGAACAGGGCCGGCACCAGCGGGCGCGCCAGCAGGACCGCCGCGCAGAACACGACGCCGCATCCGATGCCCCAGATGACCATGCGCCTGGTCGCAGCGCGGGTGACCTCGGTGTCGCCTGCGCCCAGTGCGCGGCCCGTGATGGCCTGCCCCGCGATCGCGATGGCGTCGAGGGCGAAGGCGAGGAACGTCCAGATCCGGGCGGCGATCGTGTGCGCGCCGATCTGGTCGTCGCCCATGCGGGTGGCGATCGAGGTAGCGACGAGCAGCACGGCCTGCAGGCACGCCGTGCGGACGACCAGGGCGAACCCGGCGGCGCCTGCGGCCCGCACTCCGGCGAGGTCGGGCAGCAGCGAGGCGCCGTGCGCGCGGGCGGTCCGCACGACCAGCGCGAGGTAGGTCGCGCCGGCCAGGGTCTGCGCGATGACCGTGCCCCAGGCCGACCCCGCGATCCCCCAGCCCAGCCCGAGCACGAACCAGACGTTGAGCAGCCCGTTCAGCGCGAACGACGCGACGGACACGGCAAGCGGAGTACGGGTGTCCTGCAGCCCGCGCAGGACGCCGGTGCCGGCGAGGACCAGCAGCATCGCGGGGGTGCCGAGAAGGCTGATGCGCAGATAGGTGACGGCCTGCGCGGCGAGCTGGCCCGTGGCTCCGAACAGGTGTACGATAAACGGAGCAAGAGGCCAGCACGCCACGCTGACGGCCAGGCCGATGATCGCGGCCAGCCACAGGCCGTCCATCCCCTGGCGCATCGCCTGCCTGACGTCCCCCGCCCCCAGCCTCCGCGCGACCGCGGCGGTGGTGGCGTACGCGAGGAACACGCACAGCCCGACGAGAGCCGACAGGGCCGCGCTGGCCACGCCGAGAGCGCCGAGCGCAGGATCGGGGAGGTGGCCGACGATGACGGAGTCGGTGAGCAGGAAGAGCGGCTCGGCCACCAGTGCCCCGAACGCCGGGATCGCGAGCCTGAGGATCTCCCTGTCGTGGGCACGGCCATGTCCCGTTCCGGAGGTAAGTGGCATAAACCTATTTTGCGGCTTACGGAGCCATGCTCGATCGGTATCGCGAATCTCCCGTGACTTTCTTTCCTCCACAGGCCGTGGATATCGAAATCCCAGGTGGGAGCGGGCTTCCCCGATGCGGTCACATCGCTGTCCACAGGGTCGTCCCCAGGGTTTTCACATGTCCGGGGAGCGGACTGCACACGTTGTCCACAGGGTTGTCCACTGGTCAAGTTGCCGCCCGGCCCTGGTGTTGGGGAGACTTGCGCACTGGGCTGGGGATGCTGTGACCGCTGGGCAGGGGGTGTGAGGGTGAGCGTGCTCGACTTCCCGGGGGGACCGGGAGGCTCCGATTCGATGTTCGAGCGGACGCCGCCGCACAACATCGAGGCCGAGCAGTCGGTGCTGGGCGGCATGCTGCTGTCCAAGGATGCCATCGCCGACGTCATCGAGGTGCTGCGCGCAGACGACTTCTACCGGCCGGCCCACCAGATCGTCTTCGAGGTGATCACCGATTTGTACGGCCGGGGCGAGCCCGCCGACTCGGTGACCGTCTTCGACGAGTTGCAGAAGCGCGGCGAGGTCGCCCGGGTCGGCGGCGGCGCGTACCTGCACACGCTGACCGCGATCGTGCCCACCGCCGCCAACGCCGGCTACTACGCCAAGATCGTCCGGGAGCAGGCCGTCCTGCGCCGCCTCATCGAGGCCGGCACCCGCATCGTCTCCTACGGGTACGGCGGCCAGGGCGAGGAGGTCGACGACCTGGTCGACCGCGCGCAGGCCGAGATCTACAAGGTCACCGAGCGCCGCACGTCCGAGGACTACCTCCCGCTGTCGGAGATCATGCCGTCGGCGCTGGACGAGATCGAGGCCATCGGCAGCCGCGGCGGCCAGATGGTCGGCGTCCCGACCGGCTTCCAGGACCTCGACGCCCTGACCAACGGCCTCCACCCTGGCCAGATGATCGTCGTGGCCGCCCGCCCCGCAATCGGAAAAAGCACCCTAGGTCTGGATTTCGCCCGATCTGCGGCGATCAAGCATGGGATGACCACGGTCGTCTTCTCGCTGGAGATGTCGCGCAACGAGATCACCATGCGTCTGCTGTCCGCCGAGGCGCGGGTGGCGCTGCACACGATGCGCTCGGGCCTGATGAGCGACGACGACTGGACGCGGATGGCCCGCCGGATGGGCGAGGTCGCCGAGGCGCCGCTGTTCATCGACGACTCCCCGAACATGTCGATGATGGAGATCCGGGCCAAGTGCCGCCGCCTCAAGCAGCGTCACGACCTGCGCTTCGTGATCGTCGACTATCTCCAGCTCATGAGCTCGCCCAAGAAGACCGAGAGCCGCCAGCAGGAGGTCTCGGAGCTGTCCCGGGCGCTCAAGCTGCTGGCCAAGGAGCTGGAGGTGCCGGTCATCGCGATCTCCCAGCTCAACCGTGGTCCCGAGCAGCGTACGGACAAGCGCCCACAAGTGTCGGACCTGCGTGAGTCGGGCTCGATCGAGCAGGACGCGGACATGGTCATCCTGCTGCACCGGGAGGACGCGTACGAGCGGGAGTCGCCGCGCGCGGGCGAGGCGGACCTGATCGTGGCCAAGCACCGAAACGGCCCGACGGCCACGGTCACGGTGGCCTTCCAGGGCCACTACAGCCGCTTCGTGGACATGGCCACTCACTAGCTGCTCAGTCGACCTCGGGCCAGTCCCAGCCGAGCTGGAGGAACATGCCCAGGCGGTCGCTCACCGCGCGCATCTCGGAGATCTTCCCCTCCCGCAGGGTGAGGATGAAGATCGCCTCGACCGTGAACGAACGGTGGGTGGGCTCCGGCATCCGCGGGTGAGAACCGGAGTTCACCCCCGACATCGTCAGCCGCACGGCCACCCGGTCGCCCTCGCCGATCATCTCCTCGACCTTCAGGTGGAACGGACCGAACGCGTCGAGTTGCTGGGCGATGGCGTCGAACGCCGCGCCCGGCTCGTCCGGCTCCCCGTGGATCACCTTGTTGTGGTCGATCACGTCGTCGGTCATGTAGCGGCGCAGGTCGCCCAGCCTCCGGTCGTTGATGGCGTCGAACAGCCCCTGGACGACGGTCTTCGCGGCGGTGCTCATGCTCGTCTCCTTCGTTTCTTACGGCGTAAGAGGACGATAGTCTTACGCCGTAAGAAACGTCAACAGGAGGACCGATGCCGAGAGCGGGACTGTCCAGGGAGAAGGTGCTCGCCGCCGCGCTGGCCCTGGTCGACAGGGAGGGCATCACGGCATTGTCGATGCGCAAGCTCGGCGCCGAGCTGGGCGTGGAGGCGATGACGCTCTACTACTACGTGCCGAACAAGGACGCCGTCCTGGACGGGCTCATCGACATGGCGGTCTCGCGGGTCACGGTGGAGCCGGTGGGCCCGTGGCGGGAGTGGCTTCGCGCCTTCGCGGTCGCGATCCGGCGGGAGCTGCTCGCGCACCCCGCCCTGCTGCCGCTGGTCGCCACCCGGCCGGTGCTCGCGCCCGGCGGCCTGGCGACCGTGGAGCGGATGGCGGCCGCGCTGCGGGCCGAGGGGTTCGGCGCGCTGGAGGGGCTCCAGCTCATCAACGCGGTGGCCACGTTCGTCATGGGGCACACGCTGGCCGAGGCCGGGCGGACGCCGGGGCACGACGAGCCGGACGTCGCCGGCACGATGGAGAGCCTGGACCCGGGGGAGTACCCCGTCCTGGCCGAGGCGCTGCGGGCCGGACTGGGCACCCCCGAGGACCATCAGGCGCGTTTCGACCGCGCGCTCGACGCCCTGCTCCGGGGCCTGGCTCCCCGCGGGACGATCTAGATCGCGGTCAGGCGTCGGGGAACCCGGGGTTGATGCTCAGTTGCAGCGCCCCGTTGAGGCCGACGGCGGTGAGCACGAACTTCTTCTTCGCGTTGGGCCAGCGGAACGGGCGGGTGGCGCTCTCCACGAGCGGGTCGATGGACGGCAGCGCGTCCGGCACGTCACCGGCGATCCACTCCGGGATCTTCTCCAGTACCGCGGCGATGGTCCCGATGAGCCCCGCCGCGACGATCGCGATGACCACCCGGATCACGAGCCGCCGGCCGGCGGTCGCGACGTTGGAGGCGATGGCGCTCACGACGGCGAGGATCACGTCCGCGCTGATCTCCAGGCCCTCCACCCACGGCGCCACGGTGGACCAGCCGTTCTTCTTCGGCTCCCGCGTCTCCACGAACGTGAGGGACTGGGTGCCGTCCGCCTTCGTGCCCAGCTTCAGCGTCGCGTAGTGGGTGACCTCGGCGTAGGCGTCGATGCCCGGCGAGATGTTCGTGTGAACGTACGCGTAGATCTCGATCTCGGTTCCGGACACCGTGACCTGGAAGGTCGTCATCTCCGGGTGATAGTCGACGAGCCCGACCCGCACCGGATCCAGCTTGACGGTATCGGTGGCCACGATCTGGGTGTTGTTGTTGGTCACCTGGAACGTCTTCGGCGAGGCCTTGGGGAAGTGGGATTGGATCCCGGAAAGAACCATCTTCTCCAGGAAGCGCTCCGCCGAGATGCTGAAGCCGGCCCGCGCGCCCTCGGGAAGCGCACCGGACTCGAGACCTTCGACCTTCCCGGCGATGTCGCGGCCGTCCGTCATGCAGAGCACGCCCAGCAGCGCGTCGTCAGGGGTGGGGCCGTCGGCGTACGCGTACGCGGTGTAGGTGGGGGCCAGCCACGAGAAGTCGCCCTCGCCCTCGATCCTGCCGATGTCGACCGTGGCGAACACGTGCTTGAACTCCGCGATGTTGGCGTCGCACCAGACCGTGAGGACGTCCTTGAGCGCGCGGTCCAGGTTCTCGTCCCGCGCGGGCGAGGTGTAGGTCACCGAGGACACCTCGACGACGGGGTTGTCCGGGCCCCGGTCGGTCGTGCGGACCACGAGGTCCTTGGAGCCCGAGCCCTGCGTACCGGGATCGGGCAGGAAGATCAGATGCACGACCACGTAGGCGACACCGCCCTTGACCGGGTGGTCCTTTCCGTTCACGGTCACCGTCGCGTCGAACGGCAGGTGCATGCGCAGGTTCGTGCCTGATCCGCCGCCGACGGCCGCAGACCAGGTGCCGAAGGTGCCGGTCGCGTCGATCTGGGGGCCGAAGTCCGAGGCCTCGACCCGCGCCCGCCAGGTGGTGGGCGAGACCGCGTTCGCCGCGATGGCGTGGTTGACGTCGCTGATCCGGATGGCGAAGACCGTGTCCCAGCCGCCCGTGCTGAACGTGACCCCCGAAGTGACAGGGGCGGCCAGTGCGAGCCGGGCCTGTCCCTGCTCCTCGCGTGCCTTGCTGAGCTCGGCGTCGGTCAGCTGGAGGTGGATCAGGCTGCTCTTGTCGAGGTCGAGGGAGCCGAGGGGTATCTGCAGCGTCATGGCATCTCCCTGGGATGCTTGGTGATCGCGGGCCGGCCGTCAGGCCAGGCGGCCGCTGAGGAGGAAACAGCCGTCGAGCGTCGCGCGCTCGACGGCGACGGTGCGGGCTCCGTGCCACTGCACGGCCCTGCTGGTCCACCGGTCCAGCCCGGTCGGTCCCTCCTGGGAGCCGAGCCGTCCGGCCAGGTCCTTGCTGATGATCGTGACGATCAGCTGGGTGACGCCCTCGACTACCGGCCCGCCGAGGATGTACCAGAAGGGAACGTCTGCCTGGTAGCCGCTGCGCGGCTCGTGGTCGGAGACGAACGAGATACGGGCGGAGGCGGGGTCGAAGACCATGCGGGACTGGCTCGTCACCCAGTAGGTCATCGAGATGCCGGCCTTGAGATCGCAGTCGCCCTCGACCCGGATGGCCAGCTCACCCCCGACGACCCCGACCGTCAGCGACGTCACGCGCGGTGTGTACCAGATCGCCCCTTCACGCAGGGACCTGGTGGAGAAGGTGGACGTGTTGCGTATGGCCCGGAGGGCGGGATCGTAGGCGAGGTCCGCGACGGAGGCGTCGCCGCCGAACACCCCGGGCAGGCCGGGCCGGACCATCTCGGTCAGGAACAGCTCCGGGGACACGGCGAACGTCACCTCCCCGCCGTCGGTGGTCAGCTCCGGGTCGACGATCCTGGGCAGCCCGGAGACGTCACGGCCGTCGGTGACGCTGAGCACCGCGACGTGCCCGGGGTCGTCCGGCGCGAGGCTGCGCGAGTAGCAGAACGCCGAACGGACCGGGTCCAGCCGGCCGCCCCGCCCCGGTGCGACCAGATTGACCTGGGCGAGCGTGTACGTCAGCTCCGCGGCGTGCTCGACCAGGTGCTCGGCGATGGCGCTCACGACGATGTCCCGCCCGGTCTGTCCAAGCCGGTCGAGGACCTTCGCCGGGCCGGTGAGCGCCACAGGGGTGACCACGCCGGGCACGGGCACGTCGCCCGGGCGTCCGGCTCTGGTCAGGTCGAACGCGAGGTCTCTCGGCCGCCCCACGTCGCCCGGCAGGAGGTGGAGGGAGACCGTCACCACCGCGGTGGCGCCGGTCAGGTCGATCACGTCGCCGGTTCCCCCCGCGACGCCTCCCGATGTGATCGGCAGCGCCAGCCGCAGCAGGTCTCCCGGGTCGCCGGGCAGGACGCGCCATGCCCCCAGACGCGCAGAGCCCTTGTACGGCGTGCCGAAGTTCTCTCCCCCGAAGGAGAATTCGTCGGCCGGCGTCCGCGGCCGGACGGCGAGCATCCGGTTCACGGACTCCGCCGACAGCGTGGTCACGGTGTCCCAGCCGTGCAGATCCATGGGTCAGCCCCTGTCATCCCCGTGCCACCCCGGTGGCGTCCCGCATTGGACGCCACCGCCGGTCACGGGCTCCGCACCGGCCCCCGCCGGCGCCCCCCGGAGCCGTGATCCCCGCTTCCCCCCGCACCGCGCCCCGATCGCGGTATGGCAGGAGCATGACCCGGCCGGATCGCCATCCGATGTATGCCGGGTTGTCGCGCTTGTCAGGAGCGTGGGCACGGATCCCGGTACGCCACGTCGGGTAGGTAGGTCCGCCACTCGGCCTCGGTGAGCGTACGGCCGGCGCGGGCGCAGAGGTCCCTGATCACCCGTCCGGGATCGACGGGGACCTCGCGCAGAGAGCCCTGCCCGTCGAGGGTGCGCAGCACCGAGCCGTCGGCGGTGAAACCGGCGGCCAGGTATTCGCCCTCGCCGCCCGTGACGGCCTGCCCGAGCTTGCGGGGCGTCGCGACCTGCCAGAGCTGGAGCGTCCGGTCGAGGCCGATCGAGGCCGCGACGTCTCCCCGAGGGGAGAACACGATCTGGGCGAACGGGCCGGCCTGAGCCTGGAGGAGGGGCCCGTTCCTGCGGCCGGTGGCCACGTCCCAGAACGCCAGGCGTCCGCTGATGTCGCCGGTGGCGAGGGTCCGTCCGTCGGGGGAGAAGGCCAGTTCGGCGAGCGCCGCGTGAGCGCCGCCCGTACCGAGCGGTGGGCCCCCCGGTTCTCCCGTGAGCACGTCGATCAGGCGGTTGGCGGACGCCTCCACGGGGAGGAGCATGCGACCGCCCGGCCGGAAGACGACGTCGAAGGCGTCGTCCAGGGTGATCGTGCGGAACGCCCGGTTCCCCCTGAGGTCCCAGACCAGGACCCGGCCGTTCCCGCCGGTCTCGCGACGGCCGGTCTCGGCACTTATCGCGAGCAGCCGTCCGTCGCCGCTCAGGGCGACCGACATGGCGTACCACTTCCCGGGCAGCGTCACCTTCGCCATCTCGGCGTGGGTCGCGGTGTCCCAGACGCGGACCAGTTGGTTGACCGTCCCGTCGATGGCGGCGACGAGACGCCCGTCGCCGCTGAAGGCCGGTGCGAAGTCACCGCCCGTGGTCGGCAGTGGGTCGCCCGCCCGCGTCCGCCGCGCGGCGTCCCACAGTGTCACCGTCGGCCCGGTGCGGGTCGCCAGCAGCCGCCCGTCGGGGCTGAAGGCCGCCGCGCTCGGAGCGCTCCCGGGCAGCCGTACGGGGGAGTCGAGGTCGGAGACGTCCAGGCCGACCACGGTGTCGTCCACCAGGTAACGCAGCAGGGAGCCGTCGAAGGCGACCGCGTCGGCGGCGGCGCGGAAGGTCAGCAGCGGCGCACCGTCGCGCACCCGGATGAGCCCCAACGTGTCTGCGCCAGTGGCGAGGTAGCGGCCGTCAGGGCTGAACCAGAGCCGGGTGCCATCCCCGTCCGCATACCAGAGCTTGCGCCCGCTGGCCGCGTCGATCAGGGTGATCATGTTTTTCGTGCCGCAGGCGAGGCGCCGTCCGTCGGGACTGAAGGCGACCGCCATGGCCGTGCCGGTGCAGGCCCCGCGCTCGTGCCAGTCGCGGATCGGTGTGGCCTCGGGGAGCCGCAGGAGCTGGAAACGGTGCCGGCTGGTCGCGACGGCGACCCGGTCGCCGGCCGGGGAGAAGGAACGGTCGTTCATGAAGGTCGGAGGCTCGATCACCCGGCCGGTGCGGGTGTCCCAGATCGTGTTGCCCGGGCCCTCGTAGACCACGACGTACCGGTCGCCCGCGCCGAGGACGACCATGTTCTCCCGGCGCAGGTCCGGACGGATGCCGCGCGACGCCACGACCGCGCCAGTGGTCAGGTCCCACACCCGCAGGGCGCCGGTGCTCTCGACCACCAGCCGCCTTCCGCTCGGGCCGAGGCTCGCGCTCAGCACCCGTTCCTGTCCCAGGCGCAGGTCGGCCCAGCCGCCGACCCGCTTGCCGGTGCGCAGGTCGTGGATCCGTACACCGCCGGAGTCGACGCTCACCAGGCGGCGGCCGTCGGGCGACAGCAGCCGGATGGTCTCGCCGCTGCCCTCTGAATCGGCGAACGCGGTGCGCTCGCGCCCGGCCCACGAGCTCGTCAGCACCGAGCGCGTGCCCGTTGTGGGGGAGACCCGCCAGGCGGCGGCGCTGAGCAGCATCGCCCCGGCCGGGTCGGTGGTGCGCAGGGTGTCGGCCGTCGCCGCCGCCTGGGCCGCCACGGCCTGGTCGCGCTGGGCCGACACGACCATGCTCTGCCGTACGGCCAGGGCGCCCGCGACCAGCGTCAGCACGAGCAGCACGGCCAGCAGGACCGTCACCAGGCGGCGTCGCCGGACCCGGCGGCGTACGGCGGCGGTGCAGGCGTCGAGGAAGTCGCGCTCCAGCGGGTTCAAGACGATGTGCCGCCGTCCGGTCGCGGCCCAGCGCAGGGCGGTGTCGAGGCGGCTGCCCTGGAACACCTCGCCCTCGCGGCGGCCGTGCTCGTGCCAGTGCCGGGCCGCGGTGCGGATCGAGTCGTGCACCGGCAGCCCGGCGCGTTCGTCGTCCACCCATGCGCGCAGGCGGGGCCAGGCCTGCACGAGGGCCGGCCGGGTGAGCACGATGTCGTCGCCGCGCCCGATGAGGAGGTAGCCGAAGACCTCCAGCACCCGCCGCAGGCCGGCCTCCTCCTCGTGGGTCCGTCCGGCGAACACCTCCTCGCGTGGCAGCGGCCTCGCGGTGATCTCCCCGCCGTCGCCGGCGCTCACCATCCTGAGCAGCAGGTCGGGGACCAGCTCCCGTTCACCGGTGCCGAGCAGGCCGTACGCGTCCTCGGCCAGGGTGCCGAGCGCGGGGTCGGCGGCCCAGGAGGCGGCGACGTCGCGGCCGAGCGGCTCGGCCTCGGCGCTGCCCGCGCGCAGCAGGTCGGCGTCGCTGCCGTGGAAGCCGTTCACCAGGCCGAGGAGGAGCTCTTTGGCGGTGGGACGGGCCGAGGGCTCCTTGGCCAGCGCCGCCTCGACGAGCGGGCGCAGGGAGCCGGGCAGCACGCCGAGGTCGGGGTCGGTGGACAGCACCCGGTGCATGACCGCGCCCAGGGTCTCGGCCCTGAAGGGGTCGTCGCCGCTCGCGGCGAACAGGACGACGGCCCCCCAGCAGAAGACGTCGGCGGGGGCGCCGGCCCGCTGCCCGGTGAAGACCTCGGGCGCCATGTACGTGGGCGTGCCGGTGACCAGGCCCGTCGTGGTGAGCGACATCTCCAGCGTGCGGGCGATGCCGAAGTCGATCACGCGGGGGCCGTCCGGGCCGAGCAGCACGTTGTCGGGCTTGAGGTCGCGGTGGATGACCCCGGCGCCGTGGACGGCCGCCAGGGCGGTCGCCACGGCGGTGGCCAGGCGGTGCAGTTCGTCGCCCGCGAACCGGCGGCCCTCGGTCACCGCCCGGCGCAGGCTCGGCCCCTCGACGTACTCGCTGGCGATGTACGGCTTGGGGGCGTCGAGTTCGACGGCGAGCACCCGGGCCGTGCAGAACGAGGCGACCCGGCGGGCCGCGGCGGCCTCCTTGCCGAACCTCTCCCGCAGCTCGGGATCGCCGGCGGCGTCGCCGTGCAGCACCTTGACCGCGACCCGCGTGCCCTCCGCGTCGTACGCCTCGTAGACCACGCCCTGGCCGCCCGCGCCGAGGCGGCCGGCCAGCCAGAAGTCCCCCAGGCGCGGCGGGTCGCCGGGGAGGAGGGCGGAGGCCGTGGGCATGAGGTTCCTCCAGGGGTCGCGGGCGGCTCGGGTCGTTAGATGCCGCCGGGACCGCGGAAGTTGTCAGTCGGCCCCGGCCTGCCCGGCCTTCTCGGGCTCCAGTGCCTTCTCGTGTTCGAGCGCCTTCTCGTGTTCGAGCGCCCCGACCCGGCCGGCCGCCCACTCGGCCCAGTCGCGCTGCGCCGCGGTCAGGCGCAGGCCCCACTCCAGGGCGATGTCGCCGTACAGCCGCAGCGCGTCGTCGCCCTGAGCGATGATGAACTCGCGGATGCCGCGGAGCTGGTCGTGCTCGTGGACGGCCCGCTCGGCCAGCCGCTCCAGGTAGCCGCGTGCGGCCTCGGCGCCGACCTGGTCGAGGAAGAAGACCCGCAGCAGCATGTCGCTGCGCCGGGTCAGGGTGGGCGGCACCTCGACCAGCCAGTGGCGCAGCTCGGCGCGGCCCTCCTCGGTGATCTCGTATTCCTTGCGCCCGCGGGGGCCCTCCGCCGCGACCCGCACCAGCCCTTCCTTTGCCAGCCGGCCCAGCTCGGCGTAGAGCTGGCTCTGGGTGGCGGGCCACACGTTCTCCAGGGACAGCTCGAAGGTCTTCAGCAGGTCGTATCCGCTGGCGGGCCCGGCCGACAGGAGGCCGAGCATGGCATGACGAAGGCTCATGGGTCCGATCGTACATTCCTGTGTTGACATGTCGCGAGTGGAGGTTCTACTTTCGACATGTCACTCGTGGAATGTCGAACCTAAGGATCCCCCCGTGCTCCGCTACGTCCTCACCTTCCTCCCCTGGATCGCCTTCGCCGTTCTCAGCACGAACGGCGAGGCCAGATTCGGAGCCGCGGCCGCGCTCCTCGTGTCGCTCGTGCTGCTCGCCGTCGACCGCCGGGCGGGACGCGTCTGGGACGAGATGGTCATCGAGCTCAGCTCGGGGGTGTTCTTCGCCGGTCTCACACTCGCCGCGTTCACGGTCACGCCGGCGCCCTTCGGCGAGTACGGCCCGGCCGTCTCGGTGGCCTGGCTGGCCCTCACCGCCTGGGGGTCGCTGGCCATCCGCAAGCCGTTCACGCTGGGCATCGCCCGCCGGACGACCGCGCCCGAGGTGCAGGCGACCCCGCTGTTCTACCGCGTCAACGCCGTCATCACCGCCGTGTGGGCGGTGGGCTTCACCCTCAACGCCGTCGGCCTCGCCCTGCTGCTCGCCTTCGCCCCGCACGCCACCGCCGCGATCATCGCGGTCAAGGTCTGCGGCTTCGCGCTCCCCGCCCTGTTCACCATCCGCTACCCCCAGATCGTCCGCGCCCGCTACGCCGCCTGATCGGAGTCCCCGCAATGACCGCAGACATGACATCAGAAATGACCGCACAGATGAACGCCTCCTACCTGACCGGCCGCCTCGCCCCCGTGCCCGACGAGATCGACGCGATCGACCTGTCGATCGAGGGCACGCTGCCGCCCGAGCTCACCGGCCGCTACTTCCGCAACGGCCCCAACCCCCGCCCGGGGGAGGACCCGGGGCACTGGTTCGTCGGCCACGGCATGATCCACGGCATCCGGCTGCGCGACGGGCGGGCCGAGTGGTACCGCAACCGCTGGGTCCGCACCACCCGCTTCGCCGGCGCGCCGTACGTGCACGAGCGCGGGGTTGACCTCGCGGCCGTCCCCGCCAACACCCACGTGATCCGGCACGCCGACAAGATCCTCGCGCTCGTCGAGAACGGCCTGCCGTACGAGATGACGCCTGAGCTCGGCACCCTCGGCCCCTGCGACTTCGGCGGGCGGCTGGCCACGGCGATGACCGCGCACCCGAAGGAGGACCCGATCACCGGGGAACTGCACTTCTTCGGGTACGGCTGGGCCGAGCCCTACCTCACCTACCACCGTCTGTCGGCCGGCGGCGAGCTGGTGGAGAGCCGGCCGGTGGACGTGCCGGGGCCCACCATGGCCCACGACTTCGCGATCACCGAGCACCACCTGGTGTGGCTCGACCTGCCGGTCGTCTTCGACTTCGCCCTTGTGGGCCACGGCATGCCCTACCGGTGGGACGACGCGTACGGCGCACGGCTGGGCGTGATGAGCCGCAGGACCGGCGACGTGCGGTGGTTCGAGATCGACCCCTGCTACGTCTTCCATGTGGGCAACGCGAGCGAGGACGAGCACGGGCGCGTCGTCGTCGACGCGGTGCGCTACTCGCCGGGGGCGTTCTGCGGCTTCTGGCCGACCATCGGCGGCGCGGCCAACCCGGCCGCCCACACCGGGGGCGCTGCGCTGCACCGCTGGACGCTCGACCCCGCCACCGGCGTCGCCGAGGACGAGCCGCTCGACGACCTGGACGTCGAGTTCCCGACGATCAACGAGACGCGCACCGGCCTGAGCAGCCGTTACATCTACGCGGTCAGCAAGGGCGCGATCGTGAAGTACGACACCGCGAACGGCACGAGCCGGGCGCACCGGACGGGCGAGCGCTCGCCGGGCGAGGCCGTGTTCGTCCCCGCCTCGGGCGCCAGAGCCGAGGACGAGGGCTGGCTGCTGTCGATCGCGGGCACCGAGCACGGCGCCGAGCTGCTGGTGCTCGACGCGTCGGACCTGGCCCAGGTGGCGTCCGTACGGCTGCCGCGCCGGGTGCCGGCCGGGTTCCACGGCTCGTGGATCCCGGACGCGTGAGCCGTACGGACGCTCATCTCGATCAGACCCGGGTGACGCGGACGGCGTCGGCGACGACGTAGCCGGTGCCGGAGGTCCAGCGGCTGACGCCGACGGCGTTGTAGGTGCCGGCGTTGAGGGAGAACGTGCCCAGGCTGCGCCAGGTGCCGCCGCCGGAGCGCTGGTCGACGTAGACCGTCTGGTTGCCGCTCGACGTCGCCACGATGTACGGCGCCGAGGAGTTGTAGCCGGGGTCGGACGGATACCACACCTCGACCCGGTAGGTGCCGGCGCTGGGGACGGCGACCTGATACCAGGCCGGGTCGCTGGCGGACACGGGGTTCGCGAAGCGGTAGTCGGCGCCGTAGCGCTGGCCGGAGTAGGACGAGGTGCCCCAGTTGGCGCTCGCCGTGAACTGGCTGCTCGAATTGTCCACCGTGGCCGACCACGACGGGGTGCCGCCGCCGGTCACGTAGTTCATGTACGTCGTCCAGTTCCAGTAGGAGCCGGGGTCGGTGTGGGTGGCGCCCGGCACCTCGTTGTGGCCGATGATGTGCGCGCGGTCCTTCGGGATGCCGTACTTGTCGCAGATGGCGCGGGTCAGCGCCGCCGAGGCGCGATACATGGCGTCGGTGAACCACGAGGCGTCGCTGATGTAGCCCTCGTGCTCGATCCCGATGGAGCGGGTGTTGTAGGACCAGTTGCCCGCGTGCCAGGCGATGTCCTTCTCCCGCACCGTCTGCGTGATCTCGCCGTTCGACGACTTGACCACGTAGTGCGCCGAGACCTGGGCGGCGGAGTTCTGGAACCAGGAGATCGTGCCGGCGTACGAGCCCTGGGTCACGTGGATGACCACCCGGTCGATGGCGTAGCTCGACGGGCGGCTCGACGCGGTGTAGTTGGCGGAGCTGGCCGGGACCCAGGCGGCGGGGCCGTAGTCGGTGCTGAGCGTCTCCACCGGCGCGTTCAGGTCGCGGACCTGGGCGTAGGCGCCGCGGTCCGCGGTGACCTCCCGCGGCGCGACCGTGACGCCGCGGGCCTTCATCCCGAGGCCGAGCTGTTCGTAGACGGCGTCGGCGTAGAGCCGGGCGACCTCGGGCGAGGTGGCGTTGGAGTACCTGGCCACGGCCTGATACCAGCGGCCGGCGTCCTTCCTCGCCGCCTCGTCGAGGCCGAGCGCGTCGGCGTGGGCGCGCAGCAGGGCCGCGCCGCCCAAGACGTTGGCCTCGGTGTCGGAGCGCAGCTTCTCGACCGGCAGCCCGGTCAGCTCGGCGGCCTTCTCCAGAGCGTGGACCGTGGGGTTGGTGACCAGGTGCATGACCCCGTAGCCGCCGCTCGCGCTCGGCTTGCCGCCGTGGTCGTCGAGGTGGGTCTCGGCGTAGGCCACGGCGACCAGCAGGTCGCGCGGCACGTCGTGCGCGGCGGCGGCGCGGTCGAACGCCACGGGGAGCGGGGTGGGCCCGGCCGCCACGGCGGGCCGTACGGCGAGGCCGAAGAGGACGAGGAGGGCGGTGAGGGCGGAGGCGGTGAGGGCGGCTAATCGGGCGAGGGGGAGGGTCATACGGGGCTCCTGGAGAGGGGGGTGACGGCTGCACGGTATGCCAGTTCTGACACGATGTCGATAATTGACATCACGGCCGTGTAAGAAGAAACTTTCCGCCTTCCCCGTCATGCCGTGAACAGATTTGGGCCCCCTCCGATCGGGTGAAAACTATTGCGCGGCCAAGAGAAGGCATTGAAACTTCGCTTCGTGACCACGCTCCCGCGTACCCTCCTGGCCACGATCGCCCTCCTCGCCGTCACCCTCGTCGCGCCGGGCCCTGCGGCCGCGGCGGCCTGCGCCACGGATCCCGCGACGCCCAAGCGGCAGCTGCGCGCCATGTGGATCTCCACGGTCGCCAACATCGACTGGCCCAGCCGCACCGGCCTCGGGGTCTCCGCACAGCAGGCCGAGCTGCGCTCCTGGCTCGACCTGGCCGTCAGCAGGCGCATGAACGCGGTGATGGTGCAGGTGAGGCCCACCGCCGATGCCTTCTGGCCCTCGCCGTACGAGCCGTGGTCGCAGTGGCTGACCGGCACCCAGGGCCGCGATCCCGGCTACGACCCCCTGGCGTTCCTGGTCGCCGAGGCCCACGCCCGCGACCTGGAACTGCACGCCTGGTTCAACCCCTATCGCATCGCCAACAACGACGACCCGGCGGCGCTGGTCTCCACCCACCCGGCCCGCGTGCATCCCGACTGGCGCTTCGCGTACGGCGGCAAGCTCTACTACAACCCCGGCATCCCCGAGGTCAGGACCTTCATCGAAGACGCGATCACGGATGCCGTCACGCGGTACGACATCGACGGCGTCCACCTCGACGACTACTTCTACCCCTATCCGGTGAGCGGCGAGACCCTCCCCGACTCCGCCACCTTCGGCCGGTACGGCGGAGGCTTCTCCGACATCGGCGACTGGCGCCGCGACAACGTCAACCGGCTTGTGCGGGAGCTGGACCAGCGCGTCCACGCGGCCAAGCCGTGGGTGTCCTTCGGCGTCAGCCCGTTCGGCATCTGGCGCAACTCCGCCACCGACCCCCTCGGCTCCCGGACCTCCGGGCTGCAGTCGTATGACGCGATCTACGCCGACAGCAGGCTGTGGGTGAAGCAGGGCTGGGTGGACTACATCGCGCCGCAGATCTACTGGAACATCGGATACGGCCCCGCCGCGTACGAGGTGCTCACCGGGTGGTGGTCCGACGTCGTCAGGGGGACCGGCGTCGGCCTCGTCGTCGGCCAGGCCGCCTACCGGGTCGGCGTGAGCGGCCAGGACGCCGCCTGGCAGGACCCGGCCGAGCTGAGCGACCACCTCTACGACAACAGGAAGCACCCCGAGGTGACCGGCGACGTCTACTTCAGCGCCAAGGACGTCAGGGCGGACCGGATCGGCGGCTTCTCCGCCCTCGCGTCGGCTCACTACTCCAGGCCGGCGCTCCCGCCCGCGCGAGGCACCGGCGGCACACCCTCGGCCCCATCGATCACCTCCGCCGTCCGCACCTCGAACGGCGTCGCCCTCTCCTGGCAGGGCAGCGGCTCCTCGTACGCGGTCTACCGGGTCGACGGCGCGGTCTCGACGGCCGATCCGTGCTCTTTCGCCGACGCCCGCAACCTGCTCACCACGACCAGGCAGACGAGCTACACGGACACCACGGCGACCGGCACCGCCACCTACTACGTCACCGCGCTCGACCGGTGGCGGCAGGAGAGCGCGCCCAGCAGCGGTGCGACGTCCACCGGAGCGTCCGGCATCGTGGCCGACAACGCCGGGCCGTCCTTCACCGCGAGCTCGGCCTGGGGCGTCTCGGCCTACTCCGCCCAGCGGTACGGCGCCGACTACCGCTTCGCCACCCCGGTGGCGGCCAGCGACCCGGCCTGGTTCACCGCCACGATCCCCAGCGCCGGGAGCTACCGGGTCGAGGTCTGGTATCCGTCCGACCCCGGCTACAACAGCGCGACGCCCTACATCGTGGCGACGTCGAGCGGCAACCGTACGGTGTCGGTGGACCAGCGGACGGGCGGCGGCCAGTGGCGCTCGCTCGGCACGTTCGCGCTGCCCGCCGGGACCTCCAAGGTGGTCGGCGTGAGCCGGTGGACCTCCGCCACCGGCTACGTCGTCGCCGACGCCGTCCGCATCACCAAGGTCTAGGGGACGGGCCGGTAGTGCGTGGTGAGCCGGCCGTCGTCGAGCACGTGCAGGGCGATGGCCGGCGGCAGGTCGTAGTCGACCGGCGGGCGCGCCGAGGTCTCGGACGGCAGCAGCGCGGTGCTGACCACCCCCGGCGCGACCAGGAGCGGCAGCCCGGCGAACGTCGTCGCCGCCGCCGTGTGGGCGTGCCCGGCCAGCACCGCGATGGCGTGCGGGTGGCGGCCCAGGACCTCGGCCAGGCCCTCCGGCCGCCCGAGCCGGATGCCGTCCACGTACGGGATGCCGAGCGGAACGGCGGGGTGGTGCATGCCGACGAAGGCCGGGACGCCGGGCGTGGCGGCGAGCACGGAGTCGAGCCAGGCCAGGGTGTCGTCGTCCAGCGCGCCTTCCGGCCGGCCGGGGATGCTGGAGTCGCACAGCGCGATCGTCGCGTGGTCGAGGTTGAGCGCCTGGTTGACCGGGTGGTCGCCGTCCTGGTCCAGCAGCACCTTGCGGAGGTTGCCGCGCGCGTCGTGGTTGCCCGGGCACAGCACGAGCGGCACGTCGTCGCCGGAGATCAGCTCGCGGACGGTCTCGTACTCCTCCATCGCGCCGTGGTCCGCCAGGTCGCCGGTGAGCACGATCGCGTCGGGTCGCAGCGACCGCGCGTAGGTGAGCGCGCGGGCGGCGCGCGAGGTGTTCCGCTCGCTTCCGTCGATGTGGATGTCGCTGACGTGCGCCAGCACGAGCATGTGATACCTCCGGGCGGATGGTGGGAGCTCCAGCTTCTCACGCGAGAGAGCGGCGGTCAGGACGGTGAACACCGCGGTGTGACACGTATCTCTGCCGCTGACGGCCCGAGAGCTCGCTGCCCTCGACCTGGCGCTCGCGACGGCGACCTACGCCGAGTCGCTGGAGTCGTTCACGAACCGCTCGTAGAGCGCCCGGACAGCCGTTCGGCGAGGATCCGGGCCCGGGCGAGCTGCACCTTCCGCGCCTGGCCCGCCGCGAACCCCAGCAGGAACCGGGACGCGCTCACGTCCAGGCGGTCGTCCATTCGGGTGCCTCCGGCCTCCGGCGACAGGTCGAACCGGTACCCGAGCCGCACGCCGCCGGGGCTGCGCACCTGGCCCCGTACGGACAGTCCCCCGGCCAGGCGCTCGGTCAGCAGCGTGACGGCGATGGGGTTGTCGTACTTCAGGCCGAGGAAGCGGAACCGCTCGATGGAGGTGTAGCGCACCGCCCCCGGCTCGGACCGGTCGACGTCCCGCACGGCGACCACGAGCGGTGACAGGCCAATGTAACTCTCGGGCGTCGTGAGGTGCTCGAAGACCTCCTCCGGCGCGGCGTCCACGTGGAACGTGTTGGTCAGCACCCGTGCGGGCACCCCAGTCTCCTCCCCCACCCCGGCCTCCCCTGATTCTCGATGAGGGGATTGTGGCAGGCCAGGATCGCCGTGCGGACGCCGGATGATCTCTGGATGATCACGGAGACGTGCCGCGAAGGAAGGCGGCCGTCGCGGGGTCGGCCGGGTAGAACGACTCGATGGCCAGCTCGGAGACCGTGATGTCGAGCGGGGTGCCGAAGGTCGCCACGATGCTGAAGAACGACAGCTCCCGCCCGGCCCGCCGCACCCGGAGCGGCACGAGGATGTCCCCGGGCCCGGGCAGCTCCACCTCGGGTTCCGGCTGGTCACAGGGGTAGTCGCGCAGCTCGGCGTACAGCTCGGTGAGCCGCGGGTCGGCGGTGAGCGTGATCTGCCGGCGCAGCCGTCCGAGCAGGTGCGCCCGCCACTCGCCCAGGTTCAGGATGTGCGGGGCGAGCCCTTCCGGGTGCAGGCTCGCCCGCAGCACGTTGCCGAGCAGGTCGGGGTCCACGCCCTCGGTCAGCAGCCCGATGCCCTCGTTGGCGTCGACGAGTTCCCAGGTGCGGTCCACCACCACGGCCGGATAGGGATCGTGGGCCGACAGCAGCCGCCGGATCGCCTCGCACACCGCCGCCATCCCCGGCGAGTCGAGCGGCGACTCGGTGTAGACGGGGGCGTATCCGGCGGCCAGCAGCAGGTGGTTGCGCTCGCGGAGCGGAAGGTCGAGGTGCTCGGCGAGGTGGAGCACCATGTCGCGGCTCGGCGTGGCCCGGCCGGTCTCCAGGAAGCTGATGTGCCGGGTGGAGATCTCGGCTTGGTTCGACAGTTCGAGCTGGCTCAGCCGCCGGTGCTCGCGCCACTGGCGCAGGAGTTCGCCGAACGGCCGCTGGTGAAGCATGGCGACGGTCACGTCCCCGACGCTATCCGCTCGCCGATCGGCCCGGCGATTACCCCCGAGGTAGGCGCCGGGCCACCCGGCCCGCATCGGCTACTCCCAGCGGAACAGCCGGGCCGCGGTGAGGCCGGCGGCCAGCGTCCAGCCCGCCAGTACGGTGAGGTGGAGCGGCTGGGGGGCGTGCCCGCCGAGGGCGTCCATCAGCCCCTGCCCGAACGCGCCCGTGGGCGTGAAGTCGCTGATCCGGCGCAGGATCTCCGGCATGAGCGGCCGGGGCAGCCACATCCCGGCGAGGAACAGCAGGGGGAACATGAGAGCCGAGCCCACTCCCTGGACGACCCGGGCGTTCGGCGCCACGGCGGCCAGCAACAGGCCGACGGCGAGCATGGTGAGCGAACCGAGGACGAAGACCGCCGCGAACGCCCAGGGCGATCCCGGCAGCGGCACCCCGAGGACCAGGTGACCCAGCGCCAGTGTCAGCGCGGTCGCGACCACGGACACGACCACGTTGATCAGCAGTTGGGCCACCAGCAGCGCGCCCGGCCGCACCGGCGTGGTGGACAGCCGCCGCAGCACGCCGCGTTCCCGGTACATCACCAGGCCGGCCGGAAGCACGCTCAGCCCGAGCGTCACGACCGACAGCAGCACCATCATCGCCGTGAAGGGCGCGTCCACGAACCGCTGCCCGCCCAGCGACGGATCCGCGTCGCGGAAGCCGGGGATCGTCGTGCCGAGCCCCAGCAGCAATCCCACCGGCAGGACGATCGCGAAGAACACCGCCATCGGCTCGCGAAGGAAGAGCCGGGCCTCCACGGCCGTGAGTCTCGTCAAAGCTCTGGTCATGACTTCTCCTGAGTGCCGGTGAGAACGAGGAACGCGTCGTCGAGGGTGGTGCGCTCCATGCGCAGGCCCCGCATTCTGGACGGGGGCAGCACGGCGGCGACGGCGCTCAGCAGGTCGCCGCTGCCGGTGACGGTGACCTCCGCGCCGTCGCTGGTGACGGACGCCACCTCGGGCAGCGCCCGCAGGGCGTCGACGGGATCATCGGTGTGGAAGACCAGTCGCTGCTCGCCGCCGGCGCGGGCGACCAGCCCGGCGGGGGTGTCCACCGCCCGCACCCGCCCCCGGGAGATGACCGCGACCCGGTCGCACAGGCGCTCCACCTCCTCCATGAAGTGGGTCACGAGCAGGACGGTCACGCCGCGCTCCCTGATCCGGGAGACCAGGTCCCACGTCTCGCGGCGGGCCTGCGGGTCGAGGCCGGTGGTGAGCTCGTCGAGTATCGCGACGCGCGGGCTTCCGACCAGCGCGAGCGCGACCGACAGCCGCTGGCGCTGCCCGCCCGACAGCTTGCCGAAGGACGCGCGGAGGTCGAGCCCGGCCTCCTCGGCCAGGGCCCGCCAGTCGGCCGGACGGGAGTAGAACGAGGCGTAGAGCGCCAGCGCCTCCCCGACCCGGATCTTGTCGGGCAGCGAGCACTCCTGGAGCTGCACGCCGACCTGTTCCTTCAGGTCCGCGTCCACGGTGACCGTGCCCGCGGTGGGCGTGCGCAGCCCTGCCACGCACTCGACCGTCGTCGTCTTGCCCGCTCCGTTGCGGCCTACGATGCCGAAGACCTCGCCCTCCTCCACGGAGAACGACACGTCCTCGACCGCCACCCGCGTTCCGTACGTCTTGCGGAGGCGGTCCACGGTGATGATTGCCATGCCGACGACGCTAGGAACCGGGCGGGCGGCCCGGAATGCGGCTGCGGACCCGATGGGGGTGCACTTTCCTCCACCCCCATCGGGCGGCTGGGGCCACTATGCGCACCCGGCGGGAACTCGCAGACTGGACGCATGGATTCAGCTCGCCGGACTTCGATCAACCTGGGCCGGGGCGCCGTCCTCGCCGCCGTCGCGCTGCTGGGACAGGTCGTGGGCCTGCTGGCGCTGGTCGCCGTCCTGCTCGCCTTCGGAGTCGGACTGGTCTTCCTCTTCCCTCCCGCCGTACGGCTGGCACGCTCGACGACCCGGCTGAACCGCCGCCTCGCGCGGCGATGGTCGGGGGTGGAGATCGAGGAACCCTACCGGCCGGCGCCGCCGCCTCCGGTCCCGTGGTCCGACGGCTGGTATCGCGAGGGCCGGGCCCTGTACAAGAGGCCGACGATCCCGGCCTACAACCAGCGGCTCAACTGGTACGTCAAAGATCCCGCGACCTGGCGGGACCTGCTCTTCCTGGTCAGCGACCTGTGGACGGGCGGCTTGCTCGCCGCCGCGCCGCTGCTCGCGATCGCGTACGGCGCCGTCCGCCTGGCCACAGGCGACCCGGTGGGCGCGGTCTGGATCCTGCTCGCGGTGAGCGTCGCGTACTGGTACGCCCCGTGGGCCGTGCGCCTGTACGGCCGGGTCGCCGCCGCGCTGCTCGGGCCCACCGAGAAGGCCAGGCTGGCCCAGCGGGTCAGCCGTCTGGACGCCGCCCGCACCGAGGCCGTCGACTCGCAGGCGGCCGAGCTGCGCCGGATCGAGCGCGACCTGCACGACGGCGCCCAGGCCCGTCTGGTGGCGATCGGCATGACGATCGGCGCGGCCGAGCAACTGCTGGAGAGCGACCCTCAGGCCGCCCGTGCGCTGCTCGGCAAGGCGAGGGAGGCCTCGGCGACTGCGCTGCAGGAGATCCGGCGGCTGGTGCGCGGCATCCATCCCCCGGTGCTGGCCGAGCGCGGCCTCGGCGACGCCGTACGCGCCCTCGCCCTGGACAGCCCGCTGCGCACCCACGTCACGGTCGACCTGCCGGAGCGCGCCTCCGCCCCGCTGGAGTCCGCGGCGTACTTCGCGGTCAGCGAGCTGCTGGCCAACGCCGCCCGCCACGGCGACGCGACCGAGGCGTGGGTGGACGTGAGCGGGCAGGGCTCGGCGCTGCGCGTGACCGTGACCGACGACGGTCGCGGCGGCGCGGATCCCGAGCGCGGCACCGGCCTGCGCGGCATCGAGCGCAGGCTCGGGGCGTTCGAGGGCGTCCTCGCGGTGAACAGCCCGGTGGGCGGCCCGACCACGGCCGCCATCGAGCTGCCCCGGGCGTTCCGGGTGCGGCCGGTGCCGCTGTCCCCGTGGCGCTACCTCGGCGGGATCTGCTGGGCGCTGTGGCCGGTCGCCCTGTTCCCGCAGGGGCTGGTCGCGATGGTGATGAAGCTCGTGGGAGCGACGGAGAAGTCCTGGTTCCTCGCCCTGCACATGCCCGAGCCCTTCCAGTGGCCGGTCATCGTCGGCATGATTCTGCTCGGCGGCGGCCTGCTGGCCGTCGCGATCGCGACGACGGCGCGGATCAGGCGAACGGTGGAGGGCGCGTGCGTGTAGTGCTGGCGGAGGACCTGCACCTGCTGCGGGAGGGTCTGGTCGCCCTGTTGCGCGCGCACGGCTTCGAGGTGGTCGCGGCGGTCGAGTCCGGCCCGGAGTTGCTCGCCGCCCTGGTCGGCGAGCAGCCGGACGTGGCCGTCGTGGACGTGCGGCTCCCGCCGACCTTCACCGACGAGGGGCTGCAGGCCGCCCTGGCCGCGCGGCGGCAGGTGCCAGGCATGCCGGTCCTCGTGCTCTCCCAGCACGTCGAGCAGCTGTACGCCAGGGAGTTGCTGGCCGACGGGTCCGGCGGCGTCGGTTACCTGCTGAAGGACCGGGTGTTCAACGGCGAGCAGTTCGTCGACGCCGTATGGAGGGTCGCGGCCGGCGGGACGGCCATGGACCCCGAGGTGATCGCCCGGCTCCTCGAGAGCAACGCGCGCAACGAACCGCTCGGCCGCCTCACCCCCCGGGAGCGCGAGGTGCTGGAACTGATGGCCGAGGGCAGGTCGAACGCCGCGATCGGGCAGCGGCTGTTCCTCAGCGACAGCGCGGTGGGCAAGCACACGGCGAGCATCTTCGGCAAGCTCGGCCTGGTGCCCTCCGACGACGACAACCGCCGCGTCCTCGCCGTGCTCGCCTTCCTCAACAGCAAATAGCGCGGCACGGGAATGTCGGTGCCGGCCGCTACTTTTGAGGTCGAGTCATGCGCTGGCAGGAGGTCGGGATGAAATTCCAGGTTAACCGCGACGTTCTGGCCGACGCGGTGGCGTGGGCGGCCCGGGTGCTGCCCGCCCGGCCCGCCGTGCCCGTCCTCGCGGGCTTGCTGTTGGAGGCGGGAGACGACCTGCGGGTGTCCGCCTTCGACTACGACGTGTCGGCCCGTGCCGACGTCGAGGCCGACGTCGCGGAGCCGGGGCGGGTGCTGATCCCCGGGAAGGTCCTGGCCGAGATCACCCGGAGCCTGCCCGCCCGGCCCGTCGAGATCGTCAGAAGCGGGTCGGAGGCGGTGCTCACCTGCGGAAGCGCGGAGTTCGGGCTGATCACGATGCCCGACGAGGACTTCCCCGCCATGCCGCCGATGCCGCCGAAGGTCGGCGCCGTGGGCGGCGGCGCCTTCGCCACCGCGGTCGGGCAGGTGGCCGCCGCCGCGAGCCGCGACGACACGCTGCCCATGCTGACGGGCATCCGCGTGGACATCGAGGGCGTGCGGGTGTCGATGGCCGCCACCGACCGCTACCGCATCGCCGCCGGCGAGTTCCTGTGGCATCCGGAGCGGCAGGACGCGCGGCACGGCGTGGTCGTGCCCGCCCGGGTGCTGGTCGAGGTGGCCCGATCGCTGCGGGGCGGCGAGGTGGCCATCGGCCTGGGCGACAACGTGGCGGGTTTCGAGAGCCAGGGGCGCACGACGACCGTGCGCCTGCTGGACGACCAGTTCATCGACTATCGGTCCCGGCTGACCGCGGAGTGGACGATCCACGCCGACGTGGCGGTGGGACCGTTCGTGGAGGCCGTCAAGCGCGTCGTGCTGGTCGCCGAGCGCAACGCCGCGGTCCGGCTGTCGTTCTCGCAGGGACAGGTGCTGATCCAGGCCGGGGGCGGTGACATCGGCAGGGGCGCTGAGGTCGTCGACGCCGAGCTGGAGGGTCCGGACATCCAGATCGCCTTCCAGCCCCACTTCCTGCTCGACGGGCTGGCGGGCGTCGAGACCGAGCGGGCGCGCATCCACATGGACTCGCCGACCCGTCCCGCGCTGATCACCGACGAGGGCGAGGACCCCGGCTTCCGCTACCTCGTCATGTCCCTGCGGCTCGGCTGAGCCTCTGATCGGGCCCCGCGGGTGCCGTTCTGACGGACCCGCCGGGCCGGGGGCTCAGGAGGTGAGGGTGGCGGAGTCGGTGAGGGCGATGAGGATGTGCTCCATGCACGCGTGACCGGCCCGCTCGGCCGCGGTGGCGTCGCCGGCGGCGATCGCGCGCACGATCGCGTCATGGGGGATGTAGTTCTGCTCCAGGGAGCCGCCGGCCGCCGCGATGCTCGCCCGCAGCGCCGCGGAGAAGTCGACGTAGAGGTCGATCAGCACCCGGTTGTGCGTGGCCTCGACGACCGCCACGTGGAAGGCGAGGTCGGCCTCGACGAACGCCTCGGGGTCGCCGTCCGACCATGCCTTCTCGCGCTCGGCCAGCGCGGCCTCGATCGACGCGACGTCCTCGTCGGTCCGTCGCGTCGCCGCGAGCCGGGCAGCCTCGACCTCCAGGGCGCGCCGGACCTCCAGGATCTCCAGCTGCTCGGCCGCGCGCAGTCGCCTGGCCATCGCACCCGACAGCTCACTGGTGGCCCGCACGTACGTGCCGTCGCCCTGGCGGCACTCCAGCAGCCCGGCGTGGGTCAGCGCGCGGACCGCCTCACGGACCGTGTTCCTGCCGACTCCGAGGTGCTCGGCGAGTACCGTCTCGGTCGGAATCTTGGCATTCATCTGCCAGGAGCCGGAGGTGATCTGCTCCTTGAGCTGGTCGATCACCTGGTCCACGAGAGACGCCCGCTGCGCCGTCCGCAGGCTCACGTCAGCCTCCTTTGGGTTGCCAATCATCCGATGATGGAATGAGTGGTAGACCCTCATTATTCCAGAGCCTCCAGAACAAGTCCGGAGCCCCAGGAGGCTATCGAGCGAGCACCGTCGTGGTCATGGAGCCCGGTATGTTCACGCGGATTCCGACCGCTTCCAGGGCTCTACGATATGCCCCTGATTGCCGGTCGAGGGCACCGGCCTGGCCCCACAGGTCGCCGAGCATGCGCCAGGCCCGGGCGGTCTCCCGGTCGTGCGCCTCGCAGTCCAGCAGGTCGTGGGCCCGGTCCAGCGCGGCGGCCGGATCCTCGGACCGTGCCAAGGCGATCTCGGCCAGGACCATGTTCGCGGTGGCCGCGGTGGTCCCCTTGGCGCCGTCCAATAGATCCAGTGCCTGATCGGCGAGTTCGGCTGCGGATTCCGCGTCTCCGGTCCGGAACCGTACGAAACTCAGCACCACGAGGCTCCGCGCGTGCTCCCGCCGTTCGGCCGGGAACTCCGCGAAGACGTCCGCCGCGGACTTCGCGAGATCGTTGGCTCGATCCAAATCGGCGCCTTCGGGGTCCGCCGCGGTGATGCGAGCCCAGTGCATCGCGATGCGGGCTCGGCGTACGGCGATCCGGGCCGGACGGCCCGCCGCGAGGGCGTCCTCGGCGAGCTGCACGGCCAGCGCCGAGTCCTCGCCTTCGGCCGCCGTGACGCTGGCCTGCCACAGCGCGAGGATCTCCGCGCTGCGGTCGCTCGCGTGCGCCGGGCCCGCGCTCGACAGCACCCGCTCGACGTACGGCAGGCCGGTCTCGGCCTCCACCAGCGCCAGCGCCAGCTCGATGGCCAGTTCGCCCTCGATCACGCCGAGCCGGTCGATCTGGCCGAGCGCGTGGGCACCGAGGTCCCGCGCCCGCAGCCGGTCGCCGGCCCGCTGGTAGCAGCGGCACAGCGCGACGGTCAGCGGCAGGTCGGCGAGGCGCTCGGGGTGCGCCGTGGCCTCACGGCGCAGCCGCTCGTAGGCCTCGACGGCCCGGCCGACGCGGCCCTGGGCCTCCAGCGCCCGCGCCACGCCGAGCCGCGCGTGGGCGGCCAGCATCGCGTTGTCCTCACCCGCCGCCTTGACGATCTCGCCGAAGCGGTCGGCCGCCACGGCGGGATCGCCGTGATACAGCTCGAGCTCGGCATGTCGGAGGCCGAGCTCGGTGTCGATGCGCTGCCGGGGTTCTATCCCGTGGAGCAGGAACTCGGTGGTGCAACCGAGCCGCTCGGCGAGCAGCCGAGCGACGACGGGAGTGGGCGTCCGCTTTCCGGACTCAATGAGGGAGACGTAACTGTCGGACAGGTCGGGTCCGGCCAACTGGGCCTGAGACATACGCCTGCTCAACCGCAATCCGCGGACGCGGTCACCGATGGTTCCCTGACTCGGCATCTGATCTCTCAGGGCGGGGGAAGGGTCAATAGTGTCGCCATAATGGCACGAAGCGACCGAATCGTGTAACCCTCCGTCAAGAATCACGACGATGAAGGTTCGATCACGGTGTCGAGATATCGGACGGGCGACCGCCGGTCAGTCGTCGTCCCCGTCCTTGCTGGGGAAGATCATCTGGCAGACCTCGAGGTACAAGGTCTCCGGATAGGGGATGTGGGGGACGGTGCGCAGGGCCTGATCCTGGCCGGCCGACTCCATCACGAACTCGCCATAGCCGAGCATGCGGCCGAGGAGCGAGCGCTGGAAGCTCATGTCGGTGACCTTGCTCAGGGGCATCATCGCGACCTTGCGCGTGATGAGGCCCGTCGTGAGAAGCATGCGCTGGGAGGTGACGACGAAGTAGTCGACCGACCACTCCGCGACCTTCCAGACGAATCGAACCAGCAGGAGGAGCCAGGCCCACCAGACGAGGGCGAGGGCCTGGCTCGCACCGTTGTCGCTCAGGAACTTGCTGAGGACTCCGGCGAGGATGAGCCCACCGAAGATCTCGGCGACCGGGCGCAGGAGCACGGCGGGATGGCGCCGGACCATGATGACTTGGTGTTCGTGGGGGAGGAGGTAACGGTTGACCGACGACGGGGCTGAGTCCCCGTGGGTCACAAGTCTCATGTCAGGGTGGCGAAGAACTGCGCCATCGAGTCGGCCGCGCTGACGATTCCTGTGAAGGCCCCGTGGACCGTGTGGGCCGCGTCAGTCGGCCTCGTGAGCAGGTAGAAGCCCGCCGACACGATGAGCGTCCACTTGATGACTTTCTTCGCTTGCACCGCCGTCACCACTCCCATGACCAATACATTACCCAGACACCCCGTTTGGTAAAGCGGCTAACCGCCAACGGGTTTCTTGATCGTGACGGCGTCAGCCCCGCTCCGTCGCGGCGGTCGCCAGGACCCGCAGGTGCTTGCGGGCGATGCGCTCGACCAGTGCGGGGTGCGCGTGTCCGGTGACCTCGATGGCGCCGTGGTGGGCGGCCTGAACACACCGGGTCACCGTCGCGGGAGGATGCACCTCCGCGAACTCGTCCCTGAGCAGGGCCTCGAGCTGTTCGTAGTGCTCGCCGGCCGGATGCTGGATCATCGCTCTCCCTGGTGGCGCGCCGCTCGCGAGAGCGCGAGGTGACGTCGTCATCACACTGAGTACCCTACTGGGCGCGCAGTGTAACCAGAGGTGAGATGCGGACGGACCGCGCGGAAAGGAAGGGAAATCAGGCCCCGGAGAAATCAGACTCCTGGGAAATCAGCGGGAAATCAGACGACGCCGTACAGGCGGTCGCCGGCGTCGCCGAGGCCGGGCACGATGTAGCCGTTCTCGTTCAGCCGTTCGTCGAGGGCGGCCGTCACCACCCGGATCGGCAGGTCGCCGCCGCGGAACGCCTCGTCCAGGTACGAGATGCCCTCGGGGGCGGCCAGCAGGCAGATCGCGGTGACGTCCCGGGCGCCGCGGTCGAACAGGAACTGGATCGCCGCGGCGAGGGTCCCGCCCGTCGCGAGCATCGGGTCGAGCACGTAGCACTGCCGGCCGGACAGGTCCTCGGGCAGCCGCGTGGCGTACGTCTGGGCCTTGAGGGTCGACTCGTCGCGGATCATCCCGAGGAAGCCCACCTCGGCGGTCGGCAGGAGCCGGGTCATCCCGTCGAGCATCCCCAGCCCCGCGCGCAGGATCGGCACCACGAGCGGCACGGGGCGCTCCAGCCGTACGCCGTGGGTGGGGGTGAGCGGTGTGTCGACCGTCACGTCGGTGACCCGAACGTCCCTGGTGGCCTCGTAGGCGAGCAGCGTGACCAGCTCGTCGGCGAGTCGGCGGAACGTCGGCGAGTCGGTCCGCACGTCGCGGAGAGTGGTGAGCTTGTGGGCGACGAGCGGGTGGTCGACGACGAGGGTCTCCATGGGAAGAGAAGTTACCGTCTCCTGGGTAAACCCTCGACGTTGGCTGAGTCTTTGATCACGATTTGGAGTGAGCACCGTACGGTACGACTCCGATTCTGCGACCATTGCCTGCGTGAAGACCGTGCGGTGGGGAAGACGATGACAGACGTGGACACTCTTGACTTCGCCATCGTCGTCTATCGCGAGGAGGACCGCTGGGAGGCGGAAATGCTCCCGGTGGCGCTGACCTCCGACCTCGACGGACTCATTCACGCCCTCCGCCAGACCCCCAGCATGGGAACCACGATTGGCATGGTCGCCGTAGGGGATGACTTCTTCGTGGCGTTACGGGTCTTCGGCGAGCAGGTGGACGTCTTCCTCTCGGACATCACGGCCGCCTGGGAGTGGCCGCTGGCGCAGCAGGTCCTCGAATACCTCGACGTGCCCGTGCCCGAGGAGGAGGAGCTCGACAGCGTGCTTCCCGCCGGGGACCTGTCCATCTTCGCCGACCTCGGGCTCGACGAGATGGAGCTGGGCGCGCTGTCCGGCGACCTCGATCTGCTGCCCGACGAGGTCCTGTCCAGCATCGCCGCGCGGCTGGGCTTCTCCCAGCCATTCGAACGCGCCGTCGACGCCGCCATCGGCTGACCTGGGGAGACGGCAATGCCCTCCAGATCCAACCTTTTCTCCGCCGGTTTCGCCCGCATCGACGGTCGCTGGGCCGGCGCGGAGGTCGAGCTCGGCGAGGCCGAGATCGCCGACGACCTGAGCGACGCCCTGCAGGAGGCCCTCGGGCTCAGCGGCGACGAGCTCGCCCTGCTGTGCGTCGAGGTCGAGGACGAGTGGTTCGCGATCATTCGCTATGAGGGCGACCTCGACCCCCGCGTGTTCATCTCCGACGCGCACGCCGTGCAGAACGACTCCCTGGGCGAGATCTTCGCCGAGCTGGCCGGCGTCGTGGTGGACAAGGACGCGCCCGACCTCGGCATCCGTCCGGTAGGTGACCTGGAGCTGCTCGGCGACTTCTCCCTGAGCGCGGAGGAGCTCGTGGAGCTCAGCATGGAGGAGGGCGTGCTGCCCGCCGACATCCTCTCCCTCATCGCCGAACGGCTCGGCTTCGCCGACGAGCTCGACCGCCTGCGGTGACCGGCTCGCCGCCGGACGCGTACCAGGCCGCCATGCGGCTGGCGCTGGCGGAGGCCGTACGGGCGGGCGGGCGCGGCGAGGTGCCGGTCGGCGCCGTCGTGCTCGGCCCACCCCAGTCCGCAGTGTCGCAGCCCGGAGTGTCGCAGTCCGGAGTGTCGCAGCCCGGCGCGCCCGGTCCGGTGCTGGCGGCGGCGGGCAACGACCGTGAGGCGAGCGCCGACCCCACGGCCCACGCCGAGGTGCTCGCCCTGCGCGCGGCGGCGGCGCGGATCGGCGACTGGCGGCTGACGGGCTGCACGCTCGTCGTCACGCTGGAACCCTGCACGATGTGCGCAGGCGCCGCGGTCCTCGCCCGGGTGGACCGCGTCGTGTACGGCGCGGTGGACGAGAAGGCCGGGGCCGCCGGATCGCTGTGGGACGTCCTGCGGGACCGCAGGCTCAACCACCGGCCGGAGGTGGTCATGGGGGTGCTGGCTGGCGAGTGCGCGGCCGTGCTGACCGAGTTCTTCTCGGGCCGCCGCGCCTGACTCGGCGGGCGGACGGAAACGGATGCGCGCGTAGTGGTGTTCGTCCGGTAAGCTGCTGCGCGGTGGAGTCGCCTAGTGGCCGAGGGCGCACGCCTCGAAAGCGTGTGTAGGGCAACCTACCGTGGGTTCAAATCCCACCTCCACCGCCACCAAAAAGAGCCGCTGACCTGCGTGTACAGGTCAGCGGCTCTTTTGCTTTCAGCCCATGGGGGCACCCACGGGGGCACGGTGGCGCGTCACCCCTCCTACCGAAGGAGAGACATGGCATCGATCGAGGAGCGCGTCAGCAGCAAGGGCGTCAAGAGCTGGCGGATCGTCTGGCGCGAAGGCGGCGCCCGCACCGGCGCCCGCGACAGTGAAACCTGCTACGACCGGCGCACGGCTCGCCGCTTCAAGGGCCTGGTGGAGGCGGCGGGCGACCGCCGACCCGAGGGCTACCCGAAGGGCTGCCACGGCATGGGCATCGGCGAGCGTGCCCCCCAGGAGGACGCCGCCGCCCCGCCGGCTCCCAGCATCCCCACGCTCACCGCGGTGGTCGAGGCCTGCTTCGCGCAGAACAAGAAGGCCGACGCCCGCCAAGTCGCCGACTATCGGCGGCTGTACGTCAATCACGTCCAGGCCGCGATCGTCACCCTGCCCGACGGGCGGAAGGTCGGCCCGCTCGGCGGCCTGACCATCGACCAGATCGACGAGGACGTGCTCCAGGCGTGGGTCACCTGGATGGGCAGCCGAACCTACGCCTGGCGGGGCCAGAAGCGCCGCTACAGCCCGAAGACGATTCACAACATCCACGGCTCTGTGATCGCGCCCGCGCTCGCCTACGCCGTGCGCAAGCACAAGGAGCACATGCCGTCCAACCCGTGCCTGGACGTTCGGCTGCCGAAGCTGGTCGGCCGGAGCGTGTCCCTGGACCAGGTACCCACCGGCGAGGAGATCCAGGTGTGGATCGCACTCGCCTACCAGGTGTCCGCCCTCGCCGGGGACATCGTCACCCTGGCCATGGGCACCGGCCTGCGGTGGGCGGAGATGACCGCGCTGCGCCCCTGTGACGTCGACCTGGAGCGGCGGCTCCTCACCGTCGCCGGGGCGATCAAAGAGGACGCGGCCACGCGGCGGCCGTACCGCGCCACCTACGGCAAGAGCGACAAGGCCCTGCGGACGATCCGCATCCCTGCCAGCGTCGTGATGATGCTCACCCGGCGGCTGCGCGGCGTCGACCCTAAGTCGAAGGAGCTGATCTTCCGTGGTGCGCGCGGCGGCATCCTGAACTCCTCCGGTTGGAGCCAGACCCACTGGCGGAAGGTCGTGGCGCTGGCCGAGGAGCACGCGCTGGAGACGGCGGCGACTCCGCACAAGTTCCGCCACGCGCACGCCACCGAGCTCCTGGCCGCCAACGTGAGCCTGGACACGGTGTCTAAGCGGCTCGGCCACGCGAGCATCGCCGTGACGAGCGACATCTACGGGCACCTGACCCCGGAGGCCGACCAGCGGGCCGTCGACGTCGTCGACCAGGTGATGAGCGGCCGGTCGGCCTAGTCCACGTCGAGGACGTAGACGAACTCGACACGATCCCCCGGCGCGACGATGTCCGTGGTCTCCACTGGCCGATCCTCGGCGAAGTAGGTCCTGCGGAGGACGGTGACGATCGCGCCGGGAGCGATCCCGAGGTCCCGGGCCTCCTCCACCGTCGCGCCGCGAGAGTGCAGCCCCTCGCGGCGGCGCGTGATCTCGATGCCGATCAGCCGCATGCGGTTCTTCACTCCGCGGCCGGCGTGCGGGCCGTCTTCGGGCAGCGCGATCGGCGTGCCCCGGGTCAGCTCGTACGGCTCGTAGGACACGGCGCGCTGCACCGGTAGCCCGTCGGCGGTGTACACGTAGACGGTCCGCATGACCGGGTCGCCCTCGGCGATCGCCAGGCGCTGCGCGAGGTCGGCCGAGGCGACGTCGGTACGGGAGTGCACCCGCCAGCTCGGCGTCTTGCCCTGCGCTTCCATGTCGCCGGCGAACGGGCTGCCGCCGCGCACCTCCCGGTACCACGCCCGGGACAGCTGCAGCCGCTCCGGCGGCGGCAGCACGTACGCACCCGCGCCGGGCCGCGACTCGACCAGGCCCTCGGCCACGAGGATCTGCAGGACGCGCGTGGCCACCGGCGGCGCCACCTCGTAGTGCCTGGAGAGTTCGGCACGAGATGGGATCTTCGCGCCGGGCGGGAACTCGCCGGCCTTGATCCGCCGACGCAAATCGTCGGCGATCTGGAGGTATCGGGCTTTGCTCTCCACGCTGCTCCTGCTCCCCGGGGGGCGAATCGTCCGTACAGCTTGACCGGCTAGCCCTTCGTGAGACAAGCTGCATATTCAGGAGACAGTGATGTCAGTGCGTCTCCTTGAGTGGTCAGTACAGGCTATGTGTCCGAGGACGGTGGTCGTGGACTACCCCATGGCGATGCCGCCAGTGCCCGCCGCGGCTACGGCTGCGCGGCTGCTGGCGCGCGACGTCGTCACCCGGGCCATCGGGCCGGACAGCGCTGCGGAGGCCGAGCTCGCCGTCAGCGAGATGGTCACCGCCGCTCTCGCCGGTGTCGACGGGGCACCGGACGGGCCGCCCGTACGCCTGGCCATCCATGTGGATGGCGCGCACGTGGCCGTCGAGGTCGGCGTCGACGTCGCCGAAGACGCCCGCCTTGAGCAGGTGGCCGGCTACGGCATGCAGCTCCTCAGCGCGGCCGCGCCGCAGATCGAGATGCGCGTCGACGAGTCGGGGATCACCCGCCGGATCGAGATCGGGGAACCCGGCAGCACCCACACATAAATCGGGCCCGGAAGGCGCTGGAGACGCCGTACCGGGCCCTTGATCAGGAAGTAGGTCCTGACCCGATGAACAACCCTAGCGCCCCCATCGCGGCGGCCGCCCCCGTCCGATGGGCCGACGGCACCACCCGCCGCACCCGGGTCCGTCACACCGCCGGACGCCCGCCCTTGCCGCTCGGCTGCCGCTGGTGCGGGCACCCGCCGTACGCCCACGAGGCCGACAGCGTGCCGTCGCGCCCCCGCCACGTGTACGAGCCGCCCACGACCGCGCAGATGCGCCGCCGCGCCGACGTCCGGCGCGGCCTCGGCCTCGTCGGGCGGTTCCCCGCGCCGGTGCCGGCCCGCTGCGTTCGCCCGCCGATGCTGCCGATCGAGGCCGCCGCCGCCCGCGCCGTGCAGGCCGCCCGCCCCGCCGCCTCGCCGCCGGGACGTCGGCAGCCGTACAACGCACCACTGCTGAGGGGAGTGGCCTGACATGAACCTGGACATCTACACCGACCTCGAGCACCGCCGCGAACTCGAGCACGACTTCCCCGAGTGGGGTGTGTGGCGGGCGACGGACTCGCTGGGCGAGTCGGGCGACTGGTACGCATCCCGCCGGAAGAGGATCAGCCCCGAGCAGCTGCGCGCCGGGCTGTGGGCGACGGTGCACGCCGCCTCGCCGGAGCAGCTGCGGGAGCTGCTCGCCGAGCAGACCGAGAAGGCGTCGAGGGCTGCGAAGTGAGCGCGCCGGCGATCCCCATCCCCTACGTCCTGGCCTACGCCGACGAGGCCGTGCCGCAGCCGCTCATCTTCACGGAGCCCGGCCTGTCCGGCGAGGTGCGGCTGGAGTTCATCGACCCGCGCCCATCCGACCGCATCAACGGCGTCCTGCGCGTCCGGGTCCGCACCAACATGCGCGGTGCCGTGCGGTGGCGGAAGCTGAACGCCCGCCGGCAGTGGGAGTGCCTGCGCAAGAACCTGTGCCAGGTGTGCAAGCGGCCCGCGACCGACGCCGACGGGCGTCTGCCGTGGCTGCTCACGGAGAAGGTCTACCAGCCGATCGCCGATGACCGGTACGGCACGACGGCACCGCCGACCTGCCGTGAGTGCATCCCGCTCTCGCTGGCCCACTGCCCCCAGCTCAACGGTGCCCCCACGCTGTGCACCGCGGCGTATGCCGAACCGGTCGGCGTGCTCGGCGACCTGTATCGGTGTGGCCCGCGAGGTGAGGCGTTCTTGGCTCGGGAGAACGTCTACGCGGATTGGGGCGCGGCCGCGCTGCCCCGGATCCTGGCTCGGCTCGCGGTCGTCGAGCTCCGCGATATGGAACCAGAGCCGCTTCCCTGAGCCGCCCGCCTGCGTTCGTCGGCCCACGTAGCGCAGGCGGGTCACCCTGCCGGGGCGGGTCAATTAGGTCTGTCCTCCCCGGCAGGGCTCCATATTTATTTGTGTCAACTTTTCGCGTCTGTCACGCGTCCCCCTTTGACGCTGTCGAATTCCGATTTACCCGAAACGGGACATTCATGAGCGATGCATTCTTACGCGACCGGAGCGCCCAGCACAGGCAGACCGGCGGCTCGGGCATAGCAATCCTCGCGCTGGTCCTCGCGGTCATCGCGCTGGCGGGCTCGGCACTGTCCGTGGTGCTCGTGCTCAACGGGGGCGCCCAGGCGCAGCCGGAGGCCTCCGCCACCGCGAAAGCCGCCATGGAGGAGACCGTCCGGTCGCGCCCGTCGCCGAGCCCGAAGCCTACGCAGCCTCGTAACCAAGCCGGGGCTCGGGCTGCCGCGCAGCAGATCTTCGACCTGTACTCCGCCGGCTCCTACGGCGCGTATTGGGACCACTGGTCGCGGGCCACTCAGCAGGTCGTCTCTCGCGAGGACTACGTGCGCAGATTCAAGCTGTGCAAGCCAGTCGTCGAGGGTCTGCGGTTCCAGGTATCCAGCGTCACCGTGGCCGGCGCACACGCGAAGGTGGTCGTCGCCCGGTCGATCATGACGTTCACGCACGATTTCGTGTACGAGGACGGCCAGTGGCGGTTCGTGCCCTCAGAGGACGTGCAGAAGGACTATCGAACCAAGAGCATCGACCAGCTCGTGAGCGAGGACCGCGCTCAAAGCCTATGCGGGTGAGCGGCAACTACTGATCACTATGACATCGCGCCGTCCACTTCCTGGGAATCCAGGCTGCCAGACGTCGCGTCTTACTCCCCCCAACTCCCAGACCCTGGAGCCTCTCATGGGTATCCGTATCGGCGGCAGCATCGGCCCGATCAGCGTCTCCAAGCGCATCGGCGGAGGTCGCAAAGGAAAGAGCGACCCCGTCCTCGCTGCCGTCATTTCCGTTTTCGCGATTGCCGCCCTGCCGTACGCGCTGACCCGTTGGCTGGTGGGCCACTTCGGAGGAAGCGACTCCTTCGGCAACATCATCGGATGGCTCGTCGAGGTCCCTTGGCTGGGGCTCCTGCTGTTCGTGCTCGTCCGCATGGCGAAGGCGAAGCGGCGCCGCTGGTAACGGCGGCGGAGCGCGAGCGCTCAGGTCAATGCGCGAGGCCCGGGCCCCGCCTCCGCCGGGAGCTCCCGGAGCCCGCGATGGGCGAGCACGCGCTGGCCATGGTCGCCTGAGACGCGAAAAGGCGCCCCCTCCCCCGGGGAAGCGGGGAGGGGGCGGTGGCGCTCTCGGCGAGGGACTCGAACCCTGCGTTCCGCCGCGGCGGGGAGCGGCGGTCCTGCCTGTTGGATGACGAGAGCACCCGAGGGCCGTGCGGGGGACCCTCAGCTCAGGGGGAGCGGCCGCTCCTCGGACTTGGCCGCGTTCGGGACCACGAACGTGATGCCGAGCGCGCCGAGCACGGCCAGGCCGATGGTGACCCACTCGCCGGTCTCGATCACGCTGTCGCCCATCGCGGTGACGAGCGCGGCGATACCGGCCGAGGCCGCGGCGACGATGGCCTTGGCCATCCTGCCAATGATCATTGCCCCTCCTTCGGGGGGATGGGCCCGCCGTACGCCGGCGGGACGAGCGGAGGTCAGCCCTGGCCGGGCTGCTTGGTGGTGGGGTCGGCGTCGCGGCGGAGCTCGGCGACCTCCTCGCGCAGCGCCTGCAGCTCCTTGAGCACCTGGCCGAGGCGGGTGTAGCTGCCCTTGCCGTACGCCCACGCCTGCCTGATGAAGGTGCGCGGGTCGAGCTTCTGGCCGACGTCGAGCAGCTGCTCCCTCGCGGCCCACACGTCCTTAGTGACGGTGCCGGTCAGCCTGTCGTAGACGGCGTCGGCGATCTCCTTGGGAGACGGCATGTCCTCTCCTTCGTAGTCGGGGTTCCAGAACCCGGCGATCACGCTCGGGCCGCGAACTCGGCGCTTGCAGGCGTCGCCGGTGTTGCCCTCGATCGTCTGCACCCTGCCGTCGCCGAGGTTGACCTCACCGACGCCGACGTGGTCGATATCGCCGATGCGGTCGGTGCCTTCCCAGGCCATGAAGACGATCGCGCCCGGCTTGAGGTGCCGGCGGATGTTCTCGGCCGTCCCCGGGTACCACCGGCCGAGTGCCTGCCCGTCCAGCGCGTGCGTCACCGTGTAGGCCCGATCGCCCTGCGGCAGCACCGCCGCGGCGTTGCCCGAGTGGCGGCCCCAGTACGTGATGCTCATGTCGCACCAGGCCGCGTCGCGGTACTCCGGCCCGTTGCGGGAGGCGTACTCGCGGGTGATGTAGTTCGGGCGGCCGACCAGCCCCAGCGACTTGCGGGCGGTCGCGAGCATCTTCGTGGCGCTCACTGGCCACCACCCGCGCCGGAGCCGTCACCGCGGTAGATCCCGTCGCTGTCCGGCTCGCCGTACAAGGCGCGGAGGACCTCCTCCTCGTCCGACTCCGTCGGGCCCGCGCCCGTCTGCGGCTCCGGGGGCATGGGGTGAGTCATTCAGGTCACGACCTCTCTCGCTCGTGCCGGTCCTTGCGGTAGTCGAGGAACGTGGCCAGCAGCAGGATCAGCAGCCAGTCCGCGGCCGCGCCCAACCCGACGATGATCACGGTGTCGACGGTGCCGGTGTATTTCGGCGTCCAGCCGTTGGTGGCCAGCAGCAGCGCGGAACGCAGGTACACCAGCCAGATCACGCTGACCAAGCCGTTCACGATCAGCGACGGGCGCCGGATCGGCCATGCCGGGCGGAACCTCACCAGGAACCACGAGGTGGGGATAAGCCCGCCGGCGAGGATGGCCCACCAGGTCACCGCGATGAGCGTCATCCTGACTCCCTGATCACCTGACGAATCAACAGTTCGGCGAATCCGTTGCTCGCGTTCAGCTCGCGCAGCACGTCGACGAGCTGCCGCTCAGTCCGCTTGTGCTGCTCCTGAGCCCGCCGCAGCCCCGCCTCCGCCGCGATGCGGGCCTGGCGGGACTGTTCCGCCTCGGCCGCGATCTCCGGTCGTACAGCACGTCGTCTCCGCAGGAACCACCTCATCGCCGCGCCTCCGGCTGGTTACGCTCTCGCAGGTCTTGCAGCAGGTGCGCGGTCGTACGGGCGGCCTCGACGGCGGCCGCGTTCGCGCCGGCGGTCTCCAGCCGGTATACCTCGCGATCGGCCTCTCGCGCTGCTCGCTCGTCGGCGAGGGCCTGGCGGAGGTAGGTAATCTCGCGGTCCGCGCGGTCCATGCTCGGTTTCGGGGCGATCCAGCCGAGGACGAACAGCAGGAGGGCCACCCCAACCGCGCCTCCCTGGACGAGCACGTCTACCAGGGTTGCCCCGTCCACTCACGTCCCCCTCGGTTGTGTGGTCCGCCTGGCGGATGCCAGAGCGGGGGGCGCCGCCCGCTGTTTCCCCACTGACCCATCGCGATCGACAGACGCAGTCAGCGGGCGGCACGTTCATCGGGATCACTCAGATCGTGATCCGGCCGGCGCTCGTGACGGTCTCGCCGACCCGTAGCCACACGCTGACCTGGCGGCCGGACGGGGCGGGCGGGCGGATCTTCGCCACGCGTTCCGTGCCGACGTAGTCCAGATAGGCCGGCCGCCAGTCCTCCTCGGCCGGGCGCTGGGCGACGGCGATGTGCACGGTGGCGAGGTCGTGCCCGGAGTACGGGACGACGAGCCAGCCGTCGCGGATCTCGGTACGCATGCAGGCCCCTCAGAGGATGGTGATGACGTCGATCTTGCGGATGATGTCCTCGGTCGCGGTCTGGAGGAGCACGAACCGCTGCCAGTCCCCGGGGCCGAGCTCGACGTCGCCGTTCTTCGGCCCGATCAGCGACAAGACGTCAACCTTCCCCGCCTCGGCGAGCTCGTCCGGCGGCTGGGCGGTGCCGTCGGCCACCTGCACCGCGGTGAACTCGTCGACCTCGGGCACCACGTTGGGGTCGAGCGAGTGGTAGACGCCCACCGTGGTGATGTCCGCCACCTTGCCCCGGGTGATCGTGATCTGGTTGGCGAACCATTCGGTGCCGGTGCGGTAGATCTCCGCCACGTCACGCTCCTCTGCTGATCCGGGTGGGCCCAACGGTCGTGCTCGTGCGGGTGTCGCCCACCTCGGCGGAGGATCGGGTGGGGCCGACGGTCACGCGCTCGCCCGCACGGGTCGGGCCCACGGTGGCCAACTCGAGCACGCGCGTCGGGCCGACCTCGACGGTGATGTCGACGACCAGGCGGGCGCCCGTCGCGTGGACGGACACCTCGGCGGCCGACCCGCCCTTGAAGGCCGGGATCCCGGCTCCGGTGGCCGCCGTCTGTACGGCCGCCGACGAGCCGCCCACGACGGCCACGGCGCCGTCCCCGGCTGCGGCAACCGCCACCACGGCGATGGAGCCGCCGCCGACGTCGCCCTGCGCGCCGCCGCCGGTCGCGGTCACCGCGATGGTGGCCGAGGATCCGCCGGCGAACGCCGGACGGCCTGAGCCTTCGGTGGCCACCGCCACTTCGGCGGCCGACCCGCTCTCAGCTGCGGGGAAGCCTGCGCCTTCGGTGGCCACCGCCGCGGCGGTCGTCGAGCCGTCGGCGATGCCGGCCAGGCCCGCGCCGGACGCAGCCGCGGTCACTGTCTCTTCGGCGCCGGATGCCGGGCCGGGAGCACCAGCACCTTCGGCGGCCACGGTGACGGTTTCCTCGGATCCGCCTCCGGTGCCCTCGGTGAGGCCGCCGCCGGTCGCTGCGACCATGACTTCGGTCTCGGACCCGCCGGCGTATCCAGCCGCCCCATCACCGGCCGCGGACACCGTGACGGTCGTCTCGGAGCCGTCGGCGAATCCGGCCGTGCCGTCGCCCGTGGCGTCGACGTCGACAGCAGCTTGGTCGCCGCCGGAGAGCCCGGGGCTGCCATCCGCCGTGGCGGTGGTGGCCACCGTGGCGGTCTCGCCTCCGGCGAGGGCTACCACGCCGTTCCCGCTGGCGGCGACGGCGATCGTGACGTCCTGGCCGCCGGCTGCTGCTGGTGCGCCGTCGCCGGTCGAGGTGGTGGTGATGGTGACGGCCTGGCCGCCGCTGACGGCCGCCGTACCCCCGCCGCTGACGGCGGCGGTGATCGAGGCCTGCGCACCGCCCTGGCCGCCCGGGACGCCTCCCGCTGAGACGGCAGCGGTGACGGTCGCAGCGGCGCCGCCCTGGCCACCTGGTGCGCCACCCGCCGACGCCGTGGTGGTGACGGTCGCAGCCGCACCACCCTGCCCGCCGGGGGCGCCCGCACCGGTGGTGGCCACCGTGACGCCGGCGGCCTGGCCGCCGCTGGTGGCAGGTTTACCCACACCGGTCGGGGCCGCGGCGACGGTGGCCGCCGACCCGCCCGAGAATGCGACTAGGCCCTCAGGCCCAAGCCACCCGGTGTCGGCGGCGGCGAGGTCGTCGAGCCAGATGTTGACCGCGTCCTGTACGTAGCTGTCCGCGTACGCATCGCACCAGTCCCACGGGATTACTCCCGCCGGGTGGGATGCGCTGCCGGTCACACTGGTGGTGACCGTGGTGCTGTCCACGCTGTTGTAGAACCGGGCCTCCGTGGTGCTGGTCGTCCCGTTGTCGGCGCGGAGCTCCAAGCGGCACCACGTACCCAACGGGACCGTGATGTTCGCGGTGGCGGCAGTGGTCCAGGTGCTGGTGGAGCCGACGTAGTGGGCCAGCACCAGCGTTGGCGTCCCGGACGCGGGCACGTCGACGCTGGCCTTCCACTGGTAGTAGTCGGCGCCCTCCTGGGTTCCGAGGTCGATGCTGACGCGCTCGCGACCGGTGGGCGGGAGCTTGCCGATCCGGAAGTCCAGCCTGTAGTACAGGGATCCGTTGAGGGCTTCGGTCTCCCACGCCAGTGTCAGTGTGGAGTAGGCGACGCACGCCGCGCTGCGGGTCCCATGCGCCGCCTGAGCAGTGCTGTACGTCGCGGACTGGGTGAAGTAGAACGCGTTACCGCTGGCCCCGCCCGAGTTGCTGGCGCTGATCGCAACGTTGTTGGTCCCGCCCTCGAACGAGTTTTTCAGCAGCACAGGCTACGGCCCTACGCGGCGGTGTGGTTGATGGCCGTCGACGCGGCGAGCAGCGTGTACGTCCCCGCGCTGCTGAACGACTGGCTCGTGAGGTCGGCGCCGCCGTAGTTCGTCCCGGACGTCAACGCCGAGTAGCCGCGCCACCCGGCGACCGTCGCACCGCTGGGGACGTCGAAGACCAGGTCGGCGTTCGGCTTGATCGTCCCGCTGGACGAGGCGGTCCAGGTGATGGCCTTCCGGGCGTATGAGCCTCCGGTGAGTTCGACGCCGGATCCGTTGACGAGGCCGATGTGCGTGATCGCCGTGCGGCCGGCCCCGGCGATGGCGTCGAGGTAGGCGGTGGTCATGGCCATGGTGTTCCTCCAAGGTGAGTGGTTGTCATCCCATGAGCCCGGCGGCCCGCATGGCGTTCTGCAGGTCTCTCACGGTGTCGTGCAGGCGGGCGCAGTCCGCGCGGAGCTGCGTGTACGCGCTCGCGGACGCGAAGTCACCCGTCTGGGTGCTGGGCGAGGTGAAGTTCGCGGGGTTCGCCACGTCGGCCATCGGGATCGTGACCGTCTTGTTGGCCGAGGTCTTCACCGTGAACTTGCCGCCGCCGGAGTAGAGGCGGACGCCCGACCCGGGCGCGGCGGGCGACGCCTCCGGCAGGTCGAAATACTCCGACGCCTTGTTGACCTTGATGGGGGCGACACCACGGGCGATGGTGTTGAGCCGATCGACCGCGTCCTGCAGGCCCTTGACGATCCGCTGCTGCTCGGCGGGGAACTTGTCCACCATCAGACGTGCGCCTCCTCCAGGATCAACTGGGCCTCTTCCCGGCCGGTCGTACGGGAGACCGGGGTGATGCCGACGCCGATCAGCCGCTGGGACTGGTCGAACCCCGCACCCCCGTTGATGCGCGGGTGCCACTCGTTGACCATGACCCGGCGCACGTAGTCCCCCAGACTCGTCGGCGACAAGGTCGGTTTCCCACCCAGCGCGACCGTGCAGGAGTACACCCGCACCGCACCGCCCAGGGCGGCGATCCACCGCTGGGCGTAGAAGTCCAGCTCCGGTTTCCACGTCGACTCGCCGGGATGATCGACCACCTGGCCGTAGCGGGGCCAGCCGGCCGCCAGATGAGCCGTCGCGCTCAGCCAGTCGGACACGACCGGGGTGCTGCCCTCCGAGGCGTCCTCGACTTCCGGTGTGCCGCCGCGGACCATGACCCGGGTGCCGCCGCGCAACGCGTCGATCTCCTCCGACCAGTCGAGGATGTCCCCGCCGTGCGGCGAGTCGACGAACACGTGCTCGCGGTCGCCCTCGATCGTGGGGGCGCCCCACTCCCAGCGCCGTTCGATCCCGCCGTGCTGCCCCACGGTCGGGGTGACCAGCCATTCGAACGAGGGGTACGTCTGCGAGTAGCCGCGCAACGCGTCGCCGTAGGTGGTGGCGTCCGCGGCCTTGACCGCGAGGTTCCGTGGGTCGCCGGCAGTCCCCGGGGCGAGGGTCAGACCGATGTTGGCTCCCGGCCTGCTCATCATGTTGTTGAGCAGGCTGCGGGCGCACGAGATCTGGTCGCCCTCGTATTCCAGGTCCTGCTCGACGGGGACGTGGCTGAGGTAGGCCTCAAGGGTGCTGCCGCGGAGCTGGATCTGAATGCCGCCGCGGCGAGACCGTTGGATCATCGCCCCGGTGATCCAGTACTCCCCCCACAAGTCCCCGGCCCGCCAGACGTGCACGACGATCCGGCCGGGGCCGCTGGTCAGGTCCGAGGCGTGGCGGGGGATGATCTCGGCGACCTGGTCGGCCACCCGGCGGTTGGGGATCGCCAGGGTGCCGCCGAACGCGCCGGCCTCGCCGATCCTTCTGTCGAAGGTGACGTCGCGGGGGTAGATGTCCCCGCGGTAGGCGCCCGAGAGTAGGTCGTGGACGGTGTACCGGTAGAGGGCGCTGCCCCGGGCCGGGCTGAAAGTGGGGAACGACGGCGGGGTGGGCGTGGACTCATCCGTGGTGGCACTGGGCACGATGATCGTGAACCCGTGCATGCCCGTCGCCGACCGGTTGATCCGGAACGTCACCGACCCGACCGAGGCGGACGTGACGAGCGACTTCGATACCACCACCGTTGAGACGGCGCCGACGACCTGCTGCGTCGACCGCGTGCTGTACCCGGACGGGGTGGGCCAAGAGACGGACCCGTCCGGGTCCCACGCGACGGCGACGCGGATGTCCACGCCGGACCCTGAGGGCGGGGACGCGGCCGGGGTGGTGACCTCTTTGAGGTCGAACGTGGGCGGCAGGGCAGTGTCGCCGTCGTTCCGGACGACGGCGAGGCTCTGGTGCCCGCCCTTGATGGACAGCATCACCACGGTGGCCGCGCCCGCGCCCTGCTGCACGGTGTACGAGCCCGACTCGCTGCTGCCCACGGTCTTGCGGTAGATCTTCGTGCCGCCGCCGAGCCCGAAAATCCGGTCGTCATTTCGGGAGCCGATTGTCTGCCACCCGCTGCCCTGGATCCGCATGTCGGACAGAGAGCCCGCGTTGGTGGAGTGGATGCACAGCAGGACGTCGCCGGACGAGGACGACGGGCGCGAGATGCTCACGCTGCTCGCGTTCGTGACGGTCGTGCCTGTGGCGTCCCGGATGCTGGCGACCACGCGCGATCACCCCCGGGTGGTTAAAGGTAGGAGTGGCGCCAGAGCATGGTCGCGGCCGGTGCGCCGCCGCCCGAGCTTCCGTAACCGACCTGCGACTGCCCGGACGGCAGGACCAGGTCGGGGATCGGCACCGAGTTGCCGGCCAGTGTGTCCATCACCGGTTCCTCGCCGACCACGGCGGTGCCGTAGTAGGTGTCGACGAGCAGCGTCTCGCCGGCGTTCAGGTGGAGGTCGAACTCCAACGCTCTCTCGTCGAGGCGGCCGGCCTCGGTGTGCCGGACGAAGATCGTGGGGCCCGTGGCGGGGCCGGGCATGCGGATCGTCGGGTATGCCGGGGCGTTCCCCACGTTGGTGACGGACTGCCAGACACCGTCGGCGATGACCGCGTTGGCCAGGTCCCGCGACTGCAGGATCGGATCGCTGAGGGTCCATTGGATGGTGAGCTGCGCGTGCCCCAGCCGCACGAGTTTGTCGATGGGGATGGATCGGCGGGCGACCTTGCCGTAGCCGACGAGGATGTCGTCCAGGACCCGGATCGCGAGCGGCAGCTCGGTGTCGTCGTCGAGGATCCGGGTCGCGGCCTTCAGCTCGTTGATCACCGCTTGCATGTTCTCGCGGCGGGCCCGCACCAGCGCGGTGTAGGTGACGTGCCGTTCCTGGGTGAGGTCGCGCCCGGCATACGCGCCGTGCCGGGACGGGTGGGCGACGTTCCCGCCATCGAGGTCGGGTAGGTCCCACCAGCCGTCGAGGGTCAGCCACCGGTATTCGGTCGTCGAGCCGAGGAGGAAGCCGTTCCACTCGATCTGCCCCGTCCGGTCGATCTGGTCGCCGGGGTTGACCGGTACGCCGATCGCCGGGGCCGGGATCACCGCGGCGGCGACCAGCGGATCCGGGGTGAGGTAGACGTTCGCGAATGCGTCCACCGTTGGGCTGGGGATCACCGCGGTGGCGACCACCACGCCCGGGTTGACCGCCGTTGTGAGGGCCCCCGTATGGATGCTGGGGGCGGGGATCACCGCGGTGGCGGCCACCACGCCCGGGGCGATGGTGCTGCCGATCGACAGGGCGGGCGAGGGGATGACGGCTGAGGCGGACACCGCGCCGGGGGTGAGCGTGGCGTCAAGGATGTTGCCGGGGCCGAGCCAGCCCACGTCTGACAACGCGATGTCGTCTACCCAGACGTTGGTGCTGCTCTGGTAAGTGTCGGCGGATGCCCCGAAGTAGTTCCAGCCGAAGACCGACGCATGAGAGGTGCTGGCGGTCACGCTGTCGGTGATCGTCGTGCCGTCCATCTGGTTGTACCATCGCGCCTCCGCCGTACTGGTCGGCGCGCTGTTGTCCGCCCTGAGCTCCAATCGGCACCAGGTGGAGTTCGGGAGGGTGATGCTTTTGCTGCCAAGAGTGACGAACCCGCCCGATGTGCTGTAGTGGCCCAGTTCGAGATGTGCGGTGCCGTTCGTGTGCATGACGACGCGTGTCGACCACTCGTACGAGGTGCCGGTGTTCGGTGTCCCCACGTAAAGGGACACGTACGTGTCGTCAATGGTGGGCCGGGTGATCCGGAAGTTGAGCCGCGAGTAAAGGCTCCCGTTGGGCACCGCGAAGGACTGCCACTCCAGGTTCATCGTGGCGTCGGGGGCGCACGCCGCTGAGAAGCTCCCATGCGCCGCCTGCGCGCTCGAATATGTCCCGTTCCCCGCGAAGCTGAACGCGTTCCCCGATGCTCCGCCGGAGTTGGCGACGGTGATCGCCTGACCGTTTACCCCGCCTTCGAGGGTGTTCCGCAGCAGCACCAGCCCACCTCCGAGGGGTTACGGGACGAGGTTCATCAAGGCGATCCCCGACGAATGCCAGGTGATCAGAAACGTCCCGTCCTGAGTCGATTTCGGAGCACCCCACCACAGGCCGAGCCACAACCGGTTCGACTTCGCCGAGGCGTAGATGATGCCGCCCTCGCTGGTGATGGTGGACAGGTCCAACTGGACGTTGTCGGCGTCGAACGCCATGACCCCGGCCGAGCCCACCAAGGTGGGACTGGCCAGCGTGACACCGCCGGCGGTGTAGCCCGCACCCGACGACTCGCCGGAGGCCCACGGAGCGGTGCCGTACGCGGTGTCGGTGTCGAAGTTCGGGGTCACGCTCGACCCCCACAGGGCGAGCTTCATGCCGGACAGCAGGTTGATCCCGAGCGCCGCGGCCCCCCACTGGCCGACCTGCGTCGCAACGAAATACCCGGACTTGGACCACGCCATCAGGACTCCCCTTCACCTTCGCGACGGCGGCCAGACCGGGCGGCCCGGGCCCGGGGCTCCCGCGCCGGGGGCGCTGCTGGGAGCTCGTTGGCCGCCGCCTCCTGCGCGCCCGCCCGCAACCACCCCCGCAGCTCGTACATCGACTGCTGCGCCTCCTCGTAGGCGGCCAGCGTCTCCGGTGTCGGGTCGGCCTCGTACGCCTCCTGCGCCGCGGTGAGCTTCTCTTGCTCGGCGCCGCACAGCTCCAGGATCTCGGCCTGATCCCGCAGCAGAGCCGCCTCCAGGCGTGCCCGTCCCTCGCCACTCACGGCACGATCACCTGCCCGCTGCCCGTGCCGATGCCGACGACGGCCGGGGCGTGGATGTGCACGTCCTGGTGCTCCCCGCCGCGCTCGTCGGTGCGCTGGGTGGTGACGGCGATCGCGCCGGACTCGGTCCGCTCGGTCACGATCCGGCGGCGCCGCCCGTCCTCGTCGAGCGGCTCCCGCGTCCGCGGCACGCTGCGGTCACCGCGGATCTGGATGCCCTTCCGGCGCAACCACGCGCCGTAGGTGATCCCCAGCGAGGGATCGAAACTGGACATGCTGAAACCACCTTCCGTGGTCGGGGGACGAAGGTCAGCCGCGGGCGCGGTACTTGAATGCGAACTCGGCGCCGATCCGGCCGACGTCGGCCTGCTCCCGGATGACCGCGTTCGGCATGTTGACGACCACACCGCCGGGGCCGGCCCCGTACACCTGGCCGTGGCCCTGGCCGTACTCCGCGCCGTACGCCGGCGCCGAGCTCGGCCCGGCCATGGCGCCGGGCACCAGGCCGGGAACGCGGGACGCGGTCGCGGCGGCCTTACCGACGACTCCGGCGACGGCGGACACGGTCGCCTGCTGCTGGCCGAGGACGCCCTGGATGTAGCCGAGCATCGTGTTGTCGCCGATCGACATGAACACACGCGAGGGGGACTTGACGCCGAGTTGCTTCTTGGCGGCGTCAACGACGGCCTTGGCGATCTTGGCCATCATGGACTCGACTTCCGTGAGTTTCCCCTGCAGGCCCTTGAGGAAGCCGTCGCCCGCCTTCTTGCCCACGTCATACAGGGCGTCCGCCGAGGTCTTGCCCATCTGCTTGGACACCTTGTTGATCTGGCCCTGCGCCTTGTTGATCGCCTTGAGTTCGGCCCCGTCAGCGCCGACCAGCATCTCCGCCAGCGACAGACCCTTCTCAGGTCCGGCGTTGATGATCTGGGACAAGGTCGTCTTGTTCAGCCCGCGCTCGGCCAAGACCTTGATGTCGTTCGCGAACTTCTTGATCTGGGTCAGCTTCTCGTTGAGCCCGCTGATCATGTCCTGCGCGCCGTCGCCCTTTTCGAGCCCCAGGTCGGCCACGCTCGCGAAGTCCACCATTTGCTTGGCGATGTCGTTCGCGTACTTCTTGGCGTCGGCGATGCGCTTGATGATCTCCTCGCGCTTGTCCGCCAAGTCGTGCAGGTGGTCGTTGTTGCGCTTGATCCAGTCGACCAGGGGATCGGGCGCGTTCTTGATATCGACCGCGAACGCGTCCTTCATGAGCTTCGCGAATGCTTTGGCGGTCATCTGGGCGCGGGGCTGCTGCTGCAGCATGCCCTGGACGAATCCGGTGACGGTGTCGCCGCCGATGGCCATGAACACCCGGCTTGGGCTGTGGGAGTCGAGGGCCTGCTTCACCCAGTCGGGGACCATTCCGCCGAAGAAGGACGTCACCTTCCCCTTGATCCAGCCGCCCATGGATTGCAGGCCGTTCCAGAATCCGGTGACGATGTCCTTGCCGGTCTTTACTAGCCAGGCCTTCGCGTTTTTCACCGCGCCGAGGACGTCATCCTTCAGGCCCGAGAAATACTTTCCGGCGAGGGACAGTTTCTCGGAAATTCCATCGGTGAATTTGCCTAGCGCGCCGAGGGTCATCGAATTCAGGGTGTCCCACAGGCCGGAGCCGATTGAGAGAATTCCGCTCTTGAATTTCTCCCAGTCGCCGGTCAGCAGCCCGACCGCGGTGTCCCAGATGCCCTTGACCAGTTTCCAGCCGCCGGAGAACTGGCTGGTGACCCCGTCGATCAGCATGCCCGCGCCGTCGAGGATCTGCGATCCCCACTGGTCCCAGAACGCGCGGACGTCGGTGAGGATCCCCTTGACGTCCTCGGCCGCCCCGCCGATCTTCCCCGACCACTCGTCGATCTTGCCCTTGTGGTCCTCGATCCACTGGCCGATGGAGCCGAACACCTCGGAGAACAGGCCCTTGACCTCTTCTAGGGCGGGGCCGACCTTCTCGCCCAGCCCGGCAAGGTCGAACTTGTTGGCGAACTCCTCCACCTTCGGCAGGACGGTCCCGCCGAGGAAGTCCACGAGGTTCTGCTGCAAGCCCCTCTTGAAGGACTCCAGCTTGTTCGCCGCGGTGTCGTGCAGCTGGTCGCCGGCCGACTTGGCCGCCCCGCCGACCTTGCCGATCTCCTGGCCCGCCTTGGACAGGTCGAGCTTGTCGATGGACTTGGCCATGTCCTCGGCCTTGGTGCCGAACAAGGCGACGGCGAGCTGGTAGCGCTCGGTGGGGTCCTTGACCTCGCGCAGCCTCTGCAGGATGGTGCCGAAGGCGTCGTGCGCCTTCTTGCCGCCCGCGCTGAAGGCGTCGGCCATGGTGTGAGCGTTGAGTCCGAGCTTCTGCAGGGCGGGGACCGCGTTGGTGTCCATGCCGCGGACCCGGATGTTGATCTCCTTCAACGCGTCGGCCACGGTATCGCTGTCCCTCGCGCCCGCCTTGAGGCCCTGCGACATCAGGCCGAGGGCTTCCTTGGCGTTCAGGCCGAGGTCGCGGAACTGGGTGCCGTACTCGTTGAAGGTGTCGAGGAGGTCCTCGGACTTGTTGACGCCGTTTTGGGCGCCCTTGACCAGGATGTCGAACGCTTCCTTCGCCGACTTGGCGAGGCCGGTGCGGAGCATCTGAGACACGGCCCGGGTGACGCCGCCGACGTCCTCATCCATGACCGTGGCGGTGTCCATGGCCCTTTCCGCCATGGTCTTGAGGGTGTTCTCGGACGCGCCCCGCATCCCGTCGATGTGCTGCACCACCGCGCGGATCGCGTCGGTGACCTCGCTCAGGTTCTCGCCGTAGCCGGCGGCGTATGCCTTCCCGGCGGCGCCGCCGAGCCGCTTCATCTCCGGCTCGGTCGCGCCGACCTGAGCGAAGAGCTTGGCCTTGGCCTCTTGGGCGTCCATGGCGCCTTCGAGGCCCTTCATCAGCAGGGCGCCGATCGCCGCGCCGGCCGCTGCCCAGCCCAAGCCCTTGAGCGTGGACATGAAGCCGTCGCCGATGCCGGACAACTTGGCCTTACCGCCGTCGCCTACGCCGTCGGTGAAGCCGCGCGAGGCGTCCTCGCCGCCCTTGCGGGCTTTGTCGTCGAGCCCGTCGTACGCGTCGTCGATCGCCTTATCGAGCTCGTCGGCGAACCGGTCTGCCTCGTCGAGCATGGACTTGAGCCCGTCGTCGAGGGCGCGCTCCAGCTTGTCGAGATCCTTGATGGCCGCAGCAGGGTCGAGCCCGTCAGTGATGTCGGCCTCGATCTGCGAGAGGGCCCGGGAGACGGTGCCCTCGATCGACGACATGCTGCTGCTCGTTGAGGACTGCAGCCGGTCAAGGCCTCGCCCGGCGTTCTGCAGCCCGCCGGCGAACCCCTTGTCTTCGAGGTCGATGTAGCCGACCAGCTCGCCGAGTGACAGCGCCACGAGGCCACCTCCCTCACAGGGTGCCGATGAACGACTGCGCCGCCTCGCCGGACAGCTCAACGGGCTGGGAGGAGACGACCCGTCGCCACATGGACTCCGGGGACAGGCCGATCAGGAGGACGGAGAACCGCCTCCAGCTCATCCCGGCCCGCAGCGCGGGCATGAGGTCGAGGCCGTACTCCCGCTGGAAGTCGGCCTCGATCAGCGCCCAGTAGCGGACGATTTGGCCTATGCCCCCGTCGCCGGGGGCTGGGCTTCCCCCTCGCCGTCCCCGCCGTCGTCCTTGGCGAGGTCGTACGCCTTCATGCACCAGTCGACGACGTCCTTGAGGCTGGTGATGCCGATGCCGTCGGCCAAGATCTGGTCGTACCCGGCCGGGGTGAGCAGGCCCTTGAGGATCTGCTCGATGAAGGTCAGGCCATCCTCGCCGGATCGGGCCGCCCGCTTCTGGCGGGCGAGGAGGATGAGCACGCTGGCCGGGACGTCCGGCGGCATCGTGTAGACCTTGCCCTTGATCTTGGCGTACTTGGGCCGGTGCTCGGCCCAAGCCGCGTCGAAGTCCTGGTCGAGGTCGCCGTCGAACTCGTCGGCGTCGACCCACGTCGGCTCGGTCACACGCCGCCCCCGCCACCGGTTGCGACCGCCGCGGTGGTCGTCTTACCCGACTTGGTGATCGTGGCGGACCAGCTCGACTTGTCGTTGGTCGCGCCGCCCTGCTCACCGAGGCTGAACGTGCACGGCCAGATGCGCCACTGCGTGTCCATCGGGTGACGGAACCTCACACGGCCGAGGGAGTCGTAGCCCAGCTTGTCCTCGCCGCACATCTCCTCGACGCGGGCCCGGCCGGGCGGCAGCGCACCGGTCGAGTCGTCCTTCATGAGCAGGCCCTCCAACGCGAGGCTGGCGCCACGCTGCATGACCTCCTGCTCGTACGACCCTTCCGAGTCGTTGTCCGTGACGTCGGCGGTCTCTTCGTTTTCGCCGGGGTTGACGGTGATGTTCTGCAGGTTCTCGACCCGCAACCAGGTGTCGGCGGTGTCGTCCTCGACCTCGACGATCATGTCTCTCGCGTTGATTCGCCTCTTTGCCATGGTCAGCGCCTCCTACGCGCGTTGGGGTGTCTCGTGATCGATGTCGAAGCGGGCGTTGACGACGTACTCGTGCCGCCCGTTCTGATCGGTGCCGATGTAGGCCGGCCCGCCGCCGCCGCAGATGGCCAGCTGTAGCCAGGTGCCGTCGGG
>NZ_JBNJNF010000002.1:0-41762 GCF_050936215.1 Microbispora sp. CA-102843
AAGAGCCGCTGACCTGCGTGTACAGGTCAGCGGCTCTTTTGCTTTCAGCCCATGGGGGCACCCACGGGGGCACGGTGGCGCGTCACCCCTCCTACCGAAGGAGAGACATGGCATCGATCGAGGAGCGCGTCAGCAGCAAGGGCGTCAAGAGCTGGCGGATCGTCTGGCGCGAAGGCGGCGCCCGCACCGGCGCCCGCGACAGTGAAACCTGCTACGACCGGCGCACGGCTCGCCGCTTCAAGGGCCTGGTGGAGGCGGCGGGCGACCGCCGACCCGAGGGCTACCCGAAGGGCTGCCACGGCATGGGCATCGGCGAGCGTGCCCCCCAGGAGGACGCCGCCGCCCCGCCGGCTCCCAGCATCCCCACGCTCACCGCGGTGGTCGAGGCCTGCTTCGCGCAGAACAAGAAGGCCGACGCCCGCCAAGTCGCCGACTATCGGCGGCTGTACGTCAATCACGTCCAGGCCGCGATCGTCACCCTGCCCGACGGGCGGAAGGTCGGCCCGCTCGGCGGCCTGACCATCGACCAGATCGACGAGGACGTGCTCCAGGCGTGGGTCACCTGGATGGGCAGCCGAACCTACGCCTGGCGGGGCCAGAAGCGCCGCTACAGCCCGAAGACGATTCACAACATCCACGGCTCTGTGATCGCGCCCGCGCTCGCCTACGCCGTGCGCAAGCACAAGGAGCACATGCCGTCCAACCCGTGCCTGGACGTTCGGCTGCCGAAGCTGGTCGGCCGGAGCGTGTCCCTGGACCAGGTACCCACCGGCGAGGAGATCCAGGTGTGGATCGCACTCGCCTACCAGGTGTCCGCCCTCGCCGGGGACATCGTCACCCTGGCCATGGGCACCGGCCTGCGGTGGGCGGAGATGACCGCGCTGCGCCCCTGTGACGTCGACCTGGAGCGGCGGCTCCTCACCGTCGCCGGGGCGATCAAAGAGGACGCGGCCACGCGGCGGCCGTACCGCGCCACCTACGGCAAGAGCGACAAGGCCCTGCGGACGATCCGCATCCCTGCCAGCGTCGTGATGATGCTCACCCGGCGGCTGCGCGGCGTCGACCCTAAGTCGAAGGAGCTGATCTTCCGTGGTGCGCGCGGCGGCATCCTGAACTCCTCCGGTTGGAGCCAGACCCACTGGCGGAAGGTCGTGGCGCTGGCCGAGGAGCACGCGCTGGAGACGGCGGCGACTCCGCACAAGTTCCGCCACGCGCACGCCACCGAGCTCCTGGCCGCCAACGTGAGCCTGGACACGGTGTCTAAGCGGCTCGGCCACGCGAGCATCGCCGTGACGAGCGACATCTACGGGCACCTGACCCCGGAGGCCGACCAGCGGGCCGTCGACGTCGTCGACCAGGTGATGAGCGGCCGGTCGGCCTAGTCCACGTCGAGGACGTAGACGAACTCGACACGATCCCCCGGCGCGACGATGTCCGTGGTCTCCACTGGCCGATCCTCGGCGAAGTAGGTCCTGCGGAGGACGGTGACGATCGCGCCGGGAGCGATCCCGAGGTCCCGGGCCTCCTCCACCGTCGCGCCGCGAGAGTGCAGCCCCTCGCGGCGGCGCGTGATCTCGATGCCGATCAGCCGCATGCGGTTCTTCACTCCGCGGCCGGCGTGCGGGCCGTCTTCGGGCAGCGCGATCGGCGTGCCCCGGGTCAGCTCGTACGGCTCGTAGGACACGGCGCGCTGCACCGGTAGCCCGTCGGCGGTGTACACGTAGACGGTCCGCATGACCGGGTCGCCCTCGGCGATCGCCAGGCGCTGCGCGAGGTCGGCCGAGGCGACGTCGGTACGGGAGTGCACCCGCCAGCTCGGCGTCTTGCCCTGCGCTTCCATGTCGCCGGCGAACGGGCTGCCGCCGCGCACCTCCCGGTACCACGCCCGGGACAGCTGCAGCCGCTCCGGCGGCGGCAGCACGTACGCACCCGCGCCGGGCCGCGACTCGACCAGGCCCTCGGCCACGAGGATCTGCAGGACGCGCGTGGCCACCGGCGGCGCCACCTCGTAGTGCCTGGAGAGTTCGGCACGAGATGGGATCTTCGCGCCGGGCGGGAACTCGCCGGCCTTGATCCGCCGACGCAAATCGTCGGCGATCTGGAGGTATCGGGCTTTGCTCTCCACGCTGCTCCTGCTCCCCGGGGGGCGAATCGTCCGTACAGCTTGACCGGCTAGCCCTTCGTGAGACAAGCTGCATATTCAGGAGACAGTGATGTCAGTGCGTCTCCTTGAGTGGTCAGTACAGGCTATGTGTCCGAGGACGGTGGTCGTGGACTACCCCATGGCGATGCCGCCAGTGCCCGCCGCGGCTACGGCTGCGCGGCTGCTGGCGCGCGACGTCGTCACCCGGGCCATCGGGCCGGACAGCGCTGCGGAGGCCGAGCTCGCCGTCAGCGAGATGGTCACCGCCGCTCTCGCCGGTGTCGACGGGGCACCGGACGGGCCGCCCGTACGCCTGGCCATCCATGTGGATGGCGCGCACGTGGCCGTCGAGGTCGGCGTCGACGTCGCCGAAGACGCCCGCCTTGAGCAGGTGGCCGGCTACGGCATGCAGCTCCTCAGCGCGGCCGCGCCGCAGATCGAGATGCGCGTCGACGAGTCGGGGATCACCCGCCGGATCGAGATCGGGGAACCCGGCAGCACCCACACATAAATCGGGCCCGGAAGGCGCTGGAGACGCCGTACCGGGCCCTTGATCAGGAAGTAGGTCCTGACCCGATGAACAACCCTAGCGCCCCCATCGCGGCGGCCGCCCCCGTCCGATGGGCCGACGGCACCACCCGCCGCACCCGGGTCCGTCACACCGCCGGACGCCCGCCCTTGCCGCTCGGCTGCCGCTGGTGCGGGCACCCGCCGTACGCCCACGAGGCCGACAGCGTGCCGTCGCGCCCCCGCCACGTGTACGAGCCGCCCACGACCGCGCAGATGCGCCGCCGCGCCGACGTCCGGCGCGGCCTCGGCCTCGTCGGGCGGTTCCCCGCGCCGGTGCCGGCCCGCTGCGTTCGCCCGCCGATGCTGCCGATCGAGGCCGCCGCCGCCCGCGCCGTGCAGGCCGCCCGCCCCGCCGCCTCGCCGCCGGGACGTCGGCAGCCGTACAACGCACCACTGCTGAGGGGAGTGGCCTGACATGAACCTGGACATCTACACCGACCTCGAGCACCGCCGCGAACTCGAGCACGACTTCCCCGAGTGGGGTGTGTGGCGGGCGACGGACTCGCTGGGCGAGTCGGGCGACTGGTACGCATCCCGCCGGAAGAGGATCAGCCCCGAGCAGCTGCGCGCCGGGCTGTGGGCGACGGTGCACGCCGCCTCGCCGGAGCAGCTGCGGGAGCTGCTCGCCGAGCAGACCGAGAAGGCGTCGAGGGCTGCGAAGTGAGCGCGCCGGCGATCCCCATCCCCTACGTCCTGGCCTACGCCGACGAGGCCGTGCCGCAGCCGCTCATCTTCACGGAGCCCGGCCTGTCCGGCGAGGTGCGGCTGGAGTTCATCGACCCGCGCCCATCCGACCGCATCAACGGCGTCCTGCGCGTCCGGGTCCGCACCAACATGCGCGGTGCCGTGCGGTGGCGGAAGCTGAACGCCCGCCGGCAGTGGGAGTGCCTGCGCAAGAACCTGTGCCAGGTGTGCAAGCGGCCCGCGACCGACGCCGACGGGCGTCTGCCGTGGCTGCTCACGGAGAAGGTCTACCAGCCGATCGCCGATGACCGGTACGGCACGACGGCACCGCCGACCTGCCGTGAGTGCATCCCGCTCTCGCTGGCCCACTGCCCCCAGCTCAACGGTGCCCCCACGCTGTGCACCGCGGCGTATGCCGAACCGGTCGGCGTGCTCGGCGACCTGTATCGGTGTGGCCCGCGAGGTGAGGCGTTCTTGGCTCGGGAGAACGTCTACGCGGATTGGGGCGCGGCCGCGCTGCCCCGGATCCTGGCTCGGCTCGCGGTCGTCGAGCTCCGCGATATGGAACCAGAGCCGCTTCCCTGAGCCGCCCGCCTGCGTTCGTCGGCCCACGTAGCGCAGGCGGGTCACCCTGCCGGGGCGGGTCAATTAGGTCTGTCCTCCCCGGCAGGGCTCCATATTTATTTGTGTCAACTTTTCGCGTCTGTCACGCGTCCCCCTTTGACGCTGTCGAATTCCGATTTACCCGAAACGGGACATTCATGAGCGATGCATTCTTACGCGACCGGAGCGCCCAGCACAGGCAGACCGGCGGCTCGGGCATAGCAATCCTCGCGCTGGTCCTCGCGGTCATCGCGCTGGCGGGCTCGGCACTGTCCGTGGTGCTCGTGCTCAACGGGGGCGCCCAGGCGCAGCCGGAGGCCTCCGCCACCGCGAAAGCCGCCATGGAGGAGACCGTCCGGTCGCGCCCGTCGCCGAGCCCGAAGCCTACGCAGCCTCGTAACCAAGCCGGGGCTCGGGCTGCCGCGCAGCAGATCTTCGACCTGTACTCCGCCGGCTCCTACGGCGCGTATTGGGACCACTGGTCGCGGGCCACTCAGCAGGTCGTCTCTCGCGAGGACTACGTGCGCAGATTCAAGCTGTGCAAGCCAGTCGTCGAGGGTCTGCGGTTCCAGGTATCCAGCGTCACCGTGGCCGGCGCACACGCGAAGGTGGTCGTCGCCCGGTCGATCATGACGTTCACGCACGATTTCGTGTACGAGGACGGCCAGTGGCGGTTCGTGCCCTCAGAGGACGTGCAGAAGGACTATCGAACCAAGAGCATCGACCAGCTCGTGAGCGAGGACCGCGCTCAAAGCCTATGCGGGTGAGCGGCAACTACTGATCACTATGACATCGCGCCGTCCACTTCCTGGGAATCCAGGCTGCCAGACGTCGCGTCTTACTCCCCCCAACTCCCAGACCCTGGAGCCTCTCATGGGTATCCGTATCGGCGGCAGCATCGGCCCGATCAGCGTCTCCAAGCGCATCGGCGGAGGTCGCAAAGGAAAGAGCGACCCCGTCCTCGCTGCCGTCATTTCCGTTTTCGCGATTGCCGCCCTGCCGTACGCGCTGACCCGTTGGCTGGTGGGCCACTTCGGAGGAAGCGACTCCTTCGGCAACATCATCGGATGGCTCGTCGAGGTCCCTTGGCTGGGGCTCCTGCTGTTCGTGCTCGTCCGCATGGCGAAGGCGAAGCGGCGCCGCTGGTAACGGCGGCGGAGCGCGAGCGCTCAGGTCAATGCGCGAGGCCCGGGCCCCGCCTCCGCCGGGAGCTCCCGGAGCCCGCGATGGGCGAGCACGCGCTGGCCATGGTCGCCTGAGACGCGAAAAGGCGCCCCCTCCCCCGGGGAAGCGGGGAGGGGGCGGTGGCGCTCTCGGCGAGGGACTCGAACCCTGCGTTCCGCCGCGGCGGGGAGCGGCGGTCCTGCCTGTTGGATGACGAGAGCACCCGAGGGCCGTGCGGGGGACCCTCAGCTCAGGGGGAGCGGCCGCTCCTCGGACTTGGCCGCGTTCGGGACCACGAACGTGATGCCGAGCGCGCCGAGCACGGCCAGGCCGATGGTGACCCACTCGCCGGTCTCGATCACGCTGTCGCCCATCGCGGTGACGAGCGCGGCGATACCGGCCGAGGCCGCGGCGACGATGGCCTTGGCCATCCTGCCAATGATCATTGCCCCTCCTTCGGGGGGATGGGCCCGCCGTACGCCGGCGGGACGAGCGGAGGTCAGCCCTGGCCGGGCTGCTTGGTGGTGGGGTCGGCGTCGCGGCGGAGCTCGGCGACCTCCTCGCGCAGCGCCTGCAGCTCCTTGAGCACCTGGCCGAGGCGGGTGTAGCTGCCCTTGCCGTACGCCCACGCCTGCCTGATGAAGGTGCGCGGGTCGAGCTTCTGGCCGACGTCGAGCAGCTGCTCCCTCGCGGCCCACACGTCCTTAGTGACGGTGCCGGTCAGCCTGTCGTAGACGGCGTCGGCGATCTCCTTGGGAGACGGCATGTCCTCTCCTTCGTAGTCGGGGTTCCAGAACCCGGCGATCACGCTCGGGCCGCGAACTCGGCGCTTGCAGGCGTCGCCGGTGTTGCCCTCGATCGTCTGCACCCTGCCGTCGCCGAGGTTGACCTCACCGACGCCGACGTGGTCGATATCGCCGATGCGGTCGGTGCCTTCCCAGGCCATGAAGACGATCGCGCCCGGCTTGAGGTGCCGGCGGATGTTCTCGGCCGTCCCCGGGTACCACCGGCCGAGTGCCTGCCCGTCCAGCGCGTGCGTCACCGTGTAGGCCCGATCGCCCTGCGGCAGCACCGCCGCGGCGTTGCCCGAGTGGCGGCCCCAGTACGTGATGCTCATGTCGCACCAGGCCGCGTCGCGGTACTCCGGCCCGTTGCGGGAGGCGTACTCGCGGGTGATGTAGTTCGGGCGGCCGACCAGCCCCAGCGACTTGCGGGCGGTCGCGAGCATCTTCGTGGCGCTCACTGGCCACCACCCGCGCCGGAGCCGTCACCGCGGTAGATCCCGTCGCTGTCCGGCTCGCCGTACAAGGCGCGGAGGACCTCCTCCTCGTCCGACTCCGTCGGGCCCGCGCCCGTCTGCGGCTCCGGGGGCATGGGGTGAGTCATTCAGGTCACGACCTCTCTCGCTCGTGCCGGTCCTTGCGGTAGTCGAGGAACGTGGCCAGCAGCAGGATCAGCAGCCAGTCCGCGGCCGCGCCCAACCCGACGATGATCACGGTGTCGACGGTGCCGGTGTATTTCGGCGTCCAGCCGTTGGTGGCCAGCAGCAGCGCGGAACGCAGGTACACCAGCCAGATCACGCTGACCAAGCCGTTCACGATCAGCGACGGGCGCCGGATCGGCCATGCCGGGCGGAACCTCACCAGGAACCACGAGGTGGGGATAAGCCCGCCGGCGAGGATGGCCCACCAGGTCACCGCGATGAGCGTCATCCTGACTCCCTGATCACCTGACGAATCAACAGTTCGGCGAATCCGTTGCTCGCGTTCAGCTCGCGCAGCACGTCGACGAGCTGCCGCTCAGTCCGCTTGTGCTGCTCCTGAGCCCGCCGCAGCCCCGCCTCCGCCGCGATGCGGGCCTGGCGGGACTGTTCCGCCTCGGCCGCGATCTCCGGTCGTACAGCACGTCGTCTCCGCAGGAACCACCTCATCGCCGCGCCTCCGGCTGGTTACGCTCTCGCAGGTCTTGCAGCAGGTGCGCGGTCGTACGGGCGGCCTCGACGGCGGCCGCGTTCGCGCCGGCGGTCTCCAGCCGGTATACCTCGCGATCGGCCTCTCGCGCTGCTCGCTCGTCGGCGAGGGCCTGGCGGAGGTAGGTAATCTCGCGGTCCGCGCGGTCCATGCTCGGTTTCGGGGCGATCCAGCCGAGGACGAACAGCAGGAGGGCCACCCCAACCGCGCCTCCCTGGACGAGCACGTCTACCAGGGTTGCCCCGTCCACTCACGTCCCCCTCGGTTGTGTGGTCCGCCTGGCGGATGCCAGAGCGGGGGGCGCCGCCCGCTGTTTCCCCACTGACCCATCGCGATCGACAGACGCAGTCAGCGGGCGGCACGTTCATCGGGATCACTCAGATCGTGATCCGGCCGGCGCTCGTGACGGTCTCGCCGACCCGTAGCCACACGCTGACCTGGCGGCCGGACGGGGCGGGCGGGCGGATCTTCGCCACGCGTTCCGTGCCGACGTAGTCCAGATAGGCCGGCCGCCAGTCCTCCTCGGCCGGGCGCTGGGCGACGGCGATGTGCACGGTGGCGAGGTCGTGCCCGGAGTACGGGACGACGAGCCAGCCGTCGCGGATCTCGGTACGCATGCAGGCCCCTCAGAGGATGGTGATGACGTCGATCTTGCGGATGATGTCCTCGGTCGCGGTCTGGAGGAGCACGAACCGCTGCCAGTCCCCGGGGCCGAGCTCGACGTCGCCGTTCTTCGGCCCGATCAGCGACAAGACGTCAACCTTCCCCGCCTCGGCGAGCTCGTCCGGCGGCTGGGCGGTGCCGTCGGCCACCTGCACCGCGGTGAACTCGTCGACCTCGGGCACCACGTTGGGGTCGAGCGAGTGGTAGACGCCCACCGTGGTGATGTCCGCCACCTTGCCCCGGGTGATCGTGATCTGGTTGGCGAACCATTCGGTGCCGGTGCGGTAGATCTCCGCCACGTCACGCTCCTCTGCTGATCCGGGTGGGCCCAACGGTCGTGCTCGTGCGGGTGTCGCCCACCTCGGCGGAGGATCGGGTGGGGCCGACGGTCACGCGCTCGCCCGCACGGGTCGGGCCCACGGTGGCCAACTCGAGCACGCGCGTCGGGCCGACCTCGACGGTGATGTCGACGACCAGGCGGGCGCCCGTCGCGTGGACGGACACCTCGGCGGCCGACCCGCCCTTGAAGGCCGGGATCCCGGCTCCGGTGGCCGCCGTCTGTACGGCCGCCGACGAGCCGCCCACGACGGCCACGGCGCCGTCCCCGGCTGCGGCAACCGCCACCACGGCGATGGAGCCGCCGCCGACGTCGCCCTGCGCGCCGCCGCCGGTCGCGGTCACCGCGATGGTGGCCGAGGATCCGCCGGCGAACGCCGGACGGCCTGAGCCTTCGGTGGCCACCGCCACTTCGGCGGCCGACCCGCTCTCAGCTGCGGGGAAGCCTGCGCCTTCGGTGGCCACCGCCGCGGCGGTCGTCGAGCCGTCGGCGATGCCGGCCAGGCCCGCGCCGGACGCAGCCGCGGTCACTGTCTCTTCGGCGCCGGATGCCGGGCCGGGAGCACCAGCACCTTCGGCGGCCACGGTGACGGTTTCCTCGGATCCGCCTCCGGTGCCCTCGGTGAGGCCGCCGCCGGTCGCTGCGACCATGACTTCGGTCTCGGACCCGCCGGCGTATCCAGCCGCCCCATCACCGGCCGCGGACACCGTGACGGTCGTCTCGGAGCCGTCGGCGAATCCGGCCGTGCCGTCGCCCGTGGCGTCGACGTCGACAGCAGCTTGGTCGCCGCCGGAGAGCCCGGGGCTGCCATCCGCCGTGGCGGTGGTGGCCACCGTGGCGGTCTCGCCTCCGGCGAGGGCTACCACGCCGTTCCCGCTGGCGGCGACGGCGATCGTGACGTCCTGGCCGCCGGCTGCTGCTGGTGCGCCGTCGCCGGTCGAGGTGGTGGTGATGGTGACGGCCTGGCCGCCGCTGACGGCCGCCGTACCCCCGCCGCTGACGGCGGCGGTGATCGAGGCCTGCGCACCGCCCTGGCCGCCCGGGACGCCTCCCGCTGAGACGGCAGCGGTGACGGTCGCAGCGGCGCCGCCCTGGCCACCTGGTGCGCCACCCGCCGACGCCGTGGTGGTGACGGTCGCAGCCGCACCACCCTGCCCGCCGGGGGCGCCCGCACCGGTGGTGGCCACCGTGACGCCGGCGGCCTGGCCGCCGCTGGTGGCAGGTTTACCCACACCGGTCGGGGCCGCGGCGACGGTGGCCGCCGACCCGCCCGAGAATGCGACTAGGCCCTCAGGCCCAAGCCACCCGGTGTCGGCGGCGGCGAGGTCGTCGAGCCAGATGTTGACCGCGTCCTGTACGTAGCTGTCCGCGTACGCATCGCACCAGTCCCACGGGATTACTCCCGCCGGGTGGGATGCGCTGCCGGTCACACTGGTGGTGACCGTGGTGCTGTCCACGCTGTTGTAGAACCGGGCCTCCGTGGTGCTGGTCGTCCCGTTGTCGGCGCGGAGCTCCAAGCGGCACCACGTACCCAACGGGACCGTGATGTTCGCGGTGGCGGCAGTGGTCCAGGTGCTGGTGGAGCCGACGTAGTGGGCCAGCACCAGCGTTGGCGTCCCGGACGCGGGCACGTCGACGCTGGCCTTCCACTGGTAGTAGTCGGCGCCCTCCTGGGTTCCGAGGTCGATGCTGACGCGCTCGCGACCGGTGGGCGGGAGCTTGCCGATCCGGAAGTCCAGCCTGTAGTACAGGGATCCGTTGAGGGCTTCGGTCTCCCACGCCAGTGTCAGTGTGGAGTAGGCGACGCACGCCGCGCTGCGGGTCCCATGCGCCGCCTGAGCAGTGCTGTACGTCGCGGACTGGGTGAAGTAGAACGCGTTACCGCTGGCCCCGCCCGAGTTGCTGGCGCTGATCGCAACGTTGTTGGTCCCGCCCTCGAACGAGTTTTTCAGCAGCACAGGCTACGGCCCTACGCGGCGGTGTGGTTGATGGCCGTCGACGCGGCGAGCAGCGTGTACGTCCCCGCGCTGCTGAACGACTGGCTCGTGAGGTCGGCGCCGCCGTAGTTCGTCCCGGACGTCAACGCCGAGTAGCCGCGCCACCCGGCGACCGTCGCACCGCTGGGGACGTCGAAGACCAGGTCGGCGTTCGGCTTGATCGTCCCGCTGGACGAGGCGGTCCAGGTGATGGCCTTCCGGGCGTATGAGCCTCCGGTGAGTTCGACGCCGGATCCGTTGACGAGGCCGATGTGCGTGATCGCCGTGCGGCCGGCCCCGGCGATGGCGTCGAGGTAGGCGGTGGTCATGGCCATGGTGTTCCTCCAAGGTGAGTGGTTGTCATCCCATGAGCCCGGCGGCCCGCATGGCGTTCTGCAGGTCTCTCACGGTGTCGTGCAGGCGGGCGCAGTCCGCGCGGAGCTGCGTGTACGCGCTCGCGGACGCGAAGTCACCCGTCTGGGTGCTGGGCGAGGTGAAGTTCGCGGGGTTCGCCACGTCGGCCATCGGGATCGTGACCGTCTTGTTGGCCGAGGTCTTCACCGTGAACTTGCCGCCGCCGGAGTAGAGGCGGACGCCCGACCCGGGCGCGGCGGGCGACGCCTCCGGCAGGTCGAAATACTCCGACGCCTTGTTGACCTTGATGGGGGCGACACCACGGGCGATGGTGTTGAGCCGATCGACCGCGTCCTGCAGGCCCTTGACGATCCGCTGCTGCTCGGCGGGGAACTTGTCCACCATCAGACGTGCGCCTCCTCCAGGATCAACTGGGCCTCTTCCCGGCCGGTCGTACGGGAGACCGGGGTGATGCCGACGCCGATCAGCCGCTGGGACTGGTCGAACCCCGCACCCCCGTTGATGCGCGGGTGCCACTCGTTGACCATGACCCGGCGCACGTAGTCCCCCAGACTCGTCGGCGACAAGGTCGGTTTCCCACCCAGCGCGACCGTGCAGGAGTACACCCGCACCGCACCGCCCAGGGCGGCGATCCACCGCTGGGCGTAGAAGTCCAGCTCCGGTTTCCACGTCGACTCGCCGGGATGATCGACCACCTGGCCGTAGCGGGGCCAGCCGGCCGCCAGATGAGCCGTCGCGCTCAGCCAGTCGGACACGACCGGGGTGCTGCCCTCCGAGGCGTCCTCGACTTCCGGTGTGCCGCCGCGGACCATGACCCGGGTGCCGCCGCGCAACGCGTCGATCTCCTCCGACCAGTCGAGGATGTCCCCGCCGTGCGGCGAGTCGACGAACACGTGCTCGCGGTCGCCCTCGATCGTGGGGGCGCCCCACTCCCAGCGCCGTTCGATCCCGCCGTGCTGCCCCACGGTCGGGGTGACCAGCCATTCGAACGAGGGGTACGTCTGCGAGTAGCCGCGCAACGCGTCGCCGTAGGTGGTGGCGTCCGCGGCCTTGACCGCGAGGTTCCGTGGGTCGCCGGCAGTCCCCGGGGCGAGGGTCAGACCGATGTTGGCTCCCGGCCTGCTCATCATGTTGTTGAGCAGGCTGCGGGCGCACGAGATCTGGTCGCCCTCGTATTCCAGGTCCTGCTCGACGGGGACGTGGCTGAGGTAGGCCTCAAGGGTGCTGCCGCGGAGCTGGATCTGAATGCCGCCGCGGCGAGACCGTTGGATCATCGCCCCGGTGATCCAGTACTCCCCCCACAAGTCCCCGGCCCGCCAGACGTGCACGACGATCCGGCCGGGGCCGCTGGTCAGGTCCGAGGCGTGGCGGGGGATGATCTCGGCGACCTGGTCGGCCACCCGGCGGTTGGGGATCGCCAGGGTGCCGCCGAACGCGCCGGCCTCGCCGATCCTTCTGTCGAAGGTGACGTCGCGGGGGTAGATGTCCCCGCGGTAGGCGCCCGAGAGTAGGTCGTGGACGGTGTACCGGTAGAGGGCGCTGCCCCGGGCCGGGCTGAAAGTGGGGAACGACGGCGGGGTGGGCGTGGACTCATCCGTGGTGGCACTGGGCACGATGATCGTGAACCCGTGCATGCCCGTCGCCGACCGGTTGATCCGGAACGTCACCGACCCGACCGAGGCGGACGTGACGAGCGACTTCGATACCACCACCGTTGAGACGGCGCCGACGACCTGCTGCGTCGACCGCGTGCTGTACCCGGACGGGGTGGGCCAAGAGACGGACCCGTCCGGGTCCCACGCGACGGCGACGCGGATGTCCACGCCGGACCCTGAGGGCGGGGACGCGGCCGGGGTGGTGACCTCTTTGAGGTCGAACGTGGGCGGCAGGGCAGTGTCGCCGTCGTTCCGGACGACGGCGAGGCTCTGGTGCCCGCCCTTGATGGACAGCATCACCACGGTGGCCGCGCCCGCGCCCTGCTGCACGGTGTACGAGCCCGACTCGCTGCTGCCCACGGTCTTGCGGTAGATCTTCGTGCCGCCGCCGAGCCCGAAAATCCGGTCGTCATTTCGGGAGCCGATTGTCTGCCACCCGCTGCCCTGGATCCGCATGTCGGACAGAGAGCCCGCGTTGGTGGAGTGGATGCACAGCAGGACGTCGCCGGACGAGGACGACGGGCGCGAGATGCTCACGCTGCTCGCGTTCGTGACGGTCGTGCCTGTGGCGTCCCGGATGCTGGCGACCACGCGCGATCACCCCCGGGTGGTTAAAGGTAGGAGTGGCGCCAGAGCATGGTCGCGGCCGGTGCGCCGCCGCCCGAGCTTCCGTAACCGACCTGCGACTGCCCGGACGGCAGGACCAGGTCGGGGATCGGCACCGAGTTGCCGGCCAGTGTGTCCATCACCGGTTCCTCGCCGACCACGGCGGTGCCGTAGTAGGTGTCGACGAGCAGCGTCTCGCCGGCGTTCAGGTGGAGGTCGAACTCCAACGCTCTCTCGTCGAGGCGGCCGGCCTCGGTGTGCCGGACGAAGATCGTGGGGCCCGTGGCGGGGCCGGGCATGCGGATCGTCGGGTATGCCGGGGCGTTCCCCACGTTGGTGACGGACTGCCAGACACCGTCGGCGATGACCGCGTTGGCCAGGTCCCGCGACTGCAGGATCGGATCGCTGAGGGTCCATTGGATGGTGAGCTGCGCGTGCCCCAGCCGCACGAGTTTGTCGATGGGGATGGATCGGCGGGCGACCTTGCCGTAGCCGACGAGGATGTCGTCCAGGACCCGGATCGCGAGCGGCAGCTCGGTGTCGTCGTCGAGGATCCGGGTCGCGGCCTTCAGCTCGTTGATCACCGCTTGCATGTTCTCGCGGCGGGCCCGCACCAGCGCGGTGTAGGTGACGTGCCGTTCCTGGGTGAGGTCGCGCCCGGCATACGCGCCGTGCCGGGACGGGTGGGCGACGTTCCCGCCATCGAGGTCGGGTAGGTCCCACCAGCCGTCGAGGGTCAGCCACCGGTATTCGGTCGTCGAGCCGAGGAGGAAGCCGTTCCACTCGATCTGCCCCGTCCGGTCGATCTGGTCGCCGGGGTTGACCGGTACGCCGATCGCCGGGGCCGGGATCACCGCGGCGGCGACCAGCGGATCCGGGGTGAGGTAGACGTTCGCGAATGCGTCCACCGTTGGGCTGGGGATCACCGCGGTGGCGACCACCACGCCCGGGTTGACCGCCGTTGTGAGGGCCCCCGTATGGATGCTGGGGGCGGGGATCACCGCGGTGGCGGCCACCACGCCCGGGGCGATGGTGCTGCCGATCGACAGGGCGGGCGAGGGGATGACGGCTGAGGCGGACACCGCGCCGGGGGTGAGCGTGGCGTCAAGGATGTTGCCGGGGCCGAGCCAGCCCACGTCTGACAACGCGATGTCGTCTACCCAGACGTTGGTGCTGCTCTGGTAAGTGTCGGCGGATGCCCCGAAGTAGTTCCAGCCGAAGACCGACGCATGAGAGGTGCTGGCGGTCACGCTGTCGGTGATCGTCGTGCCGTCCATCTGGTTGTACCATCGCGCCTCCGCCGTACTGGTCGGCGCGCTGTTGTCCGCCCTGAGCTCCAATCGGCACCAGGTGGAGTTCGGGAGGGTGATGCTTTTGCTGCCAAGAGTGACGAACCCGCCCGATGTGCTGTAGTGGCCCAGTTCGAGATGTGCGGTGCCGTTCGTGTGCATGACGACGCGTGTCGACCACTCGTACGAGGTGCCGGTGTTCGGTGTCCCCACGTAAAGGGACACGTACGTGTCGTCAATGGTGGGCCGGGTGATCCGGAAGTTGAGCCGCGAGTAAAGGCTCCCGTTGGGCACCGCGAAGGACTGCCACTCCAGGTTCATCGTGGCGTCGGGGGCGCACGCCGCTGAGAAGCTCCCATGCGCCGCCTGCGCGCTCGAATATGTCCCGTTCCCCGCGAAGCTGAACGCGTTCCCCGATGCTCCGCCGGAGTTGGCGACGGTGATCGCCTGACCGTTTACCCCGCCTTCGAGGGTGTTCCGCAGCAGCACCAGCCCACCTCCGAGGGGTTACGGGACGAGGTTCATCAAGGCGATCCCCGACGAATGCCAGGTGATCAGAAACGTCCCGTCCTGAGTCGATTTCGGAGCACCCCACCACAGGCCGAGCCACAACCGGTTCGACTTCGCCGAGGCGTAGATGATGCCGCCCTCGCTGGTGATGGTGGACAGGTCCAACTGGACGTTGTCGGCGTCGAACGCCATGACCCCGGCCGAGCCCACCAAGGTGGGACTGGCCAGCGTGACACCGCCGGCGGTGTAGCCCGCACCCGACGACTCGCCGGAGGCCCACGGAGCGGTGCCGTACGCGGTGTCGGTGTCGAAGTTCGGGGTCACGCTCGACCCCCACAGGGCGAGCTTCATGCCGGACAGCAGGTTGATCCCGAGCGCCGCGGCCCCCCACTGGCCGACCTGCGTCGCAACGAAATACCCGGACTTGGACCACGCCATCAGGACTCCCCTTCACCTTCGCGACGGCGGCCAGACCGGGCGGCCCGGGCCCGGGGCTCCCGCGCCGGGGGCGCTGCTGGGAGCTCGTTGGCCGCCGCCTCCTGCGCGCCCGCCCGCAACCACCCCCGCAGCTCGTACATCGACTGCTGCGCCTCCTCGTAGGCGGCCAGCGTCTCCGGTGTCGGGTCGGCCTCGTACGCCTCCTGCGCCGCGGTGAGCTTCTCTTGCTCGGCGCCGCACAGCTCCAGGATCTCGGCCTGATCCCGCAGCAGAGCCGCCTCCAGGCGTGCCCGTCCCTCGCCACTCACGGCACGATCACCTGCCCGCTGCCCGTGCCGATGCCGACGACGGCCGGGGCGTGGATGTGCACGTCCTGGTGCTCCCCGCCGCGCTCGTCGGTGCGCTGGGTGGTGACGGCGATCGCGCCGGACTCGGTCCGCTCGGTCACGATCCGGCGGCGCCGCCCGTCCTCGTCGAGCGGCTCCCGCGTCCGCGGCACGCTGCGGTCACCGCGGATCTGGATGCCCTTCCGGCGCAACCACGCGCCGTAGGTGATCCCCAGCGAGGGATCGAAACTGGACATGCTGAAACCACCTTCCGTGGTCGGGGGACGAAGGTCAGCCGCGGGCGCGGTACTTGAATGCGAACTCGGCGCCGATCCGGCCGACGTCGGCCTGCTCCCGGATGACCGCGTTCGGCATGTTGACGACCACACCGCCGGGGCCGGCCCCGTACACCTGGCCGTGGCCCTGGCCGTACTCCGCGCCGTACGCCGGCGCCGAGCTCGGCCCGGCCATGGCGCCGGGCACCAGGCCGGGAACGCGGGACGCGGTCGCGGCGGCCTTACCGACGACTCCGGCGACGGCGGACACGGTCGCCTGCTGCTGGCCGAGGACGCCCTGGATGTAGCCGAGCATCGTGTTGTCGCCGATCGACATGAACACACGCGAGGGGGACTTGACGCCGAGTTGCTTCTTGGCGGCGTCAACGACGGCCTTGGCGATCTTGGCCATCATGGACTCGACTTCCGTGAGTTTCCCCTGCAGGCCCTTGAGGAAGCCGTCGCCCGCCTTCTTGCCCACGTCATACAGGGCGTCCGCCGAGGTCTTGCCCATCTGCTTGGACACCTTGTTGATCTGGCCCTGCGCCTTGTTGATCGCCTTGAGTTCGGCCCCGTCAGCGCCGACCAGCATCTCCGCCAGCGACAGACCCTTCTCAGGTCCGGCGTTGATGATCTGGGACAAGGTCGTCTTGTTCAGCCCGCGCTCGGCCAAGACCTTGATGTCGTTCGCGAACTTCTTGATCTGGGTCAGCTTCTCGTTGAGCCCGCTGATCATGTCCTGCGCGCCGTCGCCCTTTTCGAGCCCCAGGTCGGCCACGCTCGCGAAGTCCACCATTTGCTTGGCGATGTCGTTCGCGTACTTCTTGGCGTCGGCGATGCGCTTGATGATCTCCTCGCGCTTGTCCGCCAAGTCGTGCAGGTGGTCGTTGTTGCGCTTGATCCAGTCGACCAGGGGATCGGGCGCGTTCTTGATATCGACCGCGAACGCGTCCTTCATGAGCTTCGCGAATGCTTTGGCGGTCATCTGGGCGCGGGGCTGCTGCTGCAGCATGCCCTGGACGAATCCGGTGACGGTGTCGCCGCCGATGGCCATGAACACCCGGCTTGGGCTGTGGGAGTCGAGGGCCTGCTTCACCCAGTCGGGGACCATTCCGCCGAAGAAGGACGTCACCTTCCCCTTGATCCAGCCGCCCATGGATTGCAGGCCGTTCCAGAATCCGGTGACGATGTCCTTGCCGGTCTTTACTAGCCAGGCCTTCGCGTTTTTCACCGCGCCGAGGACGTCATCCTTCAGGCCCGAGAAATACTTTCCGGCGAGGGACAGTTTCTCGGAAATTCCATCGGTGAATTTGCCTAGCGCGCCGAGGGTCATCGAATTCAGGGTGTCCCACAGGCCGGAGCCGATTGAGAGAATTCCGCTCTTGAATTTCTCCCAGTCGCCGGTCAGCAGCCCGACCGCGGTGTCCCAGATGCCCTTGACCAGTTTCCAGCCGCCGGAGAACTGGCTGGTGACCCCGTCGATCAGCATGCCCGCGCCGTCGAGGATCTGCGATCCCCACTGGTCCCAGAACGCGCGGACGTCGGTGAGGATCCCCTTGACGTCCTCGGCCGCCCCGCCGATCTTCCCCGACCACTCGTCGATCTTGCCCTTGTGGTCCTCGATCCACTGGCCGATGGAGCCGAACACCTCGGAGAACAGGCCCTTGACCTCTTCTAGGGCGGGGCCGACCTTCTCGCCCAGCCCGGCAAGGTCGAACTTGTTGGCGAACTCCTCCACCTTCGGCAGGACGGTCCCGCCGAGGAAGTCCACGAGGTTCTGCTGCAAGCCCCTCTTGAAGGACTCCAGCTTGTTCGCCGCGGTGTCGTGCAGCTGGTCGCCGGCCGACTTGGCCGCCCCGCCGACCTTGCCGATCTCCTGGCCCGCCTTGGACAGGTCGAGCTTGTCGATGGACTTGGCCATGTCCTCGGCCTTGGTGCCGAACAAGGCGACGGCGAGCTGGTAGCGCTCGGTGGGGTCCTTGACCTCGCGCAGCCTCTGCAGGATGGTGCCGAAGGCGTCGTGCGCCTTCTTGCCGCCCGCGCTGAAGGCGTCGGCCATGGTGTGAGCGTTGAGTCCGAGCTTCTGCAGGGCGGGGACCGCGTTGGTGTCCATGCCGCGGACCCGGATGTTGATCTCCTTCAACGCGTCGGCCACGGTATCGCTGTCCCTCGCGCCCGCCTTGAGGCCCTGCGACATCAGGCCGAGGGCTTCCTTGGCGTTCAGGCCGAGGTCGCGGAACTGGGTGCCGTACTCGTTGAAGGTGTCGAGGAGGTCCTCGGACTTGTTGACGCCGTTTTGGGCGCCCTTGACCAGGATGTCGAACGCTTCCTTCGCCGACTTGGCGAGGCCGGTGCGGAGCATCTGAGACACGGCCCGGGTGACGCCGCCGACGTCCTCATCCATGACCGTGGCGGTGTCCATGGCCCTTTCCGCCATGGTCTTGAGGGTGTTCTCGGACGCGCCCCGCATCCCGTCGATGTGCTGCACCACCGCGCGGATCGCGTCGGTGACCTCGCTCAGGTTCTCGCCGTAGCCGGCGGCGTATGCCTTCCCGGCGGCGCCGCCGAGCCGCTTCATCTCCGGCTCGGTCGCGCCGACCTGAGCGAAGAGCTTGGCCTTGGCCTCTTGGGCGTCCATGGCGCCTTCGAGGCCCTTCATCAGCAGGGCGCCGATCGCCGCGCCGGCCGCTGCCCAGCCCAAGCCCTTGAGCGTGGACATGAAGCCGTCGCCGATGCCGGACAACTTGGCCTTACCGCCGTCGCCTACGCCGTCGGTGAAGCCGCGCGAGGCGTCCTCGCCGCCCTTGCGGGCTTTGTCGTCGAGCCCGTCGTACGCGTCGTCGATCGCCTTATCGAGCTCGTCGGCGAACCGGTCTGCCTCGTCGAGCATGGACTTGAGCCCGTCGTCGAGGGCGCGCTCCAGCTTGTCGAGATCCTTGATGGCCGCAGCAGGGTCGAGCCCGTCAGTGATGTCGGCCTCGATCTGCGAGAGGGCCCGGGAGACGGTGCCCTCGATCGACGACATGCTGCTGCTCGTTGAGGACTGCAGCCGGTCAAGGCCTCGCCCGGCGTTCTGCAGCCCGCCGGCGAACCCCTTGTCTTCGAGGTCGATGTAGCCGACCAGCTCGCCGAGTGACAGCGCCACGAGGCCACCTCCCTCACAGGGTGCCGATGAACGACTGCGCCGCCTCGCCGGACAGCTCAACGGGCTGGGAGGAGACGACCCGTCGCCACATGGACTCCGGGGACAGGCCGATCAGGAGGACGGAGAACCGCCTCCAGCTCATCCCGGCCCGCAGCGCGGGCATGAGGTCGAGGCCGTACTCCCGCTGGAAGTCGGCCTCGATCAGCGCCCAGTAGCGGACGATTTGGCCTATGCCCCCGTCGCCGGGGGCTGGGCTTCCCCCTCGCCGTCCCCGCCGTCGTCCTTGGCGAGGTCGTACGCCTTCATGCACCAGTCGACGACGTCCTTGAGGCTGGTGATGCCGATGCCGTCGGCCAAGATCTGGTCGTACCCGGCCGGGGTGAGCAGGCCCTTGAGGATCTGCTCGATGAAGGTCAGGCCATCCTCGCCGGATCGGGCCGCCCGCTTCTGGCGGGCGAGGAGGATGAGCACGCTGGCCGGGACGTCCGGCGGCATCGTGTAGACCTTGCCCTTGATCTTGGCGTACTTGGGCCGGTGCTCGGCCCAAGCCGCGTCGAAGTCCTGGTCGAGGTCGCCGTCGAACTCGTCGGCGTCGACCCACGTCGGCTCGGTCACACGCCGCCCCCGCCACCGGTTGCGACCGCCGCGGTGGTCGTCTTACCCGACTTGGTGATCGTGGCGGACCAGCTCGACTTGTCGTTGGTCGCGCCGCCCTGCTCACCGAGGCTGAACGTGCACGGCCAGATGCGCCACTGCGTGTCCATCGGGTGACGGAACCTCACACGGCCGAGGGAGTCGTAGCCCAGCTTGTCCTCGCCGCACATCTCCTCGACGCGGGCCCGGCCGGGCGGCAGCGCACCGGTCGAGTCGTCCTTCATGAGCAGGCCCTCCAACGCGAGGCTGGCGCCACGCTGCATGACCTCCTGCTCGTACGACCCTTCCGAGTCGTTGTCCGTGACGTCGGCGGTCTCTTCGTTTTCGCCGGGGTTGACGGTGATGTTCTGCAGGTTCTCGACCCGCAACCAGGTGTCGGCGGTGTCGTCCTCGACCTCGACGATCATGTCTCTCGCGTTGATTCGCCTCTTTGCCATGGTCAGCGCCTCCTACGCGCGTTGGGGTGTCTCGTGATCGATGTCGAAGCGGGCGTTGACGACGTACTCGTGCCGCCCGTTCTGATCGGTGCCGATGTAGGCCGGCCCGCCGCCGCCGCAGATGGCCAGCTGTAGCCAGGTGCCGTCGGGGGTGAGCTCTCGCATGCCCAGGCCGTGCAGGGCGTCGTACACGGCCTGCGCGTCGGCCTCCGCCTCGCGGGAGTCGGCCGCGCTGCCCCGGCATCGAATCTGGATGCTGGGCTGATCCCACGGGTTGAGGGAGTCGGACTCGGCCCCGCCGTACCGGGCGACCGCCATGCACCGATCCGGCGCCGTGGGCAGCCGCGTGGTGAAGATGGTTCCGCCGGCCGCCCCGTCCGCCTGGTAGGTGCCGAGGCCGAGCTCGGCGAGCAGCGCGGCGACCTCCTCGAGGAGGGTCAGGGTCATCGCAGGCTCCGGCGGACCTCGGCGGCCACGATGTCGAGCATCGTGCCCCGCTCCTCGTTCATGGGGTCTTCGAGGTACTTCGCCTTGCGGCCCTCGTCGTGTTTCCAGGTCAGCTCTTCGTGCTGCCGCACGGCGTACGGGCCGTCATAGCTCACCGCGGCGCGCAGCTGCCCCTCGTCCACGCTGGCCACGCCGGACCGTTCGAGGGTGCCCTCCTCGATGGGCACCTGCTCGCGGGACACCTCCAAGAGGTGCTCGGCGGCCTTCTTCAGCCCGAGCACGGCGCCCTTCCGCTGCGCTTTCGCGATGGCGCCGACGTTCAGTTTCAAGCTGGCACGCTGCGGCACGGCGTCACCTCCTATGCGAGGTTCACTTCGAGGTGGTCCGGCACGGGCAGGCCGCCGCCGTCGCGCCGTGAGCTGGCCAGCACCGTGGTGGTGCGGTCGTTCACGGTGACCCTGCTGCCGACCGGGCACACGGTGGCCAGCGGCATGAACACCGTGGTGCTGGAGACGACCTCCGCCCCCTCGTTGTCGCGGACGAGGCTGCGTTTCTCGTCGACGAAGCACCGCACCTCGACCGGATCCCCGAACGCGGGCCCGAAAGGTCCCTCGCCGGTCAGCGGCTCGACCGAGACGGTGTGCACGAGGAGGAACGCGGGGATGGCGCCCATCACCAGCTCCTCAGCGGTGTGCCGAGAAGGCCGGCCTCCTCGAGGGCGAGGCGCGCCTGCGGGGCCAGGTCCTCGGCTGCCGGTCGGTCGCCGCCAGAGCCTCCGCTCTTGCGGCCGCCGAGCGTCACGGAGCCGATCGACACGTTGTCGTACTGGGGGGTCGCCCCCGTGCCGGTTTCCCCGCCCTCAGACCACGCGGCGACCTGCTCGCAGGTGGCCTCGCGCAGCGCGTCGATGACCTTCTGGTCGGTCGGCTGGCCGTCGTCGTCGACGTCGTACACCGCGGTGCGGATCGCCCGGGCGATGACGCGTGAGGCGCGGACGAGCCGCAGCTCGGCGTCATCGGGGACCGGGTCGAGGTAGTCGATCAGGTCATCGGCGGTGGCGTACGCCATGGCGACCTCCCCTCGGGTGCGCGGGCGGGCGGACCTCCGACGCCCACCCGCGCACGCTCACTGGCCCGGGCTGGGCTTGCGGGCGGCGGCCGGCTTGTCGGTCTTCGCCTCCTGCTGGCCGCCGGACTCCTCGATCTTGTAGTCGTGCCGCTCGAAGTACGCCCGCGACGTCTCCGGCAGGTCGTCGACGCTGGCCCGGCCCTTCACGAAGGAGACGCCGGCGACCTCGCCGGTGTAGTCCTCGTTCGGCGCGGTGATGTTGACGCTCACGTGATGACTCCTCTTGTCCGTAGGGCCGCGAGCAGGGTGTTGAAGTCGGCCACCAGCTCGTCCACGTCGGTGGCGGTGGAGTCGGCGACCGTTTCCGCGGCGCCGGCCATCAGGCGGTCGCCGCTGCTGAGGTCGGCGAGGACGTCGTCGAGCGGCTGCGGCCCGTCGTCGGTGGCGACGGTGATGGCGGGGGCGGCCGCGACGTTGCGCACCTCACCGTCGGGTGTGTCGTTCACTGGACCTTGATGTTGCGGAGGACGGCCGCCGCCTTCGTCGACTTGAGCGCGACGGCGACGGGGCCGAGCTCGACCTCGCCGGTCTTGACCGCGCCCGCGCTGTTGAAGTCCGGCAGCCACTGGCGCACCAGCTGGCCGCCGACGGTGGACACGCCGTGGAACCCGTCGAGGCCGACCCTGAAGGCGTACAGGTCGGTCAGGCCCGTGGTGGACGAGCCGCCGACGGTCCTCGTGCTGATCGGGATGATCGGGTTGTTGGACCCGGCCTTGTTGCCGGGGTCGGCGAAGATGATTCCGCCGTAGGTCTCCCGCTCGATCGGGCGGCCGCCGGCGCCGATCAGCCCGTCGATCGGGTCGCGGGTGTACATCCCGGAGCGGCGGGCGATCGCACGGACCTTGGCCAGGGCCTTGGTGTTGCCGAGGATGACGGTCGGGGTGCCGTCCATGATCGACAGGAACTCGTCGAGGACGTCGAGCGCCGCGAAGGCGGTGTCGTTGCCGCTGGCGATGGACGTCCAGTCGGTCGTCTTGGCGGCGTTGAACTCGGTGGAGCTGCCCGTGAGGGCCTTGTCCAGGCCGTCGAAGGCGTTCGCGTCGCTCGCGGTGTCACCGTTGATCACGGTGTCCTGGAACAGCGTCTGCGCCGCCTTGATCTTCTGCGTCATGTTCAGCGACACGGTGCCGGACGCGGCCGGGCCGATCTGCGCGATCACGCGGTCCACCTGGAACGACCCACCGAGGACGGCCAGGTCCACGGTGTAGCGCTGGGTGGTGACGTTCTGCGGCGTGTACTCGGTGTTGAGCTGGCGGAACGCGGCGGTCGGCTGGGTGACCAGGCGCCGGTACCCGTAGGTGAGGGTGGCGCCGCCCCCGGCCGGGTTGACGGCGTCATCGAAGATCAGCGCGTCGAGGACGGCGCTGCCCTTGCGGAACTCGTCGATGACGGCCACGTCGATGTCGTCGACGGCGTTGTTCTTGGCCTCGGCCAGGGACACAGCCATGGCGGTTTCCTACCTTCCGAGTCGGGCCGCGATGGCGGCCTCCAGAGAGTTGGGTCTGGGCGGTGGAGGTGTGGTGCCCATGGGCGCCCCGGAGGCCGGCGGAGGTGCCGGGGTCGGGGCTGCGGACTGCTGGGCGGCCATCCACGGGTTCGCCTGCAAGATCTCGTTGATCTTCGCGGCGAGCTGCGTGTTGAAGTCCGGCGCGGCCGGGTCGAGCTCGGCGGCCGCGGCCTGGAACGGCAGCGACTGCAGCAGCGCGTGCCCGTTCACGCCGAGCGTGGGCGCGGCCGCGAACGCGTGCTGTGCGACCACCGCGGTGCGCGCGGCGACCCGCCGGTTGGCGTTCTCCTGTCGGAGGTCGGCGATCTCCTTCTGCGCCCACTGGGGGAGGCGGGAGACGTCCCGGGTGCCGTCGTCGGCCGGTGGTGCGGCCTGCGCGGGCGGCTGGGGGATCGGGGGGACCGGGGGCGGCGGTGTCCAGGACGGAGGTGCGGGCGCCTGGCTCGCGGGATCGGTGGACTGCGGCGCGGCCGTGGGAGCGGGCGTGGTCGCGGGCGCCTGGCCCTGCGGTGCCTGCTGCTGGCTCGGGTCGGACGCCGGCGCGGCGGGCGCCGGTGCGCCTTCGCCGGATCCGCCTGCCATGAGGCGGATGGGGCCTCGGCTGGTGTAGCCGATGATCGCCCCGGGCGTCGTCGACGGGATGAACAGGGACATGCGGACCCTCCAGGGGACTCGCGGGGGTGGTCGCTCGGCGCCTGGCCGAGCTGGGGTGGTGCTGGGGCTCGCACCAGGCGAGCCCATTTCGGTGATGCAGGACGCCACATTTCGGGCGTCCCTCCGGACGGAACCGGACGATTTGGAACGGTGCGCGGCGTAGTGTCCGGCGCATGCCTCCGACTCAGCAGCCGCAGCAGTGGCCACCGCAGCAGCCGTACGCCGCCCCGCCGCCTCAGCAGTGGGGGCCGCCACCCGTGCCGCCGCGGCCGCCGGCGAAGAAGACCAGCCCGCTGACGGTGGTGATCGTCGTCGCGGCCGTGCTCGTCCTGGCCGTCATCGCCACCGTGGCGAAGGTGGCCACCGAGGACGCGCCGGCGCCGAAGGCGAGCGCGACGGCGGCCGCGGTGCCCTCACCGGACGCTGAGCAGCGCGCCGCCTACCTGGCCGCGCTCGAGCGGATCGATCCGGGCCTGGTGGCCAACGAGGACCGCGCGATCCGCCGAGCGTCACGGGTGTGCGAGCGGATCCACAACCCGGCCGGCGGCATGAGCTTGGAGCGGTACACGGTCGAGGAGTTGTCCGGCGGGAACGCGTCGATCACCACGGCGCAGGCCCGTCAGGTCATCAAGGCCGTCAAGGCGTGGTGCCCAGCTCCATGACCTGCTCGGCGAGGCGGTGGAACTCGTCCTCGGCCTCGACGGGCGGGTTCACGTCGAGGTAGTGCTGCTGATAGTCCGAGCCTTCCTTGCGACCCTCCGGGCGGAATGCCGCCTGGTCGAGGTGCCTGCGTTCCCAGTCGGTGTGCAGGTCGGCGAGCTCGGCCAGGCGGGCGATCCGCTCGGCCGAGGGCCTCGTCGGTTTCACCGGAGCCATTTCACTCCCTGCCAGTCCGAGCCCAGCATGTACGCCTTGCCGAGCCAGCTGGTCGCGCCGTCGGTGCGGCCGACTTGGCTCATCTCGTACGGCGTGGGGTACCGCTCGCTGCCGAACGGTTCCTCCCTCGCCCTGCGCAGGATATCCCGGGCGGCCGCCGCGGCAGGGTCGTTACGGTGCTCGTCGAGGAACTCCTCGAAGCCCTCGAACATCGCCTCGGCCGTCTCCTCGTCCGCCCAGTCGAAGCCGTGCCGGGCCCAGGTGTAGCCGCCGACGTCGATGTCGGCGTGCACCTGGATCCGCTCGACGCCGGACTGGCGATACCAGCGTTCGAGGTAGGCGTTGAACTCGCTGGCGAAGCCCTGGCCCCTGACGCTCTTGTGGAGGGTCAGGAGCGAGTGCTCGACCCACAGGGTGCCGGTCTCGCCGTCGCGGAAGAACACCCGCTCGACGGCGCCCACCTCGCGGCCGGCGGCGTCCTTGATGGCGGAGGAGATGATGACCGAGTCGTCGCCGAGCCGCCGCAGCATCCCCATGCCTTCGGGCTCGACGCGTAGACCGGCGTGCTCAGTGCGGAAGACCTTGTAGAACGCCTCTTGTACCCGGGCCCGCTCCTCGGCCGACACGTTGCGGGTGTCGGTGGGGATGAGGTCGCCGATGCGCGGCCGGTTGGCCTCGCGCCGGGCCCGCTCCTCTGCCGCCTTGCGGGCGCGGGCGACTGCGGCCTCGGCGTCGCGTCGCGCCTTGGCTGCCGCCTCCTCGGCTTCGCGTCGGGCTCGCGCTGCGTCCTCGGCCGCGCGCTGCTGCGCGGCCAGGTCGTCAAGCGAGGCCTGCCCAGACGCGGCGCGCGGCCGCGCCGGGGGCTGCTCCGGCACGGACGCGGCCGCGGACCGGGGGGCTGGCCCGCCGTCGAGGGTGGGCTGCACCGGGGGCTGCAGGTCGCCGACGGGTCCGCCGGGCGGGCCGCCGGCCTTCGGCAGGTTGCCGGCGCCGATCTGCTCGCGATACCTGAGCCGCTTGAGCTTGGGGTTCTCGGCCAGGTGGGCGCGTAGCTTGGCCTGCGCCGCCCTGACCTTCCGGTTGGCTTCCTTCTTCGCCTCGGGGGTGAGCGCGCCCTCGGCTTGTTCTTTCGCGGCGCGGATCTCCCGCTCGAGGGCGCGTTGCTTCTGCCTCGCCTTGTCGCCCTCCGGGTCCTCCGTGTTCGTCGGAATCTTCGTGATCCCGGCCTGGTAGGCGGACACGCTGTGCCTGCAGTTGGGGTGCTGGAACCCGGCGGCCCGGGCCTCGTCGAGCGTGGCCACGACGTCGACTTCGACCATGACGCCGTCGCGGGTGGCGTGCTCCACCTGCACCTTGCCGACCTGGCCGCCGAGGGACAGGATCTTGCCCTCGTACGGCCGGCACTTCGAGCACTCCTGCGGAGCGTTGGACACGATGACCAGGTCCATGCCGATGCTCTGCAGCCGGTCGGTCTGCCCCTGGACGGCGGCGCGCTGGATGTTGGTGCGGCCGAGCATCTCCACATAGGAGGAGAGCCGCCAGACGCGGCCGGCCCGGTCCGTGAAGTTGACGATCCCGCGGTCGATCAGCCGCTGCCACGCGGCTTGTGACGCCTCACGCCTGGTGTACGCACCGGACGCGATGCGGGCGGCCGTGCCCGCCTGCACCGCGCGGTACGCGTCCACAGGAGCCCGCAAGATGTTGCCGTCCACCCGGCCGAGGTCGCGGTGCAGCGCCGCGGCGATGTTCTCGATCACCGCGGCGTTGGGCAGCTGCTCGGCGATCGCCTGCCGGGACGCCTGGCCGATGCCGGAGCGGGGGAACCACCTCTCGGGGAGGTCGGCCAGCGCGGCGCCCTGGCCGTGGCGGTAGGCGTCGGCGACGGCCTGTCGGATCACCTTCGCCCGGGTCGCCTGCAGGGCGGCGAGGATCGTCTGCGCCGAGCGGCGCAGCGCCTGGACGGCGTCGAGCTTCGCCTCCTGGAACGGCGACGGCAGCGGCGGATCCTGCCGGAGGCGCTGGGCGACGGATTTGACGAGCGCGGTCTCGACCTCGCGGTAGAGGTCGGCGATGGTGCTGGTGATCTGGTCGACGAGGTCCTGGTCGACGGCCACGACGACCCCCTCGAACTATAAAGCGAGAGTTTATAGTTGGCCCCTGACCAGGCATTACTCCCCGGGCGGGCCGTCCTGCCCGTCGGCCGGCGGCGCGTTCGGATCCTCAGCCGGATCCGGGCGCAGCGCGAACGGGTCGGGGACCGGCTGCGGCCGCTGATCGGCGATCCGCGCCACCTCGGCCATGATTTCCGTCTCGTCCCAGTCCTGGTGCAGCAGGCGGACGAGCGTCTCGTCCGAGGCGGCCTCGGCCTGCCGCATGAGGTTCGCGGTCTGGGCGAGCTGCATGAGGTCCGGCGAGACACTGTCGCCGAACACGATGGTCGGCCGCTCCGGCACGATCTTCGACCCGAACAGCTTGTTGTCGAGCTGCAGCAGCGTCTCGACGGAGCTGGCCAGCTCGGGCGCCGTGTACAAGGCTTTCTTTCCGCGGGTGACGAGGCTGCGGCGTTCTTTCGCGGCGACCTCGGTCGCGGTGATCGCCACGTCGCCGCTCAGCCCGAAGGACTGCGCCGAGTAGCCGGTCGCGCGGAGGATGGCGGAGAGGAGCTCGGCTTGGGTGTCGCGGTGCTCTTGCACGCGGATCGCGAACTGCGTGGCCGTGATGTTGATGCCCTCGCCCGGCAGCGCGCTGTCGATCGCCTCGTACACCTCGCGGTCGAGGCTGAACGCCCCGCCCTGGCCCGGGCCGAGGTTCTGCACGTACTCCTTCGGGACGACCAGCCGGCCCTTGCCGATACGAATGTCGCGCATCCATGACGACCAGGTCTCGTCGACGGCGTCCATGAGGCCGAGCACGGCGCCGGTGAAGTCGGACCGGCCGAGCGGCGCGCCGGCGGGCACCCTGCGCCAGTCCCGGTTGGGCCTCATGTTCGGGATGTAGTTCGCCGTCGCCTGCTTGAGGCCGGTCTCGATCGCGGGCTGCAGTCGCTCGGTCTCCGGGTGCGCGGTGAGTGGCAGTTGGTCGCCGAGCTCGCCCGGGTTGCCCCGGTACAAGCCGTTGTAGATCCACCCGGGTTCGTGGCGTTCGAGGTGCAGCAGGCACTTGCCCTTGTCGTCCTGCTCGATGATCCGCCAGAACGTGACGGCCCACAGTCGGCCCCACCGCCACTCGGGCACGGCGGCGTCGGCGTGCACCGTGCCGAGCCAGGGCCGTTCGGCGATGTCGCGGTCCCACACGGTCCGCAGGTAGTAGCCGCCGAGTGCCGCGCCGACCTCCGCGCCCTCCAACAGGGTGGCTTGGAGGCCTTCCTCGACGAGCTCCTCGATCCGCTTCTGCGTCTCGGGGTTCTCGACGGTCATGGTCGGAGGCTCGGAGAAGAGCAGGTCCGACGACATGGTGGCGAGGTCGCTCGCGATCGGCACGTGCAGCTTCGTGCGGCGCTCACCCTCGGGGGTGGGCTGCCCCCACCAGAACCGGGCGGCCGCGCCGAGCAGGCCGCCGCGGTACTGCGAGGGCCGGTTCGCGGGGCGGGTCTTGTCGGCCTGGCTGCGGTAGATCGTGGTGAGCTGGTCGGCGTCGCCGCGATACCAGGCGTCGAGGACCTCGTATTGGGCGTAGATGTCGGCGAGCGGTTTGGGCGGCCAGTTGCCGCCGCTGGGCAGCGGCATCAGTCCTCCTACCTGCGACGATGCGGACTACTAACATTTCGGCGAGCCATTCCCGGACAATTGAAGGGTCCAGTAATTCGAGCCGAGAAAGGCTTCCGGAAATGCTCAAGTTCGAAATTCTGTGGAGGTCGCCCCGCCGACGGGAGACGGTCGAGGCGGAGCGTGTGGTGCCTGAGCGCGGGTTCCACGTCTTCTACGTCGGCAACGACGTCGTGAAGAGCGTCCGCAGCGCCCTGGTCGAGGGCGTCACGCGTCTGCCGTAGCGCTCCCGCTGTTCTCCGGCTCGCTGTCGCCGGCGGTGTCCTCGACGGCGGCGGCGAGCTGGTGGAACAGCTCGGCGACGAGGGGGCGGGCGTTCGCGCGCAGGCTCTCGATGTCGACGGCGGCGAGGCTGTGCATCGGGCCGTCACCGACCTGGCCGTAGATCGTGAGGATCGCCTTAGCCATCAGAGCGGGTTGCCGTCCTCGTCGATCTCGTCGGCGTGCGCGATCAGCCACAACGGCGAGTAAGACCCCGTCTCGTACAGGTGCGGCGATTCCCCGAGCGCGTAGAACGCGCCGGACTGGCCGTGCCAGCCGACCTGACGGAGATCGAGCCGCCACCTACGTCCATCGGGCGAGGTGTTGATAACGGTCTTGGTCTCCCCAGGCTCAGACTGGCGCCGGTACGGGCGACGGTCCTCGGGCTTGGGCATGAAGGTCTCCCGGAAGGGGTCGAGGGTTGGGCACGAGAAGCCGACTTCCCGCAAGCTACTGACGAGTCAGGCGGCGGTGAGCTCGGGTTCGGCGAGCTGTCCGTGCCAGATCGCCCGGGTGGTGCGGATGCCGTACCTGAGGGCGTCGGCGCCGTGGTCGTTGACCTTGATCGGCTTGTCCTCGCCTTTCTCGGCCGAGGCGGGATCCCACGCGTACGAGGGGATCTCGGCGATCAGCTCGGGGCACTGGTCGGACACGAGGAGCCGGCCGGTGGCGAACAGTGAGGCGACGTCGCGGATGCCGTCGACGACCTCGTTGTCGGCGAGCACGGACGACCAGCCGTCGCGGTGCAGCTGCACGCGGAAGCTCGCGGCCGAGGGGTCGATGACGGTGTACGCGGGCCGGATGCCGAGGCCTTCGGCCCACGCGCGGACCTGCGCGGAGTACTCGGCGTCTGTGAGCGATCGGCGCTGTTTCTTGGAGTCCCAGCGCCACTCGTGCGCCACGTACAGCCGCCTGTCCACGCCGAGGCCGATCAGCAGGGCGTGGAACGGGTTCGTGGTGCCGTAGTCCATGCTCATGACGATCCACCGGGTGATGCCGGGCAGCTCGTCGACGACGTGCCGCGCGGGATCCCACGATTCGTAGATCACGCCTTCGGCGAGGACCCACTCGCCGAGGATCAGCCGGCGGTGCCAGAGTCCGGTGAACTCGGCGGACACCGCGGCGACGTACTCGGCGGTGAGGTTGGGGTTGTCGGCCAGCTGGAACGAGAAGCGGTGGAGGTTGAGCCGGTCGTCGCCGTGGTGGCGGTGGAGCTGGCCGTCGCGGTCGAGGTGGAGCGCGGCCCGGTCGAGGTAGTTCTTCTTGAGCCAGTGCTGTGGGCCGTCGGGGTTCGTGGTGGCAAACAGCTGCGCGCCCGGGATGGAGAGCCGGGTGAGCAGCATGACCCAGAACGACTCGGGCATCGTCGAGGCCTCGTCGACGTACGCCCCGACCAGGCTGAGACCTCGGATCTTGTCTGAGCTGCCCTCGTTGTAGGCGCCGGCGATGTACACCTTGCGGCCGAGGAGGTGGAGCTCTCCGGCGCCGGCGGCCAGGCGGCACCGCTGCTTGCCGAGCATCTCGATCAGGGGGTCGATGATGTTCCGCTTGAGGGTGCGCTCGGTCTTGCCGACCATGAGCAGCGGCCCGGGCGGCGCGGTGCGGACGAACTTGAGCCACCGCATGAGGCTGCTGATCGTCTTCGACGAGCGGACCGAGCCGTCCCAGATGTTCAGGCGCGCGGTGGACAGCTCGAACGAGGCGCGCTGCTTGCCGACGAGCGGGTTGATGATCACTGCCCTGTGATCCCTCTCAACCAGGCGTCGACGGCGGCCAGGCCTTCGGGGTCGCGGTCCATGTCGACGAGGGCGCGGTGCTTGTCGACGAGGATGCCGTAGGAGACGGCGGCGTCGCGGGCGGAGGCCTCGGGGAGCGCGGCGAGCGCGCGGCGGAGCGCGGCCCGGGCGGCGGCGAGTGACTCGGCGGCCAGGGTGGCGCGTTCGCTGGCGGCGTCGGCTTGGGCGGCCTCGGTCGCGCGTTTCGTGGCTGACCGGTCAAAGGCGTGGGTCAGCCCGGCGGCTCTGGCGATGTTGGTGACGGTGCCGGCGCTGACGCCGTGCTCGCGGGCGATGACGTTGCGGGCGTGGCCGGCCTTGATGTCGTCGAGGATGGCGGCGCGCTTGTCGGGGTCGAGGGGGCGCGGCACATGCTCACCCCCTGGACATGACGAAGCCCCGCGCGGTGGCGGGGCTCTGACCTGCGGGCATAGGTGTCTCCGCAGGGTTTCAGCGTGACAGGTTCGGATGATCTTCGCAAATGTGCTGGTCAGGGGCGGTTTCGGGGACTGCGGGCGGCCCGCGCGGGGGCGGGCCGGTGGTCAGCGGCGGGGGTCGGTGACGCCGTTGTTCTCGATGGCGAACTCGACGGCGTCGGTGGTGAGCTCCTTGGCGTCCCAGAGGTCGATGACGAGGTCGTTCATGCCGTCCTGGCGGGCCATCTCCCAGAGGTGCTCGATGAGGTCGTAGGCGCGGGCGGGGTTGTCGATGGCGTTGACGATCTGGGCGGTGAGCTGCTCGCGGGTCATGGTGTCCTCCCTGGTCTCGGTGGCTAGCCACCACGCTAGCACGCCCATCGACAGGTGGCAAGCCACCGTGGGAGGATGGGCCCATGCCCAACGTGCACCGCCTCCCCGCGAAGGCCTTCCGCCCCCAGCCCGACGAGCACGCGCAGGCGATGGCCCTGCTCAGGGAGCGCGGCCTGACCATGGACGCGCTGCTGCAGGCCTGCCAGCGCGCCCTCATCGCCGACCCTGACGGCGCGCTCGCCGCCCTCGCCCCGCACTGGCCGGGCAAGGGCGACGAGGACGCGGCCGAGTAGGTCACCGCCGCGCCCGGATGGTCCGGCAGGACCCGTGCGCGCACTCGGCGCACGCGGGCCCGGCCGGGATGGGCAGCACGCCGGCCGCCAGGTCGAGCACGTCGCCGACGCGGTACAGCGGCCGCCCGCGCGCGTCGCGGCCGCGGGCGAGCAGGCACCCGCGGTGTGCCCACTGCCGGATCCGCTCGGGCGTGACGGGCCTGCCGAGGTTGGTCACGGCCCGGGCGATCTCCGTCGCGGTCCCCAGGACGGCCTCAGCCTCGCCGAGGAGCCACTGGCGGCGCTGGTGCACCCGGTAGGTCGCCCCGCACGCCCTGCAGGTCACCTGAGCCGCGCCGGGGGGCGCGTACAGGTCGGCGCCGCAGGGCGCGCCGTGGTGTTCGCCGGCGCACGGGCCGACGTACACGTGGTCGCCGGGCGGCCAGACGACGGCCTCGGCGTTGACGATCGCCGCGGTGAGCTCATCGACGGCGTCGGGGCCTTCGGGCATGTGCCGGAGGGTCTCGGCGCGGCTGGCGAGCCAGCCGGCCATGGCGGGCAGCGTGTCGGCCGGTGGGTTGCGCGCCGTGATGAGCCTGCAGGAGCCGTGCAGACACCCGGTGCGGCAGGTCGGGCCGATCGGGCGCAGGTCGCCCTCCAGGACGCGCACCCACCCGACGAGCGTGCTGCGCAGCACGTACAGCGCCTCAGAGGCGGCGTAGCCGTACGGCAAGGGCTGCTCGGCGCCGCCGCGGCCGCCGCCCCCGCCGAGCTTGGCCTGTCGGGCGAGCGCGGTGTCGAGCTCGTCAGCGAGGCCTCCGCCGGTGAGGCGGACGAGGTGCTCGTGCAGGCCGGAGGCGCAGCCGGGGCAGACGTAGGCGTTGTCGGGGACGGGGCGGCCGCAGCAGCCGCAGCGGACGAGGACGGCCATGGTCAAGCCTCACCGTCCGCGGCGGGGGCGCGGCGGCCGAGGGCCTGCTCGACGAGTGCGCGGCCGCGCCGGTTGGTGTCGCCGTTGTCGCGCTCACCGAGCGGGGGCACCGGCGGCACGGGCTTGGCCGCGGGCGTCGACGGCGGCAGGTAGTCGCGGGGCCGTTCCCGGAGGGCCCGGGTGATGTAGGCGATGGGCTTGTCGACGTCGCGGCCGTCGAGGAGCTGCCGGCGGACGCGGGCCGCCCATTCGGGCGGCACGGTCCGGCCGGTCAGGTCCTGCAGGAGGTCGGTGATCTTCTGGTCGATCCGCTGGGTCTGGTCGTCGTCGTCGTCTTCGTGCGCGGTGCGGCGCGTAGACGACGACTTAGACACAGACTCAGACATAGACACAGACATAGACACCGACGGACTTTGGTCGGATTCCGCCTGGATTCCGTCCGGAGTCGGGTCGGATTCCGCCCGGACAATTCCGGGCCTGGCCTGCGGCTTCGCGCTTCTCTCAGCGGTTTTTGCGTTCTTGGCGCGGTCTCTGCGCTTGCGTTCCCGCTCGCGTTCTTGGTCGGCCTCAACGCGTGCTCTGGTCAGGTTGCGAGGGCTCCACTGGTGGAATTTGTAGCCTCCCCGGCAGCGCTTCCACAGCCCGCGGCGCACCAGCTCGTCGGCTGCCTCCTCCGGCGTCCTGGACAGCAACGCGAGCACGTGATCGGCGATGAAGCCGTCAGACAGCTTCGCCGCGGAGTACGAGCCAGCGCGCACCCAGAGCGCCGTGGCGGCATCGGACATCCCGATGGCCTTGGGGTGGTCGTAGAAGTCGGGGTCAACCTGGAACCTGACGGGCATCTATGTGTTCCGTTTCCCAGTTGGTCAGGCGGTGTGTGAGCAAGGTGGAGGCCCCGCCCGGCGCGGGTCTGGTCGGCCGGGCGGGGCTCGGGGTCGTCTACGTGTGGTCGTGGCTCCTACTCGTGCCGGGGGAGGGCCTGCCGGGCGGCGAGGTATTCGTCTGTGGGCGGGCGGCCGGAGCTGTAGTTGGGGTGGCGCCAGGCGCCGATCACGTCGCCGGGCCGGGAGTTGGCCTCGGCCGCGACCTTGGGGAAGAGGGTGAGGATCCGCGGCCAGGGCCAGCCCTGGTGTTCGAGGTGGCGGAGGACCTGGAGGATGTCGCCTTGCCGCCAGTCGGGGCGGGTGTGGGACAGCAGGCTCAGCAGCTCGTTGGTCGCGCGGCGCGGCTCACTCGGCATCGGACGGTTCCCCCTTCCACTGGTGGTCGGTGCAGGCGCTCCAGAACGCGCGCACGTCCGTGGCGGTGCCGTGGCTGGCCCGGGCGCCGTTGCCGAAGGTGCACTTCGGGTAGCCCCAGGCGTTGTTCTGCCGTAAGGCGCAGTTGCCGCAGCGGCGGCCGGGCGCCTGCCGGTCGTTGTACGGCGCGGCCTCCGGGTGTAGACGCAGCGGCCGGGTGAGCACGACGGTCAGCGGGTGACGGCCGGCGGCGAGGAGTGCCGCCTGCCGTTTCGTCCGGCGCACGCCCTCCGACTCCTTCGGGGCGGGCGGCGCGGCCGGCTGCTCGACGTCGAACAGGGCGGGCAGCTCACCCATCGGTGTTCCCGAGCGCGGCGGTGAGCGCGGCCGCGAGCTCCTCGGCGATCGCCGCGTCCTCCCGCCGGCGCTTCTCGTCCAGCTCCCGCAGCCCGACCGCGCCGAGCAGCGCGTAAGCGTGCGCCTCCTCCTCGAGGGCCAGGCGCACCATCACGGGCATGCCCGGGTTCGCGGCCAGCACGAGAGCGAGCTCCCGCGGGAGATCCTCGCTGTCGATCACGCGCTGCTCGTCGACGCCGTTGACGAGCAGCCGCCAGTAGCGGTCGTCGTTCACGGTCGGGATGATCTGCAGGTCCGCGTAGTAGAGCGCGTCGCTGACGACGCCCGCGTTGACGCCGGCCCCGTCCAGGGCGTTGCGGGTGGCGTCGTGCAGCTGCTGCAGGGTGGTGATCGGCATCAGTCGTCCCCCTCCGCCACCATCTGCGGCAGCAGGTTGAGCTGCCGCTTGGCGTCCTCGGCCGAGTGGATCTCGTCGAGGGTGCCGCGCGCCGTCCTCAGCTGATACATCGCCCGCTGGGCGCGGCGCAGGTGGTCCTCCTGGTCGCGCGTGGCGATCTCCAGCCCCGTGATCCGCAGGTACGCGGCCGGGGCCGCCTCGACGTCGGGGGTGACGTCGACGCGCTTCACGCTGGTGAGCTCGACGATCGCGACGACGTTGTTGCCGAGCTTGCCGAGGCGGGCCTCGTACGGCTCCAGCAGGCGCCTGATGGCCTTCGTCAGCTTGCTGTCGAGCTTGATGTCCGGCATCAGTCGCCGTCCTTTCCGGTTGTCTGCGGCCAGGTGTGGCCAAGCTGGTCGTCGTGGTCGCCGTCGTGGCCGCGCTCGCGCTCGCACCAGCTGGCGCCCTTCGGGCCGGCCTCGTCCGCGCAGGGCTGGACGATGCCGTGCTCACGGAAGGCCGCGACGATGGAGGGGTCGTGGTCGAACTCGCCGAGGCTCTCGCCTTCGGTGTCCCAGCCGCGCCCCTGCAGGGCCTTGATGAGGGCGCTGCAGACGCGGCGCTTGATCTCCGGGGCGGCGCCCGCGTTGATCAGCGCTCGCGCGACGGGGTCGAAGACGTCTCCGGCGGATGCCCAGCCCATCAGAGGGTCACCGCCCCTTCCGTGATGTCGTTGATGCGCTGCATGAGGCGGGTGTTGGTCTCCTGCGTGCGGAGCATCTCCTCCCGCTCGCCGAACGGCGTGCCGTCGCGCAGCTGTCGGGTCAGAGACGCGATGCGGGCCTCGTACCGCTCGGCCTGCTCCTTCAACGCCCGGTCAGCCTGCGCCAGGTCCTCACGCAAGAGGCCGGCGTGCTGGTGGAGCTGGTCGATCAGCACCTGGCAGCCGCAGGGGTCTTCGTCCTCGTCCGCCGTCGCGTCCACCAGCGGGGCGGCCTCCGCCCACTGCCACGGCCATTTCATGAGACTCTCCAGATCTGGATTACGGCGCCCGGCCGGTCGAGGGCGAGCGGGTGCCCGGGGTAGAACTTGCGGACTCGGCCGTCGACGACCTGCGAGTCGTCGGCCCATACGGAGGCCTGCGTCAGCGCGTCGCCGATCGCGCGGCCGTGGTGGTCCCAGTCGCCGGAACTCCTGGTGACTGGGAGGGCCCGGGGCGAGGCGAGCGGCGGCAGGGTGACGGTCATCAGGACCACGTACGCGCCCTTGAGGTGCCCGTGGTCCTTACGAGGCACCCCACAGGTCACGCACGGCCCGGAGCGGCCCTTGCGCTCCCTGGTGGGCGGCTGGTGCTCGTGCGTGCCGAGGACCTCCATCGCGGCGTCCCGGATCGCGTTGCGCCACGGCCGCAGCTGCTTGTCGTTGGCGTAGTAGCCGCGGCCGGCAGGGTTGTAGGAGATCCGCCCCTGCCCGGCTGGTGTGCCGTACGCGGTGATCGTGACGAGCGGGGCCCCGGAGGGCGCGGGGTAGGCCGCGCCCTCCGAGGTCACGAGGTCGAGCTGCCTCACGTGCCGCTCCCGCCCGGGATGACCGTGAGGGGCGGCCGGTCGGCCGGCTCGGTCACGCCGAGCTGCTCCATGAAGCCGTGGAGCTCGGCCGCAGCCATGCGGTAGTTGCCCGCGTGGCCGATCCGGTTCCAGGAGGTGGCCAGGCCGAGCGCCCCGATCCGGAGGCGGGTGGCGTAGTCGAGCGCAGCGCTGCGCTCGTTCACCGCCTCGGCGACCTGGGTAAGCAGGTCGGCGATGGTGCGGGACCTCGCGCCGATCTCGGCCGCCTGGTCGGCGATGATCCGGCGGAGGTCCTCAACCTCGGCGTGGTGGTCGAGGAGCAGCTGCGCGCGGGACTTACCGAAGAAGCCCATCAGAACGGCACCTCGCTTCCGATGGGGAAGAGCGGCAGCGGTCGACGCGGGCCCGTCTGCTGGGTGATGATGACGACGCTGTTGCCGTAGCCGAAGTGCAGGCGGCGGGCGATCTGGCAGCCGGTGCACTTGCACTGCAAGCGCTCGTCCCAGCGGCCGTCGGCGCTTTCGACCCACGTGGCGTGGCCGGTCAGCATCTCCTCGAACGCCCGGCGCACCTCGTCCAGCTCGGCCCGGTACTCGGCGCGCTCCTCGGCGAAGCCTGCTTCGCGGCAGTCGCAGGCGGTGCGGTGGTCGACGCACGCGGCGTACCGGGGGTCGAGGCTGTTCTTCGGCAGCGGTACCGCGAGCGGGATCTCCACCAGGTTGCGGTACGGCCCGAACCTGACGACGTGCCGGAGTGCGATCTCGGTGGACGTCATTGGCCCTCGCCGCCCTTCACCCCAGCGACCTCGCGCCACGCCTTCCAGTCCTCGATCGGTAGGCCGCCGACGCTCACGTCGTCGCCAACGTGTTCGTGGTCGTTGAGTGCGGTCGCGGCGGCCAGGGCGAGCGTCGCGCGCACCTGAGCGGCAGCAAGCAGGTAACGTTCCTGAGTGCTGCCGATCCTCTCGCGAGCCGCGCTTTCCAGCAGCGCCTCAGCCTGGGCGTAGTTCTCCGGGCCGGTCACCGGTCCTCGCTCTCCGGGTCGTCGACGACCTCCGCGTCCACCGGCTCGTCGCCGTCGGGCGCGTCCTCGTCGGCCTCCGGATCCACCGCGGCGTCGCGGATATCCGCCAGCAACTCGCCGAGCCGCACATCCGGATCCGGGCCCGCGTTGATCACCCGCTCCAACGTGTCGATCAGCACGGCCGCCTCGTCCTTCGTCAGGTCGCCGGACGAGTTGAGCTCGCGGTTGACGATCGTCGACGACGCGCGCAACCGGTCGGCGCGGTCGCTCCAGCCGATCTGGTTGAACAGGGCGTGGATCTTCCGCGACTGCGGCCGCGTCAACGGCTCCGGCGCGGCCGCCGGCGGCCGCTGCGGCTCCTCGGCCTCCGGCGCCGACGGCATGCCGGGCAGCGTGTCCTCGAACCCGGGCTCGCCCGGCAGCGGCGGCTCCGGCACCTGCGCGCGCGGCGCCTCCCTCGCCTCGGCCGGGGACACCGCGGTGACGCCCTCCGCCGCGGGCTCCGGCTCGGGAGCGGGCGGCGGGGTGGCGGCCGCCGTTCGGCGCCGCGCCGTACGCCGCTTCGTCGGCTGCTGCTCGGCCGCCTCGTCGACCACGCCCGCGTAGTCGCCGGCGTCGTCCTCCGCCTCTTCCGTGACGGCCATACCAGCGACCACGTCGGGAAAGACGATGTCGCACAGTTCGCCAGTCGCACGGGCCTGGAGCATCCGGCGCGGGTACTTCTGCCAGGTGTTCTTGCCTGCCAGCCCGGCCCGCTTGGCGTCGTCCATGGTCCACTCGACGGTCGTCCACGCCTGCTCGCCGCGGCGGCGCCCCCTGACCCGGCAGCGGGTGATGGTGTTCTCCTCGTAGACCAGGTCATGACCGGCGGCGAGGACGCGGGCGCGCATCAGCTTCGCCGACATGGTCGGCCTGCCCTCGACGACGTACATGTGCTGCAGCGACGTCATGGGCCCGATGCCGACCTCACGACCGGCCAGAATGGCGGCCGCGGTCGCGGCGTAGTTGCCGCGCAGCCCCTTGGGGACGAAGTCGGTGTCGTGGATAGTTTCGGCCAGTCGGACGATGTCGGTGATGACGTCCTTCCAGCCGTCGACGACGTCGCGCTGGGGAGCGACGGTGCCGGCCTCGCGCACGGCGATCTCGCTGCTGGTCACGCTGCAACCTCCGAAGGGGGCAGAAGGGCGTCGCCCTTGTAGTCGCGGCACTCCTTCGAGGCCTGGGCGACCTGGGCGATGTACAGGAACTGGCGGAACACCTCAGGTCCCGCCTCGAAGGGGTAGAGGTCGTATCCGTCGGCGCGGAGCCACACCACGCCAACCTCGTCGACCTCCGGCATGGGGATCTGGCGGCCCTCGTCGTCGAGATAGAAGTCGGCGAACCGGTAGGCGCTGAGCTGGAACGCCATGTCCCCGTACGGGCCCTTGGCGTTGGTCTTCCAGTCCAGGAGCCAGCGCTTCCCATCGGCCAGGTCAGCGACCAGGTCCGGCGACCCGCCGTACCGGTAGCGCCGGGAGAAGATGGGCCGCTCGACGAGCACCTGCTCCGCCTGCCACTCGTCCAGGAAGCGGACGCAGGACTCGACGTGACCGGCGAGCTCGTCGGGCACGTCGACCTCTTCGCCGCGGGTGAGAGCCTCGGCGAGCTTGTGCACGCGGGTGCCGCGCACGCCCGCCGCGTCGCGGACGGCGGTGTGCGCCTTCGCGAGGCGCTTGAGCCGCTCGGACGGGGTGAGGCCGGCGATCTCGTCCCAGTTGTCGACGGCGTGCGCCGCGACGGTGTCGGCCGCCCAGTTGATCAGCCCGGACTTGGGGAAGCCGTCGCCGATCAGCGTGGTGACGCCGGGGATCTTCTCGCCGTCGAGGAGGTAGGAGTGTCCGCGGCCGTGGTTGCGCCGCTTGGTCTCGCCGCTCACAGGGCCCTCAGTCCCTCGACGACCCGCAGGAGGACGCCGGTGTCGACGCCGGACGGCTGCCGGTAGCCGGTGGGGGCGGCGTGCCGCGGGGCCGGGATCGGCTCGACGCGCAGGTTGGCGATCCGGGCGTTGGCGGCCGCCCGGGCGGCGCGCTGCGCAGCGGTCGGCGGCTCGTACGCGTGGCCCGGGCGGGCGGGCACCCAGAACAGCGAGTGGGTGCTCTCGACGTGGCCGCACCAGCGGCAGCCGTCCAGCAGCCGCCGCACTCCGTCGGGCCAGCGGATCAGCGAACGCCTCAGGCCGGTGCGAGGGTCGATCGTCAGGTAGCTCACCGCCACCTCCTCGGCTGGTCGCGCCACACCGCGCTGGTGTCGGTGGCCTTGCGGAGGACGGTGGTGCGGTACCAGCACGGCGCGCCGTCGCCGAAGTCGACGTGCACGATGGGCGCGCCGCTGCGGAGGACGGCGTGCGCGGCCTGGGCACCGTTGAGCAACTCGGCGGCGATCGGGTCGCGCGGCGGGCAGGCCACGATGGTTCCGGTGCGCCGCGTGCTGCTGTGCTGCACCTTGAGGTTTAGCGGCCAGAGGTTGGCCAGGTGGAGGATCAACGGTCTCCTTCTTCGAGAATCAGAGCGATCTGGCGGCGGGCGACCGTGATCCGGTCGGCGTCGGTGTCGCCGGTGCGCAGGTCACCGAGCCAGGAGGTGTGCTCGGCGATGGTGGGGTCGGCGGCCGCGGCCTGCTCGGCGCGGGCGGCCCGGGCGGTGCGGGAGAACGCGAGGGTGAGCAGGTGCGGGAGCTGGCGGCCGGCCATCAGTCCTCCAGGGGGTGGCGGGACTCGCCGGTCTCGACCGGGTCCTCGACGCCGAGCGCGTCGGGCGTCAGGACGCGGGCGGTGCGCCGGGCCCGCTCGGCGTCGATGCGGGCGGCCCGCTGGAGCGCGTCGTCGCGCAGCTCGCTCACGAGCGCGGCGCGGGCGCGGCGCAGCTCGGCGATCGTCGCGTCGATGTGCGCCACGGTGTCGTGCCCGATGGCGACGTACGGGCGGGCGCCAACGCTGGACCGGGAGATCCACAGGCAGTTGTCGCGGAGGGCGAGGTTCAGCTTCACCACGGCGGCGGTGAGGGTGTCGTGGACGCTCACGCGTTCTCACCGCAGGTCTGTGCGGTGCGGTGGTCGGCTAGCCACTCGCAGCGCGCCATGTCGAGGTACGCGGCGAGCTCGGAGCGCGGGGGAGGCACCAGGAGCTCCTCGTAGGAGAGAATGGGCATGCGAGTTGTCCCTTCGGGGATTTGGCCCCCGCAGCCGCCGGAATCGGCTGCCGGGGGCTTCTTTCTTCTTCAGGAGAGGCCGAGCATTTTCCGCAGGTCGGCGGTGGGGATCATGATCAGCTTGCCGACGCGGATGTTCGGGATGTCGCCGGTGTGCACGGCCTTGTAGGCGGCAGCCCGGGACAGGCCGAAGATGCGACCCATCTCGGGGACCGTGAGCATGGGCTGGACCTCGGGGTCAGGCACCGGCATGCGGGGCTGGCGAGTCTTCTGGCGAGTGCGCGTGGCGGTGGCCATTTCGGGGGTCACTTTCTGTTCGTGGGGGCGGGCTCGCGGAGGAGCGCGCCGAGTTCGACGTGCAGCTCGCCGGCGAGGCGCTCGGCGAGGGTCAGAGACGGGCTCTTGACCTCGCGCTCGACCTTGGACAGGTAGGGCGCGGTGACGCCGACCCTCTTGGAGAGCGCGGCGATGGTCAGCCGTTGGGCGCGCCGGATCGCACGGATCGCGCGGCCGTTCTGGGTGACCGTAATCACGGGTGGCACGGAGACAAACTAGGACTGGAGTCATATCTAGTCAACTTGAGTCCCTCGTGTTAGGACTCATTTAGAGCGGTTCTGACTGGCATCGCCAAAGGGGTAAGGCGCGTGTAACCTGCGGAGATATCGAGTCACAATGAGTCTTGACGGAGTCCTAATGAGTCCGCGACGATCGCGGCATCGTCAAGCTGTACGTACGGGCCTACCTGTACACACAGGCGCGACGGGCGAGGGAGAGAACCATGTCTGGGTCCGCAGACGACTGGAAGCGCCTGGGAGAGCAGCTAGTCGCCAGGCGGGTTGAGCTCAACTCTGACTGGAGCAACCGCAGCAAGTTCACGCACGACACCGGCGTGGATTACCGGGTTGTCTACGACCTGGAGAGGGCCAAGCGGACGAATTTCTCCGGAGCGATGATCCGGCGCCTGGAGAAGGCGTATCAGCTACGCGCCGGCGCGATCCCAGCGATCCTCGGCGGGGACGACATCGCGCTGTGGGGGAACGAAGTAAACGAGCGCAGGGCGCGCGAGGCCCGCGAGCAGCTGCACACGCGCTCAGTCATGGAGGGCGAGTTCGAGGTGTTCCTGGCGGAGGCGAAGGACGCGATCCGACACCTCCCCCCGGAGCAACGCGAGGAGGCGGAGCGTACGACGATCCGGTTGCTGCGGGGAATGCTGCGCGACATGGGGGCCAACATCTAGCGACCGCGTAGCGACGTTCGAAGATCGTAATGTCTTCGTTGCCTCGGTCTTTTGTTCGAGATGTTGACCCTGTGATGTTGTCGGGGCCAGTATGCGATTTCCAGGATGCCCGGTTTGGGGTAGGTGCGCATTGGCTGTCGAGAACATGCACGATCGACTCAGGGTGGCAGTGGCCGAGAGCAGCGAGTTGCCTGAACCGGAACGCTTCGCCTGGGGGCGGGCCGGGGACTTCCTGGCCATCGTGCATGCGCCGGGCTATGACCGGCGGATCATCGCAGCCGTGGCGGCCGCCGAGTTCGATCCGGCTGACTTCGCGTGCATCCGCGAGGCGCTCGGCCTGGGGCCGGCGCCCGCTCCTGTTGACCTCGTTCGCGCGTCCCTCGACGGTCTCAACTGACCCTGGATCGCTCCAAGAGTGGGGACGCGCCGACACTCAAGATCGACGGTGCCCCCACGTGGGGGCACGGCGCGTAACTTCTAGTTCCATCTGGTCTCGTTGCGTCTTGTTGCGTCTACGCATGCCCAGCTACGATGCCCATCCACCCAGATCAGCATGGGGATAGAGGTCGGGTTCAAATCCCACCTCCACCG
>NZ_JBNJNF010000003.1:0-32302 GCF_050936215.1 Microbispora sp. CA-102843
GCGCGTTCTTCGGCCTCGTCCGCACTCCGGAGCGCTTCCTCGGCCACGGCGTCGGCCTGCTCACGCTCGGCCCGGGCGGTCTCAGCGCCGGCGGCCGCGAGGCTGGCCACCCGTTCGGCCTGCACGGCGCGGGCCTCGGCGGCGGCGACCTGCTCGGCGGCCGTGGCTTGAACGCCGGCCACCTCCGCGGCCGCGGCGTCAGGGTCGGCGATCGTGCGCAGCTCGCTGACTACGCGCTCCAGCTCGCCCAGCGTGCGTACGGCGAGCTGCTCGGTAGCGCGCAACAGCTCGGCGGCGCGGGCCTGCCCCATCGTGACCGGCCGATCCAGGTCCTCCACCGGAGCGGGACGGCCCTCGGCCTGCGCCGCCAGCTCGCGACGGCGCCGAAACGCGGTAGTCGCGTTGTGCGCGGGGTTCGCGCAGTACGCAGGGGGACGGCCCGGGCCGTCCGCAGACTCCGGAGGCTCCTCACAGCCCGGATAGCGGCACGTCACGCGCGGCTCGTCGGCCGTCTTGCTGGTCTCGTTGCTCTCCATACCCTCGATTCTATTTCATAGCATTACATGATCGCAATGATATGAAACGAATTTAATGAAACGAATTTATGCCGACGATCACCACCGCTTCTCGACATGAGGGGGGCTTGCTGGTCCATCCCGTCGCCTGGGCCGTCTCGACCACGGGGTTCGCGGAGCGGAGGAGGCTCGCCGAAGGCGACCGCGAAGCGGCTCGGCCTCCGCAGTGGAGCGGTTCCCGTGGTAGGCCCAGGAGAGGCGACGGGATGGACCAGCACCCCCCGGCACCACCACCAGGCAAGATCGTTCCGGCGACCCCTCCCCCATCCCGGAGCCTGCCTCGCCGGCGAGGCGCGGGGGTTCGGGGGCAGCGCCCCCGGGAAGCGGCAGGACGGCGAGTAGGGCAGTGCCGGTAAGAAACGTGTCATGGGGTGCGGCCGGAATACGGCAGAAACGGGCCGCGCCGGGGCGCTGACCAGACAGAACAGGAACTCTGTCTGGTCAGCGCAACCGCATCACCGCAGGCCAATGCACCAACGACGGTTCGTGCAGCATTCCGGCCCCCTCCGTCCTGCTGCGGACCGCTGCCGAAACCCCGCAGTCAGCCCTGTCGCCTAACCTGCGGTTTCAGGTGGGCGCGGTACCTTTCTGCCGTATTCCGGCCGCACTCGTCACAGGCTCGACACACCAGGGCCGCACCCCAACAGATCATCAGACCCGCTGGGCCTGACACGACCCAAGGGCTTCGGCCCGCAGCGGGGCTGGGCGGGCTTCCCCGCGGATCTGCTCTGGGTGCTGGCGAGGTGGTGTCAGGGTGATGCCGCCGGGCGCCGGTGGCGGGCGACGACGATGAGCGCGCCCACGCCTGCGAGCGCCGCCAGCGCGGCCAGGGCGAGTAGCGTCGTGGCGGCGGACTCGAGCGTGGCCGGCCTTCCCTTGCCGCGCCTGGCGGGGAAGGTGAAGCTGCCCGACACGGTGCGGGTGATGCGCCCGCTTTGCAGGGTGAACTGGAACTTCCACGGCCCGTCGGGGAGCCGCTCCCCCAGCGGGACGGTGACCGTGCCCGCCTGGCCAGGGGCCAGGGTCGTGCCGGGAGGCACCGGGTAGGGTCCCGCCCGTATTCCGCTGGGCCCATCTGACAGCACAACGCGCCCGACCAGGTCGACGGCCCGCTCCCCGGTGTTGCGCACGGCCGCTGCGATCGCCGGACGGCCGTCGTCCAGCCGCTGGGGCACCACCTCGCCGATCTGGAACTGCGACGGCGGTTCGCCTTCGGGGCCGACGTCGAGGTAGGCGCGGATTCCCACACGGTTGACCAGCGCGATGTTCCGCCTGGCGGTCGGCTGCCCGGTGGCGACCTGCGCCCAGATGACGGCGTACTGCTCGCCCCTGGTCGCCGACTGCGGCACGTGGATGGTGGCCCTCACCTGCGCGCTGCCGTGTGGTGGCACATCGACGGCGGGGCGGTTCAGCGTGATCCACAAGCTCAGCTCGTTTGGCGTGCGGCCGGGTGCGAAGGTGAACCGGCTGTGCCGGATGTCGGCGGCGGCCGCATACAGCTCCACGTGCTGCCGCGTGGGGGAGCTGTTGGTGATCTGCAGGCGCCGGGTGAAGGTGGCTCCGGGGTTGACGTGGTCGACGATGAAGATCCGCGCGCGGGGGTCGTCGATCCGGTTTTCCGGTACCTCCAGCAGGCTGATGCCGAGGGTGCCCTCCCCCACCGGGGGTCGCGGGTCGGCGGCCGCGCCCGCCGCCGGGCAGAGCAGGCCGGGCACTGCGGACACCAGGAGCGTGAGCAGCGCCGCGGGCAGGCGCGGCCGCAGGAGGGGGTTAGGCGACAGAGTGGTTCACCGTCCCGGTGTAGACGCCGGCGACCGCGCTGGCGGGGACGTTGATCACGATGGTCGGGTCCCAGGTGGCGGAGTTGTCGCCGGACCCCGAGGTCTTGCTGAAGGCCGTGCGCGGGGTGTCAATGGACTGCGCGGCTGCGGCGTTGGCCTGGCCGGGCACGAAGGTGCCGGTGCCGGTGGTGGCGGTCGCAGCCCCCGACCAGTACAGGACATCGGTGTTGGGGATGGTCTCCGCCGGGGTGCCGCCCCCGGTGGTGAAACCGCCAGTGGCCGCCACGACCGTCGCGATCCAGGTGGCGGTCAGCGCGGCCCGCTGGTCGGAAACCGTGACCGGGCCGAGCTGGCCGCTGATCTGTCCTCCCGGGACCCCGCTGCCGATGCTGACCGGACCGTTGGGCACGGTGATCGTGAGCCCGTCGGGTGCGGTGACGGTGAAGGTCACCGTGGTGGAACACGTGGTCGAGGCGGGACAGGTACCCGCATTGGCCGGCAGCGCGGCCAAGGCGGCCGCCACCAGGCTCGCGACTGCCGAACAAGCAATGCCAAGACGGCGTGCGGACATGACCGCTCCCCTTATTTATCCCATCCAGGCCCCGGCCAGGGCCCGCGTACGGGCACATCCTCGCCACAGTGATCAACCAGGAGCACCGATTCGCGTAGCGTCTGCCGACTCTTCATCACCACTTGTGCACTCTTGGCGATCACGCAGGACCACCCGACCCCTGGTCCAGCCACGCGGAGGTCGATCGGACGACCGAGCCGCTCAGGAGGGGCGGTCAGTTGGGCCGGTGTTGCTGTCCGCCGTGCCCGGCTCTGCCCACGCTGCCGGGTTCCATCAGGCAGCCGGGGCATGACGTCAATTCGACCATTGCCAGCCGATTACCTGCCCTCGACAGCAGAGGGGAACCAGGGCGGACATCGATGATCTAGGCTGCGCGATCAGTCCTCCCATCGTCGGCGAAGGGCGCCTGGCGCACCTCGCCCGTGAGACAGCTGTGAGGAATGACCATGAGCAAGGCCCGTACCGGCCTGTTCACCCCGCGAGCCCCTCTGGTGCTGCCGTGCCTGGCCGGGTTGCTGCTCGCCCTGGCCGCACCGGCCGCCTCAGCCCCCGTCCCGGACTCGCCGGCCCCCTGGACCGTCACGGTCCCCCTCCGCGCCGATCCCCTGGAGATCACCGTGCCCGGCTCGGTGAATCTCGGCAGCGGCCCAGCCGGCGGCTCGATCACCGCGTCCATGGGCACCGTAACCGTGACCGACACCCGAGGAGGAAACCCTCCCTGGACGGCGACCGTGACGGCCACGAACTTCACCACCGGGGCAGGAACACCGTCCCAAACGATCCCCAACAGCGACGTCGCCTACTGGTCCGGCCCCGTCACCGCCTCCTCCGGCACCGGCACCCATACCCCCGGCCAGCCGACCGCCGCCCAGCGGGTCCCCCTGTCCTCGACGGTGACCGCCTTCAGCGGCCACAAGACGGGGGAGGACCCGTACTCCGTCAGTTGGGCGCCGACACTCGTCATCACCATCCCCTCCACCGCCGCCCCGGGCCTCTACACCGGCGTCGTCACCCACTCCGTCACCTGACCGACATCGCCCGACAAACCCGGCCCGCCCCGCTCCTGGCTGGAGGTTCACTCGGCCCCCGCTGGCATGTGAGGCACAACCATGAGGCGCTGTGGGCGCGGGCTCAGGAGGTAGCCAAGGCTGCGGCTAGGAAGACCGCCCCGGGGGTTGTTTTGGGCTCAAAGGCGGGCGGTGGCCACCGTGGCGCAGCTCCCGCGTCCGGGCCGCCGCGGCGTCGGCCAACCACGCGCGCTCGTCCCAGTCGTGCCCGTCTGGGAAAGGGTCGGCCGGCAGCGAGGCCCGGAAGAGGTGTTCGGGCTCGACTGCCCATCGCGGCCGGGGTTCGGCGTGGGCGGCCGCAGGCGGTTCGGCCGGGCTGCCTGTGCTCGTCTTTGCCCGGGCGGGCTCGGCCAGGGCCCGGCGAAGGGCCGCACGCCCGGCGGCCGTCGCCTCGTGCTGTGCGGCCCGCGCCACGGCGAGGGCGGCCATCGCCGCGGCGTAGCCCTGGCCGTCGTCATCCACCCGAACTCGAGCCCGGCGCCGAATCGCGGCGAGCTGGCGGCCGATGCGGTACCGGACGACCCCGGCGAGGTCGAGCGCTGAACGAGTCTGCTCGGTGAGCAGCTCGACAACCTCGCCCCGCGGCAAGTGCCGCAGCAGCAGCGCAACCAGGCCGCCAAGCTCGGCGGCCTCGGCAGGGGCAAACTCCGGCGGCTGTTCTCGCTGGGCCGTCCACAACGGGAAACACGCCTTTACAACGTAAAGTCCGGCGGCTTTTTCTTCGCGGCTGATCCCCCCAGACTGGGCACGACGGGGCCGGTTCGGGCTGAGCGGGCCCGGTCGTGGAGGGGAGGGGGGAGAGCCCTCTAGAGAGTAAGGAGACGTGTGAAGTCGTCCACAACCGGCGGCGGTATGCCGTGCTGGTCCGGCGGCTGAGCCGTGCCGGATCACCTCGCAGTCGGCGAGCAAAGCGTCGGCCTGGGCACGGGTGACGGTGCCGGCTGCCCGGGCGGCGGGTGGGTCGATCTCGTCGCGTACGGCTCGGGCCAGCGTGCGCGGCAGCTCCGTGGGCATGTCCGGCGAGGTGGCCAGGACATAGCGGGCCTGTCGGCCGGGTGCGGGTGCGGCGGTCTGCCGGACCATCCCCCTTGTGCGCAGCCGCGTGAAGTCGGCCCAAGCGCTTCGCACGCTGACGCCGTGGTGCGCGGCGTAGGCGCCGATGACGATGGGGAGGTCGACCAGGCGGCCGCGCTCGTCGGCCCAGTGCGTCAGGTGCCGGACCATCCGCCAGGCGCAGTCGTCGGCGAGCTGGCCACGCCAGCGCAACAGGGCGGCCAGGCGGAACCACACCCGGCGCGATAGGCCGGGCGAGTGCTCGGCACCCTCGTAGTAGGCCGTACGAGGGCGTGACGGGGTGGTGTGTGTCCCAGATGCCCGCTCGCTGCCCCGTTGCAGCGACACGCCCATATTTGGGCGTGCTGGGCTATCCGGACGACCATCGGTTATCGTGGTCTCCGTCTCCAATGCTTGGCCTTCGCCGGGCATGACGAAGGGGCCGGCTGGTAACCGGCGCTTTCAACAGGTGGCCGACCAGGCTCGGAGTGGAAGTCGAGCAGGTCAGCCAGTGGAGTTGTGGATCTCCCGCCGTGGGGTTGGTCGCCGTTGGGGCGGGGATCGTCTTCTTGTAGGGCATGCGCCCCGGCTCAGGCCGGGGCCCCTACGTCTTTATGAGGTCAGCTCTAGAGCGGCCTCCTTCTGCGTGGTCTCCTGGGTGGTCGTGCGCGGGACAAGCTGATCGATCAGTTCCTCGAACAGGACACTGAGCGAGATTGCGCGGCTGTTCGCGAGCTGCTCCCACCGCTCCTTGACGTGTGCGGGCACCTTGGTTTGCAGCGGCACGGTGCCGCCGGTCCCCCGGGCTCGCTTGCGTCGGCCTGCTACGTCAGCCATGGGGGAGATCATGGCGCACCCGCCGGGCATGTGCATTCAGTAACGCGGCGTGTCGCGAAAAAAGCTTGACCGTTACCAGATACGCCGCAGAACACGAACGGCCGCTCAACCCGCCCAGATGATCGAGTAGACGTGAACCACCTTGGCGGCGTCGTCCACCACGTAGGAGACCAGGCCGGCCGCACCGAACGCCTGCTCACGGAAGAGCGGTTGTTCGGGGTGGGATACGCCGCGGTGGTGCGGGTCAGCACCGATGACGAGCAGCTCCTCAACGAGGGCTCGCCAAGCCTCGGCGGGCAGTCCCGGAATCTGGGAGCTGGCGGCGGCGACGAAATTGATCCGGTAGTTCACGCCTGGCGGCTCGCGTGCTGCGCGACCAGCTCGGCCCATCCTGGGATGACGTCCTCGGCCGGAATGCCGGGCATGCCGGCGGCGGCCTCGGCGCGGGCCTGCTCATAGCCGGGGGCGGAGTAAGCCACCGACCGCAGGTGCCACAGGTGCAGCGTCTCGGCGAGCTGCTTCCACTTCCACGTGTGGTGCATCGCGGCTTCCATCGCGGCCCGGTAGTCGGCGAGGAAGTGCTCGCGGTAGCGCTCGGGCAGACGGGCGAGGATTTCCTCCGGGTCGTGCCCGATCGGGTGCGGCTCGACGGGCTGCGCACTCACGGTCTCGCCCCTTCCGTTCTGATCTGTACGGGTTTCAGAGTAGCCGCGGCAGGCCGCCAGGAGCGAGGCCGCGAGAGTCACTCGTGGTCATGAGCGCGGGGACAGCAGAGCGCGACACGTGGGCCGCTGGAACGGCTTGAAGTGGGCGCAGGGGTCAGACCGATAGAGCCAGGCGGGCCCCGGGCGCTCGACGTCCTCGGCCGGGATGGCGGCGGTACGACGTGCGGCCGCATCATCAGTCCGAGGCGGGCGGTGCGGCCGGGTCGACGTTGAGGGCTTGCGGCGCTGCGTGCTCGTCCCGGGCCGCTGCGCGACGGCCGGCTTCGCGCGCCCGTCCTCGTTGGTCCGACTCTGCTGGATCGCTCGACGCTGCTCGCGGTGTTTCGGCAACGGAGGTGGTTCAGCCTTCGGCGTGGTCGACAGGCGCGGCGTGGCCGCCGGCGGCGAAGTGATCGGTAGCGTCCGGGTTCGGGGTGGGATCACCACATCGTGACCGGTCACGGGCAGAGGTGTGGCCGGCGTCCTGGCCCCGGCGACGACAGGCGCGTGCGCTGAGCCGCCTGACCAGGTGGCCGACCACACGCCCACGGCGGCCAGGACCGCGAACCCGGCCACGACCGCCGGGCGTATCAGTGCCTCGCGCGGTAAGCCCCTGCGGCGCGGGCGCGGGGAGTAGTGCGGCGATGGCCTCAGCGCATCCCGATCCCGCGCCTGCCTGTCCCGTTCGAGATCCTCCAGGTTCCGCGGAATCCACGACTGAGGCTCGCCCTGGTAGCCGATGCCGTACGGCATGCCGCCGCGGTGGTGAAGGGGCCTGTCGGTCGAGTCCACTTCCCCAAGGTAACTAAAAGTTACGTACCTTATCCACTCTGTATTCGACAGGCCAGTCAACCATGATCACCAGCGGAGCAAGTTGGTAAGAAAGGGCACCTTTTCCGAACCGATCAACAGGCCCAAGATCAGATCACGACAGACCCCGAGATGACACCGATCGCACAACCAAGATCACGAACAGTGCTAAGGTATCGTCACTTCGCGACGAGACGTGATGGTCTGCTCACGTTCCGCCGCTCCCCCTCAGACGCTGGCCGGCGTGGCGGGCGGTGGGTGCTTCAGCTCCTCCAGCGCGATCCCCACTTCCCGTACGGCGTTGCTGAACCGCTCGTGCAGCCGGCGGACGATCGGGTCTTCGGGATGCTGCTGAAGGTGCGGGTCGACCGTGCTCTTCAGCAGCCGGTCCAGCGTGGTGTAGGCGCGCCGGCCCTGGCTGAGCTCGTACTCCACCCAGGTCTGGACGTCGTCGGGGAACCCGCTGCCGTTCCTGCGGCTCCACGCGAAGGGGCGTCCCTCACGGCTGGCCCCGACTTCCTTCACCCAGGTGGTGCCCGATGCCGCCTGGCTGGGGCTGTAGGTGGGCCCGAGCCGCTCCAGCAGCGCCGCCCTGGTCAGCCCGGCCGGGGCGACCTCCAGCAGGTGGCGCAGCACTTCTTCGCCTGATTCGGCGCGCGGCCTGCGTGGCCGTCGCTGTGGTGTCGTCATGGCTCCTCCTCGTTGAGAAGCTTCGCCAGCTGTTCGTCCATGCTCACGTCACCGGTGTTGATCACGCTGCGGCAGAAGTCGATGGCCGCCTGCACCTGGTCCAGGACGTGATGGGTCACTTCGCGCTCCTGCTCGGTCAGTGGATCGGCCTGGATCTGCGGCATGAGCCGTTTGATCCCGGCGACGAAGGCATGACCGGCGCTCATCAGGTCCAGGAAGTGAATCGAGTGCTCGACGTGCCGGATCGCGGGTGTGCGTTCCCGGGCGGCGTCTTGTACTTGCTGGTCGTGGTCGCGTTGCGCCTGATACAGCTGACGCCGGGTGTTCGGGTCCGCCATGACACGGCCGGCGACGTCCGGGCGGCTCAGCAACTCCGCCGCCGCGGCGGAGGCCACGACGTCATCGGAGGCCAGTTTGCGGATCTCCCGGACCCTCGTGTCCGCTGAGCCGGTGTGCTGGTCATCTGACACGATGCCCGTGCCTGCCGACACGGTGTTGCCGGCCCGGCCTACCGCCCTGTCAGCGGCATCCACCGTCCAACGACGGCGGCCGCGCCGGTCCAACGGCGGCTGACGGATCAGCTCGAACCGGTCGGGATGAGGCGCCAGAACCCGATAGACGGTGTAGCTGACATCTTCACACCTCTGGCCCATGGGCCAGGCGTGTGCGACCCAGCGCCATTTCATCACCGTCTCGGACGCTTCGCCGATCTCGTCGGCGAACAACCGCAGCGAGGCATAGACCCCCTCGCCTTGCCCCATGCCGGCAGGGCGCATCGGTTCGATCTCCAGCGCCATATCCCCGATGACGAACTGGTGACTGGTCATCGCCTTCATCAAGTCGCGAGCCCGGTCGACAAGATCGTTGAATCGGCGCTCGGTGACATGTCCGATCTCGTTCACCACGGTGTCCCTCCGCAGTGACGGCTTACCGTCTGCGTGCGCCGCCGGCCCGGGTCGCCGGTCACGCACCCGATGGTGTCTGGCCTGGAAGGGCGGCGCCGGTCGGCCCGCCAGCTCCACGCGGAACCCCTTCACACAGGAGTATTCGCCCCCACATCCATGACCGCAACCCCGCTGACCAGCGGAAACATGCCCTGGATGCAGGGGCGGGCAGAGATCCACTTCTGGGCTGGTAGCAGGAAGGTCACACTTCTGGGCCTCGGCTCCGGGTGCCGTTTCCCGCCGGCGGCCCCTCTATCCGTGGCCTATCCGACGTCGCTGAGCCGGATCTCCGCACCTGTGGGGGAGAGGAAGCGATATCCGGTGCTGTCGGCGATCGACTTTCCGTCACCGATCGCCTCCCAGAGCTGGCGCAGACGCGGGTACGGCGAGGCGAGCAGCTTCGGCCGTAACTGCTCCAGCCGCATCATGTCGAAGACGTTGCTGGCCAAGACCAGCCCGGCACGCTGATATTCCGCATCGACGGCGGCGATCGAGGGGTGACGCCATGCCTGCCGTTGCTCGGAGGGGACCGGAACATACAGCACCTCGTGATCGCCCCGGATGACGGCGAACGGGTGTTCTCCAAGCCCCGGTGGCGCAGGAAGCGGGGCGATGATCGGGGACTGCCCGCCGCTGGTCGCCGGGATCTCCCGGTACTGCTGAATGGTCGGATCCAGGAGCCGGCCCGCCTCGGGGATGACGAGCACAACGTGCCCGTTGAACGTGCCGTCAGGATTCTATCGAGGTCCGGCACTCCCGTACATGGTTCGCGAGCCGTTCCCCGAGATAGCCAGGGTCACGGCTTCGACGTGCGCCTCCAGGCCGAAATGGCCGAGCGCGTATCGGATCGTCTGACAGCCATCGATGCAGTGCGACGCCTGTGCACCGTCCTGTTCGAGGTTCCACAGCCATACGCTCGCGAGTCCGTACAGGGGCAGCAGTTCGGGGGGAGCTTTGAGCATCCCGGCGACCACGTCCTCGAAGTTCATGCGGGCGGACCGCAGGGTCCCGCCGGGCCGGGGATCAGGTCGCCGGCGGCGCGCACTCTTGTCCTTCTTCGGGTTATGACGGCTCATGCTGCTCACGGTAAAGAGCACCAGCGACATTGCGAAGGGGGTCCAGCCGGTGTGCACCGCCAGCGGTACACCCCAATCACGAAAATGCACAAACACGTCTCGGACGGTCGATATCCTGCTGAACAACGAAGAACACACAGGAAGGCACCTCAAGGCACTTGAAGTACCCCCAAGTGCCCTTAAGTACCCTCAGGGGAACCATGCACCCATTGGTTACAGGTAGCCATCCATGGGACCGAATGCCCGTTTTGACTTGATTACCGCACACGAGCAGGGTTTACTTGGCTCGCTGCCAAGGTGCATCCATCTAGCGTCTGGCCGCAGCACAGTCGTAGGAAAGAGGAAGCCCCCCGTGCCAAGGATGGGCGTCCTGGGCGGCACGAAGGGCTTCCGGTACTGCGAGGTAGTGCATTTGGTGCGCGTGGCTCCGGTGACCGGCCCCCTGTTGAGGGGTCAGGCGCCGGGGCCGCCGCCATCGAGCAACCCACGGATCACGTCGCCGAGCTTCGCCATCAGTTCCCCGTCGGCCAGTACACGGACTCCCTCGATAACGAAGCGTCCGACGGCCGCGGCGGCCTGAAGGATCTGCCAGCGCTGTGACACGGTGTTCGGGCTGCTCTGCTCGGGACGCTTGTGGCGCCGACGAGGCATAGCGGTGCCTCCCTCTTCACCATCCCCTCGGGGTGAGGGGTGAGCGGCGACCAGGGGGAACTCCTTGGGGGAATTCTTGGCCGACCGCGCCGCCCTTCGGTCGACCGCGGAAGGCGACCGAGAAGCCTGGCGAAGTGAGGCAGGAATCACGGTACACGTTCACACCGCCACGTAACCGCACACTGACGGCCCTTTCGGACGACATCACGACCAAGTGCCGAAATTTCCGGGGTTTCTCGGAAGTTCGTTCTCGAAAATAGTTCGAACGGGCTATGTGCGCCTCTCCACGGCGAACGATCTTCGAGACATACTTACTGGTACGTAACTTGTGGGAACAGCGCTTCTCGGGGGTAATTTCCAACCCGGCAAAACGGACAAAAGGCTATCTGTCCGGAAGTCGGTCCATGCCCACGCCGACGCTCGGATCCCGCTCGTGCTGCTCGGCCAGTTCCCACAGCTCGGCATGGCGGTCGTCTGGGGCCATGACGAGGAAGTCGCCGTCTCCGCAAGCGGCCATCCACTCACCGTTGGTCTCGGGATCACATTCCGGGTCTTCGCAGTCGCAGTCCGGCTCCCACATGACCGTGACGATGTGCTCTTCCTCGTAGGTCACCCCGGGGTGGGGATCGGAGGGGGTTCGTGGCATAGCAGCACCCTACGAAAGACGGCAGGCCCCCTCGCCTGCTTCATGCAAGGGAAAGTAATGTGACCCTCCGCTATTGATTCGCTACAATAAGTGTCTCTCTCATCGGAGGGGCCGCCCGGCCGGAATCCCGGCCGGGCTCTTTCATGTGGAGCGGGGGCCGGTCGGGGCTGCCGGCGGTCGAGCTACTCGCGCACGGCGGCCGCGGCCGCCTCGTGCAGCTCGATCTCGTGCTCTTCGGGGTCACCTCCGTCAGGTGGGGTGCGACCGTGCGAAAGGGCCCGAGCAGTGCGCCCGGGCCCTCGACGTCGCCGCCGGCGGCTGGTCACGTCAGAACGGCGGCTCGGAATCGTCGGCGCCGCTCGGCCACCCGCCGCCGGTCGAGCTGGTCGCCGCAGCGGCCGCCGCGGTGCGCCGGCGGGCCGTGCCGCGTAACGAACGCCCGATCTCCTCGACGGTGAGCTCGTACCCCTGGCGGCGCTCGCCGGTGTCGGTCTCCCACTGCCGGAACTTGAGTCGGCCCGTCACCATGACGCGGGCCCCGCGGGTGAGGTCGGCCTCGGCGATGTCCTCGGCCACGTTCCGCCAGGCCGTACAAGTCATGAACAGGGTGTCGCCGTCGACCCACTCGCTGCGCTGCGCGTCGTACCGACGCTCGGTCGAGGCGAGGCGGAACCGGGCCCGTGCGGTGCCGTTGCCTGTGAACGTGATCTCGGGCGCGTCGGTGAGGTTGCCGGTCAGGTGCATGGTGCTCATCGGGTGATCCCTCCAATGGTGATCGTTTCGCCGCAGTCGAGGCAGTCGACGGCGGTTGCTGTGGCGTTGGGCTGCGTGTTGGGCGAGCCGCACGGGCACCAAACGGCGTCCATGTCAGAACTCCAGGTCGCCGGCGACGGGTACGGACTGCGCGGGGGCGTAGGTGCTGACCTCTGCCAGGACGGCCAGGGCCAGGCGGGCGAGGGTGTCGAGGTCGCCGGCGGCTTTCGCTGACTCCTCCACCTCTCGCCACAGGTAACCGGCCTCGCACAGCAGGGCCGAGCAGTCGCCGGCGGCCGCGGCCTGCTCGATCACGAGGGCCGCCGTACCGGCCCGGGCGACGCAGGCGGGCGTGTAGGTGCGGGCCTGTGCCAGAGCGGCCAGGGCCACGCGGTGAGCGGCCGCGGTGTCGCGCTCGTCGCTGATCGCGCACACCAGCTCGGCCGAGCAGTCCCAAAGCGTGTGCAGTACGGGCGTGACGTCGCCGAGCAGGCGGGCGGCCTCCACTACGGCGGCGTAGTCCTGCCAGGGCGTGTCAACGCGCACAAGAACGGTCACGGCGGTTACCTCCTGATGGCTGCGGGTTATGGCCTGGCGGCGACGAGGGGATGCGCGCCGGGGAGACGCGGGGCGGTGTGGGGTGTCCCCCCTTTCCCCCTCCCGGGTGGCGAAAAGGAGAAAGGAGCCGAGCAGCGAGGAACGGGTCAAGGGGCGGCGTAGCCGATCGCGTAGCGACGCCGGAGGCGCCCTTGATCCGTGACGAGTGCCGGCTACGTTCGACGGCCACCCGGGAGGGGAGGAAGAGAGTCCTTACAGGCCCGCCGTCAGGCGGGCACGACTCGGGCCGCTTCTGGGCCCGCGCTGTTCGGCGGTCTTGGGCCTGCCTGGACGGGTGCCGGCGGGCGGCTTGCCGAGGTCAGCGGCGACGGCGGCCGCGCACGTGGGACCAGGCCGGGCAGGCAATCGGGGGCGGGATTACCTGCGCGCCCCCTGGGGCGGGTGAGCGATAGACCGATAGGGCGAGCGATAGACCAAACGCTAGACAGCGCGCTGACGGGCTTCCTCGGTCGGGCCGTTGGTCGCGCAGGGCGGGGGGGTCTCGGCGTGGCGGCCGCTCGCATGCCACACTCGGCACACCTGAGACAGCCACAGAAAGACCTATCCATGACGCATCCCCCACAGGGCGCGCTCGCGGCTGCCGCCGCTGCCGTACCCGGTGTCGATCTGCCCGGCCTCGACCGCGTGCTCGCCATTGCTAACGACAAAGGTGGCGTCGGTAAGACTTCGATCACGGCGAACCTGGCGGCGCTGTACGCCGCCGCCGGCTATCGGGTGCTGGCGGTTGACCTCAACCGGCAGGCCAATCTCTCCGACGACCTCGGATATCGCGGGACGGCGATAGACGACCAGGGCTCCGGGCTGCTCATGGCGCTTATCGCCGGGCAGCCGCTACAGCCGGTCGAGGCGCCCGGGCGGCCCGGCCTGCACGTTGTACCCGGCGGCGTCAGGCTCCATGACCTGACCGCCGTCATGACCGGGCGCGTGCAGACTGAGGGCGCGGCCTGGCAAAGGGCCCTGGCCCGGGTCCTCGCGCCGGTCGCCAGTGCTTATGACCTGGTGCTGATCGACACGCCGCCGGAAAACACGCTGCTGATCGACTTGGCGCTCGGCGCCGCGCGGTGGTTGCTGATGCCGACCCGCACCGACGCCGGCGGCCTGGTCGGCATGCAGCTACTCGCCGAACGGTTCACCGTGGCCCGGCGGGTGAATGCGCCTCTCGGGCTGCTGGGCGTCGTGCTGTTCGGCACCTCACGCACTGCGCGGGCGATTCACGCGAGCGTGCGCGAGCAGGTCGAGGCGGCGTTCGGGTTGCCGTCGTCGCCCATGCTGACCGCGATGATCGGCCATAGTGAGCGGATCGCCAACCAAAGCCGGGCCCGCGGCCGCGTGGCGCATGAGCTGGAGAGCGACGCCGCGAGTCAACCGGCATGGTGGGAGTCGCTGCGCCGTGGTGAGCGGGTGCAGGGCCGTATTCCGCCGACCGCGAGCAACGTTGCTGAGGACTATCGACGCCTGGCGGCCGAGGTCCTCGACCGGCTGGCGGCCGCCGAGGTCCAGGGGGCGACCGGTGAGTGAGCCGAACATGAGGCAGCCGGGCGCGCTCGGGCAGGTGTTCGGCTCGACGCCGGGGGCGGCGGGCTTGGCGGGGAAGCTGCCGCGCCGCGGCGAGCAGCAGCCCACGTCGACTGCGGCCGCCGTACCGGCCCCGGTGTCGGCCCCTCCGGCGGGCCCGGCGGTCGACGTGGATCAGGGCCAGGCCGTCGAGCAGACGCAGCCGACCGCGGCCGCGAGGACCTCGACGGCCCCGGCGTCGGCCGATCTCGCACCCGAGCCGACGTATCAGGTCAGCGTCTACGTCCTGCCCGACATCGTGAGGGCCGCCGAGCAGGTGCGCCGCCGCAGCCGCCGCACGAATGCCGAGATCGCGTACGCCGCGCTCGACGCGGTGCGCGAGCGGCTCGGCGAGCTGGTCGCCGAGCGGCGGCTCGGCCCGGCCCCTGCCGCCGACAGCATGTTTCCGGCCCGGCGCACCCGTAACCAGCGGGCGGCGGCAGCGCAGGACGGGCGGCGTCAGCTCTGGTCGATCCAAGCGACCGAGGGGGAACTCGCCGTGCTCGACGGCCTGGTCGAGCGACACGGGGCCCGATCGCGTAGCGAGCTGATCTCGGTTGCTGTCGAGGCCCACCTCGGTCGCAAGCGGGCGCGCAGCAGGTAGGACGGTCAGACATGCCGAGGGCCCCGCACGTGCCAGTGCGGGGCCCTCGGGTCATTCTGGCGGCGGTCAGCCGGTGATGACCGGCCGGTGTACGTCGCGGTGCTCCACCTCGACGCGGTAGCCGAGGACGCGCAGGCGGCGAGCGGTTGACTCGGCGAGCACGACCGACCGGTGACGGCCGCCGGCGCAGCCGTAGGCGGCGACGACCGGTTCGGGCTGCGCCGCGGTGTCGGCCCGCAGGGCGGCGAGCAGCCGCGCGGCGTTGAGCACCAGGCGCATACTGCCCCGGGTGGCGGCGAGCACGTGCCGCCGCACTGCGGCGTCGTGCCCGGTCATCTGCCGCAGGGCCTTGTCATCGGCGGGGTTGCGCAGCCGCCGCCGCAGGTCGAGCGTGACGTCGGCCCGGGGCGGGATGCCGTGCCGGTAGCCGAAGGACACGATCACGAAATGCGGCGTCGTCTCCTCGGCGGCGAGGATCTCGGGCGCGGTCAGGGCTCGGCGCGCTGCTGTGCTGGTCATGGCGGGGTCGGTTCCTTCTGGTGGGGGAGTCAGGCGCCGAGCGGCACGGCGATGGCGAGCAGGGCCAGGGCGGCGAGCATGAGGTCGATGCCGAGGCGCAGGCGGCGGTACTTGGTGCGGGCGATGGCGGCGAGCTGGTGAAGGTCGGCCGCCAGGCGTTCCCGAGCCGGGCCGTCGAGGGCGGCGAGCACGGCGGCGGGCCCGTCCTGCGTGGCGTAGGCCATGACGCCGGTACCGGCACCGGGGCGGGGGAGTGAGGGCCTGATGACCAGCAACAGCACGGCGCAGGAGGCCGCGAGAATCGCCAGGGCGCCCCACAGGCCGAGCATGCCGACCGTGGCCAGGTGGGGGCGGCCGAGAGCGGCCACAGCGGCAACGGCCGACAGCAGCAGGCCCGCCGCGCTGAGGGCAACGCCCGCTTTCTGGTCGACGCGGCCGAGCTCGGTACGGGCGGCGTCACGCTCGACGGCCAGGGCGTCGGCTGTCTCGTCGGGCAGAGCCGCGACCAGGGCGTGACCGATGGCGAGCACGGCGGCCCGCCCGGCACGGGCCGCGGCCCGCTCACGCTCGCCGGTCAGCAGGTTGAAGTTACGGGCGTCGCGGTCGAGCTCGTCAGCGCGGGCGAGCAGCTCAACCGCTCGGCCCGCGCGTGCGGGAGTCGTCGTCATGACGCGAGGTCCTCTCGTCGTCGGGGGGTGATGGGTCGGCCGGCGGCGGCGTCGAGCAGCACGTCGGCATGGCAGGCCGCGCCCGGGCGGCATGGGCACAGCAGGTCGCACCCGGCGAGCTCGGTTCGGGCCCGCTCGATCAGGTCGGGCCGCTCGTCGGTGAGGTACGCGCGGTAGCGGTCGACGGCCAGGGCGCGGGCCTCGGCCTCACTCGTGCAGAGAGTGAGGCCGGTCTCGGCCCCGTCGACCAGGCGGAACACCCGCCACCCGCGGCGGTCGTCGCCGGCGATTCGCCAGGGGTTGCCGTAGGCGGTCGTGCGGTCCACGATCACGGCCCCGCGCGGGGCCTTCCATCCGGCCACGCGGCGCCGCTGTAGCCGCTGCGGGGCCCGAGGGGAGGGGCCCAGGTGTTCCATGCCGGGCAGGGCCGTCAGGCCCGCCCACAGCAGCTCGGGCAGTGGCTCGGGCCGGGCGCGGCGGCGCGGGGCCGGGCGCGGGTCCTGTGGGGGCCGTACGGGGCCGAGGTCCTCGATACCGGGCAGCACAGGCACGGCGGCGAGCTGCTGCTCGGCGGGGCCCTGCTCGGCGGTCGGCACGGTCGGTGTCCTCTCAGGCAGGGGCCCCCTCGCCCGAGGTGGTCGAGGGGGCCCGGTCGGTCAGGTCAGCGCGGCGTTACTCACTTCCCGCCGCTCGTGACGTTGTCGTCGCCGCTGGTGCCCTTGCCCTTGGGCCACCGGGAGGAGGGCGGCTCGGGCGTCTGCGGCTGTGGTTTGGTCTTCACGTCGTTGGCGCCTTCGGGCCACTGCGACATGGCGGATCTCCTCACTTGTCGAGGCCCCGGCGGCGTGGCTCTTGGTCGGGTGTGCCGCGGGGGCTTGTGATGGTGGGGCGGCTGCCCCGGGGAGTCGCCCGGGTGAGGGCCCGGGCGAGCTCGTACGACGTCAGCGCTTGCTCGGCCGTACGAGGGTCAGGGGGGCCGGCGCGCTGCTCGCGCTCGGCTTGGGCTTGCCCTGCTGGGTTTGCCTGGTCTCGGCGTACGCGATGAGGTTCTGCGCGTACTCCTGGAGCTCGCCCCGGCTCACTGGTTACCGGCCTGCTGCTGCGCCTGACGGGCCTGCCGCTCGGCGGCGAGCTGCGCGTCGTAGGCGTCGCGGACGCTCTGCGGCTCGCCCTGGTTGGAGGGCGGGGGGCTGTAGATGCGCTCCTGTGCCATGCTGGAACTCCTCACTTGTTGAGGGCCCTGCGGCGCGGCTCTTGGTCGGGTGGCGCCGCGGGGCTTTGTCGTTTCTGCGGGCGGGGTTGCCCGTAGAGACCCACCCGGGAGTACGGGCGGGAGTCAGGGATCAGCGGTCCTGGTCAGTCACCACATCCCGGCTCGGCGGGCGCAGCCCGCGCCGGCGAGGTGTCCTTCTTCGCCGCAGACCCAGCAGTACTCGCCGTTGTCGGCCTCGGTCTCGTCGGTGTCCTCGGTCACGTGTGGCTCCTTGATTTTTGAGATCTCGGGCAGGTGGTCCGTCAGGGCTCGTGTCTAATGACGGACCAGGTGCCGTCGTCCGGCATGGCCTCGTCGACGTGGACCGCGACGATGGCCTCTCGGATCTCCTGGTCGCTGGCGCCGCCCTCGCGCATCGCCTCGGCCAGCGCGTCGGCGAACTCGTTCACCTCGATGCCGTATCGGCCGAAGTTGTTCGAGCGGCTTCGCTGTTCGGTCGGCATGTCTTCACTGTGACCCGACTCAGATTGGTTGTCAACAAACAAACTGAGATTGCTTTTATTGATTCCAAACGATCAATCGTGGTATGACTGTTGAGCTGCTTCCCGTAGGGTGCGGAGGAGACCGAGCACAAGGCGAGGGAGGCGCGATACGTGGGCGCAACGGACCAGGGCGGCCAGGACAGCCGCCCGGAGGAGAAAGGGGCAGAAATGACGGCTGCCACGGCGGAAGCGCAGGCGCCGCCGGCTACCGACGATCCGCTCGTGCAGTTCGGCGGGCGCATCCCCGCTTCGCTACGGCGACGCGTGAAGGTCGTCGCCGCATACCAGGGGATCGACGGTCAGACGATCCTCCGGAGAGCGCTTGAGGAGTACGTCGAGCGGCATGGGCCGAGCGGCCTCATCTGACCAGCAATGACACCCGGACGACGGCACATGAACTTTCCACGGAACACAGCCGCCGCCCGGGCCCAACACCAGTAAGGAGACCCTTACCGTGTCATTCATCAGCCTAGGGTGGCGCCGCGATCATGGCGAGTTGCCCCCCATCAATGGGCAGGCGGCCACAGACGAGGCCCCGGCCCGCGAGTACCGGGTGTACCCGCTCGACCTGGCGAACAAGGGCGGAAAGCCCAAGGGTGAGCGCCTGCCGGGCCGCCTGCTTGCCCTGGCGTTCGTGCTCGTGTTCGTGGGCTTCGTCGGCGCTGGCATCGTCGGGTACGAGGCGCAACGGCTGTTCGCCCTCGCCCATAACCACACGGGCGAAGTGGTGACCGAGGCCGACCGCCTGCGGGCGTTCATCATCGCCGCGCTGCCCGACCTCGGGTGGGTCGCTATGGCGCTGGTCGCCCTCGTCGCCGCCCTGCGGGGGCAGAGCAGTTTCCGCGCCCGGGCGGGCGTGCTGCTGTTCTTCGCCCTGTCGCTCGGTGCCCAGGTCCTCTACGCACCACGCACAATCGAGGGCATCCTCGTCGCCGTCATCGCGCCCGTCGCCATGGCGTGGATGCTCGAATCCGGCCTGGTCGAGCTACGCCGCTACGTCCTCGGCAAGCGCGGCATACAGGACGATGAGGCACCCATCCTGACGACCGCCGTACGGTTCGTTCTCGGCCTGCTTGTCGCCCTGCTCCGGCTGCTGCTGTGGTTCGTCCGCCTCGCGTTCGACCCCCGCAGCACCTTTGGTCACCTCCGGGGATGGGTGCTCGACACGGCCCCGGTCGCGCCCGGGCGGTCCCTGGCCAGCATGCGCGCCGAGCAGGCGGCCGCCGAGGCGGCGAACGCCAACGCGAACGCCGTACAGGTGCAGCAGGTCGCCGCCGAAGAGGTCCGTGAGATCGAGGCCCGCGCCGGGCGCGAGGTCGAGCAGGTCAAGGCGCAGATGCGCGAGGCCCTCGACCGGGCGGCCGCTGAGACGGCCCGGGTACGTGCCGAGGCGGCCGACGAGATCGAGCAGGCCCGCGAGGACGCGGCCCGCCAGGTGCGCGAGGTCGAGCAGGCGGCCGAGGCCCGACGCCGGGCCCTGATCGAGCAGACCGCCGGCGACCAGAGCGCGCAGGCCGAGCGGATCGCCGACCTCGAACGGCAGGCCGACGACCTGCGGCGGCAGCTCGCGCAGGCCCGCGCCCGCGGCGACCAGGCCGACGCAGCCGCCCACCGTGCAACCTCGGCCGAGCAGCACGCCCGGGCCCTCCGCGAGGAACTCGACGCGGCCCGCACACAGTTTGACCTTCTGTTCACCTACGCGCCGGGCTCGGCAAAGGTGCGGGCGGCCGCCGAGGCGATGCGCCTCACCGGGGACCCGCGCATCCTCGACCGCGACGCACACGCCGACCTGATCCGCGGGTGGGCCCAGCGGTTCGGCCTGACCGAGCGGGCCGTACGCCGCACACTGACCGAGCACATCGCCGACCCGTCGGCCCCCGCCGACGCTGAGGAGGTCTGACCGTGCACCCCATGACATATCTGTCCGCGCCCCTCGCCGACGAGGCGGGGGGCCTGCCCCTCGGCGTCGTGCTGCTGCTGATCGCGGTCGTCGTCGCCGGCGTCACCGCAGCGGCCGCCCTCGGGCGTCTGCATCGCCTCATGCGTGACCCGCAGATGCGCGTCTGGCTGCGCGTGCGGTGGCGCCGCCACCCGGGCCCGGGGTTCGCTACCCGGTGGGACATGTGGCGCCGCTACGGCCTCCCACGGGCCCGCAGGGACGCCCGCCACAAGCGGCCGAGCCTGCGCCGGGCCGACCTGTACGGGCCGGGCACGTGGCGGCGATACGCGACGTTCCTCGGGTGGGGCCCCGGGTGGGTCCACAGGTGGCGCATCTACGCCAAGCCGAGCGATATCACGATCACGATCGCCCCGCCGCAGAAGGGTAAGAGCTCGATCGCCGCGGGCCGGATCCTCGACGCGCCCGGCCCGGTCGTCGCCACCTCGATCAGGGGCGACCTGATCGCCAACACGGCGGCCCTGCGCGGCCTGCGCGGCGAGCTGCACGTGTTCAACCCCGAGGGCGTCGGCGAGTACGGCAGCACGTTCCGATGGAACCCTGTGCTGGGCTGCCACGACATGGACACGGCCATTCGCCGGGCCGGGCACATGGTCGAGGCCGTCGCGCACGGCGGGCTGTCCGACGCGACGTTCTGGAACGACCAGGCCGTACAAGTGCTGTCGTCGCTCATGCACGCGGCGGGACTGGTCGAGGGCGGCACGCTCGCCGCGGTGTACGGGTGGCTCACCAACGACGCGCCCGCGCCGGTCGAGATCCTCACCCGCATGCCCTACGCGGACCCGCAGGCCGCGCAGACCATCGCCCGGTTTCGGGCCCTGCCGGACAAGACCAGGCAGTCGGTAGAGCTCACCTGTCGCAACGTGCTGCGGTTCATGACGTCGGCCGAGATCGCCGCCGCCGTCATGCCGCAGCCCGGCGACCGCGAGTTCGTGATCGGCGATTTCCTGCGGAGCGAGGCGGACACGCTTTACCTGGTCGCCTCGGCCGAGGCCGGTTCTCCGGTGCCGCCGCTGCTCGCCGCCCTGGTCGCTGAGATCAAGCACGAGGCCGTGCGGCTCGGCAGCCGGTCGCCGGCGGGCCTGCTCGACCCGCCGCTGTCGATGGAGCTGGACGAGGTCGCCAACGTCACGCCCATCCCCCTGCCCACGTGGGCGAGCTACGCCGCCGGGTCGGGTATCCGCCTGTCGATCTACACGCAGGCGTGGGGCCAGATAGTCGAGCGGTGGGGCGTCAACGGGGCTGATGCCCTGTGGCAGACCGCGACGTGCAAGGTCATCGTGTCCGGGTGCAGTGAGCGCGAGCTACTCACCCGGATCACGGCCCTGTGCGGCCGCACGAAGATAGTCGTCCGAGACAGCGGTTACACCGACCGCGAGGGTCGTCCGCGGCCGGTGCGCGAGATGGTCGACGTGATGCCGCCCGACCAGGTGCGGCGGCTGCCTGACGGTCACGCCCTGGTCCTCATGGACAACGCCCGCCCGGTGATCGTCCGCCTGGAGAGGGTGTGGAAGCGGGCCGACGTCAAGCGGGCCCAGCGCCTTGGGATGCGGCCCGAACTTCCGCCGCGTGGCGGCCGCCCTCGCCTGCCTGTTGCCGCACCGCGGCGGGCCGGGCTCGACTGGTACTCGGCCGACGTCGACCAGCTCGACCGCGCACCGCAGCAGGTCGAGCAGCGGCGGCCGTACCCAGCTGCCCCGTACGGCCACATGCCCGAGGCCCCGGCACCGCAACGGGCTCCACAGCCCCAGCAGCCCGCGCCGCACGACGAACTCGCCGAGCGCAGGGCCCGCCGGCGGCGACCGTACGAGACGCAGCCGCAGCAGCCCGCAGCGCGGGCCGACCTCGACGGCCAGGCCCCGCCGCCCGAGCAGGACGTCGAGCAGCCGCCCGCCGCTGGCGGCGAGCGGCCGCGCGGTTCCTGGTCGCTTAACGACCTGCTGTGACCCGACCAGCGGGGCCCGCAGGGGGCGGGCCCCGTCCCCATCTCGACGCACAGGAGACACACACCCATGACTGACCAGCCGAAAGGGGTACTCGGCCCGGCCCTGGTCGAGATCGCCAACGTACGGGCCGACGTGCAGCAGCTCGCCGACCGCCTGGCGGCCGTCGAGCGCACGGCGACCGACCAGGGGGCCCGCCTTACCAGGCTCGACGGCGTTGACACGCTGGTTACCGACTTGGTGCAGCGCGTCGCCGACCTGATCGCCTCGACCAGCGGCCCGGCCCGCGCCGCCGACCCTGACGACCCGCGGGCCTCGCATCGCCGGCCGTGGGCTGCGCTGGTCACGCTGCCCGCCGAGCAGAGCTCGCACCGCGAGGATCTCGCCGCGTGGGTCGAGACGGTGCTCAACCCGCAGTACGGGCCCTATCTGCGGGCCCTGTGGCCGAGTGGGGCGGTCAAGCCTGCCGGGCCCGGGCACGACCAGGTGCCGCCCTGCTGGCCGAAGCACAACGCCGCATGTAATGAACTGTGGACACTGTTCGTGATGTGGTGGAACGCCTACGCGGACGGCGACGCCAAGCTGCGCGAGATCGCCGATTGGCACGACCGCCTGTTGCCCGGTGCCCTCGGCCGCCTGCCTGCCGTGTTCCGCGAGTGCGGGCACATCACGTTCGCCGGCGACATCACCACTGCGGGCCGCTCGACCGCGGCGGCCGCCGCCGGGCCCCCACGGGCCTACTGACGGCCGACCGCACAGCAAAGGGCCCCGGAGACACCGCGCGAGGTGTCCGGGGCCCTTTCGTGTGGCCTACGCGCCCGCTGGCGGGTCTCCGTCGAGCAGCTCGCCGAGCCGCTCGCCTGCCTTCCAAGGGTTGTGCGCGCCCTCCACAGGCCCGTACTCGGGATATCCGAGCGGCGGGAACCCTACGGACGCGGCCCGCTGTAGGGCCTGCGCGACCGCGGCCGTACGGGTCGATGGGGCCAAGTACGCGAGCATCGTTGCGACGCCCTGCGCGGTCGGTAGATCGAGAAGAACCCATATCTGGTCGCGCCCGGTGACGGCGACAAGCGGCCAGGGCCGGTCAGGCTCGGCAATCATCACGACGACGGGTCGAGACGGCCCGTCCCCGCGCAGGAACACGCGAGTGCAGACCGGGTGCGGCTCGTCTTTCAGCTCACACCAGGACACGCACCCCGCCGACGACTGCGCCGGCGGCTGTTGTCTTCCGTCCTCGCCGCTCATACCAGGGTCCTTTCGGGTCCGTCGTCGTCAAGGTCGATGCTGCGGGCCTGCTCGTCTTCGCGGCGCCGCTGCGGGCCCTGCCGCACGGCTGCGGCCCGCATCTCGACGTCGAGCTCGTACTCGTCGCGGTCCTCGGCTTCCCGCGCCCGTTCCTGCTCTGCCTTGCGCATGGCCTGCGCCGCGGACACGATCGCCCGGGCGGTCAGGGGGAGCAAGCCGCCGCGGGCCCGGTGCCCGTCCTCGCCGATCACGGTCAGGCCGAGGTCGAGTTCTGCCTGTGCGAGGTCCGCCTCACGCTCGCGGGCCTCGGCCCGGGCCTGCTGCTCGGCCTCCAGCTCGGCGGCCACCGCCTCCATCTCCTCACGCTCGGCCGCCTCGCGGCGCCGCCGCAGCTCGGCCGCCTCGTCACGCTCGCGGGCCTGGTCGACGTCGCCGAGGTCGAGGGCGAACTGTCCCTCGGGCACGTCGGCCTCACGCGCCGGCGGCTCGGCGACGGCCTGCGGCTGGTCAGCCTCGCCCCGCTCGGGCGTCTCGACGTCGGCCGCCTCGCGCTCGGCCTCGGCCTCCTGGCGGTCCTGCTCGGCCCGCAGCGGCGCGTCGAGCGCGACCGCGGGGGCCAGGTCCGGCGTTACGCAGTCCGGCAGCATGGCGTCGGGCTCACGCTCCAGCACGATCGCCCTGGCGATGGCGACCCGTTCCCGCTCGGCCGCAGTGCTCTCGACGTACCTCTCACGCTCGCCGTGCAGCAGCTCGAACGTGACGCGCTCGGAGGTGAGGGCCTCGACCAGGCCCGCATACTGCGCCGCCTGGTCGAGCAGCTCGGCCCGCCGCTGCGCGTCGGTCTCGGCCGCGGCCTGCCGCCGGGCGAGCTCCATCCGTGTCCGGGCCTCGACCTCGGCCTGCGACACCGCGCGCAACTCGTCGGCGACAGGCACGGGCGCGTGCGCCTCTTTACGCGAGAAGTTGTGCACGATCCGCCCGAGCTCGCCCGTGTTCATCGCGTACACGTCGCGCATGTCCTCGGGCCTGCCGAGCGCGTCGTACGCGGCGTTCCACGTCGCCCGGGCCTCGGGCGTGTTCGGGCAGTGCCCAATAGGCCGGGCCTCATCGCGGAAGCCCTGCGCCTCGCGGTACGACGCGACGACGCCCGCACGGTGCTCCCACTCGGCCCGCTCGATCGGGTCGGCGGGCACGGGCCCGAGGGCCGCCACAGCCCACGCGGGCGGCTGCTCTGCGACCTGCGTACCGAGCTCGCGCCGCCGGTCATCCATGAGGGCGGCGACCTGGCGGGCGTGGTCGAGCAGCTCGGCCGCCGGGTGCGCCGGGTCGGCCTGCGGCGTGCGGTCGGCGTACGAGACGGCAGGCACGGGGGCCGGTGCGTCGGTCCCAAGCTGCCGCTTGATCCGGTAGTGCAGGACCTTCGCTATCGACTCGGCCCGGTCGGCGCCCTCGCCGTCGAGGGGCCGCGCAGCGACAGCCGAGCGCACCAGCTCGGCGGCGTCGTGCCCGGCGAGCTCGGCGGCCCGGGCCAGGCGGTACAGCGTGCCGCGCGGGCCCTCGTCGCTCTCTGCGGTGAAGCGGGCGAGCTGGTCGGGGGTGAGGACCTCGGCGAGCGTGGCGTCGACCAGACGGCGGGCGGCGTCGCGGGTCGCGTCGGTCCATAGCACCTCAAGGTGCGCGGTGTGCGTGGCGAGCAAGTGCTCATCACGCATGACCTGCGTTGCCGCGCGTTCGCCCTCGTCGGTCTCCAGCGCATCCAACAGGACCGCGAACCGGCCCCGGCCCGTACCTGCGGCCGCGTGCACGGCCTCGGCCGCCGAGGGAACGCCGGCGGCCTCACGCTCGGCCCGCCGCTGCGCCTCGGCGAGCTCAGGCGCCGCCGCATGGCGCGGGTCCATGTCGGCGCTGGGCTGGTCGGTCACCGTGTAGGCGTAGTTCGCTTCCCGGCCCCGCGACATCATCACGTAGAGCATGTTCCGGCCGACGCCAGGGCGAATCACGCTGTGCGTGGTGTCGACGGTGCGGCCCTGCGCCGCGTGCACAGTCGACGCATACGCGAGCTCGGCCTGTGTCGCCAGGTAGCGCGTGCCAACCGTGTAGGGGGCCGTCCACTGCTCGGCGCCGGTCTCGTCGCGGCCGAGGTAGCGGCGCACCTGCGCGGCAACCGGCTCGGCGTGGTCAGGGTCGGCCGACCGCACCCAACCGTCGATCTTCAATACGTCGCGGTTGGTGACCGGGCGGCCCTCGTCGTCGGTGATACGCCGCGTGTTCTGCCGGGTCATGATCCGGTCGCCAACGCCGGCGGTCAGGCCCTCACGCACCCGCACGCCCTCGGCCTCGACTAGGCCCAGCTCGACCAGCTCGGCCCGGGCCCGCTCGGCGAGCTCGCGCGCCTCGACGTTGCTCGCCGCCAAGAGGACCGTGTCTTTCCCGGCGAGGTAGTCGGCGAGCCAGCGGCGGTAAGCCGTCTCGGTCATCTGCTCGCCGTCGCCCTCCAACAGGCGGCCGCGGGCGTCGTAGGCGTGCAGCGCGGCCGCGTCGCCGCGGCGCAGGCCGAGGGACGCCTCGCGCTCCCATGCCTCATTCATGCGCTGCACTTCGGTGAGCTGGTAGTACCCGTGATCGCGGGCGATCAGGGTCATTGCGCCGCCGTCACCGACCGCGCCGAGCTGCTGCGGGTCGCCGGTCAGCAACAGCTTTGCCCCGGCGGCCGAGGCGAGGGCCTCGATCTCGGCGAGCTGCCGAGAGGCGATCATTGACGCCTCGTCAATCACCACCAGGTCACCCGCGCGCAGCAGTGCGCGCCCGGCCCGCGCCTCGGTCAGGAACCGTGCGACGTTCGCCGTGTCGGTGCAGCCCTCGCCGGCGAGGACCTCGGCGGCCGCCTGCGACACGGCCAGGCCGACGACGCGGCCGCCGATCAGCTCGCCCCACAGGTCCGACAGCGTGCCCATCGCCCTCGACTTACCGGCGCCGGCGGGACCGACCAGGACGTCAATACGGCGGCCCGACGTGAGCACGCCATACACGGCGGCCGCCTGGTCGTCGCGCAGTCCGTCGCGCCACCCGGACGTGTTGTTCCCCGCGAGGGCTGCCGGGCGGTCGAGGTGTTCCGACCCTGCGGACGGGTTGTTCCCCGCAGCGGCCCCCGCGCGGACAAGGTGTTCCGCGGCCCGGGCGAGGTGTTCCGGCCCGGCGGACAGGTTGTTCCGCTCGCCGTCGAGCAGCGCGGCGAGCACGACCGGCGACCCGCCGAGGACCTCGGCCGCCCGCTCGGCCTCAGTCGCCGGGGCCCCGGCCTCGCCCGCCGCCCTGGTCAGGCGTTCCTCGGTCTGTAGCTGCCGCGCAGTCGCGTACAGGGCCCGGCCCGCCGCGTCGTACACGCTGCGGCCGCCCTCTCGCATCCACTCGCCAGGCGTCGGCACCAGCGGCGCCGGGTCGAGGCGGTGAATCCCCAAGCCCGCGCCGGGGGCGAGGGCCTCGGCGGCGAGCTGCTGCACAAGCGCCCTGGTCGACTCGGCGGGCAGAGTCGAAAACTCGTCGGGGATGTGCCGCGCGATAGCCGCCACCAGGTCAAACTCATTCCACGCGGCCCGCTCGCTCTCCAGCTCGGCGAGCGCGGCCCGCTGAATGTCCCGGGCCCGGGCGTCGGCCAGGGCATCGGCCTCGGCGGCCCTGGCGGCGTCCACGCGGCCGCAGACCCGCTCAGGGATACCCGACAGGGCCCCGACCTCGGATGCCGTCGCCTGCGCCTCCCAGCGCGCGAGCAGGGCCTCACGGGAGGGGGCCGGGCCGTGCGACTTCGCCTCGCGCGAGTCGAGCGTCACAAACTGCGCCATGCGGAACACGGCCCGCCTGCTCGGCTCGGTCCCGTGCTTCGCCTTGTACGCCTCGACCAGCTCGGCGACCTCGCGCCGGATACGCACCCGCCGCGACGAGAACGCCTCGCGCTGCTCGTCGGAAATGCCGACGATCTCGCGGCCCTTCCCGTCCGCGCGGGTCTGCCACTGCACGCCCAAAGTCCGCGTGAGCTGCGCTTCCATCGCCCTTTCGCCGAGCTCGCCGGCGGCCCGCCTCGCCTTGTTCAGGGCCCGAGAGTCGATCGTTCGGTACTGCCCGTCAGGCGACTTCACCCTGTTCAAGATCGCGTTATGGATGTGCAACTGCGGGTCGTTCGCCCTGCTCGTGTGCTGGTCAAACGACGCGACGATCCACTCGTGCGCGTCCTCGAAACGCCCGGTCGCCCGGTCGGTCAGCGGCCGCCCGGCCTCGTCGGTCGGGATCGCCCCGTGGTACCCGGTGCGCGTGTAGCCGGCGGCGTCTTGCAGGTACTCCAGCGCAACCGAGCTGCCGAAACGCACCGCATCCCACACGGCCTCGGCCCGGGCCTCCATCTCGGCCGCGGCGTCCAGGTCACCCCGCTCGCGGGCCTCGACCGCGGCCGCCTGAAACCCGGCGTGCAGCAGGCTTACCGACTTGGACGGCGAGAACGTCGCATCGAAGAACATCACGGCGTTACGCGCCTTACGGGCCGCCTCGGCGTGGATCTGCTCGACCCGCTCGGGCGTCGCGTCCGGCTCAGCCGCGAGCATCTCGGCCGCGATCTGCTCAGCACTCTTGTACCGCCGCGGGGCCTTCCCAAGGATGGCCTGTCCCGCCGGGTCACGCGGGTCGCGCAGGTCCCGATACAGCGCGGTCATCACGTCCGCGTCGACCAGACCCGACAGCCCAAGCTCGGCACAGCCGCGCCCGGTCCAACGCCCGGGCGGCTCGCCACCGCCGGCCCCCACGGCCGACAGGTAATAGCCCTCAGCGCCGGGCGCGACCTGCCGCGTGAGGTAGCCCGGGTCATACCCGGTGGCGACGCTCAGCACGGCGGCGGGGTCCTCTCTGCGGGCCTTGCGGGGGCGGGAGTTTCCGATCTTGCGGAGCAAGATCAATCGGCCATCACGTTGTAATGCCTAGGTGTGCTTGTTCGGATTGTAGGGGGAGAGGAGGTGAGAGGGGAACTGACTTGGCGGTGAGGAGAGGCGGAGAAGTGAGGGCGAGGAGGTAGGAGAGGTGAGCGGAACGGAGACGGATAGACGGGGGTTGATCATGTACGAGGGCGCTGGTTGATGATCCACTAGTGAGGCGCAGCACGGTCGCGCAGCGGTCGAGCGACTGTTACGGCGGGCACGCCAGGCAGGCCCGCAGCGACCCCCCGGGCCCCTCGGTCTCTCCCTCGGAAATCCCATCTCATCGTGATGCCCTCGGCGTGCTGCGAGGCCCGAGGGCGCGCAGGCGAGCGCGCCCGGCCCGCGCGGCACCACACCCCCATGCCGGGCCACGTACGGCGCGGCACCGTGGCGCGCAGGCCCGCCCGCGGCTGTTACGGCGGCTTGCGCCGCCGACATCGAGCCGCACGCCCACCCGGGCGCCTGCGGCGGCCCGCCGACGAGCTCGCCGAGCACCCGCACCCGGGCCCGGGCCCGGGTCGATCGCGCCGCGTGGCCGTCGCTGCGGCGTCGAGGCGCACCCGGCCGCCGGCGGACGCGGCCCGCGCCTGGCGGTCCTCGGCGCCGACCCGCTCGACGCGCCTTGGGCCCGGAACACCTCGACCACCCGCGCGGAACAGTTGTGCACCGGTCGGCCGCCCGCCTGGAACACCTCGACCGCGCGCCCGGTCCGGCCCGGAACACCTGTGCACCGCTCGGCCGCCGGGTCGGAACACTCCTGCACCGCGAGCGCCGGTGGACGGAACACCTCGACCGCCCGCCGGAACGGTCGAGCACGGTCGGCCCGCCGTGGTGGTGCGGTCGCCTGCCCTGGCGGAACACCCGTGCACGGCGCGGGCCCCGGGCGGGAACATCTCGTCCGCTGAGGCTGCGGCATCGGGAAACGGGAAACGCTCGATTGCTGCCGGAGGCCCCGCGTACCGTCGAGAGCAACCCGACCAATCCCCTGGAGTGTCAGCGATGGCTCTCGACGTGCCCGGCGCCGCTGCGCCGCCCTTACCGTCCGATCCACTCGCGGCCGCCGGTGCCTCGGCCCGCGCCCGTTATCGAGCCGAGCTCGCCCTCGGGCGTTCCCGGCGCCTGGTCGTGCGGGGCGTCGCCGCTGCGGCCGCCGGCGTCGTCGTCGGCCTGCTCGACTGGCGGCTCGGCGCCGGCGGGGCCCTGGCGCTCGCTGGGGCGGACACGGCGCGGGTCTACACGCGCCACCCGGCGGCGCCCTGGCGCAAAGGCGCCCGTGGGGAGAGGGCAACGGCCCGCCTGCTCGCTCGCCTCGGCGCCGGGTACGCGGTCCTGCACGACCGGGCCATCCCGCGCAGCCGCGCGAACATTGATCACTTGGTGATCGGGCCGACCGGGGTATGGGTGATTGACTCCAAACGCTGGCACCCGCGGACCCGCCTGCACGGCGTACGCGGCCGCCTGTGGGTCGGGTCGAGATCGGCCGACCATGCCTTGCGCGGCCTGCTGTACGAGCACGCCGCGGTGCGCGAGCTGGTCAGGCGCGCAACGGGGGGCCTGGTCGACGTCGGCGGCCTGGTCGCCGTACACGGGCCCCGGGTGCCGTCCTGGCGTAACCCGGTCATGTACGAGGGCCTCACGCTGCTGCGGGCCCGCCATGTCCCGCGGTACGTACGCGCCCGCGAGCCGAGGCTCACGCCCGAGCAGGTCGCCGAGCTCGCCGCCGGCCTCGCGCGGGTCCTGCCGCCGTACGAGGGCGGCCGAGACGCGGCCGCGCTGATCTGACGGCCCGACCCCCTGACACGAAGCAGCCCCGGCCCTGGGCGGGTCTGGGGCTGCGTGCTGCTCAGGCGTCGAGCTATGGGTTGGCCTATTGCGGGGGTCAGAACAGGGTCGGGGCGTCGCCGAGGCCCTCGGCCAGAGCGGCGGCTATGGCGGCCTCGACGTCGGCGCCGCTCGACCTCGCCCGCAGGATTGCGTCGCGTACGGCGACCGCTCGACCCGCCGCGCCGCGCACGTCGGCCAGCGGCCCGGACAGTCGCCGGCGCCGCTCGGCGTACTCGGTGTTGTTCTCAGCCCTGGTGCCGCGCCGCCAATGCGCCGGATTCTGGCAAGACGCCTCATCGCAGCGGTGCGCAATCACGGGGTCGTCACCCGGCAGCGCCTCTATCGCCCCGTGCGCGAGCTGGTAGCCGTACACGTGGGCTGTTACAACGCGGGAGACGCCACAGGCCCGGTTACTCGCCCTCATCTTGCCGTGCCCGGTGCTGCTGATCGCACCAAGCCAGAACCAGCAGTCGGCGGGGCGGCGCTGGTGCACGTTCTCGGCGTAGCGGCGGCGGGTGCGGGTGTCGTTGAGCAGCAGCCGCCAGACCGCCGGCGGCACGGCGGCCGCGGTACGGCCGGCCGAGCCGTACGACCAGGGCCCGGCGGCCCGGGGCAGGCCGAGGCCCCGGGCGAGGTCGAGCTGTTCCCACGGATCCTCGGGGAACGGCAGCGCGTCGGGCGGGGGCTGCGCGGGCATCATGGGTCACCCGCGCCGGTCGGCGTCGTCGTCGTCCTCGGCGGGCCGGGCGCCGCAGTGCCCGCACGCGCCCGAGCCGCCGACGTGCGCCTCGCGGCACGTGGTCAGCTCATCCCGCACCAGGCGGGCCAGCCAATCGACCTGCCCGGGCTGCAACAGGATCGTCCGAGCGCGGCCGCTGTCCGGGTCGGTCAGCGTGAGCGGGTACGCCGGGGCGGTCGGGTCGTCGGTCGGGTAGGTCTCGACCAGCTCGGCCAGGGCGGCGGCGAGGCCCTGCGCTTGGCCGAGGTCCTCGGGCGGCGTCTGCGGCGGGACGGGCAGCCCGGCGGCCGCGAGCACGGCGTCGGCCTCGCCCAGGAACAGCGACGCGGGCACGTGGAGCTGCGGCCCGTCCGGCAGGGCCGGGGGGAACTCGCCCGCGCCGCGCCACTCGTCGGCGAAATCCGGGTCGAGGTCGAGCGACAGCAGCCAGTCGCGCGCGGGCAGCGCAGTCACCCGGTAGTCGTCGCCGTCCTCGGCGATCGTGTGCACGACGCCTGCCGCCGTGTCGAGGTACAGGCCGATCACCTCGCCCTCATAGCCGAGCTGGTCGGCGAGGTAGTCGGCCAGGCGCGGCAGCTCGCGGTACGCCGCGGCGAGCTCGGCCCGGCGGGCATCGAACTGCTCTGCGGGGAAACGGTCGCCGGTCGTCATGATGTGAGGTCCTTTCGCGGTCGGATCGGGCGGCGGCTGCGGTCGACCAACTCGCCGTGCTCGAACGTCCAGTCGGTCACGTACGGCTCGCCGGTCTGGTCGCGCAGGGACACGACGATGCGGGAGTACCGGGGACCGAGGGACTCGCGGCGGGCGTTCGCCTCGACCTCGGGCCAGTACCCGGGGGTGCGGTCGGATTCCAGCCCGGTCCCTCGGTGCCAGGTGGTGACGTACGGCAGGTAGAGGTGCGCGTCGCTCTCCCAGGTGAGCACGTTCTCGGCGTGCTCGACGGTCTGCCGCTCCAGCTCGCGCCGCTGCCGCCGCAGCCGCAGGCCGAGCACGACGCACAGCGCGGGCATGGGCACGCAGAGGGCTACGAGGGCGGCGTACGCCCATCCGGGCCAGTCGGGTAACAGGCCGCTCATCGCTCGCTCTCCTTCCGGCGACGTTTGGGGGCGTCGCCCTGCTCGACGGCCGGGGCCTGGTCGCCGGCACGCAGGCGGGTGAGCTCGTCCTGTGCGGTCTCCAGTCGGCCGGCGGTGCGGATGCGCTCGGCCCGCTCGGCGTCGAGGGCTGTCTCGGCGCGCACAGCGCGGTCTTTCTCCTGCTCGGCCAGGGCGCGCAGCGTGGCCACCTGATCGGCGTGGGCCGCGGCGAGCTGCTCGCGCTGCGCGGCGGCGTCGGCCCGTACCCGCTCAACCTCGGCGCGGGCGTCGTCGGCGACCTGCTCGGCGCGGGCCTGCCTCGCCTCGGCCTCCGCGATCCGGGCGGCGGCTTGCTCGCGGGCATCCTGCGCGGCGGCCGCGGTGGCGTCTCGCTCCGCCTCGGCCGCGCGCACGCGCTCGGCGGCCTCGGCCTCGGCATGGCGCACCTGCTCGGCCGCCTCCTGGCGGACCCGGTTCACCTCGGCCCGCATCTGCTCGATCGCGGCGTCACGCTCCGTCTGAGCTGCGGTCACCTGCTCGACCGCCTGCCGGTGGGCCTGCTCGATCGCGGCGTCACGCTCCGCCTCAGCCGCGCGCACGCGCTCGGCGGCCTCGGCCTCGGCACGGCGCACCTGCTCGGCCGCCTCCTGGCGGACCCGCTCGGCCTCCTGCTCGGCCCGGGTG